>CAVSNV010000007.1:0-1164135 GCA_963729485.1 uncultured Verrucomicrobiae bacterium
GCCACCACTCCTTATGGAAACTGGAAAAGTCTTACTTCCTGTGGCGGCGGAGAGCTAGCGCGAAGGAACCGAAGCCGAGCAGCAGCGCGGAGGAAGGCTCGGGAACTTGCGTCACCTGAAGGGCTGCGAACGAAGCCGCGTTCGCCGTTGAACTGGTAGCATCGTTTTCCTTGAAAGTGAAAGCGGCCGTTCCTGTGGCTGACGAAAGGATATTGAAAGTTTCCGCCGTTCGGTTGGCTACGACCGTGGTGCCTGTGCCGACGGCGGTTCCAGCGGTGACCTCGAAGAGTCCTGAACCTCCTGTGGTCCGGCCTACATAAACCAAGAATTCGTATTCGGAGTTGGCAACGAGATCCGAGAAGCTAATCGTCGCGAAATCGCCCGAGCTTCCGCCGTTCGCAAAAATTGAATCCGCCCTTGCAAACTCCAGGTTAAACGGAGCTGGTGCGGCGTTATCGCCAGGATTTCCGGCACCACTGTAGCTGGCTTGCCCGTTGAGACTGGTGGTGAACACCACCCGCATATCGATCAGAGTGGACATACCGGTTGCCGAGTCCCTCAGATTTGAGACGGTAACGTCGTTTCCGCCATCAACGGTGTTCCAAAAGCTTCCATTTGTTTCCGCACCAGCGGCAGCGGAACCTTGTCCGTCGGAGAAATCGATCAAAACCGCAGCGCTAGCGGAGCCGGTGAACGAGATAGCCAGCGCGAGAGCACCGGCGAGTTTGATTGATTTCATCGTCATTTTCATTGGGTCGTGTTTTGTGGGTGTTGGAAGTATCGAGAAGGTCTGAGAATATCGGTTTCGCCTGAAAAGCCTACTGTCCGATCAGACAGGTCAAGCCGCCTCGAGTGGAGATTTTCATTTCGGTGGTTTTTCCCCGCCGCCTAGACCTTTTGCCAGAAGTCCGTCCGTCAATCTGGAATCTGGGGGCAGGATTCCCCCAGGACGGCCTGGAGCAAGATGATCCAGCCACGATGATATGCGCACGCATTTTTGGCAAACGGTCTGATCCGTAGGAAAATCACGTTCGATGAATCCAGTGATCGCCCGACCCAAAATGTCACCCGAAATGCGGACTATTTATCCCAGCAGCCCGGGAATCGGTTTTCCTTTGTTCGGATCGGTGTCTTTTCCGACCACGGAAAATTTCTGACCGCCTTTGAAGGGTTCGAAAAGTTTCATGGTATCCAGGCCCAGTGCGGTGGCGATGGTGGCGTTGAAATCCATGACACCGACTTTGTCGCCGACGATTTCCATACCGTTCTCATTGGTTTCGCCGATGATCTGGCCACCGCGGACTCCGCCTCCGGCCATGAGGCAGGTGTAGGCGATGGGGTAGTGGTTGCGGCCTTTGAAGCTATCGATCTTCGCCTGGCGCCCGAACTCCGTGCCCATGACAACGAGGGTGTCTTCGAGCATACCTTTTGAGGAAAGATCCTGGAGGAGGGTGCTGAGAACCTGGTCGAGGATCTGGGAGCGCTCGGCGACTCCGGCATGGTTGTCGGTATGGGTGTCCCAGCCGCCGAGATCGACCTCGACGTAGTTGACCCCGCGCTCGACGAGGCGGCGGGCGAGCAGTGTGCCGCGTCCGAAGGGATCTTTTCCGTAAGCGTCCTGCATTTCCTTGGGTTCCTTTTTGAGATCGAAGGCATCGAGATCCGAGGATGACATTATGGTGACGGCGTCGTTGTAAAAATCCCCGTAAGCGCGGACATCCTTTGAGGAGTAGCGGGATATGTAGGCGTCATCGAGGGCGCGGGAGAGAGCGAGGCCGTCCTTGAACCGCTCTTCGGAAAGGCCTTCGGGGCGGGCGCTGTTGGAGAGGCCGGAGCTGGGATTGGAAATGGGAAGCGGCGCGTATTTCACCTCCATGAATCCAGAGGCGGGGTGGCCACCAAGGCCGCCGACGCGGACGTAGGGTGGGAGGTTGGGATTGTTTCTTTTCCCTAGGGCTGTGGTCCAAGCGCCGAGGGCGGGATGGATGATGCCGGCCTGGTGCTCGTAGCCGGTGCGGAACTTATATTGGCCGGGTTCGTGGTTGCCCTGGGTATGGCTCATGTTGCGGATCAGAGCGATCTTGTCCATCTGCTTGGCGACTTTGGGCAGGTTGCTGGTCAGGCGGATGCCATCGACGTTGGTGTTGATGACACCGACGGGGCCCTGGACTTCCTTGTTATCCGGCTTTGGATCGAAGGTATCGATGTGCGACATGCCGCCGGACATGAAGAGGTAGATCACGCGTTTTGCGGAGGCTTTTTGCGCGATGGATGCCTGGGAGAGGGCGGCGGTGAGGCGCTCCTGGCTCAAGAGGGAAACGCCGAGGAAGGTTTTGGCGATGTTCGCCATGAAATCGCGGCGGGAGGACTCGTTGAGGCGGTTTAGGAGATGTTTCACGAAGTTTGCTAGGTTTCAGTTTTCAGTTTTCAGGAAAGAATAGGGCTTGGGGAAGAGTGCCGAGTGAGAAGTGAGAGATGGAAGACTTTGCTTGTGTGGATGGTGGGTGGATTCTTCCTTGAGAGTTGAGTTTTGAAATTTGAATTTTAGTTCTTAAACAGGAACTGGCGGGTGTTGATGAGGGACCAGGCTAGGTCGGCGTAGGCGGTTTCTGATTTGCCGTCGCGGACGTAGTTGGCGGCGGCGGTGTTTTCCACGCGGCTGGGGAGGCGGCCGAGGATGGAGATGAACGTGGTGGCGATCTTTTTGTCGGTAGTATCCATTTCGGCGATGGCTTTCGCGAAGGAGGATTCGGGGTTGGTGAGATCGCCGTAGAGGGAACCGTTGAGAAGGGCGAGCGCCTGGGGGACGGTGGGGTTTGCCCAGGAGTTGTCCATGAGTTCGCGGTCGCTCTGACCGAAGAGGCTGAGGAAATGACCGCCGGGGGCGGGCTGGCCTACTTCGGAGGCGCGCTTGTATTTATCCTTGAGGTCGTTGGATTCGTCCTCCTCAGGTTCTTCCGCTTCGGACATCATCATGGAAGGTTGCTTTTCAATGATTTTGCCGTCGGAGAATTTCCCGTCGATGGAGGCGATGATGGTCGTCCAGTATTCCTCGGGGTTCTTGGCTTCGTATAGGGTCGCCTCGAGACTTTGGTCGGGCATTTTCAGATTGATGCGTTCGTCGATGCTGTCGTCGACAAGCAGGGCGATGGAATCCCAGATCTGTTCCGCGGTGAGGCGCTGGAGCAGTGGGCCGGCGAGGAGCTTCGGATGCAGTTCGTCGAAAGCGGCGGTTGAGGCGGAGCGCTGGTAGTAATCGGTGTTGGCCAGGATGCGGAGGAACTGCTTCATATCATAGCCGGTGGCACGCATGAGCCCCTCTAGGTAGAGGACGAGATCCGGGTTGGCGCTGCGATGGAGTTCGAGGACTTCATCGACAGGGCCGCTGAGCGGATAGCCCATCAGGCGGGTCCAGAGGCGGTTGGTGATGACTTTGGTGAAGCGGACGTTTTCCGGCGAGGTGATCCAGTCCGCGAGAACGGGGGCGAGATCGTCCCCGTGTTTGAACTCGGGATTGTTTCCGAAGAGCACGGCGGGAGGGACGCTTTGGCCGGGTTTGCCATCGTCGTAGAGGTAGTTTTCGGGGAGTTTGCCCCAGGCTTTCTCGTAAGGAAAATAGATGCCGTTGCGAAGGCGGTTGACGAGCATGCCGGAGGCGTAGGAGGCGAACCAACGGTTCGTGGCGCGCTTCGCAAGTTCGGCGTTGGTTTCCTTGGAAACGCCTTCGAAGTCGATGGGTGTGGGGCGGAGTTTCCCGGGATCCTCACCACGTTTTTCCATGATGCCGCTGAGGCGGGTTTTGTTAAAATAATCGGAGAGCTGGCCGCGCTGCGTATTGATGAGTCTGCTGTCCATTTCCCCGAGGATATTTTGGATGGGGATGAAGGGGGTGCGGGCGTTGTAAAAGGCCTCGAACTGGTAGTAGTCCTTCTGCGTCCACTTGTCGTAGGGGTGATCGTGGCACTGGGCGCAACCGATCTGGGTCCCTAGGAAAAGGCTGCTGACAGCCTCCACTCCGGCGAGGCGGTTTTTCTCGTCACGGAAATAGAAGCCAATGCGAGGATCCTCCCAGTAGCGCCCGGTGGAGGAGAGCATGCCGTTGACGAGTTCATCGTAGGGCATGTTGTCGTTCAGGGCGTTCTTGAGCCAGGCGTTGTAGGGCTTTATGTCGTTGCTGCCCTGGTTGTCGAGGATGCGTAGGGCGTCTCCCCAGTAGTTGATGGCGTGGCTGGTATAGCCTTCACTGGCGAGCAGGATATCGACAAGCTTGGCGTTCTTTTCCGGAGCTTCCGAGGTGAGAAAAGCACGGGCTTCGGCGAAGGTGGGGTTGCGCCCGATGATGTTCAGGTAGTTGCGGCGGAGGAAAATTTCGTCACCGACCGGGTCGTTCACCTCGATGCCGTCCTTTTTCAAACCGGCGGCGATGAGAAGGTCGATCTTGCGGGCGGCGGCAGCGGTATCGAGGGCTTCGATTTCGGATACTTCGAGCACCACGTGTTCCTCGTCGTGCTTGTATTCGGTGAATTCGCCTAGGCTCGCGCCCTGCTCAATCCATTTCTCGATAAGATCCCGCTCGCGCTGGGTGGTGGGGGTGTTTTCTTTGGCAGGAGGCATGATATCGTCGTCTCCGGAGGGGAGATTGAGGACGAACATGAAGTCGCTGTCGGCGGGGTTTCCCGGGACGATGGCTTCCTTTCCGCCGATGGCTTCCATCAGAGATTTCACGTCATCCATCTTGAGACCGCCCTTGGGCTTCTTTGTGAGGGACGAGTGGCACTTGAAGCATTTCTCCGCGAAGATGGGGAGGATCTGCTTTTCGAAATCCACGGGGACGTTGGGCAGTGCCTTGGCCGTGACGCAGGTGGCCAGCAGGATTGCGGAAATGTGGCGGATGGCGGTCATTGGAACGTTTGAAAATAACACAAATGTCGGAAATCGATATTGTCCGATCGGACGGAAACTGGTGCGGTCATCCGCGCGGTTGGGAAACCGAAAAGAGGCGGCACTGATCGTGCCGCCTCTTCGAATGAGGACGAAATCCTATGATCCAGCTATGCTAGCGGCGACGGCGGAGGAGCGCGAGGACGCCGAGCGCTCCGAGGAGGGCGGTAGAAGGCTCGGGGATGGAGAGGCTCTGGATGGTGCTGGCGTTCAGTGCCTCGTTGTAGATGCGGGTGTTGTCCAGTTTTCCTACAAACGAAGGATTGGTGGTGTTTCCGTTGGTTCCGATGCGAGCTGACGCACTATTCGTGTTAGGGGTGGTGTTCCCGGCAAAAGCGGCGGATTCGGAGCCAGAGATGATATCCAGCCCGTTCAGATAAATCTTAGCTGTTTTCCCAGTGTAATCCAGCACGGTCGCCAATGTGTACCATTGGTTGAGATTGAGAATCACGTTGTCGCTCGTACGAGCGGCGAACGCTTCGCCTGAAAGTCCGGTGCGCCCACCTGCTTGGAATGAGTAAGTTCCAGTGGTGCTTGTGGTGGCGGTCGCAGAGTTGATGCGAATTTCAGCTCTTGCCGACGAAGCGGAGTCTGCTGTCGAAACGAAAATGAGCCGCGGCGTACTGGCGGTGATGTTGGCGGTAAGCTGGAAATCCGTAAAGAGGGTGGCTCCAGAGGCGCTGTTGAGTACGCTTGCTCCGGTGGTAGTGAAATTTATCCCGGTGCCGTCAGCCGCGCCGGAATAATTGGCGTGGGTTCCCGCTCCGCTGCGGCTGTTACCTGCCGCGTAAGTGACTCCGCTCGCCAGAGTGCCGTTCGCCACAGGCCCGTTGCCCGATGTGTCCAGTGTCGGGTTCGGGGTTTGGGTTCCGGCGGTGCCGTTGTATTCATACTGGAGAACCACTACGGCTTGCGCGGCGGTGGCGAGAAACGCGGTGGCACCGATGGATGCGAGCGCTTTGATGGATTTGCTGCTTTTTTTCATTTGGATCGAATGGGAATGGTGTGGTCCGGAAGGGCGAAAACACGCTCCTCCGCAGCTCAATGAGGAAAAACCGGGAAATGTTACCCTTTTTCTCAAAAAAATTCCCTGCTGAATCCTCCTGCCCCGGAGCTGGCTGTCTTTGGCAAAAATAACCGCACTTATTCTGTAACAAATCTCCGGAGTCCGTCATCAGTTGTGTCGAACCAATTCCAAATGGAGCATACCGGAGAGGATTTGTCTGACGTTTCGGTCAGCGAGCTGGTGAAAATCGCTTTCGCGAAGAAAGAGATACTCACGGCGTATTCGTATGCGATCATTTCCGATTGGCACCGCGCCCAGGACGTGGTGCAGGAGAGCCTGTTGCTGGTGGCAGGGAAAACGGAGATCGACCAGCGGACGCGCGGCAGCCTCTTTCCGTGGATCAAGGGAATCGTGCGCCGCAAAAGTTTGGAGGAACTCCGCCGCATCCGGCGGGAAATCCCCGTGGCGGAGGAGACTCTGCTGGATCTGCTTTCCGAGGAAATCGATCCTTTTTTCAACGACAGCGCGGAGGAGCGCCTCGAGGAGATGGTGGACAAGCTACGCAAGTGCATCGGCATGCTTCCGGAGCATGCGCGGACGCTCCTGTTCGATTTCTACCACGAGGGGAAAAGCGGAAAAGAACTCGCCGAGATGAGCGGACGCAACGAGGGGGCGATACGCAAACAGCTTCACTTCCTCCGTGGAAAGCTCAGGAAATGCCTGGGTGAACGCCTTGGCGACAAGCTGGATACCCGGCAATCCGGGGAAGGCTCCGACTGGTTCGTTTCGGAAAAATGGAGTGCGGAAAATGCGGCCCGGTCACTTGATGCGGTTCTGCGCGAAGCCGCGTTTCCGATAGCCGCCGCGCGTTGCCACGCGATGGATAGAGCGGTGGCGGAGGATTCCTCATTTCTCAATCTCGTGAAAAAGCATGTGCGTAGCGGCGCGGCGCGGCCATCGCGCCTGGGGCGGGCTTCCGGGAATCCGGTTCGACTGGTCGTGCCGGGGGATGGATTCGAGCTGGCGGCGGGCGACCCTGTCCCCGGCGCCGGGCGGAACATCATCCGTTTTCCCTGGAGGAAAGCGGCTGCCGCCATCCTCATGGCAAGCGCTGCGTGGGGAACGCTCGCCCTCCGTCAGGCACGGCATTCGCAAACCGTGGCGATGACGGTCACTGAAACGGATGGCGGCGCAATCCTTTGGCGAAATACGGAACAGACGGTTCTCGAAAAAGGCGACAGGCTTCTCCCCGGAGACTGGATCGAAACCCGGAGCGGGACGCAGCTCGTGCTCGATAGCGAGGGGATTCGGGCAACCTACCGCATCAACGGCGCCTCCCGTTTCGGCCTGCTGGATCCACCGTTTTCATGGTTCGTGCGCCAGCGGCTGGAGCTGGCGGAGGGTGGCATCGCGGCAGTGGTGGATCCGAAAGGACGTTCCAGGCGGCTTGAGATTCTCAGCGGCGGGTTTTCCTCCCTGGTTTCCGGCACCCGCTTTTTGGCATCAACCGGCGGGGAGGCGATGACGCTCGGCGTTGACCATGGGGAAGTCCGCCTGCGCGACCGGGAGGGGCACGAAATCACCCGGGTAAGTGGCGGTGAAACGGCGGTTGCGACAGGCTCGGGGGATTCCACCCAGGTGAAAAAATTCGGTGGAGAGGGCGGAAGGGGCGTGGTGCAGGAAATCTGGTGGGCTGACGTAGAGGTAATCGCCAACAAGCCCCGGCATTACATGAAGGGAGAGCCGGATCTGAAGCTGGTCCGCCCGAGCTTCGAGTCCGGGAATGAAATGGGAGACTACTATGTATCCCGTATGTCGGCCTGGCTGATCCCACCGGAAACGGGGGACTACGTGTTCTGGATTTCCTGTGACAACCTCGGATCGCTTACAGTAAGGGAAGAAGGCGAGTCCAAGGGTCTCCTTCGCATGGACTACGGGGTTCCCCGGAGATTGGCGGGACAGGGCTGGCCACGGTCGGACGATTTCAGTTGGGAAGCCTCCCAGGGATCAAAAGCCATCCGCCTCCAGAAGGGGCGCCGTTACTCGCTGACCGCCATCCTGCGGGAGCTGGAAGGGGAGGATTTCATGGGCATAGGCTGGACGAGACCCGGAAGTCTCGAACCGGAGATCATCGATGGCACCCACCTGAGGGTGAAGTGACGGGCCGTATCCCGCGATAGCGATTCGATGTTGTCGCCGGGGCGGCTTGCAATCGGAGAAGCCAGAGGCGAGAAGAGCGCATGGAATTTTTTCGAAAGGACAGTGCTTCGCTCAAGATCTGCGGGGTGCGGACGCAAGCTGATGCGGAACGCTTGGTGGAGCTCGGTGTCGATGCGGCCGGATTCAATTTCTGGCCCCGGTCGAAACGCTATCTCGATCCTCGCGAGGCCGTCTGGATGAAAGCTCTCGCAGGGAGAATCCTGCGGGTCGGAGTGTTTGTGAACGAGGATAGCGATCTCCCGTTCCGCCTTTTCGGAAATGGCATGATCGATGTGGTGCAGCTCCACGGGGACGAGCCGCCGGAGGTGACAGGGCGTTTCCGCGAGGCGGCTATCCCGGTAATCAAGGCGGTCGGTGTAGCGACGGGAGATGATCTGGAAAAAGCAGCGGAGCACCCGGCGGACGCGATTCTACTCGATGCTCACGCGCCACTGGTCTTCGGAGGCACCGGCGAAACCTTCGACTGGAGTCTCGCTTGCGGTTTCAAAACACGTTTTCCGGAGATGCCCTTGGTATTGGCTGGCGGGATCGTTCCGGGAAATGCGGCGCAAGCGGTGCGTGAGGTCGTTCCTGTAGCGCTGGATGTGGCATCGGGTGCGGAGATCTCACCGGGGGTCAAGGATTTCGATAAAGTGGCGGCACTTCTGAACGCTTGCCGGGGAGGGAGCTTGTGATCACCGATTCACACTGCCATCTGGGCTCCGCGAAATTTCCTGCCTGCGAGCGCGAGGAGATCATCCGCAACGCGAAAGCCGCCGGAGTCACGCGCATGGTCACGCTCGCGACCTGCCTGGAGGATCTCGGGACGAATCTCACCATCGCCGGTGAGAACGGTATCCGTGCGGCCATCGGCATCCATCCGTGCGATGTCCACAATGCTCCGGACGATGCCTTTCTGAAGATTTCCGAGCACATCGCCGATCCGCGTGTCTGTGCCATCGGAGAAACGGGTCTCGACTATTTCCATCCCGCTCCGGAGGGCTGGACGGACGAAAGCTATCGGGAACGGCAACGGGATTTTCTAAAGCAGCATTTCGAACTGGCTGAGAAATCCGGACTCAATGTCGTGATCCACACGCGCGACAAGGAGGGCCGTGGTTCGTTCGACGATGCGCTGGATATATACGGTGGATTTTCGGCGAAGGTCCGGGCGGTGTTCCACTGTTTCATTTCCGAGTGGGAAATGGCGGAAAAGGTCATCGCGGCCGGTGGCCTGGTCTCCTTCGGCGGGGTCGCCACCTTCAAGAACGCGGGTGTGGTGAAAGAAACCGTGGCCCGCTGCCCCGCGGGCACGTTCATGATCGAAACGGACTCGCCCTATCTCGCACCCGTGCCCATGCGCGGAAAACGTAACGAGCCTGCCTACGCGATGCACTGCGCGGCGGCGATCGCCGCCCTGCGAGGCGAGACCGTCCCGGAACTCGCCGCGCATACCGAACGTGCGGCGGATGGATTTTTTCGTTGGGAATCTCCATCGGTTTGAATAAACAACGGGCGCGTCGCCGTTACATTCGCAGCGGCAACCGTTCGCTTTCCCCACAAACGTTCCAATTCCATGAAATCCAAACTGATTTTTCCATCCGCCCTGGCTGCATCCGCCCTACTCGTTTCCTGCGCATCAGACGGAGGCGGGGAGGACTACGATGTCTCCAATCCGTATGCCGCCCCCGATTACGTGGATGACAGCGGTTCGCCCTACCAGCCGAGCGATGTGAATCCAGCCTACGACGCACCTGCCGCTTACGACGATGCCACGATCGCTCCCGAGCCGGCCGCTCCGTCCCGCCCGGCTCCGCAACCTGCCATGACCAAGGTTCACACCGTTGTGAGTGGTGATTCGCTTTGGAAAATTTCGAGAAAATACGGGGTGAGCGTGGACGCGATCAAGCGGGCCAACGGGCTCACCACCGACGTGGCAGTTCTCGGAGCGAAGCTTCAAATCCCGTCTTCCTGATTTTTCCATGGATTTCCAAAAAGCGATCGCCTGCCTGCTGATCAGCACCTGGCCGCTTTCCGCGCAGGAAAATCCGCTTGCGGAAACGCCGATGTCTCCGCGTGAAGATGCCATCGAGCAGCTTCTTTCCGAGCGCGAGTCGCCGGAGGCGCTCGACAAGGCGGCGGCAAACGCGCGGGAACTCGGGATCCCCGAACAGGCGATACTCGAAGCACGGTTCCTGTTTCATGTGGACCGGGAGGAGGACGCGGAGATCGCCGGGTTACTGCCGGATTTCCGCAAACTCAGGGATGGTTTCAAGCTGGCCGATTCGGAAGTGTTCGGCAGCGTGGACGACTGGCTGGCCGTCGTCGAGTATGTCGAAGCTCTCGGCGCGCTTGAGCAAGGGGATAAAGCCGGCTTCAAGCAGCACATCACGGAGGCTTTCTGGCTGAGCCCGAGGCAGGGAGCGGCCTTCGCACCGCACATCGACCGCATCCGCCTCATGGATGCGATGAAGGCGATCCGGGTGGATTTCGAAAAGTCCTATACGGACATCCTGACGGAGAATCCCGTTTCGCTCGGTGCCGCGATGGGCGAAAAGCGCGGTCTCCTGCTGCATTTCTGGTCACCGTGGAGCCGCGAGTGTGAAGCCACGCTGAACGACTTTTTCACCACCGCCGGATACCTCGCGAAGCATGACGTCGGGGTGGTTTCCATTTTGCCGGAAACCTCCGCGAAGGTGAAAACCGATGCGAAGGCGATGCTTGCTTCCACCGAGAAAAAGATTCCCGGCGCCTGGATCGTGGACACGAAAAAGTCTCCGGTCAGCAACAAACTTCGCGTCCAGAGCGTGCCTGCGGTCGTGCTCGTCTCGAAGGAAGGGACGGTGCTCTTCAACGGGCACCCTACGGACGAGGAGTTCTGGAAAGCCCTCGCCAAGCTGAATCCCGAGATCGGTCGCCCTGAGGCGGACGAGGGCCGGTGAACTGCCGGGAATATCGAACTACGGTGACTGCCGTAGTTCCTTCCTCCGGGCTGTCGCAAGGGGCACGGGGATGAAAATAAAGTTTTCCTGGAAGTTTGCGTAATTCAACTTGACGCAAAGGCGAAATACTAGTTATCTCGTATTCAAGAAACGGAATTCATTCCCCATGGCAAAGCCGACACACCCATCAAATCTAGAACTCCAGGCTCTGTCAGTATTGTGGCATGAAGGTCCATCCACTGTGAACGTCGTACATGGTTCCCTTCCGGACGGCAGGGAACGGGCATACACCACGGTTCTCACCGTGATGCAGAACCTCGAGAAGAAGGGGCTGGTGAAACGCACCAAGTCGGGCCGGGCCCACACCTTCGAGGCTGCCTATTCGCAGGAAATCATCGTCCGTCGCGCTACGGACGAGTTCATCACGAACGCTTTTGGAGGACGTCTCGGTGAGGCTGTTCTCGCTACCCTCTCCGCTGGCACACTTACGCCGGAAGAGAAAACAAACATCGAACGCGAACTCCAACGACACAAAACAATGGCTGCAAAAAAATCAGCAAAAAAAACAGCGGCCAAGCCCGCGAAGAAGCCCGCCAAGAAGGTTGCGAAAAAAGCCCCGGCCAAGAAGGCAGCGGTGAAAAAGGCAGCCAAAAAAGCACCCGCTAAAAAGGCTCCGGCTAAAAAGGCACCCGCCAAGAAAGCGGCGAAAAAGGTAGCGAAGAAAGCTACGAAGAAAGTGGCGAAAAGCGCTAAAAAGTCAGTCAAGAAGGCCGCGAAAAAAGTAGTGGTCAAGAAGGCGGCGAAAAAAGCTCCAGCCAAGAAGGTGACTAAGAAGGCCGCCAAAAAAGCTCCTGCGAAAAAGACTCCGGTCAAAAAAGCAGCTCCGAAGAAGGCAGCCAAGAAAGTTGCCAAAAAGAGCAGCAAGAAGGCCGCGAAGGAAGCCAAGAAATAACTTACCAAGGCAAACAGTTCTTCTGTCCCTCCGGGACGAAATCAGCTGTTCGCATTGTTCCTGATGTTCTACCCGGGAGCGGGAGTCCTTCGTGGCTCCCGCTTTCTGCTGCGGGGACCGGACGTGGAGTTCGTGATTGAAATTTCGTAGGAGCCTGGAGACGATCCGGGATGTCAACGCCCCACCAATGGACGATTTTCAGCAATCACGGACACGTTCTGATCTGCCTGGCCAAAAACGCCGACCGCCCGTTGCGGGAGGTCGCCCTGGCAGTGGGGATCACCGAGCGAGCGGTCCAACGTATTGTGGCGGATCTGGAGGAAGCCGGGTATCTGGACCGCGAACGTCTCGGTCGCAGGAACACCTACACGCTGAACACGGATAAGAAACTGCGCCACGAGCTGGAGAAGGATCACAGCATCGGCGAGGTGCTATCGGTTCTTACGGACGATTAGTCGGTTTTCACGCGCTTGCTGGAGTAGCCGGTGTCCGGGTGGCTGGTGCTGTTGAAGTTCTCTCCCGTCCCATTCCAGTTTTCGGTCGGGTTTTCAAACGTGACTCCCTCGCCGACGCAGTTCTGGAAATCGATGTCTCCGATGGCGGGTGAGAAGTTTTTCGCTCCGTCCCCAGGGCGGAACAAGCTGTCGGAGATGGTTATCGGTTTGCTGTTCTTGCGATCCGTTTCCGCAACGGCCCGGCGCAAACCGATGAGGGTGCTGCCGTTGACGGAGACCGGCCCGCCACTGCTCCAGACTCCGATGGTGGACCATCCGGAAAAGCAGTTGGTGAGTGTTCCGGTTTTCCAAACGCGGTAGCTCCTGCGGCAATGCGTGGACACGCAATCGGTGAGCGTGACCGCGTCAACCTTCAGGTCGAACCCGGCATCCTGGTTCCGGAGCGCACGGCAGCGGATGAACCGCACATCCGTGGTGTTGCCTTCGACTACGAAGCCATCACCGTTCGTGTATTTCTGCTTCTGGTTGGACTTGATATTGTTCCTCGAAACGCAGTTTTCGAAGAGAAAATCCGTGTTGGGTGCTCCTCCGCTGTTCACGATGAAGCCGAAGGGGAGCATCTCGGTCTTCGTTTCCCATTCGGCGTCACCTTCGGAGCAATCGGCGAGGCAGCCACGCATGCTGACGTGGTCGCAACCTTGCTCGAAACGGTAGCCATGCTTGCTGTAGCGGATGATTGAACAGGCCTCGAACAGGATATTGTCGCAGTCGGAAAGATAGAATCCGTGGCGCATCCGCTCCGCTTTCAGATGGTCGAACACCAGGCCGGTCCGGGGAGTTTCCTCCGACTCGCCCGCTTTCACGGCAAAGCAGTAGGAGCGGATCGAGAGATTCCTGAAAATCGTATGCGAGAGTCCCGGTGCGAGCGAAATGGCGGTCGCTCCCTTGTCGGCGCGCTCGATGGTCCACGAGGAAACGAGGACGGCGCCGGGCATTGCCTCGATGATTTTCGGGCTGCCTGCGTCCCCTCCGTTTTTCAAATCAAGCCGGAGGTCCCTGTATTCACCCGGTTCCAGAATCAGACGGTCGCCAGGCCTCATGGTCTCGTTGAAAGTGGCGGACAGCGTCGCTCCATCGGCAGGGGTGACTTTGAAATCTGCTGCGAGCAGAGGAGTGAGCGCGAGGCACGCGAGTAGAATTCCGGGTATTTTCATAAGAGGAGGAAACGTGCGAGGTCGAGCGGTTCTTTCCTTGGCCACAGCTGCGAATGAAAGGATGTATATGATTCGAAGGAGGGCGTGCGGTTCTCGGGAAACGTCATCACATTTCCCGGAATCTTGGAAACGGAACGGCTAGGAACGGTGTGCCACCGAGGGGGAAAGCGCTGGTGCCGGAGTATGGGACGATGCCGCCGGCGAAATCTTTTCCTGCTTTCCCGGCGAGACGACGAAGGCTTTTGGTGTCGGCCCCATCCACTGTCTGGGCGGCTTTCACATCGTTCCCCCAGACGGTGTTGCCGCAGTTTATGACGCAATCGACCTCCACCTGATCCACGTGGCACAGGACCGCAGCCAGGCGCCTCGTGAAAATGCCGAAAATCCACCTGCTCGATTCCGGCCTCGCAGCCACCCTTATCGGTCTGCGGGAGGTTGACTGGAACCGTAAGCGCGAGTCCTTCGGAAAAATCCTCGAGTCCATGGCGCTCCAGCGGATCACCGCCCAACCCAGCTGGAAAGATCCCACCCTCCGCGACGACCGAATGCAAGATTTCAACGCGTCCCTGTGCAAGATTAGGCCGTTGGCAGATGGTGTTTGTTCCTCATTCTAAAAGTGTTTTCCAGGATTCGGGTGAAAAACCGACCAGGACGGAATTTTCGGTGGTCAGAAAGGGGCGTTTGATCAGGTTGCCGTTGGAGGCGAGCAGGGTGATGGCAGCGTCTTCGGAAAGGGTCGGTAGCTTCTCCTTCATGTTCAGCGCGCGATAGTCGCCGCCGGATGTGTTGAAAAGTTTGCGGACATCTCCGCCCGATTGTTTCAAGGCGAGGCGGAGTTCTGGTTCGGAGGGAGGTGTTTCGCGAATGGGGATTTCCTCGAACGGGATGTTGTTCTCCTTCAGCCAACGGGTGGCTTTCCGGCAGGAATCGCAGGTTTTCAGGGTGTGTATGGTCATGGAATTCTAGATTCAAAGCTTCGATCCGAGGCACCGGATCAATGGTGATCGAGGGAGACGGACTAAAGTCCGCGCTCCAGCTTCCGGAGGTCTGCCTCGTGTTGTTTGCGCGAGGTGCCGTCGGGGAGGTCGGCTCCTTTCGTATGGATGCGGGCGTAGCCTTTTTCCACGAGTAGTTCGTTCAGGAAGCGCGGCTTGCTGTTGTAGGGAAATTTGACGAAGGCGTGGTAGCGCTTGTCGTTGAACGGGCTGTCCCACTCCGTATAAATCGTAAATGGTGCTTTCGAGAGGTGCGATCGCGTGAATTCCTTGGCTTGTTTCCCGATCACTACTGCCTGCTCCGGTGTGATTCCTCCCATATCCTTGGCCTGATCGGCGATTCGCCCGTGATTGTTCCGCCCTCCACCGTAGGATTTGAACTCGCTCTCCGGAGTATCCACGAAGTAAAGTCGCAGGATCTCGGTGCGGCCGCCGGGAAGTTTCACAAGGAACGAATCACCATCGTTTCCCCGGTTCGGCACCAGCGTGCAGCCATCGTATTTTTCATAGCGGCCGCTTTCATTCCCAGGCGTGGAGACATCAGACGACCCATCAGCTTTCCCGCCCGATGAGGCCCCCCGGGTCTCCTTCGAGGCATCGAAAGCCCACACGCAGACGGCGACGACAAGGATAAGAATGGTGATCGCGGAGGAAGACTTGGAACGAGGACGGGCCATAAGATTCGAATTTCAAAATTCAGGGAGGACTCCCGCAAACCCGTTCTACCTCCTCATCAAAAGCCGAATTCTGCGATCGGGATTTGAAGCGAAGCGCTTAGAGACCTTTGAAACCCTTGTATTCCTGGTAGGTTCCCGTGGGGACGGAGACCCCGCGCCACTCGCGGTTGAGGCGGCGGTATTTATTGATGAACTGTGTGGGGTCCGCCCAGTTGGCAAGATCAGATGGCGCATTGTTCCGCTGCATACCGATGGTGATGTTGTGGCGGATTTCGAAGTGAAGGTGGGCGGGATACATCCCGAAATTGCTTCCGATCGTGCCGAGTTGTTCCCCGCGTTTCAGCTCTTGGCCGACTTTTACCATGATCCTGTCCAGATGGCCGTAGAGGGAATCCACGAAGCGGACTTTCCCGCTCGACGGATCACGGTAAGCGTGGCGGACGAGCACGACGTTGCCCCAGCCTTGGCGGACATTGTGGGCGAAGGTGACGATGCCTGTGGCACAGGAATAGACGGGATCGCCCTTGTCGGTATCGCCGCCGGCCCGGCCGTTCCAATCCTCGCCGAAGTGGGTAGGGGAGCGGAGACGCAGGCCTCGGGCCTTGTAGTAGCCTGCCGCATCCGGTTTCCCGACCGGAAAGTCGAAGCCATCGGCAAGCTTGATGCGCGCGGCGCTGGCGGATGCGGGAAAGAGAATACAGAGAATCGAAAGGACCGTAAAGAACGCTGGAATCCTTGCGAAAGGGCTGCCGCCGGATCGTGGTTGGCTCTGTCTCTGGGTTTCTGACATGCGACCAAATTGAGCGCGTGCAGGCCGGGTTTCGCAAGGGAAAAAGAAAACGGCGCACCCCGCGAAGGGTGCGCCGTTGGAAGTGAATCGAGTCGAAACTCTTACCGGACGGGGCCTTCGACTCCGCCGGAAGCTTCCTCTCCGGAAACGGTGAGCGCCTTGTAACCTCCGATAGCTCTGAAGTAAATCAGAAGACCGAGATAGAAGAGCGCCATGATCGCCGGAACGAACGAAGTGAGCTTGAGAGCCATTCGTCCACCGTAAAGACCAGCGGCATCGACTACAGACTTGTCGGTTTTGGCCTCCGATTTGGCGGAGTCCCACCACGATTCGAGTCGGTCATGATTCTCATCGGTTTTACCTTGGGACTCAAGCAGTTCGTCAGCGCGCGCAAGCTCTGCTCCACTATCAGCAAGAATTCCCACTTTTGCTCCGTCCAAGCCGACCGTAGTGAGGCCTGCGAATGAGTTCTCGTTTGCTGCCTTGTATCGTTCATAAGCTGCGGGACTGGATTCCTCTAGCTTTTGAGAAGCATAGTAATCCTGCTTGAAGCCGATCGCAGGGCCTCCAATCAGGCCCGCGGACAACATACCTACTCCGCCAACGACACCGATCGCAACCGCTCCACCCTTCGGAAAACGTTCGGAAACGACGGCGAGCATCGTAGGCCAAAGGAACGTTTTCCCTAGGGCGTAAACTGTCGCAGCTACTACGCAGAAGAATACGGTCGTTGCGGCACCGAGTAGCTGGAGACCAGTGAAACCGAGGATTGCACTGACCAGAAGAAGACCGATCGGGGAGATCCGGTGAACAATGGGTCCAGCGAAGAAGCGAAGGATGAACATCAGCATCGATGTATAAGCGAAAAGCATCAGACCCTTTGTGGGACTCGCCATGATCGCGCCTGTTATCTTACCGATCCAGGAGTCCGTGCCGAGTTCCACGTAACCCACCATCGCGTGAACGATAAGTAGTATGATCATGAGGGGCGCGAAAACGGTTCCGATCATCTGTTTAAGAGTGATACCCGCAGCGGAGGCATCGGATTTCGGGAACTTCTGACCGAGTAGCATGATGCCGTATGCGATCACTGGAAGAAGGAAGAGCGACATCTGGATTTTCCAGTCCACCGCAGCGGTAACGATTTCCCCGGCATCATTCGTCTTGGCTGACATCACTGCGGAAGCGAGGCCACCGATGACGAGGCCAGCAGGCCAACCAGCGTGAAGGATATTCAGGTATTTTGTCTGAGCTTTGGGGAATAGCGTTGCAGTAAGCGGATTGACCACCGCCTCACAAACTCCGTTACCGACTGCGAAGATGAACATCGCGGAGAACAAACACCAGTATGCTGCGTCCTTACCGCCAGATGCGAAGAACGCGGGTGTGGCAAGCGTGAGCACTGCAGAGATGAAGTGAAGCAGGAGGGCTGTGAACATCAGCTTTCCATATCCGATCCGGTCGGCGATCAGACTCGAAAGAATGATCACGATACCGAATCCGGTCAAACCACCACCGGTGATTGTTCCGAGTTCTGTCATGGTGAAGCCAAATTGTTCTGCCCATTGCCCGAGCACTCCTGCTCGAACTGAGAAGCCCACGCCTGCGGCGAGAATGGCGGTGAATCCGGCCCATAGGAGCCGGCTAGCGTTTGGTGCGATTGCGTCTGATTTACTCATAGGGTTTCCAATGTGTCTGGGGGGATTACCGGGTCGACGGGCATTTGGCAAGCACTCGGGTAGGGAAAATGATTTTCCGGCAAAGACATACCGGCGGATACCCGCTTTCTATTGTTCTTTTTCCGCGGAAGGGGTGATGGTGATCGGAGCTCGTTGGAGGACGATGTTCCCGTCTTCGTTCATGTAACGGATTTCAGCGGGGCCGGGGGTATCGCAGGCGACTACGGAAGCGGGGGCACCGGCGCTGGTGTAGGCGTATCGCTGGTATTTCCCGTCCTCGGTAGCTTTCGGAACGATGGTGATATAATCGCCTTTGTTGTCGGGGCCGGTCCAGTCGATGGCGACGGCTTCGCCAGCGACCGCTTCCGCCGCGGATTTCAGCGTGACGACAGGGGCGGTCACGGTGATCGGTGAGCGGGCGAGGACTCTGTTGCCGTTTTCATTCATGTAGCGGATTTCCGCCTCACCGAGAGTTCGTGTGGCGATGACTTCGAGCGGGTTGCCGCCATCGGTGTAGGTCCACTTCTCGTATGTTCCCTCCTCAGCGGTTTTAGGGACGATAGTTAGGAAATCACCCTTGTTGTCCGGGCCGGTCCATTCGACGGCCACGGAGGATCCGGCGACCGCTTCGGCGGCGGTATTGAGGGTGATCTCGCCTTTGAGGATACGGATCGGCTGACGCGCGAGCACCTTGTTGCCTATCTCGGTCATATACCGGATCTCGGCATCGCCCTCGGTAAACGTGGCGGTGACGGCAAGCGGACTTCCGTTTTTCACATACGCCCATTTCTCGTATTTGCCGTCCTCAGCGGTTTTCGGGACAATGGTGATGAAATCGCGATCGTAGCCCGGCCCGGTCCATGCGATGGAAACCTGGGAACCGGCGATGACTTCACCGGGAGCCTCGAGGGTGATCTGGAATTCCGTCAGCGAGATCGGCTTGCGGGCGAGGATTTTCCCTGTGGTCCCGGAAATGTAGCGGATTTCCGCAGCTCCGGGTGCGATCAGGGTAGTGAGCTCGGCGGATTCCTTTTCGAACGTGTAGGCGTAACCCTGGTTCTCACTGTCCTTCGCATCCGCTTTCGCGATGGTGATGTAGTCGCCCTTCGCCTCTTCTGTTTCCCAGGAGATCCTGATATCTGATCCTGCTACGGCGGACTCAGGTGCGGTCAGCACGGGCTTCCGGTCATCCGTAGCGGCAGGGGCGGATTTCACGGCGGTTGCACCGACGGCCAGATCAAGCGCGTCCTTCAGGGACGTGGCATCGGAAGCGGGGAAAAATTTCCCTCCGGTGGAGTCGGCGATGCATTGGAGCTTCTCAGTTTCCTCCGGCTTGAGATCGAAGGCGATGACGTGGGCGGTGAAATCGATTCCGGCTTTTTCCAGTTCTTTCGCCGCCGCGCAGGGATCCGCATCACAGGTCTCGAGTCCGTCGGAAACGAGGATGACGGTGGCTTTGCTCTCCTTGTAGCTGAGGCCTTCGGCGGCGAGTTCGAGAGCGGCGGTGATCGGGGTCATGCCTTTCGGCAGGATGTCATCGACGGTCTGCGCGAAGGCGGAGCGGTCCACTTTCCCGACCGGGATCAGAAGCTCTATGTCCGCGCAGTCGCCCTTCTTCCGATGCCCGTAGGCCATCAGGCCGAGCTCGGTTTCTTCCGGAAGGGTGGATACAAGGTTGCGCACGACCTCCCGGGCGATCTCGATCTTGGCCCGCCCTTTGATCTGGCCCCACATGCTGCCGGATGCGTCGAAGATGATGAGTGCGGACGCGGGTGGATTCCGCGATGTTTCCTGCGCGGAAACAGCAGTTGAAATGGCGAGGAAGGCGATCGATGCGAGAATACGGTTCTTCATGTCGGAAAGCATATGATTCGGTGATGCTTTTCAGCTATCAGGAAGCCTAACCGTCGGCAAGCGGGCTTTCGCTACGGATGCCCGGCAGTAAAAAAGAATTTGAAAACCGCCCGACGCGTCTAGGGTGCCGACACTTGTGGCACGAATCAGGCCGCGAGCGGCATTTCCGGGAAAACGATGGTGAAATTTCAAATGATACTGGGGTGCGCGGGCGCCTGTCTGGCGCTGACAGCGTGTCCCTCGTTCCCCGGTATGAAAGCGGCGGAAAAAGACGATTCGCTCGCGCTGCCGGGCGTGTACGAGGCGAGGCGCTCGGAGGGGCCGGAGCTGGTGGACAGTCTCGGGCAAGTCTTCGGCGGTACGGAACTGCGGCGGCAGATCGCGCTTTCCCAGAAACGGAATCCGGATCTGGAGGCGGCTGCGGCGAGGCTGGAGGAAGCTGGATTCAATACCCGCAGGGCGAGGTCCGGCCTGTTCCCGACTCTTGGTCTCAACGGAGGAGCCAATCGTTCGCAAACCAACTCTGCTGGCGGCGGTTTCAACTTCGGCTCCGTCATCACGGAGAGGTATTCCTCTTCTCTGGACGCGCAGTGGGAGGTGGATGTATGGGGTAAGATCCGCTCGGGAGTGGAGGCATCATATGCCACGCGGGATGCGGCTTCGGCGGATTTCGCGGCGGCGAAACAATCCATCGCCGCGCAAACGGCCCAGGCGTGGTTCGACCTCGTGGCCGCCGCCCGGTTGGAGGATGTGGCGCGGCAGCAACTCGCGTCCTTCGAAAGCACCTACGAACTGGTCGGCCGCAGATTCGAACTGGGAACCGCCAATCTCGGCGATCTCGAGCTTTCCCGGACGGATGTGGAAAACGCCCGCTCCAGCATCAACGGGCGCAAGGATATCCGCGACCGGGCGGCGCGGCAAGTCGCGGTGCTGACCGGGAACTACCCGGATGCCTCGCTCCGGGCGGACGAATGGCCCTCGCTCCGTCGCAGCGTCTCGGCCGGGATTCCCTCCACCCTGCTTCTACGCAGACCTGATATTTTCGCGGCCTACATGCGTATCCTGTCGGCGGATTCCAATGTCAAAGTCGCCTATGCGGATCTCTTTCCCAGCTTCGGCCTTACGGCGAGCGGTGGCCAGCAAAGCGCCGAGCTGCGTGATCTGGCGGATACGGATTTCACCGTCTGGTCCATCGCCGCGAATCTGAGCGCACCTCTCATCGATGGCGGACGGCGACGGGCGGAGCTGGGTGCGGCCAACGCTCGCGCCAAGCAGGCGCTCGCAAGCTACCGTTCGACCGTCCTGACGGCGTTCCGCGAGGTCGAGAACGGCCTCGGCTCAGAACTTTATTTGAAAAACCAGGAGGATGCCACCGCCAGCGCGCTCGACGCCGCCCGCAAAGCCGAAGAAAGCACCCTGAGGAACTACGAGTCCGGCCTGGTGGAAATCCTCACCGTGCTGGAGGCCACCCGCCGCCGTTTCGCCGCACAGGAACGGCTGATCAACCTGAACAACCTCCGTTATCAGAACCGCGTCGCGCTCGCCCTCGCGCTTGGAAAAGCCTATTGAAATGCCATGAAAGTCGCTTTGAAAATCATCCTCCCCATCGCGATCATCGTGCTGGCCGTCTTCGGCTTCAAGGCGCTGGGCAGTCTCAAGCCGGAGCCGAAAAGCAAGCAGCCGCCCCCTGTCGTGCCAGTGGTCGAGCTGGTGGAAGTTTCGCCGGAAACACACACGCCGCCGGTCAACAGTTACGGCACGGTCAATAGCTATTTCGAAACCTCTCTGACTCCGCAGGTGAGTGGAAGAATCACCTACGTCTCGCCGAAGTTCCGCGTCGGCGAAACGGTCGATACCGAGCACCTTCTGGTGAAAATCGACCCGACCGACTACGTGGCGGCACTTGCCAGCGAAGAGTCGAACCTGACCGTGGCGGAGCGGACCTACGCGGAGGAAGAGATCCGCGCGGAGCAGGCGGCGGGGGACTGGAAAGCCTCCGGTCGCAGCTTGGACAAGGCATCGGATTTCGTGTTGAGAAAACCGCAGCTTTCCGCCGCGAAGGCGAGCATCGAGTCGGCGAAGGCCGCGATCACCAAGGCACGCGCCGATGTCGACAGGACGGAGGTCCGCGCTCCGTTTTCCGCCGTCATCACCGCTCGCGACGCCTCACCGGGCAACCAGGCCTCACCGCAAGCGATGCTCGGCACGTTGGTCTCCACCGAGAAGGTGGAAATCCGTCTCCCACTCACCGCCGATCAATCCGCTCGCGTCGAAATCCCCTCCACGGCGACACTCACCAGCCCGCTGAAACCCGGCGTTTCATGGGAAGCGCAACTGGTGCGTATGAAGCCCGTCGTGGATCAGCAAAACCAGGTGATCTACGCCGTGGCCGAGGTCGAGGAGCCTTTCGGCCCAGACAAGGAACCGCTCCCCGTCGGTATTTTCGCCAGTGCCAGCATCGCCGCCCGACCCATCGAGAAGTCCTACAAAATCCCCGAGGCCGCCTACGTGGATGACAAATTTTTCTGGGTCATGGATGACGAGGGGAAACTTCAGCGCATCGATGCCGAGCGTGTTCATACCCTCGGCGGGTTCGCTTTCGTGAAACCCGGGGACGATACGAACGGCGAGCAGCTTGTAGTCTCGCGGCCCCTGAGCAACTTCAGATCCGGTATGAAAGTCCAGGCGGTGGAGGACGGGAACAAGTGAACAAGCATCCCTTCATCACCTGGTTCGCGTCCAATCCGGTTGTCGCGAACATCCTGATGCTCTCCATCCTCGCGGCGGGGATTTTCACCGCGTTCAATGTCCGCAAGGAAGGCTTCCCGGCCTTCGCCGCGGAGTCCGTGACGATCCAAGTCCCCATCCGCGGCGGCACCCCGGAGAACGTAGAGCGCGGAGTGGCGATCCGTATCGAGGAGGCTCTGGAATCCGTCAGCGGCATCGAGGAGATCCGTTCGGAAAGCACCGACAGCATGGCGAAAGTGACCGTGGAGGCCATCGAGGGATACCCGATTACGAAACTCCTGGACGATGTGAAGATCCAGGTGGACGCCATCCCGACCCTGCCCGAGCAGGCGGAGAAACCCGTCGTTACCGAGAACCAGCGCCGCAGCCAGGTGCTCTGGATCGAGATCTACGGATCGGAAAACGAAGCGCTTAGGAAGGAAACCGCCCGCCAGGTGCGCGACGCTCTTCTCGCCCAACCCGCCATCTCCCTGGTGGAGACTGTCGGCGCGCGGGACTACGAAATCTCGATCGAGCCCTCCGAGCAGCAGCTCCGCCGCTACGGCCTCACCTTCCAGGAACTCGCCGATGCCGTTTCCGCGAACTCTCTCGACCTCGGTGGCGGCGATGTCCGCTCCGACAGGGGAGACATCTCCCTGCGCGCCCGGGATCAGGCTTACCGTAAGGCCGATTTCGAAAACATCCCGGTCCGCACGAATCCGGACGGCACCCGCATCTTCGTGAAAGACGTGGCCGATGTGCGCGATGGCTTCGTCGATCAGAAGTTCGAAAATCGTTTCCGTGGAAAACCGACGACCAGCCTGCAGGTCGTCACAGAAGGCAAGGACGACATCATCGACGCCGTGCGCCAGGCGCGCGCGGTGGTGGAGAATTTCAAGGAGCTGCCCGAGGGCGTCGAGATCGCAAGCTGGCTGGATGGCGCGACGAGCATCCGCGACCGGCTCGCCTTGCTCGGATCGAACGGAGTTCTCGGCGTCGCGCTGGTGCTCGGCATCCTCATGCTTTTCCTGAACCTGCGCCTCGCCTTCTGGGTGGCCGTCGGCATCCCCGTTTCTCTCGCCGGTGCGGTCACGCTTTTCCAGATCCCCGGGGTCGACATGTCGGTCAACGTGATCTCCGCCTTCGGTTTCCTGGTCGTGCTCGGCATCGTGGTGGACGATGCGATCGTCATCGGAGAATCCATCTATTCGGAAAAGGAAGCGGCGGGGGATGGCGATGGGAACGCCATCGCGACCACCGTCAGCGGCGTGAGCAAAGTCGTCACGCCCGCGACTTTCGGAGTGATCACCACCATCGCCGCCTTCCTGCCGCTCACTCAGGTCAGCGGAAGACTCGGAAACGTTTTCGGCCAGATCGCGACCACCGTGATCTTCTGCCTGATCTTCTCACTGGTGGAATCGAAGCTCGTGCTACCCGCCCATCTCGCGCACATCAACGTCCACAAGAAGCCGAGGAATTTTCTCTCGAAAGGATTCGTCCGCATGCAGAAAGGGGTGAGCGACGGGCTGAACTGGTTCATCACGAAATGCTACAAGCCCGCTATCGAATGGGCGATCCCTTGGCGTTACGCGGTGCTCGCCGCGTTCATCGCGGTATTCATACTGGTCATCGGCCTGTTTCCCGCAGGGCAGTTGCGCTTCGTGTTTTTCCCGAACATCTACCAGGACAATGTCAGTGCGAACCTGAGCTTGGAACAGGGCCAGTCCGTGGAATACCTGCACCGCCAGGCGGAGCGGATCGAGGACGAGGCGCGCAAGCTCGGGCGGAGATACCGGGAGGAATTCGGGCACGATCCCTTCGTGGAAATCCAGGTCGCCGCCAGCACCAACACCAACGTCTCCATCGCCGCGGAACTCACCCGCTCCACCGAGCGCGACTTCCTTCCTTCCGAGCGAATCGTCAAGGACTGGCGCGCTGCCGTCGGAAATATCGCGGGCGCGCGTTCACTGGCATTCAGCGCTACGGCCGGACCTCCGGGAGGCGACCTCTCGATCAATCTTGAAAGCGATGATCTCGATGAACTCGAAGCCGCCGCCAAAGACCTTTCCGCGGAAATCGCCACCTACCCCGGCACATTCGATATCAGCGATAGTTTCAAATCCGGCAAACCTGAGATCGTCTACTCCATCACGCCCGAAGGCGAGGCCGCCGGTTTCACGAAACGCGATCTCGCCCAAGGGGTGCGCGATGCATTCTACGGGCGCGAGGCCCAGCGCGTGCAGCGCGGACGGGACGAACTCCGCGTCATGGTGCGCTATCCGGAGGATCAGCGCGACTCGCTGGAGACCCTCCGGGAAATGCGTGTCCGCGCGCCCGACGGATCCGCCGTCCCGTTTCCTGTGATCGCCAATACGGAATTCGGCGAAGCATTGGCCTCTATCGAGCGCATCGACAACAAACGTGTCGTCACGATCGAGGCTTCCGTGAACAAAGCGGCAACCACCTCGGATGCGGTCAACCAGCGGCTCGAAGCGAAGTTTTTCCCCGAATTTCTAGCCAAGCATCCCTCCATCTCCATCACTGAAAGCGGTGAAGTGGAGCAGCGGAAAAAATCCATCGGATCCCTGATATCGGGTTTCGGATTCTCCATTGTTTTCATCTACGTGCTCATCGCCATTCCGCTCCGGAGTTATCTGAAGCCGCTCATCATCATGTCGGTCATTCCGTTCGGCATCATCGGCGCGTTGCTCGGCCACTACCTGATGGGCATCCCCATTTCCATCCTCTCCGTCTTCGGCATCCTCGCCCTCTCCGGGGTGGTCGTGAACGATTCGCTAGTCCTCGTCTGCGCTGTCAATGATCTCCAGGATGAGGGGAAATCCTTGGACGAAGCCGTGAAGCGAGCCGGTATCGACCGTTTCCGTGCGATCCTTCTGACATCGCTCACCACCTTCTTCGGCCTCGCTCCACTGCTTCTGGAAAAAGAAGTCCAGGCACAGTTCCTGAAACCCATGGCCGCCTCCCTCGCTTTCGGAATCGTCTTCGCCACCGTCATCACCCTTTTCCTCCTTCCCGTCCTTTTCATCATCATCAACGACATCCGGAAGGCCCTGCGCCGCTACCTCGATCTCGAGAAGGCACCGATGCAGTAAAGCGACACGGACGTTATCCGAGTCCCAGCCCGACCACTCCCGAGAGCAAAGCGATCCAGCCAAGCAGTCTCAACCTCGCACCCGGCTCGTCCCGGAGATTCCGAAAACCGTCGCCCCGAAAACTCCCGCTCCTCCGGCGATTGCAAATAGACCGTTTGCCAAAAGTGCGTGCGCGATATCATCGTGGCCGGAGCATCTTGCTCCAGGCCGTTCCGGGGGAATCCTGCCCCCCCAGAATTCAAATTGACGCACGGACTTTTGGCAGAAGCTCTAGACCGTTTGCCAAAAGTCCGTTCGTAAAAAACTGAATTTCTCGCTTGTACTTTTTTGAACACCTACTTTGATGGTACATCGGTCGCACGCGTCATCATCCCAATCCTGAAAACTGCTCCATCCAGGAGTTGCGGCTGGCTATCGGCTGTTGTCCCGATCAAAAGGCGCAGAAAAGACTCAATGCCATCCTCCTGTTGCTTTGCGGCGGGAGCATCGAGCTGACCATTGCCCACGCCGGAGTCTCGATCCGTTGCCTACAGCTCTGGATCAGGCATTTCAACCAATCCGGCATCAACGGAATAACCTACCGACCCAGGTCCGGAAGACCCAGGCTGATGGGCGCGGAAGAGATCGGTGAAAAAATCCTTCATGCCGTGGATCATCCGCAGGAGGCCGACCGGCACCATTGGACCGCTGTAGCCCTCTGCGGCTGGCTGAAGGAAAACAAGGAGCTTGCGATCAGTTACCGCACCCTTGTCCGCTATCTTCACGAGCAGGACTACGCCCGGCGCATTCCCCGGCCAGTGCCCGAACCGCCCGACCGGGACAAGTGGATCAGGCAGCGCGAAGAATTCGTGCCCGAACTGGCCAAGTTGATCGGAGACGAGCGGGTGGAACTGTTTTTCGGAGATGAGGCTGGCTTTGAAGGGGATCCAAGACCCCGTCAGCGCTGGGTGAAACGCGGCTCGCGACCGACCCAGGGATACTACGGCGGACATGTGCGCGAGAACATAGTGGGTGCGGTCAATCCGGCCACAGGCCAGTTGGTGAGCCTGATCGTGCCCCATTGCGACACGGAGGTTTTCCAAGCGTTCCTGGACACCATGGCAAACGAAACTGTATCGGCGAAGCAAGAAGGCCGTCGCGTCTGCCTGGTTCTCGACAACGCGAGCTGGCACAAGACCAAACGGCTCGTCTGGCACCATATCGAACCGGTTTACCTCCCGCCCTACAGCCCGGACTTCAATCCCATTGAAAGAATCTGGCAATATCTCAAAGGACACGGGATGGCAGGATACCTGACCAGAAACGGAGATGAACTAGGCGAAAAACTCTTCCAAGAGGTTAAACTTCTTCTCAATGACACCGACACGGTTCGGTCGGTGAGTGCGTTCAAGCTCGCATAGACGAACGGACTTTTGGCAAATGGTCTAAGCGGGAGAAACCGAAACGTGAAAGTGATTCCCGTCCCCAGAATCAACAATCCAACCTTGATTATCCGACGCTCCCATCCCAACCACCCCCCTAAACAGGGGGCTGGCCCGGGCCTTTTTGGCGGGAATCCCGCCCGCAGTCCCGTAGCTGCGCCGTCCCGGCGCAGGCCGTGCAGACCCCGCCCCGGGGTGACTCTTCAAAGATCGTCCAGCGGATTCCCGATCTCCCCCCGCATCGCCCATGACAGTCGCAGGTAGGTCATCGTACTCCGGATCCATTCTTCGATCTTCATCGGGAATTCTTTGTCGGTTTACACGCTTCTGGAGCGGGTAAATCGACAGATGTGTCGATTTTAACCAAGAAAAATTCGGGAAAATCCGGTCGTTGGTTTCGTTCCTCACTGTCAAGAGCTTACGCTTCGTCTTTGTTAATAAGTCTTAAGCTTTTCGTGAAATTTGAGAAACGTTGAAAGAGTGATATGCCGGACGATAAGAGGCCTGCATATCGGTTTCTTTCCGCAGTCTTGGAGCTCCATGTATCCTGGTTGTCAGGGAAACCAAACGACATCGCCGCAACCCGAAACCCCGGTTGACTTCCTCCCGTCGTTTCCCCATCCTCCCCACCGAAATCACCGACCCGCATATCGCCAATCGGTGCAACTATTACCACTGTTATGCTGATATTGTTCCATCGACGGGATCACCCCGCGAATTACCAAGTCTTCTATCGCGGCGGCGCGTGTCGCTACGTAGCCGACCATGTTCCCTTCATCTAGCAGTCGGCAGTATCCGGCGAATAGAGCGGGTATTTCGGTCTTCTCTTCTTCGGTCAGGCCGTATCCCTCCAGCCTCGCTTTGCAGATTCTCATACTAACAGCGATCCACGGATCTTCGGGGATGTCGGCATGGTGCGTGAGTATTTCACACTCTTTCATCCATTCCCTTTCGAGCTTTAGCCGTGGAGACAGGCACTCAGGCATTTCGAACAAAGAGGCATAACAAGTCTGAGATGGCGACCCCGAGGAAGCTGTCTGATCTTCGGGCTGATTTTTGGGGATAGTATCATTCATGGTTTGCGGTGCGTTGGGGTTCGGGTCGCCATTCATCGGGCGTTCTGCAAAGAAATGCCCAAAAACATATCTTCACGACGAGAGAAGCAATTCATCAAGGCCGCACACAAGAGAGTGCGAATGAGCGGAGCTACGAGTCGAACCGCAGCAATGCACGTGAAGATCCAGGTCGTCGCACCGTGGAAGCGAGTTGTAATCGGATTATTCGGATGTGTGTGGCTAGGCATTGCATACTTTATCCAAGAAGATTCGCTTACAGCAGCTCTCTGCTTTTGTGCACTTTTTGTAGTGACCGCTCTGTTTGCGTTCCTTGGCAGTAAGAAGACAATTGACGGCGCATTGAACGGATTGGATGCTTCCGTATCGAACAGGATTCTTGACTCCGTATTCGACCAGATATTCTAAACCAAACATGACAAAAAGAAGCAGAACAAGGCGGAGATGGCGACGCCGAGGAAGCCGTCTGATTAAATTGGAGCTTTACACCGGCGCGCCATTCCTATGACGTTCGCCAAAGAATTGAGATGTGTTCCGAGTCGGCTTGGCTTGCGTGCTTGGGTTTTCGTCCGTCAGATCATTATGCGCCCGACTGTGCGCGGCCAACGGCTCAACCAACTGCATTCACAGCGGTCAGTCAGATGAATTTGCGCTCCACCGTTCCCGGGCACTGGCTCGGGTTGCGTGACAGATTCCAGGGAGACGTTTTCCGTGGAGGCAATCCGCCAGAAACAAAACCGGGCGAACAAGTCGGAGATGGCGACGCCGAGAGCGCCGTCTGATTAAATTCGGGCTTTACAGCGGCGCGCCATTCCTATGACGTTATGCAAGAAATTGAAGCGGAATTACACGCTGTTCGTATATTTCAAAGTTCCGGATTTGGCACCGCACCTTTCCTCCGGCTTGGGTAGTAGCGGTTTAGATCACGTCGCGCAGTTGCATTAGTTCGGCGTAGGGTAGCATCGTTAGTTTAAGAGGGGATTTTACTGCACCGCCATTGGCTCGGGTTGCGAAAAGCGAGCTGGGCACAATGAAATGCAGAAGATTGAATTGGCGCGTAGTTCGTGATCAGACGGATTCTTCGCAAAGATCCTCGGATCCCACAGTCAGGGTAGTTCGGAAGAGAAGATGCATAACAAGTCGGAGATGGCGACGCCGAGGAAGCCGTCTGATCAATTTGGGAGTTGACACCGGCGCGCCATTCCTTAGACGTTAGCCAGAAGAAATCAGACCAAACTAAACCTACAACGATAACATGAACAACGAAGACACACTATTTGAAGACGCAAGTGGACACGCAGCAGACATGTTCGAGGATATTCGCGAGGGCGGTATCGATACAGCCAAAGAAGTCCTGAAGATGTCGCCGGAAGACATGGGAATGGAAGACAATGTCTTTCATCTGCTCGCAGTTGAGGCACTTTGTGCTGCGGCCGGCCAGCCTTCATTGTCAGACGAATGCCACTACATCCGTGAGTGGGGTGCAGAGAATCCAGCCACAATAGATTCTTCGACCAAGAAGAGGATGCTCGCTGTAGTCGATGCGGAGGTTGCAGAGGGAGGCGACAAGGAGATAGCCGAACGCATGAAAGCAAGAATACAAAAGATAGGCTAACAAGGCGGAGATGGCGACGCCGAGAGCGCCTCCTGATGAAATAGGAGCTTTCCCCCGGCGCGCCATTCCTATGACGTTCTCCAAAGAAATGCCATGCCAGATCAATAACAGAGCCGAGCTGGCTGCGTTTATTCGGAAGATGTCCGCTGAAGACACATCAAAGTGGGACAATTCCGACCTCGGGACATTTCTAGAAGCGTTGAGCGCCTGGGTCGACGACTGCGATGGCTACTACGCGAACATTGGATCGATGAATAATCCCGATTCAGCCAGCTGGCAGATTCTTGCGGACGCTCTTCAGGCCGCCAAGATTTACGAGTAGATCATCCATGGCATTCGACAAATCAATTTATACGGTCGTTAGAGCAAGTGATGTTTCCGAGCGGGATGGTATCGGCGTAGAGATCTCCTACGAGGGTAAGTTGGTTTGTGAGATCTTCCGAGACGATACTGACAGAACTAGAACAATATGGATGGCTACTCAGGAGCAGCCGCTTGATCAAGTAGAGGGGTTTATTCAGATTTTCAAGGAGAGGGTAGGCTGGGACTTCATAGATGACGCCGAGCCTGAGAATAAAAAAGAAGGAGAACAAGGCGGAGATGGCGACGCCGAGGAAGCCGTCTGATTAAATCGAGCTTGACACCGGCGCGCCATTCCTATGACGTTCTCCAAGAAATGACCCAGACCGATGCTTAACTTTATTAGCGGAGCACTCTTGGTGTTGTTCCTGATTTTACCCATCTGCACGGCTGTCAGATTGATTCGGAAGAAGAACAACTCGTTTATTGGGTGGCTTCGTTGGTTCTTCATATCGTCCGCAGTCTGCTATTTTCTCATCATCGCGTCGGTCAGGTTCACTGATTGGGACTTTGAGCACAGGCTCAACAAGTTTGACCTCGACGGCGACGGGATGTTTTCAGGCTCCGAGCTAACTCCGCAGATGGAGAGCGCCATGGCAGATTTGACCAACGACACCGGGAGATCCTTAGCCCCAATAACCGGACTGATAACTTCACCGATCTACTGTGGGATCTGGTATTCACTGATCGGGATTCCTTACCTCCTCTACAAGTGGAGCGAAGCAACAAAGAAGGAGAACAAGTCGGAGATGGCGACGCCGAAGAAGCCGTCTGATTAAATTCGAGCTTTACACCGGCGCGCCATTCCTATGACGTTCGCTAAGAAAATGAAGAATCTGTTTCGCGACCGCTTTTGGAAGATAGGCCGAAACCTATTGTTCGGAAGCCTTGGCCTTTTCTTGGTGCTCGTAGCGTATGTTGCCTTATCAGATTCAACAGACCATCCTTGGTTCGAGCCAACAGCAGATGCCGTGGGTATCGTATTCCTTGTTGGAAGCTCTAATCGTCTGGTCGTTCGCGATTCGTTTCTACGCGCAAAACCATCTGGGCTTTGGCGTTGTAAGAAGCGCCTTCTACTTGCTTATCCTGATATGCATGAACTGGATATCGCCGTTCATTTTTATCGCCGTCGAAGGCCGTCCCCGGTTTTTCGGCACAACCGAACAATGAACAACAAAGCGAACAAGTCGGAGATGGCGACGCCGAGGAAGCCGTCTGATTAAATTTGAGCTTGACCCCGGCGCGCCATTCCTATGACGTTCGCTAAGAGATGAGAAAGACAATCAGGCGTTCCGTAAGTAGGAAGTTGGCCTTCTTAATAGGCGGCCTGGTCTCCATGCTTGTTGCATACTATTTGCTGTATGCGTTCTACAAGAAGCCGAAGGACAAGGTTTGGGTTGATACTAGAATTTTGCCAATAGTTGCTTATGTAGAAGATTTCAGGGCTTCGCATTGTCGGCTACCCTCCGAGTCTGAGTTTAGGAGCTGGTCAGACTTGGCATATGAGAATCAATTGATAGAGTACTTCCCTACTAGGCCTAATTTTATGCCCGATTGGGGAGAGCCTGGACACGACTTTGTTATTGGCAGATGGCGGGGAGAATGGATACACTACTATTCGACTTGGGATAAGAGAAACTTTCCGAACCCGTCTAGGCTTTGATTCTTCGGATGCAGCACAGTCTGATGATGATACCTCACAACCAATCAGAAAAGCGAACAAGTCGGAGATGGCGACGCCGAGGAAGCCGTCTGATTAAATTGGGAGTTGACCCCGGCGCGCCATTCCTATGACGTTCGCCAAGAAAATATGATGAAAGCAGCAGCGAGATACCAGCTTAGCGGATTCGTTGCTCTGGCAGCATTCATCGGGTTAGTTGGATACACGATCATCCATGATAGCAAGAGAAGTCCGACTATGAGGATAGCCAGAGTTGAGCGCTTTGATGATGGTTACAGAATGAATGTCGAATTTCCTGAGGATGGGATTTCTAGGGTGACGGACGTCGATGGTGTAGGCGTTATGATTGAGCGATCAGATGGAAGAATAGTTCGAGCACCTGGAATCATCAGCCTTGATGCAGCCCTCAATCCTGTATTCAACGTGAACTTAACATCACCGAATTGTTCTGAGGTGCTTTCCGACGGTGACCGTTTTCGATTACGATGGAGATTAGGCGTTCACCATGAAGCACGCCTGAGCTGGCTCACCGAATATCTTCCGAGACAATGGAGACCGCGAAGCGGATGGTTCCGCGCCCACACTAATGAAGATCAACTTGTCATCAGCGACTGGTTCACTTCCATCGAACCGCATTCTCTCGCAACAAAATAGAAGGCGAACAAGGCGGAGATGGCGACGCCGAGGAAGCCGTCTGATTAAATTCGGGCTTCCCACCGGCGCGCCATTCCTATAACGTTCTGCAAAGAAAACTCGGCTTGTCACCAACGCACGGCAGAGCTAAAATAAACCCCGTGAAGATCCAAGCGATTATCCACGCCGCTGAAGAGGGCGGTTTCTGGGCGGAAGTCCCAGCTTTACCCGGATGCGTAACCCAGGGCGACAGCCGCGTTGAGTTGGAGTCGAATCTGCGTGAAGCTGTAGAAGGCTGGTTGCTAGCGGGCGAAACAGATCTATCGTCGGCAGATGAGGTCTTGGAGATGGCCATATGAAGGCCGTCAGCGGGAGGGGTATGGCCAAGTTGGCAGAAGGTCAGGGATGGACTCTCGCACGAATCAATGGCAGCCACCATATCAACACTGAGGCAGGGCGTATCGAGCGGGTAGTGATTCCCATCCACTCCAACAAGGCTTTGAAGATTGGTTTGCTGCGCAGCCTGATGACGATTATTCCGATTTCGGAGCCTGACCTGCAATAATGAAGAGGCAGAACAAGACGGAGATGGCGACGCCGAGGAAGCCGTCTGATCAATTTGGGAGTTTACACCGGCGCGCCATTCCTATGACGTTCTCCAAAGAAATGCCATGCCAGATCAATAACAGAGCCGAGCTGGCTGCGTTTATTCGGAAGATGTCCGCTGAAGACACATCAAAGTGGGACAATTCCGACCTCGGGACATTTCTAGAAGCGTTGAGCGCCTGGGTCGACGACTGCGATGGCTACTACGCGAACATTGGATCGATGAATAATCCCGATTCAGCCAGCTGGCAGATTCTTGCGGACGCTCTTCAGGCCGCCAAGATTTACGAGTAGATCATCCATGGCATTCGACAAATCAATTTATACGGTCGTTAGAGCAAGTGATGTTTCCGAGCGGGATGGTATCGGCGCATTCGCGTCAGGTTAAGCCGTAACGCACTGATGATAAGTTAGATACGTCAAAATAAATCGAGAAAAACATTGACAAGGTGAGCAAGCCGGCAAGCTCGGAATGCTTACAACTCCACCTGCCGGCCGCTCAAAAATCATCCTGCCGGATCTCGACCCGATCGCAACCAAAACTTCCCTTGTTGTCAGGGAATCGCCCCGCTTCACCCCCGGAGGCTTCATGCAATCTCTTCTCTCCGCAGTGGTTACCGGCAAGGCATCCTTCAACCAGCTCGTGGGTGATCTCAAGGACAGGGTTCCACTCGCCATGTCCCGCCAGTCCATGCACGAACGCATCGGCGCTGCCTCCACCGCATTTCTCATGGCCGTCCTTTCCGACCTGACAAAACAACGCTTCGCCCCTGCCGCAAAAGCCCTGGAGGGCGGCGCGATCCGGCGCATGCTCATCGAGGACGCATCCGGCCAGGTCATGCCGAAATCCAACGCGGAGAAGTTCCCCGCCCACGGCAACCATCACGGCCCGACCGCCGGAGTGAAGATCGATCTCGCCTACGACCTGCTCTCCGGCCAAGTGGTTTCCCACAGCCTGCACCTCGCCACCGAGCAGGACAAAACCATCGGCAGAGACCTCGTGGATCTGCTTCTTCCCGGCGATCTGGTACTCCGCGACATGGGATATTTCAGCATAGGGGAATTCAAAATCATCGAGGTCGCAGGAGCCTGGTGGCTCACCCGCCTGCCCCTCAATGTCGGGGTTGTCCTGGAGGACGACACCCCCATCGAATCAACCCTGAAAAGGAGCAAACAGGACATCATAGACCTGCCGTGCAAGGTCGGGGAGGAGAAAAAAGCCTGCCGTTTCGTAGCCCTGCGCGCCACCCGTGAAGTGGCCGCAGCCCGACTCAGGGAACGGAGGAAGAAAGCAAAGCAAAGCGGCCGGGTGCCCTGCGCCAAAGGATTGGTGCGCGACGGCTGGCACCTCATGCTGACCAATCTTCCCGTGGAACTAGCCGATGCAAGGAAGCTTGCAACGATCTACCGTGCACGGTGGGCGGTGGAAATCCAGTTCCGCGCCTGGAAGCAATCCCTCAACCTGGGCGAGGCACTCAAGCGCAAGAGCGGCACCCACCACATCCATGCCATCGTCCTGGCGGCAATGATCGCGCACCAGCTCGGGATGAAGATGGCCACGGCCATGACGGAGCGAATCGGGCGGGCGGAGCTGAGTTATGAAAAACTCTACGACATACTCGGCAACCAGTTGGTGAAAGTCCGGGAATTTTCCCAACTGGCGCTATTCGATCCCGACGACCGCCACATCAAACGGGATAAACGAACGCGGAAATCCCCAATAGAATCAGGCATCATCGCCTTAACCTGACGCGAATGGGTATCGGCGTAGAGATCTCCTACGAGGGTAAGTTGGTTTGTGAGATCTTCCGAGACGATACTGACAGAACTAGAACAATATGGATGGCTACTCAGGAGCAGCCGCTTGATCAAGTAGAGGGGTTTATTCAGATTTTCAAGGAGAGGGTAGGCTGGGACTTCATAGATGACGCCGAGCCTGAGAATAAAAAAGAAGGAGAACAAGGCGGAGATGGCGACGCCGAGGAAGCCGTCTGATTAAATCGAGCTTGACACCGGCGCGCCATTCCTATGACGTTCGCTAAAAAAATATGTCTTCCTGGTTATACACGCACATCATTCGCGTCAGGTTAAGGCGATGATGCCTGATTCTATTGGGGATTTCCGCGTTCGTTTATCCCGTTTGATGTGGCGGTCGTCGGGATCGAATAGCGCCAGTTGGGAAAATTCCCGGACTTTCACCAACTGGTTGCCGAGTATGTCGTAGAGTTTTTCATAACTCAGCTCCGCCCGCCCGATTCGCTCCGTCATGGCCGTGGCCATCTTCATCCCGAGCTGGTGCGCGATCATTGCCGCCAGGACGATGGCATGGATGTGGTGGGTGCCGCTCTTGCGCTTGAGTGCCTCGCCCAGGTTGAGGGATTGCTTCCAGGCGCGGAACTGGATTTCCACCGCCCACCGTGCACGGTAGATCGTTGCAAGCTTCCTTGCATCGGCTAGTTCCACGGGAAGATTGGTCAGCATGAGGTGCCAGCCGTCGCGCACCAATCCTTTGGCGCAGGGCACCCGGCCGCTTTGCTTTGCTTTCTTCCTCCGTTCCCTGAGTCGGGCTGCGGCCACTTCACGGGTGGCGCGCAGGGCTACGAAACGGCAGGCTTTTTTCTCCTCCCCGACCTTGCACGGCAGGTCTATGATGTCCTGTTTGCTCCTTTTCAGGGTTGATTCGATGGGGGTGTCGTCCTCCAGGACAACCCCGACATTGAGGGGCAGGCGGGTGAGCCACCAGGCTCCTGCGACCTCGATGATTTTGAATTCCCCTATGCTGAAATATCCCATGTCGCGGAGTACCAGATCGCCGGGAAGAAGCAGATCCACGAGGTCTCTGCCGATGGTTTTGTCCTGCTCGGTGGCGAGGTGCAGGCTGTGGGAAACCACTTGGCCGGAGAGCAGGTCGTAGGCGAGATCGATCTTCACTCCGGCGGTCGGGCCGTGATGGTTGCCGTGGGCGGGGAACTTCTCCGCGTTGGATTTCGGCATGACCTGGCCGGATGCGTCCTCGATGAGCATGCGCCGGATCGCGCCGCCCTCCAGGGCTTTTGCGGCAGGGGCGAAGCGTTGTTTTGTCAGGTCGGAAAGGACGGCCATGAGAAATGCGGTGGAGGCAGCGCCGATGCGTTCGTGCATGGACTGGCGGGACATGGCGAGTGGAACCCTGTCCTTGAGATCACCCACGAGCTGGTTGAAGGATGCCTTGCCGGTAACCACTGCGGAGAGAAGAGATTGCATGAAGCCTCCGGGGGTGAAGCGGGGCGATTCCCTGACAACAAGGGAAGTTTTGGTTGCGATCGGGTCGAGATCCGGCAGGATGATTTTTGAGCGGCCGGCAGGTGGAGTTGTAAGCATTCCGAGCTTGCCGGCTTGCTCACCTTGTCAATGTTTTTCTCGATTTATTTTGACGTATCTAACTTATCATCAGTGCGTTACGGCTTAACCTGACGCGAATGACACGCACATCAAGAAGAGTGCTGCGGTGACAGATGCTTCGATAGAATCGTTCATACGCTCGGAGCAGAAGGGCGCGAGAAGCCTGGCACACCTTAACCGCGAGTATTCTTTCCGTGATCGAGAATCATCCGATTGGATTCTCATAACTCCGAATGGGTTTGCCGACATCGCCGAGGAGGCAGCAGAATCTTGCCGTAAGCTATCAGAATCCGTCGATACCACTGTTGTGATGACTTGCGGGCAAGGTAATTGCTCAGGCATGGTTTTCGCGGTTTTTGAGGGCGGAGTGCTGAAGCGGCACGTTTCGGCTGCCGATGGCTACCTATGCGCGAATGTAGGAGAGCCGTTTTCGTGGGAGCCAGATGTATTCGGTGATCTGAATGGTGAGGAGGTCGCTATTTTCGAATCCACACTTGAGAAGGTAGCGGATTGCCTCGGGCTTTCGGGATACGAGAGTTCTGAGGTCTGGACAGTAGATCATAAGGTTACCCTTTCCTCCCCGCCTCCGCTACCCAACTAACAACAAACAAGCGAACAAGGCGGAGATGGCGACGCCGAGGAAGCGTTCTGATTAAATTCGGGCTTTACACCGGCGCGCCATTCCTATGACGTTCTCCAAGAAATGAAGACCCTACTTCGGCATATTTCGGTAGTAGCGGGCGCAGCCTTCTTGGCATTCCTGATCGCGCCCTACATTGCGCGATACGGTTATTCCCTCAGCGCTTTCACAGAGAGTTCTGCGGTTGACGGTGTCAGGGCGGTAGCCGCACTCGCAGTAGGACTTGTCTGGCTCATTTTTACGTTAGCACTTACCAAGCCGAGAATTCAGCAATGGATGATTCTCGGATTCTTCTCACCGATTCTTTTTGTCCCTCTATTCTATCAGTTCACAGCATGGTTTGCTGGCTATGGGAGTCATTCTTACGGATTCGGTTCGCCATTGGAGATCGGATTGATGGTTGCAGGTATGTTGAGCTGGATCTTTGTTCCGTTCGGCTTGCTAATCGGAGTTTCTTCGGCGGTGATCACTAGACTAATCGATAACAACAAGATGGAGAACAAGGCGGAGATGGCGACGCCGAGGAAGCCGTCTGATTAAATTGGGAGTTGACACCGGCGCGCCATTCCTATGACGTTCGCTACAAAATAAGACCCATGAGAACGCTGATATGCATAGGGATCCTTGTCGCGATCTCAGCCGTATTCTTTGCGATCCACGATATGTTGAGCGCGACGATCACGAGCATGTTTAGGCTTGCGATTGGTTCGATGCTGATTGCGCTAATTCTGACTGCGCCCGTCCTGCGATGGGTCGAGAAGCGAGATTTCGGGTTTTTCAGATCCACCGCATTGTCCGCTATTCCTGTGTTTCTCTTCTTTGCAACTTGGATCGTGCTTTGGTTCGTTTCTGAGCAGTTGCTCATCAACCACTATATACGTGTTCGAATCGGTGGCGATAATGGCTATAACTATTTTTACCCTGGAGCATCTGGCATGGGTTATGCAGAGGGGCTTTCGGAGCCGAGGAAGATTCTCAGTCGTGTGCTCGAAGTAGGTGGCGTTGGAGCACTACTTCTTTCCATCCCATTTGGTGTCATCCTCACGGCATTCAAAAGACAAAGCGAACAAGGCGGAGATGGCGACGCCGAGGAAGCCGTCTGATTAAATTCGGAGCTTGACCCCGGCGCGCCATTCCTATAACGTTAGCTAAAGAAAATCATGTCCGAAGAAAGCTCAAAAACGAAAGACATCGTAGAGGCAGTCGCAGAACTAGCTAAACAGGTTCCCATATACCAAGATGCTGTTCAGCCCGCAGCTAAGGAGCTAGGCAAGGGACTTGAGTTGGTCGCTAAGGCCGTCAATGCTGCACTTGTTCCTGTCGAGGGTCTCGTTTGGGGTATCGAGAAAATCCGAGCTTTTGTGCACTCCCGCGTCTCAGAGAAGCTCAAAGACGTTCCTCCGGACAGAATTCAGGCTCCCGATCCGCATGTTGCTGGACCGACCCTCGAAGCCCTGAGATTTAGCGGGCACCACGACGAACTTAGTGAGATGTTTGCTAATCTTCTGGCTACATCAATAGATCGCGAAACCGCAACCAACGCGCATCCTTCTTTTGTTGATGTCATCAAAGAATTGACCCCGGACGAAGCTAAAATTCTTACGATTCTAGCGTTGAGGGATTCAATACCTCTGATCGACATTAAAATGACAATGGTCAAAAATGGTGGATATGTTATAACCCATCGTAATATTACAACTCTCGCAGCAGAATCAGGCTGTGAGCATCCGCTGATGGTTTCCAACTACCTAGGGAATTTATGCAGACTTGGAATTATTGAAATACCCCGCGGAATCTATCTAAAGGACGAGAAGGCATACGAAAAGATTCTTGAGAATCCACAAGTCAAAAATATTATCGAGAGCCAGAATATTGAAGGTAGCACCAAGTGCGAACCTGAGAAACGGAAGATCGAAGTGACAGACTACGGAAAGCAATTTATTCGGGCATGCGTTATCGGCAAAGGGATACAAACAAAAAGCTAACAAGGCGGAGATGGCGACGCCGAGGAAGCCGTCTGATTAAATACGGGCTTTACACCGGCGCGCCATTCCTATGACGTTAGCCAAGAAAATTAAGACCATCCGAATACGACTCTACTATGCTCGCTTCTTTAGCAATCGCTTCAGCTATTCTCGGGATGATAGCCTTTTTCATCTATCCAAGATGCCCGAGATCGACTCACGGGGTTTTGATCGCGCTTGGATTAATAGGCGTGTTAGGGCTTTATCTCCTCATGCTCGCTCCGAATGATTACCTCCTCCGCCTGCCAGATCTTCTTACGACTATATTCCACCCTTATTTAGTCGCTCTCTGGACTCTTTCGGCGATCCTAATATTTGCGGGTATATCGGCGGGCGCGTTCACTTCTTGCATCTACAACAAGACTGCAAAATACAAAGGCGTCTAACAAGGCGGAGATGGCGACGCCGAGGAATCCGTTTGATTAAATTCGGGCTTCTCACCGGCGCGCCATTCCTTTAACGTTCGGCGAAGAAAAGAAGATGAACTATTTCACACGAATCGGCGACAGGTTAGTCTTCCGGTTGATCAACTATGGTATCCTATTGCACGCGAGTTTTTGCATCGCCGCAATTGGCATGGTTGTAGCCGCTCCATTCGTGATTTCGGATCTTTTGGGCGATATCAAGATCACGAACGAGATAATGACAGAGCCACAAGTGATTTCTGTTCCTCTGGTCAATAGGTCGGAAGAGCGTGGCGACGCGCAGACTGGTAAGTTCTTATACTACGTGGAACTGCCGAACTCAGAATTAAGACACGGGGATTCTGCGATACGGATAGCCACGCCGTATTTACGGTCGACTCCAGTTGGCGATTCAGAGTCACTCCAGATCTTTTCTCATCCAGGACTTACCGACTCATCGAATCTCTATCCGAGGATTGTTGAGGTTCCCAGCGACCGAACGTGGAATTCTGTTTTTCAGACACTTAGAGGGCGGTCGCTTTTATCGGCGATAGCCATTTTGCTTTTCCAGTTCGTGCTATGCCTCGCCGTCATTTATGTCTCGATTAGACGCTACTTTTTCATCAAGAATGGAGCCCGCAAGAGAAGAAACTAAGAAGCCGAACAAGGCGGAGATGGCGACGCCGAGGAAGCCGTCTGATTAAATACGGGCTTTACACCGGCGCGCCATTCCTATGACGTTCGCCAAAGAGCCGATGCCAGCACAAGCAAATGATCATCCAATCAACCCATGGTTCAAAAAGCTTGGTTGCGTGATTCCCCTTATCGTCGGGCTAGCATTCGCCATATTCATAGGTAAGGGCTTTATTGTCGCTGCCCGATTGAGCAAGCTTCCCACATATTTCAAGAATGGTATCGATTTTCCTCTGGACGATCTGCCCCCATCTGCCAGCGACGTCCATTTTAGATATTCAGGAGGAGGAGAGCCTTGGGGGACTGCCTATGAGTTTCAATGCACAGAGAAGGACTTCAGGCAGTGGGCAAGCAAGGCGCGAGTCAATAATCCCAAGTTGACCGGTATCAGGACGGAATCACCGTATGTTTTACCGGTCGTTTTGAGTGACGGCACCATGACATCGATAACTGCAAGAGAAGTTCTCATTTCAGATTGGCGACATCTAGACCAAAGCCACTCTTTTGCGTATGACCTTGATCGGAATAGAGCTATAACTTGGTCAATGAGTCGATAACAAAAAGGCGAACAAGGCGGAGATGGTGACGCCGAGGAAGCCGTCTGATAAAATTGGGAGTTGACTCCGGCGCGCCATTCCTATGACGTTCGCCAAAGAATTTTCCGTCTTGCGGTCGCCTCTGGAATAAACGACGCTAAACCTATGAAAGAGATTTTACGAGACTCCGAAATTTTGGGCGGTATTCCCGTGTTTAGAGGAACTCGGGTGCCAGCGAGGAACTTGTTCGATTACCTCTCCAACGGCAGTTCAGTAACGGATTTCCTCGAGGACTTTCCCACTGTTTCGTTTGAGCAGGTGAGACAGGTTTTACAGGCTGCGGAGGTTTACACTGAAGATTGCGCGGCTTGATCGAATGAAGTTGATCCTCGACGAATGTCTGCCCAAGCGGTTGATCCGTTATCTTCCTGAATACGAGGTCACGACTGTTCCGCTTGCAGGATTGGCGGGCTACACGAACGGCAAACTTCTCGCGGCAATCGAACGCGATTTTGATGTGTTTCTCACGATAGACAGTAATCTTTCCGCCCAACAGAACCTGAAAGGGATAGAGTTGGTCATCGTAGTTCTTCGAGCACAGAGCAATCGAATTGAAGACTTAGTCCCGTTAGTCCCCCGAATCAGAGCTGCTATCGAGACTGGGGAGGGAACTGTCCGTTATGCATAAATGAAGAGAGGCGAACAAGTCGGAGATGGCGACGCCGAGGAAGCCAGGGCGGTTTCTCGGAAATTCTCCAAGGTCGATGTTTATTGGCGATTTAAGAAACCGCTAGAACATTCGGCTCCGTTCTGGCAGATTAAGTCTGCCATGGATACACTGATGACCAAGCCAGCGCTCGTTTCCGATCACCTCGTCTTACGCACCGCCACCGAAGAAGCCGAGATCGCCCAGCTCCGCGATGCCCTCAACCAAGGGCACTATCTCAAAGCCGGTCGCCCCGCCGGACACGTTCTTTGGCAAGGAATCTACCGCGCCGACACGGAATCGGACTGCCCCGAACTTGTGGCTGTTCTTTGCTGGGGTGGAGCTGCCAAGCGCCTCAGGGAGCGTGACAAGCACATCGGCTGGGACTCGGTCACCTGCGCCAACCGCCTCAAACTCATCGTGCAACTGCGGCGCTTCTACGTCATCGAAAACGCCCGTCGTCCCAACCTCGCCAGCCAGTGCCTCGCCCTCTCCCTGCGCACTCTCGGCGGCGAGTTCGAAGCCCGCCACGGCTTCGTTCCACTTCTGGCAGAAAGTTTCCACGATCCCGACGAACATACCGGCACCCTTTACAAAGCCACCAACTGGCTCCCGCTCGGCTTCACCAAAGGCTTCAGAAGACACCGCCGCGACTTCTACCAGGACACGGGGAAACCCAAACATCTCTGGGTTCGTCCTTTGAAAAAAGACGCTCTCACCCTGCTTGCCCGCCCCGGGCTCCTACCGCCCGTCCACCAGGCAGCCATCGCGGATGGCGACACCGCCGGAGCACGTTGCGCGCTGAAATGCTCCGAGCTGCGCACCCTCCGCCACGCACTCTCCGGGCTCACCGACACGCGCAATCCCAAAGCCATCCGCCACCCTTTCAGCGCCATGCTCACCCTCATCGTTTACGGACTCATCTGCGGAGCCAACGACGTCAAAGCCATATGGCACAAATGCGGACCGCTCGATCAGAACCAGCGCCGCGCCATCGGCCTGACCAAGCGCAACAGGAAAACCGGGCTACTCACCATGCCCGGCTACGGCGCGCTCAATGACATCGTCAACCGCATCGACCCGGTCGAACTCGCCCGGGTCCTCAACGCCTGGCTGGTGGAAAACAGCGAACTTCTGCCCAAATCCCTCGCGCTCGACGGCAAGGATCTCGGAGCCAAAGGCCGGCTCGGCGGCATCGTGACCCTCTGCTTCCACGCCACCGGCCAGCCACTTGCGCAGCGCACCTACAGCGGCAAAAAAGACGACTGCGAACTGCCCGTCGCCCAGCGCCTTCTCGACAAGGATGCCGCCGACCAGCTCGCGGGAGCGTTGGTGACGGGCGATGCCCTCAACGCCCAAAAAAAACGGCATTCATCATCCTCAGCCATGGTGGGGATTACCTGTTAGGTCTCAAAGACAACCAGCCAACCCTCCACCGGCTCGCCCGGAAAAAGCTCTCCGAGGCAATCCCGGACGAATGGGTGGGCGATTGGGAAAAAAACCATGGCCGCACCGAACGTCGCCGTCTCGCCCGGGTCGATCTGGACGAGGACATCAGCTCATTTCCCGGAGCGCGACAGTTCGTCCGTATCACCCGGGAATGGAAGGAGGGTAAGAGCGATGAACTCAAAAGCGAAACCCGCTACTTCATCACCAGCCTCGGAGCGGAGGAGCGAAGCGCGGCCCGGCTCGCGCAGGCCATCCGCGGCCATTGGTCTGTGGAAAACAAGAACCACTGGAAGCGCGACACAAGCCTGTGGAAAGAAGACGCCTCACGTCCGCGCAGGAAAGCCAGCGGCGGTCAGGTTCTCGCATTATTGAGAGGAGCGATCCTACGGCTTCATGACTCGGAAATATTTGAGAGTCTCAATGCCAGCTTCCACCACCACAGTGCCAAGCCCTACGCCGCCCTAAGAATCATCAAAACTCTCCCACCAAAAATCAATTAACCAGACAACCGCCCTGCCGAGGAAGCCGTCTGATTAATTTTGGGCTTGACACCGGCGTGCCATTCCTATGACGTTCTTCAAAGAAATGAAAATACAACTATTCGTAACAGCGCTGATACTAGTGTCTTCACTTCTCGGTATGACAGAAGAAATCACGAAGGTCATATCCGCTCCAAATGGGGAGACAGACCTAGAGGTGCTAATTATCGATAGACAGGAGAAGAGAGGTTCTCTCGACGAAGGGGAAGTCGGAGTTCGCTTCCGGTTTGATGCCAAGAATCGGACAGAAACATTGAAGCTGGGTTTCGTCTGTGACCCCAATTCACAAGTTGGTGATGTTCATGATTGCTGGTCTGAAGACAATAAAATCGCCTCGTTTATATATCCCTGCCGTAGTGCCGACGAGAAAGAGTATAAGGCGAGATTGTTTGTTATCCAAATAAATGAGTCTGGTATTCCAACGTTAATTTCTCTTCCATCGCTAGACAGGTCTCTAAAAGACCTCACGAAGGCTAAGGCTCCTTTCAATATCGCTAGTTCTTCTATCAATCATTTTCACCATTTCCCCTTCGGATGGGTATCAGATAGTTTGTTCACAGTTTCCTTCAATGGAAGTTGTATGCTCCAGAACGATATCGAAGATCCGAATTGGACAGAGGGAGAGCGAGAGATGAGCGGTTGTGTAATTTACCGGTTAGCACAGGACGGTCAATTTGTCGTTCATCGGATAATCAATCTCTCGATACAAGGATAATGAAGAAGCACAACAAGTCGGAGATGGCGACGCCGAGGAAGCCGTCTGATTAAATTCGGGCTTCCCACCGGCGCGCCATTCCTATAACGTTCTCCAAGAAAATGGATACATCCACACCACGCTGTTTCGCCAAATTCTTGAATGCGTTCAACCTCGATAGGTTTGGAGCGGGGCGGCATATTATCCGTGATGAACGTGGTTGGCGTGTTCGGGATATTCAGGCCGAATACGTATGGATTGCGAGAATACGGCCTTCGTTTTCCTCCCCGTGTTTCCTCGCGCTCCTCAAGACTCCAGATGGCTTCTACTGTGTCGCAGCACATGAAGGGATCGACGGACTTCCCGCATCTGTAAGCGCCCCAGTCTGGATAGATTTGTCAGCCGATCCGGTTTTCACATCCCTTGAAGCATATAGATTGGAGCTCTTCGATGGCGGAATCTCGTTGGATGGTGTTTCCTACACTCTGAGTGTCCGGTCGTTCGCAAGTGAGTTCGACCTCGAATTTTCGAATCCTAGAGGCTTTGGACTCAGCCAGCTCGCAGGTGCACTTTGGTCATGCGCAGAGATGTTTGAGACATATTTTCAAGTTTTGAGGGATCTGATCTCATATGGGCGCGAATACGAGTATATCAAAAAGAAGGAGAACAAGTCGGAGATGTCGACGCCGAGGAAGCCGTCTGATCAATTTGGAAGTTGACCCCGGTGCGCCATTCCTATAACTTTTGCTAAGGAAATTCCGACTTTCCAGAGGGCTTCCCCACCGCTATCGTCACTCCATGACAGTAGATAACATCGCGCCGGAAGCTTTGAAGCTGCCTCTCCTTGACCGAATCCAGTTGGCCACGTCTTTATGGGAAAGTATTGAGGATCCTTACACCCTTTCTGCGGACATGAGCGACGAAGATGCGATTGCACTGGCACTCTCTCGGGATACGGAGATCGAGTCGGGTCAGATTTCCGCAATTTCACATTCCGATCTGATGGCGCGACTACGAGGATGAGAATCGAATACCACCCTGCAGTAGCTGACGAGCTTGAAGAGATTTCCCTATCTGATATAATTTCGCTACCTCAACGGCGATACGATAAGGGTTGCGGTCGTGAAACACGAACGGCGACACCCCTCACTCGGCCTCGACAGACGCTAAACAAAAATAGGCGAACAAGGCGGAGATGGCGACGCCGAGGAAGCCGTCTGATTAAATTCGGGCTTTACACCGGCGCGCCATTCCTATGACGTTCGCTAAGAAATGAAGAAGGGATGCATCATAGCAATTTGTTCGCTGTTCCTGATCGCCGCTGCGGGTATCTTCACTGTCTGGTGGGCGGCATCACAGTATGAGAAGCAGCCGAAGAAGCCAGGAGAAGCTGAGTTGTGGGCGGCAGAGGAATTCATCCGAATGTATGAGAGCTCCGAATCTTCGGGGAATACGCCAGAGGCGGTCGCATTTGCAGATCAGTTCTCACGTAGTTTGCGTGTTTCAAGGCAGTTCATGTTCACCGAGGGCAAGGCGGGAGGAACAGGTTTCACGAAGGGCAGATTTATCACGTATTGTTTTCTGCGAGATGACTCTGTTGCAGTCGTAGTTCATATTCCAGAACTTAGAAGGTATACAGAAGATGCAAAGGTGACTCTTGAGGAGTTCGCATGGAGCCTTGCGACGAGCTACGCAGCTTTGAATCACCCAGATGTCGAGAAGCTTGCTCTTGGTGTCAAAGGCGCGCTGAATTATTCCGCTATCATAACAGGAGAGATCAACGATGAAGATCCCCTAAAGGGCATCGAAGTAAGACACCCTACGACATCAACCGAGTCGTTATGGCCATTCTTCCTTCCCGAAGAAAACAAAGCGAACAAGCCGGAGATGGCGACGCCGAGGAAGCCGTCTGATTGAATTCACTCTTCTCTCCTGTCGCCATTCCTATTACGTAGATTGATGCGATCCATCTACCGGGGCTGGGGGGAGGAATCCACCAGAACGGCTTGGGGCAGGATTCCCCAAGCCTACGGCCTTCGGCCGCCTCACCCCGGGATGGGCTGAGCGCGGCCTGCCGCGGAACGAAGCAGCTACATCGGGAGTTCGAAGCCTTTGCGGTAAGATTCTGTGAGCATGGGGTTGGCTTCGCCGGCGTTGTCGCCGGTGAATGTTTCCTTTTCAGGATCCATGGTGAGGGGTTTGCCGAGTGCCAGCATGTTTTTCCCCAGATCGACTCCGTTTTTCTCGAGGTGGACCATCATGCGTTGCACGGCATCCGAGGTGCTTGCTTCTTTGATCGCTGCCTTGATGTCAGCGGGTTTGGTCGGTTTCCCGAGTCTCCATGAGATGTTTCCGACGTGAGCGAGGGCGGCGGAGAGGTGACCGTTCTCGGCGCCGTGGGCGTAATCGTTTTTCCCTGCGTGGCAGGCATCGACGAAGTGCTGCATGTGCGAGCTACTACCTTGAAGGATTTGATTTTTTTGCCGTCGTTGTCATAGACGTCGCAGCCGGGGCCGTGGCCGCCTGAGATATATCCGTTCTCGCACTCGATGATGTTGCCGATCTTCTGGCCTTTGTAGCCATCGGTCGGAAGGCCGCGGACCTCGAAAATAACGGGGACCGGGTAGTCATAGTAGCAGATCTGGGTGTTGGCCCATTGGCCGTCGTCTTCGTAGCCGAGGCGCGCGCCGACGGAGATGGTGGAGACGGGAAGTTTCGGGTCTCCGCTGAACCAGCGGCAGACATCGAGCTGATGCGGGCCTTGGTTTCCGAGATCGCCGTTTCCGTAGGGGAACTGCCAGTGCCAATCGTAATGGAACTGCTTGCGCGGGACGGGGACGACATTCGCGCGGGCCGCACCAGAGATCGTAGTTCACGGATTTCGGCGGATCGAGTGGCTTGGCGACTTTTCCGATGGACGGACGCGGTTTGTAGCAAAAGCCGCGGATGATGGTGGTTTTTCCAAGTTCACCGGATTTCACGAAATCGTAGGCCTCGTGCCATGCGTCCTCGGACCGGCGTTGGAAGCCGTGCTGGATGACGGTCTTGTATTTTTCCTGGGCATCGGCGAGTTGGCGACCTTCCCAGACGTTGTGTGAGACGGGTTTCTCGACATAGGCATGCTTGCCGTTGGCGGCGGCGGTCGTGGCGATGAGGGTGTGGAGGTGGTTCGGCGTGGCGATGACGACGGCGTCGATGTCCTTCGACTCGCAGACTTCGCGGTAGTCCTCGAACTTGGCGACTTTGACACCCTTTTTTTCGAGTTCGGCGGCGAAACCATCGAGAACATCGGAGTCGACATCGCAGAGAGCGACGACTTTCGCACCTTTCGATTTAAGGACTTCGTTGGCGAGATGCTTGCCGCGGCTGTGAAAGCCGATGACGCAGACGCGGAGGTCGCCGTTGGCGCTGGCTGCGGCGCGGGCGAAATTCGGGGTGATTGCGAAGGCTCCGGCGAAGGCGGAGGTGGAGAGAAATGTACGACGTTTCATGGATTTCTTTGGCTAGTAGCTTGGTGGTGTTTCTTATTTGGGGAGAGATTTTGAAATCTCTTCGAGTTTCGCGGATTCGAGGGTGCCGTGGTGAACGATCACGGTGTGTTTGAATACGAGGGTTTCGCCTTTACGGAGGAGGTGATCACCTAGCGATTTGTCCTTCTTTTTCTCGAAATCGTGGATGCCGAACGGGTTGGCGGCGAGCAGACCGTAGTCACGGGCGTGCCAATGGGTGGGGTGGCGGAATGAGCCGGGGTTGTCGATGATGGCGACGACGGTAGGCTCGCCTTTTTCGTCGGGGCCTTCATAGGCGGCCCAGTCGGCACGTTTCCCCCAAGCATCGAGATTTTTTTCTCCGTTCGAGTTGATGAGGGTGGACTTTGCCTCGGGGCCTTTGACGCGCAGGGATCGGTCCATGCGGATGGCGAAGGTGCCTTCCTTGGTGTCTTTGAAAAGGACTTCATCCTCCAGGGCGGTGAGGGTTGAGGTGACATCGATACGGAGTGTTTCCGGATTCGGTCGGGAGATTGAAAAGGAGCGGTCCTCGTCGAGAAGTTCGCGCTTCTCCGCCGTCCATGTGAGGGAGGCGGTGAAGCTTGCGGTGCCATCCTCGACTTTTTTCGCGGTGATGGAGTTGAGGATGATGGAGGGGTTCTTCTTATCGAAGTTTGCCCAGAAATCGTAACCGTTCACGTTTCCGTGTGAGAACCAGAGTCCGCGGTGGTGGGGGTGGTCCTTTTCTTCGGATGCGGCGTCTTTCTCCATCGGCCAGTGGCGGGCGATGTTGGCGCCCGAGGGAGAGGTCAGGGGGTATAGGTATGGCACGCGGTAATCGGTGCGGAAGGCGGTAACCAAGGAGTCGCCGTCACGGATTTCAAGAGTTCCATCGTTATCGGTGAACTCGAGGGCGGCGTAGAGAGGTGCGCATAGAAAAACACTCAGCGCGGGGATGGTCAGATGGATGGGATTTGGCATTTCAGGACTGATGGTGGGGACGGCGGACGGTTACGTGAAGAAAAGAAATCATATTTCAGGGGGGGGAGGGATTTCGGGAAATTCGGAATAGCATCGGGTGCCTGGCTCTCATAGGGTGAGCTATGAGTGAATTCGCAGAACTGGTGGATGCCCACTACGAGGCACTGTATCGCTTCGGGTATTCCCTGACGCGGAGTCCGGACCACGCCTCGGATCTGGTGCAGGAAACTTTCTGTATCTGGGCGGAGAAGAATTCGCAATTGCGGGACCGGAGCAAGGCGAAGACCTGGTTGTTCACGACGCTGCACCGGGAATTTCTGGGGCAGAGGCGGAAGATGTCGCGATTTTCAGACGAGCCTCTGGACGAGGCGGCGATGGCCGGTGCGGCGGGGAACGACGAGGATGCGGAGAGGCAGATGGACGGGCACCGTGCGGTGGAATTGCTGAGTGAGATGGATGATATGTATCAGGCACCGCTGGCACTCTTCTACCTGCAGCAGCATTCCTACAAAGAGATCGCTGAGATCCTGGAGGTGCCGATCGGGACGGTGATGTCCCGGCTTTCGCGTGGGAAAGACATGCTGCGCAAAAAAATGGTGGCGGAGCCTTCTAGCGGACCGAGAAACCTGGTGGACACGAACCCCGAACTTTTTAAGAAGCAAAATGGATAAGGAAAGAGCAAGATTTGTGCTGCAGAGCTTCCGCCCGGAGGGTGCGGACGCGTCAGACGCAGATTTCGCGGAGGCATTGCGGCTGGCGACGAGTGATCGTGAGCTGGGACAATGGCTGGTGCGGGAGAGGGCGTTCGACGCGGATTTCGCGGAGGCCTTGGCGCGGGTGGATCTTCCGAAAGGGTTGCGGGAGGATATTCTACTGGCGATGGTGCAGGACGAGCATGACGTCAGCCGACCCGAGCCGGAGGAAGACGCGCAAGTATTTCGGGCGATGGCCGGGATTGAAGTCCCGGGAGATCTGAGGGAGCGGGTTTTGGAAGCGATGGCTCAGAGCGCGTCAGATCCGAGGCCGGTCCGGACGCCGATTTACAGAAAGTTCGTGATTCCGCTGGCTGTCGCAGCGGGTATCGCTCTGGCGTTTTTCGTGATGAAAGAGGACGACCCGGAGAACGGGACGGTGGTGACGAAAGCGATTTCGGTTGAAGCGGTGCAAGCGGGATTCATCCGCGCTTTCGAGGCTCCGGCGTTCAGCCTGGACAAGAAAGATCCGAATGTCGGTCATCTCGTTTCCTTTCTGGAGGGAAAAGAACTACCGTATGAGGAAGGGATGATTCCACCCGGATTACGTGGGGTGAAGGGTCTCGGTTGCCGGGAGCTGGTGATCGACGGAAAGAGTGGATCGCTGATTTGTTTCGCTGAAAAGAGACGGGACTCGTCCACCTGATCGTTTTCAAGCGAGAGGATGTGGATGGGGATCTACCGGGGATGGCAAATCCCGAGATCGAGCAGGAAGAGGAATGGGCGAAGGCGCGCTGGGAGAACGGCGGCTACGCTTTCTGCCTGATGGGAAAGAGGGACAAGGAGGAGTTGGCGGAATTTTTCTGACTGGCTCCGGATTCCTTTCCGACTCACCCCGAGACGGGGTGAGCACGGCCTGCTGCGAGACGCAGCAGCTACTTGTACTTGGCCCCAGCCGCTTTGTGTTACGCCAGGACGTCGTCCATGGCGTCGATGAGTTCCTGCATGGTGGCTTCGGTTTCGTTGCCCATGTTGGAGATGCGGAAGGTGGTTCCCTTGATCTTCCCGTAGCCGCCGTTGATCAGGAAGTTGTGCTTCGTCTTCAGTTCCTTGATGAAGGCGGGAAGATCGAGGCTCTCGGGAGTGGCGAAGCAGGTGAGTGCGAAGGAGCGGTTGCCTTCCGGTGCGAAGAGCTGGAAGCCGTGCTTCGCGCCCCATTCGTGGATCATCGCGTTGGTTTTCGCGTGGCGTGCTTTGCGGGCAGCGAAGCCTTCGTTCGCGATTTCACCGAGCATGTGTTGCAGGCCGAAGAGCAGGGAGATGGAAGGGGTTGTCGGCGTGTTGTTCTTCTCGTCGTTCTTCGCGAACTCGATGAAATCGAAGTAGTATCCGCGGTTCGGGATGGTTTTCGCGCGTTCCATTCCGGCATCGGAAACGGCGAAGAAGCGCGAGACCGGGCGGGAGTGCGAGGGCTTTCTGGACACCGGCGAGGCAGACATCGATGCCGTTTCATCCATATCGATATCGACGGTGGAGAGGGAGGAGACCGTATCTACTATGAGCATGGTATCGGGAAAGGATTTCACGACCTTGCAGACGGCGTTCGAGGTCGTTCAGGACGCCGGTGGAGGTCTCGGAGTGGATGAAGGTGACGGTATCGAAACCGCCTTCGGAAAGTTTCGCGCGGACGGCTTCCGGGTCGATGGCTTCACCCCACTCGACCTGGATCGCTCTCGGCCTCGTAGCCGCACTTTTCCGCGACGTCGATCCATTTGTCGGAGAAGGCGCCGCAGCAGAGGCAGAGGACTTTCTCGCGGACGAGGTTGCGGAGTGCGCCTTCCATCACGCCCCACGCGGATGAGGTGGACAGGAAGACCGGGCGGCCGGTGCCGAAGATTTCTTTCAGGCCGGGCTGGAGCGAGGCGTAGAGTTTCTCGAAATCGGAACCGCGGTGGCCGATCATGGTGTGCGACATGGCGGCGAAGGTTTCCGGTGAAACATCGACGGGGCCGGGATTGAAAAGTTTGGGTGTCATTGCGGTGAAGAGTTGGACTTTGTTGGTTGTTTGTCAGACGCGACCCGGGAGGTCAGATCAGGTTGTAGGATTTCAGAAGGGTGCGGAGAGCGAAGAGATTTTCGTCCGCCAGAGGTGCGAGCGGAAGACGGAGTTCGTCGGTGCAGTGCTCTTGAAGTGCGACGGCGGTCTTGATCGGGACCGGATTCACATCGAGCGACATGAGGCCGCGCATCAGCGGGTAATACTGCTTCTGGATTGCGAGCGCTTCTGCGAATTCGCCCGCGAGGCAGTGGTTGACGAGCTTGACGATGGTTTCCGGGATAAGGTTCGCGGCGACGGAGACGAGTCCGTTGGCGCCGCATGCGATGAACGGCAGGGTGAGCGGATCATCGCCGCTGAGAATGCCGAAGCCATCCGGCAGCGCCTGGACGAGTTGGTTGATGCGGTCGACCGAGCCACCGGCTTCCTTGATCGCGACGATGTTCTTGCAATCCGAAGCGAGACGGGCAGCCGTATCCGGGGCGATTTCCACGGAGGAGCGACCTGGCACGCTGTAGAGCATGACGGGCAGTGAGGTGGAGTCCGCGATGGCTTTGAAATGGAGATACAGGCCTTCCTGAGAGGGTTTGTTGTAGTAGGGGCAGACTTGGAGAGTGCCATCGACGCCAAGTTTTTCCGCCGCTTGCGTGAGCTGGATGGCCTCCGCGGTGGCGTTCGCTCCGGTTCCCGCGATGACTTTGCAACGGCCTTTCGCGAATTCGACCGCGAGACGGATGACTTCGATGTGCTCATCCGAGTTCACGGTAGGGGATTCACCGGTGGTGCCTACGGGAACGATGCCGGTGACACCTGCGGCGATCTGGCGTTCGATCAGCGCCTCGAAGGCGGGGACGTCGACTTCGTTGTTGCGAAACGGGGTGATGATGGCGGTGTGGGTGCCTGAGAAGTTCATGGGCGGGACTGTGGATGAAGATAAGGGTTTGTAAATAGTGGAAGGAGTGCCGAGTGATCGGGGGGAGACTTCGGTTATGCGCCGGGGTTGTTGGACAGCAGGATGCAGCCCGTTGCAGAGTGGACCGGAGTCGGTGTCATTTCACGCTGTCGAGGACTTCGAGGGCGCGTTGGTTTTCCGCGGAGGTGCCGATGGAAATGCGGACCCAGCCGGGGAGTTTGTAGCCGGACATGGCGCGGACGATGACACCCTGTTTGAGCATGTCGCGGAAGACGCGGTCGCCATCGCCTACTTCCACGAGGATGAAATTCGCGACGGAGGGCACGAATTTCATGCCGCGCTCGGTGAAGGCTTTTTCGTAGAAGGAGAGACCCTCGCGATTGATGGCGCGGGTTTTCTCGATGTGATCGGTATCGCCGAGAGCTGCGAGAGCGGCGGCTTGGGCGAGGGCGTTCGTGTTGAAAGGCTGGCGGGCTTTCTGGAGCAGATCCGCGAGAGGTTTCGGCGCGATACCGTAGCCGATACGCAGGGCGGCGAGGCCGTGGATTTTCGAGCAAGTGCGCAGGACGATGACGTTTTTCCCTGCGTGGACATGCTTGAGGACATCCGGCGGGGTATCGAGAAATTCGAAATACGCCTCATCGAACACGGCGATCACGTGAGGAGGGAGTTTCTCCACGAAGCGGTCGATGGCATCCTGTGTGACCTGGGTGCCGGTGGGGTTGTTCGGGTTCGCGATGAAGACGAGGCGGGTGTCTTCCGTGATGGCGGCGGCCATGGCATCAAGATCGTGGATGAAATCCGGGTCATCGACCTCGACGTATTTCGCGCCGAAGAGGGTGGCCATGAGTTTGTAGACGACGAAGGCGTGTTTCGCGGCGATGAGTTCCGCATCGCGGTTGAGAAAAGTGTGGCAGAGAAGCTCGATGATCTCGTTGGAGCCGTTGCCGAGGACTATGTTCGAGATATCGAACCCGAGCTTTTCCGCGATGGCGGAGCGGAGTTTGTAGCCTCCACCGTCCGGGTAGATGTGGGCGCTTTCGATGGCCTCGCGCATGGCGAGTTTCGCGAGGGGAGAGGGGCCGAGCGGGTTCTCGTTGGAGGCGACTTTTACGATGGATGCGGGATCGAGACCCAGCTCGCGGGCGGTTTCCTCGATGGGTTTTCCCGGCTCGTAGGCTATGAGGTCGCAGATGAAGGAGTTGGCGGAATCAGAGATCGGCATGCCGGAGACACTGGGGAAATCCGAATATGCGGGGAAGCCGAAAATGCGCGCGCGTGCGGCGTGGGAGAAATGCCGGATCAGCCCGGGTCGATGGGGACCAGGACCCATTTCGGCGGGGTATCGGTGGTGATGATTTCCACCGGGAGGCGCTGGGTGACGGGGGGGGATTCATTCACAGGTTCCCGGAGAGGAACGGGGACGAGCCACATGGACGCGAAAACGACCGGCACGAGCAGCAGGATCGTGATGGGGACGGCGCGCAGGCTGTGGGTCAAGGGTCTGATAGGCGGGATTTTCTATAATTTTACAAAACAATCAAGTTTTCCGTAATATTTTTTAGAATTTATGATGGAGGGTTGGATTCGAGCGGCTAGGTTGTGGCAGGAACATGAAGAACGCAGAGCAAACGGAAAACAGGGGAAGGCAGATTCTGGCAGGCTTGGCCGTGATCACGGTCTTCACCATCCTCGTGGTCGGACTGTTGACGGGGTGGAGGCTGATCCCGGGATGGGGCGGGGAGAGCGTGGGGATGGTTGCGGGCATACTTTCGACTCCGTTTTTTATGGAGGCTTCGTTCATTGTGACGGGGTTTCTCATCGTGATCGGCCTGAACACGTGGCGGCGGCACAAGGAGGGGGATGAGTGCGTTTATCTGGACGAGGACGAGAAATAGTTTGCGGGGAGCCGGATTAAGATGGTCGCGGAGCCGCAGAAAGAACTGAGATTCACCCGATCGGGGCAGGCGGTGCTGTTCTGTGTTCTGGGTGCTGTTTTCGTGGGGATCGCGGTGACGTTGGTGGCGACCGGGATCTACCGGGAGATCAATCCGGAGTTACCGCATCCGGGCTGGGCGCTGCCTTGCGTTGTGCTGGCGTGCGGAGCGTTCTGGTTGGCCCGGCATCTTACCAAGCACGCGTATCTGATCCTGACTCCGATGGGTTTGGAGATTTTTCCGTTTTTCCAGCCCTCGAAAAACATGCAGGTGCTGATGTGGAGTGAAATTCGCGGGGCGGATGTGAAGGACAAATGGCTGACTCTGCATACCAATGAAGAGAAAACCGCTGGTATGCATCTTTCGTTGGGGCCGGTGCGGAAAAAGCTGAGAGGGTTGCTGGTGAAGGCGGTGATGGGACGTGTGGAGAAATGAGGATCTTGGATTGGCGGGACTTACGCTATCTGATCGGATGTTGAGCAGACTCTGAAAAACAGGCGTTGGTGAGTTTAGCCTTTCAACTCCGGTCGGGAGGGCCGATGACGGGGGGCATGAGACCGCATTCGAGGCAGATTTTATCGGTGGAGGAAGTATTCGGGAAAAACGGCTGGCACGCGGAGCTGGTGGAGGGCCGGGATGTGCTGCGCGCGGGATTCGAGGCGCATCACACGCGGGTGGATCTGGTGGTGCAGGCGTTCACGGAACTCAATGCGCTGAGTGTGGTTTCGGAGAGTCCGATGTTCATCGCGGAGCCGCAGATGGCGGCGTTCCTAGAGCTGCTGATGCGTGCGAACAAGCAACTCACGCTTGGTAGCATCGAGTATGACTTCGACAGGGAGATGCTGGTTTTCCGCGTGACGAATATTTTCGAGAAGGAGAAATTCGATGCGGATATCGTTTCTTCCATGGTGCATTGCGCGATCGCCGAGCTGGATCGGATGGTGCCATATGCCTCGATCGTGCGGGGGACGCCGAAAGATCTGATCGAGGATCTGGATCTGGAGAGGTTGCTGGAAAGGGAGGATGTGATTCCGCCGGTGCCGGGTGAAGAGGAAGAGCTTTGATGCCCGGGATTGGAGAGGCGAGGGGACTTGCTGCGGGACTCGGCTTTCATGGCCCGCCCCGAGACGGGGGCGGCTACGTGGCGGCTAGTTGCGGGCCTACTCTTGCGTGGCGGACCAGGAATTCGTCGGCCATTTTGCCGTAGGCGGTGGCGCCCAGGCCTGTGGGGTCGTGTTCGAAGATGGTTCTGCCGTGGGAAGGGGCTTCCCCGATGCGGATGGTGCGGGGGATGACGTTCTCGTAGATTTCGTCGGGGAAATAGTTGGAGACTTCCTCGACGACCTGGCGCGACAGAAGGGTGCGGCCGTCATACATGGTCATGACGATGCCTTCGAGGACGAGGCCGGGGTTGGCTCCCGAATCGCGGATTTCATCAAGCACGCCGACGATTTTCGCGAGTCCTTCGAGACCGAACCATTCGCATTGCAGAGGGATGAGGATTTCATCGGCGGCGGCGAGGGCGGCGGTCATCAGGACCCCGAGCGAGGGCGGGGTATCGAGGATGCAGAAGTCGAAAAGGTTGTTCGGCTTCAGGCCCTGGAGGATGCCGCGGAGGCGGGTGAGGTGGTCGTCGGAGCGGGCGAGTTCGATCTCGATGCCGGCGAGGTCCATTTCCGAGGGGACGAAGGTGAGGTTCTCACGACCGGAAGGAATGAATTGTTCGCGGATGTCTTTTTCGCCCAGGAGGACCGGGTAGATGGAAGCGAGAGGCTCCGCCTCGATGCCGAGACCGGACGTGCAGTTCGCCTGAGAGTCGAGGTCGATGAGAAGGACGCGCTGGCCCCGGAGGGAGAGGGCGTGGGAGAGGTTCATGGCGGTGGTCGTTTTTCCGACTCCTCCCTTCTGGTTTGCGATGGCGATGACTTTCACGTGAGGGAAGGATGGCGGGAAGTTCCGAGATTCAAACTGTAAACTTCAGGGAAGATGGCCGGAACCCGGATTTCTGGCAGGCGAATTGTCTCGAAAAATTGAGGTGCGTCGGGAAGTGGAGCGATTCAGGGTTGGTCCATGGATGAAATGAACGCTCGCAAGACCTCGCTGCTCCCCAAGATGTGGCCGATTCCGGCGGTTTTTAAGAAAAGGCTGGGGGAGTCGGTGGGACGTCAGCGGCTGATGAAGGAAGCGGGGCATCTGCTGGTGATTCTTCACCGTGTCCCGGGTTCTGAAGACAAGGGGAGGCGGGAGGGAAGCTTTTTCTGGGTGGGCGAGGACGGGAGTTGGAAGTCTTCTCCGGAGGCGGGCGGGAAATCCGCCTTGCGCAGCCTGGTGGAGGAGTATCTGCAACGGGCCCGGATGTTGGATGAGGGGTTGGAAAAATCAGGCGCGGCTGAAGACATACATATCATTATTGATGAGGCGGCGCCTATCCTGCGGGCGGCGAGAAACATGATGGGTGTCTTGCAAGAACTGCGGGAGGCACTGCCTGATGACGATCAGGTTCTCGCCATCAGGGATCTGGCGGTCGAGGTGGAGCGATCCATGGACCTGCTGCTGCAGGATGCGAAATCGAGTCTGGATTTCCTGATCGCGAAAAGTTCGGCCGAGCAGGCGGCGGCGGCGGCGGGTGCCACGGAGGAGGCACGAAAATTGAACCGGCTGGCGGCTTTCTTTTTTCCGCTGATGACATTGGCGGCGGTTTTCGGGATGAACCGGCCCGGCGAGGTCATGGAGTATCAGGGAGCCTACGTGGTCTGCGCTCTGGGACTGGTGATGGGTGCGGTGGTCTGGAGGGTTTTGCGGAAATAGAAAACGATCTCCGGCTATGGAATTCTTACGATCCTAGCGGCATCGATGACGGTGTAGCCGTCCGCGGCTTCGTTGGAGACGACGATTTTGATTTCCTGGTCTTTGGAAAGGCGGACTTCGCGCAGGGGGATCCAGGTGTTGTCGCGGGTGGGAGCGATGCGTTGGTTGACGACGTGCTCGGTGGGATCCGCGTGAACGAGGACTTTGACTTTGGATCTGGTGGATCGGTTCTGGTGCGGGATCGAGGCGAGCTCGACCGAGTAGTCCGCGTCCTCCGGGGCGACCAGGGTGAAGCTGGCGGTGGCGGGATTTCGCGCAGGCGTTCCTCCGTCGTGGCGATAGCCTGCACCGATGCCGACGGTGAGATCGCTGACGGTCCATTCTCCGGTGAGTTCGGCATCGTTGTCATCCACTACCGTCCCTTCGATTTCTTTTGGGGGTGTGCTTTTTCCGGAAGGCGCGTGCTCCAGGATCTGCTTGTCCGCGAGCAGGCGCTCACGGAGCTTTTCCATATCGATTTCCTGGACGGGTTTGTTTTCGGAGATGGCTCGGGCGGCGGCGGTGGCGGCGGATTGGCCGAGGATCATGAATACCGGTTCCATCCGGATGGAGCCGAAGGAGATGTGTGAGGCGCTGAGAGAAACGGGGACCAACAGGTTTTTCACTTCTCCCTTTTTCGGAACGATGGAGAGGTAGCCGACGGGGTAGGGCGGGAATCCGCCGACCTGGACGTCGCCTTCGTTGCGGACGTGCCCGTTTGTGGAGACGTGTCGCTGGACGTTGTGGGAATCCATCGTATAGGCACCCATTCCGACTGGATTTTCCGCGGTCTCGCGTCGTTGGCAGTGGTGCTGGGTCATGACGAGATCGCTGACGAGACGGCGGCCTTCGCGGACGTAGAGCTGTTGTTGCCAACCATCGCCATCGGTGAATTCGTCTTTTGACATACCCCAGTGGGAAACCTCTTTCCTGACATTTTCCGGGATGCGGGGGTGGTTGGCGAGGGTCCACATCAGGCCTTGCTGGTAGTGGAGATGGCGGGCGCGGATTTTCTCCCGCTCCGTGTAGGTGCCCTGCGGCCAGGCGTAGTTCCGGCCGATGAAGTCGGTGGAGAACCCGTCACGATTGTTTGTATCGGTCTTGCGGTTGGGCATACCGGAGTTGATCCACGGGATACCTTTGTAACCGGCCTCGTAGTTGCGGAAGAGCAGTTCGTAGTCCGCTTCCTGGTAACCGTCCGGCCTAGCGAACGGGATTCGGTTCTCCGGATGATTGGTGAGGCACATGCGGAAGCAGTATGCCTGTATGCGGTGGTCGGAAGCGTGTTCCTGGCCCGGGCCTTGGGGGTCGATCCACTTCACGAGACCGCTTTCCGGATCGGCGGGAATGAGGTAGGGATCCACGCCTTCGACGAAATTGTGTTTTGTCGCCCTTCCTACCTGGACTCCGTTGAGCGTTTCTCCGTGGATGGCCTCGCCCTCGCGTCCGACGGTGAAAGTGACTCCGGCGGAGGCCATGAGATCGCCCTCGTAGGTGGCGTCGATGAACATTTTCCCGGAATAGTTTTTTCCGGATTCCGTCGTGATGGAGGTGATGCGCCCGTTCTCCACGGTGACACCTCTGGCGGCGGTGCCGGGTTTCGAAACAAGGTAGCCGTCGCCTGAGTCGGCGGCTTTTGTTTCTCCAGTGCGGTCGAGACGTTGGTTGTAGACGATGGTGATTCCATCGCGTGCCACCCAGTCCTGATAGACCTTCAGGGCGGCGGATGGCTCGAAGGTCCACTGGGTTTTCTCGTCGTCGGCGGTGATGGTCTGGCCGGTGCCTTTGAAATTTCCTTTCGGCCGGGACTGCCATTTCCAAGACTCTGGCTTCTGATAGTGGAGGTAGATATCGTGGTAGAACTCACGGGCGATCCCGCCGATGACCTGCTTGTTGCCGATGTCCGTCTGGCCGAGTCCGCCGGTGCTGAGGCCGCCGATGCGATCCGACGGTTCTATGACGATGGCGGAAATTCCCATGCGATGTGCCTGGACGGCGGCGGCAATGCCGGCGGAAGTGCCGCCGTAGATGACAAGATCGTGGGTTTCGGCCGGAGCGGGGGAGACGAGGGCGAGTGTGAGCAAGGTTTTCGTGAACATGGTATTCGTGGGCGGGTTTTCAGATTCGAAGGGAGCGATAGCCAACCTCAGGACAAAGAGAGAATGAAGATGTCGCGAATCCGGTTAGTTTCCGGCTTCTGCGGATGTGGTGATCCGGATTTTGATTTCCGCACCGGGGGGCGGGTTCTTCAGGCCCAGGACCTCGGAGGTAGTGGTGACGATTGTTTCGAGGCGGACGCTTTCGGGTAGGTTTCCGGTGCGCGGATACTGGAAGGAGAAGCGTGTTTCGCCCTTCAATGAAACGGAGCGACCTGCGAGGTGAAGGACACAGTCGGATGAAGCATGGAGGGTTTGGCGGGTCTCCTGTTTTTTCCCGTTGGTGCGGATTTCCGTCCGGGTTTCAAACGTGCCGATGGAGAGGATTTCAAAGGCCAGGTCGGAGTCTTTCGGATCGAGGATTTCCGTGGGACCCAGGACCCTGGCGGTGGGTGAACCTTCGGGTTGGACGAGGCGGTCGCAGCTGATGATGGCGGTGAGGGAAGGGTTGGCGGGTTCGAAGGTGAAGGTGCCGGATTCGGGTTTCCCGCAGAGGAAGGAAGGCCAGAGCTTTCCGGAGGGGTCACGGAACTCCGCATCCGCGGTGACCCATTTTTTCGGAGCGATGGTGAAGCTTTGTCCTGGTTCGGGGCCCCGGCCTTTTTTGTCGGCGAAGGTGGTGGCCGGACCTTCGGAGGTAGTCGTCCAGTCGGAGGGTGTGGATCTTTCGGCTGGTTGGGACGGGGTGTTTTCGAGATCCATTTCCACGAGCAGGGCGTAGCCATCCGACCAGCCGCCTCCGTAGCTTTTCCGGGAAGAATTGAGGAGCGGGGTTTCGAAGCCATCGGACTCGCCGGAGGAACCTGTCAGGAAAAGGACTCTCTGTTTGTTTCCGATCCGTGAGGAGGCGATGCCCCATGTTTCGTTTGCGTTTCCGGATGTGACCGCGCCGGCCCCCGGGATGGCGGTGCAAAAGCGGATGGAGGAGAGATCGGAGCGAAGGATGGCGACGTGTTGACCAGACTGGATGGGGCTGAGGCGGTCGGAGGTCTGGATGATGGAATTCGCGGCGCGCCCGGTGAAACAGGCGGAGCCATCCGGGGCGAAGGCAAGTTGGTCGATCCACGCACTGTTGGGTTTGTTTTTATCCTCAAGGTAGGACATCCACATCGTGCCGTTTTTGATGCGGTAGGTGAGGGGATCGATTTTCACGAGATAGGCGGCGCTGAGCACTCCCGCTCCCCACGCACCGAAACCCAGACCATTGCTTTTCCGTGAGGTGGCATATATGTCAAAAGGCTCACGGAGTGCTACGCTGTTGCCACCATCCGACCAGAGGTAGAGGACGATGTCGCCTTCATTGTCGAAGGTGACGCGGCGGACGGCGGTGTCTGAAACGAGACGGAGGGAGTCGAGGCCGACGTAAGGACCGGACCAATCGTAGAGCTGGTGCCGGCGGGTGCCATCGGGGTTGAAAACATCCAATGTGGGGCATCGCCATGGTTCGCGGCCGGTGGGGGAATGGTGTTCGCCGCCGCGGACCACGGAGCCATCGGCGGGGTTGACCGCCGTGAGGTGGCCGGGGCCGCCGGGGACGGTAAGGCGGGCGATTTCTTCCCCTGAGGGGGAAATGTTGCGGAGATCCTGCGCTGAGAATTTCAATGAACCATCGTTCAGAAGCTCCAATCGGGGTGCGTTGGAAGCACCCTTGAGGTGGCGGAGCCACAACACCTGTGATGCGTCCGGACTGAGTCTCGCGAGGAAGGTGTGGTTGGTCCCGGCGGATTTGACCTGATCTTCGCCTGCGGCGAGTTCCTTCGTGTCTCCGGAAATGTGGTCGATGTTTTCTCCGGCTTTTCCCGCGATATAGATCGCCCCGTCAGTGGCGACCACACAAGACGTGATGACCCCGCTCTGCCATGGGAGGCGGTGGGTGGAGATCACCATTTTCAGATCGGGACTGGTGCGGACGATGTATCCGGTGGCTCCGGGGCTGATCCACGAAAGCGGAAGCAAACGGGGTGTGCCGTCCTTGTTCAGCTTCGGCTTTCCCTTGGAATCCGTTTCCGCTTCCCGCACGGGAACCGGTGGAGGTTCGCCATCCTTTCCGAGGACTTCGGCTGCTCCGAATTCCGGCCCCAGCACATTTCCCGCGAGCACGACGGTGCCATCTGGCGCGAATGCTCCGGCTGCCAGCCATTCGTGGCCGGGACCGCCGAAGTAACTGGCTGAGATGATCTCCACTCCGTCATCCGGATTCGCGAATTTTTCGGTATATTCGTGATAGCGAGTCTGGGCAGTGGCGGCCAAAGGGACGGATAGGAGCAGCAGGAGGGTTTTCACTGATACAACCATACCGGGGGAAGGGTGGGATTTTATCGAATCTCTTGCACGCCGTTGCCGGCTGTCCGGGGTCCCGGATGGGGAAACGAAAAACCCGGCCACTTTCCAGCGACCGGGTCGGAGGATGACGTGGTTCCTATTTCCTACGTTTCGCAAGAAGTGCGATGCCGGTGACGGCGATCAGGAAGCCGGTGTCTGGCTGAGACCTTTGTGTAGATGCGGATTTCATCGAGCGGGTTGTTCCCGAAATTCGCGATCGTTCCGTTGTTGTCTCGGCTGCCGAACACGAGGTATTCGAAAGCAGCGCTGGTGATGGAGCCTGTGTCGGAGCCGTCCTGAATCGAGGCGCCCGTATCGGGGACACCGTCGACGTAGAGGAAGCGGTTGCCGTTATCGCGATCCCAGACGTCGGCGAGGTGGTGCCATTGGCTATCGTTCAGGTTTTCGATCGAGCTGTCCGGATCGTCGTTGCCGGCGGTTCCACGGAGCGTGAAAGTGGTCCCGGTAGTAGAGAAGAACTGGCGAAGCTGGTAGCCGACGCCGCTTTCACCTCTAATCGAAACAAAGGGGTTCCAGGTGCCGGGCAGGCCGTTGAACCATAGGGACATGGTGACGGGGCTGCTCGAGATCGCCACATCGAAGGTATTCAGTTATGTACGGATTGGTGAAACGGGAAGTGAGAGAGTGAACCGGATGGAAGCCGGAGTGGGACGGGACGGGGTCAGGGTCGCTTGCATGGACTGGGCCGCTTCCCTGCTCAGGGTGAGTCCGATGCCGAGGTGGGAGTCGGACGTCCGGGTGCGGGAGGTGTCACGGCGGAAAAGTGGCTCGAACAGGCGTTCGAGGTCGTCGGGCGGGTCTTCGGAGATATTCGTGAAGGAGAGGGTGGTATGTGTGGGTGATTTCCCGAAGGCGATTTCAACGACGGATCCGGGCGGTGAGTAGGACAGGGCGTTGTCGAGCAGGTTGTTGATGATGAGCGCGGTGAGGACGGGATCGCCGAGGGTGGGGCCGGGCTGACCGGAGGTGGAGACATGCGTGCCGTGGGCTGTCGCTTTCGCAGCGAAAGTGGTGAGGCTGCTGGTGAGGATTTCGGAGAGATCGATGGAAACGGGTTTTGCGGTTTCACCCGATGTGCCAATGCGGGAGAGGGCGGAGAGGCGCTGGACGAGGGCTGCGAGGTCGGACGAGGTGTTCGCACAGGAAGCGAGGTGGCGTTTGTATTCCTCCGCATCACGCTCTTTGGAAAGGGCTAGCTCGGTGGTGGCGGCGAGACTGGCGATGGGGGTGCGGAGTTCGTGGGAGGCGTGGCGGATGAAATCCTTTTCGCGGGTGCGGATGGCAGCGACGCGGGAGAGCAGGCTGTCGAAGGATTCCGCGAGGGGGCGCAGCTCGGAGGGCAGGGCCTCCGGGCAGGATGATGGCGGCATCGAGCTGGTTTTCCGAACGGTCGAGGACCTGCCGGGTGAGTTTTTCCATCGGTGCCAGGGAGGCGCGGACGGCGCTGCGGATCACGAGAAACGCGAGAAAGAGAGCGGTGAGAGTGCCGATCACGAGGGTGGCGGCCAGATAACTGAGGGTGCGTAGGACGGGGGTGACATCGCGCGCCACGACCAGGGTGTGCGGGTAGGACTGCGGATCGAAGGTTCTCCCGGCTCGGTCCAATGCGGTCTGCTCCTCGGGGATCGCGTAGGGATAGATGACAAGACCGATGGCGCGGGCGTGCTCCAAGCCTCCGGGGATGGCGATCGTTTTGACAACGGGTTTTCCATCCGGTCCGGAAAACTTCGGCAAATCGCCTCGACCGAGCGCGGGTGAGCGGGTGGTGAGGCCGCTTTTCTCATTCCAATACTGAAAGAGGGCCTGATCGGAGATTTCCGAGTTCGTGCCGAGTCCTTCCTGCCACTCGAAGATGATTTCCCCATGCTCGTATTCCATCTGGTTGGCGAGGATGGATGCGGTCTCGACGATGGATTGGTCCAGCTCCGCGTAGAGGCCGCGCCGGACCACGAAAAAGACGGAAAGGGAAAGTAGGATGAATACGATGCAGAGGCCGATACCGCAACGGACCATGAGGGTGCGGCGGATGGATGTTTCCGATTTCAAGGGTTGGCGGGGAAGAAGGGTTGGCCACGGAGTGGAAGGAAGAGCCGAAACGAAGAGGTGGAATGAAGAGAGCTGGAGTTTACGGAAACTGTTTCGAATTTCAGGTTTTGGAATTCGGAATTTCCTCCAAGACAAATCCTTGGCCGCGTCGGGTGTGGATGAGGTTTGGAAGATTGCCGGAGTTCAATTTTCTACGGAGGTATCCGACATAGACGTCGGCTACGTTGGAGTTGCCTCCGGTCGAGTCTTCGAAGACGTGGTCCCAGATTTCGGTGCGGGTGACAACCTCCCCGTTGCGGAAGGCGAGGTATTCAAGGAGGCGGTATTCAAGGGCGGTGAGGTCGATGGGTCGGTCGGCCCTCGTGACGGAACGCTTGAGGGGATCCAGGGTGAGATCGGCGATGCGGATGAGTGGGTCTTTCTGTGAGTATTTCCTCCTGAGCAGGGCGTGTGTTCTTGCGAGAGACTCGGCCATGGGGAAAGGTTTCACGAGGTAGTCGTCGGCTCCCGCGTTGAGGGCGTCGAGTCTGTCTTCAAGGCCGTCCCTGGCGCTGATCACGAGGATGAAAACGGAAATCTGCTTCGCGCGTAGTTTCCTTAGGATTTCCATGCCATCGATGTTCGGCAGCATGAGATCGAGCAGGATCACATCGTAGGGATGCTCCGTGGCGTACCAGAGACCCTCATCTCCAGTGCCGGTGGAATCGACGATGAAAGAATCTTCCTTGAAATACTGGGCGAGCGATTCGCGGAGGGTGGTGTGGTCTTCGATGATGAGCAGTCGCACTGGGGGAAACTTTAAATTTTAATTTCTGAACTTCAAGAAAGAGGACGAAGAAGAAACCGACGCCAAAGGAGGAAGATGATCCAGCAGAAGATGGCGGTGAAGAGGGTGTGGCTTAGGTAGTGGGCTCCTTTCAGCATCTGATAGAGTCCCATGGTGGTGCCGAAAACCAGGCCGATCGCGAGTCCGGTGGCGCGTCCTCGGCGGGTGGTGGCGAGACCGGCGAGAGATAGCAGGGCGAAGCCTCCGCTGGCGTGACCGGCGGGGAAAGCGCGGCCGCGTTTTACAGGACGGTCGTTGTCCGGGTAGCGTTCGATAACTTTGACATGGGGCGCGTCCCCACCGTAGCGTCTGATCTGCGCGGGGGTGAGAGTGTTTGTGGTAGATTTCCCCAATGCGACGAGGGCGGGGGCTGTCGCGATGGTCAGAACCGCGATCAGAGATGTCTCGTCGGGGAATTTTCAGAAAAGGGACTCTTCCGTGGAAGATGGCGACGGCAAGCAGGGCGAGGGCGATGATCCAGATGAGAATTTTCGGGCCGGTGTAGAACAGGAGGCGGGGAATGGGATCGTTTGCATCGATGAGCCACTGACGGTTTGAGAAACTGTATAGGTGATCCTGAATCCATAGATCCACACCGCTGAATTCGAATAGGAAGAACACCTCGCAGAGAACGATGATGGAGAGCCGTAGGGTGCGATCCATGAAGTCCGGTTTCTCCCGCTTACGGCGGATGGGAAAATCGATTCCTGGCATTGCGATTGAGACTGCTGGGTGTGACGTGCGCCCCCCTTGGGGACTACCGAAAGCATGAGGCATCTACTGATTTCCACGTTTGAGTTTTCCGGAGTTGAAGAGCCAGGAAGCGGACTGGTAGTAGGCCGTGGTATCGTGGAGGAAATCGCTGTGCTTCTCCTTGTCGCTATCCATGGGCGTGAGCTCGCCGGTAGGGAGGTAGAGATTGTAGGAGGAGTGCTTCTTGTTGGGCTTGAGGATGGTCATGGTCTGCGGCGTGATCATGGCGATCTTCTGGTAGTTGCTGACGAAGGACCGCTCGGGCAGCGAATCGGCCGAGGGGGCGAGATAGTCGTAGCCGTAGCCGAGGGTGGTATGGGTCCAGTTCATGAGACCGAAGACGGTGGGCATGACATCGATCTGGCTGGCGAGGCGGGTGATCTTGCGTTTCCCGACGAGGGCGGGGTTGTAGATCATGGCGGGGATGCGGTATTTCGTGGCATCGATATCTTCTTTTCCGGCGGAGCTGGCGCAGTGATCGGAGACGATGACGAAGATCGTTTTTCCGAACCATGGCTTTTTCGAGGCCTTCTCGATGAGATCGCCGATGGCCCAGTCTGAGTATTTCACCGCGCCATAGCGACGGTCTTTCGGGGTGAGATCGATACGTCCCGCAGGGAAGTCGTAGGGGCGGTGGTTCGAAGTGGTCATGCAGAAGAAATGGAAGGGCTTTCCTTTCGCGTGATCCTTGTCGGCTTCCGAGATGGTTTTGTTAAAAAGGTCCTCGTCGCACGCGCCCCATGAGGTCTTGAAAGTGGTGTCCTTTTCTTCCCACTCATTGTCATCCATGATGCGGCAGCCGGCGGTGGAGAAGTAGCGGTTCATGTAGTCGAAACGCCCGTCGCCCCCGTAGAAGAAGCCGCAATCGTAACCGCGGTCGAGAAACGGACCGAAGCTGGTTTCCAGGTTGGTGCCTTCCGGGCGGTAGATGATGGCCTGGCCGGGGGTGGGGGGCAGGCCGAGCGTGATGGCCTCCATGCCGCGGACAGTGCGGGTGCCGGTGGCGTAAAGATTTTCGAAAAACACGGAGTTCTCGGCGAGACGGTCGAGGTTCGGCGTGAGTCCGAGATCCGTGCCTACGTAGGACATGAAATCCCCGCTCATGCTCTCCATGCAAACGAGGATCACGTTCCAGTCTTCTTCCCGCCGGGTGGAGGTAATGGTGCGGGAGAGATCTTCCGGAGAGTGGGAGGTGGCTGTTTCATTCTCCGTTTCAAGCAGTTTTTTGGTAGCGGAGAGAGATTCGCGATGCGTGAGCTTGGTATACCAGCGCGGGTAATCGAGTTCCATCTGCTTGAAGGCGGCGAAGAAAGACCAAGGGCCGTTTTTCGCGATTTCCGTATCGTATTGGTTGGTGAAACTCGGAATGGCGGCCTGGCTGACGAGCTTGAACGTGAGGAAGGGAACGATGACCAGGACGGCGAGCGCAATGACGCGGGAGCGGGCGGGAGTGCGAGGACGGTCGGCGAAGGAGAAAGCTCCCGCGTTTTTCAAGCCGAAGACGATGAGCGCGGCAACCAGAACGATGGCCGGGATGATGATGCCCATGGGGTAGGATTCGGCGATGTTTCCCCAGACTTCCTGGGTCCAGACCAGATAGTCGACGGCAATGAAGTTGAAGCGTGCGTTGAACTCGTCCCAGAAGAACCACTCCGCGGTGGTGATGAAAACGAGCAGGCCGGCGTAAACGGTGGCGACAACGGCGAGCAGCCATTTCATCCACGTTTTTTTCAATAGGGAATCAGGGATCAGGATTCCGAGAAGAATCCACGGAGCGGTGGCGAACATACAGGCGGAGAGGTCGTAGAGAAATCCGATGAGAAAGGCGGAGGGGAGGGAAAAGCCGAAGCTGAACTTGGGGAGCGATGTGAAAAACAAGGCGATGCGCGCGAGTAGAGAGAAGGCGAGGAACAATCCGGCGGCGAGCGCGCCGAAGCGGAAAGGCGTGGAAGAAAAAAGGTTTTTCATACGGTTCAGAGATTGGTGCGAAGGTTCGGTCGGAGCTGGTGGGCTCTGTTTTTGAAAAGCACGCGGAACTGGAGGATGGCCAGCGCGGCACAGATGGCGGCGATCACGAAGAGCAGGCGCGCGGGATAGGAATGGGAGAGGGTGCGGATCATGGACGCCCCTTGATAGGTGGCGGATCATGAGAGGATCATGAGAAGGGGAGGATTTCCGCCGGGGCGGTGCGATGACCTTCTGCCGGCCTGTTTTCACACAAGCCGTTTGCCAGCAAGTTCCTATGGTGGCGCGTAGGAGCGAAACCTACCCTCCGTCCACGAATCTATGGCAGGCCGGCCGGTGGATGAGCCCGATCGGGAATGTGAAATTCCCTCGCGCAGTCGCCGGCCCGAATGTCGACATCGCCAATTCGATCAGGAAGGCTTGCCGGTATCTTCGGAGATTTTCTTTTCATCTGGTTCGTCGCTGGAGTCCGCAATCAGGGCGAGGGCGATCATGTCAGAGAAATACTATATAGATAGTAGTGTTCTCGATATCGTACAGTGGGTGATACGGAAAACTTTTGAAGTTGGCTCTCCGAAGACCGCAAGAATCGAAATGACGAGTTCGACATCTTTTTTGGCGCTTTTCCAATGGGGCGGGGAGGGTAGCGTGGCGCGTGCATCTGTTTCTCCCTCTTGCCAGCAGCATCCTCTATGTGGTGGCCGCGATGTTTCTCAAGCAATCGGCCAGCCGGGGGACGGATGTCTGGCGGACGGCGTTTGTATGCAACGCGGTGACGGCGGTCCTGTTCCTGGTGCTGTTGCCGCTGGGAGGTGAGCCGATCGACTGGGGAAAGATTTACCAACCGACGGTGGTGGCGGTCCTTTTCGTGGGCGGGCAGTTGCTGACGTTCATGGCGTTGAAGACGGGGGATGTGTCGGTGGCGACTCCGGTGATGGGATCGAAGGTGGTGCTGGTGGCGTTTTTCACGACTCTGCTCGGAGCGGGGACGGTGCCGCTGAGTCTGTGGTTGGCGGCGGTTTTCAGCGCGGTGGGGATCGCGTGTCTGAACCGGAAAGGGAAGGCGAGGGAGGGAAACGCGGTGGGGCGGACGGTGATGTTCGCGCTAGCAGCGGCGAGCGCCTACGCGCTTTTCGATGTATTGGTGATGGGTTGGGCACCGGGCTGGGGGGCAGGGCGGTTCCTGCCGATCACGATGCTGATCAGCGGGGTGCTTTCCGCCGGGTTTCTGACGTTTGCGAAAAAATCGGAGCAGGGGATTTTTTCGCGAAACGGGCGACCTCTGCTGGCGGGCGCGTTTTTCATCGCGCTGCAGGCGGTGATCCTGGTTTCGGGGTTGGCGATCTTCGGCGATGCGACCGCGGTGAATGTGATCTACAGTACGCGCGGACTCTGGAGCGTGCTGGCGGTGTGGTGGCTGGGGCACTGGTTCGCCAATACGGAGCGGGCACAGGGGGCGGAGACTTTCCGCACGCGCCTGATCGGCGCCGGGTGTCTGTGCGCGGCGGTGGTGTTGGTTTTCTTGTGAACGGGGGCAAGGCTGGCTGCGTTGCTCTGCCCGGTGCGTTTGGAAATGGTTGGGGCTGCCGGGCAACCTCGGGGTAGGTGATATCGGTTTCACGACCTGGTGAAGGGATTCATGGCCATTAGACCCATTGCCAAAAGTCCGTGCGTTTTCTTGGTAGGGAATCGTATTCCATGGAACGTGAGTCTTCAGCTCGCCCCGGAGCACTGAGCCGTTGCACCGGGGCGGGCTGAAGACCCGCGTTCCAGTCGCCCCTCTGTATAGGAGGAATCGATGCAAGAACTTCTGGCAAACGGTCTGAAATTGGTCGGCTTGCCAGTAGGCCGAAAATCAATGAAGCCAAGTTAACGAATAGCGACCCATATCTGGCCCATCGCCGGACGGTAGCAGGAAGATTGTGACCGGGCAAGATAGGGCCGGTTTCCGGAGAACGCGACTCCGCGTTCCGTTCTCGCGGGGCGGGGTTGGGGCTGCGTTCCGGTGCCCGGTGCCTTGGGAAATGGCTCGGGTTGTGGGGGGGCAGCCAGATTGGGCGGGATGGGAAAACAAGGAGTCGCGGATGATATCCGCGACTCCTTGTGCCTGCGGCGGTCTGCTCTTGCCTACCTCGCGGGCGGCAATGACAATGCGCCGCAGATGATATCGGTTTCGGAAAGCGGTGGCGGCAGCCGGTTGGTGGCGGAGGTGCGGGAGATTTTCTCGGCGACGGGACCTCTCTCTGCATCCAAGGATTTCGAATACCGGCGGGAGCAGGAGGAAATGGCGGCGGCGGTGGCGGAGAGTTTCCTGAGCGCGCATCCGCTGGTGGCGGAGGCGGGGACGGGGGTGGGGAAATCCCTGGCGTATCTCGTGCCGGCGGCGAAGTTCGCGCTGGAGACGGGGCGCAAAGGGGTGATTTCCACACATACGATCAACCTTCAGGAACAGCTGGTGCGGAAGGACATTCCCATCGTGCGGAAGATCGTGGACCACGATTTGCCGGCGGTGCTTCTCAAAGGGCGCGGGAACTATCTATGCCCGGCCCGGTTGCGGCGGGCCTTGGACCAATCGGCGGATCTTTTCACCAGCCATGAGAGCGAGGAGCTGGAGCGGATCCGGCGGTGGTCGGAGGGGACGCGGGACGGGACGAGGAGCGATCTGCCTTTCGAGCCTTCGCTGAAAGTCTGGCTGCAGGTATGCAGCGAGGCGCATTCCTGCACGCAGCGGTATTGCGGGCCGAAGGGGAACTGCTGGTTTCAGGAGGCGCGGAAGGCGGCGGCGGACGCGCGGCTGGTGGTGGTGAACCATACCTTGTTTTTCGCTCTGTTGAACACGGGGGAGATGGCCCGGGACGAGGAGGGGGAAAAGATGCAGGGCTTCCTTTTTCCGAACGATTTCGCGGTGCTCGACGAGGCGCACACCATCGAGCAGGTGGCGGCGGTGCAGCTGGGTCTGCGGGTTTCCCAGGCGGGTCTGAGGTTTGACCTCCAGCGGCTTTACAATCCGCGGACCCGGAAAGGGCTTTTGAAAGCGTTCGGAAAAGCCGGGCCGATGCTGGCGGCGGAGCGCGGGCTGGTGGCTGCGGAGAAATTTTTCGGCAGCGTGGGGGATGCGGCGAAGTTCGGCGAGTGGAGCAAGGAATTCCGCGTGAGGCGGCCGGAGTTGGTGGACAATTGTTTGGGCGCGCCGTTGCGGGATCTGTGGGAGGAGATCGAGGATCTGGCGGACGACACGGAGCACGAGGCTTCGCGAAACGAGCTCCAGGACGCGGCGCGGAAGCTGCGTGAGGCGCACGGGGCGGTGGGCGAGTTTCTGGATCAGAAGGATGAGGATTGCGTCTACTGGGTACAGAAGGACGGGCGGGAGGAGACGCAGTTCAGTTGTCACGGAGCGCCTGTGAATGTGGCGGACAGGTTGCGACCTCTGTTGTTTTCCGGAAAGAAATCGATGGTGATGGCGAGCGCGACCCTGGGGGTGGGTGATCCCGAGTTGGGCTATTTCCGGAAACGGGTGGGGGCGGAGAACGCGCGGGCGTTGTGCATCGGCAGCCCGTTCAACTACCGCAAGCAGATGCGGGTGAGGATTTACAAATCGGTGCCGGATCCGAATACGCCGGGCTACGATGTGGCGCTCTCGAAAGGCATCATGGAGGCGGTTACGGAGAGCGACGGGCGGGCGTTCGTGCTGTTCACCAGCTACCGGACGATGCGGGACGCGGCGCAGCGCTGCGGCGCGTATTTCAGGAAAAACGGCTGGCGGCTGCTGATGCAGGGGGAGGGGATGCCGCGGCACAGGATGGTGGAGGAATTCCGGTCGGATACTTCGAGCGTGCTGTTCGGGACGGACAGTTTCTGGACCGGGGTGGATGTGCCGGGGGAGGCGCTTTCGAACGTGGTGGTGACGCGGCTGCCCTTCGCGGTGCCGGATCATCCCCTGACGGCCTCGCGGCTGGAGGCGATCGAGGCGGCGGGGGGGAACCCTTTCATGGAATACTCGGTGCCGGAGGCGATTTTGAAACTCAGGCAGGGGGTCGGGCGGCTGATCCGGACGAAAAAGGATATCGGGTGGGTGTGCATCCTGGACAACCGTATCGTGACGAAACGTTACGGCGGGGCGTTCATGCAGGCGCTGCCGGATGCTCCGGTGGAGGTGGTGACCTGGTGAAGCTTCAAACTCCAGAGAAGAGGAAAAATCGGATCACTGACGTATTATGAGACTGGTTTCTTTGGTGGTGGGATTGGCGGTTTTCTCGTTGGTGGTGTGGTGGCTTTTCGGGGCGGGGATGGAGGATGCTTGGGATGCGGGAGCGTTGGCGGCCAGGTTTGAGGAAGCGCGCGGGTGGGCTTGGCTGGTGGGGGTGGGATTGTTGATGGCGGATCTCGTTCTACCGGTGCCGGGCACGGTGGTGATGTCGGCGCTGGGGGCGGTGTACGGGTTCTGGATCGGCGGGCTGCTGGCGGCGACCGGTGCGATGCTGGCGGGAATGGCCGGCTACGGGGTCGGAAGAATTTTCAAGGAAGAGACCGCGAGGAAATGGCTGGGGGAAAAGGATGTGACGAGAGGGAGGGCCCTCTTCGCGAGGGGCGGGGCCTGGGTGGTGGCGGTAAGTCGTGCGCTGCCGATTCTCCCGGAAGTCATCTCATGCATGGCGGGGCTGCTGCGGATGCCGTTGCGGAAATTCGTGATGGCCCTGGCGTGTGGGTCGGTGCCGATGGGTTTCCTGTTCGCGTGGATCGGGACTCTGGGCAGGGAGGAACCCGGGTGGAGCCTCGCGTTCAGCTTGCTGGTTCCCGCCGTGCTATGGGCGGGGGCGGCGAAAATGAGGCGTAGCTCCACCGCGGATGGATCCGAATAGGCAATCCGCCGGACTGTGGCCGGAAAATCCGAAAGGGGAGATTCAAAATCTGCTGGCAAGCATGCCCGGATCTGCCAGTTTTTCCGCGTATCACCTATTTACAGAAATGAAGTCGATTGAGAAATTCGCAGCCGTTGTTTTGTCCGCCTCCGCCATCATGCTCGTCTCCTGCGGGAGCAGCACGAATGTCACCAATACCAAGGAATCGAGTGTCGGGCGGCAGCTCACCGAACTTCAGGATGCGCATGCGCGGGGTTTGGTCACGGACCGGGAGTATTCGAAGCTAAGGAAGGCGATCATCCGGGATAACGACTGAGGTCATCGGCGGTTTTCCCATGGATTTTCAGCGGGACTCCACCCGGTAAGCGTAGGTGCGGGAGGTGGGAAGGGCGTCGAGTTGCTTTCGGATTTCGGTGAGTCGAGCGCGGATTTCCGGAGTTTCCGCGAGATGTTTGCTGCCCTGAGCGGTGATGAATCCGAAATAGCTGCCGGTGTTCTGGCCTTTTGCTTTCTTCGCGGCGACCTGCTTTTCGCGGATGGCGATGACGGCTTCCGCGTCCGGATCGTTCCAATCCACCTCAAGCAATTCGGGATAGGTTTTCGCTTCGGCGAGCAAGTTGAGGCGGTAGGAGTTGAGGTTGCGCAGGGTAGCCTGGAGTTTGAGTTTTTCATTTATCAGACCGTCGCGGATTTTCATCGATTCCGCGTACCTGCGGGGTGGCTGTGTCGGGGGCGAGGTTGATGCCTTCGGAAAGTTCTTTCGCGGAATAATTGCCGATTTCCTTACCGTCGATCGTCAGGGAATGGCTTCCCTCGGTAAGATCGGAGACTTTTAGCATCATGCGGTTCAGATCGTTTTCAAACGGAACGAGGGCGAAGGCTTTGTCGTCACCTTTTTCCTTCACGGGAAAGGGCAGACGGGATTCCTCCGAAGTCCATGTAAGCGCGTCACCCTCTTTTTTCAGGTCGGTGATTTTCGCATGCTCCGCTTTTTTCACGGAGCCGTCGGCGGAGATCGCGATATCATAGACGATGGGATCCGCGCCTAAGGTTTTGAGGATTTGCCATGCCATGATGGGGTAGCCGCCCTTCTTCGGGTGGACGCGGTCCGCGGTGAACGTGAAGGTTTCGTCCTTCGCCTGCTTTTCTTCAGTGATGCGGGTGAGATCGGTATGGACGTCGATGAAGGGCAGCTCCTTCTCCTTGGAGAGTTCGAAGCCGATCTCGCCGAATTTCGCGAGCTCCGCGTTGAGGTGGGGGCTTTGGTGCTGGTTATCCCATTTTTTCAAACCGTCGTCGAAAAGAGTGGGAGACATGATGGCTACGCGGAGATCCTTTGCGAGCAGGGTATCGACGAGTTTGGTCATGGAAGACTGGTACTGGCCCCGGCGTTTGGCGCGGCTTTCACCGGACGGTGGGTTTTCCATTCCTTTGAAAGTTTCCCTCCCGACATCGTTCATGCCGAAGTGGAGGATGACGGAATCGGGAGCGAAGGCGTAGAGATCGCCATCGAGACGTTCTTTGAGAGCGCCCCACGAGGTATCGCCGGAGCGACCTACGTTTTCGGTCCAGAGATCCAGCTCCGGGTAGCGGGTGGAGAAAAAAGTTTGGACGATGGCGTGGTAGTCGCTGCCGTGGGTGATGCTGTCTCCGAGGAAGGCGACGGTGTCTCCCTGGTGGAAGAATTTTTCGAATTCGGTGGGGCGGGATTCGAGGGCGAAGGTTTGCAGAGTGAGGACGAGGGAGAGGAGGAGTTTCATGGGAAGTTTTTCAGGTTTCAGTGTTCAGGGAAGACCGGGGTTCAGGGAGGAGTGGCTGGTGCCGGGTGATTTGGAGTTGTCCATCGTTGTCCGCTTCGCTCCCATCGTGAGAGGTGAGGGACTGGGGTTGTTATTTCGTGGGTGTGAGGGAATAGGAATACTGGCGGGTGGCGGGGAGGCTTTCCATTTCCTCGCGGATGGCGGCGAGTTCGGTGTTGATCTCGGGGATGTTGGCGAGATTCCTGCGGGTGCGGCCTGCTACGAAACCGAAGAAGCCGCCGGTGCCCTTGTTGTCGGCTTTTTTCTCGGTGATGTGGCGTTCGAGGAGGGCTAGAATTCTTTCGGAGTCGGGCCTGTTCCAGTCCATGGTTTCGAATTCCTTGGAGATGGCTTCGTCCTTGCGTTTGATGTCCTGGCGGAAATGGCCTTCGAGGTTGAGGCGGTAACTGTTGATATCACGTTTGAGAATTTCGAGTTCCTGTTTGCGGAAGAGCTTTTTGCGGATTTCCAGGGCGGTGGCGTATTGGGGGGTGGTGGTGAGTTCCGCGAGGTCGATCCCCTCAGCGAGGTTTTCGGCGGTGAATTTCCCGGTTTCCTTGCCGTCGATTTCGAGGGTGTATTCGCCTTGGGGAAGGTTGGAAATTTTCAGACTCTGCCGGTTGAAATCCTTTTGGAAAGGGATGTCGGCGAAGGCGTTGTCGAAGCGGTAGGTTTTCCTGTCCATGGGGAGAGGAAGGGAATTTTCCGAGGATTTCCAAGTGAAAGTGGCGCCGGCCTTTTTCAGATCCGTGACGGCGGCGTTGGTGGCGGATTTCACGGATGGGGGGGTGGCGTCGATGGCGACATCGAATACCTGCGATTCGAGTCCGAGAGCTTTGAGGATGGAATGCATCATCAGGGCGGCTCCGCCGGAGTGGGGGTGAACGCGGTCGCGGGTGTAGCTGAATTTCGGGTCGTCCTTTTGTTTGGCGGCGTTGAGTTCCGTCATCAGGGTGTGGATGTCGATGAAGGCGACTCCGCTTTCTTCGGCGACTTCCGAGGCGATTTCCGTGTAGGTGGCAAGTTCCCCGTTGAAGCCATAGGCGGGACTAACGTTTTTCTTCACGGTCTCGTCATACATGGACGGGGATAGGACGATGGGGAGGATGTCGCGTTCCTTGATCTTGGCGATGGCGGCGGTGAGGCGGCTGCGGTAATCGTTGCGGCGTTTGTTTTTTGATTCGTCCGAGGGTGGCTTGTCCTTCTTCAGATAGCCGAGGGAGCCGCCGTCGTTCATGCCATACATGATGAAGGCGACGGTGGCTTTTTCGGTGACTCCGGCCAGGGTGATGAAGGCGTCCTTATCGTCCATGCGTTCCTTGAGAAGACCGCCGAGGTTGTCTCCGGCGCGGCCGGCGTTGGCAGTCCAGATGTCTTTTTCAGGGAAATGGAGGGTGAAATAGAGCTGGAGAAGGCCGTGGAAATGATCGCCGGGGATGACGGATGGATCGCCGAAGCCGTGGGTGATGCTATCGCCGATGAAGAGGAGCTGGGCATTGTCCGCGATGACGGATTTACTTGCCTCATCCATTTGGGCGGAAGCAGGGAGGATGGAAAGCGCGAGGGCGAGGAGCGGTAGTTTCATGGTGGGAAGAAGTGACCAGTGCCGAGTGATCAGTGAGAAGTGGAAGAGCGTGGGTTTTGGGTGGATGAGGCGCTGCCTGAAGGCGGTGCTCCGTATGACGGATACGAAAAATCCGGCTCCGCGACGGTGGCAGAAACCGGATTTCGGGAAGGTTCGGATTCGGAAATCCTAGCGGCGACGGCGCAGGAGTCCGAGGAGGCCGAGTGCTCCGAGGAGGCCGACGGATGGCTCTGGGATGGCGACGAACTGAATACCGTTAAGGGGAACCCGGCCAGTCGAACCGGTGCTGGTGAAGTTGAGTTCTCCGCTCGCTGCCGTGAGGTTTTCAAAGAGGAAATAGTTGCTGGCGTTGGCAGTGGCCACAGAATCTCCTATCCCTCGTGTGAACACACCGCTGAAAGTCGAATTAGTGTTAGGATCCTGACCGAACGTCGAAACTCCCGACCCTACGACGGTAGCGCCGGTTACCCCTGTTGTAGCGGTATTGTTACCGTTAAAATACACGTAGATGTTGAAGCCGCTGGTAGTGAATTCAGTTGGAAGGGTCTCCCATGAAATCGTTGAAAGGGAATTATATCCATTCATCATTGAATCATTTCCGGTGTTGGTGTTCTCAAAATTATTCGTGAACGATCCGCCTCCGTTCGCAGTGAAGGTGAAATCAGCCGTCGTGGCGAGGCCATCGTCATCATTGGCACCATTCAGCTCAAACTCGGTACCGCTTGCTGCATTCTTATCCAGGACGGGCGCATTGTTCCAGTTCGTCGCGGAAGCCGCCGCAACCCCAGCTGCGTCACCAGCTTGCACCCCTTGACGGTTAGGGAAAGCTCCCGGGTTTCCTTCGGAAGTTATAAAATTGATGCTGATTGTTCCAGCAGCGGAGGCCATGTGCGCCGTTGCGACAAGGGCGGAGAATGTGAGGAGGATATTTTTCATTTTTTTGGTAGTTTTGTTTTGTCGGGAAGGGAGGATTTGATCTCTCAAGCATCTGAGGAAGAGGGAGACCCGGCTATTGTCCGATCGGACAATAGGACTGGATATCAGAAATCCGGCTCCGCAACGGGGCGGGAACCGGATATTAACATCGGAAAAGCTCTTTTCTAGCGACGGCGGCGGAGGAGTCCAAGGGCACCGAGTGCTCCGAGGAGGGCGGTGGATGGTTCGGGGACTGCTGTGAAAGTGATGTCGTCGAGGAAGATGAAGTCGCTGGAGGAGGAATCGAAGTTTACTTCAAACCGAATCCGCTGGGTGCTGCCGGTAAGGGTGCCTAAATCTGTTGCATCGTAGGCATAGTTCTCAAATGTTGTGGAGCTGTTGTTCGCTGGAATGTTGATTGTATCCAGAGTAATGAATGTTCCGGTGCCGGGGTCGAACTTCACGACAACGCTCTCATCTCCGTCTTCCGTGAAACGGCTGCCAATGGCAAATGTCAACGCCGGATCAACCGCGGTAGAGAGATCAATACCTCTTTCCAAGGTGTCGGTGAGTATGCCACCGGATGAGCCGGTGCGGGATTCGGCAGCCGAAGTGCCGGAGTTACTCCTGCCAGTTGTGACAGCGAATCCTGAATTGGACCAACTTCCGGTAGTCCATTGGTCGGTGCCACTCGAAAAATTACCGGATTCAAAACCGTCAGACGCGATTACCGTGGCTGCGAAGGCGCAATGAGCGGAGAGGAGGTAGGCGGCGGGGAGTAGGAATTTTGCTTTCATGAACGTCTTGGTTGGAGAAAACCAATGCTTTCAGGGATGCCCCGGATCTGGCTATTGTCCGATCGGACAATATGGGAAACGTGAAAGGCCGGGTAAGAAAGGCGATGGTGAAAGAGGATGTGTTGCGGTTGCTGCTGGTGGATGACCATGCGGTGGTGAGGAAGGGGCTGGGTTTGCTGCTGGGAATGGATGACCGTTTCAAGGTGGTTGCGGAAGTGGAGCGGGGGGACGAGGCGGAGGCGGCATACGCGGAGCATCTGCCGGATGTGGTGCTGATGGATGTGAGGATGCCGGGGAAGGACGGGGTGGAAGCGCTGGCGGCGATACGGAAGGATTTCCCGGAGGCGAAGGTGTTGATGTTGACCAGCTATGATCTGGACGAGGATGTGTTCCGTGCGCTGGATGCGGGTGCGTGCGGGTATCTTTTGAAAACGGTGGGGCATGAGGAGCTGTTCGAGGCAATTCTCCGTGTACGCGGCGGGGGCCGATATCTTCCCCGGGAGTTGGCGGACAGGGTGGAGGGGAGGAACCCGCGGGCGCAGCTTTCCCCGAGGGAGTTGGAGACGCTGGAGCTGATGGCGAAAGGCTTGACGAACCGTGAGATCGGAGTGGCGCTGGGGGTGACGGAGCGGACGGGGAAAGCGCATGTGGAGGCCATCCTTTCCAAGTTGGAGGTGGCGGACCGGGCGGAGGCGGTGGACGAGGCTTACAAGCGGGGGCTGCTGCGGGTTTGAGGGGGAAGCCGGGGTTTCTTGCTTATCCGCAGAGAACGTAAAGACGAATCCTTTGAGAACGAAGAGGAAGGAGGTGAACCACGGAATGCACGGAATACACGGAAATTGAAGAGGGTATAAATTTCGATGGTGCTTCGGCCAGGTTTTCCGGCTGAGCGCTGGGTTTGCATTGTGGTTTATTCTCTTTGCCGGGATTCAGACGAGGATGGGGATTCTTTCTTAACCGCAGAGAACGCAGAGCCAGCCCTTTAAGGTTTTCCAAGAATTTGTTCGTAATCCCGACTTGTGAAACGTGGTCCACGGTGCCTGCGGTACGGCTTACCTTGAATCTCTCTCAGGTGACAACGAAGGGTAAGGGATGTGGAGGAAGGAGATGCGCTCGTAGCGGTTGGTTTTGCCGTTCTCAAACAACAGTCCGAGGTCTCCGTTTTTAAGCCGGATGAGTTGGGAATAGACGGATGGGCCGGGGTAAACGAGGAGGGGTTCCGACCACGTTTTTGCCCCGTCACGGGAGAGCCACAGGCTCATCTTGAAGCGGTCGTTTTCCGGCTGGACCACGTGATTGGGAGCGGAAAGGACGGTGAGGTCTTCCGCGTCTCCAAGGTGTTTTTCGCGCAGGTGGGTGATGCCGGCGTGGACGACGGGGGAAACGATGGCTTGGTTGAGCCGGATTTTTCCGGAGGAGTAGGTTTCGCCGCCATCCTCCGACCAGCCTTCTCCGCGGGCGGTCCGGCCGGGTTGGCCGTTCTGATTTCGGAAAGTGAAGTAAAGGCGTGAATCACCGGTTTCGGGATGCGGGGAGAGCTCCAGAGGGGCGTTCTCGTTGGAGTGGAATCCAAGGGGTTCGCCGTTCTGATCCATTTCGCCATCTGCCACGGCACCGATTTTCCAGGTCTCGCCATGATCATCGCTGAACATGACGTGGGCGCCGAAGGGCCAGCCGCGTTTGGCTTCCCCGGAGGCGTGATCACATCCCACCAGGAGGCGGCCTGCTTGCTTGCCGCGTGAGAGCTGGATGCCACCGCCGGGGCCGGTCGCGATCCATTTCCAGTCCGGTTTTTTGACGGAGGCGGTGAGTTCGCGTCGTTTGGCCCATGTCGCTCCGTGATCGTCTGAGAAAGTGTGGAAGACGCGGTCGTTGTTGCGTCAGAAAAGGAGGTGGATGCGTCCTGTTTCACGATCCAGGATGGGAACGGGATTGCCAATGGTGATGATCGCGTCGCCGCCTTCTTCCTGGACGACTTGCAGGGGAGTCCATGTGCGTCCTTCGTCGGTGGAGCGCCGGAGGACGATATCGATATTCCCGTGATCACTGTATTTCGTGACGCGGCCTTCGCAGAATGCGAGTAGATCACCATTGCCAGCCCGGATCATCGCCGGGATGCGGAAGGCGTGATAGCCATGGGTCGATCCTTGGAAGGGAATGGAGGTGTGGGAGGGGGTGATGGGTCCGGGGGCTTCCTGACACAATGCGGCACCGGAAAGGAGGAAAAGTAGAAGCAGTGTGAAGGTGGATTTCATATCAAATGATATCGTGCGGTGTCATACGGAGACGAAATCTTATTTTCCTAGGGTTTAAAAATGTATTTTTCCAAGGCTATAGTCTGATCGGATTTGGCGGGGCGAATTATGCGGCAGGTAGGGGTGATTATGCCACCGCAGTCGTGCGTAGGGAGAAGATGGTCGGAAGATGCGACCCTGCAGGGCTATTGTCCGATCGGACAATAGCCAAGGGTGCCTTTTTTTGCCTGAATCTCCGGTTGCAAGGCTTGGCAGACGCATGGTCGCATCGCAATGACGCGGTAGATCTTATTTGCAGGTCTTAACCAAACACACAAATGAAACCAATCAAACTCGCCGGTGCTCTTGCGCTAGCCATCTCTTCCGTCAATTCCGCGTCTGGAGCGGTTCTCGTCGATTTCTCCTCAGGAGTCGGCTCAGCGCCCGCTGGCGCGGATCCGAGCGGAAACTTTTGGACTACCGTCGCTGTCAACACCCTTGTACAGAACCTGAGGGACTCAGCGACTGGTTTCGCGACCATGATCGATATCCAAGTGGCTTTCACCATGGCTTTCACCGGGCAAGCCAGTTTTAGTTCAGGTGGAAACCCTGGCGACAGTGGCGCGCCCGCGCCGTTCAACCAGGAATTTGCCAGGGCGGACTCGATTTTTGCGAACGGCGGAACCACAGGCGACTTCGCCACCGTATCCTTCTCGGATCTCGTCGCTAACACCGAATACGAATTTTTAGTTTATGTAGGCCGGACTGCGGGAGTATCCGCCTCCCCAGGACTCTTCGAGGTCACCGCGGGAACGCCCGTCGGCACAGGTCCTACGTCTGTCGCCAACAGAACCACAGGCACTTTCAATATCATTTCTTCAGCGACAGGAACGGCCGCTTTCATTTTCAGGGAAAACGATGCTTCCACTTCAACTGCGAACGCCGCCTCGTTAGCCGCTGTTCGGGTGACTCAGATTCCCGAGCCTTCTTCCGCTCTTCTGATCGGAACGGGTCTCCTGGCTGTGCTTGCTCCGCGCAGGCGCCGTGCGGCCGCTGAATAAGGCCAGCCGGACTTCCCTTTCAAGCGCCGCCCGGATCCATTCCGTGCGGCTCTTTTGCGTTTGGAGGGCGTGGCGGTCAGGAAAGCGGGGTGGTCTCATTTGGCCGGTGTCCGGAGGGCGATGCGGGTGCCGGATTCGTTGCTTTTCCAGCTCAGGTCCGCGTTCATGCGGGCGGCTCGTTCTTTCATGCCCTGCATGCCGTAGTGGTCTCCGGTATCGTCGGGCGGTAATGTTTCTGGAAAGCCGCAGCCGTCGTCTTCGATGAACAGTTCAAGGCTGTCGCCCAGATAGCACAGGTGGAGGCGGATGTTTTCCGCAGAGGCGTGTTTGCGGGCGTTGGTGATGGCCTCCTGGGCGATCATGAGTGTCTGGCTGGCGATGAAATCGCTGATCGCATGCCTTTCTCCGGAAATTTCCAGATGGATTCTCGCGGCGGTTCCCGAAGAGGCGCGTTCGACGCTTTTTTCAAGCGCGGCGGTGAGATCCCCGTCATCGAGGATGTTCGAGCGGATGTTCCAGATGGTGCGGCGGAGATCTTCCCGGACATCGGCCAAGGATTGGCGGAGACGGGGAAGGTGGGCGGCGGAGGGCTGGTTGCGCTTTTCCCCCAGGGTCATGGCCTCGACTTGGTAAGCCACACCGGTGAGGGATTGCTCCAGGTTGTCGTGGATGTCCGCGGCGAGGCGTTTGCGCTCGCGCAGGACGGCGTCGAACTCCAGGCGGGCGTTGTGCTTTGATTCGATCTCGAGAGCGAGTTGGGCGGTGCGCTCCGAGACTTTGCGCCCGAGTATCGCGGACCAGGCCAACGCGAGGGTGAGGATGAGGGAGATGATTCCGACGGCGATCCAGAGCCGGCGCGGTGTCCACCAGGGCGGGCTGGAAAGAACGGCCAGCGCTTCCGGCGACTGCGCGAGAAGCTCCAGACCAACGGGGTGGGGAAGGTGAAAATCCGGGTAACCATAGTTCAGGTCCACAAGGCAGATTCCAGAGACCCGGACCAGGCTCCCGGCGAGAGGAATCTTAGGGCTGCCTTCCGGAAGATCGAGGATCACAGGGACGGTCACGGTGCCTGATTTCAAGTAGAGGCGGGAAATCTGCGGATCGTAGCCCAGAACCGTGCCCTCGACATCCACCAGTGATCCGTTGATATCTGAATACTGGTTGGAACGGGTACCGCCTTCATTCCGGTTAAAAATCAGGCTCGCATCAAGTTTCCGGGGTGTGACGGGGGCGTCGCCGGGAATTGTTCGATAAACCGCCTCGGTAAGGATCGCGAAATCCTCTTCCATGACGGGGAAACCACTGGCCTCCACCTTGTCGCCGATGTGCAGCGGGGAATCGATCCGGGTGTTCACACGGATGCCACGATCTCCGTCCTGCAGGTAGAAGTAGCCGGGAAATGCGGCGGTTATCGTCCCTACGACTCGTGAGCGTTGGATCTGGTGGCCGTCCGGGGAAAAGCTGTAGATTTTCCGTATCGGCACCAGCGGCGCGGTGAAGGGATCGCGATCGCCGGGAACGAGGACAACGATATCCTCGGGTTGCGAGATCTGGAGCCGTGGTTCGAGCAATTCCCCGCGAGGGTTGTAGATCCCGAAACACACGCCACGCAGGCGGACCTCCGAGTCGATCAGTCTCGCATAGTCGTAGCCATTCGGCGGATCTTTCAGGTGCGCGGTGAAGCGCCCGGACTGTTGAATCAGATCAATCTGTCCGGACACATGATCTCCGCGGACGCCCCGCGCGAAACGGACGACGGCAGCCATCTCCACGTGCTGACAATCGTAGGCACCGGTTTTCAGATCCTCAAGACTGACCCTCAAAGGTTCCGGCATGTTTTCCCTCCCCAGAAGCCGCAACGACAGCAGGTCCACGACCGGAGCGATCTGACCTGGCTCGGTCACACCTTCCACCGCGACCCGCATGCCTCTTTCGAGTGGGGCCAATCCCTCCGGCCACTTGATTTCCGTTTCGGAGTTTTTCTTACTCTCGAACCCGCTTCTCACGTAGATGCCGGCCGTAGCGTCCTGTAGGACGAATGAAGATTTCCCCCCGCTACTGACATAGGTGATGATGCCTTCGAGTCGCACCGGCAGCTGGGTCGCCGCGATGTCGCGGTCCAGGGCCCGGATTTCCTCGACCTTCGTGAGCACGACCGCGCTCGTGAACTGGCAGCATACGAGGGTGGTGATGAGGATACGAAAAAGCGGGGGCATTGGAGTTGGGAGGGTGTTTTACCGTCGGTGCGCAAGGTTGCGCCCGGCGGGAAAATCCGGCAAGAGCGAGTACCAAGATGATTCGGAGGAGGAGCTATTGTCCGATCGGACAGTAGTTCGGGAAATGGATTCCTGTATGTTGATCGTCACTGCGTCCGGCAGATCACATTCCATGAAAATCTTAGGAAACCCCAATTCGTCACCCCGTCAAGGTTGTGATCCAGGCTTCGCCCTTGTGGTCACCCTGACCCTGATGGTGCTGCTTTCCATACTGGCGCTCGGGCTTCTTTCCCTGTCTTCCGTTTCTCTCAGGACGCTGGCACGCACCGATGCGGGGGCTGCCTCGCGAGCGAACGCTCTGCTCGCCCTCCAGCTTGCGATCGGCGATCTCCAGGCGAATCTCGGTCCCGACAAACGTGTGAGCGCGACTGGCTCCGTTCGGGGCGCGTCCGTGGCACAGGCGAGAATCACCGGCGTGTGGGAATCGAACAAACTTGGCCCCGGAAGCACGGCATCCGACTTTTCCAACAAGCCTTTCGTGAAATGGCTGGTTTCGGGGCCCGACCAGGCGCAGTTGAAAACGGAAGCCTTCGCGGACCAGACGCCTGGCGCAGGCAACGACGTGATTGATCTCATGTCCTCCGAAAACCTCGAAGCCGGCGCGCCCGCCGTCTCGGCACGCAAAGTGAAACTTTCCGGAAAGACCCCGGGTGCCTACGCTTACGCGGTCATCGACGAGGGTGTGAAAGCCCGCATCAACATGGGTGTCACCCGGCAGGGCGGTGAACTCGCGGAAAAGTCCACGAACCTGGGTGGTGGCGAACGGCCGAATCTTTCCGGTGTCGCCGGATTCAGCGAGATTCCCGAGAGTCAGGTCGATCTCACCAGTGAAGCCGGTCGTTCCAGAATCGCGAAAATGGTTTCCATGCGGACCTCCGAGCTTTCGTATGGAGTGCAGCGGGGGGATCTGGTGAGGAAATCGCATGATTTCACCAACTACTCGGTCGGCGTGCTAGCGGATGTGGCGGATGGCGGGTTGAAGACGGATCTCAACCTGCTTGCCGAGACGCAGAACGGCGGAACTCTTCCCGGCGAATATGCGGCAAAAGGGATTTACGAAATGGAACTCGGAGCCGGTCCCACTCCGGATCCCTCCTGGAGCCTTGCGCTCGGATGGGCGAACATTTTCAACACGGATGCGATTTCCAGCAGGAATGTCGGAGGAATCGATCTTCCGACGGCGAGAGCGAGCGCGCCGTCGAACTGGGAAGCGGGCCGGGGCGTGCAGGGGAGCTCGACGAGTTCCGGATCGGCCACACTCTCGGGCATCGAGCCGCCGGGGGCGGTCCTGCTGCCGAGTGTTGCGAAGGTTCAGGTTGGTTTCGCGATCGCCGCACGCGATATGTATCTCTATCCCGAGGGCGGACCGGTTCCTGAAGACACTTCTTTCACCAATCCGCGGGACATTCATTCCCCTCAGGGTGATTGGTTCCGCAGAGATCTGAACGACCCGGAAAAAAAAGCTTTCAACAGTCCGGTCGACTACATGCTCAACCTGATCTACACGCCGATCATCACGCTGCACAATCCATACAACGTGCCCCTTGAATTCGAGAACCTCAGGGTCGAAATCGTGAACGTCCCGTTCGCGGTCCAGATTTTTCGCAAACGGAACTCGGCGCTGCAAACTGACTCGAACTTCGTCGCGCAAACCAAGGAGCTGGTGCCGTTTTCCCTAATGGGAGACGCATCATCCGACAGAGGGACGAACAAGCGGTTCGGATTGCTGATGACAGACACCCTTCTGCCGGGTGAGGTGAAAATCTACACTCCGGACATCAATCCGGACAAGACCTGGCTTGCCGAAGTCTCCGCCGCAGGCAAGAAGTTCAATTTCGATTTCACGGACTACGTGGATCAGAGCGCGGAAGACGGCCGCTCGACGATCAACAAGAAAGCCGATACGTCGCGTGCGACCGCGACCGTCGGCTGGAACGGGCAAGGAGTGGGCTACAGCATCTCCGGGCTGTGCAAAGAGCCGGACAAGAACGGCAAGGTAACCATAAAATTCGGTTCCGATACGGTAGGCACGCATCGGATCAATCGTGGCGTGAATATCCCGCTGCAACTCAACGACCAGATCTACGCGGAGTTCGCTCCCGTTCCCGATCCGGAGCTTCCGGAAAAAAAATTCTCCGTCGAGATGACCCTGGACTGGGAACCCGGGGTGAAGGCCAGATCCTCGGCGTATGTTTTCGAGTATTCCGATTACTCGGATATCAGGGCGGCCACGACTGACGGGAACCCCCAGGTCATCGATAAGGACGCCGGGCGAATCCGCGCTCCGAAGAATTCCGATTCCTGGTTCGTCTCGCAACTTCACGACCATTCGACGGTCGCCCTGAAGAACATGAAAGGAGTCAAGCCCATCGCGCTGTTCAGCGCATATGCGAAGACAGGTATGAGTGGGAATCTCGCAAGTGGCAACGAGGGCGAGGACGGGCTGTACCCTGCGAAACCTTTCGCCTTTCAGAACCAGTCCGCGATCGCCGTAAACCAGGACATGGCCAACGGCAATGCCGCGAATTACTCCCAGGAAATCGCCATTTCGCGGTTCCCCGAGGCTGGGATCGGGCTGCAGTTGGATACGGGGAGAGGGAAGTTTCTGAGCGGTCACACCGAGGACAACGGCAGGCACTTCGGAAGCCTGTTCGAACTCCCGCTGGCACCGTTCCAGAGTCTCGTTTCGCTCAACAGCGCGCAACTCGCGGCCGGAACAAAGCTGCCGCACTTTTTCGCACCGGTAGGAAATTCCAATGCGCATCCCCTGATGTCCGGCACGAGTCCGGTTGAATCCGGCACGGGCTACGCGGACCACTCCTTCCTCCTGAACGCGGCGCTCTTCGACCGCTATTATCTCTCCGGTATCCAGCGGCATGCGAACAGCGGCCGTGGCGGAGACGGTAGGACGGCGGAGGAACTTGGCTCCGAATTCATCGCGACGGCCGATCCGCAGGCGGATACCGCCAGCCCGCTTCCCGATCCGCGTCTGCGCGCCTACATTCCGGACGGAAAAGTCGCTGCCGAGGCGATCACCGCGCTGCAGGGAGACGACGGCTACAAGCTCGCCGCAGCCCACCAGCTCGTGGAAGGTGCTTTCAACGTGAACTCCACTTCGGTCGCGGCGTGGAAAGCCATGATTTCCTCGATGACCGGAGACGGCGGTCAGGTACTGGAGATCCCGGAAACGGTCTCCACCGCCACCACGATAAGTGAGGCGGCGCTGAGCCAGAAAGCAGATGTGAAAGGTGCCAGGTTCTCCCGCATGCGCCTCCCCAACGGACAGCCGGATCGCGAGGATGTGGACGGTTTCTGGCGCGGACCGATCGATATCTCCGAGGCCCAGCTCGACGCGCTTGCTACGGAAATCGTCGAGCAAGTGAAACGACGGGGTCCGTTCCTATCGGTCGCGGAGTTCGTCAACCGCCAGATCGGAGACGCGCAGAACGATGACCTCGCGTTCTCGGGTGCTGTCCAGGCGGCGATCGACAGCACCGATATAAACACCGGAATCTCCGCGGCCGCGGAGGCCGGATACGTGATCGAGGAAGACGCCGCATCCGGTCTGAATCTCGCGACTCCGAAGGCGCTCGCGGGAGAGAGCACCCAGGGAGCGCCAGGATTTCTTACGCAGGCGGACATCCTCGCCGTGCTCGGAAACACGGTGACGGTCCGCTCGGATACCTTCGTGATCCGCGCCTACGGAGAAGCGCTCGATGAATCGGGAAACATTGTCTCCCGCAGCTTCTGTGAGGCTGTCGTGCAGCGTTTTCCAGAATACGTGGATTCGCGCGATTCCGCTGAAACCCCGATCGACTCACTCACCTCGACGGCGAACCAGACCTTCGGCCGCCGTTTTGAAATCCTATCCCTCAGATGGCTTTCCCCGTCCGAGATCTGATTCGCGAAATCCCCAACCGAAAATCCCAATGAGCCGCACCGTTCTCTCCTTCCTTTTTCTTCTCCTCCTCGTTCCTGCCCAGGCGCAGGACGCACCTGCCGCAAGTATCCGCGTCCTATGCTTCGAGCGGGCTCCTTCGGGACTCGACAGGCTCGCGGTCCGCAGCCCGGACGAAGGCTTCGAGGAAATCAGTTTTCCGGAATCATTTCCTTCGCGCGCAGCCAAGGTCCCGCTGATCGAGGGCAAAGCGTTTTTCTACGATCCCGCGGACACCGATGGTCGGCCGGTTGCCTCCGCGGCGATCCCGCGAGGAATGAAAAAGGCTTTCGTCATGTTTTTTCCCGCGCCGGAAACGGAGGAAGGACCTCTCTACAGAACGGTGGTGATCAATGCCTCGCTCGACAACATCCCGGATGACGGTGCCCTGGTAATGAATATTTGCGCGGAGGATCTCCGCGTCGTGATCGGCGAGCACAAGATCCTGCTGAAAGCCGGTCGAAGCGTAGGAGTCGCGCGCCCCTCAAAGCGCAACGACTACAACATGGCCTCCGTTGTTTTTCTAAAACAGGAAACCGGCGAATGGAAAGTTCAGGCAGAAACCGCCGTGCGTTTCCCCGAGGACCAGCAGCAGTTTTTCGTCGCGTTCCCCGATCCGAAACGAAAGAGAATTCAGATCCGGGCGTATGATCTCTCAGAATATTGAGCGAGCGTGGCTCCGGGTTCCACCCGCTTTTCAACTAGCGGCGGCGACGGATCAGCAGGCCGGCGAGTCCGAGCGAGGCAAGCGCGAAGGAGCTCGGCTCGGGAACGACGCTGAAATTGTCCAGCACGGTGATACCGGAACGGGCGTCGGTTTTGAAGGCGGCGAACAGGGTGCTGTCCGCTCGCAAAGTCGCTTGGGTGACCGTGTTTGAAAAGCTTGTCCCGGCCACTGCGGTGGGAGTCGAGGTGCCGGTAGCTCCCAGATTGAAAAGCTGTCCGTTCACATCGAAGTCGCCCGTCCCATTGGCCGTGAAGCTGGCTTCGAAGCGGTACCAAAGATTGTTCGTCAGACTGAATTCCGAACCGGTCGTAGCTTCGCCGGTCGCACCGATCTGGATGATGTAGCGGTTCTGCGAACCGTCCCCGAGTTTCAACAGACCGCCGAACACGTAGTCGCCGGATCCGAAGCTCGTCGATGTCAAACCGGTGAGGCCGACACGGATCGCCGGCTCCCCGCTCGTGCCGGTGTTGTCCAGAAAGCCGTCCATGCTCAGAGTGAGGCTTTGCCCGGCAGTCAGGAGATCGAACGTCGTCGGCGTGTATTGGGAAACGGTGCCGTTGCCATCCACGTTCAGTCCGCCCGATCCGTTCACCCCGGTGGCGGCTCCGAAGGAGTAGTTGGTCGTCGCGTCGAAATCGCCGAGGTCGGCGGCTTGGTCGAAATCCACCATGACGGAAGCGGCGGAAACGGGGAGGGCCAGCAGTGTGAGAAACGCGAAAGAGAGGTTTGTTTTCATGGAAAGATAATCTGGAATCCGAATTCTTTCGTCAAGTTGTTAGAAGTTGAGAAACGGCGGGGAAAATTTCCGCACCGGTATCAGGGTGTGTTCCCGAAATCGAGGTAGGGGGCGAGCCGCGCCAGCGTTTTCTCACCGATGCCATCGACCTTGTCGAGATCCGTGGCAGAGCGGTAGGGGCGGCCCTCGATGATGCGGTTGGCGGTGATTTCGCCTATACCGGGCAGGGTCATGAGTTGGTCTCGGGCAGCGGTATTGATGTTGAGCGGGGCACCGGAGAACTCGCGTTTGGCACCGGTGGCGATGTCGGTCTCCGCCTGCTCCTTGCGTTGCTCGCCGCGCTCGAAGGGGAGCTTCTCCCAATCGGTATGCGACCATGCGCCGAGGCCCAGTTTGGCGGCTCGTAGCTCCAGGTCCGCGAGTTCCTCCTTGTATGTCGCGCCGGAGGTGCCGTCAGGTCTTTCCCGATACACGCCGAAGGCCCGGGCGAGGCCTTTGGAGACGAGGGTCGCGGAAAGGTCGCGCCCGTCGGCAGTGGTGACGTAGGCGTAGATTCGCTGGTATTTCCCGTCGCCACGACCGTCCGCGAAGGAAGTATGGACGGTGAAGGGCTCCGCGAGCAGGAGCGCGGTTTCCCCGGTGGCATCCCCTCCGAGACTTTTCGCGAGTGCGATGGATTTCTCCGGTGAATTCCCGAACTCCGCGATACCGAAGTAACGGCGCTGCTCGCGGAGCCGTCGTGCGTCCGAGTTGTCGGTCACGTGGTGTTCGATGCAATCCGCTCCGTACAGGCGGATCGTGAAACGTTTGCCATCGGTCGTTTTGATGAGAAAGCTGTCGCCATCGGCCCAAACAGTCGGAACGAGGCGGCAGTTTTCCAATTTCTCCAGCTCGGAGGCGGCGGCGATAGCCGACCCCGTGGCGGCAAGCAGAAGTAGCAGAGCGAAAAAAATCTTCACAGGCGGGCGCGTGATTTGTCTCAGATTTTTTCCGCCGAGTATTCCCAGCCTTCGCGGTAGGCGGCGCGCCTGACCAGTTTGTTGGCGGCTTCGTTGCCCGTCGCCATGAATTTCTCCTGGTTCCATTCCACGACTTGGCCGGTGCGGATGGCGAGATCGCCCAGCAGGCAGAGCTCGGTGAGTGGCACGGCGTAATCGAACTGCGACATGAACGGGAACGGCTTGCCTTGCTTCATGGCGAGCGACCATTCGCGCTGCGGGTCTCCCGGTGTGGGGCTGCGCTCGAGGGTTTTCTCGGGCGGGGAGGCGAGAAATTCCTTGGAGCGCGCCTCGGGTAGGATAGTGAGGTTTTTCGCCTGATCGCCCTGATTGTAGAGGATGCCGTCTTCTCCTATGACGTAGAATCCGGTCGGGCTGATTTTTCCGTCGAGGCCCTCGGGTGGTTCGGGAAGGTTGGGGGAGCCGTCGCTGTTTTTCCCTTCATACCAATGAAGTTTGATTTCGCCGTGGCCGGGCACGTTGTTCCAGACATACTCCACCTTCGCGCCGTTCGGCCACGCGATATCGGTGAGGCCTTCGGAGGTGGCTTGGATCCGGTTCGGCACGCCGAGTCCGAGCGCCCAGACGAGCGGATCGAGGTTGTGGCAGCCCATGTCGCCGAGAGCGCCGCTGCCGTATTCGAAAAATCCGCGCCATGCGAAGGGGTGGATGCCCGGGCAATAGTCGCGATCCGGGGTGGCGGCGAGCCAGAGCTGCCAGTCGAGGTGATCCGGGACGGGTTGCTTCGGTTTGAAATCGGCGGCCTTGCCTTGCGGCCAGATCGGGCGGTTGGTCCAGACGTGGATTTCCTTCACTTTCCCGACCACTCCGGCATCGAACCATTCCTTGAGTAGCCGGTTTTCCTCGAAGGTGTGGCCCTGGTTGCCCATCTGGGTGATGATGCCTTTTTTCTTCGCCGCCCTGTGCAGTTGGTCGGCTTCCCAGAGGGTGTTTACCAAAGGTTTCTGGACCATGACGTGCTTCCCGAGGGAGATGGCATGCATGGCGGCGGGGAAGTGGGAATGGTCCGGGGTGGAGACGGTCACGCCATCGATTCCCTTTTCCTTTTCCATCATTTCGCGGAAATCCCGGTATTGGCGCGCCTGCGGGAATTTCTCGGCGGCCTTGGCAAGGAAGTTCGCATCCACATCACAGATCGCGACGATCTCGTTCTCGAAGGAGGCGTTGACCATATCGGAAAAGCCTTTCCCTCCCACTCCGATGCAGCCGATTCCGAGTTTTTTCCCGGCAGGGACGTCCTGGGCGCGGAGCAGGAGGTTCGGCATCGCAATGCCAGTGGTGGCGGCGGCGGTGAGGGCTTTGAGAAAGGAACGACGGGTGTTGCAAGGGAACGGGTGAGGCATGATGGTTTTTGAAGTTGAGAGATGGTTACTTGTGGAACGGGTGGTGGCTATCATTCCGCCTGAAAATCGATGGGCGCGGACCGTTTCCGGACGGATGTCGGCACGTGAGATCGGTTGCTTCAAATACCATAGCGAGCTGACGCTTCTCACGAGGCAGATGGATAAGGTCGCGTGGTTTCCCTAGGTGAGGAAACTTTTCCATACCCAGGGAAACCACGCGCCGGGACAATGCGTCCGATACACCGAGGTCCCGTCGAAGCAGGTCGGTGCGGTGTTTTCCTGAAAATCACTCCGCAGCGATCGCCTCGTTGACCATAAGCGTCCAGCTCGGGTATTTTGAATCACTGTCGCCGTGGAGCTTGTGGGCGAGGGGGAGTAGGGACTCGTCGAAAAAGGTCGCTTCTTCGATGACGCGCAGAGCGTCCTTCGGGTCGAACAGGCGGCCGGCACGGTAGGCTTCGAGACCCGCGGCAGCGCGTTTCCTATCCAGCTCGACGGTGGTGTTTTTCCACTCTTCGCGAGTTTTCACACCTTTCGCGAAGGGCACCACGTAGTCGATGGATTTTTTGATCGAGCCTCCGTTTTCCGATTCCCAGGCATAGAGTTCAGCTCCTTCTTTTCCCGCCAGCACGCATAGTTCGATGGGCGGGCGCAGGGCGCTGCAGTGGTAAGTGAGGGTGTCGCGCCGTTCGAGATCGAGACTCGTGCCGTCCGCTCTCAGGCTTTCGGTGACGAATCTTTTCAGCCCGATTATGGTTTGTTCCTGCCACTCGTCCTTCCCTAGGATGCGTCCGCAGATCGCGAGCAGACGGAGATGTTTCGTATAGCGGTTGGTCATGAAATCGGAGGTTTTCACCGCTTTGAGATGGTGCTTGCCGAGACGCTCGACCCATTCATCGACCGGTTCCCGTTCATCTTCGGAAAAGGATGTGTCCCGCAACGCCTCGTAGGCGTTGAGAAGGGGATGGAGCTTGTTCTCGTTCACGTCGTTTCCGGTCGGAACATAGGTGGCGGACCATGCCTGTATGATTTTTTTCATGGTGGCTGCCGCCTCGGTATTTCCGGTGGCCTGCCAGTAGCGCAGAAGCAGGGCGGTGTGGTCCATCTGACGCAGGCTCTCCACCGCCGCGATCCGCTTCGGCTGCGTGTTCACGAGTCCTTCGTAATCGATTTTCACCAGTGGCGTCGGCTCGTCGCCGAGGTGCTTCTTCGCATCCTGTTCCAGTGTCTCGACAAGCGTGCGGGCATCTTTCTCGGAAGCGATCAAGCTACGGAGAGATTCGATCTGTGAGTCGTCCAGCGGGATGGTCGCACGGATGCTGAACTCCCCGGGGTGGTCGCCCGAAGCCGCGGAGGAAAGCTGGGGAATGGAAAAGGCGAGAGCGGATAGAAGCGGTAGTAATCGCATGCCGGGATGGTCGAATCGAGGCGGACAAGTGTCAACGCACGAACGCGTGGAAGCAGTCTCGTTTTTTCAAATTTCTCCAAAATCCCCGTTGCGCGGAGGGGCGTTCCCGGATAGCTTCGCGGCCTACTGCTGTGTTCGACCATTTTGGAAGCTAGCCCGGACCGATGTTATTAATAGGGATCACAATCCGACTGGCGACTGTCATGCCTTCTCAGGAAGACATGCAACCCTTCGGACGATCCCACTTGTTGAGTCCCCGGAACGTGGCTCATAGCCCCAAGGACGGCACAGCGGTTACACTTTTTCTCCTGCGGGGTTGAACAATTCCCCGGTTAGGCCACGTTTTGAAGATCCATGAGACTTCCGGCTATCGCACTCGTCCTCCTCACTTGCGCCCGGTCGTTCGCTGCCGGGTCCGACCCGAGCATCGACGAACTAGTCGCCGATCTCACCTCGGAATCGTATCAGGAGCGTGAGACCGCGACTCGTCTGCTCTGGGAAAAAGGAGCGGACACCATCCAGGCATTGCGAAAGGCACGCGAGTCGGATGATCCGGAGGAGTCCATGCGCGCTGCCGAGGTGTTGCAGAAAGTGGAACTGGCGATCACTCCCGATACCCCGCCCGCAGTACTGGCTATCATTGAGGCTTACAGGACCGCGCAGCAGAAGCAGAAGATCAATCTGCTCAACGAACTCAAGCGCAAGAAGGCGTGGTTCCAAGTGCTCAAGCTATACTCGATGGAGCCTCCTGATATCAGGATACAGATGGCTCCGACGATACGGGGAGTGGCGATCTCGGGGGCGCGGGAATCCATTTCTGAAAACGATTTCGAGACCGCGATCCAGCTTCTTGAAATGTCCACCGCCGAGAGCAGTGATCTCATGGCTCTCGCCGCTATCTATCGGACGACCGGACGTCTTGATGAGGAACTGGCGGATCTCCAGCCTCCCGGCGGGGTCCGGAAAGGGGTTTGGAAAACCACTCTGCTGAGAGCGAAGGGCGATCTAGCCGCGGCTGCGGATGCGGCGGAATCCTCCAGGCAGATCCGGCTTGCTGCGGGCTTGCGGGTGCTCGCCGGGAATCCCGTGCCATGGCTTCGTCAGAACGGACTGGGGGACAGGAAACAGGAGGCGGACCGTGCTTATATCGAAATCGCACTCAAGCGCTGGGCGGGTGAAAAAGTGAACGAATCGGATTACGGACCATTGCTCGAGGGCCTCCAGTCGCGTGACGACAACGAGCGCGCCCAGGCGATGGGTTCGCTGGCAGCTCTCGGGAGGCTTGCGGAGGCGGAAGATGTCCAGGTTGAGCAGAATCCAAGCGTCGCCTTCGAGTATTTCCTTTCCCAGGAACGGATCCCGGAAGCGCTGTCGGTTTTCGGACTCGATCCGGAAAATCCCGATTACTCCAAGTGGGCGGCCTCACGTTTCTCGAAACTAAAAGGCGACGAGGACGACGACGGCGATGGAAACATGGAATCCGCCACGGAGCTTCGTCAGTTGGCGGGATTTCTGGAGCGCAGGGGCCGACTTGAAGAACTAACCGCAGCGTATCACGAACCACTGTCCAAGCTCGCGGGGGACAATGAAAACGATTACCTCGATTTTCTCCGGAATCTGTTCGATCCGCAGGGAGGTGCGCCACGCTTTGCCATGGCCGAGGCAGTGGCATGGGCGGGCGGAGAAAAGGGCCGTTGGGAAGAGGTTTTCACAGTCGCTCTCGGAGAGGACGATTCGATCGACGAATGGCGCACATGGATGAGGGAGATCAAGCCGGAGATGGATCGTGCGGACGAGCTTGAAGCCGCTCTTGCCTTGTTTCGGATCACGGATGATCCGGACGGTCTGCGGGAAACTTGGCTGGATCTGGTTTGGAAAAAAGTCGACGTCGCCGGAGATAGGGACCGGGAGGCGTTGATCCGGCGGATCATGAGTCTCGCGATCAGCCAGCAGGATAGCTGGAACGCTCTGAAAGCTTACGATCTGCTCGCTCCGGCGGGAGTGTGGAATTCGATCGACCGCTCTCTCTCTGCTGTGGGTCGCTGGAAAGAGGCCGCGGAAATTCTCGGAAACGCAGGTGACAACGCCACCAGCAGTTCGCCCGAAATCCATGCCTATCTCGCGGTAAACTACCGCCGTGCCGGGATGGAGGAGGAGGCGATCGTTCACGACGGGTGGGCGGAAAAACTGGCCCTGGGCTTTTCACCGAGCTGCGCCCGTATCGCGGTTTTCTATTCTTACGGTGGCGACGGGGAGCGCGCTGCGAAATGGCTCTCGCGTGCGGCGATCCAAGCGGATATTTCGAATGAAGAGTTCGTTTCCGTTCTGGGTGACTTCGCGGCGATGAATCTCAATCGGGGCGAGTGGGACATCGCCGCTTCCTGCTATGAGGCGCTTGTCCAGATCTACGCGGGTCAGGAATACATGCGGGGAGGACTCTCGGATTTCATCAAGGCCAGGCTCAGCGCGGACCTCGCCAAAGCACTCGCCGTCCTCCCCGACAACAGGCCCCGCGCGATTTCCATGCTGGATGCGATGCACGAGGTGCTGGCTACCGACGGCGTGCTCGCGGACGACTTTTTCCCGTTGGTGCGCGAGGCCGGTCTCGTACCAGAGCTTGAGAAATGGTTCGAGGATTCATGGGCGAAAATTTCCGCTGTGATCGCGAAATATCCGGCGTCTGACAATACGCGCAACACCGCCGCATGGTTCGCATCCCGCGCCCGACTGAAGCTCGACGAAGCCGAAAAGCATCTTCATGCGGCGCTCGCACGGAATCCCGATCAGGCCGCCTACCTCGATACGATGGCGGAAACTCTTTTCGCCCGTGGTAAACGGAAAGAAGCCTTGGAATGGTCTCGCAGATCGGTCGGCAACGCGCCCTTCGACGATATGATTCGCACGCAGTATTACCGCTTCGAGAACGGGAAGCTGCCCGAGTGACACACCTACTCAGTTTAGCATTGTCCGGACCGCCGCTTGCTTCACATTCCGCTTCCAGATGAGCGAAGCATCCTCAGAAAATTCCATCCGTATCCTGTTTCTCGGTGATATCGTAGGCGAACCCGGAAGAACCGCCGTAGCCACGCGATTGAAGGGAATCAAAGCCGAAAGGGGCATTGATTTCATTATCGTGAATGGCGAGAACTCCGCCGGGGGGAGGGGGATCACACCGAGGATCAGCATCGACCTGTTGCGCGCTGGAGCCGCCGTCATCACCACCGGGGACCATGTCTGGGACCAGCGGGAAATCGTCGATTATTTTCCCACTGAGCCACGTCTGATCCGCCCGATCAACTACCCGCCGGACACCCCCGGGAACGGCAGCGTCGTTCTCGATACGCCCAAGGGCAAGGTCGCGGTGGTTCAGGCGCAGGGGCGGACTTTCATGCAACCGCCTCTGGAAAATCCTTTCCTGGCGATGGAAGCGGAAGTCGCCCGACTCCGGGAGCTGGGCGTGAAAGTCATCGTGCTGGATTTCCATGCCGAGACCACCTCGGAAAAAATCGCCATGGGCCGCATGCTGGACGGGCGGGTCTCACTTGTTGTGGGGACGCATACCCATGTGCAGACAGCGGACGAAGTGATTTTTCCCGGTGGAACCGGTTATCTTACGGATGCGGGAATGTGCGGGCCGGAATTCTCCGTACTGGGTCGCTGCGTGGAGTCCGTGGTCTGGCGCTTCAAAACAGGCATGCCTACCCGTTTTCCCGTCGCGAAAGGCGATGTGAAGCTCTGCGGAGTGATCATCGATGCCGAAATCGCCACCGGACACTGCGTCGCCATCGAAAGGTTTGTCCTGACAGTGCAAGAACAGACATCGGATTCAGTCTGAAAATCGCCTCTAAACCCGCAGAATACAGGGATTTAGAGAAAGTGAAAAATTAACCATATTTTTTTTGACAGAGTGCCGCGCTTTGTTACTGTCCGCCCGCTCTTCCCCACAGCAACCAGGGGTGCCGCGCCCGGTCCAGGGTCACTCGGACAGGACGCGGTTCTTTTGTCGAAAGGAAGGAAGGGTGAAAATATCATCCGATATGCTCGTGTAGCTCAGGGGTAGAGCGCATCCTTGGTAAGGATGAGGTCGACGGTTCAATTCCGTCCACGAGCTCCACGGATTACCAGAAATACTTCTCAAAAAAAGTCTCAGCGAAACCAACACCACCATGGCCAAAGAAACATTCAAACGCAACAAGCCGCACGTCAACATCGGCACCATCGGTCACGTCGACCACGGCAAAACCACGCTTACCGCAGCGATCACCAATACTCTCGCTGAGAAAGGCTTCTCCGAGAAAAAGAGCTATGCGGACATCGATGCTGCTCCCGAAGAGCGCGAGCGCGGCATCACCATCAACACCGCACACGTTGAATATGAGACAGAAAAGCGTCACTATGCTCACGTTGACTGCCCGGGACACGCCGACTATGTGAAAAACATGATCACCGGTGCGGCTCAGATGGACGGCGGTATCCTCGTTGTTTCCGCTGCGGACGGCCCGATGCCACAGACCCGTGAGCATATCCTTCTCGCTCGTCAGGTCGGTGTTCCCGCTCTTGTCGTGTTCATGAACAAAGTCGATCTTGTCGATGACGAGGAGCTCCTCGAGCTCGTCGAAATGGAAATCCGCGAGCTTCTTTCTTCCTACGATTTCCCGGGTGACGACATTCCTGTCATCGCTGGCTCCGCTGTGAAGGCTCTCGAAGGAGACGCGGCTCACATGGCGAACGTTATGAAGCTCATGGATGCTGTCGATGCCTACATCCCGGAGCCAGAGCGTCCGGTCGACAAGACCTTCCTCATGCCCGTCGAAGACGTGTTCTCCATCGAAGGTCGCGGCACGGTCTGCACCGGTCGTGTCGAGCGCGGAATCATCCACAAGATGGAAGAAGTCGAAATCGTCGGCATTCGCGACACTCAGAAGACCACCGTTACGGATATCGAGATGTTCCGCAAACTTCTCGACGAAGGTCGTGCCGGTGACAACGTCGGACTTCTTGTCCGTGGTCTGAAAAAGAACGATGTCGAGCGCGGTCAAGTCATGGCCAAGCCAGGCACCGTGAAGGGTCATACACAGTTCAAGTCCGAGATCTACGTTCTTTCCAAGGAAGAAGGTGGTCGCCACACTCCGTTCTTCTCGAACTACCGTCCGCAGTTCTACTTCCGCACGACAGACGTGACCGGCTCCATCAAACTCCCTGAAGGTGTTGAGATGGTGATGCCTGGTGACAACATCGGCCTCGAAGTCGAGCTCATCAACCCGATCGCCATGGAACCTACCATGCGCTTCGCTATCCGCGAAGGTGGCCGCACCGTTGGTGCAGGTCGCGTGGGTGAAATTATCAAATAAGCAGCGCCAGCGGCCCCTCCGGAAAGTTCGATCTTCCCGGTGAGGCAAGCACTCGGGGCACCCCGCCAAACGGGGTGCCCTAAAGTCGCCTCAAAATTCCTCTTCTTAGAAAGTAACATACGTCAGTAGCTCAATTGGTAGAGCATCGGTCTCCAAAACCGAGGGTTGCGGGTTCAAGTCCCTCCTGGCGTGCCACTTTCCATCCATTTTCCGTTTTTCCCACCGCTTTCCATCCCGTATCCCCATGCTTTCTAAAATCACAGGCTTCATCGGTGAAGTAAAAGGCGAGCTTCGCAAGGCGAGCTGGCCGTGGGACCAGGATCCCAAAGCAAAGGGATTCAAAAAATACAAGGAACTCATCGACTCAACCGTCGTCGTGCTGATCGCAGTGATCCTGCTCGCCGGGTTCGTCCAGTTCTGGGACTTCCTCCAGGTCCTCATCGTTGGTTTCCTCACGGAAATCTTCCGCTAATTTTCTCTCATTTCCGCCTAACCAATACCCAATCATGCCCAACGCCAAAGACTACAAGGACCAATGGTACGTCGTCCAGGTCCTCTCAGGAATGGAGGGGAAAGTGCGTGATCGCATCGCCCGCCAGGTGGAGGCGGAAGAGATGCACGATTACATCCGCGAGGTTCTCGTTCCCATGGAAGTGGTTTCCGAAATCAAACGCGGTAAAAAAACCGAGACCAAGAAGAAGTTCTTCCCCGGCTATATCATCGTGAACATGTATCTCGCTACCGAGGATAACCAGCTTGTCGAGAAGACCTGGTTTTTCATCAAGGAGATGGATGGAGTCATCGGATTCGCAGGAACGAAGGACCGGCCCGCACCCATGCGTCCCCGCGAAGTCGAGGCCATGCTCTCGCAAATCCAAGAGCGGGAAGAGACCGTGCGTCCGGCCATTTCGTTCGAAGTAGGGGACACCGTCAAGGTAGCCGATGGTCCTTTCCAATCCCAGAACGGCATCGTCGAGGAAATTGATCCGGAACGCGGCAAGCTCCGTGTGGCTGTCGATATCTTCGGCCGCACCACTCCCGTCGAACTCGAATACTGGCAAGTCGAGCGCGAGTAAGCATCCAGTTTCAAAGTCTTAATTTTCAGCATTTCATTTTTCAGCTTTTCAGCATTTACCAAAAAGTACCATGGCCAAGGAAGTAACCAAAATCATCAAACTCCAGATCCAGGCTGGAGCCGCCAACCCGTCACCACCCGTCGGCCCAGCTCTCGGCCAGGCAGGTGTGAACATCATGGCGTTCTGTAAGGAATTCAACGCGGCTACCCAGGCTCAGTCCGGAGATGTCCTTCCTGTTGTGATTTCCGTCTACAAGGACAAGTCATTCACCTTCGTCACCAAGCGTCCGCCGGCTGGCAACCTTCTCAAGAAGGCAGCTGGTCTCGCATCCGGTTCCGCGGAACCGAACAAGAAAAAGGTCGGCAAAATCACCAAAGCCAAACTCATGGAAGTGGTGAACATCAAGATGCCCGACCTTAACACCAAGGATCCCGAAGCTGCCGCCCGCATCCTCGCTGGCACCGCGCGCCAGATGGGGCTCGAAGTGGAAGGAATGTGATTTCCGAAATTCTCAGCCAGGCGTTCGCTCGCCTGGCACTCGCAAGAGGGTGGGGGATCAGTCCCCGTCCGTTATCACTGCAACCAAACCAACAACATGTCCAAAACACGCAGCAAACGCTATCGTCAGGCCGCCGAACAAGTCGGTGCCGACAAAACTTATTCCCTCACGGACGCTATCAGCACCGTGAAGAAACTTCCCGCCCCTAAGTTCGTCCCTACGGTGACACTTTCCTTCCGCCTCGGAGTCGATCCGCGGAAGAGTGACCAGATGGTCCGCGGCTCCGTTTCCCTTCCGCACGGCACAGGCAAAAACGTCCGGGTTGTCGTCTTCGCACAGGGTGCTGCCGCTGAGGCTGCCATCGCAGCAGGTGCCGAGCACGTCGGGTACGAAGACCTGATCAAGAAGGTTCAGGAAGGTTTCGTCGATTTCGATTCCGCCATCTCCACGCCCGACGCCATGGCGGAGGTCCGGAAGATCGCTCGCGTTCTCGGCCCCCGCGGTCTGATGCCGAACCCGAAAACCGGAACAGTCACCGATGATGTCGCGAAAGCCGTGAAAGAGGTCAAAGCAGGTCGGATCGATTACAAGCTCGACAAGAACGGCAACGTCTCAGGTGCGATCGGCAAGGCCGACTTTGAGGAAAAACAGCTTGAGGAAAACGCCCGCGCCTTCGTCGACAGCGTCGTCCGTTCCAAGCCGGCTTCCGCCAAAGGCAACTTCATCGAGGCGGTGACACTCGCGGGTTCCATGCTTCCGGGCATCCCGCTTGAGGCCGCCACCTACGCGAAGACCACAGCATAATTTCAACCAGCAAGCACCAAGAACATGAATCCTGACAAACAAATCATCATCACCGGCCTGCTGGCACGCGTCAACGAATCGCCCTTCGTCATCGTCATCGATTACACCGGTCTCACCGTTCCGCAATTCAGTGAACTCCGCAACCGCCTCGGCGACACCGGCGCGAAATGCACGGTCGCCAAAAACAGCTACATGCGCAAAGCGCTTTCTGAAGCGGGTCTTCCCGACATCGGAGCGGACCTCAACGGTCAGACCGCATTTGTCACCGGCAGCGAGGAAGTATTCTCCGCCGCGAAGGTTCTCAAGAATTTCCAAAAGGAGTTCAAGAAGCCGGAGATGAAGATCGGTATTCTGGGCGAAGACGTTCTCGATGTCGACAAGCTCAAGGCGCTTGCGGAAATCCCATCCCGCGAAGCAGTTCTCTCGCAACTTCTCGGCCTCATCAACGAGCCGGCTACCCGTATCGCACGCATCCTCCTCGAGAAATTCGATCCGGAGCGCGAGCACTTCAAAGCGGAAGGCGCGGAAGAATCCGGCGAAGGGAAGTCCGAAGAGGCATCTGCTGCCGAATAACAAACAATCTGAACGGATGGCCTGTCGCGTCTCCACGCAATGGCCTGATTAACAATGGTACCTCGTCGGTTTCCCAGCAGGGGAATTGAAATCTCCGGAAGCTCCGGAGGCGACGACACCGCAAAGGAGAACACATATGTCAAACATCGCAAACCTCGTAGAAGAACTCGGCAAGCTCACCGTCCTGGAAGCTGTCGACCTCGTAAAACAACTTGAAGAAACCTGGGGCGTCTCCGCTGCCGCAGCAGTCGCCGCCGGCCCAGCCGCAGCAGGTCCTGCCGAAGCTGCCGAAGAACAAACCGAGTTCGCTGTCGTCATCGCCGAGTGCGGTCCGAACAAGATCGCTGTCATCAAGGCGGTCCGTGAAGTCGCTCCCGGTCTCGGACTCGCCGATGCCAAAAAGCTCGTCGAAAGCGCTCCGGCTCCTGTCCTCGAAGGCGTTGCCAAAGAAGCTGCCGAAGAAGCCAAGAAAAAGCTCGAAGCAGCCGGCGCGAAAATCGAACTCAAGTAATTCGTTTCGGATTTTTCCCCGGGGCGGACCAGTTCCGCTCCGGGCATTTCCGTCTCCTCCTTCCTGAAATTTTAAATCCGGAAATCAACCGCTTGCAATTCCGGCATCGACGCGTGATACTACCCGACCTCGCAGTGCTACGCGTCGCTTCCGACCTTTTGTCTTCTCCGTCCATCTCCTGAATCTCTCTCCGCCCGCGCCATTCCCGGCCCGGGCTCAAACTCGTAACACCACCACCACCGCATCCCCATGGCTGAACGTCTCTATTTCGGTAAATTTGAAGAGGTCATCGACCCGCCCAACCTCATTGAAGTCCAAAGCCGGTCGTACGACGAGTTTCTCCAGAAGGACGTCTCTCCCGGCGACCGCTCGGACTCCGGCCTGCAAGCCGTCTTCCGCGAAGTTTTCCCGATCAAGTCCTACGACGAAGCGATCGAACTCGACTTCGTTTCGTATGATATCGAGGACCCGAAGATCACCTCCCTCGACTCACTTCGTCACAGCGAATCCTTCTCCGCCGCTCTCTACGTCACGTTCAAACTGAAGGACGAGACCGGCAACAAGAAGGAGCGAGTCTACATGGGCGAGCTTCCGATGATGACCCGCCGCGGCACCTTCATCATCAACGGTGCGGAACGCGTCATCGTTTCCCAGCTTCACCGTTCCCCGGGTATCTGCTTCGAAACCTCGCAGCACCTCAACGGGAAAATGCTGCATAGCTTCCGCATCATTCCCGACCGCGGTTCATGGCTTGAAGTCCAGTTCGATACGAACGATCTTCTCTACGTCTACCTCGACCGCCGCCGCCGCCGTCGTAAATTCCTCGCAACGACATTCCTCCGCGTCCTCGGCTATCCGACCGACCGCGACATCGTCAGCCATTTCTACTCCATCGAAAACCTTGCCCTCAACAGCAAGATCGATGAGGCGGAACTCGGCCACAAGGTTCCTTTCGAGGACATCCTCGATGGTGAACTCGTTATCGCGAAAGCATACGAGCCTCTCACCGCCGGCATCGTGAAGCAACTTCTCGCGCTCGGTCAGAAGAAGCTGGAGGTCATCGACGGACGTGAGGACGAGATCCTTCTCAAATCTCTGCGTAAAGATCCGGCGAAAGACGAGGAGTCCGCGCTCAAGGATATCTACCGCAAACTTCGTCCCGGCGATCCTCCGACCGCCTCGAACGCCCGCGCCCTCCTCAAACGCCTCTTTTTCGACGCGAAGAAGTACGACCTCACCCGCGTCGGTCGCTACAAGATCAACCAGAAGCTCGGGATCGGTGTCGACTCCGACCAACGCATCATGGTTCCCGAGGATTTCCTCGCTGCCGTCCGCTATATCCTCAAGCTGAAAAAGGGCGAAGGTGTCATCGACGATATCGACCACCTCGGTTCCCGCCGCGTCCGTGCCGTGGGTGAGCTTCTTGCCAACCAGTGCCGCGTGGGTCTCGCCCGCACCGAGCGTCTGGTCAAAGAGCGCATGACCCTTTTCGATGTGAACATCGAAGGCATGACACCGCAGAAACTCATCAACCCGAAAGCGCTTTCCGCTGTCGTGCGTGATTTCTTCGGCCGTTCCCAGCTCTCCCAGTTCATGGACCAGACCAACCCTCTGGCCGAACTGACGCACAAACGCCGTCTTTCCGCGCTCGGACCTGGCGGTCTGAATCGCGATCGCGCGGGCTTCGAAGTCCGCGACGTGCATCCGTCCCACTACGGTCGGATCTGCCCGATCGAGACCCCTGAAGGTCCGAACATCGGTCTCATCAACTCGATGTGCACCTATGCCCGGATCAATGAGTTCGGTTTCATCGAAACCCCTTACCGCAAGGTCAAGAAAGGCAAGGTCACCAACGAGATCGAGTATCTCACCGCCGACCAGGAGGAAAACTACCTTATCGCACAGGCCTCCAACGTCATTGACAACAAAGGCAAGTTCGAGCAGGAACGTATCGATGCCCGCGAACGTGGCGAGTTCATCGAGTCCACTCCGGACGAGGTGCACTACATGGACGTTTCGCCGAAACAGCTCGTGTCCGTGGCTGCCGGTCTCATCCCTTTCCTCGAGCACGATGACGCCAACCGCGCGCTCATGGGATCGAACATGCAGCGCCAGGGTGTGCCGCTTCTCGTTTCCGAGTCGCCACTCGTCGGCACCGGTCTTGAAGGGAAAGCCGCCCGCGATTCCCGCGCCGTGATTGTTTCCGAGGCCGATGGCATCGTAGCCGCCGCCACCGCCGAGATCATCATCACCACTACCGACGGCAAACTTCCCGTTTCAGACGAGAAATTCCTCAGCGAGCCGGAGATCGTGAAAACGAACGTGGCCAAAGGCATCTTCGCCTACCCGCTGCGCAAGTTCATGCGTTCCAACGCCGGCACGTGCATCAACCAGAAGCCGATCGTCAAAGTCGGCCAGAAGATCAAGAAAGGCCATGTCCTCGCGGATGGTCCGAACACGGAGGACGGCGAGCTCGCCATCGGTCGCAACGTTCTCGTAGCCTTCATGCCTTGGAACGGCTACAACTTCGAGGATGCCATCGTCATCTCGGAGCGAGTGGTGAAAGACGATGTCTACACGTCGATCCACATTTCCGAGTTCGATGTCGCGGCCCGCGACACGAAACTCGGCCCTGAGGAAATCACCCGGGACATCCCGAACGTCGGCGAGGAGGCCCTGCACAACCTCGACCACGACGGTATCGTCCGCATCGGTGCGGAAGTGAAACCCGGCGACATCCTCGTCGGCAAGATCACTCCGAAATCCGAAACGGAACTCGCCCCGGAAGAGCGCCTGCTTCGCGCCATCTTCGGTGAGAAGGCCGCCGACGTGAAAGACACTTCCCTCCGCGTGCCATCCGGCTGCACCGGCATCGTCCAGGACATCCGCGTTTCCTCCCATGGCCTCGCCAAGAAGCGTGCCGAGAAGGTCGATCCCGTGGAGCTCAAGAAGCACCTCAAGAAAATCAACGACGAGCACAAGAAGAAAGCCGACAAGCTGACCGACGACCTCACCGAGAAACTCTCCGACATCCTGCTCGGTGAGAAGATCCCTCTCGACGTGGTCAACGCACAGACCGGCGAAATCATCATCCCCGCGAACCGCAAGATCACCAAGACCCTGCTTCGCAAGCTTGCTTCCGTCCACGATCACATCGAGATCGATCCTTCCCCGATCCGTAACAAGATCGTTGAAATCATCAATTCCTTCGAGGGCCGCTTCCAGGAACTCGACACCGACCGCGAACGGAAACTCGACCAACTCGAGTCCGGCGACGATGTCGATCCCGGCGTCATCAAGGAGGTGAAAGTCTTCGTCGCCGCCAAGCGCAAGCTCAGTGTCGGGGACAAGATGGCCGGACGTCACGGAAACAAAGGTGTGGTCGCGACCATCGTGCCGGAAGAGGACATGCCGTATCTCCACGACGGAACTCCCGTCGATATCTGCCTCAACCCGCTCGGCGTGCCGTCGCGGATGAACGTCGGACAGGTTCTCGAAACCCACCTCGGCGTCGCTGCCAGGGCACTCGGTTTCAAGGTCGCCACCCCGATTTTCGACGGCATCAAGGAGCAAGATCTGGGATTTCATGTCCGAGGCCAAGAAGGTCGACGGTGTGAAAATGATCGGAGACGGTCGCAAGGCGGTAGAGCGCAAGCCCAACCAGCCTGAGACCCGCGGCTTCACCTGGATCGGCGATGGCAAGGACGGCACGACTGCCGGTAAGTCGACCCTCTATGACGGTCGCACCGGTGAGGCATTCCACAACCCGATCGTGGTTGGTGAAATCTACATGCTGAAGCTCGGCCACCTCGTCGCGGACAAGATCCACGCCCGTGCCGTCGGACCCTACTCGCTCGTCACCCAGCAGCCGCTCGGTGGTAAGGCGCAATACGGTGGCCAGCGATTCGGAGAAATGGAGGTCTGGGCGCTCGAAGCCTACGGCGCCGCTTACACCCTCCAGGAACTTCTCACGGTCAAGTCGGACGACGTCCAGGGCCGGACCCGGATCTACGAAGCCATCGTCAAAGGCGATAACAACCTCGAGGCCGGCACGCCGGAATCGTTCAACGTCCTCATCAAGGAAATGCAATCTCTCGGACTCGATGTCCGTCCGGGTCGCCAAGGTCAGACCAGCCACGGTTCCCCGCTTCCGGGTGCCGGAGTGGATGACTTCTCCCTTGATGATCTCACCCTGTAATTTTTAACGCGAAACCAACCCCATTACCCGAACTGCTACCTATTATGAGTGTCGATACCAACCTTCGCGAAATCTTTGGCGTGGACGAGCATCCCGAAGCCTTTGACCAAGTCTCCATCACCGTCGCCTCTCCTGAAATCATCCGGAGCTGGTCCAAAGGTGAGGTCAAGAATCCCGAGACCATCAACTACCGGACCTTCAAACCTGAGAAAGGCGGTCTCTTCTGCGAACGCATCTTCGGGCCTACCCGTGACTGGGAATGTGCCTGCGGAAAATACAAGCGCATCAAGCACAAGGGCGTCGTTTGCGACCGCTGCGGCGTCGAAGTCACCCTCAGCCGCGTCCGTCGCGAGCGCATGGGTCACATCGAGCTCGCCGTGCCGGTTTCCCACATCTGGTTCTACAAGTGCATGCCTTCGCGCATCGGCCTGATGCTCGACATGAGCGCCCGCCAGCTCGAGCGCGTCATCTACTACGAGGACTACGTCGTCACCGATCAAGGCAACACCGCCCTCGAAGTGGGCCAGCTTCTCACCGAAGTCGAAATCCGTGATGCCGAGGACACCTACGGTGACGGCTCCTTCAATGCGATGATGGGTGCGGAAGCGATCATGGAACTCCTCAAACAGATCGACCTTGCGACACTCGCCGTCGAACTTGAGGAGGAACTCGGCACCACCAAGTCCAAGCAGAACAAGAAGAAGCTCTCCAAGCGGCTGAAGATCACCCAAGGCTTCGCCGCTTCCAAAACTCGTCCCGAGTGGATGATCCATGACGGTCCTTCCGGTGATCCCGCCGGATCTTCGTCCTCTGGTCCCTCTCGAAGGCGGCCGTTTCGCCACCTCCGACCTGAACGACCTTTACCGTCGGGTTATCAACCGCAACAACCGCCTCAAGAACCTGCTTCAGCTCAAGACCCCGGAAGTCATCATCCGGAACGAGAAGCGCATGCTCCAGGAAGCTGTCGACGCGCTTGTTCGACAACGGTCGTCACGGTCGTGCCGTCACCGGTGCCGGCAACCGCCCGCTCAAGTCCCTCAGCGACATGCTCAAGGGCAAAGGCGGTCGTTTCCGCCAGAACCTTCTCGGAAAACGCGTCGATTACTCCGGTCGTTCCGTCATCGTCATCGGTCCCGATCTCAAGCTCAGCCAGTGCGGTCTTCCGAAGAAGATGGCACTGACTTTGTTCGAGCCGTTCATCATCCGCCGTCTCAAAGAACTCGGCTATTGCCACACGGTTCGCTCGGCCAAGAAGATGATCGACCGCAAGACCACCGAGGTCTGGGACATCCTCGCGGAAGTCACCAAGGGGCACCCGGTCCTGCTGAACCGCGCTCCGACGCTTCACCGCCTCTCGATCCAGGCCTTCGAGCCGATGCTGATCGAGGGTTCCGCCATCCGCGTCCACCCGCTCGTCTGCACCGCCTACAACGCGGACTTCGACGGCGACCAGATGGCTGTCCACGTCCCGCTTTCGATCGAGGCCCAGATGGAAGCGCGCCAGCTTATGCTCGCGCCGAACAACATCTTCTCGCCCGCATCCGGTCGCCCGATCACCGTTCCTTCGCAGGACATCATTCTCGGTACCTACTACCTCACCTGGGCGCGCATCCGCACGCAGGCGGACCGCGACAAACAGGAGCACCTTCCGCTTTTCGAAAACTCCTCGGAAGTCGAGTTCGCCATCGCGTCCCGCAAGATCGATTACCACCCCTGGATCCGTATCCGGAACCCCGATTTCGGAAAAGACACCCCGTATGGCGAGAAAGACCTCAAGGTCATCGAAACCACTCCGGGTCGTGTTCGTTTCAACGAGATCTGGCCTGACGAAATCGGTTTCTACAACAACACCGTCGGCAAGAAACAGATCGGCGACATCATCTGGCGCGCTACCCAGGTTTCCGGGAAAAAGGAGACTGTCATCGTTCTCGATAAGCTCAAGACGCTCGGTTTCAAGGAAGCGACCCGTTCCGGTAGCTCGATCGGAATCGTCGACATGGTCATCCCCGAGGAGAAGCCCGAAGTCATCGCCAACGCGTACGCGGAGGTCGACAAGGTCACCAAGCAGTACCGCAACGGTGTCATCACCGACGGCGAGCGCTACCAGAAGGTCGTCGACATCTGGACCCAGGCTACCGACACCATCGCCAACGCGCTCTATCGCAAGATCGAGTACAACGAAGGCAAGCCGAAGGCATCACCCACTCTTCATGATGGTCGATTCCGGTGCCCGTGGTAACAAATCCCAGATCAAGCAGCTCTCCGGCATGCGCGGACTGATGGCCAAGCCTTCCGGCGAGATCATCGAACGCCCGATCATTTCGAACTTCCGCGAAGGTCTCTCGGTGCTGGAATATTTCATCTCCACCCACGGAGCCCGTAAGGGTCTCGCCGATACCGCGCTGAAGACGGCGGACTCCGGATACATGACCCGCAAGCTGGTCGACGTCGCCCAGGACGTGATCGTCACCCAACAGGATTGCGATACGGCGAACGGCATCTCGGTCCAGGCGATCTACGACGGTGACGAGGAAGCCGCTTCGCTCGCCACCCGCATCTACGGTCGCGTCTCGTGCGAGACGGTGAAGGATCCGGTCTCCGGCGATATCATCGTCAAAGTCGATGATGTGATCGCCGAAGCCCAAGCGAACGCGCTTGAGAAAATCGGTCACGAGAAGCTCAAGATCCGTTCCGTTCTCACTTGTGAATCGGACCGCGGTTGCTGCGCGAATTGCTACGGCCTCAACCTCGCCACCGGCAATCCGGTCAAGATCGGTGAAGCGGTCGGCATCATCGCCGCCCAATCCATCGGCGAGCCGGGAACGCAGCTCACCATGCGGACCTTCCACGTCGGTGGTGTTGCCTCGGCGACCTTCAAGCAACCGATCATCAAGACGAACAACGGCGGTCGACTGGTCTACAAGGACCTCCGCACCGTGCAGGACTCGATGGCAACTGGGTGGTCCTCAACAAGAACGGCTCCGTCTCCATCCGCGACAAGGACGGTCTCGAACTCGAAAGCCACAACATCGTCATCGGCTCGATCATTTCCGTGAAAGACGGCGAGGATGCGAAGAAGGGCGATACGATCGTCACATGGGATCCATACAACGTGCCGATTCTCACCGAGAAACCCGGTAAGGTCGAATTCCGCGACATGATCCTCGGCATCACCGTGCAGTCCGAAATCGACAAGGAGACCGGCAAGAAGGGAACCATGGTCACCGAGCACAAGGAGGATCTCCACCCGCAGGTCTGCATCATCGACCCGAAAACCGGAGAAGTCATCATCAGCTACTCCATCCCGGTCGGCGCTCACCTTTCCGTCAAGGAAGGCGACACGATCACCGGTGGAACGCAGCTTGCGAAGACCCCTCGGAAAGTGGCCCGCACCAAGGACATCACCGGTGGTCTTCCCCGGGTTGCCGAGCTTTTCGAAGCACGCAAACCGAAGGACGCCTGTGTCATCGCCAAGATCGATGGAGATGTCTCCTTCGGCGGCAACGTCCGCGGCAAGAAGAAAGTCATCGTCACCGATCCTGAGTCCGGCGAGACCGTCGACCACCTCGTCCCGATGGGCAAACACATCATCGTGACGGAAGGCGACCGCGTGAAACACGGCGACCAGATCACCGAAGGCCCCGTCTCTCCGGACGATTTGCTCGAAGCCTGCGGTGCGACCGAACTCCAGGAGCACCTGGTCAACGAGGTGCAGTCCGTTTACCGCGTCCAAGGCGTGGAAATCAACGACAAGCACATCGAGATCATCATTCGCCAGATGCTGCGCAAGGTGAAGATCACCGATCCCGGCGATACCGACCAGTTCCTCTGGGGCGACCAGGTCGACCAAACGACTTTCAAGGCCGTCAACGACGAGATCCTCGCAAACGGTGGTAAGCCCGCCGAAGGCGAGCCAGTGCTTCTCGGGATCACCAAGGCCTCCCTCGAGACGGATTCGTTCATCTCCGCCGCCTCTTTCCAGGACACCACCCGCGTCCTCACCGAAGCGGCCACCCTCGGAGAGATCGACTACCTCCGCGGCTTCAAGGAAAACGTGATCATGGGTCACCTCATCCCCGCCGGCACCGGCTTCCATCACCACCGGGATTCGGACTTCGAGTTCACCGTCGAGGAACCGGAACCCGTGGTCGAAGAGGCGGAAGTCCTCGACGACGAAGAAGACGTGGTCTCCGCCGAATCGGAAATCCGCAAGGATCTACCTCACAAAACCCCGGCCGCCACATGGTGTCCGGGGTTTTTCTGTAAAACGTAGAGGAGGCCCTCCCCTTGAGGACGAACCGGCTCCCTCGACCGGAGTGAAAACCCATGCTTCAGGAGAAGGAGGTCGCACCCCGAACTCAAATCGCGACGACGCGCCTATTTCTCGTTCGGTCTACCTGGAGCGGAAGATTTCGCTGGTGAGGGACTCGATGACGAGGGTTCGGAGACCGCCGCCGTCTTTTGTGACGCGGGCGTCGATGTCGTCGATCACGAATTGGTCGAGCGTTTCCATGTGGCGACCGGTGGCGTGGGTGAGGACCATGGAGATGAGGTGTCTGGTGAAGGTGTCGGCGCGGGTGGTAAGGAGGATTTGTTTGTAATCCTCGACTCCGGCGAAGGTTTCGCCCGAGGCCATTTCGCCGGAGGGATCGACTTTGATCGGCTTCACTTTTTTCCTGGCCTGGGTAATGATCGCGCCAGCGGCCCAGTTGATCGAAGTTTTCCAGTCCGAATCCGAGCGGGTCGATTTTACGATGACATTCCGCGCAAGTCTTGGATGCCCGATGCTTTTCGATCCGGTCCCGCAAGGAGGTCGCACCCCGTGTATCTGGCTCGATATCCGGAACTTCATCGGGAGGGGGAGGGGGGATGACGCCAAGAATATTTTCGGAGACGAAGACCCCACGTGTGATAGGGGAGGTCTCGACACCGTTGGCACTCACTGTGAGGACGGCTGCCATCGAGACAATGCCACCACGATGATTATCACCATTCAGCGACACGTTCTGGAAGCCGTTCTCGAGACGCAGAGTGTTTTTCTCAGGTAGGTCGTAGAACTGGGCGAGTTTTTTATCGACGAAGGTGTAATCGGCATCTAGCAGATCGGTAACCGGCGATCGTCAGTCAGCAGGAGGTGAAAAACTTCCGCACTTCCTGTTTCATGGAGGTGGGAAGGTCCTCGGCGTAGTAGGAGTGGGCGGATGCCCGATCCGGCGGCATCCTGCCGAGATCGCGGAGGTTCAGCCAGCTATCGAGGAAGGTGTTTACGAATCCCGCGGAGTCTGGAGAATCAAGAAGACGTGGGATCTGCGATCGCAGAATTTCCTCCTCCAGATCACCGGACGCAGCGGCAGCGAGAAGAAGGCTCGTCGGGAGGTCCGGCGGTAAGGGCGTAGGAGAGTCGCGAAGCCAAATCGTAGGGGAGGATCGGATTATCCTCCGGAGTGATTTCGCTGAGATAGAAAAAGGAAGGAGAGCAGAGGATGAGTTTCACCGTATCGAGCGCGGCCTGGCGGGGTGATGCAGCTTCGCTGAGCCGCTTGTCGTGAAAGTCGTGAATCCGTTCCCTGTCTTCTGATCGAGGGGCCGACGATAGGCTCGTTAGGCGAAGCGATCCAGCTGGGCGAGTGCCTTCTCGGCCTGGAATCCTCCTTCGCCGAAGATCGCGATCTCTTCCTTCGTCTCGTCCTTCTCGGGGAGGGGTCCTGTGATCTTGATCTCGGAGATACGGATGTGGGGTAGTTTTCCCTCGCGCAGAAGGGCGGAGCGATTAACTCCGCTTGAAGGATTTTCGAACTCGTCGGTATAGCTCTTATTCAGCGTCATCACTGAGGCGCGGGACTCGTAGGGCCCGTTGGGAAAAATGAAACGAGGGGTCTGTCCGGCTTCCAGCCAGACGCGGAAAGTGATCCACTCTTCGTGATCGGTAGAACGGCTTGGGCGAGGATTGGCTCGATCGCCTGCGGGTAGTGGATGTGGCCTTTCGTACGGTCGCCCGGAACGATGCCGAGGATGAACGGCTCTGAGAAATCGATTTCGAAGATCTCGGGATCGTAGTGCGTGTCCCGGTGCATCGCTCGGACCTTCGTCCTATCCGTAGATGCCGGATACCGGAACGCCGTCCAGAAAGTCTTCGATGTGCCCGTAACCGCCCTGCCGGGTATCGGTATCAGGTTGCTCGTAGATGCAGAGGAACTTGTACTTGAAAACCCGGTCGTGAGGCCCGGCCAGCTCTTCGTATTGTTTGAAATTATCGGAAAAGCTCCACGACTTCTCCGATTTCCGGCCGGCCGAGTCGGGTTTCAACGAGGCGTTGCGCGGAGTGGAAATACTGATCGAGGAGAAAACCGGAGGTGACGAGAGTTTGCCCGATGTTGTCCATATGGAGGCTGGTTTTGTCCTTCGGAAAATCGGCGGTGAGTCCGAGGGTGTCGACACGACGGTCGAACAGAACGGCAAGGGTGTTCTCATATTCCCGTTTCGAAAGGCGACGCAGGACGGTGCGCCTCCCAGTGCTGGCGAGTTTTCCGCGCGCGGCTTCCATCTCCTCGCGGAGGGCGCGCACGACGGCGAGCCGTTGTGCGGTTTCGGGCTGGTCCGCCTTTTTCGGCGGCATTTCCAGCAGGGTCACCTGATCGATGATTTCCTTCGCGGTGACGAGATCCTGGACAGTGGTGAAGGGGAAGTTGAGCAGCTCGAAATTTCGCTCGCCTTTTTGCTTCGAGCCGTCGTGGCAGTCGTAGCAGTAGAAGGTGAGGAAATCCTTCGCAACCGCCTCCGTCCGGGATTCCTTTCCCTGGAGCGAGCAGGTGAGCGCTCCAGACAGAGCGCGGTGGAGCAATAATCGAGCAAGCGTTTCATGCTGACGAACGGACGAGTAGCCACGGTGTTAGGAAAAGGCCCCGGTGCTTGTTCCGAAGAACTCCGTTTCGATTCCCATCCGCTGGGCGATATCGAGGTAGAGGTTGCACAGAGGCACCTTGTTGATGCCCTCCGAGGCGACTTTCTTGAATTCGCCATGACGATATCCGCCGCCGGCGAGGATGATGGGGAGGTCCGAATTGGTGTGCGAGTTCGCGCTGCCGATGCCGCTGCCGAAGAGGACTGAGGTGGAGTCGAGAAGCGTCTGGTCGCCGTCCTGGATCGCTGAGAGACGATGGAGGAATTTTCCGAAATGTTCGATCTGATAGGTTTCCAAAGTGATGAGATCTGCGATGCGTCCTCCTGATTCCCGTGGTGGGAAAGGCCGTGGTAGGACTTTTTGATTCCCAGGTTCTGCGGCAGGAAAGATCCACCGATTTCCAGGGTCGCGATGCGTGTGGAGTCTGTCTGGAGGGCGAGCGCGATGAGTTCGTAAAGCATCGGCAAGTCGTCGACCGTATTCGTATTGGCAGGCTTGTCGAAGGGAGCTTTCGGCTTTGGATGATCCGTCCAATCGTTGCGCCGGGAGAGTCGCTTTTCGACGTCCCGGATCGAGGTGAAATACTCGTCGAGCTTGTCTTTGTCTTCGTTGTTGACCCTGCGGGAGAGACCTTTTGCGTCGTCGTGGATGGTATCGAGGATGGAGCTTCTGCAGGTGGTTTTTCTCACCTTGCTTCACCTGCTGCTCGCGGGATTCGTTCGCGAACAGGGTGTCGAAAAGATCGGCAGGGTTCGTGATGGGCGGAACCCGGACCCCGGATCTGGTCCACGAAAGCTGACAGCCTCCGTGGATCCCGTCGTCGGATCCGACGGTGAGGGACGGGAAGCGTGTCTGGCTGCCGACCTTCTCGGCCAGAAATTGATCGATCGTGACGTTTCCGTTCGGCTTGTTGGCTGCCTCCGATTGGATGATTCCGGAAAGAAAGGAGTGCACCGCGAAGTGGCCGCCGCGCATCCCGTGGTCCAGTCCCCGGTAGACGGTGAAACTTTCGCGGTGTGCATTCAACGGTGTGAGCAGTTTCGTGGATTCCCATTCCCTGCCAGGAAGGCTTGGAAACAGACTTTTTTGCTGGAAGCCGAGAAGGTTTCCGATCGCGACGAAGCGTTTCGCACCGATTCCGGCGCCAGTGGTGGCTTGAACGGACGCGAGGGATTCAGCGGTCTTCCCGAACAGTGAGGTGAGTCCTGGGAGTGCAAGTGAGGCCCCGGCGGTGCGGAGCAGGAAACTGCGGCGGGTCTGCAAGAGGTGGTTCATGGCGGGGCGGTTGCTGGAAGCCGGTTTTACGGAAAGAAACGGCATATTACCATACCCTCGCTACCGGGGCAATCGTTCAAAATCTCGGGGCTTTCCGTTGGTTCGATTCCGCATATCACCTGTCGTTCCCCACTTCGCTGGGTCGGGACCGCAACGATTCGATTTCCGCCTCCAGAGCGGCCAGACCCGCATCGGTCGGTTTCTCCGAGGGCCATTCCACGTCCAGCTCCATCGTCTCGCGTATGATGCCGAGCAGTCTGACCTTCCAATCCGCGGCATCCTTGAAATTTTCTTGGCGGATCTCGAATTCGGCGAGGGAAAGATAGCACTCGGCGACAACCTGGCGACTGGCGAAGGTCGGGGCGGGTAGATCGGAAACGATGGATTCGGCGATCCTCATGGCCTCCTTGAGGTGTTCTCTGGCCGCGTCGGTGCGATCAGCCGATTCCTGCAATCGAGCTTCGGCCACTAGCGCCATGACGAGTGTCCGGCGCGCTTCGAGATTGGCCGGTTCTCTGGGCGGCCTGCGGCCCGGGCTTCGGGCAGTCTGTCGGGTCTGACGGGAGAGTTGGTTCCGGGGTGCGAAGGATTTTGGGGTGAACCGCCGCCCGCCCGCGGCGGGTCTTCCGCCGCCAGAGCTTGCCATTCCGCATTGGACGGATCCGCCTTCGCCAGCTTGAGAGCGATTTCCTTTGCCTCGGAGTGGAATCGGGAAGCTTCCTCCGGGCGCGCCGTCAGATCGGCCGCGATCGCCGACTGGAACAGAGCAACATGGAGACCGTGCAAAAGCGCGAGGTTGACCGGATCGTTGGCAACGAGCGAGCGCCGGTAGCCGAGGGCCTCGGTCGCGTTTTCCCAGGCGAGTTCCGGCTGATCTCTGGATACGCGGTTCCCCGCCAGTCGTTCGAGGGCGGACGCGAGCTTCTCGCGCCACAGGGCATCTTCAGGCGATAGCTCGACTTCCTTCCTAGTCAGGTCGACTACTTGTTGGAAAAATCTTTCCGCTTCCGCGTAGTCCTGCTGCCGCTGCTCGACGATCCCGATCTTCTGGTAGTTGGAGTGCAGGTTTTGCTTCGCGAGGTCGTCCCCGGGATCGGCTTTCACCACTGCTTCGCTGATGCGTAGGGACACGCCGTATTTACGGATGGCTTTATCGAAATCCCCTTCGATCATGGCGATGTTTCCGACTCTTTCCATGAGGGCCGACATGTTTTTCAGGAGGTCGGCGGCGACTTCGTTTTCAACCGCAGCTTGCACCTGTGCCGCGGACGCCTGACCGCTCTGCTCCTCGAAGAGGGCCGCGAAAGCGCATCCGCCTCTTCCCAAGTCCCGGCGAGGGTCGGAATCAGAAGCTCGGCGGACCGCTGATAGTATCCGGTTGCTTCCGCGATCTTCCCCTGCCTGACGAGCAGATCGCCGATTTCCCGCATGCCGATGATGGTGTCCCTCGCCGCCAGGAAGCTCTCGGGATTGGAGCGACCGAGACTTTCCGATAGCTCGAGTGCCTGTGACATGATGGTCAAGGCGCCATCGAGATCGCCTTTCGCCTCAAGGATGGCGGCCCTGCTGTGGAGCATCACGTCCCGATTGCGCTCGCTCTCGGCATCGATCTGGTCTGGCGGTAGGTCTTCGAAATATTTCTCCGCCGCTCGCGAAACATCGTCGAGCAGCTCGATCCTGTTAATGGACTCAAGCTTCGCACCCAGATCGAAAAGCATCTCGCTGATCAGGTTCTCCGCAGTTCCCCTAGCGAGGAGCGCAACCTTTTCCGAGTGCTGCGCCCGGTCGCGCTCGTCGGCTGCCTCCCGGCGTTTGATCTGGGCGAAGATACCACCGATGACCGCCAGCACCGCGAGAACAGCCATGGCGACGGCGACGGCGGTGAAGATGCGGGCTTTGCGTCTCGCGAGCGCGAGTTGGTAGGCCTTGTCGCGCTCGACCAGTTTACCGAGCGGCACTCCGAGAATGCCGGCGATCAGCTTCAGCTTGGCGAGATCGCAGCGCTCGCGGTATTTTTCAGCGGAGCGTTCGTCGCGGAAGTGCTTGCGACATTCGGCGGGGGAATGCCAGCCCTGGCTCCCGTCCGCCAGGCGGAAGTCGGCGGCGACGGGTCGACTTGGGAATCGGCGACGATTTCGCCGTCTTCGTCGACGGAGTGCTTGAGCGCTTGCGGAAAGCACTCGCGCCCGTCCTTCGAATGCGGCTCGCCCTCGATCATCATCGCGAGGACGCGATCGCCGCGCCCGAGGCTCTTGTAATAAGTGATTTCGTTTCCCACGTAGCGCGAGGAAACCGCGCGAGGGGAACATACTACGATCATCGTTTTCGAATTGCGGAGCGCTTCGTAGATGGGAGATGAAAGGTCGGCGTCGGCCGAGAGTTCGTCCTCGTCGCGGAACACCGGGTAGATGCGTTCGGGGATGATGTCTCCGCGGCTGCCCCTGGTGCCGGCGAGTTCCGGGGGGACCTCGTAGGTCTCGATCTCGCGTGCGAGCCAAGTGGTCCATTCCCGTCCGGCGTCCCTGTTGTCGAGATGCCGGTAAGAAATGAAAGCCCAATATTCGCGTTTTTCCTCCACCGAATCTCAATCTCTCAAAAAAGGGGGAGTGAATCAAGATCGAAGGACGCGTTGAGGCGTCAGCGACTGGGCTGGATCGGTTGCCGCTGGATCACAGTTTCAGTCACTCGGAATCTGTATGGGTCCGGCTCTGAATGGCACGGGTTTCGATGAACAGCTTCATGGCCTCCTCGCGTTTCCGCGGCTTCCCCGGATGGCTACGGAAGCTTCCTCGGCTAGCGCGGTCCGGCTTCAAGCACGCCACGCCCCTGAAGCCAATGTGCCAAACGGGTTGGAAGCCGTATCTTTATCGGCTTTCCGTCCAACGGATCCCGATGAAACGAGGATTGATCCCGTGCCGATCGGGTCCGACCCCCGACACTCACCGAAAGAAAGCGGAGAAAAGCTCCCGCGAGAACCACGCCGTAGCGAAAGTCACACCGGGGTGGCGGGATCTTTCCGAACTCCATCCAGTGGCAAACGGACTCCGACCCCTCTTCTCGGTGGCAAATCAGCGGCGGCGGCGCATCAGGCCCGATGCGATGAGAATACCGGCGAGAGCGCTGGAGGGTTCGGGAACAGCGCTCCATTGGAGCGAGCTGTTCGTAAGGCTGAAGCCACGACCACCCGAAGTAGCTACAAAATCGCCAGTCAGGGTCGTGAAGATCGCAGACAGATTCGTCACACCGGCGAATGTCCATGACTGGTCTGTGTTCCAGAACGCGTTGGAATCATCGCCGAGGGTAACATCGAATGTTCCCGATCCAAGAAGGAGGGCGGAATCCAGCGCGAACTCACCGGATGAACTCATACCGGCGTTGTCGATGGACCAGTCGAAGATCGAGCCGGTTCCGAATGTCAGATTTTCGTTAAAAGTAAGCGCACCTGTTAGAGTGCCGTTAACCGTGGTCGCGCCGCCTATCACGCCAGCGCCAGCAAGCGTGCCGCCCGAGTCGACGGTGACCAGACTTGTCGCGCCGCTTTGGTCGCCGTTGACGGTGAGCCTGCCGGAGCTTTCCACTGCCGTTTTCGCACCATAGGTGTTAGCGCCCGCAAGCACGATATTTGCATTGCTCCTTACTTTTAGGGTATCGTTCGCGGAAGTGCCTCCGGCGAGAAGCGAGCTGATGGTGCCTGATCCGTTCAGACTTCTTGAGCTGCCAGAGCCAGACCCAGACAGCAGAGTGAGGGAACCACCTGAGATCGTGGTGTTATTGAGGGCGAAGTCGTCCAAGCCTGTCACCGATCCGCTCACGGTCACCAGGTTGCCCGACTGACTGAAAATCGCGTCTCCTCGTGATGGGACTCCTGACAACGTCGCGCTCCAGACTTTCCCTGTATCCCACTTTTTGGTGGTAGATTGGTCCCAGGTTCCATTACCTCCATCCCATGTGGCCGCAGGTAGCGAGGTGCTGGTGAGGACGAGTGCGAACAACTGGTTGAATCGGTTTGCTTTCATAACGGGGTGTTTCTGGAGTTCTGAAGAATCTGGCTGAATTCGATGATGCATCGCGTATGCCAGAAAGTCAGGAATTGCGAATAAAAATGTTCCGGAGGTGCGGTTGATTTGAAATCCGACGACTCCCGGACGTTCTGGCGCCGGGCGTTTAGATCGGAAAGTTCGATTTCGTCGTATTTCCGATGATCCGCAGGAGTGGTGACGGGGATCAACCTGCCCATTTTTTCCTACATGATTCTCGCACGTGCGGGAGATAAGTTCTCCGAGATGGAAACTTCGGATCACCTGGGTCGGTGAAATTTATCGAAGTTCAGTTCCAGCCGACTTTTCGATCCTTATCTCCAACCAGTCCTTCGCCAGCTTGTCTGCCCCGATTTTTACGCCGAGTGTGCCGCCGTCTTTGGTCGTGGGAAGCTCGCTCCATCTGTCTTTTGAACCGACCGGTCGCGATTGCGCGGAGAACCGACCGTCGGCGAAACCTTCCAGCGCTATCGTGAGAGCATGGCTCGCGCGGACGCGCAGTATCGGAGCTTCATCGTCTCCGGAAGTTTCGATGTTCAGCCAGCTCGGCAGAGAAAGATGAGCCTTACCCGAGACGATGCGGTGGGGGAAGTAGGTTTCCCGTAGGACGGATTTTTCGGCGTCGAATTCGAAGCCCGGGTCTTCCGCCAGAACGATACTCACCTTGTCGCCATCCGATTCGATGCTGCTAAGCCGGAGCCAGCGGTTCGACACACCTTCCTGTGCGACGATCACGAATTGACCGTCCGTCTGATCCGCTGACGCTGCCACATCCCCGCGTGCGGAAATGACCCATCGGCCATCCTTTTTAGTGACACCGGTGATCTCAAGTTGCGCGGTTTCATCGAGCTGGGCTGAAATTTTCCCGTCACTCACAAAGGTTCCGCCTGTCAGATCGAGACCCGTGGTATCGCCCCGAGTCGAACGAACCGCGAAGCGCCCGTCCGTTTCAAACCCACCGGCACTTACCGGACCCTCCGCTTCAAGCGGCCGGTAGAGGACTGTTTTTGTTTCCGTGCCATCAGCAAGTTTCCAGCCGAGACCATTTCCATCCAGATCTTCCAATGACGTAGCTTCGGTCAGAAACGATTCCGCATTGAATGGCTCCCAGACGGCGACGAACGTGCTTTTCAAGTCTTCGCCCTCGCGGTTCACGATTACCTTGGGCATACGGTTTTCCGCCCACACTGCGATAGCCTCCTTCTTATGATCGAGTTCCTTGTGGTAGCGGTTGCGCGGAGCCTCGGCGAGGATGGCGTCGCCCTCGAGTGGTCCCAGCCAATGCAGACGCAGGCTCGGCTTCGGTCCGGCATTTTTCGCCCGGGCACCAGCCCACGCGGTGTCTGCCGGAACGGGTTTTGCCGGAGGATTCATGGTCGCGGTCCACGGTGCGGATATGGGCGTGATTTTCGCGTCGCGGAAGGCACCGTAGTAGATGCTGGCCTCGCCGAACTCGTCGTGCTTGAAACGGTTCTTGTCGTCGTCTCCCCAGGGTAAAGGGTTTTCCAGCGCGACCCCGTCGAGCGCCAGATTGTCCAGCGTGCGCTCGGGGACGAGATCCGAGGTCATCGTCTGCCCGTAGTCAGCGCAACCGTTCGCCATCCAATCGTGGCTTTTTCCCCCGGCGACCTCAAAGATGTCGAGCACGGCGTTTTTTTCACCGAAGGGCAGGAGGACCAGCCCGCGGCGGTAGATGCGGCACTGCGGATAGACCGGATCTTCCGCTCCCTGCCCGACCTGGATGACCTGCGGAGAACCTTTGCGAGCCGTCCAAGCGAGAAGGTTTCCGGCATCGTTGCCGGACTTTTGCACGCTCCGGTCAACGACCACCAGATTGTGTGAGGTCGATGAACCTGCATAGGCGCTGATGTGGGTGTAGCCGATGTCGCTGACGAGTTCATCGCCGTTGGCCCAGAGGATGAGATTGAGCAAATCCCTGTGGCCGTGGTTGTAGAAACCGGAATAATGAAGCTGGGCCTCGATCCGGTCCGGCTCCGTGCCCCGACCGAGGATGCCGTGTCCGTAGGCATTGAAAAGATGGGGCTTCGACCTCGTCCCGACCGGAAAATTCCAACCCATTGGGTCGGTATGGATTAGCCGTTTCCGACCAGGAATCATGAACCGTTGAAGCAGTGCCATCAGGATAGGTCTGGCGTGCGAGTGCCGAGGTGATTTTCCCGTAGGTGGGGATCGCATCGGTCGGATTTTTTACGTCGAGCCGGGTTCCGTCAGCCGGATAGGTGTAGCCCTCCGGATCGCGGTAATCGGTCAGCGCGTCAAGTGCCTCGGACTGGCGCACATACTGATCCATCGTGTACCACATGCTTTCCGGAAAAACGCCGTCGGACATGAAACGCTTGCGAAACGTGCCCTCCACTTTCCGCATGCCGTAGTGGACGAGATCCGGAATCCCAAGCACCCGGCCTAGCTGGATCAGGCTGCGGTTTTCCGATCCGCTCAGATTGTGGAAAAACACGAAGTCGTTGGCACGGTAGTAGGCGTCGCGTTTGAGCATCATTCGCACGATGTGTAGCAACCCCTCCGCCGTCTGCTCCCGTGGGTCGGATACATCCATCCGCTCCGCAAGTAAATCCCAAGCCTCCTTGTTACTGCGGATGAGATCGAAATACCGCGCGGGCCAGAGTAGCGCGCCGGAGTGTGTCACATACCAGTTCCCGGCCATCACGAACGAAAACCATCTTGTGTAATCCGGTGCCCGCATCCTGTCCTCCTCCGGCGGGGAATTCCACGACGGCTGCCCCGTCACCGGCCAATCCGGCATGTTCCGGGCCATTTCCCAGATGATCGCCGCCGCACGCACCCCGTATTCCACGTTGCCGGTTTTCCGCGCCAAGGCGGCCATATTGCTGCCCGCCCGCATGAAAGCCGCAGACCGCGCATCCGTCTGAAACATGTCCACATAGATCCGCCGGCCTTTGTAGATCGGATCGCTGGTATCCGAGTCATGGTAAGCGTATTCGACGGTCTTGCCAGAGGGCGCGAGCACTTTCTCCACACCCTGGACGGGATATTTCTTCCCGTAGTCGAAACGCTCACCCGTCTTTTTGTCGAAGATGAAATCAGGTTGGTCCGGGCTCCATGTATAGTTGCTGTCCCATTGGCCTTTTATGCGGAAAGGCCTTTTCTTCGGCACCATCGCCACCAGCTCGGGGACGGAAAGCGCGAGGTAGGGCGCGGCTTGATCCACCATTTTTTGCTCGTCCTGAGGTCTTACATAAACGTCCCTCGCCCTGGAATTTCCAAGTCCGTCACCGCCGGGAGCGAAATTCAGAAGCGGCACCGTATCGGCAAAATCCAGATCGGGTTCGAGGGACTGTATCCACTTCACATACGGAGCCTCAGGATGCGGCGGATTTTCCGGAAATCCTCCCTCGACCATTTCCACATTGCGAATCTCCACCGCTTCGTCGCCGCTAGCCGTGAAGGTGAGGTCAACCCGCGCGACTCCGTTTTTGGTCAGGATTTCCAGCCTGTCTTCCTCCCATCCGTCCGATATCGGCGACTGCCACGAGTGGCCGATTTCGTCATTACTTTCCTTGAGTTTCCCCTCCGCATCCCATGTCGTGTAGGCGTGGATCCTGACCTTTGACTCCGGCTTCCCTTTCAGTTCATACCGTATCCCGTAGATGTGCTCGCCCTCGGGGTGGACAGGAAACGGGAGGATGAACTTCGAGTTGTTCGGCGTGAGCTTGGTGCTCTCGTCGCCCTCGGGTTTCTTGCGCTCGGGTGCCGTTTTCAATGCCCGCACTTCATCCAGATAGTAACGCGCCTGCTTGTTGGCTTTCGTCCCTTCGTAGCCGTTGTTGGCGAGGTGGATACTGTCGATCTTCTGCCAGCCCGCAGGCTTCCGCGCCATCGAGAAATCGTCGAACGGAATCACGAGCGTCTTCCATCCCTTCCAATCCACGATGAACTTCTTTTGAAAATAGCTGCCTTCGACCGTTCCGTTCGAGTCCGCCAGAATTACGATCCCGTGCCCGTCCGCCTCTGCCGAATAAAACCGCAGGCTCAGAGCCTTGTATGCGGAAAGATCCAGTTGCTCACGGGAAACCGGCAAGCGGCCGCTTTTGGGAGCGTCTTTCCAGAAAGCGACCTCGCGCCCCTCATCCTCCGGATCAGCTACGTTGGGAATCCCGCTGTGTGGTTGGCTACCATCGAAGAGCAGGAGCGAATCGCCTGCGGCAGCGGGTTCGGCCATCGCGTCATCCTCAGGTTTCCCATTCGCGGAGACTTCCCCGACTGCTTTAACCTCATCGACGTAATAGACCGCATCCGGATTGAACTTCGTCCCTTCGTAGCCGTTGTTGGCCAGGTGGATCTTGTCGATTTTTCCCCAACCGGCGGGTTTCCGGGTCGTCTTGAATTCGTCGAACGGGATGACAAGCGTCTTCCATCCTTTCCAATCCACGGTGATCTTCTTCGAGAAATAGTTGCCCGCGCCAGCCTCGTTCGAATCTGCCAGAATGACGATGCCATGCCCATCGGCCTCCGCCGAGTAGAGCCTCAGGCCCAGTGCCGTGTAGCCAGAAAGGTCGAGTTCCTCCCCGGAAACAGGGAATCGAAATCCTTTCGGTGCTCCCTTCCAGGAACCAACCTTCCGCCCGGCATCCTCGGGATCGTCCACATTGGGAATCCCGCTGTGCGATTGGCTGCCATCGAAGAGCACAAGTGAATCACCGGCAGCCGCAGGTTGGCCGGGAGCTGCGAAAATGGAAGCGGATGACGCGAACAAGATCGACGTCGCCAACACGACCAATAGCGAGGGGATTTTTTGCATTGAAAAATCATTGTTCATTTGAATGCGGCGAGTAAAGCAATTTCATGTGGCCAAAAAATTTCACCAGGGTTTGGGGTGCTCCGCTTACTGTTAGATTTTGGATCGACACATTTGAAATTCCGCCCAACGTAGCCGGGTGAAAACACGTCCTTTTGCCCTCGCTCAATCCATTGTTCTTTCAGCGCTCGCGTTTCCGCCCGTTTCCCGAGCGGAACATATCGTCACTCTGGGAGATTCGCTGACGTTCGCATACGAGGCGGAGTTCGGATTTCAATACAATCTCGGGGCCGGACCGGTAGGCGATGGTTTCGGCCCGGAGGTGCGCAACTGGGCGGAAATTCTCAATGATCCGAACTATCGAAATTCATCGTTCGATCTCGGGTCGCCGCGGGACATCGCTTTGGGTCCGTTTACGTTGCTATTCCGCCAGGATTTCAACTGGGCGATCCCGGGATTGAAGGTGGACCAGCTACGGCGTTTCATCACCGGGACGGATGGTTTTCTCGATCTGATTGGCGAGAATTCGGAGTTCAGTGTTCTGACGCAAGCATTGGGACTCTCCGATTTCGATGAAGCTGTTGATTTCGATCTTACGGGAATGGAGGATCAGATCTCGAACGACGCGGCGCGCCTGAGTTTGTTCATCGGCGGCAACGACCTGCGCGGCGTCTACGGCCCAATCTACAATGGCAACGGGGCAGGTAGTTTCGTCGCTGATTTCATCGCGGATATCACTGCCATCCTCGACCGGGTGGAAACGCTCAATCCGAATATCCAGGTGGTTCTGGTCAACGTGCCACATATTGGAATCACACCACTCATCCGCGATGATTTTCCCACGGATCCGGTCAGGACCGGGCGAGTGACGGCGGTTGTGCGCGATTTGAACCAGCAGCTCCGGACGCTGGCCTCCAGCCGCGGGATCGGCTACGCGGATGTCTTCACGCCGACACTGCCGCTGCTCGACGAGCCGACCTTGTGCATCCAGGGAATCACTTTTGAAAACTCCGGGTCGACCAGCGGCGATAGCGATTTTGTCTGGCTCAACGGGTCCCTGAGTAGGAATTTCCACCCGAACACGAATGCGCAGGCGGTCATAGCGAACGAGATCATCCATGCGTTCAACCGCACCTACGGCACCGGTATCGCACCGCTGAGCGCTACCGAGATTCTCGATGATCTGATCGGTAAGCCAGCGGGAGATCTGGACATGACTTTCACCCAGTGGATGACACGGAACGGGCTCGATGGTTTGTCTGCGACGGACGACTCGGATGGCGACTCGGTTCCCGCCGGACTCGAGTTCGCGACCGGGCTGGACCCGCGGCGGAACGATTCTGAATTTATTTCGAGTTCTGTCACGGAGATCGGGGGATCCGGGGCTTTGCAGCTCTCCTTTCCCGTCCGGCTCCCGACATCTTCGAATTTCAGCCTTACGGCGGCGGCGTCAGCTGACCTGTCGGTCCCGTTCTCAGCGGTTTCCGCCACGGCAGGAGCGGACGGGCTATCCCGCGCCGAGATTCCGCTCAATGCCAGGGCGGGATTCATGCGACTCGAGGTCAGCGGGGTTGGGCCGTGATTCCCAATTCCCCCTCCTGTGTTCCGCAGGACGGCCGGAGGCTACCGGAACTCCGGGCGGATTTCTCCGAGCGGGAGGAGGACGAACGGGCGCTCGTGCATGCGAGGATGGGGGAGGGTGAGTAGCGGGTGATCCAGAGCGGTGTCTCCGAAGAGCAGGATATCGATATCGATGATCCGCGGCGCATTGCGGACGGGGTTTCTCCTACGCCCGAGTTTTTTTTCGAGCGCTTGCGTTTTCCCGAGAAGCTCCATGGGATCGTCGCCGGGCCAATGGATATCGACGGTGGTGTTCAGGAACCGGGGGGAGTCCGGCGGGCAGTCCTGGGGGGGCGTGTCGTGAAGGGATGCCTCGAGAAACGGTTCGCCCGGGGAGGCGATTTTCCTCAGCTCCGAGACGGCTGCCGCGATATTGGCGTGGCGGTCCCCGAGATTGGAGCCGAGGGCGATGGCGACTCGTGGCACGACGTTGCGGGACGGAATTTCAGGAAAAGGATTCCGGGGTCAGTCCTTGAGATTCGCCAGGTTGGTGATTCCGTAGTTTGACTGGACCCGCTGGTTCGCTGCTTCGACTTCCGCGGAAGGGATGATGATGGGACGGTTGGCTCCGTGGAGTTCGATCACATGGAATTCGGGAGGATTTTCCGCATAAAGCAGATCGTGGAGCTGGGCGAGATCGGTGACGGGCAAGCCGTTGACCTTTTCCACGGCGAGTCCGGTGAAGTTGTCGATGCGCGATGTGACCGGATCGGACTCGATCTGGGTGAGCATGACGATGTCCTTTTTCTCCTGGAAAATCCCTTTCGAGACGTAATCGGAATACAAGCGGCGGACGGTGACGTCCTTGAACTTCGAGGTCGCGAACAGGTTCGTGTCGAGAGGTTGGAACACGAGGCCGGCGAAAACGACGTAGCGGGGCTTTTTCTCATACTGGACCGCGTACATGCGGGACGGATGGAGTGGCTTGAGGGTGACTTCGACATCGTTCCAGGAGCCGTTCCGGAGAAAACGGATGGCGACCGTGTCACCGGAATATTTGCGCTCCACGATTTCGTTGAGGTTGACCTTTTCTCCATCGACGAGGACCTGCCCGGCGCTGTCCACGGGGTTTCCATCCAGCGAGAGCAGGATGTCTCCGGTTTCCAGTATGCCATCGACAGAGCTGGTGGGGACCACATTGGTGATGAGCACTCCTTCTCCGTTGTTCGGGATGCCGAGGGCTTTCCGCATGGCGGGATTGTGAAGGGGGAATTCGTTGATGCCGAGCTCCGCGTATTCGTCGTAGCTACCATCCTTGATGTCTTTCAGGAAACGGTTCACAACGGGCGTGGGGATGATGTATCCGGTGTTATCGGCCTTTCGCAGGCCTTGGAACGCGACACCCACGACCTTCCCATCCTGCAGCACGGGTCCGCCGGAGTTGCCGGGGTTGATGGCCGCATCGATCTGGACGACGAGGTGGGAATCCGCCCGCGAGTGGGAGTATGGCTGGAAGTCGATGCGGGAAACGATGCCCTTGGTCACGGACAGTCGCTCGCCACCTACCGGGTAGCCGATGACTGTCACCTGGGACTCAAGGGCGGGGATTTCTCCGAGAGAAAACACGGGGAAGTCCTCGAAATCGGAAAAGTTTTCGAGTGACGACCACGCCAGATCGCAGTCGTGCGCGATGAATTCGACTTTGGCCGGATACTTTTCAGGAGATCCGTGGACAGTCACGAGTATGCGCTGGTGGTTCGAGACGACGTGGGCGTTGGTGAGAATCTGGTTTTTCCCGATCAGAAAGCCGGTCCCGATCCCACCACCGAAGCGACCCGAATTCCACGGTGTCTCGTAGTCGGGAGTCTGGCTTGCCACCTCGATGCGGAGGACTGAGCGATAGAGCTTTGAAGAGCCGATCTGGGCGCTGGCAGTGGTGCCGAACAGCAGGGAGATCGCGAGAAGAAGTGCGGACGCGTAGCGGGTCATGTGGGGGTGAGTCTAGGAAGGCTTCGCGAAATGGCAAAGGAGAAGTCTGCGAGATGATTCGCATAATCTGATAATTCGGATAGATTAAATGTAGCCATGCGGAGGGTGTTGGAAATTCGTATAACCTGCAAAACGCAAGCATCCTGGAGGTCCGTTGATTCTTGAGTGCGGGGCTTTGAAAAGAAGGGGCTTGCCGGGTTTTGCCGAGCGGGCACACAATCCGCCGCCCCTCATTCCGGGCAGTGCCATCGTCATCCGGGGGGAGAGCGAAGGTCGCGCGGGGTGAGGGGTTTTCGCTGTCTTCCCAGCTTGACCGATGACACGGCCTTCAATGCTGATTTCAGCTATGGGAACACGACCTTTTGGCTCCGGTTCTTTTTCCTCGCAGAGCGATTTCCTGCAAGTAAACTGTGTCCCAACGAAAAACCTATGGACCGCAGAGAAATTCTCAAAATGATGGCGATGACCCTGGGGAGCAGTGTGGCTGTTCCGAAAAGCGCGTTCGCGAAAATGGGGGAGGCTTTCAACCCCGCTGATCTGACTTTTTTCAGTCCGGCGCAGCGAGCGCAGGTCGCGATGCTTGCAGAGGCGATCATCCCCGAGACCGACACCCCGGGAGCTACGGAGGCAGGCGTTCCGGGCTGGATCGAAGTGATAGTCAAAGACTGCTATTATCCGGAGGATCAGAAGATCATCCGGGAAGGACTTGCCGCGATCATGACGCGTTGCGTGAAGGATCACGGGAAAAGCATCGCGGAGCTGCGTCCCGAAACGCAGGTCGAGTTTCTCACCGCCTACGACAAGGAGACGAAACAAAAGCGATGGGCGTTGGAGAAGGAGGGGAAACCTCAGAACGAGACTTTCCTCCAGCAGTTCAAGGAACTCACGAAATTCTGTTATGTGAATTCGGAAATCGGAGCCACAAAGGCCTTCGACTACCAGCTCGTCCCAGGAAAGTGGGTGCCGGACATGCCGCTGAAACCGGGTATGAAAGCCTACGCGATGTAACACTTTTTCCCGAAACAACCCATGAATCTGAATCTCAAAGGAAAGGCCGGACACACGTTCGATGCCATCGTAGTCGGCTCCGGAATCTCCGGTGGCTGGGCCGCCAAGGAACTCTGTGAAAAAGGGCTGAAGACCCTGGTGCTCGAGCGTGGTCACAAGCTCGAACACATCGTGGACTACAAGACCACCAACTCCGCGCCGTGGGAGCTCCAGTGGCAGAACATGCCCTCGCGGGAAATGATTTCCGAACAGGAGAAACAGAACCGCACCGGCTACACCGTGCGCCCCTCCCAGTCCTACCTTTTCGTCGATGACCAGGACCATCCCTACGAGGAGAAAAAACGTTTCGACTGGATGCGCGGCTATCATACAGGCGGCCGCTCCATCATGTGGGGCAAGCATAGCTACCGGCTCAGCCCGATGGATTTCGAGGCCAACGCGAAAGAAGGTATCTCGATCCCCTGGCCGATCAAATATGACGACATCGCTCCTTGGTACGGGTATGTCGAGAAATTCGCCGGCATCTGTGGCTCGCGTGACGGTCTGGAGCAACTCCCCGATGGCGAATACCAGCCGGCGATGGCGCTTACCCCGCCGGAGCTGGATCTGAAGGCCGGAGTCGAGGCGAAATGGAAGACCCGCCACGTGGTCCACGCCCGGGTCGCCCATCTCACCAAGCCGACTCCCGAGCAGACCGCTCTCGGCCGCTCCTCCTGCCAGTATCGGAATCTATGTATCCGAGGCTGCCCCTTCGGCGCGTATTTCAGCAGTCAGGCGGCGACCCTGAGAGCTGCGGAAAACACCGGGAACATGACCCTGCGTCCGCATTCCATCGTCCACTCGGTCATCTACGATGACAAGGCGGGCAAGGCCGTAGGGGTGCGCCTGATCGACGAAGTGACCATGGAGACCACCGAATACTTCGCGAAAGTCATTTTCCTCAACGCCTCCACCGTGGCATCCACATCCATTCTGATGAATTCCACTTCCGACCGCTTCCCCGACGGTATGGACGAGAGCGGATCGCTTGGCGGATACCTGATGGATCACCATCTGGGAGTCGGTGCGAAAGGCTACATCGAAGGTCACGCGGACAAGGTCCAGTTCGGTCGGCGCCCCGGTGGGTTCTACATTCCCCGGTATCGGAATTATTCCGAGAAACCCAATGGCAACTATATGCGCGGCTTCGGTTACCAAGGGAACGGCATGCGTCAGGGTTGGACCCGTGGGATCGATGGGTTCGGCGCGGATTTCAAAAAGGAACTCACCTCCTTCGGCCCGTGGTCGATCGGAATGGGTGGTTTCGGCGAATGTCTGCCATACGAGAACAACCGGATCTCACTCAGCAAGGACAGGACCGACAAATGGGGCCTTCCACTCGTTGTCGCGGATGCGGAATTCCAGGAAAACGAGCACGCGATGCGCGATGACATGATGAACGACGCGGCGGAAATGCTCGAGGCGATGGGTGCGAAGGGAATTAGCGCTCACAACAGTCAGCCATCGATCGGGTTGGGCATCCACGAGATGGGCACCGCCCGCATGGGCAGCAGCCCCAAGGAATCCGTTTTAAACAGAAACAATCAGGTATGGGGCGCTGAGAACGTCTTCTGCACGGACGGCTCCGCGATGGTTTCCGCCGGTTGTCAGAACCCCTCGCTCACATATATGGCTCTCACTGCCAGAGCCGCGGATTTCGCAGTCTCGGAGATGAAAAAAGGAAATATCTGACGAGGGGTGGCCGGGGGGAAACCCCTCGGTCCGACCAGTTCGGGGAAATCACTCAGGGTTCGCCGATATCCTCGTTCCACAGAGCCGGCTTGTCCCTGATGAATTTTCGCATCATTTCCACACAGGAAGGCTCGTCGCGCACTTCCACTTTCACTCCCTGGCCGCGCAAGAGCCCTTCCGCTCCCGTGAAGGTTTTGTTCTCTCCGACGATGACGCGGGGAATCTTGTAGAGCAGAATCGCGCCACTGCACATGGGACAGGGGGAGAGCGTCGTGTAGAGCACGCACTCGCGGTAGACCGAGGCCGGCAGACGTCCCGCGTTCTCCAGAGCATCCATCTCGCCGTGCAAGATCGTGCTGCCTTTCTGGATACGTCGGTTGTGGCCGCGTCCGATGATCTTCCCATCGTGCACGAGCACGCTCCCGATGGGGATTCCTCCTTCCCTGAGGCCCGTGAGCGCCTCGTCAACTGCCGCTTGCAGAAACGTGTCCATGTCCCACATTCCTATCACTTTTCCAGCCGCCGTCCAGAGAAACGCTCTACAACGGTCGGCATGGGACTCCTCAATTTCAGATACGAAACATGCCAAAAGTAAGATTAGCCGGAACGGTAAAAGGTGAGCAGGACCCGAACAGGGAAAGCCGGGCGAGATTGCTCTACCTGCTTTTCAGCAAGGGCTGGGACATCTATAACTCGAACGGGGACCAACGGATATCTCTCGGGAATATCGAGAAAAAGATCATAGAGGCGGACGCTTTCGTTTTCACCCCGGGTGCGACTCTTGAAGATCTTTTCAAGGCCGTCTCGATCTTCGTCGGCTACCAGACGCTGGACAAACATCTGGAGAACAAGCCGACCGTTTTGCTGAATACCGATGGCTCCTGGGACAAGCTCTACAACCTGCTCCAGCATCTGAACGGCCTAGGAACCGTGAAGCAGGATGCCACCGATTACCTGCTCGAAGCAAAGAGCGCGGAAGATGCTCTGGTCCGCCTCGAACAGTCGCGGGAAAGAGGCCTGCCGGATGCCGGTCGGGAAAATATCGGCGCCGTCGCCGGACCGTCTTTCGATACGCCGCCGCCGGACGATCATGTGGGAAACGTGTGCGTGTTCTGCTCCGCTTCCATTGAAAAACCGGACTACCTGAGCGATGGCTACACACTCGGCAAACTGCTTGCGGAGAACAAGCTGGGCTGCGTTTCCGGCGCGGGAAAATCCGGCATCATGGGCGAGGTGGTGAAGGGTTCGGTCGATGCGGGTGGCTGGACCGGCGGCTCCAACGTGCCACACATCATCGAGCTCGAAGGCCTGCCCGACGGGCTCTCCAGCTTCTGGTTGAAGCCTGACATCTATACCCGTATGGAGATCATGATTGAGAAATCCGAAGCCTTCGTGATCTTCCCCGGAGGTGCCGGGACCGTTCAGGAAATGCTCGCCCTGATGATTTTCAAACAACAGGGAAACAAGGGAATGGTCGACAAACCGGTCATCGTTTTCGATCGCTTGGATTCTTCCGGGAAACGCTTCTGGACTCCGCTCATCGAGTTGCTCGGACAATGGTGCCATGAGAGCGATTTCGTGGTCGTCAACGAACTGGAGGAGATCGTGCCGAAAATACGCGGGATGATCGCCAAGTAAGTGAGTTTCCGTCCTTGTCACTCCGGGCGAACACGCCCAGCTTTTTTTCAGTGAAAGTCGGAATCCTTCTCAACCCAAAGAAAGCCGGAGGTTTGAAAACCATGCTCGCCCTGCGCGATGCCTTGGAGAAACGCGGCTGCGAATGCCTGCTCGATAAGAAGACCGCGGAGCTCGCCGGCGAATCCGACGGCATATACGCCAAAGATTTCAAGGACCACGTGGATATCGCCGCAGTCCTAGGGGGGGACGGCACCATGATGCATGCCGTCTCGCGCTTCGGGGATTTCCGTAAGCCCGTTGCCGGTATCAACATAGGCACTCTCGGTTTCCTGACCACCTGCACGGATTCCGATATCGAGAAGTTCGCGGATGCCGTAGCCGAAAATCGTTACATGACCAGCGTCCGCATGCTGCTGGAAGCCACGGTCCGCAGGAAAGGGGAGGAAATAGAAACATATTACGCGCTGAACGAAGTAACCATGGCAAGGGGCGAGACCGGTCGTCTCGTAACCCTCAAAGCCACGGTCAACGGCGAGTGGCTCAACCGCTACCGCGCGGACGGCCTGATCGTCGCTACCCCCACCGGATCCACCGCATACTCACTCTCCGCGGGTGGTCCGCTGATCGCCCCGCAGTCCTCCGTGATGGTCATCACGCCGATCTGTCCCCACAGCCTCAGCCAGCGCTCGCTCGTGCTCTCGGACGATAGCGAGATCGAGATCGCCCCGGAAAGGGCGGATGACGGGCCCATGCTCTTCACCGTCGATGGCCGCGATACCACGCGCATCGATCCCGGCGATCGCGTCATTGTCCGCAAAGCCACCCGCTCCTTCCACATGCTCCGCCTCGAAGGCACCTCCTTCTACGAAGCGCTCCGCCAGAAGCTCGGCTGGCAGGGGATTTGAACAACACAAGTCATGGAGTGCGGACGGCTTGCCTCCGCTTTCGAGAGTGAGGCTTGCCTCACGGGGTTTTACATCCGGCATTTTATTCTCGGAGAAGTCGCTCCGCCCCGCAGAGGGCAAGCCCTCCAGCCCCACAGCGGAGGCGAGCCAGTCCGCACTCCAAATTTCCAAAACCTCGGCCTCCGGTCAGGCAAGAACTCCCTCCAATCTCCCGATCAACCGCGCCCGCAAGACCGCAGCCTCCCCCGCAAGCTCCCTCTGCTCGGACTCATACTCCCGCCGTCCGTCCGCTGTCTCGATTTTCACAGGTACCACACCCCAGGCGGAGAGGTCATAGGGACTCGCCCGCATATCCAGATCACGAAGCCGGTTCGCCAGGCGGAAACTATCCAGGAGTAGGTCGGAACCGGTCCAGGGCATCGCCTTCGCCGCCCATTTATAGAGATCCATGTTCGCATGTACGCAGCCGGGCTGCTCGTTGAGATGCCGTGTATCGAGCGATGGCTGGATCTTGTTCAACGGGCGGGCGTCTTTCGCGAAAAACCGGAACGCATCGTGATGTGTGCAGACGATGGAGCGGGACTCCACCAGCGAGTCGATCTCCCTCTGGGAAAGCCGTAACGGAGCCAGCCCGGCATGGCGGATTTCCTCCGCGCGATACACCATCGCCCACTCGTGCAATCCATGGCAGGCGAAAACCGGAACATGCGCACGCGTCGCCACCAGAAGCCCATGGATCCACTCCAGCCTGCCCCGTTCCTTTTCCGAAATCAGCTTTGGATCGAGAAAACACAGACCGTCCTCCGAGCGATAGCCCTTCCTCCCGAAGCGGGCGGGAAAAGTCTCGGAATCGCCGATCTCCAGCGCAGTGCCCACGCACGGATGCCACAGTTCCAGCAGCGCCAGCGGGTAGGGATAATAGTCGAACAGGAAATCCTCCACCGGATGCTTTTCACCCCGGTCCCGTCGTGCCCGTGAACCTGCCGTGAATTCCCGGGCTGCCGTGAGATGCGCATCGCACAGCCCGGTCCATTCGGAGATCCGTAGGATTTCGGCGTGGGCCTTGGCAGGAGAGGGGATGGAAAGCGGGGAATTCATCGGCTGGACGCACTCAAACAAAAATTTCGGCTGAAGGCAAAAAATCTCTTGCAAGATCCTGGTCTCCACACTAGTTTTTCCGCCCACGCCGAAAGGTGCTCCAACAAATCGCGGGATGGAGAAGTCAGGTATCTCGTCAGGCTCATAACCTGAAGATCGTAGGTTCAAATCCTGCTCCCGCAACCAATGAAAGCCGTCGAATTCCAAGGAGTTCAGCGGCTTTCGCCTTTTCTGAAGCGGCGGTTTGAACAGGTGTCCTCTAGGCACCGTGAACAAACCACCCCTCAAACCGTGGACAACGGGGCGAAAAGAAAGGCGATTTATTGGCAGTTGGAAACGAGATAGGGGTTATGGGCCGAAAAGAGGCGCTTTTGCGCACATTCGCTGGATTCGCGTGTGGTGAGAAGCCTACGCTACAATGGCCAGTATCTACCAACGTCCCGATTCCAAGAAATACCATCTGTCCTGCTACCCGCGCCCCGGAGCGAAGTTGCTTCGCGCAAGCTTTGGTCCTGAGAATGCAGACGAGGCTCGCTCGCTACTGTCGGAGGTTGCCTACACGCGAAGCGGGTTCTCGTTTTAAAATGCAGCGAACTTGAAAGCATTGGCGGCAACTGTGAGGCACCGGGCTCGACCAACGTTGCGCTTCCAAAGCTAAAATCTGTTGGTGGAGATCTGCTCGTTGATAAAGCCAGGCGGATTAAGCTTCAACGATTGGAACTGATCGGAGGTGACTCCCATCACAGCGGGGACACCCCGCAACTCCCCGTAGATGCTAGGACAGCCCACAACATGCGGAATATTCTTGGAGCCGGTTCCCAGCCCCCCTTACCCCCGCCTTGCGCCTCGGAAACAAGTTTGTCCGAGGCCGGTGAGGCAGGCTATTAGAGGGACTCCCCTACTCAAAGTATTTTCCTCTGCTGCTGGGGGATCGTACCTCGTCCACAGGTCTGGTGGGAGCGACTCACGTTGTTTTTCGAGTGGGTTGCTTGCATCCATTCGAAGGGTCTTGATCGATCCAGTTCCATTCCCGGCATCCTCTTGGTGTCATTTTATTCGCCTCGCGGATCAGCTTTTCCGTTTTCAGGATACTACGTCCTAAAGTTCCCGACGGAACGGATTTTGGGCAATCGTTTTTACTGCACCTTCCTGCTTGGAGTGTCCTGTGATTCTGCTTTTGCAGAATCATTCTGACACCCTCAGTCATCCCTCTTTCCGAACCAGATCAATGCGTCGTATGGCTCTGTTTCTTTCGCATGCGGTTAATGAGTGGCTGAACGGAAAAGAACCTTTCGAGAGATAGATTTGATGCCTACACCCGGAGAACATTTTTGTTTTTCGCGTTCATATTTTAGGTGTTTTGGTTCACCTAAAGCCATTCCAGCGAATGCGCGCAAAAATGGCCGTTTTAGCCGCCAAAGGACTCGATTTGCGACGAGGCAGTGTGGCCAAAATCAAAATCTTAGCGAATCCGCTATGGCTGCGAGACTTACGAAGGATAGGAAGGTTTCGGTGAGTCGGTCGCAACGGATGGCGACGCGGCGGTGACGTTTGATCCGGCAGAAGAAAATCTCAACCATCCTGCGACGACGACCTATCTCCGGGATACCGGCACGCGTCGTGGTGGACTTTCAGATGGGTGGCATCGACGATTCTGAACTCGTCTGGCTCCGGTTCCTCGCTTTCGGCGGAGGTTCTTTCCAGCAATCCGGTGAAATCCCCATGCTTCGCCAACCGGGGGTGAGACGGTAAACGCTGCTCCATTTGCCTAAGCGTTCGGGCAACTGATTCCAGAGCGATCCGGTTAGCTGGTTCCCTCCGTGATATTGTTTTCCTTAGCCCGGTTTCAGTTGTGCGGTGGCGATTGCGGCGGCTTGTTTGTGGAAGGCGGCGTTTTCGGGCTTTTTGATATCGACGTCGTGGATGGGGATCATCTGTTTCATCCGGGCTTTGCCTTGCTCTGATGCGAGGAGTTCGGGGAAACATTTCCTGATCACTTCGAGGACGATGTGGACGCAGACGGATGCGCCGGGGGAGGCTCCGAGTAGGGCGGAGATGGAGCGGTCGGCATTTGTGATGACTTCGGTGCCGTAATGGACGATTCCGGCCTCGCCATCGGTCTTTTTTATCGCTTGGACGCGGATGCCGGCGTCGATGAGTTTCCAGTCCTTCGCCTCGGCGGCGGGGTAGAAGACGTGGAGGACTTTCATGCGGTCCGCCATGCTCTGGGTGCCTTGCTGGACGAGGTATTTCACGAGATCGAGATTGTTGATGCCGATCTTAAGGAGGGTGGCGATGTTGTCCGGCTTCACGGAAAGGGGGAGATCGAGGAAGCTGCCTTTCTTGTGAAGGAATTTTGTAGTCCATGCCGCGAAGGGGCCGAATAGGAGGGTCTTTTTCCCATTGAGGATGCGGGTGTCGAGGTGGGGGACGGCCATGGTCGGGGCGGCATCGAGTGCCTGGCCATAGACTTTGGCTTCGTGTCTATCGACGATTTCCGGGTTGTCACAGATGAGCCATTGTCCGCCGATGGGAAATCCGCCGAGACCTTTGGCTTCCGGGATGCCGCTTTTCTGAAGAAGTGGGAGGCTGCCGCCGCCTGCGCCGACGAAAACGAATTTCGCGGTGTTTGAGCGGGTTTCGCCAGTCTTGGCGTCTTTGATTTTGATATTCCAGCCTTTGTCAGTTTTTGTGAGATCGGTGACGCGGTGGGAGGTGGCGATGCCGCAGTCCGGCTGGTTTTCCAACCATTTGAGGAGTTTGCGGGAGATGTTTCCGAAATTCACATCGGTGCCGGAATCCATTTTGGTGGCGGCGATGGGGACGTCGCCGCGCCCTTCGGTGAGCAGGGGTGCCCAGTTGGAAATGGTTTCCGGGTCGGTGCTGTATTCCATTTCCGAGAAGAAATGGTGGGCGGACATAGATTTGTGCCGTTCTTTCAGGAAATCCACCTGCTCCTCGCCGTGGACGAAGCTGAGGTGTGCGACCTGGTTGATGAATTCGGTTGGCTTGTCCACCATGCCTTCGGCGACCGCGTAGCCCCAGAACTGGCGGGAGTATTCGAATTGCTCGAAGATTTTTATCACGTTGGAGGGATCTACGGAGCCGTCGGCTTCACGCTTGGGAGTGTAGCTGAGTTCGCAGATTCCGGCGTGACCGGTTCCGGCGTTGTTCCAGCCGTTGGAGCTTTCCTCAGCTACATCCGCGGTGGCTTCGTAAACCTGGATTTTTAGGGAAGGATTAAGGCGTTTTAGGAGTGCTCCGAGGTTTGCGGACATGACCCCGCTGCCGATGAGAACGACATCCGGGTTTTCGATGTGGGAAGAGAATTTCATTTTGAGCTGTGGGCGGTGGGAGATAGTGCCGGACTTGGAATCAATCGGCATCGCTGATCGTGAGAATGCCCAGCTTGAAGGCTTTGGCGATGGCAGAAGGGGCGTTGGGGGCGTTGAGTTTTTCGTAAATGTGGGTGACGTGGGTGACTACCGTGCTGATGCCGATGTTTAGCCGGTCGGCGATTTCCTTTTTCACCAGTCCTTCGGCGAGCAGGGTGATTACTTCGATTTCCCGCTCGGTGAGCAGTTGTTCGATCTCGTTTCTAGGAAGTTTGGTTTTCAGGGTCTTGAGGACGAATTTGGCCACCTTGGTATCCAGAGAGGCTCCTCCTTCCATAACCGTCCGTATGCCCTCGGCGAGTTGTCGCACGGTGGAGGATTTCAAAAGGTAGCCGGATGCACCCAGCAGGATGGCTTTGAGCACATCGGCCTCGCGGTCCGACTGGGTGAGGATGATGATTTTGGCATCCGGCACCTCTTTGCTGAAATACGGCACGGCCTCCAAGCCGTCCATGCCCGGGAGATTGAGATCGAGCAGGATGACGTCGGGCCTTCCACCCAGGTCGCGGTCTCTCAGGCTACGCAGGGCTCGCTCCGCAGTTCCGAACTGGCTGACCAGTTTCATGTCGTCTTTTTTGCTTAAAGCGAGTTCGACGATTTCGCGGTATTCCGGGTGGTCTTCCACCATCATGATTCGGATTTTCTGACTCATGGTTTTGTTTGTTTGAAGTATGCCCACTTGCGGGTGCGGAGGTTCAGTTCGATGCAGGTGCCGCCTGTGGCAGGGTTTTCAACGGTGACTTTGGCACCCAGCAATTTCGCCCTGCGCCTTAGTGAGGAGGGGGGGGCATCCGTTTCAGAAGATTCCAACCCCCGGCCGTTGTCGCAGATTTTCAAATGGATCCTGTCCGGGCCTGCTTTCAGCTCGGTGGTGTATTTGGACGCTCCGGAGTGGCGGCTGATGTTGACCAGGGACTCTTTGTAAAACAAAAACAGATCGGCGCGGGTGCGCGGGGGCAGACCCTTGAGGTATGCTTCCCCTTCGATGGTGATTTCATGTTCGAGCTTCGCCATGATGCGGTTGGATGCGCGCTGCATGTCTGCCAGGAGGTCGGTGTAAAGTCCCTTGGCGGCCAGCATGTCGCTGCAATGCCGCACCGCGATGCCCGACCGTTCCGTCTCCGAGCGGATCCGCCGGTAAAGCGTGGCCATCTCTTCGGGGGAATCCCCGGCGTCCGCTGCGAGATCGCTTAGCAAGCCTATGGTGTGGAGGTTGGCTCCCAGCTCGTCATGCAGGTCGGCGGCCAGGCGTTCACGGATGCGGGAAATCTGGCGCATCCTCTTGTTGCGCTCGAGGAGGATGATGAAGACGATCCCGCCCGCGAGAAGTCCGGCCAACCAGCCCAAGCGGTTCAAGTTGGTTTTCTGGCGGGCATAGAGATGTTCCACTTCGGTGGCGATGGCAGGACGCGCCGCCTCCAGGTCATGCCGCCGCGCCAGCTCGCCCATCCACTCCCTCATCGGCAGGATGTCTCCATAGAGGTTGCGGCCATCGGTCAGGGCGGAATACGAACGCACGGGTGAAGTCATTTCGAAATCCACTTGGACCGGCCTGCCAAGGGCCACGTTGCGCCCCTTGGAAAACAGTTCGATCTCGGCGGCTCCGAATTGTGAACCCTTGACCTGGCCCAGGGAGTTGATGAACGGCTCGATGGCGGTCAGGCGGACATAGCGGCATGTGGTGGTGGGAAAACGGCGCACGATGATGGGGCCGGTATTATAGACTGATTCCATGCGGTAATCGCCCAACCGGACGGCATCCGAGAAATCCGCCTGGTTCGCCCCTTCCAGCAACATCCGGTGGGGGACGCCGAAATTATCGGGTATTGCCTGGGGAACCGTGTCGCTGAGATCGGTCACATGATAGTGCATGCGGTTCAATGGCAGGCTTTCGCCGAGATCGATCACCAGGGATGGTTGCTCGCCTATGCCCACACTGCTGACGAATGCCAGGCTTTGCGGCCCCTCGGCCGCATCCATCAAATAGGGGACGAATCCATCCACCACGAAGCGCTTGTCCCATCCCGAACCGCCGGCCCAGTCCATCGGTGAGGTCTGGACAGGCCTGCGGAGGGCGAGGTTTTCCCCTTCGTTGAAAACAAGGATTTCGGCCAACTGGAAGATGAACTTTCCGTCCCAGGCGCGGGGTGATAAGACCGTGGCCTCCACCCGTATCCAGGAGGCGACAGTTCCGGGGCATGGCACCAAAAGGGGTGCGACGCGCGGCAGCAGTTGGTCCGCAGGTCTGAACTCCGCTACCACGCTGCCCTTGGTATCACTTTCCGTGCCTGCCAGGATTTTGAATTCGCGCGGGAAGCCATCGGCGCGGAAGCCTGTCTTGCTATCGCGCCAAATGGTGGGGACCAACACGATCTGATCGACGGACACCTCGCTGCCGAAATCAATTTGAATCCACTCCGGCTCCGTGGGCGAACTGTGGACATTTGAGCGGAAACCCACCGCGCCGATGCCACTGCGCAGGCTGTAGGATGCAAGGTTGTCGAGTTCCTGATCCACGGCAGACAGCCGTTGCTCCAGCGCTTTGAGGGAGAGTCCTTCGAGCGACGCAAGTTCTTCCACGGGTTTGCCCGTCCCTTGGAGGGTTCCTGCGAGAAGGAGGGCTGCGCTCATGGTTCGCATGGATTTCATTTTCGTGGAGATGAGCATGCCCGGATACCTGAGTTTCGGTGGTGCGGCGGTGTGCGTCAATGATCGTGAGGGACGGGTTTGGTTCTTATCGGTGGACAAGGAGTGGCTGCATTTTGCTGCCAGAGAAGAATGGAGCGAAATGGCCAGGCTAGGGTGCTTGGGTTGCTGGGCAGCAGAATGCAGCCCCTCCTTGCGCCCATCAGGGAACTCTGGTGAATTCTATGGATTTGAGGCTGGCGGTCTTGGTGTTTCCTTCGATGCATCCGACGTTGATCTTGTATTTGCCGGGTTTCGGGAAATTCAGCCAGCCGATCTGGAACGCCTGGTAGTTGGGCGAGGCGTTCTGCTGGTTCTGGATGGTTTTTCCACCTTCCACTCCGACAGTCCAAACGAGGCGCGGCTCGCCGGCGTAGGTGAGATCCACCTGGTAGTTGCCCGGCGTGAGCACATCGATTTCCCAGGTGGCCGCGCCATCCGGCTGCCAGTCGGAGATCTGGGTGGCGTGTTTCCATTCGCCGAATTTCTCCATCCATCTTTTGGACTCCTTGGTCGCGCCCTTGACGGTGGCGAATTCCGCAAGAATTTCGGTCGTGGCATCCGGGTCTATTCCGAAGCAAGGATCCGCCTCGGGCTTTGCTTCGAGATCCACCTGGATCACGGAAATCAGTTTCTCCGGCGCGGTGGTCGGAACGGTGAAACTGGTCCAGCCGTTCCCGTTTTGGAATTCAATGCCTTCCGAATCCGCGCCTTTGAGGAGCTTGGCGGATTTGATGGGTGTCTTGAGTCCGGGCAGGTGGAGTTTGCCGGAGGCAGGCCATTGCGAAACGGTTAGAAACATCGTGTTTTCCCTCACGGTGACGTCACCCCATGGGAGTGCGTGTTCCCATGGCGAGGCGTCGGTATCATAAACGACCTGTGGGTAGCGGTGGATCCATTCGCCCGCTTTGCGCAGCGAGTCGGCAGCGTTTTCGGGCACCGAGCCGTCGCCGCGTGGGCCGATGTTGAGCATGTAGGTGCCGCCACGTGCGACGGTGGCGATAAGGCGGCCGAGGATGAGTTTGGGTGCTTTCCAGTTTTCATCATACCAGGCATAGGCCCAGGAATCGTTGGTGGTGTCCACGGTTTCCCAGAGTCCTTCCTCATTGGAAACGGGAACCTCCATGTCGCCGAGCGATTGGTAGTCTCCGAGTCCGTGGCCAGCGCGACCGCAGATCATGGCATCGGGTTGGTTCTTGCGCACAACGGCGACAAGTTCCTCGACGTAATGCTTGGGCATGTCGCCGGGCGTGTCGAACCAGACGATTTCGATAGGACCGTATTCGCTGGTGATTTCCTCCACTTGCGGAAGGCACTTTTTCGCGAAGTAGTCGTCGAAGTCCGCAGGGTTTCCATCGGCATCGGTCGTGGGACCCCTGTTGCCGCCCGGGAACGTCCAGTCCTGGTTGTGGGAGTAGTAGAAGCCGAAACCTATGCCCACTTCCTTGCACGCATTGGCCAAGTCTTTCATGGGATCGTGTCCGTATGGCGTGGCATCGACCACGTTGAAATCATCGGATTTTGAGTCATACATCGCGAAGCCGTCGTGATGCTTGCTGGTGATGACGATATATTTCATGCCGGCGTCTTTCGCCAGTTGGGCGATTGCCTTGGCATCGAACTTGTCGGGGTTGAACGTCTTTGCGAGTTCCATGTATTCGGGGACGGGGATGCCCGCCATACGCGGGTTCATGATCCACTCGCCGATGCCGTAGTAGGTCTTGTCGTTTACCTTATTGGCCAGTTGGGAATAGAGTCCCCAGTGGATGAACATGGCGTAGTTTCCCTCTTCAAAAAGCTGGCCGCGCTTGGCATCCGAAGCGCGCAGTTTGACGACGGATTCGCCCCACATCTTGTCCATTTCCTGGGAGTGCAAAGGGGAGCAAAGACCCAAAGCGGCCAGCGCCAATGCGTAGTTTTTTGATATTCTGTTCATAAAGTTAAATTTTGATGGGTGGCTGTTTTCTTACTGTGACCGTTCTGCGGAAAAGCAGGTGTCATCAGGTTCTGATGGAAGGGAGGCTTTCCATTGGGTGAGCTTCTCCATCAGTCCGGCAACGGCTTCCGGTTTGGTGGCGGAAAGGTCGTTCTGCTCCTTCGGGTCGTTCACGATGTCGTAGAGCTCGACATGGCCGGATTTCTCGTTTGTCAGGAGTTTCCACTCCTGATCGACGATGGCATGGGTGACCCAGTGGTCGGGCGCACCTTTTTTGGCGGGCCACGAGGCTCCGATCTGCCAGAAGAGCGGCTTTTCACGCTTTGCGCTGCCTTTCCCCATCAGTGCCGGCACCATGCTGAGACCGTCCGCTTGGTAATTGGCTGGTAATTTTACGTCGGCGATTTCACAGAAGCTGGGCAGGAGATCCACTGCGGAAACCATGGAAGTGTCGTCCACTTTACCGGGTCTGATCTTACCGGGCCAACGGGCGATGAATGGCACGCAGATGCCCCCTTCGAACAGGGATGCTTTGTAGCCTTTGCGACCGCCGGTGATTCCTTTTGCTGCGGCGATTCCGAAACCGACACCTGTCGCGGAGTCGTAATACGTGTCGAGTTCAGCGTCGGGAGCGGAGCGGGCTGGGCCGTTGTCGGAGGTGAAGACAACGAGGGTGTTATCGGTGAGTTTCAGTCTATCCAGGGTATCGAGAACCTGGCCGATGCGGTCGTCCGCGTGGGAGAGGACTGAGGCGTAGATGTTGTCGGTCTCATTGAGATCGCGGAAATGCCATTGGTATTTCGGGATCACGTGGAAGGGCGTGTGCGGCTCGTGGATCCAGAGGTTGATGAAAAACGGCTTCCGGTCGCGCTGGCATTTTTCGATGAAGGCAATGGTGTTGAGGGCGTCCTCATGCACCGGCATTTGTTCGCCGGCGCAGTTGAAGGCCCCGTATTCATCGTAGCCGTAAGCGTTCGGGAGAGGGGAGTCCGGGATCATGTTGTTGGCGAGATGCCATTTTCCGAAATGGGCGGTGGCGTATCCGCCTTCCTGGAGGAAACGCGGCAAGGTCGGTGCTTTCGGACTGAGCCAGTCCGGCATGTTGCGGCTCTGGTTGGACTTTACCGCAGCGAAGTGGCCGTCGATCTTGTAGCGGCCGGGGAAATGTCCTGTCATGACCGCAGCGCGGCTGGGCGAGCAGACGCCGCTTGCGACGGTGAAGCGGTGGAAGTCCGTGCCCTCTGCCGCAAGCCTGTCGATATTCGGCGTTTTCACATACGGGTGCTCATGGCAACTGAGATCACCCCAGCCCCAGTCATCGGCGAAGATGAAGAGGATGTTCGGTTTCGAAGACTCCGCTGCCGCCAGTCCGGTGAAAGATGCGAGCAGGAACGAAACAATCAGTTTTGCCGTATGAGTCATTGAGAATCGGATTTTTTCGTCAGCGGATTTCATTCTGTTAGGAAATATCCGTGAATCCCCGAGCTTAGCCCGGTGAATAAGTGTTCCTATCCTCATTTTGTAGGAGGGAGGGGAAATATGAGGTTTGATACGCTTGGATAGGGACGCAACGGCACAGGTTTGGGGGGGCGTTTCTAGAGAAAACGGCGTTCGTCCGTAAGGGACAAAAATAAAGCGCGAAGCAAAGGCCTTGGCCGTGTGCTTCGCGCTTTGATGAATTTTTAGCTGTGATCTACCTGCCAGGGGGCGGGGCAATCCAGTGTGGTGCTACCTGCTTACGCGCGGCGGCGACGGAGCATGCGCCCGGCTGCACCAAACCCGAGGAGAGCGATCGCTGATGGCTCAGGGACGACGGTCACTGAAAGGTTATCGAAAGTAGCTGCCCCGCTGTTCGCAGAATCGGTTACTTGGGCGAAGACTAGACCAATAAACTGATCCGTTCCGTTATAAGTAAACGAAAGCGTTTGATTATTTCCAGCAGCAGTAATTTCTTGCTGACTACCAAAAGCCGCGATCGTTGGGGATCCGGGTCCGGCATTTGTCAATTCTGCTCCACCGGTATTACCGCCATGAAGATCCATACTCACGGAATTTGAGCCATCCACACCATTTGCGGCGAATGTCTCAAAAGTAAAGGTCGAATTAGCGTTAGCTGTGAAGGCCGTCACATCAAACTTAACGTTAACGGTTCCAGCTTCCCATCCTGCAACTGATGTATCGAGCCAGACGCCGATCCCTCGGTATCTGTTCTGATCGTCATTAGCAAAGTTCATGTTGCCACCGCTGATACCCACTTTATTGCTGGAACCAAACCAAGTTGTCGCAATGACATCAGGCATTGCGCCACCCAGTGTGAAGGATCCAGCACCTGAGGTAGTATACGGGTTATCGGTTGGGTTAAAGTCAGTGCTATAGACGATACCCGCAGCCTGCGAGAATGGGGTTAAGGCAAGCATCGCGCTTGCGAGGATTAGTGGTTTTTTCATGGATTTTGCTCTTTTCATGTTTTTTGTTCTTTTTGGAAGTGGAGAGTTAATCACGCGCCATTGGCGACGGTGAAGCATTGGATCAGTTGGTTGGATGACAACCGCAACTCCCTAAATCTAGCCTGCTCGGAAAATTTGGACATCCTCATTTTATAGGATGCGGTGGAGAAAGTGAGACGGGGTGAAATTTTACGGAAATGAGCCTGAAATTCACTGCGATCCTTGCGGCGCGGGCGATGACACGACCCTCGGGACGCCGGATGCCACCTGGTGGCTGTCCGAAACAAAATGAGGACATCTGCTACCTCCATGTGATTTTGGCCTTATTTTTCTCCGTATCCACCCAAACGCTGGCGTGTTCGAATTCCCGGGTGAATTCCCAGCCATCTGGGCTTGTCTTGGAATAAGGGCCTTTGGGCGCGCCAAGCGGCTTTTGCAGCTCAGGGTATTCCTGCAAGGAACCGGACGAGAGAGTCCAACCCCAGCCGTATTGAAAGTAGCTGTAGGGCTGTGTGCCAATAAGATAACACGCCTGGTAATACTCCAGTCTCTCTTTGGCCAAGGCAGCCATCCGAGCGGGAGTCGGTGTATTTTCATTTTTCCCATCCGTGCCCTTGGCGGAGTGAAGTTCCACCTCCACCCCGATCCGAAAGACCGATATTTTCCCGGCCTGGGCGATCCTCAGCATCGCCTGCCAATCCTTGAGCAAACTCTCTTTGGTCAGGGACTTCTCGCTGTAATGCTCGAACATGATGGCATCGACGGCGGGAAACACGTGTCGGGCCATCTTGTCTGCAGCATTGTTGCCCAGCAGGATTTTGTCGGGGCCCATTTTGGTTTTCAGCCTGGTCATCATTTCCCCCATGGCCTTTTCGATTTCATCCTTCCTGTCCCTGCGCAGGTGGACGAAGCCGTGCATCTGGTCGATGAATGCCCCGTCGCAACCGGACTCGGCCACGCCCTTGGCCACGGTATCAACCCACCAGGTGCGGAACTCGGGATTCAATATATCGAAGTAAAAGACCTTGTTCCGCGCGGCGAGTTCCCCCGTGGCCGGATCAACCAGTAGGAACTTTTTCAACTCCGGGTGTTGGTTGATTTTCTTCGCTGTGAAGGCTCGGTTATAGGATGTGAACGGCCAGGCGTAGGCGGAATTGAAGTAGAAAAGCACCTTGATGCCCGGCTTGATTTTCTTGAAAGCGGCGACCTCATGCTTCGCTCCCAGTTCGGCGGCCCCGAGTTCCCTGGAACCGTGGGATTTCTCGATGCAGATGAAATCGGTTCTGGCGGCGATGGAGCTGACTTCCTCCGGGCGCAGCACCCCCTTGGTGTCCCCGAACATGAAGTACTGCGGGGTCGTCTCCCAACTGAACCGGGGCAGCATTTTCCTGATTTCGAAACGACTGCCATCACTGATGATAAGCGAATTCTTTTCGACCGGATTCCCCGTCGCCAAGCCCGTTGATGCCGCGATGAATGCGAATGCCACGGATGAGGCTGCGTGTGATGTGAGTATGCGTTTCATGAATCCGTTGCAGGTATGATGTGGCTCAATGCCAGGTGATTTCTCCCGTTTGCTTCTCGATATCGAGCCGGACGGATGCGTGGGCGAACTCGCGGGTGTAGGTGTAGCCGTCCCGGATTGCCTGTCCCTTTGGCGCACCCAACGGGCGCTCATACTCGGGCGGATGCGTCATCCAGGTTTTGCTTTTCTTCGCATCGTAGGTGTCGTGCAGGTCGAAGTAGCTGTATTTCTCGGCGCAGATGAGAAAGATCGCCAGTTGGTAGGCTGCGCGGCCGGCCTGTTGTGCAGGCTCTGGATTTGCGGAGTTGTCTTCCTCCGGAGTTTCGTCCGCGTCCTGATGGTTGTCTCCCAATTCACATGTGAAGGCGATGACGTAACCTTGGCGGGCGGCTTTCTGAAATGCTTCGATGCCTTTGGCTACGTAGTCCTTGTTGGACGTCGCACCTACGGTTCCTTCAAAGCCCTCGATGTAGGAACCGTCGAAGCCTTCCATGCCGCCCAGACCTGAATCCGGAAAACGTGCCCTCAGCACATTGGCGAGCATGAGTTTGTCCTGTCCAAGCATCTGGCGGGTCTCTTTTACCATCGTGTTGTATCCCGCCAGCAACCCGGCTTTTTTTTCGTTCCCGATCTCCTTCTTCAGGTATGCCGGTTCAAGAACCTTGACCACGCCATCAAGGAAGAGGCCGTCGATGGAGGGATCGGAACAAACCTGTTTCGCGGCAGCTATCCACCAGTCGCGCAGGGCCGGGTTGGAAAGGTCGTAAGCGGGCAGGACGTTCCTAACCAGTTTCTTGTTGCCATTGCGCCCTACGAGAAATGCCCCGGGGATGTCTTCCAGTTTCTCGTCGGCAGCGTAGTTGCCGTAATGCACGATCACGTTGCGGTAATACAAAATTTTTGTATCCGGATTGATCGCCTTGACTGCCTTTGCCGCTTTCAGCGTTCCGGCTTCAACCGAGCCGGAATCCCTGTGTCCGTTACTTTTCTCAAAAGTAATGAGCGGAAAGGAGGCGAGGTATTCAATCTCTTCCGGAGTGAATGCGGTGTCCTTGCGGATATGCGAATAGCATTGGACATGATCCCAGGAGAAAGCGGGCATGCGCTCCTGAATTGTTTCAGCCGAATGAAGCGCATTCAGAGGAGCAAGCAGCAGGGCGGTGAGGGTGAGTAGGGATTTCATGGATGTGCTGATTGGCTTTGGGTATCTACAGACGGTTCACGTAATTGTAATAGGCACCGCAGAGTTCGTTTCCATCCGCATCATAGAACCAGGTCTGAACCATTGCGGGGCCGCCGGGCATAGGCAGGGTGAAAACGGCTCCGTCGGAATCCGGAGCAATTTCCTGCGTTTCATTGGCATAGGTTTTGTCGCCGTTCCAAATGCGGATCCGTGCGGAGCGGATGGGCAGTGCCTTGCCTTTGCTAACCTCTATCGTGCCATCCGGATGGGCATCACCCACCCGGACAGGTGTGTGAAGTTCGGAGCTCACGGTGGTTTCGTCTGCAATGTCCTTGGGCCAGCGGCGAAGATCAAACGTGTAGTCCCCGGCTTTTTCGAAGGTCACGGCATTGTAGCCGTTGGTCGCAGGGCCTTCGGCGATCATTTTGTGGTTCCACGGTGGAATGACATCGGTGTGCCAGTCGTGGGCAAAGAGGCAAGTCTCCGGTTCTTCTTTTGAGCCGAGGATAGGGCGGGCGTAGTCATCCGCGTGAGTGCTGACTGTCTTCCACCAGCCTTCGTAGGCGACCTTGAGGGTCGCCACCAATTCGGAATGTTCAGGATTGGCGATCAGGTTGTCTTTCTGATTGGGATCGGCTTGCACGTCGTAAAGTTCTGCTGGGACGGGTTGGCCGTCTTTGGAGGGAAGGATGAGGCGCCACTGGCGGATGATGGTTCCTGCCGAATCCAGCTCGCTCCGCATGATGCAGGCTTCCTTGTATTTGATGAGTGCGTCCTCGCGCTGATTGTCCACCACCACGATGCGGTCGGTAAATTCCGCCCTGACCTTCGCAGCTTCGTCGGTTTTCGTTTTCCATAACGTCTTGAAACTTTTTCCCTGGAGGGGGAACTTCGCCGGGCGGTTGGAAGCATCCTTTAGTCCCAGCATGTCCATGAAGGTTGGCAGGAAATCGATGTTGGCGGTGAGTTCGGGAACCTCTCCGGCTGTTTCAGGTGATCCTCCGAAGCCACCGTTTTTCCAACGGATATAACAGGGAACGCGATGACCGGCTTCATACGATGTGGCCTTGTCCCCGCGATAGCGTGAATTGGCGACACCGTTGTCTCCGAGAACCATGACCAGCAGGGTGTTGTCCGCCAGTCCGGATTGATCGAGGAACTCGATGATGCGACCGATGTTCTGATCCATGTTTTCCACCGTGGCAGTATGGGCGCTCACACCGGGGCGGGCATCGGCCGGCATGTCGTGAGGCAAGTGGGCGACGTTATAGGGAACATACACGAAGAAAGGTTTTTCCTCCGCCGCACTTTTTTCCATGGAGGCGATGGCCCGGGTGGTGAAGAAGTCCGTGGCGAAAGCTCCCGTTGCACCCGGCATCGCTCCGTTCGCTTCCGTGAGCACGACCGGTTCCTCATCCACATACAGGGTGGAGGGCGGATTGTTGCGGCTGCCCCAGACGTGGGGCTGCTGATCAATGCCACCACCAAGGAACATGGCCGTGTGATCAAATCCCCTGTCTTGCGGGCGGAACGGATAATTTTCGCCGAGGTGCCATTTGCTGACAATCGTGGTGCTGTAACCGTTTGCCTTGAAAATGTCCGCCATCGTCACCTCGTTTTTCCACAAAATTTGGCGGCCCAGAATGGTATGCCAGGCACCCGTCGCATTGGGGTAGCGACCGCTCATAAATGCGGCACGACTGGGAGAGCAGGTCGGCGAGACGTGGAAGTCGGTCAGCCTTACGCTTTCCTTTCCCAGTTTATCCACATTGGGTGTTTGCGGGCCATTGGGATTGAACGTACTATAGTCATCGTAGCTGAGATCGTCCGGCATGATGAAGACCACATTCGGACGCGGCGCGGCAGTGATAGGCGACACCGCCAAGGAAAATATCAGGCTGCAAATTGCAGCCGATATTCCACGGGGAATGGTGCTGGAGATCAAAGCGGGCAGGTTCTGATGGAATTGTTTCACAGGCTGATATGTCATGATGGATTGTTGGGTCAGAATCTCCGGCAGATGTGGTAAGACAGGGGCACCGGGGCGGGCTGAAGACCCGCGCTCCTGCGACTGAATCCACCGATAAGAATTGCAACCGAGTTCTATTCCTTGGTCTTCTTCTTTCGGTCTTTTTTCCTGGGCTTCTTGGTTCTGTCCTTGTCCGGATCGATGCAAGTGGGATCAGCCTTGGTAGGATGTGTGGCATACCAGTCGAGAGCCATCTTGGTCATCTTGGCTACCATTTCGGGATGTTCTTTTGACTGGTCTTTGTCGATTTTCTCGTCGCGATTCGTAATGAGATTGTGCAGTTCGACACGGCTGCCGTCGAAGGTGGTAACCAGTTTCCAGTCGCCTTCGCGAACCGCCAGATTCGGCCAGTAGTTCGGATCATCTTCCCTTCCTGTGATCCTCCAGAAGAGAGGACGTGTTCTGAGGACAGGTTTGCCTTTCAGGGCTTCCAGAAGGTTTTCGCCATCAAGTTCATCATCTTCCGAAGGGGTGACTCCGGCTGCGGCGCAGAAGGTGGGGAGCAGGTCCACGGCGGTGAGAACCGTGGTATCGTTCTTCACTCCGGGAGGGGTTTTCGCCGGCCAGCGCATGATGAGAGGGGTGCGGACACCGCCTTCGTAGAGGCTGCCCTTTTGGCCGCGCATGCCATCGGTTTCACCGATGCTGTAGTGGCCGCGCCATTTTCCGGGAACGCCTTTGTCGCCGTCTTTTGTCTTCGCCGGGCCGTTGTCGCTGGAGAAAACCACGAGGGTGTTTTCCGTAAGGCCGTGGCGCTTGAGGGCATCGAGGATCATGCCGACCTTGTTATCGCCATCGGTAATGACCGCTGCGTAAACCTGCTTGCGCTCGTCGAGATCTTTCCACAACTCCAATGATTCAGGAGACGGGGTATGGGCGAGATGGCTCTCGTGAAGCCATACGTTGAGGAAAAAAGTTTTGTCCTTGTTGGCGTCGATGAATTCCACGGCCTTGTCGGCGATGTCGTAGCCGTCCGGACGGACTTTCGGCCCCGGTCCATGATAGGTTGCCGATTCGTCGAATCCGTAGTCAGCCATGGTCGGCCCACCATCGCCCAAGTGCCATTTTCCGAAATGGCCTGTATGGTAACCTGCGGTCTTGAGATAGCGGGGGATGGTGGGGGCTTTTCCATCCAACCAATCGGGCATCTCGGGTGGTCTGCGGGGGCCGAATACCGTGTTGATACCATAGCGGGACGGATAGTGGCCGGTCAGCGCGGCAGCCCGGCTGGGTGAGCAGATGGGGCTCAGGACGTTGAACTGCAGAAAGTCGATGCCCTCGTTGGCGAGGCTGTCGATGTGTGGGGTTTTCAGCCAGGTATTGCCGTGGCAGGAAAGATCGCCCCAGCCCCAGTCGTCGGCGTAGATGAAGACGATGTTGGGTTTTGCCAGTGGAGCCTCGGCCTCGGCTGCGTGGAGCAGCGGCATGGGCGCAAGCAGCGCCGCGATGATTGGGATGATGCGTTTCATTTTCTTTGTGGTGGTTGGGAGGTTGGTCTTCGCGGATCCAAGTTGGATCATGTTTGTGCGTCTCCTAAGGTAGATCGCTGGGTAAGCCTGCCCATCCTCATTTTATGGGATGGGGTGGACGGTGTGGCTGCGCCAAAACTTTTGGGAGTGTAATTGAAAGTGGTGGGCACGGCCGTGCAATCCGCATCCGCGGGGATCACACGCGCCTCGCGTGTTGTTTGCGGCGCCCTCGCCGGAAACAGGGCTGGAAACTGCGGGATGTCTGGAACCCTGATCCCGATTCGATACCGCACCCTTTTTCCAGCCGCCGGGCAGCGAGGGCGCAGCCCGGAACACGCGAGGCGCGTGTGCTCCCCGTCTGCTTCGCAGACGCTTTGCCCACCACCTTAAGCTGCAATCTGTCAATTTTTCATTAGCTGCAGGGAGGTGATCCTCCTGGTGGACGGCGGCCTGTCCAGACAAAGGACTGCTAATAGTTCAGAGTGGTTCCTTTCCGGGGGGCGGTCGATTCGCCTTCCCACCACTGATTGGGACCTTCTTTTTCAATACCTGCCCAGACTTCGAATATAGCCTTTTTCATTTCCTCCAGTTTTTCGGGCATCTTGGACGCGAGGTCGTTTTTCTCCTGAGAGTCTTCCTGGATATTGAAGAGCAGGAATTTGGTCATCGTTTCATCGCCTACGATTTTCCAGTCGCCGATGCGCAGGGCGACACGGTCTTCTGCTGGGGAAACGTGGGTGCGCCAGAATATTGGGATTTTCCGGTTCGCCGTCTTTCCGGCAAAGACTGGAAGCATGCTGGCGCTATCGATGGTGCGGTCTTCCGGCACCGGGATTCCGACGGCATCGAGCACGGTGGAGAAGATGTCGGTCCCGATCACCGGGGTGTCGCTGACGCTTCCCGGTTCGATATGCCCCGGCCAACGGACGATGAAGGGGACGCGGATGCCGCCCTCGAAATCGTTGCGTTTCTGGCCGCGAAGGCCTCCGGTTTCCCCTCCCTCGGATGTGAGCGGTCCGTTGTCCGATGTGAAAATGATCATCGTATTGTCGGCTACGCCCTGATCATCGAGAGCCTCCATGATCTTTCCCAAGGCGTAGTCAAGCTGGGTGATGTTGCCATAGTAGGTGGCGTTTTTTTTCGATTCGTCCGGGTAGAGGGAGGAAAACCTGATGTCGGTGGCGATGGGCTTGTGGGGTTCGTGGAACCAGACCGAGAGCGCGAAGGGCTTCTTCGGATCACGCACATCTTTAAGCCAGTGGATGGCCTCATCCGCAACCAAAGGGGCGGAGTAGCCTTTCATCTCGCCCACGGGTTCGCCGTTGCGGATGAAGTTATTGGGATTCTTATGACTGGGTACGGCATTGTTTTGCGTTGTCATCCAGTAGTCAAAGCCGCCTTGCTCGCCCGGTTGGGGAAACTCGGGATTGCCGAACTGCTGCTTGGAGAGCAAATGCCATTTTCCGACGTGGCAGGTTTCGTAGCCAATGTTTTTCAGCAACTCGGGATAGGTGATTTCGCTGGCGCGGAGATGAGCCTCGTGATTTCCCGACAGATGACGCCAGACGCCATTTCGGTATGGAGTGCGACCGGTGAGGATGGCCGAGCGCGAGGGAGAACAGACTCCGCAGGGGGAATATCCCTGGGTGAACTTCATGCCCTGGGATGCGAGTTTGTCGAGATTCGGCGACTTGATGACGGGATGGCCGTAGGTCGCGGAGTCTCCCCAGCCCATGTCATCGGCCATGACAACGACGATGTTGGGGCGCTCCGGTGCGGTCGCGGCAGTAAGAAACTGAAGCGATGAGGCCAGGAAAATGGATGAAAGGCTGATGCTGGTTTTCATTTCATTACTCGGCAGCGGGAGGTGCAGGAGGAACCACTTCAGAGAGGAATTTCACCGTCACATTGGAACCGGGATTACTGGGAGAACCGATAAAAACCATGTTTCGACCGGACGGCTGCCCGATGAGTCGCGTCTCGTAGATCACTTTTTTCGAAGCAATGTCCTCGATGAGAAACGGGATGAATTCGCCATTGTCGGATGCGTTGGCTTTCACTGTTTTCACGCCATTGGGATTGAGTTTCCGGACTTTGCCACCAAAGGCAATGTGCATTCTTTTCGGAGTGAAGTTGAAGAACCGGAATGTGCCTGGTGGAAAGGATTTCAAGGAATCGTCCATGCCGAAAACGGTCAGCGGCAGTCCTTCTTTCGTTTTCTTTTCGTCGATGAAAAAGAGAGCCCGGTTCGTGCCATCAGGGAATGCCGCCTTGCCCATAAGCTTGTAGGTTTCCACCCCCTCGTCATCGACAGCCAGAATGTAGAGTTCAAGCTCGGCCATTCCTTTCAAAGGATAAAGTTGCGAGCGGTTGGTGAAACCGGAAATCGCGATGGGGAGATAATCTTTACCTACACGATAGAGCAAGTTGGTCTCCGTCAGTTTCTGCCATGGAGAGCAAGAGAAATGAGCCGTCCCGTCTTCCTCAGACGCAAGGACGGGGGGAGAGATGCCTAGAAAAAGCAAGATGAGACAGGCACGGAGATGGCGATGGAAAGACGTGATCATAATAGATTGGATTTTTTAAATTTCCTCAGGGTTCAGCCAGCGGAATCCGACGATACTGAAACGACGGCCATATTGAAGGTTTACGGGTTCAAGGCTGGTTCCGGAAGAGCTGTTTTCTTCGTCCCAAGGTTCGTTGAGACTCGCATCGACGTATTCAGGAAGGCGCTGGACAACGGCCTCGCAGGTGGCGTGGGCGAGGACGGTTATCCCATCCTTGTCGAGAGTTTCGCCATAGGCGCGGATGCGGAACGTATCAGAGCGGGCGCTGAGCCGGGGAGCAATGGGACGCAGCACATCTGCCTGTGTGATGCTGCCGGGGATCCCGCTCGTAGTGGTGTCGGAGTCGGGTGGGTTTCCTTGGAAATAACCACTGGAGTAGTCCGGCGTGGTGCTGCCGGCCGCGCTGTGGGCGCCCGAGTTGATTCCGCTGGAAGACTTCGCCAGGTCGAGAGCCGCTTGGATCGCCCCGGTATAGGATGTGGATGAATCAATGGGACCGACCCTGTGGTTGACGAAATCCGACAAGCTCATGAAGGGACCGCGCAGTTTTACCTGATCGACGATTTTGGTCGCGAGATCGGTGATCTGTGCATCACTCAGTCTGGAAAAGCCGGCCCACTCGGGTTGGGTTGCCAAAGGGGAAGAGGGATTGGGGTTTCCGGGGCGGTCGCTATTGGGAAAAGGAGATCCGTTTGAGGAATCGGAAGCGGAGCCTTGGGCATAGGTGACAGCGAAATTGCGGTTGGCGCGCAGGAGCGCGGACCAGGCTTCGATCGAAGTTGAGTTCACGTTGAACTGCCCGCTGATCAGACTGTAGGCTCCCGTTTTTTTGTAACCATCCTCTGCGGCCAGGTCTGCGATGGCATCCGTATTCGATTTTCCCACAGGCAGGTGAGGGCGGAGCAAGGGATTGGCATTTGCGGTCGCTGGGTTGGATGAGAAAAATTTTTCCAAAGTCTCAGAGATGTCACCACTGGCCGAGTAGCCGCCGCCATTGATGGTGAATTCCGGAGCCAGTCCTGAGAGGTAGTAGCGGTCGAACAGCGCATCGTTCGCCAGCCATGAAATGTCACCTGCCGTCGCTTGGTTATTCCCTTGGTTGTCGTGTTTGAACCAGGCCTGTCCATAGGGAGAGGTTGGCTCGAAATAGGGGCTGGACCATGAATTACCCACCGCGCGCATCGGTTCGCCGGCCATGACCGAGAGATTGGCATTCGAAAACGAAGCCAGCGAATGCAGGGGACTGGCAGGAATGCCCAGCATGGGAACGGAGGTCGATCCCGTTGCAGAACCGAAACTCCCGCCCCAGAATGCATTTCTGGGTTGGGTGGAAAGATTCATTCCATAGTTGTTGAGAAGATCGTTGCTGTTCCCGGACGTGACCAGATTGAAGAGGTGGTTGGGAGGGATTGCGTGCTGGGTTTCCTCGTTAGTGGTCAGGTAAAGCGGGTTGAAACGCGAGAAGACCTCTACGGGATTGGAAGGGAATGTGGTGCCATCGGGCGGACTCGCGGTATAATGTGCGGGTTTTGCCAGTATGGAGAACAGCCCGAAGAAGCGCTTTACCGCCAGGTTGGAGGCAGGAACGGTGGCGTTGCTTGCGCCGGCGGAGGTCACTGATCTGGCGTCAGCAGTGCTCACATCTGCCAGCGAGCTTTCGTATTCGGTGTAGCCAGTGGTACTCCTGGCTAGGCTCAACTGATATCCCTGGATGTTATCGCCGGGATTGGCAAAGAGGGAAGAGGCGCTCGATACCGTAGGAAGACTGGTATGCACCTCGATCCTGTTAGAACCGCTCGCTTCTGAAACAGCACCGCCACTCTCGCCCTTTGTGTAAACGAAACCTACCAGGTCGTCAGGATCCAGTTCCACCTGGCCCGCGCCACTGAAGTTGGAAACGATGATACCAGTGTTGTTAAAGCCACTTGGGAAGTACCCGGGAACAGCAGTTCCGCTGACTTTTTCGGGTGAGCTGAAGCTCACCGGGGTAGGGGAAAACACCATGACTTCGCCAGGCTTCATGGTGATCGCCCCGCCAGGGTCTTGCAGCAGGAAGGCGGTCTCCGTGCGAATCGTTGAGTCGTCATTTATAAATTCGAACAAATTATAGCTCTTTTTTTTCTCATTGGGACCGGCTTTTGTCCAGAGTGTGACGCGTCCCGGGAACGCGTATTTCGGCATGGTGACTCCCAGGCTACCGACTCGCAAATCCACATTATAGGGATTCCAGAAGTGGAAAATCGGATCGAGGCTGACGGCCAGTTTGGAATCGATGACTTTCACCCCGATCAGACATGTCATGCCTAGATAGACCGGTGCATAGTTTGCGCGGGCAGGACGGTATATATATCCTTTGCTCGTTGTTTCCTGATCCCACACTGCACCGGAAGCGCTAGCCGGGAAAAGATTGGTCATGTCTTCGGCTCCACCACTGAGATTGGGGAAGTAGGCCCGCGCGGGAAGGGAATACCCATCGCCCGAAGAGGTGAGGCGCTTGTAGAGATTGGCAAAATCGCGCAACGCCCACCAGGTGGGGCCACGGACGGTGCCGGATGGGGTCACAATATCTCCGGAAAACGTGCTGCCGGAACCCTGCTTGTCCCGGTAGATATGACGGGCGGTCAAATTGCCCATACCGGGGGAGGCCACTGGAGCCGCGAACCGGTCGCTGCCGGCCACGAATTCGCCAGTTTGTTGGTTGAACTTGGTGGCGTCTTCCGCTTCGGCAGTGCCATCCATTTCGAAGGCGAGGCTCAGATCCCGGCGCAAGCCGCCGAGTTTCACATCCGCCATGACGCCCAAGCTGCCGAAAGTGATGTCGTGGCGTTTGGTTCGCAGCCATAAGGAATCGGCAGGAGCATTCGCTACCAGATGCATGTCGGCGGTGCTGACGACCTTCTCCATGTCGTCTAGCCATGAGTTGCCGGCGTCTTTGGAAATTGGATATGTTGCCAGGTTTTCGAGCGGCCCTCCGAACACCTCGTAATCGGGGCCAGGGGTGGCGGACAATCTTGCCGCCTGTTTCCGTTGGCCACTGTCGAACTCCCCTTCATTCCAAGCCAGGTCGGCTTTGACGGCCTCATCCGAAACCCAATAAGCGTAGGATCCCGGTTTCCCGGAACTGCCGGTGACTGCAACCTTGGAAACTTTGACCGATGTTTCATCTTCATCGCCTTCGAAAATGAGGTGGTCGTCGGTGGCTGCGGCGGCGGCCACATCGTTCAGGCTGGAGCGATTGGAAGAAACCAACCATCTGACAAATTCGCGTTGGTTAGGTGTAGCCGGGTTGTAGCTCGCGGTTGTGGCGGGCGTTACCGGAGCGGTGTCCGATTTCCATACGCCCGTCCAGGCACCATGCCCGGCCGAAGGTTGTGCGCCGCTGGTGTAGGCATTCTCCGAATCACCGAGGATGGTGGCCGTGGCGGTAATGCGCTGATCCGGCCCAACCGATTTTTGCAGTTCTCCAATTGCCAGCATCAATCCCAGACGGGCGTTTGCCTTGGCCTCTGTCATCGCCTCGCTCCGGCTGGATGTGCGGATCGAGATGGTCGAAAGCGAAATGAGACCAAGGGCGATGACGGTGAGTAAGACCATCAGCGTCAGGGTGACGACCAAGGCAAATCCGCCACTTCCATGACTCTTTAAGGTCGCACGAAGTGGGGAACTCCGCTTTGCGAGCGGATCTGTAGTTGGGTTTTTCATGAATACACGGGCGTAGCGTTTTCTTTCAAACCGAACCTTTGTGAGGCTATGAGCGAACAGAAATTACACGGCTGTAATTGATACAATGTAAATACTACGAAGCGTTGATAGATTCGACTATCCTCATTTCTTAGGATGATGGAACGAGAGGCTGTGCGCGGGAGGGATAGGGAAGATTGGAAAGTGAATTTTACAAGCGGAACTCGGCTGAAATATTCCACGGCTCCGTGGGCTGCTTATTTCTTGCGAGCAGGTAATTTCTTCCTCTCGGCAGGCACGTCCTTTTTACGGATTTGAATTTTGGCGTCGTTTGACTGTTCCGTTCCCGGAGTGCTGCGTCCGTTCGCGATGGTCTCCTCCAGCAGCTTGGTCAGATTCGCGACGAGTTCGGGATGTTCGGCTTGCAGGTTCTTAGTTTCGGCGATGTCGGACTCCATGTCATAGAGCTGCGTATCGGGCAGAGCCTTTGCCTCCTTGCTGCCGGGTGTGGGATCGCTCCAGCCGCCGGAACCGGCACAGAGTTCGAGTTTCCATTTTCCCTGCCGGATGGCGAAGGAGCCATTGATGGAATGATGCACCACCGAGTCGCGCAGCGGAGCTGTGACTTTTCCTTGCAAGGCAGGCAGGATGCTCACGCTATCTTCCCCTACGTCATCGGGCAGCTTGGCTCCGACGATTTCGGAGCAGGTCGCCATCAGATCGGTCAGGCAGACGAGCTGTGAGCTGTTGCTCCCGGCTTTCACCTGAGCGGGCCAGCGAACAATGAATGGGACGCGGTGGCCGCCATCGAAAATGTCCGCCTTGGAGCCGCGCATGTCGGCACTCGGAAAGTGTCCTTGCTTCTCCAGGACAGGGATGCGCGCGGCCTTGGAGCAGCCGTTGTCGCTGGTCAGGATGACGAGGGTGTTGTCGCCCACCCCTGCTTTTTCGAGCGCGGCGATGACTTCACCCACGGCCCAGTCGGTTTCCATCACGAAATCGCCATAGTCGCCGATTCCGCTTTTACCCTGCCATTCTTTGGAAGGAACGATGGGAGTGTGTGGTGAATTCAGCGGCATGTAGAGGAAGAACGGCTTCCCAGTTTTCGCCTGCGCTGTGACAAACTCGACGGCCTTGCGGGTAAATGTGGGCAGGACATCCACCGCTTCGAATGATTCCGCTGCTGGTCCGGAGCGTCCCCATTTCTTGGTGGTCGTGAGCGGTTCTGTAAAACGGTCGTTCTCGATGAAGGCAAAAGGCGGCATGTCCAGTGACGCACTGATTCCAAAAAAGCTGTCGAAGCCGCGCGTGACCGGACTGTCCGCAATCTCCGGCGATTCCTCGTTTCTTGGTATGCCCATTCCGAGATGCCATTTCCCTATCATGGCGGTGGTGTAGTCCTGTTGTTTTAAAAATCCGGCAACGGTGAGCCGGTCCGCCGCGATCAGAGGTGTGCCGTAGCCGTTGATAACGCCTTTTTGCAAATGTGTGCGCCAGTTGTAGCGACCGGTGAGGACGCCGTAGCGGGTAGGTGTGCAGACGGATGAACTGGAGTGCGCATCCGTGAAGACCATTCCTTCAGCCGCCATCCTGTCCATGTGCGGAGTGGCGATTTTGCCGCGTTTCGGATTGAGGCAATGCACATCGCCGTATCCGAGGTCGTCACAGAGGATGTAAACGATGTTGGGTTTCTCCGCCGCCTGGGTATGCGACATCGAGGCGAATGCACAGAACAATGCTGTGGTGCAGGAATGTAGAGGGTTGGTCATTTTGCTTAAATTTGGAGATAGGTTCAGTGGCCTTTTTGCTTTTTCTTTTCCAGCTCCGGAAAGCTGACGAGGAAGTTGTTTTCATCGATTAGGTTGATCACGTAGCCGTTCGTGCCCTCGGGCAGTTCGGCGCTGACCTTGGTGTCCGAGACAACGGTGGCCGGTGTGCGGAACCATTCTTCGTAGCGTTCACCTATGTTCAAGGTGTAGATCAGGTTGGCTCGGCTGACTTTGGCTCCATTCGACTTGTAGGTGAATTCCGCCGTGTCTCCGGTGCGCTCTTGCGACAGCACGACCGGAACGTTTTCCTTGTTGGGCAGGTCGATTGCGGTTTTGGGATTGTAGTAGGGATAGCTTGCGTCCATCTCGGTGAGAATCTCTGACAAACGCTTGTTCATTGCCTCCGTCTTTTCCGGCATCTTCGCAGCGAGATTTTTCGATTCCTCGATATCCACCCGTAGCGTTTCGCCGTTCTTGCTTTCATACAACTGGTAGAGCTCGAGCGCGTTGTTTCTCGGATTCATCACATGATCGTATTTGCGGATGAGCTTATAGCCGCCGATACGGATGGTGCTTTCCAGTGCTCCGCCATGGGGGAAATGCCAGACCATCGTGTCGCGCACCGAGCCGTCAGCCTCTTTCACCAGCGAAGGATCTGTGGGATCTTTTAGCAACAGTGCCGAAAGATCGCTGCCATCGAGATTCTTGTCCGCCGGTTTTTCCGTTCCGGTCAGCGCCAGGATCGTCGGGTAGAAGTCCAGACCATTTGCCATCACATTGGTCTCCACGCCGGCTGCGATCCCTGGGCCGGTGATGATGAGGGGCACGCGTGTCCCGCCTTCTTTTGCGGAAATTTTTCCGCGATCCAACGGATTGTTGTCGGTGTAGCGCTCGTCCGGGCCGCCTTCCATGCCGCCGTTGTCCGAGGTGAAAATGAGATAGGTGTTCTCGCTCAACTTGTGTCCCGGCCAACGCGGGTCATCCGTTTTTTCAAGATACTCAAAAATCTGTCCTACATAATAATCCAGCTCCTGCACCATCGCGCCATAAAACGGGTTCAACTGGCCTGGAGTGTCTTTCTTGCTTATGTTGCTCGGATCTACTCCCATCCGCTCCGCGTATTTTTTCAAATGCTCTTCGGAGCGGGTATGGATGGGCGCATGCACCAACCAGGTGGCGTAGTAGAGAAAGAATGGTTTGTCTTTGGCTTCTTTGAGAAACGTCAACGCGTCGTCATTGGTCTCGTCGAAGGGATAGCCGTTCGCATCCAGGCGGTAGGGATCATCCGCCGCGTCGGTTGCGAATCCGGACTGCCGATCTTCCATTCCATTTCTTGAACCCCGGCTGTTACGACTGAAGTCGAAGCCGACGTCTTTGGGTTGCGGAAAGGCATTGTGATCGACCGCGATGTGCCACTTGCCGGAGTGTCCGGTCGCATAGCCATTGTGACGAAGAATCTTGGCCAGTGTCAGTTCATCCGCCGGCATGCGGCCGCTGTACCAGGGATCCATCATTCGCGAATTCTCGTTTAGGGGAGCCGGTGGCTGGCCTCCCTTGACGCTCGTTTTCTGCGCACGCGCGGCGTGGTTCCCACTCATGATCGCGCAGCGGGAGGATGCACAAACCGGGGTGGGGGAGTAGCCCTGCCAGAACATCACGCCCCTCTTTGCGAATGCGTCGATGTTGGGTGTTTCGTAGGGTGAGGGGTCGTCGATGTCGTAGCATTTCACGTCCTGCCAGCCGAGGTCATCGGTCAGAAGCAGAAGGACGTTGGGTTTCGCAGGGCGCTCATCATCAGCGTGCAGGCTGTTAGAAAAAAGCGTGATGCCTGCGAATAAAAGCAGAAGAGGGCGTTTCATAATTCGGTTTGCGGGTTTGGTTCTAAGATTTGCTAGTTGGAAAGCTTCTCGGCGAGTTCCGTGCAACGGTCACGATGGGCTTTCAGGACGGAGGCGTATTCCGGGTTTCCCGTCAGGTTGGTGAGTTCCTTCGGGTCTGCCTGGAGATCGAAAAGTTCTTCGAAAATCGGCTGCTCACCTGCAACGCCGTTTGGCAAATATTTCAAGCGGTCGTTGTCCTTGCTGTAGTAGCGGATGTATTTGAAACGTTCCCCGCGCACGCCGTCCTGACGTGCGTAACCTTGGTCGGTGAAGAGATTTTCAAGGAAAACATCTTTGCGCCATTCTGCCTTCCTACCTTCCATCAACGGCAACATGCTTTCTCCCTGATAGGTTTTCGGCACCGGTAGGCCGCACATTTCCAGGATGGTGGCGGGAATGTCCTGGGCGACGACCAATTCATCCAATCGAGCGCCATGATTTTTCTCCGGCAGTTCCGGGGAAAAGACGATCAGCGGGACATGGACCGATTCCTCGTAAAGCATCGTCTTCCCACCCAGTCCATGCTCGCCATAGAGAAGCCCGTTGTCGGAGAAGAAAACGATGATGGTGTTATTATCCAACTCCAGATCCGACAGAAGGGAGCGCAGGTTCCCGACAAAGCGGTCGATGCCATTGACCGCCCGCGAGGTTTTCAACAGCGTGCCGACGAGAGACTCCTTGCTGAAGCGATAGTAGCCGGGCATTTCCGCAGCGGTGATCACGTTCTCAGGAAGGGTCAGATTGTTCGGATAGCCTTCCGGTATCTGAAACTTGTCCTGCATATCCTTATACAGTGTGGAATAGAATTCGGGATCATCGGGCTTCGATCCCATTCCTCCCAGACTTGCCTGATGCGGCAGATTGAAATTGATCCATGCGCAGAAGGGCTTCTTCGGATCGCGCGGCTTCAACTGGTCTTTGATCGAAGCGTCCGCGTTTTCGTAGAAATAGTCGTAGTCATTTCCCGGCTTGAGGTAGGCTTCGAAGGCCTCGAACAAACCTTCGATCTGGGTCTTGTTTCTAAGGTTGCCGAACGTCTTGCCCTTGTTCCCGGGATGAAAGCCGAGATGTCCCTCACCGTAGTAGCAGAAATCGATGTTCTTTCTCAGCGGCTTGTTCCCTCGATCCACGATTTTCGTATGGTGCTTTCCGATAAACGCCGTCGAGTAACCCGCCTTTTTGAGCTGCATCAGGAAGCTGTTTTCAAACGCCTCCTGGGAGACGTAGTTGTTCGAAATGTTGGCAAATCCGATGTGATTCTTACGTTCCCACTGACCAGTGAAAAGATTGGCGCGGCTTGGGCCACAGATCGGACTGGTGACGAATGCATTTTTGAAATAGACGCCTTCTTTCGCCAGCCGATCGATGTTCGGAGTTTCCGTCACAGGATTCCCCGTCATACCCAGCGAATCTATCCGCTGGTCGTCCGTAAGGATGAAAATGACGTTCGGCTGGTCTTCCACCGAGCTAAAGGCAGACGCCGTGCCAGCCAACAGGCTGATCAGTAATAGGGATAAATGCTTCTTCATCGTAAGTAACTAAAAATTAAACTCAAAGGTGACGTCTGCTTGGCCGCGCCATACTTTCGCGGTATGCGAGCCGGTACGCAGCTTGTCCATCGTCCGCCCGAAGTCCTTCGCACTTGGGGTCGATGTGCGATCAATCATCAACACGACATCTCCGCTCTTGAAACCGAAGCCTGCAAGTTTGCTGCCATCTGGCACATCGATCAAATAACTACCGATCGCCTGCTGCATACCCGTGGCACTGAGATCAGCCAATGTCCTTAGCGAACGGACGGTTGTGCCGAGTACTTTGGCATCTTTGGGCGCTCTATAAACGTTGCTGGCGAATTGCTTGGGCAAAGTGAATGGCGGAGTTTCAGTCAGCGCTTTCAGGCGTTTGGAAGTCACTCCAAATTCACTCATCGAGAAATTCTCGAAGCCGACTTTCAACGCAGGTGAATCGGCAGCCACGGAAAAGTCCCCCGTCTCTGGCGCCACGAATTGTGCGTCGCCATATAAGCTATGGGCATCGTCCAGGGTCTCTTTCTGGAGCGCGACCGCAGGCTCTACTCTCTTTGCAGCTGGATTATGCACGAAGGTGTAATCGCGGGTGCCGCCCCACAGTGACGGATTTGACGCCGAATAGATGGTCTTGCCCGATACGATATTATGCTCGAACACATCGAAGGTCGGTTTCGGATAAGGCACATTGCAAGTGTATCCACCCATCACCACGTTGTTGGTCACGATGCGCTTGTAGCCTTCCCGTGTCTTCAGCCCTCCGCTCAAGCAGAGGTTGTCATGGATCTCATAATTCGAGGAGCCATCGTCCAGATCAATGTCCCAGCCGTGGTCGCAGTGCATCCGGTTGTGGCGAAGAATCGTGGGTTGATACGCATCCCAGAAAGGGGACTTGGGATATTTATCCACGTAGTAACTGATGAGCGACTTGCCGGTTTCGTCCAGTTCATTGGGCCCTGCCGGCATCGCGCTATGCCAGATCCGGTCGCGCCCCCAGCTATTGAAGGCACCATGGTCGTGCGTTTCCAAAACGGTTTCAAAGCAGTCATTCCACTCGATCACATGGCCGCCCCAGGTGCCGTCGCAGATGTTGATCGCGGCACGCGGCGTATGACTGATCGTATTGTGCCGCACGGTAATCCTGGAGGACATCGAGAGATTGACGCCCGCTGCCTGCTTTTCAAAACGACCACAGAGCGTCATCAAATTATCCTCCACCAAACTATCGGCGGGATAGTCATCCATCTTCGGCCCCACCTCTGTGTCGATTTCATCGAGCGGCCGAGCAGAGGAATTGAAACTAAACGCGGGATCGCGCACGGCGGCATATGAGCCGACAAAGACCACATCCGAAGCACCATTTTCGCGAAAAATATTTCCACGGACCACCGTGCCACGGTTGTAGCTATCCACTAGCACCGCATTGCCTCCGAGCTCTTCAAACGAGCAGCCCTCGATCTCAATCCCCTCCGTGCCACGCAAATGAACGGCAGCTCCACGATAGATCGTCCAGTCGCTACGCAACAATGGCTCGATGGTTTCCATGAAAGTCCGCGCGGTGCCTCGGAGCTGAAGCCCTTGCAGGCGAATGTGTTTTACGGGCTGAGTGGTCTCGTAGTTTTTCACCTGCGTCACCTTCAGGCCGTTGCCGCCATCTTTGATCTCCATGGTCGCAACCGGTTCGACATGTGCGCCATAGAATTCCACCAAGTGCTTGATTTGCAAAACCGCTTCAAACTGGGCTGATGCCATATCGACACCCGCAGCCGGTTGGTAATACAGCCAGCCACCCTTGGTATCGTGATACCACTCGCCCGGCGCATCGAGTTCTTCGAAAACATTCTCGATCATGCGGTAAGAAGGATGCGCAGGTCGATAGCGGTTGTTCTGCCAACCACCCTCGAAAGACAGCTCACCTTTGGCGTCCTTTCCTAGGACTTTGTAATGTTGACTGCCCCAGAGTCCACCGTGCATGCCATGCATGAAGGCACCCGTGGGGTCTGCCCACCCTTTGGCTTTGCTGGCATCCCATGCGTCCGGTGTGCTGCCATCATAGGGAGCATTCCCGGCTTTGCCGCCTTTGTGCTTTTGGTTTGGCCCCAACACATAGCCTGCCCCGAGATCCGGATAGCGTGCCAAAATCTGGCGACTATCATTCACGATCAGTTGGTCGATCGCATCCATCTCGCCGACCTGTGTGCGGTAGATGCCATCCTTCCACAGCTGCCACTTGCTTGAAATGGTTTGCGCGCCGGTCAATACGACTTCCGCCCCGTCCGCAGCGCGATAAGTCACCGGATGTGCCTCACTGCCACTATCGGCAGGTGTGAACTTGATCGCTTCGCTCAAACGATACACGCCCGCCGCGATCAATACGTTGCAGGACTCCGTCCCGAGCTTCCCACTGTCGCGCAGCAAATCACGTGCGGCCGCAATGGTGGCCACCGGCTGTGCTTTTGTGCCTGCCTGATTATCACTCCCAGCCGGGCTGACATAAATATCCAATGCATGGACGGTGCACGAAGCCGCCAACAGCCCAGCTATAGTAAAAAAGGTTTTATTCATAAAAGTTTATTCAGAAAAAGTTAGCGTGATTTTGTCGAGTTGAGGTTTGGAATCATTATCCGTGGTATCACTGAGTTTCACTTGGAACTGGAAACCGTATCCCTCAGGCAGACTGGAGAGATCCAACTGTGCTGGAGTCTTGGCCACTTGTTTGGCAAAGCCGTCGATGCCGGCATACGTTTCATTCACTTCCTGCCAGTCCGTCCATTCATTGACGGAGCCGTCTTTATTCGTATCCACACCCACACGGACGGTGACGCCTTTCACCCATGGGCCGGGGCTTACGAAATCTTCATTGGTCTGAGTCACTAGATAGAATTTTCCCTCCGCGAACATGATGTCCGGGTCCGGGTGGCCTTTCCCGACATTGCCACAGAAGGTGAACGGCTTATTGATATCGGAAGAGGTGAACCACGCGACACTCATGGCATTCTTGTCGCCATGAGCCGTGGCGGGGTCGAAATCACCGAAGAGATAATACTGACCACCGATGGAAATGGCGGCCCAGTCACCATAAGCATTCTGCGCCAGCTCGTGAATTTCGTATTCTGCAAACGCACGAACATCTCCCTTTTTGAGTCTCTGTTTCGGAATGTCTTCTGGCACTACTTTCGTGGGAAATTCATCCTTACGCTTTCCCCGATGCCAGTGTGGGTGGAAATACTCGCCCATTTTCCCCGTCGGATTTGTGCGCTCATCAACCGCTGGAGTGAGGATCTCAAAATTCCCTTTTCCATCCTTGCTGACCGCATGTATCGCGAGCGGTGAATCCCACGCGTGAGTGGACGCATCGATCGGCCCCCAATCCTCCAGAATCAAATGGAAGTTCCCGTCCAGATCGCGAATGATCGCGCAATCAGATCCATGCGATGGATCGAGAAAAGCCATTCCCATGTCTTCGCCGGGTTCGCCATCCGTTAAATCCGCATCAATTGCCAGATGCGGGTCCTGGTCGTTGGGATAATCATAGTAAAGATACACCTTACCATCCACGAGTTCGGCAGTGGTGGCATTTCCAGACTGTGGTGGAGAAATCGGCCCATGGAATACCCAATTCACCATGTCACGGCTCTGCCAACCATAGTAGCCCCCCTTCTTCGGATTCACTCCTCCCGGTGCGATGAAGATGTGCGGGTTCTTCGTGCTCATGAGCGGCACATCAAACCCTTCTAATGTCGTCGATGCGACAGCCGCTTCATCTTTGCTCTTTTTTATAACCACCAAACAACCAGTAATCATCTTCACCCATGCGTAAGAATATCGGTGCATTCGATAGACTTTTGGGTCCGATCTCCCCGATAGGATTCCAGTTGAGCCACGCCGTTGACTGATCGATCATGATCGACTGGGCAGAGCGTTTTTCATCGAACTGCTTAATCACGCTCGACAGCACCGCGATTTTTCCGGTCGGGCTAGCCAATCCATCGGAAATTTCCACCCCATTCTTTTCCAAGAGGTTTTCGTTCCAATCTGCTTGCGTATCGATCGTCCATGTCTGGTTATTTGGTTTTTCTTGGTCCGCACAACAGACCAGAGAAGAAAGAAGGAGGTAGGGGAGTATTTTCATAATTTATTTTTCATTTTTCCAGAGAATGATCTGGTCGATGTCGTTCTTGGAAGGAGCGCCTTCGGTGCTGCGTCCGCTGGAAATGTCTGCTTTGAGTTGGGCCAGCAACCGTTGCGCAACTTCGGGGTGAGTTTCATAGAGGTTCGTGGTTTCACCTGGATCCTTCTCCATGTCATAGAGCTGCGCTTTCGGCGCGTCTTCGGGCATTTGGTCTTCTGTGGGGCTAGTCCAGCCTGCAGAACCCTTGGCCAGCAACAGTTTCCATTTTCCCTGGCGGTAGCCAAAGTGGCCGCTGACCGAGTGATGGATTACACCATCGCGGGTCGAAACGATAGGCTTCCCAGACAGGGCGGGCAGAAAGCTTACGCTATCTTCCGCGCTTTCCGGCGGCAGCGCTTTGCCGGTCAGATCCGAGAGCGTTGCAAAGAAATCCGTCAGGCAGATCAACTGATCACTGGTTGTGCCTTTCTCGACCTTTCCAGGCCAGCGCACGATGAAAGGGATGCGGTGTCCGCCATCCCACAGATCCGCCTTGGAACCACGGAAACCCGCGCTGACAAGGTGCCCCTGCTTTTCGAGTTGGGGTATTCTCGCCGCTTTTGAACAGCCATTGTCGCTGCTGAAAATGATTAAAGTGTTATCCTTCAAGCCCTGTTCTTCCAGCGCTGCCATGATCTGTCCGACCGCGTCATCCGTTTGCATCACGAAGTCAGCATACTTTCCAAGCCCGCTTTTTCCCTGCCATTCCTTGGTAGGAAGAATCGGCGTGTGCGGCGAACCGAACGGCACATAGAGAAAGAACGGCTGATCTTTCTCCGCCGCGCGTGCTTCGATATATTCGACCGATTTACGGGCGATGCGCGGCAGCATATTGATCTCATCGTCGTGCTCGATGACCTTGTTGTTCTCGATCACTCCCTTCATATCTCCGGCGTGATGGAAACCGTGAAAGTAATCGAACCCGCGGTTGACCGGGCCATCGGGAATCCCACTACCCACTGGAGCGAGCGACTTCTTCCCTTTGCGCTGGATCACTTTGCCCGTCGTTGGATCGGTATATTGGAAGTCGAGATGCCACTTGCCAATAATCGCCGTGTGGTATCCTTGCGATCCTAGAAAGCTCGCGACAGTCGGTCTGTCTTCGGCGATCAGATCGGGATCAAACCCCTGCACCACACCGCTTTGCAGCTTCGTGCGCCAACTGTAGCGCCCGGTCATCAAACCATAGCGAGTGGGAGTGCAAACGGACGATCCCGAATGCGCGTCGGTGAAAATCATCCCCTGGCTGGCCAACTTGTCCACCGCTAGAGTCGGGATCTTTCCGTTTTCAGGATTCAGGCACTGGACATCGCCATAACCCAGATCATCGCAGAGGATGAAGACAATGTTAGGCTTGCTGGAGTCTGCTTTTTCTTCCGCCGCCCTTGCGATGCCGGCAAAGGCGAGAAGGCAGGCTAGTGGGATGATGGATGTTCTATGGTTCATGAGGGTTTCTCCTAATTAGTTTGAGTAGTAAAATTTGTGACCCGGAAGGCGGATGTTTTTTTCGTTCAGTCCAAAAAAATTGCGGTCGGGTTCCGCGATGGGAATCGGCTGGATAGTTAGATCCGCGTTTTCCAGCTCTATCGGTGTGAAGGTCACTGTCTCACCTTTCTTGAGCGAAATTTCATAACGATTCTGATCCAGTATGCGCACCTGAGCTTCCGTGGCTAAAGTGCCGTCGATATAGATTTTCGGATCGGGAATGTCTGTTTGAACGACACATGCTGAACCAGCCAGGCTTTTCACCCTCACAAACCGGGTCACACCGCCCTTCTTCTTCGCGCTGACCAAAAACGCTCCCTGCCCCCGCAGTTGGTGAAACGCAACATCGGCCCACTTCTCAGGCGCACCACGGAAAACGCGCAGCGTTCCGCCCCAGCTCTGCAGCAACATGTCGTGGATGCTGGTGGCAAAGGAGAGGGGGCTTTCGATCACCGGATTTCCTTCCGCATACATTGTCGTGGGGGAAACATTCTTATGTTGGATTAGAAAATCGAGGTAGTGATAGGCCTTCTCCGCATCGCCCAGCGTGGCATACATGGAAGCCGCGCCCGTGGCGGTGTAGCCCGTTACCGGCATCGCTCCCACTTTGATCCCGCTGTTGATGGATACATCCAGCCAGTGATCCAGCGTCGTGCGCAGCATCTTCGCATCGGCTTCCTTTTCCGGGGTGATGAGTGCCAACGGATAGAAGGCGAGCAGGTGGGAGTAGTGGCGGTGAGGTTTTTCGAACGCTATGTCCTTGCCGATACGCAGCCCGTTTTCATCGATCTGAAATTCCACCAAATTGTCCACGATGTTCTGCCACTCGGCGGCCAGCGGGTCGTCGAGTTTGTGCTCGGCATTGATCGCAAGCAGCGTCTGGCAACTCCAACGCAGCAGTGCGATGGTGAAATTGATGTCCTGCCCCCTGCCATCGGGGTATTCCGGCGACCAGCTGTTTTTGATATGGATCTTCCCGTCGTCCGACTTCACCGGATTGTCCCGCAGGTAGTTGAGGTAGCTGTTGACGGTCTGGCGGAGGAGGGGAAAAAGCCCGTCACGCATCCGCTCGCGGTCACCTGCATATTGGCACTGCAGCCAGTAGTTGTTCAAAACCCACGCCAGCATGTCCGGCACTTTGGCGTGGTTTCCGGCGAGGAGATCCTGCGGGAAACAGGCCGCGATCGCCGCGCTGTCCTTCCATCGCCCCGGCACGTTCTTCGCCAGGTTCGCCGCATACTTGTCCATGTTATTGGTCAGCGAATTTCCCAGCGAAAGCCGGTTCGCGGTCAGCGGCGTCCAATACTGGAGCTGCACATTGAGGTCACCCCAGACCATAGGCCAAAAGGTGCTGTGATACCATGGCCCCATCAGATCGAGGATGGGCCCGTTCTCACGCATGGTGGATCCCAGCTTATACATTTGTATCCAATAAAAAGCTTCCTTCTCCGCATCGTTGATCGTGAGGAAACTTTGGGGATAATACCCGTGCCACCATTTCTCGTGGTCGGGAAAAAACGTTCCCGCAGCAATCTGCTTGCGGGCTCCCAACAGATTCTCTTTTACCACCGCCATGCTGTTGGCTTCCGGGAAGCTGTGGTGAACGCTCGCCAGCATCACCTGCTTGCCATCCGGCTTTCCGCTGGTTTCCCAGCCAGTCGTCGTCTCACCCCGCTTTTGATACAGCGATTGGAAGCAGAAGTTCATTCCCTCCGCCTCGCTGAGCACCGGCGGTGGTGGCATTTCGTAGGGAGCATTGCGCATCTTTTCCCAGGTCGGTCCCTTCGGGCCACCACCCGCATCGAGCTTCTGCCGCACCGATGAGAACGGCTCGTCCGGATGCCAGGTGATCTGTACGGACTCGCCACCCTTGGCCTCGGTCTCAAAATAGATCACGTCGGTCAGACTGTGGCTCAGCCCGCGCACAGCATAGGAACCCTCGGAGGTTTTAACCGTGCCCGCCATCTCGGCATTCCACAGATCGAGGCGCAGATCCACTTTTTCGATGTCACCCTTTGACTCCACCTTGAAATGCCCAAGCGGCAGGCGACCTCGGTAGATCCACAAGTTCTCGTTCCCTTCGAACGGCAGCCGGTGGTCGTAGTAATCATGACGCCCCACATGCAGGGAGATCACGTTCTTTGCCTCGTCCTCGCCCTGATAGAAGAGGAAACCAACATTACCGTTTCCCGTGTAAGGGGCGACTTCCCAGCGGTTTGGAATCCGATCCCAGACCATATCGTGCTGCCCGAGAAACGCTTTGAAATCGATTTTAGAAACAGGCTCCGTGGTGTCGTCAGCCCGCGCAGGCAGGGCGGTGAGAAAAGCCGCGCACGCAATGAGAACGAGTCCTGCCGCCACGCGGCGGGAGCATCTACGAAAAGGGATAATTTCAGAGGGAATCATTCAGGGGCGGGTTTTTGGGCAACAGGAGTCAGCCCTAGTAACGACCAGTGTAAGTGCGAAATCAGAACCTGGGCATCATCATTTCTTAGGAGGCGCAGGGCTATTTCGTTTTGGAAGATTCAACCGCGAATGCACCCCATTGAAGATAAGAGAACCACGGATGGACGCGGATGGACGCGGATAAGATTGATTTCGTTCTCAATTTTCGATTCCAAATCCGCGTCCATCCGTGGTTCAAATTCTTTCCTCTCTGCTTTGAGATCCCAAGAAATGAGGATGCCTTGAGTCGGGAAACCGGATAGCCTCGGAATTTATAAAGTCATTCAATTGAACTCCCGAAAATCACTCTTTCCCATGCCTCAAAATCCAATCCAATCAACCCTGCGCCTGCTCACCGGTGCTGCCTTCGCACTGGCAGCCATTTCCATCGCCACCGCCGCCGATCTAACCGGCTCCCGGCCGAACATCATTCTTGTGATGACCGATGACCAGGGGATGGGGGACTTGTCCTGCATGGGCAATAAGATCGTGAGGACGCCGAACATCGACAGCTTCTACCGGCAGTCCACCCGCTTCACTGATTTCCAGGTGAATCCAACCTGTGCGCCCACCCGGTCCGCCATCATGAGCGGTCGCGCTCCTTTCAAAAACGGAGTCACCCACACCATCTTTCAACGCGAACGCATGGCCTTGGATACATTCACCCTTCCACAGGTCCTGACATCGGCGGGTTACGAGACGGGGATTTTCGGGAAATGGCACTTGGGTGATGGAGAGGAATACCTGCCCGGAAATCGTGGTTTTAATGAGGTGCTCATCCACGGATCCGGCGGCATCGGACAGTTGAAATATGGGGATTTTCCGACCAATGATGAGAACACCTACTTCGACAACGTCCTCTTACACAATCTTACCATTGTGCAGACCAAGGGCTACTGCACCGACCTGTTTTTCGCCGCCGCCCTGTCGTGGATCAAGAAACAGAACGAAACGGAAGCACCCTACTTCGCCTACGTTTCGCTCAATGCTCCTCACGCTCCAATGATCGCTCCGGAGAGTTACAAGAAGCGTTTCCTCGATGCCGGGTATGATGAAGGGACGGCCGGACGCTACGGCATGATCGAGAACATCGATGACAATTTCGGCACTCTCATGGTCAAGCTCCAGGAATGGAATGCCCTCGAAAACACCCTCGTGATTTTCATGACGGACAACGGCATGTCCATGCCTGCAATCGAACTGAACGGGGAAAAAATCGACCCGTTCAACGCGGGCATGAAAGGTAGGAAAAACTCCCCCAACGAAGGAGGCACCCATGTCCCTGCGTTCTGGCAGTGGAAGGGTGTGTTGGATGAAGGCGTGGACATCAGCGCGCTGGCAGCGGACATCGATCTCCTGCCCACATTCCGCGATCTTGCCGGAGGGAAACTTCCGGAGAAAATGCAGACGTTGGACGGTCGTTCCCTCCTGCCACTGCTGGAAAACCCTGAGGCGAAGTGGGCGGATCGCGAGCTCTTCATCCATCGCGGGCGGTGGAAGGAAGGCAATGCGGAGAAGGAGAAATTTTCAGGAAGCGCCGTCCGCACCCAGCGCTGGCGCTTCGTGAACAACGAGCAGCTCTACGACATCTCCAACGATCCCGGAGAGACCAAGGACGTCTCTGGCTCGCATCCCGAAGTGGTTGCCGGGCTACGAAAATCCTATGACGCCTGGTGGGCATCCGCGCTGCCCCTCATGGTCAATGAAGGACTGCCCAACGTGAAAGAGCATCCACTCCACATCCGCTACGAGCAGCAGAAAAAGGAAAAAGGCATCCCCGAGTGGGCACCTGGGCAGCCGTAGCGGAAAGATTAACCCACATCAGAAACCATCAGCCTCTAGATGTCACAGCCCCAAATGAATAGGCGCGTCCCCCACCTGGAAAAACCGGACTTAGTAATGAAAACCACGAACACTAAAAAGACCCTCCTCGCGACCGCTACATTGGTTCTCATGTCGGCAAGTTGCTTCGCCCAATCGGAGCCGGATCGGAAACCCAACATCGTCTTCCTGATGACGGACGACCAGCGCTGGGATACGCTCGGCTGCTACGGCAGGACCGATGTCATTACCCCGCATATCGACAAACTCGCGGAGCAGGGCGTAGCCTTTGACAATGCGTATTACGCGGTGGCCATCTGTATGCCCAGCCGCGCCACCATGTTCACCGGGCGATACTTCTCAGATCACCGGTCGGGGTTCACCTACCCCTATGACAGGGAGCTTCCGAAAGAAGAATTTGCGGAAAGCTATCCTGCCAAACTGAAAGGCGCCGGCTACCGCACCGGCTTCGTCGGAAAGTTCGGGATACGTTTGGAAAACACTCCGAAAACAGCAGTCGAATCCTTCGATTTCTTTGCTGCGGGCGGCATGATCTGGCCGAAAGAGGACAAGGAATTGCGGAACATATTCCGTGCGGACCGTCCCAAGGATGAGCGGACTCTGAAAAAGGGGGATGCCATGATCCGTTTCTTGGAGACCCAGCCCAAAGACCAGCCCTTCTGCCTCTCGGTCAGCTTCGATGCAGTGAAGAACGACAGGGATAGCGACATGTACCCACCCCACGTGGAGATCTTCAAAGACCGGAAAATGTGGGTGCCGGAAAACTGGGTGAGGGGGAAAAACATGGCACTCCCCGAACTCCTGGACTACTGCCGGGGAACTTACCTCCACGTGGCTCGAACCTCCACGCCGGAGCAGTATCAGGCGACGACGCGCCGTTTCGCCGTGCAGGGCTACACCGTCGATCAGCAGGTGGGCCGCCTGATGGCGAAGCTGAAAGAGATGGATGTTCTGGACAATACCATCGTCATCTACACCAGCGACAACGGTCGCTTCCACGGCTCGCACGGGCTTTTCGACAAAGCAATCCTCTATGACGAGGCGATGAAAGAGCCACTGATCGTCTTCGATGGAAGGGCACCCGGATCACGGCACGGGCGCAGGGTGGACGCCATGGTCTCCTCCGCTGACGTCGCGCCGACGATTCTTTCGCTCGCAGGTGTGGAAGTGCCGCCGATTATGAAAGGCAAGAATCTGAGTGGCCTCCTGGACGGCACCCAGGACATGTCCCAATGGCGCGATACCGTTCTCATGGAAAACCTGTTCATCCAGGAACTCCACTCTGCGGCCACTAAGAAAAATCCGGATATCCCCGGCCTCAATGACGAGTTGATCGCCGGGAACCGCTCCTACCGCACCCGTGGCGTGCGCACGGATCGCTACAAATATTTCAAATACTACGAGCACGATCCCGTGATCGAGGAACTCTACGACATGAAGGCCGATCCATCCGAGCAATACAACCTCATCTCCAATCCGGAACACGCCGAGATTCTAGCCAAGCTGCGAGAGCAGACAGAGGATCTCCTCTCTGAACTTGCTACCCCGGCAACGCCCTGATTCGCCGGCCGTTCGGCTCCGGTTCTTTCGCACCAAAGGTGCACCGCCATCCCCGGGGAGAAGTGAAACGAAGCCGTGGGTTAGAGAGAACCCAGAACATCGTTAGGAACGGCGCGGGATTTAGTGGAGGCGTTTGGAATAATGGAGCAGCGTGCATCCTGCCGCTAGCGGAGGACTGGTGAAGCGTGCCGGATTCTTCGCTAGCGGCAAGATGCGCGCTTCTCCGTATTCATGATGCGGATCGGGAGCGTGGGGGAAGAGAGCCGGGCGCCCAGCTTTCAAAATCGCTCGAACGGAAAGTTTTCCCGAGCTGCGGTATTCCTGATTTATCGTGCGATGTGATTTTATCGTTTCGGCCAGTCTGGCGCGCTTTTCAAAAAGTCGCTTCAATAGTCGATAAAGACGTTCCTTTCACGGATCTCGCCTTTCTGAATGGATTCGACGTGGCCATCCAGAAACAGGACATTGGCCTTGCCATTGTGGCGGTAATAAACGGAACCGCCGCCTGGTTCGGGTTCGTCATCCATGAACGGCCTGCCCGTCATTTGATCGTTGGCTTTGCTTTCCCCGCCGCTCTTCCCGACCTTGTTGAGAATCGTTGTCGCCCAGCCGCTCGGTTCGCGCTGTCCCGCGTCTATAAACAAGAATACTTCCGCCGGACGGTGGACTGCCGCCATACGCACCAGGGGACCCAGGTCTTCAGGTGCCTGAGATCCTCCATGGTCTGAATCGCGGCCATTCACCAGCAATTGCGGATTGCCGCTGTAGCCCAGAGTGAACTCGAGGGGATCGCTTTTAGTGATTTTCTGCTCGGGACACTCACAAGCCGATATCTCTGTAAGTCTGTCGCCGCCCCCGAGGTAGGGTCTTAGCACTTCAAACAGCGGCGAGTAACCGGTTCCGTCGGGATTGTTCAGGACGTATGGAGGAATCTTCATGTGGTTGTCTGCGCTGTAACCAGCGACAGCAACGCTGACTTCGCGCAGGTTGCCAGCGCAGGTGGCGGACCGTGCCGAGGAAAGCATCTTGCGCGAGGCGGTGAACACGATCCCCGCAAGTACTACGATAATAGTAATCACGATGAGGATTTCGATGAGAGTAAATCCGGATTTTCGACCCCGGCATTGGCTCACACTAAAGGTTTCCGATGGGCTTGCCGCCTTGAATCGGATCAGTTGGCGGTTTGAAGTTGGATGCATGATCTGGTGTTTTTTGCTGGGAATCGGAACCAAGCAGTAGACACCTTAGCGCATTGTGCTGATCCTGGAATCCTAATTATTTAGGATAACCGGATCCCTGTGGCGCAGTGGTGGCTTTGTTTTGAAATTGAGAGGGACGCGTTGGGGGCGGGGTTTTATTTGAATTCGTAAGACATTCTAGCCTCGCCCTTGGGATCTTTTTCGGGATCCGAACTCCAGCGAATGGAAAAGCCTTCGTAGAGGGGTGCAGCCTTCGCGGACGAACGACGTTTGCCGCGGCGCGAGCTCGAGAATACCATTTTCGAACCAGGGGATGCCGACAGGATGAGTTTCCGACCCTTGAAGGCGAACAATTCCAACTCGGCGGAAGCAATACCCGGGCCGTTTACTTCAGGAGACGCAATGTCCACCGTTTCGACCCACATCTTCTTGTGCTTCTTCCGGTCGATCCATTGGAACTCGATATAGTCGTCCTCGATCTTCTCCTCGAACGCTTTCAAGTCCTCCGGGGTTTCCTTCTCCACTCTGCCGTGGAAGTAGGGGATTCTGGTGTTGACGGTGAAGACGAGCGGATGCTTGGCATTCGGGCCGGGGTCGGTGACGCGTCCGGCTATGGAAACAACCCCTCGATCCTCTTCGAGAGTCGGCTTCAAAAGAGGCTCCTCCTTTGACTTTGCCGCGAATGACCACTTTTTCAAGTTCGTCGGTCGCGGGATCAGATGATTCGAGGGTTTCGGGCAGAATGTCCAAGGTTCGGATTTTTCCGTTCGGTCGCTGTTCCTCAATACCGATGACGAGGGGAATTTGAAAATAAGCTCCAAGTTCCTGCCCCCTCCCACCGGTGGGAACGAGGTGCAAATCACCTTTGGCGCTGATCCCGAATTCAAAGGCCTTGTTTTTGGTTGCCGCGAAATAGCCCATCCAGGGCTTTTCCGTCAGGGCGGGGAGTTCGGCGGACACGGATTGTATGCCGCCGGATGCTATCAGTAGGGCTGCGAGGACGTGGATCGTGCGCATGCCTTGGGATTTCGAGATCGTGCGGGATGGGTGGATAGGCGGGAGAAAGCTGGTTTTCATGGGTTTCAATTAATGGTTGTGGGTAGTGGCAACTTGGAAATTGCCTGCCCGTCCACGCACGTGTCGGTCGCGGGTTATTATGAATGATGACGAAATACGTGGGTCTTTAGTATCCTCATTTGTGGGGATACAGGGATCATCCGTTGACTACGGCGACGGGTGATTCCCACTCAAGAGAGGATCTTTAGAAAAGCGGCATATGCCTTGTCCCACGGTTCGCGGTCGTCGGGAGCGAAGGTTTTGAATACGAAAGAGTTCAGGATGAGTTCCCGTCCCGTGCTGAACTCCGGGATGTCTCCGGTGGCGATCATCTGGGTGATGATGTTGCCGCAGGAGGTTGCCTCGATCGGCCCTGCCAGAACCTCGATGCCGAGTGCGTTGGCGGTTGCCTGGCAGAGCATTTCGTTCTGGATGCCGCCACCGCCCGCATGGAGCCGGGCGTAGCTGCGGCCCGTGAGGCGGACGATGTTTTCGTAAACGTGGCGGTATTTCAGCGCCAGTGATTCGGTGGCGACGCGGAGAACCTGGCCTATGGATTCCGGAACGGGCTGTCCGTTGTTTTCGCAATAGTCCCGGATCTTCTCCGGCATGTTTCCGGGGCTGGCGAAAATGGGGTCGTCCGGATCGATGAATGCGGTGAAGGGCTGGGCCGCTTCCGCCATTTCCGCGAGCGCACCGAAGGAATGGTTCAGTCCTTCGCTATCCCACTGGCGCTTGCATTCCTGGATGAGCCAGAGGCCGGCGATGTTTTTGAGGAAACGCACGGTACCGTTGATGCCGAGTCGTTGGAGAAACCGCAGGCCAGCGCCTCGTAGCTGCGAATCGGTTCTTTCCGCTCCACGCCCATGATGGACCAGGTGCCGGAGGATAGCCAGAGCGGTTCCTCTTCGGTGAGTGGGATGCCGGCGACGGCGGAGGCGGTGTCGTGGCAGGGTGCGGCGACGACAGGGATGTCACAGCGTCCGATCGAATCTTTCAGGGTGGGTCGGAGTTGGCCGAGTATGGTGCCGGGATCGACGATTTTCCCAAAAATATCCAGCGGCAGGCCGAGGGCGGAAATCACTTCGTCGGACCATTGGCCGGTTTCCGTATCGAGCAGTTGGGAGGTGGATGCGACGGTTTTCTCGACGGAGCGGACGCCGGTGAGCCAGTAGGCCAGGATGTCGGGGATGAACAGCAGGGTACTTGCTTCGGACAATGCGGGACTCTCTTTCAGCCTGAGGGAAAGGAGGTGGAGGGAGCTGTTGTAGAAGTTCGTCTTGATGCCGGTGATGCTGAAGATCTCGTCCTCAGACATGAGGGCGTGCATTTTTTCCTCCATCCCTTCGAACCTCGGATCGCGGTACTGGTGGGGCCAGCCTAGGAGTTCGCCAGAGTTGTCGAATAGTCCGAAATCACAACCCCACGTGTCGATGGCGATGGAGGCGATGTTTTCTCCATGGGCTTCGACGGCTTTTTTCAGTCCGATGATGATCTCATGAAATAGGCCGAGGATGTTCCAATAGAGTCCGCTGGGTAGCTCGATGGCCGGATTTTCAAAGCGGTGGATTTCAGCCAGTTCGAGCTTTCCGCTGGTCTGGATTCCGGCGATCACGCGGCCGCTGCTGGCTCCGAGATCGATGGCGATGCGGATTTTTTTCTGGGATTCCATGTGTGCTGGAGGGATGCGTCTTATTTTTTCCCATAGAGCGGGCCGTAGTTCGCGCAGGCGCGGAAGTCGGCTCCTTCGGGATCGGCGGTGCCGAAGGCGGTCCAGGCACTGGGGCGGAAGACGCGGTCATCGCTCACGTTGTGCATATAGACGGGGATGCGCAGCATGGCGGCGAGGGTGATGTAGAGGTGGCCGATGTGGCCGTGGCTCATCACGCAGTGGTTCGCACCCCAGCGGTTCATCACCTCGTATGCGCTGGTGAAAGCTCCTTCGCCGGTGAGGATGGGCGCGAACCATGTCGTCGGCCAGGTGGGGTTGGTGCGTTGGTCGAGTGCGTCGTGGACGTCGTCGGGAAGGTCGATGGTGTGGCCCTCCGCGATCTGGAGGGCGGGGCCGAGGCCATCGACGAGGTTCAGGCGAATCATCGTGGCGGGCATTCCGCCGCGGGTGCGGAAACGGGTGCTGAGTCCGCCGCCGGGAAAATACTCGGTGATTGACGGGTGCCAGGTGGTGGCTTCGAGGCATTTCGTAACTTCCTCGTCGCTGATGTCCCAGAAAGGTTTCATGGCAGGGACTCCGGCTATCTCCTGCTCGCCGGTACCATCGAGCGCGGCGGGGCCGGAGTTGATGAGGTGGAGGATGCCATCGCCGACGAGCGGATGGCTGAAGGATTTACCACTGGTCGCTTCGATCGCGTCAGTGCTCCAGTAGGTGCGGAGGTCGGCGAAAATCTGCGCGCTGTGGGTGAGCAGGTTGCCGAAGAGCATGCCCGCACCGTTGAGCGCGTCGTTCTCGGTGGCGACGATGTAAGGTGCGCGTTTGCCGTTCCAGTCGAAGGTGGAGTTCAGGATGGCTTCGAGGAAATCCCCGTTGGGGAAGTGGTCGGTCCATTGGCGCTGTCCCTGGAAGCCGGCGGCGATGGCGTTGTGGCCTTGTGCTTGCTCGCCGAGTCCCATTTCCCCGAGGCGCGGATTGCCGACCATCAGGTCGCGGGCGATGAGAGCCATTTTCACGCTGTCCTCCCATTCGGAGTTGATTTGCTCGCGGCTGCGGGTGGTTTCCGGGGAGTTGTAGTCTTTGCCTTCGGGGCAGTTTTCTTTCACCCAGGAAAGCGCCTTTTCAAACTCGGCCTGGTCATACCAGCCTTTGTTCATGCGGCCGACAAACTCGGTCATGTCGATGGCTTCGACACGCATGCCCAGCCATTTTTCCCACATGGCGGAATCCACTACAGAGCCGGCGATGCCCATGGAGGTGCCGCCCATGGAGAGGTAGGATTTTCCGCGCATCAGAGCGACGGCCATGCCGCAGCGGGCGAAGTTCAGGAGCTTCGAGCGGACATCGTCGGGGATGGAAGTGTCGGTGGCAGGCTGGACATCTTTTCCGTAAATCCCGAAGGCGGGGAGGCCTTTCTGGGTGTGGCCGGAAAGAACCGCCGCGAGATAGACCGCGCCCGGACGCTCGGTCCCGTTGAATCCCCAGACGGCTTTCGGCAGGTGGGGATCCATGTCCATGGTTTCCGAACCGTAGCACCAGCAGGGCGTCACCGTCAGGGAGACCCCGACGTTCTCGCGCTTGAATTTGTCTGCGCAGGCGGCGGTCTCCGCGACCCCACCGATGCAGGTGTCCGCAATGACGCATTGCACCGGCGATCCGTCCGGATAGCGGAGTCGGAGGAGATCAGTTCGGCGACAGTTTTCGCCTGTGCCATGGTGCGCTCTTCGAGGGATTCGCGGACTCCGCCGAGGCGGCCGTCGATGGTGGGGCGGATTCCAAACTTCGGGAAGGTGGTGGGATTCATGGGGAAAGGATGAGGTGTTGATCCCGGTTTGTCACCTCATAAAATAGAGATTTTTGTCTGATTGTTTTTAATTTCTCCAAGAAGTACATGATTGATCTCAAAAAAGATGGAGCTTTTTGCTTTTCTTCACCTTTCGTATGAGGGATAGATATCCATCGTGCCACCGGAAAACGATTCACTTTCAGATCCGACAACCTTCCTTTCGAGGCAGGTCGAGGCATCGCGTGTGTTTTTCTTCGATGATTCCGAGGCGGCTGACTTTGATGTGCGGTGCGGCGGCTTCGAACGGTGCAATCCCGACTACCGCATCGACCGCCCGGGCTTCCCGTGGTTTCTCCTGGAATTCGTCCACGGCGGCTGCGGCACACTCATGCTCGACGGATCGGAGAGCATCCTGACGCCGGGCGTGTTCTTTCTCTACGGGCCGGGGATCGAGCACCACATCGCGAGCGATCCCGGCAAGCCCCTTCTCAAGTATTTCGTCGGCTTCTCCGGAGCAGGTGCCGAGCTTTTCCTGGAAAAATACGGACTGCATCCCGGCATGGTTTCACAGTGCCGGAATGCGGAGCCGATACGCCGCACCTTCGACATGCTGATCGAGCGTGGATCGCGAAACTCCATTTACTCCCGCCCTCTCTGCACGGCTCTCGTCCAGCAGCTCCTGCTCATGTGTCGCGAGGATGCGGTGGACGCGGGCAGTACCGACACCCGTGCCTACGCCACCTTCCGCCGGGTGAGGGACACGATCACCGGGAGATATCTTGAACTTGGTTCGTTGGATGCGGTGGCCTCCGCCTGCGAGATCGATGCGCCGTATCTGTGCCGGCTCTTCGCCCGTTTCCATGATGAAAGCCCCTACCAGTATCTCGTGCGGCTGCGGATGCAACATGCCGCTTCGCTACTGTTGGAGGGAGGAACGGCGATCAAGGAGGTCGCCCGCATCTGTGGTTTCCCGGATCCCTTCCATTTTTCCCGTGTATTCAAATCCATCCACCGCATCCCGCCCTCGCGCTTCCGCAAGGCGATGCTCACCAAAACCCCACGCTAAATTATGAATCCTGCCGAAGAACTCGTCCAACTCTCCCACGAACTGGGTCGCGAAGACCGCCATCTTGCCATCCTTGGGGAGGGGAATACCTCGTGCGATCTCGGCGATGGCAGCTTTCTCGTGAAAGCCTCCGGCACCTCGCTCGGCACATTGCAAACCGACGGACTCTCGCGAGTTTCCCACGCCAAAGTCGATGAAATCCTGGGTCGCAGCGAGATCACCGAGCAGGAGATCGAGGATGGCCTGGTCACTTGCCTGGCCGATCCGACGCACAAGAAGCCCTCCGTCGAAACTTTCCTCCATTCGCTCTGTCTGCGCGAGCCGGGTGTGAAATGGGTCGGCCACACCCACACCACTTCGGTGCTGGCAATCCTTGCGAGCAAGCAGGGAGCGGAGCCGTTCATGCGCCATGTCTGCCCGGATGCGATCGTGGTCTGCGGTCGGCATGTGCTCGCCATCCCTTATATTAATCCCGGCCTCGATCTCGCAAAGGCGGTGGGTTCGGGGCTTGCGGACTTCCGTGCGAAAAACGGAAAGGCTCCCAAAGTCATCCTGATGCAGAACCACGGGCCGGTCGCGCTCGCAGCCACCAGCAAGGAAGTTCTGAACATCATGCTCATGCTCGACAAGTGGGCGCGAGTGCTGCTCGGCGCCTTCACCGCAGGCGGGCCGAACTTCCTCAGCGAGGAAGATGCCGCCACCATCGACCAGCGCCTCGATGAAGCCTACCGCCGTAAAATGATCGCCGCCGAGTAAAGCCACCCTGTTAGAAATACAAACCCGTCAAACCTATGTCCGAAAATCAGAAGAAAGTCCCCGTCGTGCCACGCTCCATGCTGGTGCCCTTCATCCTCGTCACCAGCCTCTTCGCCCTGTGGGGTTTTGCGAACGATGTCACCAACCCGCTGGTAGCCGTTTTCAAAGACGTGTTTGTCATCAACAACGCGCAGAGCACCTGGGTGCAGATGGCGTTCTACGGTGGCTATGCGACGATGGCGCTTCCTGCTGCGCTGTTCATCCGCAGGTTTTCCTACAAGTCCGGTATTCTCGTCGGTCTGGCGCTCTATGCGACGGGTGCGCTGCTTTCCATCCCCGCCGCAGCGGGAGCGAATTTCAATCTCTTCATCATCGCCCTCTACATCCTGACCTTCGGACTGGCATTTCTTGAGACCACCGCGAATCCCTACATCCTCTCGATGGGACCTGTGGAAACATCGACACGCCGCCTGAACCTCGCGCAGGCGTTCAATCCGATCGGCTCGCTGACGGGGATGTTCATTGCCGGAACCGTAATTCTTTCCGCCATTCAGGTTGAGGATTTCAAGACGGATGTCGCAGGCTACACCTCCGACAGGATTCCCCAGGAAAGCAAAACTTCGGAGTATGACATCCCTTCCTTTCTCCAGGCCAAGCCGCGTGAACGGGTGAACGATCCAAACGTCAGGGCTTACATCGACAGCTTCACCGACGAGGAACTCAAGGGTGATTCCACGGCTCTGGTTGATTTCAAAGATGGCAAGATCGAAAGCTTCCAAGGCAAGACCCACCGCGAGTTGCAACAAAGCGATCTCAAGCTCGTATCCATGCCATACATCGCCATCGGCTGCGTGGTGATCGTTGTCCTTGTCGTTTTCCTTCTATCGAAACTGCCGAGGACAGGGACAGGTAAAGACGATGCGGATCTGGATTTTGGAAACACGGTGGGCCGGCTTTTCAAAAACCCGATGTATGTGGGCGGTGTGGTCGCGCAGACCTTCTATGTCGGGGCGCAGATCATGTGCTGGACGTTCATCATCCAGTATGCCGAGGTCGAGCTGGGGATTGACAAGGCGACGGCGCAGAATTTCAACATCATGGCGATGGTGATCTTCCTTTGCAGCCGCTTCATCTGCACATTCTTCCTGAAATATATTTCCCCAAGCAAGCTGCTGCTGTTGCTCAGTGCCGGCGCAATCGTATTCACCCTCGGTGCGATCCACATGCAAGGCCTCACCGGCCTCTACTCGCTGGTGTTGGTTTCCGCCTGCATGTCGCTGATGTTCCCTACCATCTACGGACTTGCGCTCGATGGTGTGGGTGAAGACGCGAAGCTTGGCTCGGCCGGACTGATCTTCGCCATCGTCGGTGGTGTCTTCATGACCCGCTTCCAAGGGCAGATCATGGATCTCGACGGATTCATGGGGACGACCGCAACCCGCGGTTCCTTCTATCTCGTCGTGCTCTGCTTCGTGATCATCGCGATCTACGGATTGATCGGAGCCGCTTGAAGCGGAAAATTGATCCGGCACTTATCATCGAAGGGGAGGGCTATACCGCCTGATCCCGCAAAGGCTCGCGGACTACGGTTTCTGCCATTCCGGCTTGTTTTCATACACCCAGCGGAAGTAGTCCGCGCGCTCGAGGCGGCTTGCGGCCGGCTCGTCGATGCAGACTTTTACCACGGGGTGCATCTGGAGGACGGAGGCGGGGTTGATGGATGTGACGGGGCCTTCCACGGCCTCGGCGATGGCGGTGGCTTTGTTTTCGCCGAAGGCCAGGAGTAGGTTCATGCGGGCTTCCATGATGGTGCCGATGCCCATGGTGATGACGTGGTTGGGCACTTTCTCATCGGGGCCGAAGAAGCGGGCGTTGTCCTCGCAGGTTTGCTTGGTGAGGGTCTTGATACGGGTGCGGGAGGCGAGGGAGGATGTCGGTTCGTTGAAGCCGATATGGCCGTCGGTTCCTATGCCGAGTATCTGGAGATCGATGCCTCCGGCCTGTCTGATCCGCTGCTCGTAGTCGCGGCAGAAGGCGGGGACGTCCGGCGCGTTTCCATCGGGGATGTGGGTGTTTTCCTTTTCGATATTGATATGTTTGAAAAGGTTCTCCCACATGAAGGTGTGGTAGGTCTGGGCGTGGTCGCGGGGGAGGCCGATGTACTCGTCCAGGTTGAAGGTGGTGACTTTGCTCCAGTCGAGCTTCATCGCGATGAGGCGCTCGTAGAGGGGCAGGGGAGTGCTGCCGGTGGCGAGTCCCAGGACCGCATCCGGCTTTTCGCGGAGCAGGTTTGCGATGAGGCGCGCGGCGACTTCCGCCGCCTCCTGCTTGGTTTTTTGGATGATGATTTCCATTAGATTTGTCCGAGTTGTTGTGAAAGTTTCCGGCAGACATCGTCTTTGAACCTATCCATCAGTTCCATGATGTAAGTTACGACATCCTTGTTTTCGTCGATTACGAGCGGGGTGAGATCGATTCCGAAGATCACTTGCGTGGAGGCGTCGGTCGCGTGGGAATTGAAGAAGGTGGCGTTCGCGGCACGACGGCCGAGGGTAGCGAGATCGTAGCGTTTCCCTCCGGCGATCTGGGAATCGAAAACTCCGTTCAGAGCGGCGGCGAGATTGTCCCGACCGCTGACGTCCATGAGGATTTTTTCCTCGTCCGGCAGCCAGTCGAGATTGCGCCAGACCTCGCAGCCGATGACCTGTTGCGGGCGTTGGTCGGCGGGCATTTCCCGCATGGCCTGCAGGGCGGCGATGGTCACGCCGATGTGGGTGTCGTGCTTGTCCGCTGGATTGTGGGTGTAAACGACTTCGGGGCGTGTCGCTTCGAGAATGGCTTTGAGGTCGTTTTTCAGGGAAGGGTCGGTCGCGCTTTTGATCGCGCTGCTGGGGTAGCCGAGCTGGAGCATGCAGCCGTAACCGCCGATGAGGGCGGCGGTATTCTGCTCCCGGACGCGGATTCTCATCATGTCCGCATCGGTGTAATCCGGCATACGGCCCGGTGCGGGAGCTGCCCGCGCCGTCCGTGCAGGTGACTCCGGCGAACCATTTTTCCTGTTTCGCGAAGCATTCGAGGATGCCGTGGAAGGCCATGAATTCGAGATCGTCCTGATGTGCTCCGAGGCCGAGGTGGGTGGTGCGGGCGAGCGCTTCTGTTTCCGGGGACGGAATCCGGAATGTAGATGGTGGCGGTGGCGTTGTTGAGTTCCATGGGATCACTTCTTGATTTTCGGGAGGCTGGCTGCGGCGACGGCCTGGCCGACGCGGCGGGTCTTCTCATCCGGGACATGCATTTCGACGTTTTTCGCTACTTCGGGAAATTCCCGTGCGAGGACTTCACGAGCCTTCGAGATGACGATGTCTCCGCCTTGGCCGGTGGTGACACGGCCGAGGACAAGCATGTGGGCGTAGTCGTAGAAATCCGCGTAATGGGGGATGGTGTAGCCGAGGTAGACGCCGATGGTTTCGTAGATTCTCGCGGCGCGTTCGTCGCCTTTCGCCATGAGGTTCTGGACTTCGACAAGGCGCTCGGGCAGGGCCATTCTGGCGGGCATCCTGATCTTCGCGGCGGGCAGGAGTTTGTTCACCGCCTGCTGGGAAAAGTAGAGTGCGCCGACTCCGCTGTCGCCAGACCATTCGTCGGCGGGGGCGGCGGGATTGTAGTCGACGGGAGCGAAGGCGAGCTCGTTCAACCAGCCGAGAATGCTGCCCTTCCCGTCCATGAAACCGACGGCCTCGCTGGACCCCATCGCGACTCCGAGCATTCCTTTTTTCCCGAGAGAAAGGGCACCGGCGAGGGCGGTGACATCGCCATCGTTCATCATGACGAGGGGGACGTTCCATTCCTTCTGCACGCGTTTGAATACGGCGGCGGCTTGCGCGAAATCTTTTTTCGGAATCGAACGCAACAGGGAGGCAACCCTGATCTCGTTATCGACGATGACTCCCGCGGAGCTTCCTCCGATGGCATCGACGCGCGGCATGTGGGCGGCGGCGCGGTGGAGTGCCGCGGAAATATTGTGGTAGTGGTACGCGGGGTTTTTCTGGATTTTCGGATCCCACGGAGTTTCCTCGGTAAAGACCGCCTCACCGTCGATCACGGCGGAAACCTTGAAATCGCTGGCACCGAGATCGAAGCCGATGCGGCAGCCTTTAAGGTGGCCGCCGGCTGGGACTTCCATGTCCTTGGTGGCGGGAACCTGGTCGGCGTTCGTCACGGCGACTTCGAAGTTCCGCCCGTAGGCGAGGGCCATCATTTTGCAATCGAACTTGCGGGCGCCGCGAGGGGAGTATGTTTTGCGGATCGACTCGCCGATGGAGACAGGTCCACCGAAGTGGAGTTTCCAGCCGCCGCGCGACCAGACCAGGAATTTCACCATCCGCTCCACATAGCGGAGAGTCCGCGCGTCCGCCGTGGGGCTGACGGTGGTTTCAAAACGGGAAACGAGTCCGTTCTCGCGCTCCAGCCCGAGAACCAGCGGCACGCCTTTTCCCGACGCCTTTACGGTCCGGACGTATTCCCGGTTGAAAAGGATCGCAGGCAGGAAGCCGGGATCGAGTGGTGCGGAGATGGCAGGTGGGGTAGAAGTGTGTGGCATTTTTCGCTATCGGTATGGGATGCTCGGAGTGCTTGTCGCTTCCAAGAGAAAATGCGTGTTCCCCATCCGTGGTCAAGGGAACGCCGGCATCTGGCGAGATAGCGGGGTGTTCTGATGGAAAACGCGATGCCACCGCATACCCGGCGCGATTTTCCAAGCCATACCCACACGCCGTGGCGGGATCGGTCCGCCATGGAAGCCGGTGAATACCCGCTCAGAGATCGATGGTCTTCCCGGTGCGGAAGCTCTCGTCCGCGGCGGCGACGATGCGCATGGAGGCGAGAGCGTCCTGCATATGGGCGGTGAGATCGGTATCGCCGAGAATGGCTTTCAGGAAAAATTCCTGTTCGCGTTTGCAGAGGCCGTCGTGATCCGGTTCGTCGTCGAGACAGATGGTGTCATCGGCTTTCGCGAAGGTGCCTTCGGCGTTGAGTTCGGCGTGATGGAGGCGGAGGGACTGGGTCTGGGAGTGCGCATCCACATTGGCGCTCTGGCCTTCCGCCGCCGCTTTGTCAGCGACGATGGATACGCAGCCTTTCGGGCCGACCACATCTTTCACGAAGAACGCGACTTCGCTCATCATCGGTCCCCAGCCGGCCTCATACCAGCCGACGGAGCCGTCTTCGAAGGTGACCTGGAGGGCCCGTAGTTGATTTTTCCTTCGGGGAGTTCGTCGGAAAGTCGTGCGCCGATGCCGGAAACCCGGATGGGCTTGGAACGTGTCATCTGGCACATCACATCGACGTAGTGGACGCCGCAATCGACGAGCGGGGAGATGGATGACATGAGGTTCTTGTGCGTTTCCCAGTTCGCGCCGTAGGACTGCTGGTTGAGGTTCATCCGCATCACCAGCGGTTTCCCGAGAGTGTGGGAAATCTCGATGAATCGCAGCCAGCTTGGGTGATGGCGCAGGATGTAGCCGATCACGAGTTTCTTGCCGGCGCGGACGGCGGCGGCGACGATTTTCTCCGCTTCCTCAACGGACTCGGCCAAGGGTTTTTCTATGAATACATGGCAACCCGCTTCGAAGGCAGCCAGGGCATATTCCGCATGGGTGTCCGGGTAGGTCGAGATGGAGACGGCATCCGGCTTGGTCTCGCGGAGCGCTTCATGGAAATCCGAGAAACCCGCATGACCACCTCCGAGTTCCTTGTCCAGTGCCTCGCGTGAACCTGGCGAGCGGGTGACGATGCCTACGATTTCGAAACCATCGATCTGATGGTAGGCAAGGGCATGGGAGCGCCCCATGTGGCCGGCGCCGGCGCAGAGAATACGGATGGATGGCTTGTTCGTCTCGGACATGCCGGGCAGGATGGTTTGGATTTCCCTCAGGGAAAAGCGATTACTGCCGCGCGTTCTATTTGCGAATTCCGGGAGGTCCGTTTCACATGGCTGGCACTGGTGCCTTTTTTTCAGAAAGCGGGCGAGGTTTGCGGAAGACGAATCCGGAGAGAGCGATGATGAGGAAGCAGGCTACCGTGAGGTAGAACGATCCGCGGAACGGAGGTGGTTCCCATAAAGGTCTCGAGATCGAGAATCCTGCCTTGGAACGCGGTGCAGATGAACCGGAAAGCGAGAAACAGGACGAGAGCGGCGATCTAGTGGTTTCCGGCGGTGGCTGTATCCATGCCGATGGCTTCCGCGTAGTGGAAAACGAAAGTCCAGACCATGATCTGCGCGCCGACGTAGAACATTGGTGCGACCACGCCCCAGAGGTAGCGGGGATTTCCAAACAGTCTGTGGACAGTATCTTTGAAGTCGAGGCTGTGATCGTTTTCCTCTCCGCCGGGGGAAGGCGTTTTTCTGATGATGAAAATGACCAGCACGAAGAGGACGACAAGGCCCGGATTCATGTAGGTAGTGGAAACCAGATTGAGATCGTGCTTCTGGATTTCCTTGAACGACCGGCCTTGGTAACTGGCGACGATGCCTGAGCGGAAATCGGTGATGGCGCCGTCGACCGTCGTCATTTCGGCGGACCTTGATTCCACATAGGCTCTCACTCCCTCATCGTTCTTGCTGTCTCTGGACTCGGCTTTCAGGAAGGGAAGGATGTCCAGATCCGCGGTTTCGGTTTTCCCGATGGAGAGCATGGCACCGGCGGCGAAGAGGCTGAGACCGACGATGATGCCCACTCTGTAGGAAAATTTCCTGATGCACAATGCTGCCGGAACGGCCATCGTCGCGTAGCCTCCGTAGAACGCCATCTGGACGACGGATGACTGCGCGTTGCTGATGGCGCAGACGTCTTTGAAGACTTTCACCAAGGGGACGGTGAAGTTGTTGGCGAAACCCCATAGCGCGAAGAGAATCGTGACCAGGCAGAATGAGAGCAGGTATTTCCTGGGGACTATTTCCAGATTTCCCATAGGGACGTTCGACGATTCGGTCAGGCCTGTGACGGGCGTAGGGAAGATTCCCGGATTTCCAGTCTCGGGGCGAGAATTTCCTGTCTCCGGGGAAGGGAGGGATCGCCGATTCGTTCGTTGAGGAATTCCCAGGCTTTGGCGCACATTTCGGGCACGGGCTGGATCAGGGTGGAAAGCGGGACTTCGAGGTACTCTGTGTCTTCGATTCCATCGCAGCCGACCAAGGCGACCTGCTCCGGGACGCGGATTTTCATATCGCACAGCCCGCGGTAGATACCCAGGGTGACATCGTCCGAATGGCAGAAAATGGCTTCCGGGAGGCCGTGGATCGCGACGTATTCCCGGATCATGTTGCGGGTGATGGCCCGTTGACCTTCGCTCAAAGGGTAGAGGATGAATTCCGGTTCCAGTCCGGCTTCGCGCATCGCCCGTCCGTATTCAGTGCGCCGGCCATGTTCCGGGCCATCCTGTCCGACGAATGTAGCGTGGGCGATTCTCCGGTAACCTGAGTCGATCAGGTGTTTCATCGCAGCCTTCGTTCCGGTGGCGAGATCCACCTGGACGCTGTCCGCGTTGCCGGAACAGTGGTTGCCTACTCCCACGACGGGGATGGATTTGACTGCCATGGCGTCGAGTTCCCGCCGGGCGAGTTCGCTGGCATCGACGGCCAGGATTCCGTCCACGGGCACGTTGGACCAGATCTGGCCCAAGTCCGCTCCGGCGATTTCCGTGACGATGAGTTCATATCCGTCTTGTTTGACCATCCTGCTGAGCTCCCGGGCGACATGGTTGTAGTGGGTGGAAATCTGATCCGGTATCCACAGGGCCACGATGCCGGTTTTTTTGCGCTTCAGCGCGCGGGCATACGGATTGGGGCGGTAACCCATTTCATCAGCCTTTGCCAGGATCAGCGCGCGGGATGCTTTCGCCACATGCGGGTGCCCGGAAAGGGCGAATGTGACAAGTTGCCGGGATACACCGAGTTCCTGTGCGATCTGAGCTTGGGTAACCATTTCTCTACAAACGGAAGCTAATTGGAAACCCGTTGTGGTTGCAAGGTCCGGGTGGTCGCGTTGCCTCCATGATCTGTGGTGATTGACAGGAAATTTAACATGAGATAAGGCATCTTTTCGATAATGCCTCAATCGAAAGCTCTTTCCAAACTACGTCAGATCGCTGCTCTGTTTGAAGTGCGGGCGGATTTCGTCGGGGGCGTTCCCTATGGCAGTGGACACATCAACGACACGTTCTGCGTGAATTTCGATCAAGCGGGCCATGGGGGCATTCGCTACATTTTCCAAAGGATCAATACCCATGTGTTCCGGAAGCCGGAGGAGCTGATGGAGAATATCTCACGGGTTACGAGATTTTCGTTGGAACGTCTGCTCGAGCAAGGGCACCCCGAGGCATACCGCCGCACGCTCACCTGCATCCCGGCGACGGACGGCAAGCCGTTCGCGGTGGATCAGGATGGCGGATACTGGCGGGTCTATCCATTCATCGAGCGCGCCACCGGCCACGATGAAATGGAAACGGACGAGCAAGCGTTCCAGGCCGCGATGGCGTTCGGGAAGTTCCAGATGCTCGCCGCCGGGTTGCCGGGCGAGCGCTTGCACGAGACCGTTCCCGATTTCCACGATACGCCGGTGCGCCTGGACGCGCTGCTCACCGCGATTGACGAGGATTCCCACAAGCGGGCAGTGGACGTGCGGAAGGAGATCGATTTCGTCCTCGCGAGAACCGCCGACTGTCATCGCGTCTCCGATCTCATCGCTTCCGGCCAGATTCCCGAGCGGGTCACACACAACGACACCAAGCTTAACAACGTGCTTCTCGACGATGCGACCACCGAGGGTGTCTGTGTGATCGATCTGGATACGACCATGCCGGGATCCGCGCTCTACGACTTCGGCGATCTGGTGCGCACCGCGGCCACCAACAAGCGCGAGGACGACACGCGGACGGAAACGGTCAGCGTGCGTCTCGATCGCTTCGATGCCCTGGTGAAGGGCTACATGGTTGCCGGGCGCGAATTTCTCAATTCCGCGGAGCTTGAAAACCTCGCCTTTTCCGGAAAACTGCTCACCCTCGAATGCGGGATGAGATTCCTAACCGACCACCTTCAGGGTGATACCTATTTCAAAACAAGTCATCCGGGCCACAACCTCGAACGCTGCCGCAACCAATTCGCCTATGTGGAATCCATCGAAAGCAAGCTCTCCGAGATGGAGGAAATCGTCGCGAGAAACGCCGCACAAACATGAAGATCCTAGTCACAGGAGGAGCCGGATTCATCGGCTCCCACATCGTCGAAATGTATCAGGGAAAGGCGGACGAGATCCGTGTCCTGGACAATCTCCGCACCGGGTACCGCCACAATCTTGACGGACTGGAACACACGTTTTTCGAAGGCTCCGTGACGGATCGGGATCTTGTGGAAGAGGCGGTGGAAGGAGTTGATCACATTTTCCACCTTGCCGCTCTCGTGAGTGTCCCGGAATCCATGGGAAAGCCCGGCGAGTGTGTCGACATCAATGTCCACGGGCTGCTCAACGTTCTGGAAGAAGCGTCCGTGGCGGGAGTGAAAAAGCTCGTTCTCGCCTCCTCCGCCGCCGTCTATGGCGACAATCCGAGCGTGCCGAAAATCGAGTCGATGATCCCCGAGCCGAAAAGCCCCTATGCGGTCACCAAGCTCGATGGCGAATACTATCTCGGAATGTTCCAGCGGGAAGGTAGGCTCGAAACCGCCGCGATCCGCTTTTTCAATGTGTTCGGCCCACGTCAGGATCCCAAAGGTGCCTACGCCGCGGCGGTTCCGATTTTCATAGAGAAAGCCATCAGGAACGAAGCGATCACCGTACATGGAGATGGCCTGCAGACGCGTGATTTCATCTATGTGAAAGACATAGCCGGAGCGCTTTCTTTCGCGGTAGAGACTGCGGGAGTCACAGGAGTTTTCAACGCGGGATACGGAGGCCAGATCACCATCAACGATCTTGCCGGACGCATCATTGCATCCGCCGGATCTTCGTCCGAAATCCTCCATGGACCGGAGAGGGCGGGAGATGTGAAACACTCGCGCGCCAGTGCGGACAAACTTCGCGCCGCGGGGTGGGTTCCGAAGCACACTCTCGAGGAGGGCCTCGCCGCGACCCATGAGTTTTTCGTCCACGGTGTCGGATAGGTCGGTGGATTCTATCCCGCATAACAGGCTGGAGGCGTGGTGCCCTCACGCCGCACGCACCACCACACGGTTCCGTTCGTATCAGCGCACCGGGCGGGTTCCGCCGTGGGGAAAGCCGGAATGTCGTTGCCCGTGCTGAATCCTTGCTACGGAAAGTCCGCAGTGAAGCCGGCCAAGGAGAGATCTCGCTTCCCTCCCTCCGGCGTCAGTCCATCGGCACCCGTGAGAATTCAGCGTAGATATCTACGGTTAGCGGGCTGTCCTCCGTGCTGGCTGGTTTCATCCAAGTCCGGGAAATTCCCGCCTGTGGCGACGGCCAGAGATTTTTAGCGGAGCCCGTCCATCTGGTCCCGGTGCTTGGCTATGGAACCGTGGGTTGCGTCGGTGTCACGTGGGGTGCCGTAGTCGTTGTCCTTGATGACGGGGGGAGCGTTCAGCTCATAGACCCGCAGGAATGTTTCTCGACATATTACCTCCTTCCATTCGTAAACCCGGCACCGAACGGCCTCCTCCATTACCATGAAATATAAAAGCGTTTCCTCCTTACTTCATAGTCTCTCCGCCTTGCTCGTTTTCGCCAGTCCGGCCTTCGGTGCGACCTTGCTGGAATATAACTTCAACGATACCGGCTCCACCGCCACGAATTCCGGGACTCTCGGAACCGCCGGCGATCTCACCCTGTTCAGGGAAGTTGGCGGAGTCAGAACGGCGACGGGAATGCACACCGCGGACGGTGGCGGGGTCAGCGGCCTGGCTGGAGATCGCGCCTTCAACAACACGACCAACGCGATGGGAAGTGGTGCGGCCGATAACACCGACGAGTTCGGCGGGCAGACTTCCACCTCACTGGCAGCCCTCGCGGTTACTTCGTTCACCATCACAGGCTGGTTCAATACCACCACGGCTCTGGACGCGAGCGCACGCCTGTTCAGCAATATCGGCGGAGCGACCGGTCTCAACGTGCAGGAAACCGGAGATAGTTTGCTGCGACTCGAGGTGAACAACGACTCCGCCAATGCCGTGAGTTCCCTGGGCTTCGCCGAAATCAACACCTGGATCTTCTGGTCGATCACCTACGACGGCAGCCTGACTTCCAACAATGTCAATTTTTACAAAGGCACTGGATCCACCGCCGTGGTCGGTGATGCGAACAACGGTTCGCTCACCCTCGATCGCGGCGCCGTGGCTGTCAGTACCCGCGAATCTGACCGTCGGAAATCGACTTGATCTCAGCAATCCCCAGTCTGCTCTGATCGACGACGTCCGTTTCTTCGACGAAGTGCTGGACCAGAGTGCTCTCGAATCGATCCGGGGCAGCGCCGTGCCGGAGCCGGGTGCCGGGTTGCTCCTGCTCGCCGGCCTGACGACAGTGGTCTGCCGCCGCCGCCGCTGAACCGCTGCGAGTCGAACCCCGCCCCCTCAGAACGATTTTCTCAAATGTGAGGGCAGGATGTTGAGTTGCTCGCGGTATTTCGCGATGGTCCGGCGGGCGACTTTGATTCCCTGGGTTTGCAGGGCTTTGGTGATCGCGTCGTCGGAGAGCGGCTTTTCCTGGTTTTCCTGGGCGATGAGCTGCTGGATGGCCTCGCGCACACCGGCGTTCGAGACTTCCGCTCCGCCTTCCGTCTGGTAACCGGTGGCGAAAAAAGCACGCATTTCCATGAGGCCCTGCGGGGTGAGGATGTATTTCCCGGCGACGGCCCGGGAGACGGTCGTGGCATGAAGCTGCAACTCGTCCGCGATGTCGTTCATCGTCAGCGGGCGGAGGTGGCGCGGGCCTTTGTCGAGAAACGCCGGCTGCTGCTCGATGATCTTGTGGGCGATGGCGAGGATGGTTTCCTGGCGTAGGGAGATCGAGCGGATGAGGCTGCGTCCGTCACGGATTTGGTCCCGGAGAAACGCGCGGGCTTTTGAGTCGACCCCGTTTTTGCCTATCATGTCCTTGTAGAAATCGTTGATACGCAGACTTGGAAGATGCTCCCCGGTGAGGCGCGCGCCCCATCGGCCTTCCTCGCCACGCTCGATGACCACGTCGGGAAGGATGTAGGGATTGCCCGTGGGATCGAACTCCCCGCCGGGGTTCGGCGAGAGGCGGGCGATCGTTTCGGTAGCTTCCGCGATGCGTTCCACCGTAGTGCCGAGGGCTTTGGCGATCTGCGGATGCCGCTTGCGGGCGAGATCCTCCAGATGGTCACGGACGATGCGGTATTCCAGCGTGTCGGTTCCGGAGTTTCTTTCCAGTTGGATGAGCAAGGCCTCCTTGATGTCGGAGGCGCCGACTCCGGGCGGATCGAACGTTTTGATAAGCGTGAGCGCGTTTTTCAGCAATGCCATCCGGTAGGAACAATCCGTCGCGATCTCCGTCAGGGGATGATCCAGGAAACCGCGATCGTCGAGATTTCCGAGAAGATGTTGGGTCGCCTCGCGCAGCTCCGGATCGATCAGTGAGAAATCCAGCTGGTTCTGAAGGTGTTGCTGCAACGTTTCGGGAGCAACGATGTTGTCGTAGAGACGTTGCCGCCGCTCCTCGTCTTCCTGCGTCCACTGATTGTTGCGACCTTCCAGAATGGAGCGGTCGCGCCAGTCGTCATCCGTCTCGTTGAGATGGTCCAGAGAGTCGGCTTCCTCCGGATCCGGTGCGTCGTCATCCAGGGATTCCATCTCCGTGATATCCTCCAGCACCGGATTCGTCTCAAGTGCCTGGCGTAACAGGTGGGAGAGTTCCATCGTGCCCGCCTGCAGGATCTCCAAGCTCTTGCGCATCTGCGGCGCGAGTGTCTGGTTCTGGGAAAGGGAATGATGTAACGAGGCTTCGGCCATTGCTCTGAGTGGTGGACAGGCGGAAGCTAGCGACTACGAAGAGAATTGCGAAGCATTATTTGTGCCAATGGAAAAACAGCCGGGTGGCGGATCGACATACGGAATTTTCCTGCCGTATGACGGCATCGGCAGGGAGTGCTGCCCTCAGGTGGCTAGGCTTCCGACCGGACAGCCCTATGGAAAATCGTCCTTCCAAGCTGCAAAGGAACCCAAGCCCATTCGCCCGGCACGGCGAAACATCGTCCGAATTCCGCCGCCTGGAAGGACGGCTCTCGGTCGGATACGTGGCAACCGTTTCCCCCCCGGGCCCCAGGAACCCCGGACGGAAACCATCCCCATCCTCCTCCGAAATCAATCCCCCGTCCCCCTGACTTCCTCCTTCGCTGCCTTGGAAACGAGAAGGTCTCAGAACAGTTCGCCGGTCTCGGGTTTCTTCGCTTTAAGGAAATTGGAGGCCTCCTGGAACTCCAGCGGCACGGACGAGGGTCCGAACTCGTGAAGCTCCCGGTCAAGATAGGACGGGATCTGCGCGAGAGTAAGGACAGCGGGCATGCGGTCGTGGACGGGTTTCATTACGGCGTTCGGCTCCGTGGTGATCATGGAAAAGCATTCCCCGTGCTCCTCGCTCTCCTCCCAGATCCCCGCGAGCCAGAGCCACTCGCCCTTGGCGTCCTCGAAGCGGAGGGGGAATTTCCGCCCGTCCCTCTCCACCCACTCGTAGAAGCTTGCGGCGGGGATGAGGCAGCGGCGTTCCGTGAAAGCTTCCTTCCACGCCCGGCCATCGAGCTTGTCCTCGCGGGAGTTCACGATCGTCCGTGTGACCGCCTTCCTGCCCTTCACCTTCGCCGCGAACTGCCTGCGGAAGCCCCATGACATTTCCCGCAGCGAGCCGTCCGGCAGGATGACGGGAGCGGCAAGTGTCGGGCGCAAAAGGCGGGTCTCCGGGATTTTCAGAAGCCCGTCAACCGCCTCCGCGCGGAGATGTTCCGGGAAGCTCCCGCCCCGCTTGCCAAGCTCGTATGCCGTGCACATGGGATGAAATCTAAGGGAAAAAGTGAAGCCCGCAAGCATCACGCTGACCTTGTCCTTCCCCCACGGAGTAGGCGCGTCCCGCACCTCGGGTTCAGGCGGGTGCCCCCCACCCGCAGCAGGAAAGACTCTCCCACAGGTGGCGGGGACGCCACCCGGAACACAAGGCGCGGGGACGCGCCTACTTCTCAGGCGGCGTAGGCAAGAAAAGACGTGCGCCCAGGCAGGGCAACTACATTCTGGACAGCCGTGTTATGGAAGAGACTCAACCGCAGATGAACGCAGATTTAAAGAGGGATAAAGAAGCAGATGAGCATTTTGGAGCCCTTTCACATATTCCCAATCCCTTCTTCCATCTGCGTTCATCCTGTCCATCTGCGGTTAATAAATTTCCGAATTCAAGTGCCCTGTTCCCCGGGCTACGCGGGAACCTCCGCAGAGGCAGAGATGAGCTTTTCCTTTCTCAGCTCCGCCCAGAAATCGGCGGGAATGGCGACTCCCAGCGCTTTTGCGTTTTCGGTCGCCTGCTCGGCGTTCCGCGCACCGGGGATGACTGCGGTGACGGCCTCGGGTGCGTTGGAGAACTGCAGCGCGGCGACGCGCAGATCCACCTTGTGGGCATCGCAGACTTTCCTGATCGCGGCGCGTTTCTCCAGCATGCCGTCGGGGATGGTTCCGCCGTAGTTGTAGCGGTCGCGGCGGGCGAGGAAGCCGAAGTTGAGCGGCGCACCGATCAGCAGCGAGACGTTCTTTTCCGCGACGGCGGGCAGCAGTTTCTCGACGGATTCCTCATGGTGGACGAGGGAATACTGGCAGGCGGCGAGGAAAATGTCCGGCTCCGCGACTTCCATCGTTTTCAGGATGGGCGGGAGGGTGTTGACGCCAAGCCCCCAGGCTTTGATCAGCCCTTCCTCTTTCATTTTCGCAAGCTCGACCATGGCTCCCTTGCGGGCGGTTTCGAAATGCTCCGTCCATTTGTCCTTGAGGAAATCCGGGGAAAGATCGTGGATGAAAACGATATCGATGCTCTCGACGCCGAGGCGCTGCAGGCTGTCCTCCACCGAGCGGCGGGCACCGGAGGCGGAATAGTCGATTTCAGGGCTAAAAGGCGGGACATCCTTCCACAAGCCGGCCTTGGATTGCGCATCCGGATCGGGGCGGAGCAAGCGGCCGACCTTGGTGGAAAGGTGGTATTCGTCGCGGGGCTTGTCGGAAAGAAAGCGCCCGAAGCGGCGCTCGCTGATGCCGAAGCCGTAGAAGGGCGCGGTATCGAACATGCGCACTCCGCCCTCCCATGAGGAGCTGAGAGCCGCATGGGCATCCTCATCGCTGGTGGGTTGCACTGCGTTGCCAATGGCAACCCCGCCGAGGCCGGATGATGTGAGAGTGGTGAACATGGCGGATGGTTTGGTGGGGGTTTGAGCGAAAGTGCGGAGCGGCAGCGCGGCGGCTGCCACTGCCGTGGTTGAGATGAAACGACGGCGTTTCATCAGGGAACGTGCGGCGAGAGGGCGGGATGTCAAACGGGTTTGGAACCGCGCAAGGCCATCGTAATCGAAGGGCTTTCCATCGCCCCGAAATGACGTTCCAACACGATGAAAAGCTTTTCCCTGCCGTCTAAATGGAATTTTCACCGTGAATTCCAAGACTTTGACCTTCCCGCCATCAGGGAAATCGTTAGAACTGCGATTGCACATGCTCGCCCGTAAGAAAGCCGCCAAAAAGACTCCACCGCGAACCTCTGCTTCGAAGCCGAAGTTCGTGGTCTGCCCACCGATCGCATATTGATATAAAACCGCATGAGCAAATCAGGATCAGATCTCTTCATCGTCGATAACAGCGATTCCGACTGGAAAGTCCACCGTTACCTGAAGGAATGGTGCCATCTCTCCAAAGCAATCGATGTTGCCACCGGCTTCTTTGAGGTCGGCGGTCTGTTAACCCTCGATGGTGCCTGGCAAACCGTTCCCGAAATCCGCATCCTCATGGGCGACGAGGTTTCGAAGCGAACCAAAAAGGCATTCGCGGATGGAATGTCGGAAATTTCGGAGCGGCTCGACCGGAGCATTGACGACGAGAAGGCAAGGGATGATTTCATCAAGGGCGTTCCAGCCATCGTCGCAGCCTTGAAGTCTGGCCAGATCAAATGCCGCGTTTACCGGAAGGACAAATTTCACGCAAAGGCCTACATAGCCCATGCGCAGAGCGAAGTCATCGGTTCTGCGGCGCTAGTTGGATCATCGAACCTCACATATCCAGGAATCTGCGACAACGTCGAACTGAACGTCCAGATCACCGGCTCACAGGTCACAGCCTTGCAGGATTGGTATGAGCGGCATTGGGACGATGCGGAAGACGTAACTCCTGAAATTCTTAGGGTGATGGAGCACCACACCAAGGAACGCAGCCCATTCGAGGTTTGGGCGAAAGCACTCTTCGAATACGCCCGGGATCGCGGCCCTTCGCCGGACGATTGGGACAAAGAAGTCTCGATCATTTTCCCCAAGCTCGCCGGTTATCAGCGGGACGCTTACAAGAACCTCGTCGAGATCGCTACACGCTACGGTGCCGCCTTCCTGTGCGATGGCGTCGGACTGGGTAAGACCTATGTCGGCCTCATGCTCATCGAGCGCATGATCGCCCACCATGGCCGAAGGGTCGTCCTCTTTGCCCCCAAGGCAGCGAAGGAGGATGTCTGGGAACCTGTATTCGAATCCTTGCTTCCCCATCTCAGTAGTGATTTCCAACCCCTCGTGGCCTACTGCCACACCGACCTCCAGCGCTCGGGGAAATGGCCCGACCGTATTGCCCGCACCATCAAGGATGCCGACGTCATCGTCATCGACGAAGCGCACCACTTCCGCAATCCCGGTGTTGCAGGAACCGGCGAAAAGGAACCCTCCCGCTACCGGAAGCTCCAGCAATACATCAACCAGCCGGGAAGCCGCCCGAAGCAGGTGTTTTTCCTCACGGCCACGCCGATCAACAACTCCGTCCACGACTTCCGCCACACGCTCGGTCTCGTAACCGGGGAAAACCAAGCCTACTTCACTGTGGGCGGCCGGAACCTCGGCATTCACAATCTTCAGAGCCATTTCAATCAGTTGGAGAAAAAATTCCATCAGCAGGCGGCGGACGGTCTTCTCGAAACGGAATTCCTCGAAGTCCTCAGCAAGTCCAGCGAAGGCCGGGAAATCTTCGGTGAACTCGTTGTCCAGCGCAGCCGCGGGTATGTCCGCGCCAGCGAGAAGCTGGAAAGCTCCAGCAAGGTCATATTCCCCGACCGTGAAGCTCCTCGCGTTGCCGCCTATCAGCTCAAGATCACCTACGGTCGCCTGCTGGAATCTGTCGCCACTGCCTTTGATCGCGAAAAACCGCTCTTCGCCCTCGCGATCTACAATCCGCTTTCCTACCTGATCACCCCGCCCGACGAACAGGACTTCGAAGCGGGGCGGCAGAAACAGGTCGTCGCCCTGATCCGCACACTCTTCCTCAAGCGCTTCGAGAGCTCCGCCAAAGCATTCGAGTCTTCCTGCATCCGTCTGCTGCACAAGCTGCTCGTGTGGGCGGAAGTCCACGCCACACGTGCGCATGACAAGTCCCGCCTTGATCGCTGGAAAACCAAACATGCGAAACTTCTCGAACAGCTCGGCCATTCCGACGCCGTCCAACACAGCTTGTGGCCGGATGACGAGCAGGACGACGAGTTCATCACCGACGAGCACCGTGATGCGGTCGAGAAGCTCGATGCGGATACCTACAAGATAGGGGACATGCTCGACGACACCCACGATGACCTCGAACAGCTCGCCGATTTCATCAACCTCGTCGGGGCCGTCCGCCCCGAGCGCGATTCCAAGCTTACCGCGCTCGCCAAGCTCCTCCAGAGCGACAAGGAACTCAAAGGCCGAAAGGTCATCATATTCACCGAGTTCTCCGACACCGCCGAATACCTAGAAACCCACCTCCGGGCGAAAGGTCTCCAGAACCTTGAACGCATCGACGGCAGCAGTTCGCAAAAGCAACGCAGTGCAGTCATTCACCGCTTCGCCCCGTTTTACAACCATTCGGAGCAGCCCGCCCCGGAAAACGAGATCAATATCCTCATCGCCACAGACGTCCTTGCGGAAGGTCTGAACCTTCAGGATGCCAACCGCCTAATCAACTTCGACCTCCACTGGAATCCCGTCCGTCTCATGCAACGCATCGGGCGTGTGGACCGGCGCATGAATCCGGATATCGAGAAAAAGATCCTCGCCGCGCATCCCGATCTCAAAGGAACCCGAGAAACCGTCATCTACTGGAACTTCCTGCCGCCCGAGGAACTCGAAACCCTCCTCCGCCTTTACAACCGGGTGAACCGCAAGACCCTGGTCATCTCCAAGGCCTTCGGCATCGAGGGGCGGAAGCTGCTCCACCCGGAGGACGACTTCGATCCCGTCCGTGAAATCAACGAGCAGTTTGAGGGCGAGCAAACCGCTTCCGAGAAACTTGCTTTGGAATACGAAAAACTCGCAAAGGATCATCCGGAACTCATCAAAAAACTCCCGAACTTTCCGCTCAAGACCTTCTCCGGAAAAGCCTCGCCCTCCGCGGATACCCAAGCCGTTTTCTTCTGCTTCCGCATTCCCCGGCCTGATCCTGAAACGCTCGATCCGAAAACCGGACAACCGCTCTGGACGGAATCGGCGGGAGACACCGTCTGGCTTCTGCTAGATCTCAATGGCAAAACCGTTGCTCCGGAATCCGCCCGCATCGCGAACATCGTCCGCTCCGAGCCGGACACGAAGCGCGAATGTAAAATTGATCACGCCGCCCTCACCGCCCTGCGGGAAAAGGCGGAAAAGCAACTCTCCAAAACCCATCTCCGCCCGCTCCAGGCACCCGTTGGCGTCGCGCCAGTGCTCAAATGCTGGATGGAAATCCACTGAAAGCATGGCCAGCCCCGATCTCACCTCACGCATCGATGGCATTCTTGGCTCCGCCCGCCAGCACTCCGCCCGCTCCGTCAATTCCGCTCAGGTCCTCGCCAACTGGCTGGTTGGCCGGGAAATCGTGGAGGAAGAGCAGCAGGGGCGGGAACGGGCGGTTTACGGGCAAAAAGTGGTTCCCGCCCTCGCGAAAAGGCTTAAAGATCTTGGGATCAAAGGCTATGGTGGCACCAATCTCCGGCTCTGCCGCCAGTTTCACCTCGAATACCCCTCTCTTCTCTCCGGCTCAATAAGTCACACACTGTGTGACCAATTCAGAATCTCTCCGACCGTATCAGAGCGAATTCATCACACACCGTGTGATGAATTTCATAATCCACAGAACACAAACGACTTACAAATTCATCACTCACTGCGTGACGAATTCAAACCCGGCCAGTTCACCCCGGATCTTTCCTGGAGCCACTATCGTTTCCTTCTCAAAGCTTCTTCGCCAAACGCCCGCTCATTCTACGAAATCGAGTCCCTCCGCCACTCCTGGTCCGCACGGGAACTCGACCGCCAGATCAACTCCCTGCTCTTCGAGCGCCTCGCCAAATCCCGCGACAAGGAAGGTCTGCTGCGTCTCGCCAATCAAGGACATCGGCCGCAACTCCCGGCGGAAATTTTCAAAGATCCCGTCATCATCGAGTTCCTCGGCCTCCCTGAATCCGAAAAACTCGTCGAGTCCGATCTGGAAAACGCCCTCGTCACCCAGCTCCGGTCTTTCCTCATGGAACTCGGCAGCGGCTTCGCCTTTCTTGCCCGCCAACAACGGCTCACCCTAGATGGCGACCATTTTTACATCGATCTCGTCTTCTACCACACCATCCTGAAGTGCCACATCCTCATTGATCTGAAAATCGGGAAACTCACCCATCAGGATCTCGGCCAGCTCCAGCTCTACGTGAATTACTTTGACCGCGAACGCCGCGCCCCGGACGACAATCCCACCCTCGGCCTGATCCTCTGCACTGACAAAAACGATGCCGTCGTGCGATACACCCTCGCCGAAGGCCAGCAGGCCATCTTCACCTCCCGTTACCAACTCCACCTTCCCACCGAAGAACAACTCATCGCCGAGGTAAAACGTGAACTTCGCGAACTTTCCTGAATTTCCCCATCCAATGCCCACCGATCTCCGCTCCATCTCCAACTTCGACGACCTTCTCGCCTACCTCGGCGACGAACTCGACTGGCCTGTCGAAGACTACACCCGCGAGGAACTCACCTTCGAATACGATGCCGACGAGCTCGGATTGAAAGACGAGGAGATGGCGAAGCTATCAAACGGAACCATCCAGCAACTACGCCCGCTCCAAGGCCAGCAACCTTTCGGCATCTTTTTCGTAGAGTTCGATCACTCGAAGCTCCCCATCGTCATCCTCCGCCGCATCCTCTCGCAACTGGTCATCAAAAAGCGTTCTTCCGCGAGTTCCGCCGAAGCCAAGCGCTGGGATGTTTCCGATCTGATCTTCATCTCCGCCTTCGGGGAGGAGGAGCACCGCGAGATCGCCTTCGCCCACTTTCACCGTGATCCCGAGACCACGGATCTCCCGGTTCTGCGCGTGTTGGGCTGGCACGGGGACGATACCCGGCTCAAGTCCGCCGCCGTTGCCAAGACCCTCAAAAACCGGCTCTCCTGGCCGGAAGACGATGGCGATCAGGAAGCATGGCGCCAGCAATGGCGTTCCGCTTTCAAGCACAAGCCGGGACACACGATCAGCACCTCCAAGGAACTCGCCACGGCGATGGCTGGATTCGCGAGACGGATCCGGGATGCCGCACGCGCCATCCTTCCCTACGAGTCGGAAAACGGACGGCTCAGGAAACTCTACAAGGGCTTCCAGAATGCCCTCATCCACGATCTTTCCGAAGAGGATTTTACCACCTACTACGCGGAAACGATCTGCTACGGCCTCTTCACCGTCGCGGTCTCGAAAACGGAACTGAGCGAGGGGAAATACGGCACGGCCATGTCGGCGGACGATGTCGCCCACTTCGTTCCCGTCACAAATCCTTTCCTGAAGGAAATGCTCTGGTCGTTCCTCGAGGCCGGAGGACGCAATGATGAGCTGAACTTCGACGATCTCGGGATCAACGAGATCGTGAGCTTCTTCAACAGCTCCGAAACGGATCTCCCGGCGGTCATCCGGGACTTCGGCAGCAAGCGCCCCGGCGAAGACCCGGTCATCCATCTCTACGAGGATTTCCTGAAACAGTTCGATGCGGAGCTGCGGAAGAAGCGGGGAGTTTACTACACGCCGAAGCCCGTCGTCTCCTACATCGTCCGCAGCGTCCATGAACTCCTGCAATCCGAGTTCGGCCTCGCGGATGGACTGGCCGACACCACCACCTGGGGCGAGATGCTCGGGAAACATGCGGGACTAGAGCTTCCCACCACTTTTGATGACAAGAATCGGGAGGACCCGATTTCAGAGGACGAACCCTTCGTCCAGATCCTCGATCCCGCAACCGGCACCGCCACCTTCCTCGTGGAGGTTATCGAGGTCATCCACAAACACCTCTTAGCCAAGTGGAAGCAAGAAGGTCTCACAGTTGCGCAACAGCTAGCAGCATGGAACGACTACGTCCCCCAGCACCTTCTCCCTCGCCTCCACGGCTACGAACTCATGATGGCTCCGTATGCTATAGCGCACATGAAAATCGGCCTAAAACTCGCCGAAACCGGCTACCGCTTCGCAACCGACGAACGCGCCCGCGTATTCCTCACCAACGCCCTCGAACCGTGGGTGCAACAGCTTCCGCTCATTGGCTTCGATGCTCTCGCTCAAGAGGCCACCACCGTGAACGAAATCAAACGACACAAGCGCTTCACCGTCATCATCGGAAACCCGCCATATTCGAAGATCTCGGCAAATTTGACACCAGAGATGCGAGCTACTGTTGAAAGGTACCGCTATCTCGACGGAGAGAAAATTAAAGAGCGCGGTGCACTTCAGTTCGAGATAAACCTGCAAGACGATTATGTGAAGTTCTTCAGGCTGTGTGAGGAGAAGATCAACTCGTCTAACATTGGGGTTCTCGGACTGATTTCAAATAGCGGTTATCTAAGCACTCCGACACTAAGGGGAATGCGCGACTCACTCCTGGAAACCTTCAGTTCGCTGTGGGTTCTCGATCTTCACGGGCATGTTGCTAAAGGAGAGATTGATCCGGCAGGTGCAAAGGAAGAAAATGTTTTCGACATTGTGCAAGGTGTCTCGATTTTTCTTGGCGAACGCACGCAGAAGATTTGCGACGGCACTGTTCTTCATGCTGATTGCTACGGCTCTCGAGACGGAAAATATTCCTTTCTGCAGTCGCACGTCCCCTCAACGACTGGCTTCACACAAATTGAACCTTCGCCGCCATTTTATTTATTTATTCCTCACGATGCAAATCTCGCTCTTGAGTGGAAGCAATATGTCGGTCTAACAGATTTGTTTCCTAGGAACAGCGCAGGGATAATTACCGCACGTGACGGGCTTGTGATTGATGAGAATAAGACAGTGCTTGCCGATTGTATCGAACGATTCAGCGAATCAAAAGCCACAGAAAAGGCAATTTACGAGGAGTTTGGGTTCTCCGCGAGCAAACGATTCGACCTTAGAGAAGCGCAATCTGAACTCCGCAAGATCAAATCATTTAGCAAACCGATAAGACGTATACTCCACCGCCCTTTTGACGAACGGTTTATTTTCTTTCACCGTAGTGTGGTGTGGAGTCTGTCGCGTCCGATGGCGGAGCATATGGAAGACGGGAGCAACTTGGCTCTAGTCGCTACGCGACAGGTGACTCGACCGCAATTTGAGCACGCCTATGTTTCGCGGCATATTATCGAAATTAAATCATGCTCTCACGATAGAAATACCCAGATTTTTCCTCTGTTCATCCGCAGTTCCGACGGTGAACTAGTGCTATCGGCTGGTGCGTCTCCCAATTTAAACCCAGCGGTGTTGAAGAAGATTGCGAAGGCGCTTGGGCTAAAAATAAACAACTCAACTCACGAACTTGGCAAGGACGACGAACTGTCTCCTCTGCGTCTGTTCCATTTTACTTATGCGATTCTCCATTGCCCAAGTTACCGGGAAAGATACTTCGAGTTCCTACGAAGTGATTTTCCACGCCTACCTCTACCGGGGAGCTTGGATTTCTTTCGTAAAGTGGCAATGCTCGGAGGTGAACTCGTAGATCTGCACCTGCTGGAATCATCAACACTTGGCGACGCCCCAAACCAATTCATCGGCAAGAACCGGCAGGTTGCCAAAATCGGCTGGACGCCCGACGACGGTGGTACTGTTTGGCTCGACGGCACAGGTAGCGGACAGAACTACCAGCCCGGCACCAGCGGCTTCCAGCACGTCCCCGCAGAGGTTTGGAACTTCCGCATCGGCGGCTACCAAGTCTGCGAGAAATGGCTCAAGGATCGCGGCCCGAAAAAAGGACAGCCCGGCCGCACCCTCAGCGACGAAGACATCGCCCACTACCACAAGATCGTCGTCGCCCTCACGGAAACCATCCGACTCATGGCCGAGATCGACAAAGTCATCGAAACCCACGGCGGCTGGCCGGGCGCGTTTTTCACGAAAGATTCCTCCGCCACTGCAGCAAAACTCTAAACTCTTCCCAAAATTCCTATGGCAGCAAAGATATTCATCTCCTATTCCCACGCAGACGAGACACTCCGCGACAGGCTCGCGGTGCATCTCAAACCGATGCAACGCGAGGGATTGATCGAACCTTGGCATGACCGTCGTCTGTTGCCCGGCGATCATTTGGATCAGGGAATCAGCGAGCACTTGGAAAGTGCCGACCTGATTCTCTTTCTGGTCAGCCCGGATTTCTTGAACTCCGAATATTGCTACGACATCGAAATGACCCGGGCGCTCCAACGCCATGAGGAAGGGTCGGCAAAAGCGGTCTCGATCGTGCTTGATCATTGCGACTGGAAAAACACTCCGCTTGCGAAATTCGTGGTATTGCCGACTGACGGTAAGGAGGTGGTCAAGCATCCGAATCACAACGAGGCTTTTCTTCAGATCGCCGGAGAATTGCGCCGATTGGTTGGAAGTCTGGACTTGTCGCCAAGCGTTGTTAGCGCGGATCCAGTTTCCATTCCCCAAGCTGCCCCGAAGCTTGTCAGGACGCCACCCCGTTCAGCCAACCTCGACATCAAAAAAGAATTTCGCGACCGGGATCGGGGGAAATTCCTCAACGAGTCCTACACCTACATCCGGAACTATTTTGAAGAGAGTCTCACCGAGCTTGAGGCACGGCACCCGGAGATCGATACCGAGTTCCGCGAGCTGGATGCCGACCGGTTTACAGCAAAAATCTATCGCGGTGGCGAGGAAGTTTCCTCATGTAGCGTCCTCCGTTCCGAGGGTGGTATGGCCGGGAAGTGGGGCGTGATGTATCAATCGGGCACCAGTGCCAGTAGGAACTCGATGGAGGGCGCGCTCTCAGTGGACGACGACGGTCAGGCGCTGGGTTTCGATGCAGGCATGTTCGATCATTTTGCCGGAATGGGCGGCTTCGGCGGAAGAGACCGCGATGACGGATTACTATCGCAGCAGGGTGCCGCCGATGCGCTTTGGGAGCGATTGATTCAACCCTTGCAGCGATAGAACTTTTCACCGAACCGAACCCAACCCAAGTCACGAACATGCCAGAATTTAAAGATATAGCCGCCGCCATTCGTGAGAAGGGGAAGCCAAAAAGAATGACAGTCCGCGCACTGATGAAAAGCATAGGCCAGCAAAGGCGCGGTAAGAACGTGAACCGCAAGCTGCGCACCATGCTGAACCGTGCGAAGCTGACCACGGAACCGGATTTCGAACTGGTGCACATCGATTCCTACGTGAGCCTGAAGGCACTCCCCGAATCTCCAACCCATCGGAAAGTCACAATCCCGGTTAGAAAGCGGACTAAAAACCCGCCGATTGATATTATACCGGTGATGCCTACGGAAGAGGAACGCGAGGTGGTGCTGACTATCGGCCAACTCCTTTCCGCAAACCGCAAGCCGGTGTTTCTTTCCAGGGACGAATCCTATCTCAAAGCGACCACCCTGCTGATCCAGGAACGGACGGATCATCTGGTCGTTTCACAGAACAAGAGGGTGGCGCAAGGCCTCATCACCTGGCAATCCATCGGTGAGGCCTGTGCAGGGCGCAAAGAACTCAAGACAGCCGCCGATTGCATGGAGAAGCAGCCGCTGACCGTCCGCTACGATACGCCGTTGTTCGATGCCGTCCGTGAGATCACCGTGAGGGGATTCGTGCTTGTGCAGGGGGACAAGGGTGAAATATGCGGTTCCGTGACATCAAGGGACATCGCCGAGCAGTTCGTGACGCTTTCCGAGCCTTTCCTTTTCCTAGAGCAGATCGAGAACCACCTGCGGGTGTTGCTGAGGAGCGCGAGACTCGGGCAGGATGCCATCCGTGAACTCACCGATCCGAGGGACGAGGCGCGAAAGGCAAGAGTGAAGTCGGTGGATGACCTCACGTTTGGAGAGACGCTGCGTGCGTTCGAAGATTCCGTGACATGGGACAAGTTGAAACTGTCACTGGATAGGAAAACCCTCTGCGAGCGCCTGCGGAAGGTGAACGATATTCGCAACAGCGTCATGCACTTCCACCCGGACGGGATCACGGACGAAGAGCGCGAGATCCTGCGGCGAACCCGCGAAATGTTGCAAATTATCTGAACTATGGGTGAGCGGATCCACAGCTACGTCGATGAAGCCGGTGATCCGACCTTGTTCGGAAGCAAGCGCGGCAGCGGAGTGATCGTTGGCAACGACGGCTGTTCGAAGTTCTTCATCATGGGCAAGCTGGAAGTCGCCGATCCGGAGAGCCTTTCACAAAAGCTCACAGCGCTCCGCTCCGAACTCCTGGCCGATCCGTATTTCGCCGGAGTCGAGTCCTTCAAGCCCGAGCGCCCGAAGACCGCCCACGGTTTCCACGCCAACAACGACCTTCAGGAAGTCCGCTATCAGGTTTTCAAGCTTCTCCGGGAGATGGGAGCCGACCTGCGTTTCCATTGCGTGGTGGCCGACAAGATGGTGATCGCCGCACACGAATTGAAACGGCGTGATGCCGACCCGAGAGCCCGTTATCAGGAGAACTCCGTTTACGACGGACTGATCCGCGACCTCTACGGGAAGTTCCATAGACTGGCCGACGAGTTCCACATTTGCATTGCCCGCCGGGGCAAGAGCGACCGGAACAAAGCCCTGAAGGAAGCCATCGAACACGCGGAGCGCGACTTCGAAGCGAAGTTCGGTTTCGCCCGCAACGCCGAATGGCACATCAACGTCTCCGACTCAAACACCACCGTTTGCCTGCAGGCCGTCGATTATTTCCTCTGGGCGGTTCAGCGCTTTTACGAACGGGGTGAATCCCGCTTCCTCGACATGCTGTGGCCCCAGATCGGAGAGATCCACGACCGTGACCATGGAAAAGAGGGAGGAACCTATTTCAAAGGAGAAGACAGACCCTCGCATGAAACCGCTTTCCCCCGAAGGCATGAGATAAAAAAGAAATAGCCACGGATATAGGAACCCTAAGGCACTCACGGCACGAGGCCGAATTTCATCCGCAGCTGGAAGAACCTTTCCACATGAGCTTGATATGATCAACTATTTAATCGGTGGAGATCGAAGAGGAAAAACAGGAGAACGCGTCCGTTTTAGTGTGATTAACATCAACCTTTGATCGTCTGATATGCAACTTCTAGAAGGCTGAGGGCGATCCCGATGATGAGGATTGCGCCGATGATTACTCCGGCGATGGGAAGTCCGGTGAAGCCACGGGCGCGGCGGATGGCCTTTTTCCGCTCGGCGGTGGGCATGGCGGAGTGCGGTCATCTTCCTCGTGGTTATTCCTCCACCGTGAGTGCGCCGGAAAATTCCTGGGCGCAGTAGAAGGTGTCCATGCCGAGGGCGGAGCGGTGTCGTCGAGTGCCGAGTGCCGAGTGCCGAGTGATCAGTGATCAGTGATCAGTGATCAGTGATCAGTGGAAGCTGTGGGAAGCTGTGGGAAGCTGTGGGAAGCTGTGGGAAGATGTGGGAAGATGTGGGAAGATGTGGGAAGATTGGGGTTGGCTTTTCCCGCATCAACCAACCAATTCCATCGTTGCCAAATGTCACACAATGATTAACAATGTGTGACGTTTTCCGACATCGCCATGCCCTCATCTCTCCAAACCAAGCTTCGCGCACTTGCCTCGGCACACGAGGCGCTGACGACGGGGCAACTGCTGGAGGCAGGCATTTCCGACCAGGGCATCACGCGACTGGTGAACGAGGGAATCCTGACGCGAGTCCGACGCGGGATCTATCAGCACGCGGATTCCCCGCTGACGGAGCATCACGACCTGATCCAAGTGATGATAAGCGCGCCCCGAGCTGTTATCGTCCTTCTCAGCGCGCTGAAGTTTCACGGGCTGGGAACCCAGCAGCCTCATGAGGTGTGGATTCAGCTCCCGGCCCAATCGCGGGTGCCCAAGATTGAGTGGCCGCCGATCCGTGTGTTCCGCACCCGCGTCGAGGCGCTCCGGACGGAGGGAGTGGTGCGCCATTCCCTTGGCGGGATCGAGGTGCCGGTGACCACCCCGGCGCGCACAGTCGCGGATTGTTTCAAGTATCGTAACAAGGTTGGCATCGACGTGTGTGTTGAGGCGCTCCGGGAAACGCTTCGGGAAAAAAAGGCCACGATAGGGGAGATCGGCGGAATGGGACAGCTGCTACGGGTTGGAAAAGTCATGCGTCCCTATCTGGAGGCGATGATATGAAAAACCTGGCAGCATCCATCCGTGCCCGGCTCCTGAATCTTTCCCGCGAGAGCGGCGAGCCGCTGGACGGGCTTATGGAGCAATTTGCCATGGGGCGTTTTCTCTATCGCCTCGCCCGTAGAGACTACCGGGACCGCTTTGTGCTTAAAGGGGCGCAGTTGTTCCGGGTCTGGGGAGCGGAGCAACATCGACCGACCCGTGACCTGGATCTTCTCGGCTTTGGCAATTCATCCGAAGCGGCGATCCAGAAGGTTTTCAGGGAACTCGTGCATACGCCGATTGATCCGGACAACGCGCTCGAGTGGGGTGAAGTGAAGGTGGGACGATGGTTGTGAAAGACGGGGTTTTTGTGAACCCCGTTTTTCATAAAGAGGATCTTTACAGAATCTCAAAACTTGTCAATAGTGTAAACAGAGCTGGCCGCGACCGATGCAAAACCGTGCTGGGAAGGAGAGTCCCGCTCCACTCCCGCACGCTACCATCCATCCCCATGAAATGCGATGAACAACAAAATCTATCATGTGACTCCCCGGGAAGACGGCTCGTGGGAAGTGAAAGCCACGGGCGGTCTCCGGGCATCCTCCATCCACCCGACCCAAAAGGAGGCGATTGAAGCCGCGCGCTCGCGGGCATCGCGCACAGGGGCTGAAGTGGCAACCACTTCGGCAGCTTCTTGCTTCCGTGAGGAGGCGGCGGTTTATCATGCGCCCAAGGTGAAGGCTACGGAGCTGAAATCCGGAGGCTCTGAATCGATGGCGAAACGCGTGGGTAGCCGGATCCGCCGTGCCCGGATCATGGGCGGGTATTCCCTGCGCAGCATGGAGGAGGCCATCGACGGCGAGGTATCGCACACGATGCTCGGGAAATTCGAGGCGGGGGAGTCGATGCCGGGCACAAAGGTTCTCGCCCGGATCGGGCAGGCCCTGAAAGTGCGCCCGGATTACTTTTTCAAACGTGACTCCTTGAAACTGACCACTGCGGAATACCGGGGCACGTTGAAACTGGGCAAGAAGCCGCGCCAACGGCTGGAGGAAAAAGCCTATGAGTTCTTCGAGCGGTATCTGGAGATTGAGAACATCCTCGGCATGCCGGTGGAGGATTTCCCAACAGCGGATCTTTCCAATCTGGATGCCGATAGTATGCCTGCAGCGATCGAAAATGCGGCGGTGAACCTGCGAAAGAAGTGGGATCTGGGAATGAATCCGATCCCGAACGTGCATGTGATGCTGGAGAATCACGGGGTCAAAGTGAAAATCCTGGATCATGAGGAAGGCTTCGATGGATTCTCGGCATTTGCGGAAAACGCCGACGGGATGCGTGTTCCGGTGATCGCGATATCGAAGCGTTGGCTGGAAGAGAAAAAGGATCTTCCTCGGTTTCGGTTTACGGCCATCCACGAATTGGCTCATCTGTATCTGATCCTGCCGGAAGGGCTTAGCCACAAGGAGAAGGAGAATTACTGCCATTGGTTCGCAGGGGCGTTTTTGATTCCTTCCAAACCTTTCGAAGATCGGTTCGGCGTGAACCGGGTGAAGATCGCGCTGAAAGAACTGATAGCCATCAAGGCAGAGTGGGGAATCTCACTGGGCGCGATGATGAAACGTGCCTGCAACCTCGGTCTCGTGTCTGCGGGACGCTACAAGACCTACTGCATCGTTTCCGCACGGAACAATTGGACGAAGGATGAGCCTGGACGCTGGGTGGGGGAGGAGAACTCGAAACGGTTCGAGCCACTGGTGCTGCGCGCGCTCGCCCAGGAACTGATATCCACCTCGAAGGCGGCGGGCTTACTAGGGGTTTCCCTTCCGGAACTGGGAGAGAAATTCGAGACCATTGAATAATCTGTTTCATGAAGATCGCCGTCAAGGATGCCAATGTTTTCATCGATCTGAAATCGATGGGCATCCTCGACTTCTGGTTCCAAACGGGGGCACGAGACGATCACTAGCAGTTTCGTTGTCGTGGAGCTGGAAGACGGGAATCATCTGAACGCGCTCGCCTGCATTCGTGCGGGGCAGGTGCGCGAGGAAGAAATTTCCGCAGAAGAGATGGCGAATGGTTTTGAGCATCTCTGGGGCGGATTGGAAGACAGCGGTCTCAGCATCACGGACGTTTCCGTACTCTATCTGGCGATGCGCGAAGATGCGATGGTTATCTCCGGCGACAGGCGGTTGAGAACGGAGGCCGGTGTCCGTTCGGTGGAAATCCACGGAACGCTCTGGATACTCGACCGACTGGTGGAGGCCGGGATACTGGCGTCTACCATTGCCGCAGATCGTCTGGAGGCGTTGATCGGTCTGACGGGTAGGGAAAGGAGATTTCTGCCTCACAAGGAGTGTGGCGAGAGGATAAGGCTTTGGAGGAAGTCTTGAATGAGACTCACAAAAGTAGGGTGAAACCGACTTCCATCTTCCCATGATCGCGCAGGGTGACCCGGAGATACGGGCACGGACGCAACACCGTTGGGTTTGGCAGATGATCCACGCGGAGGATCAGTGCGGTCATCCTCCCCGTGGTCATTCCTCCACCGTGAGTGCGCTGGAAAATTCCTGGGCGCAGTCGAAGGTGTCGGTTGGGTAAAACTGAAATGCTGAAATGCTGAAATGCTGAAACGGGAGAAGTGGGAAGACTTGGGCAATGGGGCGAGCTGAAGTCTCGCGGTCCGGGAAGTGGGAACATTGGGATGACAATTCCCGGTGGGATGATATATGTCAGATTCTTCGAGAAACGGCTCCCATGACAAGCGGTCATGGAGGTTTTTCCAAATACCGAATCCTGCTATGAAACCAATTTATCCGATCACATTCCTCGCCATCGCCGCCCTGCTCACCTCCTGCGATAAGAGCGAGAATACGGTGGAGGGTGCGCGCGAGGCGGCGGCTTCCGCAGAACCGGTGGAGCCAGCTGTGGAGGGGCCGGCGGAATAGGGTGGGAGCGACCGGAAAGGAGAGGCTTAAGAGCCGGGGGACGGGTTCAAAGCAGTGTTTTGACGGTGGATTTGGAATATATTGGCCGTCCGTTTGGCTGTGCTCTATGAGGGGGGACTTGGGTTTTGGGGCGGGCTGAAGTCCCGCGGTCCGTTGGGTTCTTGGTTGTCGGGTGGGAGGATTCACGCCCCTCCTTACCGTATCACTTCGCGCTGATTTGGGAGGAGATTGGTCCAAGGAGTGGCGGAATTCTTTCGCCAGATACGCATGGGGAAGTGCTTGGGGGATGGGTGCTTGGGTTTTGGGCGGCCATAGGGCACGCCCCTCCTTGGGCTACTCCATCACTACCAGCAGATCATCGGAGTCCACCTGCACGCCTTTTTTGACGAGGATTTCCTTAATGGTGCCGCCGTTGGGGGCGGAGATGGTGGTTAGCATTTTCATGGCTTCGATGATGACGAGCTTGTCGCCTGCGTTTACTTCGGTGCCGGGGGAGACGGCGATTTCCGTGACCATGCCGGGTAGCGGGGCGGAGACGTGGGAGGGGTTGTCCGGGTCGCCTTTCTGCCTGGCGGCGGTGGCGGTGGTGGAGAGGGATTTGTCGACGACGATGGATTCGCGGGGCATGCCGTTGAGCTCGTAGAAGAGGGTGCGGCGGGCTTCGTCGTCCGGCTCGCCGACGGAGATGAGCTTGATGATGAGGATTTTCCCGGGATCGATCTCGACTTCGATTTCCTCGCCGATCTGGAGGCCGTAGAAGAAGGCGGGGGTGGGGAGCTTGGAGAGGTCGTCGTATTCTTTTCTCGATGCCTGGAAATCCTTGAACACCTGCGGATACATGAGGTGGGAGTAAACGCTGTCGCGTGTTTGAGGATCGGAGATTGGAGATTGGAGATTGAGGGACTTGGCGACTTCGTCGAAATCGACTGGCTCGGCGAGTTCGCCGGGGCGTTTGGTGGTGATCTTTTTGTTGGGGCCGAGGACGGCTTTCTGGACATCGGCGGGCCAGCCGCCATCGGGCTGGCCGAGGCCACCGGAGAGCATGTCGATGACGGATTCGGGGAAGTCGACGGAGCCGGGTTTGATCTTGGTGACGTCCGCGGCCTTGATGCCACGGGTGACGAGGAACATGCACATGTCACCGACGACTTTCGACGAAGGGGTGACTTTGATGATGTCTCCGAAGAGCTGGTTCACCTCGGCGTAGGTGCGGGCGATTTCGCGCCAGCGATGGCCGAGGCCCATGGAGTTCGCCTGCTCGCGGAGGTTGGTGTATTGGCCGCCGGGCATTTCGTGCTCATACACCTCGGCGGTGCCGGAGCGGGGGGCGGAGTCGAAGGGCTTGTAGAACTCGAGGACGTGCTCCCAGTAATCGGAGATTTCATTGAGCGCGTCGAAGTCCAGGCCGGGATCGCGGTCGGAGGAACCGAGGGCGGCGCAGACGGAATTCAGGTTCGGCTGGGAGGTGGAGCCGGACATGGAGGCGATGGCGAGATCCGCGATATCGACCCCGGCGCGGGAGGCGGCGAGGATGGAGGCGGCGTTCAGCCCCGAGGTATCGTGGGTGTGGAAATGGATGGGGATGCCGATTTCCTGTTTCAGGGCGTGGACGAGATCGTAGGCGGCCTGCGGTTTGCAGAGGCCGGCCATGTCCTTGATGCAGAGGATGTGCGCGCCCATTTTCTCCACCTCCTTCGCTTTCGAGATGTAGTAGTTGAGATCGTATTTCGAGCGGGCGGGGTTGAGGATATCGCCGGAGTAACAGATGGCGGCTTCGCAGATGGATTTTCCATGCTCCCTGACAGCCTCCATGGCTACCTTCATGTTCGGGAGGTAGTTGAGGGAATCGAAGATGCGGAAGATGTCCATGCCGCTGTCTGCGGAGTGGTGGATGAATCCGGCGACGACGTTGTCCGGGTAGTTCGAGTAGCCGACGGCGTTCGAGCCGCGGAAAAGCATTTGGAAAAGGATGTTGGGGACCTTTTCACGGAGCTGGCGGAGGCGCTCCCACGGATCCTCGTTGAGGAAGCGCATGGCGGTATCGAAGGTGGCTCCGCCCCACATTTCCAAGGAAAACATTTCGGGGGTGCGGGTGGAGTAGGCACCGGCGATTTTCAGCATGTCGTGAGTGCGCATGCGGGTGGCGATGAGCGACTGGTGGGCGTCGCGAAGGGTGGTGTCGGTGATGAGGAGGCGTTTTTCAGCAAGGACGGCGGCGCAGTATTTTTCGGGGCCTTGCTCGATCAGCGCGCTTCTGGATTGAGGATTGTTGATTGTGGATTTTTGATTGAAGGCGGGGACGTGGGCCGGTTCCAATATGGTGGCGGGGCGGTAGCCTTTGGCGTGGGAGTTGCCGTTGACGGTGATTTCGGAAAGATATGCCAAGGTGCGGGTGGCGCGGTCCCGGCGGCGGGAGAACTCGAAGAGGGAGGTCTTGGTATCGATGAGCTTGGTGTGGGCCTGGCCGGCGCGGAAGGTGTCATCGGCGATGATGTTTTCCAGGAAGGGGATGTTGGTTTTGACCCCGCGGATGCGGAACTCGCGGAGCGCGCGGTCCATGCGCTGGCAGGCCATGGGGAAATCGCGGCCCATGGTGGTCAGTTTCACCAACATGGAATCGTAGTAAGGCGTGATGACGGAGCCGGCATCGCCGGAGGCGGCGTCGAGGCGCACACCGAAGCCGGCGGCGGAGCGGTAGTTGAGGATGCGCCCGTAGTCCGGGGCGAAATTTTTCTCCGGATCCTCCGTGGTGATGCGGCACTGGATGGCGAAGCCGTTGCAGGGAATATCTTCCTGGGCGGGGAGGGAGATGGCTTCGTCGAAAAGGCCGTGGCCCTGGGCGACGAGGATCTGGGAGCGGACGAGATCGATGCCGGTGACGCACTCGGTGACGGTGTGCTCGACCTGGATGCGGGGGTTCATCTCGATGAAGAACCAGTCGTTCCGGTCCATGTCGTAGAGGAACTCGACGGTGCCGGCGTTGTCGTAGCCGATGCCTTTGGCGAGTTTGACTGCTGCCTCGCAAAGTTCCTTCCGCACGACGGGATCCAAGTGCATGGCGGGGGCGACTTCGACGACTTTCTGATAGCGGCGCTGGACCGAGCAATCGCGCTCGTGGAGATGGACGACGTTGCCGTTCCTGTCTCCGAGGATCTGGACCTCGATGTGTTTGGCCCGCTTGATGTAGCGCTCCAGGAAAACGGCTGGGTTGCCGAAGGCGTTTTCCGCCTCGGCGCGGGCCTCGGCGAGCAGGCCGGGGAGTTGGGACGGTTTCTCTACGACCCGCATGCCACGGCCGCCACCGCCGAACGCGGCTTTGATGATGAGGGGGAAACCGATTTCATGGGCGATGGTGAGGGCTTCGTCCGGATCGGTGACAGGCTCCTCGGTGCCAGGAAGGGTGGGGACGTCGAATTTGTGGGCGAGGGCGCGGGCAGCGGTCTTGTCTCCCATGTTTTCCAGAAGATCCGGGGAGGGGCCGATGAAGATGATGCCCTCGCGCTCGCAGGCGCGGGCGAAGTCAGGGTTTTCGGAAAGGAAACCGTAGCCGGGGTGGATCATGGTCACGCCTTTGGACCTGGCGAGTTTCACGATGCCCTCGTAATCGAGGTAGGCGCCGACAGGGCCTTTCGAGGAGTCGAGCTGATAGGCTTCGTCCGCTTTGAAACGGTGGATGGAGAAGCGATCTTCCTCTGCGAAGATAGAGACGGTGCGGAGGCCTAGCTCGGTGGCGGCGCGGAAAATGCGGATGGCTATTTCACCGCGGTTGGCGGCGAGCAGTTTCCCGGGGCGGGTAGGGTTTGAAGACATGACGGATAGTCAAATTTCAAATCTCAAATTTCAAACTCCAAAAAGAGAAAGAACCGGGGGGGACCGAAGGTCGGCCCCAAAGTCATTTTCCAATGCAGAAGGTGGAGAAGATGACTCCGAGCAGGTCCTCGGTATCGACTTTTCCGGGTATTTCTCCGAGGGCGTCGAGGGCTTCGCGGAGATCGATAGCGGCGAGTTCGGGGTCGGAACTGTCCTCGGTGAGGAGTTCGAGAGCCGCGGTGAGGCTGGTCCGGGCGAGGGCGAGCGAGGCCTGGTGGCGGGCATCGATCGCTACCGCGTGCTCGCCGAAATCCGCCTCCGTGAAATGCAGGGCGGTGCGGATTTTCTCCGAGAGGGCTTCGAACCCGTCACGGTTCAGGCAGGAGATCCGAATGGCCTCGACTTCCCCCCAGGATGGGTGCTCGCCGAGATCCGCTTTATTGAGAATGAGCAGATGGGTGGCGTGATTTGAGGGGTAGACGGCGCGCTCGGGGCGGGGCAGGGAGGCATCGGCGATTTCCAAGAGAAGATCCGCGTCCTCGATCTGGCGGACGGCGCGCTGGATGCCTTGGGATTCGATGGCATCGTCGGATTCGCGGACTCCGGCGGTATCCACAAGGCGGAGAGGGATGCCGTGGAGGTTGATGATTTCCTCGATGGTGTCACGTGTGGTCCCGGCGATGTCCGAGACGATGGCGCGGTCAAAGCCGAGCAGGCGGTTGAGCAGGGAGGATTTGCCGACGTTCGGCTCCCCGAAAATGACGGTGCGGACCCCTTCGCGGAGCACGCGGCCTTGGTCCGCGGTGGCGAGCAAAGACTCGATGGTTTCCAGGATGCCTCCGATCCGTGCGCGCAGCTGGATGGTGGTCTGGGGATCGATGTCCTCGTCGGGGAAATCGATCCATGCCTCCAGGTGGGCGAGGATCTCGAGAAGTTCGTCGCGGGCGGCGGTGGTGCGTTTCCCGAGGGTGCCTTCCAGCTGGGAATGGGCGGCGCGGATGGCCAGGCGGGTCTGGGCGGAGATGAGATCCATGATGCCCTCCGCCTGGGTGAGATCGAGTTTCCCGTTCATGAACGCCCGTTGGGAAAACTCGCCGGGGGAGGCGTGAACCGCGCCGCATTCAAGGAAGCGGGAAAGAACCTCGCGAGTGACGAGGATGCCGCCGTGGCCGGCGAATTCCACCGTGTCCTCGCCGGTAAAAGAGTTCGGCCCGAGGAATACCGTGAGCAAACCGTCATCGACAACCGAGCCGTCCTTGTCACGGACCTTGCAGCGCCGGGCCAGGCGCGGCATGCTGCTGGATGCGATGTTGCCGCAAGCGATATCCGCGATGGTGAAGGCTTTGGGCCTGAAATACGGATCAGGGAGATGGCACCGACGCCCATCGGGCTGGCGATCGCGGCGATCGTTGTGGTATCCGGTTGCGGCATCGTGAATGGTCGGGGGAATCGCTATTCGGCGGATGCGGTCGGGGGGATTTCCTTTCCGCCGAGTCCGAGGAATTCCCAGCAGATGAAACGCTTGATTTCCAGCGACGGGGTGTCGTCCGCCGTCCACCCGAGCTCCACCGTGGCGGTGCGGGTGATCGGGGTGCTCTGCTTGTTACCGCGCCAGTTGATGATGGAGAGGGCGCGACCCGTTTCCGAGTCCAGTTTCACGTTCACCCGTGTGGAATCGGTGAGATTCGCAGGGTCCGCGAGGCGGTAGGTGCGAGCGCCGGACACGCCCTGACCCTTGTCCGGCACATCCTCCACGATGAGCACGCGGAAGACCTCCGATTGCCCTGAATCGGGCAATTCCACGAAGCTCCGGAAGCGACGGTATTTTGTCTGGGCGAAGACCTCCCAGTCCAGTTTCAATCCCTCATCGGTGCGTTTGAAAAAAGCATGCACGCGCACCGGCTCCATCGCGAAATTGCTGACCCGCGCCATGGTGCTGAGAAGCAGGTCGGCCTCATCCACGCCGTATTGCACTTCCAGGGAAGCCAGCGGGCGGAAGAAGTCTTTCAGCGCGAACTGAGGAGGCTGGTCGTAGGTGAGCATGAAGATGCCGCGCCTTCTGTCTTCCTCGGAAAGGTCCTGGACGGAGAAGGAATCGGCGGGGGTATCGGAATCGTTGATCGTTTTCACGCCACCGTAGAAATCATTCATTTTCCGGGCCAGCGCCTCTCCATCTCGGACGAAGGGGACTTTCGTCTCTACGGTCATGGCACCGATGTAGCCCTCCAGGACATCGAACGCTTCCTTCTGCCAGCCGATGCGGATGTAGTTCGCCTCGCGGATTTCCTGATCCTCGGGGCTGCCTGCGAGACTCGGTGGATCCACCTTCGTGCCCATCTGCCGGGAGATGAAAAAAACCGCCGCGCCGCCGGCTAGGATGAGGAAAAACAGACCGATCATCGCCGGGATGATTCCGCTGGAAACCTTGCGTTTCTTCGCGTTCTTGGCGGGAGGTGCGGTGATGCCGGGTTTGTCGAGCTGGCCGGGATCGGCATCGCGTCTAGGAGGAAGTGCGGAAGGCGCTGGCGGGTCAGCTTCCGGGGGAGGGGACTGGATGGGAGCTTGCCGGGGAGGCTCGACCTGTTGCGGGGGAGCAGGAGCTATCTGCTGGGGAGGTTCGACTTGTCGGGGAGCCGGGGCCTCGGGCTGTTGTCGTCCTGGCTCCGGAGGTGGTGGCGAAGTGATCGTGCCCTGGCAGTGGGGGCACGGGCCGGTAGTCGGAGGGAGTTCGAAAGGGATCACGATGCGCCCGCTGCAGTGAGGGCAGTGGAAGTCACGTTGCTGTGGAGGTAGGGAGAAATCGGACATATCGCGGGGCCGCCGTGCGGGTTAGTTTAGGTAGGTGAAATGACGATGTCAATCAAACCGGGGGTGCTGTGAGGCCGGGATGATTGCGGGTGGAACCGCGGATGGGCGAGGCTCGGCACGGAAGATCCTCGGGGGCACGCCGTCGGCTTCCTGTCTCCTGTAGGTTTGAAGGCCGAGCATTCGCTACTTCAGTTTCTCTACTTTTCGGAAAAACACTTCGAAGTCGCCGCCCGATTCTTCGAGGATTTTTTTGAATCTCGGGATCTGCTGGTTGTAGGTTACCAAGGCGAGCAGATGGGCGTTGGTGAGATCCAGGCTCAGCCATTCTTCGAGCTGCTTGCCGCCCCAGCGTTTCTGGAGGGCGCGGGCGCGGGTTTTCAGGTCATCGAGGATTTCCTGTTTCCGTAGGCGCATAATTTCCTCGGGCAGGCCGGATGCGTAAAGGTCCGTGAGTTCGTCGCGGGTGGCGGCGATCCGGGCGTAGAAGTCACGGCGTTTCACCAGGCGTTCCTCGTAGTCGGCGAGATCCGCGTTCCTGCCCTTGGCGCGGAACCAGCGCCGCATGGCTTCCTCCGCCACCGTGTTCGCCAGCGATTCGTTGAAGGTCGTATCTCCGTTCACGAAAACGCGCCGGTGTGTCAGCTCGTGGAAAACGGTTTCCGCGAAGTCCGTCTCCGGGTATTCGATGAAGGTGTTGAGCAGCGGATCGTGGAAAAACCCGAGAGTGGAGTAGGCATCCGTTCCACCCAGATGCACATCGTAGCCCTGTTCGCGTAAGGAATCGGCATATGCCTCGGCGTCCTCTTCTGCGAAATACCCGCGGTAATCCAGCTCGCCCACCACAGGGTAGAACCACTTTTTCGGCTCCAGGGAAAACTCCGGCGCGGCGTGCAGCACGAAGACCACGTGATCCCGCCCCAGATCCGCGTATCTGTGGTAGGCGGAACCCCCGGGGAGAGCGATTTCCCGGGTGGCGAAGGCGCAGATTTCCTCAGCCAGGAGCAAGCGTTTCTTCAGATCCGGTGCGGTTTCCGGGGCAGCGAGGACTTTCGCGTTCGGGCGGGATTTCCGTAGGATCTCGACCTGGCCCTCCACGCCCTGAGTATAGAAACGCAAAGTCTCGCAGCCGGTGAGCAGGAGGAGGGGAAACAGGAGCAGGCAACCGCGCATCGGTGGGAAAGGTAGACACTACCCCACCGGTGGCAAGGAAGTGCTCGGACTCGACGCGAAAAAGCCCCGGCTTTTCCGGCCGGGGCTTAGGAGAGGTTTCAGACGGAGGTGGACCTAGAGGGACTCGTTGACGAGTTTCTCCAGTTTCACGATGTCCGCTGCGAAGCCGCGGATGCCTTGGGCGGTTTTCTCCGTGGCCATGGCGTCTTCGTTGAACGCGAGACGGAAGGATTTCTCATCATGGAAGATTTTCTCCACGTCGTCGTTCTTGGCGATTTCCTCGCTGAGGCGTTCCTCGACATTGTCGTCGGAAGCGGCGAGCTCACCGAGCAGGCCGGGGGAGATGGTGAGGAGGTCGCATCCGGCGAGGGCGAGGATCTCGCCTTTGTTGCGGAAGGACGCGCCCATGACCTCGGTCTTGTAGCCGAATTTCTTGTAGTAGTTGTAAATGGCTTTCACGGAAATGACGCCTGGATCCTCGTCCCCCTGGTAGTCTTTGCCGGTGGATGCCTTGTGCCAGTCGAGGATACGTCCGACGAAGGGAGAGATGAGCTGGACCTTGGCCTCGGCGCAAGCGACAGCCTGGGCGAAGGAGAAAAGCAGGGTGAGGTTGCAGTGGATGCCTTGTTTTTCAAGGGTTTCAGCAGCCTTGATGCCTTCCCATGTGGAGGCGATCTTGATCAGGACGCGGTCACGGGAAATACCTTCTTTTTCGTAGGCGGCGATGAGTTCGAGGGCCTTGTCGACGGTGCCCTGGGTATCGAAGGAAAGGCGGGCATCCACCTCTGTGGAGACGCGGCCTGGCACGATTTTCAGGATTTCCAGACCGAAGAGGATGATGATGCGGTCGAGGATGGCATCGGTGAGCGCCTGGCCGGAGAGGCTTCCTCCCTTGAATTCGGCGATGGCCTTGTCGATGAGCGGACGGTATTCGGACTTGCCGGCCGCCTGCAGGATGAGGGACGGATTGGTTGTGGCGTCCTGAGGCTTGAATTCTTTCATTGCCTCGAAGTCTCCGGTATCGGCGACGACTGTGGTGAGCTTCTTGAGTTGGTCGAGTTGTGTCATAACGGCGTGATGCTAATGAACTGGCCGACGGAAAAAACGTTTAATTTATGATTTTTCCGTGACAGGGGATGAAAGTCGTTTGAGGCGGGTATGAAGCAGGTTTGCCACGACGATTCCGGTGCCGGCACCGAGCACGTCCGCCAACCAATCGAAGGGATCGTTTCCCGAGCGGCCGGGGGTGAAGGTCTGGTGGTATTCGTCCAGAATCCCGAGCACGGCGAAGATCGCGAGAGGCAGAAGGAAACGCCGGGCGAAGGAAGCTCCGGTGCCGCTGCGGAGGAGACAATATGTGCCGAGGATAAATCCTCCGCCGAAGAAGTATCCGAAATGCAGGACCTTATCGATGTGCGGAATTTCCGGACCACCGTCGGGAAGTGTCTTCGAGAGGGAGGAAAGAACGAACAGGGTGGCCGCCCAGAGAAACAAGGCGAACAGCCAGAACTTCGGGGCGTTCGCGAGGTGGCGGGCTTTACCGATCATGTGTAGCGAATTTCAGAAAACCTCGGGCTTGAGAACGGGGTAGGGATGCTCTTTCTGCTTGTCCTGCTTTCCCGAGGGGTAAAAATTTGAACCACGGAGGCACGGAACACACGGAAGGGAGACGATGGGAATTTTGTTTTCGGTTCTTCCTTAGAAGTTGAAATTTGGAATTTGAGTTTTCAGGGATTCTTCATCTCGTCTTCCAGTCTCTCGGCCAGCCATTGTTTCATCATCGACTGGTAGTTGAGGAAGCGGGAGCGGGCGATGCGTTTGATGCGCGAGAGCATGCGTGGATCGAAGCGCAGGGTGATGGTGGTGGATTCGCGGGAATCCGCCTCGTGTACGGAGCCGGCCATGAGCTTGGGATCGAGCTCGTGCTGCTGCCAGAAGTCGTTTTCTTCCTCGGCGGTATCGAAATCCGGGAGTTCGTCCCATGAGGTGATGATTTTCATGATGTCAGCGGGTCTCGTTGTAGTTGCGGTCGTAGAAGCGGCGCTCGGCCTCGCCCATTTCGCGTGCGGAGATGACCCGGGCGATTTTTCCGTCGGTGGTGAATGCGATGAAGAGGTGGCGATCGGCGACGGTGCGGCCGAGCGCGTAGTAGCGGGAGGCCCCGTCCTCGCGGTCGTTGTCCGGTAGGAAACGCACGGCGAAGGGATCTTCGAGAACTTCCTCAAGCTCGCCGGGCTTGACGTGGCGGAGGTCGAACGGGGTGTCGATGAGGTTGAGTTCCATGGGACTAAGCGTCTAGGTGCTTGAGGATCTTGTCGAGCGCGGCTTGGGCGGTCAGGCCGTGGTTCTCGTGGAGGATTTCCGGTTTTCCGTGCTCGACGAATTCGTCAGGCCAGCCGATCCGCTCGACGGGAGTGCGGATCCCCGCGTCGTGCAGGTGCTCGATGCAGGCGGCTCCGAAGCCGTTGAAAAGCACGTGGTCCTCGAAGGTGCAGACGACCTTGCTTTCCCGGGCGACGCGTTCGAGAAGCTCGCCATCCAGCGGTTTGATGAAGCGGGGATTGACGAGAGTGACGGAAAGACCCCGTGCCTCCAGCAGTTCTTTCGTTTCCACCGCCATTTCGAAAAAGGTGCCGAGTCCGATGAGGGCGACATCGCCGCCTTGTTGGATGAGTTCGCCTTTTCCGAGAGAGATCGGAGCGACCTGGCCATCGACCGGAGTGCCGGAAATGACTCCGCGCGGGTAACGGATCGCGGTCGGGCCGTCATCGTATTTCGCCATCCACCTCAGCATGGCGGCGAACTCCGCCTCATCCTTCGGCTGCATGTGGACGATGCCGGGAACGTGCCGCAGGTAGCCGATATCGAACAGGCCGTGGTGGGTCGGGCCGTCATCACCGGAGAGGCCGCCACGGTCCATGCACATGCGCACGGGCAGGTTCTGCAGGGCGATGTCATGGATGATCATGTCGTAGGCGCGCTGCATGAAAGTGGAGTAGATCGCCAGGAAGGGGCGCGCGCCCTCGGCGGCGAGGCCGGCGGCGAAAAGCGCGGCGTGTTCCTCCGCGATGCCGACATCGAAGTAGCGGTCCGGCAGGTCGTTCTTGAAGGTTTCCAGCTTGGTCCCGCCTGGCATGGCAGCGGTGATGGCGACGATCTTCTGGTCGTCGATGGCGAGATCGGTGACGGTGCGCCCGAAGATATCCGAGCAGGTGGGGGTGGAGACGGTATCGGTGGAGCCGTCTTCCACCTTGTAGGCGCCGAGGCCGTGGAATTTCCCCGGGTTATCGAGGGCGGGCTGGTAGCCGCGGCCCTTTTCGGTGATGATGTGAAGGACCACAGGCTCGTTGAGCGTTTTCAGGTGCTCGAAGGTTTTGACGAGGAGCGGCAGGTTGTGACCGTCGATGGGGCCGAAATAGCGCAGGCCGAATTTCTCGAAAAGCACATTCGGGAAGATCAGGTTCTTGGCACCTTCCTCGACCTTGTGGGCGATTTTGCGGACGGCTTTCCCCAGTACTCTTTCCGACGAAATCCGCCGCCGATGTCCGGACGCTGGAGTAGGTGGAGTGAGTCTGGAGCGCGTTGAAATAGCGGGCGATCGCTCCCACGTTCTTGTCGATGGACCACTCGTTGTCGTTGAGGACCACGATGAATTTCCGCGTGGTTCCCGCGATGTTGTTGAGGGCTTCCAGGGTGGGTCCGCAGGTGAAGGCGGCGTCCCCGGCGACGGCGACGACATGGTTGTCGCCGCCGGTCAGATCTCTGGCGGCGGCCATGCCGAGCGCGGCGGAAAGGGCGGTGCCCGCGTGTCCCGCGCCATAGGCGTCGTGCTCGGATTCGGAGCGCAGGAGAAAGCCGTTGAGGCCCTGGTAGGTGCGGATCGTATCGATGGTGGCGGCGCGCCCGGTCAGCATTTTGTGGACGTAGCCCTGATGGGAAACATCGAACACGAACTTGTCGGTGGGGGTGGAGAAAACCGCGTGCAGGGCGATGCTGAGTTCCACCACGCCGAGGTTCGGGCCGAGATGGCCGCCGGTGCGTGAAAGGCAGTTGATGAGGGTGTGACGCACCTCTTCCGCCAGCTCCACCAGCTGCTGGTCGGTGAGCGTTTTGAGATCCTCGGGCGAGTGGATCGTTTTCAGGATGGGGCCGAGAATATCGGCGTTATCGGAAGAGGCTGATGTCATTATCGTCGTCTGTGTCCCCGGTTTCTGTCTCTTGGGGAGTCTGTTTTCCTGCTGGCATCTCGCCATCTGCGGAAAGGGTGATTAGCTCGATTCGTTCGCGGGCGGCGGAAAGCACGGTCTCGCAATGTTTCAGAAGGGCTGAGGCGGATTCGTAGCGGGTTACGATATCCTCGAGCGGGAGTTGCTCGTTCTCCATGTCCCCGACGATGCGCTCGAGCTTTCCGACGGCGGCTTCGAAGGTGAGTTCGGTGTCGGGCGCGGGGGTTTCTTTTTTCTTTCCGGCTGGCATGGGGCTGTGATCAGTTTTCCTCACCTTCGGCGGTGCGTAAGGCGCGGTCGGAGTAGTAGACCATGTCCATGCCGACAAGGGTGGCGCGGAACGGATAACGGCGGGTGATTTCCTGAATCTTCTGGTCCTGGTTGTAGATCGAGACACCGGGCGGATAGGTGGCGAGGAAGACGCGGCCATCCAGCACGAGCGAGGCGAAATCCTTGTATTTCGCTGCGGTGTCGGCAGCGTTTCCAGACCCGTGGGAGGACGGGGAAATGAGGATGCCGGCGACCGGTGTTTCCAGGTTCGCTGCGCTGTTTTCGATCTCCACGAAATCCGTGCGGGTCGGTGGCAGCCAAACGGAAATCCGGTCCGCATACCATGCGACGGCCCATGGTTGATCCGAGAAGCAGATCTGTTTCTCAGTGAGCCATTTGCTTAGGCCCAGGTTCAGCGCGGGCGCGTAATACGGCGGCCAATGCGGGATGCCGCCACGGTCTTTCTTGTCAAGACCGATGCGGACCTTGAGCGGCAGCGAAAGAATCAGCGGCAGAGCACAGATCGTGATGATGAGGATGTGGTGGACGTTGCGCATCATCGGCGCGGATGTCACGACCGGCAGTCTGCTCCAGAGGATGGATATGAAAGCCAGGCCGTAGGCGGTCATGATCGGCGCGAAAAGCAGGTGCGTCTGATTCGGATCAAGCGGTTCCGTGCTGATGCCGAAGATGGCGAGGCCGAAGGCGGAAACCGCGAACATCAGCAGGATGGCCCAGCGGAAATTCGCGATCGAGGCGCGTTTGAAAGGGTGGAAAAGGGAGATGAAGAAGATGGGAGCGACGATGATCCCACCGAGGAACGGGATGATGCTGCTGGTCTGCACCAAGGTCGTGCGGATGATGCTGGTGAAAAATCCCTGGTCGAGAAGCGGGAAGGACTCCAGATCACGCGAGCGCATCACGTATTCTTCGTTTCCACCACCGATCCCGTTGTAGAGATTCAGGAAAGCGGTGCCGAACGGCGTCCCGGTGATTCCCAGATTTCGAAGGATCACGAAGACAGTCGGCACGATCAGGATGGCTAGCACGGAGACTCCCACGATGCCACGGGGGCGGAAGGCGACCGCTGCGAAAATGATGTAGCCGATCGCGATCCAGACAGTGAGGAAATGCGTCATGGCTAGCAGGGTGAAGAACACCCCGGCGATGATGGCGGCGCCGAAGGGGATGCGCCCTTCGCTGGCATCCTCCACCGCACGATAGACGAAATACAGCGCGCAGGAGAAAAGCAGGAGCATCAGCATTTGCGGCAGTCCGCTGAGCGAGTAGTTCCAGAACGTATCGCAGAACAGCATCAGGATGGCGGTCACCCCGGCGATTTTCGCGTCGAAGACCCTGGATATCAGAAGGTAGCTAACCCCGATGGCCATCAGGAAGCAGAGGGTGGACACAGTGGCGATCACCCGGTCCAGCGGGAAGACCATCTCGTTTTCCCCCATGCGCCATTGCTCGGCGTCGTCGGCTCCGATGAGTTTCAGGACAGCCGCGTTGAGAAGCGGATTGAGAGGGGAGTGGTAGGTATCTTGAAAGCCCTCGAAAGGAATCGTGCGTCCGTCCTGTTTCTCAACCGCGTTCTGGTAGGCGACGGGGCGGATGAATTTGGTGGTGAAACCGTTGCCACGGGAAATTTCCCGGGCGATCTGCGCCTGATCCATCGCTTGGGGCGAATTCAGTCCGCGGAACAGAGTAAACAGGTTTCCCAGGGTCAGGATGATGAGGATGAGAAAGAAAAGACTCCTGCGTATTAATATGCCGGTGTCGAATTGGGTCTTGGGATTACTCATGCGGGGGGAGGTGGATATTCTATGCCGAGGAAAACTTAAAGCCCTAGTTCCTTGATTTTTCTCTGGAGCGTGCGGCGACTGATCCCGAGCAGCTCGGCTGCCTGCGTGCGGTTGTCCCCGCAGCGGGCGAGTGCCGCGCGGATTGCGTGGGTTTCGAGGACATGCAAGTTGAATTCCATCGGCCCGGCAAGGGTGTTTTCGGAAGCGGGTGCCGGGCGCGAGGGAAGTTCCCGGGAGATTCCGAGAAATGCAGGCAGGTGCCGGACATCGATATCGTCGTCGTTGGACATCACCACCCCGTGCTCGATGGCGGTTCGCAGTTCCCGCACGTTTCCCGGCCAGGAGTAGGCGACAAGTGCCTCGATGGCTGCATCTGTCAGCGGTTTCACCGGGCGGCTGTTCTCCTCGGCGAACTCTTTGAGAAAGGCGTTCGCCATCAGAACGATGTCCTCGGGGCGGTCCCGCAGGTTCGGCATGAGGATCGAAACGACATTCAGCCGGAAATAGAGATCTTCCCGGAAATTTCCCTCATCTACCATCGTCCGCAGGTTGCGGTTGGTCGCCGCGATCAGGCGGACGTCCACCTTGATCGGCGAGTTCGAGCCGACCCGTTCGATGGACCGCTCCGAGAGGGCGCGCAGGAGTTTCACCTGGGTGGCGGGATCGATCTCTCCGATCTCGTCCAGGAAAAGCGTGCCGCCATCCGCTTGTTCGAAACGGCCGATGCGTTTCTGCGCAGCACCTGTGAACGAGCCTTTCTCATGGCCGAAAAGTTCGGATTCCAGAAGTTGCGGGGAAAGCGCGGCGCAGTTGACGATGACCAGTTTCGAGGTCGGGCGGCCGGAGAGATGATGGATCGCGTGGGCGACGACTTCCTTGCCGGTGCCTGACTCGCCCTCGATCAGGACGGTGGCACGGGTCGGCGAGACCTGCTCGACAAGGTCCGTGACGCGGCGGATCTCCGGGGATTTCCCGATCAGCTTGGAAATTCCGCCTGATTTTTTCACCTGGCGGGTCAGCTCGATGTTCTCTGTTTCCAAGGTTTTCGAACGCAGCGCGCGTTTCAGCAGCATTTCCACCTCGTCGATGTTCAGCGGCTTGGTGATGAAATGGAAGGCACCCCGGCGCATGGCCTCGACGGCGGTATCGACCGATCCGTAGGCGGTCATCATCAGGATGACGGGCGGCGAAGAAAGGGCTGCGGCGACATCGATCAGGTCCATCCCGGAGTCGCCGCCGAGCCTGAGATCGGTGAGCAGGAGCTGGATCGGCTCGCTTTTCAGAATGAATTTCGCCTCCGTATTGTTGGCGGCGAGATAGACTTCGAAATCCTCCTCCAACGCGCTGCGCAATCCCTCGCGGGTGGCGCGTTCGTCGTCAACGATGAGCAGGGTAGGGAGCACGGTGGGAATTCTTGGGAATCGGGAGCTTTGATCAAGAACGGATTGCTTTTCGAAGTGGAAGATGATGAGCCACGGGAAACGAGGCGCACACGGAAAAAGGAGGGGGGGATCGAGGGTTTATGGATCGGGATTCGCGGTCTGTTGCGAATTCTCCGCGCCTTCTTGCGTTTGAGAAATTCTTGAGCCTGTTCCGATTCCTCTGGCTGCCCCCTCCGGCGGCAGGCAGAGTCCATCCCATGAAACGACGGAACTTTCTGACGATAGCTGGGGCGGGTTTGATGGTTGGGAAGCTCGGTGCGATTGAGGCGTTTGATCGAAAAGGGGAGCCGAGGTTCCAGCTGGGTCTGGCAGCCTATTCGTTCCGGACCCGGATGCGTTGGATGAAAGGCGAGGCGAATCCCGGTATGATGAAAGGCGCGGGCGAGGGTTTGGACATGTTCGATTTCATCGATTACTGCGCCGATCAGGGCGGTGTGGGCGCGGAGGCTCACGAGCTATTTTTTTCCTCCGGAATTCGATGACGCCTATTTGCTGGAGATCAAGAGGCACGCCTACCTGCGTGGCGTGCCGATTGCCGGCACCGCCGTCGGGAACGAGTTCACCCATCCTGAGGGGAAGAAACGGCGGGAGCAGATCGAGTATGTGAAAACCTGGATCCGCCACGCCGCGGTGATGGGTGCGCCGCACATACGGGTTTTCGCCGGAAACGCACCGAAGGGAATTTCCACGGATGAAGCGGAGAAAAATTTTATCGAATGCTATGAGGAATGCTTGGAACTCGCGGCGGAAAAGGGAATTTTCCTCGGGCTGGAGAACCACGGCGGGATTGTCGCGGAGGCCGGTCCTCTGCTGCGCATCATCAAAGCGGTGGACAGCCCGTGGGCCGGAATCAATCTCGATAGCGGAAATTTCCACACCGAGGACCCTTACGGGGATCTTGTGAAAATCGCACCCTACGCGGTAAACGTGCAGATGAAGACTTCCATGCGGCCGAAGGGCGCGAAGGAGCCGCGGCCTATGGATATGCCGAAGCTGGTGGATATACTGGAAGACGCGGGGTACCAGGGCTGGTTTACCTTGGAATACGAGGACGGGGATGACGCGGAAGAGGTCGTCCCGAAAGTTCTGAAAGAGATGAGGGAGCTGATCTAGAAATCTCGCTACGATGTGATGGACGCTGCGCAAGACAGGCGGTTGATCAGGGAATTTCTCGCCGAGGACGCGGCCTACCGGTCGTTTTCCGAGGACGATCAGAAGGCGGAATTCGAGCGCTGGGCGGAAAAGCGGGGGCTGGCCAAGCGGCTTGTTTTCAGCGATCCCTTCTCTTCGAAAGCTCTGAGGATGGCTTTTGCTTCCGTAATCATGGGAATTCTCATTCTGAGCGACCGATACGAGTGGCAATACGGGCTTGCCGCTGTTTTCGTCCTGAATGTCGTCGTGTCGCTCGTGTTCAGGGAAAGACGGAAACTGGTGCCGACCGCATTCATCGGTACGGAGAGGTACGAGTGGCTGATTTCAGGAAATCAGAAGCCGGAGAAGCGTCGGAGGTCTTACAGGCTCGGCTTCGGGGGCTTGTTCGGAACGCGGGGATCCGCTCCTGTCATCTTCGTTTGCCGTTTATAGATCGTCCCAGCAGTGGCGACGTAGAGGGTGCTTCCGTCCTTTCCTCCGAAAGCGACGTAGTTCGTGCGCTTGTCGGTGTGCTCGGGGCGGGGGAGCACGATCTGGACCCGGCCCGGTTGGTCGAAGATCTGGATGCCCGCTTCGGTCGCGCAGAGCAATTCGCCGGTGGCTAGCGAAGTCATACCATCGAGCTGGCAGGTGCCGTTGACGGGGACTTGCGCGTAGAAATACGGCTGCTTGTGCTTCAGCGATCCATCCGCCCGGATCTGAAAGGAGTAGATGAAACGCCCCGCGAAATCCGTCACGAAAAGCAGGGAGTGGTCCGCCGAAAGCGCGATCCCGTTCGGGTTTTTGAAACGCGGATCCGCCTCGGTCCGCTCGCGTGATTCCGGAGCCAGATGCCATACCTTCCCGGCTTGCGGATCGGTGTAATAGATATGTCCCGTTTTCGTGACGACCAGATCGTTCGATGCGGTCCCGGAAGAAACGGTTGTGCGTTTTCCCGTAGCGGGATCCCATGCGCGGATCTCTTTCGCACCGGAGGCGGCTCCGTAGATCAGACCATCCGGGCCGAGGGCCAGCCCGTTCGTGCTGCCTGTGTCGCCATCGACGAGTTCCTGTTTACCCTCGGGAGAAATCTTGTAGAGTTTCCCCGCGGGGACATCGGTGAAAAACAGAGTGCCGTCCGCCGTGACCGCCATACCCTCGGACCACTGGTGGCCTTCGGAAACGACCTCCCAGTCCTCGCCGGGAAGCATGTATTGGTTGAACTTCGATTGTGAATTGTCCGGATGAGTGGAAACGGTCTCCGTTTTCCAAAGCCAGCGCATCGCATCGGGGAAAATGGCATCGCCATGTTTGCGGTTGTGATGGCCCTCGCCCCATATGTTATTTGCCTCGTAACCGCTCCATCGCAGGGCGCGGAGCATCGTCTGGTTGGCCATCCACCAGTCGCCCGCGTAGATATTGAGGTCGTTGGTTCCGTCCTGGAGGAACACCCGCAGCGGCTTCGGCTCGGTGCGACGGATCAGCTCCGGGTAATCGTCACCTCCGCGCAGGCCGACATAGGTCCCCACCATCGAGCACACCCTGCGGAACGAATCCGGACGCTCCCAAGCCACGGTGAACGCAGCGATGGCACCGGATGAAGCCCCGCAGGTGCCGCGCATGTTCGGGTCGTCCGAGATCACCAGATCATGCTTCTTTTTGATGAAAGGCAGAAGCTCGTCGAGCAGGAAGCGGGCGTAGGCATCGCCCATCCCGTCGTATTCGTAGGAGCGGTTGTAGCGGGCCTCTGAACTGTCCGGATCCAGTGGTGGAGTGACCCCCGGATTCACGAATACTCCGATGGTCACCGGCATTTCTTCCGCCGCGATCAGGTTGTCGAACACGATGTGCGCCCGGCAGCCGCCATCCTCTTTCACATAACCCATGCCGTCCTGGAATACCATCAGAGCCGGAGGCTTCGCAGCATCGTACTGCGCCGGGACATATACCGCGTAGTCCCGCTCGGTTCCGGGGAAAATTCTCGATTTCCTAAAGGTTCCCCGCACCAGTTTTCCCTGAGGCACTCCTTCCTTGCGGACAGCCTCAGGGGGAGTCGGATAGCTTTCATTCTGCGAAAAAACCGGCAGGGCCGTGACAAACAGAAGCAGCGCGAGGGTTTTGATCATGTGGCAGAACCGATACCTGGAAAACCCGACGGAAGGAAGCAAGATCGTAGGGGGACGGCTCAGGCCTCTTGGAAATTCGTGGGGCGGCGGGATACGGTGGTGCGGGCGGGAATGCCGGCGAGAGGATCGTGGAGAAGGGCCCGGGCGGGGCGGGGAGTGATACCGTAGCTATACCCGTGGGGGTAGAGTTTTTTGGCCGGGTCCTCCTTGAAAAAGAAGCGGGTGAGGAGTTTCAGGCGGGAGCTGCGGAGGATGGCGGGATAGGTCATGGCATGTTCGGGGAGGTTCCGCGATGCGGTCGCAGAACTCCTGCCAGGCTGGTTTTTCCCACGGTTACGAGACCTGCGGTGTCCGGCAAAGCTCCGGAATTCGTGTTTCCGCAAGCTTTGGACTTGCTTTCCGCACGATTTTCAATCGCCCATGCAGATACCTACGGCGCGGGCCGCCTGCACCAGTTCGCTATCCGGTTCTACGAGGCGGAGCTGGTTGACGGCTTCCTCGATGGGCACGGAATCGACGTGATACGCTTGGTAGGAAACCATGCGTCCGAAGGCTCCTTCTTCCGCGAGTTTCACGGCCATCACTCCGAAACGCATGCCGAGGATGCGATCGAAGGAGGTGGGCGCGCCACCCCGCTGAAGGTGGCCGAGGGTGGTCGACCGGGTTTCCTTTCCGGTGAGAACCTGGAGCTGTGCGGCTACTTGGTCGCCTATCCCTCCGAGCCGGATCTCGCCGGCACAATTCGCATCGAGTGTGACGAGGCCGGCATCCGGCATGCGCGCACCCTCGGCGACGACCACGAGGGTGGAGTGGTGGCCTTGCGCTTCGCGTTGGCGGATGAAGGCGGAAATTTTCTCCAGATCGAAGGGGATTTCCGGCATGAGAATCACGTTCGCGCCACCGGCGATGCCACCCCAGAGGGCGATCCATCCGGCGTGGCGACCCATGACTTCCAAGACCATGACGCGTTTGTGGGATTCCGCCGTGGTGTTGAGGCGATCAAGCCCATCGACAACGGTGGTGACCGCGCTGTCGAAGCCGAAGGTCATGGCGGTGGCGGAGAGGTCGTTGTCGATGGTTTTCGGTACGCCGACGACCGGCCAACCGGCTCGATAGAGCTGCAGGGCGGTGGTGAGCGATCCGTCGCCGCCGACGACGATGAGGGCGCGGATCTCCATCTGGTCCATGGTGCGCTTGGCTCGCTCGACGATTTCCGCAGGGACTTCCGCGATGTCTCCGGCACCGACTTTGGCGGCGAAATGGCCTTTGTTCGTGGAACCGAGGATGGTGCCGCCGAGTTTGAGGATGCCTATGGTGTCGGCGGGTTTCAGAAATTTGAAATCGCCGGGAGGGAGCAGGCCTTCGAATCCGTCTTTGAAGCCGACGACTTCCCAGCCGAGTTTGTGCGCCGCGCCGACGACCCCGTGGATGACCGCATTGAGGCCGGGGCAATCACCGCCGCTGTTGAGGATTCCGATTCTCATGTGATTACAAATTTCAAATTCCAACTACCAGGGAAGACTAGGGATGGGTAATTATTTTTTCGCGGCGGGCGTATCGAGGATTTCCCTTTTCCTGTTTTTTACGGGAGCACCGGCCGTGAGCCATGAGTCGTAGAAGGCCCATCCCTCGCGGATGAGTTGGCGGGTGCGGTTGAAACGGTCGGGGCTGTTCATCACTACGACGATGAGGCGGCGCGGGGTGACACCTTTCGATCCGTCCGGCTTGGTGCGGACGACGGGATCGCGGTCCATGCAAGTGGCGAGGCAGGGGCCGGCGGCGTTGGTGGTGCCGGTCTTGATGCCGAGGATCCCGGGTTCACCGATGAGTTCGTTGGTGTTTTTCAGCGTCTGCTTGCGGGTGCCGGAGTGGCTGTTGACGGTGACTTCGCGGGTGGGCTGACGGACGATGAAGGTGAGCGCGTTGCGACGCATGGCGTGGATGGAGAATTTCGCCATGTCAGCGGCGGTGGAGTAGCCGGGCTTGGGGCCGGTTTCGAGACCGTGGGGATTGGTGAAGCGGGTTTCCCGGGCGTTGACCGCACCGGACAGCTTGTTCATTTCCGCTACGAAGGCGGCGACCGGATCACCCGTCTTTCCCCTGTGTTTGAGGATTTGAGAGCCGACGTGGTGGGCGATGGTCAGAGCGGCTTTGTTGTCCGAGGAGAGCAGGGCGCCGTAAAGTGCGTCGCGCAGGGTGAGGATTTCCCCGGGAGCCAGGTTCATCTGACTGGTGCCGGGCAGGAGGTCCGCGATTTCCGGAACTTGCACGAGGTGGCTGGAGAAGTCGATGCCCGTTGCGTTTCCCCAATCGATGGCGACGATGGCGGTGGCGATCTTTGTGAGCGAGGCGACGGGTCGTTTGACGGTGGCGTCTTTCGCGGAGAGAACTTTCCCTGAGTATGCCTCCACCACGATGTGTGACTCCTGGGCGTGGAGGCTGGCGAAAATTGATAGAAAGAGGCAGACGAGAATGCGCATGGCTTACAGACTAGGAAGCGATGGCGGGTATTCAAGCCCGGTTGGGGGGAAATTTTTCGATGTTCTCCGGCGAGGTAGCGCGTAGCCTGCCCGTATGATGGATTTTCTGCAAGGGGGAGGGGTGTGGCTGGTGACCGGGCTGCTGATGCTGGTGGGGTTGGTCGGGTGCGTGATTCCTGTGCTGCCCGGGCACCTTCTGATTTTCTGCGGTGCGCTGGGCTACCGGCTGATGAGAGGGCCGGAGGGCGGGATCGCCTGGTGGGGGGTGGGAATCCTGCTTTTCCTTATGGTCGCCTCGCAGATTTTCGAGATCGTGAGCGGATCGATCGGATCGAAATGGTTCGGTGGGACGAAATGGGGGGCGCTCGGGGCCCTGGTGGGGGGGATCGCCGGGTTGTTCTTCCTACCGTTCGGGCTACTGATCGGTCCGTTGGCCGGGGCGTTCGGGTTCGAGATGGCGTTTGCGAAACAGAAGACGCGTCCGGCGGCTGTCTCGGGAGTCGGGAGTGTGGTAGGGACGGTCGCGGGGCTGGGTGTGAAACTGGTCGTGGGGGTGGTGATGATCGTCTGGTTTTTCGTGGATGTGCTGGCGGTGGGGTGAGTCCGGGGTCGATCGGAAGGGTTGCAAGGGACCCGTCGGGCGGTATATCCATCCGTCATGGTTTCCGCAGATCCGAACGACCCGCAGCCGATGAAATACGCCATTCTAGGTGAAGATACCGCAACTCCGATCGAGAAGCTGGAGAAATACACGGGGATCGTCGGGTGGGACTACCTTGCGCCTCATTTCCTGAACGGCGTCCTGTATTTCGTGGATAACGAGCTGTCGCTTGCGGAAGTGGGGCTGGCATTTTCCGAGAACCAGGCGGAAAGAGTGGAGGGCTGGTTGAAATCCGGGGATCTGGTGAAAATCGGTGACCTGCATGCGGAACAATGGAAGAAAGAAGGCACGGAGTTTGAGGCTCTGGTTGTTTCTCCTTTCGTGCTGTGTCGCCCGGTGTGAGCGCTGAGGCAACAGCAGTGCTTTCACCGGGAGGACGACGATTCGATCTGCTGATGGGAAGCCTGACCACCGATTTCTTTTTGAAATCAGAAGGGAATCCCGCCCTCATACCATGGTATACTGTCTGATCGGACAATAGCCTGCGGGCTGACTGGAGATATGATCCGTTTCTAAGATCAAATCCGCATGATGAAAAATCTACTTGTCCAAAGTGCGATATTCGCCTCAGCCACCGCGCTATCCCATTCCCAGACGGTGAATACCTGGACGGGAAACGACTCGAGCAACAACTGGTCTAAAGATGGGAACTGGAGCGGTTCTGGCAGAATTACGACAGGCCAAGTAGCTCGTTTCGAGGGCAATACAAACGGAGGAATCGGACCATTCGCAGATCTCGGCAATGCGAATCGAGTTACTCTTAAAGGGCTTGAGTTCGGTTCTGGAGATGATTTCACTATCCGGATTAATAGATTTTTCATTCTCGATGGAAATCTCTCCAGCACGCAGGGATTTCAGAAATTCACATCGTCTAGCGCAGACAGCCCAGTAAGAATAACCGGCAACAGGACAATCACTACTTCCGGTTCTTCCACTATTTCCGTTGAAGTCGGTTTATCTGCGAACTCCGCATTGACAAAAAACGGAACGGGCTCCCTGAGATTCAGCGGCAGTGACCAGTCCGTTTCAATTGCCGGGCTGACCACAGTAGCCGAAGGAACCCTCGATATCAGAAGAGCCATCAATGCCGCGGGTATCACTGTCGATGCCGGAGCGACGATGGTCGGCGGCGGAGAGATTACGCTAACCTCTGGAAGCCTCAGTGTTTCCGGCACCCAATCGGCCGGGACACTTGACGCGAGCGGGTCCCAAACGGTGAACGGCGATGTGAGCTACGAAAGCGGATCGATTTTCAACTGGAATCTCGATGACAACAGCACTACCGGAGGCTTCGACAAACTTACGATCAATAGCGGAACGCTGACGACCGCAGGGTCCTCATCTAATTTCCAGATCGATTTCGGAGATTCGGTTGATTTTTCAAATGTCTTCTGGGACCAGAGCAGGACATTTTCCTGGACGTCCATTTTCGGAGACTTCGCCACCAATAACGCGTTTCAGAATGCGACCTTGCTGACACAGGGCGCCGGGCCTGACGCAGCTGTACGCGGCAGTTTTTCACTCACCTCCGCAGGCGTGGAATACTCGGCGGTTCCCGAACCCGGCAGTATTCTCGCGGGAATTCTCATCGGAGCAGGTTTCCTGCGTCGGCGTAGGGTGGGGTAAGACAGTCCCCGGGGAATGCGAAAACCATCAGATCCACTACTACAAGAGGTCGGCGAAATTGTGAGAACTCGATCCCGTTGGCGACGGTTGGGACCGAGTTCGGAGTACCGGCTGTTGCCCCTTCCACATACTGTTGCCCGGTGTGACCGGCCAGCTTCGGCGTAGCTTGTCCGGGCATTCCTTTTCTCGTTTCCCTTGTGGCAGGTCCGCGGATTGCTAGAGTCCCGTGCATGCTAGAAACGGAAAAGGGAAGGAAGATGCGGCTGTTCTGTTCGGATCTCGACGGGACACTGCTGGGAAATGAAGATGCTACGGCGGATTTCGTCCGGGAATGGCGGGAGAACGCCGCTGAGGGCACGGTGCTGGTGTACAATACCGGACGGCTCGATGAGGATGCGAAACGCATGATCTCGAAATGCGGGATGCCCGAACCGGATTTTTACATCACCGGGGTGGGGACCATGATCTATGATCCCGGCACCAAGGCGATGATGCAGGGGTTTTCCGAAACACTTGATGAAGGCTGGGATCTTGCCGCAGTGCGCGAGCTTGTGGCGGGTCTTGATGGGATCACCGAACAGGGACCGGAGCATCAGCATGCTTGGAAAAGCAGCTGGTTCTGGAACGGCAAGAGCGCGGCCGAGATAGGGGATCTTCGCGAGAGCCTTTTCGGGAAAGGAATTTCCGCCCAGGTGATCTACTCCTCCTCGCGAGATCTCGATGTCCTGCCGATGGCGGCGAACAAAGCGAACGCGATCCTCTGGCTCTGCGGCCATCTGGGGATTTCTCCGGAGGAAGTCGTGGTGGCGGGGGATACCGGCAACGATTCGGCGATGTTTCTGGTGCCGGGAGTGAGGGGCATAGTTCCGGGAAACGCGGAGCCGGAGCTACTGGAAGCGACCCGGAAAATGGACGAAGACCGCGTGTTCCGCGGAGAAGGCGAGGCGGCTGCGGGAGTGATCCCAGGGCTGAAACATTATGGAATTTTAAAATCATAACCCATGAGTGCGAACAACGACTCCAAGCCGGCCAGGAAACTGGACATCCTACATATTTCCATCCACGGCCTGATCCGTGGCGAGCACATGGAGCTCGGACGCGATCCGGATACCGGCGGGCAATGTCTCTACGTTTTGGAGCTGGTGAAAGCTCTCGCGAAGGATGAGCGCGTGCGGCGTGTTTCCCTGCTCACCCGGCGGGTGTTCGATCAGAAAGTTTCCAAGGACTATTCGCAGGCACGCGAGGATCTCGGCGGCGGGGCGGACATCATCCGCATCGAGGCAGGACCGCGCCGCTACCTGCGGAAAGAGATCGTGTGGCGGCACCTGGATGCGTTCATCGACGGCACCCTCACCTATCTGCGCCGGGAAAAACGGGTGCCGGATGTGATTCACGCCCATTACGCGGATGCCGGGTATGTCGGCAGACAGATCGCGGCGGTGCTTGGCTGCCCTTTCATCTACACCGGACACTCGCTGGGTCGTGTGAAACGCCAGCGCCTGGTCGAAGGTGGTGTGGACTCGGAGGAAATGGAGAAACGCTACAACCTCGCGGCCCGAATCGAGGCCGAGGAGCTCAGCCTGGATGCCGCAAGCATGGTCTGCACCAGCACCCGCCAGGAAGTGGACGAGCAATACTCGCTCTATGATCAGCATTCGGAAAGTCGCATGCGGGTCATACCTCCGGGTGTGGATCTCAGCCGTTTCGACGGTCCTGGTCCTGAAGGAATGGGTGCGGAGATCGACAAGATGCTCGCCCCGTTTCTGACCGACCCTTCGAAACCACCGGTCCTCACGATCGCCCGTGCGGACGAACGCAAGAATCTGCCCGGCCTTGTCCGCGCTTTTTCCGGAAACGAATGGCTGCGGGAAAACGCGAATCTGATTGTGATCGGAGGGAACCGGGAAACGCTCTCGAAGCTCCCGCCCGGCACTCGCAAGGTGTGGAAGACATTGCTGCGAACCATCGATGACGGGAATCTCTACGGCAGCGCCGCCTACCCGAAAACGCACAAGGCACCGGAGATCGCCGGGCTCTACCGATGGGCGGCGGAAAGGAAAGGAGTATTCGTGAACCCTGCCTTCACCGAGCCATTCGGTCTCACGCTACTGGAAGCAGCTGCCGCCGGGCTACCGCTTGTCGCCACCCACGACGGAGGTCCACGCGATATCATCGCGAACTGTAAGAACGGCACCTTGGTTGATCCGCTTGACGACGAGGCCATGGGCAAGGCGATCGAGGAAATCGTATCGGATCCGGAGAAACAGAAGGAGCTTTCCGAGATCGGCCATCGCGAGGTGCGGGTGAATTACTCGTGGGACGCGCACGTGAAGACATATCTAGAAGAGGTATTCAAAATCCTGCCGCCGAAGAAAACCGTGCGCCGCAGCAGCAGTACCCGCGGGGCGCTGGTAGAGCGTGACAGGTGGGTGGTGATGGACCTGTTGCCTCGCATCGAGGAACAATCTCCCGAGATCATGGAACGCTGGAGAAATCTTTTCACGGAATCGGAGGTCGGCTTCGGGATCGCCACAGGTCTGTCTTTTGACGAGGCGTGGGAAGTGATCCGGCGCTGCGATATGCCGGAGCCGGGCTTTGTGATCTCCAGTTTGGGGGCGGAGATCCGCTACGGGGAAACCGGAGTGCCGGACGAGCGCTGGAGAAACCAGATCGTATCCCGGTGGAATCGTGATCGCGTGGTGGAAGCTTTGTCCGGTGTGGATTGCCTGAGCCCTCAGGAAGAACATTTCCAACACAAGTTCAAGGTCTCCTATCTGATGGATTCCGTGCGGTCGGTCAGCCGGCTGGAGCTTCAGCGTATCCTGCGTGAGAACGATATTTCCGCGAAAGTCATCGTCACCGCGCGGGCCTTTGTGGATGTGATTCCCATTCGCAGCGGAAAGGACGTGGCTCTGCGATATCTGGAAAACCGATGGGGGATCGATCCCGCACGGATCTTCTACTTCGGGACTTACGGGAACGATATCGCCGCCGTGCGAGGGAGGAATCTCTCCACCCTCGCGGGCGATGCCGACCGGGTCCTCCGCCAGCTCCATGAACGGCCGCGCCTATATCACGCCACCGAGCCGGGGTTGGGCGGGCTTTTCGAGGGACTCGATCATTACGAGTTTATCGAGGGGACCAAACCACCGAGATCCGATGACCCGGAGTCGGAAGGTGAGGAGGACGTGCCCGCCATCGAGCTACATCCGTAGCAGGCGAGGGGAAAGATTACGATTTCTCTAGTAGACTCTCCAGGCGCTCCTTCAGGAGTTCGCTTGATATCTCGTCGCTGCCGATCGGCTCGCCGAACGTGATCAGGACCCGTGGCCAAGGCTTTTCCCAAAGGTGGTTCTTCCTCCATTCCTTGCGGAGCGCCAGGGCTGAACCGTAGAGCCCCCGTTATCACCACCGGCACGGTCGGACAGCCCGCCCCTCTGGCCATGACCTCCGCTCCGCGCTGGATATCGCGGATCGACCCGTCGCGGGTGAATCCTCCTTCAGGATAAATGCAGATCGGGTCGCCGTCTTTCAGAGCGGCGATCGCCGTCAGGATCGCGCTTCGCGGCTTCTTCCTATCCACCGGGATGGACCGGGTGTTGTGGGTCACGATATGCACCATCGGTTTCCGATGAAATGTTTCAGTGAGAATGAAGCGGACCCGTCGCGGGCAGGCGGGGTCAAGCAGGAGCGAGTCGATCCATGTCGCGTGGTTGCAGGCGAGGATGAAAGCGCCTTCCTTCGGGACGAGATGGGAGTTCCGGTAAGTCATCCGGCACAAGATTCGGCAGGTCGTTCCCAGAACGAAGCGTATGGCCCAATCGATGAATCGTTTCATAAGATGCGGAAATCCCACGAGCGGCTCTCCGGCGCGGCTCGGCGGGAAACTGCGGAAGGTTGCAATGTGAATCAAACTTATTCTCCCTACCGCTTACCGGTGCCGGCGTCCCGTCCGGAAGATAGGATTTTCGTTCGCCGGTGTTTTCTGATAGTTCCAGCGCGTTTCAATCTCTTATGATTTCCCGATTTTTCCGTAAAAACCCGTCGGCTGATCCGGTTCCCACCTTTGCGGACGCGGTCTACGGGAAGGACAGCCCTAGGCAGAAGATGGATGTCTGGGCCGGGCCGGCAGAGGGCGCCGCGCCCGTCCCCGCTCTGCTGTTCTTCCATGGCGGAGGATTCGTCTGTGGCGCCAAGTTCTACTGTCGGCAAATGCGCGAAGTGCGGGAGCGCGGAGGGGCGGCCATTTCGATCAACTACCGTTTCCTGAGGAAACGCGGCAGCACGATCGCGCACTCGATGGAAGACAGCCTGCGCGCTCTTGATTTCGTTCGGGAAAACGCGGGAAGATGGAATATCGATCCGGACAGGATCGCGATCCATGGGAAATCATCCGGCGGCTGCCTGGCCCTATGGCTCGGGATGAACGCGTCCGTGCGTGGCATCACCACGCACAACACACCGACCACGTTTGAGCCGGAGTATCTCGTGGAGATCGGGAAGCGCAGGATCGAGGCGTTCTGGCCGATCTGGGCAGCGATGAGTGGCTCTTATCTGACCTCGGAGTTGGAGACGCCGCGGGTCCATGAGCTGATCGAGAAGTATTCGCCGCTCAAGCAAGTCCACCCGGGCAGCCCACCCCTCTATCTCCACTACACCGCCGACCAGCCAGCGAACCGCATCGGCTGGCTCCACTCGCTCCACTGCGTCCGCTACGGCGAGTTGATGAAAGAGCGCTACGACCAGCTCGGGCTTCTCCTGCGAGCTTGTCAGTCCCTCTCGCCTGCCCAACCGCTCGCCTGTCGAATTCCTGTGCGAGGTTCTGGGTTTGCCTCTGGAACCCTTGGAGGAACCGGAGGTTTAGGCCACGGGGCGCCGTCTTCATGCGCCGGATAGAGTCAGGCCCGTGCTTCGCGAAAGTTCTCGTCCCAGTCTGCCCGTTGTCCGGCGGGCGACGGCCGGGCGCAAAAACGCACCGCTGGTTGGCGGTGCGGATGGAAGGAAGGAAGTACGCAGACTGGGACTCGAACCCAGGACCAATTGGTTAAAAGCCAACTGCTCTACCAACTGAGCTATCTGCGCGTTGGAATTGCCTCCTTTCGGCGGCGGGGCGGCAACGTAGAGGAGGGTGCCGGAACTTGGCAAGCTTGTTTTTGATAAAATTTCATTTTTCGGAATCAGTCACCCGGAAGCACATGTTTTCAGCCAATCCCTGCCTTTCCCGGTTTGCAGTTCACGCTCACGTCGCATCGTGGAAGAGCGGTCAACTCATCTTTGAGAAAAGACTTCATCGTGCCAGGACTCGAAGGCTGAGAGGTCGGAATCCGGGCGGTCGACGTGGAAAAAACGGATGCCGGCTGCTTCCGCGGCACCTTTGTCGGCGCTGAGGGAATCGCCGACGAGGCAGCAGTCATCCGGCTCCGAGCAGGTTTCTTCCATGAGTTTCCGCAGGATGAGAGGGGATGGCTTGCGGGCGCGGACCATGGCGGAGGTGAGCACCAGATCGAAGCTTGAGGCGATGCCGAGCTCTTTGATCACGGTGTGGACGCGGGAGTCGAAGTTCGAGGTGATCGCGAGGCCGGTGCCTTTCGCTTTCAACGAAGCCAACACGCCTTCGGTCTCGGGAAAGAGTTTCCAAGCTGAACCCGCCATGTAGTGGTCGAAAATTTCTTCGAAAGCTTCTTCCATGGTATCGGGATCGGGCCGGGTACCGGTGGCTTCCGCCGCGCGACGCACGAAGTCCCGCCACCAGTTTTTTTCCACCTCCTCCGCGTCGCCGTCGGCGGGGTAGATCGGGTCCGGGGAGATGGTGAAGGCTTTTTGAAACGCGGATTTCCAGGTGGATTCGGGGAGTCCGAAGCCGAGGGTGGAGAAGGTGTCCGCGTAGATGTTTTCGATGGGTTCCGCAGGTTCGAAGAGTGTCCCGGCGGCATCGAAGGCGATCCATTTTTTCGGTGAGGTGTCCATTTCAGTAATCGACTTGTTGAAGGTAGAGGCCATCGGCGGGGGCGCAGAGCGGGGCTTTCCCGAAGGGGAGTTCCGGCGGTTGATCGAGTAGGGTGGCGAGGTCGTCCTGACGGAGTTTTCCCTGGGCTGCCTTGATCGCGGTTCCGGCGAGCATGCGGACCATTTTGTAGAGAAATCCATCTCCGTGAAACCGCATGCGGTAGCCGTCGGGCAGTGTTTCGAGGGTGGTTGAGAAGACGGTCCGCTTGTAGTCGGTAACTTCGGATTCGTTCCCCCGGTAGGCGGCGAAGGCGTGGAAATCGTGTGTTCCCTCAAACAACGAAAGGGCTTCGGTGAGGGCATCCGCATCGAGTAGACGGGGCAGATGCCAGGCGAGTCCGGCTTTCAGAGGGGGGAGCACGGGGTCGGTGCAGATATCGTAGCAATATGTTTTTCCCGTGGCGGAAAAGCGGCTGTGGAAATCCGGCGGAACTTCCTCGCAGGCCATCACCCGGATGGTGGCGGGGAGTTTCGTATTCAAAGCCGGGACCCAGTTGTAGGGATTCATCGTGGTGCCCTCGGGTGTGTCGAAATGGGCGGTCTGTCCGAGCGCGTGCACGCCGGTATCCGTCCTGCCCGCGCCCTGGAGACGCAGCGGGCGTTTCGCGGTTTCCTCCAGAGCGGCGTTCAGGAAATCCTGCACGGTATTGCCTCCTTTCTGGGATTGCCAGCCGAGGAAGGGCCGGCCGTCGTAGGCGATGGTCAGCTTCAGTCTCAAGCGGTTTCCTCCATCCAGCGGTTGAGAATTTCCACGGCGGCGGCTTGGTCGATGATGCCTTTCTGATTCTTCGCCTTGCGCCCGGCTTCGCGCAGCTTTTCGGCGGCATCCACGGTGGTGTAGGATTCGTCCACGAACACCATAGGGACGGCGGGCAACGCGCCTGCGAGTTTTTCGGCGAATTTCCGGACCGCGATCGCGGCATCGCCTTCGGATCCATCCAGACGGAACGGGATGCCGACCACCAAAGTCTTCACCTTGCGCATCGCCGCGATTTCGGAAATTCGTCTGACCGGATCCGCGCAGGAGACCGTTTCCACGGGATGTGCCATGATGCCGAACTCGTCGGTAGCGCCCACGCCGATGCGGGAGTGGCCGAAATCGATCCCGAGGGCTGGGTGTGGCGAGGAGTCGGTTTGCATAAAAGTGACAAGGTCTGAATCACCACGATTGCCCGATCGGAACGGGTTTACCAATCCAAATATGTCCGGTTTCAGGAGCTTGCCGATTTCTCGGGCTTGATGATTTAGTACAGGAAATCGCCGAATTCGACAGGTTTTCCGGAGTCGGCGGATTCCATGACCGCATTGATCACCCGGATATCACGACGCCCCATTTCACCGGGTGTGATGATTGCGGCGCGTCCGTGAATGGCGAGCATCTGTCCGTCGATCTGCGAGCGTTGCTGGAAGATCTGTTCAAACTCCATGGGACCGAGCGGGGTTTTCCCTTTCTGTCCCTGATAGCCGTAGGAAGGATCGAGCTCCAAGTGGCCTTTCCGCGTGCCGACACGCAAATAGTTCGCGCCTTTTCCGTAGCTGGAAAAATGCTCGGACTTGCGACCGTCCGGGTATTCGAGCGTCCATTTCCAATGCTCGGGGACCTCGGTGAAACGGTCTTTCCGGTCCGTCGAGCTGGTCGCGGTGACACGGACCGGATGGACTTGCGCAGCGTAGAACGCGCCTTGTACGGCATAGACTCCCAGATCGTAGAGCGCTCCGGCGATGCCGAGATCCTTGCTGATGCGCCACTGGTTTTTTGGGTCCTTGAAATCCTGCATGTTTCCGCCGTTGCCGGTTTCCAAGGATTTCCACGGGCCGAATTCCTTGTCGCGCATCGCGGTGATCAGCCGGACATGGTAGGGGTCCCAGTAGAGACGGTAGCCTATCTGGAGAGTTTTGCCCGCAGCGGCAGCGGCATCGATCATGCGGGTGCAGTCGGCGACGGTGGGAGCCATGGGTTTCTCGCAGATGACGTGTTTCCCGGCCCGCGAGGCGCGTATCGCGAAATCGGCATGCACACCGGTAGGTGTGACGACATAGATCACGTCGATTTCCTTGTTGTCGGCGATCGAATCGAGGTTTTCGTAGTTATATACGTTGCCATCCGGGATGGAGTATTTTTTCTGCCATTCGGGGATTTTTCCGGGGGAGCCGGTGACGATCCCGGCGACTTTGCCGAAAGCGGAAGAGGCGATGGCGGGCGCGATCCAATTTGTCGCGTAGTCGCCCAAGCCGAGAAGGGCGATGCCGAGCTTTTCAGGAGAGGGTTTGTTCTGGACTTCCGGAGCGGCGCGAAGGCCGAGAGCGACGGCGAGCGAGGCCCCGGAGCCGAGGGCGAGGACGGAGCGGCGGGTCAGAAATTTCGAATGCATCAGATATGGTTCCAACAGGTGGGGACGGGTGTCAAACGGGAAGCTGTTCAGTCGGGAAATACCTTCCCGCAGCTCCAGCAGGAGGTGAAATTGGATGGATTTTTCTCGCCGCAGGCCGGGCATTCGGTTTCCGGTCCCGATCCATCGTCGAGGTCGGTCGCGAGCTTCGCTTTCTCGATGAGGGCAAGGGCCCTTTCTCTATCACCGTGATCCACGATGCAGAGGCCTGGATGGAAGATGGGGATCATGCCTTCGGTTCCCGACATGTTCTCATTGCGCACGAAAGTGCGGATACCCTCTGCTTCGAGAATGCTCTTGTAGTAGGAAATTTTCCCGGGGGTGGGGTCTGTGATGAGTTCGATCATTGTTTCAGGGAAGGTAGGGGGCGCACTTGGACCTGAGCAAGCGGATCAGCTCCCCGTCCATGAACGGAAACTTGTCAGGTATCCTCAGGACTACGACTTTTTTGCCTGCGAGGAAGGAATTGAAGCGGCGCTTGAGCCGCGTGCGGTGGATGTTTTCCACTACGACAATGAGATCCGCCCACTCGATCTGATCCGAAGAGAGCGGGACTTCCGCATCGTCGGCGAGGCCTGCGGAATCGACATCGATCCCCGGATGCTCTCGGAAAATCTCCTCGGCAGTAGGACTTCGGAGCCGGTTGCGGGAGCAGATGAAAAGGATGTGTTTCACGACGGCTTGCAATTTTCCATAGTAGGGGCTTTCCTAGGGTAAATGAAAAGATTTCTCGCAAGTGCCGTTCTGGGAATCGGTTGCTGTTTTGCCGGGACGGGAGAAAAAATCGTCGGAGCGGCGCGGAAACAGATCGGTGTCACCGTGGCGTATGATCCGGCCTACGTCTCGCTTGATTACCCCGGTGGCGACGTGCCGAAGGAGCGGGGCGTCTGCACGGATGTCGTGATCCGGGCGCTCCGGGCTGGCTTGGATGATGATCTCCAGAAGCTCGTACACGAGGATATGAAGACGAACTTTTCCAGGTATCCGAAGATCTGGGGACTGTCGCGACCGGACAAGAACATCGACCACCGCCGCGTCCCGAATCTGATGGCCTACTTCAGGAGGAAGCACTCGTCCATCCCGCTCACGGAAAAGTCCTACCTGCCTGGCGACATCGTCACCTGCATCGTCCCGCCGAACCTACCGCATGTCATGATCATCAGTGATAAGAAGAGTGCGGACGGGCAAGCTCTGGTGATCCACAACATCGGCGGGGGCACACGCGAGGAGGACAGGCTAGGCGATTTTCCCATCACCGGGCACTTCCGCTGGAAGGAGTAGACGTGTGAATCCGGCCTGATCCGCGAAAAGCGAATCTGAGCTTGTCATTTTCTCGAAATTCGTGCAAAGGTGCCCACCCCCGCGAAGATTCGCGGCTTTCTTTTATGGACACTCCTCCTTTTTCCGAACTCGGGCTTCCCGACGACCTTCTCGCAGCCATTGAAATCCTTGGTTATGAGCGGCCCTCGCCTATTCAGGCATTGAGCATTCCGCCCGCGTTGGAAGGAAAAGACATTCTCGGACTCTCAGCTACCGGATCGGGTAAAACGGCGGCGTTCGCGCTGCCCGCGCTCGCGAATATCGATGTGAACGAGCGCTACCCGCAGGTGCTGATCCTCTGCCCGACACGTGAGCTGGCGGTCCAGGTCTGTGCGGAAGTCCACCGCCTCGGCACGAAAAAGCGCGGACTCCAGGCGACCCCGGTTTACGGCGGTGCTCCGATGGACCGGCAGCTGCGCGCGCTCCGCGATGGCGCGCAACTCGTCGTTGGAACTCCGGGCCGGCTTCTGGATCACCTCAAGCGCGGATCCTTCGACGCGAGCCGCATCAAGATGGCCATCCTCGACGAAGCCGACCGCATGCTGGACATGGGCTTCAAGGAAGAGATGGACGAGATCCTCGCCGCCCTTCCCGAGCAACGTCAGATCCTCTTTTTCTCCGCGACGATGAATCGCGGTGTCTCCACCTTTATCAAAAAGTTCGGAAACAACCCGGAGATCATCGAGATCGAGCAGAAAGCGATGACCGTCTCCACCGTGGAGCAGGCATACTACGAGGTGCGCCAGCGCTCGAAAGTCGAGGTGCTTTCCCGCATCCTGGATATGAATCCACCGCGGCTTGGCATCATTTTCTGCAATACGAAACGTTCGGTCGACGAATGTACCGAGGATCTGGTGAACCGCGGGTATGCCGCCGACCGTCTCCACGGGGACATTACCCAGCAGATGCGCGAGCGCGTGCTGAAACGTTTCCGCGACGGAGCCGTCGAGCTACTGGTCGCGACGGATGTCGCGGCACGTGGACTGGACATCGATGAGATCGATATCGTCTTCAACTACGATCTTCCGACCGACCCCGAGGACTATGTGCACCGCATCGGGCGGACGGGTCGCGCCGGGCGTTCCGGGCGTGCGGTGAGTTTCGTTTTCGGACGTGAGATCTACCGTCTCCAAGGCGTGGAGCGCTACACCCGCCAAGTGATCAAGCGTGAGAAAATCCCTTCCGTCGAGATGGTCGAGGGGCGCCGTGCCGACATCATTTTCGAAAGCCTCAAAGAGCGCTTGGAAACGGGAGGCTTCGATACCTATGAGGAAAACATCGACCGCTTGCTTGAGCAAGGCCATACGCCGACGGATATCGCCGGCGCGCTGATCACCATGTTGCGTGAGTCCAGCGGGCGCGAAGGCGAAGCGATCCAAGAGGACCGTGAGCCGGATGGCCCGAGGAAAGATTTCAAGAAAGGCAAGAACGACCGCCAGCGGCCGGAAGGTCGTGATTACGCGAACAACGACCGTGGCGGCGACCGCACCGAGCGCTATCAGCGCGGGGGCAACCGAGATGCCGGAGCGATCGAGGGGGGGATGAGTCGTCTGTTCATTTCCCTCGGAAAAGGTGCGGGAATCATGCCGAAAGATATCGTGGGTATGATGTATCGCGAAGCCGGCCTTCCCGACGGATCGCTGGGTCGGATCACGCTTTTCCCGAAACATTGCCTGGTGGATGTGCCGGAAGGTCTGGCGGACCAAGCGATCCAGAAAACGCGCAATGCGAAGCTTCGCGGGAAGACTTTCCGTGTCGATCACGACCGCGGGCCGAACCAGTAATCAGTAGTATTCTGAGTACGAAAAAGGCACCGTGACTGAGTTCACGGTGCCCTTTGAATTGATTGACCAGGCGGAACCACGCCGCACTCGGCCCTACTTTTTCGTCTGTTCCTCGTAAAGCTCGTAAGCCTTCATCGCACCGAGAGCCAGGATCGCAGGTTTTGCGAGAAAGGCGGTAAGGCGGATGGGGACGGTGATCAAGGTTCGCAACGGAAGAACTTGCAGACAGTAGCCTGTCGCGAGAGCGACGAGCATCGCCTTGTCCGGAGACTCGCGAATTTTCGCCTCGTAGGTATGGATCGTATCGGTGACATTCGCTTTCACTTCGTTGACGGTCGATTTCACGTTGTTTGCAATGGATTCGGACTCAGTGGATGAGGATGGCTCAGCGGGCGAGGATGGATATGGAGGAGTGTTCATAATTTACCAGAATTTGAGGTTGTCGAAGGCGGAGCGGACGGATGTGCCGACGCTGTCTCCCGCGTCGGCGAGAGGGCCTGAGATGTATTTCTCCCCGAAAGTCGCCTGATGTCGACCCTCAAGGATGAGGTAGCAAACGGCGGCCCCGAATACAGCGGCACCGACAACGGATGCGATCGGGTTTCTGCGGATGCTGTCGGACACGTTTCCGCAGACATCGCAAGTCCCTTGGCTGACTGGTTCGAATTTTTCCTTCAAGGTATTCTTGAAGTCTTCGGTCTTGGTAGTTGGTTCTGGTTGCATGTTGTTCGTAGGTGAAGTGTTCACCGGGAGACTTTCGCAGTTGGTGTTCCGTTGGCCCGAACTCCCGTTTTGCAAGAGTCGGAGGTTTCGATGATTTCCCGGGGGCGAGCAAAATGCATGCCGTGAAAAACCGGGCCGTGCAGAATTCGAGCTTCGCAGGGAGGCTCTACCGCACTTCCTTCAAGAGACCCTGGCAGGCGTCTTCGACGAGATCCGCCACATGTTCGAAGCCTTTCGAACCGCCGTAGTAGGGATCGGGGACGTGGTTCGCATCGTGGTCGGTGCAGTAGTCGGTGAGCAGCTTTATGTGGTCGGTGGGATCGCCGTCGTTCGCGAGGGCAAGGACATCGCGGAGATTTTCCCGGTCGGCTACGAGGATGAGATCGAAGGTGGTGATGTCCTCGGGTCGGATGGGACGGGATTTGCCGAAAACGGGGTAGCCGCGGGCGCGGAGAGTCTCGCTCATCCTCGGATCGGGAGCGTTGCCCTCGTGGTAGCCGATGGTGCCCGCTGAGTCCGCAAGGATGTGGTCGGTGAGATCCTCTTCCTCCAGAAGGTGATGGAAGACGATTTCAGCCGCAGGGGATCGGCAGATGTTTCCCATGCAAACGAAGAGGACGCGGAACTTTGAGTCGGGAGTCGCGGGCATGGGGAAATCCTTTCACTGAACCTCCCGAGTTGGAAGGTTTCAGTTTTCAGTGGAGGCTCCGGAGCGGATGAAACGCCCCGAGCCGTGGCGACTACGGTCTTTTCTTCGGGCGGGTGAGGAAGAACAGCACGATGCCCAGGATCGATATGAGAAAAGCGGCGGCGGTTAAAATGGTCAGAATCCAGTCGCGCGCGTCCTTGTCGGGGATGAATCCCAGTTTGTGGAAGTTGGTGAAGATGCTGGCTTCGAACTGTTTCTCATCATCCGTATGGCGGGTGACCGATCCGGTGACGGTGGAGACATAGACCCGGGTGCCTTTGCCGTCCGCGAGATCGAACCGGTAGACAGGAAGCATGCGGAAAATACCGATGTACTCGCTGTTGAAACTGGTCAGGAAATCGGTTTTTCGCACTTTGTCGGAGCCAAGGAAGCTGGTTGCGATTTCCTTGGCGTAGGTTTCATCCGCCTCTTTGTTTTCCTCACCGGTGGTTGCATCGATATAGGTGAAACCGCGGTTGCCGGGAACGAATGCCTGGTAGTGGGGCTTTCCAGCGATGTTGCGGATATTGATCGCGGCGGGTGGATTTTCCGGAAACGCCTGGGCGGGCGTGATGGTGATGGCGGCGGTGTCCAGGTTCGCCCCGGAAGGTTTCGCCGCTGGCGGGGGTGCCTGGGTGCGGGTCATGAGCACGTGGATGACTCCGCTGCCGGAGGACATCAGGATGCTGATGGAGAAAATGAGACCGAGGTAGCGGTGGAGTTTTCTTACTAGCTTTTTCAAAATGAGTAATTGGTCGGATCTGGTTTAGTTGAAAAGGGGGCGACCGGAGGTCGCCCCCCACGTTTCCGATCTAGAATTTCCATTCCAGGCCGGCGAAGACCGAGCGCCCGTCGCCTGGCAGGAACTGGCGTTGGTCCACTCCGCCAGCATCGTCGATGACTCCGTGGGTGGCGGAGTAGGTTTCGTCGGTGAGGTTTTTCGCTTCGATGAACCAGGAGACTCCCTCGGCGACGCGGCGACCGACTTTCAGTCCGAGCAGGGCGTAGGGATCTGCCGAAAAGGTGTTGCGGTGGTCGATGTAGGATTTCACGGGGGCCCACTCGAAGGTGGGACCGAAGTAGTAACCCCGCTCGTTTTCCCAGAGCAGTTCGCCGCGGAGGAGTTGGGGTGGGAGGCCGGCGATGCGGTTGTCCCCGTAGGATGAGTCGTCATCGAAGCGGAAGGAGCCGTAAGTGTAGGCGCTGCGGAAGACGAGGCGTTGCACGGGTGTTTCATCATTCCACGAGGAACCTAGTAGATCGATCTCGGTCCCCAGCTCGATGCCGTAGTGGATGGTGTCGTCCGCGTTGCGGGTTGTGGAAACAAGGGTGACGGGATCGGTGAGAGCGAGCAGCTCGTCCTTGACTTTCGAGTAGTAGACGGTGGCGTCCCAGCGGGCGAAGGAGCGTGAACCGCGCGTGCCCATCTCGATGGTGTCCGCGGTCTGCGCATCGCGGGCGATGCCTGCGGTTACGGCTTCGGAAAACGATGGTGGCTCGAAGGAGCGGGAGTATCCGCCGAAGTATTGCACGCCGCCGGTTTCATAAACCGCACCCAGGTTCGGCGCGATATTGAAGTATTCGTCATCGTAGGATGTGAGGTCCGTGGGGGCGGGCGGGGTGTAGAAATTCAATCCAGGAAACGGACCGGCGATGGGCGTGGCCCGCGAGAACTTCCGATCGTTTTCCCGGGTGGAATAGGCGGCGGCGAGGGCCGTGGTCAAGGTCAGCTCAGGAGTGAAATGATGCTGGTTTTCCACGAAAACGTCCAGATTCGTGGCGGTCTGGTCGTCTTTTGTGCGGAGGTCTCCCCGGTTGCCGAACACGCTTTCGATGGTCGCCGCGTTGGTGTTTCCGTAGCCGAAACGGATACCGCTGCGGAAACGGTTTTCACGACCGAGAAGCATGTCTTCGTTGGTGAAGGTGACACCGGTGTTCAGATCGTTCGAAAGCTGGTCGATGACGCCTACGAAAGGGGTGATGGGGTGGTCCAGATCCTTGTAGGTCCATGCCGCGTGGAAGTCCCAACTGTTCGTGCCTTGGCGAAGTGTGGTGATGTTGGCGAAACGGAAGAGCTCGTAATTCCGCTGGTTGTCGTAGGCGACGGCGCCGAACGCGGTGTTGTCCGCCTGGCGGGGATCGGCCTCCAGTTCGGCTTTCATGATGCTGCCAGGCAGATCGGAATCGGAATCGACGGCGGTGAGGAAGAAGCGGGTTTCGAGATCATCGCGGAGACGGATGCCGAAATTTCCGAACAAGCGCTGGGCGGACTGGGTGGCGTGGTCGCGGAATCCGTTCTGCTGGTTGTGCGAGAGGCTGAAGAACATGTCGCGGTCGCCCTCCACGAGGCCGGCTTCGACCCGGGCGCGGAGATATCCATAGGAGCCACCCTCGAGACGGGCGGAGTAGCCGGGGGAGGTCAGTCCGGTTTTCGAGATGTAATCGATGGCGCCACCGAGTGTGGTCGAGCCCTGTGAAAGAGCGTTTCCTCCGCGCCAGATATTGATGTGGGAAACGGCGAGGGGGTCGATGGCCTGCATGTCGAAGCCGCCGTCCGCGAGATTGAGAGGCACCCCGTCCTGCATGAAGATGATACCGCGCCCGTGGAAAGTGCGCTGGAGACCGGAGCCACGGATCGAGATGCGCGCCTCATCGGAGCCGAAGCGGGATTGCGCGATGACTCCGGGCGAGAGGGCGAAGGTATCCGCCAGGGTGGAGGAGCGGCCGGTCAGGTATCGATCGGCATCGACGACTTCCGTGCCGCCGGGGATCTTCGTGAGATCCAGGCGGTCTTGTTCAAGTGTCGGGCGGGTCAGGGATTTCTCTGCGGAAGACTTTACGATGGTGGGATCGAGGGTCTGCTGGGCGGAGATGGTGGTGATCGATGCTGCTAGAATTGAGAGATGTTTCATTTTTGAGATGGTTTTGATATTTCGGGTGCTCATGGTTGAGCTACAGGGGAGCGGTTGTCCCTTGGGTGTGCCGTTGCGGGATGCGTTGGCTACGGTTGGGTTTTGAACAGGGGGGCGGAGTACCCCCTGAACGGCTTGGAGCTGGAATTGCCAGCTACGGCTCGGGACCCACCCCGAGACGGGGTGATCACAGCCTGCGGCGAGACGCCGCAGCTACGTGTGTGCCACGCACTTCGCGGTTTACGCCCGCGGAGGCGGGACCGTGGGACCGGGCGGGGTCAGGGAGATCGCGGCAGCAAGGGCGGCGAAGTCCGGGAAGAGATAAGGCGAGGCGCGCGGAGGGGAAAGCATCGCTACCTTGGTCGGGTAGAGTTCCTTGCCGTATTTTTCCGCGCCCGGTGGGAGGGGAAGAGTGTTGCCGGAGCGTTCGGAATCGCGTTTTTTCTCAGCGGCGATGGTTTTGCAGAGACAGCACGGCTTCTCACCCGAGAAGGTATCCGCGACCGCCTGGCTCATGGAAGTTTCCTGCGAGTAGCTCATCAGCATGTTCGCCCACGCATAAGCCTGCGGCAGCGCGTAAGGACCGCCGACAAGATGCAGGCAGCCAAGCACGAGAAACAGGTAGCGTAGGAGAAACTTCAAATCTTAAACTTTAAACTCCAATGGAAGTGAAAGCGTCCCCTGCGGGACGGAGCTTAAATGCGGCGGGGAGAGGGAAGGGGTCAAGGCAAGAATGTTTGGTCGGGCTTGAATCCTTCCGCGGGGGATCCCGGCGGGCCCTTTTTCAAGAGGTCGCAGCTTCCTGGTTTATGTCAGGAAGGGACAAGGCAGGGGTCCTAGACAACGGAGTAAGAAAAATGGACGGGTAGTTTGGAAAATGCCTCAGATTCTTTCGCAATGGCTCGAAAACGGCCATCTGGCATTCAGCCTTTCCAATCCACAGCCTGATCCCGACAAAGTCTTTCCCGAAGGATGATTTCCGACCATGGTTGACGCTCTTCCACCTCATGAACCCGAGCCAAATCAAGAACATCTTCTGGGACGTCGACGGCGTCCTGGCGGACCTGAACTACGCCTACTTCCATTTCCTGACAGGTCATCCGAACTACAGGGATCGCTACTCCGACTTGAAGTGGGAGCAACTGTCGGAAGTCCTGCCTATCCTGCCGGAGTATGGAGCGCTGGAGTTGAAAACGCACCCGGGGGCTCGGGGCGGAGATGGACCGGGATTTCTGCGCCGACCAGGCTTTCTTCCGGAACCGTCCGCTCTACCCGAACGTGATCGAAGTCCTCAAGCGGTTGAATGAGCGGGGCTACCGTCAGTTCACGATGTCGGCGACCTTTGATGTCGAGGCGAAGATGGCCTACCTCAACGACATCCTCGCCCCGGTGAGCGACTTTCTTATCATCGAATGCGTGCGGCACGGGGAGTTTATGCACGACACGGCCAAGATCGACCGACTCCGGCTGTGCTATGAAAAATCGGGCTCGACCCGGATGAAACCATCCTCGTCGACGACCGCATCTACAACCAGCACGCCGCGATCGAATCAGGGGCTCATCCGGTGCGCCTGCGTTGCGAGTTCACGAGTGACCTGCCGGAAGAACTTGCCTGGATCCCCGAGTTCAAGGATGTCGGTGCCGTCGCCGAGTGGCTCCTGGGACGAAAGCCTTGAAACGGGCTATCGTTCATCGGCGGGTTCAGAGCGTTGAGAAAAGAAGTTTTCAGTCTTCAGTTTTCAGGGAAGACTGGGGTGGGGGCTTGGGTTCTGGGGCGGGCTGAAGACCCGCGGTCCGTGAGGGGATTATTCCTTTTCGAAATCTTTGAGGTATTTCTCAAAGCCGTTTTCTTTCAATTTGTCGACGGGGATGAATTTCATGGCGGCGGAATTCATGCAGTAGCGTTTGTAGGTGGGGGCGGGGCCGTCATCGAAGACGTGGCCGAGGTGTGTATCGGCTTTGACGGAGCGGACTTCGTCGCGGGTCATTCCGAGGGTGTTGTCCTTGCCGACTTTCACCGCACCCTCTTCGAGAGGTTTGGTGAAGCTGGGCCATCCGGTCCCGGATTTGAACTTGTCCTTGGAGCTGAAGAGTGGCTCGCCGCTGACGATGGAGACGTAGATGCCTTCCTTCTTGTTGTCCCAGTATTCGTTTTTGAACGGTGGCTCGGTGCCGTCTTCCATGGTCACTTTGTATTGCATGGGAGTGAGCTTTTCTTTCATGGCGGCTTTTTCGGGAGATGGCTCGCTGCATCCGACGGACACGGTGGCGAGGATGACGGCAAGGATGCTGGATTTCATTTTCATGGGGTTGAGAGGGAGCTGTTGAGGATTTATTCTAGGCGATTTTCCTACGGGGTGCAAAAAGGGATTTTCAGAAACAGGTCCGGTCCGTCCGCTTGACCCTATTCGGTTGCGGATCCGGCGGTGCCTGACTAGAACCCTGCCGTGAGAAAAGACAGGTTGGACGCGCTATTGTTTTTGAGGGGGATGTGCGATTCCCGGGAGCAGGGAAAACGGCTGGTGCTGGCGGGCGAAGTGAAGGTGGACGGGCGGGTGGTGGACAAACCGGCGGAGCGTTTCGCCGAGGATGCGGTGGTGGTGATCAAGGAAAAGCCGAGATTCGTGGGGCGAGGGGGGCTGAAGCTGGAGGGGGCGTTGGAGGAATTCGGGATCGATGTGACGGGTTGGACGTGTCTGGATGTGGGCGCCTCGACGGGTGGTTTCACGGACTGTCTGCTGCAGCGGGGCGCGATCAAAGTGCATGCGATCGATGTGGGGACGAACCAGCTTGTGTGGAAGCTGAGGAATGACCCTAGGGTGATTTCACGGGAGAAATTCAACGCGCGCCACATGACAGAAGATGATATCGGCGAGAAAGTGCGGCTGGCGGTGATGGATCTTTCGTTCATTTCCCTGACCAAGGTGCTGCCGGCGGTGTTCGGGGTGCTGGAAGAGGGTGGGCAGGTCGTGTGCCTGATCAAACCGCAGTTCGAGTTGCAGCGAGGGGATGTCGGTGCGGGTGGGATCGTGCGGGACGAGGCGCTGCGCGAGCGGGCGGTGGAGAAAATCAGGAAATTCGTGACGGAGGAGCACGGTAGGGAGTGGAAGGGGGTGATGCCGGCGACGATCTCGGGGATGGATGGGAACCAGGAGTTCCTGGCGTGGATCGGATGAAGGGGGGAGTGAGAAGTGCCGAGTGATCAGAAGTGAAAAGAGTCCGGTCTTGATTCACGGCTGGCGCCGGTCATAACTCCGGCATGGGTCTGGTCTGGTGCGATGGTGCGTTTCTCGAAGAGGAGAATTTCAGGGTTTCGCCGGTGGACCGGGCGCTTTGTCATGGACTGAGTCTTTTCGAGACGATCCTGGCGGTGGACGGGAGGCCGAAGTTGGTGGGGGCGCATCTGGACAGGCTGCGGCAGGGCTTGGAAAGGCTGGGGGTGCGGAGTGTGGAGCTGGCGGAGGAGGGGCTGCGGAAAGTAATGGTTTCATTGTTGGAAAGGAACGGGCTGACCGAGGGATCGGTGCGAATCCGGTTCACCGTGAGCTTCGGTCCGGGTCCGCTGGACCAGACGGATGGCGGGGATCTGTGGGCGTGGATGACAGCGGCTCCGGCGAATATCTCCGATGATCCTCTGCGGCTGACGGTGGCTCCCTGGCGCAAGGATATGGAGAGCGTGCTGCGTGGTCTGAAGACCGGGAACTATGCGGAGCATCTGGTGGCGATGGATATGGCTCGGCGCGAGGGCTTCGATGAAATGCTGTTCTACAATACCTCGGAGGAACTCTGCGAGGCGGCGATGGCGAATGTTTTTCTGATCCGGGGGAAAGGACTGCTCACGCCGAGTCTGGACAGCGGCTGTCTCGCGGGAGTGGCGCGGGCGAAGGTGATCGCGATCGCGGGTGAGCTGGAAATTCCGTGCAAGGTGAAGCCGCTGGGTCGCTCGGATGTGAAGAAGGCGGACGGGATCTTCCTGACATCCTCGGTGAAAGGTCCGGTGCAAGTCGCTTCGCTGGGTGGCACGAGCTTCAAGCCGCATCCGTTCTTCGGTGCGATCCGCGAGAGGTGGCGGAAGGTGATGGCCGAGGAGGCGGATCAATGACCGGACGGATCGATCTTTTTTCCTTTTTCCTTTTCCGTGATCGGTGGTCGCGGCAAAGATCGCGGCGTAACGTAACCCACAATCATACGAATCATGTCACGTCCAGTCACACTTTTCACCGGCCAATGGGCCGATCTTCCGCTTGAAAAACTCGCCCCGCTCGCTGCGGAAATGGGCTACGACGGCCTGGAACTCGCCTGCTGGGGCGATCATTTCGATGTCGATCAGGCCGTTTCCAAAAAGAGCTATGTGAAGGAGAAGTGGGAGCTGCTCTCCGAGCACGGCCTCACCTGCTACGCGATTTCCAACCACCTCGTCGGCCAGGCGATCTGCGACAATATCGACGACCGCCACAAGTCCATCCTTTCTCCCGAGGTCTGGGGCGACGGCGATGCCGAAGGCGTCCGCAAGCGCGCCGCGAAGCAGATGATCAAGACCGGCAAGGCCGCGCGGAAATTCCTCGACGCGAAGCCCGGCCGAAACGGGCAAGGACGAGTTCCCGGCGGTCGTCAACGGCTTCACCGGCTCCTCCATCTGGCATGCGCTCTACGCTTTCCCGCCTACGAACCAGGCGTTCTATGAAAAAGGTTTCGAGGATTTCGCGAAGCGTTTCATCCCCATCCTCGATGCCTTCGAAAAGGAGAACGTGAACTTCGGCCTCGAGGTGCATCCGACGGAAATCGCGTTCGACATCGCCACCGCGCAGCGCGCGCTCAAGGCGGTGAAGAACCACAAGCGTTTCGGCTTCAACTACGATCCGTCCCACCTCGGCTACCAGGGAGTGGACTACGTGAAATTCATCCGCGAGCTCGGCTACCGCATTTACCACGTCCACATGAAGGACGCGTGGTGGGGCCATGGTGACGGCTCGGTCGGCGTCTTCGGCGGCAGCACGGATTTCGGCGATGCGCGCCGTTTCTGGGATTTCCGCTCGCTCGGCCACGGCGATATCGAGTTCGAGGACATCATCGTCGCGCTCAATGATATCAAATACGCCGGTCCGCTCTCCGTGGAGTGGGAGGACATCCGCATGGACCGCGTCCATGGCGGCACGGAAGCGGCGGCCTTCGTCCGCAACGTGGATTTCCCCGGCTCCGAACGTCGCTGTTCGACGCTGCGTTCGACAAATCGAATCAATACCAATAACCCCCAACAGAAACATATCATGTCAGTAAAAGTAGGAGTCATCGGAGCCGGATGGATGGTGAAATACCATGCGGAGGGTTTCAGCAAGGCAGGCGCGGAAATGGTCGCCGTCGCGGATCCCGCACCGGGTGCCGCCGACAAGGCGGCGAAGGAATGGGGTATCCCGCAAGACCTTCGATAGCGTGGAGAAGATGCTGGAGGAAGCGCCGGAACTCGATGCGGTGAGCATCATCGTGCCGAACAAGTTCCACGCGCCGCTCGCGATCCAGTGCCTCAAGGCCGGGCAAGCACGTTTTCTGCGAAAAACCGCCCGGGCTCGAATGCCGGTGAGGTGGAGGAAATGATCAAGGTGGCCGAGGAGACCGGCAAGAAGCTGATGTTCAACTTCAACAACCGCGCCCGTCCCGAATCGCCAGGCGATGAAGAAATACGTCGATGACGGCACGACCGGTACGATCAATTCCGCGCAAGCGAAATGGATTCGCCGCACGGGCATTCCCGGGCTTCGGCGGCTGGTTCACCACCAAGGCGATGGCCGGTGGCGGAGCGACCATCGACCTGCTTCACATGATCGATCTTTCGCTGCTATCTCATGGGCTACCCCGAGCCGGCGCACGTGCTGGCGAACACCTTCGACTACCATCATCACCGATCCCGACTTCAAGGGGCCGTGGGGCATTCCGGACCGCGAGGGCGGCACCACGGATGTGGAGGGCGCCGCGCACGGCTTCGTCCGTTTCAAGAGCGGCCAGGTCCTCAGCCTCCAGGTTTCCTGGGCGGAGATGGTCAAGCGCGAGGAAGTCTCCGTGGTTTTCCAAGGCACCAAGGCCGGCGGCAAAGTCGAGCGCCTGTTCGGCCGCGACGGCTTCGACGAAACGGCCATCGATACCTGCGAACTCTATGTCCAGGAAAACGGCAACAGCGTGGATCGCACGATCATCGTGGAGGAATGCGAGGACATGGGCCGGATCAACTCCGCCGCCAACTTCATCGACACGATCAACGGCGTGGCGGAACCGCTCAACACGCCGGACCAGGCGCACAAGCTGATGCTCATCATCGACGCGCTCTACGAGTCTGCTCGGAGCGGTGCACCTGTCGCCGTCTGAAAATGGCCGATAGCATTCCAGAGGCGGGCGGCGGGGAGCGATCCTCTCCGCCCGTTTCGCGTGAAATGATGGTCGTCTTCTGCACCTTTCCTGATGTGGAAAAGGCACGGGAAGTGGCGGGGGGGATCATCGGGGACGGTCTCGCCGCGTGCGTGAATCTCCTGCCGGGAGTGGAGTCGATCTACGAGTGGGAAGGAGAAATCCAGAGGGAGCCGGAGGTGCTGGCACTTTTCAAAGTGGCTGCCTCTGGTTTCGGAAAACTCGAAACGGCGATCCTCGCCAAACACCCTTACGATTCACCGGAGATCGTCGGGATCGCCGCCGACAAAGTGGACGGGAGGTATCTGGATTGGGTCTTGAAAGCGGGTCAGTAGATCCGCCACTTCACTCGACGATCACCGGGGTCCCCACGTCCACGTTCTCGAAGAACTTGGTGGACATATGGTGGGGCATGCGGACGCATCCGTGTGAGGCGGCGTAGCCGGGGAGATAACCGGTGTGCATGCCGATGCCTCCGTTGAAGCGCATGAAATTCGGCATCGGGGCGTTGTAAAAGATCTGGCCGGGGCCGACTTTGTCGATGCGGTTGTCGGCGTTGTCATTGACCATCTGGCCGGAGGCGACGTCTTTGATCACGCCGTATGCCGAGGATTTGTGATCCTTGCTCTTCTGGGTGATCTTGTAGGTGCCGGCGGGGGTGCCGGTATCTTCTTTCCCGGAGGAGATGCGGGAGATTCCGACCAGCTGGCCACCCTTGTAAAAGAAGGCTTTCTGCTCGGAACGGTTGATCTTGATCAGTGGCGAGCCTTGCACGTTATCGCCATCCCAGTAAGAAACGTCATCCGGAATCGCGGGATCGGGATGCTGGGAGCCACCTGAAGTCTGCTGTTTCACCGGACCACCGATGCCAGCGAGGTAGTCGGAGCCGGAATTCGATCCCGAGAAGCAGGAAACGAAGAGAACAGGAGCTGTTAGGATGGCGAGATATTTCATAAAGGCGAAGGAATAATGAATGGTTTCCGGGGGAAATCAAGAACCAAGAATGTCGAATCGGGAGAGTTGCGGAGGGCGGGCTTATTCCCTAGAACGTCCGGCGATGTCGGAAGAGATTTTGAAACTGCCTGGCCACTACGAGATCGAGAGGGAACTCGGGGAGCAACTTAGCGGACGCCCTGGCCACCAGCGTTGTGTGGTGGGGCATGACGAACTTTTGTTAGTACCTGCATGAGGTCCCGAAAGCAGGGGTGCCGGAGCGGGAGGCGATTTTTTTCTGGAGAAGGAATGACGGACGATGGCTGCAACCGGGTGGACCTGGGATCGATGAACTCGATGCGTTGCTGGATCGATACACCCGGGCGATCGATGCGAACGAGGAGGTGCTGGAGGTAACGGAATCGACCGAGCAGGTTTTCGGGATTTTGCGGCACGCCGGGCCGATTTACCGGAGCATGCGGAATATCGTGCAGGCGCTTGAGCAAGCACTTGTGCAGGAGCCGGATGACAGGGAGATCCGGGCCAACCGGGATCGGGCGAAGGAACTCGAGCGAGCCTCCGAGTTGCTTCAATCCGACGCGAGAGAGACGTTGATTTTCTGGCAGGCGGAGGCGGCGGAGGAGCACTCGAAGGCGGCGGACAGACTGGGGAACATCCTTTTCAAGCTGAATCTGGTTACGGGATTTTTCCTTCCCCTCGTCGCACTCGGAGGCTTGTTCGGGATGAACGTGGATCTGCCTGATTTTGTCAGAGGGCTGTTCTGGTGGATCTTTTTCGGAGGGCTGACGGTGGGGGGATTCCTGCTCTGGTACGTGTCGAAGGGCACGCGGGATGGGGGGTGAGAGATTGGAGATTCAGAAGCCGGTTGCGATGTGGATTGCAAAGCGTCTTTCCCTCGTTACCATCCGGCCATCATGAGCGAAGCACAGCCGAAAATCACCGCGTATCTGAAAACATTCTGCGGATGGAGCGAGGGAGTCCGCGCGATCATGCGGAAATACGAACTTCCGTTTGAGGAGAAGGACATCATCAAGAACCCGGCTTTCCGCTGGGAGATGGAGCAGCGCAGCGGACAGCCGCTTTCGCCATGCGTGGAGGTGAACGGCACGATGCTTCCGGATGTGAGCGGCGAGGAAGTGGAGAAATGGATGCTGGACAACGGTGTCGTGACCGACAACGAGGTCCAGCCCGACGCGCCCATCGATTCCGCCTGTACCGATGAGCAGCACGAGGCCATGGCCGCCGGTAAGTTGCCGGTTCCGGGGAAAATCCGGTTCCTGGACTGAGGATTTTTAGCAGACAACAACGTCGCATTGGGGCATTCTCTCGAAAAGGATGCAGGGACTCTCGAAAATCTGGAAGTTATGGTTGGCCGAGAACGGCCCGCGACTTCTTCTTTTTGCGAGGGGCTGGGGGAAATCCCGTGAGGACGCGGAAGACCTGGTGCAGGACGCGGTCCTCAAGATGTGGCATTACCAGCAGGCGGAAGGTCGCGGCGGTGGCCCGCCCGATCTGCCACTGGTTTTCTCCACGATCCGCTTCGGCGGTCTGATGCTGCATCGTACCGAGAAGCGGCGGAGGAAGCGCGAGGAGGCGATCATTTACCTCAACGATTTTCAAGATGTCTGGCTGGATCCCGTTCTGGAGGAGGATGAGGAGGCCCTGATGCTGCGTGAGGCGGTGCAAGAACTCAGTGACAAATTGCGCGAGGTGGTGGTGATGAAGACTTGGGGCGGGCTGACTTTCGCCCAGATTTCCGAAACTCTGGCGATTTCTCCGAACACCGCGGCATCGAGATACCGCTACGCGCTGGAGCAACTGGCGCGCGGGATGAAACAACTCAAGGAGGAGCGACATGCGTGAGGCAGATGCGATGGCGGAGTTGGAGAACGCTCTCCAGCGGCTGATGCCATCCGGGATCAGCGAGGGATTCCGTACGGAAACGGAGACCATGCTTGATGAACTGGCGAACGATGCCAGACTTCCGGCCCTTGCTCCAAGAACGAACATCCGCCGGATTTCCGGGATCGCGGCAGCGTTCGCCGTGTTCTGCGTGGCTGGATTTTTCGTGAAACGGAATGTGTCCGATCATGTTTCCGCCGCCACCGGTGGTGCGGCACCGGATCTGGTTTCGCTGGCGGAATCCGACCGGATCGAACGCGTGAGCGACGAGGGATTGTTCGTGGACGCGGGCGGTTCCGCAGTGCGGAAATTGCGTGTCCGCGTGATCGAGGAGAGCCAGATGCGGGATGAGGAAACGGGGATCGTGTTCAGCGTTTCCGAGCCACGGGAGGAGATGTATCTGCTGCCGGTGAGCAATTTCTAACCATGCGTGGAATCCTCCAGATCGTTTGCGGAATGGTAGTCTCCGCAAGTATCGCGTTCTCACAGGAAGCCGATACTCCGAAAGCGCCCGGCGGCGAGGCACGTATCGGCCTCTCGGTCGCGAAGCCGGATGACACCACGGCGGGCCAACTCCCGGAACTTCCTCCCGGTATCGGTTTCGTGGTGACGAAAGTGGAGGAGGGAGGCCCGGCGGCAGAGGCAGGTCTGCGGGTGCTCGACCTGTTTTGGAAAATGGACGGTCAGATGCTTGTGAACGAAGGTCAGCTCGCCACCTTGCTGAGGCTTTCCAAACCAGGTCAGAAAGTCACGGCTTCTGTTTTCCGCGAGGGAGAAAACCTGGATCTGGAGCTGACTCTGGGAGTGGGAAAGGAAGAGGACGACGAGGTGATCCGGCGCATGCTCAACGACTCGGTGATGCGCGAACGGGACGGTGGACTCCGTATCGTGAACATCGAAAGAAAAACCGCCACGATCACCACGGAGAAAGGATCCGCAGAGGTGATACGCATCCCGGAGGGAGATTCCGTGCGCATCATGGACAACGGCGGAAAGACGATTTTCGAAGGGGTCGTCCGGGGGCGGCCGGAGCTTTCCGCCGTGCCTTCCGGGTGGAGGCGTCAGGTATGCGCGCTACGGCGCGGGCTGGATCACGCACTGAGCGCCAAAGCCGCCCCGATGAGGCAGCCGAGGCCGAGGATCGTCCCGCCGGTGAGCAAGGAATAGGGCGTTCCGGGGAAAGGCTTCGCGCGGGTGAGGCCGGGATCGGGGGCGCCCGGAGATCGCCCCGCCTCAGAACGCTTTGAGCCGCGATACGGTCCGCTCTTGTCCGAGGATGGTGAAAATATCTCCGAGATCAGGGCCATGGCCTCGCCCGGAGAGGGCGACCCGGGTAGGGAACATGAGCTGGCCGGGTTTGGCTCCGTTGGCTTTGGCAACTTCTCCGATCGCTTCTTTCGCGGCATCGGCGGTCCAATCGGTCAGCCCCGCCATGTGGTCGGCGAGGGCGGGGAGGTGGGCGGAGTTCGGATTGGCTTTCGCCTTCTCCGTGGCCTCGGGATCGTAGGCGATTTCATCCGTGACGAGGAAGTCGATGGCTTGGGGGACTTCGGAAAGCAGGCGCACCTTCTCTTTCACAGCGGTGATGACGGTCAGGTAACCATCGGTGATCGGAAGGTTTGCCGCTTCCACGAAAGGCTTGGCGAGATCGGCGAATTCTCCGGTGGAGATTTTCGCGATGTGCTGCTGGTTGACCCATTTGCATTTCTCCGGATCGAAGCGGCCGGGAGCTCGGTTGATGTTTTCCAGGGAAAAACGGTCGATGAGTTCGGTGAGGGAAAAAATTTCCTCATCGGTTTTCGAAGACCAGCCGAGCAGGGTGATGAAGTTCACGACGGCTTCGGAGAGGAAACCCTGGCGGGGGTAGTCGCCAACGGCGGCACCCTCATCGCGTTTGGACATTTTTGAGCCATCGGCGTTCAGGATCAGCGGGATGTGCGCGTATCGGGGAGGCTCGGCACCCAGGGCTTCGATGAGTTGAAGGTGCTTGGGTGTGTTCATCAGGTGATCCTCGCCGCGGATGACGTGGGACATTTTCATCTCCAGATCATCGACCACGTTGACGAAATGGAAGACGTAGGAGCCATCGCTGCGCTTTACGACCATGTCAGGGGTGTTCGAGGCGTCGCGGTAGTCGATGGTGACTTCGCCGCAGACGAGGTCGTGCATCGTGACGGGCTTGCGCTCGAAGCGGAAGCGATAGGCGTCGCCGTCCTTGTAGAGACGGTCGGCGGCGAGGAGTTTCTCGAAATATGTGTCGTAGATCTCGTTGCGCTGGGACTGGTAGTAGGGGCCGTGGTCGCCGCCTTTTTCCGGTCCTTCATCCCAGTCGAGGCCCAGCCATGACATGCCGTCGAAAATGGCCTGGCGGGCTTCCTCGGTGTTGCGCTCCTTGTCAGTGTCCTCGACGCGGAGGATGAACTGGCCGCCGTGCTTGCGGGCGTAAAGCCAGTTGAAAAGGGCGGTGCGGGCTCCACCGACGTGGAGGTAACCGGTGGGGGACGGGGCGAAACGGGTGCGGACGGTCATAAAATTCAAAATTTAAAATTCAACTCTCAAACAAGAGTATGGTTGCTAGCTCTGGAGGGAGCGGAGGGCTCCCCTGACGAGGGATTCGGTGGTGGAGGAGGGGTCGGTGTCTAGGATTTTCCGGACGGCTTTCCGGGCGTCGACCTGCTTGTAACCGAGGGCGATGAGGGCGAGTTCGGCATCGGCGGCCTGGCTGCTGACTTGCCCGGAGGCCGCGTCTTGCCAGGTGTCGGTCACGCCGACTTTGTCTTTCAGCTCGAGGATGATGCGTTCGGCGGTTTTTTTCCCGATCCCCTTGGTCTTCGAAAGCATCACGGAATCTCCGGCGACAACGGCGGATTTGAACATGTTCACCGGCATGCCGCTGAGAATGGCGAGGGCGATGGCCGGGCCTATGCCGGAGACGCGGTCGATGAGCAGGAGGAACACGTCGCGCTCCTCCTCGGTGGCGAATCCGTAGAGCGTGTGGGCGTTTTCCCGGATATGGAGATGGGTGCGGAGATCGACGGATGATCCTTCGACGGGATGCAGCTTGTCGTAGGTGGAGATGGGGATGATGGCCTGGTAGCCGACTCCGCCGCAGTCCACGACCAGGCGGTTCGGGTATGCCTCGATGATTTTTCCTCGGAGTCTTGCGATCACGGGTGGAGGTTTCGGGGGAAAGGGCGCCGGATGCAAGAGGGAAGCATGTGGGCGAGTTCGAATTGGACGGCGGCGGGTGCCCGGGTATCTTTCCGTATGAGTGAAACGCTTTGCGATTGGTCCAGGAGTGAGATCAAGGACAGGAGAAGGGAACTGTTCGCCCTGACGGTGGATTCGAAGTTTTTCTGCCGGAAATGCGCGAGGGTCGCCAATACTCCGAAGATCCTCTGCAAGCCGATGAAATTTCCGAAAAAGGGGGAGTGAGAATTTTTTCCGAATCTTGAGATAATTCGAAGTTTCCAGATGGTTCCCGCGTAAATACGCTCCGACATGGCAGGGAGCGAAGAGGACCAGGATATTATCGTATGCTACGCGTGCGAGGCGCCGATGAATATCGCCAGCGTCGCTCCCTACTCGCGTGTCGTCTGCCCGGATTGCGGGACGGAGAACCGAGTGAAAAAGCAGTTCGGCCCCTACACCGTCACGCGAAAACACGCGATCGGGGGCATGAGTTCTGTTTTCGTGGCGAGGGATGAGGCGCTGAACCGCGAGGTTGCCTTGAAAATCCTCAGCGAGGAGTATTCGAAAGACGAGAAACGCATCGCGGCCTTCGAGCAGGAAGCGCGACTCACCGCGTCGTTCAGCCACCCGAACGTGGTGCGCGTGCTGACTACCGGGAAATCGTTCGATCGGTTTTACATCGCGATGGAGTTCGTGCCGGGAGGGCATTTCGAGCATCAGATCAGGGAGCAGGGGAAAATTTCCGAAACCGAGATCCTGCCGTTGGCGATACAGATCGCGGAAGGGCTGAAAGGAGCGCAGGCAGCGGGGCTGATCCACCGGGACGTGAAGCCTGGGAATATCCTGCTCGATTCCGAAGGCAACGCGAAGATCGTCGATTTCGGCCTGGCGCTTGTCACCAAGGGCGGGAAAGCGAAGGCGACCGAGATCTGGGCGACTCCGTATTACGTGCCTCCTGAGGCGATCGAGGGAGGGGTGGAGGATTTCCGTGCGGATATCTATGCCTTCGGCGCCACGCTCTATCACGCCCTGGCGGGAAAGCCTCCGTGCGATCAGGAATCCATGGCCACCGATCTTTTGCGTGAGGCGAAGAAGAAGATCATTCCTTTGAAAAAGGCCGCGCCGTATCTCCTTGACGAGACCTGCGCGGTGATCGACCGCGCGATGGCATACGAGCCGGTCAACCGTTTCTGGAGCTACGACGAGATGATTTCCGGACTCGCGGGAGCGCTCAAAGCCGCTCAGGGAGAATCGGTGCGGGACGAGGAAGGGATTTCGAAAGCCGAGCGTCGGGCGCAATTGCGGAGGAAGAAGCGGAGGGGCGCTTTCCTCGTCGCGAGTTCCGTGGCTTTGGTTTGCGCCGTGACCGTGGCCCTGCTGCTATCCCGGACACCGGAGCCGAAACCGGCGAAAAACGGATCCAGAGTGGTAAGCATCGATGATGCTGCTACGACTGGCTCGGAGAGTCTTCAGGAAATCGCGACCCGCTACAACGCCGGACGCGACGCGATGTATTCCGGAGATTATCAGAAGGCCGACAAGCGGTTTTCAGTGCTGCTGGCAACCGGGGATGTTCAGGAGCCGACCCGGACCTGGGCGGGTCTCCAGGCGGTTCTGGCGACAGCGATGGACGGGCGGATGGATCTTGCCAGAGAGCGGGCTGAGGCTGTCTCGGCACACATCGCTTCGGGTCCTGCGGATCTAAGCCCTGGCTTTTCGATCGGCGTCCAGCCAGTCCTGGCCCGGATGAGCGGGCTGGACCTTTTCGATATGGCGGAAATGGATCTGGGGGAAAAAGGTTCCGAGCGTTTCATGGGCTATCTGATCGCCGGCCTGAAAAACTGGGAGCAGGGGGCGATTGATCAGGCGGTTCCTTTTTTCGAGAAAATTTCCTCCGAGCCATCACTGAAGGACAACGGAGTTCTCGGCTGGTATCAGGAAAAGGCGAACCAATACCTCGTTGATTACAAGGCTTTGAAATCCGATCCCATGGAGATGGAGCCGGCCACGAAAAAGGAATGCCGTGCTGCGAGGAACGAGCTGAACAGGACGCTGACCCTGATGAAAACGAAAGGCCGCGCCCGTTTCAACATCCACGCCCGGCAACTCGCGCTCGCGAAGATGGAGAAATCGATGGGGGAGCGGAAAGCTCCCGAACCGCGGAAAGACGTGCTCGAGGAGATGGGATCCCTTGCCAAGGACTACCGTCTCGTCGAGGTGGTGGACATGGTGAGCGAGCTGCGGGAGGATCCACCGGATTGCAAAAAGGCGGCGCTGCTCGGGGTTTCCCAGTCTGCGCTGGTTTTCCTGTCGGAGATCGAGCGCGATCTTTCCGCGAAACCCGTTGCCATGGAGTTCGAGATCGCGGACGGGACGGAAATCGACTCATTGGCTTTCACGGAGGAGAAAGGATTGGTCGGGCGCACGGTGGATGGCGCGACGCGGGATCTGAACTGGAAGGACTTTTCCCCGGACCAACTCATCGAGCTCCACCGGAAGCTTGTGAAAAGCCCGGCCGGAGAAATCGAGCGCTTGCGCAGGCACGAGTCCGCCATCGCTTTCGAGTGGTTGGCGGGGGACAAGGAAAGGGCGATTGCTGCCGCAGGCAGGCTATGCGCGGAAAGCGAGAGTTTCCGGGAAAGGTGGGAGCTGATCGCGAGCGGGCTGCCGAAATAGGCGGCTTCCTCAATCAACGGGAAAACCTACGGCGAACGCTGTCAGGCACGTTGTTTTCCGCGATCCAGGATTTGACTGCCGCCGAGTCTTTTTTCGCCCAGCCGCCAAGCATGCGGTGGTAGAGGCGCGTCTGTTGCTCGGGATTCGAAACTCCCTGGATCCAGGCGGCGGATTGCTCGGGCGCACGCTCGTCGCAGCTCCAGACGAAGGATTCCACGACTTTGTCGTAGCCCGGAGTGCCGGCGAGAGAAGTCACCCACCTGGCGGTGCCCGCGATATCGCCCTGTGACATGGCGGGGACCGTGGCGACAGCTGCATCCGCTTTCGCCTCGGGTTGCAGAGATTCCACGAAGGAGGCCGCCTTTCCCACATCCTCGCGGGCGAGACGGTCCGCAATCCTGCCGGACGCGCGTTCCTGGAGGACTCCATCGTCCAGCCCGGTGACCCAATCGGCGGCTGCCTGCGCATCCTGGCGGGCGAGGTTTTGGGAAATGATCATTACGAAACTTCCTTTGAGGTGTTCGTCTTCGATGGAGTCCGGGAAGGCGAAAGCAGCTTCGTTCCCCTCCATGAGAAGAGCTTTGGCCACCGCATCGATGGCGCTTCCACGCTCGCGCCCGAAAGGCATTTCCTGGGTGAGACGGGACGCGTTCGGAATGTCATAGGCGGCGATTCCCCGGATCACCGAGGGCATGAACGGGTTGGCTCCTTCGCCGTCGAATTTCTCTCGCGCCCATTGTTCGGCGGCGGCGGGATCCCCGCCTGCCCAAGTTTCGAGAATCTCACCACGATTGCGTCTCATGTCGGGATTGTCCTCGACGTATTGCAGGGCGTTGAGCGGATCCGCTTTCGCCCAGGCGCGGAAGAGCAGTTCCATCTCGCTGCCGCTGTTGCCGTAGTGGGTGAGCGTTCGGAATTCGTCGGCCACGGCGGAGAACTGTTCCGGCCCGAGGCTGTCGAAGAAATTCATGAGTGCCCGCTGCCGTTCGTAGGTATCTCCCATCCGGTTGAGCTTGCCCAGGGTTTCGCGGGTGGCGGCGGGGGAGTCCGCTTTGGCGGGACGGTCGCCGCTTCGTGAAGATTTACGGGCACTCCTTTCTCCAAGGCCGCCGCTTCTTCCGTTTTCGACAGATCGGTCGCGGCTCGCGTCCACCCCGGATTGGCCGGCAGCGCCCGGAGGAACTTTCCCATCGTTTGCGGAAACGAAAGCAATGGCGGCACCGAGCGCGAAGACGCCTGCATGTGTGAGCACGAACGTGGACTTTTTCATGATAGGAAAATTCAGGACTGTCTACGCGCGGGAGGCGATGCTTGTTTCACCCGCTGTGTGCGGGCTTGAAATTTCCCCAGGTGGAGCGGACGATCCCGGCCAGATGGAATACCGCACCAAGCCCGAGGAGACCGACCGCATGCCCACCGGCATCCCTCACATCATCGGCAACGAGGCGGCGGAGCGGTTCTCGTTCTACGGGATGAAGGCGATCCTCGCGGTGTTCCTTTCCCAATACCTGTTCCTGATGGATGGGGAAATCGGCACCCCGATGGATGAGGCGCGCTCGGCCGAGTTGGTCCATCTTTTCAACGGAGCTTTCTACCTGACTCCCTTTATCGGAGCGATTCTCGCGGATGTGTTTCTCGGAAAATACCGGGTCATCGTCATCCTCTCGCTGGTCTACTGTGCGGGGCATGCGGCGCTGGCGTTGATGGGGAAATTCGGCAACTCCGAGGGATGGTTGATGGCTGGGATGATCCTGATCGCGCTGGGGGCGGGGGGAATCAAGCCCTGCGTTTCCGCCCATGTGGGCGACCAGTTCGGCGCGAAGAACGCCTACCTGCTGCCGAGGATTTTCAACTGGTTCTACTTCTCCATCAACCTCGGTGCCTTCGTCTCCATGCTGCTCACCCCTTGGCTGCTGGAGTGGTACGGGCCACACTGGGCGTTCGGCGTGCCCGGAGCACTCATGGCGCTGGCGACCCTGGTTTTCTGGATGGGTAGGAAACGTTTCGCCCATGTGCCGGCGGGCGGGACGGGCTTTCTGAAAGAGGCTTTCGGGAAAGAAGGACTGCTGGCCATGCTCAAGCTCGCACCCGTCTATCTCTTCGTAGCTGTCTTCTGGGCGTTGTTCGATCAGACCGGTTCCACTTGGATTTTCCAGTCCCAGGACATGGATCGGAATTTCCTCGGATTCGAGTGGTTGCCGTCACAGATCCAGTCGCTCAACTCCGTTTTCGTTCTCAGTTTCATCCCGATTTTCGCCCTTTTCATCTACCCCGCGATCGAGAAATTCTGGCCACTCTCGTCTCTTCGGAAAATGGGCGTGGGCTTCGTCCTGATGACCGCAGCCTTCGTTACCGTCAGTCTCATCCAGGTCCGTATCGATGCGGGCGGGAAGCCGAATATTTCGTGGCAGATCCTCGCGTTCGCCCTGTTGACCGCGTCCGAGATCATGATCTCCATCGTGGCCCTGGAGTTCGCCTATACCCAGGCGCCGAAGAAGATGAAATCCTTCATCATGTGCTTTTTCCTGGCCGCCGTATCGATCGGAAATTTCCTAGTCGCCGGAGTGAACCACTACATCCGCATCCCCAGTGCCGCCGAGGAACGACTCGCGGAGCAGATCGCACTCATGCCCGGGGACTGGCAGGAGGACCCGCGGACTGTCTCGCTACCCGGCTACGACGAAAACGATCCCGGTGAGTTCTTCGTCCGGCGCCTGAACTCGGACGCGGAGCTTCCCGCTCGAAGTCCCGGGTCAGATGGATCTGGAAAACGCGGCCGCCGCCATCACCCGCCATGCGGCAGCGAACGGCGACGTGTTTCCCGACGAATCCACGGGCGGAAAGCTCCTCGCCACCTTCCGCGACTATTGGGGGGAGCCGTTGCGCTACCTGGTTCTCAACTCCACCTCGGTCCGGATCTGGAGCGCCGGGGCGGACGGGGAATGGAATACGAAATGGGACGTGGGGATCGTCATCGGGAAATCGGAGGAAGGATCCGAGCGGAAGGAATCGTGGATCGATTCCCTCCGCCCGCCCGAAACCTGGCTTTCCCTGCGGAAAAAGGAACTCGGCCTCAAACCGGAAGCCGCTCCCGGGACGGGAATCGAATATGGAACGACTACCTTTTCCGGCGGTCAGGTCCGCTTGCAGGGAGCCGCGTATTTCTGGTTTTTCAGCGGTCTGATGGGAGCCACCGCCTTGCTCTTCATCCCTTTCGCCATGATCTACCGACCGAAAAGCTACCTGCAGGACCAGTAGCTCGTTTTGCGTCATTCGCTCGGCGATTTGCGCAAAGACTTTTTCATGGATACCCGCCGCTTGTCTGCCACCGAGCGTTGCTTGCTGCGGCGGGATCTCCGCCGTTTCTGCCGCCGCGTCTTCTCGATCGCCTGGGTCTTCGCCGTGGCCTTGCCATTCGCGATCGCGTCGAACTGGTCGCACATCTCCCGCCTCGCCAGGAAACGATTCATTTCGCGCGAGCGCTCCATCTGGCATTTCACGCAGATGCCACTGGGTTCGTGTTTCAGGAAGACGCAGTTCGAGGTCTTGTTGATCTTCTGCCCGCCCGCGCCCGATCCACGGACGAATCTTTCCACAAGATCTCCCGGATTGATCCCCAACGAAGCCATGCGCTGGCCGAGTGCGGCGGATTTTTCTGGGGAGGGGAGGTTCATTTTAGGAATTTCTTTGGATTTGTGGAAACAGGTTGAGAAATCGGAGCGGCTTCGCAAGTATCGGTGCCAGATGAAAAACCTATGCAAGGCGGTTCTCGCCGTATTGATCGTTTCAGGAGGCTCCCTACCGGGAGAAGTTACAGACAGGACGGCGGATTTCAAGGTGGCCGAGGGATTCCGTCTCGATCACTTGCACAGCGTCACGAAAGACGAGGGATCATGGGTCGCGGTGACGAAAGACGGGAAGGGCCGTCTCATCGTTTCCGACCAATACGGGCAACTTTTCCGCGTCTCGGTTCCAGCGCTTTCCGGAGGGGAAACACAGGTCGAGCCACTCGATATCCCGGTCGGCGGTGCTCACGGCCTGCTCTGGCATGAAGGGATTCTCTACATCGCGGTGAACGAGACCTCCACCGTGTTTCCCGTCGAGCGCGGTGTCTGGATGGTGAAACAGGAGGGCGAGTCCTTCGGAAAACCTCAGCTCATCAAACAGATCAACGCCGGTGGCGAGCACGGCATCCACTCCCTGGTCCCTTCACCGGACGGGAAATGGATTTATCTGGTCACCGGAAACATGGCGAAAGTGCCTGAGTTCAGCGATTCGTTTCCCGCCCGCATCTGGGGCGACGACCAGCTCCTCACCAGAAACAACGATGGCAAGGGTCATGCTGCCGGGATCATGGCGCCCGCGGGATGGGTCGGGCGCTTCCGCCCGGATGGCAGCGAGTGGCAGCTCGTCGGCATCGGCCAGCGCAATACCTACGGCATCGCCTTCCACGACAGCGGAGAGCTTATTTCCTACGATGCGGACATGGAATGGGATTTCGGGATGCCTTGGTATCGCCCGACCCGCATCTGCCACATCGTGCCGGGCACCGAGCTTGGCTGGAGAAACGGTTCCGGAAAATGGCCGGAGTATTATGAGGATAGTATGGCGCCGCTGCTGAATATCGGTCCCGGCTCTCCCACGGGTGTCTTCTCCGGGCGTGGGTTCAAGGCTCCCGCGGAATACCAGCAGGCGATTTATGCGTTCGACTGGACCTTCGCCACCATCTACGCCATTCACCTCGAACCGGATGGCGCGAGCTTCGAGGCGAGCAAGGAGGAACTCGTCGCCGGAGCCGGGCTTCCCGTCACCGACGGGGTGATCGGGGATGACGGTGCGATGTATTTCGCCACCGGCGGGCGCAAAGGCGAATCGAACCTCTGGCGCGTTGTCTATACCGGCTCCGAATCCACTGCTCCGCAGCTTGCGGAGGGCGGGCAAAACGAACTCCGTGGCAAGCTCGCCGGCTTCATCCGTGAACCCAGGACCGCTGATCTGGATTTTATCTACCGACACCTCGGCTCGGACGAACGCACGATCCGTTTCATGGCCCGCGCTGCCATCGAGCGCATTCCGGATGCAGACTGGGCCTCCCGTTTGGAAAAGGAAGACAATGCCTGGACGGTCATCATCGGCTCCATGGCGCTCGCTCGCCTCGATGCCGCCACCCACCGCGATCTGATTTTCCGCTCGCTGATCAAGCTGGATTGGTCGAAACTCTCCACGCAGCAGAAGCTCAACTGGTTGCGCGCCACGGGACTCGTTTTCATCCGCGACGAAGGCCCGGACGAGGCGGAGAAAGCCGCCGTCCTCGGCAAAGTCGATTCCGCCTACCCGGCGGACGAGCGCTTCCTGAATTTCGAACTCGCCCGCATGCTGTGCTATCTCCAGGCTCCGGATGTCGTCTCGCGCACGCTCAAGCTCATGGACGAAGCTCCCGCGGAGGCTCCCGAGCCATGGGAAAATCTCGTTGAGAGAAACGACAGTTACGGCGGTGGCATCAACCGGGTGATGAAAAATCACCCGCCCACCACCCAGATCCACTACCTCTACTGCCTGCGTGCGGTGAAAGGACCTTGGAAAGCCGGGGAACGCCGCCGTGCCTTCAACTGGTTCCGCGAGATCGACAGTCGCACCGGAGGCAACAGCTACGCCGGTGCCATCGCCATGATACGCAAACAGATTTTCGAGAACGGCACCGAGGAGGAGCAGGAGCGCTTCGCCTCGGAGGCGGAGGCCCCGAAGAAAAAGGCCGAGCCTCTTCCTCCTGTCAAAGGACCCGGACGCGCATGGACCGTGGACGAGGTGGTGAAGCTCGCCGGAGACGGACTCGAAGGCCGTGATATGAAAAACGGCGAAGCCATGTTCCGTGCTTCTCTCTGCTCCGCTTGCCACAAGTTCGGAGATCAAGGCGGTGCGCAGGGACCGGATCTCACGAATCTCGCCGGACGTTTCACAGTCGCGGATCTCGCCCATTCCATCATCGAGCCGAGCCAGGTGATTTCCGATCAATACGAGTTCACCGAGATCGTCACCCAAGACGGCAGGACCACCGTCGGACGCGTGCTTTCCGAGAAAGACGAGATCCTTGTCATCGGCATCAATCCCTTCGATTTCTCCCAGCAGATTGAAATCAGCCGCGCGGATATCAAAACCATCGCCCCTTCCAAGAACTCCCCGATGCCTCCCGCGATGATCAACCGCCTCAATCCGGAGGAACTCAAGGACCTGCTTGCCTACCTGCTGGCGAAGTGAGGGTGGTAGCTTGCGATCGAACGAGTTTCCGGCATCCTTTTCTTAAGAGCCGTCTTCTGAAGCCAGCCAAAGTCTCCGTGGACGAATATCTCGACGGCGAAACCGTTTCAGAAGTGCGCCAAGAGTATCTTGACGGAGCCGTTCACGCGATGGCTGGCAGGACCCCAGTACACTCAGCCCTTCAGCATATACCGGGAGGACCAGATGTAATTCCACCCGGAGACCACCGTGAATCCCACGGCCAGCCCCAGACTCACGGGCATCAGCCACGCTCCCTCTCCCCACGGTTTCGTCAGTAGGTGAAATATCCCGAGAAACGGCGGCACCCTGTCCATCGTTTCAAGCGTCACCCAGATCAGCCCGGAGATCAGATACGTCAGCTGAAAAGTGGTTTTCCATTTCCCCAGCCGATCCGCCGCCAGCACGTGTCTGCTCTCGATCGCGATCTGGCGCAGTCCCGTCACCAGAAACTCCCGACCGATGATCAATGCCGTGATCCAAACCGGGCAAAGCCCCTCCGCTGTCAGGAAGACGAAACCCGCGCAAACCAGGATCTTGTCCGCCAAGGGATCGAGCAGTTTCCCCAGAGGTGTCACCAGATTCATTTTCCTCGCCAGATATCCGTCCAGATAGTCGCTCGCCGCGGCCACGATGAAGAGGATCAAGGCGACCACGTGCCCCCAGGTGCTTTCCCATGCCACGAAAATGACAAATCCAGCTGTGAGAAACAGCCGGGACAGGGTGATCGTATTCGGTAGGTTCACGCGCGGAATGTGAGAAATCGATACGGAAAAGGCAACAAGGGGTTGCACCGAATCGCTCAGTCTCTTATTCCATCGGTCCCGGAGATACCGGAACACTATTATGAGTAACAGCGACTTTGGATTGATCGGACTGGCCGTCATGGGCCAGAACCTTGTTTTGAACGTGGAATCCCGGGGCTTTCAAGTCTCCGTGTACAACCGCACCACCAGCGCGATGGAGGAATTCGTCGCGAAGCACCCGGATAAGAAACTCGTAGGTGAAGCGACCCTGGAGGGCTTCGTCAACTCCCTCGCATCACCGCGCAAGATCATGATCATGGTCAAAGCCGGCGGCCCCGTGGACGCAGTCATCGAATCCCTTCTCCCGCTTCTCGACAAAGGGGACATCATCATCGACGGCGGAAACTCCCTCTACACGGATACGGAGCGCCGCGACAAATGGCTCGGTGATCTCGGTTTCCGCTTCATCGGTGCCGGCGTTTCCGGTGGCGAGGAAGGTGCCCGTAAAGGCCCGTCCATCATGCCCGGCGGCCCGACCTCCACCTGGGATGTCATGAAGCCGATTTTCGAAAGCATCTCCGCGAAAGTGGATGGCGAGCCATGCGTCACACACATCGGCACAGGCGGCGCGGGTCACTACGTGAAAATGATCCACAACGGCATCGAATACGGCGACATGCAGCTCATCTGCGAGGCGTACTCCATCTTCAAGAAAGCCGGATTCACTCCCGCCGAGCTCGCCAAGGTCTTCACCGATTGGAACGACGGGGATCTCGAAAGCTACCTCATCCAGATCACCGCGAAAATCTTCGAACAGAACGATCCTGAAACGGGCGGCGCGCTTGTCGATGTCATCCTCGATACCGCAGGTCAGAAAGGCACCGGTCGTTGGACCCTCATCAATGCCGTCGAGAACGCCATCGTCATCTCCACCATCAACGCCGCCGTGGAGGCCCGCATCCTTTCCTCCATGAAAGACAAGCGTGTCGAAGCTTCCAGTGTTCTCACCGGCCCGGAAACGGAGATCTCCACGGAGAAAGCCGAACTCGTGAAAAAAGTCCACGACGCCCTCTTCGCCTCCAAGATCATTTCCTACGCGCAGGGACTCGACCTCATCGCCACCATGGGTGAGGAAAAAGGCTGGGGCCTGGATCTCGGCAAGATCGCCGCCATCTGGCGCGGTGGCTGCATCATCCGCGCGCGTTTCCTCAACGACATCACGGAAGCATACCGCACCGACCCGAAACTCAGCAACCTCATGCTCGCCCCGTTCTTCACGAAACTCCTCACCGAGTTCCAACAGAACTGGCGTGAAGTGGTCTCCATCGCCTCGCTCGCAGGCATCCCGATCCCGGCCTTCAGCGCCTCGCTCGGTTACTACGACAGCTATCGTAGTGCAGTGCTCCCCGCGAATCTCCTGCAAGCCCAGCGCGACTTCTTCGGTGCCCACACCTACGAGCGCACCGACAAGGCTCGCGGCGAGTTCTTCCACACCGACTGGCCCGAAGTCATCGGATAAGCTCTAGGAAAAAACAGCAGCTTCCTCAAGGAGGGGCTGCATTCTGCCGCCCGGCAACCCGAGCACCCACGCGGAATCCACTCCGCCAAGTCTCGATCTGGCCGCAGAATGCAGCCCCTCCTTTTCGTTCAGAGGAACTCCCTCCAACGCACCATCGGCCGGGCCTCCCGATCTAGGGTTGGTTCCACGCTCGATTTCCGGACGCTCGGAAAATGCGTCGCAGGGCAGGTGCCTGAACCGGATCCAAGGCAGGGGCTGCCTGGAAAACCACGGAGCGGGTGTTTGCCCACGGAGGAAAAGCGAGTTTCTCTGTAACATACGTCCCGAATCATCCGTAACCTGCCACCGGGCGGTTTGTCGGGAAAATTCTCTTCCTTTCCCATCCTCCCGTCCGTATCCCTAAGGAAGCCCGTTTTTCGTTTTTGAAAAGTGATTACCCCCATCCGCACCCTCCGCTCCCTCGCTTTTGCCGGACTTTCCGTTCAGGCAGCGATTGCGGCGCCGGATTTCACCGAAGACATTCAGCCCATTCTCGAGAGAAACTGCGTGCGCTGCCACGACGCCGATAAGACCAAAGGCGGCCTGCGAATGGACACCTACGAGCTGATCATGGAGGGTGGCGACACGGCGGATGCCATTGTCCCCGGCGATCCTGCGGCAAGCGAAATCCTGGTGCGCGTCCACCTCCGGCCCATCGACGAGGGCGTCATGCCTGACGAGGGGCGTGCCTTGGAACCCGCCGAGGTCGCCCTGCTCGATGACTGGGTGAGAGCCGGCGCGCATTGGCCTGCGGGAGTCACCCTCACCGAGCAGAAACCCGATCCGATCAAGCGCGTTTCCATTCCCGACAGGATCCCCACCTCCGCCGCTGATGCCGCCTCCGTCATCGACGACATCCTCGCCCGGGAAAACGCGGGATCCGATTCCGTCACCACGCCACCCGTAAGCGATGCGGCATTCCTGCGCCGCGCCACCATCGATATCATCGGACGCATCCCGACCATGGCGGAAATCCGGGCCTACGAATCATGGGGGGAGGGTCGCCGGGAAAAACTCGTCGGAAAACTGCTCTCCCACGACCGCTTCGCCGATCGATGGACCATCTTCATGGCGGACATGCTGCGAATCCGTTCCGATATCGAGGGTGGCAACCAGTTGCTCGCCTACGTCAACGGCTCCATCGCCGAAGGCAAACCCTACGACGAGCTCGCCCGCGAACTCATCAGCGCCTCCGGCCGTGCGAACTCGAATCCCGCCGTCGGCTTCATCCTCGGCGACGATGCGGACCCGATGGAACTCGCCGCCGCCACCGCCCAGACATTTCTAGGGGTCCGCATCGGCTGCGCGATGTGCCACGACCATCCTTTCGACGACTGGCAGCAGCGCGATTTCTACGACCTCGCCGCGTTTTTCGGGAAAACCAAAAAGGTAGGCAACCGCGACCGGGGAATGGTCTACGCAACCGAAGGTGACAAAATGGCGGTGCTCTGGCCACCCGAAGACAAGGCGAAGGAAGGTGAACGCGATGCCGTCCGCCCGCGCTTTCCCTTCAAGTTCGGGAAAACGGACGACGCGCCGCAACACATCAAACGCCTAGAGCGGATGCGGAAACGGCAGGAAGTGGAAGCCAGTGCGGGCGATGGCACGGCGGCTCTCGACGCATTGCTCGACGGACACGGGGCGGATGTATCGAGGAAAACCGATCCCGTGCTCGCCGAGGCGGAAAAGGAAAGCCGCCTTCTGGACGTTCACGGCGATATCTACCGCGCCAGTGAACTCCGCAACAAGCTCGCGGATCTTATCACCGCACCGACCAACGACTTTTTCGCTCGCGCCTTTGTCAACCGCGTGTGGGCGGAACTCATCGGCCATGGCTTCGTCGAGCCGCTCGACAACTTCTCCCCCTACGTCGATCTCAACCACGCCTCGACCCTGGATTTCATTTCCCATGAATTCGTCGCCAATGGCTACGACCTGCGCGGCCTTATCCGAATGATCACGCTCACGGATGCCTACCGCCGCTCCCAGCTCACCGCCGATGTCCCGATCACGATCCGTGAGGAAAGTGAGAAAAATTTCACCGCCGCCCCGGCCCGCAGGATGCTCGGAGAGGTTCTCTACGACAGCATCGTGGTGGCCGGGCATCTCGAGGATTTCAAATGGCCGGACGGGGCGAACCGCAAGGAAATCAGCCGCCAGGTCCGCATCGCCACCGGTGAAACCATGATGGTGGAGAACGGCAAGGAGCAGCCCATGGAGACGGAATCCGAGCCCAGGCGGAGAGGCGACGGCTACGACCTCGAGTCCTCCCTGAAGCTGGATTTCAATTCCATACTCACCACCGGCGAGCGCGACGAGCTGGAGACGATGCGTAGGGAATCCGACGAGGAGATCAAGGCGAAGGAAATGGCTGAAATGCGAAAGGAGGCGGAGAAAAAGGTGATGAAATACCGCACCGAGACCGTTATCGAAACCGTGGACGACAACCCGCGCTTCGACAGTGCCATGCGAATGGCCACGCCCGCACCGCCCGCCCATTTCCTCCGCGTCTTCGGCCAGCCAGCCCGCACCGGTCTGGGCGAATTCCGAGATCCATCCTCCTCCCTGCGCCAGCAACTCATGATGCTGAATGGCCGCATGACCCACGAAGCCTCACGCGTCGGCCCGCTCGAACCCCTGCACCGCATCCTCGAAAACGATGAAGCGCAGGCAGTGGATTTCGTCTATCAGGAAATCCTCACCCGCAAACCGACCTCCGAGGAAAAATCCGACGCCCTTGGCCTGCTCTCCGATGGTGAGCCACACGAAGGCATGGCCGACCTCCGATGGGCCCTCCTCAACAGCAACGAATTCCGCTTCGTCCCATAGACCCGCCCCGAGTCTTCTAACCCGGCACTTCGACAAAACCATGAACGCCTGCACCGACTATCATTTCACCCGACGCAGAATGCTGAAGATGTTCAGCGCGTCCATGCTCGGCATGCCGTTGAGCCGGATGATGGCGGAAACCATACCCGGGCGTGGCCACGCCGAACATGTCGTGCTTTTCTGGAACAGCGGCGGGATGAGCCATCTCGATACCTGGGACCCGAAACCCGGCCGCAAGGTCCAGGGCGAGTTCGCCCCCATCAGAACCTCGGTCGATGGCATGGAGATTTCGGAAATTTTCCCCCAGCTCGCCAAGCAGATGCACCATGCCGCGCTGATCCGCTCCATCGCCGGAACCAACGGCGACCACGGTCGTGCGCAATACGAACTCCAGACCGGTTTCAACCAGTCCCCGAACATCCTGCACCCGGGCCTCGGTTCCATCGTAGTCCATGAGCGCGAACCGCTGGGAGACCTCCCGGCCTTTGTCAGCATCAGCGGCCAGTCGTCCCGGGCCGGATATCTCGGCCAGCAGTGCGAAGCATATTACGTGGGTCGACCCGGCGAAAAGGATCCCTACCTCGCGTTTCCCGAAGGTATCAGTCATGCGCGGGGCATGCAGCGTCTGCAGATCCTCGAAAAGATGAACCGCAGAATTTCCGGTGCCCTCGGCGCATCCGAACTCAAAGCCTCCGAAACCGCTCTCAAAGATGCGGTCGCTCTGATGGAAAGCCCCGCCCTCAAAGCTTTTGAACTCGACGAGGAAACCCCTCAGACCGTCGGGCGCTACGGCGATACCGAGTTCGGGCGAGGTGCCTTGCTTGCACGCAGGTTGGTCGAAAAAGGCGTGCGTTTCGTGCAAGTGAACCGCGGCGGTTTCGACAACCACGGCAACATTTTCGAAGCCATGCGCGGCCACGGTGCGGCAATGGATCCCGCGATCGCCTCCCTCGTTTCCGACCTCAAGGCCAACGGCATGCTTTCAAAAACCCTCGTCGTCGTGCTCAGCGAATTCGGCCGCACCCCCCGCATCAACGACGGCGGCGGACGCGACCACTGGGCGCGCTGCTTCAGCTGCCTGATGGCCGGTGGCGGTCTCCGTGGCGGAACCATTGTCGGTGCTTCCGATCCCGATGGCATGGATCCCGCCGAGCGCCCCGTCAAAGTCCACGACCTGCACGCCACCCTCTGCCACGCCCTCGGGATCGATCTCCAAAAGGAAGTCATCACTCCGCAGGGCCGGCCCATGCGCCTGGTTCAAAAGGAAGCCACTCCCATCAAAGAACTTTTTTCTTAGGGAGTCGGGACTTTCAGTCCAGACAAGGAGAGCCCCAGAGCACCCAAAGCCCCCGAAACTTGAACCCGACACCCAGCTCCACATTCGCGAAAATCCGAGTCCATTCGCGGATGGAAATCTTCCTGTTGGCACTGTCACTGGCGATCCCGACCCTTGCCCAGGAGGCCCCTCCCGAGCGCGGCTCCCTGGTCGAGGACAGAGCCGCCCGCAAACTCGTCCAGGCCGGGGACGCACGCCTTGAAGTCGGGGAAAACGAAAAAGCCCTGGAGATCTGGGCATCAGTTGTCGAGCGCTACCCACGAAGCAAGATCCGCTTCGAAGCCCACCTGCGCCTCGCCGATCACCTGCTGGAGGAGGTCAAGGACTACGACAAAGCACGCGTTCACTACGAGGCCGCCGCCAGCGAAGCCAACGAAGACGATACCCAACGCGCCCACGCCTCCCTGAACATCGGTGCCTGCTTCTACGAGGCGGGAAACTACGGGAAATGTTTCACCCTGATGCGGGATGTCATCGAGCGTTTCCCCACCGCTCCCGAGGTCAACGAAGCCTACCACTACATCGGCCTCGGCCATTTTAAGCTTGGTCATTACAGTCGCGCTATCGAGGCCCTGGAAAAGGTCGGCACCGCGGTCTCATCCGATGATCTGAAAACCGCCAGAGTGGAGGCGGGCAAGCGTCTATACATCAGGATCGACGACCGGGATTTCGCGATCCTGCCCCCCGGTGAAAAGATCAGCGTGACTTGCACTACGAAAAACGGCGACCGCGAAACCGTGCTCTGCGATCCTGTCGGACGCCATCCGCGCCTCACGCTCGGCAGCATCGTCACCATGTCCGGCACCCCGGAAGTCGGCAACGGCGTGCTTGAAGTCCGTGGCGGAGATACCGTGAGCGTCACTTACACCGACGCGCACACCGCCTCCAAAGCCTTCGACGAAAAGCGCATCAAGGAAATCACCGTCGTCGGTAACGGCCTGCCGAGAATCACCGACGGTTCCTACGGCCAGGATCTGCAAGCCGCCGTGGTCGGAAAACCCCTGCACATCCAGGTCACCGATGCCGATTTCGATACCAGCGCGGAAGCCGACGAGCTGACCGCCGAACTCCAGGTATACCGTCACAAGACTCCGGATGAAATCGACGACGAAATCGCCAAGGGAGTAGCAAGCGGCGAGCTTGCGGGCGAAGATCTCGGAGCCGGGATCGATCCGCTCCTTCTCGTCAGCACCGTTCCCGTGAAACTCAGGGAATCCGCGGGACCAGGGGTGTTCCGAGCGTCCATCCCGCTTCTGTCCGCCACCGCTGGAAACTCTCTCTCCGGCGAGCCAGGTCAGATCATCCGCCTGGTCTATCGAGATGAAAGGCACCTCGGCGAAGGCACGCTTGTCCGCACTGCCGAGGCACGCGTCATCGAGGGGAACCTCGGCGAAATGAGAGTCACCCGCACCGAGATCTCCGACGAGGAACTCAGCCTCAAGACCAGCCTGCGCACCGCCTCGGCGCTTACCGAAGTGGGCAATCACTACAAGGAATTCGGTCTCAATGAAAAGGCGGATCTGAAATACGGTGAAGCACTCGGTGTCTGCGAGGATATCCTCGTCGATTCCAACAAAATCGGCGGGAAATCGCTCGAGGAAACCTACGTCCAGCTATGGAGAATCTACTTCGCCATGGACAAACTCGACCTGGCGCTCGGCATGAGCCGTCGCCTTCTCGCCGAGTTCCCGGCCAGCGCCTTTACCGATGAGGCAATGCTCCAACAGGCCCACGTCGAGCGGAAGCGCGAGGATTTCTCCCGCGCGATCAATCTCTATTCCGGCGTCGCCAGACTCCCCGACAGCCCCCTACGCGGAGAGGGCCAGTATTTCGTAGGCGAGTGCTACGAGGAAATGGCGGTCAAGGCAGGGAAGGGGGATTCCGACCGGCTTTTCGAAAACGCATTCCTCGCCTACCGGAAAGTCTACGAGCAGTTTCCCGAGTCCGGCAGAGTCGGTGATTCGGTCTCGAAAATGGCCGCCTTCTATTACCAGAAAGAAGACTACGCCCGCGCTATCGATGTCTTCGAAAACGTGCTGGCCGACTACCCGGACGCGAACTTTCTCGATGTCATCCTCTTCAACTACGGTCGCTGTCTCTACAGACTCGACCGCAAACCCGAGGCCAGGGAAAAGTTCGAACAACTCGTCGACGACTACCCCGAGAGCGAAATCTCCACCGAAGCCCACAAAATCGCCGAAGCACTGAAAACCGCAGGATTCTAAAGGAGGGGATGCATCCTGCTGCCCGGCAACCCGGGCACTCTGGCGAAGGTCACCGGCAGCTCAAATCCTTCCGCCCCAAAACGGATCAAAAACCTTCTCAAAAATGGTCGATGGAAAGCCAGTCCGGACAATCACGGAGGCCCGGTTGTTGCGCTCGTCTTTCGAGTCTTTTTAGACCGTTTGCCAGAAGTGCGTGCGCATATCATCGTGGCTGGAGCATCTTGCTCCAGGTTGTTCTTGGGGAATCCTGCCCCCGGAATTCAAATTGACGGACGGACTTTTGGTAAACGGTCTAGGCGGAAAATTCCTTTCCGGTGCTCTCTCGTCGCCGCTTTCAACCTCTGCTCCGCTATCTCGTATTCCCCGAGATACGCCCGCATCAGATAGAAATCCATTTTCCCGACATACTCGTGTTTGAAGCCTCCAATCTTCAGCTCAATTGCAACGAGACACTTCAGAAAGCGATGATAGGACAGCAGGTCGATAAAATATTCTTTTGCTCCCACCATCACCCGGCACTGGCGACCAAATAGACAAAAGCTATATCCCAGTTCGAGAATAAAGTCTTGTTTTTAACGGAGGAATCGCGAACGGCACATGTGTGCCAGTCGCTCAAAGCTCGATCTTCTCCAGAATTTTCTTCAAGGGAGCGCGGGTTTTCCAACCCGCCCTTGAATTTTGAGTCGCGGACAGGAATGTCCACACTCCGTTTTGCGCTCACGCTTCACCTCCTTCCCCATTCCCGCTTTGACTCGCCTCTTCAGGGCTTCGGAATTCATGGGAACCGGGAACCCAGGGCATTGCCCTAGGCTGTGATGTGGCAGTCCCGCTGGGGCTCTGGAAGTCCGGTCATCGCTCATATATTGGCGCGCATCAAGACTTGTGAAAACTTTGGAGTGCGGATGGCTCGCCTCCGCTTTCGATAGTGAGGCTTGCCTCACGGGGTCTGTTCGGTGCGCTCCGTTCTTGTCTTGCCGCTCCGCACCACAGAGGGCAAGCCCTCCAGCCCCAAAGCGGAGGCAAGCCATCCGCACTCCAAACTGCTCGGATTGGGTGAACGCACGCGCTCGCCTGAAAGCCTGGAGATTCACAAAAAGTGATGCGCGGCAGTATATCCCGAGTTGCTTGAGGATTTTTCCGATTGCCTTCTCGGTTCCTGGGCTTGTTCCGGTTCAGGAAGAGGACGATGCCGGGGGCGGTGGTGCTGACCGCCTCGATGAGATTGGAGAGCCTGCCGTCATCGATATCCCGCTGGCCGTGGGTGGTGGCATTGAAGTCCACGCGGTCAATGATGCGCTGGCGCAGCGGATTCTCCTTCTGCCGATCCATCCTGGCGAGCTGGAAAGCCTTCTTCCGCGAGCCAACCTCGGCAGCAATGCGGTTCACCTCGTCATCAAAAACATCGCAGAGGCGCTTCGTAAAGATGAGCGGGAGGATGTAGTCCTTGTATTTCGGAGCGTTCTTCGCCCCACGGATGGAACAGGCCGCATCCCAGATCCATGATTTTTGCACGACCCACGCATTGTCGGACCGAATTCCCCCGGCCCTGTGATTCCTCGTTCAAGAAGATCCATTTCTTAAAAAACCTCCGACGGGTGTGCCGCTCCGGGCGTTGGTCGATTCCGTTTGATGGGGTGAAATACGCTCCCTAGGCTCGCGGTATGGTTGATGGGAGAATTTGTCCGCCCGCTTCCGTCCGAAAACCTCCCGTCCAGACTCAGAGTGACCATTTCAAAGACCATCTTTCTCCTTCCGCTTCTTATCCTTCGTCTCGCTGCCGCACCCGCGGATGATGCCGTCGCCTTGGAGGCGCGCCTCAAGGAAACCGCTGAATCTTCTCCTTCCGGTGCCAAGCTCATGTTGGAGCTGGTGGATCTCTACCGGAAGGACGGCCAGGTCTTCGGGTTGATCCGCACGGCTTCGAAATTTTCCCGCGCCCAGACGGAGCACCCGCGCCGGGCGGAGGTGACGCTGAATCTTATCGAAGGATATGTGGCGGCGGCGCGGCATGATGATGTGATTACGGCAGGTCGGCAGTTTCTGGAGATCTTTTTGGAAAACGCGCTGACAAATGAGGTGAGGGATCATCTCGCCACGGCCTACGAACGCACGGGAAGGAAGTCTTCAGGCAGCCGCCCAGCGCAGCCTGGTCTGGCAGAATGGCGGGGAGGTGGGGCAGGGGATTGCGGCGATGCGGCTCTGGATCGCGGCCAACAAGACCGAGACTTTTGCGGAAGCTGCGGGACTCGCGGTCCTGATGGCGGAGAAAGTCCCTGCCGATGCCGGGCTTGGTGGGATCGGCCTTCAGGGGGTGGATGCGGCACTGCGCTCGGAGAAATTCGCCGAGGGCTTGCAGATCGCGAACTCGTTGGCCCGGCGCGATGCGAAGCTTGATACCGCTGAATTGAAACAACTGGCTTTCCTGAAAGCGCGTTGTGAGAGCCAGCTCGGGCAATACGGGAACGCGGTGGCCACTTTTCGGGAATCTCTTTCGCCCGGAAACGACGAGCGTCACCGCTACCTGATCGAGGCGATGATCGCGGGGAAAAGTCCGGTTGCGGAGATCGAGGCGGAGGCGCGCCGCTACCTTGCTGAATTCCCGCTGCGTGAGGATCGTTACGATCCGCTGGCACGCGCCGCCCATGCCGCCGCCGAAGCGGGTGAAACGGGGGTGGCAATCCGCATCGCCGAGGAAGTGATGAAACACGATACGGCCGTCCGCGAGATCGCCCGCGCCTACGTCGGCTGGTGTGGAGATGATCAAAAACGTGCCGTCCAGGGCATCAGCGCCGCCATCGAAACGAACGAAACGGACGCGGGTAGGCTACGGGGTATCCTCGCGCTCGATGTCTATCGCGACCGCCTGAAAGACATGTCCAAAGCGCGGGAAGCCGCCCACCGTTTTCTCGCCGTTTCTCCCACCGGGGACGGATATACAGAGGAGGTCGTCAAATTTCTCTACAACTCCGCGCCAACGACCGAAGTTTTCCGTGAAGACCTGAAAAAAGTGACGGCCTGCGCGAAGGCGTTTCCACAGCTCGCGGGCTTCCAGGACCGTGTCTGGAACCCTGCGCCCGACAACAAGGACCGCAATCGCGAATGGCAGAAGGCGAAGAAGGAATACCTGGCGGATGCCATCACCAGGCTCTGGCGTCAGACCCGCGAGGACGGCGGGAAATCGGGACAGGCTTGCAAGACCTTGCTCGGGAAAAAATGGTCTCCGGAGATCCGACATCACCTGCTGGCCCGCCTGGCATACGTTTACCGCCATCATCTCGGGGGGAAATCGAAGGAGGTTTCCGCTGAGCATTATCAGACGCTGTGCAAGGAATTTCCCGATGACATGGATGCCGCCGCACGCTGGTTGGAAGCTGCCGGCTACTCGAACAAGGAAATGCAGCTTGCCGCCGCGAGACACGTTCTGGAACAGCCACCCGTCGCCGTGCATCCCGATACATGGGTCCGCCTCTGCGATACCAAGGACGAGTCCATCATCCGCGAAGCGGTTCCATGGATCACCGGATCCGCCTCCGGCAGCGCCTATCCTCTCTACTATGGCTCCCGTATCGGGGACATCATGGCGGAGCTGGGCATGAAATCCGAAGCACTTGCCTGGTGGCGTTCGCGGATGGATCTGGACCCAGCCGACGGCGAGGCGATTTCCTGTGCGCTTCGGGTCGCCAGCACGATGGAACCGGGGCCAGCTAAGGATTTCCTGACGAAACGTTTCGAGACGATCACCACGAACCAAGGTCAATACGCAGCCGCCATCGCCGACATCGATTTCAAGGCCGGCGACTATGCTTCCATGGGCAAGGTCCTCGCCAAATCCCGGGCGATCGCTGACAAGCACCCGTTCACCGCCTGGGGGATAGGGACATGGCCGGTGCGTGGTTGGATCGATGCCGCGCGCGGCTCCACTGAAATGCCAGAGGGCGACAAGAAGCAGGTCCTCGGAATCGTCCGCGATCTGCGGCTCGACCGGCTGAGCGCGGAGGCGGGGATGGCGCTTGTTTCCGAAATGCCGACCGATCTTTCCCGCCTGCTTCACGTCCAGAGCCTCATCCTCATGTGCGAGCCGCACCACGAGGCATGGACGCGGCTCTATCCTTTCGCACAAGCCGCCCTCGCCAAGGAGGATCCCGCCCTCGCCGCCGCCATCCTCAACGGCTTGCTCAATTCGATCCGATCCGTCGGCCCGGACCAGATGGCGGATGCCCGGACGCTGCTTCGCAAAGCCTACGGGAAAATGGGCGGTCTCAGCGCGGATATCCCGACGGACAGTCCGATCGCTCCTCTGCTTCAGATCGTCCTGCATCTGCGCCTCGGTGAAACGGCTCTCGCGGAGGATGCCTATTTCCGGAACAAGGAACTTTTCGACGCGCACCGCCAGGAGCTTCCCGTGGAGTTGCTGCTGTTCGGAGCGGAGACACACATCGCGCTCGGCACCCCGGAGGACCATGAGCGTGCCGAGGATATCCTGCGCGGTTGGCTGATGAAATCCGGCGAGGCGGAAAACGTGGACATCCGCGACAAGTCACGCATCCAGTTGATGCTCGCCCGCAATTACCAGCGTGCGCTGCAATTCGATATAGCCCGTGCGGAGTTCACCACGGTGCTGAATATCTACAAGGACCAGCCCGAGGCCATTGAGGCTCGTTTCGGCATCGGCGAGACCTATATGGCGCAGAAGGTCTATGACCAGGCGTCGGTGATTTTCACGGAACTCGCGGAAAGCCCGGTGCCGGCGATCTCGATCCGCGCGAACTTCCTGCTCGGCGTGCTGGCCCTGCGTCAGGACGAAAACGAGAGCGCGCGGCGCATTTTCTTATCCGTCCTGGAAAACTCGCCGGATGCGAATCTCGCCAACGAGACCCTCTACAATCTCGCGGAAGTTTATGGGATCGAGCAACGCTTTCTCACCCAGCTCGAAACTCTGCGCACGGTCGGTCGGCTCGGTCAGGAATCGAAACTCTGGCAGACACCCGGCAACGCGTTGCCCATCGTGGTGCAGGATCCCGATCTCGGGATTAGCCGCGGCGATACCCGTATCCCCGTCCTCGTCCGCACCGAGCCGGGCAACGACGAGGAGCGCTCGTTTCTCACCAGCGGAGGGGCTGGCAAAGGCATTTTTCTCTCGGAAATCCCGACCATGCTCGGAGCCGCCGAACCCGGTGATGGCATCCTGCAAGTGACCGGCGGCGACACGATCACCGTCGACTATCCCGAGGATTTCAAAACGCAGTTCCAATTCGGATTTCTCGGAAACACCCGGCTGCGCATCGCCTCGGATGGCGATCTCCAGGTGGCGAGCAGCGAGATCGTCAACAAGGACGACGAATCGTTTACCGAGGCGTTGGAGAAAGAGGTCGACGAGGTGGAGGAGGAAAAACCACGTGCCTCGATCCGTCCCGGCAACCAGATCAAACCGGGCAATCTCATTTTCGTACAAGTGAAAGACGGCGACCGCGACCTGACCACGGAAGCGGACAAAGTCGGGATACGACTCACGGCATCCGGCGGCGACGAGGTGCGGATGGAGATCGACGAAGAGAGCGCGCATGGTGGTGTTTTCAAAGGCACGGTGCGCACCGGCGAACTCCCTGCCGGCGCGAGCGCCTCCGATTCGGCGCTCGATCACAGCCCGCTCATGGCCATCGACCACGATCCGAAAAGCGCATGGCGCAGCGAGCCGGACGGGGCTGCCCCGAAAGGCCTCTCGGTGGATATGAAGGAGCTGCGTGATGTGGAAACGATCTCGCTGACATCGCCCGATCCGGAAACGGAAGCTCCCGTGCGGATGAGCGTGCGCGGCAGCCACGACGGCAGATTCTGGTTCCACCTCGCCGATTTTCCGACTCCGGCTCCCGCCACGAAAATCGAGTTTCCGGATGAGGGCATGCAGCTTCGGACATACAAACTACCAGCCAAGGATCTTCGTGAGAAATATACCTGGGATGAGGTTGCGGATATCGCGAAAAAGATCGAACCGACCAAGAAAACCAAGGTCGAGTGCCTTTCGTGGACGGCTCCGGAGGAGGACGAGGACGCGCATTTCCTGATTTGGTCGGGTCCGCTCGTCCAGGAGCGTGAGGGGGCGATGCGGTTCACCGCGTCCGGAGCGATCACCGCGATCATGCTCGATGGCAAGCTGGAGCTTGTTCCGGGCGAGGGCGGGCGCAGCGCGGATGTTTTTGTTTCGCGTGGGCAGCATGAGTTGACCGTTTTTTCCATAGCCACACCGAAGGCAAAGTCCGCCGAAGTTCTTCGCGCCCGCGAAAACAAGAATACTTCCGCCGTGACCATGCGCCCGTTCGCCGCATCCGATTTCACCGCCGTCCCCGGACTTGCGAAGGCAGGGGATACCGTCGTGAATGAGATCACCGGGGAGGGGAATGTTTGGAGACTTTCAATGCCCTCGCGGCAGCTACGCCATATCGGATTCGAGTTCCTGGAATATCGCGGGGAAGCGGTCGCTGTCAGCAACGTCGAAGTCTCCGGCGGGGGATCGCGCCACCTTCCTCCTGCCGAGGACGTGCTGGAACTCGCGGACAACGATATCCTGGAACTTGCGCCCGGCGATACGGTGGAAATTTCCTATCTGGATGAACTCACCGCCGGCGGCATCCAGCCGAACCGGCTTCTGAAAAAATCTCTCACCGCGACCTATTACAACGGCGAGATCATCCCGATCTCATACGATTTCGCCCGCACCGGGGATGGCTCGGTCGGTGGCACTCGCAAGGAGCTTCTCCGAATCGAACCCGGCGAACGCATTGTCGCGGAGGTGACGGATTTCGATCTGGATACCGGATTGGATCGAAACTCGGTGGAGATCGAGGTGCAGGTGAATGCGGAAACTCCGATAAACGTAGTAGCGACGGAAACCGACGCATCCACCGGGATTTTCCTGGCGGAAATCGATACTGCAGCCAAGGCGGACGGGACCAAGTTGGTGGTGAAACAAGGGGACAAGGTTTACCTGCGCTACCGGGACGGGCAGAACACCTTTCCCGGCCACGCATCCGATCGGGAGGCTGTCGTTTATATCAATCAGCCGACCGATGGCATAGTCCGCATTCTGGAAAGTGAAACTCCTGTCGAGGGGGAACCGCATATCATCCCCTCGACTGATTCGCAGCAGGCAGATAAGGTTGGAAAGATCGAGTATCGCCTGCCGCTCACGGTGGAAGTGATCGATCCCGACCAAGCCAAAGATTCGCGCAGCAAGGTGTTGGTGGAAGTCACGACCACCCGGGGAACCAAGGTGAAAATCGAATGCGAGCTTTCGATGACCTTCGCAAGCTCCGACGATTCGATGGAGGGCATTCGCAATCCCGCTCTAATGAAGGGCCGTTTTGTCGGGCAGGTCCCGTTGCTGCTCGGAGATGCGGAAAACACGGGCCAGATCCCCGAGGACGGTTCGCTGCCGGTTTCCGGGATCGGAAAAGTTCTGCCGCCGGAGGAGGAAGCCGAAAATACAGCCACCGGAATCCATGTCCTCAACGTGCTTGGAAACGACCTTTTCACCGCATCCTACGCCGATGCATCGCGCGATCGGACCCTGGAATCGAAAGCCTCCCTCGCCTCCGCCGCCACCCTTGGAATCACCGACGGGGAGTATCTTGAGGATGCCGAAATCGCGCATGTGGGTACCAAACTCTACTTAAGCTTGCAGGATCCGGATCTCGATATTTCGGCAGGGCGCGACAAGGCGCTGGTGCGCATCGTCACCGCGTCCGGGGAGGACGAGACGGTTTCGCTGGAGGAAACGCTTTCGCACAGCGGGATTTTCAGCGGCTCCTTCCCCCTCATCGCCGCGGCGAAACCGGTTTCAGGAAATTTTGCTGGCGGCATCGAATGCTTTTTCGGGGATGAGATCACCGTCGGCTATCTGGACAATGTCCCGCAGACACCGGATGGGCTGAATATCATAGAAGTCATGATTCCGGTCGCGGTGGGGACGGACGGGGAACTGGCAGCGTTCAGCAAGGTTTTCAAAAACGAGGAGCTTGCGATCCAGACCCGGTTCCACATCGCGGAAAGTCACTTCGAGCTTTTCAAGGGACACCGCAAACTGGAGCAGAAGGAAGAGGCCGCGGCAGATCTCGATGCGGGCCGCCGTGTCCTTCGGGAGCTTCAGGAGGACTACCCGGATCCGAAATACGCTCCGCGTATCTCCTATCTGCTCGGACAGTTCGCCCAGGAAATGCAGGCATGGCCCGAGGCCATCGCGAACTACGGCTCCATCGTCCGGAATCATCCGGAGCATAGTCTGGCGCCGGATTCGCAATACAAGCTGGGCCAATGCCACGAGGAAGCCGGCGAACTTGATGAGGCTCTCGAAGCCTACGTCACTCTTGCCGCGACCTATCCGAAAAGCCCGCTGGTCGCCAATGTCATGCTGCGTATCAACGAGCATTTTTATATCAAGGAGGACTATGCCGTCGCCGCCTCGGTGGGTGCGAAGTTCATCGAGCGTTTCTCCAACCACGAATGGACCCCGAAGATGGCGTTCCGGATCGGCCAGTGCCAATACAAGCTGGAGGATTACAAGAAAGCCGGACTTGCTTTCGACTCCTTCGTGAAACGTTTCCCCGAGCAGGAACTCACCGCGCAAGCGCTTTTCTGGGCCGGAGAAAGCTACCGCATGGGCAACGATATCCCGGACGCCTTCCGCCGCTACAACCGCTGCCGCTGGGACTTCCCGGAAACCGACGCGGCGAAATATTCGCGCGGTCGGCTGGCCCTCCCGGAGCTGCTCGCCCAGTTCGAGCGGGAGGCGAATCTGGATGAGTGATTCAAATCGCATTGCATCAGCATTCCTTTAGACTACATTAGCCCCATGGACAGACTACTCACGAAAAGGGAAGCTCCTGCGAAGCTCCAAGTCCGCATGGATCGAAAACTCAAAGAGGCTGCTGAAGAGGTTTTCGCGGAAATCGGCCTGGATGCCACCACCGCTGTCCGATTGTTTTATTCAAGGGTAGCGAGAACACAGGAAATCCCCTTTCCTCTAAGAGTAGAGCCAGAATTCACACCGGAACAGGAGGAAAGAATCCTCAAAGCCGCGGAGGAATCCTATGATCCGGCAAACTTGATCGGTCCGTTTTCCAACGCAGCCGATCTTATCGCCTCACTCAGATCCGGACTACCTCCCGAGCAGTAGTTTTCCTCCGAATCAATGGAAATCAGTTTCACCAAGCAGTTCAAAAAGTCTTACGTCAAACTTTCAGTAAAAGACCGCCTGCGCGTGGACAAGGCACTGGCTCGTTTCATTGAAGACCGGACAAACCCCGCTCTACGAAATCACGCGTTGAAAGGCAAAATGGAAGGAAGGTTCTCATTCTCCGCCGCTCACGACATCAGAATCGTTTACCGTCAGGAAGCCGAGTTCCTACACATCTTCCTCATCGACGTTGGCTCCCACAACCAGGTGTATTGATTCAAAGAGTGGTGTCGGTGGATCGTAGATCTTGGGATGCGTGACGACGGAGAGGAATTCGTGGACGCTCGACCAGGGGATCGCCCATGGTTTTCCGAAATTCGCCAGATCGGTCAAGCGGTCGAGTGCTTTCCCATGCCATTGCGAGTCCTCGCGATGAGCACAGACCAGGATGTTCGTATCGACCGCGATCATCAGTAGATCGCGTCCCTGATCTGGTCCCACGATGCGTCTTCGAACTCGCGGGTGAGTCCGTTACCTTTGAACGTCACCGGGACAACCCGTTTGGTTGGAACCGGCTGGTCTAGAGTCGCAGCCAAAGACCGCTCGATCAAAGAACGCAGCGTGGTTTGCTTTTCTTTCGCGAGGTTTTTCGCTCGGATCAAGAGGTTGTCAGCAATATCTATGGTCGTCTTCATATGAGCAACCATATCGATTTTGGAATTTCTGGCTAGAGTCCCTCTCCCGAAGTTTGGTTCGTGAAACATTTTGAAAAAACTGCTCTTCGGCATCCTGCGCGGGAAAGCGAACCAGAACGTCTATACCCAAGGAGGTCATCTAGCGTATTGCCGGGATACTGCCGCACGTCGCGTTTTGTGAAATGGGCCGGGCGTGATCGAATTAGGATGGACTTTCAGCCCTTCCGGTGTTTTTTGATTTCTGATCCCGGCGCGCTTTGGAGTGCGGACGGCTTGCCTCCGCTTTGGGGCTGGAGGGCATGCCCTCTGCGGGGCGGAGCGACAGGACGGGAACGGAGCGCACTGGGTCGACCCCGTGAGGCAAGCCTCACTCGCGAAAGCGGAGGCAAGCCGTCCGCACTCCATGTTTTTCACAAGGCATGGTGCGCGTCGGTATGCCGTCGGGTTAAATTTCGTAAAACAACTGATCCGTAGGCTTTAGCTTCAAAGCCTCAACGACTGCCTTTGGCACGGTTGTCTGGTTCTTACTCGTAAGGGTGGAGTGGATCATGTAAGGAACATTTCCGTATTCCTTACATATCCGGTCAAGGCAACATCGCACTGGTTCGTGAGTTTTGAAGTCTCGTGAAATTCCCGCTTCACCTCACACCGTATCCCTTACACCCTGATTCATCCCAAACCCATGAGTCATTTCCTCCAACCAACCCTAGCCGCCGGATTTTTCGATAGCGGCGCACTTAAAATTCTGCTCGAAGGCGGTGTTTTCATGTGGCCCATCCTCGCGCTGCTGATCCTTGCCATCGCCGTGATCATCGAGCGATACCGCAGCCTGAAACTCCTCGAAACCGATGCCTCCGCGCTGCGCTCCGAGGTCATCGCCCTGCTTTCCGAGGACAAGGTGGAGGAGTCGCTGGAACTTTGCGATTCCTCGCAGGGTCCCGTTCCGGCCATCCTTTCCAACGGCCTCCGGAAATACCTTGTCCTCCGCAGGCTGGGCTACGATCCGGCGCAGATGGAGCAGCAGGTGATCAAGAGCATGGAAACCTACGGGGTGAACATCGTCGCCGCGCTGGAGAAACATCTGCCCATCCTCGCGACCGTCGCCTCGGTCGCGCCCATGCTCGGTTTTCTCGGGACGGTGCAGGGCATGATCGTCGCCTTCGGGGACATCGAGGCGAACATCGGCCAGCAGAACATCGTCCAGGCGGCCGCATCCGGCATCCGCGTCGCGTTGCTCACCACCGCCTTCGGTCTGGTCGTCGGCATCCCCGCCTACATGGCCTTCAACTATTTCACCGGCATCATCAACGATTTCGTGCTCCAGGTTGAGTCCTCGGCGGCGGAGCTGATCGAGGTCGTGACCCTGCGCCTGACACTCGACAAGGGATCGTCATGAAACTGAAGAGGGGGAAAATGCTGGTTGATCCGCCCGCTTGCGCGAGTTCGGACATCGCCTTCACGCTGATCATCTTTTTCCTGGTCTGCGCGGCGGTGCAGCCGGAAACGGGGATGTCGCAGGCCTTGCCGAAAACCGACGAGAAATCGGACGAACGCGAGCAGAGCCAGAACATCGAGGTATCCGTCACGCCCTCCAGCATCGTGCTCAACGGCAGTCCGCTGAAGCCCGAGGAATTCGCAAGACGTATCGCCGCAGCTCTCAAAGACAAGACCCGCGAGGCCGATCGCATCGTGGTGGTGAAAAGCGCGCCGCAAACTCCCTATCCGGTTTGGCTTTCCGTTTCGCAGGCGATAGCCGATGCCGGAGGGATTCTCACGCTCGAGCTGGAGTCCGAAAAAACCATCAACGTCCGGTGAAACTTCAGCGCAAAAAACTCACGGCATCCGTGCCCTCGTTCGCGATGGGCGACATCGGATTCCTGCTGCTCATTTTTTTCGTAATCCTCGCCCGCGCCCAGAACGACAGCCACCTCCAGTGGGAGCCGGTCCGGATGGACAAGGTCGAGATGGCCGCCGCGGCGCTCGCCACCGTCACGATCGATTCCGGTTACAAGACCTACCTCGACGGCAAGGAGATCGCTCCGGAGGAGATAGCCGCGGGACTTTCCGAGATCCTAGGCGATACGCCGGCCGGGGAGCGCAACGTGTTCCTGAAAGTCCACAAGGAAGCGAAGGCCACGCACTTCGAGCCCGTGATCGCCGCGATCAGCGAGGCGGGTGGCGACCTGATCCACATCCTCGAGCCAGAGGAAAAAACCGATTCAAAATGAGCAGCAAAGCAAAAGACCCGAAACCCCGGCGCAGCGCGATGGCCAGCACCAAGGCGGACCTCCGCGAACTCAGAGGAAACTCCCAGGCGACGGTGCAGGAGATCCAGTCATTCCTGCGGGAGCTGAAAGGCAAGAGTCCCCAGGAAATGCTGGGTGCGGTCGCTTCCAGCAATCTCTTCCGGTCGCTGATCCTTTCCACAGCCCTGGTTGCCGGAGCCATCCTGCTTTTCACCGCGATTCCCTATTTCACCGCGGAGGAGGAGATTTCACCAATCACGGAGGAAAAGCCCGCAGCTCCCGCTCCCTTGGAAAAACCCGAACCGCCACCGGCCGTCGCCGAGACACCGGACCCGCTTTCCAAGCTCGGAGTCGGCGATGAACTCGCGGCACCGCCCGGCCAAAATCCGCTCGAAGACAAGGGCGACGATTTCCTCAAAGACCTGGAGTGATGGATGGGCGGAAAGTCATCGCCGTCTTTAGGTTCCACGCCCGCAGGCCGGGCGTGCGCACCGTCGCTTTCACCATCCTCTGGTGCCTTACGTGGCTGGATTCGCAGATCTGGTTCCGCTTTTCCACCGGCCTTCACTTCGCCGTCTTCCTTGCCGCCCTTCCGTTCTGCTACTACTGGTCTAGTAAGTATGGAACGCATGGAACGCGGACTTTAGTTCGCAGACCCCCGGCATGGCTGGACCGCCTCCCGTTCCGCCATCGAAGACGCCGCAGGATTTCGGACCCCACCCCGTCGCCCACCCGTTTCCACGCGGCCCTAACCATTTCCTACCTCCCCGTATGGCAGCTCGCCGCGCATTTCCCGCTGCTTTTTTCCGCATACTCACTGTCCTCATCCATCGCTTCCGCCGGAGCGTTCGGCGCGTTTTTCATCGGCCTCGCCTGGGCCGTGTGGTGGATCGACCGGGAAACGAAACGCATGCGCCCCTCCACGCCCGAGATGCGGACGTGGGATCCGCGGCGACTCACCGCATGGTATTTCGGCAAGAAAAACCCCAAGCTCCGCCAGTCCGTATTCACCCTGCTGACCTACAGCTTCCTGTTCGGGCTGACGTTCCTTTTCCTCACGAAACTCACCGGCTGCGCGATCTACGAGGCACCGCTCGGCGGCGGGGAGGACAAGCAGCTCCGGCAGATCGTGAAAATCCAGAAGGTCATCAAAAAGAAATACGTCATCAATCCCTACAGCAGCGTGCTGTTCAATCCACCACCCATCGACGATGTCGAACTCCAGGTTCTCGAAGTCACCGAGCACCTCTACAAGATCGGTCAAGGGAAGGACGACGGAGCGGGATTCTCGGCAGGCACAGCCCGGGGAAAAGTGCGTTTCATCCGCCTGATCTACGATGGCGGCGACTGGCAGCAGGACATGGATCGCGGATCCGATCTGAACCTGCTCACCGAATACGGCATCCGCACCGGCCAACCGGTCAGCGACCGCCCGGAGCCAATGGAGATCGCGCGCCTCAAGGCTTTTCCCGCCCGGAAAAGTCCGCCCATGGTTTATATGACAGGTCAGCAGGGCATCAATGTCAGCGATTCCGAAATCCGCATCCTCCGCGATTACCTGTTGGAAAAGCACGGCATGCTCTTCGGCGACAACGGCGGCAGCTCCGGCTGGGAGGGGCAGTTCGTCGCGATGATGCGCCGTGTCCTGCCTAGGGTGGAGCCGATTTCCGTTTACCTCGACCACAGCATCCATCGCATCCCGTATCCGTTGCCGAAGCTTCCCATCGTCGCACCCCACGGCCGATCGAACGCGCTCGGTTGGGTGGTGGACGGCAGGCTCGCGGTGTATTACCATCCCGGCGATATCGGCGACGCCTGGGCCGACGGCCACTCCGGAGTCCCGCACGAGATCTGGGAAAGCTGCTACCAGCTCGGCATCAACATCATCCACTACGCCCACTCGGAATACAACCGATGGCTTGAAGCTACCAAGAAATGAAAACACTTTCCCTCGTAATTTTTCTCATCCTCCCGCCGTGCGTGTGGGCGGCGCTCTCACCGCTCGAACAGATCCCGGTCCCGACCTTCGGGGCCATGCGCGAGGTCGAGCGCTACCAGATGAAGATCGCGGAAAAGCACTATACCGACGGGAATTTCAAGGTCGCTCTCGCGGAGTATGAGAAATTCCTGACGCTCTACGAAAAAAGTCCCGGTGCTCCCTACGCGCAACTAATGTGGAGTCACTCGATGATGCATCTGAAGAAGCCGAAGTCCGCGCTGCGGGATGGTTTCCAATCGGTGATCGACTACTGGCCGGACTCCGAGGAGGCGACCGTCGCCGCCTACTGCATCGCGGATGCCTACCGCACCATGGGCGAGGTGAAGAGTGCGCAAGAGGCGTTCCGGTTTCTCATCCGCGAGTATCCGGACCACGGGATCGCCGTCCGCTCACGCACGGATCTGCTGCACTACGCCCGCTTGCACAAAGACGCGGAAGAACGCCGGACCCTGCTGGAAGATCTTACTTTCAAGGTCAAACGCACGGATGAGACGAGGGAAGCCTGCGTTTCGGCATCCCGCGAGCTGGCGGAAATGCGTTTTTTCGCCCAGCGGCTCGATGAGGGGAAAAAGGCACTCGCGACCACTTATTCCGGCACGGAACTTTTCGATAACGTTTACTCCATGTCCGCCAAAACCGTCGGCCATTTGCTCGGGGAAGGAAAGGACAAGGCCGCTGCCATCCGGCTTGCGGACCAGCTTCTTGACTCGCTCCGGAGCGAGGTGGCGACCCGTCCCGATGCCGCGAAGGATCTCCTTTATCGCGCCGCCGATCTCAATGCCACCCTGGGGCGTCCTGCGGAGACATGGAAAATTTATGAAGAGATCGGCGAACGGTTCGGGCGCGACGACGGACTTCTTTCCCGCATGGCGGATTGGTATAAAGAGCGCGACAAGCGTGGCGACGCCCGCCGCATCTATGTGGAATTCAAAGATCCGGTCGCCGGACTTAAGAACATTGCGGCAATGGATCTTGAGGAAGGAAAAATCGACGAGGCGATCGCCGTTTTCCGCAAGCTCATCGAGATCGACGGGGAGAACGCCGGGGACTATCAGTGGTCCATCGCCTTGTGCTACGAGAGGCTCTCCGATTGGAAAAAGGCGATCGCCGTTTACCGCCAGATCGACCGTTTCCCCGACACCCATTTCCGCATGGCCTCCTGCCACCGGCAGCTCGGGCAGCGGAAGGAGGCCATCGTGCTCTACAACCAGTGCATGGTCGTCGATTCCGCGGCTCCGGAGGCGACTCTCCAGATCGCTTTCACCTATGAAGAGGCGCAGGAAAAGGAAAAGGCGGTCCGCACCTTGCAGCTCACCTGCAAGCGCCATCCGAAATCCGGCCAGGCGAGCAAAGCCCACGCCCACCTCCAGAACGAATACAACATCAATGTCACCCTCGGGGGGGCGGAGGAGGAATAGAGTTCACGGGGGCGTCTTTTCATTTTTTTGGAAAGCTTTTTGTTGCGCCCGTCATTCCGCTCGGGGAGGCTCAACGCCTATGAGTAGACCGAAGATTGGATTCGTGGGACTGGGGCGGATGGGTGCGAACATGGCCCGGCGGCTGGCTGATGTGGGCTATGAGGTCGTGGCTCTGAGCGATCATCATCTCCCCGTCGCGGAAGCACTTGCGGAGGAGATCGGCTCGAAGGCGGTGGCCACTCCGGCGGAAGTATCCGCTGCGGCGGACGTGATTTTCACCGTGGTAACGGATGACCAGGCGATGGACGGGATTTTCAGCGGCAATGGATCGCTGCTGGAGAACGCGCAGGGGCGGACATTTATCAACTGCGCCACGGTCAGCCCGGAGTCTCACGAAAAAGTAGCGAAGGCGGCCGCGGAAGTCGGGGGGAAAACTCTAGCAGCCAGCATGGCTTCATCGATCCCGCAGGCACGCCAAGGCACGCTCTACCTGATGATAGGTGGCGAGGACGCGGTATTTTCCGAACACGAGGAGCTTCTGAAGGCGATTTCATCCTCGCTGAGGCACGTCGGCCCGGTGGCGGACGCCGCACGGATCAAAGCTCTGGTCAACATGGTGATGAACATCAATACGGCAGGTCTCGCGGAGGGGCTGGGACTGGGGGCGGAACTCGGGATCGACCTTGAAATGCTCAAAGAAGTTTTCTCACAGACCGGGGCGAACTCCCGCGTTCTGGAAACCGACGGGCAAGACATGATCATCCGCGATCACGATTGTTTTTTCTCAGCGGCCCACGCTGCGAAGGACTCGGGAATCGCCAACGGACTCGCGAAAAAGGCCGGTTTGGCCGTGCCTTTGTCCGAGGCTACGGAAGCGCAATACAAGCGGTTGGTCGAGCTAGATCTCGGAGATCTGGACAAGTCCGGGGTTGCCGAGCTTACCTTCCCCGGACGCGCGGGATCGAAAAAATAGCACCATGGAAACGACGAGTCAGATACGCAACGTAGAGGGGGAGCGACTGGATGTCTCCTTCCATCCGGGGAACAAGCTGGGGAGCATGGTCGTTCTCGGTCACGGAGTCACCGGTAACAAGGACAGGCCGCTGTTGGTCGCCGTCGCCGAAGGGCTGGCAGCGAAAGGTTGGCCGTGTCTGAGGTTTTCCTTTTCGGGAAACGGTGAGTCGGAAGGGCGTTTCGAAGATTCCACGATCACCAAGGAGATCGAAGATCTGCGGGCAGTGTTGAAAACGGTGCCACAGGAGAAACGTATCGCATACATCGGGCACAGCATGGGAGGGGCCGTAGGAGTCAAGACGGCGGCCTGCGGGATGAACATCCAGGCACTGGTGACCCTTGCCGGGATGGTGCGCACGGCGGACTTCGTGAAGCGGGAATTCGGTGATGAGGAACCTGGAAACGGTTGCATGTGGGAGGATGAGGATTGTCCGCTCTCCCGGGCGTTCTCCGATGATCTGCAGACGATTGGCGATACACTGGGGGCTGCCGCAAAGGTGATGCAGCCCTGGCTCCTGATCCACGGCACGGAGGACGATGTCGTGCCGATTTCCGAAAGCCGGGAGGCGCACGAGGTCGCGAGATGCCGGAAGGAGATTCTTGAGATCGATGGTGCGGGCCATGTTTTCGGCGAGGACAGCTATGCGCGGATCGTGGATGCCATCGACTCGTGGCTCACTTCCTCGCTGGGTTGAACGGCACCGGTCATTTTTCGAAACTCAGAGCCTTGCCGTCGTAGGTGACCGTCTGGTCGCCTATGACCAGAGTCTCGCCTTCCGCCCTTGGCTCCGGCGCGGGGCCTCTCTGAAGGGTCATGACCGTGAAAGTGTTGGTTCCGGCCTTCACGACAGCGGTGCCCTTGGGCGTGCCGGTGATCGGCCCGGCGAGAACCAGAAGCGCCTCCGCTCCGCTGGTTTTGGAGAAATCCACCCCGAAGCTGCCTATGCTGGTGCTTACGATTCCGCCATGTTCGGTGGCTTGGAACGATGTGGGCGCGCCGGTGACGCGGACGGGGAAGGTCGTTTTTCTACCAAGACCCCATACGATGATTCCTCCGGGTTTCACCGAATAGTGGCCGCGCGATCCTTTGAGCAGCATGTCGATGACGATGTCATCACCGTCCTGCCAACGGTTCCGGAACATGACGTGGGCGGCGCGTTCGTCCGCCACGGCATGCGGGAAAATTTCGGAGGGATTCTTCTCCTCCACTCCGAACGGCCAGTTCACGAACGAAAGAATCGCCCGGTGCGGATAGGGGCTGACGGTGTCGAAGGGCATCCCAGCCTTCTCGTCCGCCTCGCGGAAGACATGGTTGTAAAGCCATAGCAATGCGGGTTTCTGCTCCTCGGTGACGGTGCCGAAGCCCTGGGCGAAATGACCGGAGCCGCTGAATCCGTCACGTGCGTAGACGTTGTGATCGTAGGTGTTGCTGTGCAGCGGGAAAATTTCCTTTCCCTTGGTGAAATCCGGCTTGGGGAGTGTCAGCATCGGCCATTTCATCGTCATCCATGAAACGTCCGGACGCGGTGTGATGAAGTCCTTCCCGGCAGCGACCCTCATCGCTTGGAAAGCCGGGATCAGTGCCGTGTCCGCGGCAACTCCCGAGGGTCCGTCACCTTCCGCGAACCAGCCCTTCGCGCCCCAGCCTTTCTCCATCTGTATGATCAGGTTCTTCTCCACGGCTTCGAGCCATTTTCCGGTCTTTCCGGTATCCGTGCCGGGGTCACCATGGATCGCCAGCAGAGCCATCGCCGCACCGCCGACCTGTGCCCCGTGGTGATTGCTTCCGGGCGGGTGTTTCGGCTTCACCGCGAGACGTTCCAGCGTGATCGGACTGCCGGAACCTTCAGCTCCTTTGCCTTTCTCCCGCTGGCTGTAGTTCTGGATTTCCGCAGCGACTTTCATCCGGAAATCATCGTCCCAGCCATCGTAGCAGAGATCGTATCCCAGCGCGTACCAGCCTATGGTCGGTCCGCCGCGAAGCATGCCGCCGGGCGCGACCCATGAGTAGCGTGCCTCGGAATCGAGATCCCGCACACCCGTCCACGCTTTTTCGAAACACTCGGCGCCAAGCGCCGCGTATTTCCTCTCACCCGTCAGTTGATAGAGGAAACCGAAACCGGCGGCGTGGGAAACGCTGTAAGTGCCCTCCGGATAGGCCTGCTTTTTCTCGTAGGCACGGGTCTGGTCGTTGTAGTTTTCCGGCATCGCCTCGCCTCCACCCAGCAGAACTTTCAAGCGCGCGACAATCGCTTTTCCCTCGGGTGTTTTCGCCCGCTCGCGGAGGGCAGGCAGATCGGATTTCCTGAAAAACAACCGCGGGTGCTCGCCGGGTGCGGGTGCTACGAATCCGGGAACTTCGGCCGGCCAGGGTTTCTCTTCCGCGAGGACAGGATGAAGGGCGAGGACGGTGAGAATGAGAATGCCGGAGCGGAGGCTGGGTTTCACAAGCATCCGAAAGATACGGCGGGTTCCTCGGGTTTCTTGTTTCCGTCCTCGAAATATTTTTCCAAGGTCTGCCCATGTCTGTGATCCTGCTAGTCGAGGACGAGCCCGCCATCGCGGATACGCTGGTGTATGCTCTGGAGAGCGAGTGCCACCAGGTGCGCCATGCCATGAGCGGGGCGGACGCACTGGCGGCGGAGGCGGATACCCCGCATGATCTGGCCATCCTCGACATCGGGCTGCCGGATATGACAGGCTTCGACCTCTGTCGGAAACTACGGGAAAAACGCGCGATCCCTATCCTTTTCCTCACGGCCCGGGACGGCGAACTCGACCGGGTTCTCGGCCTGGAAATCGGAGGGGACGACTATGTGACGAAACCGTTCTCCCCGCGTGAAGTCGCCGCAAGGGTGAAGGCGATCCTCAGGCGGACCGCGGTGCATGTCTCGGAACCGGTCGATTCCGGGGGTGGCCTGCGAATCGACGATTCCTCGAAGCGAGTGGTCTGCGGCGGGGCGAGCCTGGACCTGACGGCGCATGAGTTCCGTCTCGCTTCCGCTCTCGTGGCGAGGCCGGGTCAGGTGCTTTCCCGCGAGCAACTGCTCGACCGCGCGTGGGATGATCCGGGGGCGGTGACGGACCGCACCGTGGACGCGCACGTGAAAAGCCTGCGCGCGAAACTGCGACTGGCGAAACCCGGTGCGGAAGAGATGATCGCGACCCGTCGTGGCCTCGGCTACGTCTATTCACCTTCCGAAAAATAGCCCGATGCGTCTCACGCGGATCACTCTCGTCATCATCGCCCTGATCATCGGCGCGGGGTTCAATCTGCTGGTACGGAAGCAACTCGCGGATGTGGAACCACAGCTTTTCCAAGCGACCGAGGAAGCGATGGTCGATACGGCGAACATCCTGGCCGCCTTCGCGGAGAACGAATTCTCTGAGGAGGGCTTTGATTTGGATGGATTCGCCGGGGCGATGGATGCCGTTCACAAGCGGGAGATCGGCGCGACGATCCACAACCATATCAAGGAGAACGTGGGGACGGATTTCTATGTGACCGATGCGCAAGGTTCGGTGCTCTACGATTCGAAATTCCCGGAGAGGGTCGGCGAGGATTTCTCGCGGAAAAGGGATGTTTATCTGACTCTCCGGGGGAAATACGGCGCGCGTAGTAGCCGGACGGATGAAAACGACGACACCAGTTCCGTGCTCCACGTGGCGGCCCGCATAGGTAACGAAGGGAATCCGCTCGGGGTGCTGACCGTTTACAAGCCGCAAGCGGACGTGCTGCCCATCATCCGCCGGCGGATTTCCGAGATCTGGTGGGGCACGGGGCTGGTCGGTGGGGGCATACTTTTCTGCGTGGGAGTGGTTTTCGTCTGGCAATACCGGCCGATTTCGAAACTGACCGAGTACGCCCGTGACATCGAGGCGGGGAAACGCACGCCGCTACCTTATCTGGGGCTCGGCAGGGAGGTGAACACCCTGGCCCGCGCTCTGGAATCGATGAGGGAGTCGCTGGAAGGCCGGCAGTTCGCGGAGCAATACGTGCGAACGCTCACCCACGAGATGAAGAGCCCCTTGGCCGGGATCCGCGGGGCGGCGGAGCTGCTTGCCGAGGACGTGGAACGGATGCCGGAAAAGGACCGGAAACGCTTTCTGGGGAATATCCGGGCGGAGACTCTTCGCGCGGACCGGCTGCTCACGAGACTGCTGGAACTCTCGGCTCTGGAGGGGAAAACGAAACTGGATGCGAGCGGACCCCTGGATTTGCGCGAGGTAGTCGGACGTGCCGTGAAAGGCGCGGAAGCGATGGCGGATCTGGCAAGGGTGAAGCTTGAGTTCCGTGTACCCGAAAAACCGAAACTGGTGAAAGGGGACTCGTTCGTCCTGCGCTCGGCGGTCACCAATCTCCTGGAAAATGCGATCGATTTCTCGCCCGTGGGGGAAACGGTGCATGTCTCCGTCATTTCGGATGAAAGCATCCATCGCATCCTGGTGGAGGACAGGGGGGAGGGGATACCGGAGTACGCGCGGGAAAAAGTGTTCGAACGATTTTTCTCCCTCCGGCACCTGCGGACCGGAAGGAAAGGAACGGGACTGGGGCTCGACGCTCGTAAAAGAGGCGGCGGAGCTGCACGAGGGGAATGTGAATGTGGAGGAAAGAGAGGGTCGGGGGACCCGGTTCGTTCTCAGCGTTCCGGCGAGGGAGGCGTAGGCTGAGCAACCCCGCGCACCTCGAGTCCCTCCGCCCTCGCGAGTGCCGCCTGGCGCTTGTCGAAGGTTAGGAAAAGGGTGGCCCTGAGTTCAAGCGCTGCCGCGACGAGCAGGACGTCGTAAGTGCGGTGGCCTTGGGAAAGTTTGTGGCGGCGGGTTAGGGCGATCGCCCTTGCGGTGGTTTTCGCAAGGCTGAACGGAGGATGGAGAAAGCGACCGGCCTGTCCTTCGGTTTCAAGGGCCGACTCGATGAGGACGGCAAAACCTTTTTCCTTGAATCCCTGGAACTCCGCCATTGCCGAAGCATTGAGCAATTCCAGATCGTTGAACGCGGTCATGGTCAGCGCGCACGAGAGCGACTCCATCAGCTTTTGCGCCGCCCCGGTATTTCCATCCGTCCCGAGAAGGGAAAGTAGGAAGCTGGTATCAGTCGCCACGATTACGTGTTTCATCCGTCAAGTTCGTCCCAGAGGGCTTGTAACTGCTCTTCGCTCATCATTTTTTCACCAGCTCGATCCCGCATCGCGACGCTTTGCGACCAATCGACTTTCTCCGGCTGATTCCCCGTGTCCGGCACCAGCCTCGCGACGGGTTTCCCCCGTTTGGTGATGACGATTTCCTCGCCCTCCGCCACCCGGTCGAGCAGGGTGTTGTAGTGGTTGCGAAGCTCGCGAACGGATGCTGTCTGCATTGTGCTACGCTAGTGTGCTACGACAGGGAGTCAAGATCGGAGATATCCATAACGGTCATCCGATCAAGGAAACTTCCCGGACTTTTCACGCAGGCTTCATAAAACGATCACATGGGGTGGGTTCGATAGGGGCATCCGATGCGAGACCTCCTGACACCTTCCCCTGAAACCCTGGCCGCGAGTTCCGCGAAATCCCTGGGGCGGACGGCGCTGGTGACGGTGGCGGGATTTTTTCTCTATGGCTTCACGGTCGGCTTCTGGCGCTCGCCGATGATGGGGGTGTTCGTGGCGGTGAAAATGCCTTTGCTGATCGGTCTGACGCTGGCTTGCAACGGGCTGCTGAACGGCTTGTTCGGGATTCTGCTGGGTAGCGGGCTGGGCTTCCGGCAATCGCTTCACGCGCTTCTGGGAGCGTTCGCGATCTCCGGGCTGATCCTCGGAGCGGTGGCTCCGGTGACCTTTTTCCTGGCGGTGAACGTGCCTGCCGCGGACTCCCCGCAAGCTGCCTCAGCACACGCGGGTTATCTGCTGACGCATGTCGCCATGATCGGCATCGCGGGGCTGACCGGGGTGGTGCGTTTGCGGAAACTGCTCCGCGAAACCTGTCCGACTCCGCTGATCGCGAACTCCACTCTCGGAGCATGGATCGCGGGCAACGCGCTGCTCGGCACGCAGTTTTCATGGATTCTGAGACCGTTTTTCGGATCGCCGAACCTGGAGGTGGCATTTCTCCGCGAGAACCCGATGGCCGGGAATTTCTTCGAGGCGGTGTGGGCCTCGCTGAAACGGATTTTCGGAGAAATTCCGGCCGAGGGCATGGTCGGAATCGTGGGGGGCGGGGCGATCATCCTTATTTTCATCTATCAGATCAGAAACGAACGAACCAAACGCAAACCATGAACGAGAACGAAGACACACAAGCGCCGGAACCGGCAAGCAATCCGAATCCCGCCCCCGCCACCCCTCCGCCGCTGAAGCAGGTGGCGCATGTTCCCTTGCCGGAAAATCCCGGCATCCGCGAGCTGTTCGAAGCACTGCTGCGAAGGCCCACCGAGCTGGCCCGGCACAAGGTCTGCGAGGACAGGGCAACCCTGTTCCGCTTCGGCCTGATCGCTGTGATCTCCATCCTTGTCTTCGGGTTCGTGCTGGGAACTTTCGCCTACGGGAACCAGCTTTGGGCGGCTCCGCTGAAACTGGGCGGAGGGCTGCTCTTCGCAGGACTGATCTGTTTTCCCAGCCTGTATATTTTCGCCAGCCTCTCGGGATCGACCGCCTCCGCGGCGCGGATGGGAGGGTTGCTGGGAGGCACGCTGGCGCTCGCCGGGTTGCTGCTGCTGGGCTTCGCTCCGGCATTGTGGATCTTCGCGCAGGGCACGGCCTCGTTCGGATTCATGGGATTTCTCGCGATTACCTCATGGCTGGTGGCGCTGGCTTTCGCTTATCGTTTTCTCCGTGCCGCTCTTCGTGAAACGGGGGCGACCCAAAGCGCGCCTATCATCATCTGGGTAAGCATTTTCCTGCTTGTGAGTCTCCAGCTCTCCACCAGCCTGCGGCCCATCCTCGGGCGGTCCGAAGATTTCATGACCTCCGAGAAGAAATTTTTCCTGGAGCATTGGGGGGATATGATCGGGGAAACTCTCAAGGACGGGAAAACAGCGGAGGTGAAAGCCCCGGCAGGGACCATGCCCCGGCGTGGGGAAGAGCTGAATCCTTACACTCGCTGATCATGAATGAAGGAAATGAAGTCGGGGGAAAGGCGTGGCTTGGATTCTGGGCGATCCATTGCTCGGTGAGCTTCCTGCCTGGTTTGCTGATCGCGGGGAAGTTCTTGGATCTCGCGGAAAGGCCGGTTGCGATATTGGCGATGTTTACCGCGCTCGCGACATTCATTCCGGTGATCGCGGTCGTGACTTTCAGGATGAAAACTCTCAGGCGCCCGGAGACGCTCGTCTCCAGGGGGCTGCGGCTCGGGTTATCGCTGCGGAGCCTTATGGTTTTTCTGAGTGTGATCCTCATCCTCGCTGGACAAGGTGTTTGGATGATGAGAGCGATGATGCTCCTCCCCGATGTGTGGGCGGGGATCGGGGCTGGTCTTTCAGTGGGTTGGATTCTCGAATCGAACGGGCACGATCTCCTCAGCGCTATCAATCCGAATGCCGACAGTGAGATGATGTTTCTAGCCGTGTATCTGGTCTCGATCGGCGATGGGCTGATCCTGTCGTTCCTGGTATTCATCATGTCCTTTGTTTCGACGCTGTTTCTCCAAATGAAAGAGAGGAAAAAGGGAACGTGGATAGCGGCGGATTCGGCAAGTTCGGAATTCCCAGGTTCGACCGGACACAATGGATAGGTTTTGCATTCGACATGTGTGCCCGCTGCCGGGAATCATTTCCCCATGATATTGGAAGTGATGTTGCAGCGGAGAGGAAGAATCTCGCCTTCGAGCAACTGCGGGCGGAGAAAGAGCAGACGCAGGAGGCTTCCAAGCGGCTCCAGATGGCGGGGCGGGACGAGCAGCTCCGCGCTGCCGCGCTGTCCCGCACGCTGCGGGACACGGGGGATGTGAGCAAGAACGAGTTCCAGTTCCTCTCCAAGGGGACGAAGCAGAATTTCCAGAATTTCCTACCGGACAAGCTACCGGGGGATCTGAACGAGGTGAAATTCACTTTCTCTAAGCGGCGGGATGAGATGGATAGCGAGCTGGGCCAGATCACGGGACGGCTTGGCACTTTCCGTGAGAGGCTGGGCGAGATTTCCGATGCGATCACCATCGCGCTGCGGAAGGGGGGATCGCTGGACGTGCTGCCCTCCCCGGGCAAGAATCCTCTGCCGAATCTCACGGGCGACAGGGACCGCCCCTCGCAGGTGAACCTGGATGTGAGCGGGCTGAACATCCGGGTGGATGTGGAGAAGGGTATCCGCGATGTGGTGGTGCCCGTGGTGGAGGCGGCGATGGCGCGTGATATGGCGAATCTCAATACTTACCTTGACCAGAAGTATGGGAGGGGGGGATTCCTACTGGGCAGGGGGCGGTTGAATAAAAGCTGAATGGCTGAAAACTGAAAGGTTGATAGTAAGACTTGGGTTGTTGGGCGACCATAGGCACGCCCCTCCTTGGGAAGATGCTTGCGTGGGGCGGGAGGGATGGGTAATGTTTGGGGTTGATGGCGATTCTTATGCTATGGATGGTGCTGGGAGATTTGGTTTTGGCGGGGGTGCCGGATACGCTGGAGCTGCGGGACGGGCGGGTACTGGAGGGTGTGAGCGCGGTGGAGGTGCTGGAGGACGGGCGGGTGAAGGTGATTCACTTGGGTGGGGTGAGTAGGCATGATGCTGAAAGTTTGCTAGGTTTCAGTGTTCAGGTTCCAGGCGGGGAGGGGGTGCTTGTGAAAGAGGAAGTGGAGAGTGACGAGGGACTGGGAGAGGGTGGGGAGATCAAGACGGCGGCGGGAAAGGTTTACAAGGGGGTGCGGAACGTGCGGGTGACTCCGGCCTATGTGGCATTCATCCACGAGGGCGGTGCGGCGAGCGTGCCGTGGGAGGAGATGCCGGAGGCGATGCGGACGGCGGCGGGCTATGAAGCGGAGAAGGCGAAAGCTTTCCGGGAAGAGGAGAATGCATTGCTTGAAAAAATCGACAAGGAATTGCTGACTTTTAGCGCCGAGCAGACAGCCGCGATAAGCCGTGAAGATCTGCTGAAAAAATATCGTGCATTGGGAATATGGCGGCCGAATTATATTTATTACGATTCCGGCAAGAGACGAGCGCTGGAACGGTATGCAAACAATCTCCTGATCAGGGGCGGTTTCACCCGGACGGAGGCTTATCGGATGATTGAGAAATCCAAGGAGAGAAGCCCGGAGGAAAGGGCTAGGGATGGCGAGAGGGTCACGAAAATACTGGAAGCCGAGAACCAATCAAGGCTTCGCCGTGCTCCGGTGAAGATTTATCCTGGGCGGTGAGAATGAACGTTCAGGCAGACTCAACTTTCGAGTTGTTTTTCGATGCGGTCGATGAAGGAACGGGCGTCGGCAAGCGTTTTGCGGAGGGCTTTTGGGTTGATGGCGGTTGGGGATGGGGATGCGGCGGGGCTTGCGGAGTCGCCGGTGAGGAGCCATTCCATGGTAACGCCTAGGACGGATGCGGCGGCGTGAAGCTGATCTCCGTGGGGCATCGTGGGAGGATTTCTCCGGGAAAAACACGGAATCGGCTCCACCGTCCACTGGGGCAACGACGGCTTCATGATCGATGCCGCCCTGACCCATCCGCTCATGCCGGAGGATGTCACCCTGGGCGTGATGACCGATTTCAACCGCTACCGGAACACGCCCGATCCCATCGACTGGGAGCTTTTCCGCACCGATGTGCTGCGTAGTCAGGGCTGGCAGATCGAGCGTGTCTGGTCGCCGGGAATCTACCGGGATCTCGGCTCCGAACTCTCGGCCATTTCCGGGAAACACAGGCGGACGATGGAGGGGGAAGTGGTGAGAGAGAAAGTTGAACTGAAACAGAGGCGGGGCGAAGAGCGGAATCCATCCAACGACTGATACGAATTCGTGCGGTCGATTTTTTGGATCACCTCCTAACCGGACCAGTCTTCCCATTTCAGTCCGGGCACCCGTGAGAACTCGCGGCTGTTGTGGGTGATGACGGTCAGGTCGTGCGCCAAAGCGGTGGCGGCGATCATCAGGTCGTTGCCGCCGATCATCTGCCCCTGTTTTTCCAAATGATGCCGGACACGGGCACAATGCGGGACGCAGAGAGAATCGAAGGGTAGCCTTTGATAGTGCGCGAGAAACTCGTTGAGAATCGTCCGTCGGCGCTCCGGTTTGCCGTAACCTTCCGCCCCGAAGTAAAGCTCGGCTTCCACGATGCATGAGAGCTGTATGGAATCCGCAGGCTGCGCGGCCAACTTTCTCGCCAGTTTCTTTTCGGGATCTTTCAGGGCGAAGATGATAATATTGGTGTCGATCAGGTAAGCCATCATATGGGGACGGGTTCTGGTGGTGGGTCCGCGGGGATTTCCCAATCATCGTCCTCAAGAATACCTGCGAATTTCTCCCAATACCCGATCGGCCAGCCTTTCTCATCCACCTCGGTCGCTTCCGGCTTGTCCGGCCGGGCGACCACAAGAAGCTGGTGGATGGCGGATTCGAGCGCCTTGGCCCGGGTCGGGTCCAGCGATTTCAGTGTCTCGGCGATTTCCATTTCCAGCGCACCCATGAAGTAAACATACGGGTTCGGGTGCGGGAGGTCAAGGTGGTGGGGCAACCGTTTGGCGGAGCTTCGTTTAGCTCACTCCGTTTTCACCTGGCGGAGGGACGGGACCATGCCGAGCCAAGAGGAGCCGACGCAAATCAGGATGAGTCCGGTGAGGGCGGTGCCGGTGGTATCTGTGAAAATCTCTTCGCGCAACGGGTGGGCGGCGGTATCCGCGGCCATTACGAAGCCGAGGACGATGGCGATGAGGGTGACGCATCCGAAGAGGGCGCGGCCTTTCATGGACGGGTTGGTGAAAACCATGGAGCAGGGCAGGGCGGCGGCCACGAACGCGCCGCCGACCAGCGCGAGGGGGACGAGCGATACGGCGAAGCCTCCGACAAGCATCAGCAGTCCGCCAAGGAACAGGAAACCGATGGCGAGGCTTTCGATTTTCTCGCCTTTGTCGAGTGACAGGCGGGCGACGGGATCTTTAAGGAGGAAAAAATTCGCGAGCCCGTTGGACAGCCAGCTTCCGAAGACGAGCAGGTAGTAGACGACGACCACCAGGACGACGAGCAGCGGGTGGATGGTCGCGGCGAGATTGCGAAGGAGGCGGAATCCGATGACCAGCGAGATGATGATGAGAAGCCGGTTTTTCTCGCTGAATTTCTGGAGAAAAAACGTCCATTTCAGGAACAGGCGGAAAAAAGCGGAGCGGGCGCGGTAGGAGGATTTGAGGCCTTCGCGGGCGTATTCCATTTCCGGATCGATGCGGAGGGACTCTTTGAAATGGCTTTCTGCGGTCTTGATATCGCCGCGCTGGAGGGCGGTCCAGCCGGCGTTGGCGAAGGAAAAGGCGTTCTCGGGATCGCGGACTAGGCGGCGTTTGGATTCGTCTTCGGATTCGGAAAGCCGGTTCTGCAGGCGCAGGGTGTGGGCGAGCAGGTTCGAGGCGGTCGCTTCATCGGGATCGATTTCCAGCGCGGTGCGGGCGCATTGCTCCGCATCCGCCCAGCGGGAAAGTCCGATCAGTGCGATGCATTTCGAGTTCCACGCGTGGGTGTCCTCCGGGTCGAGAGCGAGGGCGGATTCCGCGAGCGTGAGGGCTTCCTTTTCCCGATCCAGATCACAGAGGATTCGTGCCTGGAGCGAGAGTGGAAATGACATGCCGGGGAGCAGCCCGGTGGCGGTGCGGGCGTCTTCGAGCGCCTGTTTCACCTGGCCGGGGATTTCCGAACGGTTCAGGGCAAGCTCAAGGAAGGCGTGCGCGTCCTCCGGCTGGTGGGCGAGATGTGCGAGCAGGAAAGCGACGGCTTCCTCGTGGCGGCCACGCTCGCGGAGCAGAACGGCCCTGGATAGATCGGCACTCATTTTTTCAGGCCCAGATAGGTGAGGACATCATCATAGAATCCGCTTTGGTTCGCGTAGAGCGCGTGGTTTTTCGCGCTCTCGAACCACTTTTTCGTAGAAGGCTTCACCTGCTTCGCGGCCTTCGCCAGCATCTTCCCTGTCACCGGAACGATGCCACCTTTTTTCATGGCTTCGGCCAGCGCGATCTCGGTGGCGTTGTCGAAAACCGCTTTCATATCGGCTCCCGAAAATCCCTCGGTGCGCTTGGCGATATCCGCGGGATCGAAATCGGCAAGCGGGCGGTTGCGCGCGTGGATGTTTGCGATTTCCGTTCGGGCGGCGAGATCGGGAGGCGGGACGAAAATGATGCGGTCGAAGCGACCGGGACGGAGGAATGCGCCATCGAGCTGCCATGGGGCGTTGGTCGCTCCGAGCACGAGCAGGTCGTCGTTGAGGGCGTTCGCGCCATCCAGCTCGGAGAGAAACTGGTTGATCAGGGTGCGCCCGGCGGACTGGCGCATGTCGCGGCGGTCGGCGGCGAGTGCGTCGGTCTCATCGAAGAACAGCACGGCCGGCTTGGAGCCTCCGGGCCAGTTCGAAAATCCGGTGGAGCTTTTGCTCGGATTCACCGATATACATATCGAGGATCTGGTGCAGGCCGACGGCGAGAAAGGTGGACTCGATCTCACCGGCGGTGGCCTGGGCCATCAGGGTTTTTCCGCAGCCGGGAGGGCCGTAGAGAAGGACGCCGCCACCGGCTTTTTTCCCGTAAGCGGCGAAAAGTCCCGGGTTTTTCAGCGGGTGGATGATCTTCATCCGGATGTCCTCCTTGACCTTTTCCATGCCGCCTACGTCGGTGAACTTGAAATTCGTTTTCACGCTGAAATCAATTCCCAGATCGTGCGCGGCGGCGGCATCCAGGCCCTCGAAGGGGAAATCGTCTTCATCATCATCATCGCCATAGTCGTCGAATTCGTGGACGGAACCCGAAGAGGTGGCCGCGCTGCGTTTCGGGCCGGCGGTGGAGAGGATTTTCCCGAGCAGTTCGTCATCGGCGAGAGAGCGGTCGAGAGCCACCGCTTTGTCGTAGTAGGTCCGGGCGGAATGTCCGTCGCCTTCGTCCAGGGTGATGCGGGCTCGGAGCAGCCAGGCGGGCGCGTAGTCGGGTTGGCGGTTGCAGAGGTCCTCGACGCGGACGGCTCCCTCCGAGGATTTTCCCATAAAATCCAGGAGACGGGCGATTCCGAGAAGCGCGGCGGAATTCTGCGGATCGATGGCGAGCACTCGGTCGAGCAGCGAACGTGCTTCACGGAAGCCGAACATGTTTTCCTCTTCGGTGGCGACCATGAGCAGCAGGGGAATGTTTTCCGGGGATGCTTCGAGAGCTTTGTGCAGGGCTTCCAAATCCATGCTGCGGATGGAACCGGGATTTCGGGTGGCGGGCAACTTGAAACGGCGGGAAAGGGGAATATGGAGAAGGGGTTTGAAACCCCTTGGCGAAGCACTGCGGACCGGGCTGGATTCTTTGCAAAGGGGTTTCAAACCCCTTCTCCATATTGGATTGCACAAATCGCTAGGCGGGAGGAATCGAGCGGGTAGCATGACCGGGATGGATTTTCTGAAACGTCATCCTTTTGCGGTTGAGGCGAGGTTCGAGAAGGTGGTGGCAGTTTCGTTCTCTTTTCCCGAAGAGGTTGTCGCGAGTTTGTTGCCAGAGGGTTTGAGTGTGGATGCCTATCAGGGGTTCGGTTTCGTGACGGTTGCGATGGTTTGGACCAAGGAGCTACGGCCTGCGGTTTTTCCGAAATTTCTGGGACGGGATTTTTTCCTGGCAGGTTACCGGGTGTTCGCGCGGCTCGACGATGGGGAGCGGCGGTTGCGGGGATTGAAGATTTTGCGAAGCGAAACCGACAAGGCGGGCATGGTGGTGCTGGGAAATCTGATGACGGGTTACAATTACCGGCGGGTGCGGGTGGAGACGGATGAAACCGGTGTGAGGTGCCTTTCTCAGGATGGGAGTGTCAGTCTGGATATCCGTTTTGGTGAGGGGGACGGAAATGCAGGACTTCCGGAAGGGTCGCCATTTCCCGATTGGAGGACGGCGCGCAGGTTCGCGGGGCCGATGCCTTTCACTTTCAGTCCGGGGAAGGACGGGGCTTTCACCGTGGTCGAGGGGACGAGGGCGAGCTGGAAGCCGCTGCCGGTGGAGGTGAAGGAGTGGAAGGTCGGGCTTTTTGAGGAGGGCGTTTTCCGCGGGGTAAAACCGATTCTGGCAAATGCATTCGTGGTCGGAGAGGTAGATTACAGGTGGGAAAGAGGACGGACGGTTATGCATCGGGGTTGCCAGTTCCCGAGTTTGCCCCGTAGCAGCGGGCTGCCGACAGTCACCGATCTTCGACTTTTCCAGAATTCCGCATCGCAAAACCGAAATTTCAAACAGGTTTTAAGCGTTTGGAGTGCGGATGGCTTGCCTCCGCTTTCGGGGTTGGAAGGCTTGCCTTCTGAGGTGCGGAGCGACAAGCCGCGAAAAAAGCCGAACGTAGAACCCCGTTGAGCAAGCTCCACTCCCGAAAGCGGAGGCAAGCCATCCGCACTCCAAATTTTTCACAAATCCTGATGCACGACAGAACAGTGTATCACGCCGGAAGTTGGACGATGAAAGCACGCGGGAAATGGCAGGGGATGTGGACTGTCGCGAGGTTCAACTGGCCTTTCTATCTGGTGGCTTTCGTGTTGCTCGTCATTTTCATGGTGGCTGCGGTTGTCTGGTGGGGGACGTTCGTTGGTTGGGTTTTGTGGTTTGTTTGTTTGGGCTTACTCTATTTTGTGCTCGGCTCACTGGGAGTTTCACATCTGATCTACGATAAGTCGGATCTATATCGGTTCGGGTGGTTGGAGAGGGTGCTTGGTGGAATGAAGATCCGGCGCGGGGTGTTCTGTCATTCCGGATTCGACGAGGCATTGGAGATCATCCGTACACGGATTTCTCCGGCGGAATGGATCGTTCTGGACCACTACGATGAGGAACTGATGGACGAGGCTTCAATCCGGCGGGCGAGGCGGGCTTTTCCTCCGAACGAACTGTCGGTGGCGACGCGTTTCGACCGATGGCCGGTCGATGCCGGAGGGACTGACGTGGTTTTCGGGATGCTCGCGGTGCATGAGTTGAGGGAGTCGGGCGAGCGGGTGGATTGGTTTCGTGAGGCTCAGAGGTGTTTGGAAAAACGGGGAAGGGTTGTCGTGGTGGAGCATCTCCGGGACTGGCCGAACCAGCTGGCGTTCGGCCCAGGGTTTCTGCATTTTCACTCGCGTGAGATTTGGCGGAAGAACTGGGAAGAGGCGGGGCTTGTGCTTGTGGAAGAATTCGGGATCACTCCGTGGGTGCGGTGTTTTGTTTTGAAAAACGATGATTGAGATTCTAACGGTTTTGCTGCGATTGGCGGGATGCGGTCTGGTGTTGCTCGCGCTGGTGCATGTCCAGATCGCGCGGAAGCTGAAATGGAAGGAGGAGGCCTTGCGGATGAGTCCGGAAAACGGGCAGATTTTTCTCGTTCACGCGTTTTTCCTGTGTCTCTCGCTGGCACTGATGGGGCTGCCGTGCGTGTTCGCTCCGGAGATTTTCTTGGAGAAAAGCAGAGCGGGGCTATGGCTCAGCTCGTCGCTGGCGGCTTTCTGGACGGCGCGATTGTATTGCCAGTTTTTCGTCTACAAAGGAGAGCTGTGGCGCGGGAAAAGTCTGGAGACTCGCTTGCACTGGCTTTTCTCAATCGTGCGGCTCGGATTGGCGGCGGTCTTCGGAACTTGTGCGCTGCTACAAGCGGGATTGATCGGGTGATTTTTTGCGAAGCGCCCACCACCAGATGAAGGCGATGAAACAGAGGTTCAGCGCGACCATTCCGACGGGGGAAAGGAGGAGATCGGGAGCGAGAATGATTTCAATGGTGTTCATGGGGATGAGCGCCAGCGTCTGCAAGGCCGCGGCGCTCCGGCGGTAGCGTCCGGAAAGAACCCAGCAGCCCATAAGGATTTCTCCTATGCCGATCAGCGGAGTGGCGATCTCCGCGAGCGAGTCGCCGAGGATGCGGGCGACGATCAACCCGTGCCGCGGGATGCCATCCAGCAGTTTGCTGTAGAGTCCGTGGAAGATCCAGACGCTGGCGATGAGGATTCCGGGCAGGTGTTTCGGGAAACGGATCATTCGGCTTGGTCTTGATGAATTGTGACGCGGTATCGAAGATGCCGCCATGACCGAAGTGGTGTGCGGAGTGATTTTGAATGCGGATGGAAAGGTGCTGGCCTGTCAGAGGGGGGAGGGGAGGCACTTGGCTGGGTTCTGGGAATTTCCCGGAGGAAAGGTGGATGCGGGGGAGGATGCGAGGGCGGCACTGGCGAGGGAATTGGAGGAGGAACTCGGGATTGTGGTGAGGGTAGGGGAGAAACTGGATGCCGTGGTGGAGTGGTCGGATGGGAAGGTGGAGATCCGGTTGACGGGATATCTATGTAAAATTTCCGTAGGCAACCCGGTGGCGCTGGAGCATGCGGAGATCCGTTGGTGTGAAATTTCCGAGATGAGGGAGCTGGAGTGGGCGGAGGCGGATGTGCCGCTGGTGGAGGAAATTTCAAAATCCGAACTTCAACTTACAAGCAAGGCAGAGGCGGACTGAAGTCCGCGTTGCTTGCGCGTTTTTTTTGACAAGACGGGTGGGTCTGGGCTACCTCGCTGCCAACCGAATTTGATTCACATCCCTATGAGCGAAACAACAGCCGAAAAACACGTCTTCCAAGCAGAGATCCAGCAGCTACTCGAACTGGTGGTGCACTCGCTTTACACCGATAAGGACATTTTCCTCCGCGAGCTGATCTCCAATGCCTCCGATTCCATGGAAAAGGTCCGGCATCTGGAAGGAACCGAGAAGGATATCAAGGACGCGGGCGACGATCTTCAGATCACCTTGGAAATGGACAAGGAAGCGAAGACGATCACGCTTACGGACAGAGGTGTGGGCATGACGCGTGAGGAGCTTGTGGAAAATCTCGGAACCATCGCGCACTCGGGAACGAAAGCGTTTCTCGAACAACTTAAAGAAACCGGTGGCAGCCCGGCGGGTCTGATCGGTCAATTCGGTGTGGGCTTCTACTCGGCGTTCATGGTCGCGGACAAAGTGGAGGTATTCTCCCGTTCGTGGAAAGAAGGCGCGGAGAATTTGCGCTGGGAGAGTGACGGCAAGACAGGCTATGAGATCGAGACGACCGACGAACTGCCGCGTGGAGTGAAAATCGTCCTTCACTTAAACGAGGCCAGCGCGGATTTCGCGGAGGAATACCGGGTCAAGGGCCTGATCGAGCGCTACAGCAATTTCGTCGGCTTCCCCATCCTTCTGGACGGCAAGCGCATCAACGAAGTGGAAGCCCTGTGGCTGAAAAGCAAATCCGAGGTTTCCGAAGAAGAATACAAGGCTTTCTACCAGTTCGCTTGCAAAGGATTCGACGAGCCGACCTACCGCATGCATTTCAGCGCCGATGCCCCGATCACGATCAACGCTCTCATTTTCGCTCCCGGAGAAAATCCCGAGAAAAGCGGTTTCGGCAAAACCGAAGCCGGGGTCGCGCTTTACTGCAAGAAAGTCCTCATCGATCCCGAGCCGAAAGGCCTGCTTCCGGAGTGGCTGCGGTTCGTGAAAGGTGTGGTCGATAGCGCGGACCTGCCGCTCAATATTTCCCGCGAAACGATGCAGGACAGCGCGCTGGTGAGGAAACTCAACGGGGTGATTTCCAAACGCATCATCAAGATGTTTGAAAAGGAATCCGCCGCCGACCCTGCGAAATACAAGGAGTTCTACCGCAAGTTCGAGCGCTTTTTCAAGGAAGGCATCGCCACGGATTTTGCGAACAAAGACGCGCTCGCGAAGCTTCTCCGTTTCGAGACATCCATGAGCGAAGCAGGTAAACTCTGCGGGCTGGCGGATTACGTATCCCGCATGAAGGAGGGTCAGGAGAAAATCTATTTCCTCGTCGGTCAGGGCCGGGACCAGATTGAGAGCGGTCCCTATGTCGAAGCATTCAAGGCGCGTGGGCTTGAGGTGATCTATTTCACTGATGCCGTCGACGAGTACGTCGTCGATTCGCTCGGTGAGTTCGATGGGAAAAGCTCGCCTCGGTGCGTCACTCCGGGGTCGATCTTGAGGACGTGGACTCCGATGCGGAGAGCCTTTCCGAAGAGGAGGTCACGAAACTCTGCGAATTTCTCCAAACCGAGCTTGGCGATGGGGTGACGAAAGTCTCCAGCGGCAAACGCCTGGTGGACAGCCCGGTGATCGCGCTGGTGCCAGAGGACGGAATGAGTCCGCAGGTGCGCCAGATGATGAAAGCGATGGACGAGAATTTCAAGGACGAGGTAAAAGTCGAGCTGGAGATCAATCCGCGCCATCCGCTCGTGAGGAAGCTTTCCGAGACCCGCGAGAGCCAGCCGGAAGTGGCGAAACTCGTGGCCGCCCAGTTGCTCGACAACGCCCTGATCTCGGCCGGATTGCTGGATGACGCTCGCGAAACAATCCGCCGGATGAACAGTTTAATGGAAAAGGCGATGGGCTGAGGATCATCCTGAAAGGTTGTGAATAACTTGTGAGAGGCGTCTTCGGGTAACTTTGCCTTGTCCGGGACGGAGCGATTTGTCTGCAAAGTGAAGGTCTGAATCCCTGATTCGGACCGGAAGATTCGGTCGAGTTTAATTCACAGGTATTTTTTAGATAATTTCAAATAGGGTGTATGTAAGTCGCTGAAATAGAGTGTTTTGTGGTGTTGTTCCGATTGTTTTCAGACTGGCTCACAAGTTATTCACATTCCTTTTCTTCAGGTTTTTCCCGTTTTCCCGGTCACTAGTTGGTGAATTCCGGGCAATGAATGGCGCTCATCTTTGGGTTGCCCGCACATTGTGAGTAACATGTGGATTGGTCGTTTAGATGGCTTAACCATTCGGCTGAAGTCCGCTTTTCGGAAACTGTCTGATTGACGAGGAGTTGCGGCTAGCTATGATAAATAGACATCCAAAAACCTATGAGAGCATTTTTCTGTATTCTTCTCGGCTTGTCGTGCTCGCTTCCGGCCTTCGGTCAGGCGAAAGACAAGCCCAGACCGGGCGACGACATCGAACTTCTAAAAAAATCCGCACTGCAGATTGATACGTATATCGCTCAGTTCTATCGGCGGAAGAAGCTGCCGGTCCCGGAAGTCACCGATGATGCGACTTACCTGAGACGTTCTTTCCTTGTGGCCATCGGCCGCATTCCGACAGCGGAAGAGGCATTGGCGTTTCTTGAAATCGAAGACGACGCGAAGCGTGAAGAACTCATCGGATACCTGATGAAGTCCCCTGGATATTCCAGTCAGATGACGAACTGGGCGTTCGACCTGCTCCGTCTGCGTGACGGGCGGCAAGGCACGCAGGCGAACAACGAGCCTTACCGTAACTGGATCCGCGAAGCCATGGACAACAACATGCCGTGGGACGAGTTCGTGACGCAACTTGTGAGCAGCACTGGCAACGGTTGGGATCCGAAAACAGCTTCCGTTGGCTACTACACCATCGACAGGGGGATGCCTCTCGACAACCTGGCCAACACAATGCGGATCTTCCTCGGTAGTCGCATGGAATGCGCCCAATGTCACGATGACCCGTTCGGCGAAACCGAACGCATGGATTTCTACCATTTGGCGGCATTCACGAACGGCCAATACAAAGAGAACGAGAAAAACATGGTGAAGCTCTGGAGGGAACTTCAGGACGAACAGGATGACCGTCCTCAGGAATACAGGGCTGCACAGCTTTTCTGGGATCGCATTTACGGGATGTCGTTGGGTGGCGGCGGAGATGGTCGGATCGAGTTGCCGGGCGACTACCAATATAGGGACGGCAGTCCGGGCGAGATGGTGGGTGCGAGAACACCTTTCGGGAAATCCGTGCGTATGTCCGACCGTAAGGATGAAGATGACGGCCGTGAGCAGTTCGCGGAGTGGATCGTTACCAAAACTGGTTCGCAGTTTCCCGGCGTTATCGCCAACAGGATGTGGGAACGGGTCATGGGCAAAGGAATCTATGAGCCGGTGGACGAATACATCGAAGCCTCGAAAACGGTCTATCCCGAACTGACGAACTACATCGCGAAGCTGATGTTCGATCTCGATTACGATCTGCGCGCCTTCCAGCACGTGCTCATGCTTACGAAGACTTTCCAGTTCGCAACGAACCCGAATCCATCCACTCTTGCAGGTGGCGATGATTTCCATGGACGGAAAATCGAGCGACTCACATCGGAGCAGATCTGGGATTCCCTGATTACTCTCTCCAGTGGCGATCCCGACAAAAAGCCGATCCGCACGCTTGATAACCGGATCTATGTCGGGAACAAGCCTGTCCTGGTAGGTAAAAAGAACATGGAGCAGCTTTCGAAAGAGGTGATGGCTCTGGAGTCCGAGAGCGAGGTAAGAGAGTATTTCAATGAATTTTTCGAATCCGTGAGAAATGGCGGAGCTGACTTGAAAGGTGACGACAGCATGTCGATGGGCATGACGAGCCAGGTGCAGAAATACGGGCGGGATTCGCCGGTCCGCGCTTCCGAACTACCGTCTCCGGCACCACGCGAGCATTTCCTCTATCTCTTCGGAGCCTCCGACCGGGAAGTGGTGGAGGGTGCCAGCAAAGAGCCGAACGTCGGGCAGGTCCTGTCCCTCATGAACGGTTATGTGCAGCGCCAGCTGGTAAGCAATTACGACGCCCATCTATACAAGAGCCTCGAAGGAGCCAGCTCCGAGGGTGAGAAAATCCGCCGGATCTACGTAGCGATCCTCAACCGTCCCCCCTCCGCCGAAGAGATGGAGTGGATGAAACAGGAAGTCGATTCGCAGGGTGAGGAGGGCTACCGCAATATCGTGTCCGCTCTGGTCATGTCCTCGGAATTTCTGTTCCTTCAATAAATCAATTCAAACCTACCCAAAAACCATGAAACAATTTCTCAACAAGGCCGACGAGCCGACCCGCCGCCAGTTCATGCAGAACGCCGCCCGGGCCTACCTGGGTGTCCATCTGTTCCCTATGCTTGGTCCCAGCATAGCGAGCGCTGCGGCTGAAGGCGCTGCGAAAGGAACGAAAGCAAAGCACGTCATCTACCTCTACATGTCCGGAGGTATGAGCCACTTGGATACCTTCGATCCCAAGCCGAAAAAAAAGGAAGTGATGGGACCGACAGAAACCATCATGGGCAGTGGCGATGTGGAAATCAGTGGTTTCCTTCCGAAAACCGCGGCGGTGACTGACAAAATGTGTATCGTCAATTCGCTGAACTCCACCCAAGGAGCACATGAGCAAGGTTCATATATCATGCACACGAGCTACACCCAGCGTGGCACGATCAAGCATCCGGCGCTAGGTTCGTGGGTTGTCAAACTCGGAGGACGTTTGCACCCGGAGCTTCCCGGCTTCGTAGCTGTGAACGCCTCGCCCGATGTGACCGGTGGGGGCTTCTTCGGGGCGAAATATTCCGCAGCACCGATCGGTCGACCGGATCAGGGGCTCCAGGACTCGACTCGTTCCGCCGTCGTTTCGGAGGAGGACTTTTCCCGTAGGCTTTCGCTGGCTGACAGATTGAACAAACAATTCCACGACCGCTACCAGAATACGGATGTGAAAGCGTATGAAGAACTCTACCGCGAAGCCATTTCCCTGATGAATTCGAAGGATCTCAAGGCCTTCAATCTCGGTGAGGAGGACTCGGAAACCCGGGAACTCTACGGCAGCGGCAACTTTGCCCAAGGTTGCTTGCTCGCCCGTCGCCTCGTTGAGCACGATGTTCGTTTCGTCGAGGTGCAGCTGGGTGGCTGGGATACCCACTACGACAACTTCACAGCTGTGGAAGGTCGTTGCAAGGAATTCGACCAAGCCTACGCAGCATTGCTGACCGACCTCGAAAAGCGTGGCAAGTTGCAGGATACTCTCGTTGTTGTCGCGACGGAATTCGGCCGTACGCCGACGATCAAGACCGAGCATAGCGACGGTCGTGACCACCATCCGGGTGCGTTCAGTTGTGTTCTTGCCGGTGGCGGTGTCAAAGGTGGCCAGAAGTACGGCGAAACCGATGCCTCCGGCCAGAAGGTGAAGGAAAACGAAGTGAGTGTGCAGGACTTCAATGCTACGATTGCGTATGCTCTCGGACTCCCTCACGACCTGGTCCTCATGTCGCCCACCAAGCGCCCGTTCAAAATAGCCGATAAAGGTTCTCCGATCACTTCGATCTTCGGTTGAGGAGATTTACGAGGACCTCCGGGACCGGCTTCGGCCGGTCGCGAAGCTTTCCTTGACCACCCGCGAGGACTTGCGAGTATCCGCCCTATGAAAAACCTCACGAAACTCGCCGTCCTGCTCATGATTTCAGGCGCACTTTCATCTTGCGGCCTCCCGATGGCGCTGGTGAGGACGGTAGAAAACACCGTGGGTGCGGCTTCGAATCTTGCTGGCCGCTAGTCGTCCAGGCTTTCAGGACACGGGTGTTTCTTCCAGAATGCGGCCTCCATCCGGAGCATGACGGATCGTGATCCATTTTGCGGTCGCAGGAATCAGCGAGGGAAAGAGATCCGCCCATTCACAAATCACGATCCCCGACTCATCGAGATATTCGTCCCATCCCAAGGCGATCAGTTCATGCTCTGATTTCAGGCGATAGAAATCGAAATGGAAGACCGGATGTTTTCCCCCGCGATATTCGTTCACGATACTGAATGTGGGACTGGAAGTGGCGGCATCGGGCTGAATTTCCCGGACGAAGCCAGTGGAGAAACAGGTTTTACCAGCTCCCAGGTCACCCACCAGAGCGAAGACGTCGCCAGCGCACGCACTTTTTCCATATCGAGCCCCGATGGAGGTCATAGCTTCCTCGTCTGGTATGTTTTCGTGAGTCATGGGAATTACATGAAAGAGGTGAGAACAGCCCGGATGTCTCCGATGAAAACGGAGGCGCGGATCTCAATCGGTATGCGGTCGGCGTCATCGGAAAGCCAGACGGTGACGGGCTTCCTAAGCTTTTTGTAACGCTTCAGAGCCATGGTCTTCGTATCGATCTTCCGCATGGAAAAGCTGAGACGGATGGCATCTCGTCCCAAGTGGGTTTCCCTGCCTTCGCAGCGGACGCGAAGTATGTAAGGACTCTTGAACGGCATCAGGAGTATCACGTGTTCCTCACCGGTCGCGAGCGGTTGGCTGCGGAGGTAGAGGTAGGCGGAAAATACGTCGCGCGCTGGTTCGTAGGGGAAGGCCAGTACATGTTTTTCCGTCTTACCCGACTTGAGATTGGTGGAAATCTCCTCGGAAGCGACCTTGCTCCGGAAGTAGCGGTTGGTAGTGACGATGGATTCCTCCGAATCGCGCTCGCTGGCTTTGAAATATGTAGGAAGCAGCGAATATGGATCGGTTTCCGACCAGTAGGAGTGGTTGTAGGGATGGATCGCGGCAGCGGTGCCGAGACTGCGCGCATCCGACTGGACGACGAACGAACCGGGTTTCGAAACTCCGGCCGGGGCGAAACGGATATCCAGCTCCCCGGCTTTCAACATGCCTTTCCAACTCAACGAGTACCTCCGCCGTGCAGGAGCGGATCGCAGGGTGGCTGCCGGGGACGGAAGGCGTGAGATCCGCCATCCAACCGGGCGCGGCGGAAGCTGCGCCTATAAGTAGCAGGCTTGTCAGTATTTTGAACATGCTGATCTGACGGGATGGATCGGGAAAGGATTCAGACTTGAAGAAGATCCTGTTCAAGAGGTAGCGATCGATGGTGGAGATCTTTCAGCCCGGCTTTCGCTGGTTTCTCGCGCATTAGAATACGAAGATTCAGCGGTCGCTTTCCAGGTAGACTGGATTGGCGCGTGGAGGGAGCACTCCCGGGAGTTCGTTGTCCATACCGAAGGAGGTATCGTTGCGTTCTTCAGAGGTGGGTAGGGGGCGGAAAGATTCCGAGTGGGAATCCACTTGGAATTGCAGCTTCATCACGTCCCGATTCGTCTCGGCCAGCTGGTCCACCAGTGCGTTCCGTTCACCCTTGATTTTGCGCAGCTCGCCAAGCATTTCCTGGAACATACCTCTCATCGCGGTTGATTCGTCCGTCGAGGCAGCGGACGCGAGAGGGTTGGAAGCGGGACTAGGTATTTCCGCTTTTTGATTGCGAAGGGTCACTGGTTCCGGAGAAACGTCGGGTATCTGTCGAACGGTCGGGAGGTTCGCGTAGTTCGCTACAAATTCCTGAACGGACCAATAGTGGCCGACGCCCGCGGCCATCATCGCTACGAGCAAGGTGCCGCATATGAGTGGGGGTGTGGGATTCATTTTTTCCTTACAGGTTCCGGTTGGATTTCCGGTTCGGGTTGGGGTAGGGACGAGAGGAGGCGGTCCAGATCGGAGAGAATGGCTCCCAGTTGTTTCGAGTCCTCGTCAAGCTGTGCGATGGATTGGCCGAGAATCGCGCCGACGGTAGATGGCTGGCGATAGCCAAGGGCGGGATCGAATCCTGGCTCCGAGACGGAAAAAGTCTCCGCACCATCCGCTTGCGCCGAGAGAACATGTGGTTGGATATTGAGTGAGATGGTGACGCCCGGCTGCAACTCGACATCGCGTTTGAATGCCGGGGCAAGTTCGGATTTCTCTAGAAACCAGTGGTCGGGAGTTTTTGAAAGCGGCTTTGCGGGGAAGCTGGCGCTGAGAGAAACCTGATCCGGATCGATGGTCCCGGTGCCGCTGCGGATACTTTCGACGCGGACTTCAAGTCCAGGCTCCGGGATAGCCGGGTCGGCAGGCGCTTCTCCGGTTTGGAGGGCGGCGGCTGGCCTGGGTTTGCCGCTCACAAGGATCGGTTTCTTCACCTCGTCCGGGCTCGGTATCTCTTCTTCCGGTATCACGATGGCTACCGGGGCTGGTGGTTCCAGGACCACGGTCACTTCATTCGGCTCATTTTTTCCGGAACTCTTCTTTCGGTTGAATTCCGCGATCGCCTTCTGGACTTCGTCGGAAAGACCGGGTGCGCCGTCTTCCCTTTCGAGGTTCTGGGCGATGAGTGGTGCGGGAATTTGGCAAACAAGAGCGAACGCCAGAATGTGTTTTATCTTCATCAGTCCGTTTTCCTCAGTTTGATGGTTTGGTCGGTATCCGAGCGCAGGGTGGGTGCTGTCGGATCAATCTGATTGGTGGGTAGGGAAGGGCTGTCGGCACGTAGTGCGCCAGCGGGGATCGTGCGCGCCATGAGTCCGTTCCAGCGCTCCCGCAGGGACCTGCCCTTGTCACGGAGCGCACGGACATCCGTCTGATATTCGGTGAGCTGCTCCAAAAGTTCCCGAGCTTCCGCCGCATCCCGCTGCGACCATCTCAGATTCCGGCTCTGATAGAGAACGGGCACATCGATCACGATGCGATTGATCTCCCCGCCCGGGCTTTCGGCATCAAGCACGTGTTGGATGCGGATGTTTGTTTCCTCGAAGTCCGAGGCGAGTGGGGAGGCGGGTGTGCCGGAATTCGAAGGGTAAGCGCTCTTGTTTTCTCCGGGCAATGCTTGTTTGTCAGGGAGCAGGCCGTAGTCGGGCGAAGGTGAGGAATTCGACATGGCATTCGCCGCCGGGGCATGCGATTCCGGTAGAACGATTGCGTTTCCCGAGTTTCCGATGATTACCGGCTTGGAAATGTAGGCGAGGCAAAAAGTGGCGGCCACAGCGGTGCTTGCGAAGAGCAGCCAGGGGTAGAGTCGCTGGATCGGGCACGAGGCGATCTTCCGGTTCGCGGTGGAATAACTTCCGTGACTGGGAGTGAGGGGGAGCGATGGAATGGCGCGCGCCGTGTCTTTCGCTCCCATCTTGGGCAGGGAGTGGTTTCATGGCTTCTGAGCGGTTTCCCCGGTATTTTCGTCCACTGGTGTAGCAGCGATCGAGTAGCTGACGATTGTCTGGTCGGAGACTCCGGGGAAAGTGGTGATGGTCATGGATTCCTGTGAAATACGAAGATGACGAAGGGTCCCGCCAGCGGAGGTGTATGCCTGCACACCGGGCACGACTTCAAGGGCGCCGGAGCCGGCACGCTGACGACCGATCCCATCCGAGCGGTAAATTTCGAAGCTCGTGTGGGAATTTTCCTGTCCTTCGGGCGATACGCGGATAGTGACTCCGTCGGTAAATACATGGAATGCGATCGCTTTCATAGGGATCGCGGTCATTTTCGTTCCTGCGAGCTTGTAGTGGGACTGGAGTAAAAAATCTCCGACGTGCCGGAACTGACCGGCTTGGGCGCAGCCGATAGCAAAGAGCAGGATGCTTAGACGGACGAGGTTTTTCATTGGCCTACATCCCAGATTGAATCGCTATCGCTGCCGGAAGGATCGTAGATTCCGCCGGAGCCGTTGTTGATATTCGGGGGGGAGACATTGACCCGGATCGCCAGACTGGTGCCCGTGAGGGATTTTACCGTCGGCATCGAGGTGGCACGATTGGCGAGGTAGGGAATGAGATTGTTGCTGGTGATCGAGTTCACGGACGCGGTCGGATTGTCCGCAAGATACATCCGTTGGGCAGCGTAAACCGAGCGTAGGTCCTCGGAGGCCGCTCTGCCTAACCTCCAATCTCCATACTGGCTGGATACAGCCAAGCCGGCTCCAACCAGCGACATCAGGACCATAATCACCACTGTCATTTCAAGCAGAGTGAATCCTTGGACTCGATCTGAGCCGGTTCATGTCATTTGTTTAACCTGTATGAATCTTCTTGAAAAGCGTGAAATCAGACTTTCCGGAGGTTGCCCGAGGTTTTTCTTGAAAATAGAACTTTCCCGACACGATCCGCGGCTTCGAGTCGGGTCAAAGCCGATCTGAAATCTTCGAGAGCATACGTGGAATCGATTTCCTGCTTCAGGATTCCGGCTGCAATTTTCATGCTGAGCTTCGAGTAGATTTCGGAAATTTCCGAAACAGTTGCGTTCTCCATCCATTTTGTGACCCAAAGGCCTCGAATACGGATGTCGTGGAAGATCAGCGGGCCGTTCGGGACGGTGAGCGGTTTTCGTCCCATCGCACCATAGGTAATGTGTGTGCCGCTCGTTTCGAGTAGCTTCATGAGGCGCAGAGCGCTATCTCCGCCCACTGCATTGAAGGCGAGCTTGGCTTTTTCTTTACCCAAGGTCTCTTTCGCTGAAGTGAATCCTTCCGTGCTGTCGGGGAACACGTGGGTGGCTCCGAGAGACGTGAGCTCTCCCGAACAGGCTTTCGTTTCTGAGAAAACAAACTGTGCGGAACCCGAGATCTGCCGCGAGCCGGATGACACATTGCCCCACAGCGGAATTGGCCGCGTTCAGGGTTACGACGTCTCCTTCATTCAGATTGGCGAACCTGTGGAGGAGCAGCCATGCCGTCGCAGGATTGACCTTGAGCATGGCTGCTTGCAGGGGATCGATTTTCTCGGGAAGCGTGATCAGGCGGTTCCCATCGGCAATGGCGTGAGTGGCCCAGGAGCCGACTTTGTCGATGGGCATCACGAGTTCACCCTCCGAGATACCGGGACTCTTACTCTTCAGGACGATGGCGGAGCACTCCATTCCGGCTACGGCCGGTAGTTCGGGTTTGATTCCGTAGGTGCCCTCGATGTAATTCAGGTCGGCAGGATTGAGCGGGGCGGCAAGGATTTCCAGAGAGTACTTGGCCTTCAGCGGGTTCCTGAGGGGTGAAGTCTTCGATTTCGATGACTTCATCAGGTTTTCCATGTGTTTTGAAAATCAGGTGTCGTGCGTGCATGGTCGTGGACGGTTTTTGTTTTGCCAACGGACCTTGAAGCGTTTATCTCCGCTTCGCAATGACCCGTTCGTCCATCGTAATCCCGATCAAGATTTTCATCGTAGCACTGTTTGTGGTTTTCATCATCACCGTGGTGAAAGTCATCGGGATGCTTGTCTGATCCCAAGGATCACCAGTCGACGGGAAGCTCGATCACATTTCCCGCGTCCTCGTATTTGATGAGGCCGTGTTTCATTCCGTATTCGTGGACGAACCGGGTGACTTTGACATCGTAGGCGCAGTATTCGGCGATTTTCCGTAGCGGCTCGAATTCCTTGGTTTTCTTGTGTTCCTGCCACCAGCGGATGGCATCCAGTCCGTCTGCGGATTTTCCCGTTCCAAGCGAAGTTGAGGCTACGTTGTCGAGCTTCAGGAAACGGCCCATGCGCTCTTTCACATCGAGCATCATGTCGAGATTCAGCGTCTGTTCCTCAAGGTTTGGGAGGACGTAGGCCTGGAGCACGGGATAGTCGAAGCCGATGTGGTTCCACCCGACGACGAGGTCCGCTTTCAGAAGAAGGCTGGTCAGCGCATCGAGATCGTTTTCGCCGAAGATCACGTATTCATCGGTGGCGGTGGAGTAGGTGACGGCGATGGAGATGCAGAGCTTGGCCTTGTTCGCGTAGCCGCCGACATCGCTGATGCTGCGTTGGGTTTCGAGGTCGAAATATACGATGTTTTTTCCTGACACGCCGGGAGGATGGGGGAGCCGGGGTTTCCGTGAAAGGGCGAATGGGTGCGATTGGAATTTTTTCGGTTTACTGCCCGGATTCTGATGTCTTGAAGTTTCATCCGGCTGGTTTCAGCATCACGGCGACCATGGAGATCGTGATGTTTGTCGGAATCCCTGCGACGGGCAAATCGTCGTTTTATCTGGATCGTTTCGCGGCGACGCATTTGCGAATTAACCGGGATATGCTGAAAACGCCAGCGAGAACATACTCCCTGTTCGAATGGTGCCTGCTGAAAGGTCAGTCCTGCGTTCTGGACAATACCAATTCAACCAGAGCGAGGCGCAGCGAGTGGATCGAAGCTGCGACGAGTGCAGGCGTCCCCGTGGTCATGTATTTTTTTCAATCGGAATTGAAAGGTGCCTTGGATCGCAACAGCCGGAGAACTGGAAAGGCAAGAATTCCCGACACGGGTGTTTTGGACCATCATTCGAGCCTGGAGTTGCCGGAAAAGGGCGAAGGCTTTTCCGAAATGTATTTCGTGAGGCTTGTTTCGGATCGATTCGAGGTGGAGGATTGGAATCATGAAATTTGATGAGCTGGAATCTTCACTACGAAATTTCGAGACAGCACACGACCGGGTGATTCCGTCCGGGATTCAGATTGTCGCAAGGCTCGATGGTCGGGGCTTCAGTCGCCTTACGAAAGAGGTGATGGACTATGAAGCCCCTTATGACAGTCGGTTCCGGGATGCGATGTTAGGGACGATGAAGTGCCTGATGCGGGCCGGATTCAAGACCAGGTTCGCCTATGCTCAGAGCGATGAGATTTCCCTTCTTTTCGACCCGGAAGACCGGCTCTTCGCACGCAAGCATCGGAAATGGCTTTCGATTCTGGCAGGCCAGGCAAGCGCGTCACTCAGTCTGGAAATCGGCAGAGCTGTCGTCATGGATTGTCGGATTATCGAACTGCCGGATACGAAAACGGTCGTGGATTATTTCCGTTGGAGAATGGAAGACGCGAGAAGGAACTGTTTGAATTCCCATGCATATTGGGTCCTGCGGAAAGAGGGTGCGACCCCTTCGGGGGCGACGGCATCGCTGTCGGGACTTTCCACTTCGGAAAAACGGGAGCTTTTGCTCGAATCCGGGGTTTCTTTCGACTCCTTGCCTGCTTGGCAGAGGATCGGCTACGCGGTTATGAACGAAACTTTTACGAAAATCGGCACCAACCCGGTGACTGGCAATGACGAGGAGGCAACACGCACCCGGTTGGTGGAACAAAGCGATTTGCCATCAGGTCGGGAGTATTCCGAGATGATCGCAGCGCTGGCCGCCTACTCCTTGTAGATTTTGCACATCATGTTTTCGCAGAGAAGGATATTGGTTCCTTGATGCGCGTTGAAGACCGCGCGTGGTTCGTGGGCTTGGGTAAGACGGGAGAGGGTGGCGGTGTAGTCTGTTTCAGGTAGTTGGAAATGGCGGACGCCTCTGTCGTGGAGATCGTATGCGGAGAGCAGGACGGGGGCGGCGAAGACTTGCTTTTCGAGCATCGTGGCCCCGGCACGGATCAGTGCTTCGGCGCGTTTCTGATACCCTTCGGAGCGCTCGGTGGTGACAGTGTTATCCAGTCCTGTATCGGCGCAGAGGACGGCGAGCTTCTGGAGGTTGAGGGCTGCGACGTGGTTGGCGGCGGGTTCCGCTCCATCGTAGTCCTCGCGGATGGTGAGAAGGTTTTTCCCATCCAGCTTGGTGGACATGACATAGCCGATCTTGTTTTCGTCCCAAGCCTCGCGGTCCATCGAGGCCTGAAGCTCGGTGGCCCATTCCTGCCAGCCTCCGGTGGGATCGGCGGCGTTCAGCTCGATGAGTCCGAAGATAAGGAAGGCGTAATCGGCTGGGAATGCCCTGGCCTCACCGCGTTTGCCACGATAGCTGCGGAACAAGGATTTCGTTTCCGCATCCCACAGATTTTCCCGGATGAAGGTGGCGGCGGATTTCGCAGCATCCGTGTATTTTTCTGAGGACAAGACGGCGGAGGCTTTGGCGAGGGCTGCGATCATCAGGCCATTCCACGCGGTGACGATCTTATCATCGCGGTGAGGCTTCGGGCGGGTGGCGCGACGTTCGCGGAGGACTGTGCGGGAAGCGGTGAGTGAGGCTTCGATTTCCTGCGCGGTCATGCCGAATTTCTCCGCGAGCTTCTTGTCTGAAACCGCGCGGTAGAGTGTGTTCTGACCTTCGAGTTTGTCGTGGGGATCGCTCTCCGGGCGGGAATTCCCATCGTCCTCGATTCCGTAGGCGAGGTTGAAAATCTTGAGAGATTTCCCCTCGAGCAAGCTGGCGACTTCGTCGGCGGTCCATGTCCAGAAGGCACCCTCATGCTTGTGTTTGTCGCCGTCTTTTCTGTAACTGTCCGCATCCTCGGCGGAGTGGAAGGCACCTTTCGGATCGCGCAGATCGGTGATCACGTAATCGAGCGTGTCTTCGGCGGTTTTCCGGAAAAGCTCTTCCTTGGAGATCTGCCAGGCTTCGGTGAAAGCCAGGGCCAGTTGTGCCTGATCGTAGAGCATTTTCTCGTAGTGGGGGACGTGCCAGTAATCGTCCACGGAGTAGCGGTGGAAGCCTCCTCCGAGATGGTCGTGGATGCCACCGCCGGCGATGTTCCTCAGAGTAATGTCATTCATTTCCAAAGCCATTTTCCGCTCCTCCGAGTCTGCCGGGAAACGCTCGGAAAGCTGCATGAGTGCGAGCATGAGAGTGGGGCGGGGGAACTTCGGTGCATCGCCGAATCCGCCCTGATGGGGATCGAACAGGGACTCACATTTGTCCAGGTAGTCGCCGAACACGCGTTCCTTCGGCATCCCGCGCAGAGTGGTGGTGGCGTTCGCTTCCTTGCGCAGATGCCCCATCACCTCGGTCGCGCTTTTGACCATGTTCGCTTTGTCTTCACGATACGCCCTGCCAAGGCTGGCGCAGATTTTCGGGAAGCCGGGTCGACCGAATTTGTCTTCCGGCGGAAAATACGTGCCACCCACCACGGGCAGGCCTTCGGGTGTGAGCCAGACATTGAGAGGCCAGCCACCCTCGCCGGTGGTCGCCTGGACGAAGGCCATGTAAGTCGCGTCGATATCCGGTCGCTCCTCGCGGTCGACTTTGATATTGATGAAATTTTCGTTCATCACCTTCGCGATTTTCTCGTTCTCGAAGGACTCGCGCTCCATCACATGGCACCAGTGGCAGGTGGAATATCCGATGGAGAGGAATACGAGCTTGTCTTCCTTTTTCGCTTTCGCGAACGCCTCATCGCTCCACGGCATCCAGTTGACCGGATTTCGCGCGTGCTGAAGGAGGTAGGGGGAGGTTTCGTCGGCGAGGGCGTTGGGCATCCGAAACCCTAGACTTTTTAATTCAAAAACCAAACCTCAATAGGGAGTGGGACTTTGGAAGCAACGTTCAGACCGGGAGGACGATCAGCCCTTCCACTCTTGTGAATTCTCGCACATTCCCTGTCGCCACAGGAAGATTGTGGGTGAGTGCGGTAGCTGCGATCGACATGTCGTTCGCTCCTATCTTTCCTGCCCGTTTTGCGAGATTCCGAAAGACGATCCCATAGGTCCAGGAAGTTTCAGAGGTGAGTCCAAGCATTTCGTAGGGTAAAAGGGCATCGGTCCACCGCTTGCGATCCGCCATCGAAGTGCCCGAGCAAAATTCACCGGCAATGGTCGGCGTCATACAAATGCGCTCGTGGGAAATCGGATCCGGGAATCGTTTGGCCGGACCGATTACTCTTTTCTTCACTTCCCGCTCAAGTCTGATCAGAACGCCGGTGTCCAGTATCATGCTGTCTCCTCCCATGGGTCGAACGGTGGTGAATCCGAGCGATCTCGCTCTTCCAATTCGCTTAACTCCTCATCGCTCTTGAAATGCTCTCTCCGCCGCAGGATTGCCAGAATCGATGCTCCGCTCCTGGTTCCGCCTGGTAGAACAGCTCGACGGACGACCGACGAGAAGGATTCGCTTCCTTGCTTGGCAGCTTTGAGCTTTTCGTAAGCATCAAGCTCCAAGGTGATTGTTTTGCTTTCCATCGGTGAAACATGCGGGAACTGAAGTCTGACCTTAAGCTCGAAGGTGGTCGTGGCGTGGCGTTCATCAGGCAAGATTCCTGATGAACGGACTGGGGCCGGAGTCACCAGCCACTTGCCTTTCCGGATCACTGCGAGACGCAGCGATCACGGCCTGCCGCGAGACGCGGCAGCTACAGCTCGCCTTGGATGAGATCTTCCAGGGTCTGGCGCTTGCGGATGACGGTGGCGTCATCGTCCTCGACGAGGATTTCGGCGGGGAAGGGGCGGGAATTGTAGTTCGATGCCATGGCGAAGCCGTAGGCTCCGGCGGACAGGAGGGCGATGTGGTCGCCGGGATTGAAATCCGGCAGCTCCCTGTCCTGGCAGAAGAAATCTCCGCTTTCGCAGATCGGGCCGACGACATCGACCTTTGTCAGGTCTTCGTTTTCCGGTTGTTTCAGCGGGACGATATCGTGGTGGCCCTCGTAGAGAGCGGGGCGGATGAGATCGTTCATCCCGGCATCGACGATTTTGAAAGTCTTGGCGGAACCCTTTTTCTCGTAGAGGCAGCGGGTGACGAGCACACCGGCGTTTCCGACGATGTATCGGCCCGGTTCGAGCAGGATTTTCAGGCCGAGATCCTTGATCCGCGGCACGAGTTCCTCACCGTATTTCTCGATCGTGAGCGGGCGCTCGGAATCCGGCTTGGAGGCCCACCAGTCGGCGGATCCGGAGGCGAGGGAATCTTCGTAGACGATGCCGATGCCGCCGCCGATGGACCAGAATTCGATTCCGTGTTTCGCTTTCAGGCCAGTAACTAGAGGAATCACTTTCTCCACCGCTTCGATGAAAGGATCGATGGAGGTGAGCTGAGAGCCGATGTGCATCTGGAGGCCGCGCATTTTCACGTGGGGAAGCTCCGTGGCGGCGCGGTCGTAGAGTTCGGCGATGCGTTCGAAGTCGACTCCGAACTTGTTCTCGCTTTTCCCCGTGGAGATATACTTGTGCGTTTTCGCATCCACGTTCGGATTCACGCGGACGGCGGCGGGGGCGACTTTCCCAAGCTCGCCTGCCACTTCGTTGAGATACCGGAGTTCCTCCTCGCTCTCGACGTTGAAAGAATAGATGCCCTGCTCGATGGCGTAGACGATTTCCTCACGGGTCTTGCCGACGCCGGCGAAGGTGCAATGCGCTGGATCTCCACCTGCCTTGATCACGCGGAAAAGTTCGCCACCGGAAACGATGTCGAAGCCCGCACCCTTCGTAGCGAGAAGGCGGAGGACGGAGAGGTTCGAGTTCGCTTTGACCGCGTAAGCCACTTCGTGGGAAACGCCGGAGAGAGCTTTGTCGAGCCGGGAGTAATGATCCGTGATTGTCCCCGCAGAATAGACGTAGAGGGGAGTGCCGTGCTCCTCCGCTAGCGAGCGGAGGGAAACGTTTTCACAGAAAAGCTCTCCGTTTTTGTAGGAAAAGCCGTGCATGGTGCGTGAGCCGAACTAGGCGGCCGCTTACTTGACGATGCCTGCTTTCTTGAGCGTAACGTAAGCACCATTCTTGTTGATGGTCTTGAGCGCGCGGCAGGAGAGCTTGATGCGAACGAATTTGCTGAGTTCGGGAACCCAGATCCGCTTGTTCTGGAGGTTCGGGGAGACCTTGCGTTTGGTCACCTTGGTGACGTGACGACCGATGCCGCCTTTTTTCTTGGCCAAGCCGGAACGGTGAATTCTGCCGCCGGAGCGGACGCGGGTGCCTCTGATACTACAAATACGTGCCATGATTGAAATTGGTTGGTGGGGGGCGGAGAATGCCTTGGGTTCCGATCCCGTCAAGACGAAACGCTGCTAAAAAATTCAAAACTCAAGATTCAACACCTGAAGGAGTGCTTTCGGGTCGGGCTTCCCCTTGGAATTTTCAATTTTATCTTTGTTTGTTCAGCCAGCGTTCGACATCGCGAAAGATCCTGTCCTTTTCCTCGTCGTACATCAGCAGGTGGTAGGCATCCGGGTAATCGTGGTAGGTGCTGGGACGCTGGCCGGGATGCGGGCGACGAATCCGCGGACATCCGGGTCGTTGTTGAAATAGTCTTTTCCGCCGTGGAGGACGAGGGTGGGGATTTCGAGATTCTCCGCGCAGCGATTCATGCCGTCGATGAGTGTGGCGAGAGTTCCGAGAAGTCGGAGGGTGTGCTGCTCGACGTTGTAGGAATTCGTTTTCGACTGGTCGCCGTGGTTCGATTCCTGGGTCATCTGAACATCCTGTTGGCCGGCGAGGGCATCGAGAGAAACGCGGGCGAGCGGGAGGGTGGCGGCGGCGGTGCGGACGAGGGCGATTTTCCATGGCTCCACGTCGTCTTTGAAGCGCACGATGGGGGAGGAAAGCACGAGCGCATCGCAAGGAGGATTTCCGGCGGGTGCCTGGCAGATCGCGTGAGTCGCGATCAACGCGCCCATGCTTTCTCCGTACCAGATGATTTTCGCATCGGGATGGCGCTCCTCCACGAGTTGGGTGAAAGCCTCCAGATCGTCATACCACTGCTGCGGATCCCCGATGTCACCGCGGCGCTGGTATATCGGATCGCTGCCCTGTCCGCGGACTTCGTAGGCGTAGATCGCGGTTCGCGGCTGGTTGGCGAGCAGGTGCTCACCCAGATTCGCGTAGTCCACGGAGGCGCCGCAAAAACCGTGGATGCAGATGAGAACGATGTCCGGTTCGATCCCTTCGGCCTTCCAGGTGCGATAGCCGAAGGTTTCTGACTCCCCGGAATTCTCCTTGGGATTGCTAACAAGCATGAAATCCGGCGCGCATCCGGCGAGCGCCATTACGATAAGGGAGGCCATCGCCGTCCTAAGGAACAATTGGATCACGGGCGTATCTTGCTCCGATTCAGGTTGATACGCAATCGAATAGACGGGGCGGCCAGAAATATGGCGACTCCGGTTTCATTTTTGAATTTTCATTTCAAGCATGGCGTTTATAGATGGGATTGTAGAACTCAGCCTGAACTGTTATGAAACGCCTCCTCTTCCTCCTCGCCGCTGTCTATTTGTCACTCGTTTTTCCGCTGGGAGCCGCGCCCCGGTTGGTGGTTTCCAGTCCGTCGCTGGCTCCGGAATCCCAGATTGATTTCGTTTTCGAGAAACCCATGGTCGATGCTGATTCGCTGGGAAAAGAAGTGGACAACGAGCTGGTGGGGATCGATCCGGCTTGGCTTGGGAAATTGTTTTGGAAATCACCAACCGTGGCTGAATTCAAGGCGGATGCGTTGCCGATGATCGGGACGAAATACAAGTTCTCCATCAACTCCGGGGTGAAGCATGAAGACGGGAGCGATGTCGCGAAGGGCGAGTTCGGCAGTGTCTCTACGGAACAGTTCCGCATCCTCGCCTCGCAGATCCCGAACCGGTATTCGAGCGGGTACTCGGCTGCGACAGGAAGCTGGCTGGTCGCGTTCAATGACGAAGTAGATCCCGCCGATATCGCCGGGTTCTTCGGTTTCTCCTCGGAGCGCCACCAGGGTGTGGCACCGGATGTGACGGTATGCCACGGCGGGTGAAGCTGGTTATTTCCGGACCGGGTATCTGACTTGGCAGAACCGTTTGGATCCGGAGCGGCAGCGCGAAGCGGTTGCCCCGGAGACTTCCGTGGAAAACATCGTGATCGTCACTCCGAACTCGCCACTTCCCATCGCCGAAAAATGGGTATTGCACGTTCTCAAAGGGCTGCCGAACTCAGCGAGATCCGCTACGCTTGGTGCTGATCTCGCATACCGGATCGGCAAGGTCGAGGCTTTCAAGCGGACCGACGTTTCAGCGGTAGTCGGGAGAGATACCCCACGTGAGATCAGTGTGACATTCAACGAAGCGCTTCCGGAAAATTTCCCTGCGAATCTGGTATCGGTCTCACCTGAAATCCCCGGGATGGTCTTTGAGACGGATGGCAAAACTCTCTCGATCAAGGGTGATTTCAGCGGACAGGACGATTATGTGGTCTCGGTCGGGAAAGGCGTCGAATCGGCGGGGGGTAGGAAACTCAGCAACCCGGGCAACCAAGTCGTCAAGTTCGGACGCGTTAGTCCGGAGCTCGCATTGCCATCGGAGGACGAGGCCCAGCTTGCGAAGGGCTTGCGGAAGTATGCGATCGACACGGTGAACATTTCGAAAGTGAAGATCCGGATCAAACGACTCTCCGGAAAGGGCACCGTGCGAGCTTTCCAAGGATATAGGAATTACACGGGAAACGGGCCGGATTGGAAGGGGATCGAAGATACCGCGATCCTGCCCTACTCGCTCGTGCCTGGAGAAACGTTGGTCGAAAAGGAAATCGAAACCGGAGTCGCGGTGGATACCGGTAAGACCATTGAGTTTGCCTGGGATGAAATTCTGCCTGCCGGAACGGAATTCGGAACGCTTTTCGTGGATGTGGAGGGAGTGCCCCATGTGCAGGCGGGATCAAGCCGCAAGCACGGCGCTCAGGCCATCGTGCAACTCACTGACTTGGGGTTCGGGTGGAAATTCACCGATGGTTCGGCAATGCTTTTCGCCTTTTCCTGCGAGACGGGAAAGCCGCTTCCCGGTGTGAAGATCGGCACCTTCGGCGAGGATGCGAGGAAGCTGACTTCCGTAGAGACGGATGCGAGCGGTCTCGCCACGGTTCCGCGCGGCTCCGCCGTCAGGCATCTCCAGGCGACACTAGGGGAGGACTCTTATGTGGTGGCGTTCGACAAGTCGCTCGACCAAGTGGGTCTCTGGCATTTCCCGGTGAAATATTCCTGGGTGAAGCAGCTTCCGGAGACACGCCGCGCGTTCCTGTTCACAGAACGCTCGCTATATAGACCGGGCGAGAAAGTCCGGCTCAAAGGTATCGTCCGGGACCAGGTCGGCAATGCCATCACGCAGTCTCGGAAGTCTCCGGCCCGCGTTGTCATCGTGGATCCCAAGGAGAAGGAAATCCTGACCCGCGAGGTGACGCTGTCCGCGCTCGGCTCGTTCGATCTCGAGTTCGTGCTTCCGGAGGAAACAACCGGAGACCACGAAATCCGCCTGGAGTTCCCCGAGGATCTCGCCGTAGCGGAGAAAACCGAAGACTGGGAAATCCAGGCCGCGCTTGAGCAGAGCGCCACCTTTTCACTGCCGCTGAAAGTGGAGGAATTCCGTAGAAATACCTTCGAAGTCACCCAGACCATCGATCCACCGGCTATCGGAGCGGATGAAATTTCGGCGAGGCTGACCGCCACTTACTACCAAGGCCAACCGGTGGCAGCCGGAAAGGCGGATACTTTCACCCAGATCACCACGATCAACCCGTATCCCGAGCGTTACCGGGATTTCCTTTTCGGTAACCACAAGAAGGAGGACTGGCGTTACTGGTATCACTACTTCGGCTACCGCGACAGCGATGATGATGAGATCACCAGCACCTCGCTCGATTCCGAGCTGGTGCTATCCGCCGAGGGGAAAACCGAGATCCCCGTGAAGCTGCCCCAGAGCGATTTCCCGAGTGCTCGAGAAATATCCGTCGGCACTGAAGTCACCGATTCGAACAACCAGACGCTCACCGCCAGGTCTTCCGTCACCGTGCATCCTGCCGCGCTCTATGCCGGCGTTTCGCGGGTGGATCGGCTCATCCGGGTCGGTGATGAAACCCTGTTCCGACTCGTCGTGACCGATACTGCCGGAAAGCCGGCCGGGCAGGACGTGACCCTCACCGCCACCGTCACCCGGCAGGTTCATACCAATACGAAAACGACCAATGAGAATGGGGATACAGTCACCGAGAGCGAACCGTCCGAGGAAGTCATCTCCACCTCCGATGTCATCGTCACCGCCGCCGATTCCGCGAAAGAAGGTGTGCGGTTTCCCGTGAAACCGACCAAGGACGGCCTGTATTTCCTCACGCTCAAGGGCAAGGATGCGGAAGGCAGGGAGTTCGCCACCGCCACCCGCTTTCACGTGTATGGCGCGAAAGAATACCCTTGGCAATACGAGGACGGGATGCGGATCAAACTGGTTTCCGAGAAAAAGTCTTACAAGGCGGGCGATGTCGCACGGATCCTTGTTCTTTCGCCCATCGAAGGCACGGCGCTGGTGACTGTCGAGCGGGAAAAAGTCCTCAGCTCCTACCTGACGGAGCTGAAAGCCGAGAACCCCGTCATTGAAATTCCCATCACCGAGGACCACGCGCCCAATGCTTACGTATCCATCCTGATCGTGAAAGGCTCCGCCGAGTCCGCCCGCGAAATCAAGGAACCCCAGCTCCGCCTGGGTTACTGCGAGCTGATCGTGGAGAACCAGCGCGACCGCCTCGCCGTCGCCATCGACCCGGCGGAAGAATCCTATCGCCCCGGCACCGAAGTGAAACTCACAGGCACGGTCAGCTCCGCGGATGGCAAACCGGCCGTTGGTGCGGAAGTCACGTTCTACGCCGTGGATGAAGGCACCCTCGCGGTGATGGGCTACGATTCCCCGGAACCCATGTCCTATTTCTACGACAGGCGCCTTCTCGCCGTGGATGCCGGGACCTCGTTCCATAATTTCATCTCGGAGAATTCGGAGTACCGGTCGTTCCACAACAAAGGCTTCTTCGTCGGAGGCGGTGGCGACCTCAGCAAACTCGCCGACCTGTTCAGGAAAAACTTCGATCCCTGTGCTGCCTGGGCGCCAGCCCTTGTCACGGATGCGGAGGGGAAATACTCCCACACTTTCACTCTTCCAGACACTCTCACACGTTATCGCGTGCTCGCCATCGTCCATCACGGCGGCGCGAAGTTCGGCAGCACGGAGTCCTCGATCATCGTGAAAAAGCCGCTCATGCTGGAGCCGAAACTGCCGCGTTTCGCCAACCAAGGTGACGTTATCGATGGACGTGTCCTGGTCCAGAACGCTTCCGAAGTCACCGCGACATGGGAAATCTCATGCGCCACAGGAACAGGCGAGGGGACTCCGGTCGCTTCGCTCGCCGGACCAGCAACGCAAAGTCTCACGCTTGCTCCCGGCGATTCCTCCGGCCTCGTATTCCCGATCAACATCGGAAACACCGGAAACGTTACCGTCTCGTTTCGGGCGAAGCCGCTGTCCCTCATGGAGGGTTCGCTCAGCCCGGACCAGATCACCTCGCTCTCGGATGCGGTGCAGGAAACCTTCGTATCCAGTTTCCCCATGCCGCTACTCCGGCAGGTGACCCCGATGCGGACCGCCGCCGCCTCCAGCACCGACCTCCGCGGCATCCTTTCCAAAGATCTCGCCAATGCCAACGGCACCGTGGAGTTTGAATTCGCCTCGTCGCCACTGGTGGAAATCTCCTCCTCCGTTGATTACCTGCTGCAATATCCGTATGGTTGCGCCGAGCAAACCAGCTCCTCGATGATGCCGTGGCTCGCGGTTGAGAATCTTCGTCCGTATGTGCCCTCTCTCGCGAAATACGACGATCGGAAAGTAAAAAGCGCCATCAGCACCGGAGTGGGTCGCCTGCTCTCCATGCAGCTTGCCGACGGCTCCTTCGGCTACTGGCCGGGTGCCACCGAAACGAACGAATGGGTCACTCCGTATGCCGGAATGGTGCTCACTCTCGCCGCGCGACACGGTGGCAACGTCCCGGAATCCGCACTTGAAAGCCTTTCCCAATACCTCATCAAATCGCTCCGCGGGGCAGGGGAATCGACCTCGGCTAGCGAACTGGAGAACCACTCCCGCTCGCTCTACACCTTAGCGCTTCTCGGGAAAGCGCAGACTCCCTACCACTCGTTGATGGCAGAGAAAATTCCGTTTCTGAACGGAAGCTCGCGTGCGCTTCTCGCGGCCGCCGTAGCTATCGGGTCGGATGGTAGTCCGAAAATTCTCGCGCTGGCGGACCAGATCCTCACATCGAAAGCCGGTTTCAGCACCGGCTCTGATAAAGGATACTGGATGCCTGGAAACGCCGATACCGCGTCCGTGCTCATCGCCCGCCTGGCCATCGATCCTGATTCCGAAGCGGTGTTCAAGACCTTCGACAAACTCCTCAACGAGCGGAATCCCTACGGTCATTGGCGCAGCACGTGGATGAACGGATGGAGTTTGCTCGCGGTTTCGAATTACGCAGCGACCCGGAAAATTTCCGAGGAACCGGTGAGATTCGTCCTCGGTGACCGGGAGGTGATCATCGACCGGAAAACCCCGTCCAAAAAAATGACGCTCCAACTCACCCCGGCGACCGATCTCATGCTCACCAGCGACCAAGCCGGCTACGTCCGCATGAAAGTGGCCGCGAAGCCGAATCTCGCCCCCTTCGCCCCGGTCGCGAACAACGGACTTTCCATCGAAAGGTTCTATGAAAAGGTTCTCCCGAGCGGCCAACCCGAGGTCCTGACGAATCCCGCACCCGGCGATCTGATCCGGATCACCCTCCAGGTCACGCTCCCTGATGATGACACAAGATATCTCGTGGTTGATGATCCGATGCCGTCCATTTTCGAGACCGTGAACTCGGATTTCTCCTCCCAGTCCGCCGCCCAGGATATCCGTACGAGCGAGAAGGACTGGAATATCTCCCATTCCGAGCTTCGCACCGACCGCGCCGTATTCTTCATGGACCATGTCTCTCGGAAGGGCACTTACAAACTCACCTACCTCGCCCGCTGCACCCTTGCGGGTGCCGCGACTGCCCCGCCCGCCAAAGTCGAGTCCATGTATGATCCGGAGAAATTCGCCCTCTCCGCCACCCGGAAATTCACAACAAAGTAGCAAGCGTAGCTGCCCCGTCCCGGGGCAGGCCGTGGTAGTTGCGTCTCGCAGCCACCCCGGGCATCCTCCCACCACAGTGTCACCCCTTCACAAAGCCTCGAAAGCCGGAGACATCCGAGAAATCCCCCGCTTGATTTCGGACAGCACCGATCTCGAATACCACGATGAAATAGACGGACTCACCCCCTTGATGGCGGCTTGCCTGAGTCCGGAAGCCGGTGCGGATACCGTGCGTTTCCTTCTCGATCACGGTGCCGATATCCACGCGACCTGCCAGCGGGATTTCGATAAGGACGAGCAGTTGATCTCGCTCGCCGTCAGAAGTTCCTCCGTCGGGAAGATCAGATTGTTGTTAGAACGTGGGGCGAGACTCGATCCGCCGTCACCTCATGGCTACACCCTGCTCACAGTCGCCGCCTGCGCGGACAGAATGGATGTGTTCGATCTTTTGCTGGAGACCGGAGCACCGCTCGACGGTGCATTCGAGCTACGGGGAATCGGCACTGAGCGTCCTTTCCCGCAATGGCAGGTTCCGGCAAATACGCGCGTTACTCGATCTCGGAGCCGATCCGGCACCGCTGGAATGGTCCGGATTCCATCGCACGGTCGCGTTGGGTGGTTTGGACGATATTTCCGATTTTTTGGACAGGGGAGCGGACATCGAAGAAAAGGACGGCTGGGAACGCACCCCGTTTCTCCTCGCCATCCAGACCGGAGACACGTTGAAAGTCGATCTGCTCCTGAGGAGGGGAGCGGACATCGGAGCGAGAGGCCGGTGCGGCAGAACCGTCCTTCAATATTCCGTGATTCTGGACGATGGGGGAATGCTGGAGTTTCTGATAGGGAAAGGTCTGGATCTCGGAGCGGAGGATGAGCACGGCCACACCGCGCTCATGGACGCGGTTGAGCAAGATGCGACCGCCTGCTTCCGCGTCCTCATCGCGGCAGGGGCGGACTGGGAAAAGAGTGACGCCTATGGCGATGCGCTCATCCGCTCCGCATCCGATCCGGAAATTATACGCGAGCTGATCTTGTTGGGAGGGCATCCCTCGGACTTGGAGGCAGACGAAATAAGGAAGATGATTGGGATCGAGCCTGCCGACGACCTGCCTGTCGATCAGGATCATTTCCTCGAACACCGGACGCGTCGATACGGCAAGTCCAACCCCGAGCCGATGAATATTCCGTTCTGGCAAGCGATGGTCCGCAACGGATGGAGCGGATACCGGGCGGGGGACCAGTTCGGGATTTCCAGCTATGACGAAGGAAAACCGATCTGGAGTCACGATCGTTTCGGAATGTCCCTCACGATTCTTCCGTGCGGTCGTTTCGTTCAGATCGCCGGTGAACACGAGGACGGCTACGACCCCGATTTCTGCATCTACAACGATGTGTTCGTCCACGATGGGAATGGTGGCTTCGAAATTTTCGGTTACCCGAAAGAGATCTTTCCGCCAACGGACTTTCACTCGGCCACGCACATCGAGCCGTGGATCTACATCATCGGAAATCTGAGCTATCCGGAAATCTGTAAGGAATTCGACTACGAGACTCCGGTGTACCGCCTGCATACAGGCACGTGGGAGATCGAGCGGGTTCTTATCGAGGGAGAATCTCCCGGATGGATCCATCGCCATCGCGCGGAGGCTTTCGATGGAGGAATAAGGATTTCCGGGGGCAAGATCAGGGTGCCGGATGGAGAGGGCGGTTCCAAAATCGTCGCTCAAGCTTCCTTCTGGCAGCTTGATCTCAGGAAGTTGAAGTGGAGCCGTATCGGCAGCGGCAGATAGCGGAAAACGAGGACCGAACCAAGCGCAGGCAAGGAACTGTCCCGAATGACACGGAATTAGACCGTTTGCCAAAAGTCAGTCAGTCAATTTGAATTCAGGGGGCAGGAATCCCCCAGAACGGTCTGGAGCAAGATGCTCCAGCCACGATGATATGCGCACGAACTTTTCGCAAACGGTCTAGGCCCAACACACTGGGTGTTACGGGAATCGCTTCCCCTCCGTTATCAGGGTACTACCATATCCGCTCACGAAACCGTGCGAATTTTTTTATAAACTTCTTTCTATTAGGGTGTATTTTAATAATGACGCCTGATATTCCAGCTATCTTTATTATGAAGACGATCTGTTCAGTTGCCGTGTTCCTTCTCATCCTACCCGCAGGGCTGTCCGCCCAGACCCTGTCCGCCCCGGGGGTGGAAGTTCGCAACTACAGGGCCTTGCAGACCTACCCTCGCGAGAGGTTCGGTACTCGCAGGCCTACGGAAGTTGCTTACAACGGGGATGCGGCGCTGCCAGGGTGGAATCCCGGGCCGGTTACGGGAGAATTCGAAATCCGGTTTTTCCTCAATGCCTCCGCCTCGAACGGATTCAGGGACTTTGGCGGAGATGGTTCGGCCTATCATAGAGGGAATTCCAGTCTTGGCACGAATTTCACCTATAGCCCGGGATACTGGGCACAGAGCGCGGCCATCTCCCATGCCTACATTCCTGAATTAAACACCGACGGGTATTTCTTGCTCGGAGGCGGCTTCGGAGACAACTCGTGGGCGTGAGCTACGACGGGCTAGATGGTGTCTTCGAGGCGGTGGTGAAATACCGAGTGAAAAGCGGCAGTCTGAAATACCCGGAGGCGACGCTACTGGCCATGGCCCGTAATACGGACGGGACGGAGATGAGCGTGACGAGCGCCATCGCCGCCTTTGCGGCGAACCCCATGCCCACCCTGGCACCCGTGCCCGAGCCATCCGCAGTTCTGCTTTCTCTGTTCTTCCCCTTCGGGACCCACTTACGCGGGAGGCGGCGATGATCTCCATCAACACGGGGGAGGAACGGGACAGTTGGCAGGGATGAAGCCTCGCTTAACCCTCTGAGCCGCCATTCTTTTGTCTCTGTTTTTATCGAGGTCTAACCGGGGGCAGTAATTAGGGTCGGGAGCGAACGGCGTGCTCCCCAAAATTTGAACCATCTGCTATGAAAGTATCCGGTGAAAGCCGGGGCAGCGACTCTCATGAAAAGAAAAAGACACACACCAGCACAGATTGTTAAAAAGCTGCGCACCAAATCCGAGGAACTCGGACTGGAAGCTGGCAAAACGCACGAACAATGTTGCATTCTGAAATAATTGATTCTCTGCTTGCCGTTGGCGCAGGGATTTGATTTCTCTTTTTCGCACGGATTTCCGTGCGGCTGTAGCTCAGGGGTAGAGCAGCTCATTCGTAATGAGCAGGTCGTCGGTTCAAATCCGACCAGCGGCTCTCCAATGTTTCTTGTTCAAGTTTCAGGTAGTTTACGCATTCGCGTATCACGTATTCTCGTAAGGTAATAAAAACTTTACATTCGGGAAATGATTTTTTTAAACTTCTGTCGTCCCACACATGAAAAAAACCAGCCACACTCTATTGTCGAGCCTCGCGCTTTGTTGCGTGATGGTTTCTTGCTCGCCTCCTCAGCAGGAAGTCACCCGCATTCCGGTTTCGTCCTCCTATGGAAATGACAGGACCCTAGCAGGTCAGGTTTTTCATGAGGTGAATTCCTACCGTGCCATGAAAGGCAAGAGTTCCCTTGTGCGTCACGCGGGCCTCGACAGTCTCGCCCAGAAGCATTGCGATTACCTTTCCCAGACCTGCGGCGGCAATGGATTGCAAATCAATCATAACGGATTTACCGGCAGAGCCTTGTCTGCGCGCACCTCTTTCCAGATCGGTGCCATCGGTGAGAACGTTGTCGCATCCTCCACACACTCTGCCAATCACTTGCTCAATCTCTGGGTCTCCTCGAAGCAGCATGAGCACAACATGCGCTCGAAGTGGAAATACACCGGCATCGGCACGATCGTGACGAACGATGGCAAACTGATCTCCGTGCAGATTTTCGGAAGCGAGGAGAGTTCCTCTGCTGTTAGCGAAATCGATACGAAACGCCGTATGTGGTAGGATCGACGGGTGCCTGATTTTTCATACGAAGACAGACTCGTAGCCGGCGGTTGTCCTCTGGTGGCCGGAGTTGATGAGGCCGGACGGGGACCTCTCGCAGGACCCGTATCAGCCGCCGCTGTAATCCTGCCGCGTGACTTCGAACCGGGGTATCTGGATGATTCCAAAAAGCTGACCGCGAAACGGCGCGACGATCTGTACGAAAGGATTACCGCACATCCCGAAGTGATCTGGGCGGTGGCGCTCGTCGAGCCTGAGGAAATTGATCGGATCAACATCTTGCGGGCAACGCATCGTGCGATGGCGCTCGCGTTGGCGGGTCTGCGCACGCGCCCGGACATCGCGCTGGTGGACGGACTACCTGCACGTGATCTGGGCTTTCCGCAGGAGTCTCTGGTGAAAGGCGACGGGCTGTCGCTGTCCATCGCCGCTGCCAGCGTGATTGCGAAGGTGACAAGGGACCGGCTCATGCGCAGGATCGATGAGGAATTCCCAGTGTATGGTTTCATCCGGAACCAAGGCTATGGCACGCGGGAGCATCTCGAAGCATTAGGAAATCATGGGCCTTGTCGCCATCATCGTCGGTCGTTTAAGCCGGTTTCTCAACTCACCTTACCACTCTGAAACCGGACCCGGCGGCGCGCTGAAGGCGAAAGGTGACTACGGGGAAAGGGTTGCGGCGGACTGGTTGCGGGCGAGGGGTTGTAAAATTCTCGCCAAAAATTTCAAAGGAAGGAAAGGCGGGGAGGTTGATATCGTGGCCCGGGATGGTGACCGTCTGCTTTTCACGGAAGTCAAAACCCGTCGCAAGGATGCTGTTGTCCGGGGGCTCGCGGCCGTAAACAGGAAGAAGCGTGACCTGATCCGCCGGGGAGCCAACGAGTGGCTTCGGCGATTGGGCACGCGTGAGTTGCCGTGGCGGTTCGATGTGATCGAGGTGGAGCTGGAGGAGGGGGGAGTTCCCAAGGTGCGAAGGATCGAAAACGTTTTCAAGATCGGCCCGGAGCGGAAGCGGAGGTAGGTGCGGATTTTCCGGGTTCGTTTCCCGTAGGAGGTATCCTGGCCGGGCAGAGGGTATGGCGCGGTTGAGTTCATCGGTCGCGGGCAAGGACGCGCCAGGATGGCTCATCAAGCGGCCCGGGGGCGGAGTCCCCAGCTACAGTTACTTCGCCGGGATATTGTGGACGGTGTAGTGGAATTCCTGGTTGTGGAGGGTTGTGCCGGAGGCGTCCTTGTATTTCGGAAGCTTGATGTGGTAGTTTTTGGCCGCCTTGAAATTCTCCAGGGTGATGTCGAAGGTGGTGCCGTCCACTTTCCTCACTTCCGTCACCGCGTGGCGTTCTTCGTTTTCAGCTCCGCTGCCGTAGGTCCACTTCGGCTGGTAGGTGGCGCTCTGGATCCAGATGTCTTTGGCTGCGATTTCGCTCTCCGGGGGGGCGGTGAAGGTGAGTCGGAATCCTTCCCTGTTGATGCTGACGTTGATCACATCGAAGGGGGTGCCGCCTTTATAGGTGAGTCGCTGGAGCCCCTCGGCGGGTTTTCCCCAGCCGCGGACAGTCTGGCCGATGTAGAGTTGCTTCCCGTCGGGTGAAAAGACGAGGCGGTTGTTGCCGGAGCGCAGACCATCGCCATTGAGGAGATAGGTGGCCATGCCTTGGTAAACTCCGTTGACTTTTTCCACGGAAATACGGCAGAGACGATTGCCGTTGTTGTCCGGCAGGATGTATTGGCCGGCGTATGCTTCACCGAAAATACCGTCGCTGGGCATCATGAGTGGCTTCGCTGCGGAGCGGCAGAAGCTGTGTGGGATGAGCACGGCGCCTTCGGTGCGATGTTTGTTGTAGGCGTCGAGGTCGTTGCGGTAGGTGAGCAGGGGATCCTTGTCGGCCGGCCAGTCCTTGTCCCAGACGAGAGAGGAAGGGTGGCCGTAGAAGTTGCCTTTTTCGATGTGATAGAAAGGGGTGATGGCCTTCCAGTCACCCTGGTTGTCTCCGCACCATGTTTCGCCACCGGGATCCGTGTAGATGCCGTTGTGCATGCGGAATCCGGAGGCCCACGGGGTGAGCTTGCCGCTCTTGCCGAGGTGCATGATCCAGCCCCGGTATTTTACGGAGGAGAAATTTCTGCCACGCCGACCGAAGGCGGAAAATTCGCCCTTGGTGTGCTCGAAGACCGGGCCGTTGTGGGATGCCGTGCCGATGGCCAGAAAGTATCCGCCTTTGCCATCCGGGGTGAGGTCGTTGGTCTCGTGGTAGTTGCCGGAGAGTCCCCAGCCGTCGGCCACGACGCGGTATTGATCGGCGGTGCCGTCGCCATCGGTATCGGTGGCGGAGGTGAGCTCTGCCATCTGCGAGACGAGGATTTTTCCGGGTTCCGGAGCGTCGAGGCCGCAGCCGTTGTGGAAGCCGGAGGCAAAGAGGCTCCAGGAGAATTTTTTCGGATCGGCGGCGGGTTTGGCGCGGAACACATCCGAGCGGCGGAGGCAGACGTAGAGGAAACCGTCCGCATCAAAGGTAAGGCCGCCGACTTCAGGCGGGACTCCGTCGGGTAGGACGATGTCCTCGAGTTGGTAAGAGTCCCTGAACCCCGCGGCGGGAAGGAGGGCGGTGGTGGCTAGAAGAGAAAAGGCTAGGGAGAATTTCATGGGAAAGAGGAGGTGAACCGCGGATCGACGCGAGATGTCGCGAATGAGGTCGGGTAATCAGGTTTGTTGTTTTAAAGTGGTATCGTCGGAATGGATTCGCGGAAAATCGCGTCGATTCGCGGTCGGAAATCTGTTTGTCTATTCGCCTTTTGCGACGGATTCGATGAAGAGTATGAGGGAGTCATACTCGGGCTTCTCCAGGATGTAGGGAGGCATGTAATTGGGCGGGAAGGTTTTCGCGGTCTTGGCACCGGGTGTTTTGATGGATTCCAGGATGTAGTCCTTGTCCGCTTTTACGAGAGTCTCGCTTTCCTCGATAGGGCGCTCGCTGCCGTAGAGGCCGCTGAGGGTGGGGCCGTGACCGAGCGAGCCGTCGATGGAGTGGCAGGCGGAGCAGCCGAGGCTGTCGTAGAGAAGCTGGCCGTTCGCAATGGAGGCCTTTTTGATTTTCAGATCCCGGGGGAAACCTTGGAACGCGGCGATGCGTTTCCCGGTGACCGTTCGGGTGAGGGTGTTCGTGCTTTCGTCTCCAGCGGGGGTGCCGTAGGAGATGGCTACCTTGTCAGGCGAGCTGATGGTGAAGGAATAGGAGAGTGGGACCGTGGAGGGCGTGGCGCGCAGCGAAAATTCGTGGCCGCCGCGCGAGAAGAGGAAAGTGGGGATGCTCTCTTCGATATCGTATCCGATGTATTTCGGATCGGGCAGCGAGGTGAGTGGCTTGCCGTCGATGAAGATTTCCGAGACGGGATCTGCCGTCTCGAAGAGGATACCGACCAGGTGTGGGACGTAGTTGTTGCTGAGGCGGTTGCCGCGATCGGGATTTCCCCAATACGGATACATGTCGAGAAAACCACCTTGCCATGCGTAGGCGATACGGCACTCCAAGGTATCGAAGGCATAGGAAAGAGCGGGGCCGTGATTGACCCCGACGGCGGCTGGCAGACCTTTGATGGGTTTGTCCTCGCCTTTTTTGTCCTCACCTGTCCCGACATTGTATTTCGGTGTGCTTTCGCCGGTGCCGTGATGGGCGAAATAGGAGTTGTCCAGCCCTGGATCCGGCATGTAGGTGCGGAGAATGAGGGGCTTTTCCTCACTGCCGAGAGGTAGGTTGTCGTATGTGATGGGCTCGGCGGAGAGAGATGCCGCATAGGAAAGAGCGATTAGGGCGGAAACGATTTTATGCACGGAGTGGTTACTGGCAAGAGGTGCTGGTTCTTGCAACGCATAGTGCCGTTGCTCGTAGGTGGTACTCACGACCGGGAGGAAAAATGCGGCGATGGGGAATTTCCCCGTATCCCAGCGCTAATTCGCCGGTTGCGGCACGCGGGCGTCGGGAAGCCACCGTTTTCTTCCGACGTCCGCCGGATCGACCGGGGAGAAGCCTGGCTTTCCGGATCTCTCGGCTTGTGCCGGCAAGCCCGAGGGGAAGGATTCTCGGACCCGGAAGTCCGTGATCCACTTGCTAGCTCTTGATGGTTTTCGCCAGGGCGATGGCGCGGAGCAGGGCTTTTGATTTTGAGATGGTCTCGTTGTATTCGTAGGTGGGATCGGAATCGGCGACGACTCCGGCGCCGGCCTGGACGTGGGCTTGGCCGTCTTTCAACAGACAGGTGCGGAGGGTGATGCAGGAGTCGTGGGAACCATCGAAGCCGAAGTAACCAACGGCTCCGGCATAGGCGCAGCGTTTGTTTTTCTCCAGCGAGTTGATGATCTGCATGGCGCGGATCTTGGGGGCACCGGAAACTGTTCCGGCGGGGAAGGTGGCGCGGAGGACGTCGTAGGCGGAGTGATTTTCATCGAGCTCTCCGTGCACGTTGGAAACGATGTGCATGACATGTGAATAACGCTCGATGATCATGAAATCATCCACGGAAACCTTGCCGTGTTTGGCGATGCGGCCGACGTCGTTGCGGGCGAGATCGACGAGCATGAGATGCTCGGCGCGTTCCTTCGGATCGGCCAACAGCTCGGCGGCAAGCGCGTCGTCCTCCTCGGGAGTTTTCCCTCTCCATCTGGTTCCGGCGATGGGGCGGATATCGATGCGGCCCGCGATGGAGCGGACGTGGACCTCGGGGGACGATCCGACGAGGGCGAAGCCGCCTGTTTCCAGGACGAACATGTAGGGGGAAGGATTGACGTGGCGGAGAGCGCGGTAGAGATCGACCGGTGACTGGTCGAAGGGCACGCTGAAGCGCTGGGAGGGGACGAACTGGAAGATATCTCCGGCGGCGATGAATTCCTTGCCGTCGCGCACCATCTGTTCGTATTCCTCCTGGCTGGTGTTGGACGAGGCGGGTTCGTCGGTGATTTCCGCGAGACCGTTGAGGGCGGGGACGTGGAGCGGGCGGTTGAGGATTTCAAGGATGGAGGCGATGCGTCCGACGGCGGCGGCGTGGGCTTCGGCGGGGGTTCCGTGTTCGTCGAGAAACGCGTTGGCGATGATCTGGAGGCGGCGCAGGCGGTGGTCGAAGACGAGCAGGGTATCGGCGAGCATGAAGAGCGCGTCGGGGATGCCGAGGGAGTCCTCGGGGGGGGCGCCGAGGGAGGGTTCGAACTGGCGGACGGCATCGTAGGACAGGTATCCGACCATGCCGCCTGAGAAGGGCGGAAGTGCGGGGTTTTCGACGGGTTTGAACGGGGCCATCTCGCGCTCGAGGGCGGCGAGCACGTCATCGGGTGCGGTGAGCGTGCGTGTTTTGCTGCCCTCGGTGACCGTGATTTCCTTTCCGCGTGCGGAGAAAACGCGTTTCGGACCGGAGCCGACGATGGACCAGCGTCCGCCTTTGTCGGTGGCTTCGGCGGACTCAAGGAGGAAGGAGTTTTTCGCATCGCGCAGTTTGATGTAGGCGGAAAGGGGAGTTTCGAAATCAGCGGCGAGCTGGGTGAAAACGGGGACGACGTTTCCCTGCTCCGAAAATTTTTCGAAGGAAGCGAGGGAAGGCTCTACGGGGATGGGGATCACGCGCGGGAGGATGGCGGGAATCATCAAAATTCAAAATTCAAAATTCAACTTTTAAGAAAGAGGCTGGGGATCCGGGTAATGGGCAAGAGATATGAACCACGGAATACGCGGAATGGATTTTGATTCTGGATTGCGTTTTCCGGGGGTGGGGAGAAAGTGGGGCGTGGCGATATTGCTGGAAGATTTGAAGAAGGCGCTGCCGGGGGGCGGGTTGTTCGGCGGGGGGGCTTGGCGTTGGTCGCCGGAGCCGCTGGAACTCACGGCGGGAGAGGTGAAGGAGATGATTTCGATGGGGCATCCGCTGGCCAAGTTCCAGCAGGCCAGCGATGTGCTTTACCGGCGGTCCGCGGCGGGAAAAATCGAGCCTTGGCTGGCGGAGTTGCTGGACGAGGGAAAGCCGGACTGGATGGTGAAGGTGCAACGCGAGGGAGGGATGGCGGAACAGTTCCCGAGGGTGATCCGACCGGATCTGATGCTGGCGAAAGGTCGTTTCGCGGTGACCGAGCTGGATAGTGTGCCGGGTGGCATGGGGATCACTGCCTGGCTTTCCCGCACGTATGCGGCCGCGGGTTACGAGGTATTGGGAGGGGCGGATGGCATGCTAGACGGCTTTCGCTCGCTGATGCCCGATGGCGGGAATATTCTGGTTTCCGAGGAATCAGCGGATTATCTGCCGGAAATGGAATGGCTGGCGGGTGAGCTGGGAGAAGCCTGGAAAACGGTGGCGGCTGAGGAACACGAGTCGTCGGAGCGGGCGATCTACCGGTTCTTCGAGCTGTTCGACTGGGAGTCGATACCACATTTCCGTCACATGGCGGAGCGGTCGGCGCGGGGCGAACTTTCCGTAACCCCCCCGTTCAAGCCGCACCTTGAGGACAAGTTATGGCTGGCGCTTTTCTGGTCTCCTGCGCTGAAAAAGCTTTGGGAGCAATCGCTGCGTGGAAGCCATCTCAGGCGGCTGAGGCAGTTGATCCCCTTTGGCTGGGTGATGGATCCGGAGCCTCTGCCACCCCACGCAGCCCTGCCGAAACTCAACGCGCACTCGTGGGCGGAGGTGGCGGATTTCTCGCAGAAGGAGCGGCAACTGGTTTTGAAAATCAGCGGATTCCATGAGTCCGCCTGGGGCTCGAGAGGGGTTTTCGTGGGGCATGATCTTTCCGCCGGTGAGTGGAAGGAGCGGGTGGAGGCAGCCCTGGAGCAATCGGGCGAGCAACCGTGGCTGATGCAGGAATTTCACGAGGGGCGGCGGTTCGAGCATCCTGTTTACGAGGAAGACGGCAGCGTGACAATGATGGAAGTGAGGGCGAGGCTATGTCCCTACTTTTTCACAGATGGGAAAGGGGAGACGAAATTCGGCGGCTGCCTGGCGACCCTGGTCCCGGCGGACAAGAAGAAGATCCACGGGATGAGCGACGGGATTCTGGTGCCCTGTGTGATGGGGGAGTGAAATTTGAAATTCGAAGCTTCAGGAATGCGAACATTGGGACGAATGTTCGGGGCGGTTGCGCGGGTGGGGCATGCGATGAAATCCGGAGGGGAAAATGCTGGCGGAAGGTTTGGTGGCGATGCCGGGGAGGTGGAAGTGCGCTGGCGCGATTGGGTTCATGCTTCTCGCCGGGGGGCTTGAAGGCAGGCTGAAGCCTGCGGTCCTTCCCGGTCACAACGGGGCGGGCTGAAGACCCGGGTTCCGCTCCGTATCATCACTTGGATGGCTCCAGGGCTTTCACCGGGAGGGCGTGTTGGTGGAGGGCGGCGATCAGGCCTTGCTCGCAAGGGATGCGGGCGAGGGGGCACTGATGGCGGATGGCTGCTTCCTTCCAGAGATTGAAATGGGCGGTGTAGGCTTCGCGATAGCGGCGGAGGGTGGCGGGTTCGATGCGGTGGGGGTGGCGGGTGTTTCGCTCGGCATCGATGAAATCGTAGTTCCCGGACCAGGCGGGATTGGCTTCGCTTTCGAGGAAGGGGGAGAAAATGATCGGGGTGCCCTGGCGGTGGGTGAGGTGGCGGAGGAAGGGGGTGGGATCGGCTTGGAAAAGCAGATCCGAAACGAATACCCGGAGGGCGGCGGGGCGGAGGGGAAGGCGGGCGAGCAGTGACTCCAGGGTGGTGGCTTCAGGTGATTCCCCGAGGTGGTGGATCGGTGTTTTGATGAGCGGATCGGCGAGGATGCCACCGATGGCGTGGATCTGGACGGAGGCTCCGGCGGAAAGGGAGGAGTCCACGAGGAAACGGACGAGCTCGCGGGTGCGGGTGTCCTTTTCCGGCGTGAAAAACATGGAGGGGGAGGCATCGACGATGAGATCGACGACGGGGCGGATCTCCTCGCGGAAAAGCTTCATGGAATACTGGCCTGTCCTCGCGTAGGCGTTCCAGTTGATGTGGCGGGGGTCGTCGCCGGGAGCATAGGCGCGGTGATCCTGGAAATCCATGGAGGCACCGGTGCCGGAGCCGGCGAACTCTCCGGCGGCTCCGCGCCAGGTTTTGTTTCGGAAGGGGAGTCGGAGCACGGGATTTAAAACTTCAAATTTCAAACTCTAAATTTCAATGAAGAGGGCAGGGGGCCGGAGTCCCCCTTTACGGCCTGGGGCTGGAATCCCCAGCTACGGCTCGTTTCACTCGCTTGCTCCCTCGGGGACTACGCTGGCTTTGAGGAGGTTTTCGGGGGCGTAGTATTCGGCGGCCAGTTCGTTGATTTCCTCTAGGTTGATGGAGCGGTAGTCGTTGTCGCGGGAGCGGGCGTAGTCGAGGCGTTTCGGATCTTCCTGGGATTGGGAAAGGACGGTGGAGAGCCAGTAGCCGTTGTCCCGGAGGGATTTTTCGAGGGATGAGAGGGTGGGGGCGAGGGCGCGGTCGAGCTCGTCCTGGTCCGCCCCTTTTTCGGCGAGGTCGGCGGCGAGCTTTTCCATGGTGTCGAGCAGGAGGGGGATGTCTCCGGGCTTTCCGATGGACTGGCCGATCAGATATCCGAAATCATCGAGCGCATCCGTGCCGGTGGCACCGGAGTTGGGCGAGTAGGAGGCACCGAGTTTTTCGCGGATTTCCTCGCGGAGGCGGTCACCGTAGATTTCCGAGAGCACGTTGAGGCGGCGGAATTCAGGGATGTTGCCGCGGATGCCTTTGGTTTTCCAGACGGCGGTGGCGACGGCTTGCGGGATTTTCGACTCGTAGGAAAACTCTTTCGAGACGGGCGCGGTGGGGAAGGTGACTTCGCGGGAGAGAGGTGTTCGGGCGGGTGGGTTGAGCTCGCGGTCCGGCAGGGTGCCGAGAGTGGAGAGAATGTCGGCAAGCAGTTTCTCCTGATCGAAATCACCGACCACGGAGAGTTCCATGTAGCCCTTTTCAAGCTGCGGTGTGAGCCAGGATTTCACCTGCTCGATGGTGTAGTTCGAGAGTTTCGTCTGATCCGCGATGGCGTAGCGGAAGTCGCCACCATGGAGCCATGTCTGCATCTCGGCCATCGGGCCTGCGGTGGTGTGCTTGAGATTCTGATAGAGCACGGGGATGTTTTTCTGAAACTGCCAGAGTCCTTCCGGACGGTAGCCGGGATCGGTGAGAGTGGCGGCCATGAGCTGGAGCTGGAGCAGCTGGTCCTCCGGGGTGGATGTGCCTGCGAGGATGAGGGAGTCTTCGCCGATGGCGAGGGAACTGGAGACGTTGCGCCCGGCGAGAATTTCCGAGAGATCGTCGTTGGAGTGTTTGCCGAGTCCACCACCCTCAAAGATGGCGGTGGCGAAGTTGTCGAGCATGGGGGTGTCTTTCGGCTGGGAGAGCTGGCCGGTGCCGATCCTAGCGAGGAAACGGATGCGGTTTTTTTCGAAGGGGGTGGACTTGAGGTTGAGGCGGATGTTGTTGGCGAGGGTGATCTGGGTGATGTCGAGATCTTCCACCTGCCCGGTAGTGGCGACGGTGCCGGCTTTCCCGAATTCCGTGTAGCCGAAAGGGATGGCGACGCGTGCGGCGGGTGCCTCGACGGCGGTAGAGGCGGATTTTCCGTAATCGGCTGCGAGGGTGGCTACGGCGTTCTCAGGCTCGGTTTTGGTGGATAGCACGAGATGGTGGCCGGGTGCTTCCCAGAATTTCCTGAATCCTTCGTGGACGATTTCCGGGGTGATGGCGTCGAGTGCCGAGGAAGCGATCTCGAGATTCGTCTCCGGGGTGGAGAATACGGTAGCGTCGTTGACGGAGCTGGCGATGGCAGTGGCGAGGGCTTCGGATTTGCGGGTGTCCTTGCGTTTCACGGCTTCCTGATAGCTGTTGAGGAGGTTTGCTTTCGCCTCGGCGAGTTCGGATTCGGTGAAGCCGTATTCGAGCGCGCGGCGGAATTCCTGTTCGAGGATCGGGATGCTTTCCTGCCAGCGGTCATCGGCGGCGGTGACGGAGATGGAGCCGAGTTCGAGCTCGTTGAAGAGGGCGTATTTCGAGGCTCCGCCATTCGTGATGGGGGAGTTCTCGGTTTTCGCGAGGCGCTCGAAGCGGCGGTTGAGGATGAAGTTCGCGATGCTCACCGGGAATTTCTCGGCGCGGCTTTCGATGGTGTCCGGCTCGAGTTCGTAGGGACGGATGAGGATGAGGGAGACATCGGTGGAATCGAGTTCGGCATCGGCGAAGACGTGGGCCTTGATTCCTTCCGGGATGGCGACGGTGCCGAGATCTGGATCGGCACCCGGACTGGCGGGATTCTCCATGGAGCCGAAGGTCTCGGTGATGCGTTTCTCCATGGCGGCGGTATCGAATTTCCCGACGACAACGAAGGTCATTCTACTAGGAATGTAGTATTTGTTGTAGAAATCCGTGAAGCGCTCGCGGGGGGCGGTTTCGATGACTTCCTCGGTGCCGATGGGGAAACGTTTGGTGATGAGGGAGCCGGGGAGGAGAGCGTCGAACTGTTTCTCCATCATGCGGGTCTGGACGGAATCGCGGGAGGCTTTCTCGGAAAGGATGACACCGCGTTCGGCATCGATTTCCTCGGTGGAGAGAAGGGCGCCATCGCCGAAATCACGCATGATGCCGAAGGTGAGATCCATGGTGTCGGGCTTCACATCGGGCAGATCGAGCATGTAGACGGTTTCGTCGAACGAGGTGTAGGCGTTGACGTGGGCACCGAACGCGATGCCCCGGCCCTGCATCTCACGGATGAGGGCGTTGGCATCCTTGAAGTGTTTGGTGCCGTTGAAGACCATGTGCTCGAGGAAATGGGCGAGGCCGCGCTGGTCCTCCGCTTCCATGAGGGAGCCGGCTGCGATGTGGAGCCGGACGGAAAGTCGGTTCGGCGGCTCCTCGTTGGGCAGGATCATGTAGCGGAAACCGTTGGGAAGGGAGCCGAAGACGGCTTTCGGATCCGGTGCGATGTCCGAAGCGGCGGACGGCCATGGTTTGGCGGCGGCGTTTTCGGACGGGGTCGGGGAGGGTTTCCCGGGGGATGGATCCACTTCCGGCGGAGACGTTTCCGCAGTGGTTTCCTCCGTAGCTACGGGGGTGGGGCCTGGCTCGGGTGCTTTCTTTTCACGGAGAGCGAGAAAGGTGGCGGTGGCGGCCAGGATCAGGGTGAGAATCAACGGAGTGGCGTTGCGCATGGGATGAGGTTCGCGATGGGTGGGGAAAACTCAAATATCAAAATTGGTTTTTACGAAGTAGGTGATTCGGGGGTATCAGGTGGAATGACTTTGGAGGTATCCACGCCAGCGCTGTTGTTTCCGGCGATCAGCTTGCTTTTCCTTTCCTATACGAACCGATTCCTGCATCTGGCGGCGCTGATCCGTCAGCTCTACCGGGATTGGGTGGATCACGGGGATTGTGCGGTGATGCAGCAAATCCTGAATCTGAGGAGGAGGCTCGGTCTGATCCGGGCGATGCAGATTCTCGGGGCGCTGAGTCTTTTCCTCTGTGTGGTATCGATGATATCCGTGTTGGAGGAGGCGCATGTGCTGGCGCTGGGATCGTTCGGAACGGCGCTGGTGCTGATGGGCGGATCGCTGGCCTGTCTCGTCTGGGAGGTGTGGATCTCCGGAGGGGCGCTCAGGATTCTGCTTTCCACGATGGAGAAAGGCGGGAAAGGGAAATAACTACGTTTGCTTTCAACCGGAAGCGGGATTACTCCGTTTTCATGGATTCGACAAAAGCGAGCTACAGCATACCTTCGATATTGGCGATCGCTGCGGCGATCGGGAGTTTCATGACAGGAGCGATCATCGGGCTACTGCTGGCGGCATGTGCGGCGATATTCGGTGCGATAGGGATTCTGCTCGCACTCAGCCCGAAAACGCGAGGCGGTGGGATCAGTATCGTTGCGGTTGTCCTGAGCTTTATCGGCGTGATCGCCGCGCTGATAAAATTCATCGGCTGGTTTGTCTGACCCGCCGGGAGTCGTATCAGCCCATATCGCCGATATCCTCGAAGCCTTCGGAATCACCGGTCTCATCGAAGTCCATTTCCCTGACGCGTTTTTTATCGCGCATGGCTTCGACTTTGTGCCGCAGGTCTTCGCGGAGCTGGATGCTCTCGCGCATGGCGGGGATATCGACGTGGGGGAGCGAGCGGTCGGAGGTTTCCAGATGGAGGTGCCCGAGGCCGGTGAGCCGCATCCACCACTTCCGGTCGACGACGATGTCCTTGACCCGGTAGAGCTCCACTTCGTCGATGTTCTGGTTGATGACACCCTTGGTGATGCGGAGGCGCTCGGTGGTGAGCTCGAAGGTCTGGCAGCGCACGACGAGATATTTCCATATCGCGTAGACGACCGGAATGATCAATGCGATCAGGACCAGAGGGGCGGCGGGACCGGAGAAGACAGCGGCGACGACGATGACGATCGCCATAAGTATCGCCACGCTGAACGGGCCGATATTAAGCCATTGGGAGGGGCTGTCTTTCCAGAAGGTGGTTTCCGATTTGTGGTCCATGGGGCGGATTCTAAACGGGATTTTCCGGACGGGAAATACTAAAGGTCATGACTTGTCGGGGGCGTGGAATCGGGTTTCGGTGGTGGGAACGGCTGGAAATCCCGGTTCCAGCCGCATTTTTTGCATTCGACGTGGCGTCTCAGTGGCATGACAAGCGCTAGAAAGGCGAGCAGAGGAGGCGTGGCTATCAGCGCAAAGAACCACAATCCGCCATTTCCGTCGGTAAATTTCCGCACGATCGATTCGAACAGCAGGGGCAGGACGAAGGCGCCGATCAGACAGGGCAGCAATGAGTAGTAGGAGACTTTTCTCAGGAGGCGTCCGATCCTGTTCGGCCCGATTTGCAGATTCCAGTTGGTCCGGAAAGCGGTGCCGCAGACGGCGCACTCGGATGGTAGATCTTCCGGCCACGGGCGTTTGTAAAACGGGCGGAAACTTGCTTTCACCCGTGGGGGGGCCTTGAACCTCCGGTGCGGGGTGAGATTTCTCATGTCATTGGTATAGATGGGGATTCGTGTCGTATGGAAGCGGATTCGCATATTCGCCGCTTGCGGTGCGGCTTGATCGCGGGTGACTGTGGCGGCAATGGACAAGCTATTCGAAGAACTGGATTTCCGCGAGACGCCGATCGGTGATCTGATTTTGCAGAGGAGGAAGTATCTCCAGCTGGAAGGGCAGGTGGTTTACGAGGTGAAGCTGGGAGACGCGTTTCTGATGTCGAGCATGTTTCATGAGGTGGAGCAGGCTCTGTCACGGCTGGGGCTGGCGGCGCTGGAAGGGGATGGCTGGGATGTGGTGGTCGGGGGGCTGGGCCTCGGATACACGGCGGTGGCGGCATTGGATTTTCCGCAGGTGAAAGAGCTGCTGATAGTGGATGCGATGGAGGGTGTGATCGACTGGCATGAGCGCGAGCTGGTGCCACTGGGGAAGACGATGAACGACGACTCCCGGTGCCGCTATATGCTGGGAGACTTTTTCGCATTGGCGGGCGATTCCGCGAGAGGATTCGATCCCGTTGAGCCGGGACGGAGATTCCACGCGGTGCTGTTGGACATCGATCACTCTCCCTCAAACCTTCTCGATCCGCAGAATGCTGCGTTCTATACGAGGGAAGGGCTGGGGAAACTGGCGGCGCAGTTGCACCCGGACGGGGTTTTCGCGTTGTGGTCGGATGACGCGCCGGACGCGGGGTTCATGGCTGACCTTGAGAAAGTTTTCCGGAAGGTGACGGCGGAGGTGGTGAAGTTTCCGAACCCGCTTTTGGAAACTGTTTCGGAAAGCACCGTGTATGTCGCGGTTCTGTGACCCTAGAAGGAAAGATGGCGGACCACGGAATATACGGGAAATGAAGGACTCATGAATTCCGTGGATCTATGTCCGGTTTCATCGGGCAATCAGTTCAGCGCTAGGATTACGGCTAGGGCCGGCATGGAAAGGACGGTGCTGATGATAATCGCTCCGGAGGCGAGAGCTTCGTCGCCGTTCATTTCCTTTGCCATGATGTAAGAGGCGACGGCAGTCGGACAAGCGGAAAGGATGAGGAGGACGAGTCGGGATGTCTCGCTCAGATCGAAGCCTAGTGCGATCAGCGCTGAGATGCATGGGACGGCAACGACTTTGAGGAGGGCTGCTACGGTCGCGCTGCGGTAGCGGCCCTCCATGGAGACGTAGGCCATGCTCCCGCCGACGCAGAGAAGGGCGGCGGGGGCTGCCATCTGGCCGGTGAGTTCCAGGGAATTCAGCATGAATCGTGGCATTTCAAAGGGTAGGAAAAATAGCAGGATGCCGATCACGGAGGCGGTGATTAGAGGGTTTTTCGCGATTTTCACGACCATCGAGAAAAGACCGGCCACGAGCGGGGAATCCTTTTCCCGGGAGAGCAGTATGACTGCCGCGCCGTTGTAGAGTAGCATGGTGGGAGCGAAGACGAAGAGGGTTTGCGCCATGGTGGAGCTGACGATTTCCGGCGATCGTCCCTGCAGGGCGAAGAGAATGAGCGGAATGCCGGTGTAGGCGAGGTTTCCCCGGAAAACCGCTTGGGCGAACGTGCCAGTCTGCCTGTGTTCCAGTTTCAGGATTCGCGCGGCCGACAGCCCGAGCACGATCACGACCAGCGTGGAGAGTGAAAACACGATCAGAATGCTACCTGTGCCCGGAGGGATTCCGGTGGCCTCTGCCAGTTTGCTTACGATCAGTGCGGGCAGACAGATGCGGAAGAGCAGCCGGTTCAGCTCGGTCAGCACGGATTCGGAAAGAAACCGGCGTTTCGCGAGGAAATAGCCGAGTGCGATGACGAGGAATACCGGCAGTAACGTATCGAGGATTTGATCCATCCGCCACCAGCACGCCGTGAGTCGCCTCGTTTTGCAAGCATGTTACGTGGTTTGGTTCGGCACCACTGGCACCCGATCGAAATCCTTGTCGCAAGCCGCTAGCGGAATCAGTAGCCAGCGACCAGGCGGAAGATTTCCGACATGGCGCGGCAGACGGCTTGCACGGGGGGAGGAAAGCGGATATTTCCCTCATGTATGGAATGGAAGAACCGTGGTGAAAGTGCGAATGTGGAGGATGCTCGTGGCAGGACAAGCTCCGCCGGGACGGGAGGCGGGGGGGCGATGGCCTTCGGATTGGTCAATCTGATCGTGCGGAAATTCGGGATCAAGGGCGTGCTCATCGCGGCGGTTGCTGTTTTCGCGTTATGGAAATTCAATATTCTGGATCCAAGCATGTTGCTGGGAGGGGGATCGTCCTCGAACGTCCCGGTGAAGGTGAGTCCGGAAGAGGAGGAACGCTTTGAGTTCGTGGAGCGGGTGCTGAAGGGGACTGAGATCGTTTGGACGGATGAGTTTTCCAGGGTGGGAAAGACTTACGAGCTGCCCACACTCCAGGTGTATCGCGGACGAACGAGCACGGCTTGTGGCGCGGGAAGCGCGGAGATGGGGCCGTTCTACTGCCCGGGGGACGAGAAGATCTACATCGATCTGAGCTTCTATGATGAGCTGGCCAAGACCTTCGAGGCACCGGGAGATTTCGCGCAGGCATATGTGATCGCTCACGAAGTGGGTCACCACGTCCAGAAGCTGCTAGGCACCTCCGCGAAGGTGGCGGCGAAGCGCGGACAGCCTGATTACAACGAATGGTCGGTGAGGTTGGAGCTTCAGGCGGACTTTTACGCGGGCGTTTGGGCGAAGCATTCGATAGAGTATTTCAGCTTGAGCAGGGAGGATATCCAGGAAGCGATGCAGGCTGCGAACGCGATCGGCGACGATGCGATCCAGAAAAAGCAGCAGGGGCGGGTCGTGCCTCACTCCTTCACGCACGGGACCTCGAAACAGCGGATGCGCTGGTTCAACAAGGGGCTTATCAGCGGGAAGATCGAGGATGGTGATACTTTCTCCATGTCCTACGGACAGCTTTGAGCGGGGCGAACACCCGGAAGATATTTCCTTTATAACTTCCGTTTCTTCTATACGTTGGGGAAACGAATGTTACCCCGAACCCTTCTCCTCCTACTCTCTCAGCTCGCTATCGCGCAGGCTGATGTCCGGATTTCCGAATTCCTCGCTTCGAACGATTCTTTCGCCGTGCCGGGTCAGGCAGGCTCGGATTTCGACGATTGGATCGAGCTGGAGAATACCGGCACCTCACAGGTGGATATCGGGGAATGGACGCTGACGGATGATGCGGCGGAACCGGCGCAATGGACATTTCCCGTCGGCACCATGATTCCGGCGAATTCGTTTCTCGTGGTCCGGGCGAACGGAACCGGCACCCCTGATGCGAACGGGATCTTCCAGACGAATTTCAAACTTTCCGGGGCAGGAGAATACGTGGGACTGTCGGATGCGGGCGGGACCGTGATCAGCGAATTCGCCGCGGGTGGGACGAATTATCCTCCGCAGAGCACGGATGTATCCTACGGGATCAGTCCGGTGAACGGCGCGACGGTTTTTTTCCAAACTCCGACTCCGGGTGCGGTCAATTCTTCGGAATCCCTTGTGACAAGTACCGTGTTGCTTTCGTCAGAGCGTGGATATTACGATGCTCCTTTTTCTCTCACCCTTTCCACAGCCGACAGCGGATCGACGATTTCTTACACCTTGGACGGGCGTTCTCCGCTCGCTGCGAACGGTACCCCGGCGAGCCATGCGACGACTTATTCCGGACAGATCCCAGTTTCATCAACGACGATTCTGCGGGTGGTGGCTACACGGGCGGGGGCAGGTCCGTCCGCCGTGGAGACGCACAGTTACATTTTTCCCGCAGCGGTGGCCACTCAAGTCAGACCTTCTGGCTACAGCCAGACTTGGTCGGGAGTGTCGGCGGATTACTCGGTCGAAACGGATGTCTCGCAGAGCGCGGTCGATTCACAGCGTTTCCTTGAAGGGATGAGGGATCTGCCCACGATTTCCGTTGTGACAGACAGGGACGACCTGTTCGGTTCAGGTGGGCTTTACCAGAATACCCAGGGCGATGATGAAAAGCAGGTTTCAGCGGAATATTTCGAACCGGCGGAGACTGGAGACGGAGTGAACGGACCCGTGATTTTCCAGACCGGCAGCGGGTTCCGGGTTCAGGGCGGGGCGAGTCGGAATCCCGGCAATGCGGCGAAACACTCTTTCAGTCTGCGGTTTCGCGCGGAGTTCGGTGCGTCGAAGCTCAATGCCGACATCTTCCCCGGTGCGAAACTTTCCGAGTTCAATTCCATTCATCTCCGGGCGAATTATAACAACTCGTGGATCCATAGGGATGCTTCCCAGCGGAGACGTTGCAACCATTTCGCGGACCAGTTCGTGCGGGACTCCTATATCGCGATGGGACATGAGGACGGTGTCAACGGACGCTTCGTCCATCTTTTCCTGAACGGACTATACTGGGGTGTCTACAATCTCCACGAGCGCCCGGAAAACGATCATTATGCGGCTTATAGCGACGGGGCCTATGACAAGGACGAGGTATTCGGCTACAATCCGGACAATAAAACGAACGAAGAACAGACCAGCTTCAATGCGATGAGAAGCGCGTGCGCTGATGGAAACTGGGCGACGATCCTACAACGATTGGATGTGGATAGCTACATTGATTTTTATATTATCCAGCATTTCGCGCATAATGACGATCTGCAAGCGAGCAATAACTGGCGCGCGGCGGGCGGAGGTCCGGCGAATGCTCCGTGGAAGTTCTATCCATGGGATGCCGAGCGAACTCTGGAAGATCCCGGCGACACGGGAAATCTGGCGATCTCTCAGGACGGTGCCGGGATCATCGACGATCTGAAGAATGTGCTTGAATTCCGAGTCAGGTTCGCGGACCGGGTCTACAAGCATCTCTACCATGACGGCGCTCTGTTGAATTCAGCGAACCGCGCCCGCACTCTCGCCCGGGTGGCAGAGTTGGACAAAGCGGTGGTTGGCGAATCAGCCCGCTGGGGTGACAATCGATCCGGCGGGGCTGGTCCCGATGGTGACTATACCCGTGCCAACAACTGGCTTCCCGCCATCAACGGTCCGCTCCCAGTGGATCCGAATGGCGGGTTGCTCGGCTCTGGCGGGTGGTTTCCGGTATCCGGGACGAACCGCACCGACCGCATGATCACGAAATGGAAGTCGGAAACATGGGTCGGGGGGCCGAAGAAACTGCCTTTGATCGATCCACCCGCGTTCCGGGCAGGAGGGTCGGAGCAGCATGGAGGAACCCTCGCTCCCGGTCAGCAGCTGACCCTGAGCGGCGGTTCCGGCGATGTGTATTTCACGACGGACGGTAGCGACCCGAGGCTAGTGGGCGGTGGGGTGAAACCGGGGCTTTCTCCATATACCGGAGGTCCGATTCCTATCAACCGTGAGGGAATCGTGAAAGTTCGTTGGAAGGATGGGAATGATTGGTCGGCGCTAAACGAAGCGCGTTTCTCGACCTCGCGCCTTGCCACGACCGGGGATCTACTGATCTCCGAGGTACACTACCATCCAACCGACCCTACTCCGGCCGAGACAGCGGCTTCACCGTCCCTCGACGACGGAGACTTCCAGTTTCTCGAAATTCTCAACCTTAGCGATGAACCGGTGAACCTCGCTGGTTGCACGATCTCAGATGGTGTTGAATTTGTCTTTCCTCTCTATCAACTCCCTCCCGGTGAAAGGGTGGTGATCGTTGAGAGCGAGGAAGCATTCGCACTCCGTCATCCTTCCGTGCTGGCACCTGCCGGGAAATGGTCCGGAGCGCTCTCTAAAGGTGGGGAGACGATCATACTCTCGGACTCCATGGGGAATCCGATCGATTCGTTTGATTACGATGACGAGGACCCATGGCCGCTTAGCCCTGATGGCGATGGGGACTCACTGAACCGACTCGGAGACTCTTCGGATGGAAATCTGCCGGTTTCATGGGCGGGCGCACCTCCGACACCGGGCACAGGTATCATACTTGATCGCTTCGAAAACTGGGCGGAAGAGAACGGGCTCACCGGTCTGGACGACGACTCGGATGGTGACCTCATCCCGGCCCTACTGGAATACGCGCTGTTGCTAAATCCTGCGGCTAAGGACGAATTGCCTTCACTCGAGGTGAACGGAACGATTTATTCGATGGATTTTTCCCGCGATCCCGGACGCTCGGATTTCGATGTCCGAATCTGGGGATCGGACGATCTCGAAGATTGGGATCCATTGGACGAGGTGGAGATCTCGAGTGCTGCCGGGAAAGAAACACTTCGCGTGACCGCGCCGGTTGATGGGTCGAAGTTCTTCTTCCAGATCCGAGCGATTGCGAATCCTTGAAGTAATTCCTCCGGGTTAGGTCGATTTTCGATCGATTCTGTTCTGCACCGTGCCTAACGGCGGCCTCCTGGACCACCCGGCTGCTCGCGAACGGCGGACGTTCCACGGAAGTTCCGGAACACGACCGGCCATGTGTTCGTCAGGAAGTAGGCGTAGGTGCCGTCGGGAAATTCAGGAGTCGCTGTGAAGCGTCCATTGCACTCGTCGAGTGTTCCCGCGCCTACGACGTATTCGTAGTCGGCAGTGAAGGCTCCGTCGTATGCGCCGCCGGGGCCCTCGGGAGGTGCCGGACGCTCACCTTTTTTCAGGCGGAATGAGGATGTCATTTCCACGATTTTCGAGTCCGGATTCTTCGGGTCCGAGTAGCCGTATAACGCATAAACGGGGAAACCGTCGAAGGCCCAGCCAATGAGTGGAGAGTGTCTTTCGGGAGAAATTCCCACACCCGCCAGCAAGCCGGTGGGCAGTCCGTGGTAGTGATATTTCCCGGTGGGTTGGACGTGGGCGTGGTTTTCATCCAGCCCCAGATTGATGGCGCCACCCAGCGCTTCGTAGTTCCACCCTCGGTTATCTCCGCCCGTCCAGAATTCCGCGGTTCCCGCCTCGAACAACACTCCGTTCAGGCCGATCCCGAGAGCCCCTGCGTGCCGGGGTGGACTCCTTGTTCACTTTCGGATCGAGAGGCAGTTTGATTTCGGTGCGTTGCGGAGAAATGCCGTTCGGATTTCCGGGATTGGGAAACGCGCCGACCAAGTGATCGGGAATGCTGTTTCCGCTGATCACCCGGAAGCCGTCCACGATCTTGATTTCCACTTTGTTTTCTCCCGGAGGTTTTTCATCGGCGGGGACCAGTTTCAGTGGTTTTGCTTCGCTTTCGAGATGCGGTCGTTCCGGGGGAGGTCCGGGACGTTGTGCCAGGAGTATGGAAGTCGCTACGAAAAGAGCGAACAGACAGGCGGATGCGGGATGGACATGTCGTTTCATAGATAGCGCGCGTGGATTGACAGACGGAACACCCCATCCGGAGAAAGGTTGCGGAAGTGAGGGAAAAGCAGGTAGTTTGCGCCACAGATGAACGGAACGGATATGAGCGGAAACCCTTCCAGATACATCTGGTTCACAACGCTCTACAACGCACGGGCCTACTATCCCATTCTCGCGGTCCTGTTCCTGGATCTCGGTCTGACGCTGGACCAATACGTCATGCTGAATCTCGTCTGGGCGGCGACGATCTTCCTGTTTGAGGTTCCGTCCGGTGCGCTTGCGGACACCTTGGGACGCAAGACCCTTCTGGTAACGGCGGCAACGCTCATGGTCGTGGAAATGGCGTGCCTGCTCTTCGCCCCGAAGGATGGCGGGTGGTTGTTGTTCAGCCTATGCGTGGCGAACCGGCTGCTCTCCGGTCTCTCCGAAGCTGCGGCCAGCGGGGCGGATGAAGCGTTGGCCTACGATTCCCTCCCGGAGGGGGATAAGGAAAACGCTTGGGACGAGGTGTTGGGGAAAGCGATGCGGTTCCGCTCGGTCGGCTTCGTCCTGGCGATGATACTCGGTGGTCTGCTCTATGATCCGGGCGTGATCAACCGCATTCTACCGGAAAGTTTCCAGCTCAGCGCGGAGACGGCTCACCGCCTGCCGATCGGCCTCGTCCTATTGCAAGGCATCGCTTGCACCGTCATCACCCTGCGGATGGTCGAGCCGAAAATCGTACGCGAGGATGAGCCGATATGGACCGCATGCCGCAAGGCGATCCGGCTTACGCTGCGCACGGCGAAATGGGTTTTCACCACCCCCGCGACACTCGTCATCGTGGTGATCGGTCTCGCCATCGATTCGGTGGTGAGGAATTTCGCGACGATCACCAGCAGCTATTACCGGCTGATCGAGCTTCCGGAATGGAGTTTCGGATTCATCGGGGCGGGGATTGGTGTGGTTGGCTATGCCGCGCCGGGAATCGCCACGCGTATGAACCGGAAATTCGGAACATTGGGTAGCCTGGCGGTGATCGCGGGTGTCGCGCTGGTCGGTCTTGCCGGGTTGGTCCCGGCAAATTCCTGGTGGTGTCTGCTACCGGCGATGATCCTGATGATCGCGATGGGCTTGCTGAGTTTCACCATGAGCAAGGCCCTCAACCGCGAATCGAAATCCAGCCAACGTGCCACGGTTCTCTCCGTGAAAGGGCTCGCCTTCAACCTCGGCTACGGGACTTTCAGTCTCGGATTTTCGCTCCTGCTAGCATCGTTTCCAAAGCAACCGGAAGGTCTCGCTCTACAGCAGGCGTTGCTCTGGCAGGTTCCGTTCTTCGCGATCCTCCTGCTCGTGCTTTTACTCTGGGGGAAAGCGAAGCTGGGTGCTGTCGAAAGAATCTGAGCGATCGGAGAAAACGCTTCAGAATTTTGGCATCCGATGGAGGTCGCGGCGGAAGAATTCCGCGTTCTCGATCCTTTCACCATCCGCTGCGGCGAACTGGATGAGTTCCGAGTGCCCGTCGACGAAGGTCACGTTGAGTTTTCCGTCGATAAGGAAAACATCCGCTCTAGGATCGGAGTTAAGTTTGTTTCCCTGATAGAAGTTGCTTGTGTGCCAGTCCCAGTGGGGGACGAAATAAGGTGTCCGGGCAGGGTCCGGGATTGCTGAGAGACGCGCACGGAATCGCGATTGGGCAAACCAGCTGTTGCCGCCGCCCGTTGAGTTGTTCATGACGTTTTCCGAGATTCTGAAGTTGATCGCATAGCCGGAAAACCAGGGTTTGAAATGCTCGGTTTTCAAAAACTGAGGATTGGCGGTGATCGGCTCGACGGCCCTCCACCATTCGGTATCTCCCAGAATCTGCTGTATGGTAGCGTCAGGCACTGTTTCTTCGACAATCGCCTGATGCCAGTGGAAATACCGAGGGCGGTCGGGGTTCGATTCGGAACCGTTCTCACCCGTATTCTCTTCCCGTGGGGCCGGTAGTTTTCCACCGTGCTCGACCGCGTAGCCGGTCATCAGGATCGCCACTTGGCGCATGTTGTTGATGGATGCCGTCTGCTTGGCTTTTTTCAGCGCCTTCGGAGCGAAAGTAAATGCGGCGGCGGCGAGGACCGCGATGATCGCGATCGTCACAAGTAACTCGACCAAGGTGAAACCGGTGCGGAATGAAGATTTCGGGGTTTTCATCACGTTGTCTTGATGGTGTCGGATATCGCTGGAGTCAAGTCTGTTTCATTTCGGATGACTTTCGATGATAGGTAATCAGAGGATTGCGATGGCTCTTCGCTACGTGGTGTTTATTGGTTCCCGTGAATTACGGACTCGACGGAAAAGTAGCTGGTAACGGTCGATTTCAGAAGTGATCGAGGACAGGCTCCGAAGTTTAGGAGGAGCGGCGTGAGCTTGAGAACAGGGAACAGTTGATGTCGTGAATGACTTTGCACAACCGCGACGGAACTCAGTAGATTTTCAGAAATTCCTCAATCTCCTCATCGGGAGCGCAGAGGATCACGTCGAAGGGTTGAATACCTTCGGAATCGATGAAGCAGTTGCGACCTGCCGCGTCAATAGCCATAAGTCGATAGGCGTAGTGGAAGAATATGATGTGACCGGTCGGGTCGTTCAGTCGTATCCAGCCGGCTGCTTCGAAATACCGGATGATATCTCTGTCTTCCGCAGGAATACCTGAGTATTGGGGTTGTGTGATTCCTAGCGAAACGGCTCCGCATTCCCAGCGAATCACGGAAACCACGCGCACGTCATCCCGGAATACCTCGTTGTTGGCAATCCAGCGATCAAGGTATTCCAAAGGCGTGGCACTGCGGAACTCGATGGCTTCACGATACGTGGTAGGCGAGGCAGGATCGGCGGAATAGGACGCGATCCGGTTCAGGAACGGGGTGAGTCCGAAGGCAGGTGGAATGGTTGTTTTCACCACCAGTCCGGATTCCACAGCGAACTCTACGACATGCTCGGAACCCTTTCTAACCGCGATGTCCAAATTGGCGAACTCTTCCCAAGTCAAGTCCGGGTTGGTCAGGAACCCAAGTTCAGAAGCGACAACAAGTAAGTGTTGGGTTTCCGTGTCATTTCTTTCTCCGGATCCAGGCCCAGAGAGATCGCGGTCCTGCGAGCAAAGGTCAGATAGTCGTTTTTGCAGGGTCGCAAGACGATCTGCGTGGGCAGTGCGGACGACTTCGTCGCCACCTTGCTCACGCTCTGTTGCTTTTTTACAGTTTTCACTCCGCCCAATAGTTAAGTCACCAGCGACTGCCTTGCAAGGCGCAACTTTCCGGTCGTAGCTATCTGAACTTCAGGCCATCCAAGGCTTCCAACGCGCCGATGATCACTTTGTGAGCGGTATCGACTTCGGGAGTCTTGAGGGTGCGGTCAGGAGCGAGATAGTGGAAGCGGTAGGTGATGGCTTTCCGATCGGTTGCGATTTTTACCCCGGATGGATCGGTGAAGAGATCCGCGCATTCGTAGGAAACCAGAAGAGGTTCCTTCGCTGTTTCGAGAATCGTTTCGATCCTGGCGTTCGGGGTATCGAGCGGAAGCTCGATGGATGCGTCGCGGGAGGAGCCGGGGAACTGCGGGAGATCCCGGACCTGGGATTTCGCGGAGATGAGTTTGCGTAATTTCCCGAGATCCACCTCGGCGACGAACACGGGGTGGGTGAAATCGAGATCTCGCTCGCGTTTCAGGGAAAGTCGGGCGAAGACCCCGATCGTCTGATCACCGGCTTTGATTTCGGCGGCGAGGGCGACGTTTTCACGGTCCTTCGGTTTCAAGGAGATGCTGTGGCCGGGGAGCAGGGCGGAGAGGATCGCTTTCGCGTCGTAGAGATCGGTGGGGCGATCTTTGGCAGCCCATGAGGATGGGTTTGTGTGGCCGGAAATTAAGATGGCAAGGGAGTCGCTTTCCTGATCGACGGCTTTGCCGCCACCCGCATTGCGGAAAACCCGGCCCATCTCGAAGAGGCGTAGCGATTTGGATTGCTGGCGGGCGTTTCGCTCTGCGCTGGCGACGAGGCCGGGGACGATGGAGGGTCGCATGATGGCGTGATCCTCGCTAAGGGGGGATTTCACGCGAATGAGATCGCCATCCATCATGGGGCGGAGCGGGAGGATGTCGGGGAGCTGGTTTTCCGCGATGAGCTTGATGGTCTGGCACTCGTAGAGTCCGAGCGCGGCGAGGCGGCGGCGTAGGATCATGTCCGCATCATAGGCGGCATCGGTGTCGCTGATCGGAACAAGTGTGGCGCGGAGGCGGGACGGGACGTTGTCGAGGCCGTGGACCCGGGTGATTTCCTCCGCAAGATCGATGTGGCGGGTGAGGTCCTGGCGGAAGGAAGGTATGGTCCATGTCCCGTCCGTTTGTTTGGAAAGGCCGAGGCGGGTGAGAATTTCTTCCGCGGATTCCGTGGAGATGGAGTCGCCGAGCAGGTGGTGGAGTTTTTCCAGGTCCAATGTGACCGGGGCTGGAGGTGCGGGGAGGGTGCCTGCGGTTTCGATGGTTACGTGGGCCAGAGGACCACATTCCATGAGCTTTATCGCGAGAGCGGCGGCTGGGAGCACGCTTTGCGGATCTGCTCCGCGCTCGAAGCGGTAGGAGGAGTCCGAGGAAAGGAAGGAGCGGCGCGAGGTGCGGCGGATGTTCGATGGGGTGAAGTACGCCGACTCCAGCAGGATGGATTTCGTTTCCGAGGTGACCCCGCTGTCGAGTCCGCCCATGACGCCTGCGAGGGCGAGGGCGGCTCCGGATTCGTCGGAGATGAGGAGGTCTTCGGGGGTGAGGGTGTGGATGGTTTCATCGAGAGCGGTGAATTGCTCGCCGTCCTCGGCCTGGCGAACGACGAGTGCTCCGGTGACTTTCGCCGCATCGAAGGCGTGGAGGGGCTGGCCGGTTTCGTGGAGGACGAAGTTGGTGATATCAACGATGTTGTTGATGGGGCGGAGGCCGATGGAGGTGAGGCGTTCCTTGAGCCAAGCGGGTGACTCGGTGACGGATACGTCATCGATGCGGGTGGCGGAGTAGAACGGGCAGGACTCGGGGGAATCGAGTTTGATGAAATTCTCTTTCGCTTCCGTGGTGTTTGCTTCAGGTGATTTCTCGGAAATGAGAGGCGTCCTGAGAAGGGTCGCGAGTTCGCGAGCCATGCCGGCGTGGGAAAGGAGGTCGGGGCGGTTCGGGGTGACCTCGAGTTCGAGCAGGGTGTCGGAATCGAACAGGGTTTTCACCGGAACTCCGATAGGCGCATCCTCGGGAAGGATAAGAAGGCCGTCCTCGCCTTTCGGGAGGCCGATCTCGTCCGCAGCTGCGAGCATGCCTTTGGATTCCACTCCGCGCATTTTGGTTTCGCCGATGACAAAGCCACCGAGATCCGCTCCGGGGAGGCAGCAGGGAACCTTGTCGCCGACCTTGTAGTTTTTTGCACCACAAACGATCTGGCGAAGCTGGCCTTCGCCCGCATCGACCTGGGTGACTTTGAGTTTGTCCGCGTTCTCATGCTGGACGGCCTCCATGATCCGGGCGACGACGATCTTATCGGAAGAAATGCCTTTGGTTACGATGCCTTCGACTTCTACCCCGGCGAAGGTGAAGAGATCGGAAATTTCGTCGATGGATTTTCCTGAGAGGTCAAGATGGGTGGAGAGCCAGTTTAGAGATACGTTCATGGATGTGAAGAGGTTGAACCGCCAAGTTCGCCAAGTAAGAAAAGTTAAGATTCCTGGTAGTTGTTGGCGATTCGCTTGATGCTTGATTTAAAATAGGTGGTGTTGAAGTTGATGAGGAAGCCGAGAGTTTTATTCGAAAGCTTCAGGTAGGTCATCAGTTGTGCCTGATGTATTGGGACGATTTTATCGACGGCTTTGAGTTCGATGACGATGCAGTCGTTGACCAGAAGATCCATCCGGTAGCCGACATCGATGGTGATCCCATCATAGAAAACGGGTTGTGGCTTTTGCTTTTCAACAATCAGTCCCCGTTTCGTCAATTCGTGAGCAAGGCAAGCTTCATAAGCACTTTCCAGTAGCCCCGGCCCAAGCTCCTGATGAACTTTGAAAGAAGCGTCCACCACAACTGAAGCAATCTCATCAATAGTTTTCATAGGACAGGCACTTTTCTTGCTTGGCGAACTTAGCGGTTCAAAACTCTTCAAGCAAACTGGGAGAGGAAGCGGGTGTCGTTTTCGATGAGGAGGCGGATGTCCTTGATGGCCCAGCGGATCATGGCGAGGCGGTCGAGGCCCATGCCGAAGGCGAAGCCGGTGACGGTTTCGGGGTCTAGGGCGTTGTCCTTGCGGGTGGCGTTGATGGATTCGAAAACGGCGGGATCGACCATGCCGCAGCCGGCGACCTCGATCCATCGGGGAGGCTGGCCTTTGATCTGGAGTTTCACATCGATCTCGAAGGACGGTTCGGTGAAGGGGAAGAAATGCGGGCGGAACCGGACTTCGGTGGTTGTCCCGAACATCTCGTGGAAGAAGTATTCGAGGGTGCCTTTGAGATCGGGGAGGGTGACATCGGTATCGACGAAGAGACCTTCGAGTTGGTTGAAAACGGAGAGGTGGGTGGCATCGATCTCATCGCGGCGGTAGGCGGAGCCTGGAGCGATGATGCGAATGGGCGGGGCGGCCGTTTCCATGGTGCGGATCTGGACGCTGGAGGTGTGGGTGCGGAGAAGTTTGCCGGAGTCGAAATAAAATGTGTCCTTCTCATTACGCGCGGGGTGGTCGGCGGGGGTGTTGAGCGCGTCGAAGCAGTGGTATTCGTCTTCGATTTCCGGGCCATCCGCCAAGGCGAAGCCCATGCGACGGAGGACCTGAATGGCTTCGTCGCGGATGAGGGTCAGCGGATGGAGGCCGCCGGTGGGTAGGGCGCGGGCGGGTAGGGTCAGGTCGATCCCGGAGAGGGCGGCCGCATCGTTGATTTCCTGGAGGGCGTTCTGCTTTTCCTCAATGGCGGATGTGATGGCAGTACGAGCGGCGTTGAGCGACTGGCCGAAGGCGGCTTTCTCCTCGTTGGGGATGTCTTTGATCAGAGCACCGGCCAAGGACAAGGTGCCCTTTTTGCCGATGGCGGCGACGCGGGCGTCCTCAAGGGATCGCTCGTCGGTGGCGGCGGCGATCAGTTCGAGGGCGGAGGATTGGATGGAGGCGATTTGCTCGTTCATGGGCGGGGCAAGGGGATAGCGGAGGGACGGCGAAGGAGCAAGAGTTTGGTTGTGGCGAGAAGCGACTGCCACACGCTGCGGGAAGGGAGGTCGGATTGAGTTGTTCGCGCCGGATTGAGTTTCTTGATCGGAGCGAGGGAGTGAGGACGTATTTTTCCGCATGATGAAATTCTCCCACCCGATTCGAATCCTCTTGGCTCTGGTATTGATCGTAGTCCCGACAAAGGCTGAAGAACCGGTGGCTGCTCATCCGGCGTCGGGAAGGCCGATCAAGTTGCTGACGATCGGCAATAGTTTCGCGCGGGACGCATCGACCTACCTTTCGGGCCTAGCGAAAGCCGGAGGACATGATTTCTTACTTTTCCAAGCGAATCCGGGTGGTTGCACATTGCAGATGCATGCCGACTGGATCACCGCTCACGAGGCGGACCCGGAGAGTCCGGAAGGAAAACCGTATCCGGCGAACTTCACGCCGCAGCGGGACGGACTTCCGCAGGGGAAGAGGTATTCGCTGGCCGAGATTCTGGCGGCGGAGGATTGGGATTTCGTAACGATCCAGCAGGTGAGCTTACTGAGCTTCAAACCTGAGACCTTCGAGCCGTATGCGAAAGCGATCATCGACTGCATTCGTGAGAACGCTCCCGAAGCGGAAATACTGGTGCATCAGACCTGGGCTTACCGGGAGGATTATCCAGGCTTCGCAGATGGAACGTTCACTCAGGAGATGATGTTCGAGCAACTCAGTGCAGCGTATCAAGGGCTGGCGGAGCGTTACGGTCTACGTGTGATTCCCGTTGGTGAGGCATTTCAAAAGGCGAGAAGCTTACCGCGCTGGTCTTTCCGGTTTCCCGATCCCGATTTCAACTACGGAAGCCCTCTCAAAGGCACGCGACCAGATCAGACGGGAAGTTTGAACGTGGGCTGGTATGTAACTGAGTTTCAAAAGATGGTGCCGATTGGCTCGGCTCTCGGGTCCGAAGGAAAGGAAACTGAAACAGGACAGGCAAAGCCGATAGACGAATCTTTATCGCAGGCAGGAGAGCCGAGTCCGGATGCCGTCGAGGCGGTGGTGCAAATGAAGGAGGTCACGGCCTATCGTGCCGGTCTCGATTTCAAGCATTGCAATGCGGAAGGGCGGTTCATCGGTTCCACGGTTTTCTATGGAGCGATTTCCGGAGAGAATGTTTCTGAAAACCCCTATACGCCTGCCGGTATCGCGCCGGAGGATGTGATCACGATCAAGGGTATCGCGGACGAGGTCTTGAACAAGTGAACCAACCCGTACGAAAAAAACGGAAGCCCATGCGGGCCTCCGTTTTAAAACTATTCAGGCTGCGGGCTAGAATCCGCGTTCCGTTTGATCAACCGTTGGTGAGATCGACGGTCTCGCCTTCGGCAGGGGCTGGCCCCATGCTGAAGCGCCATCTGACCTTGTTACGCTTGGATGCGGTGCGCAGCTTGCGGATTTTACGATCGGTAGGGGTTTCAAATGCGCGGCGACGGCGCATTTCCTCGAGAATTCCTTCGGAATCGAGTTTGGTTTTCAGGCGTTTGAGGGCGCGATCTACGGGCTCTCCTTTTTTTACGTTTACTCCACGCATTCTAATGTTTTCTTAAGGTTGGTAAGTCTGAATTCTTTATTTGGGGGCGGTGTATGCACCCGGCGGACTTCTGTGTCAAGCCGGAAACAATTCCGCTCTGGGGGTCATTCTCCGAGCGCGTAGCGAACGAAGCGGGTGACGGTGAGGGTGTCGCCAAGTTCCTTGCCTTTTTGTTCAAGGAGCTGGTTGACGGTGATATCGGGATCTTTCACGAAGCCTTGTTCAAGGAAGCAGGACTCGGCGAAGAACTTCGCGAGCTGACCTTTGAGGATGTTCGGAATGATGTTCTCCGGTTTGCCTTGCTCCCGCAGGCGCACGGCGAAAATATCCTGCTCCGCATCGATGATGTCTTGCGGGATGTCATCGCGGGAAAGTCCTTTCGGAGCGGACGCGGCGATGTGGAGGTTGAGGTCCTTGACGAGTTCCTGGAACTTTGCGTCGGACTTGGTTTCCGGCTTTGTGGTGCCGACTTCGATGAGGACACCGACCTTGCCACCGAGGTGGATGTAGGAGCCTACGACTCCGCCGGGAGCGGCATCGAAGCGGGTGTATTTACGGAGCTGGATGTTCTCACCGAGCGACAGGACTTTCTCTTTTACGAAATCCTCGAGCGTGCTCTCTCCGTGTGGAAGGGCGAGGGCGGCGGCGTGGTCTTTCGCGTCGGAAGCAGCGAGCTTGTCGGCTACCTCTGTGACGAATGCCTGGAAGTTTTCGTTGCGAGAGACGAAGTCGGTCTCGCAGTTGATTTCGAGCATCGTGCCGGAAGTGGCATCGTCGCTCACTCGAGCGGTGATGATACCTTCGGTGGCGGCACGGTCGGATTTTTTACCGGCCTTCATGATGCCACGCTCACGCAGGAGCTTGATAGAGGCTTCGATGTCGCCGTTGGTTTCGGTGAGGACTTTCTTGCAGTCCATCATGCCGGCGTTGGTCTTGTCGCGGAGTTCTTTGACGATTGATGCGGTGATCATGCTTAAAGAGATAGAAGATAGATGATTTCGGGTAGCTGATTACTTTTTGGCAGCTACGAGCATGCCATCGACCAGGTTCTGGAGGATGATGCGGATGGAGCGGATGGCGTCGTCGTTGCCGGGGATCGGGTAGTCGACCTTGGCTGGATCCGCGTTGGTATCGACGATGGCGACGATGGGGATCTCAAGGCGATGTGCTTCGGCGACGGCGATGGTTTCGCGAGCGGAGTCAACGATGACGATGGCATCGGGCTTGTTCTCGAGGTTGCGGACACCGCGAAGGTTGCGCAGGAGTTTTTCACGTTCACGGCCGAGGGAGGCGAGTTCCTTCTTGGACATCGCTTTGAACTCGGGTTGCTTCTCGATGTTCTCCAGGTAGCGGAGACGCTCGACGGATTTACGGACGGTGGTCGCGTTGGTGAGCATGCCGCCGAGCCAACGGTGGTTGACGTAGTGTTGTCCGGTGGCTTCGGCCGCCTCGCGGATGGCATCCTGTGCCTGGCGTTTGCAGCCGACGAACAGGATCTGTTTGTTCTTGGAAACGAGGTCCGCGAGAAAGTCGGATGCTTTATCAAGCTGCTGGACGGTTTTCTCGAGGTTGATGATGTAGATGCCGCCTTTGTCCTTCATAAGGAAAGGCTTCATCCTCGGATTCCATTTTTTCGTCTGGTGACCGTAGTGGACGCCTGCGTCCACCATTTCTGCGATAAGTTCGTTAACCATTGTATATGTAGTGTTTGTCCCGTCTTGAATCAGAGCGGGCGATTCTGAAGTCCTGCCACAGACGTTTTCCCCGGGGCTTCGATGTTCTGAAGTGGCGGAAGGGGGCGCGGATTTAGGGATTTCGAAGGGATTGGGCAAGCATTTTCCGGCGAAAACTGCATTTCAGGACGGCTCCGGACATGACGGATTCAATCCGTTGCCACGGGGAGGAACTCCGGGAGCGTGCCTCGGATGCCGGCGAGGCGGGGATTGCCGTTCCACTTTTCGTGGTTGCCAACGATACGGTAGCCGATGCGGGCGAGGGCATCCTTGGGATCGCGGAGTTTCGGTTGGCTGGCTGTGAGTCGGTCGCCTTCCCGGTCGGGATAGAAAGACCACGAGAAAAGGAAGCGGGAATCGACGGCACCTTCTCTGGCTCCGTAGGTGCGGGATTCGCCGAACCTGACATCGGCGATCCAGACACCTTGCGCGTGGGGCCGGGCGATCCACCAGCCGCGTGAAAACCAATCGAGGGTTTTGATTTCCCGTTCACCGGCGTATGGGGCGACGGTTTCGGTGCGGCGGGGATAGATGGTCCAACGGACGGGTGAAGAGGGAGCGTCGAAAACGGAACGGTAACCGATCCAGAGGGCGTCGCCATTGTCCATGACGGAGCGCCAGAGAAGGCTGTTGAGGGCGGTGGGCGCCTCCATGCGGCGGAGCGGGGTGATGCCACGGCGGGCCAGATCCCGCTCGAAACCGGCTGAAACTAGAAATTTCATCCCAAAGGTGAAGAGTATGTATCCGCTGCTCAGGCCTAGACCCCAGACGAGAACTCGGGAGCGTTTCTTTTGCTGTTTTTTTGTTCTGTAGAACGCGAGCCAGACGAGGGAAATGACCAATGGCAGGGTGTAGAGCGGATCGATGATGAAGATGTTGTTAAGTGCGATCCTGGTTTCCGAGAACGGCCAGAGAACCGAGGTGCCGTAGACGGTAAAACAATCGATCAGCACATGGGTGGCCCATACGAGAAAGACGAACATGCCTGCACGGAAGGGTGAGATTTTTTCAATCTTCCAGAATTTCGCCAGGGGTTTTGAAAGCAGGAAGCTCGCGAGGACGATGATGAGCAGGGAATGGGAGGGGCCGCGGTGGAATTCTAGGCGGTGGGCGGTATCGAGAAACGGCGAGGCGATGACATCCAGATCCGGGATCGTGCCGAAAAGCAGGCCCCAGCAAATGGCACGGTTGCCGAGCTTTCGTCCGAGTATTGCTTCGCCGACTGCGGCGCCTAGGGCGGCTTGGGTGAAAGAATCCAAAACTTCAAATTCCAAACTTTATATTCCAATGAGGAGGGTGGGCCGGCATTAGTCGGCTTCTTCCGGCTCCGGGGTGAGGGAAGAGCCGAATTCCTTCCAGAGCAGGCGTGTGATGTGTGAGTCGAGCGAGAGCAGGGGATCTTCGGAGGCTTCCGGAGCGGGGTTGTAGGAGGTGGCTTTTGTCAGTCCGCCGCGGACGAGGTTGAAGGCGGTTTTGAGGAGATCTTTTCCTAGTGCTTGGGGATCGTCGGTGGTGAAGGAAAGCACATCGGTGGAAGGAGCGTCCGTCTCCAGTGCCGGTGATCCAGACGGCTACGGGGGTGGGGGCGTCCGTGGTTTGGATGGAGCGTCCGATGTTGAGATTGTAGGTAAAATCGAGAATGCCGGATGATGCGTTGTGCAGGTCCCTCATGACGCGATCGAGGATTTCAGGAAGAATCTCCGCGAATTTCTCTCCGGTGCCGATGTGGACGACGAGATGAATGGTTTCGGCTTCGTCCGTGTTCCAGTTCGCGAGAGTGGGTCGGAGTCTCTGGATCTCGGTGATGGCGGTTTGGAACTGTTCGGGATTCCCCTGGGAAAGATCGAGAACGCGCTCGTAGGCGAGAAGCGAGCGCTGGAAGGCACCTGCGTTTTCCAGTGCCATGGCCAGAGCGATGAGTTTGTCGGCACCTTCCGGGGCACGGTTCGAGTAGGTATCGAGCACGGGCGGGGAGGTGAAGTCACCCAGATCGACCGGCTCGACGACTGGCTCGGGATCGGGATCGGTCTCCGGGGTTTCCGGGATCGGGACTTTGATGGAAATCGCGTCATCCTGAACGATGGAAACGGGAAGGGAAGCGAGCGCTTCCTCCCGGATCGCGGCAAGCTGCGCCTCCGAAGGAGGTGTGAGGAAATCCATGTGCCGGGTGCATGTCCACCAGATCAGAGCAACGGTGAGCAGGGAGGCCGGGATGGCGATGAAGAGTGGGATTCGCATGGTGTTCCGGCGCTGAATGTAGGCGCGGGGCGGAGGAAGGAAACAACGAAAAACCCCACTGGTGCGTGACCGGTGGGGTTTTCGTAGAGAGGAATTTCTCGGTCCTAGCTGGCGCTTTTGACGAGAAGGGCGCGTTTGCCGACGCGTTCACGGAGGTAATGAAGCTTGGCGCGGCGGACTTTGCCACGGTTGGTGACTTCGATCTTGGCGATACGCGGGGTGTGGACCGGGAAAACCCGCTCAACTCCTTCGCCGTAGGAAATCTTACGGACGGTGAAAGCTGCGTTGATGCCGCTGCCGCCCTTGGCGATCACGAGGCCGGTGAAAAGCTGGACGCGCTCCTTGCCGCCCTCGACCACCCGGCAATGCACCTTGACGGTGTCTCCGACGTTGAATTCAGCAACGTCTTCCTTGAGTTGCTCCTGCTCGATTTTCTTGATGATGTCCATGGTGGTTGCGGAAAAGGTGTGTGGGGTCGCGTGAGTGAGAACCGATTCAAACGCGCGGGGCGAGATGGCTAGCGGACGGCGTCTCGATATGCAACACTGAAGTTGGGAAAAAATTGCCTCAGTGCGGAATTTCGACGATTGCGCAGGCTCGCGGAGGAGGCGGTCATTTCCCGTAGACCGCTTCCGGATCGAAGGAACGGTCGGTTTGGAGAAATTTCAGCGCGGCGGGAGTGCCGGGAACGACACTCCGGTAGAAGCAGGAATCGCGTCCCGTGTGGCAGGCACCCGCGCCGATCTGCTCGACCACCAGGACGATGGCATCCTGGTCGCAATCGGTGCGGATCTCGATGATTTTCTGCGTGTGGCCGGAGGTCTTGCCCTTGTGCCAGATTTCGGAACGGGAGCGTGACCAGTAGACCGCTTCGCCTGCTTCCAGGGTGAGTTTCAACGACTCGGCATTCATATATGCGAGCATGAGAGGCTCGCGGGTGGTGGCATCGATGGCCATGGCGGGGATGAGGCCGTCGGAGTCGAACTTGGGTGCGAAGTCCGTGGACTCCTCGATCTGCGCTTTGTCTTTTCGCTCGGAAAACGTTTCGGATGACATGGGCGGGAAGGTAGGGTGGTTTCCCGGATTGTCGAAAGTCAAAACGTGGGTGTGCGCTATGCCGGAAGCTGCTTTTCGAAGACCAGGGACCCCCTGCCTGAAGCCACGTATTGGGAGAGGCGTGTGGGGGGCAGGGTATCCGGAGTGGTTTCCGTGTAACCGGCGCGGCCGAAAAACTCGGCGGCGCGGGTGGTGAGTGCGAAGACGCGGGGGATTTCCCGCTCCAGGGCTATGCCCTCTGCGTGGGCGACGAGTCGTAGCCGTACCCGCGGCCTTCGTGGGCCTGCTTCACATAAAGGCACGCGACTTCCGCGCATTTGCCGTCCCCATATTCATGGAGAGCCACACAGCCGACGACGTTGTCATCAATGGTCATGACGCGGTAGTCTGTGATCCTCCCGTGGATGTCCTCGTAGTTCCGAGGGACCAGTTTCGTGCGTCTGACCACACGGCCAATCATGCCGAGTAGCTCCGGAATGTCGTCCTCGCGGAGTTCGCGAATGACGCGATAGCTATCCGCGTGAACCATGGTGCCGACTCCTTCGTTGGAGAAAAGCTCGTCCACCAGCACGCCTTGCTGGCGGCCGTTGAGAACGTGGACCCGGGGCACTCCGCGACGGCAGGCCTCGGCAGCGGCGAGCAGGAGTTCACGGCCCTCGACCTGTTCGTTGGCCAGAACCGAGGACACCTCGGCGGCACGGATGGCGTGAGCGGGTTGCCCGTTCACCAGAATTGATTGCTGGAGCAAGGCGATAACCTTCGAGACTCCGACGAGTTTCGCGAAATCCACCACTTCCGGATCGAGCGGACCGATTCCGGAGGCATCGATGATGGCCGACTGCCCGCGTTGCAGAATTTCAGAAACCTCCTTTGCGGCGAGTTCATCCGATATCGGGCGGGTGACCCGGGCGGCCATGATCTCACATTCCAAGGTCCAGTCGTAGAGATCCTTGAGGTCACCGCCAAGCACGCCGAGCACGAGTTTCACCCCGAGATCTTCGAGCACGGCCAAGTCAAGCAGGGTTTCGGCGACGGCTGGCTCGGGCAGCAGGCCTGCCTCGATGAGGACACAGAAAATTTTTCCCCGGAATTGGGGGATGTATTGCAGGACCGCTCTCAAATCACTCTTCTCGACCACCCGCCGACCTTAAATTTCAAATTTCAAAACTCAAACTTCAATCTCGGGACTGATGAAAAGAAACGGGCCTCCCGAATTGCTGCGGAAGGCCCGTTGTACGGATAGAGAAGTGCAGAAGGTGCTTACTTCACTATTTCCATGGCTGAGAGACGTTCGGTCGAATCCCGCTCCGAGACGGTCAGGTTCAATAGTCCTTTCGCGGAATCGGCAGTCACAACCGTATGGATGTCGTCATGAGAAGTGACACGCCAGTTGGTGAAGTCCGCGAAGCTCGCGCCGCTTTCGCGAAACGACGAGGAGAACTGGGTGATGAATCCGGTTTTGAACCGCGAGCGATCCTCATCGGATTTCATGGCGACATATTGTTCTCCGATCGGGACACCGAGCGAGGTGAAAGTTTCCCAATCAATCTTTGTAGCGACATCCGAATCGCCGCGGACAAGCGACTCGAAGGTAGATTTAGCAAACCCGACGTCACCCGCAGTCTCCGCTTCCCGGCAACTGCTGGCGACGAGGGCGATGGCGGCCGTCAGAACGGCAATTACTGTTCTCACGTGATATATGGTGGAAGTTCGGTTCCGGATGATTTGTCGCCATCGAGGTTACGATGGTCGTCCGGTTGACTGTGGCAGATCCCGCAATCGGATTTGCACAGATAGTAAATCCCTACGCCTACCGCCCCGAGTAGGATCAACCCACCCACGATGCCGGCGGAGGATTGTCCGGGATGTTCGCGGAGGTAGCGGAGCTGACTGTTTGCCAAGTCGCCGCCCGCGCTCAGGCGGTTGCGGCTGTAGTCGGCGAGTCGGCTAGCGCTATCGGGAATCGTATGCTTTCCCGTATGGGAAAAAAGCGTGGACACGTCATCCTTGAGGCGAGAGATGTCTTTGCTGACACGGGTAAGCAGATCCTTGGATCGTTTGTCTTGTAAGATTGTGTTCGTCATAATGTTCGGGAATTGAGCGTTCGTTACGTCGTTGGTAAAAAGCCTCACGGGGTCTTACCGCGCACCGCTTTGGCGATCGCCGAGACGATCAGGAGAACGAGGAAGACAAAGAACAGGATCTTCGCGATGCCTGCCGCGCCAGCCGCGATGCCGCCGAAGCCGAGAACACCGGCGATGATTGCGAGAATGAGGAAAATGAGTGTCCAGCCTAACATGATATTGGTTCTTTCTTTTAGATTTGAATTGTTTTCGCATCGGATCGGGCGGAATTGCCGCGAGCCGAACTAACAATCCAGTCGCAGGTCGGGTGCCATCGGGTAAAAGCCCGGAAGTCCGGGATTCCGTGAAATTTCAGGAAGGCGGAACCGGTTGCAATTCGCTGAGAATCACGGCAATGGGTTGCGAAATGCACGATTTCAGAACAGGAAATGCGGAAGAGTTCAGATAAAAGGGGTGAAGTCCGCTGTGGCCGGCGCGTATCCTCTGGGAGTGAGATTGAATGTCATATTTCTGTGGTTAGGGCTGACAGCTGCCGGGCTGGGCCAGGGGGATTTCTGGGACATGCCACCGATTTCCTATTCCGATACGGTGGCGACCGATGGCCTGGCTTTGTTGGCCGGAAAGTTAGCGGGCGGCCAAGAAACGATGGAGAAGAAAGACGGGTTGCAGCGCCTCGCGTTCGTGCTGGAGACGCTGCATGTGCCGGTCGAGTCCCAGGTTCTGGTATTTTCCAAAACCAGCCTGCAGAACGGCCTGATCTACCCGAAAAACCCGCGAAGTCTGTATTTCTCGGAAAACGCGTATGTCGGTTACGTGCCGGGCGGGGACATCGAGGCGATCGTCCAGGATCCGGTGCTTGGTCCGGTCTATTACCTGATCGGCGACCATAAGAAGAAGGGTCTTGAGATCGAGCGGGACACGAAGAATTGCCTTTCCTGTCATGGAACGGGGAGAACAGAGGGAGTGCCTGGAATGTTGATCCGCTCCGTATATCCGGATGCGGACGGGCATCCTCTTCTTCATATGGGGACGATGGATGTGGATCATACTACGCCGCTCGCGGAGCGCTGGGGCGGATGGTATGTCACCGGAAGTAGTAGCCTGCCGCATCTCGGCAACCGGGTGTTTTCCGAGGAAGGTGACAATGATCCGGAGATGCAGAGCTTGGACAACATAAGCGGGATGATCGATTCGGGGAAATACCCGGTAGCGACGAGTGACATCGTGGCGCTGATGATTTTGGAACATCAGTGCAAGGCGCACACCCTGATGAACGCGGCCACACTGAATTACCGCCGCGCCTATCATTTCATGAAGGCGGTGAACCCGGACGGCGATCCGGAATCAGGTTCCGCGGGCCGGGTCGCGGAGAGTTGGGCGAAAAAAATCACCGACTGTCTGTTTTTCAAGAACGAGGCGGATCTCGGAGACGGAGTGGAGGGCAACGCGGCATTTCAAAAAGCGTTTCTCGCGCGATATCCGAAAACAGCCGAGGGCGATTCGCTCGCGGAGTTCCGGCTTTACGGAAGGATCTTCAAGAACCGCTGCTCCTACATGGTCTATTCGGACGCGTTCGCCGGGCTTCCCGAAGCAGTGAAATCGAAAGTCATCGCGCGGATGAAGCGCGTGCTCGCCAGGGACGAACCTTCCGTGGACTGGATCTCCGGTTCCGAAACAAGGCGAATTTCCGAAATTCTGGATGAGACGCTCGAAGCCTGGCGGTGAATTTTTTTGAAAGCCGGGCAAACGGGTCGTAAGCTGCGATCATGCGTGCCGTGACTGTGGAAAAAATGAGGGCCATCGAGAAGGCGGCGATGGATGCCGGGATCACCGAGTCGGATCTGATGGAGCGGGCGGGTCGATCGCTCGGGCTGGCGATAGGTCGGCAATTTCCGGAAAAACAAGCGGCGGTGGCTTACATCGGGAAAGGGCACAACGCAGGAGACGCACTGATCGCACTGCGTGTGCTGAAAGATGAGTTCGGGTGGGAAATCGGGGTGCGCGCCGCTTTTCCGATGGATCAATGGGCGGAGCTCACCCGGGCGCAGTGGGGAGCGCTTTGCCTGGAGGGTGTGTTGGAGAAACCGCCGGGAGAGAATTTCATCGGAACGCCGTTGCTGATCGACGGTCTGCTCGGAATCGGGGCGAAAGGTCCGCTGAGGGATCCGTTGGACAAGCTGGCCATGGAGATGGCGGAGCTGCGGCAGAAGTGTGGAACTACGGTGATCGCAGTAGATGTGCCCTCGGGGGTCGATCCCGATTCGGGAGAAATCCATCAGGGCGCGGTCGTGGCGGACCGGACCTACATGATCGCTGCCGCGAAAACGGGACTCCTGACCGCGCGGGCTGCGGATGCGATCGGCGGGCTTTCGCTCGTAGGGGTCGAGGGGCTTTCCGGAGCGGGTGAGGGGATGGCTCTCATTTGCCCGCAGACCTCGGATTACGGGAAAACTCCGCGTCCCTTCGACTTCCATAAAGGCAAAGCGGGGCGGGTGGCCATCGTGGCCGGTTCCACCGCATTCTCCGGTGCCGCTTTGATTTCCACCCTCGGTGCGATCCGGTCCGGGGGTGGATTGGTGACGCTATACGCCAGGGCGGATGCCTGCGAAGCGATCCGCGCCCGGCTCCCTTCTGAGGCGATGCTGAAGCCCTGCGACGACCCTGCGGAGATCCTCGACGAGAGATGCGATGCGTTGGTGATCGGGCCGGGTCTCGGGGAAATGGATGTCCGTTTTTCCGAAGGTCTGCGGAAACTGATCACCGGAAGCGACGTGCCGACCGTGATCGATGCGGACGGGCTGAATTTCATATCGCGTGAAGGGATCGCACCACGATCCAACCAGATCCTGACCCCGCATCCGGGAGAATTTTCGCGTCTCGCTCCGAAGTCCGACGGAATTTCCCGTGAAAAATCGGTGGGGAAATATGTGGATGAACATGACGGGGTATTGCTGTTGAAAGGCGCGCGCACCCTCATCGCGAAACGCGGTGAAGCCGTCCGGGTCAACTCCACAGGTACTCCCGCGATGTCGAACGGCGGCCAAGGGGATCTGCTGTCCGGAGCGATCGGAGCCTTGCTCGCGGGCGGGACGGAGGCGATGGATGCCGCATCGCTCGGGGCATGGATGTGCGGCAGGGCGGCGGAAATTTCCGAAAGGGATAACGGGAGCCCGGTCACGGCCACGGATTCCGCCGCCTGCCTGGGACTGGCGCTCGCGGATTGGCGGGAAAGCATGAGATGATGACAACCGCACCCGTCGACTCATGGAGGTGGGTAGGATTGGCTCCGGATCGCTGGAATCCGGGAAACAAACGCGGAATCCGGGCGGTGCTTTAGCATGGTCCCCAAGGAACCTCGCGGCGCGATGGCAGGTGTGCACGACAGGATGCCGGCTGTTCTCACCTCATATGAATCGGACCTTTTCCTGGATGAAACCGTGCGGACGTTCCAGCCTCCCGAAGATTTTCCCGTGGCAAACGACGCGGCCAATCCGCTGACCGGGAAAACCGCCCGGCCCGGTGGAAGTGGATCTGTTCACACCTTAGCGTCCAGCCATTTTCCCTGGAAGTGCAGACGTGAGAAGACGATGGCCTGTGTCACCAGATCGAGTCCCAGCACGATCCACACTCCGGTGAGTGAAATCCAATCGAACTGCGAGAGAACCCAGAGCACGCCGATGCGGTAGAAGAGCATGCTGCTGAAAGCCCAGCGCATTACCAGCTTCGTCGCGCCCGCACCACGCATGGATGTCTTCAGGATGATACAGGTCGCGAAAAACGGTTGAGTCATCGCGCATACGACGAGCAGCGGGCCGGCGAGCTCCAGATGCACCTCGCTTCCGGGAGCCATTGCGCCGATCAGCCATTCCCGCCCGAATACGAAGCAGAGTCCCATGAAAATCATCAGGCCCACGGCGAGTTTCCAAGAGAAACGCACGGCCCGTACCGCCATCTCTTTCGATCCGGCTCCGAGATACTGCCCGGTGAGAGCGGAGGCGGCGGCCGCGATGGCGAAGCCCGGTAGGAAGCTCATGGACTCCAGCCGGATGGCGATGAAATGCGCACCGAGCGCGCCCTCTTCTTTCAGTCCGGAGATGACCCGTAGGCCGTAGGAATGGATGGTCCACATACCGGCGATCTCGATGGCCTGCGGCACGCCGATGCGCCAGATACGCATCATCGTGTCGCCATGCGGGCTTAGGCCCTCGACCGTCCAGCGCAAGCCTTCGCTTTTCTTCACGGTGAGTATCACGCATACCGTGATAAGTCCGGCGATCCATCCGATCACCGTGCCCAACGCGATACCTTCCACGCCGCGCCCGCCCCAAGGTTCCGGTCCGAAAACGAAGAAAACGCTCATCGCCATGTTCACCAGATTGACGACAACCATCGCGAAAAACGGGGTGCGGGTATCCCCCGAGCCTCGCAGGGCGGCGTTTACCGCGAACATCGCTCCGGCGACCGGACCAGACCACGCGAGCATGCGGATATAGCTTTCCGCATGGACGGCGGCGGCGGGGGAGAGCCCCATCCAGCCTATCAACGAACCCGCGCCGATCTGGAGAAGGATCAGAGCTGCGATCCCGGCGATCGCGCCGAGCCAGAGACCTTGACCGAGTCCACGGCTCGCCAGCGAGGTGTCCCGCGCTCCGGTCGCGCGGGAGACGAGGGCCATGACCCCGGTGGCGACGGCACCTTGGAAAATATAGATGAACCAGCCGACGTATCCACCCAACCCCATCGCATCAAGGATGGCGATCCGCGCCTCACCCTCCGCCATGCGGCCGGCGATGAGGATATCGGTCATCCCCACGAAAAACGCGAGGACCTGCTCGAGCAAGGGCCACAATGCCAAGGTGAGAACCTGGCGGGTGAGGGACAATTCGCCGAGTTTGCCGCCGAGACGTATTCCCTCCGCGCGCCCCTCGGCTTCGACTGACATTCCGGGCTTGGCCATGAGATTGGGGCCGTGCGCCCGGGGGACGACTTACTTGTCGTTCTCGGACAGCCATTTCTTACGAGCCGCGAGATTCTGCTTCATTTCGAGCAGCTTGTCGCGCTCTTGGACGAGCTCCGTATATTTCTGCATGAGGGACCAGAAGTCCCGGGAAATACTCTCACGTTCGTCCTCGAACATCGCTTTCATGTCCCATGCCTTGTGCTTGCCCACTTCGTTTTCATCCTCGGGTCCGGAGTCTTCGTCATCATAGCCGTCGAAAATGTTCCCGTCCGCCGGGACTTCCGATGGACCTTTTCCGAGACTCGAAATTTCCTCTTTCCGCGATGCCAGCAAGTTGGTGAGCCGATCCAGTTCCTGCTCCTGGATGGCGCGCTCGGCGTTGGAAACCTTGCGGTTCTCCAGAGTATCATTGATATCGGCGATTCGGGATTCGAGTGAATCCACGGATTTGACGAGAGCGGCGAGAATTTCGTCCTGTTCGACCTTTGTGGCGGTTCCCTGACGGCGGTTCTGTTTCCATTCCTCTGAAATCTTCGTGTTTTCGAAATACCAGCCGTCCAGATATTGCGGTCCCTCGGAAACGTATTTTGCCACCTCCTCGGATTGCGGCATGGAGTTCGCGAGCTTGAGGATTTGGGCGACGCGTTTCTCAGTGCGCTTGTCGAATTTATCAAGGTCACCCTTGAGCGCGGTCAGGGCAGGGGATTCCGCATCCTTGCCGGTGCGGAGTTTTTCGAAAATCGTGCGCCGCTTTTCCCTGTAGACACCGATGGATTTTTTCAATCCGCTGATGACCTCCGCCTTGAGCTGGTTCACGTTTGTCGTGGATTCGGGCGAATCTTCCAGGGTCGAAAGCTTGTTCACGATTTCGTCGATCCGCTTCTCGGTGCGGGTGTCGAGCGCGCGGATATCGGCAACGAGTTCCGAGAGGCGGGCTTCACGCATTTCCACGTGATCGGTGAGATCGACCACGGATTGGCGGCGGGCCTCCATGTTGATGGCGGGTGCCGCCTCGGCGAAAAGCGCGGGCGAGGTGAGCAGGGCGATAAGCAGGTGGGCTTTCATGTGCCGGAAATTAGGCCGCTGTGACGGGTTCTTCAATTCCTCTTTCGGGAAAAAGGAGGATTAAGCCCGGCGCATGTAATCGGGGACCTGATCGCGTTGTCGGGCAGGTGGGAGCGCGGCGCTGGCGAAAGAGATCACCGCACCGATTCCCGCCGCGTGGTTGCCGCCGAGTCTTGGTTCCACTTCGAATTCCGGGAAAACGAACTTCGCGCGTTCCTTCCACCATTTCATCGCGACAAAAACTAGCAGCGCCGCACCGACGGTGGAAACAAGGCCTCCGGCTACCATGCCCGCCCAATCGGGGAGCTTCGGGGGAACGGAGACCCCGGCCTTTTTCCCATGGAACGAACGTGCCGAGGACCCTTCGGGAATGGCTTCCGCCGTCTCGTCCGCGGTGCCTTCGGCCATGCGCTCCATCCAGTAGATGCGGATCGACATCTGCACCAGGAATGCCTGCATCTGCTCGAAGGCGTCGGTATTGGCGAATGCCTGCATCACTGAGCTTCTCGAGCGCGCGACGCTGTTCGGCGGCGGATACGGCATCGGTCAGGACCGGGCTCAGGTAGAGATCGGCGCGCTGCGGCGCGCCCAGATAGTAGTAAAGCACCATCGCGGGTTTCCCTACGGAGTAGAGTCGTTCGACCACTTCTTCCTCCCGCACGTCGCCGGGGATTTCCTGATCGCCGCCGAAGACATAGACGAACATGTCGATGGAGGAATCGCCCGAATGGTAGCGGAGAAACGACTGGAGATCCTGTGTCTGTTTTCTGCCAAGCAGGCCTTGGGGATCGACGATGAATCCTGCCGGGCGATCCGCGAAATACTCCGCCAAGTGCTCCTCGCTGACGAAGTTGCCTTCTTCCTCGTCGGTCCCGAGTTCGTCCGCCGCAGGTTTTTCAATGGTGAGGGTGTCCGTGTCCGTTTCCGCAATGTCGTCAGGCAGATCGAAGGAGAGCAGGGATCCGCCGGCCACCCAGCCATCCTCGGTGAGTTGCGCCCGCTCGTCCTCGTTCCACGCGGGAAGCGGCGGCTCGGTGATCGCCGCTGCGTGCGCGATCAGGATGAAGCTTGCGAGAGACGTGAATTTCACGAGGCTACCCCCTCGTTTTTCCCGGCATCGACAGATTCCGCAGTTTTCGCGACCGGACGTTTCCCGTCCCGGATGCGTTTCACCAGATCCTCGACAGCCATCGGCGGGCCGACCTTGCGCTCGTATTTCTCCGGATCCCTCCGCGCCTGGCGGCAGCGTTTTTTAAGGAGTTTTCCCAGATGGGAAAGGGTTTTGAGCAGCCCTTCCGAGTAGCGCCCTTCCAGCCAGTAGGCGTGCGCACGGGAGAGGCACTCGAAGCTGTCTTTCTCTTCTAGAAAAGGGTCTAGCAGATACCCGAAAGTCATGCCTGCGGACTTCGTATCGGGATCGATCACGATGAGGATGCCGGCTTCATTCGGTTTCTCCACGGGAACGTCTTCGAACAGTCCGCGGTTGAGTAGCCAGAATCCGAACTGTCGCAGATTTCCGTTCTCACCAAGGCTTCCTGTGTAGACCGCTACAAAAATCTGGGGGAAAGAGCAGCTGATGCGGTCGAGAGCATCCTCGATTTTCTCGCGTTCCTTTCTCCGGAAAACGCCCGCCGCGTCGGTAAGGCTGCGTAGCTTCACCTCGCCGTCTCCGAAGAGCCGGTCCGCGTCAACGATGCCGAATCCGCAGTGCGGGCAGGCCGTGGCCGCCCGATGGATTCGCTGCACGCATCGTGGACATTTCATCTGAGGGCGGAACTACTACTAAACTCCCAGTATTTCGTCAAAGTAAAACAAATTTCCGGAAGTGTTCACCCCGGACGGCATGGCAGAGTCAGTCCACCTGTTTTCAGATCGGGTGTTTTGATGGTTGAAAGTTGAAATTCGAAAATCGAGACTTGAGACGTGAAGAATGCGGCATTGGGATTTTTTGATTCGGGGGTGGGTGGACTCACCGTGGTGCGGGCGGTGCAGGATCTGCTGCCCGGGGAGAACGTGATTTATCTGGGGGATACGGCACGGCTTCCGTATGGATCGAAAAGCCCCGAGACGATCCGCCAGTTCGCGGATGAGGATGTGGGATTCCTGCTTTCCAAGGGTGTGAAGGCGATCGTGGTGGCTTGCAATACGGCGACGGCTCACGCGCTTCCGGCACTGCAGGAAAAATACCGGGTGCCGATGATGGGGGTGATCGTGCCGGGGGTGGAGGCGGCGCTCGAGGACCCGGAGGCGGAGAGAATCGGTATCATCGCGACGCGTGGTACCGTAGGTTCGCACGTGTATCAGCACGCGCTGGCCACCCGCCGGACAGGTTTGATGATTCACGCGGTGGCGACTCCGCTGCTGGTGCCACTGATCGAGGAGGACTGGATTTCCGAAGAAGTGACGAAGGAAGTCTTGAGAAAGTATCTCGGTCCGCTGGTGGACAAGGGGATCGATACCCTGATGCTGGCCTGTACGCACTATCCGCTGCTGGTTCCCATCCTGCGTGAGATTCTGCCGGACAGCGTGAGGCTTGTCGACTCCGCGACCACCTGTGCGGAGCAACTGAAGGTGATGCTCGGTGATCTGGATCTGATCAACGGAAGTGTGGCGGAGGGCGATCTTGAAATCCACCTGACGGACCTTTCCGAGCAATTCGAGGAACTGGCGAGAAGGTTTCTGCGCAGACCTCCCGGAAGGATACGGAGAGCCGTGCTCCATACCGCCTGACGGTATGAAAAAAGCCCGGCAGGCTCGAAAGCCTGCCGGACCGTCGGGGGTGTGCAACTTGGAGTAAATCCTAGCTACTCACAGGGGGAGAACTATTTTCGTCTGCGGAGAAGAAAGATGGTGCCGATCGCTCCGAGCAGGGCCGCGGATGGCTCGGGGACGACTTGGAAACTGGCTTGGTAGTTCGAGCCACCGACGTTGTTGAAAACGGTGGTGGCCTCGTTGTTGCCGTTGGTGGTGACCTGTGAGAAGACTTCCAGAGTGTAGGCTCCGTTGCTAAGGCCGGAGAGGATGTCGGTGGACGTAGTGTCGGATACGTCTCCGCCCCATCGCTGGTCATCCCCTCCCAGATTGGCCTGGAAGGGCATGTTGACGGTGATGAAGCTCCCGGTGGCTCCGCCGGAAGTCAGCCAGACACGGTATTGCAACGCGCTGGCAGTGACATCCGTGCCATTGTTCTTGAAGGTTTTCTGCTGGCCGCCGATCTCGAAGATCTGGGTGTTCGGGTTGAAGGAGCCAAGGTCCGCGCCTGCGAAATCGGCACTATCGGTGGCCGTCCCGATATCGTAGAAGGTGAGGGGGCCGTTGTTCGTCGTGGTGAACACGAACTGGTCGAACATACCGGCGGCGCCGTGGGCGAGTGGGCCGGTGAGCAGGAGACAGAGGAGGATTTTGGGGGATTTCATCAGGTTGGAAGACGGGAACGCTTGTGTTCTGTCCTAGCTGATGTGTGAAATCGGGAAGAGGTTTAGATTTTTTTCAGAAATTTTTCGCGAGATCCAGCCACGGTTGGAATTCCGGCGGGGGGGGCGCGGTGAAACGTAGTTTCTCGCGTGTGACCGGGTGGTCGAAGGCGAGCTTCCAAGCATGCAACATCAGGCGAGGGGCGGGCACCTCGTGCTTTTTCCCGTAAATCGGATCGCCGAGGATGGGGGTGCCCTTGTGATGCAGGTGGACGCGGATCTGGTGAGTGCGCCCGGTATGGAGGTGGCAGAGTATAAGAGCGGTCCTTGTGGCGGGATCGGTGGCGAGTATCTTGTAATCGGTGATTGCCGCTTTTCCTCCGGGAGGATTCACCACCGCCATTTTCTGACGATTCACCGGATGCCGGCCGATATGTGTGAAAACGGTATCCTTTCCTGGAGTGGGAATCCCGTCGCTGACCGCGAGATAGAGCTTCTCCATGGTGGTGCGCTCCGCGAACTGTGCGACAAGTCCCTGGTGGGCGGGATCGGTTTTCGCGACGACGAGGCAGCCTGACGTATCCTTGTCGAGCCGGTGGACGATCCCGGGGCGCTCCACTCCACCGATGCCGGAGAGCTTTCCCTCGCAGTGGTATAGCAAAGCGTTGACCAGGGTGCCGTCGTTGTTCCCAGGCGCCGGATGGACGACCATCCCGTGGGCTTTGTGAATCACGAGCAGGTGTTCGTCTTCGAAAATGATATCCAGCGGGATCTCCTGTGGTGCCGCGATGTCCGGGACGGCCTCGGGGACGATGACAGTGGCAAGGTCGCCGGGTTTCACGGAGCCGCGTGGTTTCGCAGGTTTTCCGTTGAGCAGGATGTGTTGCTCGCGGATCAGCTCCTGGATGCGGGAGCGGGAAAGTTCTTCGATTTCTGATGCCAGCCACGCGTCAAGACGGTCGTGGGTCGCGTCGGCTAGGATTTCCATGCTCGTATTCCCAGTGGCGGATTTTCCTCAGGCTGGCGAGGCGGTCTGGATGAGGACCTCGTGGATGGTTTGCACGTGATGCGGCGGCAGTGATTCCGGGACGAGCGTGCCCAGCACGATCCTGCCGTAAGGTGTCTCGCAGGGAATCACTTCCAAGATGGCCGAGGGACCGATTTTCACATGGATATTCCCGGAGCCTTTCGAAGCGAAGGCTAGGTTGCGCGCCATGAAATGCAGGCGGCCGTGACCGCTTTCGTCGAAGATGACCTTGCCTTCACGGTCGAGGATGAAGATGTCCGTGGCGGAAAAATTCTTCGCAAGCCAGTCGCGGAAGATCTGGATGCGTTCGAGGAAACGGGATTTCGAGGGGGCTGCGGGAGGTGGGGTAGGGGTGTTGTCCCCGGCGGCTTGCGTGGGCGTGGGGGAGGGGAGTGGCGCGGGGAGCGATTCCTGAGCTTCGGGCGAGGGGGCGTGAGGCTCCGGTCTGTCCTCCTCCGGTGCGGTGAAGCCGATGAACGAAGAATCGAAACCCGGATCGGCAGCCGCGATGCGCGCGGGTGCGACGGGTCGCAGAAGTTGCTCGGCAAGGTGCCGGACTTCCGAGGGGTCGATCCATGGATTGAGGGGATCCATCAGTTTGTTTGAAGAGTGGCGGGCGGAGAGGATTTCCGGAGTTTCGCGTGAATCTCCGCTCTCAGGGAATCGAACACGGTCGCGGCTCCCGCACCGTCCTCCATCACGCCGACAGGAAGGCCTTTGGCGCTAGCGCGGACGAAGATCTCGTCTCTCGGGATGTTGGTTTTGAAGACCATTTCCTCGGGCAACAGGTCACGCAGAGCGGAGGCGGCTTCCGTGCTCTCGGCGAGGGAGTTCTGAAGCATGGTAAGGCATACTCCGAGCACGTTCAGGCGCGGATTGACGATGCGCAGGCGGTTGAGCCCTTCCAGCAGTTTCGGAACGGACCGGATGCCCAGTGGCTCCGCCTGCTGGGGGATGATCAGCGCGTCCGAAGAAGCGATCACATCGTTGGTGACGCCGAAAAGGCCCGCCGCGGTGTCCACGATGCACACATCGTAGCGGCGGGCGGACACGTTTCTGAAAAAGGCGCGGACACGTGCGAGGTGGGAGCCGGAGGAGCCGTTGCCCGCTTCGTAATCGCTGGCCTGGCCGGCGGCTACGAGGGAAAAGGTCTCCAGCCGCGTAGGAACGATCAGGCGGTCCATGGGGATGCCTGGATCGGCGAGAAAATCGTAGAAACCTGAGAGCAGGCGGGATTGTCTGGTGAGCGACAGGCCTACGGATCCCTGTGGGTCCGCATCGACAAGTAGCGTGTTGAGGCCGGCACGCGCCATGGCGTGGGCGAGGTTGATGGAGAGCGTGGTTTTTCCCACACCCCCCTTTTGGCTTGAGATGGCGATACTGATCACTCGGCGGAAAAAGGAAGCTGGCGGGAGCGTATCCACAGGGTGGCGTAGCGGAAGTCTTTTCTTCGAACTTGGCAAAGACGCCGGATTGCAGAATGCTGCCCCGCCCCTCGAAAATGACTGAACGACTTCTCATCCGCGGACTAATCACCGGTGTTCTCGCGCCCTCGCTACTTCTTGTTTCCTGCCGGGAATCCGGCGAGAAAGCCGGGCTTTCACCCCGATCGAAAATCCCCGCGGTAGAATTCCGTGCGGAAAACCGCTTGGATGGCCTTCCGGGGCCCGTTTACTCAGCGCAGGCAGATTCAGCGATCCATTGGCAGCCGTGGACCCGGGAAACCCTGACGGCGGCGAAGGCCTCCGGTCGGCTGATAATCGGTTTGATCGCGCTTCCGCAGCAGCCGTCCTATCGAGCGGTTCTCGATGATCTCGTGGCCGACGAAGCAAGCGTCCAGACGATCAACGAAAACTATGTACCCGTCCTGATCGATGGCGATGCGATGCGGGAAATGGGCATACTCACCGCGGATCTCTGCGCGGAAATCAACACCGGCCTGCAACTTCCCCTGATGGTCTGGTTCACGGCGGAGGGAAATCCCGTCGCCTGGATCCCCATGGCATCCGGCCGAGCAGCCGGCGCTCCCGAGCTTTTTCTCAATCCCACCTCATGGTCGGGCGCATGTGGAGGGACGATCCTGGCTACGTCGAGAAAAACAGCCGCTCAGATCAGGAAAACCGGCGGACGCGGATGTTGAAGCGCCCCGAAGATATTTCCGCAAGTGCCGAGCCGGAAGAGGACTCCCTGCGTGCTCTCCGGCAGCTCACCTCACTGTATGATCCCGTCTCACGCACGTTCGATGAGTCTGGCGGACTTTTCCCCAGCGGCGCGCTCGAACTGCTTTCCATGGGCGCCCGGATGGAGAATGTTCCTGAGGATCTGAGGGAGCGGTCCGGGTCGGTTTTGAAGTATCTTCTGGATGATCTGCTCCCGAGTCCGATGTTCGATCCCCTTGATGGCGGTGCCTTCAGTTCACGCAGGGGAAACTCATGGGCTTTGCCCGGATTTTACAGGGATTGCGCGACTCAGGGCCGGATCGTGATGAGCTTGCTCGACGCCTACGCGGCCACGGGTGACGAACGCGCTCTGCAACGTGCCCTGGGTGTCCTTCGTTTCTGTGAGGAACAGTATCGGAATCCGGATGGATTATTCGGGCTTGTCGCCGGAGCCGATCCCGATCCCGAACTCTGGCTCTGGCGTATCGAGAAAGTGCGCGAGATTCTCACGAAAGAGGAGCTTTCGATATGGATGCGGGCATCGGGTATGAAGGAGCGTGGGAACCTTCCTTCGGAGGTAGATCCCTCACGCGAGTATTTCCGGATGAGCAGCATCGGCTTCATGAAAAGCGCGAAAGCGATCGCGAAGGAATCCGGCAAGGATGCCGGGGAAACAAGTGCTCTCCTCGATAGCGCGGTCAGGAAGCTCCGGAAGGTGCGCGATGAGCGAATGGTCTCCGCAGCAGGCATGTCCGCGCCTCACGCGGTCTCCACTTTCCGCATGGCCTCCGCTTACGCCGCCGCTTACCGCGCCACTGGCGCGCAGGTGTTTCTCGAGAGTGCCAGGCAGACTCTGGAGAAGGCCCGCGCGGCATTTTCCGAAGGACCCTCCCTGAAGAGCTATCGGGGCGAGGCACCCGAGTCAATCACCGCCGGGCGGGCTTTTCTTTACGGGGTAGCTCTCCAGTCCGCCCTCGATCTCGCGGCGACCACGCTTGATGATACCTGGCTGATGTGGGCGGATGATCTGGCGACGACCGCTTCCGAACGTTTCGTCTCCGGCGGGGATCTGCGCGAGTGCCCTTCCTCGGCGAATCTCATGAATCTCCCGGTCAGCGATATCGCGATGCTCTTCGATGAATCCTCTCTGGGCCTCCTTTCGATGGCTGAGGCGAGACTCGCGGCTGTCGGCCGACCCTTGGTCGGCACGTTTTCCGAGAGAGTTTCGGAGTTTCCCGTGCGGGCGATAGATCTTCCCGTCCTGCACACGGATCTGATCGCATCCGCTCTCGTGCGGTCGTTCGGGACCGCGCTCGTGTATGGTGAAAAAATTCCGGAGGCATCCAGAGCCGCTGTCGCCAGGGCACCGGCGGACGACGTCGCGAGACTCCGTGCCGGTGCGGGCACGGAGGCTGGAAAACTCGCCGGAAAGGATGGTGTCATGGTCCTGGGACCGGGTGGTGCGCTCAGGAAGTTCGGCGATCCGAAGGAAATTGACGATCCCTTCTTGCCTAACCCCTGATTATAGTGGTTTGTTTCTTCATCGGAATCACCTCCTTTAAAATCAATGAAGATCAAAAAAATCCACATCCTGATCGTATCCACACTCTGCGGCCTGTTCCCCGCCGGGGCCGATGTCATCACACTTTCTAACGGAGAAGTCATCAACGGCCGCGTACTTCGCGAAACCGATGAGGAGATGGTCATCGAGATCGATGTCACGGAGACCATCCGGGATGAGAAAACGTTTCCCAAGTCCGAGATAAAATCGATCGAGAAGATATCCGCGGATATCAAGGCCTTCGACAAGATCAAGGGACTCGTTCCTGCTCCCGAGCTGCTCACCGCGGAAGATTACGATCTCCGTATCACGGCAATCGAAAAGTTCATCGAAGCGCATCCGAAGAGCGGAAAAATCGCGAAAGCCAAGCAGATGCTGGATGTTCTCAACGAGGAGCGCGCGGTGGTCAGGAAGGGCGGTGTCAAATACGGAGAGGAAATGATCTCTGCCGAGGACTACAAGGGAAACGCCTACGAGATCGATACGAGGATAGCTGAAAGCGGGATCCGCGAGGCTGTCTCCCGCAGGGATTTCATCAGCGCCCTGCGCGGGTTCACCGCCTACGAGGAGCGCTTCGGTGCCGCAGAGGGTCGGGAGGAACTTATCCCCGTCATCTTGCAGGTGCTGAAAGTTTATGGGAACACTCTCGGTAGCACGATCGATAGTTTGGAGCGCCGGACCGGGAAACGAACTTCCGGACTTGAGAGCATGGCGCCGGAAGATCGTCAGAAGACGGAACGCGCCATCGCCGACGAGCAGGCGAGGCTTGATGCGAGATTCGCGCAGGAAAAAGCTGAAAAGCAGGCATGGGTCACCCCGGATGCCTACCACAAGGATTCTCTCGATTCCGCGATGAAGCAGACGGAGGCCACCATGAAACGGTTGGAAGGTGGAAAAGGCCCTAGAAAAGCCGGTGACGAACCTCTCGCCGAAGTTTACCGAGTCGCCTACGGCCAGCTCGGTGGTGGGGATGAAACGGAAAAGAAAAAGGTCCTCGCGGATGCGAAACAGAAAGGTTTGCCCGACGAATACATCGGCATGCTGGAGGAACGCGCCGGCCTCTGAGAAATTCCGGGTGGCGGAGAACGATTTCAAGATATGAGCGCACGCAATGCGAAACAGAGCCGGAAGACGGCGGAGACGGATATCGAGCTTAGCATATCTCTGGATGGCAGCGGGGATTCCCGCATCGATACGGGCATACCGTTCTTCGACCACATGCTGACCCTGTTCTCGAAGCACGGGTTGTTCGATCTGGATGTGAAAGTGGATGGAGATATCGAGGTGGACTACCATCACACGATTGAGGATACAGGCATCGTCATCGGCGAGTGCATGAGGGAGGCGCTCGGGACGAAAGAAGGCATCCGCCGCTATGGCTGCTGTCATCTGCCGATGGATGAGACGCTCGCCCGTGTCGTCGTGGATCTCAGCAATCGCCCGCATCTCGAGTTCCGCGCGCCCGCCAATACCCCTTCCGCGCCGAACATGCCCTTCACTCTGGTGGAGGAATTCTGCCGAGCGCTCGCGAGCAACTTGCGCGCTAACATCCACGTGGAGCTTCTCTACGGTCGCGACGGCCACCACATCGCAGAGGCTATTTTCAAAGGTCTTGCCCGCGCCTTGCGGGAAGCTTGCGAGAAAGACGCTCGCGTGAAAGGCATCCCGTCCACCAAGCAAGCGCTGTGAAAGTCGGTCTTCTGAACTATGGCGGAGGCAACCTCCGCAGCGTGGAAAACGCCCTTCATTCCCTCGGAGTGGAGCCGGAAATCATTGCTGGTCCGACTGATCTCGAAGGCATCACCCACCTCATCCTGCCCGGGCAGGGCGAGTTCGGCGATGTCATGCGACAGCTCGCCAAGCGTGAACTCGTTGCGCCTCTGAAAGAGTGGATTTCCGCCGGGAAACCATACTTTGGTATATGTGTCGGCTTTCAGATCCTCTTTGAGGGCAGCGACGAAGCCCCGGATACCGAAGGACTGGGTATCGTCAAAGGCCGTTGCGTCCGCTTTCAAGAAGAGGACGGGAAAAAGATCCCCCAGATGGGCTGGAACGGCACGATCCCGGAGATGACAGGCACCGGCTATTGGAAAGACCTCGGAGCGGAGCCGTATTTCTACTTCGTGCATTCCTACTACCCCGTCCCGGAAGACGCGGGATGGAAGACCACCACCACCGACTACGCTGGAGAGAAATTCACCGCCGCCGTCGAGAAAGGAAACGTGCTTGCCTGTCAGTTCCATCCCGAGAAGTCCCAGGATGCCGGCCTCGCGCTCATCGCGAATTTCCTCTCAATTCCGTAAGTCAGTTAGTGGAGAGGTTTTTGAAAACCTTCGCACGGCACGCCTACTGTTCTCACCATCCCCACCGCCACCGCCAACGAGGTAAGCGGATCAGGAACAGAAAACCAGCCTCAGCGCATCGAGCCGGACTCTCGCTTGACCGAGGTTTTCAGTCGTTTCCGTGAGAGTGGCTTTGAGCGCGGTGATTTCTTTCCTCGAAACCTGCGGATTGCGTGTGGCGAGATCCTCGAGGCGGGCGATTTCCGAGGAGATGGATTCCCTGGCAAGCTCCTTCGCGGCGGCGACCGGTTTCGCGGAGGCGCGTTCCGCCACTCCTCTGGCGGCTTCCATCATTTTCGGGAAAAGCTCCCTGCGGAACGCTTCCTGGGAAACGAGCCGGCGCGGATCGCCAGGTTGCAGAAGAGAGGCCGGTGGGGCTTTCGTCTGAGCTGTTCCAGCATGGTCCACGATCACACGAAGCAGGGTGGGGGGGAGGAAGCGATCGAGCTGGAGCCGTTGCGGAGCGATCACCTCCACGACGAACGCGCATTCCAGCAGGACGGACTTCCCTTTTCCTGTCGGCAGGTTGGCGAAGGCGGCATTGCCGGAATTTCCGTCCAGCAGTTGCTCCAGCGCATCGCGGAAAAGCGGGTGGTCGAAGGTCAGGAATTGCAGGTCCTCGCGGGACAGCGCGGTAAGCCGGTCGAAGGTGGCGGAAAGTCCTTCCTCGGGAACATCCGCGAAAGCTTCGGACTGGCGCTGCCCGCGTTTGAAAACGAAGGCGCGGGAGGATAGATCGGAAACATCCAGGCCCAGGTAATCGAAAAGACGGAGAGTGAATTTTTCGAACCGTGAGTCGTCGTCCGCCGCTTCGATAGCTTCCTGAAGTTCCGTGGACTGCGATGCGGGCGGCGCACCGAGCTCCAACAGGCGGTCGTGGCCGGTGGCGAGCTGATGGGTGACTTCCGTTTTGAATTTTGCGGAGCGTTTCAGGAAATCCTTGAATTTCTTCGACGAGGGCGAAGCGTCCGCGAGGTCGTCCAATTCCGGAAGAAGCCCGGTGGCGATAGTCGTCGCACCCTTGAGTGGTTCGGAAAACACATCGAGCGCCTCGTGCAGCCAGCGGGCCTGAAGCTCGGATCTACTATCTTTGCCGTAGGGGATGTGGATGTTGATATCGCCGGTCTGGCCTATCCTGTCCAGCCGTCCGATGCGTTGCTCCAGGACCTCGGGGTCACGTGGAAGGCCGAAGAGAACCAAGTGTCTGGCGAACTGGAAATTTCGTCCCTCGGAGCCGATTTCCGAGCAGATCAGTATCCGCGCTCCCTCGGGTTCCTGGAAGTAAGCGGCGTTTCGATCCCGTTGCATCATGGAGAGGTCCTCGTGGAAAAGCGCGGCTTCCACATGCAGTTCCTCGAGTAGTTTCTCCTGGATGGTGATCGCCGCCTCCGGGGAGTTCGTGATGAGCAGGATTTTCTCCGTCTCCGGCAGCTCGCGGATCAGCGCGGCGAGCCAGGCGTAGGGCGAAACGCCTTTTTCCAGAGGATGGAGTACGGGCAGCCGTTTCGGGAAACCCGTGAGTCTTTCGCGAGTGTTCCGGAAAAGCACGCGACCCGTGCCGAACGAATCGATCAGCTCGGCGATCAGAAGCGGACGGGCGGCTTCCTCTCCCTTTTGCAAGGCGCGGAGATGCTTGCCGGCGCGGGGGGAACTGAGGGTGAACTTCGCGATATCGTGGGGGATTTTCCCCGAGGACAGCGCTTCCACCACCTCCGCCAGCGGTCCGAATTCCTCCGCCTCCTGTAGAAAGGAATCGAGTGAGCTGTAGCGATCCGGATCGAGCAGACGCAGCCGTGCGAAGTGGCCTGATGGCCCGAGTTGCTGGGGCGTGGCGGTCAGTAGAAGCAGGGAAGGGATTTCCCGGGCCAGTGCCTCGACTACCTCGTAGGCAGGGGAAACCTCCTGCTCGGACCACTCCAGGTGATGCGCTTCATCCACGATCAGCAGGTCGAATCCCGCTTGCCGTGCCTGATCCCCCCGGCGCTCGTTGTCGGCCAGAAAGGAGGTGGAGCAGAGAATGAGCTGGGAGTCGGAAAAGGGGTTGAAATCCTCTTGTGAGAGCAGGGTCGTCTCCGGCTCCAACGAGCGGCAACGCGCCTCGTCGAAGATTGCGAAGAGCAGGTTGAACCTCCGGAGCAACTCCACGAACCACTGGTGGACCAGCGCCTCCGGCACCAGGATGAGTATGCGGTCCGCCCTACCCGTTAGATACATCCGGTGGAGGATGAGGCACGCCTCGATGGTTTTTCCCAGGCCCACCTCGTCCGCCAGTAATACGCGCGGATGCTGGCGGGTGGAGACTTCCGCGACGATGGACAGCTGGTGCGGGATGAGATCGATCCTCGCGCCGGTGTACCCGCGCGCCGGGGAGCGACGGATGTTGGCATTCCAGCGCAGGGCTTCAAGCCTCTGGTCGAAATCGCGCGGGGAATCCGTCATGCCCGCGAGCAGGCGCTTGTCCGGGCGGATGAAAGAGAGCGTGTCCAGGAGATCGGATTCGTGGACGCTTTTTCCGCCGCCGTGGTAAGTGAGCAGCCCGTCCTCCTCCGTAGTTGACTCGACGATCAGGCGCATCTTGCCATGATCGGAAATCTCGTCTCCTGGCGCGAAACGCACGCGGACCAGCGGTGCGGTCTCGATGGCATACGTCCGGGTGTCTTCCGCCGCCGGGAAACAGATTTCCACATGGCCGCCCTCCGTGGAGAGCACGTGGCCCAGGCCGAGAGCCGGCTCCGAGGTGGTAATGTATCTTTGTCCGGGAATGATTTCTGATTTCTGCATACGGGAGTGGGAAAACGTGTTTCCGGCGGCACTGTCCAGTAGTCCGCGTGCCGCGTCCAATCATCATCGTTGCTTTTTTCCACGGATGCGGAAGGCTGCGCGGATGAAAGTCGAAAAAGTGAAATACGTGCTATGGGCTGCCGACTGGGAGCGTTGTCTGAAGTTCTACGAAGAGATGTTTGGCGGGGTCGTTTCCTTCCGCATGGAGGTCTGGAGCGAGATCGTCATCGCGGGAGCAACCATCGGCGTACATGGCGGCGGGGAAGGAAAACGCACATGGACGGGCCTTTCCTTCCAAGTGGACGATCTTCGGGCCGCCATCCCGCTCCTTCAGAAACACGGTGGCGACCTCACCTGCGAGCCGAACGATACCGAGGAAGATCCGCTCCACATCGCCATGTGCGTGGACACCGAGGGCAACGAGTTCATGATGACGATGAAACGGCAGTGAACCCGCGGAGACGAATCGCCAACCTGATCGGAGGGACTGCCTGCGTGTTGATCGCGGTCGGATGGGTGGGGCTTTCGTTGGTGAGGAAAACCGCGTCCGCATCTGGAGAGAGGGAAGTCGTCGAGGGAATTTCCCGAAAGACCAAACTGGATCGTGACCGGAGCGGGAAGCGGGAAACGCCTGGTGCCAGGGAGGAGCTTCATGAGAAAAGGGAAGAGGGCATGACCGACCGGGAGGTGCGCTGGATCGCGGAGGATTTCCTCGCGCTAGGGCTGGATCAGGATCACCCGGGAGGTATGACAGGTCCGGACTATCTGGCTGCGAGAAGACGGCGTGGCGAGTGGTTCGCGAAGGCGGTGGAGCAGGCATACTCTTTGAGCAACGAGCAATCGGCGGAAATGAGGGAGTCGATCCGGGCGATGGAGGACGGGGAATACGTGAAGCTTCGTGAGTATCTCGACGGGAGGAAATCCTTCGAGCACGAGGGCAGGCAATACATGGTTGTATCCGCTGGAGAGCTGAGGAAGTTTTCCGATGCCGAACAGTGGCTCGGTACCGAAGGCTACCAGCCTTGGAACCTTTGCACGTTGACACCGGAACAAACCGAACTCACATGGCAGGCGGAAAGCGGGTCGAAACGAGACGAAATGAATTTCGATTTGTCCTTCAAAGACCTGTTGCCAGACGGTTCGGTTGAAATTGGTGAAGCGGAATTTTCCTCCAAGCGACAAGTCGAACTGGAGGGCGGGCGTTTTGTTCCATACAGTTCCTCACAGTTGGCAGATATTCTGGGAGCGTTGGAAAAGCAATCCCCCGGAGCGATCAACAGCCTTCACCCGTCCCAGCTGAAATACATTCTTCTGCGCAATCCGGAACTCGCGTTGAAAATACTCGGAGATCTGTCCGACGCTTGAATTCGCCGCGGACTATTCCGTATCCCTTTCCGGCTCCACGGCGACAACCTTGTAGAATTCGGCCCTCCGCCCCAGCGCTGCGATGAGTTCCGCTTTCCCAGGAGCAGGCCCGGGGCACTCGATCAAAAAAACGCGGTGGTTATCCGCCGGCGCATCGCGGCGCGGAAGTATGGTTACCTTGTCGATCTCCGGAAGTTTCTCGAAAATACGCTGGATCGCCTGCTGCCTGGTCCGGCATCCCGTACCATCGATCAGCACCCTAGCCGTCTCTCCACCAGCCAGCGCCGAGGAAAGTAGAAACGGGACAAGCAAGGTGACACGCATCCGAGAATCTCGCACGGGCTTCCCGCCGGGCAACCGGAGTTCGCGGAAGCGGATTCCGACACGAGTCTACCTCCTCGTGTATCGGTTCCGGTAGTCGCCCGGGGAAACGCCCATCAGTTCTGAAAATTTTCTGGATAAAGCGCTGTGGTCGTAGAAGCCGACCTGCAGCGCGATCTCGGTGATGGAGAGCGTGGATTGCGCGAGGAGCTCGCACGCTTCGAGGATACGGAGTTTCAAGGCGTATTGTTGAGGGCTGGTGCGGTAGACTTCCCGGAAACGACGCTCCATGTGCCGGACCGAGAGTCCGGCGGTTTTCGCGACTTCCGGAATGGAAATTTTTTCCATATAATGTCGCTTCAAGTAGTTGGTGGCCGGTTCCAGTTCGAGGTAGGGCTGGATCTCCACGCGGGCGCCTTCGTAGCTCCTGACCATCCCGCACAGACCCGCGACTTTTCCCGATCTGTCATAGAGCGGCACCTTGTCGGTCACGAACCACTCGGGTTCCCCGATCCGGTTCGGGAAGAGTTCGACGATCCCCGTCAGCGCCTTTCCCGTCCCGATAACGAGGCGGTCGTCCTGGCCGAACTTGGTGGCGAGTTCCGGCGGGAAAATTTCATGATCGGTCTTTCCTATCATGGTGGATTCGTCCTGAAATCCGCACCGCTGGACGAATGCCTGGTTTCCAGCCATCAGCCGCAGCTCCATGTCCTTGGCGAAATAGAGGAAGTTCGGCAGGTGCTCGAAAAGCTCCCGGACCATTCCGGGCTTCAGGTTTCCGAGCCATTTTTCCGAAATGGATTTCGCGGGCATGGCGGAATAATACACAAATTGTGCGACATGTTCCTAGCCCGGAAACAGGGTGAAGCTGTAGTTTTTCAGCCCAATCAATCTGTCCATGTCTACAAAACCAATCAATATCGCTGTCGTCGGGCTCGGTTTCGGAGCCGAGTTCATCCCTATCTACCAACGCCATCCCGGTGCCAATATGGCCGCGATCTGCCAACGCACGGAAGCAGTCCTCGACGAGGTGGGGGACAAATACGGGATTTCCAAGCGCTACACGTCATACGAAGAGTTACTGGCGGATCCGGAGATCGAGGCGGTTCACATCAACACGCCGATCCCGAACCATGCGGAGCAGACGATCGCCGCTCTGGAGGCGGGTAAACACGTGGCGTGCACCGTGCCGATGGCTACCTCGGTGGAGGATTGCAGGAAAATCGTGGAGTCTCACGGAATCGACCGGTCTCAAATACATGATGATGGAGACCGTGGTGTACGCGCGGGAATTCCTTTTCATGAAAGATCTTCACGACCGGGGCGAACTCGGAAAAATCCAGTTTATCAAAGCATCCCACCAGCAGGATATGGAAGGGTGGCCGGGCTACTGGCCGGGTCTGCCGCCGATGTTCTACGCGACTCATTGCGTCGGCCCGGCGCTGGGCTTGCGGCGTGATCAGGCGGAGTATGTTTCCTGTTTCGCCTCCGGGACGATCCGTGAGGAAATGCATGCCTGCTACGGCTCGCCCTACGCGGTGGAAAGCTGCCATATCAAATTCAAGGACAGCGATGTCTCGGCTCTCGTCTACCGGTCGTTGTTCGATGTGGCCCGCCAGTATCGCGAATCCATCGAGGTCTACGGTTCGGAAAAATCGGTGGAATGGCCGCTGGTGGAGGGTCAACCGCTGGTGCTTCACACCGCTGGGAAGCCCGAGCCGGAGATCCCGGAGCCGATCGAATGTCCCGATTTCGCGGACAGGCTGCCAGCGGAGATCGCCCCTTTCACCACGGGTGGGGTCTACGGTGGAGAAGAGGGCGAGGACCACCTTTCCTTCACCCAGGGGGCCGGTCACGGAGGATCCCATCCGCATCTGGTGCATCATTTTATCGAACTGCTTCAGGGTAGGGGAGAAGGTTATCCGAACGCTGTGCAGTCGGCGAATATCACCTGCACGGGTATACTCGCCCATGAGTCGGCGCAGCAGGGTGGGGTGGTGATCCGCCTCCCTGATTTCACCATCCAGTAGGAGACATCCGGCAACGACCCGACTCTTCCTCCTACGTTTCGTGTCGCCTCTTTTCGATGGGCTCCGCGGCAGCGCGGGCGAATCGGGGACTCTCTTACCGACTATCCAACCGAACTACCGTGCGAATGATCAGAACGATGGTTTCCTTCATGTTCGCGATTTGTGCTGCGATGGCCGTTGAACTCCCGAAGGGGCCGCCACCGGGAGTGGTCGTTGCGAGAAGTCCGGAGCCGGGCAGAATACGGTTGGCCTCGCCTAGTATCGTCAAGCTGCCAGACGGTAGCCTGATGGTTTCCCACGATCGGTCGGGAAATCCCGCGACCACGGTTCTCCACCGATCCGGCGATGGAGGGAAAACCTGGAATCACGTCGCGGATGTCCCGAATGTGATGTGGGCCACCTTGTTCTGCCACGATGGCGCGCTCTATCTTTTCGGAACATCCGGCGGCATCAGCGATATCGTTTTGCGTCGCTCCGTGGATGGAGGACGCACCTGGCCGGAGGCGCGGGACGGACGCAGCGGACTCATCGCAAGAGGTGGGTATCATTGCGGACCGGTGCCGGTGATCGTTGCGAAAGGTCGCATCTGGCGGGCTTTCGAGCGGAGGGAGGATCCTCGGCAAAAGCGAGTATTCACCGCTTACGTTTTTTCCGCGCCAACAGATAGCGACCTTCTGGACGCTTCCAGTTGGACCAGAAGCAACGGGGTGATCTGGGAGCCGGGGCGATTGCAAGTCCGCACCCGGGAGTGGATCGAGGGAAACGTGGTCGTCGCTCCCGACGGCAGCATACTGAATATTCTCCGCACCAACACCCACCCGGCGAAGGGCGCTCCGTATGAGATCACGGGCGGACTCAAACGCTTCGAAACGGTGGCTGCCATGAGTGTCGGCGATGACGGGAAGCGACTGAGTTTCGATCCCACAGCGGATTTCCGATCCATGCCCGGCGCCCAGTCGAAGTTCACCATCCGTTTCGACGACATCTCACGGAGATATTTTTCAGTCGTTTCGAAAATCACCGCCCCGGAGCTGCGGTCGGACGACTGGGCGGAAAGTCCCCATCATCAGCGCAACGTGCTGAAAACGATCAGCAGCCCGGACCTGAAAACCTGGACAGAGGGCTACACGCTCCTCAGCTACCGCGCCGGCGATGCCGTGACAAAAGTGAATCCGATCGGCTTCCAATACGCCGATTGGGTCATCGATGGTGACGACATGTTGGTGGTTTCCCGGACCGCATGGAGCGAGGCTCCGAATTATCATGACGCCAACTACATCACCTTCCACCGGATCGAGGGTTTCCGAGGGAAAAAGCCCGGCGATTCTCCTTCTGATCTCCACAATCCGTAAGCATTGCAGGAAGTTTTCTGAAAAACCGGTAAACAAACTACTCTGGCAATCGTAAGGTCACTCCAGATTTTGAAATACTTTCCCTCCAGCCTCCTTCTGGTTGTCGGTAGTCAGTGCCTGATTGCGGATACCGTCGATTTCAACCGCGATGTGCGACCCGTCCTTACGAAAAACTGCACCACCTGCCACGGTGGGGTGAAAAAGGCGGGCGATGTCTCCTATCTCTACCGTGAGGATACGTTGGGGAAAGGGGACTCCGGGAGGACCATCGTCGTGCCGGGGGATCCGGACGCTTCGGAAATGATACGCCGCCTGCTCGTCTCCGATCCCGACGAGCGCATGCCGCCCCCCGACCACCATCCCGAGCCTCTCCCGGAAGAGGATATCGAAACGCTCACGAAATGGATAGCGCAGGGCGCGGAATGGGGCGAGCACTGGGCTTTCCGGAAACCGGAGCCACAACGACTGCCTGCGGTGAGCAACACTACCTGGCCCCGGCAGGATTTCGACAAATTCATTCTCGCCCGCCTCGAGGCGGAGAAGCTTTCGCCCTCACCCCAGGCGGATCCGGTCGAGTGGTTGCGGCGCGCCTCGCTGGATCTCACCGGCCTGCCGCCAACCCTTGAGGAATACGAAAAGTTCCGCAGTTCGCTGGAATCCGACCCCGGTAAAGCATACGGAACCGCGGTCGATAGGCTGCTAGCCTCTCCGGCTTACGGCGAGAAATGGGCCGCCGTGTGGCTGGATCTCGCGCGCTACTCCGATACTTTGGTTTCGAGAAAGATCCGCACCGGGAAATCTGGCCCTTCCGTGACTGGGTGATCCGGTCTTTCAACGAGGACATGGCATACGACGTCTTCACGGTCAAACAGCTCGCCGGGGACCTTCTGGAAAACCCGGAACCCGATGACCTGGTCGCCACCGCGTTTCACCGCAACACCCAGAACAACACCGAGGGAGGTTCCGACGACGAGGAATACCGGATGGCCGCCGTCATCGACCGCGTCAACACCACCTGGACCGCTTGGAACGCTACCACGATGGGTTGCGTGCAGTGCCACGATCACCCGTACGAGGCCATCCCGCACGAGGACTACTACCGCTTCATGTCGTTTTTCAACAACTCCGAGGATGTGGATATCAACCAGGATTTCCCCCTCACCAAGTATGCGGATGACCGGACGCGACAGGGCGAAGCCGTCCGTCTGGAGAATGAAATCCGCGAGCAACGCACGAAAATGAATGACCCGATGCGCGAACTCGCGATGAAGGTCGATGAATGGACCGTGGCGGATTTTGACAAAGCGGTGGTCGAGCCTCCGACGGGCTCGCTCATCCAGCAGGCCGACGGCATGGTCGTCAGCTCTGGCACGACACCGGTCGATGGGGTCTTCGTTCTCGAAACCTCCGCCCAGCCGCTTTCCCTCATCCGTGTGGAGATTTTCCCCGAAAGCGATGACCCGAAGGAATGGAGCGGATATGGCGCGGTGATCTCCGGCTTCGAGGCGAATTATATTTCTCAGGACGGGAAACGTAGGACCATCCCTCTGCGTGAGGTCGCTGCAGATTTCATCGCCGGCCCCTTCGATCCGAACGACTCCCTGAAAAAAGGGGTGTCCGGTTTCGGCGACTACCCGATGACCAAAAGCCCGCGCACCGCTTGGTTCATCGCAGGGAGGCCCGTGGCTGCGGATGGCAGCGAGAAGCTCGAATTCCGTATCCGCCACGGAGCGAAATGCAACGAGACCCAGGGCACCATTCTTCCCCGTTTCCGCATCTCGGTCAGTGAAGACGACTCGCTGACCACTTATCTCGACTCCGCCGAACATCACGACGCGTGGTACGGTCTGGTGCAGCTCCGTAAGGACTACGATGCCATTTCCGGCACCATGATGCCCGTCATGCGCGAGCGCTCAGACGCCGGTCGACGCGAGACACGCCTTTTCATCCGTGGGAACCGCACCACGCTCGACGAGGTCATGCAGCCGGGCATCCCGGATCTGTTCGACGGTCCGAAAAACCCGAAAAACCGCCTCGATATGGCGCGCTGGATGGTCAGCGAAGACAACCCTCTCGCCGCCCGCGTCCTGGCAAACCGGCTGTGGGCGGAGCTTTTTGGAACCGGCATCGTCGAGACGCAGGAAGACTTCGGGAGTTCCGGCGCGCTGCCTTCGCATCCGGAGCTGCTTGACTATCTCGCCCTGCGCCTGCGCGACGACCACCAGTGGCGTCTCAAACCGTTATTGAAAGAAATGGTTCTCTCTGCCACCTACCGTCAGGAAAACAGGACAAGCCCGGCGCTTCAGGAGAAAGATCCGCGCAATCGACTGCTCGCACGCGGCCCGCGCAACCGCCTTACTGCCGAAATGGTACGCGATCAGGCGCTGTTGGTTTCCGGTCTGCTTTCCGAGAAGATGGGTGGCCCGCCCGTTTACCCGCCCCAGCCGGATGGAGTGTGGAACAGTGTTTACAGCGGAGCGGAATGGAAGACTTCGGAAGGCGAGGACAGATTCCGCCGCGCCATCTACACCTACAACAAACGCACAGCCGGATATCCCGCGTTCCTCACTTTCGACGGCTCCTCCCGCGATGTCTGCGTCGCCCGCCGGGTGGCGACGAACACCCCGCTCCAAGCACTGGTCACCCTGAACGATCCCGCCCATATGGAGTTCGCCCAAGCCTTCGCAAAACGTATGGCCGCGGCAGGTTCCGATCTCCGGGCGCAGCTTTCCTACGGATACAAGCTGCTCACCCTGGAGGATGCTCCGGAATTTGTGATCGAGACACTCTCCAAGCTCCACACGGACGCCACCGGGGAGTACTGAAAGCTCCCCGGAAGAGTCCGCCAAGCTCGCTGCCAGCCCCGAGCAGGCGGCGCTCGTTCTCGTGGCGAACACCTTGCTGAACTCCGATCTCGCGCTCAACCGCTGATAGCCCATGAACCTTTTCCAACAAATTTCCCACGACCGCGCGCAACATCTCACCCGCCGGCACTTCCTCAGTCAGTCCGCACTTTCCCTGGGTTCGCTTTGGATGGGTTCGCAGCTCGGGACTCTCTCCGGAGCTGCTTTGAAAAAGGATCCGGCCGCGCCGCTGCTTCCGGACCTTCCCCATTTCGCTCCCAAGGCGAAGCGCGTGATCTACCTGCACATGGCCGGCGCACCGAGCCAGCTCGAGCTCTTCGATCACAAGCCTGAGCTCACCAAGCTCGATGGGAAGGAATGCCCCGGGGAATTTCTGGAAGGGAAGCAGTTCGCGTTCATCCAGGGAGTTCCGAAAATGCTTGGCTCTCAGTATCCGTTTCACCAGGCGGGAGAATCCGGGCAGTGGATTTCCGACCGCCTGCCGCATTTTGAGGAAGTCATCGACGAGGTATGCTTTATCAAATCGATGTGGTCGGACCAGTTCAACCATGGCCCCGCCCAACTCTTGCTCCACACCGGCAGCCAGAATCCGGGCAATCCCTCCGCAGGCGCATGGGCCACCTACGGACTCGGTAGCGAGAACCAGAACCTGCCCGGCTTCATGGTCCTCACCTCCGGAGGAAAGAATCCCGATGCGGGGAAATCCGTCTGGGGTTCCGGCTTTCTCCCCAGCGTCTATCAGGGAGTTCAGTGCCGCTCGCAGGGAGACCCGGTGCTTTTTCTCGGAAATCCCGATGGCGTTTCCCGCAATCTCCGCCGCCGCTCTCTGGACGCGCTCAACGATATCAACCAACAGGTCGCTACCGAGATCGGCGATCCCGAAACGCAGACCCGGATCGCACAGTATGAAATGGCTTACCGCATGCAGCTCCACGCCACCGATGCCTTCGATATCAAGGAGGAGAGCGCCGCCGTGCACGAAGCCTACGCCACCCGACCGGGCAAGGAATCCTTCGCCAACAACTGCCTCCTCGCCCGCCGTCTGGCGGAACGAGGGGTACGTTACATCCAGCTTTTCGACTGGGGTTGGGACACCCACGGCACCAGCGACCAAGGCGATCTCAGGATCGGATTCAAAGACAAGTGCCGTGAGATCGACCAACCTATCGCCGCTCTCATCAAAGACCTCAAACAGCGTGGCTTGTTGGAGGAAACGCTCGTTATCTGGTCGGGTGAATTCGGGCGGACCCCCATGCGGGAGAATCGCGGCGGAGTAACCATGAAGAACGTGGGCCGCGACCACAGCCCCTCCGCCTACACCCTCTGGATGGCCGGGGGAGGGGTGAAACCGGGATTTTCCTACGGGGAAACGGACCCCATGGGATACGACGCGATCATCGACAAAGTCAGCGCCCACGACTTCCACGCCACGCTGATGACCTTGCTCGGATTCGATCACAAACGTCTCACCCACCCCTTCCAGGGTCTTGACCAGCGTCTGAGCAACGTGACCAAACCATCGAGAGTCGTGACGGATATCTTCGCCTGAGAACTTGCTGGGATTCCACTTTTGGAAGCAGATCGCGGAGGGACAGATCCGAATATGGAGAAGGGCTTTGCAAGCCCTTTGCATAAGCTGAGCGAACCTATTTCCCAGTCCTCCGCCAAGGGGTTCCAAACCCCTTCTCCATGTTGCCGTTCCACGGCAAGCCGCTTCCGACCATGTTTTGCGAAATCCACCCAATCAAAACAGACCGACGCCGTCTCCTGCGTCGGTCTGTTTCGATTGGGAAATCGCTTCGGGAAATCAAGCTTCCCTGCGGCGGCGCAAGAGCGCCAGCGTTCCGAGCAGATCGCGGAGGGACAGATCCGAATATGGAGAAGGGCTTTGCAAGCCCTTTGCATAAGCTGAGCGAACCCATTTCCCAGTCCTCCGCCAAGGGGTTCCAAACCCCTTCTCCATGTTGCCGTTCCACGGCAAGTCGCTTCCGACCATGTTTTGCGAAATCCACCCAATCAAAACAGACCGACGCAGTCTCCTGCGTCGGTCTGTTTCGATTGGGAAATCGCTTCTGGAAATCAAGCTTCCCTGCGGCGGCGCAAGAGCGCCAGCGTTCCGAGCAGATCGGGAGGGACAGATCCGAATATGGAGAAGGGCTTTGCAAGCCCTTTGCATAAGCTGAGCGAACCCATTTCCCAGTCCTCCGCCAAGGGGTTCCAAACCCCTTCTCCATGTTGCCGTTCCACGGCAAGCCGCTTCCGACCATGTTTTGCGAAATCCACCCAATCAAAAAAAACCGACGCAGTCTCCTGCGTCGGTCTATTTCGATTGGGAAATCGCTTCTGGAAATCAAGCTTCCCTGCGGCGGCGCAAGAGCGCCAGCGTTCCGCAGAGTCCGAGCAGCATGGAAGTGGTGGGCTCGGGCACGAACTCCGGTCCGTTTGCGAAGAGGGTGTCCACGTCCCCTTGGGTAAGCTCGTTGTCGTAGATGCGCGCGTCATCGAGCGCACCTTCAAAGAAGCGCTCACCCGTCCGCTCGGAGCCGATCATCCAGGCGTTCGTCGGAGTGAGCGTGGCATTGCCACCCGCAAGACTCTGGGTGTCGGTCTGCAAGGCACCGTCCACATACATTCTGAGGGTTCCCTGCATGGTGAAGGTAAGCACCAGATGCTGCCAGGTTCCCGAGGTTGGGACGGCATTGCTGAACACGTCGAGTCGAGCGGCCCCGTCATCCACATCACCGCGCCACGAACCGTTGCCATCGTTCTGAAGAATGAAATATTGGTCCACATCTCCACCGGATGCGCCGACGGCGATCGGACCCGTTTCGGCTGCCGTCGGGACGGAGTCGATCCTCGCCCAGATCGAGAGGCTTCCTGTGGTGAACGAGGCCACGGTGGGAGTGATCGTAAAGAAGTCCGCCGCTCCGTCGAACAAAACCGCGCCTCCGGCGTTTCCATTCAGATCCGTTGTCGCCATCGGCGTGCCGGAGGCGACTCCGTTCCCGTCCGCCGAGTTCGCGTTTCCGTCCAGAGGGGAGGACCAGACGATGGCGGCATGCGAGCCGACGGTGCCGAGCGCTGCTATGATTGTTGTTTGTAGAATCTTTTTCATGGGTATTTTATGATATATCGACGTGTCGATTTTGATGCTATTCGCGAGGAATTCTCAACGCAAGCATTGATTTCAGAATGATTGGATTCGAAGGTCAGGCTTCCAGTGAGCCACAGATATTTACGCGGATTCCCAGCGCCCGGGCACAGGCGGCTTTGGCATACAGGCAGTCATTGGCGGAGGCGGCATCTTTCGCATAGGCGACTTGAATATGGTTTGCCTGGTGCTTTGCCATTAGCTGGTTTCGGGAAACACCATAGGTGACCGCGTGCATGATGGGCCACTGCGGGGTGGTGCCGTCGATTCGGCGACGGGTTTCCTCCTCCGGCAGCTCCACGGCGGCACCCCGGCCTATGTCCATGTGCAGGGATTCGTTTTTCACGAAAACGCGGGACCAGACGATCTCTTCTTTCCTGGCAACGCCGTGCAGGGTCGAGCCACCGTTGGGAAATTACATGGCGGGCTGGCGGTAGCCGTGGGCGCCTTTCCAGCCACCTTTGAAATGGGCGGGCGGTGCGGCTCCGCTGATAAGAAAGACCGTTTCGTGATAGAGAGCGGATTGGCTGAGGCGTTCTTTGAAAACCCCGCAGGCATGCAGCGCGTGGTCCGGGATGATTGCGTTGAACATGCCCATGCAGCCCTCGTCGAAGACCCCCATGATAGCTTTCGATTTCAACAAATCGGCGGCGATGGATTCGCCTGACCTTCTGGCGGCGGCAGGGATCGATTTCGCGTCGAGCGGAATGGCGTGGGAGGTGTCATGCTTGATGTTCCCTGTCCTGAGCCACTGGCGGAGTTTGGTTTTGAAAAAATCGTCGGTGAAATCCTCGCTCCAGAGTGTCGAGTATTTCACCCCGGCCTTGGTGAGGCATCCGTTGAGATTGAGCATGCCGACGAGGCCCGGCCACTGCCCGCTCCAGTTCGCTACGGTGAGGATGGGGCCCCGGTGGGTGGTGAGGCCGGCGAGCACGTGGTGGGAATACTGCCAGACCGCCTCCGCGATGATGATCGGGGCTTCAGGATCGAGCTTGCTGAAAATTTCCATGCCTTCCTTCTGGCTGGAGATGAAGCCGTGGCCTTCCGATTTCTTGACAGGATGGCCGCGCTGTATGGTGAATCCTTCCGCCTTGATCGCCGCATAGAGCTTCTTTTCCATTTCCGCCTGAGCGGGCCAGCAGGTCTGGTTCGCGGAAAGGCGGAGGTCGCCGCTTGCGACGAGTCGGATGGTCGTGGTGTCTTTCATTTCGAATGCGTGGATTTTGCGAGAGCGCGGTAGTCGGCGTAGATGCCGGAGTAATCGGCATCGGGCGAGGGATGGAAAAACTCCGAAGGAGTGCTGTCTTTCATCGCGTTGATCGCGGCGGTGGGGGAATCGAAGGCTCCGGCGGCCAAGGCTCCCAGCATGGCGGCCCCGCGTGCCGGACCTTGTTCGACCATCGGAACCTCGATGGATTCCCCGAGCACATCGGCATAAATCTGGACGAGAAAAGGTTCATGGTGGGGCAGTCCGCCGGTGGCGAGAAAACGTTTCACCGGGACTCCGGCTTCCCGCAGAATTTCGACGATCCATCGCACGCCGCAGGCGGAAGCTTCCATCAGGGCGCGGTGGAGATGGGCGGCACCGTGATGGAGGGTGAGTCCGGTGAAAGCCCCTGCCAGGCCGGCGTTCATATGAGGTGTGCGGCAGCCGTTGAACCAATCGAGGCAGCGCACTCCGTCCGCTCCCGGAGGCAGGGCTGCGGCTTCCTTCGAGAGGATTGAAAAGTCGTCGTGGCCAGTGAGGCGACGCAGCCAGTCGAAGGCGTCGCCGACCGCGGCCTGACCCGTTTCATAGCCGTAGAATCCGGGCAGGATTCCGTCCCGGACAATGCCCGCCACACCGGGCACCGCGCGGTCGTTCTCCGAGTTCAGCATGTGGCATGAGCTGGTGCCCATGACCATGACAAGAGTCCCCGGCTCCGAGGCACCGACTCCGGGGACGCCGGCATGGGCGTCGATGATGGCGGCGCTCACCGGAATGCCGGCGGTGAGTCCCAAGTCTTTCGCGATCTCCGGATCGAGCGTGCCTGCCGGACAACCGGGAGCGATGAAACGCCCGGGCATTTTGCTAGCGACCGTGGCGGGAAGCTCCGGATGGACGGCAGCGAGATATTCCCCGGAAGGGTAACCGTCCGCAGCGCTCCAGAGTCCCTTGTAGCCAGCCTGGCAGGTTGAGCGGGGAAGTTTTTCCGCGGGTCCGCCGACCAGTTTCCAGACAAACCAATCGCCGGCCTCCAGCCAGACATCGGTGGCGGCGTGGACTTCGGGAGCGGTTTCGATGGTCTCGAGAATTTTCGGGAAAAGCCATTCTTCCCCGATGACTCCGCCGTAGCGGGCGAGGAACGGCTCGTCCCGTTCGCGGGCAACACGGGTCATGCGCTCAGCCTGGGCTATGGCTCCGTGATGCTTCCAGAGCTTCGGCCAAGCCTGTGGTTGGTCGCGGAATTTTTCATCGAGACATAACGGGGTCCCGTCGGATTTCACCGGCAGCATGGTGCAGCTCGTGAAATCCACCCCGATGCCGCCGATTTCCGGTGAGCCTGCGGTTTTCATAGCAACGCGAGTGGCTTCCGCCGCGGAATCCATCCAGTCCAGAGGATGCTGGAACGCGAAAGAAGGAGCAAGCGCCTGGTCCGATCCCGGAAGGCGGTCCGTGATCTGACCGTGGCGGTAATCGGCAACGGCAGAGCCGAGTTCGCGCCCGTCCGGGCTGATGATGATGGCGCGGGCGGAGAGGGTTCCGAAATCGAGTCCGAGATATGCTTTCGTTTTCATGACGCGGAAATGGAAGAAAGGAGGATTGACGAGATTTTTTCTCTGACTCTCGGTGAGCATTCCCGGATCGGCGGTGCCATGAAATGCTCGCAAAGTCCGAGGGTGGCGAGACCCGCCTTGATCGTCGCGAAGACCGATCCGGGATTTCCGTTCAGGGAGAAAATTCCTTTCCCGAGCGTATCGAGCTGACCCTGACGGGCCGCAGCCGTTTCCATATCTCCCGAGTTATAGGCATCCATGAGTTCCCGGAAAATGGAGGGATAGAGGTTTCCTCCGCCACCCACGACTCCGTGCGCCCCGGCTTTCAGTCCATCGAGGAAGAGATACTCGTTTCCCGCGAAAATCCTCACCTCCGGACGTCCGGCGCATTCCTCGATGATCATTTTCAGACATTCCATCTGTCCGGAAGAATCCTTGAATCCGATCACGCCGGGATGGGCGAGGCCGCGTCGCACCGTCTCCCTGTCGAAGGAATACCCGGTCAGCCAAGGCATGTTGTAGAGGTAAACCGGTAGCTCGAGCCGGGGGAGGACCAGATCGAGGTAGCCGCACATCTCGGCGGTATCGATCTCGTAGTAGGCCGGAGGATTCAGGACCACCGCCGCCGCGCCTGCGGCCTGCGCGACTTTCGCCAGCTCCAACGTTTCATCCACGCAGGTATCGCCGATTCCCACGATGACGGGAATTTCATAAGCTTCGCACGCCGCCCGGATCACCTCGACCCGGCGGGTGTGGTTCAGAGAGGCAAGCTCACCGGTGGAGCCGAGAACGAACGCCGCATCGACTCCGCCGTTTTCGAGATGCTTCGCGATCCGGGAAATGGCCGGGATATCGATGGCACCGTCTTCGAGGAGAGGTGTCGCTACGGGCGGGATGATGCTGAGATTGCTGAGATCGTGTTTCATGCGGAAGTGTCGTTGGTTGGTCGTTTTCCCGAAGGAAGAAATGTGGTCAGAAGCAGGCCGGCAAAGAGGATTACCAACGTTCCGACCACGATCACCAGGAACGGATGGAAGGAGTTGGCGGGCAGTGCCTCCGGCCAGAAACTCCGGGTGGAAAGTATCATCCAGGCGATGGTCAGCACTCCTGAAATGACGGCGATGATTGCCGCCGGATTTCCCGCGCGACTGATGCGGCCTAACAGAAATAGCCCGAGTATCCCTCCGGAAAACACGCTGGAGAGCGTCCACCAGGCGTCGAGCGCGCTGGAGACATTCAGCAAAAGGAAAGAGATCGCTGTCCCGAGGATTCCCACCGCGAGGGTCGCCGCCCGGAGGAATCGCAGGGCGCTGCGGTCATCCGGAGGAGTTTTCCTGAAACGCTTGTAGAAGTCCGAGTGAAGTACGGTCGCGGCGGAGTTGAGCGAGGTGGAGACCGTGCTCATCCCGGCGGCAAGCACCGCGGCGATGATCAGACCGGTGATTCCGGGCGGTAGCTTTTTTCCGATGAAATGAGAGAAAACCTGGTCGGCGATCCTGTCATCGGTGATCGCCCCGGTGGCGATGCCGAGTTGCTCATCGAACTTCGGCCCCTCGACAAGCCCCGTCTGCTGGGTGACCTGTCGTGCGGCGGCGGCACTGCGGACATCCTCCAGCTCGGCGGGCTTCGCCGTGTAGAGTGCGAAAAGCGCGGTCCCGATCAGGAAGAAAACGGCGGAAACCGGAACGTAAAGCAGCCCCCCGAGCCACACGCTTTTCCTGGCCTCCTTCTCGGACGAGGAAGCGATGAAACGCTGCACGTAGCTCTGGTCGATCCCGAAATTCTGGAGGTTGATGAACAGTCCGTTCAACAGGACCACCCAGAAGGTCTGCTTGGTGAAATCGGTGAGATCCATGTCTCCGAGCGAGAATTTCGAGTTTTCCGAGGCGATTTCGATCATCTGCCCGGGACCCTCCGGGAGGGAGAAAAGGATCACCGCAAGGCAGCAAAGCGCCCCGCCGATGAGGACGATCGCCTGCAGCGCATCCGTCCAGATCACAGCCACGATCCCGCCGATGAACGCGTAGGCGGTGACGACCAGCCCGGTGAAGATCAGCAGCGTTCCGATCGGGAGGCCGAGCATGACCGACAGCGGCAGGGCCATCAGATAGAGCACCATGCCGGCCCGCGCGAACTGGGTCAGAAGATAGAAGCTGCTGGCGTAGAGACGCGCCCACGGACCGAAGCGGTTTTCCAGAAGCGAGTAGGCGGACACCTCGCCGCTTTTCCGGTAGTAGGGGAGGAACCACTTGACCGCCACGAAGGTGGCGATTGGAAGCGAGAGTGAAAACGCGAAGGGTGTCCAGTTCGATGAAAAGCTCTTCCCGGGCAACGCCAGGAAGCTGATACTGGAGAGAAAGGTCGCGAAAATCGAAAGGCCGCAGACCCAGCCGGGAAGCGAACCGTCCGCAGCCGTGAAGCCGCTCGCGGACTTGCTGTTGCGCGAGCAATAGAGTCCCACGCCGATGGTGATCGCGAAATAGAGGCTCAGGACAAGCCAGTCGGGGGTTGAAAAGTGGGTTTCCATTGGAAAGCGTGCGCCGGAACAAGCCGAAATCTATCGGGGACGCTCTCATGCGCGCGATCCCGTCCGCAAGACCACTCGCCGGGACGGGGATTGTCAAATATATTTAGATATCTCAGGCGTGGCGGTGCGCGCGATTTCTCACTCCGAAGTTTTCGGCAAATCGACAAATCGGCAGTCCGTAAGATCCGGCACGGCCGGTGGAGGGCCGCTGGAAAGACTGTTGCAACGGGGCGGGCTGAAGACCCGCGCTCCGCTCCGTATTTTCTGCCTGATTCATTTTTACGCGGATTGGTCAATGTCGTCCCTGGCAGCCTGTCGGACCTGGATCTCCCGGCAAATTGATTTTACAATTCGGCTCAAATCGCCCGATCGCAACAATACCGTCCGATGCAACTCCCCGGGTTTCGAGCCGTCGACTCGAATACGGACAAGCGTGCGTCCCGCCGCTAGCGAAGGATAATGAACGGTTCGCTTGGTGCTTCGCCAGCGGCAAGACGCGCGCCTCTCCATATTCCGTGATGCCCACGGTTATTCCTACTCCCTTGCTAGTTTTCCCCTTGGGATTCCAGGTGGTCGAGAGTGAAAGCCAGCGAAGTCTGGATGTGTTCCCGCATCGCTTCGGAGGCTTTGTCACCGGAACGGTTCTTCAGCGCATTGAGAATCGCCTCATGCTGGGTGCACGCGAGCTTTACGCGGGCGGAATCGTGGATCCCTCGGTTCGCGTAGAAAATTCGTGCCTGCAAATGGCTCTCCTCCACCGTGCGGGAAAGAGAGCGGTTTCGCGCGGCGAAGATGATTGTCCGGTGAAACTCCAGGTCCGCATCAAGGAACCTGCGGAGAGTCGGGATCGTCATCCGGGAGTTGCTCTTTTCGTCGAGCTTCTGCCAGATATTGTTCATTTCGGAATGATGTCCCTCCAGGACTTCGATAAGCCGTGGAGAGATTCGATCGGCTGCTTTCATCGCCGCGAACGTTTCCACCGCTTCCCGCAGTTCGTAGATTTCGGTGGCGGAATTCTGGTTGAGCGATCTCACCACGGCGCCGAGCCTCGGGACCAGTTCGACCAGTCCTTCCGAAGCGAGCCGGGTCACGGCTTCTCTCACCGGGGTGGTGGATACTCCAAGTTCGATCGCCAGTTGCTTGTAATCCAGGCGTGTGCCCGGGCCAAGGCTTCCATCGAGGAGCTTGGCGCTGAGAGATCGGTGGACGCTTTCGGGTAGTGGAATTTTCACTTGCCGGGAAGATTTACGAATGGAGAGGAGATTGGCAAGCCGTGATCAGAAATCCGACCCCTCGGGAACCGGTGATGCCGCTCGGCTAGGAACGGGCTACAGATTCGACTCCTTCCACCCTTGCTCGAAGCATCGTGGATTTGTGAAAATACTTGAATATATTACAAGGGATGAGAAGCTCCCGATCTCACGCGAGTTCTGCCTGGCGGAACTCCGTTGAGCTTTCTCCGTGACGGTTGGGTCTGAGGACGCAGCCTACGAACAATCCATGCAAACCCGAAGACCCGAGGGAGCTCGCCTCCGTCCGGGTATCATCCCATCCCCGATCCCCTGCCATGAACACGAAACTATGTCGTGCGATTACCGTCCTGTTCGCGAATTCCCTCTGCGCACAGGGACGGGTCGGCTTCAATCACCCGGGTCTGGAGGTTGATCTCGGGGTCGGTCTTTGGGCCTGGCCGATGCCGATGGACTGGGATGGTGACGGCGATCTCGATCTGATCGTCTCCTGCCCGGATGCTCCGTACAACGGAACTTATTTTTTCGAGAATCCCGGAGGAGATAAGAAAATGCCGGTATTCGAAAAACAGGTCCGTCTGGGTGACGCGTTGAAAAACGCGCAGGTTTCCTATGTGGACGGTCAGCCACGGGTGATGACGGGAAGTGGCGGCGAGGTTCCGGCGCTTCAGATGTATGAGGATTTTCTCGGAAAGGGCTTCGATAGGAAATCAGGAACAGAACTGCCTCGCATCGAGCTGGGTGAGGGCATGACCCGGGCGAAGCAATGGAAGGCGGTCGATTACGATGGGGACGGCGTGATGGATCTGGTCCATGGAGTCGGCTACTGGGGCGATTACGGATGGGATAACGCCTACGATTCCATGGGCGGATGGACGAAAGGTCCGTTGAGAGGCTGGGTATATGTCTTTCGAAACAAGGGCACGAACGAGGTGCCTGCCTACGAACCGGGTTTCCGGGTGCGAGCGGGTGGGGAGGACGTGGATGTCTACGGTATGCCTTCGCCGAATTTCGCCGACTACGATGGAGATGGCGACCTCGATCTAATCTGCGGTGAGTTCTTCGACGGTTTCACCTGGTTTGAAAACGAAGGCAGTCGAACCAAGCCTGTCTATAAAGCAGGTGTGTATCTGAAACACGAGGGAGAAAAGATCGCGATGCACGTGCAGATGATTACGCCGGTGGCGATCGATTGGGACAGGGACGGGGATGTGGATCTCGTGGTCGGGGACGAGGACGGGCGGGTGGCACTGGTGGAGAATACGGGAAAGATCGAAGGCGGCATCCCCGCCTTCCTCCCGCCCGCTTACTTCCAGCAAAAGGCCGGAGATCTGAAATTCGGTGCCTTAGTTACTCCGGTATCCGTCGACTGGGATGGCGATGGAGACGAAGATCTGGTGTGCGGAAATACCTCGGGCAACATCGGTTTGATCGAAAATCTCGATGGCGGAAACCCTCCCAAGTGGGCGGCACCGGTGCTGCTGGAAGCGGATGGCGAGGTGATCCACGTACAGGCGGGTGAGAACGGGTCGATCCAAGGCCCCGCGGAAGCGAAATGGGGATATACCACTCTCGATGTCGCGGATTGGAACCACGATGGCACGCTCGATCTGGTGGTGAACGATATCCGGGGCAAGGTGACAGTCTTCGAGGGCACCGGCACCGGAAAATCAAATAAGCTGGCGAAGGCCAGGCCGATCAAGGTGGCGTGGACTGGAAAACCGCCCAAGCCGGAGTGGAACTGGTGGAATCCCGGTCCCGGTGAACTGGCAACCCAGTGGCGGACTACTCCCTGCGTGGTGGACTGGAACAAAGACGGGCTCAACGATCTGATCGTGCTCGATACCGAGGGCTATCTCGCCTTTTTCAAACGGGAGAAGCGTGAGGGTGAACTGGTCCTCTTACCCGGGAAGCGGGTGTTCAAACTCGTTTCCGATAAAATGGATGAAAAGTTTCAACCGACGGAAAAAGGCGGATTGCTCCGTCTTACCAAAAGCATCGCCGGGGCATCCGGTCGGAGGAAGCTTTGTTTCGCCGATTGGGATGGCGACGGCGATCTGGATCTGTTCGCCAATTCCATCAATGCCGACTTTTACGAAAACGTCGGTGAGAAAGACGGCATCACCGATTTCAAATACCTGGGGAAAATCGGACCGAAAAAACTCGCGGGTCACACGACCTCGCCCACGACGGTCGACTGGGACAAGGATGGAATCCTCGATCTGCTCATCGGGGCGGAGGACGGACGTTTCTATCACTTTCCGAATCCTCGCCGGGCTTCTGACCCAGCCCCAAAGTAGACGACAAACGCCCGATTCCATGTATCTGTTCGTATCGGCTTGTTCCCGACTTTCACCAGCCAGCACCCATGAAACTCACAAAAACCGTCGCATTCACCTTGTTCTCCGCCGTCTCGATCTGCGGGGCGGACTTCGCCTACGAAGGTCTGGTCAACCGCTGGTCCTTCAACGAGGCCGCGGGAAGTGCGGCAGGGGGCAGTGTTTTCACGGACTCAGTCGGCGGTCGCCCGGCGGTGGTGGTCGGAGTCGGTGCGACGAAAAGCGGCACCGCCCTCACTATTCCGGGAAGCGCTTCCCAAGGTCAGAACAACGCCAGGGTATCGAACTCGGTGATCGCCGCCTACGTCGATCTGCCCAACGGGATCATCTCATCCAAAACGGATTTCACGCTCGAAATCTGGTCGAGTTCGGTCACCGCCGAGGACCAGACACGGCTCTTCGATTTCGGGCGGATGAATATTGCCGGAGTCGGGACGGGCGCCCGTCCCGGGGAGGTGACGAACGGCTCCGCCATCTCCCCCGGCACCACCTCAGCCAGTGACAGTCTGGCCTTTCTCCCCAACCTCGGGACGGACATCGGCAACCAGCAACTCGAGGCGAAGTTCAACGGAGGTGCGACGATCACCACCCGCCCCGCTCTCCCGGCCGCGACCGGCACCGAGTATCACGACGTGTTCGTTTTCGAGGACGGTGCGGGAAATTTCGGGGGAAACGGCGGGCGTTTCTCCTGGTATCGCGATGGTAGCTTCGCCGCCTCCATCGACCTGGGATTCCACCTGGAGGACATCGCGGATGTGAACAACTGGCTGGGCCGCGCCCAGTGGAGCGGTGACCATGTCGCGAACATTTCATTCGACGAGGTGAGGCTGTATGATCGGGCACTCTCGCTATCGGAAATTTCCGACAGCCGCCTCGCCGGTGCGGATGCGGATGTGCCCGCTCCCATGGTGCAGGCCGACTCCGCCACCATCAATCCGTTGCAGAAGGTCCGACTCGATGTGTTGACCAACGATTCCGGAATCATCGATCCCGGCACCGTCATGATTCAGACCCAGCCGACTTCCGGCAGCGTGATGCCGGCCGCCGATGGCAGCATCCTCTACACGAATACCAGCGGCGCCTCGTCGTCTGACACCTTCACCTATGTCGTGGGGGGCGCGGGCGGCACCTCGTCACCGGCGACCGTGACGATCAATCTCACCAGCAATCTGCGTGTGCCCACTTTGGGTCTCAACGTCCCGGGTTCACCTCCGCCCACGGCCTATCAGCTGGAAGGAGCCTTCGGAAATCTCCAGATCGAACAACCGGTCTGCATGGCCACTCCGCCGGGTGAGACCGAGCGGCTGTTCATCTGCGAAAAAACCGGTCGGCTGAAAGTCATCGAGAGCGTGACGGCAGCCAACCCCACCGCGACGACCTTTCTCGATCTTCCCGCCTATCTTGCCACCCGCGGGGAAAACGTCGAGTCGCCTGGCGAGCAGGGATTGCTCTCGGTCGCCTTCCACCCGGACTACGCGAACAACGGATATTTTTACGTTTTCTATTCCGTGGACCCCGTCGGCTCCTCCGCGACTTTCGAGCGGATTTCCCGTTTCACCGTCAGGGCGGATGACCCGAATCTGGCGGATACCGGCTCGGAGCTGATCCTCATCCAGCAGTTGGATGAAAGATCCAATCACAACGGCGGCGACATGCACTTCGGAGCCGACGGCTATCTCTACATCTCTCTCGGAGACGAAGGTTCGCAGAACGATTCCGAAAACAACAGCCAGCGTATCACAAAGGATTTCTTCTCAGCCGTCCTTCGCATCGATGTGGATAAAAAACCCGGCAACCTGGAGCCAAACGCCCACCCGAATCCCTCCCAATCGGATCCGGCCACCGACGCCATTCCCCGTTATGAAACCTCGCCCGGCTCCGGAGTTTTCGAAGCCGCCTACAGTGTCCCGGTCGACAATCCGTATGTCACCACGGCACTGGGCGGTCCTTGGGACGGCAGCTTCAACGGGGTCGCCATCACCTCCGGCAACCTTCCCTTTGTGCGCTCGGAATTCTGGGCGGTCGGCTTCCGCAACCCTTGGCGCATGTCCTTCGATCCTCCCACCGGTGAACTCTGGATCGGCGACGTGGGGCAGGGGACACGGGAAGAAGTCGTCATCGCGGAAAACGGCGGAAACTACGGTTGGAACTACCGCGAGGGCTTCATCGCGCGCCCGGGTTCCGGCACACCGCCGGCCGGATTCAGCCCGCTCGATCCGATCTACGACTACGCCCACACCAACGCATCGGGGGATTCGAATTTCCAAGGGAACTCGATCACTGGCGGCTTCGTCTACCGTGGTTCTCGCTTCAGCAACCTCTTCGGCGCCTACGTTTTCGCCGACTACGTTTCGGGACACATCTGGTCACTTCGGAAAAACGGCGCAAGTCCGCCGGTCGTGGAACGAATCGCCGGTGAGGGCGGCATCGTCGCTTTCGGAAAAGACCCCTCCAATGGCGACGTCCTGATGGCGGACCTGTCCCAGAACCGCATCCTCCGCCTCGTCGGCGGCACCCCGGACGGCAGCTATCCGGCCACCCTCAGCGAAACGAAGCTCTTCGCCGACCTCACCGATCTCTCTCCGAATCCCGGCCTGCTACCATACACGGTGAATCTCCCGTTCTGGAGCGATCACGCGCGTAAGAGCCGCTTCTTCAGCATCCCGGATCCGGCCGCGAGAATGACATTTTCGAGCGATGGCGCATGGACCTACCCGACCGGGCAGATCTGGGTGAAACACTTCGACATGCCGCTCGTTCGCAGCGATCCACCGCAGCCCGGTGACCCGCTGACTCCGTCGAAACGTATTGAAACGCGCCTCATCGTGAAAACGGAAACCGGCTCCTATGGTGTCAGCTATCGCTGGAACGAGGATGGCACGGAGGCCACTCTCGCGCCGGAGGAAGGAGAGGATTTCGATATCGAGATCACCCGCAACGGCGCTCCCTACACCCAGCGCTGGCACATCCCAAGTCGCTCGGAATGCCTGAGCTGCCACACGCCCCAGGCCGGGCACTCCCTCTCGATGAACACCCGCCAGTTCAACCTTTCCCACATCATCAACGGGATGAGCGGCAACCAGATCGATCTCCTGGAAAACGCCGGATACTTCACCAACTCCCCGGAATCTCCCAACCTCCTTCCGCATCACCTCGCACCCGACGACACCACCCAGACGGCGGAAGCCCGCGTCCGCTCCTATCTCGATGTGAATTGCGCTTACTGTCACCAGCCGGGAGGAACCGCCAACCCCTCCGCCTGGGATGGCCGCGCGGGAATCACCCTCGACCAGACCGGCATCGTCAACGGAGACGCGGTCAACAACGGGGGCGACAGCACCAACAAGCTCGTCGTCCCCGGAGATCCCATGCACTCGGTCGTCTACAACCGAGTCGCCCTCGCCAACGGCTTCACCCGCATGCCTCCGCTCGGATCCAACGAACTCGATCGGAAGAACATCGCCCTGCTTCTGGAGTGGATCAACGGACCTCTCACCACCCGCCAGGACTACAGCCAATGGCGTCTGGAGAAATTCATGTCCCTGACTTCCGCGGAAGGAAATCCCGGATTCGATGCCGATTCCGACGGAGCGGACAACCATGCGGAATACCTGGCCGGCACCGATCCGAACCAAGCGGGCAGCATTTTCAAAACAACCCAATCCATCGACGCTGGTGTTTGGACGATGACCTTCCCGACCGTTCCGAACAGGATCGTGCAGGTTTACACCTCCGACGATCTTGTCGACTGGGATCTCTGGGATGTGGCTGGCAACAGCGAAACGCCCCGCAACGGAAACGCCGTCAGCCTCTCCGGACCTGCGGCAGCCGGTCGCGCGTTCTTCCGCGTCGAGATCCAGGAAAACTGAAGTTGTGGTTCTCCGGGGCTGATCGCCATTTCGTTGAAATCCGCCCGGTCCGGCCCCGGGTCGACTTAAAAAATTTTAGAAACGTCTTGCGTGTAGTTGAATATATTCGGAGACTTCACCTCGATATGAAATTCAGATACAACTTGCTGGCAATCACCCTGATCTCATCCGCATGTTCCCTGGGGGCGATCACCGTCATCAACCCGGTTTCACAAGGGGATTCTGCCAACGGTGCGGCCGATACGATTTTCACCATCGTCTACGACGCGACCGGAGCGACAAAACTTGTGGTAACCGCCAGTGCCGAAGGCAGTGGGCTCGCGCCAGGCGCGGTTACCTTCGGAAGCCAGAACCTTGTGTTGGCTTCGAGCGGGTCGAACGGTGCTCAGTCGGCGTCCGTTTTCTTTCTGGACGGCCTCCTGAATCCGACAGGAACGATCACCATCACCTATGCGGCCGATCAGGGATCCTTTTTTCTGAGCGCGTTCGGATTGATCGGCGCGGCCGGCGGCTTCGAGGCGGCCAATGGATCGGCAACCCAGAATTCCGGAACGCTCGCCGGAGCGGGTGCTGGCAGCTTGGTGGTCGGTTCCTTTGCCAGCAACCGCACCGGTGGTGCCGATATCGCGCCCTCCGACGGACCGAACGGAGAGATTACGACAACCGTTTTCTCCGGTGATCCGGGTGGATCGGGAGGCGGGGAACACGCTTCGGGCTACTTCACGGCATCCATGGCAGGTGACACCAGCATCGGGTTCACCGGAGGAGGCACTCGCCCCACGACAGCCGGGGTGGCGTTCGCAGTGCCCGAGCCTTCGGCCGCCTCGCTAGGTCTGATCGCCTCAGTCCTGCTGCTTGGCCGGCGCAGCCGGGGCTGATCTTCGGACTCGATTTTCTCGGAATCCGTCTGAGATCGTCCGCTCTTGCAAGTCGAGGGCCGGCAGCTGCCCTCAGCCTATCTACATCGAGGGGTGCGAGAGTAGCTTGGAGTGCGGGCAGTCCCGGTTCCGGTTTTGGCGATTCGAAAAAGAAATGATCAAGAATCCACACCGCTCGTTTCCCTTCGGCATCTGTCTCCGGGTGTCGTTTTCCGCACTCTGGTTCTCCCTGTTCGGCAGCGGCCTCTGCCTCAGCCAGATCCAGGTGAAAGGCCGCGGCGTGGATATCATTGAAGTCGAGGAAGGCAGCTGGCTCTGGAGCGACGTGAGCTTTCCCGAAACGTTGCCGGAGGAACTCAAGGGCAAGACAGTGGCCACCTTCCGCTGCCTGCCGATTCCCGAGGAAGGGCAGGGGGGAGACAGCTACGACACCCGGGAGGATCAGATCATCGAGTCCGTTTTCCCGGACAAGAATGACAAGCTCCTGATCGCCTTCCCGACCGCCGACCTCCGGGACTTCGACTGGACAAGGCTTTCCGAAAAAGAAAGTTTCAAATTGAGAAACGGAGAAAAATACTGGTTCTACGAACACAAGGTCCGCCGAGCGGGCGATTGGGTCGATCTGCCGGACTGGCGGGGAGCGGGGCGCGATCATCCGCCCATGGTTGTCGGTGAGCCAGGGGAAATCATCTTCGCCAATCCGCTTCCCTTGAACGGAACGGTCATCGATCGCAGCGGCCTGATCAGCAACGTCAACATGATCATCATGCCGAACGGGGACTACCTGGCGAACTGCAGCGGCGTTCCCCATTGGAAGATCTGGAGATCGACCGACAAGGGCGAGACATGGGAGCGCTGGGGCAAGCCCTATCCGAAGATCAACTTCCAGGCGCTCTTCGAGCATCGCGGGCACGTCTACCTGTTAGGTCGGGAAAAAAACGATCCGGACGCCCCGTTTCCTGCCTGCGCGGTGATCTACAAGTCCGGGGATGGGGGGAAATCGTTTTCCGGGCCTACCTACATCCCGGTCAGCATCGCCAACGGGGTGAAGGCTGATTCCGCTCCCGCTCACGTGGATGTCGCGGAGGGCAGGCTCTGGCGTGCGGTCCAGGGCAAGATCGGTGACGACGAATACAGCCCGGGCCTTCTTTCCGCACCGGTGGATGCCGATCTCATGGATGCCTCGAGTTGGAGCTACGCGCCCGGGCCGGCCATCGACAAAAGCTGGGTCACCACTTCCGGTCGCAACATCCGCTTTTGGGACGAGGGCACCACCGTTGTCACCCGCGAGGGGATCGCCGGAAATCTCGCCAAAACCGGAATTTACAGAACACGCCGCGCGGATGGGACCGGGGAAGCGGGTGCCGCCTTCATCTATCCGGAACCTCCGGAGAAATGCGGGTTCTCGCCCGAGCACGGCTTTGTCATCCTTCCCGGCGCAGGCTCCAAATTCACCATCCGGTACGATCCGAAGAGCTACAAATACTGGGCGCTGACCAGTGTCGGCCCGGTCCGCAGCAACCTGAATCTCTACAGCTCCTCCGATCTCAAGACGTTCAAGTTCGAGAAAAACGTTCTCCACGGGCCCTCCAGCCGGTTCCATGGATTCAACTACCCCTTCATGCAGATCGACGGGGATGACATCGTCTTCGTCCTCCGCACCGCCTTCGAGGACAAAGGGGGACAAGCGAAACGCTGGCACGACGCCCACCTCTTCACTTTTCACCGGATCGCCAGTTTCCGCGACGCTGGGCGGTCCGGAAAACCCGGGCAAACGGAATAGGTAACTGAAATCGACCCGTACGGCCGGAAGCAGCGGAACTCCGTTGTCCGGCCTGAGTTACCGCTTGCTTCGGGAGCGGGTGGCGGGTTGCCTCGGGGGATGCGCTTTCTGGTTTGTTTGTTGTTTCTGTGTTCCGGGTCCCTGAATGCGGAGGAAGTCGGGATCAAGGGGCTGGCCTGGCCGGGGCTTTCACGGGACGGCCGGGAGGTGGCATTCGAATGGTTGGGGGATATCTGGGTAGGACCCGTCGAGGGAGGCGAAGCGAGACGGGTGATCAAAAGCCCGGCGAAGGAGGCTTACCCGCAGTTTACGTCGGATGGGAAACGGCTGGTGTTTTCCTCGGAACGCACTGGTTCCGCACAGGTCTGGTCCTCCGATCCGGATGGTGGAAACCTCCGGCAGCACACTCACCACACCGAGGGAAACGTGTTGGAGGCGGTTTCGGCGGACGGGAATTTCGCCATCGCGAGAGGCGAGCGCGGGGCTTCCGGATACAAGCCGGTGCGCTTGCTGCGGGTGGACTTGCGGAAGGATGCGCGCCAGGTCCCGCTCTTCGATGCCACGGCCCATTCCGTATCGGTTTCTCCAGACGGGCACGGGATCTTGTTCTGCCGGGGCGGGGAACAGCTCTACCGCAAGGGTTACCGTGGCTCGCGGGCGGGAACCATCCACCTGTTCGACGAATCGAAACAGACGTTCCGTGAGATCGTTGGCGGCGATACGGAGGCGAGGTCTCCGATGTGGGTGCCGGGGGAAAACTCATTCTACTATATTTCTAGTAAAGGTGAGGGCGGGGTGTTCAACGTATGGAAACGGGATCTCGGAACCGACGAGGATGTGCGGCTTACGAATTTCGGGAGCGACGGGGTGATACTTCCGACCCTCTCCCGGGACGGGAGCACGATGGTCTTCCGCGTGGCGGGTGATCTCTACCGCTTCGAACCGCAGTCGGGTGTCGCGCCGGTGAAGGTGGAGTTTTTCACAAAGGAGAAGCTTCCCGACCGTTCGACGCGGAAGGAGAAGGTCACCGGCACATCCTCCATGGCGATGGCTCCGGATGGGAAGCATGTTCTGTTTTCCGCGGCGGGCGATCTGTGGACCGCGAAGAGCGAAGGGAAGGAGCGGAGATGCACGGAAACGGATGATGCCGACGAGCGGGATCCGGTTTTTTCAAAGGATGGCGCCCAGGTGTTTTTTCTGAAAGACGATGGCACGAGGGCGGGGATCTGGCGGGCGAAATGGACAGGAGAGCGAGTTTCCGGGCTGGACGAAATCCGCGGCAGCGAGCGTTCGAAAAAGAGCCTCCGGCTGAGTCCCGACGGCTCCCGCCTGTCCTGGATCGAGGCGACCGGTGACCTGATGACCATGCCTGTGGAGGGAGGGGAACCCGTGCGGGCCATGGCTGCCTGGGACACTCCCACCTACGATTGGTCGCCGGACGGGAAATGGGTGGTGGTCGCCGCGAAGGACAAGCAATCGAATCGGGACATCTTCGTGGTGGCGGCGGATGGTGGAAGCGAACCGGTGAACCTCACGCGGCATCCGGCGTTCGAGGGCTTCTCCCAAATGGTCTCCGGACGGGGATAGCATCGTTTTCGTGGCAAGACGGGGCGAGGACGGGATCGCGAAATTCTGGTTGGCGGATGTGAGCGAAGGATTCGATTCCGTAGCCGTTCGCGAGCTCGAAACGGATATCGGTGAGCCGATCCGGATGGTGTGGGCCACGGATTCGAAAGGGGTGCTTTTCCAAAGTCGCGACAGAAAGGACAAGGCCGTTTACGAGGTGGACGTGGAGAGCGGAGAGGTGGAGGAAGTGGCCGACTTCCGTGGCATTCCGGTATCCGTGGAGAACGGACTGTGGCGGATCGACCGGGTGCCGACGGTCATCGGGACGGACGGGAAGAAGGAGTTCAGATTTTCCTTTTCCGTGAGACAGGACAGGGAAAAACGGCTGCGGCTTGGATTCCGGCGGATCTGGAGGACCTTGGCGGAGCGTTTCTACGATCCCGGAATGAATGTCACGGACTGGGACGCGGTGCTGGAGAAATACGAGGACGCGGCGGCGGGCGCGCGTGACTCACGGCAGTTCGACCGGGTCGTCGCGCAGTTGCTGGGTGCAGCTCAACGCCTCCCACCTGACCTTCCGGGCAAAGACATGGGGCCTGGGGAAGGAGCCGGATGCGGAGAAGAAGCCGACGGCGCATCCGGGGCTGGACTTCCGGAACAACCGCTCGGGACCTTTGGTAATCGCCTCCGTCTTGGAGGGGTCTCCGGTTTCGAACGGGGACTCGCCACCGCGGCCGGGAGAGATCGTGAAAAGGATCGCCGGAAGGGACGTGGATGCTTCGTCGCCGCTCTGGGAAATCCTCAACGGAGCGGAAGGGCGCCCATTGCCTCTGGTGATCGAGGGTGCGGATGGGACGGAGAGGACCCTGGAGCTGATGCCTATCTCCTACGAGCAGGCGAGGCGGCTGGATCGGGAGGAGAAACGCAGGACGGCTGTCGCGAAGACAGAGGAGAAAGGTTTCACCTACCTGCCGTTCCGCAGGATGAAAACTGAAGATCTGCGGGATCTCGGGGTCGAGGTCTACCGGGCTTCGCTGGGATCGAAAGGCATCGTCCTCGACCTGCGCGACAACGCCGGAGGGCGGGTGGCGGACGAGCTTCTGGCCCTGTTCTGCCAGCCGGTCCATACCTTCACCGTCCCGAGGGGAGGCCCGCGCGGATACCCGGCGGACCGGCGTGCGGCACCCGCATGGGACGGCCCGATGGTGGTGCTCTGCAACGAGAACACCTTTTCAAACGCGGAAATATTCTGCCACGCCTTCAAGCAGTTGAATCGTGGTCCGCTGGTGGGGATGCCCACAAACGGTGGAGTGATTTCCGCCGTTTCCGTGGGAATTCCAGAAGTGGGCGATCTCCAGATTCCGTTCCGGGGTTGGTTCGAGGCGGGGACCGGGAAGGATCTCGAACTGAATGGAGCGGTGCCGGATGTGATCGTCGATTTCGGCTCGGAGGATCAGGTGGATCGCCGCGACCCACAGCTTGAGACAGCGATCCGCTTGTTGGAAAACGAAGAAGTTTCCCCGGAGGTCCCCGGCCTGTTCAAGCACGGTGGACCGGTAGTTCCCGAGGATGGCGCGGACTAACCTTTTTTTGTAGCTGGGGATTCCAGCCAGTTGTGTTCGGCATCCTATCTGCTTCCCAGGCCAAGGGTGCTTTGTGACAAAACTGTCACTTGTACTATGCCTTCCGTACTGGCACAACCTTCCTGGCGCCACGCAAGTCCAAGACCGTCATTTCGGATGCATCCCAGCTTCAGGGGTTCAAGCTTCTCGAACGCTTCCGCGAAGTCTTCGCCCGGCTTGACGCGCGCCGGACCAAATCCCCCCGCGAACTCGACACCCGGCGGAAGTTCGATGCCGCCGATTATTACTCGATGGTGCTCTTCACCCTCCTCAATCCGGTCATCGACTCGATGCGCGGGCTCTGCGCCGCTTCGAAACTCGAGGAATACAAAACCAGGACCGGCCTGCCTCCCGTCAGCCTGGGAAGTTTCTCGGAAGCCCAAAGCGTCTTTGATCCGGAGCTGCTTTGCGCAGTGCTGCGCGAGCTGATGGAGGAGATGGCAGGAGACCCTCCCGAATCGCTCGCCAAGGCCATGGGAGGGAAAAAACTTGAGGCCATCGACAGCAGCCTGTGGGAAGTGCTCCCAAGGATGGGCTGGGCACGTTGGCGCGAGCAGTATTCCACCAGTCAGAACGCGGTCCGCCTGCACCTGCGTTGGCGGCTGTTCGAGCCGGGCACGGGCGGAGCCAGGCTGGTGGCGGCGCGGGAGTGCGAGCGCTCGGTATTGCGCCACGGACTACTGGAGCCCGGTGTCGTCTATGTGGGCGACCGCAACTACTCCGGGGACTACGAACTGCTGCGGCGCATGGACGAGGTCGGCGCCTCCTTCGTCGTCCGGCTGCAGGACAAGGCGGTGATCGAGGAGATCGAGAAAATCCCAGTGTCTGAAAATGACAGGAAGAGGGGCGTCACCCATCACCAGCGCGTCGCGCTGGGATTCCGCGACGCGAAGGACGAGGGCTGGCGCCTTGTCCGGCTGGTTCCCGGCCCGGGACGCGACCACATCGTGATCCTCACCAATCTTCCCGTGGAAGAGGCCGGTGCCTGGGAACTCTGCGAGATCTACAAGCTGCGCTGGACCATCGAGCTATTCTTCCGGTGGTTGAAATGCCTGCTGCCTTGCCGTCACTGGTTGGCGGAGAGCGAGGATGGTGTGGCCACACAGGTCTACTGCGCGCTGATCGCCGCGCTGCTTCTTTCGCGGCACGGCGGCAAGCTTCCGACCAAGCGGATGATGGAAACGCTGCGTTTCTGGATGATGGGCTGGGCGAGCGACGAGGAGCTGGCCGCGGCGCTGAGTCCCGCGAAAAAACGGAACTGACCCATCAGGGCGGAGCGAGCGCCCGGAAAGGGGCGCCGCGGAGCTGTGTCCGCGAACCGGAGACGAACCGCCGGACATGCCCGGAAGCGGAGCCGATCAACCGATTCGGAGACAACAGATCAGTTTCGAGCGGGAAAAACGGGGTAAGCTCTTTGTGTGCCGAACACAACTGGATTCCAGCCCCAGGCCGTTCGATGAGCCATCCTGGCTCATCGCATCACCTTCGCACAAGAAGCCCGAATCCCCGGCCTTGCCCCGAGACGCGGCAGCTACGCCTTCGGCGTTGCGATCCAGTCGTAGCGCCGGTGGCGCATTTCGTTGATTGCGATTTCGAGGATGATTCTGGAAAAGACCCCACTTAGAATGATCCCGCACACGGAGGCGGGAAGTAGCAGGAACTCCGTTGTTTCAGCAGCCCAGAAGTAAGCAGCAGCCACACCGCAGCAACCTGACAAGGCCCACAGGAAGAACAAAATGACTTCTACCCCGCCCGAAGCGTAGTGGAGCAGTAAGATACCGCGTTTCCGCTTCATGGCGGCCTGGATGCGGTGCCAGACCAGCACCGGGCGGGACAGAACCCAGACCGCTGTGAACACAGGGATGGCACCCAGCAGACCGGCGGCCACCTCCGGCATGCCATCGATGATCGCGAGCAGATAGAAGAACGGGGTGGCGATGAGGCAGAAGATCGCGCCACGGACCAGAGTCAGTTTTTGGGAAACGCGGAGCAGGTCGCGGATCGAGACGGGCAAGGTGCAGAAGAACGGGATGTGTCCGCCCCCGAAAGGATAGGGATCCGTCGCTCTCCGGATCCCGTTGCTGTGAGGAAAAATGGTCAGCAGCATGGTGATGGCAGGAATGATCCAGAACACCGTCCGCAGGGAGGCGCCCGAATCTCCGGCAGGGATGAGATCTCGTCCGGCCCAGGCTCCCAATAGCCACAGCGGAGCGAGAACCAGCACGAGGTTGGTGGTGAATGTCCGGTATTTCCCGGGATCGAGAAGTGCCATGGCGACTGGTTTCTCCGCGGATGAGAAACTCCGGTAAATGAGTCGGTCGACCCAGCCCTTTTCAACTGCCGGTTCCGGTTGCCGTTCGATTTCAGCAGCCGGGGTTTCGGGCGGGCGGGGCGAATGCGTTTCCTCCCGCGCGAAGCTTCCGAAGGCCCCGAAAAAGTCATAGGGCTTGTCATACCATGGATGGGTGGTTGATGGCCAGCGGACCCAGCTCAAGGCTCCCAGGAAAATCCAGACCGCCGCCGGAACAATCCCGCCCTTTTCCAGAAATCCGGGCATGACCCACGCTGGAGGAAGCGTCCAGAGAATACGCCCGTCATGTTCCGGGGGGAGAAACGGCGTTTCGGCCATCTCGTTCAGATAGATGGCGACCAGATAGGCGATGACCGACCAGGTGGCCGCATACCAGAATTTCACGAGGTGAATTTTCGCGATCCACCGGTTCTCACGCAGGATCACGGTGGAGTAAGTGACGGCGCCAAGCAGCAAGGCGACGGCCACCGTGCGAGCCACTTCCCGGACTTCTGGCAGACAGAGAGCGATAAGAACCGAGAAGCCGACGATGGGTAGGAGCGATCTCCTGAAGAACCGGTACCCGGACGAACGAAAGTGCCTTCCCGCTCCGGACGGGAAGATTCACCATGGTGGAGAAAAGGCCGCAGTTCTTTGCGGAAACCGCCAGCAACATCGATCCGGAGCGGGCTAGAAACATCATCAGGACCGCGCATAGCATCAACCGGATCACCTGTGAATTCGGTCCGTCTTCAAAAGAGCGGAGAACGGCGGGAGTGAAGGTGACGAACAGGAAAACGGTCAGCAGCTTGGTGCCGAGTCCCGTCCACCAGCGGGTATCTGGTTTTTCGAATCCACTCCGGGCGCAGGCACGGCTCGCGAGATGGAGGACCTTTTCCTCGGTCTGAGGATCATGCAGTCTCATAGGTCCGGAAGGATGCCCCGGAGGATTTTTTCAGAGCCTTCCGGGTCTTCCGAAAGGTAGGCGCGGAGTCGCCCGCTCTCTGCGAACAGCGTAGGCTTTCCATCCCGGATGACGCATACGTGATCTGAGAAATCCGCCGCCATGGCAACCATCTGGGTGGTGTAGATGACGGTCGATCCCTGCCCGACAAGCTGGCGGGCGAGCCTGCGGTAGGCACCCATCCCGATCTCGTCCATGCCGGATGCGAAAGGCTCGTCCGCCAGCCACAGCTCCGGCTCGATGGCGGCGACGCAGGCGAGGCCGGCTTTCCACATCTGGCCGCGCGAGAGCTTGCCTGCTTCCCGCTTCATCAAAGGCGCGCACCCGCTCTTTTCCAGCCATCCGGCGAACTCGTCTTCCCTCCCGTCCAGCGATTTCCCGTACAGCGCGGTGAAAGTGGCGATGTTCCGGGCGACCGACTGGTCCTGGAAAAGCAGGGGCATGTCGGGGGTGAAATGCAGGCGTTTCCGGAGATCCATGTTTTCCCGGTCGAAAATCACGGAGTCGTAGAGAACCAAGCCGTCGTCGGGAACGGAGATGCCTGCCAGGATACGAAGCAGGGTGGATTTCCCCGCGCCGTTTTCCCCGACGAGAGCGATGATGGAGCCGGGCGGGATATGGAGGGAAAATCCGTCCAACGCCCTGATGCGACCGAAGGTCTTGGTGAGACTCTGAAGCGCGATGTGCATGGGCGGGATGTTCTTTGGAAAGGGGCGGAGAGGGAAGGGTGGATCGACGGGGCGGCGGACAAGGAGTTGCGGATGGTATCCGCGGGTGAGAAGAGGAAGAAAGGCGGATGCCATCCGCCTCTCCTTGGGGCTAGCGCTCGAAGAGGGCGGACTTTAGGTCGGCCTCGGAGACGACTTCTCTGTTTACGGGGCGGCGGGCAAGGAGTCGCGGATGGTATCCGCGAGTGAGAAGAGGAAGAAAGGCGGATGCCATCCGCCTCTCCCTGGGGCTATCTGTCGAAGAGGGCGAACTTCAGGTCGGCTTCGGAGACGACCACGCCGTTCACGAGGCAGCGGCAGGATGTCTGGCCGATGTTGCCGCGGACTTTGGTGGTCTTGGCCTCGGTGATGAGGGTGTCTCCGGGCATGACCGGCTTGCGCCACTTGACGTTGTCCGCGCTGAGAAAGTAGCCGATTTTTCCGAGGTTCTCGGGTTTGCGGAGCATGAGGATGGAGGAGACCTGGGCCATGCCCTCCAACTGCAGTACGCCGGGCATGATGGGGTGGCCGGGGAAATGGCCTTGGAAATACGGCTCGTTGATGGAGACGTTTTTCAGTGCGGTGCAGTTGTCTTCTCCGAAATCGATGACCCGGTCGACCATGAGGAAGGGGTAGCGGTGCGGGAGGATTTTCATGACCTCGTTCACGTCCAGCACGCTCTCGCCATCCGGGATGGAGATGGGCTGGGGGACCATGGCACGCATACGCGCGTATTCCTTTTTCAAGGTGGCGGCCATCTTGGTGTTGGGACCGTGGCCGGGTTTCACCGCGATGACGTGGCCGAGGATGCGTTTCCCGGAGAGCATGAGATCGCCGATGAGATCGAGGGCCTTGTGGCGGGCGAACTCGTTCGTGTAGCGCACGGGTTCCTTGGACATGACCTGGTTGTCCCGGATGACGACGGCGGACTTCGAGCGAGCCGCCTTTGATGAGGCCTTTGTCGAGCAGCGGCTTCACATCCTCGTAGTAAACGAAGGTGCGGGCGGGTGCGATCTCGGTCTCGTAGATTTCCGGTGTGATCTCGGAGGAGAAATACTGGGTGAAGCGCCCCTCGGGACCGACGTTGGTCACGGAGACGCGGAAGGTTTTGCTGGGGACGATGGTGATGATGGTGCCGTCTCCCATTTCCTGGTGGATAGGCTCGCGGATTTCCCAGACTTTGCGCGGGGCGTCCTGGGTGGTGATGCCGGCCTTTTTGATCAGCTCGACGAAGGGGCGGGAGGAGCCGTCGCCGATGGGAGGCTCGTTCGCGGTCATTTCGATGACGGCGTTGTCGATGCCCATGCCGGTGAGGGCGGAGAGCACGTGCTCGACGGTGTGGACCTTGACGCTGCCCTCGGCGAGGGTGGTGGCACGCTCGACGGTCTGCACTTTATCCGCATCCGCGTTGATGAACGGTTGGTCCGGGAGATCGACACGGCGGAATTTGAAACCGTGGTTTTCCGGAGCGGGTTTGAGGGTGAGTGCGACTTTTTCTCCAGTGTGGAGGGAGGTGCCTTCGAGGGTGGCGGGGCTGGCTAGGGTCTGCTGTTGTGACATGGAAAATTCAGAATTCAGAATTCAACTCTTAGGGAAGAGGCTTTTGGTCGGATGCTTCCGCAGGCTGCTCGGGCTGCTCTGTCGGCTCGGGTTCCGTTGGCTTCTGCGGCTCTTCGGGGAGGTCGATTCCACGACCGAGTCGATGAGCTTGGAAGCGGTATCGGAGATGGTTTCCGCGATGTTTTTGACGGCGTCGGTGAGGATTTCGCCGGGGGTTCCGGTTTCTGACTCGGTGGATGGGGGCGCGGACTCGGTGGAGGGTGCTTTTCGCACGGTGTCCGCTTGTTTTTCCTCGGTGAACGATGGGTCCGGCTCCGTGGAGGATGCTTGTTGCATGATCGGGGGAGTTTCCTGGCTGCGGCGAGGGTGCTTCCGGCTCGGGTGAGGATGCGGCGTACTCGGTGGGGGGCTTCCGAAGGGGGGGAGGGGGGTTGGATAAGGGGGGGGGTGGGGTCCGAAGGTGGGGTCCCGGGGTTCCGGGGTGCGGGTTCGGAGTTTTCGGGTGCGGGTTCGGGGTTTTCAGGTGAGGGACCGGATTCCCGGACTGCGGGCTCGGCCTTTTTCTTCGGCTGCTTGGGCTTTTTGGGTTCCTGTGGCTTGGGCTTTTCCTGAACGACGAGTGTGTCATCCGTGTAGAGCAGGATGTGGCCTTGCTGGAGCAGCCAGAAAAGATCCGCGGCATATTCAGAAGGTGGGGCGGTGGCACCCTCGGGAAGGATCGCTTTCCAGAGACCTTCGAGCTTGGCGGGGGTGTTCTCGCGAATCCATTTCACCATCTCGGACGGACGAGGGGCGAGCACGGCGTCGGCCGCGAGGGCCTGTGGCCGGGCCGGGCCGGTGAAGAGTTTTCCCTTCCGTTTGAAAACCGGCATGTGCTCGGCTTCAAGGATCTTGCAGATGACGGGGATGAGAATCGCGGGGTGCTTGCGGTGATGGTTGCCCGTGTTCTTGAGGCGGGCGAGCAGGCCGGGGGAAAGGCATTTCGCGGTGACGGCGGCGGAAAGCTTCGCTTTGCGGGTGGCGTGGAAAGCTTTGTCCAAGACATCCGTGACGAGAGCGCGCTCGAACTCGGCGCGATCGGTGAACCAGACAGGCTCTTCGGCGGTGGGGGCGTCGTCCTTCGGTTGCTCGGCGGCAGCTTCGTCTTCTGGTTGAGCTTCTTCGGAGGCTGTTTCCTCGGTAGAACTTTCTTCGGATTCCGCGGCGGGCGTTTCCTCCATGGCTGATTCTTCCGCAGGAGCTTCGGGCTGGGTTTCCGTTGTTTCGGCGGCTGCTTCCGTGGGTTCGGAAGCTTCTTCAGTGGCATCCGGAGCTGGCGATTCGATCTTCGTTTCCACGGGCGCTCCGGCTGGGACGGTTTCGGCTACCGGCTCGGCCTGGCGTTTGGATTCCGCGACCACGGCTGTGGATTCCTCAGCGGACAGGATGCGCCAGCGGGTGCGGGTTTTCATCGACTCCATCCATTCTGCGACGGCTTCCTCGGAGCGCTCGGTGCGGACTTTCGCGGCGTAGGCCTCGAATGGCATGTTGGGGAAACGCTCGCGGTGGATGCGGCGGAGATTTGTCTGATACTCGTGGAAATTCGGCGGGCCGAGCCATTCGCCGGAGATCCCGCATTTCGCCACTGACTGGAAATTTCCTTTCGGAGGATCGACCTCGTAGGTGGTTTCCTCGATGAAGCGGTCGCGCCAATCCGCGGCAAGCAGGTGGGCGAGCGCTTCCTCCTTGGTGAGATAGAGCGCTTCCTCGATTTTGCAGCGGTAGAACGGCTCTTTCTTATCGGAGATTTCGAAGGTGGCGCGGCTGCGGGAGCGCTCGGCGAGGATGATCTGCGCGATATCGAAAAGCGGGTAGACACGTGCGACCTGATGGACTTCCTTGCAGACGAGTTGGATCGCCTGTTTCTCCGGGACGAGGGTGACGTTGACTCCTTCGGCAGGCTGGATTTCCTCGCGGCGGAAGTCATCGCGACCGCGACCGTTGCGGTCGAAGTTCCGGCGATTCCCCCCGCCGCCACCTTGACGGCGGTCTCCTCCGCGGTCATCGCGGTCACGGCCACGACCTCCGCCACCTTGGGCACCGCCACCGCCACCGCCACCGCCTTGGCGGGAATCACGACGGTCGTCCCTGCGGCGGGGTTCGAAATCACGTGGTGGGACGTCCTTGTATTTCTTTGGTCAGGACCATCGGATTTCGCACGTGCCCAAGCGGGACCGAGTGCGAATTCGGAAAGCAGACCTTCGAGTGGGTTTTGGGATTCGTCGCTCACGGTGGGAGGTTTTATGGGTGATTGGAAAAAAAGACAGACTTGCGGTCCGGCGATTCAGGCATGTTCCGGGGATGTATGCAAGGCCCGGAGATGACGCATTGTGGCTCCCTCGTGGGAGGAAAGGACGCGGCGGGCGTTGGCGGTGACTGTCGCGGCTTTTTCGGGATCGAGAGCGGCGTGGATGGATTCGGGGCCGGAGCACGGAATCCGGGCAGGAAATGGCGCCCCATGCCCGCAGCAGATCGTCGGTGAGCGGTTGGAAGTTCTCCATGTGGGGGCCTAGAATGAGGGGCTTTCCCGCGAGGATGGCTTCGGCGGGATTCTGTCCTCCGACGGAGAGGAAGGATTTCCCGATGATGACGACATCCGCGTGACAGGTCCAGGTGGCGAGCTCGCCGGTGGTATCGATGACGAAAGCTTGTTTTTCCGCTGGGGGAGGGGAGGTGAAGGCGGAGCGGAGGGTGACTTGGAAGCCGGCTTCGGTGAGAGCCGAGCAGACTTCGGCCCGCCTTTCGGCATGGCGTGGGACGATGACGGGAAGGGCGTCCGGGCGGGCCGTGTGAATGGCCTCGGCGATCATGGTTTCCTCGCCGGGAAACGTGGAGGCGGCGAGGATGACGGGCCGGTCCGGGCCGAAGGCGGCAAGCTTTTCCGAAAAATCCCGGCGGAGCGGCGGTGGGCGATGTTCTGCGGATCGAACTTGATGCTGCCAGTGAGGTGGATGCGGTCTGGAGGGATGCCAAGGGCCTTCCAGAGGCTGGCGTGTTGCTTTTCCTGAATGCAGACAGTGGAAAGCAGGGAAAAGTAGGGGCGTAGGATGGAGGCGAATCTGTAGAGGCGGTGGGCGGAGCGGGGCGAGGTGCGGGCGTTGGCGAGATGCACGGGGATGCCGCGCTTTTCCGCGATGCGAAGGAAGTTCGGCCAGATCTCGCCCTCGACGAGGATCACGGAGGATGGCTCGAAGCGACGGAAGTAGCTGCGGATCATCCAGGGGAAATCGAGTGGTCTGTAAGTGACGCGCAGGCCGGGGATGGAGGCGCGGGTGGCGAGGTCGTGTCCCGTGGAGGTGCCGGTGGCGAGGACGAAACGGGCGGAGGGGTGGATGGATTGCCAGGTGCGGAGCAGCTTGAGCGCGGTGGCTGTTTCACCCACGCTGACGGCATGCAGGTGGATGGCTCCCGATGGCTCGAAATCCGGGGCGGAGAAATACAGGCCGACGCGTTCGTTCAGGCCGGTGCCGAAGCCTCCGCGGCGTATCATTTTCAAGACCCACCCGGGAAACGCCAGGACGAAAACCACGGGCAGAAGTAAACGGTAGAGTATGAGGACGAGCCGTTGTTTCATGCGGACGGTCGTTGAAAAATGAGGATGGTACTGGAGCCGTATTCGCGGCGATCGAGAAGCGGTAGATATGGTGAAGGGGGGGTGGCCTGCGCAGAGGAGATCTCCGCCACGAGGTAGCCTCCGGGCGCGAGCCGGTCGGCGATGGTTTCCAAGGCGAGCAGGGATTTCACGTGATCCGGAGTGCCGTGGCCCTTCCAGTAAGGGGGATCGGCAAGGATGAGATCGGTAGCTGCCAGGGTCCCGTTTCAGATAAGCGAGAACTTCGCTTTTGACGGTGCGGCCCCCGTCGAGTCGGGCTTTTCTCAGGTTTTCCCCGGTCACGGAGATGGCCTGGCGATGCTCGTCGACGAATACGCAGGAGGTCGGCGCCGCGGCTGAGCGCCTCGAGTCCGAGCGAGCCGGAGCCGCAGAAAAGATCGAGCACACGGGTATCCGCGACGGTCTCTCCGAGGATGTTGAAAATCGCCTGCCGCACGTAGTCGGTGGTGGGGCGGGCGACGGCGGAGGGGACTTTGATGGCGATGCGTCCGGCTTTTCCTGCGATGATCCTCATGTGCGCGTTCAACTTCGATTTTCAAATTTCAAACTTCAAGGAAGAACCGTTGCGAAGTTCTTCACTGGAACCGGGTAGTGTCCGGGCGATGTCGATAGAGCCGATCAAAGACGGGTTGCGATCCCATGTGCAGGATTGATTTCCATGGGAACGTCCACAAGCGGATGCGCGGAAGCGGGGTGGCGGAGAGTTATGCGAAAGAGGTGGAGGTGCTGAAAGTGCTGGAAGAGCGGGGCTGCCCGTACGTGCCGAAGCTGCTGGAGGAGCATCCGGAGGAATTCTATTTCGTCTCCACGAACTGCGGCCGGCCAGCTCCGCAAGTCAGCAAGGCGAAGGCGGAAAAGCTCTATGCGGCGCTTGGAGAAAGACTACGGCGTGCGCCATCTGGATGCGGAGACGAGAAATATCACCTACAACGACAAGATGGGTCGGTTCTGCATCATCGATTTCGAGCTGGCCGAAATCCTGCCGAATCCCAACCCCGGGAAGGAGAAGCTAGACCGTGTCAGATTATCGAACGATCCGTTGGGCGGGTGCCAGCGAAGGAGGCTCGCAGGAAGGAGATGAAACGAGGACTCGTGGGTGGCCTTCACCGCCGGCGCGTGGCCGGCTCGACGGTCCTCGGTGAAAGCGGTGCAGGTGGGACTGGAGACGCAGGATGCGATTTTCGCGGTTTCCGACGGGATGGGAGGAGGAAACGCGGGCGAACTGGCCTCCGCGCTGATCATCGAGAAGCTTTCAGCGATCATTCCCGGCACGTTCAAAGCGGCCGCTACCGGGTTGTTTCCGGAGTTCCTTGGAATATCTGACGGATGTTCTCAGGCAGGTGAATGATGCGATCAATCTCGCTGCCGAAGGAGCCTCGGAGAAAGAAGGGATGGGAGCGACTCTCGCGCTGGCATGGTTCGCGCCGGAGAATCTCTACCTCGCGAACGTCGGTGACTCGCGCATCTATCTCTGCCGGGACGGGAAGACCGAGCAGATCAGTAAAGACCACACCTCCGCGTGGGCCTCATGGAAACGTGGCGAGATGCAGGAGGCGCAATACCGGGTCGCATCCCCGCCGGGCGGCGCTCTACGGATGCGATGGGTGGAGGGCATCCCGAAGTTTTCCCCCACGCTGGCTGCCATTCCCATACCGGGCGGGCGACAGGTTCCTTATCTGTTCGGACGGCCTGATCGACGGGCTGTGGGAGAGGAAGATCGGCATCGGATTGGCGAACGGAGGCGAGGTTGTGAAGGCGTGTCTGCGGAGGATTGCTGGAAAAGGCCGTGGAAAACTCAGGATCGGACGATACGACCCTCATCGTCATCGACGTGGTGTCACTGCGGTCAGCCCGGCACGCATTCCGCACGGCTGGCACACCTTTTGCTTCAAATGCCTTGCCGGTGAAGTTGGCGGATGGTTTTCTGTCTCCGCTCACGGGCAAGCAAACCGCTAACCACGAATAAGAAACGAACATCATGTCTAAAGAAAAATACGTATTGGAGTATCTCTGGCTCGACGGCTACACGCCGGTCCCCAACATCCGCGGCAAATCCCAGGTCAAGGAATTCTCCTCTTTCCCTAATCTCGAAGACCTTCCCGCAGTGGGGCTTCGACGGCAGCTCGACCCGCCAGGCCGAAGGCGGCAGCTCCGACTGCATGCTCAAGCCGGTCGCCGTTTATCCCGATTCCACCCGCCGCAACGGTGCGATCGTGATGTGCGAAGTCATGATGCCGGACGGTGAAACACCGCATCCGTCCAACGCACGCGCCACCATTCTCGATGACGAGACCGCTTGGTTCGGCTTCGAGCAGGAATACTTCCTCGTCAAAGACGGCCTGCCACTCGGCTTCCCGACCGGCGGATACCCGAGCCCGCAAGGCGAATATTACTGCGGCGTCGGCTACAGCAACGTCGGTGGCATCGCCCGCACCATCGTCAACGAGCACCTCGACATCTGCCTCGACGCCGGTATCAACCACGAAGGCATCAACGCCGAGGTCGCCAAAGGCCAGTGGGAATTCCAGATTTTCGGAAAAGGCTCGAAGAAAGCGGCCGACCAGATCTGGGTCGCCCGTTATCTCCTCCACCGCCTCTGTGAGAAATACGGAGTGGACGTCGAATACCACTGCAAACCACTCCAGGGCGACTGGAACGGCTCCGGTATGCACGCGAACTTCTCCACCGAGTATCTCCGCGAGAAGGGCGGCAAGGACTACTTCCTCGCGCTCATGAGCAAGTTCGAGGAAAACTGCGAGGAGCACATCGCCGTCTACGGCCCTGACAACCACCTGCGCCTCACCGGTCTCCACGAAACGCAGTCCATCGACCAGTTCTCCTGGGGTGTCGCAGACCGCGGCGCATCCATCCGCGTGCCTCACGGCTTCGTCAAAGGTGACAAATACCAAGGCTACCTCGAAGATCGCCGTCCGAACTCCCAGGGCGATCCTGTACCAGATCGCTTCCCGGATTCTCAAGACGATCTCGGAAGTTCCGACTCCTTGATCCGAACGATCATCCGATCCCGTCCGAAAGCCGTCTTCCCTCCGGGGGAGGCGGTTTTTTCTTGTAAGCGCAAGCATGAGTCATCCCGGCGTAGGAAAATATCCTTCGTGAGACCTCCGACCTTGCATGGTTTGCGGAAACAGACCAGCTTCGTCATCAAGGAATGGTAAGGACCGCCACAGACCCTGAAATCGTTTACAACGGAATCCCCGCCTCACCCGGGATCGCGGTCGGACCGATCCACGTGATCGCACGCGGCTTTTCCGCACCGGAAGTATATGAGATCCGTCAGGACGATATCGCTGAGGAGCAGAAGCGATTCGATGCGGCGGTGGAAGTGACGAAGCGGCAGCTGACCGAGCTGCAGGAGAAGCTGGAATCGCTATCAGGAAACTCGGATAGCGAGATCTTCGAGGCTCACGTCATGCTTCTGGAGGACAAGGCGCTTTTGAAAAAGGTCGCGGACGCGATCACCAACCGCCAACAGAACTCCGAGTTCGCTTTTTACGCGGTGATGCAGAATTTTCTCGAGGCGATGCGGCGTATCCCGGATCCCTATCTGCGCGAGCGGACGGCGGACATCGAGGATGTTTCCCAACGGGTTTTGAGAAATTTCCTGGTGGATGAGGATAGTCGGACACAGCCCGCCGGATGGCAAGCACATCCTTCTGGCGTACGACCTTTCGCCTTCGGATACCGCCTCGATGAACCGCAGGCATCTGCTCGGATTCGCCACGGAACAAGGTAGCGTGAACTCGCATACCGCGATCCTCGCGCGCTCGTTCGGGATCCCCGCTGTGGTGGGGCTGGACGCATCGGTCATCCAGGTGACGGCGCTTACTCCGGCGCTGATCGACGGTTATTCCGGGAAAGCTGATCCTCAATCCATCCGAGGAGACACTCGGGAAATACGTTTCGCTCACGGAGGAGAAGGAGAAGCTCCGCACCGAGCTGGATGCGAAGCGCGACGAGGCCACGCTGACCACCGACGGTCGCGAGCTGACACTTTCCGCGAATATCGAGTTCATCGAGGAAATCCACCAGATCAGGCTGAGCGGAGCGAAGGGCGTGGGCCTTTACCGGACTGATTTCTTGCTGCTCAACGGCAAGGAAATGCCGGATGAAAACGCCCAGACGGAGGCCTACACGCGGGTGGGCGTAGCGGTGGACGACCACATGGTCATCGTCCGGACCCTGGACGCCGGTGGCGATAAACTACCTGTCGAGCCGCTCACCGAACCGGAACCGAATCCTTTCCTGGGATGGCGGGGCATCCGCGTTTCCCTCTCCCGCCCGGCCATGTTCCGCGACCAGCTCCGGGCCATACTCCGCGCCAGCGCCTTCGGCAAAATGGCGGTCATGTTTCCTCTGGTTTCCGGACTTTCCGAGCTGCTCGCGGCCAAGGAAATGATGAAGCGCTGCATGGATGAGCTTTCGAAAGAGGGCGTGGCCTTCGATGCGGATATCCCCGTCGGCGTGATGATCGAGGTGCCCTCCGCCGCCGTCTGCGCGGATCTGCTTGCACCTCATTCGGACTTTTTTTCCATCGGCACGAACGATCTGATCCAATACACCATGGCGGTGGACCGGGTGAACCCCCACGTGGCGAATCTTTACAAACCCACCCACCCGGCGGTCATCCGGCTGATCAAGCAGACGGTGGACGCCGCCGCAAACAACGGCATCTGGACTGGCGTGTGCGGAGAAATGGCCGGCGACATCCGCCTGACTCCGCTGCTTATCGGTCTGGGTGTCGAGGAGCTTTCTGTCTCTCCGAAAATTCTTCCGAAAGTCGGACAGGTGATCCGTTCTCTGAATTACGGGCAGTGTGTGGATGCGGTGGGCGAGATCATCAAACAAACCAACTCTCAGAAAATTCTCGATATCACCCTTTCGGTCGCGAGAGAGCGCTACCCGGAGTTGCTTGATTGACTTTGCCGCCGCGAGCAGGGTGGTTCACCAAGAGATGGCAAAATCAGCTCACGCCGGAGTGCCGCGCTGATGGGAAGCGACTCGCGAAGTGATCGCAGATGCGGACGAGGTTCGGGTGGTGTGCGCGGGTGCCCGCAGGTGCGCACGAAAATCGCGACCCGTGGGCTATGATCCGGCCACCAAACCCCGGCTTACGGTCGTTTCCGGCGGAGAACCAGGGTGGAAAGAGAAAGCAACATCAATGCGGAGATCGAGGGTTCCGGCACAACCGGCCGGATGTCGATGTCTGGAATATTGATGTCGGGTGGATTCTTGAAGTCGAACTGGAATTCCCGGCCGCCGGCGGTTCCGTCGCTCGAAAGGGCGATTTCAAAAGAGCTGAGCCCGGTTCCATAGAAATTGACAGCCGCGGCCGGGTCGGTTTTGGTGGTGTTGTTCGCGTTGGCTGAAACATCGAGAGTTCCCCCGATCGCCGTGCCGATGATATTGGTGGTGTTGCCCACCCCGTATTGCTGGAAATCCTGAGCTCGGACCGTGAAAACTTCCACATCGTCGATGTCGGAAGTCTGGAGTATCGTGTCGAGACTGAGAGTCGAACCTTCCACACCCGCATTGTCCTCAAAGAACGAGAAGCGGTAAACAGCGCCAAAGGCCATGTTTGCGACGGTAGGTGCGATGCCGATTCCGACCAGTCCGGTTCCATCTTGGCCGAGTTCGATATGATGGGATGCGAGATTGGAGGTGAAGGTCAGAAGTTCTACTCTCAGGATCGCGTTGAGCGTTCCCCCGGAACCGTCGTCTCCGGACATCTGGTATCGTGTGGTGGCATTGGCTACTGGTGTGACTTCGTTCCCCATGTTGTCGCCAACCGGGGTGAGGACCGAATCGACGCTCAGGCTTACCAGAGCGGCGTGGGCGGGAGAGGCAAGGATGGTGGAAGCGAGCAGGGGAACAAGGGACTTTGTTTTCGTGATCATAAGCGTAGGGTGATGGTCAGGCTGTATGTAATTTACAACATGAAGTGTCGCAAGAGGAAAGTCTAACAGGAGCGTGTCAAGATCCGTAACTAACAGAAAATTAGGGACGCACCACGAAAAGAAATTTCTATCCCGGCGAATCCTACGACCCTGGATCCCCGGGAACTTGACAGGAGGACGGGGATATGATTTCTAGGATATCAAATCTATGAAAACCTCCTATCCAATGGCCACCGCCGGTGCCTGTCTCCTGGCAATCCAGTCCTCCTCCGCAGCCCTCGTCGCCCAGTACGGATTTGACGAAGCAACCGGCAACATCGCCATCGACAGCGTGGGCGCGGATGACAACGGCACCATCGCCGGAGCCACCCGTGTGGCTGGCATAGCTCCCGTAAGCAGCCCTGGCTTCGGTACGGGTGCGCTTTCCTTCAACGGCACCAGCGACAAGGTGGATCTCGGTGCGAACCAGGACCTGCTCCAAAACGTGGGCGGAGCGACGCTGGCCGCATGGGTGAACGCAAATTCCTTCTCCGGCAACGGTGGCAACTCAATCATCGGCATCAGTGTGGAAAGCAACTCCGGGTCCGCGCGCTTCGTCCTCCAGGTAAGCAGCGGAAGGCTGCGTGCGGGCGGAAGAGATGGTAACAACGGTGGCGGAGCCGTCCAGGGGTTCAGTAGCTTCTCCGGTCCCACCCTGACGGCCAACACGCTCTACCACCTTGCCGCCACGGTGGACTATGCCGCCAATATCTTCGAGCTTTTCGTCAATGGCGCGAGCGTGGGTAGCGGAAGTGCCACGAACTTCATCGCGAGCAACACCACGCCGGACACTGCCAGCCTGGCCTCCTTCATAGGCAGTAACAGCGCGGGCAACGGCGAGTTCTTCGACGGCACCATCGATGACGCGCGCATCTACGACTCCATTCTCCCGGATAACGACATCGCCGCCCTGGCGGTGCCGGAGCCGTCCGCGGCATTGCTTGGTGCCCTCGGCTGCCTGGCGCTGCTGCGCCGCAAGCGCTAGGCTCTCCCACCTTCCAATGGAACACCCCGCCCGGAAGATTCCGGACGGGGTGTTTCCGTGAAGGGTTCGTGGCGGTGACGTTTTCTGCGAAGAAGCAATATGCTCCCAAGGGCAGAATTTCGTTTCGCTTCCTGGAAAGCCATGGGCAATGAAATCACGGGATTGCGTGGCGCTACACCTGGTGCGACGTGCGTCCATCCCTCTGGGATGAGGAGGGGTGATGTCATGTCAGACGGGGCTCCACAAATCCTGATGCGCGGCAGCAAACTTGCTTCACGCAGTCCAAGGTCTGCGGTGGAAACTTAGGAAAATTCCCACCAGTTCCAGTCGGCAAATTTGACAAGAAAACGCCAAAAGGTTTGCTTGAAGATCGTTCTTCTTCAACGTGTGGATATGCGTCGAGTCCTGTTTTCGTTGATTGAAAAAAGGCATTCTGGATGTGGCTTTCCGTTATCTGGAAACCGAACAGCAGAATCCTGAAACCGGTTATTGGGGAAACCATGAGTCCGGTCACAATGGTGGGGATTACATGCTGATGAATGGCGCGCACAAGATCACCGCCTTTCACCACTACTTCAAACGCCCGGTTCCCCCAAGCTTCCCGGTTGGCCGTAAGTCTTCTCAAGGACGTCACAGGCGGTGAGGTGATACACATCTGCTACGTTTACAACGCGGCGCGCTTCATGGAAAACTTGCTGGAGGAGCCGGGTGTGGAAATCTCCGGGGAGGATCCCGGGTTGTTTTCGCGGTTTTGAGATATATCGAGAAGTGTGCTTCCATCTGCTGGGATAAATCGCACATGATGGAACGGACTTTCAGCCCTCTTGATTTTCATGAACGACGCAAGATTCAGTGGAGGCGTGTGGAATACGGAGAAGCGCGCATCCTGCCGCTAGCGAAGGACTGGTGAAGTGTGCCGGATTCTTCGCTAGCGGCAGGATGCGCGCTTCTCCGTATTTGAGCCGACGGCTCGAAGCTCGCTTCCATATTTTCCGCTACTGGGAAAGAGCTGTGAGGGAAAGTGGAGGGAGCTTGAGATCAATCCCGTTTTCTCCGGCAGAGATGTTTTCGGTCTTACCGGCGGCCAGATTGAGGTCGGAGGGCTTTTTCCCGGAAAGCCTGTCCATCTGGAAAGTGCCTTTCAGATCCGGCAGGCGGGCGGAGGCGGGTTTGGTGTCCTTGTTGAGAAGGAAGACGGTGATAGCTCCCGTTTCTGGATTTCGGCTGGCCCAGCAGCGTAGGGTGGCGGTGGGTTGGGGGGTGATTTTCACAAAAGTTCCGCGTTGGTGGCGGGCGAGAAAACGCAGGGTTTGGCCGGAGGCGCGGAGGCGGTAGTCCTGCGCGAAGGCGGAGAAGTCGTTACTTGGCTTTTCGTCATAGAACCGGCTGATCCAGTGCTGGACGGAATCCACGCCGGGAGTGGCAAGGGCGTTGGCGAGGATCTCGAAGTTGTGGAGGCCTTTCCAGACATTGTTGTAGTGCTGGACGCCGGGGTTGAAACTGGAGATTTCGGTGACGAAAACGGGCTTCCCGCCGAGGTGTTCGATCGATTTCTCAGCGGCCTTCTCCACATTGGTCACGTAAGTCCAGCGGTTGGTCCGCCACTGGGCATATGTCTTCATTCCGGAATACTGGTGGGCGACGATGAAATCCGCCGCTTTCCCCTTCACCATGGGGAGGAGGGTGTCCCACCATTTTTCCCACTCTTTTGTCAGCCCGCCGTTGACGCCGACAGAGATGGACGGATCGATTTTTTTCATGGCGGCGGCCATTTCCAGCGCCCATTTCCCGTATTCCTCCGGGGAAAATCCTTCGAAGTCGTTCTCGTTACCGATTTCGAAATATTTCACGCCGTATTTTTTGTTTACGTTGAGGTAGTGGACGAGATCCGCCCCGGCCTGGATGGTCTGGGCGCGGGTGGCGACGGGGAAATCCCCCTTGTAGTGAAGCGCGGCAGATGCACCGGCGACCACGATTGGCTCGGCTCCGGTCTTGCGGCAGAGGGCGATGAAAGCATCGGGGCCGAGCTTCGCCTTCCAGCGGGAGGTGAGCTGCGGATTGAGGGGCCAGGGGTGCGCGCCGTGGCGGCGGTAGGGGATTTTCCCGTATTTCGGATCGGTCGTGACGATGACGGGATTCTCGGGATTGGTTTTATCGAAAAGGTAGTAAGTGGCAACGGTGCCCATGGGCCAGCGCAAGGACTGAACGCCGAGGTCGGCTACGGCGTTTTCAAGAGCCTCGTTCGGAGGTTCCATGAGGAAATTGAGGTTGATGCCGACGGCGCGTTTGTCGGAGAAGTCATTGAGGACGCTGTCCTGTTCGATGCGGACGACGGCACCTGTGAATTTGTCCTGCGCAGTGGCGAGCTGGGAAATGGCGAGGGCCGCGAGGGCGGGACGGATGAGGATTCCAATGGAGGTCATGGCGGGTGTGGTTGTGTGATAAAGGGAAATTTTCGAGGGTGGCGAAAAGAAAAAACCGAAGCGAGCGGGCCGCTTCGGTTGAATTCAAACGGATGGCGAGGTCCGCCGACCGTGCTTATCGGCGGCGGCGGAGGAGCATGAGGGAACCAAGTGCTCCGAGAAGCGCGGCGGAAGGTTCGGGAATCGCGGTAATCTGGACTTCGTAAAGCTCAATGTTTTTACCTGCCTGGAGATTTGAAATAATCGCGGAATCGGCGGTGGCCTCGTAGTTCAGGGAAACGGACGGGGCGAAGGTGTAGTTCGCATTACTTCCGACGGTGTTGATGACGGCTGTTATCTGCGCAGGGTGATGTCACCGTTGTCACCATCGTTGCTTCCACCGAATCTCAGCCGCGTGAAGCCCAGGGTGATGTTACTGGTGTCGAACGTGGTGTTGGCTGTCAGACCCAAGGTCAACACGGCTTCCTCGTTGTTTCCAAAGTCGATCTGCGCATCCTGTCCGCCGAGCACACCGATACGGCCGGTTCCGTTTACCGCCAGCGCGCCCATGGAAGTTCCTGATGATGTCCGAGGAAATCGTGTATTCCACGGTCTCGTTCGCCGTGCCTCCCTCGCTGGTGAAATCAAGGTTTTCGATACGGTAGGTGAAGGTCGGGAAGCCGACCGTGTCGCCGGCGGCGACCGTTCCCCGCGTGGTGGAGACCGAACCGCCATCGCCCGGTTGGTCGTCGGTGACGGTGAAAGCAACCGCGCCCCGGGCGGCCGTGGCCAGCGCGAGTGTGGTCAGGAGGGGAAGAATGGAGGTGGTTTTCATAGCGTTTTTCATTTGTGGTTTCCAAGTGGCAGGAAGAGCTTCGGGACTCTCTATTCGTGCAACTTTACTCGCGGGAGTTTGGCTGAGTCCATCGCTCGTACGAGTGAAAACGGTTGCTCAGTCCACCTTCAGGATTCCTTTTCCGAAGGCGGCGGCGACGGCGCCCGCACGGTCGGGCGTGTGGAGCTTGGCGAGGATGTTTTTCACATGGGATTTCACGGTATGCTCGCTGAGAAAAAGCTTCGCGGCGATCTCCTTGTTGGTGGAGCCGGCCGCCATTCCCGCGAGCACTTCGGTCTCGCGGACGGTGAGTTCCTCGCGCAGTTCAAGGCGCTCCATATGCTTTTCCGAGAACTGGGGGACACCCCGGTGCGCCTCGCGGATGGCGTGTGCGAGGGCGGCGGGATCCATGGTTTTCCCGAGGTAGCCGACGGCTCCCGCATTGATCGCGGTGGCGACATCCTCGTCCAGCTCCGAGGTGCTGATGATAAGGATTTTCGCTTCCGGGAACTCTTCGCGGACGGTGGCCAACGCGGAGAGGCCGTCGGTGCCCGGCATGCGGATATCGAAGAGGGCGATGTCCGGGAGATGCTTGCGGTAGAGGGCGATGGCTTCCCCCCGTTCTCCGCCTCCGCGATGACGGTGATGTCCGGTTCGTTGTCGAGTATGGAGCCGAGGCCGACACGCACCAGCGCGTGGTCGTCTGCGATGAGGAGGCGGATGGATTCGGGCTTCATGGGTTTTCACGAAAATGGAAAGGGGGGCGCTCAGGGTGACCCGGGTGCCTTCGCCCGGTATGCTCTCGATAGAAAAACGACCGTCCATCCGGCGCGCGCGTTCCCGCATCCCGGTCAGGCCGAAGTGGCCCTTGTGCGGCCCGGCGACCTCGTCGGGCCGGAAGCCCCTGCCATCGTCCGCGACGGATACGGTCACGGATTCGCCGCTGAAGCCGGTTTCCAGCGAGATGGTTTCCGCTGCCGCGTGCTTGATGGCGTTGGTCACCGCTTCCTTGGTGAAAAGCAGGAGATTTCCGGAGATGAAATCGTTTACCGTCTTTTCCGGGCCGCTGGTCTCATGGCGGAAACGGATGCCGGATCCGGAGAGGGTGTCTTCGCAGGATTCCCGCAAAACCTCATGGAGCGGTTTCCCGTCCAACTCGCTGGGGCGGAGGTTCCACACGCTGCGGCGGACTTCCTCACGGGAGCGCCCGAGCATCCGCTCGGCGAGTCCGAGATTGCGCTCCGCTCGCGCGGGATCCGGCGCGGTGCGGGTCGCGTGGATCTGGAGGGCGATGCCGGTGAGTGTCTGTTCCAAGGTGTCGTGAAGATCCGCGGCCAGACGTTTGCGCTCGTTCAGTGTCGCCTCGAAGCCGACCTCCGCGTCCCGCCGGGCGCGCATTTCCTCCGCCAGTTCCGCACCGCGCAGGGCGACCCTTTTCCTGAGTGCCGCCGCCCATGCGAAGGCGAGAGTCATCGCCAGAAGAGCGGCACCGAGAGCTGTCCAGAGCCGGGCGGGTGTCCACCATGGTGCGGTGCGAAGAATGCGGATATCGTCCGGCCCGCGCAGCATGAGACCGACGGAGGACGGGACATGCAGGCTGACCGGGGTGGCACGCGGCGAGTGACCCACCTCCGCGATACCGGTGGCGGCGAGCAAGCTGCCGACTGCGGGCGGATCCGCGGCGGAGGGAGGCGGGAGGATGGCTTTCACGAGAGTGCCGTCACTGTCCAGAAAGAGCGTCCGGCCGCTGGCAGCCGTTCCTTCCAGACGTGAGAGGATGCCCTCCAGGGTGACCAGGCGTGCGTGCGGATCCGGTGTCTCGGGGGAGCCGATGCCCGCCGATGCGGCGAGGATTTCCGGAACTGTGGTTTTCTCCGCGGCAGGTGGTTTGGCGTGTCCGGTTTTCCGGAAGACCGCCTCCCGTATCACCGGATATCTCCGTTCGAACTCCACGAAGCCCACGCACTCCAGGATGTCGCCCGGTTCCAGCACATCCTCCTGCGAAGTGTAGGCCTTCATGCCGCGTCCACCCTGGACGAGATTGAAGGATTTCCCCGGAACCGCCGCGCTCACCTTGGCCAAGAAACGTTGCCTGTGCGCCGGTTTCAGGACCGGGGAGAAATCGCGGAAATCCGTGAGGGTGGAGAGCGGGGCGTTGAAGGGATCTTCCGGAGCGGGCTTCGTGACTACGATGGTACCGGCACCTGATGTGAAAAGGTTGCTCTCCAGCACGTCCGCGCGGTTGTTGAAAATGGGAATACAGACACCGGTGACCCTCACTTCCGCGTCCACCAACGAAGCCGGATCCTCCGGCAGACCGGGGGGCATTGCGTTTATGACGAGCCTGCCACCGGGAACCGCGAGGGTGAGGTTGAGCGTTTCCATCTCGAAATATTTCCCCTCCACCACCTGCTGCACCACGCCCTCGAGTGTCACCCACTGACTGTCTTTCACTCCGGAGTGGAAATCCACGATGTTCACCTCCTCCGGCTCGGGAACGGTGTCTTTCCCGATCAGTCTCACCTCCTCGAGAGCGATCACCGGCGCACTCAGGCCTTTTTCCGAATGGCCTTTGATGGACACGAGATCCCCGGGCCGAGGTCCGGGAGATTTCCTCCAGCGGCGACAAACTCCTTCGACAGGCACCAGATCGCGGTCCCGTCCGTGACCACCAGCGGGCCGCCTTTGCCAGGGCGTATCAGTATGGTCGCGGAAATCTCCACCGGGAGGTTCTTCGCCGCCTCTTCCTTGGGGAGATTCCGGATGGAGGAAATTTCACCCAGTATCTCCGCACCGGCCACGCCTCCCCCCGCGATCCAGAGAAAAGCCAGAAACGGAATGAGGTTTTTCAAACGACGCACGGTGATCAGCGGAAGCCGAATCCGGGATGTGGAATCCGGGGCATCAAGGCGTCACGGCGAGGCGGTCGGTTTCCGGTTCGGCCTCGAAGAGGAAGCCGTTTTCCTTGTAGGTCTTGAGCCGGAAGTGGGTGGCGGTGGAAAGAACGCCGTCGAGTGAGGATAGTTTCTCGGAAACGAAGCGGGCGACCTCGCGCAGATCCGATGCCTCGACGACGACCATGAGATCGTAACCGCCCGAGGCGAGGTAGCATGAGACGACCTGGTCGAAGCGGGCGATGCGCATGGCGAGCCGGTCGAAGCCACCGCCGCGCTCAGGGGTCACCCGGACCTCGATGAAGGCGGAGACCGAGGTATCGCCGATGGACTCGGGATTGGTCACGGCGTGGTAGCCGAGGATGGTGCGGTCGTTTTCCCAAGCGGCGATTTTTTCGGCGACTTCGGTTTCCGAGGTATCGCAGGAGATCGGCGAGTTCCTTGTAGGAGGCGCGGGCTTTGCGGCGGAGGAGGTTGAGGAGTTTCATAAGAGAATGGCTGGGGATCAGTAAGGGGTGATCGAAGGAAGACTAGGGCCACGGGGCGCTTGGTCAACGCGAAGAACTGAAAAGGGCGGGAGGATCTTATCCCGCCGCCCTTGTTGTTGAAATTTTTGATCGTGTCTACGGTTGCTTGGAGAGTAGGTCGCGGATCTCGGTGAGCAGCTCCTCTTCCTTGGATAGTTTCGGGAGTTCGGGTTCCGGCTCGGGTGATTCCTCTTTTCTCTTCATGGCGCCGATCAGTTTCTTGATGACGATGAACACGGCCAGCGCGAGAATGATGAACGCGATGAAATCCGAGATGAACTGTCCGTATCCGATCACAGGCTCACCGGCTTGCAATGCATCAGCGTACGGCATCTTGGTGTCAGGAAAATTGAGATTGATATACATCTCGGTGAAGTTGATGCCGCCGGTGACTTTTCCGAGCACAGGCATGAAGACGTTGTCGACGAAGGATTTCACCACGGTGCCGAACGCGCCGCCGATGATGATGCCGACGGCCATATCGATGAGGTTTCCTTTGAAGGCAAATTCCTTGAATTCTTTGAGCATTTTAAGAGGGAGGTCTGGTTAAGCTTTCGAAATTACTAGCGACGAGACGATGCGGCAAATCTATTTGTGCCGGATTTACCGGAGTAATTTCCGGAGCTCGTCCGCGGACATGGACGGGGCGTCGGTGGGGGTGGCGGATTCGTCGAGGGATTCGGCGAGCGACTTTTCGGCGATCTGGAGTCGGACGACCTTTTCCTCGACCGTATCGCGAGTCAGCAGGCGGAAGACGGTGACGGGTTTGGTCTGGCCGATGCGGTGGGCGCGGTCGGTGGCCTGGGCCTCGGCCGCAGGGTTCCACCAGGGGTCGAAATGGATCACCACGTCGGCGGCGGTGAGATTCAGGCCGTAGCCGCCGGCTTTCAGGGAAATCAGGAATACGGGTGGCCCGTCGGGGCGCTGGAAGCGATCCACCAGATCCTGCCGGTTGCGCGTCTGCCCGTCGAGCTGGAGGAAACCGATGCCGAGCTCTTCGAGCTGGGTGCCGATGGCGACGAGTTGGGTGCGGAATTGAGAAAACACAAGGATACGGCTCCCGGCCGCGATCGATTGCGTGGTGATTTCAAGCAGTCGTTCGAGTTTTCCGGAGCGCCGTGGGACGGGGAGGGCGGCAAGTTTTTCCGATCCGAGTAGTGAGAGATCGCAACAGGTCTGACGAAGCCGGAGCAGGGTGGTGAGAGTGGCCATGCGGGCTGCGGCACCGTTGCCTGACGTGCCGATCTCCACGACCTGGCGCAGACCTTCTTCTCGGATCTCCCTGTAAGTGGTGAGCTGGTCTTTGGAGAGCGGGCAGAATTCGTCGATGTGGATCTTGGAGGGCAGATCGGGAGCGACTTCCGCCTTGGTCCGGCGCAGGACGAATGGAGAAGTCTTAATGCGGAGAGACGACTGGTTGATTCGCTGGAATCATCCGATTCAAGCGGCTGCTCGAATTTGTCCTTGAATTGCTTGCGGGTGCCGAGCCAGCCCGGTTGGATGAAGCGGAAGATGGACCATAGGTCGCGGGCGGAGTTTTCGACGGGAGTGCCGGTCAGGGCGATCCGGGCATCCGCGTTGAGTCTGGCGACCGCTTTCGAGTGATCCGTATCGGGGTTGCGAATGAGGGAGGCTTCATCGATCACGACGACGGAATAGTCCTGCCGCAGATGATAGGCGAGATCGCGGGCGAGGGTGCCGTAGGTGGTGAGCACGACGTCGCCCGACGCGATGTGAGTCCGGAGTTTGTCGCGGGTGCTGCCGTGAAGTGTGATTACGTTGCGTGCCGGAGCGAATTTTGAGAATTCAGACTTCCAGTTCCCCAGCAGGGAGGTGGTCATCACGATGAGGGCTGGCTTGGGCTGCGGGGTGGATGTGAGCAATTGTTCGATGCAAGCGATCGTTTGAATTGTTTTTCCCAGGCCCATGTCGTCGGCGAGTAGCGCACCGGAGAAGCGTTCCAAGCGATTGATCAACCACGAAAAGCCCTGATGTTGATAGGTTCGTAAGTCGGCCTTGAGGGTTGGAGGAATTTTGGATAAATCGTTACGTGAAGAAGTTTCCAACTCACTGGACGTGAGATTTTTACCTAGAATTTTACAAATTTCCTCGATAATGGTCGCTGAAGCGTTTTTAGCGATGAAACGACCGTTTTCCTGAGCGATCTCAAGGTCTTCGAAGAGCGGATCGATCAGATCCGTAATATCGCTGGAAACGATCGTTGGGTTTGTGCTTCCCGTGCGACTTCCTTGGGAGCGGAGCAGACGGCGGATTTCGACGGGATCGATGGCAGTGCCCTCCTCGTTCTGAAACGAGAGTCGGAACTCGATTGAACGGTCGTTTGAGTCGAGGATTTCGATCCTCGGTGAGATAAAAGAAAAGGAGGTGGAGAGGGATTGGATGGAAGGGGTGCGCGAGACGATCCAGTGGTCGGGCAGGTGGCGGAGGGTTTCTGTGAACAGGGTGCGTATGGCCTCCGGATCGGTGAAGCGATAGGTCTGAGGTTGGTCGGAGGGAGTGGTTTTCGATCCGGCGAGAGGATTTGGAAACGGTTCGTTCGAGGGCGTGTGAACCGTATTTCCGAGGAGAGCAGGGAGCGGTTGTGGATAACTTGTGGTTAAGATCGCAGTGACTGCATTTGATGAGCCGGAAAGCGTGAGATGGATCTCGGGTGGAATCTGGATGAAGCGAAGGGATTCGAACCAATCCGAAGAGGAGAAATCGAGGTGCGATTGGAGAGAATCCAGGTGGGTAAGGAAGGTTTCCAGAGAGATTTCAGATGAATTTCCCGCAGCGAGACTGGAGAGAACTTTCAGGATAGTTCCTGTGGGTCGGGCGGATCCGATTCGGGAAAGTCCGGACGGTTCGGATTTCCAATAGGTTCCATCGAGGGTGATTAGTCCGGTGGAGGGAGGGGTCATCCGGATGACGTTTCTGTGCGGCGTGCAGTCATCGAGGTGGATCTGGATTCCGGAGTCGATGGTGAGTGAGGAGTCGCCGGCCTGGGTCCGGGGGTGGTTGCGGATCGCCTGAAAGAAGCCGGGGAGGCGGGTGGCATCAAGCGAGAGCTGGATGCTGGGACTGGACTTTACTTTTTCTGCAAGGAGCCAAGCGGTGAGCCGGGCGTCTGATGCGGTGGGTTCGTGATCCGAAGGGGAGAGCGCGACGGAAAGCCGGCCACTTTCGAGGGTGGATTGCCACGGGCCCTGGAAGCGGACTTTCCAGGGAATGGCAGGGAGTTCAGGGGCGGATTCGATTTCGGGAGGTCTGGGTGTTTTGGCCGCAGGTTCCGGAGACGTTTCGGGCGGAGAGGAGGAAACCGGATTAAGTAGATGAAGACCGGATGCGATGGCATGAGGGCAGAATCTTCCTTCGCGCTGGTTCGCGGGACAGGCGCATCGTGCGTCGAGCCAAGTGGCCGTGCGGGCGGTGACGGTGGGCCGGAATATGCGTTTTCCGACTCGGACGGTGCCCTTCCAGCCGTCTTTTGTCTCCTCGGAATCCTGGACGGCACCGGTGTTCAGGAGGCCTTGGGCTTCCTTGAAATCCTGCCAGGAGGCGGCTTTACGGAGGGTGGTTTCGTCAATCTTCGGCATCGCACCCGGAGAATGATGATGGCGCGCCGGATATCAATGCAAACGGTTGGCTGCGACCAGTTGGTCATCGGGACCTCGCCTTTCGTATTGAACGAGTAGGCGACGACCGGGGCCACGTTGGAGAGCGCGCCGCCCGGTGAAAGTTTGGATTGGGGGGCGGAAGCGCTCTTGTCCGGAAAATTGACGGACGGTCCGAAATCGATTCCAAAGGTTCAATTTAGCTGAAACGGGGATTTCATGGGTAGGTGCTGATCAACGTGAGCTGGAAATGGCTGGTGTGAAATCGGGGATCCGGTCTTAGCTGAGGAATGAAGAAATTACTGGTGATCGGTGCGGGGTATCTGGGGGACGAAATTCTCAGTGTATTCCGGGAGGGAAACTGGGCCGCTACGGGTGTTTCGCTGAATGGAGGCGAGGGGTTGCTGGAGTGCGATGTGAGTGACGCCGAATCGGTGAATGCTTTGCCGGACGCGGATGCGGTGGTGCATTGCGCGGCATCGGGGCGGGGTGGGGAGGATGCCTACCGGCGGGTCTATCTGGAGGGTTGCCGGAATCTGGTGAGGCGTTTCCCGGAGGCGAGACTGGTTTTCACTTCGAGCAGCTCGGTCTACGGACAGACGGGTGGGGAAGTGGTGACGGAGGAATCCGAGGCGGACCCGGGGCGGGAGACGGGAAAGATTTTGCTGGAAGCGGAGCGTGTGGTCCTCGACGCGGGTGGATCCGTGGTCCGCTTGGCGGGGATCTATGGGCCGGGACGTAGTGTGATTTTGCGGAAATTCCTAAGTGGTGAGGCGGTGATCGAGGAGGACGGAAGTCGTTTCCTGAACATGATCCACCGGGATGACGCGGCTCGGGCAGTATTCCATCTGGTGGCTGCGGCGAAATTTCCTGATGGGGAAATTTTCAACGTGTGCGATACGGTGACTCGGTCCCAACGTGAGATTTATGCGGGACTGGCGGAAATTTTCGGGAGGGATTTGCCTCCATCGGGGCCTCGGGATCTGAATAGGAAGCGGGGATGGACGAACAAGATGGTCTCGAACGCGAAGCTTCGCCGACTTGGTTGGGGCCCTGTTTTCGCGGATTTTTTGGCGGCTGTGGGGAAGGATGGGGAGGTGCTTGGTTGCGGTGGACCGAAAGTCCCGTCTCCTCAGTCAGATGCCGTGGACTGAAAGTCCCGGCTCCTTGCTCCTTACAACGTTCCTTGCCAGGTCCAGAGGTTTGGATCGAAGTATTTCAGGGCGGAGCTTATGAGGCTCTCGGGGCGACCGTTTTTCTGGAGGAGGGCGAAGACGGTGGAGCCTGAGCCGGACATGAGAACGGTTTTGGTATCGCGACGGTGAAGGAGCCAGTCTTTCAACTCGGCGAGGTAGCGGTGCTTGGCGAAGACCGGGGCTTCGAGGTCGTTCACGAGGGTGAGTGGTCCGTGACGCTGCGGGGTGTGTCGCATACCGGGAAGGGGTTTTGCTTCAAGGCAATCGCGGTAGGCATCCGGGGTGGACACGGAAAAGTCGGGTTTGAACAGAACTACCTGGAGTGGAGGTGGCTGGGGGGCCGCCTCGATGATTTCGCCACGTCCGGTGCAGCGGGCGGCTCCTTCGTAGAGGAAAAACGGGATGTCGGAGCCGAGGCTGGCAGCCAGGGTATGAAGTTTTTCGGGTGGCAGCGGGTTTGCAAGCTGGCTGTTGAGAGCTAGCAGGGTGGTGGCTGCGTTTCCGGATCCACCTCCCAGGCCGGCTCCGTGGGGGATGTGTTTTTCCAAATGGATGTGGAACGGGAGTTCTTCGCCAGACTCTGCGGAGAGGGCTTCGGCGGCTTTGACCACCAAGTTCGTGGCATCGGTGGGCAGGTTGGGAGCATCGCAGGTGAAGGAGAATTTCTCGGCCGGGGAGATAGTGATTTCATCGGTCAGGCCGGGGAGTTTTACCATGAGTGTGTCGATTTCATGGAAACCGTCGGGGCGTTTTCCTAGAAGGCGGAGAGAGAGGTTGAGTTTGGCTGGGGACTGCATGCTGAAATACTGAAAAATTGGAATCAGGGGGCCGGAGTCCCCGGCTACGCTTCTGTCATGGAGAGGAGGGCTAGCATTCGGCCGGTTCGGCCTTTTTCTATTCTGTACGAATAGTGGCGGGTGAGGTCGGTGGCTGTGTTTTCCTGGGAATCGTGGACAGTTCGGATTCCTGAATCCTTTGCTTGCTGGCGGATGGTGGCGGCGAAATCGATATCGTAATCCGGTGGACGGATGCACGGGGAGATGAGGCAGACGAGGTCGGCGGGGTTGGTTCCGAATTCCGATTTCATGAGGGAGACGGCGTGCGGGAGGATACCCAGTTCCGTGCCTTTTTTTCCAGAATGGAGGAGGCCGATGGCGCGTTTTACGGGATCGGCAAGGTAGATCGCAGCGCAATCGGCAACATAGACGGCTAGAAGTTGGCCAGTGAGTCGGGTGACGAGTCCATCGGCTCCGGGATGGGTGATCAGGGCAGCATCCGAGGATTCGGCGATGAGGGAGATTTCGCGGCCGTGGACTTGCTCGGCGTGATGACGGGAAAGGATTTCCGGGAATTGCTCCGAAACCAGGTGGTCGTGGGTAGGCGCGAGGTTGCGGAGGGCGAACTCGCGATCGCCCAGCACGTCCACGCCCGGGATACGCGGGATCCATGCGGGGTGGAATCCGGGAAGGCCGGATACTGGTTTTAGAAATGAGAACGCCTCCGTCACGGGGTGAACCGTAACGGAGGCGCTTGGTTATCGCCAAGTCGGATTATTCAGGGGGGAGACAGAAGTTTTCAGGCAATCGCGCGATTTTTAAGGGCGCGATTGGTATGTTCCACTGTTTCAGCCTCTTCCTCATCCATGCCTGCCAGGATACCGGCGAGATCGACAGCAATCTCTTTCCGCATCTTGGATACAAGGTCCACTCCTTTCGAAGTGATGCGGACCATGATCTTGCGACGGTCTTCGGCGGCGTGTACTCGCTCAACGTAGGAAAGTTTTTCAAGCCTGTCCACGAGACCGGTAGCGGCCGCTGTGGAATGACCCATTTTTTTCGCGATGTCGGACATGGTCAGATATTCTTCGCTGGAAAGATAGGTTAGGAGGAAAAACTGGGGGAATGAGACGTTCCCTTTGTTGAGTTCGCTTGACAGGTTAAGAATGCAGCTTCTCTGCGTGAACAGGACGAAGTCTGCGAGACGATCGACGTCGGCTTTCGCCGTGGCGCCGGAGGCACTTGGTTGTGTGTTTTTCATTTTGGCTGGTTGTAGTGTTCATGTTTGGGGACATGTAAGGGAGCACAGCCTTTGCGAAAGAGAAGATACCTAGGTATGTGGATTGTAATCAACCCTAAAATGGATCTTTTTCAAAAAGGATGCGCGTTTGCTTGGGACGTTTTTAAGATACTGGGATCCGTGCTATTTGGGAAGCATGAAGTTTCACAAAAGTTAAGCAATTGAGGATGAGGGGGACAGGGCGTTGAGATGGCGATTTCCGAACGAGTCGAACCGGGAATTCACGGTATTTTTTTAGAAAAGGTTGGGGGGTGGGAGTGGGGCGGGTGCTAACAGCGCACGATGGAGTTGACTGGGAGGGTGACGGGGGCCATGGGTAGGCGCATGAAGAGTTTGTTTCTATTTCTGTGGGTGATGGGAACGGTGGTGCGGGCGCAGGACGCGGTGGTCGAGCTGGCGCCGCCGCAAGTAGTGGCTTCTGCGAGCAAGGCCGTGGCGGATCTGGGTAAGGAAGTGGTGATGGGTCGCTATGCGGCGGCGGTAGACAGGATGTATCCGCAGTGGAAGGAGCGCACGGCGAAGCGCGTGGGGGGGATGGAGAAACTGCAGGAGCAGCTTGACGGGGTGGCGAAGCGGATGCTGCAGCAGGGGATTTCGGTGACGGATTTCAGGCCGCAGGGGGTGCCGCGAGCGTTCGAGGTGGGGCAGGGAAAAACCACGGTGGTGGAGAACGGTCAGTCCGTGGAGAAAATGCGCTATACGAAGTGGATGGTGCTGGTGCCTACGGTCACGAAGTTCCGAACGCTGCTGGAAGGTGAATCGAGGCCGATCGTGATCGAGAGCACGGGATTCCAGGTGGCGGTCTCGGACAAAGGGAAGGACAACTGGAGTTTCATCGATGGTTCCTCCGTTTCGGTGGCAGACCTGCGGAGTCTTTTCGTAAATCTTCCGCAGGATCTGGAGCTTCCCCCTTTGGAAAAACGACAGATCAAATAGTTTCTTACGAAGATGCCGAAAGGGACGAAGAAAGAGAAGGCGGGGATCAGCGAGCGGGAGCTTTACAAGAAGCTGCGCGCGCTGTGGATGCGGGCGCAGAGCGATTTGTGCGAAGTTCGGGGATCGGTGATCCACGGGCGCGGCGTTTATGCGATGCGGGCCATAGAAGCGAATGAGAAAATCATCGAGTATGTGGGCGAGCTTGTCAGCAAGGACGAGAGCGACAAGCGCGGGGTGGCCCAGCACGAGAAGGCGGTGGAAAGCGGGGATGCGGCGGTTTACATTTTCAATGTCTCGAAGAAATTCGACATCGACGGGGACGTGCCGTGGAATACGGCGCGGCTGATCAACCATTCGTGCGATCCGAACTGCGAGGCGATCCAGACGGGGAAGCGGATTTTCATCCACTCGATCCGGGAGATCGCCGAGGGGGAGGAACTCACTTTTGACTACGGCTTCGATGTGGAGTGCTACGAGGATCATCCATGCCTGTGCGGGCGGGATGGCTGCGTGGGCTACATCGTCGGCCGTGAGCAATGGGAGATGCTCGACGAGAAGCTGGGTAGGGGGAAATTTTCCGAAAAAGCGAGCTAGGCCGTGGGACTGGTATCGAAAGACACGATCGAGCGGGTATTGGAGTCCACCGATATCGTCGATCTCATCGGCAGCTATATACCGCTGAAACGCGCGGGCACGGGTTACAAGGCGAACTGTCCGTTCCACAACGAAAAGACCCCGTCTTTCAACGTCAGTCCGTCGAAGCAATTCTATCACTGCTTCGGCTGCGGGAAGAGCGGGAACGCGATCGGTTTCGTGATGGATCACGAGGGTCTGCTTTTCATGGACGCTCTGAAGAAACTTGCCGGGAAAGCGGGGGTGGTGCTGGAGCAGGAGCCGGATGATCCGAAGGCGCGGGCGGCGAGAAGATCGCGCGGGAGGCTGATGGATCTGCACCGGGAGGCGGCCGCTTTTTTCCACGAGCAGATCAGGAGGAATCCGGACTGCCAGCACGCGCGGGATTATCTGAAAGGGCGGGGGTTCGGTCGCGAGATGGCGGAGCGGTGGGAGGTCGGCTGGATGCCGGAGAATGCGTCTGACTTTCTGGCATGGGCGAGGGAGAGGAAATACACGGGGAAGGAACTCGTGGATTGTGGATTCGCGGGGTTGAAGGACGCGGACCGGCCGGCGGCGGGTATCTATGTGAGATTTCGCGACAGGCTGATGTTTCCGATCCGGAACGAGGTGGGCGATGTCATCGCTTTCAGCGGGCGGCAACTGCGGGACGACCCGAGGACGGGGAAATACATCAACTCCCCTGAGACTGACATTTTCAAGAAATCAAACGTGCTGTTCGGGTTGGACAGGGCGAAGAAAGCGATTCTGAAAGAGCAGATGGTGATCCTGTGCGAGGGGCAGATCGATGCGATCGCCTGCCATGAAGCGGGTGTCGAAAATGTCATCGCGCCACTCGGGACGGCTTGCACCGCGCAACACGCACGTATTCTCAAACGCTATGCGAAGACAGCGGTGGTCTGTTATGACGGGGACAGCGCGGGGATCAAAGCGAGCGAGCGGGCGTTTCGTGAACTCTCTCCGGAGGGACTTGCCGTGAAAGTCGTCGCTCTGCCTGCTGGCGATGATCCGGATACTTATCTGAAGGCCCACGGGGTGGAGGGTTTTCAGAAAATGGTTGGAGAAGCCCGCGAATTTTTCGATTTCAAGATAGAGACCGCGCGAGCCAATGGTCGGCTCGATTCCGCCGAGGGGCGGACCGTGCTTGCCCGCGAGTGCACGGATCTGTTGGCGACGATGGACGATCACGCGGCCCGCGATCAGCAGATCAACGTCGTTTCCAGTCTGCTGGGTCTTACCTCATCCACTCTGCGCGAGGGCATCGGGAAATCCATCAAGCGTGCCGCGGCCCAGGCGAACCGCCCGGCCAACCGACGTGAGGAGGAGCAGAATGAGGTCCCGGAAACGCGGGTGTATCCACTGGATCGCACGGTGGGATTTCTCTGTCATCTGGCGCTCACCTCCGCCCCGGCGCAGCATTTCCTCAACGAGCAGTTCGAGACGCTGCATGAGGCGAAAGCCTGGGTGGAGGGTGTTCCGTTGTTGGAAAAGATCCTGGCCGCGTCTCCCGATACAGGATCGAGCGCGGCGGTGAACGCGTTTCTCGCGGGACTCAGGCCGGGGGAGCAGGCGGCGCTGAATTCCGAGATCGGCTCCTCCGACGCGGTCGTGGCCGACGGGTTGCAAGCGGCGGAGCAGGCGCTCGGCATGCTCTCGTCGGTGGTGCTTCAGAAACGGGATGCGGCGGTGAAAGCGGCGTTGAAGGAACCGGGCATTTCCCCGGAACGGATGCGCGATCTGCTGGAGCAAGCGAAGGAAATCGCCGGGTTGCTGCGCTGGACCGGACGCTCGCTCTACGATGACGAACTTCCGCAGGAGACTGTTAAGAAAGAACTCAAGCCGTGGGAGAAAAAGTGGAAGAAGAAGTGAGCGGGGGGTGGGTCAGTCCTCGAAGTGCTTTTCCTCCCAGCGTCCGAAAACTCCGTTGATCAGGAGGATGAGGACGGCCACGCCGACCGCGATGATGAAGCGTTCGATGGCGACGCAGACCCCGATGCCTGCGGAGAATAGCAGGGAGGCGGCGGTGGTGAGGTATTTCACCCGGATGTGGAGGCCGTCCTCGTGGACCTTCAGGATGGTGCCGGCGCCGATGAAACTCACCCCGACAATGACGGCTTCGATGACACGGATGGGATCGTAGCGAAGGGCGCTGCCGGCTCCGGGCACATCAGATGAATAGACGATCCATTTCCCGCAGATGACCAGCAAGGCGGCCGCGCCGCCGATGATCATATGGGTGCGAAAGCCGGCAGGCTTCCCGTCATGCTCGCGTTCATAACCGACCGCCCCCGCGAGCAGGCACGCGAGTGATATCAGTCCAAGGTCTTTGAGTTCGGCGATCCAATCCATTCCGAAAGTCTAACGAAATCTGCGGAAAGTTCAACCGGGCGGCCTATCGTGCCGAGACTTTCTGACGGAGGAACAGGCGGCCGCGTCCTGCCGTTGGAACGGTTGCCTCCAGCACCAGGGAAGGGCCTGTTTCGGAAATCGTCCTGATCCGGACTCCGTTTTCGCTCCAATTTTCCAGATCTTCGGAGACGACGAAGGATCCGCTCGCCGCCGGGGTGGTGCCAGCCCGTCTGAAGCGCAGTTTGAGAAGTCCCGGTTCTTCGGTGGTCGCCATTTCCGCAGGATCGAACGCCGTTGGGCTGGTACCGGAAAAATACTCCAGCAGGTTGGACCGGCCGTCTCCATCCGGATCGGCCAAGTCGCCCCAGACGCTAGCTTCCTTGCCCGGATCATCGAGATCCGTACGGAGGAAGTATTGATTGCGGAACGCGCCGATAGGGTCGCGATCAAGCCCGTTTTCCAGCACCGCGAAAAAGCCGTCCCGCGCTCCGCCGGTGGCAGGCTGCAGCGGAGAGGCGACATACTGGAACTGGTTGCTGCTACCACCCCATACCGTGCGCGGCAGGCCTCCGAGCCTCCCGCCCGTCCACGGCGTGGGTGGTTCCTCCGGGAGAAAGACGGGTGGTGTAGATCCTCCTTGAAAAATCGGGATTGAATACCATGAACCAAGCGCCACCCGTGTAGGTGCCTTCCGGAAAGGGATTGAAAGCCGTTTCCCCGGAACGAATCGAAAAGAAGGGCGCGAGCGGAATCGGCAGGCCCGAGGCGGAGGCTCCGCCGATGTAGACCCGGCCGGAAGCGTCCGCCCGGATTTCGCCCTCTTTGACGCGCATCGCGCTGCCTTTTCCGCTGCTGAGCCGGGCGCAAAGCTGCTGCCCCCGCAGGTAGGTTCCGGACCCCGGCTCGTAGCGCGCGAAGAACGTCTTGTGCTCCGAGGCGGTGTTCGAGAACTGATGCCAGCGGTCGCCCATCACGATGCTCTGCGGCACGGAGAGATCCGTGGGACTGTGGCGGAAAATATGGTTTCCGCCCGCGCACTCGAACGCCGCGTAAAGTTTCCCGTCTCCTCCGATGGAGCAGCGGTAGCCGCGTGTGTCCGCCATGTTGTTCGTGTAGCGGTTGAGGAAGTCGTCGTCCGACGAGTTGCTCGACCAATTGTAGTCAGTCCACTTCACACCGCCGAAGAGATCCCGCCCTCTCAGGAACGCGATCTGCACAGGTTGCGTCTTTTTGCCGTCGAAGGCGTTGGTCTGTCTCCAACCGATCTGCACCACCGTTTCCGAAGCGGCATCGATGCATACGTCCGTCGTGTTCTGGAGTCCGGAAAAGGAGGCCGCCTGCTTGCCGGCGTGATCGAAAACATACGTCGTCCCGCTTCCTGCCGCCGATTCCGGATCGGCGAGATTTCCCGGCTGGTGGCACACCGCGCGGCCACCGCCATCCACATCGACCCTGTGGACGTAGGTGCCGGCGAGTCGCGTCCACTCGATCTCATTGGCGGGCGCGTTGAGTTTGATCAGTCCGCCGGTCTTCGCGGCGAGCCAGATGTTGTCCGCGTCATCGATCGCCAGATCGGCCACTTCCTCCGTGCAACGGGTGAGGGAGAGAAGCGTTCCGCCATCCGGAGAAAGTCTCATCACCACTCCGCCTGAAGCTGGCGTGGCGTTGTTCAGCAGCAGTCCCGTTTCTCCATCCACCAGCGCCTCGCCGATGTTCGCAGCGACGATGATCTGCCCGTCCGAGCGAATTCTCATCCCCCGGACGGAATCGCTATCAAGCGCTCCGCCCAGATAGCTTGAAGCGGAAACATCGTAGTCCTCGCCAGACGCGCAGACCGGCAGAAACAACAGGAGCAGCCCGGTAAGCAAGGATTTCATCAGCGAAGATTCGATGCTTTTTCAGAAAAGGTCAAATCGGGTGGAAGCTAAACGCGTGTGGCGGTCATGAATCCGCGCTTGGCAATGGTGTCATGGTAGCCTGCGGGTTCGAATCCGTGTTCTGTCATCATCGCGGCGTACTCGGCGGCAGTGTAGCATTTTCCCTGGGTGATGTTCATCAGCAGGGCGGAGTATTCCGCGGTTTCCACGGGGCCGGATCTGTCATCGGAAACGAAGGCGTCGTGGATCACCAGCAGTCCGCCGGTGGTGAGGGATTTCGCCGCCTGTGCGAACAGCTCCCCGACCTGAGGCTCGTCCCAATCGTGAAGCACGTTGGAGAGCAGGATCACGTCCGCTTCCGGCCAGGAGTCGAGGAACATGTCGCCGGTTCTCACGGAAATCCTGTGCTCCAGATCGTGCCGGACGATTTCCGATTTCACGATGGCATCCACGGGATCCTGTTCGAAAACCGTGGCGGTGAGTTGCGGATGGGCGGCGCAGATCGTGGCGGAATAGATGCCCGAGCCGCCGCCGACATCCAGCAGCCTGGTCCGTTCTCCGAGAAACGGTGCGAGCGCCTGCGCGAGTTTCTGGCCGAATAGCAGCCCCCGGCAGTTCATGAGTCCGGTGAACTCCTTGGCGAATTCCGGGTCGCGCATCGATTCATGCCAGTCTCCGCCGGCGTCCTTCGCCTGCCAGTTGGCGGGCTTGCCGGTTCTCAGGACGTGCAGGTAGGTCCGGGTTACGGGAGTGTCCCGCACCGGCTCATAGTAGGGCGCGAGAAACCAGGGGGAACCTTTCACCAGGTGCTCGCCGCCGAGTGGGGTGAGCCTGATTTTTTCCACTCCCGTGATGAAGCCGTAGGCCCGGCAAAGCGTGAGCAGCACGTCGAGAGGGCGATGCGTGAGTTCGAAATGGTCAGCGATGCGCGCCGGAGTCGTGGCTTCGTTTTCCGAAAGCCAGGTGAAAAGATCGAGGTGCAGCAGGGCGGTGGCGATCAGTTCCGCCGCGTATTGCCGGTCGCGGAGCTGGATAATAATGCCTGGATCGGTCTGCGGGTGGGTGGTGAGGTCGGGATTGATCATCGGGGGAAATGCTAGGATGGTCTCAGGCAGTCTGTAAATCCCATCCGGTGGCTGAGACCCCGGAGGCGCGTGCTTCCCGCCACTGGTGTGGGAGCGGGCTGGCGTGCTGAAATCTTCGCTGGCGGCTGGAAGCGCGTTTCCCCCAATTTCACAGTGAAATCATGGCTCGTCATTCATGGGGGCGGAGGGCAGTCTCCCGGCAACGACACATACGATTTTGAGCACATTCAGAGAATTGGGGATACCGGCGGATCTTGTGAAAGGTTTGGACGAACTGGGCATTATCACGCCCACGGAGGTGCAGGCGCGGGCGATCCCGTATCTGCTGAAAAGCGGAGCGGACTTCGTCGCGCAGGCACAAACGGGCACCGGCAAGACGGCGGCCTTCGGGCTGCCGCTGCTGACCAAGATCGATCCGAAAAAGCCGGAGATCCAGGGACTTGTCATAGCGCCGACCCGGGAACTGGCCAAGCAGATCGCCAAGCAGCTTTTCCGCTTCACAAAATTTTCCGACAAGGTATTCATCGAGACCCTGACCGGAGGTGAGCCGATGGACCGCCAGATCACGAATCTGAGACGACCCACGCACATCGTTGTCGCCACGCCGGGCAGGTTGCTCGATCTGATCGGCAAGCGCGCGCTGACCTTGGTGAACGTGAAGCACGTGGTGCTGGACGAGGCGGATGAAATGCTGAGCATGGGCTTCAAAAAGCAGCTGGTGTCCATCTTCGGTCTGACCCGCCAGCGGCGCAGCACATGGTTGTTTTCCGCGACTTTCCCCGACTCGCTCGGAGCGCTTGTGAAAGCCTCGATGCACGGTCAGCCGGAGACGGTGAAAGTCGATAAGGCGCATGTGGTGAACCAGAACATCGACCACCGCTACGCGGTCTGCGGGAAGGATGAGAAAAACGAGTACGTGCTGGAGTTTCTCAGCCGCCGCGAGGAGGAGCGGGGCCTGATTTTCGTCCGCACCAAAGCGGGAGCGATCGCGCTCGGCCGGCAGTTGGAAAAGCTGGGCATCCCTGTGGACGTCATCCAGGGGGATCTTTCGCAGCGCGAGCGGGACAAGGTCATGCGCGGCTTCAAGAACGAGCGCACCCGTGTGCTGATCGCCACGGACGTGGCCGCGCGCGGGATCGATGTCGAAGGTCTGTCCTTCGTGATCCATTACCAGCTGCCGGAGCAACTCGAATACTACACCCATCGTAGCGGCCGTACGGCGCGGGCCGGGAAAAAGGGAATGTCGCTGGCTCTGATCGATCCGCGGGAGAGGAAGAAGATCGGGAGATTCGAGCACGAACTGGGAGTGACCTTTTCGGAGATGGGATAGAGATGGGATAGAGATGGGATAGGGTCCCGCCCGGGCGGGTCGCGGAGTGATCCCGAAATTAGATTGAGAATTTCCGACGGCATCCCGCTGAGCGGGATCAATACGGGATGGATCGCTTTCGGCCTGGTGAGCGCGGACGGCAGACCGCTGACCGGAGAGGTAGCCACCGGTCGCGCGTTTGTCAGCGCGGGAGCCGGGGGGAAGCGGGCGGAAGCCGGTGCGCGATCCGCCGCGCCGCGGGACGGACAAACTGGAAATCCCGGGAGTGAGGGATGTTTTCCTGCGTCCGGCCAATGTGGAGTCGGGATTCGGAACCCGGGGGCTGGAGCGAGTCGAGGTGGAATTCAACGAGAATCCCAGCTTTCCGGTATTGCTGGACTCGCTGCGTGACCGCTACGGCGAGCCGGAAGCGGTGCGGATGGCCGCGGATGCGTTCGCTGAGAGCAAGACGAGTTGGCGGGAATCGTTCGGTGATGTTTCGCTGGAAGTCCAGGCGACGGAAGTGCAGGGGGTTCTACGTGTTCTTTATCGGCTCCGGGGGGAGTGAGGGTCGGTCGAGGGGGGCGGCGGTAAGTTCCGGCTGGATTTCCGCGGGCCGGTATCTAATAGATGTCCGTATGAAAAAGCTGTCAGCTGTATGGTTCTTCGTTTTGTATCTTCATGGATTTCTCTCCGCGGATCCGGTGAAACTGCTGATCGACACGGATTTCGAATCGGATGTGGATGATGTCGCGGCGCTCGCGCTCGCGCACGCGTATGCGGAGGCCGGGCAGGCGGAGATCCTGGGAGTTGCCATCGCGGGGAAGAATCCGGAGTCCGGCCCGGCGGTGCACGCGCTCAACGCGTATTTCGGCAGACCTGGGATTCCGGTGGGGGTGAGGAGCCTGGGGGTCGATCGGGATTCCGTCTATACCGGGATGCTGATCCGCGAGTTTCCGGCGGAGTTCGATGTCAAGGCGGCGCCCGATGCGGTCGCGCTGTATCGGAAAATTCTCGCCGCAGCGGAGCCGGGTTCCGTAACGGTCGTTTCGCTCGGTTACCTCACCAATCCCGCCGAGTTGCTTTCGACCGGCCCCGACGAACACAGCCCGCTCACGGGCATGGAACTGGTGAAGCGGAAAGTGAAGCGATACGTGTGCATGGGCGGCGCGTATCCCCGGCAGAGCAAGACCGGGAAATGGGGGAATTTCCTCCCGGATCCAGCCGCGGTGAGAAAGGTCAACGATGACTGGCCGACTCCGGTGATCTATACGGGAGGGGCGGAGTTTTCGCGGATGATCATGACCGCCGGGCCGTTTTCCGAGCAGATCCGCGAAGGAGGTCTGGTGCGGGAAGCCTACCGTTTGTTTTTCAAAAAATCCTCGTGGGCGAGGGGGCCGACCCACCATAGCGCGGACCTGATCGCGATCGCCGTGGCGGTGGAAGGGTTCGAGCCGTGGCTGAAGCAGACGACCGAGGGATACAGCCATATTTTCGAGGATGGCACGATGGAGTGGCGCACGGACAAGGATGTGCCGGGCCGCTCCTATGTCGCGAAATTTCCAGAGGGGATGACGGGCGAAAAAGTCGCGGCCCACTACGACAAGCTGATCGTGGACCTGGAGCGGGACCGGAAGTAGAATGCCGGTGTCGCGGGAGGGGGCGTTTTCAAGCGCGCATCGCCACGGCCAGCAAAGTCTGGAATTTCGGAGCGGCTTCCTCTTTGTCGGCGATGATGGTTTCGATTTCCGAGAAGCCGGATTTGTGGAGCATTCCGGAGAGATTGCTTTCGGAAAAACCGAGCCAACGGTCGGCGTAGAGTTCGCGGGCTTCGGAGAAGTTGTGCTGGAGCAGATCCAGGATGATGAGACGACCGCCGGGGCGCAGGATGCGGAACGCCGCGTCGAGCGCTTTCTGCGGGTGCTCCGCGTGATGGAGCGCCTGGCTGAGAATGGCCAGATCGATGGAGTTCTCCGCGATCGGAGGCGACTCGATATCGCCCAGGCGAAACTCCAGATTGAGGATGCCGTTGGAGATGGCGAGCTTCTGGGAGTAATCGACCATCTTCGGTGAGATATCGACCGCGATCACGGATTCCGCACGCTGGGCGAGCAGCTGGGAAAGGGTGCCTTCGCCCGCGCCCAGATCGGCGACATGGCGGTAATTGAGGGATTTGATGAGAGCCTCGGCGAGAGCTTTCCAAGAGCGACCGGGCACATAGTCCTTCCCGAAGCGTCCGGCGAGTTCGTCGAAGTAGGCGCGGGCGGTATCCTTGCGTTTCGTGAGGATGTGCCGGAGGGCGGTGTTGTCCGCCCCGACCTCGGGGATTTCCGATGCGGCGCTGGCGCTGATGGAGGTGAGTTCGGCCGGTAGGGAGGCGGAATAGACGTTGTTTTTCCCTGAGCGCTCGTCGGTGACCAGTCCGGCGGTCTTGAGTTGGGAAAGCTGGGTGGAGATGCGGCTCTGACCCATCCCGAGGATTTCCTGAAGCTCCGCGACGGTGAGCGCGTCCTGATCGAGGAGGGCGAGGATCCGCAGGCGGGTGGGATCGGAAATCAATTTCAAGGATTTGATGATTGACGGCATGGCGGGTCGGTTATATCAACACATCACGATTTGACGATACGAAAATTAAAAACAACATGAGTACCTACATTTTCTCCTCAGAATCCGTTGGCGAAGGCCATCCGGACAAGGTTTCCGACACGATTTCCGATGCGATCCTGGACGCCTGCCTGACGGTCGATCCGAAAAGCCGGGTTGCCTGCGAAACGTTCGTGAAGAGCAACGTTGTCGTTATCGGTGGCGAGATCACGATCCCGATGCTTCAGGACAGATCGGAAGGCACGACCAAGCCCATCGACGAGGTGATCAATATCGCCAAGGTGATCCGGGATGCGGTGCGCGGCATCGGTTATACGAATACGGACGACGTGTTCCACGCGGACAGCCTTTTCATCAACAACTACCTGACCATCCAGAGCCCGGATATCGCGCAAGGTGTGAACGCGGAAGCGGCGGAAGGTAAGGATACGGACAAACAGGGAGCTGGCGACCAGGGAATCATGTTCGGCTATGCCTGCAATGAGACTCCGGAACTGATGCCCGCTCCGATCATGTTCGCCCACCGCCTCGGCCGCGAACTGACCCGCATCCGCAAGGAAGGCAAGCAGGCGACGTGGCTGCGTCCTGACGCGAAGACCCAGGTTTCCGTGGAATATGTGGATGGCAAGCCTACCCGCATCGTCAACGTAGTCATCTCCACCCAGCACGAAGCTCCAGCGGCCGGCGTGAGCGACGAGCAGCAGCACACCATGATCAAGAAGTTCTGCATCGACGAAGTGATCAGGAAAGTTCTTCCGGGCGGGATGCTGACCGCGGAGACCGAATTCCTGATCAATCCGACCGGTAAGTTCGTGATCGGCGGCCCGCAAGGAGATAGCGGCCTGACAGGACGCAAGATCATCGTGGATACCTATGGCGGGATGAGCCGTCACGGAGGTGGTGCGTTTTCCGGGAAAGATCCCTCGAAAGTGGATCGCTCCGCGGCTTACATGGGCCGTTGGGTTGCGAAAAACGTGGTTGCCGCAGGACTCGCCGACTGTTGCGAAGTGCAGTTCGCCTATGCGATCGGCCATCCTCAGCCGGTCAGTGTCCATATCGATACTTTCGGAACCGGCAAGTTGGATGATTCGAAAATTCTCGCTGCCGTCCTGGAAGTGTTTTCCTTCAATCCGGCGGACATCGTAGAGCAGCTCGATCTGCTCCGTCCGATCTACTCCAAGACCACCAACTACGGTCATTTCGGAAAAGAAGATCCCGAGATCACTTGGGAGAAAACCGACAAGGTTGACGCGCTCAAGAAAGCGGTTGCCTGAAGATTCAACCAAACAAACTACAACCTCCCATAAATATAATGAGTTTCACTGACTACAAAGTAAGAGACATCGGTCTGGCCGATTTCGGACGCAAGGAGATCGACATCGCCGAGCACGAGATGCCCGGCCTGATGGCGACCCGTGAGAAATACGGAAAGACCAAACCACTGGAAGGCGTGCGCATCATGGGCTCGCTCCACATGACCATCCAGACGGCGGTGCTCATCGAGACTCTCGTGGATCTCGGCGCGGACGTGCGCTGGGTTTCCTGCAACATTTTCTCCACCCAGGATCACGCAGCCGCCGCGATGGCAGCGAAGGAAGTTCCGGTCTTCGCATGGAAAGGGGAGACCCTCGAGGAATACTGGTGGTGCACCTGGCAGGCGCTCCAGTTTCCGGGAGGTCTCGGCCCGCAACTCATCGTCGATGACGGAGGCGACGCGACCTTGCTCATCCACAAAGGCTACGAAATGGAGAACGGCTCCACTTGGCACGAAAGTCCGGGTGAGAGCGAAGAGGAGCAGGTCGTCAAAGACCTCCTCGCTTCGATCAAAGAAAAGCAACCGGGCATTTTCCACACCATCGTGAAGGACTGGAAAGGTGTTTCCGAGGAAACCACCACCGGAGTGCATCGTCTCTACCAGATGGCGAAGGCAGGCACCCTGCTGGTCCCCGCGATCAATGTGAACGACTCCGTGACCAAGTCGAAATTCGACAACCTCTACGGCTGCCGTGAATCCCTTCTCGACGGGATCAAGCGTGCCACCGACGTGATGGTCTCCGGAAAAGTCGGGGTCGTCTGCGGCTACGGCGATGTCGGAAAAGGCTGTGCGCAAGCCCTTCGCGGCGCCGGTGCGCAGGTCGTCGTGACAGAGGTCGATCCGATCTGCGCCCTCCAGGCGGCGATGGAAGGATTCCGCGTTCTGCCGATCGAGGACACCCTCGGCTGGGGCGATATCTACGTCACCACTACCGGTAACAAGGACATCATCCGCTTCGATCATATGGAGAAGATGAAGGACCAGGCCATCGTTTGTAACATCGGCCATTTCGACAACGAGATCCAGATGGACAAGCTGAACAAAGCCAAGGATGTCACCCGCCTGAACATCAAGCCGCAGGTGGACAAATACACCTTCCCGTCCGGCAACAGCATCTACATGCTCGCCGAAGGCCGCCTGGTGAACCTCGGTTGCGGAACGGGTCACCCGTCCTTCGTGATGTCGAACAGCTTCACCAACCAGACCCTGGCGCAGATCGATCTCTGGGAAAACCGCGAGAGTTACAAAGCCGGTCAGGTGACCGTGCTCGCGAAGCATCTCGATGAAGAGGTCGCCCGCCTGCATCTCGAAAAAATCGGTGCGAAGCTGACCGTCCTCACAAAGGAACAAGCCGACTACATCGGGATTTCTCCGGAAGGCCCGTTCAAGGCGGATCACTATCGCTACTGATCCTTCGCTCATCTGAAGATTCACAAGCCAGCCGGGTGGGAACCCGGTTGGCTTCTTTTTTTGAGAAAAATACTTGTGAGTGATCTTTTGGAAGGATATGATGTTTCAAATGAAGCGAGGAAAAGTAGAATACAACGTGAGGCCGATGGAAGGATTCGCCCCGGAATTCACCAAGGAACAGATTGCAGGCGCTGGAGAGGGTGAAATTCTGAAAGAGCCGGAAGCTGCCTATGTGGTGGACAAGGTCCGCGAGGGACTCCCTTTCGATGAATTCCACGCGCTGCAAGAGATGCTTGGAATCACGGAGGAAAAAATGGGATCGTTGGTCGGAATGTCGCGGGCCACCCTGCATCGCCGGAAAAAAACAGGGTTCCTGGATCGCTCGGAATCGGACCGTTTGGTGAGGTATGCGAGAGTGTTCGCCAAAGCCACGGAGCTTTTCGAGAATCCGGGAGCCGCCGCCCGTTGGCTGAACGCTCCCGCGATCGCCTTCAATCAGGAAAGCCCCTTGGATTATGCGGATACGGAAATCGGTGCGCGCGAGGTGGAGGCTTTGATCTGCCGTCTCGAACACGGAGTCTTTTCCTGAAATGCCCGAGTTTTACAGGATCGTGAAAGCGAAAAGAGCCGCGACCGCGATGGACGGGGAGGGAGCCAGGATAGGAGGCGGGCGATGGAACCCACCGGGTATCGCTGTGGTATATCTTGGCGATTCCCGCGCGCTGGCGGCACTGGAGATCCTCGTCCATACGGGCCGTCAGGCGGTGCTGTGGGACTGGCGTGTCATTTCCGTGAACGTCCCTGACGAGCTGATCGACCGTCCGGATCTTCTGTCGCTTCCACCGGGATGGGATGGCAATCCTTCATCGGGAGTTTCGCGAAGGTTCGGTGCGAACTGGGTCAGATCCGGGAGTAATCCCGCGATTCTCCTGCCGAGCGCTGTGATCCCTGCGGAAAGGGCTTTGGTTCTGAACGTAAGGCATCCGGAATTCGCGAAACTCGGCTTGTCCGAGCCGGAGCCGTTCCTATTTGATAGCCGGCTTGGCTGAATCACATGGGACCGGATCTGAAAGACAAGCGGTGGATCGTTTTCAAAGGAATTCTCTTCGCTGTGCTCTCGGTCCTGGCTGCAGGGGTGCAGTTGGCTTTTGATTTCCCGGAATGGCAGGAAGCGGCTTTACTGCTTGTTTGTGTCTGGGCGAGTTGCCGGTTCTACTATTTCCTGTTCCACGTGTTGCACAGCTATGTCGATCCGGAGTTGAAAAGCGCGGGAGTGATGGATCTGATCGGGAACATTATCCGGCGGAGGAAAGACTGAGGCGATGAAGCGGCGGATTCGGAAAATTCTGTTGGCGGCAGCGGTGTTGGTTTCGGGCTGGTGTGTTTTTCTGGGAATCAGCATCTGGAATTTCGGCAGCCATGATCACGCGAGTCGATCCGACTGCATCATAGTCCTCGGGGCTGCTGCGTATGGAGCGAAACCCTCTCCTGTGTTCGAGCAGAGAATCCGGCATGGGATCGAGCTTTTTCAGAAGGGAAAGGCACCGGTCATCATTTTCACCGGCGGGCGGGGTGACGGTGCATCGCATTCGGAGAGCGAAGTGGGCGAGCTGTTCGCGATCGCGGAAGGAGTGAGCAGGGCTGCGATCGTGATCGAGGAAAAGTCGCGGACAACCCTGGGTAATTTGATTGAGGCAAAGGCAATCATGGAAGGTGCCGGATTTGACTCGGCGATGATCGTCAGTGATCCCTTGCATCTCAAAAGGGCTTCCGTGATGGCGGAAGATCTTGGAATGGTCGTAGTCACCTCACCAACTCCCACTTCACGCTACAGATCGGCCCGCACGAAGATCGGTTTTCTACTGAGGGAGATTTTTTTCTACAGCTACTATCTGGCGACAGGTGACTAGCGGCGGGATCTGCGGACTGAAATCCGCGTTCCATCCTGATCATTCGTCCTGCTATGTCGGCCCGTCACGCGGTGGATTCACCTTCGCCGCTTTCAGTCTCTCGCGGAACGCGGGATCGAAATTCGGGGTCGGGCTGTCGTTTTCAAACAGCCTTTGACCCAGGTTCCCGAACGCGCAGTTGATGAGGAGAAAAGCGATGCTGCCAACTGCCAGGATGAACGCCGTCCACAGGCAGTTGTTCGCGAACTCCTCACCTATGCTACCCCAGGATCGGAGAATTCCCGCGAGGGTCGACGCAAGGATGCAGACGGTGAGCACCCAGAAAACCAATCCCTTGATCACCGAATGTGGTAAATAGCCTTTGTTGCTCATCGTGGTAGTGGGTTGTCATGTCTCTAGGAAAATTTATTATTCCCGAGTCATGGTAACTTGATCCCCGCTGGTCCCCCGGGCAAGCTCATTCGCCGACACGATCACCACTCGTTCTCGACGTCGAGGATCTTCAGGATTTCGTCCGGGACACCGGGATAGGCGCCGGCGATGGGGACGTTGCCGACGTAACCGATGGATTTCCAGGTGCTACTATGACTGTAGTAACCGCCGAGGGTGAGCATCCGGAGCTTTTTGAAGAAGCGCGATCCGGGTGCCAGTTCCGGGGCGGTCGCCTCGGGATCGGCGATGGAATCGAGAACCGCGGTTCGCTCGGCCGGAGCGAGATCGTTGAATGGCTTCGCGTGTAGGCTGCCGCAACGGGTATCAAGCCATGCGAGTCCGCCGCGGACGATCCCGAAATCATCGATGTTCTGAGCGTAGGGCGCTCCGACCCATTCGTTGATAAATTCGGCGAGGCCGATCTCCGAAGGTGGCGGGGCATCGGCATCGCCGGGGATGATGATGTCGCAGAGGACGGTGAGGGTGGCGAGTTCCGCGGGTGTCAGGGGCATTTCCCAGAGCAGGGTCCGGTTCTGGAAATCGGGATCGGTAAACGTGTGTTTCCGGGCGGCGAGTGCGGTGCCGGCGGAGGGGGGCACGGGGTCCTGGGCATACATGCCGGGCGGGCGCATGGCACCGGCCGCGCTGGCGGCGGCGATGAGTTTGAAGATGTCTCTGCGGGATACGGTGGTCATGGGAAGAGGTCGGGGGTTTTCGGTTGTCGGCTTTCCGGGGAAGACTGGGGCTGTCCGGCGGCCATTGGGCGCGCCGCTCCTCGGGTCAGATGTTGCCGGATTTCATTTCCCGCATCACATACTCGGAGGAGCGCCATGCGAGGGCCATGATGGTGAGGGTGAGGTTTTTATCGGGATTGGAAGGGAACACGGAGCCGTCCATGAGGAAGAGGTTTTTCACATCCCATGTCTGGCCGAAGGAGTTGCAGACGGAGTCTTTGGCGGAGTCTCCCATGCGGGCGGTGCCGGCTTCGTGGATGATTTCGCCCGGCTCGTTGATGGCTTCCTCCGCCGGGCGCGGGGTGGCGCTGCCTCCCATCTCGTTGATGATGCCGGCGAAGGTTTCCTGCATGTGTTTCACCTGGTTCAGCTCGTGGTCGGACCACTTCCAGTTGAAGCGCAGGATGGGGATTCCCCATTGGTCGACGCGGTCCGGGTCCAGCTCGCAGTAGCAGTGTTCGTTCGGGACCATTTCGCCACGACCGGCGAAACCCATACCCGCCCCGAAGTACCGGCGGGCTTCCTCCATGAGCTTTTTCCCGTAAACGCCGGGTGCTTTCGAGTCGAGAATGCCGAGTGATCCCATGCCCGGCATGCGACCGCGTCCGCCGCCGATCTCGATGTGATAGCCTCGCGGGAAGTCGAGCTTGTCCTGTGTCCCGTGGTTCCACCAGGGGGAGTAGACGTGAGTGCCGCCGGCTCCGTCCTCGTTGCAAGGTGGGAGGTTCTCCATGGCGGGGATGTGCCCACCCAGCGAGCTGCCGAGCGAATCCATGAGATTTTTCCCGATCTGACCGCTGGAGTTGGCAAGCCCTTGCGGGAAAAGCTTGGATTTGGAATTGAGAAGAATCCGCGCGGTCTCGCAGGTGGAGGCGGAGATGATGACGACGCGCGCTTTCGCGACAGAATCCACGCGCGTCGGCTTGTCCATGTAGTGGACTCCGGTGGCTTTCCCCGCGTCATCGAGCATGACCTCGCGGACCATGGCATCGGTGATGATATCCAGATTCCCGGAGGCGAGAGCGGGGGGGAGCAGGACGGTGGTGGATTGGAAATTCGCACGGATCGAGCAGCCCCGGATGCACTCGGTGGCCCAGAAGCAGGCGGCACGGTTCGACATATCCGTGCCGACGATTTTGCGGGCGAGCGGATTGTTCGGGAACATTTTCGCAGCGCGACCGGGGCCGTCGAGAGGCTCGGTGAGTACGGCGCGGTGAATGGGAACAACGGGGACTCCGAGCTTCTTGGCATGCTTTTTCGCGAGAAGTTCGCCCGGGCGGGCCTTCGGCGGTGGCTGGAGGATTCCGGCAGGGGAGTCGGGGATGTTTTCCATCCCCACGTTGGTGCCGTAGATGCCGACCATCAGCTCGGTCTTGTCGTAATAGGGCGCGATGTCCTCGTAGGAAATCGGCCAATCGTGGCCGAGCCCGTCGCGGGATTTTCCTTTGAAATCGTATGGGCCGAAACGCAGCGAAATGCGCCCCCAGTGGTTGGTGCGCCCGCCCAGCATCCGGGCGCGCCACCATTTGAATTCATGCTGGGTGCCGGGTTTGTCCGAGTAGGGCTCGCCGGGGACCTGCCAGCCGCCGTCCACTGTGGCATCGTAGTAGCCGAATGGCTTCTCAGGAGTCCTTTCTGCTCGGAGCGGCGCTTGCTCCGGGGTGTTGAACATCGGGGTTTCCGTGACCGGATCGTAGTTCCGGCCCGCTTCGAGCATCAGGACTTTCACGCCGTGGAGGGCGAGCTGCATCGCCATCATGCCGCCGCCCGCGCCGGAGCCTACGATGATGACGTCATATTCACGGAGAGTTTTTCTTTCTGTCAGGATGGCCATGGGTTTTCCTTATCCTGTCCGATGGGGCGGTTTTGAAAAGCAGAGAATCTCCGTTTCCAGGTCCTCTTTCCCGAGGACGGCGGGTTCCCCTGAAAATCAGCTTGGAGTAGGGCGGAAATGGCGGGACAGTCGGGACATGAGCCGGACGCCGACGGATTGGGAAAGCAGCAAAGGACTCGCGAAGAGTATCCTGCGCGACCGGAAGACCAGGAGGCAGTGGATGGCGAGATGGTTGATGTTCACCCTCGCTTGGATGGTCGTCGGGCTATGGGTGGTTGACGGATGGCTGGAGCAGGAGGTGATACGCTTCGTGATCTGGTGGGTGTTCTGCGGGTTTCTCGCGGTGGTGCTGATGATTTTCGCTCTGTATGATTCCGTCTCGGTGGTGCGGGAGGAGCGCGAGAAGCGTTAGGCCGGGCTTACCCGGAAAAGTTTCGCTGGAAATCGGATGCCTAGCACGCAGGGTGGCGGTATGAAATCGGAGAAGAAAAACACGCGCCCGGTGATCTACCAGCTATTGGTCAGGACCTTCGGAAACATGAACGAGACCCGGAAACCGGGTGGAAGTATCTCGGAAAACGGTTGCGGGAAATTTTCCGATATCGACGAGGTGGCGCTATCCGGTATCGCTGAAATGGGGTTCACCCACATCTGGCTGACCGGTGTGCTGGAGCAGGCGAGCGGGACGGCTTACCCGGGAAGGCCGGCTGATGTGCCGGATATTCTCAAAGGCATCGCGGGCAGTCCGTATGCGATCAAAGACTACTTCGATGTCTGCCCGGACTACGCGGACCATCCGGAAGACCGGCTGGAAGAGTTCCGCGAGCTGGTGGCTCGATGCCACGCGGCGGGCTTCCGTGTGATCATCGATTTCGTGCCGAACCACGTGGCTCGCAGCTATCGTTCCGATGTGCATCCGGAGCTATCGTTCGGAGAGGGCGATCGCACGGATGTGTTTTTCGATCGGGAGAACCATTTCTATTACCTGAGCGATTCCGATCCGGGGGGAGGTCCTCCGTTGATCCTGCCGACCGAGGGAATGCCGGGATGTACCGGCCATTTCGAACTGGAGGAAAAAACCGGGAAAGTGACGGGAAACAACGCGATCACCTGGCGCCCGGCTATCCATGACTGGTATGAAACGCTGAAGCTGAATTACGGCCACGATTTCACGACAGGGAGGGCTACCGCCCACTTGCCGGGCACCGACGCGGACCCTGCGGAGGTGCCGAAGACCTGGCGCACGATGGACTCCATTCTCGCCTATTGGCAGGGATTCGGTGTCGATGGGTTCCGGGTCGATATGGCGCATATCGTGCCGATGGAATTCTGGAGATGGGTCGTTGCGAGGGCGCGCGGGAAGAATCCCGAGGTGTTCTTCATGGCGGAAGCATATGACACGGACCCTGACAAACTCACCGACGAGGATGTGCTCGAGGAACTTTGGAAGGCTGGATTCGACGGAGCTTACGAGCACCCGACTTACAAGATCCTTCAGGGCATCTACGAGTCAGGCAAGTGGGCGAACGACATTGATGCGGAGACCTTCGGAGAGCAGAGCTTCCATCACTGCATCCGGTATCTGGAAAATCACGACGAGGTCAGGATCGCGAACCCGCAGTGCTGGGGAGGCGTGGGGATGGAGGCGGGACGTCCGGCGGCGGCGGTGATGTTCGGTATCAGCAAGGCGGCGATCATGATCTATGCCGGCCAGGAGATCGGCGAGCCGGCGGTTGGCGCTGAGGGGTTCAGCGGGGACGACGGGAGAAGTTCGATTTTCGACTACACCTCGCTCCCGGAATTTCAGAAATGGACGAACGGAGGAAAATTCGATGGCGCGGGGCTTTCCAAAGAGCGGAAGAATTTGCGGGAATGGTACGCGGATCTGTTGGCACTCCTGAGAGGTCCCGCTTTCACGAACGGCGGATTCCACGGTCTGAATCACGCGAATCTCGAGAATCCGAAATTCGGACGAGCGGACGGGGAGTCACACTCCGGGCACTGGCTCTACGCGTTCCTGCGCAGTGATCCCGGGTCCGGGCAGGCATTTCTCTGTCTCGCCAATTTTCATCCCGAGCGGACTCTTACGGATGTCGAAATCCTCATACCGGACAGCGGGATGGAGATGATAGGAAGAGCGGATGCGGATTCGATTCTGTTGGAAGATGGCTTCGGCAACGGATCCGCGGAGATACGACATGGAGTCACCCGAATAGGGGATATCGAACCTTTCGGGGTCAGATATTTCGAGTTGAAATAGCACTCGACCCGGGTTGCACTGGCGGACATGGATTTTGAAGCGAAGGCGAGGAACGTGATCAATATGGAGGCGGAATGTCTCCGGATCATGGCGGCGAAAGTGGACGGTAGGTTCGGAGAGGCCGTCATCACGATCCAAAATTCTTTGGAGAACAAGGGCAAGGTCGTCGTGGTAGGCGTAGGGAAATCAGGGAACGTGGGGCATAAGATCGCCGCCACTTTGAATTCCACCGGAGCGACGGCTGTCGTGCTCAACTCACAAAACGCGCTGCACGGGGATCTCGGCCTGCTCAATGACGGGGATGTGGTCCTCGCACTCTCCTATTCCGGAGAAACCCAGGAATTGCTCGAGCTTCTGCCATTTCTGAGGAGCTTCGACATAAAAGTGATCGCGTTTTCCGGAAAGCCAGGCTCGTCGCTGGCGAAGTCCGCGGACATCAGTCTTGATACATCCGTTTCGCGTGAGGCATGCCCGATGAATCTGGCCCCGACATCCTCCTCCACCGCCATGCTGGTCATGGGGGACGCGTTGGCGATGGCTCTCTTGGAATCCCGGGGATTCTCCGAGAAAGATTTCGCCAGATACCACCCGGGCGGATCGCTCGGACGGGTATTGCTGATGAAGGTGGGTGACGTCATGAGACGCGAGGACAAGCTGCCGTTGATTCCGCTCGACGCGAAAGTGGCCGATGCGATCACGGAAATGAACCGGGGACGGGCCGGAGCCTGCCTGATTCTCGGAGAAAACGGGACGCTCGCCGGGATTTTCACCCACGGGGATTTCGCCCGCGGCTATGAGAACAATCCGGATCTGGGATCCATGCCCGTTGCCGATCTCATGACAAGAGATCCCATCACACTGCCCGTGGGTTCCCTGGCGGTCGAGGCCGTGCAAAAAGTCGGTGAGAATCGCATCGATGACATCGTCGTGGTGAATGAGGCCGGGGAGCCGGTGGGATTGATCGACGCTCAGGATCTGGCCCGTTACAAGTTGGTCTGACCCACGCGAATGGAAAACGTCGATATCGCGGTTGTTGGCGGAGGTCCGGCCGGACTGCGTGCGGCTGAAGTCGCCGCAGAGGCGGCAGGGAAAGTGGTGGTTTTCGATGGGAAGCCCTCGATGGGAAGGAAATTTCTCGTTGCTGGCAGAGGTGGGTTGAACATTACCCACGGCGAGGATTTCGAATCCTTTGTTTCCCGCTACACGGGTGGCGATCTTTGGGAGGAAATGCTCGAGGACTTCTCACCAGGGAAAATGCGCGGGTGGTGCCATGGGCTCGATCAGGAAACTTTCCAAGCGACCAGTGGAAGGGTCTATCCGAAATCGCTGAAAGGTGCGCCCGTGCTCCGCGCATGGCTCGCTCGGCTCAGAGGGCTTGGGGTGGACATCCGCCCCCGCCATCTGTGGACCGGACTGCTTCCCGGAAACATTCTTCGGTTCTCCGACGGAACCGAAGTTCGCGCCCGAACCATCGTATTCGCACTGGGAGGCGGGTCGTGGGCCAGAACCGGTTCCGATGGTGGCTGGGTGGAGAAATTCAAGGGATTGGGCATCGCTTGTTCTCCTCTTGTGTCATCCAACTGCGGCTGGGAATGTGACTGGCCGGAAGCCGTGCTCGCGACGCAAGGAATGCCCCTGAAAAACATCCGGGTCAGCGCCGGGGAGCAGTCGGTTCTCGGTGAACTCATGATCACCCGCTACGGGTTGGAAGGCGGCGCGATCTATGCGCTTGGCGGGTTGTTGCGGTCGATGGAATCGCCTGTTTTAAACATAGATCTCAAGCCTACTTTCTCATGTGATCAGCTTGTGAACAAGTTGGGAGGAAATCCGAATGAACTTATGGAAAGGGCGCGGATCGCTTGGAAACTAAGCGCCCCGGCCTACGCGCTGCTGTCGCGGAAGAAGTTCCAGGATTGTGAACAACTTGCGAAAGAGGCCAAATCCTGCCGCATCGGACTCAAAGGGCCGAGACCGATTGACGAGGCCATTTCCTCCGCCGGAGGTATCAGATGGGAGGAGCTGGATGGGAATCTGATGCTGAAAAAACTGCCCGGAGTTTTCGCTTGCGGAGAAATGATAGACTGGGACGCACCGACTGGCGGCTACCTCCTCCAAGGCGCGTTCGCCACCGGCACGCGGGCGGGGAGAGCGGCGGCGGGATTCGGTTAACAAGTTTCCAGCTCGTTGAATAACCGGAAAAAATTTGAATTCGAATTCGTTAAGTCTCTCACAGTCAATTGCTTGCGATCCTGAGGTGAATTTTCCAAGATTTATCAGACGCGAACTGGGAAAAAGGGTGAAAATGAAAGACCTGACCCGAACGAGACCCGAACGATGTGCTGTCCAGGTATTTCTCCGGGCTGTCGGGCAGCAGGATGCGCCCCTCCCTGGCTTTTCCTTCCGCATCCTCCCCGTGCGGGAAAACCCTGCAAAGATTGCTTGCCACTCTTTCGGCAAATGTACAGCTTCCGCACTCATCAGGGAGAACGCTGCCAGCTTCCCGTGTGCGATGCCCCGGCCCGGGACATGTCACTTTGTATTCGCAGGATCGCACATCACCATGAAACCACGTTTCTCCCCAAGCCGGGCGGCCTCGTGCCGCGTTCTCGCCATCTCCCTCACCCTCTCCGCCGCCTCCCAAGGCGCGGGCCTCATCGCCTCGGACGGGGTGGTGTCGGACCAGCTCGGCTACTCGGTGAGTCTTTCCGGAAACATCGGCATGGCCGGGGCGTATAGGGACGATGACCGGGGAAGCAATTCCGGCTCCTCCTACGTCTTCCGCGGGCTGGACACCGCCGCAGGGACTTCGGTGACGCAGAACGCGAAGCTCATCGCCTCCGACGGGGAGGCAAACGACTGGCACGGCTACTCGGTGAGCCTTTCCGGAACCAGCGGCCTGGTCGGGGCACGCCTGGACGATGACAGGGGAGACGACTCCGGCTCGGCCTACCTCTACCGGAACCTGGATACGGCGACCGGTCCGGCGGTGGAGCAGAGCGCGAAGCTCCTCGCCTCGGACGGGGCGGCAAACGACCAGTTCGGCTTCTCGGTGAGCCTGTCCGGAAACAGCGGGCTGGTCGGAGCGTATCTGGACGATGACAAGGGAAACAGCTCCGGCTCGGCCTACCTCTACCGGAACCTGGATACGGCGACCGGTCCGGTGGTCGGGCAGAGCGCGAAGCTCGTCGCCTCCGACGGGGCGGCGACCGACCTGTTCGGCTTCTCGGTGAGCCTTTCCGGAAACAGCGGGCTGGTCGGGGCGTATGCGGACGATGACAAGGGAAGCGACTCCGGCTCGGCCTATCTCTACCGGAACCTGGATACGGCGAGCGGTCCGGCGGTCGGGCAGAGCGCGAAGCTCGTCGCCTCGGACGGGGCGGGGGGCGACAACTTTGGATTCTCGGTGAGCCTTTCCGGAAACAGCGGACTGGTCGGGGCGTATCTGGACGATGACAAGGGAAGCTCTTCCGGCTCGGCCTACCTTTACCGGAACCTGGACACGGCGACCGGTCCGGCGGTCGGGCAGAGCGCGAAGCTCGTCGCCTCCGACGGGGCGGCTAGCGACCTGTTCGGCTTCTCGGTGAGCCTTTCCGGAAACAGCGGGCTGGTCGGGGCGTATGCGGACGATGACAAGGGAAGCAGCTCCGGCTCGGCCTACCTCTACCGGAGCCTGGATACGGCCAGCGGTCTGGCGGTGACGGAGAGCGTGAAGCTCATCGCCACGGATGGCTCGGTGAACGACAACTTCGGCTATTCCGTGGCCATAGACGGGGACAACTTCCTCATCGGTGCCCGGGGCAAGACATCTTTCGCCGGAAAAGCCTACTCCGGCAGCGTGGCCTCGGTGACGGTGATGGACACGGGGGCGACCTCCCGGACGATTTCCAACATCAGCTTCACCTCGCAGGAAAACTGGATCATAGGGGAAACGACGGACTCCAACAGCGTGACCCTCTCCGCCGGGGACACGGCGCAGGTGACGGCCAGCGGGATGGAGGTCTATATCGGTAAGGACGCTGGCTCCGACAACAACACCCTCAACATCGCGGGCATCCTGCGGGCGAACACGGTGAACATCGGCGCGCAGACCGGGAACGAGGGGAACATGCTGCGCCTGCAAAGCACGGCGGACATCGCCAACGCCGTGGCCTTCATCATGGGGGAAAACAACATCCTCTCCATCGCGGGCGACAGGACGGCGGACGGCGCGCTGCTCTCCTACCTGGCCTCCACCACCCTCACCGTCTGGGACGGCGCGGGTCTCACGCAGGTGACGAACATGAACCAGTCCACGCTGCTCTCCTCCGTCTTCGACGGCACCTACACGAACTTCACGGCAGTGCCGGAACCGGCCACCGCCCTGCTCTCCGCCCTTGCCTGGCTGGTGCTGCTGCGCCGGAGAAGGTAGGAAATAAGGGGCGGCGTGCCCGTGGTTACGCGGCTAGGGGGGAAAGGAATTCGCCTCTCGGGACGAGGTGGCGCGTAGGGACGGAGCAGCTACCCTCCTCCATTGGGATCTCATTCGGGTCAGTCCCGAATGACACTAAGCTAAGGGCTTTATGGGGCTTTTTCGCATGACCACGATAGGTGTAGTAGTTAAGTTTTCCGCATGACAAACAGAACCCCGGTGTTTAGCCGCTGGTCAAGGTTGCTATACGGACGTCCGCCTGTCAGATCCGGAGCATTGATGCGTCGGAAAACGGTAGGCCTCGGAGGAATTCGCAAACGAGGGGCCGGAGAACTTTTCGGGGATCTGCTGCCCGAAAGGCTGGCTTCTCGCCAAACCCCAGGGCCGACGTCTATTGGAGTCATCTAGGGTTTGGGGTTAGGAGTTTTATTTTTAACAGTTATTAACCTTCCCTCCGCTTTCGGGGGAGGTTAGCGCTGTGCGGTTTGTTCAATATCCCCCCGAGGCAGATGTCGCGCCGTCCGCTAGCGCGCAGGTTGTCCGGGTGGCGGTCGCTTGTCTTCCGGCCTCCGCAGGTGGCATCGGAGTCAAAGGAATTGTGCTTCGTCAGAGTCTTTCGTTTTCATTGAGATCGACGGTGTTGTATGGGAAAGATTTCCCGCAGATAGAAAGGATGGTGCGCGGAGGTTAAGAGAGAGTGGGGAAGAGGCGGCGGGGACTTTGTGGAGCATGAGAAATCCGCGTACCGATACACGTATTGTCTATAGTGTCGCGCTTCAGGTTTTGAGGATTCGGTGACCCGGTCTAATTCCAACGGCCACAGCTATCGCGGCCTGGAGCAAGATGCTCCAGTTACGATGATATGCGCACGCATTTTTGGCAAACGGTCTATACCTCGCGTTTTCATGGATTGTGATTTCACGAACTTCCGAAATCCCGGAGGGATGTGGAAAAGACACTTACGACGGGGCGGGCTGAAGACCCGCGGTCCGCTCCGTATCCTCAGCTGGCGAAGGTAGTGCGGCCCGACTCAGGAACTGAGATGACGCCGGGTATATGTCGCCCTATCGGGGATGGCCAAGTCCGGGTCCGGTCTCACAAAACCCTTTTCCATATCGGGAAGGCAGAAAGGCTACTTTTTCCTGTCCCGCTCGGGGGGGATTTCGACCCCGTGAGATTTCATGATTTCCGTGAGGGCTTCCCGGGTTTCCTTGATGGGACGGAAATTTCCGAAACGAAAGCCTTGGGCGATGAGGAGCGGGGTCCAGCCCTGTTTGTTCTTGCGGTTCCAGAAGGAGATGTCGGCTCCGCGTTCGTCCAGCAGGCGGATCACTTTCGCGACTCCTTTGTAAGCAGCGCCGTGCATGGCGGTTTCTCCACGCTGGTCGACCGCGTTGATATCGGCACCGAGTTCGAGCAGGTATTTCACGGTCTCGACAGCTTCGTCTTCGGATCCCGCGTCCTCGCCGGGGGCGGAGATCCCGACTCCGGCGGCGGCCATCAGCGGGGTGGTTCCGCTTGAATTGGTGAGGGTGGGATCGGCTCCGGCTTGTGTCAGGGCTTCGAGCAAGGGGAGGTCATCGGTCGCGGCGGCCATGAGGAAGGGAGTTGCGCCCTTGAGGTTCAGGTTCGCGCCACCACCACCGCCTGCGGTCTGGCGGATATCTACGTCGGCTCCGCGTTTCACCATTTCCGCGACAAACCGCGTGCCGGTGATTTTCCCCGAAACGGTTGGAGGCGGGATGCCGTCGGGGCCGTCGCCGCTGGGGGATTTTCTGACCCAGCTGATGGCGTGCAGAGGGGCGAATCCGGTGCGGATGTCATTCGGATCGGCTCCGGCGTCCACCAGTTCGAGAGCGAGCTCGAGGTGCCCGTTCACGATGGCGAGCATGAGGGGCGAAGTATGGTCCCGCATGGACCGCCCATCGCGGCGGTCTACCCTGGCTGTCTCGGAAACATCCGAGCCAGCTTTCAGGAAAAGTCTCACGACCGGAGCGTGACCGGCGCGGACGGCGAAGAGCATGGCGGTGAAACCGGACTCCAAGGAGGTTTTGAGATCCGCTTCATGCTCCAGTAACAGTTTCACTACTTCCGCGTGTCCCTCGGCGGCAGCCCACATGAGGGCGGTCTGGCCGCTGCGTTCTTTCGCGTTGATTTGTGCTCCGTGTTCTAACAGAAGTTTCACGCACTCCGGATTCCCGGTGCGGGCGGCGGTCATCAGCGGGGTTTCTCCGCCTTGGAGTTTTGTGTTGGGATCGGCTTTTGCTTCTAACAGAAGTTTCGCCATCGCGGGGTTTCCGTTCTGGCAGGCGATGGAAAGCGGGGTGACTCCGTAGCGGTTTGGTTCGGCGGGGTTTTCTCCGGATTCTATGAGTTTTGTGGCGGTGGTGAAGTTGTCTGTGTAGACGGCGTTCAGTAGGGGTTCGGATGCTTTGGAAAGGGTCGCGCAGAGTAATAGTGTTGCCAGCGTGCTTGTTGCTGTGGTGCGGGCTGGTTTGGGAAACGGGTGGGTGGGGTCGCAGGTCTGTCCGTGATTGCGGTCGCCGAAGGGCGAGGGCGCCCTCCGGAACACGCGGCGGCGCGTGTGGTCCCCTTCGCTATTTCTCATATGTCGAGGGCGCGGCCGAGGTCTTCGAGTTTCCCGTTGCTGTCACCGAAAGACTCCAGATTCACCCCGGCTTTGTCGAGCAAGGTGAGATGGAGGTTGGCGAGAGGGGTCGGCTGGTCGTAACGGATATGCCGCCCGCCCTTCATGCCGCCCGCCGCACCACCTGCGACGAGGATGGGGAGGTTCGAGTGATCGTGGACATTGGGATTTCCCATGCCGCTGCCGTAGAGGAACAGCGAGTTGTCGAGCAGGCTGCCATCGGAGTCCGGAGTGGCCTTCATCTTCTCCAGAAATTCGGCGAAGAGGGATACGTGGAACTGGTTGATCTTCGCGATCCTGGCGATTTTCTCGGGATCGTTCCCGTGGTGGGAAAGCGGATGGTGCGGATCGCTCACGCCGATTTCCGGGTAGGTGCGGTTGCTGGTTTCCCGGGCGAGCTGGAAGGTGGTGACGCGGGTGATGTCGCCTTGGAAAGCGAGGATCTGGAGCTCGAACATGAGGCGCGCGTGGTCCGCGTAGGCGGCTGGCACGCCGGTGGGGCGGTCGAGATCGGGCAGGGGATTTTCGGTGGCATCCGCTTCCGCGCGCTGGATACGGCGCTCGACCTCGCGGACGGCATCGAGGTAGTCGGTGACCTTCGAGCGGTCGCCGGGGCCGAGATCGCGTTTCAGGCGCGAGAGATCCGAGCTGATGAAATCGAGAAGGCTGGCGCGTTTGCGGAGTGCGGCGCGGCGTTGCTCCGGAGTGCCACCTTCGCCGAAGAGGCTTTCGAAAACCAGACGCGGATGGGCCTCGGCGGGAAGCGGGGTGGTGGGCGAAGACCAGGACAGGTTGTTCTGATACACGCAGGCGTAACCGTTATCGCATTGGCCGACAGTCTGCATCATGTCCATGGACATTTCAAGGGAAGGAAGCTGGGTGCCCCGCCCGATGTGGCGGGCGGCGATCTGGTCCACGGTGGTGCCGAGAAAATAGTCGGAACTCTCGGTTTGTTTCGCCCGAGCGGCGCTGAGGAAGGCAGCGTTCGAGGTGGCGTGGGTGCCGGGGTAGGCGGGACCGAGTTCGAGATTCGTCAGGACCGAGAGGTGCTCTTTGACGGACTCGAGCGAGGAGAGGGTGGAGGAAAGCTCGCCGAGTTTCCCGTTTCCCCCGGGAGTCCAGCTTTTGATATCGCTGCCCATGGGCATGAAAACGAAGCCGAGACGCTTCACCGGTTTCACGGGGGCGAGCGATGCGGCGGTGGCGGCGGGGATCATCGCATCGAGCAGGGGCAGGGCGACGGTCGCGCCCACACCACGGAGGAAAGTGCGGCGTGGCAGGTGTTTTTTAGTCAGATACATGGGTTTTTCTCATGGTGAAGGGAACGCTCTCGCAGATCCCGGTGATGATGTCTGAAAATTTGTAGCCGCCCGGCTCGGCGGAGCGCAGGATCTTGCGGACGGCGGGCGCGTCGTAGGATTCCAATCCGCGACCTAACGCGTAGGTTAGCAGCTTTTCGGTCAAAGTCCGAGCGAATACCTCGGGCCGTTTCAGCAAGCCTTCCTCCAGTCCCTCGACCCCGGAAAGCTTTTGTCCGTCCGGCAACCCACCCGATGAATCCACCGGTGTGTCTCCCTCCATCGAGCGCCATCCACCGACGGCATCGTAGTGCTCGAGGGCGAAACCCGGCGGGTCCATGAGGTTGTGGCAGGTCGCGCAAGCCTTGTCCTCGCGGTGCTTGGCGAGTCGCCGGCGCATGGGCAGGGAGCCGGAGACCACTACGTCATCGAGCGAGGGAACATCGGCGGGCGGGGGCGGGGTGGGAGTGCCGAGAATGTTGTCGAGCACCCAGTTTCCGCGGATCACGGGAGAGGTGCGGTTCGCGTAGGAAGTGACGGTCAGGATGCTGCCGTGGCGCAAAAGTCCACCCCGTCCGCTGGCCTCCGGAAGTTCGACTTTTCTGAAACGGCTGCCCTCCACGCCGGGGATGCCGTAGTGTTTCGCAAGTCGCTCGTTGAGGTAGGTGTAGTCGGATTTCAGCAGATCCGTGACGCTGCGGTCCCGGCTCACGATGTCTTGGAAAAACAGCTCGGTCTCTTTCCGGAAAGCTTCGCGGAGATTGTCATCGAAGTCCGGGAACATGCGTAGGTCGGGGGAGACGGAATCGAGGTTGCGAAGGTGCAGCCACTGGTTGGCGAAATTGGAGGAAAGCGCCTCCGCCTTGGGATCGGCGAGCATGCGTTCCACTTGTTTTTCGATTCCGCCGGGTTGCGAGAGTCCGCCGTTTTCCGCCGCGTCGAGAAGAGTCTCGTCCGGCAGGCTGCTCCACAGGAAAAACGAGAGACGGGAAGCGAGTTCGAAAGGACTGATACGTCTCACCCCACCTTCCGGCGCATCGCGCGGAGTCCTTTCGATCCGGAAGAGGAAGCTCGGACTCACGAGCACGGAGGCCAGAGCGCTTTCCATGCCACCGAGGAAGCCACCGGCTTCCGCACCCGCGTCGTAAAACTCCATCGCGGATCGCAGGTCATCCGCATCCGTGGTGCGGCGATAGGCGAGCGGCATGATCCGGGTCAGGATTTCCTCCGGGTTCTTTTCGTCCACCGGGTGCCCGCCAGGGTTTCGTTCCGGTGAGTACGGACCGAGGATCGAGACCTGATAGACGGCGGGCGACTGCCGCGGATGTCGGTGGACATTGAACTGCGCCTGATACGGCTCGCGGGCGGTTTCCAGCAACGAAGAGGAATTTTTCACAAAAGTCACCCCGAGTCGGCGGGTTCCGGCCTCGACCTTTATCCGTTGTTTCAGATGGGCATCGACCTTGGTGTGGTCGCTGCGGTTTTTCGGTGGTGATACGTTGAAGCTTGTTTTCGTTTCGCCATCCACGAGCACCTCGAGCTGATGTTTTCCGGAGAGTCCTTCGACTTTCTCATCGCGGTCACGGGTCAACCGGATCTCGATTTCATACTCGCCGGTAGCGGGAAATGTATGGGCGATGTTCAGTCCGCCACGGGTGCCGGGCGGCAGTCCCTCCACGTGCTGTTCCTGAGTCCGGTCCGCCGGGAGCCGGATGATTCTCGCCTGCGCCCCTCCGTTTCCACCCACGGCGATACGGCTGATCTTTTCCGCCGCGCTGACGTAGCGGTTCAGCAGGGTAGGGGAGAGGCTGCCAACGGTGATGTTATCGAATCCGTGGCTGGATTCATCCTTCGGCAGAAGCTCGGTCACATCGACTTCCACGCCTAGCAGATCGCGGATCGCATTGCGGTATTCCGTGCGGGTCATGCGCCGGACGGCATCGACATGGCCGGGGTTCGGTGCGTCTTCGGCGAGGCGGTCCAGATCGGCGGAAAGTTGTTCGGAAATGGCGGAGTATGTCGCCTCGTCGGGACGGTATTCCTCGTCCGGCGGAGGCATCTGGCGGGTGGTCAGGCGACGGATGACGTGCTCCCAGATTTCCGGATGGTCGGTGACGGGAGTTCCGGAAATCGCGTCGAGGTCCAGCTTCCCCTCGTTCGATCCGGCGTCGTGGCAATCGATGCAGTAGTTTTCCACGAAACCCTCAGGTGTCGGGATTTCCGCATGTCCGGAAATGGCAAGACCGAGGAGGGCGGAGATGAGATGGAGTGAGGGTTTGGTCAAACGGAACGGAGTTTGTTTTCCTAGGAATAGGCCAAAGAGTCCGGCTCCGAAAGGAACAAAATCGGGGACGAGCAATGGACCCCCCGGCAGCTTTTCGCTTGAGGGGACTATCGGGAAACTGCTACTCCACGGCATGCGATTCCGAAAGATCTCCGGCGTTTCCTTTTTTCTGACCGCTTTGCTCTGCCTTTCCGCCGACGCGGAGGAGACCTCGTCCCGACTGGTTCCCCGGGAAGTTTCCATCGGCCGGGAAACGAAGGTGAGATACCTTCAATACCTCCCGGAAGATTACGAGAAGAAGCAGAACTTTCCACTTATCCTCTTCCTCCACGGTGGCGGGGAATCGGGGGATGATCTCGAACTGGTGAAAAAGAACGGACTGACCCGTGAGATCGAGAACGGACGGAAGGTTCCGGCGATCGTTCTCGCCCCCCAGAATCCCAACGTGAAGGGTCTGTGGGATGACGTGCTGTTGGCCGAGTTTCTCGAGAAGAAAATCGAGGAGCTGCGGGTGGACGAGTCGCGGGTTTACCTCATGGGGTTGAGCCGCGGTGGGCACGGGGCTTTCCGGCTGGCCTTCCAGCATCCCGAAAAGTTCGCGGCCGCTGTCGTGGTCTGCGGTGGCGGACCTGTTTCGTACGCGCCGTGGGCGAAGGATGTGCCGTTCTGGTTTTTCCACGGAGACAGCGATCCGCTCGTGCCCACGGATGAGTCGAGACGGCTTTCCGCAGCGGTCAACGCGGCGGGTGGTGAGGCGAAGCTGACGATCTACCCGGATACGAAGCACGACGCCTGGTCAAAGGCGTTCGCCGACGACGAGGTCTACGAATGGATGTTTTCGAAAACACGCCCGGAGTGAGAACCCACTAGGAAAGCGCCTCGGCGAATTTGTCGACGATGGTTCCGACCGGCTCCATTCCAACGGAAACTCGAAGCAGGTTCGCTGCCACCCCGCAGTCCTCGGTCCAGCCTAGCTCATTGTAATGTGCGAGCAGGGTGTAGGGACAAACGAGCGTGAAGGGGGTGCCGAAGGAAGGGCCTTTCGAGAGTTTCAAGGCATCGTAGACCTTGGGCGCTTTTTTCGGGGTGGAGAGTACGAAAGAGAGCAAGCCGCCGTAGCCGCCGCCCTTGCGCTTCACGGCATCGTAGTTCTCGGTCTGGACAAGCGAGGGGTGCCACACCCGACCGACGGCAGCGTGGGTGTTGAGAAATCCGGCGAGCGCCAGGGCGTTCTCGTTGATGATCGCGTTGCGCTTCGAGTATCCCTTGAGATTGGAAAGCAGGATTTCCGCATCGGATATATAGAGCGGAGCGCAATCGGCGGCATCCTCGGAGAGCGCTTCGAGAAGTTCCCCGGCGAGAGGTGAATCGGAGCGCACGGTAGCGGAACCCGCCAGGACATCGCCCGTTCCAGACACCCATTTCGTGAGGGACGAGGTCACTACGTCTACGAGGGGAAGCACGTCCACGTTCAGCGGGCCGACGGTGGAATCGTCTACGATCAGTGGAGTGCGGGAAAAGGAGCAGGCTTCCGAAACACGCCTGAGGTTCACCGTGCGGAGCAGCGGATTGGAGGGGATTTCCGTGAAAACTCCGGAGAACTCACCGGAGCGGATCCGCTGCAACGCTTCGTCGAAGGACTCTCCGGAGGCGTCGTTCAGATACACGACCCCGTTGCCGAAGCGTTCCTGGATTTTCAGGGTGTCGACATAGGGAAACTCGATCTGGAGCGTTTTTTTCCCATCACGGGAGTTCGGAAGCGCGCGCAGGGCTGCGAGGCCGGCCGACATTCCGCTCGCGTAGATGAACGTGTTCTCCGCTTCGCCGCCGTTGAGTTTTGCGACGGCGCGCGCCACGAGATGGGACTTGGATCCCTCGCGAAGATTGCCATCGAGGAAGTTTTCCGCCTCGCGGGAGGAGACTCCTTCGCCGGAGAAGCGCCAGTAGTCATCGGCCAGTGCTTTCGCCCTCGCTGGAAATACGAGCGCGTGAAAGCCGTGGAATGAGGTGCTTCTGACCGCCGTTTCGGCTGTCCGCTCGAGCCAGCGGTGGGCGCGTTGCGAGGAAGTCCGGGTCGGCAGGATCATTACTTCCTCGCCCTCCGCCGCGATTTCCGCCCGGGCGTTTTCGAACAAGCGTTCCACGGTGGGGTGGCGGAAGAACCGGGGGTATCCGGTACGCAGACGGCGCATCACTTTTTCCCTACCCTCCTCGTATCCGACGACGGAATCCCACGTCGGCAGACATACCGAGCAGGCGTGGCCGGAATCCGGCAACGGAACACCAAGATCGTCCTCTTGCCAGGCGGGGTTTGTCAGCAGGTCGCGCACGGGGGTGTTGATGCCCCGAACCCGGCTTTTGGGCAAGTCTCTTTTGGAACGAAAAGGCGAACGCATGAACAGTCTCCCGGACCCGTTGCTTTGTCCTTGCCTCATGGGAGTGGGTGGGGAGAATCCGCGCCCCCGGAAGAACGGGGCAGACATCGATGAACACCAGTATCCAAGAGAAATTCAAAGCAGTCGGAGAGGTCATCTCGAAGCACCGGAGCTTCCTGATCATGAGCCACGTCCGCCCGGATGGCGACGCGATCGGATCGGAGATCGCACTTGGATTTTCCCTCATGGCGATGGGGAAAACCGTTTACCTGATCAACGAGGACGGTGTGCCGGAGAGCCTGGAGTTCATGAAAGGCTCGGAAAAAGTCACCACGCCACCCGCCGAGCCGCTCGATATCGAAGTCGCGATCGCGCTCGATACCGCGACCAAGCCCCGCCTTGGCGACAAGAGCCTGCACGCCGCCAGCAATGCGAAATTCTGGCTCAACATCGATCACCATATTTCCAATCCCGAGTACGGCGACCTCAATGTCATCGATTCCACCAGTCCTGCCACCGGACAGATCCTCTACGATCTCATCACCTTCCTGGAGCTGCCGCTGCCAGATGAAACGCGGGATTCCATCTACGTGGCCGTTTCCACGGATACAGGTTCGTTTCAATACGGATCTACCACGGCGAAGACCTATGAGATGGGGGCGGACCTGATCCGGAAGGGTCTCGATGTCGGACAAATCAACGCGGATACCTACGACAACCATCCTTTCCGCCGTCTTGAATTGATGCGTGCGCTGCTCAATACGCTGGAGATTTCCGAAAACGGACGTCTCGCGCACTGGGAGCTTACCCACGAAACCCAGGAGCAGCTCGCGCTCCAACCGGATGATAGCGAGGGCCTCATCGATCTCATCCGCGGAGTCAAGGGCGTGCAGGTGGCGGCGTTCTTCGAGGAGCTGGAAACCGGGAAGATCCGCGTCTCGATGCGTTCCAAGAACAAGGGGGTCAGCGTCTGCGATGTGGCGATGAAATTCGGTGGTGGCGGTCACGCGCTCGCCGCAGGAATCCGCATGGCCGGACCGATGGAAGATGCGAAGGTGAAGGTTCTCGCGGCGCTCGACGAAGCCCTCGCGGCAACTGCCTGATGTTGTAAAATTTTCGGAACAAGGAATGAGAAAGAAACAGGAAGAATACAAGGGACCGAGCGGCGTGCTGCTCGTGGACAAGGCACCGGACATGACCTCCCACGATGTGGTCGCGATCGGGAGACGTGCGCTGGATACGAAGAAGATCGGGCACTGCGGGACGCTCGATCCCATGGCCACCGGTCTGCTGATGCTGGTCATCGGGAAAGCGACCAAAATCCAGGACCTGCTCATGAGCGAGGACAAGGTCTATGAAGGCACGCTCACGCTCGGCCAGCGAACATCCACCCAGGACAGACAGGGAGAAGTGCTCGAGGAACGGGAGGTGGGGGATTACTCCGAGGAGGAAATCAAAGCCGCGTTCGATGCCTATACCGGTGAATTCGAGCAGCTCCCGCCCATGGTCTCCGCGATCAAGCAGGGCGGGGTCCCTCTCTACAAACTGGCGCGCAAAGGCCAGGAAGTGGAGAGAAAGCTGCGTCCGGTGAAGGTGAGTGGCTACGGGATTTCCCGGATCGCCCTGCCGGAAGTCGATTTCCGCGTCGAGTGCACCAAAGGCTTCTACGTCCGCACCTACGCCAACGATATCGGTGAGAAACTCGGCTGCGGTGCTCACCTCAGCGCCCTGCGTCGGACGAATTCCGGGAAATTCACTCTCGATCGTTCCGTCACCGTCGCGCAGCTCAAGGAAGCCGATCCGGAGGTGCTTCTCAAAGCTCTCATATCCCTCGCGGAAATTTCCCTGATGAGGGGAGCCTGAAATACGATGCCGGTACGACTCGACAGCTTGGATCAGCTTGCGGCGGAGACCGGCCCGCTGCATCTCGCGCTGGGAGTTTTCGACGGAGTTCATTCCGGTCACCGCGCTGTGATCGGTCAGGCTGTCGCCGCCGCCCGTGCCGACGGGGGACGGGCTTTTGTCGTGACCTTTTCTCCGCATCCGATCCGGGTCATCGCTCCGGACAAAGCGCCCGCGTCCCTGCTCGCGACCTTGGATGACAAGGCGCGTGTGGTGAAGTCGCTGGGAGTCGACGGGCTGCTGGTAATCACCTTCGATGCGGAATTCGCGAAGACATCCGCGGATGATTTCGTGGAGCAACTCGTCGCCGGAAATGTGGCAAGCATCTCGGTTGGCGAGGACTGGAGATTCGGCAGCGCCCGCTCGGGAGATGTGGAAATGTTGCGACGAATGGGCGCGATCCACGGCTTCGCGCTTCAGGCCGTTCCGCCAGTCATGTGGGATGGTGAAAGGATCAGCAGCACCCGCATCCGGCAGGCGATCCGAGATGGGAACTTCGATGCGGTGGAGGAAATGCTCGGTCGGCGCTACGAGGTTTCCGGGGCCGTCATCGAGGGAAGGAAACTGGGTCGGAAACTAGGTTTCCCCACCGCGAACATGGATCTCGGTGATCTCCAGACACCGGCCGACGGAGTCTGGACGGTGACCGTGGATGGCAAACTGGATGCGGTCGCGAACCTGGGGACGCGGCCGACGGTGGATGGCACCAAAAGGCTGTTGGAGGTGCATTTGCTTGGATTTTCCGGAAACCTTTACGGGAAGAACCTGCACGTGGAATTCCATACCAGACTCAGGGGAGAACGAAAATTCGCCTCGGTGGAGGAGTTGAAACAGCAGATCGCGGAGGACGTGAAGGCCGCCGGAAAGTTTTTCGAAACCCGAAAAGGAATCGATTGACCGGATGCTGTTTCCATGAACAGTATCCGGCATGCGTCCATTCCGAGATTACCGTTTCGTCCTCGTCCTGAAGGCATCCGCTCTGCGTTCCTGCTTCAATCGAAAAGTCCGGAAGCTGCGGCGCGGCCCATCGGTAAACGCATCAGAGCAGCTTGAGTTCCCTTGGTGAGGAATCTCAACGGAACAGGGATTCCAAAATCACCGGGAAAATCGAAATTTCGTGATTTTTACGCTTACCCTTTGTTAGCCAGTTGTCTATACGTCTTCAAAACCTCCGCATGCTTCCAACCTTTTCTTTCACAAATCCGTGCCGCGCACTAGCGCTCACGCTGCCGCTTTGTCTCGCCGGGTCCGTCCTGGCACAGGAATCCTCACTTGCCCGGCGGGAGATCGAACGACGCCAAGCCGCGGTCCAGGAAGGCCAGATGCTCCTCACGAAAGGGGATGAGGCATACAAGGCGGCGAAGTATCAGGAGGCCATCGACGCCTACTCGGGTGCCCGGGAATCTTTTCCGGATGCCCCTGCAACGGCTGAGCCTCCGCGCCGCCGCCACCCAGCGTCTGGCGCAGGCATCCGTGGAGCACGGCAAAGATCTTTCCAGAAAAGGTGATGTCGCCGGTGCGAAGGAGACGATGGACAAGATCCTCATCGAGGGAGTGGCGGAAGACGATGTTCTGGCGACGGAGTTCCGCAACCAGCTTGATGATCCGATCCGGACCAACCCCGCTCTTACCAAGGAACACGCTGCCGATGTCGATCAGGTTCGCCGGACGCTTTACATGGCGCAAGGTGCTTTCGATCTGGGGAAATACGATGAGGCCGTCCGTCATTACAAGGATGTTCTCAGGATTGATCCTTACAACACCGCGGCACGGCGGGGGATGGAACGCGTGGCCGTACAAAAAACGAATTACTCGAACGCATCCTACGATCAGAACCGCGCGGAAGCCCTCGCCCAAGTGGATGGTGCCTGGGAGCTTCCGCTAGCTCCGAATCTGGTTGTGCCGGATCTTGCCGGAATCGGCGACCAAGGTGGCGTTGGCGGCGATTTTGTTCCGATTTCCAACAAGCTCAGCCGCATCATCATCCCCGAGTTCCGGCTTGAGGGGGCGACCATCCTGGAGGCGATCGATCTCGTCCGCCTGCGCTCGGCCGAGAACGATCAGTTCGAGACCGATCCGAAAAAGAAAGGAATCAATATCACCGTGAACCTCGGCGATGTGAACGTTTCTCCCGGTAAGGAAATTCTCACGAAAAATTTTGATCTGAACGTGAGCAACGTGCCTCTCAGCCAGATTCTCCGTTACATCGCGGACATCACCGGCACCGTCGTGAAGACCGATGATTTCGCGGTCACCCTCGTTCCCGCCGGTTTCGGATCGGGTGAGTTGATTTCCCGGACCTACCGTGTGCCGCCGGATTTCATGAGCAACCTCACGGTCACCTCCGGCCAGAACGAGGAGTCGGATGACATTTTCAACCAGGACATCGGTCAAGGCGGGCTGCTTGCGGAGCGGCTCGGCGCACAGGAGGCGCTCGCGACTCAAGGAGTCTCGTTTCCCGATGGTGCCAGTGCCTCGCTCAACGGTTCCAACAACATGCTGCGGGTGACGAACACTCCTGGAAACCTCGATATCATCGAGCAGATCATCGACTCCATCGCTCTTACCGAGCCGGTATCCGTCGCCGTCCGGGTCACCATGCTGAAGGTTGAGAAAAACCGGCTCGAAGAACTCGGTTTCGACTGGATGCTGAACAACTTCGAAGTCGGTGGAGACACGTTCCTTTCCGGCGGCACCACAGGAAACGGCAGCGCGATCACGGACTTTCCCCAGGTTACCGGCAATCCTCCTCTGAGCAATCCGATCACCTCGGGAAACCGGAGCGGAGACGGGGCCGTTTCTCCGAACTCGATCAACTCCCTCATCGCGGCCGGATCCACCCGGGGAACTCAGGTGAGCAATCGCGCTCCTGGTGTGCTCGGAGTGAACGGAACGATCGATAGCTCCACCATCCAGGTTCTGATGCGCGGCCTCGACCGGAAAAAAGGCGTCGATCTCATGGCGCAACCTTCCGTCACCACCCGCAGCGGGCAGGCGGCGTCGATCTTCGTCGTGGACGAGTTCATCTACCCTACCGAATATGAACCCCCGGAATTGCCTACTTCCGTCAGCAGCAGCACCGTCGGCGGCGGACTGCTTGGTGGCGGCGGACTTCTCGGTACCGGACTGGGTGGTTCCAGCGGAGGATTTCCAGTCACCCCCGCGACTCCCACCGCCTTCGAGAAGCGCGATGTGGGCATCACTCTCGAGGTGCTTCCAGTCGCGGATGCGAACAAGCAGTATGTCGATATCACACTCAATCCCTCGGTAACCGATTTCGATGGTTTCGTGAACTACGGCAGCCCGATCAACGCGCCCGGTTCCGGTATGCTCGGAGCCACGGTTTCCACCATCACGGAAAACGCCATCCTCATGCCTGTCTTCAGCGTGCGCCGGACGAACTCGAATCTCGTTGTCGCAGATGGCTCCACGATCGTGATCGGTGGATTGCTCAGGGACGAGGTTCAGGATGTGCAGGACAAGACACCGATTCTCGGTGACATCCCCGTGATCGGGAGGTTGTTCACCTCGGATGCGCGTAGCAACACTTCCACCGCCATTCTTTTCCTAGTGAACGTCCAGCTCCTCGATCCTACGGGACGGCCTTACAAGGACCGCTGAACACAATCTTTTCTGATTACATAGACTATGCCTGATCCCGAGACCGATCCTGAGAAATACTCGATCGATGACATGATGGAGAAGCTCAAGGACCGCGACTCCTCGGAGGATGACGGCGAGCTTGTGACCCGCCCGGACGGTAGCCAGGCCGTGCGGGTGAAAAAGCGCAAGCGCCGCTCTACCCAGACCGGCCTGAGCAAGAAGGAAGCGAAAAACCAGCGGAACCAGATCATACAGATCGCCGGAGTCGCGATCGCCCTGGTGGTCATCGGTCTTGCCGCCGGAATCGCCATTCTTTACGCGAACAGTGCTTCCTTCCGGGAAGGATTGGTTGCGAAAGCTGGGACGGCGACGGGTGCGAAGGTGGAGATGAAGCAGTTTCGCATGAATCCGGCGACTGCCAACGCGATGGAAACGACCTTCACGTGGCCCGCCGGAAATCCTTTGCGCGCATTGAACGTGAGGGGTATCGAGGCGAAGATCCATCCGGTCAGTTTCTTCGCGAAGAGCTTCCGAGGGGAAGAAATCGTGGCGGACTACGGAGTGATGCAGCTTGCCGCGCCCGTAGCAGGTGCACCGAGTTCCGATCCGTCGGCCGTGAAAGGAGATTCAGCGATTTCATTCAATCGGGTCCTCGGTACCCAAACTCGACGTGTTCTTCGGCATGGAAGCCTCGCAACTCGATATGTTGAAAGAGACCGAGGCCTCCTTTTTCCCCGGGGGCTTGTCTGGGAAAGCTGAGATACGTTTGCAAAAGGGCCTGCTGATGGTGCCCGGTTGGGCTCCGATGGAACTGGACCGTGCCTACATGAACGTCCGGGATTCAGGGATCGATGTCCAAAGTTTCCGACTGGTCGTGCCACGCAAGCCGGACGAAAAAATCATAGACAAAGGATCGATCAGTTTCTCCGGAATCGTCCAGCCCGGTCTCGCGAACACCACCCAGACTCTGAATGCGGAGATCGAGGCGTTCAGTCTTCCGCATCTGGTCGGGAAAGATCTTGGATTCGTGTTTTCGGGGCGCGTCGCCACCACCGAGACTCCGGAATCGAACTTCCTCACTTTGACCCCGGGGTCGGGCGCTCCCGCGTTACTGGAAGTTTCCCTTCTCGAACTCGCTCGATTCTCGGATCGAAGTTTCCACCTTCAAGTTTCTTTCCCAGCTCGCATTCGGGATGGACGATATCTGGTATCAGTCTCCGTTTTTCACCGAGGCCTCCATGATTCTGAAAAGGCGGGGAGAGTTTTCCGAGCTAACTGAAATCAATCTGGTCCAACGCAGCAGGATGGCGATCCGGGGAGAACTCCGCAACGGTGAGGCAGGCCAGATTTCCGGCAAGCTCCGTGTGGGTCTCCCCGAGTCAATGATCAGTGCGGGACCCAATAGGAAGCTCCGCCGCTTGTTCGGACCCGAGCGTGAAGGCTACCGGTGGGTCGATCTGGATATCACCGGAACAGCCACGGTGCCTGTGGATAATTTCAAGGCGCTCTACGATGCCCTCGAAGATGCGGATGTAGCTCCGAAGGAGGAAAACGACTCCGCTCCCGATTCGTTCGACAGTCTGATCGAGGGCCAATGATTTCCCTCGATCCGGCCGCGATCCTAATTCCCGGCGGCCCTGGCGATTTCGATTCCGAGGATACAGACATCGTCATCGAAATGGTGGCCATCGGAAAATGAGAGGACGGAGGCGATATGCCGTCGAGCATCGTCTCGGGCGTTTCGGGACACGTTTCCACAAATCTGGAAATAAGACGGTTTTCAAGAAATGCTCACCGTCCTCGTTCTCCGCTTCGAGCAGCCATCGGTGAAGGAGCAGACGGCTCGAATTCTTCCAGATTCACCTCCGGTTGGGAAGCGGTCTTCGCGATCAGCCCGAGGCCGGGGCCCCGTTCACCGCGCTCCGTGCGATCTGCATGCTTCGCGCCTACCGCCCCGGAGATGACAGGTCCCGGGTGACCGGCGCAGGCTGATCGAAGCGTTGAGGTTTCCAGATCGATGATTCCGTAAAACGCGGTCGCGAACATGGTCACGTTCGACCGTTCCAGGATGGATTCAGCCCACGTATTGAGTTTTCCTAGAAATTGGGACGGATTGCGGCTTTTCGCGTTCTGGGTGGCAAGCAGATCCGCGCAGCATGGAGACGACGAGTGCCGCACGCATCCCATGACCCATCACATCGCAGATGAAAATCCCGTAGCGGTGTTCGGTCAGTGGGATCACTTCGTAAAAATCTCCGGCCAGTCCCGAGATTGGCAGATAGCGGGAGCCGAAAGTCAGGCCGTTTGCCAGGTGGCTGCATGGCGCGGAAATTGTTCGTGGAAAGCGCCTGCTGGATCTCCCGCGCGAGTTGCAGCTCCTCCTCGTAGATGCTTGTTTCTTCTGCGGAGTTCGTTCGCCAGATCCGTCGCCTGGCGTTGGGCGCCTCCACCAACGCAGGTCACGTCGCTGGAGACACCGAAGGTCCCCTTGATCGTTCCGCTCTTGTCTCTCCAGGGGAATTTCGAGGTCACGACGTAGGTTTCGCCACCTTCCGCGCCATGTCTCGGTTTCAAGCTGGCCGCTCATCGGCGTGCCAGTTCGATGATTCGCTTCTCGTCCGTTGCCGCGTTTTTCCAGTGGTGTTGGAAAATAGGTCGCGATCGTGTTTCCGATCAGATCCTCGGCTCGATTGGAGGCCGTGCCATTCCGCCATGCCGCCGGTTCACGATGACAGGATCCGGGAGTTGAGATCCTTGAAATAAATTTGCAGCGGGACGTGGTCGATCAGGTTCGCGCAGCAGGTGGCGCTCTTCGTCGATCTGTGCTTCGGCCGCTTGCGCAGGCTGATATCGATCATCGAACCAGCGATCCTCATCGCGTTTCCCTTCCGTCTCGGACCACAGTGCCGCGGATCCGGAGCCACCGCCAGTCGTCACCACCAGTGTGGACCCGTGCGTCCACCGCCAGGGTCTCCGGGCCGTTGGCATCCAGCGCCTGACCGATCGCACGGATGAACTGCGGGCGCTCCAATTGGTGGACGGGAAGATGTGGTGGAAGAAAAATATTCGGTGCGCCGGACGCCGTACATTCCAGGAACTCCAGGATGCGACGCGAGTAGTAGATCTTTTTCTCTGAGGTATCCCAATCCCAGATCCCTTCGTTTGATGCGCGGAGAGCGAGTCCTCCAGGCGCTCGGAATCGATTGGTGCGTTTGCGGTTGAATCGGACATTGGCGGACGGAATTTCCCTTGGGTTCCAGCGGGTGGATTATCATCGCGCATGCGTCGGATGGCAACCCGCAAGATCAGCGGAGAAAACCTGGCGGGGGAGTGGATACGTAGTTGCGTTTCATCCACCAGTCGCTAAGAGAGGGGCATGAAACGTCTCGCTCTCGCCTCACTTCTCGTTGTTTTCGGTCTCGTCGCCTGCGAGCGGCATGAGTTCGAAGGGGAAAACGGCACCAAGCGTCTTCACGAGCATCACGCGGAGGCCGCCGGCGACCATGCGGACAAGGAACACGCGAGTGAGCCGAAAGCGCATTGAACTCCCGGCCGGCTCGCGTTTTTCCACAGCCAGCTCTTGCTTTTTTCAAAAATGGTAAGCATGGAGGCGGCGGAAAAACCCCTCACAGATGAGCCAGGAAATCATACTGACCTTGTTGGTCGTCGTTCTCACGCTGGTCGCGTTCCTGCGTGAGTGGGCCACGCCCGACGTGCTTGCGCTCTCCATCCTGTGCCTGCTGGTGGCACTCGGACTGGTGGACATGCAGGACATGTCGTTGGTCTTTAAAAACGAGGCTCCGCTGACAATCGCCGCACTGTTCGTCATCGGAGGCGCTCTTGAGAAAGCGGGCGCGGTGGATCAGATCGGGCGTGTCCTGCAGCGACGCGTGACCGGTGGCACCCGTTCCTCGATTCTCGCCTTCACCATCGTAGCAGCGTTTTTCAGCGCGTGGATGAACAACACCGCCATCGTGGCGATTCTACTCCCGGTGGTTCTTGGTTTTGCCCGCTCCAAGGACATCCCGGCCTCGAAATTGCTCATTCCGCTGTCCTACTCTTCCATCCTCGGCGGCTGCTGTACTCTCATCGGGACATCCACGAATCTGTTGGTGAACGGCAGCCTCAAAGACATGGGGCTGGAGCCGATGTCAATGTTCGCGCTCGCCCCCATCGGGGTGCCTCTGGCCATCGCGGGTATCGGCTACCTGACCATTTTCGGCCCCCGGTTGCTGCCCTCCCGTTCTTCCATCACCGGTAGTCTCGAGATCAACTTGCGCACGGTTCCCCTGCACCATCTTTTGGTCGGAGAAGAATCTCCGCTGATCGGGAAGCTGCTTCTGGAGACTCCCTTGGGCAGCAAAGCGACCGGAATCCACGTCCTGGAAATCCGGCGCCGGGGCACCCGCCTGATGCTACCGCTTGGCGAAGTGACGGTTGAGAAAAACGACCGGTTTCTCGTCGCGCTGCACCGGAGAAAGGGTGGAGCGGCAAAGGCCGACCAGCTTTTTACCGAGATCGGAGCGCAGGAGCTTTCCGCTGTCGACGGTATCGTGTCCGAGCTCGTCATCCCGAATGAATCCTCCCTCGTCTCCCGCACCCTGGCGGCAGCGGACTTCCGTCAGCGCTACAACTGTGTGGTGCTCGCCGTACATCGGAACGGCCTGAATATCACCAGTCGCATGGCGGAGGTTTCCCTGGACCGGGGAGACACGCTTCTGGTCATCACTGCGGTCAACAACCTGCCCGCTCTCAAAGGGACCCGGGACTTCGGTACTCACGGACACCCCGGATGAAAAGCCCGACAATCTGCCCGCCCCGACTGCCAGGAAATGGCCTATCATTTTCTCATGGGCGGTTCTGGTCAGTGTGGTACTGGTCGTTTCCCTCACCGATCTGCTCAGCCGCACCAGCCTCGGAGTGCCCTCCGTCCCCATTCACTACGCGGCGATGGTCGGCGCACTCGCGCTACTTTGGACCAGAATCATTACTCCGCGCGAAGCCTACGCCAGCATCGACTGGCAGGTGCTTCTCATGCTCTACGGCTTGCTCGGGCTGGGCATGGCCATGCAAGGAACCGGCACCGCCCAGTGGTTGGCGACGCATCTCGTCGATATCACCCGGGGTTTCGTCTCGGAGGAAATGCTGCCCTATGTCATGCTGTGGCTCATGTTCATGTTCACCTCCATGCTCACCGAGGTGCTCTCGAACAACGCCACCGCGGTGATGATCGTGCCAATCGTAGTCCAGCTCGCGGCGGAGATCGGTGTGGATTCGCGGCCCTTCATCATGGCTATCACCATTGCCGCCTCCTGCGCTTTCACCCTGCCGATGGGTTACCAGACGCACATGATGGTCTACGGCCCGGGTGGCTACAAATTCTCCGACTACATCCGCACCGGGATCCCTCTGAATATCATCGCCTGGCTCATCACCTGCGGCATCGTCCCGCTTATCTGGCCGTTCTGAAAATTCCGACGCGAGGGATAGCATTGCCAACAACGGAAAAAATCGGTGAAGTAGCTTCATGAACCGCCGCCGTTTCCTCAGCACCTCCGCCCTCGCCGCCGCCGCTCCATTCATCCTTACCCGGAAATCCGCGTATGCGGAGGAGGTCTCATCCGGCGCACCCAGGCGGGTCGGCCTCATCGGCACGGGCTGGTATGGAAAAGCGGATCTGCTGCGCCTCATCCAGGTTTCCCCCGTGGATGTCGTGTCCATCTGTGATGTTGATTCCATCATGATGAAAAACGCGGCGGAACTCATCGCCTCCCGCCAGGTTTCCAAAAAACAGCCCCGTCAGTATTCCGATTACCGGAAGCTGCTCGCGGAAAAGGATCTCGACCTCGTCCTCATCGGCACCCCCGACCACTGGCATGCCCTGCCTATGATCGATGCCGTGAAATCCGGTGCCCACGTCTATGTCCAGAAACCCACGGGTGTCGATGTGGCCGAGTCCGCCGCCATGCTCGCCGCGGCGAGGAAGTACGACCGCACCGTTCAGGTCGGCACCCAGCGCCGCAGCACTCCGCATCTGATCGAGGCGAAAAAGGAGATTGTCGAAGCCGGACTGCTTGGAAAGATCTCCCACGTGGAGATCTGTTGTTACTACCACATGCGCCGCCGGGGAACCTTTCCGGAGATCCCCGTTCCCGCGAATCTCGACTACGAAATGTGGACCGGCCCGGCGCCCATGCTCCCCTACACCGCGATCCAGCACCCGCGCGGATGGCGGGCATTCATGGAATACGGGAACGGTATCGTCGGCGACATGTGTGTCCACATGCTCGATATGACCCGGTGGATGATGGATCTCGGTTGGCCGGAATACGTTTCCTCCACCGGCGGTATTTTCCAGGACAAAGGCTCCAACGCCAACATCACGGATACCCAGACCGCCACCTTCGCTTACCCGGATCTGAACATCAACTGGACCCACCGGTCCTGGGGCGACGCACCGGATCCCGAGTATCCTTGGGCCGCGGTTTTCCACGGTGAGAAGGGCACCCTCAAAGCCTCGGTCAACGGCTACGATTTCGTGCCGCGCGGAGGAAAGGAGAAACCCGTTTCCAGAAAAGTCGCCTTGGAGTTGGAGAAATATCCAGAGGACAAAACAGAAAAAGATCTGGAGAAACACGTCGCCCCCGCCATCCGCGGCCACATGATCGATTTCCTGAAATGTATTGAAAGCGGAGAGAAGCCCGTCGCCGATATCGAGCAAGGCCACATCTCCAGCGCTTCGTGTATCCTGGCCAACATGTCCCTGGAGCTAGGCAAAACCCTTCACTGGGACTCCGCGAAAGGGGAGATCAAAGGCGACCCGGAGGCGAATAAGAAACTGGCCCGACCCTACCGCGGGCCGTGGGTGCATCCGACGGCAGGCGAAGTGTGAGATCCACACGGTATGGCTAGGCCTCCGCCCTGTCAGCCTCGTTCGCCCGTCTCCAAGCCGCGAAAAACAGGGAAACCAGGGCGACCAGATAGAACGCCACCCAGCCCATGATGGCTGTGCCGTGACCTCGGGTGATGGCGGAGAACGACTGGACGGTGGTGAATCCGATTTTGTTGAAACTCGTGATCACCAGATAGCCGAGAAGCGGAGTGGCGATCGCGATCGCCGAATACACCACCGTTTTTTTGCTGAGAAACAACCAGCCGACCAGCATACTCAGGAAAAAGGCGATCCACGGAAGCAACGCCATCTGGATGATCGAGCGGAAGTCCGGACTGATTGGCAAATCGAACGAATCAGGCGAAAGCAAACTGACGACCGGTGAGAGGAACGACCGGCCGGCTTTCAACAGAAGGTAAACGAACACTGCGATCATGACGTAGCGAAAAATCTTCATGCAGCATCGTTTATACGTTTTTTCGGGGCAGTGCAAGAGTGTCCTCGTACCGGCAATCACCGGTGGCGGATCCAATTTCTCATTCTCTCCATCCTCTTGCCATGCGAGTGAAATCCGTGTGAAGTCTTCCCCCGTGAGTTTTGATTTTCCGGAAAGTTTCCTGCTGCTGGCGCTGGTGGGTGTGATCGGCTGGTTCTGGCCCCGGCTCGGGCTTTTCCGGCCGTTGCGTGTCATCATCGTGCTGGTGCTGGTGACGATGCTGGCGGGGCCGCGAATTCAGAAGCAACGGAATGCGTTGGACCTGCTGGTGCTGCTCGATCGATCGGAATCGACGGAGGATCTGATCGACAAGGGTCTGCCGGAGTGGACACGGTTGCTGGAAGGATCCAAGCCCGGTAGGGCGGACACGCTCACGTTCGTAAACTACGCGGCGGAGGTGGCGGAGGCGGGCATCGACGGATCGTCTTTCACCGGCTCCCGCAAGCTGACCAAGACCGGCCTGGCGATCTCCAACCTGATGGCGAAGGTGGATGAGACCAAGCCGACGCGGGTCCTGCTTTTCACCGACGGATTCTCCACCGAGCCTCTCGCGGAAGCCGCTTCCCAGCTCCGGCAGCGAGGGGTGCCTCTGGATTTCCGTCTGATCCGCGATGAGGAAACGCTTGATGCGCGCCTGGCGCGGCTCTCTTTTCCCGAGCGGGTGCAGGTGGGCGAGCCGTATCTCATTTCCGTGCTGGTGCGTGCTACATCGGATGGGGAAATTCCTCTGATCCTGCGGCGCAACGGCCAGCTTCTGGTGGAGACGGTGGTGGAGGTGAAGGACGGAGTGGGCACGGCCGAGTTCACGGACAGGATCGCGAACGTCGGCTCTTACGAGTATGACGCGGAAATCCGCCCGGAGAATGACGCCCATCCGGGCAACAACCGGCTGAATCGCTGGATCGAGATCACCGGCGGCCCTCGCTTGCTGCTTGTCACGAAATACACGGACGATCCGCTCGCTTCCGCGATGGCGGACCTGGATTTCGATGTGCAGGTGGTCAGCGATTTCCCGAAGCTGAAACCCGGCATGCTCGGCGGGACCAAGGCGGTGATTTTCAACAACATCCCGGCCCACGAGATCCCCTCGGATTTCATGAAGTCCCTGGACTTTTTCGTCCGCGAACAGGGCGGGGGATTCCTGATGGCGGGCGGGGAGAGGTCGTTCGGCAGCGGCGGGTATTTCCAGAGTGAGATCGACGCGCTTCTTCCCGTTTCCATGGAGCTGAAAAGCGAGCACCGCAAGCTGGCAGTGGCGCTGGCGATCGTGATGGACCGCTCTGGATCGATGGGGATGGGCGTGGCCGGCGGGAAGACCAAGATGGATCTGGCGAACTCCGGGGCGATCGCCGCCGTGGATCTGCTGGGCATGCTGGATCAGATCGCGGTGCTGGCGGTGGACAGCGAGCCGACACGCATCGTGCCGCTCACCGCCATCCAGGGAAAAAAGGCGGAGCTGAACCGGAGGATCTCGCGGATTGGCGCGGGCGGCGGCGGGATCTATGCTTACACAGGGTTGAAGGCAGGGTGGGAGGAGTTGCGGAAATCCAAGGCCGGGACGCGGCATCTGATCCTTTTCACCGATACGCAGGATACGGAGGAGCCGGGGGATTACAAGAAGCTGCTTGGGGAGATGACCGCCGGGGGCGCGACGGTCTCGGTGATCGGGCTGGGGACGAAAGCGGACTCGGATGCGAAGCTCTGCGAGGACATCGCGAAGCTAGGCAACGGGCGCATGTTTTTTTCAGACAGACCGATGGACATCCCTCAGATCTTCGCCCAGGAGACGGTGACGATCGCGCGTTCCGCCTTCATCGAGGAACCGGTTGGTACCTTGGCTTCCGGGCGGTGGAGCGAAATTTCTCCCAAGCCTCTGGACTGGATGGAAAAGGTCGGCGGCTACAATCTGTCCTACGCGCGCAACGATGCGACAGTTTCCCTGGTCTCGAAAGACGAGTATGCCGCGCCCTTGGTGGCGCATGCGCGGCGGGGGCTGGGTAGGACGGCGGCGGTGTCGTTTCCACTGGGCGGGGAGTTTTCCGACGAGGTGCGGAGCTGGGATGGTTACGGGGATTTCGTGCAGACTTTGGGCCGGTTCCTGATGGGTCAGGACATGCCTCCGGGCATCGCGCTGCGGCATAAGATGCGTGGCACCCGCCTGGATCTGGATCTGCTGTACGACGTGGAGGAATGGGGCGAGAAACTCGCGATCAATCCGCCGACCGTGCGACTTCAGGACGAGGCCGGGGGCGAAGCCTACGAGTTGCCATGGCGCAGGCTGGAGCCGGGGCACTTTTCCCTGAGCCGCGATCTGGAGGAGGGCGGCGTGGTGCGCGGCGCGATCCGGGTGGGGGACAATGCGCTGGGGTTCGGCCCGGTGAGCGTAGGGTCGAGCGTGGAATGGGCCTTCGAGCCGGAGCGGCTGGCGGAGCTGCGCGCTGTTTCCCACCAGAGCAACGGGCGGGAACTGCTGAACCTGGACAAAGCCTGGCTGCGCCCCCCGTATGTGGCGGCGAATTCTTTAAATCCGCCGCTAGGGATCGGATTGCTGTTGCTCGTGCTGCTGGACGCGCTGGTGACTAGGACCGGGTGGAAGTTGCCGGAGTTCGTGAGGTGGGAAAGGAAGCCGAAGGTCGGTAGAGCCAGGACGGCGATGGCCGTGAAACCTGTGGTTCCGAAGCAGGACACGCCGGCTGAGTCCAGCGCTCAAACAGCGCCTGCTCCCGAGGCTCCCTCGGAGCGAAAGTCGCGCTTCCAGCGGGCGAAGGATCGGAAGTGAAGGAGGGGGTAAGTCACAGCGCCTTGAGTCCAAGCGGAAGTCTCAACCATCGAGAACGTTTCCTATTTCCTTGCGCCCGTCTTCTCGCATACGCGGAATCCCACGATGCCGTTACGTCTTCTTCAATCGCTGCTGCCTGTGATCGTCATTTCCGCATGCTTCCTGTCCGGCTTACGGGCGGAGCATGGAGGTCTGAGCAAATTCAACGAGCTCACCGGGAAATGGTATGGCGTTTCCCAGACTCCTGTCCTCAACAGGACGCTTGAAATCACTTGGGCGGAGGACGACTCCGCAGTCTTCTTCGTTTTGGAAACTGCGGAGGGTAACTTCTCGAAAAAGGTATCCACATCAAGCGGTGAGATCTCCTCCGTCGACAGGATTCCCGTCGGGAAAAAGCGCCCGGCTCCATCCTTACCCGAAGAACAGTCTCGCAACTGGAAATCGCCCGATGGGAAATGGAAGGCGGTAAAACGGGACGGCGCTGTTTTCCTTACGGAAATTTCGACCGGCGAGTCTCGTGAGATGGCTGTGGACCACGCTGACGAAGCTTTCACCGGCAAGCCTCTCTGGTCGCCCGACTCCACTCGATTCATGATGTGGAGAACCAAAGAGATCGCGGAGTGGCAGCTTCATCTCATCGAGTCCTCCCCGACCAGGCAACTCCAACCCGAACACACAACCCGCCCTTACCCCAAGCCCGGCGACGAGATCGACACACGCGCCCCTTGGATCTTTTTCACCGACTCCCGCGCGCCGATCCCCGCCGATCCCGAACTCATCGAAAACCCGTTCGAGTGTCGCAACCCCGCCTGGCGCAAGGATTCCGAACGGTTGACCTTCGAGTTCATCGAGCGTGGTTTCGGGAAACATCACGTCATCGAGATCAATAGCGAGACCCGCGACCAGCGTGTGCTGGTGCGGGAAGACAGCGAACCTTTCGTCTTCGTTTTCGGAAATTCCTTCCGCCGCGATCTCGGAGATGGTGAGGAAATCCTCTGGATGTCCGAGCGTGATGGCTGGAAGCACCTCTATCTGCTCGACGGAAGCGATGGCTCCGTGAAAAGCCAGCTTACGAAAGGCGAGTGGATCGTCCGCGATGTCGTGGAAGTGGATGAGAAAAGCCGCGAAGTCCTTCTGGAAATTTCCGGCTGCTTTCCCGGACAGGATCCCTATCTCATCCACTACGCCCGGGTCTCCATCGATGCCGGAAAACTCACCCCCCTTACCCGGGCCGATGGCAACCACGGCCGTTTCGAGCGTTCTCCGGGAGGTGAATACTTCGTTTGCAGTTGGTCCCGCGTCGATCACGCCCCGGTAACCGAGTTGCGCCGCTGGAGCGATGGGAAACTCGTCGCCACCCTCGCAGAGGCGGACGATTCCGCCCTACGTGGGACCGGTTGGCCTCTTCCCATCCCCTTCGCCGCGAAAGACAGGGACGGGAACTACGACATCCATGGTATCATCTGCCTCCCGCCGGAGTTCGATCCGAAAAAGAAATATCCCGTCATCGAGAAAATCTACGCCGGTCCGCAAGGGTCGTTCGTCCCGAAATCCTGGATGCCGTGGATGATGCCGAAGCACGAGATCTCCGTCCACGGGTTCATCGTCGTCCAGATCGATGGCAAAGGCACTGCCAACCGCGGCGCGGATTTCCATCGTTCCTGCTACAAGAACCTCAAGGATGCCGGCTTGCCTGACCGCATCGCCTGGATGAAGTCCGCGGCGAACAAAGTTCCGCAGATGGATCTGGGAAGGGTCGGGGTTTTCGGTGGCTCCGCGGGCGGGCAGAGCGCGCTTGGCGCGTTGCTTTTCCACGGGGATTTTTACAAAGCGGCTGCTGCGGATTGCGGATGCCACGACAACCGCATCGACAAGCTCTGGTGGAACGAGCAATGGATGGACTGGCCCGTCGGCCCCGAATACGCGGACAACTCCAACGTCATCCACGCCGGGAACCTCTCCGGTGCCCTGCTGCTCACGGTCGGTGAACTCGATGAAAACGTCGATCCTTCATCCACCTACCGGGTCATCAACGCTCTCATCGCCGCGGACAAGGATTTCGAATTCCTACCGATGACGGGCAGAGGTCACGGCTCCGGCGAGTCCCGCTACGGCCAGCGCCGGAGGGTGGAATTTTTCCAGCGGCATCTGGGTGGTCCGCTTTGAAGTCTCTAGAAAATTCCCAGATCCACGTCCTCGGAGTCGGGGCCCTCGAAGTGGTCGGAGATGAATTTCTGCCAGACCTGTTTGCTTTCCGGTGAGAGACGGGAGGTGACTTCCGCGACGCAGTCGGAGCACATCATGAGTGGCAGGGCGCCATCGATGATGGAGCCATCCTGCCGGAACTGGGCGGAGATGGTGAAGCCTTCCGCGAGAACGTCCGGGGTCCGGCAGGCTACACAGCGCTCGAGGCGTTGCTCGGGTTTCTCATTTTCCAGCCACTCGGTGATGCGATTCTCCCAGTTGATTCCGTTTTCGAGAAACTCGCGGATGGAGGCTTTCGATTCCTCGCTGAATTTTCCGGAAATCTCGCCGCGGCAGTTTTCGCAAACGGCGTATTCCAGCACGCATTCTCCACGATGGTAGTGTTTGTTCACCACCCAGGTATCGGCGGCGAGAGGGAGGAGTTGCTCGCAGACCTGGCAGGTTTCGAAGGGCCTGTCGGTCTCCACGGATGCGAACCATTGGGTGAGGGTGGGCATGGGAGGGAGGATAAACGCGAGCGGGTGGGTTGGCAAAATGAAAGGTGGACGATCCTTTTTCCGGCGGAAAAATATCCGAGTGCGAGGCTTGCATTGCGAAGTCGTTCCTTGCTGTTAGTGTCCCCGGAGTGATCGAAGTCGTCTTTAACCGTGGAATTTACCTGCCTGAGATCGATTTCTGGCTGGATCCTTGGGATGCGAAGGAATCGGCGTTCGTTTCCCATGCGCACGCGGACCACTTTTCACGTCATGAGACGGCGCTGTGCTCGGAGGTGACGGCGAGGTTGGTTGAAAAACGGTTCGGGATGGGCACGGAGCGTCTGGAGGGAGTTCCCTTCGGGCAGATGGTGGAGAAGGACGGCTTCCGGATGAGGCTTCTGCCCGCCGGGCACATCATCGGATCCGCGATGCTGCATGTGACCCGGAAATCCGACGGGGCGACGCTTCTTTACACCGGGGATTTCAAGACAAGGCGCGGGCGCACGACGGAGGCGGTGAATTTCATCCAGGCGGATACGCTGATCATGGAAACGACGTTCGGACTGCCCTCCCTGGTTTTCCCACCGCAGATGGAGGTGGATGCGGAGGTGCTGCGTTTTGTGAACGACACGCTCGCCGACGGGGAGGTGCCGGTGCTTTTCGGATACTCTCTGGGAAAGGCGCAGGAGGCTCTGGCGCTCCTGGCGGAGAACGATATTCCGGTGCTTTCCCATCCGAAAGTCGCGGAAATGACTGAGGCCTGCCGGGCGGTCGGGGCGAAGCTTCCCGAGCCGGTGATCTTCGAAGGATTCGCCCGTGAGGGGCATGCGGTGATCGCCCCGCCGAATTGCGTGAACGCGAAGCTGATGCGCGGTTTGAAATCGCGGCGCACGGCGATGCTCAGCGGCTGGGCGCTCCAACCCGGCTCGCTCTACCGCTACCGGGTGGACCGCATCATCCCGATGTCCGATCACGCGGATCACACGGGGTTGATGGAATGCGTGACCCGTGTGAGGCCGAAGCGGGTGCTGACCGTGCATGGCTTCTGCAAGGAATTCGCCGCGGAACTGAGGGCGAAAGGGATCGAGGCCTGGCGGGCGGAGGGGGGCGACCAGCTGGAGCTTTCTCTGGGCAAAAGCCAGTCGCGCGGGATCGGTGCGGCCGCTCCGAGACACATGCGCGCGATCTGTCAGCTCGCGGACTTCTCGGATGTCTGCCGGCTCATGGGGGAGACCAGCAGTCGTATCGCGAAAACAGGTTACCTGAAGGGTTACCTTCAGTCGCTCGAATCGGCGGACGACCTGCGGCTGGCGACTCGTTGGTTCACCGGAGAGGCGTTGCCGAGAAAAGCGGGGCGTCGGTCGCTGAACATCGGTGCTGCGACGATCAAGAGGGCTTTGCTTTCCATGCCGGGTGCGAAAGAAGAACGTTATCGGGAAATTTCCGCGGTCCAGAACGATCTTTCCCGGACCGCACGCATCCTGTTGCAGGAATTGCCGCTTTCCCCGTATCCGATAACGTTGACACAGCTCCACGATTTCCTATCCACTCTGGAATCTGCCACCGGGTCGCTGGAGAAAGTGGAATCGCTCTCGGCACGCCTCGCGATACTGCATCCGGCCGAGGGCGAGACGTTGGTCAGATTACTCACGGGCGATCTCCGGATCGGGCTGAAAGAAGGACTCGTGGAAGAGGCGATCGCGGAAGCTTTCGACTCGGCGCCGGCGGAGGTGCGGCAGGCGAACATGTTGACCGGTGACCTCGGAGAAACCGCTGTGCTGGCGAGAGCCGGAGAGCTTTCCACCGCGCGGCTCACCCCGATGGTGCCGGTGCGCTGCATGCTCGCCGCCCCGCTTGAACGGAACGATGAGGACGATAGGCCGGAGTTTGCCAAGCTTGCTATGGAGCCTCCCTTCTGGCTGGAGCCGAAATACGATGGAATCCGCGCCCAGCTTCATAAGCGAGGAAGCGAGGTGGGGCTTTTTTCGAGAGACCTGCGTCCGCTCGACGGCGAATTTCCCGAACTGATCGAGGGAGCCCGGAAACTGGAAGGGGATTTCGTCCTGGACGGGGAACTGATCGCCTACGCGGAGGGCCGCAAGCTCGGCTTCGCTGATTTGCAGAAGCGGCTCGGTCGGAGGAAGGTGGAGGGAGATCTCTTCGCGGATGCGGCGGAGGGCGGGGGACCTGCCCCGCTCCGCTACATCGCCTTCGATCTGCTGTGGGCGGATGGGGAGGAAATGATGGGCCGGACTCTGAGGGACAGGCGCGAAAAGTTGGAGTGCCTTCCACTCACAGGAATGTTCGGTCGCATCGGAGTGACGCGGGCAAGCGACGCCGGAGAAGTGGAAGCTTGTTTCAAGGACGCGCTGCAAGCGGGGGAGGAAGGACTCATCGCGAAAGATCCCGAGAGCCTTTACAGCCCGGGCCGCAGAGGGAAGGCGTGGATCAAACTCAAGGGTGTCATGCCGACTCTCGACTGTGTGGTGACGCATGCCGAGCAAGGCCATGGCAAGCGCTCCGCGGTGCTATCGGACTATACCTTCGCGGTGCGGGACGAGGAGAGCGGGGAGCTTCGGGTGATCGGGAAAGCATATTCCGGACTGACAGATATAGAGATTGAGGAACTGACCGAGCATTTCAAAAAGCACACCTTGTCGAAGGAGCGGCGCAAGCACCGGGTGGAGCCGAACGTCATTCTGGAAATCGCGTTCGATGCGATCCGCCGCTCGGCCCGGCACGACTCCGGACTGGCCCTGCGTTTCCCCCGGATCAAAGCGATCCGGCACGACAAGGGGATTGACGATATCGATACACTGAAGACTGCGACCGGCCTCTTGGGAAGGTGACTGAAGTTTCCCGTGAATTTACACCGATGTTGTCTTGCATAACTTGCTGTCTACCGGTACTTCCGCCGCGCCATGTCGAGTGTAGGTAAAATTGATTTTCCAAAAGACGGTTTCGAAGCAGTGATTTTCGATTGTGACGGGACCCTGGTGGACTCCATGCCGGCCCACTTCGACGCTTGGTGCGAGGCACTTGCTTCCTATGGCGCGGGTGGAATTTTCAAAGAAGACGTGTTCTTCGCGATGGGCGGCAGGCCTACTCGTGATATCGTGGTGGACCTCAACGCGGAGTACAATCTCAAGCTCGATCCCGAAGCCATCGCGCTGGCGAAGCGGGAAGCGTTCCTCAACAAATTGGACAAGGTCCGGCTGATCAAAGAGGTCGCGGAATTCGCGCAATCACTGAGAGGGAAAATGCCGCTGGCGGTCGCATCCGGCGGCTCGCGGTACGTAGTGGAGAAAACCCTCCGGCTGATGAATTGTTCCGATTGGTTCGACGAGGTCGTGACCGCGGATGATGTGGAGTATGGGAAACCCAATCCGGACATTTTCCTGCACGCCGCCAAGCTGCTCCGGGTCGCACCGGAGAAATGTCTGGTGCTGGAGGACGCGCCTCCGGGAGTGATCGCCGCACAAGCCGCCGGCATGGCGGTCATCACGATCCCGATGCCGTTGGTGGCGGTGTGAGGAGTAGCGTTGACTTTGCCTTTTTCGAGTCCCAAGGGGCTTGTGCGCCCCTTGGATGATCTTCTTATCCGGAACGCGTGGCCTTACTTCGCCAGCTCTTCCAGATAGTCCAGCAAGCTGGCGAATTCCTTCACGCTCATGCCGGAAGCGAGGCCGGGAGGCATCATGGAAATCGGCGGGGTGTCGCGGGTCTTGATGTCCTTTGTGGCGAAGGTGAATTCCTGGCCGGTGATGTTGCGGATCGTCACTTCGTCCGCGCTCTCGGCAATGACGAAGCCCATCTGACTGTCACCGGATTTCGTGGTGATGACATTTGTCATGAAGCCTTGGGAAACGGTCTTGTTCGGATCAAGGATGGCCTCGGCCATTTCGTGGCGTTTGTAGGTCTGGGCGATGTTTCCGAGGTAGGGGCCCTTTTGCACGGCCGCTTCGTCGACAGTGTGGCAGGTGACGCAGGAAGCACGGGTGAAGAGTTGCTCGCCGAGCTTCACATCCCCCTTGGTTTTCATGATCGCGGCGATGGCCTGTTTGTTGTTCATGCTGCCGATGAGCGGTCCGTCGTCGGCGGATTTCTTTTTGATGCGGAGGGCGTTGGCAGTGTTTTTCGCGGCATCCGCAACGGCTTTGTCAGGATCGTCGAGAGCGGCGAGAACCTTGTTGCCATAAGGTCCGTGTTTGATGCGGGCGACGGCGTTGAGGATCTGGACGCGGCGTTGCGGATTTTCCCAACCGTGATCGAGAGCTTTGGCGGAAAGGTCTTTTGATTCGGGGCTGCCGTTTTTCCGGTTGCTGAGATTCAGCAGCGCGGCATCCGCCCAGACGGAGATCTGGCCGTCCATTTTCTCCGCTTCTTCTTCAAGGATCTGGTGATGGTTCTCCAGCTTCGGTGAATTGAAAAAGGTGTCTTTCACCGACTGTTGCTGGCGCTCCGAACCGAACACTTTCTGGAGTGAGATCATCGCCCGGAGGGATGCGATGACACCTTCCTTGCTATCGGTTTTGGAAAGTGCGGTGACGGCGTTTTCGAGCAGACTCGCGGCGACGGCGGGTTCCATGCCTTCGGGATCTGTCTTCGCGGCCTGAAGGAGAAGCGGGATCGCGTCGACCGGGATCGTCTCGGCGGTGGCCAGTTGGGCGGTGGCTTCAGGCAGAAGTTCTGGGTCTCCTTTTGCGAGGGCGAGCACGCGTTCGAGGGCCTCGTCGGACTGGATGCGGTTGCGATTCATCTCCGCGACAAGGAAGGCGACTTCATCGGAATCTTCCCCTGCGAGCGCGTCTTTCAGGACGGCCTTGATCTTGTCGGTTTCCGCCCAAGGCTCCGGCTGATAGTATGGTCCGCGCGTATCGGGGCGGGTGCCCCATGAATCGCCTTTCCATTCGCCTTCGTGGAAGTAGAGGCGGGCCAGAGAAGCGAGAATTCCTTTCCGCGAGGCGGCGAGGCTGTCGTTTCCGAGAAGTGCGATGAGTCCGTCCACCACCTCGGGCGTGTGCATCAGCGCGAGGGCGTGGAGGGCATCCGCGCTTTCCAGCGGGCTGCCATCGTGGCCGACGGTGGCGTTCTCACCTGAGACATAGCTGAGCGCGAGTTCGTGATCGCCCAGTTTCGCCAAAGCCTGGATAGCGGTGTGGCGGACGCGTGAGTCGGAGTTGCCGAGTGTGAGATTGAAAACGGAGCGCCGGGTCTCCTCGTTGAAGAGCGTGGTGTTGGAAATGAGCCGGTTGAGCTGCACGAGAGTGGCCGGCTGGTTTTTCCAGTGAGCCGGAATCGTGAAGCTGCCATCGTGCTTTTCCGCGACCCATTCCGCGTTCTCCGCAGTGCCACGGGCGACGATCACGTCGAAGGCGGGTCTCGGCGGGAGAGCCGCGAGCTCGGCGGAAAGGGCTTTCCCTTTCATGGGGAAATGGGTGAAGGCGAAGAGCGCGGTGGCGCGGGCGGCAACGGGCTTTTCAGGATCGGCCGCGAGGGCGGTGAGGCCCTCCACGGCATCGTCCGGCAGGCCCCGGCGGATGAGTTCGCGCTGAGCCTCGATGCGGCGGCGGTAGCTTTCGCTTTCACAGAGTTTCACGAGATCGGACGAGGAGGCCTTGGTGAAATCCGGTAGTGGCTCGGGCGTGAAATTCTTCGGTTTCACCTGCACGATAAAGCCGACGTCCGGGCCCTCCCAGTTGAAAGTCGCGCCCTTCCATGAGGCGAGATAGACGCGGCCCATGGCATCGACATCCGCGTCGGTCGGGCGGTAGAGCTTGATGAACGGCTGCGGCTTTTCGGTTTCCGTGAAGGTCGCGCTTTTCGGTTTCAGAGAGTGGCGGTAAAGCGCGCCAGTGCCCCAGTCGGCGGTGAAGGGAGCGTTGTTCCAATCGCCGAATCCAGGCTCGTCGATGTAGACCGCGCCGCAGCCGGATCCGCCACCGTAGTCGGCGACGGGTTGGGTGATCTCCTCGTTGAAATTCTTGTAGAGGCGCGGGTAGCCGTGGTCGGTCAGGCCGGTGAAGTGGTGGAAACGCACGTTCCAACCGCCGCCGTCGTTGGTGTTGTCGCGGGTGAACATTTCCATTTCCGGAGAGATGGCGACTTCGAGGATGTTGCGGGTGCCGGTGGCATAGACTTCAAGTCCGGTGCCATCGGGGCGCACACGGATCACACCGCCGGCGCGGTGCTGGAGGGTCGTGCCATCGCTGCCGGTGGCCTTCATGATCGCGAAATCCCCGCCCGCTATGTACAAGTAGCCGTCCACCCCGAGTGAAAGGCCGTTGGTCGCGTGGTCCGCGGGGCGGCCGCTGTAATCCCAGCCGATGCCTTCGACGAGCGTTTCGGTTTTCTCCGAGACTCCATCCCCGTCTTCATCGATGAACGCGGAGAGGTTCGGCGGATGGACGACATAGAGCCGGTCGTGGTCCCAGAGCAAGCCGCGAGGAGCATCGAGATCTTTCGCGAACTCCACGGTCTCGTCGGCGCGCCCGTCGCCATCCGTATCGCGGAGCCGGACGATCCGACCGCGGCCTTTCGCCGTGCCTTGGGCTCCGTTTCCGTCACAGGAAACATAGAGATCGCCGTTCGGCGCGGCCGCTACGAATACCGGATAGTTGAAGGAAGGTGGGGCGGCGAAGAGGGAGACCTCGAATCCATCCGCGACCTCCACCCCTTTCAGGATTTCCGCTTCCTTCTCCGGAGAAATTTTCTCCATGGAAGGCGGAGGGTTGCCACCGTCTTTGAAGGGGTCGGTCGCTTTGTCGTAGGGTTCCTTACCCCCGGCGGCGTGGGTGGCGAGGGAGAGGGCGAGGATGGTGAAAGGGATGCGGGTCATCGGATCAAAGTGTTCGTGGAAGCGGAGAGGAATCTTTCATGGAAACGGATAACGGCTCTTTCTCATTCACCTGAGGGGATTTCCTGGGTCATCTCATCCAGTAATTCCCCCCGCACCACCGGGCCGGAATCAATCGATTTCTCCGGGACTTTGACCGCCGTATAGACACCGTCTCCGACTTCGACGTTTCCGGAACGCAGATCGGCGGCGGCGTATTGGCCGAGCTGTTCACCGGTAGCCAGCAAGTTGGCTGCGCGACCGTCCGGACCCTGGGTGGTGAGGACGGATCCGGCCGGGACTTTCCAGGTCCCGTAGGACTGGATAAGCACGAATTTCCGCTCCTGAGGAATCGAGGCGATGCGACCGACGAGTTTCGGGCCGGGACCTTCGGGGGCGGAATCTTTTTTCACCGCCTCATCAGGCTCCTTCGCGCAGGATGAGAAGAGGAAAGCGAGAGACAGGAGTGTGAGGAGATGTTTCATGGTGCGAGGCGGGCTATGGCCCAGGATTGGTCGGGTTGGCGGGTATATTGAAAGCGGTCGTGGATCCGGGCGGGGCCGCCTTGCCAGAATTCGACGGTTTCCGGCTCGATGCGGTAGCCGCCCCAGAAGGAGGGTAGGGGGATCTCGCCGCTTTTGAACCTGGTTTTGATCTCGTCGAGCTTATGTAAAAGGATTTTCCGGGAGGAAATGACTTCGGACTGGTTCGACACCCATGCGCCGATCTGCGATTCGCGCGGTCGTGTCGCGAAATATTTCAGGGACTCGGCGGTGGAGATTTTCGCGGCTTTCCCTTGGATGATCACCTGCCGCTCCAGGGTGATCCACGGAAAAAGAACGCAGACGGAAGGGTTCTCCGCGATATGTCGGGCCTTGCGAGAGGTGTAGTTGGTGAAGAACGTGAAACCTCTCGCATCGAAAGCTTTCAGAAGGACCGTGCGCTGGGAGGGGTGGCCGCTCGGGGAAATGGTGGAGAGCGTCATGGCGTTCGGCTCATGCACGTCGAGTTCGTTCGCCTGCTTGAACCACTTTTCGAAAACCACCAGGGGGTCGTCGGACAGATCCTCGCGGTGGAGGCCTTTCGCGGAATATTCTTTTCGGAAATCGGACAGATCCATGAGGACGAAATAGTAAATTTCTAAATACCAAACATCAAGGAAGAGCTAAGAAGAACATTCGGGCTTGATCGTTCGGGCAAGCGGGTTTTACTCGGAGCATGAAAATGCGACACAATGCGTGGTGGTTGATTCCTGTGGTTTCTCTGGGTGGATTTTCCTGTAAGGAGAAGCCCGAGCCGGCCGAAGTTGAAAAAGAAGATAAGTCCATGGTGGACAAGGTGGTAGACGCGGTGAAAGAGACCGTCGCTCCAGGCGCCGATTCCAAGCTCAGCGATGAGGAACGCGCGGCGAAGGTAGGTTTCGCGAAATATCTTCCCAAAGACACCGAGGCACTTGTTTCCGTATATGATGCGAAAGGCTCCGCCGAAAAGCTCCAGGCGCTCGAAGTTGTCAGCCTGATCATGGCGAACGCGGGTGGAATGGGTATGGGTGGTCCCGGTATGATGGCGCCCGATGTCGAGATCGTTCCCGAGGAGGATATGATCGAAGAGGATGTCATCGAGGAAGGAGCGGTTGAAGTTCCGGTGGAGCAGCCTGAGGAGGAAATGCTCGAGGAAGACGTGATCGAAGTGCCGGAAGCGGAGCAAGCGGAAGAGCCAGCCGATGAGATGCCGATGGTGGAATCCGGCGGCCCCTGGACCCTGCTCGGCCAGGAGGTCACTCTCGCGATGGGACAGTCCACCGCGGAGCAAGCGGGCAATCTTCTGACGATCAACCGCCGCATGGCTTACTTCCAGGCGAAGGCCATGGGCACCGCCGTAGTGAGTGCCGCCAAGTCCGGGAACATGGAAGATTTCAGCACGGTGCTCCAGCAACAGATGGGACCGGATCTTTTCAAGCAGCTCATTGAAGACAGTGAGTCCGGCACCGCGCTTTTCGATAAGACAGAGATGCCACCGATGTATCTCGCCTTCCGTGCGAAAGACGGAGAGCTCGAACAGGCAGCCCAGCTGGTAGCTTCCGGGATGTCGTTCTTCGGCATGGCCGGAGAAATGGCAGCCCCGGTGGATCTTGAAATCGCCGGCGCGAAGTTCACCGGTTACACCCTGCTCGGCGAGGAGATCGCGAAAACCATGGAAGCCGAGCGCGAGAACATGGAGCGGGATCTTGATGCCGAAACCGTGGACGCCCTGCTCCGCTCGATCCGGGAGAAAAACCTCACGGTCGTCACCGGCACCATCGATGATTACGTGGTGGTCATGATAGGCGGCGACAAGGACAAGCTGGTGCTGACGAAAGACATCGGCGAGTCCTTCGTCTCCACCGATGAACTGAAATTTTCCGATGCGTTCGCCGACAAGCAGCTCGTCTCCCTCATGTATGGCGACAAGGCCATGCTCGACCGTATCATGGAAGAAGCCGGTGGACTATCCACCTACGCTCTCGGATTCCGCGACGGGATCTCCGGCGGCGACGGTCTGGGTGATACCCGGGATATCGAGGGACTTCTCCAGATCATCGCAGACCGTGAGAAATCTCTGCTGGAGCTTGGTTCGTCCGCGGATTCCGGTCTCGTCGCCTTCGTGGATGAGGGGCTGAAAGTCGAAAGCTTCGGTGGCTACGACAAAGGTGGATTGGATTGGAAAGCAGAGACGAAGCTCGCCCATCTCGGGGACAGCGGAGATCCGTTGCTTTTCCTGAATATGGCCGGAAACGCTACTTACGACCAACGCGCCGGCGAATACGCGGAAGCGATTTTCGAAACCGCCTACGCGATGGCGGAGAAAGCATCCGAGCTTAGTTTCGATTCCCCGGACATGGAAGAGTTCAAGAACTACAAGAAGATCTTCGACGAGAAATTCAGCGCCGATGTCGTCGGACTGTATGACGCTGTCAGCGGACCGTTCTCCGACGGCCTCGGTCATGAGGCGGCGCTTGTCGTGGATCTTGGCGGGGCGTTTCCTGCCGTGCCAGGCGTACCGCAAGCGGTTGTGGACGGGGCGAAGGCTCCACGCATCACATTCGTCGCACCGGTCGAGGATCGCTCCAAGCTCGGCGCCGCATGGGAGGAAATGAATACACGCACGACTTCCATCCTCGCCAACATCAGCGAAATGACCCAGTCGAAAATCCCCATGCAGAAGCCGATCAGCTCCGAGAAAGACGGAATGACCACATGGTTCTTCTCGTTCCCGTTTTTCCAGGACGACTTCATGCCATCCGTCACCGTGAGCGACGAGTGGTTCGCCGCCTCCACCTCGAAAACCCGCGCGATCGATCTGATCGGCATGGCCAAGGCGGGCGGGAAAACGGGAGAAGGCCTGAAGTTCCATGTGAACTTCAACGCACTCACAGGATACGCGAAGGATACGCTCGCTCTCATCGACAAGAATTCCGCGGAGATCTTCCCGAGCGAATTCGCACTCAAGGATTTCAACCGTGAGAAAGACCAGGTGAAACAAGTGATCGAAGCCTGCGAGGAATTCGATTCGCTCGACTGGACCAGTCGTAAGGAAAACGGATATCTCCGCACCTCGATCCACTTCAAAACCAAGTGATGTGTCGGTCGGTTTCCCCGTAATCTTACGCAACGGATGGAGATCGAGCCGATAGGATTTCTGCGAACTTGCTTCGGAAGCAAGTTCGCAGTTCCGCGTCAACCTGGCCTGTGCCCCTCCGCGTGGGGCATTCTGGAGTTTTCCGAGAAATTCAGATCCATGGAGGCCGTGCGCGGACTCGACGGGTTTTCTCATGTCTGGCTCGTATTCGGCTTCCATCAGACAGTTGACGAAGGCTGGAAGCCCACCGTGCGTCCTCCGAGACTGGGTGGAGACAAGCGCATCGGCGTATTCGCCAGCCGCTCCACCTATCGTCCGAACGGACTCGGGCTTTCTCTGGTGAAGCTGGAGAACGTTCGCGAAAAACGGACGGAAGGCATGGCCCCGCCGGTGTTGGAGTTCTCCGGCGTGGATCTCGTGGACGGCACTCCCGTCTACGATATCAAACCTTACCTCTCCTACGCGGAGTCGGTTCCGGAGGCTGAATCCGGGTATGCGGTCGAAGAAATCCAAAGGTTTCAGGTGAGGCCTGAGACGGTGTGTGAAGGGGATTTCCAACAGCTCGACGAGCGCTCCCGACGGGTGATCACGGAAGTGCTATCCCTCGATCCAAGACCCGCCGCGGGTGGTGGCGATCCCGGCCGGATCTTCGGTGCGGCCCTCTGCGGAAGAAATATCAGGTTTCGTTTTGAGGACGCAACCTGTTGGATATCAGGGATCGAGGGTGTGAAATAGTTGCGCCCGGCGGATTCCGGCTTGCGCCACCCGGACCACTTGCATACGGGAGGGGCGTGTTCGGACCACCCGGTGGCCGGATTCCCACTAATTTCAAAAGATATGGCTATTACACGAGCGCTGCTTTCGGTTTCTGATAAAACGGGTCTGGTTGAATTCGCGGAGGGCCTCGCGGAAATGGGGGTCGAGCTGCTATCGACAGGTGGTACGGCAAAGGCGCTCAGAGATGCGGGCCTGAAGGTGATGGACGTATCCGAATACACCGGAGCCCCGGAGCTTTTCGAAGGTAGGCTGAAGACACTGCATCCCATGGTGCATGGCGGACTGCTCCACCGTCGTGACGATGCCGAGCACGTCGCGGATGCGAAAAAGCACGGTATCCCGCCCATCGATCTTGTCGTCGTGAATCTCTACCCCTTCGAGGAAACCGTCGCGAAAGACGGAGTCACTCTCGCGGACGCGATCGAGAATATCGATATCGGCGGTCCGTCAATGCTGCGCAGTGCGGCGAAAAATCATTCCCATGTCACCGTCGTCGTTTCACCGGAAGATTATCCGGTGGTGCTTGAGGAAATGCGCGAGAACGGGGGAGACACCACCAAGGGCCTGCGCGAGCGCCTCGCAGTGAAAGTTTTCCTACGGACCTCGCAATACGACGGAGCGATCACGAATTTCCTCGGTCAGTGCCGTCAGGGCACAGGCAGCGCGTTCACCCTCAGCCTCCCGCTGGAGCAAGAGCTCCGCTACGGTGACAATCCGCACCAGAAATGCTCCCTTTACGGAAATTTCTCCTCCTGCTTCACCCAGGTCCAAGGCAAGGGACTCAGCTACACCAACGTGATCGACATCGAGGCCGCAGCCGATCTGATCCTCGATTTCGTCCGCCCGACCGTCGCCATCCTGAAGCACACGAACCCATGCGGAGTCGGGCAAGACGACGAAGATCTGCGCCTCGCCTGGCAAAAAGCTTTCGAAACCGACCGCCAGGCACCGTTCGGCGGCGTGATCGTCACCAACCGCCCTCTCACTATCGAGCTGGCACGCGTGATTTCCGAAATTTTCACCGATGTCATCATCGCGCCGGACTTCGAGCCGGATGCCCGCGCACTGCTTCAGAAGAAGAAAAATCTGCGCCTGATGAAAATGAACGATGCTTATTTGAGCGCGAAAAAGGCTCCTGTCATCCGCTCCAGCCCGGGCGGCCTGATGGTAATGGACCGCGATCACACGGCTCTCGGTCTCGACGATCTGGAAAGCAAGGTTGTCACCAAACGACCTCCCACCGAGGAGGAACTCCGCGCGATGCGCTTCGGGTGGCGCATTGTGAAAAACGTGAAGTCCAACGCTATCGTCTACACCCATGCGGACCGTACTCTCGGCATCGGTGCCGGGCAGATGAGCCGGGTGGACTCTTCCAGGATCGCGATTTGGAAAGCCAAGGAAGCGGGACTCGATCTCAAGGGATCCATCGTCGCCTCCGATGCCATGTTCCCCTTCGCGGACGGACTCCAGTCCGCCATCGATGCCGGAGCGACCGCTTGCATCCAGCCGGGTGGTTCCATGCGCGATGAGGAAGTCATCGCGGCAGCGGACGCAGCTGGAATGGCAATGGTTTTCACCGGTCACCGCCATTTCAGGCATTGATCGTAGGGTAGGGCCCAGAGGGTACCTTGGTGTGGCCAGGGCTGCCTCGGGTTTTCTTGCTACTGATTCCGGTAGGTTATCATCGCACGCTGGCTCATAATTCGGACCATCGGTCCGAATTATGAGGTATCGGTCGTTTCGACCGTTGGTGCGAAATTTTTAAAAGTTCTGCGGCGCGTTGTCGGGAATGGGAACTGGGGTGAAGTCCTGATTTCATGGGATTACAACTTCAAGATACAAGGATTTTACTTAATTTATGTTGATAATCTCCAATATTTAGCTAAAACGCTTCCAAGAGTGGCATCCGAATCGGCATTGCCAATCTGTGTTTTCCCAAAACCCGTATCCCTCCAGATCCTATGCAACCGAAAGCAATCCGAGTAAGTAAAACCTCGCTTCCCGCCCTCGTCCTTGTGACTATTGGCGCGGTAACTTCCTCATCCGCAGCGACTTCTGGGGCGATTGGAGGTAATATAGCGGCCGGCACGGTATCCGAGAATACAGCTACGATCAGTGGTGGTATCGGAGGCGCCGGTGCTAAGGGAGGAACGGGAACAACCGGTCGGGCAGGTGTCGCGGGAACAGATGGAAAGGCCGGCGCGAACGGTGCCGATGGCGCCGGCGGAGCTGTGAAAGGCGCCGACGGAACGACTGTTTCAACCGCTTCCGATGGTGACGATGGTGCGGCCGGTGCCGCTGGAGGTAAAGGAGCCTCCGGTTCCGAAGGGATCGACGGACGGGATGGCAGCAACGGGGCGGACGGGACTCTTGGCGCAGCCGGCGGAGCAGGGGCGAACGGAGCCGTCGGCGATCCTGCCACGGACGGTGCGGACGGTCGGAACGGTATGGATGGCGCGAACGCGCGTGGATTCAACGGGGGGAATGGAACAATCGGAGCCAATGGTGGCCCGGGCGGACCTGGAACCGCAGGCGGACGGGCGGACAGCGGTTTGATCGGAACACCCGGTATCGACGGCGACGACGGCGGAACCGGGAAAAACGGAATCCAGGGGGACGATGGCATGGCCGGGACTTCTGGCATGAACGGAACTCTGGGTGAGGTAGGTCACCGCGGTGGCCCCGGTGGGGATGGCGGTCAGGGCAGCACCGGCGCGATCGGCGGAAATGGAGTTCGCGGCGCGAACGGGGGCGGCGGCAGCAAAGGTGCTGACGGACTCGCCGGGCGGAACGGCGAGGCTGGGCAGAACGGATCCGACGGGGCGGCGGGAAGCAAAGGTCAGGACGGTCGTGACGGTGAAGCCGGTGGCAAAGGCGGCATCGGAATGATCGTTGGAAGAAACGCATATCTTGAGAACAAAGCCGACATCCGCGGTGGCACGGGCAATACCGGTGGCAACGGCGGAACCGGTGGCCAAGGTGGTAAAGGTGGCCAAGGCGGAACCGGTGGCGATGGTGGCGGTGGCGGCACGGGTAGTGCCGGCGCAGCGGGTGGATCCGGTAGCAATGGTGAAAAGGGCGGAGACGGCGGAATCGGTGGCCGCGGAGGTCTTGGTGGTGTCGGTGGCGACGGCGGAAGCGGCGGTATAGGTGGGGATGGTGGCGACGGGGGGATCGGTGGCGACGGTGGAACCGGAGGCAAGGGAGGAAACGGAGGTGTGGGTGCTCGAGGCGGCAACGGCGGCAGAGGCGGGGACGGCGGCAACGGGGGAAGCAGTTCCGGTGGTAACGGAGGCAGTGGCGGTGATGCGACCGCTGGTGGAAACGGCGCTCCCGCACCACCGACATCGAATTTACCCGGCAATCCAGGTGCTGACGGAGGAATCGGAGGCAGAGGAGGAAATGGCGGCAACGGCGGGATCGCCGGCAACGGCGCTGATGGTCTGAACGGCGGAAACTCGGGTAGCGGCGGCGATGGTGGCAACGGTGCTCTCGGCGGTATCGGTGGTGCTGGTGGAGTCGGCGGTGATGGCGTCATCGGGAGAGATGGCGGCATTGGCGGAATCGGTGGACTCGGCGGGGCCGGCGGCATCGGTGGCCGAGGCGGCAATGGAGCGCGCGGCGGAGACGGAGGCAGTGGCGGCTTCGGCGGCGATGGTGGTGGCGGAGGAAGTGGCGCGAACGCAGGAAACGGCGGCAATGGTGGCCGTGGAGGATTCGGCGGCACCGGCGGCAGCGGTGGCGTGGGGGGTAGCGGTGGTGCGGCAGTGATTTTGGCAAAGGGTGCGACGATCCGTAACAGCGGAACGATCGTGGGTGGCAACGGTGGCTCCGGCGGCGTCGGTGGCACTGGCGGCATCGGAGGTCTCGGCGGCGATGCCGGGCGGGCGGGTGCCGGAGGCTTCGCCGGAATGGGCGGCGCTGGTGGCATCGGCGGTGCGGCTGGTCTCGGCGGTGGTGCCGGAACTGGCGGCGCTGGAGGTCTTGGCGGGTCCGGTGGCAGCGCGGGTGCCGGCGGAGTCGGCGGCGCCGGGGGCACGGGTGGTTCCGGAGGATCCGGCGGGACCGGTGGATCCGGAGGATCCGGTGGTCTCGCGGGTACCGGTGGTTTGGCGGGCACGGCCGGCGGTCGTGGTCGCGGCGGTCTCGGTGGTGCCAGCAATGCGGGCGCCGGCGGAAAAGGTGGAAAAGGGGGAGCCGCAGGAATGGGCGGAGCCGGAGACGGTACGGGTGCGCCAGGTATGAACGGAATGCCCGGAAGATCTGGCGATGATGGTTTGGCGGGATCATCCGGAACAGCCGGTAGCGGAGGTCAGAACGGACAGGCCGGCCTCGATATAGGGAGCAATGGCCAGGATGGGGTCGGCGCCGCCGCCGGAGCGAAAGGACGTGACGGAACCAATGGTGGTAGGGCCGCCGATGGGCAGAATGGTCGGGACGGCATCGCGGGAACTGCTGGTGGCGACGGAGCCGGAGGACTGAAGGGCGCCGACGGCGTCGCCGGAAAGGATGGGAGGGTCGGAATCTCCGGAGCAGCGGGAGCTGCAGGTGCGGCAAGCGGTCTCGCCGGAACGGCGGGAGTTGCAGGCGGAACCGGTGGCAGGGGAGCGCTGGGTACAGCCGGTGGCACTGGAGCCGGAGGAGTCGGAATCCGTGGTACCGGAGACACCACCGTTATTAACGACGGACTCATCAGCGGAGGACTTTCACAGGACGGGACAACTCGTGCGGACTCGGTCCGTTTCACAAATGGCGGGAACCGTCTGGAACTGCAGAGCCAATCGGTCATCGTCGGAAATGCGGTTGCCGTCCACGATCCGGGCGAGACAGATACCCTTGCTCTCGGTGGCGATGCGGACAGCACGTTCGATGTCACCCAGATTGGATCGAAATACGTTGGCTTCAACGCATTCGACAAATCGGGGAACAGCACCTGGGTCTTGACCGGAAATACCGCGCAGGTAACGCCATGGACGGTGTCCCAAGGCGTTCTCTCTGTGTCACGTGAGGAAAATCTGGGTGCCGAGGAAGGTGAACTCACTTTCAAGGGCGGCACGCTGCAAGTCACCGGAACCTCCTTCACCGGGACCGATCGCGCGATCAAACTCGAAAGCGGTGGCGGCACCATTCAAATCGTCGATTCAAGCATCTGCTTCGAAGTCAGAAACGCGATTTCGGGAGACGGAGGGCTGAAAAAATCCGGCATCGGTGCATTGGAACTCAATGCGACCAACACTTATACCGGTCTCACCGAGATTGCCCAAGGCAGGTTGGTGATCGGTTCTTCCGAGGCAAACTCCGACGCCTCTGTTGCCGGGGACGCCTTCGTCCGCAATCGTGGAACTCTCTCCGGTTACGGAACCGTATTGGGGACTCTCACCAACAGCGGCACGGTCGATCCCGGCTCCTGCCTTCACGGAACCATCGCGGATCTCACTATCGGCGGCGATTACATCCAGCGTTCCAACGGCACGTTGGATATCGATTTCAGGGACGGCGGCAACGACAGGCTGATCATTGGAGGAAGCGCCGTGATCGACGGTGAATTGGTCCTGCATGTGGACGGCGATCCCGACTGGTATTCCCGCCACGTCGTTGTCGACGCGGCAGGCGGTGTGACCGGAGCATTCAGCAATGTCACCAATGGCGCGGCGAACGTCGATACCTTCGTGATCTACGATCCGAACCAAGTCGTTCTGCAACTCTTCCGCAACGATGTCATCTTCAGAAATTGCGTGCCGAACATGACGCGTAACCAGAGTGCGTCCGCGACGGCGCTCGATGACCTTCCACGCGGTGGTGAGGTTCATCGGAACATTCTGATCGAAGGGCAGGCGAATGCCCAGCGTTCGTTCGACGCCTTTTCCGGAGAAATCCATGCCGATATCACTTCCGCCATCATCGGCGGTAGCGCGGCGGGCCGCTCCACCATGCTCGAGAATCTGCGCAAGGGTCTGGATGGCAAAAGAAATCCTTCCAACGACCATGTCTACTACCAGGCGGTCGATGCGAAATCCGGACTTCCGGAAATGGAAGCTGGCCCGGCCCGCGTTATCGACGAGCGCCGCCTCAACGTCTGGGCGGAAGCCATCGGCGACCGTCTAACCCTTGATGGCGACGGCAACACCGCCACGATGGAGCAGGATCTGGTCGGCCTTTTCGCCGGAGCGAACGCGGACATCTACGCCGGATGGCAGGGTGGTTTCGCCGCAGGCTACACGACCGGTGAACTGGATGTCACCGCCCGCAACTCCGAGGCGGACATTGACAACGTCACCTTCGGTCTCACACTCGGGAAATCCTTCGAAATGGGTGACAACGCGATCAACCTCCTGCTCGGCGCAAGTCGTACCTGGAGCAGCATCGACACCACCCGCAACGTGAATGTCGGCAATCTCAACGACCGGTATACCTCATCCTACGATGCCGCTACAAACCAGCTTTTCGGAGAACTCGGCTACGAAATGCGCGTTGCGGAACGCAGCATACTGGAGCCTTTCCTGAACGTCGCCTGGATCGGCACGGATACCGAAGCCTATCGGGAACGTGGCGGAGCGGGCGCGCTCAACGGCAACGGAACCACCCAGGACCAGCTCTCCTCGATGCTCGGAGTTCGCTTCGACCAACTGGTCGCTGCCGGGTCCATGCCGGCCCGCCTCCGGGCCAGCGTCGCATGGCAGCACGTCTACGGGGATACGTATGATACCGCCACGCATTCCTTTGTCGGAAGCAGACCCTTCACCGTCGAGGGAGCTGCCTTCGATGACGACGCCGCGGTGCTGGAGCTCGGCGCCGATCTCCAGATCAGCGAATCAACCTCCATCGGAGCCACCTACACCGGTCGTTTCTCGGAAAACAACCAGAGCAACACGCTGCGCGCGAATTTGAATTGGAGATTCTGATCGGACAGGCATGATCGCCGCGAACGATTCACAATTTCCCGAATGAAACATCTCCGATTACTTCCGCTTGCCATCGCAACCTTCGCCACGGTCTCGTGCGAACAACCGTCCACCGTTTCATCCGCTGCGAAGGCTCCGGAGGACAAGCAAGGTTACAGCTTTTCCGCGCCCTCGTGGAAAGAGTCCGAATACACGGCGTGGATGACTCGCGCGGAGCTTCAATATCGTCAGGAGATGGCGGAGGAGGGGAAATACTTCGCGTACGTCGAGGGGCGGAACAACAGGGGCGTTTCCGAATTCCGGGCGGTGGAAAAGGATTTCCCGGAAGACGAGTTCACCCAGTGGGCGGTGTTCTGGGGCATCGATGACAAGGAGCTTTTCGATTGGGAACTGCGGCTGCTGAAAGGCGGATTCGAACGCGAGAGCATGCAGGTGTTTTTCGATTCCCTGGGCAATCCGGTTCACCAGATCGTCTGGCTCAGGCCTGTCGGTGCCATCGATAACGTGCCGGAGGAACTGTTGGAGGAGGAAGCGGCGGAAGTGGCCGTGGCGCCGCCCTTGGTCGCGGAGCCGGATGACGAATTGGTGGAGATCGTTCCCGAACAACCCCGGCCCCAGGTCCAGACTCCTACGGTCTTGCCGGAAGATGGTCCGCCACCCGCTGTGGAGCGCCGCGAGGAAGTCGCCCCGTCGGAGCCGGCACCCGCCCCGAAAGCCATCAGGATCTACACGGTCGTCCCGGGAGATACCCTCAGCCGTATCGCCAGGAAACACAAGACCACCGTCGATACCTTGAAAAAGGATAACGGACTCAAGAGCGATATCCTCCGGATCGGTCAGAAGCTCGAACTCTGACAGAAATCCACTCCCGGAAGACCTCGCAAAGGGATTGCATGAGTCGCTCAGGTGGATATGGTGCGCGGCCCGGCGAGGCCGGACTTCTAAGATGATGAACTCACCACATGTAGCGATTGTCGGGGCGACGGGTGCCGTCGGCGTGGAAATGTTGCTCTGCCTGGAGCAGCGGAATTTTCAACTTGGCGAGCTGACCTTGCTTGCCTCATCTCGCTCCGCCGGGAAGACGATGAAATTCCGTGGCAAAGACATCGTCGTCAAAGAGCTGACCCACGACGCTTTCGAGGGAATCGACATCGCGTTGTTCAGCGCGGGTGGCGGGATCTCCCTGGAGTTCGCTCCCTCCGCTGCGGCCGCCGGTGCCGTGGTGATCGACAATTCTTCCGCCTTCCGCATGGATGAGGGTGTGCCGCTCGTCGTGCCTGAGATCAATCCGGATGCCGTGAAGGATAGGCCGAAAGGGATCATCGCGAATCCGAATTGCACCACCATCATTTCCCTGATGGCGCTCGCCCCGTTGCATGAGAAATTCGGCTTGGAAAGCGTGATCGCCTCCAGTTACCAGGCGGTATCCGGTTCCGGTGCGCAGGGCATCATCGAGCTGGAGGAACAGGTGAAGGCGATCGCCGACGGCCAACCGTTCACCCCGCGTGTCTATCCCCGTCAGATTGCTTTCAACGTGATCCCGCAGGTCGATGTTTTCACCAGCAACGGCTACACCAAGGAGGAAATGAAAATGCTCAACGAGGGTCGCAAGATCCTCGGGCACGAGACTCTGAAAGTTTCCTGTACCTGCGTCCGGGTCCCGGTCTACCGCTCGCATTCGGTCTCGATCACCGCGACGTTCTCCACCGCCCCGTCCGTCGCGGAAGCACGCTCGGCCTATGCGCGAAAGCCAGGAATCCACGTCGTCGATGATCCGGAGAACATGATGTTTCCAGTCCCGCTCGATACCACCGGAAAGGACGATTGTCTCGTCGGCCGCATTCGCAAGAGTCTGGTCCTTGAGAACGCTTTGGATCTGTGGGTCGTCGGCGATCAGGTGCGGAAAGGGGCCGCGCTCAACGCCGTGCAGATCGCCGAGATTTTGTAAGCACAAAGCGAGCCGCGATATTAAGAGGGGTTTTGCAAACCCTTGGCGTAGAATCGGGATGTTGCTTCGGAGGTAGACTCCGTGCCTTGCTTTACTGACGCGCATCAGGCTTTGTGAAACCGTCCCCAGCTGCGTCCGAGTCCTTCGCACCAAAGGTGCATCCTATCGCAGCCTGGGGCATCGCCCCAGGATCCGTACACCCAATGGTATGCAGCCCCGAAGGGGAGACATAAACCCGCCGTAAGACACACGGATAGGTCGCCCCTACAGGACTTGGAATCTTTGTGAACAATGTGTCCTGGGGCGATGCCCCAGGCTGCGATAGATCAGGCCTTTGGCCTTCAAGACCGGACTACCAAATTCACAAAGCCTGATGCGCGTCGGTATAGCGGCGGGACGCACGCTTTCACAGCCTGCGCCGGGACGGACGCAGCTCCGGGAAAAAAGATCACTTCGGATCCGAAAGAATCGTTTGGATGATTCGAGGAGGTGGGTAGGTTGCACCCATGCCGAAGCTCGATATACGTTGTCTCATTTCAGGAAGACAAACAGAGGGGAGGACCGCGGTTTTCGAAGAAATCGTAGATCCGGGAACGGGACCGCCGCTGCACCGCCATTTCGAGCAGGTGGAGATTTTCCATGTGATCGAGGGGAAATTGCTTTTCGAAGTGGATGGCGAAAGGATCGAGCGTGAGGCGGGAGGAACCGCGGTGGTCCCGGCCGGTGCGGCGCATTCGTTCCGGAATATCGGCGAAGAGAAGGCGACGATTCATTACGAGCTGTTACCGGCATTGAATTCGGAAGAGTTCTTCGAGCGGATTCTTGCGGCGGAGGCCGGTGATCCGGAATCGCTATTCAGGAAATATGGCCAGGAGTTGGTGGGACCACCTCTTTCCGTCAAACCTAGTGCTGGGTGATAAGCCGTTTCATACTTATCATGTCTTGCATGAAAACGGTGTTTTTCCTCTCTCTCGCATGCGCGGCGGCATTCTCAACGACTGCGGATGCTGAGGAAGCTTCCGAATCATGGGGGCCTTTGGAACGTTTGGACCCTTTCGCTGAGAAGCCAGATGCTTTGATCAGCATGGCGGGAAATCCCAGGTCAGGTATTCCTTTTCCCATCGGTGACCGCATCCAGAGGATCGCGGATTCCGACAAGTGGCTGTTGGGAACAACCGGGGGGCTTTGCCTGATGGCAGCGAATACGGAATCCGGAGAGGTGGACGTCCTCGGCCTCATCAGCGGAGCGGAGGAATGGTGTCTCTCGAGGGATGGGAAATACCTTTTTTGCAGAAGAAACGAACCTACCAGGGGATTGAAGATCGGGCGTCGCATCTACGGTTGCTTTGATTTTCAGAATGGAAAACCGATGTGGACGCTGGATTCGAAAGCTGAGCTCTACGACATGGAATTCAGTGCCGACGGCAAATTTCTGATGACTCTTCAGTCACTGGACACGAGCGAACAGAGCGTGCCCTCGGCCGTGGTTTTCTACGATGCGATCACGGGGAAGAAAGCACGGCAGGTGGATCTGCCCGGTTTAATGTATCGGAATAAGGCTCTGACAAGCGATTACCTAGCGGAGTCGGGAGAGCTCTTGTTCGTCACCCGCCCGTGCGAGAAATCACGCAAAGTCTTTGTGATCCGGAAGGGAAAGGATACGGCGGAGCCAGTCGATCTGGAGCTCGAAGAGGACGAGGATTTCTATCAGAATGAAGCGCCGCAGGTGAGGGTAGGCGGACCGGACGGGGAGTGGGTGGCTTTTCACTCGCGTCTGTCCGTGCGCCTTTTCAAAGTGAAGGAGGGGAGCCTCGAACGGGTATTCGACGTGTCGACTCCGCCTCGCAACGGCTTCCACTACCAGAATAACGTCAGGTTCTCGCCTGACGGGAAAGAGATGATCGTATCATCCCAAGGCCGGACGTTTCTCATCCCTACCGAGCGGTTGCCCGAACCTGAGGTCACGGAAATCAAGATTTCGGAGTCGCTTGGAGACTATACCCGCGACGGTAGGTTCTTCATATTTTTCGACGAAGGCGGAGGTTGGATGTATCGGACGGATGATTGGGAATATGCCATGGACAAGCGGGAGGTAGCCGATCATCCGGTACATTGCTGCCCCATCGTGGACGCAAGCACTTCGCCGGATGGAAAGCTGATACTCAGCAACGACGGTCATAGTCTTCTGCTCTGGTCGGACGCGGGAAAGCAACTCGCACAGCTTTTCTCTCCGAGGGAAAAGGACGAAAAACGCTCCGTGCTCATGCAATCGCCGATGTTCCCATGGAGATCTGACAGGATTTTCGCCGGAGATGGCTGGGAAATTCTTCTGTGGAACGTCGATGATATTCTACGGGCCGCGTCACGGGGGCCGATCAATACTCCCAGGGTTCCCGGGAAGATAGTTGTCTCGTACGGGAGAAACCACGAGGAATCCGCGCTGATGAATATTTCCCTCGGTGCCGAGGAGAAAGACATAGTCACCGCGAAGGGAACCGCCGTTCAGCATTGGAGTGATGCTGGAACGATCGCTTCCGAGCCATTGTTGGTCCCCGACTACGAGACCAGCATCCGTCCGCGATCATTTCACATGTCTGAAAAATCTTCCGGAATTTTCATGAGAAACGGGACGAGTCTGACCCTCCTTGATCCGGAACGGAAAAATCAGCCGGTTCGTATCGATAGGAACGCGGTCGGGATCGATGTTAGGAACGGCTTCTACTTTCAGTTCGATCCGAATTCTAAGAAGAAAGCGATCAGGAGGCTTCCATTGGCTGGCGACGGCACCGGAGAAGATGAGATGACGGTGCCGCCCGATTGGCACTACCCGACTCCGGGAGATTTCCTCGTGTCGGAAAACGGCAAGATGCTGTTTGTCCTGAGGCAGGATCTGAGCGGGAAATCGGCGTTCTCGGTCATTGATTGGACCGGAAAGAAGGTGATCTATGATCAGAAGTTTCCATTTTCAGTGACATCTTTTTCCGTGTCGGAAGATGAGTCGAAACTTGTGCTCGGTTCACACCAGCGGGCCATCTACGTGCTGGACCTGAAGAAAATATGCGATAGGTAGCCGGAGACTCCCGCCACGCGGGCGATCATGCCCGAACCCTGAGGAAAATGCTTTCCACATGGAGGCTGCCGGACGATTTTTCCCGCGATGGAACTCAAGGAGTATTTGAAGACGTTGGCCGGGGAGGCGGATGCGGCGATGGATGGATTTCTACCCGCGGCGGGGGACCGACCGGGGACGATACACGAAGCGATGCGGTATTGTGTGTTCGCGGGGGGGAAACGTTTGCGGCCGGTGCTTTGCCTGGCGGCGGCGGAAGCTTGCGGCGGGAAACGGGAAGACGCGGTGGCGGCTGCTTGCGCGCTGGAGTTGATGCATACCTACTCGCTGGTGCATGACGATCTGCCATGCATGGATGACGACGATCTCCGGCGCGGGCGGGCGACCTGTCACAAAGTCTTCGGCGAGGGCATGGCGGTGCTTTGCGGAGATGCATTGCTGACCGAGGCGTTCATAGTCCTATCGAAATCCAGGGGAAGCGAACGACATCCGGTCGGGGCCCTGGTCGCCGAGCTGGCGGAGACCGGAGGCAGCCGGAAATTGATCGGCGGGCAGGTGCTGGATCTGGAAGGGGAGGGGAAAAAACTTTCACTGGAGGAGCTGGTGAGGATTCATGAGGCGAAGACCGCCGCTCTGCTCACTTGCGCGGTGAAACTTGGCGGTATGACGGCGGACGCGACTCCCGAGGAAATGCAAGCTCTCTCGAAATTCGGCTATGCGTTGGGACTGGCTTTCCAAGTGATCGACGACATCCTCGATGTCACGCAGACGACCGAGGCGCTCGGGAAAACGGCGGGGAAAGATGAGGCTGTGGACAAGGCGACCTATCCTTCGGTGATGGGCCTGGAGGCATCCCGGGAGGAGGCGAAGCGGCTCACGGCGGAGGCGCTCGGGGCGTTGGATGTTTTCGGTGAAAAGGGTGATAGGCTGCGGGAAATCGCGGGGTGGATGCTGTTGCGGGAGTTTTGAACCACTGAAAGCACGGAATCCACGGAAGCTTGGGTTCTGTTTGAATTTTGATTTTTGAGATTTAGTTGAACTGTCTGGCCGTCTGGGTCTAATTCCGGGTATCAAAAAACGATCCTTCAGCTTCATGTTGGCCCGGCGGTATTTGAACCCGCGCCGGGCGATGCTTTCTTCGTTCACACTCATTTCCCTGGTCGGGGTGATGCTGGGGGTGCTTGTCCTGGTTGTGGTGATGGCGGTCTATGCGGGGCTGGAGCGGGAAGTGAAAGGGCGTCTGCTCGGGTTCACCCCGCATATCCTGGTGAGATCCGCAGCGCTGAATCCGATGCCCGACAGCGGTCAGGAGGCGGAGGACTGGCATGTGCTCGCGGATGAGGCGATGAAACTCAAAGGTGTCGCGGCCGCAACCGCCTATGTCGCGGACAATGTGTTGCTGGACGTGGGTTCCTGGCAGAGGCCGGTGACCTTCCGCGCCGTGGATACCAGCGATCCGGACCAGGTGCGAGGTGTGGAAAACATGCTGGATTTGAAAAGTTTCCCCGAATCCACCGCGGATCTCGGCCTGGATGATCGGGCGGTGATTTCCTCGGTGGTGGCGGAGCAGTTCGCCCTTCGGATCGGCGATACCCTGCGGCTGTATTCAACACGGAATTTCGAGGGCGTCATGGATGCCTACAAAGCCACGGAAAATCCCGTGGTGCGTGAAACTTATCCGACCCAGTGGGCGCGTGCGAAGGAGGTGCTCGGCGGTTCGTGGACCGAAAAAGAGGGGGTGTGGAGCCTGCCGGCGGACGAGCTTCGCGAGATCTACGATTTGCTCCGGATTATTTACGAAGAGGAAATCAGGGAGCCGGAGAGGGACATGATCGAGACGCTTCTCAGCGCGATGGAGCAGGGCGAAAGGGAAGAGGAGGAAAGTCGGTTCCGCTTTACTGCCGATACCAGGAAGGCGGTGGATGATGCTTTCACCGCGCTTTCCGAAACGGATGCCGAAAAGATGGATGGCGAGATTCTCAAGGGTCTGAAAAGTCTCGTCCTCCCGAAAGAGGCCGTGGTGGTGGGTGTCTACGCCGCCTCCCAGATGGCGGTGACCCCGGAGCTTTTCCTACCTTTGCCTCTGGCACAGGATCTGGCCGGTCTGGGCGACCAGGTGCAGGGCGTGGCGCTACGTTTGGACGATCCGTATCAGGCGGAGGAGATCAAGGTGGAGGGGAAAAAACTGCTAGGAGCGGAGCGGAGTCTGGAAACCTGGGGCGACCAGTATCAGGCGTTTTTCGCTCTGATCAACCAGCAGAGGGTGATGATGTATTTCGCGCTCTCGTTCATCGTTCTGGTTTCCGCTTTCTCGATGATGGCGGTGATGTTCACGGTGACGATCCAGAAGCGGCGGGAGATCGGGGTGATGAAAGCGCTGGGTGCCGCGCCGGGGCAGATCGTCCGGGTTTTCCTCTATCAGGGCATGCTGCTCGGGGTGCTGGGTGCCGCGCTGGGCGTGGGTCTGGGGCGCGTGGTGATCTATTTCCGAGGAAGTCTTCAGGAAGCGTTGAGGGCGATGCAGTTTGATCCCTTCTCAGCACAACTGACAGGTTTCGGTGTGTTGCCCGCGCACAACGATCCGGTTGAACAGGCGGTGATCGGCTTCCTAGCGTTCGTGCTCTGCTCGCTTGCCGCGCTGGTGCCGGCCTTTTTCGCAGCGCGCAGCGACGCGGCCAAATCTCTCCGCAATCTCTGATCATGGATATCTGGCTAATCCGCAGCGGGGTGAAAACCGGCCCGTTTCCCGACTATGAAATCCGGCGCAAGGTCGAGCGCGGGGAGCTGGATGCGGACGCACGCATCTGGTATGACGGCCTGCCGGAATGGACGGAGATCTCCAAGGTGGACCTCTTCAAAGACGAGTTCACGGACAAGCCGCGCGGGAGCCTCCGGCCTTACCTCCGGAATACCTGGAGCGGGCGGAGAGCGGCCCGGACCAATCCGGGGAAGATGCCGAAACGGCACCTGGGCCGTCGCTTCTGGGCGCGGTGGCTGGATCTGACGATTTATTCCGCACTGTGGTGGCTGGGCATGTATCTGGCGGGTCGGGATATCGGATCGGCCATCCGCAACCCCTGGTTGTTGCTGCCGATGTACATCCCGTGGTTCACGCTGGAGGCGTGGCTGCTTCACCGATACGGCAGAACTCCGGGAAAGTGGTTGATGGGACTGCGTGTAAGCAATGAGGATGGCAGCGAACTACCTCTCAAAGCAGCTGTCTGGAGGTCCCTGCGGGTGATGGTGACTGGCGTCGGTTTCGGTTGGGGAATGCTTTCCGTGCTATGCCAGGCGATGAGCTGGTTTACGGCACGCAGGATCGGCAAGCCGATCTGGGACTTCCTAGGCAACCACAAAGTCAGTGCCGAGCCGCTGAATCCGTTCAAGATCGTGGGCCTCGTGATCGGTTTCATCGTAGCGGCGAATCTTCAGATGGCGGTCAGAGGGCCGCACGAGCGCGAGGCGATCATCGAAGTTTTCCCTGAAATGGAGAAACACATGGAAAAGCACGACGACTGGTATTTCCCTGTGAAGAAGTGAACAGGGGAGGCCTTTCGCGGTGATTGTTTCGATTGTGGAATACTCAGGCATGCGGGGAAAATCCGGAGAATCGAAGCCTTGCTTGGATCGGCCGCGGTAGGACGAAAATGGACGGGATCCGTGGTTTCGCAGCAGTGGGTGAAGGCGACTACCGTAGGCATCCCGATGAGAAACGCGGGGGATGAAACGCGTTCTCCCGATACCTCTCCGGGCACAGGAGGCGTCTCGGGGTTTCGAATTTCTCCGGTCAAAGCGGTCGCACCGGAGGAACTTTTTGCGGGCTGCCCACGTTCCTATGCGGTCACCGCGCCGCGGTCGTCGCTGATGCCGGATTTCTCAAGGAAGTAGTCGTAGCCGCCGGTGTAGCGGGTGACCATGGCTCCGTTTTCCGGGTTCTTGTCGTCCCGGGTGACGTGGAGGGTGGTCTCGGCGAGAGTGCGGATGAAGTGCACGTCGTGGGAAATGAAAACCAGGGTGCCTTCGTAGGATTTCAGCGCGTTGACCAGCGAGTCGATGGAGAGGATATCGAGGTGGGTCGTCGGCTCGTCCATCAGCAGCAGGTTCGGCGGATCGACGAGGAATTTCACGAGGTTGAGTCGGGATTTTTCGCCCCCGGAAAGCACGCCGCAGCGTTTCTCCACATCCGTGCGGCGGAAGAGGAAGGTGCCGAGGATGCCGCGGGCGTCTTCTTCGCGCAGGGTGTCGGCAGGCGCCGAGGACCTCGTCGAGCACGGTGTTGACGTCGTTCAGGGTTTCGGCGCGGTGCTGGGAGTAGTAGCCGATTTTGGTGAGGTAGCCGATTTCCTTCTTGCCGCCATCGATCTCCAGTTCTCCGGCGAGAAGTTTCAGTAGAGTCGATTTACCGGCGCCGTTCGGGCCGACGAGCACGATCTTGTCGCCGCGCTCGATGGTGAGATCGAGGTCCTTGTAGATGCGCTTTTCGCTGGGTAGGCCTGGCAGACCTTTTCCAGCTCGACGACTTTCTGGTTCGAGCGGGGAGGCTGGGGAAAGCGAATTTGAAGGGCTTGCGCGGGGTGCGGGGTTTCTCGATCTTGTCGATCTTCTCCACGAACTTGATGCGGATCTGCACCTGGCGGCCTTCGATCCGACCTGGCGGAAGCGTTCGACGAACTCCATGTGGCTCTCGATTTCCTTGTTCTGGTTCCGGTAGGCCAGGACCTTTGCGCTCGTAGCACCTTTTCCCGCTCCTCCAGGTAGGCGGAGTAGTTGCCGGTGTAGGAAATGAGTTCCATGGCATTCGGGATCGATCTCGATGACGGTCTCGATCATGGTGTCCATGAAATCGCGGTCATGCGAGATCATCAGGATGGCGCCGGAGTAGTTCAGCAGGTAGCGCTGGAACCAGAGCAGGGAGATGAGATCGAGGTGGTTGGTCGGCTCGTCGAGCATCAGCAGATCAGGCTCCATGACGAGGAGCTGGGCGAGGTGGGCGCGCATCACCCAGCCGCCGGAATATTCGCGGGCGGGTTTCGGGAAGTCCTCCTGCTTGAAGCCGAGACCGGAGAGGATCTTCTTCGCCTTCGGCTCCAGCTGGTAGCCGTTGAGCGCGGTGAACTGATCCTGCGCTTTGCCGAACTCCGGGGAGGAAAGGTCGCCGGATTTCTCGCCTTCGCGGATGGTGCGGAGCAGGCCGATCATTTCCGGGGTGATGCCGATGGCGATCTCGAGGACGGTCTCGTCGGATGGTTCGCCGGCTTCCTGCGCGAGGTGGCCGGTGATCGCGTATTCGTCGCGGTCGATGGTGCCTTCGTCGGGCTGGTCCTCATCGAGAATCATGCGGAAAAGGGTCGATTTCCCGGCGCCGTTCGGGCCGACCAGGGCGACGCGTTCGCCCCAGTTGATCGACATTTCCGCCTCACGGAAAAGCGTGCGGCCACCGAGGGTCTTGGTCAGTTTCTTGATCGTGAGCACGGGGAGGGGGTAATCCGGGACGGGCGGGAGATCAAGGATAAGGAGAGGGAATGGTGAGGGGGGTGGCTGGGGACTCCGGCCCCAGGCCGTTCAATGAAGCATCCTGCCTCATTGCTCCACATTCGCACGGGGGGCCGGAGTCCCCCCGAAACGGCCTGGGGCCAGAGTCCCCAGCTACGGCTCGCGAACCCCGGACGGGGTTTTCACGGCCTGCCCCGAGACGGGGCAGCTACGGCTCTGCCTTGCCTACTTCTGCCAGGGGGTGGCTCCGCCGTTCTGGATGTTGGCGCGGAGGAGAGCTTTGAGGCGTTTGGTGACCTGCGGTTCCTTTTGGATGAGATCCGTGGCTTCGGTGGGATCCGTTTTGAGATTGTAGAGCTCGAGCGGGGAGAAGGGATCGTTCTGGAGGAGCTTCCAGTGTCCGGCGACGATGGCGTGGTAGGCGCTTCCGCAGTATTGGTCGTTCCCCTTCGCGGCGGACGAAGTAGAGGGGGCGGTCCTGGTTTTCCGTTTCTCCTTTGAAAACGGGAACGAGGCTGCGGGCATCGAGGTCGGTCGCGGGCTCCGCACCGGCGATTTCCAGAAAGGTGGGAAATAGTCGAAGACGAGGCCGGGGTAGTCGCTGCGGGTGCCGGGGGTGATTTGGCCGGGCCAGCGGGCGACGAAAGGGACGCGCAGGCCGCCGTCGTAATGGGATTGCTTGCCGTCGCGCCACGGGTCGTTGTTCTGGGCGCTGCCGAAGGTGGCCGCCGTTGTCCGAGGTGAAGATGACGACGGTGTTTTCGGCGAGGCCGGTATTTCTCCAGGGAGTCCAGCACGTGGCCGATGCGGTCGTCGAGGTGCTCGACGAAGGCGACGTTGGTCGCGCGTTTCGGATCGAGTTCCGGGGCGCGTGTTCTTCACTTTTTCCAGCCACTCGGCGGGTGGCTCGATGGGGAAGTGGGGGGCGTTGAAGGCGAGGTAGAGGAAGAAGGGCTGATCGGCTTTCGCTCGCGCTCTCTCCTCGAAGTAGTCCGTCGCCCAGTCGGCGAAAAGATCGGTGGCGTGGCCCTCGGGAGTCGATGGTTTCCGCGTTGAGCCGCATGAAGTTTTTCCCTCGCGCAGATGGGTGGTGTAGCTGTCCATCATGTCGCCGAGGAAGCCGTGGAAGAGATCGAAACCACGGCGGTTGGGGTGGTTTTCCGGCTCGAGGCCCGAGATGCCATTTGCCGATGAGGGCGGTGTGGTAGCCGGCTTTTTCGAGCTCGTCCGCGAGGGTGGGGACGGAGGGATCGAAGTATCCCCAGGAGTTCTCGGGATCGGTGCGGATGACACCGGGGACGCCGACGCGGTCCGCGTATTTTCCGGTCAGGAGAGCGGCGCGGGAGGGGGAGCAGACGGTGCAGTTGGCCCGCATGCCGGTGAAAAGCATGCCTTCGGCGGCGAGGCGGTCGATGTTCGGTGTCCGGCAGTCCGACTCGTGGTAGGTGGAGACATCACCGTAACCGTGGTCATCGGTGAAGATGATGAGGAAATTGGGTTTCTCCGCGGCGTGGGCGAGCAAGGGAAGGAAGAAGGCGGTGATCAAATGTTTCATACGAAAGGAAGTTATCGGAAGCGTGCTTTGTGTCCGCTTCCCGGAATTTTCCGCGAAGAGGTGGTTCCGGGGAGTGGCGTTCGGGGAGAACGCGGCTCCGCCGGGCGGCACGCTTCAGGGGACGACCAGCTCCAAGGTCACGCGGCGGACTTCCATGACGGAGTCGCCGGGGATTTCCAGGGCGGAAAGGACGAGATCGCCACGACCGGCGGGAAGTTCGGTCGTTCCCAGATCCAGGGTCTTGAAGACCTTCATCTGTGACTCGACCGGATTGCGCGGAACAGTATCCTGATGGGTCATGATGGGCGGGTCCCAGCCTGGCAGGACTTTGCCTGTGATTTCGGTGCCTTTGAAAGCGAGCTTGATAGTGGAGCCGGCATCTTCCACAGGGCAGGTGTAGTCGATGGATACTTTGTATTTCCCGGCCGTATGGACATCGAGATCCCATTTCATGGTGCCTTTCTTGTCTTTCCAACCGATGAAGTAGGAGCAGTTCGGAGCAGCTCCGCTGCGTTTCACTCCGCCCATGGGAGCGCCATCGCGGGCGGGGAGCATGGTCACGGGGAACTCGCTGTAGCCAACGGGCAGCGGGCGTTTGTCCACGCTGTGGCCGGAATCGTCCGGGTGGGTGAATACTTCCTTTTTCCAAGCGGCGACGGCTTCCTTGAGCTTGGCGGAGATCTCCGGCTGTTCGTCGTTGACCGGCTTCGTCTGGCCGGGATCCGCGATCATGTCGTAGAGTCTGCCGTTCGCATCTAGACGGTGGGTCTGCGTGCGGACGGTGGTGTTCTGCGGCCAGGCGGAGAAGATCATGCGCTCGGCCCAGTCGGCATCCTTCCTGTCATCGACAAGCGGGGAGAGATCGCGGCCGTCGACGGGCTTGTCGCCGAGCGCTTCGATCCCGGCCATGGTGGTGAGGGTGGGCATGAGATCGATGGCTCCGGAGATCTCGGGGATGGATTTCCCGGCGGGAACGTGGCCGGGAAATTTCAGGAAGAAGACGGATTTCACGCTGCCTTCGTCGGTGCCCCCTTTTTTGCCCCTGAGACCGCCGTTCCAGCGGTGCCCGTTGGGTCCGTTGTCGGAAAAGTAGATGACGATGGTGTCTCCGGTGAGTTTGAGTTCATCGAGCTTCGAGAGCACGCGACCGACGTTCCAGTCCTGGTTCTCCACCATGGCGAGCGCGCAGCGGGTCTCGTCGATGTTTTCCTGGCCTTGGGCGGTGCCGCGCTGGGTGAGCTTCAGATCCTTGAATTTCTCCCAGTATTTCTCCGGAGCGGCCCAGGGGGAATGCGGGGTGGTGAAGGGGATGTAGCAGAAGAAGGGCTTGTCCTTGTTGTCCTCGATGAAGGAGATGGCCTTGTCCGTACAGACATCGACGATGTAGCCCTCGGTTCGGACCATGCGCCCGTTTTCTTCGAGTGGTGCGTCGAAATATTCGCCCCAGTGGCCGGAAGTGTGGCCGAAGTAGGTATCGAATCCGCGCCCGGCGGGGTGGTAGGGGTACTGGGAGCCGTTATGCCATTTCCCGAAGGCTCCGGTGGCGTAACCGGCTGCTTTGAAAGAGTCCGCGATGGTCGTCTCATCGAGATTCAAGCGCTCGCGCCCGGTCGATACCCCCTCTACTCCGGTCCGCGGGTAGTAGCGGCCGGTGAGGAATTCGGAGCGGGTGGGAGCGCAGAGCGGGCAGACATAGAAATTTTCGAACGAAGCTCCCTGCTCGGCGATGGAGTCGATGTTCGGCGTGGCGAGCTGGTTGTTGCCGGAATGTGTGTAGTCGCCCCAGCCGGCATCGTCCGCGAGGAATACGACGACGTTGGGTTGCTTGGCGAGGAGAGGTGAGCCGAGGGCTAGGAGAAGGAGAAGTGCGCGCATGGATTCTGAATGAGGTGGGGGGAGTGTCGGGAATGGGAGGCGGGGTGTGAAGGGGAAATTTCGGACCAGTGGATCGGTAGTTTACTTGAGAGCGGCGCGGGCGCATAGATCTGCCCACACATCCGAAACATGAACCCAAAGGTCGATGAATATTTCAGTGGTCTCGAACAGTGGAGGGAGGAACTGGAGAAGCTCCGTGGCTCGTGCTCGGATGCGGGCTGGACGAGGAGCTGAAGTGGGGATCGCCATGTTACGGAATCGGGGGTGGCAATGTTTTGATGCTGGGTGGACTCAAAGGATGCTGCACCCTGAGTTTTCTCAAAGGCTCGTTACTGGCGGACGGGAAGGCGATACTCGTGAAGCCGGGTGAAAACTCGCAGGCGGTTAGGGTCGCGAAGTTTACCTGCGTGGGCGAGATCGAAGCGGTGGAGGAGCACCTCGTGACATATGTTTTCGAGGCGATCGAAGTGGAGAAGGCGGGTCTGAAGGTCGAATACCAGGATAACAGCGATATCGTTTTAGTGGACGAACTCCAGGCGAAGCTGGACGGGGATGCGAAGCTGAAATCCGCCTTCGATGCGCTGACACCCGGGCGGAGGAGAGCCTACAACATGCATTTCTCCTCGGCGAAACAATCGGCGACAAGGGTGGCCAGGATCGAAAAATGCACGGCCAGAATACTCTGCGGGAAGGGCCTCAACGATTGCACCTGCGGGCTTTCGAAACGCATGCCGGCCTGCGATGGCTCGCACAAATCCATCCGTTGAACCCGCGAACAAGGAGAAACGTACTTCCTTGCCCCATGGGCCTTCCGAGCACGATGCATTTCGTCCGCCACTTCGGATCGCACGGCAAGCTCCCGGTGTTCGAAGAAAGTTCCTACACCGGCTCTTTGTCCAGGCCGAAGGCGTCGTGCACGGCGCGGGCCGCGTCCTCGATGTGGACCTCGTCCACGGTGACGGCGATCTTGATCTCCGAGGTGGAGATCATGCCGATGTTGATGCCCTTGTCGCCGAGAGCCTTGAACATGGTGGCGGCGACTCCCGAGTGGGAGCGCATGCCGATGCCCACGGCGGATAGCTTGGCGATGCCTGCCTCGGTCTCGATCCTCGCGTCTTTGCGAAAGCTCGGCGAGCACGGGTTTGAGGGCTGCTTGCGCTTTTCCGAGATCGTTCGAGTGCATGGTGAACGAGTGTTTGGAGCGCTCGTCGTTGGAGATGTTCGAGACGATCATGTCGAGATTGATCTCCGCCTCCGCGAGGGTGCCGAGGATTTTCCCGGACATGCCGGGGTGGTCCGGGATGCCGGAGATGGTGACGCGCGCCTGGGAGCGCTCGATGGAGATGCCACGGATGACGACGTTTTCCATATTGGGATGTTCTTCTAGCACGAGTGTTCCTGGGTTGTCGTTGAGGGATGAGCGGACTTCGAAAATGACGCCGAATTTTTTCGCGAACTCGACCGAGCGCGACTGCATGACCTTGGAGCCGGAGGAGGCCATTTCCAACATTTCATCGTAGGAAATTTCCGGAAGCTTGCGGGCGTTCTTCACCACGCGGGGGTCGCAGGTATAGACGCCGTCCACATCCGTGAGGATCTGGCAGACATCCGCCTTCGAGCGCGGCGGCGACGGCGATGGCGGTGAGGTCGGAACCGCCGCGTCCGAGGGTGTGGACCATGCCTTCGAGGGTGATGCCCTGGAAGCCGGCGACGACGAGTGTCTTTCCCTCCTCGAGGAACCGGTTCATGAGAGTCGGATCCATGTTGGAGATGCGCCCTCGTGTGTGGCTGCCGGTGGTGAAAATGCCCGCCTGCCTACCGGTGATGGACGCGGCCTCGACTCCGAGAGCGTGCAGGGCCATGGAGACGAGGGCGATGGATTGCTGCTCTCCGGTCGCCAGCAGGACATCGAGCTCGCGCTCGGAGGGCATCTCGTTCAGCTCGTTGGCCATGCCGATGAGCTTGTCGGTGACACCTCCCATCGCGGAGACGACGGCGACGACCTTGTTGCCCTGGTCGCGGGTGCGTTTCATCCGCGCGGCGACGTTGCGGATGCGGTCGATGGAGCCGACGGAGGTGCCGCCGTATTTCTGGACGATGAGAGCCATGGATTCGGAAAGGGGCGGATTCAAGAGGACCGCCGGAGAAACTTCAACCGGAATCTGGAGAAGCGACTCAAGGCTCCACGTGTTCCAAGCCGTAGCCTTCGGCGATGCCACCTTTTTCGTCGATCTTGCCGCAGGCCCAGAGGATACCGCGTGTGACGAGATCGAGGTAGCGGGCGTCTTCCACGGTTTCGTTCATGTGACCGATGGTGGTGTTGAAAACGCGGGTGCCGTTGTAATCGTTGGTCCAGACGACGACGGCGTCTTTCTCTCCTTCCTGCTTGCCGGTGGCGAGGGGTTGCGCGGTTTCGAAGACGGTGACGTTGTTGTAGAGTTCCTCGTTGGCGGTGGTCCAGCCGCTGGCTGACATGGTGACGGGATGCTGTTTGTCAGAGAACTCGATGGTGACCGGGAGCTTTTTTCCGTGTCGGGAGGACTGGACGCCGAGATACTCGAACCACTGGGAGTGCGGTGTTCCGAGTTCTTTCACCGCGTCACCGGGGTTTCCGATGCGGTAGGAGTGCATGGCGCAGTGTAGGTTCACTCCGGGCATGCCGGCCTTGTGCGGCGCGAGCACGCCTTTCACCACGGCATCGTCATTGATATCCGCCGCGCATTCGTCGTGGATGACGATGTCGTAGCCTTTGGCATATTCCGGCATGCCGTAGATCGGGAGATCAGGTTTTGTGGAGCTGTTGTCCGTGTGGATCTGATCGACGACGATGTTCGCGCGCGACTCGATGCCTTTTTTCAGGATGTCCTTCTGGGCCTTGTAGTCGTGGCAGCAGCCACCGGTGATGAGCAGGGCTTTGAGCGGCTTCGTCTCGGCGAGGGCAGAGGGTAGCACGGAGAGTCCCGCGAGAGCGAGAGCGAGGAATGTGGTGTTTGGTTTCATTGTGATAAAGTTGGGTAGATATATATGGCGGAATACGGCGGATCAGCCACCGACGGTTTTGAGGGAGACGAGGTAGTCGATCAGATCGGTGAAATCATCGATATCGAGCGGGTTGGCAAGACCGGGCGGCATCATGGATTGCGGGAGGTTCGTCTCCTCTTTCACTTCGGAACGTTTGATCTGGTTGACCTGCCCGGCGATGTCGCGAAGTTCGATCACATCGTCCGCCTCGTTGGTGATGAAGCCCATCACGGACTTGCCGTCTTTCATGGTGAAAACGGATGTCTGGAAGCCTTGGGAGACGACCGCGTTCGGATCGATGATGGATTGCACGAGGTAATCGCGCTGGAATTTCGCTCCGGCGGAGCCGAGATACGGGCCTTTCTGGACGGCTTTCGGATCGATGGCATGGCAGGCGATGCAGCCTTGGGAAACGAAGAGGCGCTTGCCGTTCTCCGCATCACCCTTGTTTTCCATGGCGTATCGCGTGGCTTCCTCCGGCTTCATGTCCGCGACCTTGCGTCCGTCCTTGCCGGATGCCATGCCTGCGTCCCCGGCTTTTTTCGCGGCGGCGATGGTCTTCTCGTTATCGCTACCGATTCCGGCGGCGATCTGCTTGTCGAAGCCCGGAAGTTTCATGTCCGCGATGGCGAGGAACAGTCCAACCTCCATAGGTTTGCCATCTAGAACCTTGCGGACCTGCTTCTTGAAATTGTCCTTTGCGAGCGGGCTGTTGAGTATGGTCAGCAGAGCTTTCCAAGCGATCATGCTTTCCGTGTCCTCTCCCTTTTTCGCGACGCCGTCGAGCAGGCCGACCTCGAGTCCGCGCCGGGTCTCGTTGACGAAATCCGCGACCATGCCGTCCGCCCCGGGGGCGCCTTCCGTCAGCCATGCGGCGAGCACCTTGATCTGTGCGGGGATTGCGTTTTCAGGAACTGCCTTACCCAGCGCCCGATAGGCGAGAACGCGCTGGTCCCACTCCCTGCTCTTGTCTTTCGCCGCTCCGGAAAGCAGGGCGATGGCGGATTCGTCCGGCTCCGGCACGGAGAGAGCGAGCATCACAGGATCGACTCCCGCCAGTTTCAGCTCCGCCACGGGGATGCGGTTTTTCGCGAGTAGCGCGATGAACGCCCCGCGCTCGCCTTCCGAGATTTTCGGGAAATTCTCTTCGATCGCCGTGCGGATCTTGTCGGAGGCCTCCCACTCCGTCGGGTGGTAGTAGGGACCGCGGTCGTCCGGGCGGGTATTCCACCATTCCTCCAGATCCCATTTCATTTCCTTGAAATGCAAGCGGGCGAGTGCTCCGAGCGCCTCGCGGGTGACTTCGGCATCGGCGTTATCTTCGACCATGGAAATCAGGCCGTCGACTGCGGCGATCGTGTGCATTTCCTGCAAAGCACGCAGGGCGATTCCCCGGGTGAGGCTGTCGGAAACGGCGGCGAGGCAGGCTTCGTCCGCTCCGAGGGTGACGAGTGCCTTGATCGCGACATGTGGCACGATCCGACGTTCCGCGTCGTTTATATCTCCGGGATCCAGGCTCATTCCGGCGACGGATTTCAGGATGGCGGGGGCGGCGTCCTTGGCATCGAGCCGGGCGAGGCCGTTGAGCGCCTGGACGCGCACGCGAGGATCCGCGTCTTCCAGATATTTCACGAAAAAGTCCGGGGAAATTCCTTCGAGCTGCGTCTTGCGGTCGGTCATCGCACGCAGGGCGTATTCCCGGACCTTCTCATCCGAGACCAGCTCAGCGAGCGGCTTGTTGGCGTCATTTCCGTAGAGCTGTTTGAAGGTGAAGATGGCGGCGACACGCTTGAAGACATCGGCCTGCGAATCTTTGGCGAGTGCGAACAGCTTGTCTGCGAAAACCTTCTTCTGCCCGCGAGCGATCATTTCCCGCTGCGCTTCGAGCCGCATCACCGCGCTCTCCGAGGCCATCTCATCCACCAGCGCCGCATCATCCATCTTCTTCAGGTCCGGGAAATCCTTTTTCTCCCAACCGGGAGGCAGAACCTGGTGGATCATGCCCACCTTCTGCTTCTCGTCGTAGTTGAAACGCCCGTTCCTCCAGTCCGCGAGGTAGAGCCGGGAAGAGCCGTCGACATCGATATCCACCGCCCGAGGCAGCGGGTGGAAGACCTCCTGTCCGATCTCGAAGGTGGCTTCCATGGGTTTCATCGGGTGGCGGTAGACATTGCCCGTGGTCCAGTCCGTGGTGAAGATCGCATTCCGGTATTCCTCGGGAAAGCCCGGCTCGTTGAGCGCCAGCGCCCCGGTTCCCGAGCCGCCGCCGAAGTCTTTCAGAGGGGTGATGATCTCATCCGCGAAGTTCTGATAGAGGCGCGGGTATCCGTGGTTCCCCATCGGCACGAAGTGATGGAAGCGCGTGTTCCAGCCCTTCCCGTCGTTCGTATTGTCGCGGGAAAACATGTCCATCGTAGGAGTGATGGCGAAATCGCAGATATTCCGCGTGTAGAGCGCGTAGGGCTCCATCTCGGAGCCGTCCGGCCTCACCCGGACCACGCCGCCACCCCAGAGGGTGTAACGGGTGCCATCGGCTCCGACCGCATCCGGCATGCCGAAATCTCCGACCGCCACGTAGAGCCAGCCATCGATGCCCATGCGCACGCCGTTGGTCGTGTGATCGGCCCCGCGCGGATGCTCGATACCCCAGCCGAAGCCTTTGACCAGGACCTTGTTTTCCTCCGCCACGCCGTCGCCGTCATTGTCCCGATAAGCGCTCAGGTAGGGCGGGTGGATCAGGTAAAAGGTCCCTCCGACGTAATGACCGCCGCGGGGGCTGGTCACGTGTTTCACAAAGTCCTGGAACTTGTCAGCCTTGCCATCGCCGTCCGTGTCGGTGGCGCGCACGATTTTTCCGAATTCCGGGTCGTGCCCCAGCGAGCCGTTCCTATCCGCGGAAATATAAAGATCCCCGTTGGCCGCTGCCGAGATCGCCGTGGGATACTCGCCCTCAGGTGGACCTGCGAATTCAGTGATCGTCCAGCCCTCTGGAAGCGCTTGGGCGAAGCCGCCTGTGAAAAATGCCATTCCGGCGCAAAACACCGCCCCCGTCGCAATCCTGTAGGTTTTCATAAAAGAGTTTTCACCCGGCAGACCCGCCGGTGCAACCCTTTACGACTCACCCGATAGGGTCCTATCGGGGAAAGGAAGCCGACCGACCCATCAGCCGTCCTGTTCTCTCCCGGTTCGTCCCGCAGGGCGGAATGCAATATGGAGAAGGGCTTTGGAAACACTTCACGGAATACCGGGAAATGGTGTCCCTCGGCATGTGCGAAGGGTTTCCAAAACTCTTCTCCATATTGCCTGGATACTCAGACGACGCGCAACGCGGCCCAGCAAAGCCCGGATGCCGCGATGGCGAATGCCGTCGGCCTCGCCACGTAAGCCGGGTACCAGGCCCGTTTCCACCACGGGGCCGCCAGCAGCCACGCGATGCCTATCACCGCGATCTGTCCGCACTCGATCCCGAGGTTGAAGCTCAGCATGGCCGGGAGGAAATCCGCGTCCGCCGGAGGATTCCCGCCGAACGAATGCGCGAAGCCCAGTCCGTGGACGATGCCGGAAACGGACACCACCCACGGCCCGATGCGCGTGGATTCCTTTTTCCGAAAAGCTTCCATCGCCACCGCCACGATGCTCAGGGCGATGGCCGGCTCCACGAACCCCGCCGGTAGATCCATGATCCCGTGCAGCGAAAGCCCCATCGCCAGCGAGTGGGCCAGGGTGAAAAGAGTCAGCAGGAAAAGCAGGCGGGCGAAGTCCCGCGTCACTAGGAAAAGCGCCAGCAGGAACAGCATGTGGTCCGCCCCGCCCGGCAGGATGTGGGTGAAGCCCAACGCGAAATACTCCGGCACCGCCGCGGCGGCGGAGGCGAGCAGGATCAGGAAAAGCGGCAGGCGGAACATGGGACGTGCCCTATCTAACGGTGGCATCCCCCGATGTAAATCCGGGATTGCGGATCATGCCCGACAAGGAGAAGCGGATGGTATCCGCCTCTCTTCTGTTCCACTCGCGGAGATCATACCGGGGGAGTCAGGAAATATGGAGAAGCGTGCATCTTGCCGCTAGCAGAGGACTGGCGAACCGTTCCCGATTCTTCGCTAGCGGCAAGATGCACGCTTCTCCACACTCGAGCCTTCGGCTCGATGCCTAGGGGGCTACGTCGGACGTAATTGAAGAGGCGAGTCCTAATCCGATCGCGCCCGCCCCATCCCGCGGGTTAGGCCGGACTTTCAGCCCTCCGATCTTCTATGACTTGATACCCGGGGCGGCGTTTCACTTTGCCCCGGGCTGCGATAGTCCAGGCCGTTGGCCTTGAAGACATGTCAGGGCGATTGCGCAAGTTTTCAAATCGCCTTACCCCCGCAGGGAAAACGCCAGGACCATCAGCGCGATGGCCACCAGCCAGGAGCCGAGGATCCTGACCGCGGTGACGGCCCAGGGCTTTCCCGTGGAGTTCGAGATCGCGAGGGAAACATACATCACCAGCACGCACAGGCTCAGCCAGGTGCCGACGAGCGCCTGCGCCTTTCCCGCCCACCCGTCGCTTTCCGATCCCGAATCCAGACCCAGGGTTGTCGCGCAAAGGGCGCATAGACATGTCACCACCACCGGCGGCGTCGGCCTGCCGATCGCAATGAGCAGGCCGAGACCCAGCGCGATCGCGCTGAGGACCGGCTTGTAGACCGCCCCGCCTATCCCTGCCGCCGTCAGTCCGAGAGCCATGGCGGCGCAGATCCCGAAGACCTGCATCGGCCCCCGGATGCGGAGCGGATCCTGTCGCCCGATCAGCAGCGAGAGGCCGACGACAACCAGAAGTTGCGCCGGGTTCACCACCGGATGGATCGCGCCGTTGGCGAAATCGCTCCAGCCTTCGACAGCTACGTGACCTAGAATTTCCGGGAAAGGCGGCATGGGCGTTTTCTATAGGATGCCGAACAGGAACAGCCCGCCGATGATGGCGATCACCGCCCCGCCAGCGCGCACGGCGATGGTTCCCCACGGCCACTTGGTCAGCAGCCCGAAGGAGATGCCGCAAAGATGCAGCAGCCCGGTGGAGATGACGAATCCGATGGCGTAGGTGAGCGGACTGGCCGCCTCCGGTAGCTCGGTGCCGTGCGCGTGGCCGTGGAAAATGGCGAAAATCCCCACCAGCACACCCGCCACCCAGAGCGGTGGTTTCACCATGAAGGCGACCATCGCCCCGAGCACCACGCCGGAGAGCGCGATGCCGATTTCCACGCCCGGCAGCGGCACTCCCGTCACGCCCAGCGCCCCGCCGAGGGCCATCACCATCGGGAAAACGACGGGCAGCAGCCACATCGCTTTTTTCCCGAGGAACGCGCCCCACAGACCCACCGCCACCATCGCGACGACGTGGTCCAGGCCGAAGACCGGATGCAGGAATCCGCTGGCGAATCCGCCGGCGGCACCTGCTTCCGAATGGGCGCTGGCAATACCGGCCGTCGCCAGCAGCAGGGCGATGGGTAGGGCTTTTGATAGCTTTCTCATTTCCGTGATTTCGGAGGGTTAGAAACGCTTGGTAAGGGAGACACGCACGGTGCGTGGCTCGGCTGGATGGAGATGGACGTCATCGACTCCGCCCGCAGCCTCTCCGGGGAGCCGGGAGCCGTAGAAATATTCGATGTCATTGTCATCTCGACCAAGGATGTTCAGCACGTCCACGGCCACTTCCCAATCGTTTTTCCGGTAGCCGATCCGTCCGTTCACCTGCCATGATTGGCGGGAATCCACGCTACCGTCCTCGATGAGGGGGCGCGGGCTGAAGAAGCGCGAGCGCAGGGTGCCGAAGAGTCCTTCGGTCTTCCCGATGGTCACGCCGGTGTTGACGGTGAAAGGCACGGAGCCGGGAATTTCGTCACCCCCCACGGTTCCGAGAAGCTTGCCTTCGCTGAGAGTCAGCTCGTTGTCGAACATCATCCAGTCCGTCGGCTTCCAGTAGGTGGACCACTCGACTCCGAAACGCTCGGTCGCCGGACCCGGCTCCGAGGTGCCGGCGTCGCCGACGTAGAGCAGCTCGGAATCGCTGTGCAGATAGAAAAGCGCCAGCGTGCTGACCACGTTTTGCACGCGCTCCGTGCGCACTCCCAGCTCGTAGCCGTAGGTCTGGACCAGGGGATCCACCGAATCAGCCGCGAGTCCGGTGACGGGATCTATGGTGATGGTCAGCCCCACGGGCGTCGTTCGAGTGGAAACCCAGGCCGGCGCTGGCGTAGAATTCCGTTTCCTGCCAAGGGCCGAAGATCATGTTCAACTTCGGGCTGACGATTCCGTCCGTCTCCGTGCCCGAGTTCACGGCGAGATCGCTATCCACATCGAAGTAGAAGCCGTCCGCCCGCAAGCCTGGCTGCACGCGGAACCAATCGTTCACGTGATAATCCACAGCCACGTAGGCACCGACGCTGCTTTCGTAAACGTCATCGACACGCACCGAGCTGGTGCGGCGTGTGGCGGTGGTATTGTAGAGGCCGATGCCATCGAGGAAGTCATGCCGGGTCTGGAGGCCGACGGTGACGCTATCCCCTGGCCGAAATCCCACGTCCTGTTGACCTCGCCGCCGAGGAACCAGCGCCCGTCCTCCTGTTCGAACTGGTCGCCATTCACGGGATCGTTCAGAAAGTAGGTGAAGTTGGAAAACAGATCCAGATCGTAGCGCCCGACGTAGAAATCCGCATGGGTTTTCCCGTTCGCCTCGTCCCGGTTCCACTCGCCCATGAGGCTGTAGCGCGAGGAGTCGCCGCGCACGGTGTTGTCGATGTTGCCGAGACGGCTGATGCCGTTGCCGATCGCCCGGCGCGGGATCTGGTCGGTGGAATCCCAGTCCGCGTCATAGGCCATGGCGGTGAGGCTGAACGTATCCCGCCCGGATTCCTGGAAATATTTCAGAAAGCCGTTGAGGCGGGAGGAATTTCCTTCGCGGTCCCAGGGGCCGTCGTAGTAGTTGTATTCGGCGGCGTAGGTGAGGGCGCGGCGGTCGCCGTTGGCGGCGGGCGGGCAGAGATCGATGGTGTCCGCCAGCAGTGCCTTGAAGTAGTTGTTTTCTCCGAATCCGACGGATGCGATGCCTTGCGGCAGGGTATCGAAGAAGTTGAAACGTGCGGCACCGGCGGTGCTGAGATCGCCGAGATGGGCGTGGAAGGGGCCTTTCCAGTAATCCATGCTTTCAACCAGCTCCGGCATGATGGGGTTGATATCCGCATAGCCTTGGCCGTGGGCGTGGGTGACGAAGTTGAAAGGCTGGCCATCCGCGAACAGCGCGAAGTCCGTGCCGTGGTCGAGGTTGAAGCCGCGGACGAAATACTGGTTCGCCTTTCCGTCGCCGGAGTGCTGGGTGATGATCACGCCGGGCACGACTTCGAGCAGCTCGCCACGCCGCAAGTAAGGGCGGGCGAGAAGTTCCTCGTTGTTCGCCTGACCTTTGGAGGCGGTGCCGGCCACGCCGATCAGGCTTTCGGATTTTCCGGTGACGACGAGTGCGTCGAGTTCACCGGTGGCGACCGGTTCCTGCGCGGTCGCAGGGAGAATGGGGAGCGCGATGAGCGCGGGAATCATGTGTTTGGAAAATTTCATATGGTTGTGATGTTGTCTGGAATCGTTTTCAAAAGTTTGTGCGGACGCGGATGTGCGGACGCAGGTTTTCCACCGGGTGGAAGCCTCGGCAGGGGGGTGTCGGCAGAGTGCCAAATGGCACCGCCGGTCGATTCAGACAAATCTCGGAGGAGGCCCGGGCGGCGCGTTCGGCCACCGGGGAGTCCACGTCACCAGGGTCTCAGCCACGGACTGGCTACCTGCAAAAGCAGCCAGCGGGGCAGTCGGGAAACTCGTTGGGGCGGGGGCTTGCTTGGCGATCTTAGGCTTCGCCCTTTCGCTTTCCTTGCGGAGAGGATTTTCAGGGAACGCATCCGCGATCAGGGCGGTCTGGAAGCCCTCGGAGTGCCAGGCGGCGGCAGCCGCTTCCGCCATGCCCATGCGCGGCGTTTCCTCCAGCGTCATCTTGCAGAAGACCGAGACATGCAGCAGCACGAGAGGTCCGCCGACCAGTTGGACAAGGGCCAGGAGGTAGAGCAGTCGCAACTTGCGGCAGCGGAAGATTCCCATCGGCGGGAATGATGTTGATCCGAATTGGAAAAGCAAGCTTGATGAGAGCGGAGCACCATGGACCGCAGGGCGCACTCTGGCATTCCGAGAGTCATGCGAAGCCGGGAAAGGAAAAACCCGCCAGGAGAACCTCCGGACGGGTCGTTGAAACCCTCTGTGTTTGAATTGTTTTCGCAACCTTTGAGAAAGCGGTGAGAGGTCAACGGGATCATGCCAAGTGCTCCGAGACGGGGGATAGCCGCAGCCACGCGTTTCAGATCCCCGGTGATTTCAGGTCTCCAAGTAAGTTGCGAGGGTATCGCGCAAGGTGGTGCGGGCTCGGAAGAGCAGACTTTTCACGGAAGGGACGGAAGTATCGAGAACGGTGGCGATTTCCTCGTAGGGCAGATTCTCGTAGCGGCGCAGGACGACGGCCAGCCGTTGCTTTTCCGGGAGAGCGGAGATGGCGGAATCGATGGCTGCCTGAAGCTCGGAGGTAAGCAGGGATGCATCCGGCCGGTCGGAGGGGTCGGCGGGGTGCTGGAGGTGGTGGTCTTCCTCCAGCTTGTCGGAGGAAACGGTTTTTTTCCGGGAGCGGCGGCGGGATTCGTTGTAAACGAGGTTCCTGACGATGGTATACAGATAGGTGGTGAACTTGTTTTCGGGCCGATAGCGTTTCGCGTGTTTCCAGACACGGATGAACACTTGCTGCGCGATGTCCTCGGAATCGCTGGAATTTCCGAGCATTTTGGTGACGGTGCCGACGATGGCGTCCTGATGGCGCTCGACCAATGTCCGGAAGGCGCGTTCGTCGCCCGCAGCGATTTTCACCATCAGGGCGTGATCGAGGGCTGTGCCGGGATCGGTGTGTGTAGGAACGGATTCGGAACGGGCCTCCATCGGGAAGTTGTAGCTAGGGTTTCCGGTGAGGAACATCGGATGGGAGAACCCCGGAACCCCGGTCGGGTTGCGGTTTTTCTTATCTGTCGTCGCTCGCACGGTCTCATGGGACGGGCGGTGACGGAAGTTTGTTCACCGCCCGACGACGTTTCTCTGCCACAGAGGGGAGGGGGGTATATCGAAAGGACGGCTGATGATGATGCCGGCGTGCTTCGAAGACCCGTTCACGTAATCGGTGATCGGGCGGTCGATGATCGTTTTCCTGCCTTTGTCCCGGTCCGAGGTGGCATGGGTGAAATAAGCGCGTCCGTTGATCCGGACGATAAGACCGACGTGCGAGGTATAGCCGTATTTCCAGTTCGAGGTGATGGCGCAGATATCGCCGTTTTTAAGATATCTCTCAGCCTCACGGACTTTGTTTTTCGGCACGTGGTAGACGGGGAGCTTGGAAACCTGCGCTTCGACGCGTCCCATGGGCTCGACGAGGGAGGGATTGTTCCGAAGGTAGCGGTAGCTTTTCCACTGCACGGTCATTTCCCGGATTTCGCGGCGCAGGCGGACGGCCCCGGGGATGCGGGAAGTGATGTTCGTCGAGTAGCCGCGGCGTTCGTTGTCGTGGAAAACTTCTTCCAGATGGTGCATGCGGGAGAGATACGCTCCTGTACAGACACCGTTCCGATAGCGCTCGATCTCGATCATGTGGAGCATGTCCTCGGGTTTATAGGGGCCGGGCTTGTAGGCGAGCATACGGGACATCGCCAGGGCGTTCTCGTAAAACGTCCAGCAGTCCATGCCGACCATGCTGACGACAGGCGACTCGATGCGGTCGTCCGCCTCGAGGGTATAATTCGCGTAGGGGACTCCGGTCATTTCCCGAGCAACGCGTATGGTGCGGTCTCCGACGGGTAGTTTCCGCCAATTCTCACGCTGGGCTTTGGCGGCGATGGCTTGGAATTTCGATTCGCCTTTGAAAACCGTATTCAGTGGCAGGCGGGGTTTGCTGGCAGGTGGCACCGGGGTCTGTCTTCCGGGGGACTGGACGTGGACACGGTCCGCACCATTGATGGGGATGGAATGAGGATCCGGGCCGGCGCAGCTGGCGAGGCACGCGGCGAGAATGATCACGAAGGGGAGACGAGTTTTCATTTCTCCGGTATACACCTGATGGAACGGTGGCGGAAGGCATCAATTTCACAATTTTTGATCGACGGGGGGGGATCGGGCCGTAACGAATTGTCCCGAGCCTCTCTGCTTGATAGCCCTATGTTACGAAAAATCCTTTTCCCGCTGCTCCTACCACTTCTCCCACCAATGGTCTTCGGCGCGCCCGTGGCCCCATCGGAAGGAGATCGAATCGTCCTGATCGGAAACGGTCTCGGTGAGCGCATGATCGATCACCCCTATCTGGAGACGAACCTGCAGCTATCTTTCCCGAAGGCGAGTCTCTATATCCGCGATCTCTGCCGTCCGGGTGATACCCCCGGCTTCCGTCCGCACCCTTCCCGCAAGTCGCAATGGGCATTCCCGGGCGCGGAAAAATTCCATCCCCAGCACAAGATCCATGCTGGCGAGGGGTTCTACCCGACACCGGACGAGTGGCTAGCCGATCTGAAGCCGGACACCCTCATCGCCTTCTTCGGATACAACGAATCATTCGACGGCCCGGCCGGCCTGGATAACTTCAAGGGTGAACTGGACGGGTTCGTGAAGCACACGCTCGCGCAGAAATACAACGGCGAGGCAACACCCCGGCTGGTTCTCGTTTCCCCCATCGCCTACGAGGACCTCTCGAAAGTCCGCGATCTGCCGGACGGACGTGCGGAAAACGCGAACCTCGCTCTGTATACACAGGCAATGGGTGAGATCGCGGCCGCGAACAACGTCGAATTCGTCAATGTCTACGATCCGACACACGATCTCTATCCGACTCTGAAAACCCCGTTCACCCGCAACGGCTTCCTGCCGAACGACGACGGCTACAAATGGCTCTCCAATCTGCTTCAGGACGAGATTTTCGGAAAAGGCTCCGCGGATGCCGAGGTGAAACGGAAAGCCGTCACCGCCGCCGTGAATGACAAGAACTGGTTCTGGTTTTACGACTACCGCATGCTCAACGGAGTTCACGCGGATGGACGCCGCTTCGAACCCTTTGGCCCGGACAACTATCCGGATGAGAAAATCAAGATGCGCGAGATGACGGAGATCCGCGATCAGGCGATCTGGGCCGCCGCTGCCGGAAACGACTTTGACCTTGTTTCCGCCGACAAGGCGACTCATCCGCTACCCGAGGTGAAAACCAACTACGCGCCAAGTCCGAAGAACGGCAGCGTGGAATACAAATACGGTGATGAGGCGGTGAAAGACCTCACGACTCCGGATGGCTACAAGATCGAGCTTTTCGCCTCTGAGAAAGATTTCCCGAATCTGGCGAACCCGATGCAGATCTCCTTCGATAACAAGGGCCGCATGTGGGTGGCTGTCATGCCTACCTACCCGCATTACCGCCCCGGTGATCCGCTTCCGAACGACAAGCTTCTCATCTACGAGGACACGGATGGCGACGGCAAAGCGGATAAGGAAACCGTCTTCGCGGATCACCTGCACCTGCCCATCGGTTTCGAGTTCGCTCCCGGCGGAGTCTATGTCTCCCAAGAGCCACACCTCGTGTTCCTCGCGGACTCGGACGGCGATGACAAGGCGGACTCCAAGGAGATCGTGCTGACCGGTTTCGATTCCCACGATACCCACCATGCCATCAGTGCTTTCACCGCGGATCCCTCCGGTGCGCTTGTGATGTGCGAGGGGCTTTTCCTCCACTCGAACGTCGAGACTCCCTACGGCCCGGTCCGCGGCGTGGATGGCGGCTTCTACCGCTTTTCCCCGCAGAAAACCAAGCTCGAGCGCACATCCCAGCTTCGGATTCCGAATCCATGGGGCTTCGCCTTCGATGACTGGGGTCAGGACTTCTTCATCTACACCTCCGGTCCGCCCTGGGAATGGCATCTCCCCGGTTCCCTCAAAGTTCCGTACGGTGAGAAGAACCCTAAAAGCATCGATCTGATTCCGGATGGTCAGGCCGTGCGTCCGACTTCCGGTCTGGAGTTCGTTTCCTCCAGCCATTTCCCCGATGAAGTGCAGGGAGATGCCCTCATCGGAAACTGCATCGGCTTCCTCGGCCTCAAACAGCACTCGATCGCCGATGACGGCACCGGTTACAAAACCGCTTTCCGCCAGGATCTGGTGAAGTCTTCCGACGGAAATTTCCGTCCCGCCGACTTCGAGTTCGCGCCGGATGGCTCCCTCTACCTTATCGATTGGCAGAATGTTCTGATCGGACACATGCAGCACAACGCCCGCGATCCGCTTCGCGACCACGTGCATGGCCGCATCTATCGCATCACCTATCCGGAGCGTCCTCTCGTGAAGCCCGCCGATGTGGCCGGTGCCTCGGTGGAAACACTTTTGGAAAACCTCAAGCTACATGAATACCGCAGCCGCTACCGTAGCCGTCGCGAACTGCGCAATCATTCCGTGGACGAAGTCATTCCTGCCGTGCGGAAGTGGATCGCAGCTCTCGACAAGACTGATCCGCGTTACTCGCACAACGTTCTCGAAGGTCTCTGGACCACTTGGGCGATGAACAGGGTCGATCCGGATCTTCTGAAACAGCTTCTGAAATCCGATGATTTCCACGTCCGGGCCGCTGCCGTCCGAGTGCTGCGCTACAGCTTCGACCTCTTCCCGGACACTCTGGATCTGCTCAAGCAAGCCGCTGGCGACGAGCACGGTCGCGTCCGCCTGGAGGCAGTCGTTGCCGCGACTTGGTTCGACAAGCCGGAGGCAGTCGAAGTAGTGGAAATCGCCAAGGCGAAAGGCAGTGACAAATGGGACGAGGACGCGATCAAGACCGCCCTGGCCCGCCTGAGGGGGCAAGACGAGATCGAGGTTATCGAGAATCCGCTTCCTCCCGTGCCCACCCACCTGAGTCCGGGAGAGCAACGCCAGTTCGTAGCCGGCCACGAGGTCTATTTCCGTGATGCCCACTGCGCCACCTGCCACCAGCCGGACGGCAAGGGTCTCGATCCCGCCTTCCCGCCGCTCGAAGACAGCATCTTCGTTCACGGAGATCCGGATCGGCTGATCAAGATCACTCTTCACGGCCTCATGGGTCCGTTCGAACTCAAGGGTAAGAAGTACGACGGCCAGGTTCCGATGACTCCTTTCGGTGGAATGCTGAAAGACGAAGAGGTCGCCGATGTGTTGACATACATCCGCAACCATTACGGGAACAAAGCCTCAGCGATTACTCGGGAGCAGGTGAAAAAAGTCCGCGAGGAGACCAAGGCCCACACCGGTTTCTACATGATGGACAAACTCCTCGAGGAGCATCCGATGGAGAAATAGCGAGCGAACTATCCGGGAACGGGTCGGTGGAATTTCAGACGAAATACTTATGGCCCGTATCCTACTTCTCCCGTTCGGTAGTGCGGGAGATGTCTTTCCCTTCATCTTTCTGGGGCGGCTGCTCCAAGCGCGGGGGCATGAGATCCAGATCGCTACGGCCTGCGTGTTCGAGTCCGCTGCGAAAGGCGCGGGACTCGGATTTATCCCGATGGGGACGGAGGAGGAGTACGGGGAGATCAGCGCGGATCGTAGAATCTGGAAGCCTCTGATCGGAACGAAAGTCGTGCTCGACCACGCGGTGGAGATGACGGGTCGTTATCTGGATGTGGTGGAGAAAAACCGTGATGCGGATTTGCTGATGGCGCCGCTGACCGCGTTCGGCGCGCGACTGGCCCGGGAGAAGCTCGGAATACCGCTCGTCACCGTGCATTTGCAACCGTTGGTGATGGTGAGCGCGCATGAGACACCGTTGCTGGATCCGATGTTCGCCTGGGTGACCAGACTTCCAATATGGGCGAAACGGCTTTTGTTTTCCCTGCCCAATCCCGTGGATATCTTCGCACTTCCCAGGGTGAAACGGTTATGCCTCGAGAATGGAGTCGTTCCTCCCGAGAGTATTTGGAAGGAATGGTGGGACTCGCCGGATGGCGCGCTCCTGTTGTTTCCCGAATGGTTCGCAAAGCCTCAACCGGATTGGCCGGAGAAAATTTTCCAATGGGGGTTTCCGTTGGAGGATCTTTCCGGAGAACAGGTTCTGGAACCTGTTGTTGAGAAATTTCTCGGTGAAGGGGAGGCACCGGTCGTCTTTACGGCAGGTAGTGCCAATATACAGGCGGAACGGTTTTTCGAGGTGGCTGCGGAAGCGGTCGGGAATCTCGGATGCCGGGCGGTATTCGTCACGGTCCGTCCGGACCAAGTGCCGGTCGGCCTGCCCGAGTCAATCCTGACAGTGCAATACGCACCCTTCAGCCGCCTGCTGCCGATGGCCTCGGCGTTCGTGCATCACGGGGGGGTGGGCACTATGTCGCAAGGGTTCGCGGCAGCCGTTCCCCAACTGGTGATGGCCATGGCACACGATCAGCCGGACAACGCGGCCAGGCTCGAAAAACTGGGAGCGGGGATCGCCAGCAATGTACGGAATTTCACGCCGGACCGAGTGACCCGTGATTTGGCGCGCCTCCTCGGAGAGCCGGAGTGGAAACGGAATGCGGAAGCCTGCTCCGTTCTTATCGAACGATCGGAAACTCCCGAACAAATGCTGCGCTGGATAGAGGAAAGAACGGCGGGTGAAGCGGAACAGACAGATCCGTAGTCAGACCCGGTTCACCAATCCGTCCGTTACTACTACCACCTTCTGAGTCCCAGAGAGATCTCCGCGTATGGTGCGCTGTCCAGATCGCGGCTCGTGCTGTTCGCACCGTGATTGTTGCGGACCTCGATTTCACCGAGGAAGGTGTACCCGACTCCCGCGCTCAGCCAGAAGTTCCCGAAGACGTTGTTCTCTGTGTATATACCGAGAGTGTAGGACGATATATCAAGGGTCCGGGACTGGTTGATATCGTTGTTGTAGACCCAGGTCCCGCCGTTCGGCGTGCCGCGCAGACTGAGGTTCCATGCTTCGTTCATCGTATAGGTCGCGAGCAGGTTCGGTCCGTAGAGACCGACTTGGAAAGTGTCGTTCGGCTTCCAATCGAAGTTGATCCCGGGATAGAATTCGACATCGCTGTTGATATTGATGGCCGCCGCGCCAGCGGCGATGGTGAAGGTATCGGAGAGGCGGTATCCGACTCCGAGCGCTACATCATAGGTGAACGAGTCGCTGCCTACATTCTGAAAATCGGTCGCCAGTTCGGCGTTGGCCCATCCTGCCGCAAACCACGGCGTGTTCTGAAAGTCTTTGAAGAGGAAGGTCGACAGAGAGAACGAGTGAAGATCCTCGTCGTGAAGTAGCGGGTTTCTGAATCCGTCGAAATCCACGTTGGTCATCTCGTAGCTGAACATCGGGATGATCGCAACGCCGCCGAGAACCGTGATCGGTTTCGAGAAAAAGCTGCGGAACTCGAATTTCCGGAGGGTGAGGTCCGAATTCGTGCCATCGATATCCATCCCGCCCGTTTGGAGGTAGGCGATTCGTCCGAGATCGAAGGCGGGAAGAGCCTCCAGATAGGAATCCGCCGCCTCCTGAACAGCAGGTGGAGCCGTGATAAGCGTCGGCTCACCGGCATGAGCGGTAGCGACAAGGAACGGGGCGAGGCAGAGACTTCCGAAGAGCGGTTTCGATGACATGGTGCGCGACAGTATTCCTGCCTATCTGTAAATCAAGGGAATCCAGAAAGTTTACTACAATTTTCGCGGGAGAGTTCCGGAATCACTCCGGCGCGGTGAATTCGACCGGGTAAAGGCGCTCGTCGTCGACCAATGCCGCATTCGCGTGATCCCGGGTGGTGAAGGCGAGTGTGACGGCAAGTTTGTCATCAAGGACCAAAGTCGCATTGTTCGGCGACTGGCGCTCCCATTTCCACGTTCCGCTCTGGGGTGGACTTTTTTCTCCGGACGGGAGGATCGTTTCCCTCCGGTAGGTGCCATCCGACGCGAATTTGTAGAAATACGAGCCTTTCATGCCGCTCGCGTCCATTTCGTAACCGGCGGGGGATTCTGGGGCGAGAACTCCCACGCCTGGAAATGAGTCCGCGCACGAAGCCAGGTACGCGGCGCAGACGACGAGGAGGGCGGTGCGGAAAATAGTCATGCCGGAATAAACGGCGGCGGTGGCCCGGGTGCCAGTCGAAAAAACACGGGATCGCGACTTGGTTCTTGAGCGAAGGATTCCTGGAAGGCAGGAAAGGACATGGACCTCACCCGCTTCGCAACCATGGACCCTCACCTGCTCGTCGGCTTGGTAAACACCGAGCTGAGGAACCATTCGGATTCACTGGACGATCTGGTGAAGACGCACGGGATCGATGAGGCGGGGCTGGTGGCCCGCCTTGCCACGGCTGGTTACGATTACGTTCCGGCGCAGAAGCAGTTCCGCTGACCCCGCTTCGCGGAGCGGGGATTTGAAAGGATCGGGGGACAAGAAAAACGCCCGGCCCCGATGAACAGGGACGGGCGTGAGGAATTTCCGGAGGATATCACCTCCGGAGGAAAGTCAGTTTACCAGCGACCGCCGTCCCGGCCGCCATCGCGACCACCGCCGCCACGGTTTCCGCCGCCGCCTTTGTAGCCACCGCCGCCGCCGCCACGGTTTCCACCGCCGCCGCCGCCGTAACCACCGCCGCCGCCGCCGCCACCACTACGTGGTTCACGGGGTTCGGATGCGTTCACGCGGAGTGCACGGCCCTGATAGTCGTGCTCGTTGAGTGCTTCGATAGCCGCGTTGAGCTGGCTTTGATCACCGAGTGTCACGAAAGCGAACCCTTTGGATTGTCCTGTGTCACGGTCGGTGATGATTTTGACCCGTTCGACTGGGCCATATGCGGCGAAGAGGTCCGAAACGTCTTCTTCTGTAGCGGAGTAAGGCAGGTTGCCTACGTAAATATCCATTGTTCTAATCTATTGACGCCAGCGATTCATAAAACAATTCCTCCGACCCTGGCGTCACAGATCAAACAAAGAGCGAGCAAACCATTTCTTAATCTGATCGAACCGCGATAAACGCCTTTGTGGGATTGTTTTGCAAGGACAAAGTTTTCTCATTGTCAGACCCAGGTGCTATGCGATGCCGAATCTCGGAATGTAAAAGTTTTCACATCGGTAGATTTAGCGGGGATCCATGCCGTGGTATGAATTCGCGGCAGCTCGAAGGGGATTGTCCTTCCGGCTTACAGAAGACCGACAGCCGGAATTCAAATCCGTTCAAAAACTTTACTTAAAATTTCTTGATAGTTTTTAAAATTTAGCAAATAACAGCGGCGTGATCGCGAACCCCCAGCAATTGCGAAAAAAGCCGATAGGCGCCCGGATCGGTTCCGGAGCGCTGATGGTTCTATTGCTCGCAGGGGTTGCCGGGGCGGAGCAAGGACCGGCCAATCCGATCGCCAAAGTCGCGCGTCTGTTCAATCCGCGTCTGGTGAAAGTCGAGGAGCGTGTGCAGTTTCTCGAGCGGCAGTTAGTCACGCTGGCGATGCATAACGAGCATCCGCTCAAATCGGGAATCGGATGCCGGGGCGCTCGGTTGAAGCCTGGCGACCCCGATCCTTCGCTGACAATCGATCTCGGAAAAGCGGTTCCGATCGACGCGGTGTATCTCGTTCCTATCCAGGAAGAGGGCACGGACAGGCGCGGACTTTTCCCGAAACGATTCACCATCGAATTTTCAAATACGGAGGATTTTTCAAAAAAACGCGTTCTGTATTCATCGGGCGATCAGTTTTTCCCCGAGACCGGCGGCAAGCCGGTACGTTTCGCCGGTCAGGAGACGATGGCGAGATTCGTGAGGCTCATCGTGGATCAGGGGCATCCGCGTGGTGAGAGCGAAGTCTACGGTCTTTCGGAATTCGTCGTCATTTCCGACTCCTATCCGATTTCCTTCGGGAAGCATGTGGCTGCGGTGGGGGATCTCGATATCGGGGAGTCCTCCTACCCGGCTGCGGTGACGGATGGCAGGATGCCGCTTGGTATCTGGCAAGGTGGGGACTGGGTCAAGAGGACGGAACGCGGCGACCTTGTATCGGTGGAATCCGCCGACGAGGAAATCGCGTGGGAGATTGATCTTGGTGAGGTCTCCGAGCTGGATCTGATCACCCTTTTCCCCTACGTGCTGCGGGACGTGATGGAGGCGGGGATTTTTCCAGAGGCCTTGGAAATCCAGATCAGCGAAAATTCTTCCGACGAATTCCGGACGGTGAAGAAATGGGAGAATCCGGCTCGTGGTGCGAATCATGAGACTCCTCTGATATTCGATCTCGGGGGGGCGCGGGCTTCGCGGTTGCGGATCCGCGGCACGGCCCCGAGATCCGCGGGAAGGGATTTTCTCTACGGGCTTTCCGAAATCCAGATCTGGTCCGGTAGGGAGAATATCGCGGCGGGAAAATTCGTGAACCGCGAGCTGACGGATCGTCCTGCGGAGTTGCTTTCACTGACCAACGGATTTACCAGCGACAGGCAGATCATCCCGGTGGGCGCCTGGTTGAACCAGCTCCACGAACGTTGGAGAGTGGAACGGGAGATCGGCGCGCTGCAGCCGATGCGTACGCAGATGGCGGCGGAGAGTGAGCTCAACGCGACCTGGGGACTCCGCGATGATGCTCGGCCTCACATTCCTCATCCCGGTGTTCATCGTGGAGCGGCGCAGGTTGATTTCCCGGAACCAGGTGGACCAGCTGCGCAAGCGTATCGCATCCGACCTGCACGATGATATCGGGAGCAATCTCGGGAGTATTTCACTGATCGCTCGAACGGCGAGAAAGGATCTTGTCCGCCTGCGCGGTCCGGCGGCTGTCGGAGAGGATCTCGGTGAGGTGGAGAGTATCGCCCGAGAAAGCTCGTTGGCCATGCGGGATATCGTCTGGCTTCTGGAGCGGAAACAGGACTCCATCGGCGATCTCGTGCATCGCATGCGGGAGACGGCGGGTCGCCTGCTTCGGGAAATCGATTATTCAATCGAGTGCGAGTCTTCGAAAAGCGCCGCCAAGCTCTCGCTGGATGCGAAGCGACACCTGTTCCTTTTCTACAAGGAAGCGGTGCACAACATTCTGAAGCACTCGAAAGCCACGAAAGTTTCGATCCGGCTCTGGGATCAGGGTGACAAGCTGGCACTGGAGGTGATCGATAACGGTCAGGGCCTGCCGATGGAGGACCGAGGTGGTACGCAGGTACCGCGCATCGTCCGCAAGCTTGATGAAAGGGCGCGGGTTCTGGAGGGGAATCTGGAGATGAAATCGGAGCGCGACAAAGGTACCAAAGTGCTGTTGACTGTGCGCCGATCCCTGCTGATCGCAGCCCCCACGTTGAAATGAGCGAAGTTAAAAAGAAGTCTGTCATCTGGATACTTGAGGACCACCAGGTTTTCGCGAAACAGATCCGCCGTCTGATCGAAGGTGAGGACGATCTCACCTGCCCGGAGCATTTCTCGTCACCCGATGAGTTTTTCGAAAAACTCCGTTTCACTTCGGAATACCCGGATATCCTGCTGCTCGATCTCGGGCTTCCACGTATGGACGGCCTGGAGGTGCTGGTCCATGTGAGGAAAGCGCTTCCGGATCTGAAAGTTCTCATCCTCTCCGCCTTCGACGATCGCGAGCGGGTCTACCGGGCAATCTGCAACGGCGCATCCGGTTACCTCCTGAAGACCGCGGATCCCGATGAAATTCTCACCGGGATCCACGATGTGATCCACGGCGCGGCCGCTCTCAGCAGTGCCATCGCGACGATGATTCTCAACGGATTTTCCAAGCACGGCCCGGTCGAGCAACTCGAGCCGTTGACCGCACGCGAGGAGGAGGTCTTGAATTTCCTGGTGAAGGGATTCACCAAAAAGGAAATCGCCGACCAGCTGTCCATTTCCCAGCACACGGTGGATATGCATCTGCGCTCGGTGTATCGGAAGTTGCATGTGCGGTCCCAGACCGAGGCCGTTTCAAAGGCACTCCGGCAGGGCATCGTCTGATTCCTTGATTTGCCAACTTCCTTTCGATGGGTAAGGTAATCGGAATATGACGACACGCAGACGCTTTCTCGGCACGACCGCCCTTGCTTTCATCGGGCTCCAACGATATTCCGGGGCGGCATCCGTCTCCCGGACGATACAGCCGTTCGGGCCGCTGCTGAAGGATCCCTCCGGAATCCTCGATTTGCCCGCAGGCTTTTCCTATAAAATCATTTCACGCATGGGCGATACCATGGCGGATGGTTTGAAAGTCCCTGGCAAGCCCGACGGAATGGCCGCTTTTCCCGGCCCGGATGGGAAAATCGTGCTGGTATGCAATCATGAGCTCTCGCCATCGATGACCGGCGCGGGACCGTTCGGGAACAACACGCGGTTCCCGGAGGATCTGGATTCTTCATTGAGTCATGATCCCGGGAAAAAGGGGAAGAATCCGCATCTCGGCGGAACCACGAATCTGGTGGTCGATTCCGTGACGGGCGAAACAGAGCTTCAATTTCTCTCGCTCACCGGGACCGACCGGAACTGTGCGGGTGGCGCGATGCCGTGGGGTTCCTGGATCACCTGCGAGGAGCCTGCGGAAATGACCACCCCGCGCGGTCGAAAACACGGCTGGTGCTTCGAAGTCAAAGCCACCGCGACACCCGGTCTTCAGAAAGCGGTGGCTTTGAAAGCTCTCGGACGCTTCCGCCATGAGGCGGTGGCGCTCGATCCCGCGACCGGGATACTTTACCTCACGGAAGATAGAAATGACGGGCTGCTCTACCGTTTTATCCCGACCCGGAAAAACGATTTCACTGAAGGGAAACTCCAGGCACTTGCGATCTCCGGCAAGCCGAAGGCGGACTTGCGGAACTACGATCCGGCGGCGAAATGGCCGACAGAGCGGGAGGAGTTGGAAGCCACCTGGATCGATCTGGAGGAAACGGAATCGCCTGAGGACGATCTCCGTATCCGTGGCCACGCGGCGGGTGCCGCGGTCTTCGCTCGGGGGGAAGGCATCCATCACACGCCGGATGGCATTTTCATCTGCTGCACGGATGGTGGCCCGTCGCGCCACGGCCAGCTCTACCGACTCCGCCCGTCCGGAAACGCTGAAAAAGCCGATACGCTCGATCTGTTTCTCCAGTCGGAAAAAGACGATATTCTCACCAATGGCGACAATCTCTGCCCCGCGCCATGGGGCGGAGTCGTCGTTTGCGAGGACGTGATCGACAATTCGTTCGCCGAGAAAGTCCACGTGCAGTGCGTCACTCCCGAGGGAAAGATTTTCTCCATCGCCGCCAACGCGAAGGACAAATCCGAGTTCGCCGGTTGCTGCTTTTCCCCGGATGGGAAATGGCTGTTCGTAAACATGCAGGGCCACGGCCTCACGCTGGCGATCACCGGGCCGTGGGACAAGGCGTGAGAAAGGGGGGATATCGGGTAAAACGGCCGATGCCATCTGAAGGCTTTTCACAACCGCCTGTCGTGTGTAGGAGAGAGGCATGCGATGGACTTGCTGGCTGGCGATCGGTGCGATGGGCGCTCTTCCCTCGGACGCGGGGAGTTTGCTCGATTTTTCCTATGGAGTGCTGGAGCAGAGCCGGGGAGACAGCGATAAAGCAGGGAAGTTTTTCGAAAAAGCGTACGCCGAAGATCCCGACGCCTTGCCTTTGGTACGACGGATCGCGGGATTGAGAATGCAGGGCGGCGACCGGGTTGCGGCGGTGGCAGCGTGGCAGGGGATCCTTGGCGCGAGATCGGAGTCGGCGGGTGTCTGGATCGAATACGGAAATTTTCTGGGCGATGTGGGACGAGGTGACGCGATGGCGGATCAGATGCGACAGGAGGCGTATGGAAAGGCTCTAGGGCTCGCTCCGGGAAGCTACGACGCGGTGGAGCGAACCATCGTTTTCCACCGGGAGGAGGGACATGACGAACGTGCGCGAAAAGTTCTTGAGACGCTTGATACGGAGAGCCCCGAAGGGCTCGCGTACTATGTCTCCACGACAAAAAGCCTCTACGATAGCCGGGACGGGGAAGCGGGGCGGCGGATTGATGAAAAATTCCGGGAGGCGGTCTCGAAACATCCGGAACGTGCGGAGATCGCCAGGACGGCGGGAGATCATTTCCGTCAGACCGGGCGGCTAGGCGAGGCGATCGAGATCCTTCAGACGCACACTGCTGCCGCTCCGGGTTCTCTGGATATGAGGATACGCCTCGGGATTCTGCTGCTTTCCGGCGGGCGAAACGCGGAGGGAGTGAAGGAACTGGAGGATGTGCTGGCGGTGCATCCGGGAAAAGCGCTCGCCCACGAATCTCTCGCGAAGCAATTCCGCATCCAGGGAGATTTGGAAAAGGCCCGGGGCCACGCGGCGGAGGCATTGAAACTGAAAGGTGGCAGCCCGGATGATTTCCTGGAACTGGCGGAGGAGCTGATGGCTGACGCAAAATTCCGGGATGCGAGATTGCTGCTTGAGAAAGCGGTTTTCTCCTACGAGGACGATTCACGGCTACGGATGAAGCTTGCGATGGCGGCCTCGAAAGATCCGGATGCAAAGGGTTCCGCGGCAAGGCTGTTCCGTGAGGCGGAGCTGATGCTCGCGGAGGAAGCGGGTGAGATGGGACCCGAGTTTCAACTGGAATCCGCCAACGAACTGATACGCCAGGGAGATACGAAAGCCGCCGAGGAACGCTTGAGAACCGCGATCCGCGGCTTCCCGAAAACCGCGAAAAAGGAGACGGCCGCCGCCCTCCGCGCCCTTGCCGGAATCTGGATCAGCGAGGGCAGGAACCAGGATGCGGCACGCTCCCTGATCAAGCGCGCGGAGGGCTTGGAAAAATGAACCCCACGGATGGCAAGCGGGTGCTTGCCAAGTGACGAATCAGCCGCCAATTTGAGCAGACGGAGACGGTGCCTCGCTACCGGTGCCTTCCCATAAAAATTTCGAAAAACAACCCGACCATGGCAGAAATTACAGAAAACGAACTACCAGCCAACATCAAGCCGCTCTGGCTCAAAGCATTGAGCGCGGTGCAAATGAACAACCTGGACTATGCGGTCAGCCTCCTGCAAGCCGTCCTCAAAGATGCTCCGGGCTTTTTGGAAGGACGCAAGATTCTCCGGAAATGCGCGATTCAGATCCACGGTGGTGGCGCGAAGAAGAAAGGTCTCTTCGGTATGTCCGGCGGCGGCATGGGAGTGATGAAACTTTCCGGTCAGGCGAAGAAGGATCCTGCCGGGACCTTGCCTTTGATCGAAAAGGAACTGGAAAAAGACCCTCTTAGTGACCAGGCGAACGACCTTTTGTTCGATACCGCGATGAGGCTTGAGCTTCCTGACACGGCGGCCTTCGCCTTGGAAACCATCCGCAAGCACAGTCCTGAGAATACGAAACTGCTCCACAAACTCGCAGAGCATTACCTCTCCCGGGAAATGGCGACAAAGGCATCCGAGGTTTACAACGACATCATCAAGCAGGCTCCGACGGATTCCGCCGCGATCAAAGGCGCGAAGGATGCCTCCGCCCGCGCCTCCATGCAGAAGGCGCGCTGGGATGAGAACTCCAGCATGAAAGATCTCATGCGCGATGCCGAAGCGAACGCGGAAATGGAGAAAGCCGGGCGCACCGGTCTCACCCGCGACCAGCTCGAAGCCCGCCGGGACAAGATGATCGAGAAATACAACGCCGATCCGAACAACCTGCTCGCCTCCAAGGAACTCGCAGGTATCTACGAGCAGCTTGAAGACTGGGCGAACTCCTTCACTTTCTACCAGTGGGCACACTCCCTGAGCAACGGTGACGTGGCGTTGGAGACAAAAGCATCCGCGATGCATGACAGAGGCTCTCGAAGCGGAGATGAAGGCGCTGGAAGAAGGCGTGGCTGCCGATCCTGACAACGAGGAGCTGAAATCCCAACTCGAAGCCCGCCGCGGCGAGCGTCTCGCCGAACAGGTGGCGGAAGCGAAAAAGCGCGTGGACCAGAATCCCACCGATCCGCAACTCCGCTTCGAGCTCGGCAACGCGCTCTACCGCAGCGGCGATTACACCGCCGCCATCCCGCATCTCCAGCAGGCAACACGGAATCCGCACATCCGCACCAAGGTGCTATTGCTTCTCGGTCGGACTTTCCGGGCGAAAAACATGTATGACCTTGCCATCAAGCAGCTTTCCGATGCGCTCGCCGATCTCCATGCGATGGACGGGACGAAGAAGGAAGTGCTGTATGAGAAGGGCCTGATCCACCGTGAAATGGGAGACATGTCCGAGGCTCTCGACAGCTTCAAGCAGATCTACGAGGTCGATTACGGCTATCGTGACGTGGCTCAGCGGGTCGAGGATTCCTACGGAAAAGACTAGCCTTCAAATTCCCATGCACGACCCACGGATCGACGCCCTCGCGAAGCAGCTCATCGGATACTCCACCGATTTGAAAAAGGGTGAGAAGATCCTTTTGGATCTCTACGATGTGCCGGAAGCGATCGGGATCGCTTTGATCCGCGAGGTCAGGCGGAAGAAAGCGCTGCCTTTCGTTCGCATCCATCAGGCGCGGATTTCCAAGGAAATGCTGCAAGGTGCGGAGGACGGGCAGTATGAGACGATGGCCAAGCTGTTGCTCGACGAGATGAAGGATATGGATGCCTACATCGCGTTGCGCGGCAGTCACAATATCTCCGAAACTTCGGACGTGCCGCAGGACGCGATGCAGATGGCGATGAAGCATCTGCGTCCGGTGATCGATCACCGCGTGCGGCGGACGAAATGGTGTGTGTTGCGCTGGCCTACGGCCTCGATGGCGCAGCAGGCATCCATGAGTACCGAAGCTTTCGAGAATTTCTATTTCGATGTGTGCCTGCTCGATTACAAGGCCCTGGTTCCGGCCATGAACGCGCTGAAGCGATTGATGGAAAAAACCGATCAGGTCCATATCACCGGACCCGGGACGGACCTGCGTTTCTCCATCAAAGACATTCCGGCCGTTGTCTGCGGTGGGAATTTCAACATCCCCGATGGCGAGGTCTTCACCGCTCCCGTCAAAGACTCGGTCGAGGGCCATGTGAGCCACAACGCGCCGACGATTTATCAAGGCATCGCCTTCGATTCGATCCGTTTGGAGTTCGCGAAGGGGAAGATCACCAAAGCGGAGGCCGGAAACCGGACCGCGGAACTGAACCGCATCCTGGATACGGACGAGGGTGGCCGCTACATCGGTGAGTTCGCGCTGGGCTTCCATCCCATCATCCGCGAGCCGATGCGGGATATCCTTTTCGATGAGAAGATCGCCGGTTCCTTCCACTTCACACCGGGGCAGGCTTACGAGATCGCGGACAACGGGAACCAATCCCAGATCCACTGGGACATGGTGAATATCCAGCGCCCGGACTATGGCGGGGGAGAAATTTATTTCGATGGGAGACTGATCCGGAAGGACGGTGTTTTCCTGCCGAAAAGCCTGGCGAAGCTAAACGGCTGAGGATCTCACACAAGGAGTCGCGGATGGTATCCGCGAGTTGGAAGGAGTTGAGAAAAATATGGAGTGCGGACGGCTTGCCTCCGCTTTCGATAGTGAGGCTTGCCTCACGGGGTCGACCCGGTGCGCTCCGTTCCCGGCCTGTCGCTCCGCCCCGCAGAGGGCAAGCCCCCCAGCCCCAAAGCGGAGGCAAGCCATCCGCACTCCAAACTGGCTGGCCAGCGCCCGGACTATGGCGGCAGGGAAATTTATTTCGATGGGAGACTGATCCGGAAGGACGGTGTTTTCCTGCCGAAAAGCCTGGCGAAGCTAAACGGCTGAGGATCTCACACAAGGAGTCGCGGATGGTATCCGCGAGTTGGAAGGAGTTGAGAAAAATATGGAGTGCGGACGGCTTGCCTCCGCTTTCGATAGTGAGGCTTGCCTCACGGGGTCGACCCGGTGCGCTCCGTTCCCGGCCTGTCGCTCCGCCCCGCAGAGGGCAAGCCCTCCAGCCCCAAAGCGGAGGCAAGCCGTCCGCACTCCAAACTGGCTGGCCAGCGTCCGGATTACGGAGGCGGGGAAATTTATTTCGATGGGAGACTGATCCGGAAGGACGGCGTGTTCCTGGCGAAGCTAAACGGCTGAGGATCTCACACAAGGAGTCGCGGATAGTATCCGCGAGTTGGAAGGAGTTGAGAAGAATATGGAGTGCGGACGGCTTGCCTCCGCTTTCGATAGTGAGGCTTGCCTCACGGGGTCGACCCGGTGCGCTCCGTTCCCGGCCTGTCGCTCCGCCCCGCAGAGGGCAAGCCCTCCAGCCCCGAAGCGGAGGCAAGCCGTCCGCACTCCAAACTGGCTGGCCAGCGCCAGGACTACGGAGGCGGGGAAATTTATTTCGATGGGAGACTGATCCGGAAGGACGGCGTGTTCCTGGCGAAGCTGAACGGCTGAGGATCTCACACAAGGAGTCGCGGATGGTGTCCGCGAGTTGGAAGGAGTTGAGAAGAAATTGGAGTGCGGACGGCTTGCCTCCGCTTTCGATAGTGAGGCTTGCCTCACGGGGTCGACCCGGTGCGCTCCGTTCCCGGCCTGTCGCTCCGCCCCGCAGAGGGCAAGCCCTCCAGCCCCAAAGCGGAGGCAAGCCATCCGCACTCCAAACTGGCTGGCCAGCGCCCGGACTATGGCGGGGGGGAAATTTATTTCGATGGGAAACTGATCCGGAAGGACGGCGTGTTCGTTGCGAAGCTGACCGCTGAGGATCTCACACAAGGAGTCGCGGATGGTGTCCGCGAGTTGGAAGGAGTTGAGAAAAATATGGAGTGCGGACGGCTTGCCTCCGCTTTCGATAGTGGGGCTTGCCTCACGGGGTCGATCCGGTGCGCTCCGTTCCCGGCCTGTCGCTCCGCCCCGCAGAAGGGCAAGCCCCTCCAGCCCCAAAGCGGAGGCAAGCCGTCCGCACTCCAAACTGGCTGGCCAGCGCCCGGACTATGGCGGGGGGGAAATTTATTTCGATGGGAAACTGATCCGGAAAGACGGTGTTTTCCTGGCGAAGCTAAACAACTGAGGATCTCACACAAGGAGTCGCGGATAGTATCCGCGAGTTGGAAGAAAGAAAGGCGGATACCATCCGCCTCTCCTTGTGTTTCATCGGAGAAAAATCACTCCCTGAGGTGACGGATCGCCTCGTGCATGGCGGGGATGAGCATGGGCAGGCACTCGGCGATGGCTTTGGGATTTCCCGGGAGATTTACGATGAGAGTGCGTGCGCGAGTCCCGGCGGTAGAACGGGAAAGGATGGCGGTGGGGACTTTTTCGAAGCTCCGCATCCGCATCGCTTCGCCGAAGCCGGGGAAGCTCGCCGGACGAGCACCGCCTTCGTGGCTTCCGGGGTGTTGTCGCGGGCGGATGGGCCGGTGCCGCCGGTGGTGAGAATAAGCTCGGGCGATTCTCCATCGCAGAGAGTGCGTAGTAAGGCCTCGATTTCCGCCTGGTCGTCCGGCATGACATGGCGAATCCATTCGCTGACATGAAATCCGGCTTCCGAGAGCACGCGCTCGATCTCCGGTCCACTGAGATCTTCGTAGGTGCCGGCGCTGGCGCGGTCGCTGAGTGTGAGTCGCGCGACTTTCATGATTTCGTTTTCTCCACGAGTTCGATTTCCCGGATCACCATGGATTTATCGACGGCCTTGCACATGTCGTAGATGGTGAGAGCGGCGAGGGAGACTGCGGTGAGAGCTTCCATTTCCACTCCGGTTTTCGCCGAGGTGGAGGCGGTGGCGCGGATCGCGATCCCGGTATCGGAAATTTCAAAATCCACATCCACCCTGTCGAGTGGAAGGCTGTGGCAAAGCGGGATGAGCTTGTCGGTGATTTTCGCGGCCTGGATGGCGGCGATGCGGGCGACGGTGAGCACATCTCCCTTGGGTATGGTCTTGTCACGCAGGGCGGCGACGGTGGATGGAGCGCAGGCGATGAAGCCCGCGGCGGTGGCGGTACGACGTTGCGTCGGCTTCGCGCCGACATCGACCATGCGGGCTGTTCCTTCGGAATCCAGGTGGGAGAAATCGCTCATTTCGTGTTGGCGGGAAGCTAGGCGGAAGGAAACGGGAGGTCGAGCAACAAGGTCCGCGGTGACCCTTCGTTCACTCGGATCAGGGCGTTCGTGGAAGCCAGGGAAAAAGTATCTCCGGAGGTGGACCATCGTTTCGGCGTGGCGGTGAGTCGGCCGTCCTCCACCCGGACATCGGCAGGCCAGAAGGTTTCGCGAGGATTCGAGCGAAGAAGTGTCGGCTCGGAAATCTCCACGTCGAGGAAATCCCATGCGGGGCGTATGCCGGCAAGCAGCTCAACCGCCAAACGGATAACGGTGTGGAAACATACGAAGTGGGAAACAGGATTTCCCGGAATCACGAAGGCTGCCTGGCGTCCCCGGGTCGCGAAGGTGAGGGGTTTGCCTGGGCGTAGATTGATTTTTTCAAAATGTATCGTGAAACCGATTTTCCGGAGAACGGCGGCTCCGTGATCGTGATCGCCGACGCTGGCGCCTCCGGATACGAGAAGTAGATCACAGGGAGAGGCGGCGTGCTCCGCCAGCAGAGCCGGATCATCGGGCACGCGGTGGGATGACGGGGTGATGCCGAATGGTGCGAGCAGACCCCGTAGCAGGGAGGAATTCGTATCGCGGATGCCACCTGGTCCGGGAGTTTCCGACGGAGCTACCAATTCGCTGCCGGTAGCGAGGTGCAGGACCTCGGGGATAGCCCTGACCTCGGGGGATGTCTGTCCGATCTGAGCGAGAATCGCCATTTCAGCAGGACCGATCCGGGTGCCGCACGAGAGGACTTCGTCGCCCTTTCCCGCCTCGGACGCGCGGGGACGGATATACGGTGAATCGGAGAATGACGGGATGGAAACGGACTCGCCTTCCAGGCTGCAATCTTCCCTCATCACCACCCGTCCGCCATTCTCCGGGAGGACCGCTCCGGTGGAAATTCCCATAGCTTCGCCAGGGTCGAGGCGGTTGGTGGGAGTTTCTCCTGCTGCGATCGCTCCGCTGATGCGAAACGTACCGGGGCCGAGTCCGCCCGGATCACATAGCCGTCCATCATGGAGCGATCCGCTGACGGGTATTCGGCATCGGCGGTCGCGGCAGTGGCGAGCACTCGGCCCAACGCCGAATCCAGAGAGATGCGGTGAGAAGAGAGCGGGGTGATGTTTTGGGAAACAATCTGGCGCGCAAGGTCGAGTGGGATCACCGGAAAAGGGTGACACGGCGAGGCGGGATCTTGCAAATGTTTGTGGAATTCCCTCCATGCGGGTGGCGGCCGAAGATCGCCGCCATGCGCAATTCGGGGTAGGAGGGATGGCGGGGTCGTGCTAGCGTCCGGGCATGAGCGCGGAGGAACAACCGATAGTAGCTTTTTACGATACGAAGCCGTATGACCGGGATTTTTTCGGAGCGGCGATGGAAGGGCGTGGCTTCGGGCTGCGGCATATGGATTTTCGGCTTTCCAGGGAGAGCGCGGCCTCCGCAGACGGCTGCGAGGTGGTGTGTGTGTTCGTGAATGACAAGCTGGACAAGGCGTGTCTGGAGGCGATTTCCAGCAAGGGGGTGAAGCTGGTCGCGCTGCGCTGCGCGGGATTCAACAACGTGGATCTGGATGTGGCCGCGGAACTGGGAATGACCGTGGTGCGGGTCCCGGCATATTCTCCCTACGCGGTGGCAGAGCACACGCTCGCTCTTTTACTCACGCTCAACCGAAAGATCCACCGCGCCTACAACCGGGTGCGGGAGCTCAATTTCTCCCTCGGCGGGCTGGTCGGTTTTGATCTCCACGGAAGACGCGTAGGTATCATGGGGACGGGCAAAATCGGCAGAATCACTGCCGGGATTTTCCGAGGTTTCGGATGCGAGGTGGTGGCCTACGATCCGTTTCCCCAGGAAGATTGGGCGCAGGAGAAAGGGATCGAATACGTGGGGTCGGACGAGTTGTTGGGAAGCTGCGATGTGGTGAGCCTGCATATGCCTCTGACCAAAGAGACGTTTCACGTGCTCGATTCGGAGGCGATTTCCAAAATGAAGCGTGGCGCGTATCTGCTCAATACGAGCCGTGGAAAACTGGTGGACAGTATGGCGGTGATCTCCGCTTTGAAGTCCGGGCAGCTCGGCGGTGTGGCGCTCGATGTCTATGAGGAGGAAGAGGGTGTGTTTTTCGAGGACCATTCGGGGTCGGCGCTTCAAGATGATGTGTTATCCCGTTTGCTGACCTTTCCCAATGTGCTCGTCACATCCCACCAGGCGTTTCTTACGGAGGAGGCTCTCAGCGCGATCGCCGAGACGACGGTGGACAGCATCGCAGGATTTCTCGAAGGGCGGGAGATCGCGGAGGAAAGGATGGTGCGCGGATGAAACGCACGGTCCTGGCATTCGCCCAGGCACGCGGCGACTTCGGTTTTTCCGAAAAGATCGTGGACGTGGGTGACACGGAAACTCCGAGAGAGATCTTGCGGGAAATTGCTCCGGGCGTGTCGCTGGAAGGCCTGCGGGTGGCGGTGGATTGCGAGTTCGCGGATTGGGATTCTCCAGTGGGCAAGGGGAGGGAGATCGCCTTGATCCCCCCTGTTTCGGGAGGTTGAAACTCAGACAGAAGAATGAAGATTCGAATCGAATTCACGCATGGGAGAATTTTCGCTCCGGAATACGAAACTCAATCTCGGGAGATCGGGGCGGTGCTGGAATTCTGGGGAATCGTACGTGAAAGGGAGGGCGAGAAGCTGCTCGAAGGATTGCACTACGAGGCATACGAGCCGATGGCGGGAAAAGTGATGGAACGTCATTTCAAGGACCTTGCCAGGATTCACGGATGTGAATCCGTCGTGATGGTGCATCGTCTCGGGTGGGTTCCCGTGGGCGAGGCGTCCCTGTATCTGCGAGTCGCCGGTTCCCATCGCGCCGAGGCTCTGCGGATGATGGGCGAGGGGATCGATTTACTCAAACTGGATGTGCCGATCTGGAAAGTGGTAAGGTGATGAGTTCAACAAGGAACGTCCTCGTTCCGACCGCACTCGCGGGGTCCGTTCGAGCCGACGGATCTCAAGAATCCGAGACGTCGATGTTCTCCGCGAGAGGATGGGCGGGCTTCTCGGTTTTCGAGCGGATCTTGAGATTGAGGAGTTCGACGCCGAGTGAGAAGACCATGGCGAAGTAGATATAGCCTTTGGGGATCTCGAAGTGGAGTCCCTCGGCGATGAGCGCGGTGCCGATCAGGATGAGAAACGATAGTGCCAGCATCTTGATGGAGGGATGCTTGGAAACGAAATCCCCGATGGTGCCGGCGGCGATCATCATGACGGCGATGGAGATGACCACGGCCAGCATCATGACGGAGAGGTGGTCCGCCATGCCTGCTGCGGTGATGACGGAATCCAATGGAGAAGACCACATCGATGATGGCGATCTGGGCCATGATCGCCCCGAAGGTGGCGGCTTTGATGGAGGTGTGTGCTTCCTCATCTCCTTCGATCTTGTGGTGGATCTCCTTGGTCGCCTTCCAGATCAGGAAGAATCCTCCGGCTAGCAGGATGAGTCCCTTTCCACTGATCCCCAGCGTGCCTCCGTGCTCGGCGGCGTAGGGGATCATTTTCCAGAAAATCGGATGGACCGGGATGGAAAACAGGTGGCTTGTAAGGCCCATCATCCAGGAGATGGTGGCCAGCAGGCACAGCCGTGTGATCATTGCGAGGCCGAGCCCGATGATGCGACCGCGCTTGCGTTGCTCCTCGGGGAGTCGATCCACGAGGATGGAGATGAAAACGATGTTATCAATCCCGAGGACGATCTCCAGCAGGGTCAGGGTCAGGAGGGCGGCCCATGCATCGGGCTGGGAGAACCAGGTGAAATCAAACATACTGCTTTTGGAATTTTGAAACTTTCAATTCGGAATCCCGACAAGGAAGCTTGCGTAGCCTACGCCTTTGCTTGTTTCTCCAGCGCTTTGATGCGGTCGAGGAGTTTTGGCAGCCGGCGGACGTGGGCTTGGATTTTGATGTCCTCCTTCATAGGCAAAGCGGGTTTGCCTGAGTAGATGATGCCGCCTTCGAGACTGGTGGTGACTCCTGTGCGGGCGGTGAGGGTAGCTTTGTCGCCGATGGCGATATGGCCTACGATGCCCACCTGGGCGGCGATGGTTACATAGTCGCCGACTTTCGTGCTGCCGGCTATCCCGGACTGGGAGACGATGAGACAGTGTTTTCCGATAATGCAGTTGTGACCGATCTGCACGAGGTTATCGATCTTGGTGCCTTCTCCGACGCACGGTTTTTCCGAAGCGGGCGCGGTCGATGGTGGTGTTCGCACCGATTTCGACATCATCACCGATATCCACAATGCCGACCTGGGGAATTTTCAGATGTCGGCCGTCGACAAACTGATAGCCGTAACCGTCCGCGCCGATAACGGCACCGGGATGGATGATGACACGGTCCCCGAGTACGCAGCCCTCGCGGATGGATACATTCGCGCCGATCCGGCAGTCTTTGCCAACCGTGACGTTTCGTGAATGACCGCGTTGGGAGAGATCTCCGTGCCGTCACCGATGCGGGAGCCTTCCATGACGACGGCTCCGCTCTGGGCACGGACTTTGGCGGGATCGAGATCCGCCTCCGGGCTGACCACCGCAGAAGGATGGATGCCGGGATGGAAATTTTCCGCGACTGCGGCGAAGTGGGCGACTACTTCCGAAAACGCGAGGGTGGGATTCGGGACGGCGATGAGCGCCGGTCCGTCGGTTTTGAAATCGTAACCCTCGGGCACGATGACGGCGCCGGCTTTGGTGGAGTGGAAGTCGTGGATATATTTCTCGTTCCCGAGAAAGCTTATATCTTCCGGGCCTGCGGCATCAAGCGATGCCATGCCGGAAAACAGAGAACCCGCCTCGCCGCAGATGATTTTACCATCGGTGCGGCCGGCGAGTTCCGAGAGACTTAGGCGGATTGCCAAAGCTGGAAGTTGCAAGGGGTTACTCGGTCGGAGCTGCGGGAGCTTCTTCGTCGGAAGCTGCCTCGTCTTCGGCTGGAGCGGATTCGGCGGGAGCGTCCTTGTTGAGGTCTTTGAGAAGGCCGGAGGTGATGTCCGTGGCGTCCTTGGTATATAGTAGGAACGGAACCTGCGAGGTGCTGAGACCGGATTTGTCGAAGACATAATCATAGTCATCGGTCTTGGCCTGCTCTTCGACGAGTTTGCGGATTTCCTCGAGGATGCCTTTCATGCGCTGGACCATTTTCTCGTTGAGTGCCTGGTTGCGACGTTGGAGGAACTCGCGGCGCTCACGGTCGAGGGCGATGCCTTCCTGTTGCTGCATCTGCCAGTCCTTGAAAAGCGCTTGTTTCTTGGAGTCGTTGATGGACGGATCCTCGATCTGTTTCTTGAGGTTGCCGAGGTTGGTCTCCAGCTCGCGGATGCGGGCGAGGCGCTCGTTGTTGTCCTTCTGGATGCGGGCGCGTTCGACGTTGATCTGCTTCTGTGCCTCGTTGGTGCGGTAGTATTGCTTGAAAAGCTCCTGCATGTCCACGGTGGCGATCTTGATTTTCGCGTCCTGCGCGGTGGCCGTGGTGATGAGCGTTGCGGCAAGTGCTATGCCGAGAAATCGTCTGATAAAGGTCATGGTTGGATAGGGGTTGCGAATGTTTGCGGCGGCAGCTTGGTGCGGATTCCCGGGTGCGTCAACGCGGTTTCTTGAAGAGTAATCGAATGGCGATCTTCGAACGCCACAGTCGTAACACATGTCAAACGGGCGATCCTATCCTTCCTGGTCATACGAGTGTCCTCGAATCGGTAGCCACGTTTCTTCAGGTGGCTGAAAAGTATCCCGATCACCCAGCGCGGGCGGTAGAGATCGAGCGCCCCGCTCCCTGAAAACAAACATTGCTGAAGACCGCCACATGGTGGGTCCGGCCTTTCCGATCTGTTTCGCTACCAAGTGAACCTCCTGCCAGAACACCTCGTGGAGTTCCCCGCTCCACTTTTTCCAACCGTTACGCCAGCGCATCCACGATGCTGGGCGTCCGCCGATCACCGCGTTTTTCTTCCAACGCATCATATGGTCCGGATCCACGGGTCGGAGCCACCTGAGCCAGCCTTTGCCGATGAACTCGCGCTCCATTGGCAACACCCGGATCGTCTTTGCGGGGACGATAGTGGGGGACGTCCTCCAACACCGCGACCCTCTGTGATCATGAGCGGAATCGCCGCGTCCGGTTCGCTTGGGAAGCACCCGCCAGGCGATTGGTAGGCCCACCCGACCCGGGATCACGCTGAAAGCGGCATTGCCACGTCTGTAGACAGAAAAGTCCTCGGTGTCATCGTCAGGGTGCCGGGAAAGTCAGACAGGCGATACGGTCCGTTGGCTGGTCACGCCGAGGGCAAGTATCAAGAAACAAGTCAGTCCTGGTTGGGAAAGGCCGGGATGGGGGGTGAAAAGTTCGCACGGTTTTTCCATACTTCCTGCGGCGGCGCGGGAGTCGTTGGTTTCGTTCCTCACTGTCAAGAGCTTACGCTTCGCCCCGCTCCGTCTTTGTTAATAAGTCTTAAACTTTTCGTGAAGTTTGGGAAACGTTGAAAGAGTGATATGCCGGACGATAAGAGGCCTGCATATCGGTTTCTTTCCGCAGTCTTGGTACTCCATGTATCCTGGTTGTCAGGGAAACCAAACGACATCGCCGCAACCCGAAACCCCGGTTGACATCCTCCCGCCGTTTCCCCATCCTCCCCACCGAAATCACCGACCCGCATATCGCCAATCGGTGCAACTATTACCACTGTTCTGCAGAGAATACTCGTTGCAATCGTCCACATTTATAGCTACAACGCTAGAGTCCTATGAAGATCCTAAACCTAGAGATAAACCTTGAAGATGTTGGAGTGCCGACTCTGGCCGAATCAGTCGTATCAAAGAATTCCGTTACAGTCCGAACTGTAAGCTTAACAGTCCCCATAAACGGTAGTAAGGACATATTCTTCCAGACTTCTGATCCTGATGAGATGATTTGTCTTCGAGATGGTTTCGATACAATCTACGCACATCTCAAGAAGAAGAGCGAGACAACGTCTTAATACCTCCTCATCGTCTGTGGCGGATAGACGACTCTTGCTCAATACTTCCAACAACATGAAGAAGCAGAACAAGGCGGAGATGGCGACGCCGAGGAAGCCGTCTGATTAAATTGGGAGTTGACACCGGCGCGCCATTCCTATGACGTTCGGCAAGATAACTGAAGAAACTATCACGATGACTAGATTTATTATCCTCCCACCTGATGATGCCGCGACAGCTGATGCCGCAGCATACGAAGAACTTTTCCACGAGGCTAGGTCTGAAGGAATCAACATTGATATCGCTCCGAAGCGGACTCCAGTACCAATTAGTGACTGTTGCGTAGAGATAATCGTCTTCGCAGCAAAGTCAGCGGCGGCCGGAGTAATTGGACATTATGCAGTGCACCTTTGGAGAGCTCTGGAGAAGAGCCTGAAAGAGCGATACACTCATTGGACAATCAATCTATCGGACGGGAAGAATTACATCGATTTGGTAGTTGATCGAGACAAGAAGGATGAAGGCTTGGAAGCCATCGAAGCCGCATTGATTGAACTCGAAAAACTAAGTGATCAGATTGAGCGTAACCTCAAGGATGATCACAAATAAGCCGAACAAGTCGGAGATGGCGACGCCGAGGAAGCCGTCTGATTAAATCGGGAGTTGACACCGGCGCGCCATTCCTATGACGTTGGGCTAAAAGAATGAGCACCACACTTCAACTGCCGCCCAGCCTTGACGAGAAGCGGTCGCTCAAATTCTGCAGCGAGCTAAACAACTGTGGCGAAGCAACGGAGGTCGTCCTAGATGTTTCGACGGTTCGATGGGCGTTCCCTTTTGGATCGCTGATTATTGCTTCCCAGGTCAGAAGATTACGCAAACACGCAGAACTGGCCTTCAGCCTCCTTGGATACGATTTTTCCAAGCCGAGCCATTCATATTTGGCCCATATTGGGTTCTTTAAACTTCTTGGGTTCGACATTGGGAAGCCCCCAGGCGGGGCAGCAGGAGGGGCCACTTATTTGCCTCTCACAGTGCTTGATCACGACACCCTATTCATTGACGAAATCTTTGGTGGGGATTCGATTCACAAAGCCATTCAGAAGAAGGCTGAAGAGTTCGCGAAGCTGCTCACTCAGTCGAACAAGCTCACCGTTGTCCGTCCGGTCAGCTATTGTATTCGTGAATTGGTTCGGAACGTCTTCGAGCATTCCGGATGCACCGAATGTATTTTGGGGGGGCAGCGGTATAGAGATGGTCGCGTGCTCGTCGGCATCGTCGATTACGGACGGGGACTCAGGGAATCCCTTGGGGAGCGCTATAGCATCCCCAATGACATTGAGGCACTTAAAATGGCTGTCCGGCCAGGCATTTCAAGGAGCGTGCCAGATCCTGACGACGACAACCCATGGGCAAATAGCGGTTTTGGACTCTACACCCTAGCGACTCTTGGTCGGAGGACTGGCTACTTTAGCATTACTAGCGGCCAGTCGGTTCTGGAGCTGCGGGATAACGGGGCTGCATGTGATTCGGCCTCTCACAATGGGACCGCAATCAACATCATCTTCAAGAAGCTGCACGGAACGAATCTTGAAGAGCTTATCCAGCAGATCATTGCTGAGGGTGAGCAGACTCTTGAGAGCGAAGGCAAGACGGTGCGCGCCTCGAAGAGCACCAAAACAATCTAAGCCCAACAAGACGTCGATCCTAACGCCTGACCCGCTGCGAGTTCAACACGCCATGACAATTCAACCATCACCGCAGAAGTCGGAGCGCGCCCACGGTCAGGCGTAGGATGACTCCAACGTTCGCCAAAGAATTGAGATGTGTTCCGAGTCGGCTTGGCTTGCGTGCTTGGGTTTTCGTCCGTCAGATCATTATGCGGTCGACTGTGCGCGGCCAACGGCTCAACCAACTGCATTCACAGCGGTCAGTCAGATGAATTTGCGCTCCACCGTTCCCGGGCACTGGCCCGGGTTGCGTGACGGATTCCAAGGAGACGTTTTCCGTGGAGGCAGACCGTCAGAACCAAAACCGGGCGAACAAGTCGGAGATGGCGACGCCGAGAGCGCCTCCTGATGAAATTCGGAGCTTGACCCCGGCGCGCCATTCCTATGACGTTCGCTAAAGAAAAATGATGATATTTCCGCGTCCACTTTCGGAGCAAGAGCGAGTTCTCGTTCGATGGATGCTCCAGCACGGTGAATCAGGAGCGGAGCGTTTTTTCGATCAGCTTGACCAAGCAGTCGTTTCCGGAGTTTGCGGCTGCGGCTGTGCGAGTATTGACTTCCAGATTGGGGATCTCCATTCCGATAAGAAGAAGGGCATGACCATATTGTCCGATCATATTTACGGATCGGAATCTCCGCCATTGGGGGCATTCGTATTCGCGCACGGCGAGACTTTGGCAGGATTAGAGGTCTATGGCTTCGGCGAGACAATGGCCTATCTCCCAAGCCCTGAAGAACTCAGGCCAACGAAGAATCAAGAAAGCGAACAAGGCGGAGATGGCGACGCCGAGGAAGGCGTCTGATTAAATTCGAGCTTCACTCCGGCGCGCCATTCCTTTAACGTTCTCCAAGAAAACATGAGCATCGCCGCAGCAGTAGAGGAAGCCGACATCGAACTCTGTGCGAGTGGGTTCGACAACTTGGTGATGTATGGCGATCTGGATGAATTACACGAACATTCAAAGAACCTCAAGTTGCTCGGTGCGGTAAAATGCGCTGAGGTAATTGACGAACTCCTAGCATGGCTAACATCGCAGCCCGATTCCGAACCACTTGATGTTCTGGAGTCAGATTCAGCAAAGACGAACGCCATTTGGGAGCGATACAATAATGCTTCATGCGAAGAGAATCCCCGAGACCTGGCAACCGCACACGAACAGAAATAAGACGGGAGAACAAGTCGGAGATGGCGACGCCGAGGAAGCCGTCTGATTAAATTCGGGCTTTACACCGGCGCGCCATTCCTATGACGTTCTGCAAAGAAATGAAGACTCTTGATGTGATAAAGATTCGTCAGCATCCACGCTTCCGAAGTAGATCGCTCAAGCTTGTCGTTAGCGGCTCTGTGATCGCCGCACTTGCGTTTCTTTTCGACAGTATTCGTGTATTTAGCGTTTTCGGTGTCGTGATCGCGGGTGTCGGCAATATTATTGGGGCAGTTGGCAGTTCAATATCGATTAGGCCAGGTTCACTGGCTTATGGATCGGCAACAATCCCATCAGACTCTGATGATATCGCAATTTCAGTAGTAGAGAGTGGCATCGAGATCCTCCGACCGAAGAAGCGCGAACTATTTCTTCGGGAGACGGACTACCACCCGGAAGATTGGCCACTCGTAGCAGCGTTCTTCCAAGGCAATCAAAAACAAGCAGAACAAGGCGGAGATGGCGACGCCGAGGAAGCCGTCTGATTAAATTCAGGCTTGACCCCGGCGCGCCATTCCTATGACGTTAGCGATTGGAATACAGATCCTAGTTGAGTGCGGATTCTTATGTCAGGGAGATTGATTTTCGCCTGATCGTTCTCGGGTTCGGCATCGGTGGTTTGCAGCGATAAACCATTGAATTGAAGGCGCGGAATCTGTCGGCTTGCGGTAGCATTGGCTCGGCAGGTGGTCAGTCAGAACGATTCGCGCCAGATTGTTCCGTTGCATTGGCTATGGTTGGGTGCTTGGGTTCCGGCATCGGGCATTGGCTCGGGTTGCGAGTATGCGTTGCCGCCATGCGGAGCGCTGGGAGTGTCGCTTCGCTAACAAGTCGGAGATGGCGACGCCGAGAGCGCCGTCTGATTAAATTGGAAGTTGACACCGGCGCGCCATTCCTTTGACGTTATCCAAAGAAAAGCAGACTAAATGAAACCTTTCCTCGACTACATCTCGATCTTCGCAGCGTCTATTGCGAACATCATAGTAGGATTCGGAATAATCTACATAGGTCGGGCGCATACACGGCTATTTTCCGAGCTGGCGGTAGAGCTACCCGTCTTGTCGAAGGCAGCAGTCACCTACACCACGACGAATGCTCCGGTTATTGTGGGCACTGCTGTTGGGTTCGTGACGCTGACTGGGCTTATTGTAGTTCGCCGCAATGAGAGCCAGCGGTGGATGCTCCCAATACTACTTTCTCTTTCATTCGTTTTCACGATACTTCACCTCCTGTTTGTTGCCTTCGCTGGTGCGCTTCCCTTATTACGAATCACCTACATAATGACCCAATGAATACAAAAAGAAGGATAACAAGTCGGAGATGGCGACGCCGAGGAAGCCGTCTGATCAAATTCGGGCTTGACCCCGGCGCGCCATTCCTATTACGTTCTACAAAGAAATTTCCTATGCACATTGTCCAGATAGTTCCGAATCGTGGCACGGGTTTTGCCGAGTCTTCGTTCGTATGCACAGGCGTGGGTTTTGCTGAGTCTCCGTTCGCTTGCATTGGCTCGGGTTTCGCTGAGTCTCCGTTCGTATGCACTGGCTCGGGTTCCGCAGAGTCTTCGTTCGCGGGCATTGGCTTGGGTTGATCGGCTAGATTCTTTCGTGTTTGTCCTGGATTCGGGCTGGTAGGGTCAGTCGGAAGAGAAGATGGTAGAACAAGTCGGAGATGGCGACGCCGAGGAAGCCGTCTGATTAAATTTGAGCTTTACATCGGCGCGCCATTCCTATGACGTTCGGCAAAGAAATGGCACAAGTGAAAGTCGCCCCCAAAGACGGAGTAATTATTGGGATCGCTCTAATGATCGTCGGAATCGTTGTTACCGGATGGAAGGCTAGTCGAATCCAAACGGAGGTTGCGTCGTATCAGTGGAGCCAAACGAGCGGGAGTCTCGAATCTGCAGAGTTTTCTAGCGAGGTGCGTACGGGTAGATCAGGTTCAGGCGGAACGACCACGACTACAATTTTCTACGGAGAATTCTCCTACGAGTACCGAGGTGGAAGGTCAAAAGTTTAAAGGTAGTCGATACGATTTAAGTGGAAGGTTACACACAGGCAGGGAAGCTCATGCCCAGGAGCTTGAGTCTCGGTTGGCAGCAGGTAAGTCTGTTCCGGTTTACTACAACCCAAATAATCCCATAGATTCAGTATTGAACAGAGGTATTTCAGAGGACACTTCTGTCCGCCTCGCGTTCACGAGCTTTTTATTAGCGACCGGAGTATTCGTGACCCGTCATAACCTAAAAAAACAAGCCGAACAAGTCGGAGATGGCGACGCCGAGGAAGCCGTCTGATCAATTTTGAGCTTTACCCCGGCGCGCCATTCCTATGACGTTCTGCAAGAAATGAAGAATACAACCTTCCCTTGATAACTCCGACCAATGACGACATCCGAAGAGCTTCTCAGGCTACGCAGTCATCTTTGTAGTGATCGCAGCGTTCAATTGGCTCGCAGGAAGCCGCTCAGTCATGGGTCGAGAACTCATCCTACGGCACGGCCATGCCTGGAATGCTTTGCGCTGGTTCGGCCTGGGATTATGGGCATCATCAGCCATTGCTAAGGCATCCGACGATGTGTTGCTGGACGGAGCGGGTCTTTGTGGCGCATTGCTCCTGTTGGTCGGAACAGCGAGGCAATTCAAAGAGACACCGAGGCAACTCAGAGAAAACAAGAAGCAGAACAAGGCGGAGATGGCGACGCCGAGGAAGCCGTCTGATCAATTTGGGAGTTGACCCCGGCGCGCCATTCCTATGACGTTCTCCAAGAAAACATGAGCATCGCCGCAGCAGTAGAGGAAGCCGACATCGAACTCTGTGCGAGTGGGTTCGACAACTTGGTGATGTATGGCGATCTGGATGAATTACACGAACATTCAAAGAACCTCAAGTTGCTCGGTGCGGTAAAATGCGCTGAGGTAATTGACGAACTCCTAGCATGGCTAACATCGCAGCCCGATTCCGAACCACTTGATGTTCTGGAGTCAGATTCAGCAAAGACGAACGCCATTTGGGAGCGATACTATAATGCTTCATGCGAAGAGAATCCCCGAGACCTGGCAACCGCACACGAACAGAAATAAGACGGGAGAACAAGTCGGAGATGGCGACGCCGAGGAAGCCGTCTGATTAAATTCGGGCTTTACACCGGCGCGCCATTCCTATGACGTTCGGCAAGAAACCAGTATGAAGACCCTAACTATAATAGCCCTTTCAATGGTGGCCGTCATTTCTCCATTGGTCGCTGAAGCGGGTCCGATTCAAACAAAGATCGACATTGTTTATGAGAACGTTGACGCGAAGTGGTTTGCAGATCTTGATCCTGGCACTAAGGCAGCCTTGGAGAAGAAGGGCGGGGTAGTCGCTGCTCCATCTGTCACAGCGAAATCTGGTCAATCGGTGACCATGCAAGTTATTCAAGAATACCGGACACGACCATCTACGTCCTCGAATACTGTCGTGCCGTGTGGAATTATCCTAGGTTTAACTCCTGAATTGAATGGCGAAGGTATTCGGATTGTAGGAACGTCCATTTTACGTCGATCAACAAATAAGGACGAAAATGACAACGCAACTCGTTTCGAAGCACAAGAATTACTCGTCGATATAGGCCTCAAAGATGGGGAATCGAAAGATCTAGAATTGGAAGATGGTGGGGTAATTCGACTTACTGCCACAATTATCGACGCAACAGGCAGACCAATCAAACAATGAAGAAGTCGAACAAGGCGGAGATGGCGACGCCGAGGAAGCCGTCTGATTAATTTGGAAGTTGACCCCGGCGCGCCATTCCTATGACGTTCGCTAAATAAAAAAATGAAGACACTAGCTATACTCGTTTGTTGCGCGTTTTGGAGCACCCTCTCCCAAGGTGCGCCCTCTGAACCAACCCAAGAGTTTCTGCGGATTCTCGATTTCGATTCAAGCGGAGGTCGAGTGTCAGAGATCAAAGGCGATTTGGAATTCCCCATAGTCCTGAACGAACAGCCTAAAACTTTTGAGTCTCAACCTAAAATCACGACTTTCACGACTGTATGGGAAGATGCTGCCTGGAAGGAGTTTTCCGCGACACGAGGATTTTCTTACTCGAGTCCTCCACCAATTATCGAAGATGTGGCTTCAATCTCGAAGCTCTTTTCATCTGACAAAAAGGAATTATGCAGGACTTTCGATCTCCCGAGACTTGGACGATTGGACTTAGTCGCCAGTCTGGACTCGAGCGAAGGTGGCAAATCTACAGTCACAATAACCGTGATTCAACGCACACTATTCTTCCTCAACCCAACAAAATAGAAGAAAAGCGAACAAGGCGGAGATGGCGACGCAGAGGAAGCCGTCTGATTAAATTGGGAGTCGACCCCGGCGCGCCGTTCCTTTGACGTTCGCTGGAAAAATGAAAGACTGGCCGACGAGTATCAAAGCCTTCTACGAGAATAGTGGCGTTACTGAAGAGCCGTGGATTGGTCCACCCGCAACCGAGCAAGCCATTTCAGATTTTGAGGCGACCATGGGATTAAAGCTTTCCGAAGAGTTCAGGAGCCTTTACCGCCAATGTGATGGAACCAACGCCACTTCGGAGCTTCGACCAGGATCCTATTTTGGATTTATTCCGATTCATCGGTTGCCATCGTTCATCGAAGCTGTCCGGGGTTCTTTCACAGACGAGCACCCGGTCGAAGCGCACCAGTTTTATCCGTTCTATGACAGTAGTGATGGAGATGATCCCCACATCCTTGGGTTTATGTGTAATGAAGAGTTTGGTCTCGATCCAGAACTCTTTCTTTTCTGGCGAGGTGGCGCAGATGGGAAGACCGTTTTTCTTCTACCCTGTGAAGATTCAATCGAAGCGTTTCTCCGCGGTGAAGACACCCAAAGCGAACAAGACGCTCCATCCAACGGCGGGTAACGCTCCTGTTTGAATTCGGGCTTCCCTGCCCGCCGTGGATGAGCTAGACGTTCTCTCAAATGAATCTGACGCCCAAAAGAATCATTCGTTTCATCCTGGGCGCACTCTTACCCGTGCCGCTATTCGTCGGCATCTACTACTTTTCGTATTTCTACAGCTCATACCAAGGCTTCGACCACGAATCGAAGACGTATATGACCAGCACGAATGATATTGAGATGGCACGGCAGCATCTCAAAACCGATGTCGTAGTATTTCTGGCGATGGGATACTTTCTGATGGGCATACCGTCTCTGGCATATTCCTTCCTACTCGAACGCCACAGATCCAGTTCACGTTTTGGGTTGCGGTCATACGTAGGTTGGGGAGCGTTGATAGGAGGGATTTCGGGACTCATTGCAGCCTTATTCCATTTCGTCCTGACCGATGGTGCATACGATTCATTGCTGGTGGTTGCGATTTCTTGCGGTGTCGGAGGACTGATTCCGTTGCTCATGGCTTTGATTCGTCCAGACCGCCCCATCCAAAAAGACCGAGAGAACAAGCCGGCTCATCCAACGGCGGGCAACATCCCAGTTTGAATCCGGGCTTCTCTCGCCGCCGTGGATGGCCTATACGTTCTGAAAGGAATCTTACGCTTGACGTAATTTTCGGCGTTGCTAGCTTTTCAATGTGATCGAGAGCTTCGGCGATTCAAATACAGAGAGCATTTACCGAGGTTTACGTGTTCGTAAGCTGTCTGGCGACATCCAGACGCGGGCGAGACGTAAGCTGCGGATGATCAATCAGGCACGAATCGTTCAAGATCTCCGAGTCCCTCCTGGCAATCGACTTGAACAGTTGAGCGGTGACTTGGAAGGTCTTTGGAGCATTCGCATCAACCAGCAGTGGAGAATCATTTTCCGATGGGAAGAAGGTTTAAAGCACGACGTGAAGATAATTGATTACCATTAAGACCATGAGCACTTCCAAATATTTACCGACAATTCATCCCGGCGAGATCCTTCTCGAAGAATTCATCCGTCCGATGGGATTGAGCTTGGCGTCCGTCTCGCGATCAACCGGCATTCCTGCGTCTCGTTTGACGGAAATCACGAAGTTTCGTAGAGCGATCACTGCGGAGACGGCGTTGCGTCTCGCCAAGTTTTTCGGCACTTCGTCAGCATTCTGGGTAGGGCTACAGGCCGAGCATGACCTTGAAGAGGCAGAACGAGCGTATGGCAGGCAGATTGATCGCGAAGTCACATGCATATCCTAACAAAAAGAAGCAGAACAAGGCGGAGATGGCGACACCGAGGAAGCCGTCTGATTAGATTGGGAGTTGACACCGGCGCGCCATTCCTACGACGTTCGCAAGAAAATACCACGATGAAAACAAGGCTTACAGCGCTAAGTTGACGCGAATGAGCGGAGGCGTAGGGAAAAGATCAGCCGCAATGCTTGGATGTATAAGGAAAAGTTGAAGTGAACTTCAATTCCCTATTGACTGCCTTTTCATGAAAGGCGGAGATGGCGACGCCGAGGAAGCCGTCTGATTAGATTGGGAGTTGACACCGGCGCGCCGTTCCAATGACATTAGGCAAATGAACCAAAGACGAATCCTATGAAGACAATACTGCTCTCACTCGCGACGCTTATAAACGTCACCATGGGTATCCTTGCGGAGGAGGTTGAATTCAGGTTGGTAACTCTCCGTGGGGCGGGCTTGTCAGATGAGCGAATACAAGAATTATTATCGGACGGCGGATTAGGTTTAGAACATCGTCAATTGGTCGTCGTTAAGGAGGGAGAGCTATCGTTCGATGATACGGAGGAGGTGCAATACCCGACCGAGTTTTCCAGGGAGGGTGTGGTGAGCGCGAGGGATGTCAAGAAGCTCGGAACACTTATCTCTGGGAATTTTGTTAGAGAGGGCGAATGGCAGTCTTTGGCTTTAGAGTTCAGCTATTCCGTCAAGACGGGCGATCAGGTGTATGAATCGCAAGATGGCAAGAGTTTCGTAATGCCCTTGTTTCATTCGGTTAGCACTTCTGGTGAGCGCATGATCAAAGATGGTGATAAGACCTGGCACTTGATGCGTCTGCCAACTGGAGATGAGAAGGTCGCCAAGTACCTAGCCTTCAGAATACAAAAGGAAGCCGTCTGATTAAATTTGAGCTTTACACCGGCGCGCCATTCCTACGACGTTGGTCAAAGAATCCAATAGGCCAACCAATGAGTAAAGAAGACACACTATTCGAAGACAGCACAGGACACGCCGCAGATATGTTCGAAGACATTCGAGAGGGCGGGATTTCTGCAGCCAAAGACATTCTTAAGATGTCGCCCGAGGACATGGGCATGGAGGACAACATCTTTCATCTGCTTGCTGTCGAAGCAATTTGCGCGGCGGGCGGGCAGCCTTCGACTTCAAGCGAATGCGAGTACATCCGGGAGTGGGGGGAAGAGAACCCGACTACCGTTGATTCCTCAACCAAGAAGAAGATGCTAGCTGTGGTAGATGCCGAGGTCGCGGACGGCGGCGATAAAGATAGCGCTGACCTAATGCGAGCCCGCATAAACAAACTCGGCTGACAAGATGCGATGACGATGCCGAGGGAGCCGTCTACTTATATTCGAGCTTTGCACCGGCGCGCCATTCCTATGACGTTCGCCAAAGAAATGAAGATTCGTCAATCGCGCCGATAGGTTGCAAACAAAGACAGATATGGATTCCGACGAAGCATCGCGTTCAGGGCATTACAAACTCGCAAAGTCGATAGGCGGTAAGGGGGCGTTTGCAGAAGTCCGTGTTTCGGTGTTCCCCGCTCGCACAAACCGGATCAAATTTTGGCGGTCTTATTCATCGATACCAGAGTTCGCCGAAGGTGCGAGGTTTGGGGTAGCTCATGCTTTGGAGGTGTTGACCGGATTCGGTGGTCCGACCGGATTCCATAGAGTCGAGATCAGAGAGATGGCTACGACGCTGGTTGATACTACCGAGGCGTTCGTCGCGTATGCTGCTGCAAGAGCCGTATTCGCAGCTTTCGGTTTGGATGCGGAACCTATGAGCATAGACACGAAGACTAGATCCGTAATTATTCCGGCGATTCGACGTTTCGAGTATCCGCCCGGAGATACGATGCCACGAATGCGAACACAACAAAACGAAGAAGGCGAACAAGTCGGAGATGGCGACGCCGAGGAAGCCGTCTGATTAAATTGGGAGTTGACACCGGCGCGCCATTCCTATGACGTTAGGCAAAGAAATGGCGAAACGAAAATATCTGACAGAGTTTGCACTGAATAGTTTCGGAACATGGCGTATTCTTCTACAGCAAGATAACTTAGAAGACCCTGACTTGCCGAACCAGCTTCCTCCCGACGTCAGATTCCACATTTACATGGTGACTAGACGCCCTAGAATTGCATTTGATCCTGAGTCCCTCAAGTTCGAAGGAAAGACTTTCACAGGTGCATTTACCATCCAGAAGGGATCGACTTTAGAAAGGCACGAATTCACTGCAAAGAATCTATTTCATACAGATAAGCTGAAGATCGAATGTCCCTATCCTCATACCGAGTGCAAGGTATTTGACGAAGCAGGTAAGCAGCTTTCAGCAGGTAAGGTGCCGTTAATACTCACGAATTTCAGTACCGATATGTGGGAACATATGGATCTGGAAGTCTTATATGTGGGACAGTCATACGGAGAAGAAGGGTCGCGTGTCGCGCCAGATCACCTTAAGTCACACTCGACGCTACAAGGAATCTACGCTGAAGCCATTAGACGCCCGCCGGATATGGACATCTGGATTGTTCTATGGAGCTTCGAGCCCATACTGATGACATCTATTGGAGGAGGATCAGCGTTTGAGGTGACTATGGAGCAGGATCAACAGCACCGAGATCGAGTATTGGATGCGACGTTCTCGGAACAACAACAGATCAATTTTACTGAGGCCGCACTCATTCGCTACTTTCAACCAGAGTATAACAAGATTTACAAAGACACGTTCCCCAATCCAGGGCGGATTCAGGGTTCTAACGAATAATTTTTTGGAGGTACGGAGGCGGGAAATCTTCTAGTCTGGTTTTACGACAAACTGACTATGAACGAAAAATATCACCGCCTCCGTGCGGAAGACCGTAAAGTTATCCACAACCTAAGGAAAGGCGGATCTACCCAGGCTGCCATCGCTGTTGCTATCGGATTCACCCAGGGCACCGTGAGCAAGGAACTTTCCCGCAATCGCGGGTGCGTGGCTACCGGCCAAGAGAGGCTACCCGTATTGCCAGGGAGCGGGTTCGCACCAAAACACCGCGTGGCAGATCCGTGACGGGAGATGTCCGGGCCGACGTGGAAGCCCGCCTCCGCCTCAGGCACAGCCCGGATCAGATCAGCGGCAAGCTGGCCAAACAGGGTGTCGCGGTGAGTCACGAGTCGATTTACAAACATGTGGAAAGGGATAGGAATGAGGGCGGAAACCTATGGAAGAACCTGCGGATCAACGGCAAGAGGCGCTACCGCAGACGCAGCAAGGTCGGGCGCGGGGACAAGATCCGCGACCGTGTGGACATTGGCGAGCGGCCGGATGAAGTCGCCAAACGCAGCCGCTACGGGGACTGGGAGGCGGACCTGATCCAGGGAGGCGGGGACAGCGGCTTCCTGCTTTCGGTTTACGAACGCAAAAGCCGGGTGGGGAAACTTTACCGGCTCGATGGCAAGAACAGTTCCGAGACGGCCATCGGACTGGTGACGGTGCTCAGGGAATTCGATGTGAAGACGATCACTTACGACAACGGCCTGGAGTTCGCACGGCACGGTTTTGTCAACGGGCTGCTGGACTCGGAGAGCTACTTCTGCAAGCCCTACAGCTCGTGGGAGAAGGGCGGTGTGGAAAACTACAACGGATTGGTAAGGCAGTATTTCCCGAAGGGATACGACTTCCGCAAGATCACTCCGGAGCGTCTGGAAGAGGTCGAAAACGAGATCAACGAACGCCCCCGGAAGACCCTGGACTACGCTTGTCCGAACGACCTCCTTGACGAGCTGAAAGCCGCATGAGCACGATCCCCTCGGAACGGCCTTCGCTGGCACGCGGAACTCCGCTCCCGGCCTCGCTACGCTCGTCCGTGCGCTACGTCCCGCGTGCCAGCGAACCTTGCTAAGAACCATGAACCAATCAAGCCACTGACAGAAGAATCCCGCCGCCGGTATTCGTTAGCTGTTTGAATTCGCCCAGCCCACAAAACCTATTCGCAATGTTACGACCTAGATTTGAACACGGTGAACGTAGAGTTACAGACTGAAGCGATTAGGTGCCGACTCTGGTCAGAAGAAGCCCGGTCTTCGTGGATTCACTTTGCCAAATTCCAACTTCACTCGAATGAGGAGCGCAAGGGCATGTTCGAATTCTAGATCAGCCAAAGAAGCCTCCTAAATAACAGTTTCTGCAACTTTTTCGATTGGAGTGAGTTGCATATCGAGGGATTGTGCGAGTTTGCGGAGCATTTTCATGCGGTTGGCCTTGTGTCTGGCGGTGGTTTGGAAGGCTTTGGTCTCGTTGTAGGGCTCTTTGCTCTGGATCATCGAGTAGATCAGCCGGGCGAGCTTGTGGGCGACTGCGGTAGTCCCTTCCGCTTTGCCCAGACGTGATTTCATCCGGCGGCAGTCCTCCCCCATGGCGCATTTGGCATTGGTGAGGCCTTGCGCCGCCATACGGAGGGTTCCCGAGATTCGGTTGACCACACGCCGGGTCTTGGATTTGAGAATCTTCCCTCCGGAAATGCGGTTGTCCGGACTGAGGCCGAGCCATGAGGCGAAGGCTTTGGCGTTCTTGAAAATTTGCCCGAGGATGTCTTTGGCGTTGCCCAGCTCGCTCATGAGGTTGGTGAGGCCGCCTGACCTCGGTGACCAGGCGATGAAGCTTTTTCATCTCAAGATCGACCTTGGCAACTTTCCGAGGAGGTCGGAGATCAGGAACACGAGAGTGGTGTCTGTTCGATGACGGGGACATGCAACCCATCCTGAAGCATTCTGAAGAGCGTCTCAGAGACAGGGTGTGGCCTTTCCTGGCTAGAGGATGACCAACCCTGCGGTGCCAGGGCAATAGTGCGTCGATTTTAGTCGGTTCGGTTTTTGGTTCAGCCGAGATCTGCTGCGGTCGATGCCGTCATGGGGTCATTGGTTCAGGTGATTGACCGCGAGATTTCGGTTGGCTAGAAACGAGAGATGAAACGTCTATTTCTGTTGGCTTGTTGTTTGTGGCTGGTGTCCCCTGTGAAGGCTGGTGGATCGGTGGATACAGCGACGGTTCTCCGGGTGCTGGAAACAAACAAGCCGCTTAAGGCATATCTGGAGGGCACGTTGGAGTTCGATAGTGCCGGTTGGGGGTTGCGGCTGGGTCGGCATTGGGAAGAAATGGGAGGAGCGCGGATCGCACCCTATCATGTGAAAGTGAAGCCGAAGGGTGCCGGGGAATTCACGATGGAGCTGGTGGTGGAGTGTTCGCAGAAATTCACTGACAAGGACGGGAAATTACTGGATATCGGAGAGGGTGGCCCGTCGGAAGCAACGGTGAAAGCGGTGGATGTGGAGGAAACGGTGACCTCCGTCACTCTGCGCGACTTGGAGGACGCGGAGGAGTGATTGCTTTCGGCTTACGGTGGGATCCGGCGAACATTTCCGGCAAGTTCGAGTATGACACTTCTCAAGAAGCGAGGGCGGGGCAATCCTAGATTTCTCTGGCTCTCTGATTGAATGTTTCCGAAAGGTCGTATAGGTGGATTCAGACAAATGCGGCGATCTATCTCTGGTTAGGGATTGGTTGTTTGGTGATTGACATCAGGCCGGGCTTCTTTTCCTCTTTCCGAAACCTCGTTCCGTTAATCGGTATGGGTTTGCTATCATCAAATACAATGAAAACCAAATTAGTAATCTTCTCGCTCTTGTCAGCTTCGAGTTCGCTGCATGCGGCCGTGATCTCCCTGAACTTCCAGGGTGGAAACGGCTCCGGCGTCAATCCCTCCCTGATGGGAGCGGGTGAGACCGCGGGTGTTGTCCCCGCAGCGAACTGGAACAACCTGTCGGGAGCAAACCAAGGTTCGGCGCAGGCGCTTGTGGATGACTCAAACACCGCCAATGCCGCCTCGGTTACCTGGAAGCTCGTTCGTCCTTTCGATACCAATTCATCGGACTCCGCAGGAAACAACCGTATGATGCTTGGTTATCTCGATACGGCCAATGCGACGACGACAACGGTGGGTGTCGCAGGTATTTCCTCTGCTTTCCAATCTACGGGGTATGATATCTACGTTTACTACGATGGAGGAAACGGAGGAATCGACAGGTCGGGAGATACTCCATCGGTACGGATGTTCTCTACGGCAAGGACGACGCCAATTCCACGTTTGCAAATACGGGCACCTTCAGCCAAGGCCAATCGACCTCAACTGCCGGTAGGAGTGGCAACTATATGGTGTTTTCCGGCTTCAACACGGCGAGCTTCAGTCTGACGGCAACTCCGCAATCCTCTGGCGACGCATTTCCTCGCGCACCTATCAACGGGATACAGATCGTACAGGTTCCCGAGCCTTCCGGGGTGGCCCTGCTCACGCTTGGCATGGGTGTGATCGCTCTCCGCCGCCGCCGCGCGGTCTGAGTTTCCCATAAAAGTTTCCGAATGTCTTCCCGCGTGTGGTGGGGGGACATTTTTTTGGCGATGTTATACCGTTTGCCCAAAGTCCGTCCGTCAATTTGAATCCTGGTGGGCAGGATTCTCCCAGAACGGCCTGGAGCAAGACGCTCCAGCCACGATGATATGCGCACGCACTTCTGGCAAACGGTCTACTCGTTGTTTTACGATACCAGAGACGATAACCAGGGAGGGCAGGGGGGAGGGGGATTGATTCCAGGTGTTGGTAGGGGGGGACTCGTGAGAAGCGATCGGAGCATGGGGCCTGGTTCTCGATTTTCCTATTTTCGCAACGAGCTGATCAGCTTGTCCGGCAGCCGGATGTGATAGGCGGTGAGCATGAGCTGGTGGCGGAGGAAGGTGCTCACCAAGCCACCATCCCGCCAGCGGCGGGAGGATGTGATGGCTTCGGCTGCGATGGTGGTGACTTTTCCGAAATTCCTCAGACGACGTGTGATTTCCAGATCCTCCATGGAGTTCCGAACGGTGAAACCACCTGATTTTTCAAAAAGGCTGCGGCGTAGGAACAGGCCTTGGTCGCCGTAAGGGGTTCGGAAAAACCGGCATCGCAGGTGCACGAGTTTCTCGATGAGCGGAGCGGAGGGCAGATCGTCATCGAGACGGAAACGGAAGGCACCGGCGGCGGTGTCCGGGCGGTTGAGGGTGTCCCGGAGGAGAGCGGGGAAATTCTCCGGAGGAATGGTATCCGCGTGGAGGATGAGCAGGTATTCCCCGGTGGCTATCGCAGCTCCGGCATTCATCTGTGCGGCCCGGCCTTTCGGGGCATCGATGACCCGGGCTCCGTGTTTTTCCGCAAGCAGCTTGGTGGCATCGATGCTGCCGCCATCCGACACGATGATTTCGTAGGGACGGGAGAGCGCGAGGCGGTTGAGGAGGGCGGCGATGCCGGAGCCTTCGTTGAGAGTAGGGATGATGATGGAGACGGTTTCTCCCCGGTCCAATGCGGCGAGTCCTGCGGGCAGATCTTCCGCGAGATCGACATCGGGAAGAGAAGGTAACAGTGAGGCGGCGAGATCGGAGCTTTTCGCGACAGCGAGCGAAGTTTCCAAGACGTTTTCCCCGCCCCATGGGATGTCTTGGAAAATGCGTCCGGTCGGGGCAGCCATGCCGACCAGATAGTAGCCACCATCAAGGGCGGGGCCGAAAACCAGGTCGAACTTTTCGAGAGCATCGAATGCCTTTGCGAAAGTTTCCGGATCGATTTCCGGGCAGTCGGTGCCGATGACGACGACTTGTTCAGCTCCTTCCGAAAAGGCCGTGTCGCAGGCGTCGCGCATGCGTCGGCCGAGATCGCCGGGGGATTGCTCCCGGCAATCGCATTCGCCGAGCCATTCACGACCTTGGACGGGAGTGCCGCCTTCGAGACGAATCGTAAGTTTCGCTCCGGTTTCGCGGGCGAAGGCGGATGCTCTTCCGATCGCATGGCGGGCCAAGCGGTCGTGGAGCCGGGTTGCGCCTGCGGGTCCGAGAGCGGGGATGAGGCGGGTCTTGTTTCGCGCTATCCTTGGCAGCCGGGTCATAACGATGATATGGCGGCTTGTGATGCGGGTCATGCTGCGGGATTTCGGTGGATACCGGGATGAGATTTTCTAGCCACGGATTTCGCAGATTTTCACGTATGAGAGGATGGATTTCCTGCCGTGGTTTTGATTCCCCGCGTTCCCGGCAGAAACTTCAGCTGCGGATCATGCGTCGTTGAGGCTCCAGTCGTAGTTCGTGTGGGAAATCTTCATACTGCGGCCGCCGATGGCTTCGCGGGTTTTCCCGGGGAGGAAGGGGGTTACGAACTTCTGGACGGAACCGGATTTTTTCACGAAATCGCCCTCGAACCAATCGAAGATGGGGGAGAGCTGCATGGTACCGTTTTTCGGATCGATCTTGTTTTTCGAGCTATCGGCGAGGAAGGCGCGGGCTTGCTCATCGAGCTGGCGGTCGAGCTTGTCCGCGGTGAAGGCTTCCTCGCGGAGGGGAGGACAGCCGACCGAGGCGCAGTTGACGCCGAAGTGGATGCGGGGATCGTTGAAGTCCTTGCGCAGCATCTCGTGTTCCACGGTATCGAGCGACATGGCTTTTCCGAAGGCCTTGACGGTCTTGAGCTTCCACGGGGAGCCGATGTCCTTGATGCTTTTCACCGGGTAGTTGTCGATGATCAGTTTGAGGGTGGCGGCGTTGTAGAGATTGATGAGGAAGGCCTTTTTCTGATTGTCCGACCACGAGGAGTAGTCGGACTTGCTGACCTCGGAGAGGTTCACGAGGTAGGCTCCGAGGCGGTCGGGAGATTTCTTGAGGGCCGCGTAGTCGACGTTGTTTCCTTCGACATATTTTCCGAGAACGCTTGTGAAAGCCTTGTGGGAGTGGTCGAAGGCTGCCTGGAGAAAGGTGCCGGAGAGAAAGAATAGGGATAGGATCGCTGTTTTCATGGAGGGTAGAGTCGCACGGGTCCGGGTTCATTCCATCGGAAGTAGCGGAGCGAGGTTTTTTTTCGTTTCCTCGGGCCAGTTCGCCTGCGGAGTGAGGATGGCGGTGGCGAGTGCGGAGTGCTCCGGCCAGGTGGCTTCTGAGGGGACGTTGGGGACGAGGGTACGGATGATTTCCTTCGCGAGCGCGGAATTCGCATGCAGGTTGGCGATGACCGAGGCGACATCGACGGCGGCTTCATCTGTTTTCCAACAATCGTAATCGGTGACGAGGCAGAGGGTGGCAAGGGCGATTTCGGCCTCGCGGCAGAGGCGGGCTTCGGGGGCGTTGGTCATGCCGATGAGGTCGAAGCCGAGGGCGCGGTGCATGTTGGATTCCGCGCGGGTGGAGAAGGCGGGGCCGTTCATGGAGACGTAGGTGCCACCGTTGTGGAGGCGGTCGGTATGCTGGACGGCGGCTTCCAGCAACAGGTCTCGCATTCCTCCGCTGTAGGGATCGGCGAAAGAGACGTGGGCTGCGATGCCGTTTCCGAAAAAGGTGTTCTCGTGGGCGCGGCCGGTGCGGTCGTTGATCTGGTCCGGGATGACGACATCGCGCGGGGCCATTTCCTCGCGCAAGGAGCCGACGGCGGTCACGGAAACGGCGAAGCGCACACCAAGCGAACGCAGTGCCCAGATATTGGCGCGGTGGTTGATCTCGTGGGCCAGAAGGCGGTGGCCTTTTCCGTGACGGGGGAGGAAAAAAACGGTGCGGTCTTCCAGTTTTCCTTCGATGATCTCATCGGAGGGTGGGCCGAAGGGGGTTTCGATGGAGTGGCGGGCGATGACTTCGAGGGATTCGATTTCGTAGAGGCCGGAGCCGCCGATTATGGCTAGGGATGGATTCATGTGAGGGATGGATTGTGGAGGAGAGGAAACGCGGATTTATGTGGATCCGGTTCTTTCGGCTGGTTTTTTTGTGGAAGAGTTTTGACCATGGAAGGAACGGAAAAGACGGGCTTAGGTTCTGAGGAAGAGTTTTGACCACGGAATTCACGGAATACACGGAATACACGGAAGGAAGAGGAACTGGGGTTCTGAAGTTCTGGGGTTCTGTTTTTTCGCAGCTTGGATTTTGGATTTTTGAGAGACTTTGGTTGTGTGGCGGGGGGAGTTTGGGTTTTCTTTTTGCCGATGGCAAACGAAGAGACGATGGATGTGAAGTGGGGTGCCCGGGAGGGTTGGGTGGTTACATTCGAGAAGAAGGAAATGAAGGTTCCGAATGGCTGGGATTTGCTGAAGCCGGGTGATGCGGGGCTGACCCGGCGGGTGAAGAAGGAGGGGGCGCATTGGGTGGTGAAGGATTTTTATAAAAAGCGATGGATCTCGTTGGGGGTGCTGGCTCCGGAGGAACGGATCAGCCGGTTGAGGAGGGAGATCGAGCTGGAGAGGGAGGATCCCGCGTATACGAAAAAGCTGGAGGCGGGTCGGAAGAGCCGGGCGAAAAAGGAGGAGGGATATGCGGAGGATTTCAAGGGGGCGGTGCAGGATTTCCTGGCGTTTCATGAGCGCTACTCGGACATGGCGCAAAGGCTGGCGGGGCTGATCGCTGCGCATGCGACTCCGGTGGGGAGCGGGACGGTAGCGAGGACGAAGCGGATCCCTATCGAGAGGCGTGCGGAGGCGGCGACGATCGCGTGGCTGCGGCATCAGACGACAGCGTATGATCACATGAGCATCGCCCGGATCAAAGGCGAGCGGAGGGAGGTACGGCGGATGCTGGCGGAGGAATCAAGAAAACGTCTGGGGACCTACCGGCGGGGTGCGGAGAGGACGGTGAACTGTCCGGTCTGGGCGGCGGTCGCGGGGTGAGCGGCTCCGGGCTTCGTGATCTCCGTTTTTCAAAAATCGCGGCAAGGGATCCGCGTTCGTTCGCGGATGAAACCTTCAGAGGTGGGAGAAGTTTTTCTCTCCGTCCTGCGGGCTGGTTGACACACCGGTTCGCTTCCGATTGATCTGTTGGAGGATGGCGGCGGTGGCGGTGGCGTCGCAGAGGGCGCGGTGGTGGCTCTCGAGCGGGATGGCGAAGTGCCTGCAGAGGTTCGCGAGGCCGTAGGAGGGGAGGCCGGGGAAAAGTTTTCGTGAGGCGACAACGGTGCAGAGGGCGGGACGTCGGAATTTCCGGCCGATCCGGGCATATTCCTCACGGATGAAGGCGTAGTCGAACTTCGCGTTGTGCGCGACGAACACGGCGTTTCCTAGAAATTGCCGGAAGGGTCCGGCGATTTCCTCGAAGGGTGGGGCGGTGGCGACCATCGCGTCGGTGATGCCGGTGATCCGGGTGATCTGTGCGGGGATGGGGCGGCCGGGATTGATCAAAGTGGAGTAGGTATCGAGTATTTCGTTGCCACGCACCCGGACGGCGCCGATCTCCGTGATGCGGTGGTAGGATGCTTTCCCTCCGGTGGTCTCGACGTCTACGACGACGTATTCCTGGAACGGATCGACGTGCCACTGGACGCGGGTGACGCGGACATCGAACCCGGCGGATTCGAGTGCGAGCATCCGGGCTAGCTGGTTGCGGCGGATCTGGTCGCCCTCGGCTTTGATTTCGACGAACGCGACCGAGTCCTCTTCCACGATCATCAGATCCGGGTAGCCGCTGGTGTGGTTCTCGGGATCGGAAATCATGTGACGCAGGATGGTCTCGATGGCGGAGGGTTTCCCGTGGCGCAGGAGGGCGGTGATGGCGGGTAGATCGCTTCGCCGCCAGCGGAAGATACCGTTCGGTTGTCCGAAGCGTGTTTCGAAAATGCTGGTGATGAGATCGAGTGCTTTTCCCGAGTGCAGAAGAGTGAGCTTTTTGGAAATCTCTTCCGCCTGGCGGGTGCCGAACGAGCCGTCGAGCCATCGGGTGGGTCGTGTTTCAAACTGGTTGTGGGTGGTTTCTCCCTGTAGTTCGTCCCAGAAAAGCAGTCCGAAAAGCGCGTTCCATATTTGGTTCTCCGTGCGGAAGGCGAGCGCGCCGGAAGAATGGAAACGGGCGAGAGCGGCTTGCTCGGGGCTATCGCGGAAAGCTTCGTCGATAAGGATCACGGAGGCGTTGCGGAGCATGTCGGTGAGGGTGCTGGTCCTGCGTTTTCCGAACTTCCGGGCATGGAAATCCTCGGCGAAGAGCAGCTCCTCATCGGAGTGCGGGGAGGTCGTGATTTCTTCCAACAGCGACTGGGTTTCGTGAATCCGCCCGGCGGAGTGGTGGATGCGGCAGAGGCGCTCGCGGGCGGGATGGGCGGAGCAGAGTTGATAGACGGAGACGGCGCTATCGATGAAACCGGCGCGTTCGAGAGCGGTGCCCAGCCGGGTGCCTTCGCGGTTGGCGAGACGAGTCGTGGGATCATCCGGCCAATCGACCATTTCATCGGCGAGTTTCTGGAGATCCGACGGGGATGCTTGGGAAATTTTCTCGGAAAGGCAGGAGTAGAAGAATGCGGAGCGGGCGGATGTGTGATCCGGGAAACGTGATTGGAAGTTTTGTTGACCGGACTTTGTTCGGACGATTCCGAGGTCACGGAGTGTGAATGCCTGCAAGCTATCGCGACGGTGTCCGAACTGCAGGAAGAGCAGGAAATCGAGAGTTTCCACGCGATCCTGGATGACGAAGCAGGGAAGGTCGGGGACGTTCCCGAAAGGGCATTTCTCGGCGCAGAGGGCGGCGAGTTCAGGTTTGGTGAGAGAAGAGATGCTGCGGATACCGGGGCTCGTTTCGCTTGAGTGCGGCGAGGAGTTCGGGGCGGGGGAGGGTGGTCCAGAGGGCGAGGGAATCGGCCGGGGTAGGGGGGCGGACAAATGATTTCGCGAGGAGTTCCGTGGAGACGGACCGAAGGTCTGGAAGCTCCGAATAGCTTAGGGCGGAGAGTCGGAAGACGTTGCCCCTGCGGTTGGTGATCCGGACGTGGAGGCCCTGGGCCTGATGGCTGAGGGAGTGGAAATCCTCAAGGTAGGCGTTTTCTTCCGGGCCGAGAAGAGCGGTGCAGTGCTTCTCTAGAAATGCGACCATTTCCAGGAAATGATCGAGGTAGTAGAAGGGCTGGAGGGTAGGGAAAGTGCGCGGCATGGGAAGCGGGCCGGAGCATGGGGCGGGAGGGTTGCGTGTTCAAGTGCTCAGTTTTGTTCGAGCGGCCGGATGGGGCGAAATTTCCGTTTCCGACCTTCTGACTTCGAACGCACCGTCCACCTGTTTCCGAGTCTTCTACTTGTCGGTTCCCTGACCGGGGAGGGATCCGCTTAGCATCACGATGGCGCTGGCCAGGGTGGTTTCGCCTGTGGAAACGGAGCCGGTGATCTGTATCAGGTTGCCCAGACGACCTTCTACTTTCGCGGTGATGGTGAGGATGGTGCCGGGGGGGGCGGTGCCGAGAATTTTGGCGTTTTTCACTGAGGTCAGGCGGAGGTCGCCGAGAGTGGGTTCTTTGGGATCGGACTGGGCGATGACGCCGCCGAGCTGGGCGATGGCCTCGATCATGAGGACTCCGGGCCACAGGGGGGTTCCCGGGAAATGGCCTTTCAGGAAAGGTTCTTTGCCGTTGATCCGGTAGGTGGCGGTGCCGGAGATGCCGGGATTTAGCTCCGGCAGTTCCTCGATGAAGCGGAATTCCGGGCCGTGCGGGAGGGCTTCTAGCTCTTGATTGTGGGACATCGGTTCGTTAGAGTGGTTTCCGTGGCAGGCTGTTTCGGGGGATTTCCCGCGGTGTGGACCTGCCGAGTGTGAAGTGCGAACAAGCGTGTCCGATATCCCCTTGAATTCAAATCCCGATTCTGAACCCGGAACGCGGGTGGTGGCGGTGCCGCGGAAGGCTCCGGTCCGGTTTCTTGTCGCGCTGGCCGTGTCCGCGATCTTCTGGGTGATGGGCGGTGTGGTGGTGATGGTGATCGCGGTGGTTTCCGGGCTGTTTCTAAACAGGCACGCGCACCGGAAATTCGGGCAGCGGGTGCTGGGGAGAACGATGGGAAGCTTCGTGACGATCCTGGAGCTGCTGGGAATCATCCGGGTGAAAGACAGCGATCTCCGGGAACACGCGGGAATGGCCGGCCCCGTGATCATCGCCTGCAATCATCCGGCGCTGTGGGATGCGCTGCTGGTGGTGCGTCGGTTCAGGAGCCTGAGCTGCATCATGAAGGCGGAGGTCCAGCTCAATCCGCTGCTGAGGACGGGGGCGCGCTTCGCCGGATTTCTGCCAAACGCTCCTCGAATCACGTTGGTAAGGAAATCCGTGGAGCGCTTGAACGAGGGTGGGCGTCTGTTGCTTTTCCCGGAGGGGACGAGGACCCGTAGGGAGAACGGCGCGCTCAATCCACTGCGGCCCGGGCTGGCGCTGATGGCGAAGGAATCGGGTGCTCCGGTGCTGCCGATTTTCATCCGCACGAACAGCCGCTATCTGGAGAAGGGCTGGCCGCTGTGGAAAATGCCGGAGCTTCCGATCTCCATTTCCCTGACGGTGGGGAAAATGGTGGAAATCATTGAGGACGAGAAGGTCCGGGATTTTTCCGAAAGGCTTGAAAGAGTTTTCCGGGAAGAACTGGAGTGAGGGAAAAAAGCCTGGATCGTGGCGTTTCACGGTTGCCAGAGGGGCGGGTAGGTGGCCATCTACCTGCCCACCGAATGAAGGCCTGCGTATTGATCCCATCCTACAATTCCGGGCCCTTGCTGCGTCGGACGCTGGCGGGGGTGCTTGAGGCATGGGATGATGTTTTCGTGGTTGTGGACGGTAGCTCGGATGGTAGCGATACGGGACTGGAGGATCTCGGTGGGATGGATGGGAAGCGTTTGCGGGTGCATCGGTTTCCGGAGAACAGGGGAAAGGGTAGCGCGGTGCTGGAGGGAATTTCGCGTGCTGCGGAGGAGGGGTTCACCCATGCGCTGGCGATGGATGCGGACGGACAGCATCCGGCGGCGTATGTCCGGCATTTCATGGAGCTGGGTGCGAGACATCCGGAGGCCTTGGTGCTGGGCGAGCCGGTATTTGACGAAGGCGCGCCTGCGGTGCGGGTGCAGGGGAGGAAGATTTCCAACTGGTGGGCGAATCTGGAGACCTGCTGGTGGGGAATTCATGATTCGCTCTTCGGGATGCGTCTGTATCCCATCGGCCCGCTGCGGGAGGTGTTTTCGGAAACCGGCTTCGCCCGTCGCTTCGATTTCGATCCGGAGGTGGCAGTGAGGCTGTGCTGGAAAGCGGTGCCTGTGATCAATCTGAAAACACCGGTGAAGTATCTGACGAGTGAGGAAGGCGGCGTCAGCCAGTTCCGCTATTTCCGCGACAACACCTTGCTCACGGGTATGCACATGCGGTTGTTCTCAGGTTTCTTGCTGAGGCTGCCGATGCTGCTGCTGCGTAGGAAAAATCCGTTGAAACACGAGACCGCATCCTCCGATGTCTGAGCGCCGCCGTATCGCCGGAAAGGTTTCCTCGCTCTGCGAAGGCTTTCTGATCAAACGCTATACGCGTGGAAAATTGTTGAGCGATCCGCTCTATGACGGGGTGCACGGGGAGCTGGCTGATTCGGAACTTCCGCTGCTGGATATCGGGTGTGGAATGGGGATTCTGGCGATGTATCTGCGGGAACGGGGTTGGGAGAATCCGGTCGTAGGTCTTGATTATGACGGGAGGAAAATTTCGGACGGTCGGGCGATGCTGTCGAAGGGTAGCTACCAGGGGGTCACGCTTGAGCGAGGAGACGCGCGGGAATGCCTGCCGGATCACTCGGGCGTTGTGACGATCCTGGACATCCTCCAGTTTTTCGATCCGGAGGAGCAGAGGGAACTGGTCCGGCGTGCGGTGGCGAGGGTGGGACCGGGTGGGAAACTCATTATCCGTACGGGGATCCTGGAGAAAAACCTGCGCTTCCGGGTGACGTGGTTGATTGATATTTTCGCAAGGGCAATTTTCTGGATGAAGGCGGCTCCGGTGCATTATCCGACACGGGAATTTTTTCAGGAAGTGTTGGAGGCTGAGGGCTTCGAGGTGGAGATCAGACCACTGTGGGGTCGCACTCCGTTTAATAATTTCGTGGTTGTGGCAAAGCACTTTGGAATGGCTGCCAGTCCTATTTGAGAGATGAAGGAACCACGGAAAACACGGAAAACACGGAATACACGGAAGGGAAGAGATTGAGATTCGGAGCATTTGAAATGATTTCAATGGGTTTCATCAAGTCTTCCTTCCGTGTGTTCCGTGGTTTATCTTCTTCCTCTTTTACAAACCCTCGGAAAGCACGGTCTCCCACCCGTTTTCATTGGTCATTTTGAGGATTTCGGAGACGATTCCCGCTGCGAAAGGTGTGGCTTCGTGGGCGAGGACGATGCTGCCATCGGTGGTTGATGCGCGGAGTTTCCCGATGACGGATGCACGGGTCGCCCGGGGCGCGGCATCGAATCCGCGACTGTCCCAGCCGATGAGTTCCATGCCGAAATGGCGGAGGACCGGGTGGACGAAAACGTTGTGATGACCTACGGGTGCGCGGAAAAAACGCACGGGCTGGCCGGTGATTTTTTCCAAGACATTCTGGCATCGGGCGATTTCCCGGTAGGTCCGGACCGGACCGTGGCACCAGAAGGTCGCTTGCGGATGGCTGTAGGTGTGGTTGGCCAGCTGGTGGCCGCGGTTGTGGATTTCACGGATGAGATCCGGGTGGGTTTCCGCCTTTTCTCCGATGACGAAAAACGTGGCCTTGGCTCCGTGATGGTCGAGCAGATCGAGGATCGCGGGGGTGGAAGTGGAATCGGGGCCGTCGTCCAGGGTGAGCCAGATGCCGGTTCCGCAACGGGTGCGGATGGGACCGAACAGGCGAGAGGAAGGATTCAGAGTGCCAGAGAGAAGCCAGGCGACCAGAAGCGAATGGAGGGAGATTCCGATGAGGAATTGGCCGGAATACGCCAGTAGGAGTGTTCCTATGTAGATCGCCGGGATCAGGACAGAGCGGAGGACCAGACCGGCGATCATCGTGTGAACGCCTCCTCGAATACGAACCATTCCAAGGCATGCGTTTCCAGGAATCCCATGAGACTGGCGGCCCATGCCCGGGCGAAATCCGGTTCTCTGACGCGGCCTTTCGCCGGAACGACATCGAGCGGTTTCTGGAAAATGATGCGGTAGTGGCGGTGCCGATCGCGCACGACCTGCAGCGGGTAGCACGGGCATTTCGAGATCACGGCGAGTGACAGCGGGCCTTTGGGGAGGCGGAACGAGACACCTTTTCCCGGCAGAGGGACGAGAATGGGAACCACCTCGCCCACGACCCTGTCGCTCTGGATCGCGACCAGTTCACCATCCGAGAGCAAGCGTGCCAGCTCGATACCGAGCAGGCTGTCCGAGGAGTTGTAGTGGACCTTGAAATGCTCGTAGCGGTCGGTGTCCGCCTTGAGTTCCTTGCGCCGTATTTCCTGTAGGAACGGGGACCTTTCCGGCGCGCGGACGGTGTGGAGGGCCCGACCGAACTTCGGCGAGAACAGGGCGGCGGCGAGATCGTAGTTTCCCGTGTGGGTGGTGAGGATGATGGCGGCTCCCTCGGTTTTCCGGATCTCCTCGAAATAGGGAAGACCGTCGATTTCCCATGAGATGACTTTCTGACCGAGCCGGGTGCGGATGCCATCGATGTAGGTCCAGCCGAAATTGACGAAGACGCGGTAGGCTCCCACCAGGGTCTCGGCCCAGCCCGCATCGTCCAGAATCACCCGCAGGTTGCGCCGGATCGCGTTTCTCTGCGGGTGGGCCATGAGAAACACGAAGAACGTGAAAAAGTGGAGCAGCCCGGCCTCCGCGAAGTAGGGGAGCCAGCGGGTGGAGCGCAGGACGCGGAACATCGCGCGGGTGGGGATGTCTCCGAACAGGCCGAATCTCGATACATCCGCGTCTTGATTTCCGGCGGGTCCGGGGTTTGTATTTTCGGTCATCCGGTGGTAGGTGCGAAGTCGCCGCAGAGCCGTAACCAAAATCTTTTCTCCGATCAACCATGCAAATGATGAACAAGCGCGCTCCGATGGCCGTTTCCGCGGATGCCGACCGCTCAGCTGACTACGATGTGGTGGTGATGGGTGGGGCGTTTTCCGGTGCCGCATCGGCGGTTTTGCTGAAGCGGCAGTTCGCTGATCTGCGGATTCTCGTCATCGAGCGGACCGAGGTTTTCAGCCGGAAAGTGGGGGAAAGCACCTCGGAAGTGGCCGGTTGTTTCCTGACCCGCGTCCTGCGGATGGGCCAGCATCTGCATGTGAGCCATGTGCCGAAGCACGGCCTGCGGATGTGGTTTCACAAGGACGGGACGAACGCGCCCGGGCGCTCCACCGAGCTTGGTCCGGCGTTCCAGGCACGTCTGCCGACTTTCCAGCTCAACCGGATGCGGCTGGATACCGAACTGCTCGCGGAGGCGGAAAGGCTGGACTGCGAGATCGTGCGCCCGGCCACGATCAAGGATCTGGAAGCTGGGGGGATAGGGAAGAATTTTCTGACTTACAGGACGGAGGATGGAGACCGCCGCACGGTGACGGCCGGGTGGGTGATCGATGCCTCGGGGAAAGCCGCGAAAATCGCGAAGATGCGCAAGACATGGCATTCGAACGTGGATGCGCATCCGACAGCTGCGATGTGGTCCCGTTTCAAGAATGTGAGTTCGCTCGATAGCTACGATGCGGTGCGGAAAATGGAGGGCATGAGCGACAAGGTGATCGCGCAGCGGGGTGGGGCTACGAACCATCTGATGGGCTTCGGCTGGTGGTGCTGGATCATTCCGCTCGATAGCGGCGAGGTCAGCGTGGGGCTCACCTGGGACTCGCGGTTGTTCACTCCGCCCACCGACGGGAAAATGGCTGACCGGGTAAAGGAGCATCTTTTGAAACATCCGGTCGGGAAAGTGATGTTCGAGAACGCGGAGGCCGTGGAGAACGACAACTGCTATTACAAAGGCTTGGCATATTGGTCCGATGAGGTCGTCGGCAAGGGCTGGACGAGTGTCGGCGATGCCTGTGGGTTCATGGATCCACTCTACAGCCAGGGGCTCGATTACTGCGCGCATACCGTATATTCCTCCTATACCTTGCTTCGGAAATATTACTCCGGCGAGTGCGTGGATGACGGGATTTCGATGAGAAACAGCGAGTTCAAGCGCAGCTATTTCGATTGGTTCAACGCGCTCTACAAAGACAAATACTGGTATATCGGAGATGCGGAACTCATGCATGCGGCGTTCCTGATGGATGTCGGGACGTATTTCGTGGGGCCTGTGCGGGGTGTCTACTCGGACGAGGATTCCGAGTTCGAGCAGATGCCGTATTCCGGAGCGATCGGGCATGGTTTCGCCGTGTTCATGGCGTTCTACAACCGCCGCTTGGTGAAACTCGCGAAGAAAAAGATCACGGCGGGAATCTACGGGAACAGGAATCTCGACGAGAGTTTCCTGATCACGAAAAGTTTCAATCCGGATCCCAGAAGCATGAGTCTGCTTTTCGAAGGAATGCGGATCTGGTTGAAGCTGGAGGCGAAGCTGTTGTTCACTCCCGCGGCTCAGGAAAGGCAGGCGCCTTCACCGGCGGGACCGTTGCCACAATCCGGGTATTACGAACACGCTTAACGCGGTGGTCAGCAGCACGCCGAAGCTGCACAGCATGCCCATGCTGCGGAGCATTTCATTCGAAGCGAAAAGCAGGGAGCCGAAACCGATCGCGGTGGAGAGTCCGCAGAAGCAGATCGCCTTTCCTACCCCGTTCCATACCTCGTTGAAATCTCCGTCATTTCTCCGCAGGGAAAATATGAGGTGGATGCTGTAGTCGATACCCGTCCCGACGATCAGAGGAATCGCCATGCCGCTCAGGAAATTCCAGGTGTGACCGGTGGCTACGACGAAGGCGTTCACCAGGGCGAGGGAGGTGAGGAGGACGGCGATGCTGACGGCCGCATCCCGGACGGAGCGGAATACGATGACCAGTGTGAGAAGCAGGGCGGCGGTGGCGGGGATGAAAATGACTCTGAAATCACGCCGGACGGAAGGAAGGAGGTCCGCTTGGATCACCGCCCAACTGGTGACCTGGAATTTCTCCGCAGACAGGGTTGCGAGCTGGGAAACGTTGTCCTCGGTCACTGCCTCTTTGACCAGCAGGCTGCCGGAGAGGAAACGTTCGCCGGTGTCGGAAACGCCGAGCGAATGTTTCGCCAGTTCCGCGATTTCCCCGGGTTCGGAAAGTTTCCCGAAAGCTTCGAGAACCATGCCGTCCAACGCGGTGCCCTTTTCACTGAATCCGTTCGCCCCGATGGTTGCCACGATGTTTTCCTTCGCCTCGGCGAGCTTGGCGAGAGTCGCTGAATTGGCCTGCCGGTTCCCTTCGCTGGGGATGAAATCGACCGGCCACTGATAGCGGGCGATGACTCCTTTTTCCTTCAGAGCGGCGAGCTGTTTTTCCGTATCTCTGGCGGCGGACCGGAGTTGCTCCCAGCTGTCACCGCGTGCGATGATCTGAAGATTCTTGTCGGACCAGGCGGGGAATTTCTCCTGGATTTTTTCAAAAGTCGCGGCGGCTTCGCTGGTGGTGGGCTGCACCATGGAGAAGCTGAAGGAGACGTCGGGTTCTCCTTTCACGATGAAAACCGCGGCGGCGATGAGGACCCCGGATGCGATCACCCCTCTAGCGAAAATTCCTCCGAGGAACGGTGCGGTGAGAAGAAATCTGGCAGGTTTGGTGGGAAATTTCCCGAGAAACATCGGTGTGAAAATGAGCATCACGCTCGCGCCGGATGCCAGGCCGATGACGATCAGTCCACCGAGTTGGCGGACGCCGTTGAAGGTGCTCAGGGAGAGAAGCCCGAAAACGATGGCGGTGCTCAGAGCCGCCCAGAGTATGCCGGGAGCGAGTTCCTTGCGCAGCGCAGCCGCAGTGGTGAAGCCGCTGATCGATTCCCGCGCGATGACCACCGCGTAGTCGATCACCAGCCCGAGCAGGATGGCCGCGAAGCCGACACTGACCAGATTCAGCGTGCCGAACACCCATCCGCCTATGCCCAGGGTGATGAGAAAGGAAAGCGCGAGCAGCAAGGAAATCATTGCCATCTGCCCTGGGTGGCGCTGGACGATGAGGAAGAGGATCGCGACAAGGATGGAGGTGAGGGTAATGGTTCCGGACATGTCCTTCTCCATACCTGCGCCGATTTCCGCGTTGTAGACAGGGCCGCCGGTCAGTCCGTATCTCAGATCGAGTTGATTGAGTCCGTCCCAGGAATCCGTGGCGTTCCGGATCTGCTGAAGCCATGCCGCGTGCTTGTTGTAGTCCGTCGTCGGGTAGGGGTTCTGGATGAGAAGAAGATGGGATTTTCCGTCCTCCGATTGAAAGCTGAGTCCGCTTTCGATGAGTTGGAGGATCGCGGGGTGTCGGAGGAATCCGGCGGGATCGTAGGCGGCCATGGTGGATTTCTCCTGATCGAATGACTGACGGATCTGATCTTTCACTTCCTCCAGACGGGCCTTGAGCGAATCCTCGTCCAGCAAACGTTTCTCTAGGATAGCGACATCTTCCGGGGGGGCGTAGCGCCAGATTTCCGCAAGGGCATCTCCGAACGCATCCGGGTCCTCTTCGATTTCAGAGCGATAGACCACCTTGGCCGGAGCGAGATTTTCCTCCAGCACGGCGGCGAGTTCCGCCACGTCCTCTTCGAAAATTTCTTCGTCCGGACTTTCGAGAAGGAGCGCGACCTGTTGGTCGTTGTCGAAGTGCTCCTGGGAAACCCGCAGCGCTTCCACGCTGGGCAGATGTTTCGGGAGGACTTCGAGAATTCCCGTCTCAAATCTCAGCCGCATCAGTCCCATGACGGAGATCGCGAGAACAATGGTCATCGCAAGGGCGGGAAGTAGACGGTTTTTCACCTGCCGAACCTAGTATGATGCCGGATTTCCGCAATGTTTTCATGGGTTGAGACCGGGAGGGAAGAGGTGTAGATAGAGCCATGTTCGCCCGTCTTTTCCTCGCCGTCTCCCTAGTCAGTTGCTTTCAAGCCTTTGCGGATGATCTGTCTCCATTACGCTCGGCCCTTGAGAAACAAGCGAAGCACAGGACGGTCAGTGTGAATGTCACGCAGACGAAAAAAGTGCCGGCGCTGTCGGAGGAAATCGTCCAGAGGGGACATCTCTGGATGAAACCGGGGCAGGCCTTTCGCTGGGAGCTCGGTGACCCGGTGGCGCAGCGGGCGATTTTCGACGGGAAGCATGTCGTGCTGATCGATGAGAAGAAGAAGACGGCGGCACGCATCGATCCGGACGACCGCCGGGCCAAACCTCTGATGCTGATGCTCGGGATCGACGAGGGCGCGACATTCGAGGGGCTGCAGGAAACGTTCACCATCGCCGGGACGAATACGGTGCGGGAGCATTTCATCGTCAGCCTCGTCCCGAAAGGGCGTCTGCGCCGTGCGATCAGCTCGATGGTGATGCAGGTGAACACGAAGACCTCGTTCCCCGAGCGAATCGAGTGGACTCAGAAAGACGGAACCGTGGTCGTGACGGAATTTTCCCCGCCGGATGTGAATGGAAAACTTCCCGGGGGGATTTTCGAGGTGAAAGACCGGGGCTACGCGTGGGAGTGAGCGTCGGCGAGGGAATCCGGAACACGGAGAAGCGTGCTTCCAGACGCTAGCGGAGGTCGAGCACGCCAAGCCTGTCCCCCCAATTTGCCGGAGATAACTGAATGGCCCCACCGCCGGATGGAAACCACCCGATCCCCATGTCACCCCTCCGCTTTGATACCCATGGCCGATTTTGGATAACTTTGGCCGATTTTGGATAATCAAAGTGATTGTCACGAACTCGTTTCGGCATGGAAACAGGATTGTGAAAAACAAAACCCGTCGCATCTCCATCGCCGCGTCCGTCTGTCTCCTCGGCATAGCGACGTTCTTTTTCGTTCAACGGAATGGCTCACCGGAATCCGGCTCCGATGGAACTTCGGGGGGGGGGGGACGCCATCATCTGATTTAGCGGAAAACTCACCAGCCGGAGACCGGGCATCCGAGCCGGGATCTCCGGCTTCCTCGCGCCCGGACAGCCGGAAGACCAAGCTGGCGGATCGCAGCGGAGCAGGGACCAAGCCAAGGTCAGCCGCCCCCCGGGATGACATCGAAGTCCCGTCGGTGGCTCCGGAGGGAACCTTCGGGCGGGTCACCGTATCAACCGGCGGCAAAAAACTCGCGACCGCCCTCGCGCCCGACCTGACGGGAACCTATCCGCAGGTCCAGCTCGAACCCGATGCGGAAATCGAGGTCGCCCTGAATTTCCCCAAGGAACTGGCGGGCGAGCAGCTGGTCATCCAGGCGCAGGACGGCGGGAAATGCGCGGGCAGCGGCGCCAAGGTCGATATCACCGGCATCGCCGCGAACGGCACCGCCTCCTTCCGGCTCGCCATGGGAGCGAACCCCGGCACCTACCGTTTCTCCCTCCACCGCGGCAACGTCATCCACGATCTCGACTTCTGGGTCGGCGACCGCCCCTCCGTATCTCCTTGAGAACCTTTTCGTAAAAAATCCACCGATACTTCCGTTATGAAATCCATCCAATTTCTCCCGCTTCTTCTCGCCACTCTGGCCCTCGCACCCTCCGCCCGGGGCGATTCCGGAGCACCTTCCTCCGCCCCTTCCGGCGAGCACAGCTGCGGCTACCCGAACGCCGGCGACTGCGATTGCTGCAAGTGCAAGGCAGGCTCCAACAAGTTCTCCGTCAACACTTCCCAGGTCCTGCGCGGCATCACCGACCTGCGACATTTCGGCGGAGGCTCGTGGGCACCTCTCGAGTTCGTCCGGAACTACGGGAGCCGTTACAAATACGGGGCCGGTCACTTCGGCCAGGCGAAGCATTTCACCCACAGCCACCAGTGGACGGTGCATTATGTCGGACAGCTCTGGGTTCCCGGTGGCGCCTTCGTCCATGCTCGCCGCATCGTCAGCCCTTCCGGGACCGACGAGATCTACTACGAGACATCCGATACCATGCTCTTCAATGGCGTGGTCCATACCGTCAGCCGCCCGCGCGTCGCACGCAGCAACCTTCTGCTGCGCAATGGCGTGTTCTTCACCTTGCTTGAAACTGGCGGCGCTCACACCGTCTTCGAGCGCATCACTCTGCCGGGCGGCTCCGTCCGCTACGATCTCGTATCCGTCGTCGATTCCACCGGCAACATCTTCACCTACACCTCGGATTCCGAAGGAAAAGTCACGAAAGTCGCCGATCCCGCCGGGAAAGCCCTCCATATCTACTACAAGCCCATGCAGACTGTCGTCCCGCAGGAGCTTCACGAAATCACCACCACTCCGCCCGAGGCATGGGTCGATGTCACCCCCTCGGATACCACCACCGAGTTCAAGTGTCTCCAGGTCCTCAGCGCGGAAGGCGGGGCGGTGAACCTCGCCGAAGTCGAGGTTTTCACCCAAGTGCCTGATGGCAACGGCGGCTTAACCGAGCAGAAACTCACCGGCACACCACCCGCCACGATTACGATACCGCCGGGAACAAAGTGAAAACCATCCGCCCGGACAATAGCGAGCTGGAATACGGCTACGACATCCTCGACCGCATGGTTTCCTCCGAGGACGCGAAAAACCAGATCACCGCCTACGTCTTCAACTACCCCGGCGACGCCAACGCCGACCGCGCTCCCGGCAGGCACCGGCCACACCCGCATCCTGATCGATCCGAAAGGAAACCAGCGGAAATTCTCCCACGACCTCTTCGGGCGCGTCATCGAAAAGAAATACCCGGACAACACCACCGAGCGATACGCCTATAACGACAGCGCCCCCTCCGGCCAGATCGCCATGACCCACACCCGCCCGGACGGCGACAAACGCGTATGCGTCTACGACCTGCGCGACCGCGATATCTCCTGCACCTGGGATGACAACCTCACCCCCACCACCACCCGCGAATACGACCTCACCGGAAAACTCATTCGCTTGGTCAGAGGCAACCGCGAGATCACCTACACCTACGACGAAGCCAACTTCCTCCGCACCGAAAGCTCCACACTTCTCACTTCTAACTTCGTCACTCGGCACTGTCTCCTACACCTACGACCAGGACGGCAACCGCGGCACCCATGCAACATCCCGACGGCCACCTGATCTCCTACAGCTACACCGAGCGAAACCAGCTAAAACACATCACCTCCGGCACCCCGCCCCCGCTCGCCACCTACACCTGGCGCGCCGACGGAATGCTATCCGGCTTGCAAGTTGACGGTCGCTACCAGACCGGATATCAATACGACCCGTCCAAGCGCCTCACCAAAGTCGCCACCAACGATCTCGTCAGCCAGAACGCCGTGAACAGCCATTCCTACGCCCTCGACAGCCTCGGCCTGCGCCAGAGCCAGCTCTTCGGGGATGGCACCAAGGATCTCTACGGCTACGATGCCGCCGACCAGGTCACCGCCGCCCAGTACGACGCGCAGTCCGCCCCCGGCAACACCCTCGCCGCCTACATCGATTTCGGCCTCGCCGCCGCCTCCGTCCAGACCGGCTACCGCCGCGACGACGGCAGCACCTTCGGCATCCGCTCCGACGGACTCTCCTACGGCTGGAACGCCGAACCTCACCGGCGATGGCCCGTGACCGCAACAGTGCCGAACAGCCCCGACCAGCGCCATGACACCCTCCATGCACATGGACCACCCGCAGACCAGCCGCGCGGAAAAAATGGGAGATCGCCGTCTCCGACGGCGACTACCGGGTCACCGTCGCCGTCGGCGATCCCGATTACCATCGACAGCATCCACGCCGTCGACGCCGAGGGCATGCCAGTCCTGTCGCACCATATAGCCCGGATGCCGCGAACCCCTTCGCCTACGGCACGTGGCCACCGTCACCGTGAGCGACGGTCGCCTCACCCTCACCCAGGGAGCGCGGAGGCTACAACACCAAGCTCTGCTTCGCCCACATCGAGCGCGTCTTCACCACCGCCCCCGCCCAGAGCGCCAGCTTCGCCTACGACCCCTCCGGGAACCGCACGCGTCGCCGCGGATGCCGGCCAGCCCGCCACCACCTACACCGCCAACAGCCTCGACCAATACACCTTCGTCGGCAGCAACGCCCAGACCCACGACCTCGACGGCAACCTACTCACCGACGGCCTCCGTACCTACACCTGGGACAGCGAAGGCAAGCTGCTCTCCCTCCAGGCCACCACCCCCGCCCCCGGCGACCTGCGGATCGAGGCCGAATACGACGGCCAGTCCCGCCGCATCGAGCGCCGCACCTTCACCTACCAGGGCGGAGCCTTCGTCCACACCCAGACCACCATGTACCTCTACGACGGCTGGAACGTCATCGAAGAAAGGAGCGTGGACTTTCAGTCCGCGCCCCCAACCGAGTCCCACCGCCGCTACACCTGGGGCCTCGACCTCAGCCGCACCCTCCAGGGAGCCGGCGGAGTCGGAGGCCTGCTCATGGCCGAGGAACTCACCCCCACCCAGACCATCCCGTATTACTACAATTACGACGGCAACGGCAACGTAACCGCCATCACCGACAGCAACGGCGCCAACGTAGCCACCTACCGCTACACCGCCTTCGGCAAACTCGAAATCCTCCACCGGCACCTACGCCGCCACCAACACCTACCGCTTCAGCACCAAACCGCAGGACGCGGAGGTGAAGGCAGGAACGAACGCCGAAGGACTCTATTACTACGGCTATCGTTACTATGACCCCCAGACCGGTCGCTGGCCGTCCAGAGATCCGATAGCCGAAAGTGGCGGGATCAACCTCTACGCCTTCGTCGGGAATGATGGGGTGAATAATTGGGATTACCTCGGATTAAAAAATTATACTTGTTGTTTTCGATGCTGCGAAGGAAAGAAGACGTTTTTGACTGCTTTATTCATTGGTTTCCATGACAATGGAATTAAGGCGGCTGAAGCCTGTGCGAGCGCGAAGAAACCTACGAATTGCTCCAAAGTTGCCTTTGTATTGTCTTCAGAAAATGCCATTGCAAGAGATTGTGATAAGCCTGGATTATAAGAAAATAATATAATTATGAATATATCTATAAGCTCACTAAAAAAAATCAAAATTATTTTAGCAAGTTTTATTGGTGCTCTCTCCTTCTCAAGCTGTGTGTCACATGTTGAAGATTTTGACTGGATCAGTCGTGAAGCAGAGAATTTGATTGAAAAGTCCAGCAGGGAGATTGTTAGATACACATTTAGAGAGAGGTCTAATCAGAGGTATATTTATCAAAAAGATCGAGTCGTTGATGGTAAAGATAATAAGAATGAGGCCATACTGAGTCTTGATTATTTTGCAGGTAACGAGTTTTTGTTTATTCTTCGAGATCCAGAATCAGTTGCAAATCTGAATACAAAGGAAGTTTCTGTCTTGAAGAAAGAACTCACAAAATATGTTTCTGTTGACGCTATTCCAGCCTGGTTTCCTGAAAATTCAGAAGTTGTTGTGGTTCTTGAGTCAGGAAACTAGCCACATGGGGAAAGGGGTAAGACATCACAAGGTGTCTGTCATGAAAGGGGTCAGGCAGAGATCTGGAGCATGCGCTTAAAGCATAAGGTGTCAGTGAAATTGTGCTATCCGGCTTGCAAGTTGACGGTCGCTACCAGACCGGATACCAGTACGACCCGTCCAAGCGCCTCACCAAAGTCGCCACCAACGATCTCGTCAGCCAGAACGCCGTGAACAGCCATTCCCACGCCCTCGACAGCCTCGGCCTGCGCCAGAGCCAGCTCTTCGGGGATGGCACCAAGGACCTCTACGGCTACGATGCGGCCGACCAGGTCACCGCCGCCCAGTACGACGCGCAGTCCGCCCCCGGCAACACCCTCGCCGCATACATCGATTTCGGCCCCGCCGCCTCCTCCGTCCAGTCCGGCTACCGCCGTGACGACGGCAGCACCTTCGGCATCCGCACGGACGGACTCTCCTACGGCTGGAACGCGAACCTCACCGGGAAGGCCCGTGACCGCAACAGTGCCAACAGCCCCGACCAACGCCATGACACCTTCCAGCACATGGACCACCCGCAGACACCGGGGAAAAAATGGGAGATCGCCGTGTCCAACGGCACCTACCGCATCGCCGTCGCCGTCGGAGATCCCGATTACCTCGATAGCGTTCACGCCGTCAACGCCGAGGGAGCCGTCCTGCTCGCCCCCTTCACACCGGATGCCGCGAACCCCTTCGCCTACGCCGTGACCACCGTCGTCGTGAGCGACGGCCGCCTCACCCTCACCCAGGGAGCGGGAGGCTCGAACACCAAGCTATGCTTCGCCCACATCGAGCGCATCTTCAGCACCGCCCCCGCCCAGAGTGCCAGCTTCGCCTACGACCCCTCCGGGAACAGAACGGTCGCCGCGGATGCCGGCCAGCCCGCCACCACCTACACCGCCAACAGCCTCGACCAATACACCTTCGTAGGCAGCAACGCCCAGACCCACGACGCGGAAGGCAACCTACTTACAGACGGCCTCCGTACCTACACCTGGGACAGCGAAGGCAAGCTGCTCTCCCTTCAGGCCACCACCCCCGCCGCCGGAGACCTCCGCATCGAGGCAGACTACGACGGCCAGTCCCGCCGCATCGAGCGCCGCACCTTCACCTACCAGGGCGGAGCCTTCGTCCAAACCCAGACCACCAAGTACCTCTACGACGGCTGGAACGTCATCGAAGAAAGAAGCGTGGACTTTCAGTCCGCGCCCCCAACCGAGTCCCACCGCCGCTACACCTGGGGCCTCGACCTCAGCCGCACCCTCCAGGGAGCCGGCGGAGTAGGAGGCCTCCTCATGGCCGAGGAACTCACCACCACCCAGACCATCCCGTATTACTACAACTACGATGGCAACGGCAACGTAACCGCCATCACCGACACCAACGGCAACAACGTAGCCACCTACCGCTACACCGCCTTCGGCAAACTGAAATCCGCCACCGGCACCTACGCCGCCACCAACACCTACCGCTTCAGCACCAAACCGCAGGACGCGGAGGTGAAGGCAGGAACGAACGCCGAAGGACTCTACTACTACGGCTACAGATACTACGATCCTCGGACCGGCCGCTGGCCGTCTAGGGATCCCATCCTAGAAAGAGGCGGGACCAATTTGTATGTATTTGTAGCAAATCACCCTTTGCAAACAGTCGATATTCTTGGAAATATATCTCTAATACCTATTAGGCCATGGGCTGATGCATTTACATGTCCAAATCCTCTTTCTCGTTTGGTTTTTAAGTGTGGTACTATAGGTTATAATACGGGATACAGCAATGATCACTCGATGTGGTTATGGATGGCTGGAAGAGCTAAAGCTATAATGCTTGCGGCATGCTGCAAAAGTGATGCCGCGGGATTCAATAGAGGGTGTGATATGCTCAACGAAGCCTACGTATTGTATTGGTAAAATGAATCCGGATAATTGCATTTTGTCGGTTTTCGAATTCTCAAAAGCACATGATATTCACCCGTTCGTAGTATCAGATATGCTTTTTAATCGAAATGGAGCTATACTCGGCAGTGAAGATATGATGTCGATTGAGGAGATTTCATGGATTAAAAGTAATATAGAAAATGGAGAATTAGTTGGAGATTTTCCTTATGAATACTCAAATTTAAATGCGGATCTGCCGTGGAATAGATCGGAATCAGCATCTGGACATTTACATGGCATCGTCGTGGTAAGTAAAAATAATCGTAAGTTCCCAGGAAAATAGAACAGAATCCCATTACAAGGTGTCATTACAAGGTGTCATTACAAGGTGTCATCACGAGGTCTCAGAGGAAATACATGAACCGTTGTTGACGTGGGGATTCGCTGAGGGAGAGTGGGGACCTGCGCAAGACGAGATGGATCTACAAAAGCACCGAGCCACGGCACAAGCCTGCGGTTTTCCGCTGTGTTTCAAGGGTCGTGGACAGGCGGTTCGTTTTCGGAGAAGAGGAGCGTGAGGCGTTCCGCATGTTCATGCGGATGTATGAGAATTTCAGTGGCTGCCGGGTGCAATCCTACTGCGTGATGTCGAACCACTTGCATATTCTACTTGAGGTTCCGCCGATAGATGAAGGGGGGATGTCCGACGAAAAACTGCTCGGGAGGTTGGCCGCGCTTTATCCTGAAAACTTCGTGCAAGGGGTGGCAGACGAGCTTGCGGCGGCGAGATCCGAGAGCGGGCCGGTGAACGGGAACGAAGCGCGGGTGAAGGAGATCCACCTACCGGATGCACGATCTGAGCCGTTTCATGCAGGGTCTGCTGATCCGTTTCACCCGGTGGTTCGACCGCAAGCACGACAGGTCCGGCACCTTGTGGGAGGAGCGCTTCAAGAGCGTGATTGAGGGATACGTTTAAATTATTCTAGTCCCTCCGACTCGCTTCGCTCGGCTGTGGAAAGCGGGACGGCGGCGCGGACGATGGCGGCTTATATCGACTTGAATCCGGTGCGGGCGGGGATGGTTTCCGATCCGGCGGACTACCGTTGGAGCAGTTACGGGGATGCGGTGGGAGGCGGGAGGAAAGGCAACGGGAAAAAGGCGCGCGAAGGCTTGGTCCGGGCATGTAGACCGTTTGCCAAAAGTCCGTGCGTTTATGGTGACTCTGGGGGCAGGATTCCCCCAGAACGGCCTGGAGCAAGATGCTCCAGCCACAATTCAATGCGCACGGACTTTTGGCAAACGGTCTATGAGCCATCGGGGCGAAGGGTTCGCTGCGGAGCGGTGGAAAGAGGTTTCCCGGATCTACCGTCGTGCGACGGGCCTGGCTCTGGGGCGGAAAAGCGGGCGGGCGGAGGTAGGTGATCGGAAAGCGGTGACGAAGAACACGGCGGAGATGCTGGCATCGGAGGACAACGAGACAGTGTTGCCGGATCTCGGGATGGCGAAGATGCTGCGGTGCCGGGTGAGATACTTTACGGATGGTGCGGTGATCGGGAGCAAGGAATTCGTGAACGAGGCGTTCGCTGGGGCGAAGGAGAGGTTTTCTGAAAAACGGAAGGATGGTGCGCGGCGTATGAAGGGGAGCGGGAAGGCGGCAGCGGGGGTGCTATGGAGTATGAGGGATCTGCGGGCGGGTATTGGTGACTGAGATGTTCTTTGTCGTCACTTGATGCGTAGTGTGTTGCGCGGGCGAGACGCCCACGCTCCTTGCCGCTTCCGGAACTATTTCACTGCGTAGAATCCGGTGTCCTGGACGCCCCAGATGAGGTGTTTCGAGGTGTGGGATAGAAGTTTGCGGTTGTAGGTGGAGCGGGTGCCGACTCCGGCGGCCATGCTGGCGATTACCCGGCTCATGTGCTTTTCCATGAGTTTCGCCGGATTGAGCGGGCTTTTGTTCGCGGCGAGTCGGGTGCCTGCCTCATACATGCGGAGAATGCGGCCATCGTAGAAGTACGTGATGAGCTCCTGCCATGAGCTGTGCCAGTTTTTCAGTTCGGCACAGTAGCGGTTGAGATCCGCTACGTTTGGATTCGTTTTCGAGAAAACGAGATTGTCTAGTAGGCAGGCGGATTCCAGAGCCATGAAAAGGCCGGGGGAGAGCATGGGATCGACGAAGCCGAAGGCGTCTCCGAGCATGATCCAGCCCTTGCCGTGAGCTTGATCGCCGATGAGTTGGTAGTTCGTATAACTCATCACGTCGGTCACGCGTCGCGCGTTCTTTCCCTTTTCCCGCAAGAGCGGCTCGGAGTCGATGGCGGCTTCCAGTCTTTCGATGGGATTCGCTCCGAGGTTCCTGGCGGCGTTCTTGTCGATCACGATGCCCACGGAGAGTTTGCCGGGAAGGGGGATCCGCCACGACCAGCCGTTTTCAAGCACGGAGATGATGATCTGTCCCGGATCGACCTCGTCGTGAGCGAAGTTTTCGAAATGAGCGAAGTAGGCGACATCATCGCGGCCACCACGTGCGGCGGGCAGACCGAGGGTGCGGGCGAAAAGGCGGGAACGTCCGGTTCCGTCGATCAGCCAGTCCGGATGATCCTTGAGTTCGGCGAGGTCGAGTGATTCGGGAGAAAGCTCCATCTCCCGCACGGGATTTGTCGAGACGATGAGCTTGGCGCGTTGGTCCACGAATTTCACACCGAGCTCGATGGCGCGCTCGCGGAGCAGGGAATCGAAGCGGGGGCGGGGGACGTTGTATGCGTAGCCGGGGGCTTTTTTCCCACGGTCGCGGAAACTGAAATGCAGGCGCGCGCCGCCGCCGTGGAAGAAGGACGCGCCGGGTTTGTAGGTGGAAAACTCGCGGACACGGTCCTCGATGCCGAGCTTCCGCAGAACGGGAACGACGGACGGGATGAGGGACTCGCCGACGAGTAGTGACGGGCGTCTTTCGTCATCGAAAACGACGGGTTCCATCCCGCGCAACGCGAGCAGGCAAGCGAGTGTGCAGCCCGCCGGTCCGGCTCCGATGATTGCCACGCTTGTCGGTGAAGGCTTCATTCCCTAACGGCGTTTTACCTTGCCGCTGGCCGTCAGGGCAATTGAATTGACCGCTCCGATCCGCATCGGGAGTTTGTATGAGGAGAGCTTTCCCAGGCAGTGATTCCGGATCTCAACGGGGCCGGGGACTTCTGAACCAGGGTTCAGAACGATCTCAGCCGCCGGGTAGGCTCCGAGGGTCGGATGCTCTTGGGAAAAAACCCGGGATCTGTTGATCGCCGAGGTGGGAGTCGAGACACCACTTCGATCTCCTCGGGGAAGACTTTCATGCCGCCGACGTTGATCACGCTTTTTTTCCTGCCGCGCATGACCACGGTGTTGTCAGAAGTGATTTCCACGAGATCTCCGGTGGCGAACCAGCCGTCCTCCGTGATCTTGTCGCGCGGCTGCCAAGGGGATAGATAGGCATCGAACATGCCCGGGCCGCGGATGAGGAGTTCACCGTCGTGCGCGGCTTTGATCCGGTAGGCGGGCAGAGGCTGGCCGAGGGCGGCGGGCATGTCTTCCGAATGGGCGGCATTCAGGACGGGAAGGCCGATCTCGATGATTCCAAGTGCCTGGGTGAGAGGAAGATCGAAGCGTTTCCGGAAACTCCGGGCGACATCCTCGCTCAGTGCGGAAGCCGTGGAAATCGCCATCCGCAGATGTGGTAGCGGGGCGGCTTGCTCGTACCGGGCGAGTTGGGCGAAGTGGAAAGGGCTGCCGTAAAGCAGGTTCGTTTCCGAGTCCAGCGCCGCCTGGTAGAGCAGATCGGGGCGGTTGGATGTTTCCAGGATCGTCGCCACCCCGTGATAGAGATAGAGGATGATGGTGACCGCGAAATGGTGTGCCATCGGCAAGGTCCAAAGCACCTTGTCTCCGGCGGAAAGTTTCAGGCCCTCGTTTGCAGCGAGGATTCTGGCGCAGTAGGGATTCGTGGGAGAGAACCACGCCTTTCGAATCGCCGGTGGTGCCGGAGGAGAAGCGGATGAAGGCCGGGTTCAGGGCCTCGAAACGTTCCACCGGGAATCCCGGTGCGGAATTTCCAGGAAGTCGGATACTGGCTTTTCCCAAATCCAGCGGGAGCCGGAAACCGGAGTCGTCCGCCGTCACCACGCAATCAAGGGCGGTGGTGGAAATGAGGGCATCACGTTCGCTTTCCGTGAGTTCGTCGGGGATGGGGACGAAGCACGCTCCCGCATCCAGAACCGCGAGAGCAACGGCGATATACGCCGGACCGTTCGGGAAAATCACCCCGACCCGGGGGATGCCGCCTCCGTTGAAACAAGCGAGTTCCAGCAGCCGGGGTCGAATCTCGTCTACGGCGGAGAAAAGCGAATCAAAGGTGAGGCAACTGTTCCCGGAACGGATCGCGACGAGGTCGCCATGGGCGTTTTGCCTGATTTTCCCGACGATGTTCACGTGGATCTAGAATGAGAAACTCGTTCCCACCACGAAGCCGAGGGCGTCGATGCCGGGATTGGGATCGGTCGCGCCCCCGTTGGACATATGTTGGAAAAAGGGGCCGCCGTAGATCGCGAAGTCATCGGAAATCTGCCGCCTCACTCCGGCTTTCATGAACCAGTTCAGGGTGAAGTCCTGGCCCTGTCCACCGGGCACGCTGGTGCTGTTGGTGACGCCGAAGCCTCCGCCGATGGAGAAATACACCGAGGTCATATCGTCGGCCGACCACCATTCGAGTGAGGGTGATCCGGAGATTCCGAAATAGTAGTCCTCCGGTCCCTCCGCCACCCACGTGCCAATCAGGGTCGCGTGGTGGCGGACGACCACGTCGGATCCTCCGGCCATCTCCCGTTTGAAAACGAACGGACTTCTCCAGGAGAGCTGGGTCGGAACGAGAGTGTAATCGAGGTCCGTATTGTTCCCGAACTGCCAGAGGATTCCGGAATCGATATCGAACGCGTTTCTTTCCCAAGGTGCGGTCACCGCTTCGGAAGCGGACAGCGGCTGGGTGGCGAGCAGAAGGAGGGTGACGTGTGGAATCCGCATGTGTCTGAATGCTAGAGTCTCAAGTGATCGATGACAATGTGTTTGCCGGGCCGGTCTTACGGCTGTTTCACGAAAAGTTCGCGGCAGAGCAGGCAGGATTTTCCATCGCAGCCGCGGGCTGTGCAGTGCTCGCGGCCGTAGAAGATGATCTGGAGGTGGAGCTTGTTCCATGACTCGCGGGGGAAGAGTTTTTTGAGATCGCGCTCGGTCTGGACCACGTTTTTTCCTGGGGTGAGCTTCCAGCGTTTCGCGAGGCGGTGGATGTGTGTGTCCACGGGGAAGGCTGGCACTCCGAAGGATTGGGCCATCACGACGGAAGCTGTCTTGTGACCGACTCCCGGCAGGGTTTCGAGATCCTCGAAGGTGGCGGGAACCGTGCCCCCGTATTTTTCGATGAGGATTTCGCTGAGGTTGGAGATGGCGGCGGCTTTGGTCGGTGAAAGCCCGCAGGGGCGGATGATGGCGCGGATTTCCTCGACGGGGACTTGGGCCATTTTCTCCGGAGTATCGGCGAGGGCGAATAGTCCGGGAGTGACGAGATTCACGCGCACGTCGGTGCATTGGGCGGAGAGCAGGACCGCTATCAACAAAGTGAAGGGGCTGGTGTGATCGAGAGGAATGGGAGTTTCCGGGTAGAGTTCCTCAAGACGGAGGAGGAGGTGCCGGGCGCGGTCTTTTTTCAGCACAGTGATTCGATGGGGTGGTTCCGCGGGGAGACTGGATTTCTCCGGGGTCTTTTCCAAGGATGAATCCGGGTTTCAAGTGTTGATGAAGGGGAAGAGGGGGGTGATGATCCCCGGGTGAAGGTGGCGCTGAAAATCTTGCTCTGGATCGGGGTCCTCTCGGTGGCGGGCGTGTTCGGGTGGATGGTGTTCCGGCCAGGAGGGGTGGCGGCGGTGCTGATCCTTGGAGAAAAGGCAAGGGTCCCGGACAAGGTGAAATACGAGGTGTTGGCGGGGGAGCTGGAGAGGTGGCGATTGGAGTTGTCGGAGAAGTATTCGAAGGCGCGGACGGCGGGGGAAAGAGAGGCTGTCGAGCATGATGCGAGGGTCGTGCTGGAGCTGGTGATGCCGGAAATGATGCGCTGCTGGCTGGGAACGGAATATGATTTCAACGGGACGGCGGAGAAACCGGGGGAGGGCAAGGTAGCCTGCGGATACTTCGTTTCCACGGTAATCCGGGATGCGGGATTCCGGGTGAACCGCTACAAGCTGGCGCAGCAACCATCGGAAAACATCATGCGGACGTTTCTACCGGGAGATGCCTGTCTGCTGAAGGTCGGCGAGGATTTCGAGACCTACGCGGACCGGGTGCAGGGTATGGAACCGGGCGTGTATATCATCGGCCTGGACACGCATGTGGGCTTCATCGTCAACGAGGGAGACGGCGTGATTTTCTATCATTCCTCGGGGGCGGGTGACCGCGGGGTGGTGGAGGAGAATAGAAAGAGCGCCGGAGCGATCAGAAATTCCAAATGGCGGATGATAGGCGGACTGACGGCGGATGCCGGGGTGATCCGGACGTGGCTGGGCGGGGGGAAAGTGAAGGTGCGACGGTAGGGCTACCAATGGTTGAGCGGGATGAACTTGTTTCCGGAGCCGTCCCAGACTTCCGTGAAGCCGTTGCGTTCTGCTTCCCGGACAAGCAGATCGCGGTGGATGGAGAGCAAGGGATTGATTCTCGCGCCGCTGGCTTCAAGGGCCTGACCGGTCCAAACGTTGCAGATGCGGGGGAAATAATAGGATTGCGGAGACTCCAGCAGGACACCTCCGCCCCAGCTTGACTCACCGGCAACGGTGGGTGTGCCATCGGGGCCGGGGATGGTGCAGTGGTTCAGGAAGGCGGCGATGTAGGGCCCTGTTCGCGGGGGATGGATTTCATCCAGATGTGCTGGTTCGGCGAGACTTCGGCGACTTCCCAGGTGATGGGGATGCACTCCATCACGGCGCGGGAGGGCAGGAAGATGGCTTTGACGATTTCCGGCGCGGTGAGCCAGCGCTTGTTGATATAGGCCATGCGGTCCCCCCAAGAGAAGGTGACATATTTCGCCTCGGGGAAATTTTCCGGAGGGACGAAGCCGGACTCCAGCAGCCAGTCGTAGGGGAACACCATCCCGGTGTGCAGTTTGTCTCCTATGAGCCAGACCTGGACTTCGGGAGGGCGCTCCGGGGTGTAGGTGGAAACGGTGTTTTTCTCCACCAGACCCGGAGCCGGTGGCGGCGCGGAGGTAGGGTCACGAAATTGCAGGAGGCCAAAGCGGCGAAAAGGCCATCGCGAGCGATGCCGGGACAACCGTGGATCTGGAGTGGCCGGACATCGCAGGACTGGGACTGGCTTTCTCTCAGAGGTAGTTGCAGATATACTGGCAGACACCGGAATGGACGGTGATCGAGAATCCGCTGTTTCCGGCGACTTCGAAGGATTCGTCGGTGGGTATGAAACGGGTGGTATCGGAGCCGTCGATGACGATCTCGCAGGAGCCGTCGGTGATTTCCATCAGCTCGGGAGCGACGGTATCGAAGCGGTGGGTGCCAGGGAACATGACGCCGAGGGTCTTCTTGGAGCCGTCCTCAAAATGGATGGTGTGGGATACGACCTTGTTGTCGAAGTAAAGGTTGGCGACGGAATCTGCGGTTACGTTTTTAAACTGGATCATGGATGCGGGGAGTCACGTAAGGGGAAACGGGGGAAATGTCCACCCCGGGATTTCGGACGCGATGGCAAGGTGGCCGAAACGGGATGAAGGGAAGAGTTCGGCTGCAAAAACATCGCGAAAAGTTCGCATAGAAGGAAGAGCTCGTGCTTTCGGACACCGGAACACCTGATTTCGATTGGAGGGGGGAATTGGGGGGGCGGAGATCAGATTCCGGGATGCGCGAACTTCGTTGCGGACCGTTCGCTCTTAAGTCGCTTGATTTTCGTGAACTTTTTCTTGCCTTGCTGGCGCTGGAGTCGTCGTCGAATCAAAGTTTCCCAGCTACTTCGCCGCGATTTTCCAGGCTTCGTAGCCACCCTGGAGGATGGAGACGGAGTGACCGAGCGAGACGAGGCGGGTGCCGACGGACGTCGCGTCGGGGCACGCCATATCCGTGCAGTAGATGACGACGGGGGTGTTGCCTGTGTTGGCGGCCCGGATGCGCGGCTCGTGCTTGGCGAGGTCCGCATCGAAGTCCTTTTTCGGCCAACTGATGGCACCGGGAACGTGGCCCATCTTGTAAGAGAAAGACGGGCGCACGTCGTAGATGACGGCGGCTTCGCTCTGGACGAGTTGATAGAGATCGCCCAGCGGCATACGGGTGAGCCGTCCGGGGGTGGAGGGTTGGGAGGTGGTTTCGACCGGAGCTTCCTCCGCGAGAGCCTTCGTAGGATCGAGAGGCTGGACGGGTTTTTCCGGCGGCTCCGGGGCGCAGGATGCCGCGAGGGCCCCCGCGATGCAAAGAGCCGTGAAGCGCGGAGTTCCGGAGAAACGGTTCATTTGCCGATTTTGATAAGTTCGATATCGAAGACGAGGAGGCCTGCGGGGTAGCCGGCGGGCGGGTTCTCGCCGTAGGCCATTTTCGCCGGGATCCAGAAGCGACGTTGTTCACCCTCGGTCATGAGTTGTACGCCTTCGGTCCAGCCGGCGATCACGCCGTCGAGGGGGAAGGAGGTGGGTTTGCCGCGTTTTACGGAGGAGTCGAAAAGTCTGCCGTCGGTGGTCCATCCGGAGTAGTGGACGGTGACTGTATCGGTGGCTTTCGGGTTTGCTGTTCCGGAGCCTTTTTCGAGAATTCTGGAGGAGAGGCCGGACTCGGTTGTCTGGGCATCTGCGGGCGCGGCGGCTACGTCTTTCGGTGTTTCAGGCATGTCCGGTTCTGGGTGGAACAGGCCGACGTGGCAAGAGCGAAGAGGAACAGGGCGATTGTTTTTTTCATAGGGAAGTATGATGGATGGGGCCGTGGGGGGTATCGGCGGGATCGGGATGAAGGTCGGGGATCAACGGGTGAGTGCGGGGTCCTCCTCCGGGGCGTCTTCGTGATCCATCTCCACGGCGGTGCGGCGTTGGACGGTGATGGTTGCGAGCAGGCCGTCCTGGCGCACGACGAATTGGTTGAGCTTCATCAGCTCGAGCACGGCGAGGAAGGTGACGATGACTTCGGATTTGGTGGTGGCGGTCTGGAAAAGCGCGTCGAAGGAGAGCGCTTGGCCGGGGCGGAAGTGATCGAGCAGGAACTCGATCTTGTCGGCGACGGTAAATCGGTCGTCGACGATATCACCGAGATCATGGGATTCCTCGAAGCGTTTCAGGACGTTCTGGAAAGCGCGGATGAGATCGAAGATGGAGACCTCGGCAAGGGTCGCGGGTTCTTCCGGCGGTTTGTCTCCGGGATCCGGTTGGTGGGCGTAACGGCCTTGCTGCTCCAGCTCGCGGATGGAGAGGAAACCGGCCGCGTCTTTGAATTTCTTATATTCGATGAGCTGGCGGATGAGTTCCCAGCGTGGATCGTCCTCTTCCGCGTCCTCCTCGGGGGGCTGCTCGGTACGGGGCAGGAGCGTGCGTGATTTGAGATACATCAGGTTCGCGGCCATGACGATGAACTCGGAGGCGAGATCGATGTTAAGCAGTTTGAAGGTGTTGATGTAATCGAGGTACTGTTTGGTGATGCGCTCGATGGAAATCGCATGGATATCCAGTTCGTCCTTTTTAATTAGGTAGAGAAGCAGGTCGAGCGGACCCTCGAAGATCTCGAGCTGGACTTTGTAATCGTTGGTTTCCAATGGATGATGTCGCGTGGACTGGTTAAGTAGATTCTTCTCGTAAGACCCGGCGGGGACGGGTTTCATGTGCGCGAAGCATGAACGTAGAGGCAGAGACTGAGCAATCGCAAAACTTCCAGGACCGGTTGGGCCAATGGGTCTCCAGCCAAGGTTTCTGGTTCCAGCTCCGCTATTCGTTTTCGGGAGGGGGGGCGAAGGGGACCTTTCTATTCCATTTTCTGAAGCTGATTGCCCGGGTAACTGTGTTCGTGGCGATCCTGGCTGTGATCGCTTGGATTTTCATCGTGCGCCAGACAGGAACCCAAAGTTATCGGGAGGCGTTTCGAGAAACGTTCCATGAGAAGCTGAATGCGGAGGAAGTGGATCTGAAGAATTTCGATATCGGAAAAGGAGAGTTCTACATAGGACTGCTCGGTGCGACAGGGGGGGAGGACACGTTTTTCACGGGTTTCGAAGCGCGGAGCTTGAAATGCCGGATGAGCATTCTGGATCGTTTCCGTGATACGTGGGATCCCGGATTGATCGAGATTTCCCGGCTCGAACTCGGTCTGCGGGCAGGTGCCGATTCAGAAGAGGCGGCGCGGGGAATGGCCGATGTCCTGTTTCAGGATAGTGAGAAGGTAAGGATCGATGGCCTGCAGGTGGAGGACACAAATATCCGGTGGGGGTATTCGGTACGGACACGCGGATCGATTCTGGGTAGTCAAATGCGGGCGCAGAGAGTGTCCGATGGCTGGAGGCTCAGATTTCGCGGAGGGACGTTCACACAGAACTGGCTGAAGAAGCTGGAGATCGTGGAGCTTGACGTGGTTGTCGACCGGACCGGCGTGAATTTCGAGAAAGGCACGTTCCGTAAAGGAGAGGGGACTGCTTGCGTTCCGGGGGGTGAAGGTCGTAGCCGGGCAGCGACCGGAGGTTTCGGGAAAAGTCGTTCTGCGGAAAGTGGATGTTTCGTCGATCGTTCCGCTGGTGGCGAGAAACTTTGTGGAGGGTAAGATCTCGGGTGAGTTCACAGTTTCGGGGTCGACCAATTCGATCGAAGGACTGGGGTTCGAGGGCAAGGTGGATCTGGAGGGGGAGGATGTGCTCATCCTGCGGGACAGGTTGCATCTGCTCCGCGCGCTGAGCGTGGTGGATGCTTTCAACAACTATCGTCGTCTTGATTTCCACACGGGCTCTTTCCATCTGAGAAGTTCTGGTGGAAGACTTCAACTAACGGATGTGGACTTACAGTCCGACGATATTTTCACGATGAAAGGTTCGATGACCGTGCGTCAGCCGACGGATGATGAGAAACGGATCTTTACGGAACCCTCGGATGGCGGGCGTTTCGGACAGGGAATACTCAATGACGACGAACTGGGAGATTCGATCGACCTGACTTTGGCGGGGGCGGGGGAGTCTTCCGGTGGTGGGATCGGTTTCTCACAGCAGGGAGACGCGACGCTGTTCGAGCGTCTCGGGTTGACGATCGAGAACCGGAGGAAGCAGGAGAAGGCATCGGAGTCGCAGTTCCGGTCCAACCGCTATGAAGGGAAATTTACGGTGACCCTCCCCAAGGACGCGTTCGACAGGGCGCCGAAGCTTGTGGAGCGTTATCCTCAAGATCCGCAGACGGAAAGAATCGTCATGGAAGTGCCGGTAGAAGGTGTGCTCTATGATCTGACGCTTCCTCAGGCGGAGGAAATCTACAAGCTAGGCACTCGCTGAGACCGGATCGGAGCGCGGATAGTCCGTGCTCCCATCTACCAGCCGAAGATCAAAGGCGGGACGACGATCCTGACATTGCCGCCGCCGTTGTCTTCACTCTCCTGGACAGCATTGACCACGCCGTCAGCAAACTCGACCACCGTCTTCCCCCGTTCCTCGCGGGTGATGTGGGAGAGTTGGCGGTATGCCTGGCCGGACCTGGGGTCCACCCGGGTGATGTAGTGGCGGACCTCCTCGTAGTCGATGAACTCCCAGGATCCGGACTCGCCCTCGGCGGTGCGGCGGATGGAGGTTTTCGTGGGGGTGCCGCGGGATTCCGAGACCTCGTCCATCGTCATCCCTACCGCGATCCCGCCCGAATCGATGATCTCGTTCACCACGATCTGGCGGTCATAGAGTTCCTTGAGTTTCGGAACGAATTCCTTGTCGGGGTGAGAAAACGCCCAAGGGGCGACCCATCCTGCGATTCCGTTGCGCGTACCTTGCCCTCGCACCCGGTAGACTTTTCCTGTCATTCCTTCGAGTTCCACGGTCTGGTCGGCTTTGAGAAATCCGAGCCGGCGGTTGCCATCTTTGTCGGAAAAAACGGGGGCTTCCTTGATTACGCGGAGCTTGACCGGTTTTTCGACGACGTGTTTCAGGTAAATGACATCGGGATCTGAATCGAGTCCCGTGTTGCGATCGTCGGAGATCTCCGCGTTGGCCAGAACGGCGAGCAGGAAAGGGAGAATTAGGAAAATTACCTTTTTCATGGTTCGGGAAAGTAGCTCCGAAGGTTCCGGCGGTCAATCAGGACCGGCGGTGGCTGGAGGGTCGCGCGTTTGGACGGACGGGCCAGCAGATTATTCAGGGAAAATGTTCCCATCGCGCACCCGAAGCACGGCCAGCCGGGAGTCGTCCGGAGCGGAGTCCAGCCAATCGAGGTGCGTGGTGGTTATCCACTTTTGCGCCTGTGCCGGAAGATGGCGGAGCAGGGCATTGCGGCGAGCGGGATCGAGTTCGCCGAAGATGTCGTCCAGAAGATAGATCGGGGTGCGGGATGTCTGCTGGCGGAGCAGGTCGCCTTGGGCGAGTTTCAGGGCGAGCGCGATGGTTCGTTGCTGACCCTCGCTGGCATAGTCGTTGGCGGGCATGCCGTGGAGGCGGATCGAGCACGTCATCCCGGTGCGGACCGATCACTGCTTGGCGGGTATTGATTTCCCGCTGCCTGGCCTGAAGGATCGAGTCCTTCATGGAGGGGCCGGAGGCGGGGATGTAGCCAAGGGTAAGCGCTTCGTTTTTCCCCGAAATTTTCAGCTGGGCGGTGGCAACGAGCGGGGATAGCTCCGCCACGATGAGAGTGCGGCTTTTCGTGAGAAACGTGCCGTGCTCGATGAGGATATCTTCCCACGCGAGCAGTTCCGGCAGGCGCAGGCGGGGTTCCTTCAGTAGTAGATTCTTCGCTTTCAGAGCACGACGGTAGCGGGTGTAGGCGGTACGGTATTTCGGATCGAGCTGGGCACCGAGGAAGTCGAGGAAATGGCGTCTTGTCTCGCCGGGGCCACGGATGAGTCCGAGATCTTCGTTTCCCATCCAGACGACAAGACCTCCGTCCGAGAGATACTCGGTGCGGGAAGCACGCGGGCTCGCCATCCACCTTCATCATGAGGCCTGCGGACTTTTGCTGGACCTTGCGTTCGCGGTCCCAAGGATCTCCAGCGATACCGAACCCGGAGGTTGAGAATTTTCGCGAGAGTGTTGAAGCGGTTGCGTGCGTGGCGAGTGGAGCCGGACAAGGGTGCAGACAGCCTCCAGGATGGATGTTTTCCCCTGCGCGTTCTCACCGATGAAGATCGCGCCTCCAGCGGGTATGTCGACGGCGAGAGCATTGAAGCAGCGGAAATTCTGGAGGCGTAGGCTGGTGAGCACGGGTGACGGAATTCGGGACTTTAGTCGGAGGGGTGATCCTGGATCGCGATATGAAGACAGGTCGCTGTGGCTGCTCTTTCGCAAGCTGGGACCGGTATCCGTTATTTGTCGAGGGCGGGGTAGGGGAAGAGGGGGGCGGGAACCCGGGCGGCATTGATGAGTCTCAGGAGTTCCGCCAGTTTTTCCGGGTTTTTCCCGGAGAGATCGTGTTCTTCGCCGAGATCGTCGGAGAGGTTGAAAAGTTCGGTGGTGAGTTTTCCGGGTTTTGAGAGGTTGTATTGCACCAGCTTCCAATCGCCTTGGCGGATGGCGCGGCGACCGTCCTTTTCGTGAAATTCCCAATAGAGCGTATCATGTTTTTTCTGATCGCCTTTCCCTAGCAAAGTGTGGGCGTAGGAAATGCCCTGGATGTTTTCCGGGACGGGGCTGCCGGTGATTTCACAGACGGTGGGTAGGAAATCCCAGAAGGCGGACGGGTGGTCGCTGGTTTGGCCCGGCTTGATCGAGGCGGGCCAGGAAGTGATGAACGGGATGCGGATACCGCCTTCGTAGAGATCGCGCTTGCCACCGCGTAGCGGGCCGTTCGAGTCGAGCAGATCCGGATCGTACCCACCCTCGTAGTGCGGGCCGTTGTCGCTGCTGAAGACGATCAGCGTGTCTTCGAGAAGGCCCTGTTTTTCGAGCTGGGCGGTGATCGCGCCGACCGCATCGTCCAGCACTTCAAGCATACCGATGTAGTTCGCTTTCACCTCCGGCGTGTTCGAGTAATGTCGGGAGTTCTTGTGGACGACCTCGTTCTTTACCTGCGGTCTGGCGGCATCGCGCTCCTCCTCCGGAGCGATGACCGAGGCGTGCGGGATGGGATAGGAGAGAAGCAGGAAAAACGGCTTCTCCGCATCCTGCTTTTCGATGTAGCCGAGTGCCTCGCCGGTGTAGAGGTTCGCATCGTAGTCGGTGCCGGTGTGGAGTTCATTGCCGGGCAGGTCGATCTTCTCGGTATTCCTGTAGACGAATTTCGGGTAGCGGAAATGTCCGGTCTTGTGGTTGAGGGTACCGTAGAAATAGTCGAAACCGTTGGCCATGACCGTCTGCGGCTTGAAGTCCGTGCCGGAGCCTGTGACGCAGGATTTTCCGACCATCGCGGTATTGTAGCCGGATTCTTTCAGGACCTCCGCGACATTGGTCTCGCTGTCCGGAAGGGAGAGCGGGCCGTTGCCACGGATGGGCGCGTGACCGCCGTCCTTGCCGGTCATCAGCGAGCAGCGCGACGGTGCGCAGACTGTGGCTCCCGCGTAGTGATTGGTGAAGCGGATGCCGGAGGCGGCGAGCTTGTCGAGGTTCGGGGTTGAGAAGTTTTTCTGCCCGTAGCAGGAAAGGTCGTTGTAACCGAGATCGTCCGCGAAGATGAAAACGATATTGGGTTTCGCCACCAGGGGGGCGATCAGTAGCAATGAGAGAAAGAGGTTTTTCATGGGTTCTGTCGAAGGTGTTCGAGGGCTTTCTGGTAGGATGAATTGCTCAGGTAATGACGGAGTTTTCCATCGAATTCCGCGAGATGCGCGGTGGTATAATCCTGGATTCTTTCGGAAACGTTTTTGAGTGCGTCGAGGTGGGCGGAGGAGTCGCGGTCGCGAAATTCGTGATCCGCGATGACTTCGATTCGCTGTTGGAGGAGTGTCTGGAGTTCCGGATGCATGGCTTGGCGGGATTCTACCGAATCGGTTCCAAACTCCAAGCAAATGAGGTTGCCAGTTTATTCGCCGAAGGTCGCCGCATCATGAAGCTCATGGACTTTCGCGGGCCTCGCCGGGACGGAGACCCACATCTCGTCCCAAGAGACGGTCGTGGTTCCATCGGTGGTTTCGGAGGCACAGGCGGCAGGCGATGATTCCGGATCAAAGCTGATCGCGAGTGCGATGACTGCCGTGTCGATCAATGCCAGATCGAACTCGCGGGCTTTCCCGTGATAGAGGACGAGATCAAGCCAAGCGACGTTCCCGTCGCGCCCGGTTTCCCAATTTCCCGAAAGGTCTCCTAGAGTCGCTGTCGGGAGCGAAAGAGAGACAGTGGTGTTTCCGTGGACGATCTTCGCCGTGCCGGTGGCGTTTTCCGGGGTGGAAATGCTGGCGGAGCTGGCGGCGCCACCAAGTTCCACCCGCAGTCGCAGATCGGCGGTGACGAAAGTGGCGTTTTCGATCCGATCGATGCTGACGTGCTTGTTCCCTCCGTTTGTCGCAAAATTGATCGCTGCGACCGCGCGATCTTCGAGCTGGCTTGTGAAGATCTGAGCGGCGGAGAAATCGTAATTTTCGTTCAGGAAACGGAGTCGAAGATAGGCGGGGGCTTCCTGACTCCCCCAGTATGCGATCAATGGACGCCGTTGATTCCAGAGATCCGAACGGTTCGCGGTGCCGAACGACAGTTCCGGGGACATCCAGGTGGTGCCGGTCACCGGTTGCTTTCCCGCGATGAAAGTATCCTTGATTTCCCCTGAGTCTTCCGTCTCGCGGAACTGATGGCGAAGATCTTCCGGGCAATCGTGCCGAATCCGGTGGGACTCTAGGTTCGGCTCGGACGGGCGCTCCGGGCGACCGGCGGTGCGATCGAACAAAGCGCCGGTTTCCGGTCTCAGTAAAGTGGAGTAGGAGCGGCTGTGGGGGCCGGACCATTGCCCGGTGGCTGGGTGGTAGTGGTCGGCGATCTCACCCCACGCGAGGTGATAGATTTCCATCGCCTTTTCACGCGAGGCGGGGGCTTTGACGTATTGGAGAATACGAACGAGCTCATCCATCGCCACGATCGTGTAGGTGGGGCTGTTGTATTCATTGAAGCCTCCGAGCTCCATGGTGAACCGATGAAACTCGTCCCAGCGGGTGGTGGCGTATTCCATGAGATCGGCATCCTGGAAAAGCTCCGCGGTGGCCATCGTGACAAACGCGCCCATGATGGCGATGTTCGTATAGTCCGGTCCGACGTCGCGTTTGCGGACGGCCGTGGCAGCGAGCCGGATCGCCTTGTCGATACGGGTGCGTAGCACGGGCGGGATACGGTCCCCGTGGTCGAAGCGTGTCTGGAGAAGCTGAACACAGATGAAGTCCGCCCAGTTGCGGTCGGGTTTGCTCATTTCGTCCAACGGTTCCTCGATGTAATAGGGCCAGATGCCACAGGTCGGGCTGGCAGGATCGGAATCCTGGCTTTTCAGGACGCCGTCGAGAACAGTGAAAGCGCGCTGCGCGAGTTCCGGATCGCCGGTATCCAGCAAGGCGGCGGCGTAGATCGCGTTCAAGCGTGTGCCGTGGGCAGGGATGCTCCGGAGCTTGCTGTGATAATTGTAGCCGGAGCCGAGATTGCTAACGAGCAGGCCGGATCCGGGATCGTATTTCGGGTGATAGCGGGCCAGGGCTTTCTCGAGATTGGCGCTGGGAACGGGTCCCAGCGGGAAAACCGGAGGAGTGATCCGAGCCGTGGAAAATAAGGGAAAGAAGACTATGATTGAAAAAAACGCGCGAAACATAAGGTCAGGCGTCTACGGACGGGGTGCCCGGGATGTTTCAGCCGATGGTCCGGCTCAAAGATGGTTCCGGCACCAGGCGATGGACTTCTCCAGGTCGGCTTTCTGGAATGCCTGCTCGGCCTCCCTGGGATTCTCGGGCGGCTTGACGAATGACGGAATCTCTTTTCCCTTTTTCGCGAGGGCGAGAAAGGCCGCGAAATTTTTCGCCGGGATTTCCTCATAGCCTTTCCAGAATTCCGGGAGCAGGTAGGGAAACGGTTTTGAGAATCCGGAGATCGACTCTATGATGAACGGTGCTTCCGGAGCCAGTTCGCGGAAGCGTTTCGCGTAGGCATCCATATCCACAAGACCGTCACCGAGTGCGGTCCATGCGACCGCCGCTCCGTCTTCCGTTTCCCAGACCATGGAATTGCGGATGCCGGAGCAGAGGATGTGGGGGGCGAGCGTTTCGAGATTGTCCATCGGGTCCTCAAGAGTCCAGGTGGCGTTGCCGGGATCGATGGTAGCGCCGACAAATTCCGGTCCGGCCCGCTCGATAAGGCGGGCCAGCTCCCAGCCCTGCATGTCCCCGGCGTGGTTCTCGATGGCGATTTTCACCCCGAGATCCACGGACTCTGCTTTCACGGCGGCGAGAACTTTGAGCGTGTCTTCATTGCGAGCCTGGATTCCGCCGGGCGAGCGGCGGTCATCGGAAAATCCTTGGTAGCAGCGGGCGACCGGGGAACCGAGTTTCGAAGCGATTCTCAGGGTCAGGGACAGCATTTCCTCGGCCGTTCCCCATTTGTCGGAGAATCGGTGGGCGGTCGGGCACATGCCTCCGGTGCCCGCGTAGATTTTCACTCCCAGCTCTCTGGATTTGCCGGCAAGATCCTTGAGGTAAGCATCGTCATGGGACTCATACACATCCAGATCCGAAAAAAGGATGGCGGTCACTTCTTGCTGCTTCGCGTATTCCAGCAGTCGGTCGGCTTTCCATCCGAGAGCACGTATCGAGAAGTTGTCGAAGCCGAACGTCGGCGTATCGGTTTCGGTTCCCTGCGCGGAAAGAACTCCGGTGGATGCGAGGGCGGTGGCGGTGGTTTTGATGAAATGGCGGCGATCCATGGGCCGATTCTGGATGAAGAAGTCCGGATGGGGAATACAGAAAGACGCGTCGCGCGTTACTTGAACAGCGTCTCGATTCCCATCGCGGATTTACGGAGGAATTTCGGCATTCGTTTCGGGTCCCGAGGGGTGAAAAGGCGATACATGAACCCGATCAGATGCAGGGTGAAGAGGTGGTCGATGACGCGGTAGCCTCGCTTTTTCCGTAGGAGGAATCCGGAGGCCCAGGAGATGGTGCGGCGCTTCACCTTGAACGGTTCGAAGGAGATCTTGATGCGATAACGCTCCCTCACGGTTTTCGGATAGCGCTGCTTGTAGGTCTTTTTCGCCGTGCGGATCTGCTCGGCCAGATTTTCATCGAACGGAAGGAAGTAGTAACGACGGGCCAGGTACCAGCAGGGTGAAGAAGTCCCGCATGTGCTCGATGTCATCGACCGGTAGTTCCGCCTCCCGCGCCAGACGGACCATCGTCGGGAAAAGCGAGACAGCGCCCTCGCCGACCCGGATCGGTTGCTCCGGATCCGGGACGAAGTGGCGAAGGATCTTGGAGACAGCGTGATTGATGAACAGGCAGTCCCACGCCATGTTGACCAGCGGGGGTATCCTGACGCGCCGGAAAAACAGTTTCTGCCGCGCGAATTCCTCGATGTAGAGCAACTCGTGGACGAGCGTGTCCGCGTGGCGTAGTAGCTCCAAGGTGGCTGGCGCGCGCTCGTGGCCTACGATTTCCACGATGGCGTCCTCCACGCTTTTTGCTTCTTTGAAAATGAGCAACGCGACCACCACGTTGAAACGTATCCAGATATCCGAGTGCTTGTTTCCCGACAGGAACGTGAGCCTGCGGAACCTGTGCCAACCGCCCGTCTGGCACCACATCGACATGCCCACCACATTGTCCGCTCCTTCCAATTCACGCGCGAAGTGTTCGCAAGCCCGCCCGATGAATGACGGATACTCACCCGCTCCTTCATATTCGCGCCGACCCTGCAGCTCGATGATCTTCGCTTGCCTGACCCGGAAGAACGCACGGTTGAGCGGGATGTAGCGGAAGAAATCGCTCTCCCCGTGTTTCATGGAGACAATGAAATTCGGAGAGTCCAGACCATCGAGTGTGTCGGAAAGCGTGCCCCGGTGCCAGATGAGATCGCCGATGTGGTGGGCCCCCACCGTCCAGGTGCGCAGGATGAGTTTTTTCCCCCGCGAGTCGAAATGGGGCATCAGCTTTTTGAGCAACCCGTTGGTTTCCTTCGGATTCCGAAGGTGGAGTCGCGTGCGGATCAGGTCTTTGACATCGTTCCCGTCGCTTTCTCCGATGCGGAGAATCAGGCCGGAGATTTGCGGGAAATCGTCGAGGATCTGATCGACCAGGGAGACGTAATAGTCCTCCAACCCGTTCGGATTTTTCTCGAACTCCGTGTCGATTGCCGGAGTTAGAGGAATGATGTCGCTGGTCAGGAAGATTTTCAGATCGAACTCCGTGGCCAGCATTTCGAAAATTTCGCGGAACCGCTCCCGGAAAAATCCGATTTTCCGTGCGATTTCCGTCTCGTGCAAAGGATGGGTGGCGAGGTGGGCGAGATCATCGAGCGTCACCGCGTTGTAACCGATGGCTTTCACCTTCGCTGCGAAATCCCGCATGTCGGAAAGGATGGTCGTCCACTGGGTCTCCGCCTCCGGTCCATCCGTCTTGATGTGGGTGAACGGGATTTTCGACCAATTGATACGACTCTTCTCGTAGTTCCTGAAGAAGGGCCCGATAGCGTCGATAAGGAAAAGGTCCATGGGAAAGTCGCTTCCGAATGTGACGGACAGGGAAATTGGGAGGAGCGCGGGGGTGTGACGGGGTTGTCACCCGGGGGAATTCAACGGGAGATCGGAATAGGTGGATCGGAGCCCGGAAGAGATCGGTTCCGGGCGCGATGGGGACCGATTGACCGACGAATTCCGCGGGTTGGATTAAATTTCGGTTTCGTACGATTTTTGGGTTGTCAAATGTGCCGGGTCGAGACTTACTCGCCGCCCGCTCGCGAGGCTTTCACGCCTCGCAGCGCTGTGAGGCCCAATAGCTCAGTTGGTAGAGCAGCGGATTGAAAATCCGCGTGTCCCTGGTTCGAATCCGGGTTGGGCCACCACTTTTTCCCTCGTTGTCGGGGGTAAAGAATTTCGGACCGCGCCGGGTTACGATCCGACCCACCTGGCGAGTAACAATCCGGGGCTGATTGATTCCGGATTGTGAGTCTGGCTAAGGGATGAAAGTAGGAATTTTAGCGGCGATCGACGATCACCGCCATGGATCCGCTCACCGTAGGTTTTCCGGAAGGAGGTCGGCGAGTTTCTTGATGGCATCCGCCTGGTGGCGGTTGGCGATGAGCAGGGAGTCACCTGTCTGGACGACGATGAGATCGTCCACTCCGAGCAGGGCGATGTGAGTGCCGGAGGTGGCGTTGAAAACTATGTCGTTTTCGGAATCGATTTCGCTGACGGGCTGGTTGGTGCGGTTGGAGTTGCCGCTTTCCGTAAGGTATTTGGCGATGGATACCCAGGAGCCGATATCGTCCCAGTCGAAGGTGGCCTCGATATTGAGGACGCGATCGGCGGTTTCCATGAGGGCGTAGTCGATGGAGACAGGGGTCAGCTTCGGGAACTGTGCCTCGACGGTAGCGGGGATGTCCGTGCTGCGGCGAAGCTCGGAAACGAAAGCGGCGAGCTCTGGCGCGTGGGTGGCAAGCTGGGCGTTGACGGTGGCGAGGGACCAGACGAACATTCCGGCGTTCCAGGAAAATCCTCCGGCGGCTAGAAATTGCTCGGCGAGTTCGGGGTTGGGTTTTTCGCGGAAGCGTTTTACCTCGAAGGCGGGGTGATCGCAGCTGAGGCCGGAGATGGTCGCGCGCTCGCCCCGCTCGATGTAACCGTAGGAGGGGCAAGGCCAGGTGGGGCGGATGCCGATGGTGACGAGGCCGTCAGAATGCTCGGCGGTGGCAAGCGCGTCTTCCATGACGGCGTGGTATGCTGCGGTGTCGCGGATGAGTTGATCGGCGGGGAGGACCATCATGACCGCATCCGGATCGCGCGCGGCGACGAGGCCGATGCCGAGGGCGACGGCGGGAGCGGTGTCGCGCTTGGCGGGCTTCCGCGAAAATGTTTTCCGCTGGAAGCATGGAGGCGACTTTGCGCACGGCATCGACCTGTTGGGCGTTGGTGAGAATGAGAATGTTTTCGAGGGGGACGAGGCCCTCGAGACGACGGACGGTTTGTTCGAGCAGGGTGCCGGTGCCGAAGAGATCGAGAAGCTGTTTCGGCTTGTCGTTGCGGCTGAGTGGCCAGAAACGGGTGCCGGAACCTCCGGCGAGGATGAGAGCGTAGCGGTTGGCGGAAGTAGGCATGCGCGGGAGACTAGTGGAAGATGGTGGGTGGGGAAGCGGGAATTTCGGGAGAGTGCCGAGTGGCGTGACCCGGGCTGAAGTGCGGAGGGCATCTGCGGACCGGACTCCGCGGGCTGGGGTTGTATGAGAGTGTTTTTCACCGCGATGGGAGCGGAGCGGACATGGATGAACTGACTCCGATCAAATACGTCCTCAAAAAAGACGGAATTCACGGAATCAAAACGGGACGCCCGGTTTCTCTGTGGGTTCCGGGACTCGGAGGGTTCTGATTTTCCAGTAGTTTGCGGGGATGGTGGCTTGCCAAGCGGGTGGGGAGTGGCAACGTTGGTGCTTCAGCGGACGATGACGCCATTTTTACGTAAAATACTGGGAATGAACTGGGTGCTGGTCCTGGTGATGTATGGGTTGCTGATTTTCGGCGTCTTCATGATCGAGAGCGCGGCGCGGCATCTGCCGATGAGTTCTGAGAATCTTCAACAGTTCGGATCGGCGGGCGCGTACTTCGCGTGGATGCAGAAGAACTGGATCGTGCTCGGAAGTGTCGCGTATTTCGGGGCGGCGCTGGTGGATTACAAATGGATCCGTTGGCTGGGAATTCCTTTTTACGTGGTGAGTCTGGGGATGATGGTGATGGGGATGCAGGCAGACGATGATGTCCACCGTCTTACCATGTTCGGCGTCAGCTTCCAGCCGGCGCAGCTCGGGGTGGCATCGGGGATCGTGATGATCGCGTGGCTGATGCAAGATCTGCCGAAGATCCACCGATCGCTTGGAAACCCTTTCGTGCGCCTGGCGATCATCGGAATCGTATCCGCGGTGCCGTTTCTACTGGTGATGAAGATGGGTGATATGGGGTTGGCCCTGGTATGGATCCCGGTGGTGTTGGTTTCGCTTCTGGTAGCGGGTATTCCGTTCCGATTTCTTAGTTTCATCGGCTTCGTCTCCGCCGGGATGCTGCCGATATTGTATTTCATTATCCTGCCTCTGGTTTCCGAGCGGGGGCCGGACCGCATCGATCTGTGGCTGAGGATGCTTCAAGGGCAGGAGGTTGATATCCAGGGAGATGGCTACGCGCCGCACAACGTTTCCATGGCGGTGGGTAAAGCCGGTTGGAAGGGGGTTGGTTGGAAGGCGCCGGCGAAAGACGGGTCGTTGCATGACAAGCGGTTCATTCCTCATCTGACGGCGCACAACGACTTCATTTTCGCGGTGATCGCGGAAGAACTGGGATTCCGAGGGGCGCTGGTGTTGCTGGGGGGCTTCGCCTTGCTACTGATCCAAGGGCTCTTTATCGGATTTTACAGCCGAGATGTGGCCGGACGTCTGATCGTGTGCATGGTTGTCGCACTGTTTTTCGCGCATATTTATGAAAATATCGGCATGTGCGTGCTTTTGATGCCGATCACTGGGATTCCGCTGCCTTTGATCAGTTATTCCGGCACGTTCGTGGTAATCTGTATGTTCCTGCTGGGTCTGGTGCAGAGTGTCTGGGTGCATCGTCACCGCGGGCGGTTGGAGGAAGCTTGAGAAAGATCGAGACGTTAGGAACGTTCGCCTCACGAACGAAAATCTCCCAGGGCTTGCAGATTCCGTGTTTGATCACCCGGGGTGGCGACCGGTTTGCTCTGGATCGTCGGTCCAATTCGCGGTGAGTTGGCACGACAGGGGACAGGATTCCCGGCCAGCCTTCCGCTGTATCAAGACCTGCCGTCTTCCCGGTCTTCGGAATCGCTGACGTATTCGGTGTAGCCCGTTTCGTAGCGTGATCCATCGCAAGACTGGAGGTGGGAGGGGGTTTTCAGGATATCGAACGGGGTGCCGCAATACATGCAGCGGAATTTCTGGGTAGCGATAATCGAGAGGATCGCGGTGGTGCCGTGGGTGAACGGGAAGAGGCGGACGGCTCTCGGGTGGGCGAGTGCGCCAGTATTGACGAGCGGAGTGCCCTTGCAGAGCGGGCAATAGGTCTGGCGCTTGCTGAAAAAGGAGAGAAACCAGCAGGTCGATGTGAAGCCGAGGCAGATGACGAAGAGCTTGGTCGCGAGCGGGGTGGGATGGAGGAAGAACATCACCAGGGTGGTGATGGCAGCGATCAGTCCTAGATACAGGCACATGGAAATCACGACCGCCTTCACGAAGACGCGGCGGTGCGGCACGGACCGGGCGCGGCAGCTGGTATCCTTTCTCATGGTCGCAAGGCTCGCCGACGGCGGGCAACTGACATCTCCTGTAAGCAATGTGCTTACATATAATCAGGGAACCTTGAAGGTATGCAAGATACTATTTTCGGAAAAACACTAGCAGTATCAACGGGTTAGATATCCTGCTCGATGGATTTCAGGGTCAGGAAGAGATCGTGCCAGCGGCTCAGTTTCGGCTCGATGGATAGCTTTTCCTTAGCGAGGTGGCGGCGGATGGAGCCGAGACAGGTCGTGTAGTCTTGAAAAAAGATACGAAGGGCTTCCTCGTAGTCGGCCCGCAGGGTTTCCGCGAAGCTGCCGCAGGTATCGAGCAGGGATGCTTGGAATTCCCGGGTGATCCTGCCACGGGTGATGATGGCGACGAAGGCACCTCCGGCGAGAAATACGGCCGCGATGGAGCAGAAGATCCACGGGAGCCAGCGGAAATCGAGGATGCCGCAGATTGCGGCGATGATGAAGAGGACGAGGGTTGTGGCGGTGAAGGATTTGAGTGCCAGGTTCCGGTTCCGCAACTCGCGCTCGAGATCCTTGCGGACATGCAGATTCCCGATCGCCTGGTGGGCGGCGCGACCGATGCGCTGGACGAAACGCAGCCGGGCTTGCTCGAGGCGTTCGGCGACGGGTTCGCTCTGGTCGATGCCGGTACCGATCGCTTCCTGCACCCTGACATCGAGATCCTCCCAGTGTTGTTTGCAAGCGGTCACGACATCGCGGCCATCGGACTCGGCGACGGTTTCCACGGCACCGCGGAGGCGGTCGATGAACAAGGTCTCGGTCTGGCTGCCGGTTCTGTCGCCGACGAAAATGCGGAAAACCGAGCGGCTGAGGCCGAGCCATTTTTTCAATGATCGGCTGACCCAGACTGCTTCTGTTTCGAAGACTTCGGCAACGCCCGTGAGATGGCTGGGGAGGCGGGTGACCAGGCCCTCGCGCATGGCATCGATCTCGTCTTCGAGTGATTCGAGAAAAAAGTTCTGCTCTCCCAGGGTCCGTGTCTGGTCTTCCATGCGATCCTCGATCTTGCGGAGTGCGGAGGACGCGTTGGTGCGCCATGTCTGGAGGGCGGTGCGGCGCTCGGGTGAGTCGCAGACGCGGCGGGAGATGAATTCCTCGAGCGGGGGGAATCCGCTTTTTTCGTAATCACGTTCGCCGAAGGCACCGGCACGTTTCGCCTCGAAAGCGTTTTTTCCTGAGACGGCGAAGATCTGTGGGACCACTCCGATGCGTTTCATGGAGAGGTCCGACATATGGGCGAGGATGATCTTGATATCGCCCGGTTCGCGCTGGTCCGCCTGTTGGATGATGAACGCCATGCGGGAGTGACATTCATCCGGGAGGCGGGAAATGAGGTTCCAGGTGGCGGCTCCCCAAGGGTTCGTGACAGGGAAAACGAAGAGGATGAGATCCGCGGCGGGGAGAAAGCGCTCGGTGATTTCCTGGTGGCCTTTGACTACGGAATTGGTGCCCGGAGTGTCGATCAGGTTGAAGTCTTTGAGAAATTCGATGGGGCGGTAGCGTTCTTCAAGTGACTCGGTCGTATCGATGTCCCGCGGGGGTGCGCCGTGCCGGTACCAGATGACCTTGGAGGTTTCCGGAAGGATGTTGACCTTGCAGAGCTCCCGCCCGAAAAGACCGTTGATAAGCGAGGATTTTCCTGCGTTCACCTCGCCACAAATAACGAAGAGAAAGGGTGCTCCGAGTTCTTTCTCGAAGCTGGTGGTGGACAGGCTGTCCCCAAGCGGTGTGGAAGTGTCCCGGGCGAGGTCCGTGATTCCCTTCACCACCTGCGAGATCCGTTCGCGGGTGGCGAAGTAACGTTCGCCGAAATACAATTGACTCACGCGTCAGGGGGGATGGTGAGTTTTTGAAAAACGCGGCGGTCAGGAACCGGGGGTGACCGAAGCCTGGGCGGTCGCATCCACCTTCATCGCGATCAGTTGGGAAACGGTGACGAATTTGAAGCCGCGTTTGAGCAGGCCGTCGAGAGTGGCAGGCATGGCGTCGACCGTCTGGGAGTGGAGGTCGTGCGCGAGGACGATACCGCCAGCTGTGGTGGCGGAGAGGATGCGTGAAGCGACGACCGAAGGACCAGGGCGTTTCCAATCGAGGGGATCGACCGACCAGAGGATGGTGGGGTAGCCGAACTCTTCATGAACGAGTTCGCGCTGGCTTTGAAGAAGTCCGCCGTAGGGAGGGCGCATGGTGCGCGGGCGGACACCGGCGGCACGACCGACCGCGTCCTGGCAGCGTTGCATTTCCTGACGGACTTCCGCATTGCTGAGTTTCGAAAGCAGGCGGTGGGTGTGGGAGTGGTTGCCGATCTCGTGGCCTTCCGCGACGGTGCGGCGGAGCACTCCCGGGTGCAGGTCCACGCTGCGGCCGATCACATAGAAGGTCGCCTTGATGTTGCGCTTGGCGAGCATGTCGAGCAGGCGCGGGGTGTTCTGGGGATGCGGACCGTCATCGAAGGTGATCGCGATGTAGTTCCCTGAAACGTGGACGCGGGAGAAAGTGATTCCGGCATCTTTGGAAAAATTGCTGGAATGGTTTCCGGGAGAGTTGCGGGGAACCGGGCCGGGAACCGAAGGTGTGCGGTAGGCGGTGTTCGACGGTGTTTTCACAGCCGCTTCCGGATTCGCGGGAGCGATGGGTGTTGCGGCTTTGCAGCTTGCGAGAGTGGCTGCGGAGGCGGCGATGAATCCGCGGCGGGAAAGTGTTCCGAGGTCGGGATTCCGGGAAAGGCTCTCGCCGATTTTAAGGAGGGATTTGTCCATGAGCTGTGAAAAAGGTTAAGCGGGCTGAAAGACTGCGAGGAAACTCTGCGGATGTCACGTCTCGATTTTCTGAAAACAGGTGATCCAAAGCGATAGTGTGCCGACTTTGGAAGTAATCTATTCCGAAATACTTTTCAATACTGCCTCCGACTGAGTAGGATCCTTTAGTGATGCAGCCCAAGCTCTCGCTGCCTCCGGCTCGTTCAGAGCCCAGCCTCTTCCAATCGCTGAAAGCAGTCCCGTCGTTTTTTCTTCCGTTGCGGCCAGGCGCAGGGCCTCTTTGGGTGAGGTTTCCGCCATTGCTTCGAGAGCCGTTTCTCGGATGTATGTGAGGCGCTCCGGGTCGCCCACTTTTCGTGCCTCCGCCCAACTCAATGCGGGGTTCGAATTTGTGAGGCTGATAAGTGCTGTTTCGAGAAATTCGTCACGGCGCCCGGAAGGATCTAGCGCCGCAATGCCGTCGATGGCTGCGATCGGTTCGTTTGTGGCCCATTGGTCCACGATCGTGTGAAGACCCCGTTCGGTTCCGACTTCAGAGGTTGACGAGAGGAACTTTGAAAATGCGGAAGCGGGTGCGGTCTGGGTCCAGGCATCAGCCGTTTCCACGAAGGACATTTCACGGAACACGCCCGCTGGATGAGTTCCGCTCCATTCGAAGCAACCGAGGGCATCTCGCGCGACCCACACGGGAACGAGACCGGCCAAGGCGGATACCTGGTCATCCAAGGGCTCCAATCCCTCTATCCATGTTACTGCCGCCATAAGGTCAAATTTCGCCCAGCCACCCGCGATGGCTGCGAGAGCTTCCGAACGAAATTCGGACTCGGCGAGATCGTTTAGGGTATCAAGGGCTTTTGCGGGATCCTTTTCCGCCAGGAGTTCGAGGGAGGAAATCGCGGAATCGAATTCAAAGCCGGGATTGGGCGGGATCCTGTTTTTTCGCGTTACTGGTGTATCCAAACCTCTGGTGGACGCTTGTTCATCTGCCGGAACGGAAGGCTGAGTATGTCTGTAATAGATAGCGACTCCCGCTCCAAACAGGGCGAGAGCCGATAGTATCAATGGAATGGAAGGCCGTCGGAGCACGGGAGGTTGGGCTTACCTGAAGATACGTCTTCCGCTGAGACGGGTGGTTCTTCCTCCAACCTTTGCTGTGCCAATGATGCGGAAATTAGGTGAGATGCGGGCAGTGATCGAGGAACCCCGTGGCGTGGATGCTCTTACGACACCTCGGGCATTGACCGTGCTCCGGGCCGGATTCGTGGTGTCGCCTAATCCCCTTGCCGTATTATCCAATCCGACAACCCGGCTGCCTGCCGTGACGGCGGCGATGAATGCGATGTTTCCGATGTTACCACTGTAAACTCCTGAGTGTCTGGGTGCACCCGTTCCGACGGCGAGAGTTACAAACAGGGTGGCGGCGATCAACAACAGATTTGATTTGCTTTTCATATTTTTGGCGTATTTAACCTTAATTAAGGTTGTTCTCTATTGATAGTTGTTTTGTCTTTCAAGTGTCAAGAATTGGATTCAAGAAAATCACGTTTCAGTCAAGGGGAGCGGGCTCGAAATCGGTGGGGTTGACCCATCCGGTGGGCGGTTTCTCGCCTTTCATGAAGCGTTCGTAGAAGCCGGGGTTGCTCGTGGGGATGTAGTTGTCAAAAACGGCGCCGTTTCCGGACATGCGGGGATCGCCTTGGGCCTTGAGTCGGTTTTCCATGAATTCGGAAAGCAGGGCGGCATCGGTGATGTGCTCGGAGGAGGTGGCGAGGTTGTTCACGCAATCGGGGTCCGCGGAGAGATCGTAGAGTTCCTCGGCGGGGCGTTTCCCGAAGTTCAGTTGCCAGAAGCGGTCGGTGCGTTCGGCGCGACCGCGTTCGAGGATGAGGGTCTTGGTGGGGGAGCCGTCGGTATCGAGGTAACCGGTCTCCGGGTTGCCGGCGGGCCAGCGGGATGGCTCGTAGTTTTTCAGAAAGAGGAACCCGTCGCGGATGATTCCGCGGATGGGGTAACCTTGGTCGTGCGGGCGACCGATATCCGTGCGTTCCTTGCCGATGAGAACGTGGTCGCGGGCGGGATCGATGCGGCCTTGTTTTTCGCTTTTCAGGAGAGGGAGCCAGGATTTTCCGGTGATGGGGGCCATTTCCGAGTCCGCCTGGGAAATGTCCGCGAGATCGAGAATGGTGGGAGCCAGATCGGTGAAGTCTACGAAATCGGTGACGGTGCGGTCGGCGGCGGGGATGCCGGCGGGCCAGCGGATGGCGAGGGGGATGTGGTTGGCATCCTCGTAGGCGTAGCCTTTCACGCGGGGGAACGGCATACCGTGATCGCTGGTTACTATGACTATGGTATTTTCCAGCAGTCCGCGTTTGTCCAGCTCCGCGAGCATGAGGCCGAGCTGGCGGTCGGTGTGCTCCACCTCGAAGGCGTAGTCGAGCATGTCGGTGCGGACTTCCTCGGAATCCGGCCAGTAGGCGGGGACCTTGTCGATGTCCGTGAGCTGTTTGCCACCTTTCGCGATGCCAGAGCCGTATTCGAAGCCGCGGTGGGCTCGGTGCTGCCATACCAGAAGGCCCATGGTTTGCCCTCCGGGGCGTCGTCGAGGAAGTCGGTGAAGTTCGCGCGGTAGTTGTTGCTGGAGATTCCGGAAGCGGCGGGCTTGAGTTCACGTGAGTTGTAGGGCTTTCCGGTGATGAGCCTGTTTTTTCCCGCGGCATCTTTGGCGATGCCAGGCCCCCAGCCTTTTCCGGTTATGCCCGTATGCCAGCCGTGCGCCATGAGGACCTCGGGCCAGGACCGGAATTTCGCAGGGAAATAGGCCATATGGTTTCCCGCTTCCTCAAGCTGCCAAGGGTAGCGCCCGGTCAGGACCACGGCGCGGGAAGGCGCGCATTTCGCATTGGGCGTGTAGGCGTTTTCGAAGAGGACTCCCTCGCGAGCGACACGATCGAAGGCGGGTGTCTCGACCCATTTCGTCCCGTAGGCACCGGCGTGCAGGCCCCAGTCATCGGCTATGGCGAAAAGGATGTTGGGCGGGGCCGCTTGTGCCTGGAGGCAGGTGGAGGCCAAAATGCATAGGAAGAGGTTGCGCATGGCGGGAAGTCTAGCGGTTCGGGAGTTCGGAGTCCAGAAGTGAGAAGGTGGAGTCGGGTGCCGGTTGATCCGTCGTTCGAAGGTGGATGCCGGGAATCGATGAACAGTGTGACGGGCGGAAACAAGGTGGTTTCGGCGAGGTTGACTTTGTGGATCGCAAGCTGCTAGACGAGATGGCGTGATCCGGATTCTTTTATCGTTCGCGTTTATATCAGGAGGTGGAATCGCGTTTTCCCAGGACTGGGAGCGTGAGGATATTCGTTTTGAAACGATAAAAAAGAAGGCTGGGGAGCTGGCGGCGAAGCTCTACCGGGAGATCGACGGGGAGGCGCTGCCCGAGTGGATGAAATCGCTTTCCTACGACCAGTATCGTGCGATCCGTTTCAACGAAGAGCGGGCGCTGTGGGCGACTGACCAGCTGCCGTTCCGTGCGATGTTTTTCCACCCTGGGTATATCTACCGGGAACCGGTCGCGATCCACGAGGTGACTGCCACCCACCGGCAGAACGTCCGTTTGACCGAAGCGTTTTTCGAATACGGGGAGCAGGTGAGAAACCACGGGGAGCTTCCTCCGGAGAGTGGGTTCGCGGGCTTCAAACTGCTCGCGCCTCTGAATGACGACAAGCGCTTCGACGAACTCGCCGTGTTCCAGGGTGCGAGCTATTGGAGGGCGCTCGGCGCGGGGCAGCGATACGGGATTTCGGCGCGCGGGATCGCGATCGATACGGGAGCCGACGGCGTGCCCGAGGAGTTTCCGCGATTCAGGGAGTTCTGGCTGAAAAAGCCGGAACCCGGTGCGGCGGAGGTAGAGCTTTTGGCTCTGATGGACGGGCCGTCCGTAGCGGGCGCGTTTTCCTTCCGCATCGCGCCGGGAGACGAAACGGTGGTGGCGGTGAAAATGGTGATCTACCCGCGCAAGGTGGTGAAGAGGTTGGGCATCGCTCCGATGTCGAGCATGTTCTGGTTCGGCGAGAACTCGCGGAGGCGCTTCGATGATTTCCGGCCCGAGGTGCATGATTCCGATGGGCTCGCGATGCGCACGGGTAGTGGCGAGCGGATCTGGAGACCGGTTTCCAACGACACGGGACGACTGGAATTCAGCTTTTTCAAGATGGAGAAATGCGGTGGTTTCGGACTGCTCCAGCGGGACAGGAGATTCTCAACGTACGAGGACGGGGAGGCCGCCTACCATCTGAGACCCTCGCTCTGGGTCGAGCCGGTTTCCGATTGGGGCCCTGGCAGCGTGATGCTGATGGAGATCCCGACCGGGAACGAGCTGGCTGACAATTCCGTGGCGATGTGGGTTCCTGAGAAGCAACCGGTCCCGGGCGAGCCGATGGAATTTTCCTACCTTCAGCACTGGACGATGGAGGGGAATCCGGCTGGTGCGGCGGGCCATGTGGTCGCGACACGGACAGGCACCCACGAGTGGCAGCCGGAGCAGCGCACGATGATCGTGGAGTTCGAAGGTGAGGAACTTGTCGGGCAGGACGGGGAGATGCCCGAGGGGATGGTGCAGGCGGGTGAGGATGTCGTGGTCAGCGGGATCACGGTGCAGCCGATGCCCGAAGGACGCGTCCGGCTGGCCTTTCAACTGAGTCCGGCGGAGGAGGGTGGCAAGCTCTCGGAAACGGAACCGGTGGAGCTGCGTGCGGCTTTGAAAAGGGGGGATGATTTCCTGACAGAGACATGGGTTTACCGAATCGATCCATAGAAACGCTGCGTCCGCTCAGCGAATACGAGCTGGAGGAGTGGGAGGAGGCCTACGCCGCGGTGGAGGCGTATCTGCGTGCCTTGCGAATCCGCAACCGGCTGCTGACCGCGGAACTCGTGCGCGGGATTCTGTGGCGTGCTTCCGCCAGGCGGGCGAACGAGCCGGACAAATCCGGCGCGCTGGCTGGCGATGGAGGAGACGTTGTTCGAGATCGGCGAGTGGACCCAGGAGGTGCTTGACGAGCCTCTGGAAGAAAGGCGGCTTGCCGCGCGCGGGAGGCTGGCCTTGCTGCTCGCCGGGATGCCGGACAAATGGCAGGGAGTTTTCCTGACTCCTCCACCGTGGCCGGCGGAGTTCGTGGAGGCGATGCGTAGCTCCTATCTTGCGGCCGGTCCGCAGTTCGCGGAGCTTTCGATGGTGCCGAAGCCGCTTGAGCTGAACGCGTTCGGAAGCGGAGCGGCGCAGTGGTGGGAGACGATGGACAGGCGGCCCATCGTGCGGAAGATGTTCGCGGCGGTGCTGCTGTGTGTGATCGCCGGGCTGTGTTGGTATGTATTCTGGCAATGAAGGGAGAAACTGAAGACGGCGCCTGGGGGAACGTCCCGGATTTCTATCCTCGCTGGAAAGCGAGGCTCCGCAGGTCCGTGTTTTTCGGCAGCGTTCTGATCGTGAATCTGGCCGCCGTGTTCTGGCTGGCGGATCTTTTCCGGAGCGCCGGTCTGCACCGCGCCCACGTGCCGATACTGGCGATTTTCTTTATCCTCAACGGGTTGCTCACACTCGGTTCGTTCCACGCTCTTTTCGGCGCGATGGACATCCTGACGGGGAGAAAACGGGCGGTGCGGATCACGAAGCTAGGGGAGGCGGAGGGGGTGGATTTGCGCCAACGCCATGCGGTGGTGATGCCGGTTTACAATGAGGACAGCGTGAAGTTCTGTGCCCGGATCGAGGGGATCTACCGCTCCATCGAGGCGACCGGACAGCTCGGACGTTTTGATTTTTTCATACTCAGCGATACCCGCGATCTCGATCTCTGGATACTGGAGGAGGTGGCGTGGACGAATCTGTGCCGAAGGCTGAAAGGTTTCGGTCGTATCTACTACAGGCGTCGTAAAACGAACGAGAATCGGAAGGCAGGCAATATCGGGGATTTCGTGAGAACCTGGGGCGGTGGTTACGAGGGCATGCTGGTGCTCGATGCGGACAGCCTGATGGATGGAGCGGATATCGTGAGGATGGCGAGAACGATGGAGGCCTATCCGCGCCTGGGAATCCTCCAGACACCACCCAAGCTGATCCGGGGTGTTTCGGTTTTCACCCGGCTCCAGCAGTTCGCGATGCGGCTCTACGGTCCGCTCTTCATCCGCGGTCTGAATTTCTGGCAACTCGGCGGCGGCAGCTACTGGGGACACAATGCGTTGATCCGGGTGAAGCCGTTTTCGGAATTCTGCGAGCTTCCGGCGCTTCCCGGCAGGGAACCGTTCGGCGGGAGGATACTCAGCCACGATTTCGTGGAGGCGGCGCTGATGGTTTCCGAAGGGTGGGAAGTCTGGCTGGCCTGGGATATCGAAGGCACCTACGAGGAGGCTCCTCCGACATTGGTGGATCATTTGAAGAGGGACCGGCGCTGGTGTCAGGGGAATCTCCAGCACCTGTGGCTGATCTTCGCCCGCAAGCTGCCGCTAACCGTCCGCATCCACCTTTTCATGGGGATCATGGCCTATCTCGGCAGCCCGCTTTGGTTCCTGTTCCTGGCGATGGGGACCTGGCTCGCATGGGATTTCAAAGAGAGCGAACTCAGCAACCTGCCTTTCGACGGGTGGGTCGGGCGCTGGTTCGGGATCGACGGGCAATGGCAGGGCCTGATCCTGATCATCACGGTCTTCACTCTGCTTTTCCTGCCGAAAATTCTCGCTGTCATCGGTGCCGTGACGCGTCCGCGAGTGCGGCGATCCTTCGGCGGAGCGATACCGCTTCTCGCGGGGGCTGCGCTTGAAACGATCGTTTCCATGTTGCTGGCTCCGTGCATGATGCTGGCGCACTCGATGATGGTCCTGGGCATCGTTCTGGGTCGTGCGGTGGGCTGGGGAAACCAGAGTCGGGAAACGGATGGCACGGCTTGGAGAGATGCGTGCCGTTTCCACGCGGTGCCCACCTTGACGGGAATCGGGTGGTCGGTGCTCGCCTTCCGCATCGGCGAAAACTTCGCGCTTTGGATGTCGCCGATCCTGCTCGGGCTGGTGCTTTGCATTCCGGTATCCGTATGGACCAGCAGGGCCGGATACGGAAAGGCGCTGGCAAAACGCAACATCCTGACGACCCCGGAGGAAACCTCCCCACCTGCGGTGCTGGAGCTGGCCGTCGCTGCCGAAAGCGTGGTGCATACTTCTCTCGACGCGAAGGCGGAGGGGCGGCAAGGCCTTATGGCGGCCGTGGTGGATCCGTATGTGAACGGGATGCACATCTCACTTCTGGACAGTCCTGATCTGACGGAGGCGGAAGCAAGCCTGGCGGAACGTTGTCTGCGGGAAGGCCCTGAGGCGATGGAGAAATCCGAGTTGGCGGAACTGCTTTATCTGGCTTCCGCGATGCTCCTGATGCATCGGGCGGTCTGGCTCGGGAAAATGGAGGAGATCGCCCCGGTATGGCAGGCAGCGGTCGAGAGCTATCGGAAACGCAGTGCGGCGGAGGTCTGAGAGAAAGCCGCTCAACGAGCCTGGGCGAGGGACTTGGAGTTTCCGTGCGGGGAAAACGAAACCGGTGCCGGCGCCGACACCTGGGGGAGAATCCTCCGCTCCGCCTCCGGTTTTGCCGGAAGGGAAGAAACGATGCGGGTACGCGGGACGGCGGAGGCACGCTCCATGATCATGAGGGCGCAATAAAACGAGACGGCGGCGGCGCACCACGCGCCGACCGGAACCAGATGCCGGATGGCGGAGCGGGTGCCCGGCAAGGTGAGATGGGCGATGACGATCAGGCAAATCAGGGAGGCGGCGATACCGATGCTGCCAGAAAGTCCGATCCTGAGCCCTGGGTTACCGAAGCTTTCCGAATAGTTCCGGGTGGCGCTGGCCAGGGCTCCGGCCGCACCGAGCCAGAATCCCGCGAGCCAGAGGGGAGAGAGCCGGCTGCGGCGGCGGTTTGACTTTTTCGGAGTGGGTAGGTTGCCTGAGTACGGGCGGGGCGGGGGAGTCGGGGCCTTGCGGAAAGTGGAGCGGCGACGTGCCTCCAAGGCGGCTTCCTTGTTGTTTTTGAAATCCGCGATCTCGGCCAGATCTTCGAGGCGCAGACGCGCGTAGTGGGTGATCGCGTGGTCCCGGCTGCCGTTGCTGTATGCGAGCGCCATCGCCCAGGTGGCGGGGTTCATTTCACCACGCATGATCTCCATGCCGACGGTGGAGGAAAGAGCGGGGCTGACTTTCGAAACAAGCTTCTTGCCAGCTGCTCTGGACCGTTTCGGAGCTTTTGGCGCGCGCGGAGCTTCCGTTTCCCAGAAGGAAAGCTGGTCCTGTTTTTCCGAGGTTTTACCGGCAGTTTCCATGGGGATTTCAGCGGTTTCTGCGGGAGAGGAGGAAAAGGGAAGCGAGCGCGCCGAGCATGGCGGCGGAAGTTTCCGGAACCGGGGTGGTGGCAGGCCAGCTCACGGTGCCCGTTTCTTCGGAGTTCCCATCGATACTGTAGGTGATGAGTTGATCGGTGCCTTCTATCTGGATATATCCATCCGTGGTAGCGCCCGGGTTCTTGTTCTTTGCGAAGAAATTGATCCCGTAGACCTCGCCATCGGTGAAACTGATGGCCGGGAAGTCGGGGCGGGCACCGGTATCGTCCGCTTCCGTGTAGTCATTTCCCTGAAACGAGAGCAGGATGGTGATCGAAGGATCCTCCCCGATGGTCAGGGTCGAGCTTCCCACTGTGGGTGCGAGGCTCGCATCGTAGCTGACGATGCCATAGTAGTACTGTTTGCCCGTTGTAGTGGTCGGAGGCAGGGTCACGGTGAAGTTGACGGTGGCCGCCTCCGTTGAAACGACAGGAAGGATTGCGAGCGCAGGGATGAGGAGGAGTTTTTTCATGGCTGCTGGGGATGGTTTTTCCGGCGGTTTCTACGAAAGATCAGGAGGGAGGAAACGGTGATGAGTGCCGTCGATGCAGGCTCCGGAACGGCCGAGACCGAGGCCGTGGAGCCAGCTTTGAGTTCCTTGGCAAGCTGACTGGTAAGTTCCCGCTCGAAGTCAGCGAAGGTCGTGGCGCGGGCGACGGATGCCGTCATCGTCTCGGTCCCTCCACCGATCACAAATTTCCGGTAATAGGTATCGAGGTCTCCGGTAGCGTCGTTCACTGCGATTCCGCCGATGATGTCGACTCCATTCGCCAGTGCGTTGTCACGCGCTGCGGAGACGTTGATCGAGCGGTCCCGGACGCGGGGGTTGGAGGCGTTGTCAATGCCGTCTCCGGCGACGTTTATGATTTGCGTCACGCTTTCGAAACCGTTTTCAACTCCTCCGGTTTCCGTTCCGAAAAGCGGGGTGCCGGTGCGGATCGCAGTTCCGATGGCGGTGGTGCCCTCGAAGGGCCGGGCTGCCGTGGTGATACTGCTTTGGAAACTGCGGGCCGAGGAGATGCCGGAGACTTCCATCCACTCGACACCGATCGCCTGACGGTTGTCACTCGCCCAGAAGAGAACCGAGGTGGCGATCCTACCGCGCTGGCCGCACTGGATCGCATCAAGCACAGCCTGGCTGGTCATCGCGTTTCCGTAGGCGGTCATCATGGTGGAGAAATCGTTTGCCGAGACGCTTCCGGAAACGTCCACCAGAAGAAGGAGTCCTCCGTATCCACTTTTCTCGGCGCGGCCAGCACGGTGCCGCTCAGGGCGCATGCCACAGCAAAAGCACGGAGTGGCCGTGGCGCGCGGAATCGCTTAAGAGTTGCTTTCGGGTATGTTGCAGACACAGGGCCTTTTGGGGTGAATCCGGGGAAGATGCGTCACTAAATAATAAGACTTGTTGATTGTCAAGGATTCCTGAATAATTTTCCCATGACACGCACGAGTGATATCCGGAATTCCTGTGCGGTTTCGAAATTTGCCGCGATCGCGGCTGTTTTCGTCTGTGGCGTGGCCGGCCTGCTGGTTGTCGCGCTGGTGCCGGTCGGAATCGAACCGGTTGCCGGGAAACAATTGCCTGAACCCGCACCAAAGCTGCCTGTTGCTGCGATCCCGGTATCTCCCGATCTGGAATCGCTGATCCGGTTTTGCGCGGAGAATACGACCTCCGCACGGGGATTCGTCGTCTTGGGATACGGAACCTGCGTCCTTGTGCCGGAGCCAACGGACGACCCGGTTTCACGCGCGAAGGAAATTCTGAGAAATTGCGCCGAACCCGATGCGAGATTCGTGACGGAGAGAACGGTGGAAGGCGATGTGGTGGTGAGTTTCCGCGATAGCGTTTTCCACCGGGTGGCGGCGGCTGAAATCAGGGAGTTGGAAGATTGGTCGTTGCTGAATTTCCGCGCTCTCCTGAGTCCCGGAGAGAAGCTCGCGGCGAAGCCGGGTTGGGTGCCGCCGGCGGACGCAAGGCTCGGCCTGATCGGACGGGACCGGCTTTTGCGCGATGCCAAGCGCATGGAAATCATAAAAGTTCTCCGTCCGGATACCTCGGTGGCGCTGGGAAAATGAATCGGGCCACTCGGATCTCGACCTCGGACGTTTCCGCTGGATACCATACCCGGAGCCGATGACAGAAAAGGAGAGTAGCGAGACGACGGATGTCACGGAAGACGGAGGCCTCAAGCAGCGCGTCTGGCGGGTGATTTTTCTCTCCGATACGCGGGCGGGCCAGATCTTCGATGTGGTTTTGCTGATCCTGATCGGGGCGAGCGTGGGGGTCGTGATGCTGGAAAGTGTCGCCAGTATGAGGACCGCCTACGGACTGGCCTTTCTCAAACTGGAATGGTTTTTCACTTTGGTTTTCACCGCCGAATACGTGGTCCGGCTTGTGGTGGTGCGGAAGAAGCGAAGATACGCGCTGAGCTTTTTCGGGATCGTGGACCTGCTTTCCATCCTGCCGACTTATGTGGCCGTTTTCCTGACAGGCACCCAGTATCTGATGGTGATCCGCATCCTGCGATTGCTGCGGATGTTCCGGGTTCTGAAAATGGCGCATCACTTCGGGCAGGCGAACGTGCTGATGAACGCGCTCCGCGCCAGCGCCCCGAAAATTTCGGTCTTCCTGTTTTTCATACTCACCCTGGTCAGTCTCGAAGGCACGCTGATGTATCTGGTGGAGGGCTCGACCAATCCCGGTTTCAGTTCCATCCCGCAATCGATCTATTGGGCCATCGTGACGATCACGACGGTCGGCTATGGTGATGTGGCTCCGCTCACCGTGGTAGGGAAAATCCTTTCTTCCATCATCATGCTGAGTGGATTCGCGATCATCGCGGTGCCGGCCGGGATCGTGACGGCGGAGATCGGGCGGGAGAATCTGGCCGTGCATGTGGACGGCAGGAAGTGCGGGCAGTGTGGCTGGACCGGCCACGACCCGGCTGCGAATTTCTGCAAGCACTGCGGCTGCAAGATGCAGGTGTGAGAGATCAGGCATTGAAGTCCAGCAACATCGTGCCTCCTGAAACGCGTGCCACGGGCAATGCCGCTCCTCGTGCCAGTTTCCACTTGTCTTCTCCTTCCGTTGAAAGTCGAAGGGAGCTTGCAACAGAACCTGGATTTTTCATGAAATGGGAACCAGACGGTTCTTTGTGAATTCAATCATGTGGCCGGTTAAAAAATTTTTCACCCCAAGACCAGATCATAGCTCCTGAACACAGGACCGATGTTTATCGTAGCAGATGGACCTCTCACCACTGACCCGGGATCTCCCGAAGAACGCTACCGAATGGGGTCTGGTTTCGCGGAACAGACGGGCCGGAACGTGGCCTCATCGAGGGGGTCCGAGGAGTTGCGGGTTGCCCATAGAAAGCCGTGTGGTCTGCTCTGACGAATTTGAATAAGGTGCTCAAATGGAACTCGAAACTGGTCGAGTTGAACGCGAACGCGGACCTGACGATTGTGAGACAGGCTGCACTCCATGTTCTATCCACACACCGCTCGAGGTTTCTGGAGATCGGGCAGGGTGTTTATGATTCGCTCGGCTGCGGTCGCGATTTCGGAAGGGATTTTTACGTGCGTTTCACCAACAAGCTGGGAGGGTTTCGTCCTTGGAGGGAGATCGTTGCTGCGGAGTTTTCGCAAAGGGCGAGGCTGATCCGGTGAGCAGGATGCAGGCGTGAGATCTTGCGGGGGAGCGTCCCGGCATTTAGTGTGCCGCCATGCATGTACCGACTTTGATTTCGCGGAAACGGGATGGTGGGGAGCTTTCGGCGCTGGAGATCGAGGAATTGGTCAACGGATTTGTGAGCGGAGGAGTGACCGAGGCGCAGATGGCCGCATTCTCGATGGCTGTTTTTTTCAAAGGCATGACGGCGGTCGAGACGGCGGCATTGACGCGGGCGATGCTGCAGAGCGGCGAGGTGTTCAAGCACGCGCCGGGCGGACCTCCGGTGGTGGACAAGCATTCGACGGGTGGGATCGGTGACAAGGTTTCCCTGATACTTGCTCCACTGGTGGCGTGCGCGGGCTGCCGGGTGCCGATGGTTTCCGGGCGCGGGCTGGGCATCACCGGGGGGACTCTCGACAAGCTGGAGGCTATCCCGGGTTTCCGGGTCAGGATGGAAATGGAGGAAGCGATGGGAATTCTCGGTGATCACGGGGTAGTGATGATGGGGCAGACCGAGCGGTTCTGTCCGGCGGACCGGAAGCTCTACGCATTGCGGGATGTGACCGGCACCGTCCCTTCCATCCCGATGATCACTGCCTCGATCATGTCTAAAAAGCTGGCTGAAACGCTTGACCGGTTGGTGCTGGATGTGAAGTGGGGCAGTGGAGCGTTCATGAAAACGAGAGAGGATGCGGAGAAGCTCGCGGCGGGCATGGTTTCGGTGGGGAAGGAAATGGGTGTCGAGGTGCGTGCGGTTCTCAATCGCATGGATGAACCGTTGGGGAGGGCTGTCGGAAACGCGCTCGAAGTCATCGAGTCGCTGGAATGTCTCGATGGGGCGGGACCTTCGGATTTGCGGGAACTGGTGCTGGACCTCAGTGAAAAAATCGCCGGGATTTCACGCAAGGAACTGGAAGGGATTCTCGATAGCGGGAAGGCACGGCGGAAATTCGAGGACATGGTCCGTGCGCAAGGCGGGGACGTGGAGGATCTCCCGAGACTCTCGGAAATCCACCGTGCTCCGGTGATCCGGGAAACTAGGAGCAGCTGCCCGGGAATTGTCGGGAAGGTCGATGCGAACAAGGTCGGCCAGGCATCGCTGGAACTCGGCGCTGGACGGTCCAGGGCGGACGACGAGGTGGATTTCGCCGTAGGCTTCGACCGTTTGGTGAAGTGCGGGCAGGAAATTTCCGAAGGGGACGTGATCGGGAGGATCCACGCGCGTTCGGAAGCCGCTGCGGACGATGCGGAGCGCGCGCTAAGGTCGGCGGTGGAGTTGAAGTGAGCGGAGGAAGATCAAGAGCCCGCTTTGGCGGGTTATCGGTTGCGTGAGGCGAAGCTTTTGATCACGCTGGGGTCATGTTGCGCGCACGGAAAAAGTATACGGTCTATGATCTGCGGAAGCTCAAAGGGAAGCGGGTGCTTACCCATATCCATGTGAAATCTCCTGAGGAAGCGAGGGCCGCTGAGGAGGCTGGGGTGGATCTGATGAGTTGCAGTTTCGATTGCCCGGAGGCGCAGGCGCGTTTCCCGAGGCTGGTGGAGGCGGCTCCGAACAGTTTCCTCTCGTGCGCTACGCCGCATGGTTTTGCGACCAGGGAGGAGGCGATCCGGGTGGGTTTCGCGGCGCTGGAGCTCGGGGCGAGTTCGGTCTATTGCTCGGCGAGTCCGTACATCATCGAGGCGATGGCGAGGGAGCGCATCCCGGTGGTGGGGCATCTGGGGATGATTCCGAGGCATGTCACCTGGACGAATTACCGGGCGATCGGGAAGACGGTGGAGGAAGCGAAAACGCTTTTCCAGCAGATGAAGGATCTGGAAAACGCCGGTGCGTATGCGGCGGAGCTGGAGTGCGTGCCGCATGACCTGGCGAGTTTCATGAGCGCGAACACCCGCATGCTGATGATGTCGCTCGGGTCGGGCAGCGGATGCGATACCCAGTTCCTTTTTTCCGATGACATTCTCGGGGACTACGAGGACAGGCTACCGCGGCACGCGAAGGCATACCGGAATTTCCTGGAGGAAAACCGCAAGCTCCAGAAAGAACGGATCGCGGCGTTTGGCGAATACATCGCGGATGTGAAGAACGGCAGCTTTCCCGCCGGGACCAATCTAATCGGAATGGATCCGGCGGTGCTGGAGCAGGTGAAAGCGGAATGCGGATGTTAGCGGCGGCGTTTCGCCGTAAGCGCAAGCGCGGAGAGGGCCATCAGTAGAGCGGAAGATGGCTCCGGGACTTGCTCCTGGGTAACCTGGATGCCGCTGGTGCGGAAACCGTTGGTCGGGTCCTGGCCGTAGAAGTCGGTTCCTTGGCCGGCGTTGATATTGATCGCTACCGCATCAAGCTCCGAGGTATTTACCAAGGTGGCGATGTCTGCGAGACTGCCTCTGTTGAAACTGTTGGTTCCATCGACCGTCACGGTGAACATCTGAGGACCGGCGATCGTGCCGTCGATCGTGAGATTGAATGCTATCAGGACGGCGTTCTGATTGTTTCCATCGGTGATGCCGAGGCTGTTCTCAAAGTCCTGGAACTGAAGCTCGGCAGCATATTGGTAATTATCGGTGGCGTTGGCAGCACCGAACGCGTCGATGAAGCCGGTGATGATGAATTGGTCCTGGGTGGCCACGGTCGGGTCGGCAACGACTGAGGCAAATGCCGTATCGTTTCCGCCGGATCCGAATCCCGGGAACTCGCCTGCGATCGCATTCGTGAAGTCTGCGTTGACCTCGGTGTTGGCTGGGTTGTTCGTGGCTGCCGTGATCCCGTTGCCATAGGTGTAAGAGTAATCGTTGAGTGTTGCCCGGCTCATGATAAGAACGGCGGCCGCGTTGGATACCGCGGAAGTGCCGAGCAGCGCTGCCGTCGCGAGGAGCAGAGCGGATTTGTTTTTTTGTAACGATTTCATAGTGAACAAGTTGTTACATTTTTTGCACGGGACTTGTCAATCGCGCAATCCGCCCTTTCTATTTGCGACAAGTGTTCGGAATCGCTCTGCTGTCGCTACGGTCGAAAACCCGGTATTGGCAAGCGGCTTCCGGGATGACAGTGTTCCGCCGACCAACCAACAGACCACCTTGCAAATTCTCGTCCGCAACATCGACCGCAGTATCACGGAAGCCGCCATTCTGGATCTTTTTACGAAATTCGGGAAGGTCCGGACCTGCGATCTGGTGATGGATGAGAAGACGGGAGGCTCCAAAGGGTTCGGCTTCGTGGATATGCCGGATGTGGGGGAGGCGATGAAGGCGGTGGGGGAGCTGAACGGGATGAAGCTCGGCTCCAAGGTGCTGCGGGTGAAACGCGCGGCGCATTCTACCGTGACGAAGAAGGGCAGGTGATTTCCGGATTTGTTTATCCGAGGTTTTTGATCGCTTCGGTGATTTCCTCCTCACGGCCTGCCTCGGTGCGGATGTAGATTTCCTGCAGGCCTTTGGCGGACTGGGTGACGGCTTTGAGACCGCCGGAAACGGGGCGCTGGATTTTCAAAGCGCCGGTGGTGCTTCCCTGACCGAGGGATTTTCCGCCGTAGGAACGACCTATGATGACGGCGACGACTCCGTCCATCGCCTCGACGCGTTTCATCACCGCTTTGCACTCTTTCGAAGTAGTCTGGTGGCGTCCGCGGGAAGGCATGGGTCGGGTCCTATTTGAAATACACATACCAGGCGAGAGCGGCTGCGAAAATCAGAACAGCAGTGATGATCGTGACGCGGAAAACCAGGAGAGGGAACCGGTTCGCCTCTTTTTTGAAGATGCTTTCATCACGGATGTCGCGGGTACTTTCCGGAGAAGATGCTTGCGATCTCCGCGATACCCCAGAACAACAGATCGAACATGAACATGGAGAGGGTCAGGAGAGCAGCGAAGTCCGTGTGAAGAGCGGGAGGACGTGGATGCCTTTTGCCTCGATGGCTTGGCGACCGCCTTCTTCGCGATCCACAAGCACGACGCAGAATTTCACGATGCCGCCTTCGCGTTCGATGGCCTCGATAGCCTTGAGGGTGGAGCCGCCGGTGGTGATGACATCATCGACTACGATCACGTTCTGGCCGGAGGCGAAATTTCCCTCGATCTGTTTGCCGGCGCCGTGGCCTTTCGGCTCCTTGCGGACGGTGAAAACCTGGAGGGCTTCTTCCGGATGCTGGCGGGCGGAGGCCATGCCGATGGCCAGGGAAATGGGGTCCGCCCCGAGGGTCATGCCGCCGATGGACTGGATGGAAAGTTTCTCGGAATGAATTTTCGAGCGGACGGCGTGCCAGCCAAGATCGCCGATGAGGGCGGCGCCGAATGGATCGAGCGCGGTAACGCGGCAGTCGATATAGAGATCCGACTTCTTCCCGGAGGCCAGGGTGAAATCGCCGGTGCGGACGGATTTTTTCAGGAGAAGGGCTTTGAGGTCGGCGGTGATCTGGAGCATGGGGGGAGGATGAACGGAGTATCAGTCCGGATCAATGTTGAAGATGGGGGGAGTGCCGAGTGCCAGGTGGAACGGAACCTCCGGCTCAGGGCTGGGTGAAGATCTGAAGTTCGTGGACGGACCAGAATTTGTCGGTGGCGCGGTCGGTCTGGGTGATGCGGATAAATTTCGCGGGCCGGGCAGGGAAGGAAATTTCGGTGAGAGGGCCGGTGCCTTTGCCGGTGGCGACGGGTTCGCTCCAAGACTCCCCGTCGGGAGAGAGGGTGACTTCGTATGCTCGCGGGTAGTCGTTCGGGGAACCGGTCGCGTCGAGCAGGAGTCCGGTGATCTGTCGGGATTGGGGAATCTCGATCCGCAACCACATACCGGGTTTCTGATATCCGCTGGTGTCGAAGCGGGTGCTTGGACTTCCATCGATGGCCAGGGCTGGTTTCCTGCCGTTGCTGGCGGTGATTTGCCATGCGGAACGATTCGTCAGAGGTTGTGGAACGGCGGCCCGGAGTTCCTCGAGGGTCCACGGCAATTCGCGGGCTGCGGTTTGCTTGCGGACTTCCGCTACCTGCTGTGGCGATATCGGGCCTGCCTTGTTTCCGAATCCGGTGCGGAGGTAGCTGAGGACGGAGGCGATCCATTCGTCATCCTCATCGGCCATCGGCACCATCAGGCTGTCGTAGTTTTTGCCATCCACGGGGCCGGTGAGTCCGTGGAGCAGGACGTTGATGGATGCCTCACGATGGCCGTTGATGGTTTTCGATCCGGCCAAAGGTGGTGCCATGCGACTTCCGTCGGTGGCACCGGGGAAAGGCGCGCCTTTCGCATCGGCACCATGGCAGGCGAAGCAGAGTGAGGCGTAGATATCCGCACCTGCGGTGAGGCGTCTCTTGTCCGCGGGACTGAATGATTTCATCTGCAAACCGCTGCCTACGCTCTTGGTTGCGCCGCTTGCCAGGTCTCTGATCCCGACCGGTTGGGTAGCGGTGTCCATGGAGGAAGCGAGTTCCCGGTGCCCGGGAAATTCCATAAGCCGGGTCGAGAGGATGAGTTGCTGGCGGACGGCGATATCAGGATCCCGGGTGAGGCCGCGCAGGGTGGTGGCCAGGGATTCGCTATTGTTCATAAAAGGCTCGCTTAGGCGAATGCCTGCGGCGCGCACTTGAGGAGCGGGATCGGCGATGGCCGGGAGGATGACATCCGGGGAAACCGAACGTAGTCCCTCGAGAGTCCAGAGCGCGTGGATGCGGGTGAGATGGTCCGGGGCGGACCGGGCGAGATCGGCCAAGCTCGGAACCACCGATCTGTCGCCGCGCAGCACCAGCAGTTTCTGTGCGGTATCGCGCCACCAGCCGTTGGGATGGGAGAGGTGGGTGAGGAGCTGGGCGGGGGTTTCGTCCAGCATACGCGGTTGTTTGATCGGGCCGGATCCGTCCTTCACGAGTCTGTAGATGCGCCCGTGGCCGGTGACTTTGTCCAGATCGTGTTCCTCGACTTTCGTGCGTAGATAGCTGCCTTTCCGCACCCAGTTTCCCTCCTGGATGATGCCGCGATACATGTCGACGATGTAGAGTGATCCGTCCGGGGCCGTGACCATGTTGACGGGACGGAAATTCGGATCGGTGGAACGGATGAACTCGGATTTTCCGTTTCCGTAGGGGTTGGTGAGGACGGTGGCTCCGTCCCGGGTCTCCACTGTGGCGCGGCGAATGAGGCGGCCGACGGGTTCCGCGAAAAGAAGGTTTCCACGGAGATCGGGCATGGAGTCGCCCCGATAGATTTCCTGCCCGCAGGTGGCGGTGAAATGGTTGAGGGTTTTGTCATCCGGGCGGAAACGCTTGGGTCCGCCCTGGACATCGGCCATGCCTACGAGGGGCCAGACTTCTTCGAATCCCGGGGCGAACTGGCCGGGAAAGTTGTAGGCGCCATACGCGATGTGTGTCTGGAAATTCACAGGGCCGCGTTCGCTGCCGGCGCTGACGAACCATGGCTTCCCGTAGTCGTCCTGGGTGAGGCCCCACTGGCCGCCGTTGCTTGCGGTGGAGCCTTTCACAACTCCCTCGGAATCAAGACGCAGGCGGTATTTCTCATAGGTCATGTAGAGCCAGTTGTCCTGCGCCCAGATGAGACCGCTGGGCTGGTGCTCGAGGTTACCGCCACGCTTGCCACCGGCATGGAAAAGTTTTTTTTCATCGGCCACTCCATCGCCGTCGGTATCGCGGTAGGAGTAGATGTCCAGGGTATTGGTTTCGCAGACGAGCAGGCGGTCATCGAGCGGAAGGATCATGCGGGGCAGCATGAGCTTGTCGATGAAGACGGTGTGGCGGTCGTAGCTGCCGTCGCCGTCGGTGTCCTCGTGCATGGAGACGCGGCTGACGGGATCCATCTGGTTTCCACCGTCTATATCCTGCATGTAGGTGCGCATCTCGGCGACGAACATGCGCCCGTTTCCATCGAATACGGCGACCACGGGTTCCTTGATCTGTGGCTCGCTGAGGACCAATTCCAAGCGGTAGCCATCCTCGATTCGAAAGGTATCGAGCGTATCCTCGGGCGAGAGAGGGGCAGTCGGAGGATCGATGACGATTTCCGATGCCGCGCCAGCCATGGCAAACGGAATGAGAGCTGCGAGAGCGAGGGGGGTGGCCGATGCGAAAAACGAAGTCCGGCGTTGGGGAAGGGATGTGGGCATTGCTTGGGTTCGCGATAATTTTCTCCGGAGGATCTACGCTTGGGATTCGCGGAATCTTCAAAAAACACGAGGGTTGTTTCGGGGCTCGGAGGGAGGCTCGCGTGAGCGATCGTTTATTTTCCTCATCTGTCGCTTGCCAGTTCGGAGCGGGAGTCTAGGATTCGCCCCAGCACACGCATGAAGATCTGGTTGGACGGTAAGTTGGTTGATGAGAATGAGGCGAAAATTTCGGTTTTCGACCACGGGTTGCTGTATGGCGACGGAATTTTCGAGGGGATACGGTTTTATAACGGTCGGGTGTTCCGTCTGGAGGAACACATCCACCGGTTGTTTGATTCCGCGAAGGCGATTTTGCTGAACATGCCGTGGACTCATGAGGAAATCTGCAAGTTCACGTGCGAGACGGTGGCAGCGAACGGGTTGACCGATGGCTACATCCGGCTGGTGGTGACGCGTGGGGCGGGGGAGCTGGGGCTGAATCCTTATCTCTGTCCGAAAGCTTCGATGTTCATCATCGCCTCGACGATCAAGCTCTACCCCGAGGAGCATTATCAGAACGGGCTGGCGATCATCACATGTGCTACCCGCCGTCCGGCACCTGCCGCGCTGATGCCGCAGGTGAAGAGCCTGAACTACCTGAACAACATCATGGCGAAGGTGGAGGCGATCCAGGGCGGTGCGCTTGAGGCGGTGATGCTCAACGAGCAGGGCTACGTGGCGGAATGCACGGGGGACAACCTTTTCCTCCTGAAGAACGGAGAGCTTCTCACCCCCTTGATTTCCGATGGCGCGCTGGACGGGATCACACGGACGGTGATTCTGGAGATCGCGGAGAAACTGGGGATCCGTGTGAAAGAGCGTTCGCTCACACGCTACGACATTTTCATCGCGGATGAGTGTTTCCTTACGGGGACGGCGGCGGAAGTAATCCCGGTGGTTTCCTTGGATCGCAGGGTGATCGGCACTGGCAAACCCGGGGAGCTGACCAAGAAGTTTCTGGCGGAGTTCCACGAGTTGGCGATGAATTCCGGGACTCCGTTTGCTTGATATGCTAGCTTGGGTTCCAAGATGAAGTGCGACTACTGCGATAAAAAGGCGACCGTGTTTCTCACGCAGCTCGCGGAGGGACATATGAAGAAAGTCTGTCTGTGCGAAAGCTGTGCCGAAGAACGGGGGGTGACCGATCCCACGGGCTTCACGCTCGCGGATATGCTTCTGGGAAATTTCCAGAAAGCGGTTGGCGCGCCCGGAGCGGTCACGCAACGGAAGGAGAATACGGCGGGGGGCGCGAGGGTCTGCCCGGAGTGCGGCTTCACATTGGAGGATTTTCAGAAAGTAAGGAGGTTCGGTTGTGGCAACTGCTACCAGGTGTTTTCCGAGGAATTGGGGCCGATGCTGCGAGGAATGCACAAGGCTGCCAGTCATGTGGGGAAAGTGCCGGAAGGACTTATGGAAACGCACTTCAGGCATCAGCGGATGGAGGAGTTGCGGACGAAGCTGGAACAGGCGATCGCCTCGGAAAGCTACGAGGAAGCGGCCGATCTGCGCGACGAGATCCGGAACCTCGACGAAGCGGAGGTGGGCGGATGATGCGGTTTTCGACACTTATAAAGCATCCGGCGGACTGGATGACGGGGGCTGGCGCGGATCAATGTGCGGTGATCACCTCACGCATACGGTTGGCGCGAAATCTTAGCGGACATTCGTTTCCCGGATGGGCTAGGAAAAAAGAGCGCGCGGAAACGTTGGAAATCCTGCGACCCGCTGTCGAGGGACTTCCGGCTATGAAAGATGCGTTTTCCCGTGAACTCGGTGATCTGACCTCGGTGCAGAAGCAGGTTCTCGTGGAACGGCACCTGATTTCCCGTGAGCACGCCGCCCGCAGCGATGGCTCCGGCGCGGTGATCGAGCGGCGGCAGAGTTTCTCCATCATGCTCAACGAGGAGGACCACCTTCGCATGCAGGCGATTCGCCCTGGTCTGAAACTGATGGAAGGCTTCGAAGCACTCTCCGCCCTCGACAGCGAGCTGGAGAAGAAGCTGGATTACGCCTTCGACCCCACGCTCGGCTATCTCACGACGTGTCCGACGAACCTCGGCACCGGCCTGCGCGCCTCCGCGATGCTGCATCTTCCCGCGCTCGTTCTGAGCGACCAGATCGGCCAGGTGCTGCAAGCGGTCAACAAGATCGGCCTGGCGGTTCGCGGTCTTTACGGAGAAGGCACGGAATCGCTGGGAAACCTGTATCAGATTTCCAATCAATCGACACTCGGAGAGAGCGAGGAGACGATCATCAAGCGGCTTGAGCGGGTGATCGCCCAGGTTTCGAGCCATGAGCAGAACGCTCGCGAGAAACTGATGGAGGACGATCCCGATATGGTGTCCGACAAAATCGGGCGCGCCTACGGCGTGCTCCGCTACTCGCATATCATCGATTCCAAAGAAGCGCTCAACCATCTGTCACTGCTGCGGCTGGGCGGAAACCTCGGTTTTTTCCCTGCGGAGAGCGTGAATTTGTGCGATGGTCTGCTGATGGATATCCAGCAGGCGCATTTGCAGCTCCATGCCGGAACGAAGCTCTCTCCCGAGCACAGGGACGTCATCCGGGCGGAAATCATGCGCTCCCGTTTGCAATCCCTCGAATCCCCTGATATTCATATTGGCAGGAACGATCCCAACGCCCGTTTCCCCGAAGACGGCAACCCAGAAAACGAATGAACAACTTCACACCCAGAGCACAGCAGGTCCTCGCGTTGGCGCGCAAGGAAGCGGACCGGTTCAACCACGCTTACGTCGGCACGGAGCATCTATTGCTCGGCCTGATCAAACTCGGACAGGGCGTTGCCGTAAACGTGCTCGAACGCATGGGGCTGGCGCTCGATGTGGTTCGTATGGAGGTGGAAAAGGAAGTCGGCTCCGGCCCACCCCAACAAACTTCCGGAAATATTCCCTACACCCCCCGCGTCAAAAAAGTTCTCGCGCTGGCCAATAAGGAGGCGAAAGCGCTGAATCACTCGTATGTCGGCACCGAGCATTTGCTGCTCGGCCTTCTCCGCGAAGGCGAAGGCGTCGCCGCGCGGGTGTTGAAACGCCTCGATGTGGACATCCAGCGCACGCGCAACGAGATCCTGGCGGAAATCGATCCGAATTTCTCGCCCGATGACATGGACGACGATGACGACGACGACATGGCCGGATTCGAAGACGAGGGCAGCCCGCAGGCGGACTCCGGTGTGGTCGGCGGTGATGGTGGCGAAGGGAAAACGAAGACTCCCGCACTCAAGGCGTTCGGTCGCGATCTCACGAAACTCGCCATGGAAGGGTCCCTCGATCCGGTGATCGGGCGAGAGGACGAGATCGAGCGCGTGATCCAGATTCTCTGCCGTCGCACCAAGAACAATCCGGTCCTCATCGGTGAAGCGGGTGTTGGCAAAACCGCTATCGTGGAAGGCCTCGCTCAGGAAATCGTTACCGGCAATGTCCCGGAACTTCTCCGGGACAAGAAGGTGATCACGCTCGACCTCGCCCTGATGGTCGCCGGAACGAAATATCGCGGCCAGTTCGAAGAACGTATCAAGGCGGTGATGGACGAGATCCGCAAAGTGAAGAACGTCATCCTTTTCATCGACGAACTCCACACCATCGTGGGTGCGGGTTCTGCCGAGGGTGCGATGGATGCCTCGAACATCATCAAGCCGGCCCTCAGCCGTTCGGAGCTCCAGTGCGTGGGAGCGACGACTCTCAACGAATACCGCAAGTATATCGAGAAGGATTCCGCGCTTGAGCGACGTTTCCAACAGGTGAAAGTCGAAGAGCCGTCCGTGGAAGACGCGATCCTGATCCTCAAAGGACTTCAGGACAAATACGAGGTGCACCACAAAGCCGCCTATACTCCCGATGCCATCGAGGCATCGGTGAAGCTGACATCGCGTTATCTTACCGCACGATTCCTTCCGGACAAAGCCATCGACGTCCTGGATGAAGCCGGTGCCCGCGCACGTATCGGCACCATGACACGCCCACCCGCGATCAAGGAGGCGGAACTGAAAATCGAGGAGATCAACCGTGAGAAAGTAAGCGCGATATCCGAGCAGGATTTCGAAAAAGCCGCAGCGCTGCGTGACGACGAGAAGAACGCCAAGAAAAATCTGGAGGACACCCTAAAGGAATGGCGCGCCTCATCGGAAGAGAAGATCGTCACCGTCGACGACGAGGACATCATGGCTGTCGTCTCGAAATGGACCGGTGTCCCGCTGCAACGCATGGAGCAGAAGGAAACCGAGAAACTCCTCAAGATGGAGGAGGAACTCAAAAGTCGTGTGATCGGCCAGAACGAGGCGGTGGTCGCCATTTCCAAAGCCCTCCGTCGCTCGCGTGCGGACTTGAAGGATCCGAAACGCCCCATCGGCTCCTTCCTTTTCCTCGGCCCTACCGGTGTCGGGAAAACCTATCTCGCGCGGAATCTCGCGGACTTCATGTTCGGCGATCCCGAGGCCCTGATCCAGATCGACATGTCGGAATACATGGAAAAATTCACCGCCAGCCGTCTGATCGGTTCGCCTCCGGGCTATGTAGGCTACGAGGAGGGCGGCCAGCTCTCCGAGGCAGTGCGCCGCCGTCCGTATTCAGTCGTTCTTTTCGACGAAGTGGAGAAAGCCCACCCGGATGTGATGAATCTGCTTCTCCAGATTCTGGAGGATGGCACGGTCACGGATTCGCTGGGCCGGAAAATCGATTTCCGCAATACCATCATCATCATGACCTCGAACGTCGGGGCCTCGACCATCAAGCGCCAGACATCGCTCGGTTTCGGTGCCATGAACGAGGACCAAGGGGATTTTGAAGGGATGAAGGAAAAGATTCTCGAGGAAACGAAGCGCTACTTCAAACCGGAGTTCCTCAATCGCTTGGATGAATCGGTCGTCTTCCACATGCTGGAGAAAAAGGATCTCAACCAGATCGTGGACCTCGAGGTTTCGAAGCTGGTCAAGCGTCTGAAGGAAAAGGAAATCGATCTCACCCTTGCCGAAGAAGCTCGCGAATTGCTTTCGGAAAAGGGCTTCGATCCGAATTATGGAGCGCGCCCGATGCGTCGCGCCGTCGAGCGCTATCTCGAGGACCCTCTCGCCGAGGCGCTACTGCGTGGCACGGTGAAAACCGGCGACCTCGTCCGTGTGACGAGGAAAGAAGGTTCCGAAGAACTCGTTTTCGACACGTCACGCCCGGACGGAGAACCCGAGCCGGACGTGGAGAAAGTCGGAGCCGAGTAGTATTGACGATCATGAAATACAAGGTCAACGCCGACTACGAGGAGAACAACGTCAATCCGATGAACCTGTCCGCAGGCCAGGAGGTGACAAGCGGCCCGGCCGACAGGGCATGGCCCGGCTGGATCTGGGCCACCGACGCGACCGGTCGCAACGGTTACGTCCCTGCGGAAATTCTGGAACCGCTCGGTGAAGATCGCTGGGCTGCCATGGAAGATTTCGATTCGACGGTTCTAAGGGTTTCAAAGGGTGACGAGGTCGAATCTCTGCGGCAGGTGCATGGCTGGCACTGGTGCGAGAACGTTTCCAAGCAACAGGGCTGGGTCGCGGAGTACCTTCTGAAGGCGAGCGAGTAGACTCGGGCGGTATTGCTGCTTATAAATCTTCGACAAAAACAGCTTGGAGCCGGTAGCCTCCCCGCATGACATCACTTCTTGTTCTCGCTGCAGGCATGGGCAGTCGCTACGGCGGTTTGAAACAGCTTGATCCCATGGGGCCCGGCGGCGAGACGGTTCTGGACTACTCGGTCTTCGATGCGATCCGCGCTGGCTTCGACCGTGTGGTCTTCGTGATTCGCGAGGATTTCGCGGAGGCGTTCAAAGAAGGGATCGGAGCGCGCTTCGCGGACAGAATCCAGGTCGACTACGCTTTCCAGAAACTCGATGATCTTCCCGCACCCTTCGAGCCTCCTGCCGGGCGGACGAAACCGTGGGGCACGACCCACGCGATTCGCGCCGCGCGGCATCTGATCGACGGACCATTCGCTGTGATCAACGCGGATGATTTCTACGGCCGGGATTCTTACGCGAAAGCTGTTGAATTTCTGGGCAACGTCGAACCGGGGGAGTGTGCGATGATCGCCTATCCCCTTGTGAACACCCTTTCCGATCATGGAAATGTGAACCGGGGAATCTGCGATGTCTCGGATCAGGATACGCTCGCAGGTGTGGAGGAATACGTCAGCATCAGCAGGACGGATGGCATCGTCTCAGGGCAAGGTCTGGATGGGGCACGTCGTGCGGTGGATGAAAACGGCTTGGTTTCGATGAATTTCTGGTTGTTTCCCGGTGGATTCTTCAGTGAGCTGGAGAACGAATTTTTAAGATTTCTCAATAGGGCGGGAAACGAGGAGACTAGCGAATCCTACATCCCGACAGTCGTGGACAATCTGATCCACGGAGGTAAGCTTCGCTGCAAAGTCCTGCGCACGGATTCCCCCTGGTTCGGCGTGACCTACCCGGAGGACAAGCCTCATCTCATGGAATCCGTCCGTGGCCTGATCGATGCCGGTGAATATCCGGAACAACTTGTTTCATAAAGGAAATCGGGCGTGGATGATCGAAATCATCCACGCCCGGAGGTTGCACATTCCCCCCAAATGACTCCTGCTTCGCGCTGGTGTCTGCTTCTACTTCCCCCCGGAGATAGAGCAAGATCACATGGACCCGCAGGAATCTGGAAATGTATGACGAATGGTCAACTCTCGTTGACAACAAACATCACGGGAAGATTGATACCCGCAGAACTTCAACAGAGGAAGAAGAAAATCCCTGAATTCTAAAAAATTTGGAGCAGGGGGGAGGGGAGAAAAAACCAAGGGCACCGGAGTCCTTGAAATTCCGGCACCCTTGGGCCCTTTGGGGGGCTAATGTGCTATCCCTTACACGCCGTCAGAATAAGCGACCCGGGAGAAACCGCAATGCCGCGATCGCGTATTTTTTCAATCGGATGACGGATCCGTGAGTTCCAGTCCGAAAAAGTCTCTCATCACCGCGCGATAGACCTGGTGTTTGAAGCCGGGTAGCCAGTCGAGATCGAATTCGTCGGGCGCGATCCAGCGGTAGGAGCTGAATTCCTGGGGGTTTTGGAAAACATTCACCGTCGGTGCGTTCGACTTGAGCTTGCAGAGGAAATAGGTCTGCTCCTGGCCGTGGTTCCCGTGCTTTTTCATTTTCCGCAAACGGACGGCTTCGGGGTAGAGATACCGGTACCCATCGCGCCGATCCAAAATTTCGTAATGCTGCCGGCTCAGACCGATTTCCTCCCTGACCTCGCGGAACAGGGCTTCTTCAATCGTTTCCCCGGCATCCACTCCACCTTGCGGGAACTGCCACGCGCCGGGAATCGTGGTGCGCTCGCATATCAGGAGATTGCCTTCCGCGTTGATCATGAGAGCTGCGACATTCGAACGGTAACTGACCATGGGGAAAAGTTCTGCCGGATGCCCGCCGCTTTCAATCCATTTTTCCCACCGCTCCCGGTATCTCCGAGCGGCTGGGTCTCCGCGAGCCGAGGGCGACGGACGCCCGTCCGGTAGATCCCGAGGGAGAAAAAGATCCTCTCAACGATGGGGATGCCCGGATTCCTTACGGCCTGATCAATGAAGGTGATGTTGTGGACGTGGCGGCATTGACCACTCGCATTGTCAAGGCAGGAGGGTTGGGTCACCAGGCGGCGGAAGGGGTGATTCGAAGCTCGACCCGAGGTAAGCGTCGGCATCCCGTTATGGATTGCTACGAACCGCGCCATATATTCGTGTTCTATGATCATGGAGGGCAACCCGTCGCCGCGATCGAAGTTTGCTTTTCGTGCAATCGGGTGAAGATGAGTCCCGAGGTAAGAGCTGGAGGAGGAAGAGACGGGGCATTTGAGACCGCCGATCTTGCCAAGCTAGCGAAGGCTGCTTCGGAGGCAGGTTTGGATTTGGAGCCTTTTGCGTCCTTGGCGGCGTATCGCCAGCGTCTGGTCAAGCTGCGGCAGCAAAACGAAAAGGAGGAACCTCCGAACAGATAGCTATGAGTGAGTTCATCCGCTCCTCGGACATCCTCACACACTCCCGCGTGGTTTTATCCCGTGGATTTCCCCCGGTTTCAACCGCCCCCCCGATGGTATGCCTCTATGGACTGGCCAAGCGGAAATATCCTGCCAAGGATTCGCCCGTTATGAAAATCCAATCACTCGTTTTCGCCGTTTCGGTTCTCGGCCTGCTGCCGGTGTTTTCCCAAAATCCCATCCAGGTGAATCCGAACACGAACGAAGAGAACGACAACGAGTCCTCGGAATCGGATGAGCTCGGGCTGCCACGTTTCTGGCAGGCGAATCTCGGTGGGGGAAACTATGTGGTGGCGCTTGATCGGATCGCCTCGGTGAGCCGCCATAAATACGTGCTGGACGGGGCGCTCATCGTGGATGAGGTGACCATCGATACCGTGGGCCAGGCACTGGCGAGGTTCTATTTCATCAAGCCCATCACGTCCGGCATACCCGGTGCCGCCGCCTCGCAGGTCGCGGAAAAAGCCATTGGTCTGGTGGACAGCGCGGCACGGACGGCGGGAAGCGATCTCCAGAACATGGTTGTGAAAAAATACCCGCTCACCACCCATGCGAAGACCATCGAATACCGGCTGCTTTCAGAGACCCAGCTGGACGTGCTTTTCCAGAGTGCGAAAACGGCTTGGGAAACTGGCAAGGGCCGGGTTTTCACCGGACGCTGATTTCACCCAGATACCAGGATGACAGGCAACGAGATACGGGGGATCCTCGATGATGCGAGGGTGCTTCCCAGCAAGCAACTGGGCCAGAATTTCCTGACCGACGCGAACATCGCGCGCTGGATCGTCTCTCAGTTGGAAATTTCTCCGGCGGACACGGTGGTGGAAGTGGGGCCGGGCACGGGCGCGCTGACCGAGCATGTCATCGGAAAGGCGAAACACGTGATCCTGATCGAGTTCGATCCCAGGCTGGCGGCCGCTCTCACCCGTCGTTACCATGGCCGCGAGGATGTCGAAGTCCACTTGGCGGATGGTGCGAAGTTCGACCGCCGCAGCCTTTTCAAGCATCGGCCCGTGAAGTTTCTCGGGAATCTTCCCTACTCATCGGGCGGAGCGATCATGAAGAACCTGCTGAGCCGTCCGCATCCGTTCTGCCGGGGTGTGATCATGCTGCAGAAGGAAGTCATCGATCGGCTGGGTGCGGGTCCCGGAACGAAAGACTACGGCATCCTGAGCCTGAGGATGCAGGTGAACTGGGATATCGAGTCACTCAAAACGGTTCCTCCCGAAGCCTTCTACCCGCGCCCGAATATCGATTCATCCGTGGCCGTTCTGACCCCTCGCGATGAGAAGAACGTGGCATGCTTCGACGCGCGCTTGTTCGATGAACTGGTCCGCCGGGGTTTCGCGCAGCGCCGCAAGCAGCTGGGAAAGCAACTTCCCGATTCTCCTCCATGGTCGGAAGTTTCCGCGGAAATGGGCCTGGCGCCCACCACCCGTGGTGAGGAGCTGGACTTGGAGAAGTGGTTGAATCTGACCCGTCGTTACGATCCCAATCCGCTCAAGGACAACCCGCAGAGCGGAGAAGAAATCTTCGACGTGGTCGATGAAAACGACGTGCCCGTCAGGACCGCGACACGCTCGCAGGTCCACGCGGAAAATCTCATCCACCGCGCGATCCATGTGTTCGTGTTCAACAAGAACGGAGACCTCTATCTGCAGAAACGCTCCTTGCGCAAGGATATGAATCCCGGTGTCTGGGACTCCAGCGTTTCCGGGCACCTTGATGCGGGTGAAGATTACCCCGATGCCGCGATCCGCGAGCTGGGAGAGGAAATCGGCATCTACGACGCCACTCCGGAGGCTTTGGAACACGTGCTTTCCGTGAAGCCCACCGAGCGAACCGGGTGGGAGCATGTTCGACTTTTCTCCACCAGGCATACCGGCGCCGTCAAATTCCCGGCCGCGGAAATCGAGTCGATGATGCCTTTCCCTGTCAACGAGATCCGAGCGTGGACCGAGAACAGACCGGATGATTTCTCGCCCGCTTTTCTTCTGCTTTTCAACGAGTTTCTGAGCGAACGGGATTCACCCGCGGACTGAAACCGCCTACTACTTTTCCAGCAACTCCTCCAGCATCCCGAGGGTGACGCCGATGGATGTTCCGAGCGATTCCGCCGAGAGGATCGCCGCGCCGTCCCCGGGTGTGTGCCACCAGGATTTCCGGGAGAAATCTCCGATGATATCAAGCGTGGGGATGCCGATCAGATTGAGGGGCAGGTGATCGTCCATGATCGGACCGGGGGCGGTGCCGAAGCTACCGGAGGCCCCTTGTTTTTTCGCTACCTCGAACATGAGGTCCGCGAGTTTTTCCGGTGAATCCGACGGGATGCGAATCGATAGATTCCTGTGTCCGATCATGTCCAGCAGGATGCCGAATTTCGGCTTGTTTTTCGCGGTGCGGAGCTCGTTCGCATAGTAGCGGCTGCCGTAAAGTCCGTCGAGAACCGTCATGTTCTCCGCGAAAGCCTCCTCGCCATCGAATAGCACGAGCTCCAGCTTCGCGGCCTGTGCGGGTTCGTTCGTGGCGAGATGCTTTCCGATTTCCACCACGGCGGCACAAGCGGAGGCCGCGTCATCCGCTCCGAGGAACTCCCGGTCCTTGAAAAATTTCGAATCGACGTGGGCGCAGAGCAATCCATCGACGGATTTTTTCCAAGCATCCCCGCCATCCGCCGGAAACCGTGCGCGGAGGTTGGAAAATTTCACCGGGCCGATGGGAGTGCCGCGCTCGAACTCCTGGAGAGTCACGTTCCATCCGGCGCTTTCCAGTTCCTTTCGGAGGTGCTGCTTCACCTTCTCAAGCTCCGGACTGCCGGGCGGGCGGGGGCCGTAGGCGAGGATTTCGACAGTGAGTGCATGTGCTTCCTCGCCGAGTCGCCCGCTGCTTTTATTTCCGGAGAAACCGAACCAAAGCGCCGCGATCAGCGCGGCGGTGGCGAGAGCACCGAGTAACCATTTGTTTTTCATCGGCACGCAGGGTGCGGTGCGGGCCGGTGTTCTGGCAAGGCGGATGGAAGGGGGATTTGCGAAAACAATCGCCCGGTTGCATTCCGCAATCCTCCTCTTTAGGTTCGGCGCATGACAGTTGCTGCGATTTCAGATCCATTGGTTGAAAACTACCGTGAAGCGTTCATCACGAACCCCAGGCGGGCCGAACATCTGGCCGACGGCAAGGTGGCCCTGATGTGTATCGACGTGCAGTATCTGGATGCGGCCGAGGGGCATGGCCTTTTCAAGGATCCGGAACGTAGCGGAGTTTCCGAGGAGGGTAGGAAGTATTATTTCGAACGTCTGAAAAACACCGTGCTACCTGGCATGCGGACCCTGCAGGATGCTTTTCGGGAAAACGGGCTGGAGGTGATCCACTGCCGGATCTGCGCGCTGACGAAGGACGGTCGGGATCGTGGCGCGGGACACCGGCGGTTGAAGTTGCTGGCCTCGCCGGGTAGCAAGGAGGCGGAGTTTCTCGAGGAAGTCGCTCCGGCCGGTGATGAGATCATCATCAACAAAACCGCCAGCGGGGTATTTTCCAGCACCAATCTCCATTACGTCCTGGCGAACATGGGGATCAAGACTCTCTATCTCAGCGGAGTATATACCAACGAGTGTGTGGAGACGACCGCCCGGGATGCCTGTGATCTCGGCTATTTCGTGACCTTGGTCGATGATGCCTGCGCGACCGTCACAAAGGAACTCCATCAGGCTTCGCTCGATACCCTGAGAGATCGCTATGCCCGAATTTCCCAGGTAACCGAAGTGCTGACAGAACTTGAGACGATTAGAAATTTCAAAGAAGAGGACGCGGCGATCGCGGCGGGACGCTAGTAGCTTGGCTGATATCCCTCGGATTTTACGGAACTGACGTTCACTCGGAAGCTGGCTTCAGATAGTAAAGGACTGCCATGCGTGCGGCGATGCCGTTTTCCACCTGGTCGTTGATGAGGGATCTTTCGTAATCCATGACCGCGTCGCACAGCTCCACGCCACGATTCACAGGGCCGGGATGCATGAGGTACAGCCCACGATCGGCGATGTCTGCCAGGCGCGCTTCGGAGATGCCGTAGAGCTTGTGGTATTCCCGGAGCGAGGGGAAAAACGGTGCGTCCTGGCGCTCCATCTGGACGCGGAGCAGGTAGACGATATCCGGCTGCCATTTCATCGCTTCCTCGTACGAGGTGAAACGCTCGATCCCTTCCGGTCCGTTCTTCGGAACAAGCGAGCCCGGGCCGAGGAAGCCGACACGGACTCCGAGCTTTTTCAAAATGCAGGATGTGGAGCGGGCTACGCGGGAGTGCAGGATGTCACCGATGATGAGAACCTTTTTCCCTGATGGATCGGGGAATTTCTCTTTGATCGTGAAAGCGTCCAGCAGTGCCTGGGTCGGATGGGCGTGGGCACCGTCCCCCGCGTTGATGACGGATGCCCTGGTCTGTGCGGCGATGGCGGCAGGCAGGCCGGAGCGGGAATGACGGACGATGATGTAGTCCGTCCGCATGGCCTGGAGGGTCTCCACGGTCTCGCGGACCGATTCGCCCTTGGTGACGGACGAATGACGGACATCGAAATTCGTGACATCCGCGGAAAGGCGTTTCGCAGCGACCTCGAAGGAGGAATGGGTGCGGGTGGACGGCTCGTAAAAGAGAGTGAGGACGGACTTGCCTTTGAGAGTGGGGACCTTTTTCACCGAGCGGGTGAAGAGTTCTTTGAACGGGATTGCCTGATCGAGCAGCAGATCGATTTCAGCACGGTCGAGAGAGGCGATGTCCAGGAGGTCTTTACGAGGCATTTTGAAAAAAGGGCGCGTAGTGGAGACCCCCGAAGGCGAGGGTCATGAGTATCACGATGGTCAGGATGGCGGCATGGTGCCGGGAGCGTTTTTTCCGGATGAAAATAAACAGGGTGAGCGCGGCGCAAAGCACCAGCAGCACGATGGGGGTGACGTGATGCACACGCTGCCAGGCGGCGGCCGCGGCGGACGCGGCAAGAACATAGGCGGGAATGAGCAGCAGAGGTCCGGCGGTGATCTTTTTCAACCGGATCATCGGATCGGGTGTCGGATCGGACAGCTTGGCGATGGCCTCGCGCTTGCGGAGCTGTGCGATATCGCCGGGTTCGTGCCGGTGGGAGGGGAGGGTGGTTTTGCTGGTGACGAATGGTGCGGGAGCGAGTGGGAGTTCGTGCTTCCGCAGGGAGTGATACACTGGCGCGTCCGGCTCCGCGTTCGGTGCGGGAGGGAGATCCAGATGCACGACGGGTTCCCTGAGTTTGTTCGCCGGGATTTCGTCGATAGCGCTTGGCCGGTTATCCGACGAAGGAACGGGGGCGATGGTGGAGGCGGGCGGTGCCTCATCGGCGGCTGGCTCTTCGGGGACGGGTAGGGGGGGTGTTTCCGTCCGCTGGCGGGGTGCGCCTGCCGGCGGAAGTTCCTCGGGTATTCCGAGTCCCTCGCGCAGGGCGGCAATTTCTTCCGGGGTCTTTTTTTTCTTAGGGATCATCGGTTCGGCGGGTTGACGACGCGGACGAGATCCTCCCCGTCCGTGCCTTCCAGCGAGACATGGACGTGGTCGTGTCGGTTTGTGGAAAGAGTGATCCCCGTGTAGTCGGCGCGGATCGGAAGCTCGCGGTGACCGCGGTCGATCAGGACGGCTAGCTCGACCTTACCCGGGCGACCGTAGTCCGAGAGCGCGTCGAGCGCGGCGCGGATGGTCCGACCTGTGAAAAGCACGTCGTCTACCAGGATGATATGCGTGCCGTCCACCTCGAACGGGATGTCGCTTTCCTGGAGTTTCGGATTTTCGTGGAGATGCTCGTAATCGTCCCGGTAGAGGGAGATGTCGAGCACGCCGAAGTTCAGTTCGCGATCGTCCTCGGAGAGCAGGTTGAGAAGGCGCTCGGCGACCTCGTCCCCGCGGGAGCGAATGCCTACGAGTGCGATGGATGCGGTGGGGTTCGCCTCACGGATGCTGGCGGCGAGACGGGCGACCCCCTCGGCGATATCGTCGGGGGAAAGTGTGAGCGAGATGGACCCGGGCGGGTGGACTTTCGCTTCTGGGAAATTCAGGAGTCCGATGTCAGTGCGGCGCTGGAGACCGGGGAAGGAAATTTCATCCGCAGCGGCGTGCGCGGCGGTGACGGCGGAGATACGGTCGGACCCTTGCGCCACGCAGGCGAGCACCCTTCCTCCGTTTGTCTGCCATTGGTCGCCGACACGCTGGGTTCCGGAGTGAAACACCTGTTGTCCCGTGTTGTCCAAGCCCGCGATCACATCGCCGGAGCGGGAGCTTTCCGGGTAACCGTGGGAGGCGAGAATGACGCAGACCGACCAGTCGTCGGTGAACGAGATGGCGTCGTCATCGAGCGTTCCTTTCGCGCCTGAAAGGCAGAACGAAGCGAGATCGCCACGCAGCAGAGGCATGACCGCCTGGCATTCGGGATCGCCGAAACGGCAGTTGTATTCGATCACTTTCGGTCCGTCCGGAGTGAGCATGAGGCCGAAGTAGAGGAAGCCACGGTAGGGAAGCGTCTCGGAGACGAGGGCCGCCACGGTGGGGGCGACAATGGATTCCTCGATGTTGGCGAGCATTTCGGAGGAGATGAGTTTCCGCGAGGCGACGGCTCCCATGCCACCGGTGTTCGGGCCTTGGTCGCCATTGGAGAGGCGCTTGTAATCGCGGGCCGGGGTGAGGATCTTGTATTTCCCGTCCACGATGGCGGCGAAGATGGAGACCTCGGGTCCTACCAGGCATTCCTCGACGAGGAGGCGACCGGGACCGAAGCGTTTCTCCGTGAAAACCTCGTGGAGGAAATCGAGGGCGGTCTTCTCATCCTGGCAGACGGCGACTCCTTTCCCTGCGGCGAGACCGTCGAACTTGAGAACGGTAGGGTAGTTTCCGGCAATGGCTCCGACCGCGGATTCCAAGGAATCGCAGGCGGTCGCTGTGGCTGTCGGGATGTCGTTGCGGAGCAGGAAATCCTTTGCGAATTCCTTGCTTGCTTCGAGTTGGGCGGATTCTTTCGGAGGACCCCAGCAGGGAATTCCGTTTTTCTCGCAGAGGTTGGCAAGACCTTCACCAGTCACCAGATAAGACTCCTCACCCGCGATGCAGAGATCGATGGCGTTGTCCTTCATCCAGGCGATCAGTGAAGGCAGGTCGGTCGCGGTAGTCGGAGAAGCGATCTCGAAAATGGCGTCGCTGCCGGGGAACGAGAAAATGACGGGCTTGAGCGGGGAAAGCGAGAGGGTACGGATCAGCGCGTGCTCACGACCGCCTTTTCCTACAACGAGAATATTCATCTCCGGGTGTTTTCGGAAAAAACCGGGTGAGGGGCAAGCGTTGAGAGTGGGAAATAACGGGTGGTGGGGTGGGAAGACGCTAGGACTCCGGAAGGGGATTTCGATATTTGACTGGCCTTTCTGCCGAGAATTTCATAACAGTCAGGTAAAGAAGTAGCATCCGAAACATTGTAACCCGCACTCGAACCCAAGACTGGAATATGAATTTTGTTTTGAAAATCTGCTGTGTGATAGCGTTTATAGCATACGCGGGACCCGCAAGATCGGCAACCGGTGAGCATGGTTCGGAGGGGACATTTCTCTCTACTTTCGATACGGGACCATATGGCACGTATTCGCCGCTCGCGGTGTCGCCAGGCGGGCGGACGTATGCTCTCGTTTACAACGGTTCCCCTAGAAAATACCGGTTGGTAAGGTTCAATGTGAACGGGACCCTCGATCCGCTCTTCAGGATCGAAACTCCTTCCGCTCGTCCGTTCTCGCTTCAATTCGGTGGAAAGGTGCTGATGGGAGGTTCGAGGTACAATGAGGATGGTTCGGTTGATCCGGATTTTGCCCCGGATCCAGCGCTTTCTACGGAAATTCTATCGGGGTTGGCGGATGGCAGTGTCTTCGCTGTCCAGAACTTCAGCGCAACGCACTCGACACGTAGCCTATTCCGTCTCAATCCCGATGGCTCACGCGATCCCGGGTTTACCTCAGACATCGGGTCTCGTGATATCACGGAACTGAAAGTTCTCCCGGACGGTGATATTCTCGTCTGTAGTTCCGATTTTTTCATGGTAAGGCTCAATCCCGACGGATCCTTGGACGACGCCTTCCAAACTGTCTCCAGAGCCTCAGGTGCCGCAGTGCAACCCGATGGCAAGATCCTCGCGATTCCGGCGGCGGAACCTTCGGGCGGCAATCAGACAATTCTCAGACGTTTCAACGCGGACGGCTCCATTGACATATCTTTCAGCGAGCAATCACTGGGCTATACTTCCTCAGTCGGAAAGATCTACGGTTGCGCGGTCCAAGGGGACGGGAAGATCATCGTATGCGGTTTGTTTGATGAGATCGGAGGTGTCGGAAGTGACAATCTGGCAAGGCTTCTGCCTGACGGTCGGTTGGACACAGGTTTTCAGTGCGATACCTCCGGAATTGTGCGTTCGGTACTGATCCGCGATGACGGCACGGCCCTCATTGCCGGTAGTTTATCGGTTGTCGGTGGTATGCCTTCCGGAATTATTTCCGAGATCCGACTAGGTACGCGACTTTCGGAAGCTGTTGTCCGGAGCGATCAGATGATTCGATGGGAACGATCCGGAATCCTACCAACATTGAGCGAGGTGCGGGTGGAATCACTTGCCGGGAATGCGGGAACTTGGACTTATCTGGGGAAAGCGGAACCAATTTCCGAAGGATGGGAAATCTCCCCGGACGATCTTCCTCCGGATACCATGTTCCGTCTTACCGGAGAATCAATTACGAGTAGCCCTGCGTCGATCCAGCCTGCCACTCTGATTTCCGTCGGGAATGTGATACCTGATCTAGCCGTCCGGCATTCGGGTGCACCTGTGCCAAGTGGAAACGGTTTCGTTGATTTCGGGGATGTCGTGATGGGTTTCGATAAGGAACTGACCATTGAAATCGGTAACAATGGAACTGATATGTTGCGAAATATCTCGTGCTCGCTCATTGGACCGGCCGCTTCTGATTTTACGGTCATCGCGCAACCAGCGACTGAACTCTGGCCATTGGAGAAGCATGGGATAACAGTCGGGTTCAGGCCGGGTGCAACAGGCGATGAAACGATCGTTCTTGAAATTACAAGCGACGATCCGGATGAGGAAATTTACACCGTTTCACTGAGGGGAGCAGGGAGTGATTTCGTATCACCGATTTTTGCGTCCGCACAGGACATACCTATCTCAGCAGCGGGATTCGACATCGGCGGACTATCGTTCGGGCAGCTTGGTCTCGGCTTCGCTCCGGGAGCGGGGACGATTCTGACGGTTATCCGGAACACGGGCACCGATCCAATCCTCGGAACGTTTCCCGATCTGAAAAATGCATCGCTGGCTAGTGCGGATTTCGGAGGTGTGAGCTATGAATTCCTGGTCAGCTACGCTGGGGGAGACGGCAACGACCTGACCCTGAGGCTGGTCGGTCCGGGAGTCATTGAAAAGTCGTTCGCCAGAGAACTCCGGGGAAACGGCCATGGCTTGGCGATCCAGCCGGACGGGAAGATCCTAGTATGCCAGGGTAGCGATCGCACGGCGAGTGTCCACGAGAACACGATTTTCCGCTTCTGTCCGGATGGCTCACCCGATACGTCGTTTCGGCCAGCGATCACGAATCTCCGGGTTGAGAGTATCGCGGTCCAGCCCGATGGGAAAATTCTATTGGCAGGTTTGTTCCGAGAGGTTTCAGGCGTTGAGCAGCGGCACATCGCAAGGCTTTTGCCAGATGGTCGGGTGGATAGCGGATTCACTCCTCGGGTGAATAATCTCGTGTTCCGGGTATCGGTTCTCCGAAGCGGAAAAATTCTCATCGGCGGGTATTTTAGCGATGTCAACGGCGTGCCAGTCACCAGTCTGGCCCGATTGAACGATGACGGGACGTTGGATGAGACGTTCCAGTGCGATCTGCGGTTTTCGAACTCGGAACGGGTGGTTTACGCGATGGCCGAGGAATCCGGCGGAAAACTCTGGATCGGTGGAGTTTTCCAAAATCCCGAGGATATCAATTTCTACAGAAGAGGACTTGTGAGGCTGGAGGAGAACGGAGCGCTCGATCGCTCTGTCCGAGTGTCCATGAACAAGGTTTCCTCTATCGCGATCCAGGCGGATGGGAAGGTTCTGGTAGGAGGAAGCTTCATATCCTTGTCCGTCGGCCCGACATTTTACAGCAGAATGCGCGTCGCGCGGTTCAACACGGACGGGACTCCGGACGATTTCGATCCAATGGCGAGTGACACAGTGGAAACAATCGCCATACAGACGGATGGAAAAATTCTTCTCGGCGGGCGGTTCGGAAGACTGGGCAGCAGATTTTCTACGGCCGGGTTGCTCAATCAGCGCATTGGAAGAATCTTTCCGGACGGACGGATCGATACAGGGTTCGGTTCCGCAACCGATGACATCGTCTCCAACGCCGCCATAACCGCGGAGGGAAATATCGTGCTTACCGGAGAATTCCGCAATGTCAGCGATGTCCCGTCAACCGGGATCGCGGTGCTCCGGAACGGCCCGGGAACCGATGTGCTCGAGCTATCAGCGCCAGATCGGTTGCATTGGACGCGCATCGGCGCCTTGCCGGAGCTTTCATCCGTCTCATTTGAAATTTCCACGGACAGTGGAGCGAGCTGGACCGGATTGGGGGTGGGAACTCGTGAAGCGGACGGATGGAGTTTGGAAAACCTGGTTCTCCCTACGACAGGGCATGTGCGGGCAAATGGCGTCGGAGTCGTTTCCAATCGTAGCTCCGCGGGCATACGTAACCATTTGCTTGTCGGTAGATCCCCTAAACCCATCGAGAGCTGGCGGGAAGCGGCTTTCCGGTTTCCCTTCAACGAAGGAGACGGAGCGAATACCTACGATGCCGACGGAGATGGAGTCCCGAACCTGATGGAGTACGCGTTTGGTCTCTCTCCGCGTGATCCCGCGTCCAATGCGCTCCCAAGTTGGACATTGGAAGGCAATAGCGACGTGATCAGGTTTGACGCCCCGGACGCTCAAGGTGTCGGGATAACGGCGGAATGGTCGGGCACGTTATCGGATGGCGACTGGCATCCGGTGGATGATGAAAGCGTGGATAGTATGAAAATATTCCGAGTCCGGCGTGACAGCGATCCGGCCAGGTTTTTCAGATTGAGAGCGATAGAGGAGTAGGCTCGGGGCAAAGATGTGGAGGAGACAAGCGGAAATCCTACAGTCGGGATTTTCTACTGCGCTTTTTCGGACGGAATCGCTATGGATAGGAAATGCGTTATCTGTTGTCAATTTTATGCACGATCACCTGCCTCTCCGCCGCCCCGGTTCCACTCTTCGACGGGAAATCCCTGGCCGGATGGGAGGGGGATGAGAAGGTCTGGCGGGTGGAGGACGGGGTGATCATTGGTGGCTCGTTGGAGGGAAATCCGCGGAATGAGTTTCTCGCCACGGAGCGCGGTTACAGGAATTTCCGGCTCTCGTTGGAATACAAACTGGTCGGGACGGAGGGCTTCGTGAATGGCGGGGTGCAGTTCCGAAGTGAGCGAATGGAGAAACCCGCGCATGAGATGATCGGCTACCAGGCGGACATCGGCGCGGGCTATTCCGGTTTTCTCTACGACGAATCCCGCCGGAAAAAGATGCTGGCGACCGCGCCCCCGGAACGGATCGAACAGATCGAGAAGCCGGGCGGGTGGAACAGATACGTGATTCTCGCGGAGGGGAAACGGATCCGTCTTTTTCTCAACGGCGAGCGGACCGTGGACTACATCGAGATGCAGGCGGGGATCACCCGGGAAGGTCGGATCGCGCTCCAGATCCACGGCGACTGCAAGGCGGTGATTTCTTTCAGGAACATCACCATCGAGGAGCTTCCGGGCGATCTGGTTCCAGCCGGTCCCGAGATCCTCAGGCGTTTCGGAGAAGAACCGGAGAAGGCCGGTCCGAGCGCGTTCGAAGACGGGAAATTCCGCATGGACCAAGGCGGGACGGTGGTCTTCACCGGGCAGGAGAACATGGTGCGCGCGCAGAAAGCGGGCTTTCTCGAATCGAATCTGCTCACGGCCTTCACGGACCGGAATCCGCGCTTCCGCTTTATGGCGTGGGAAGGGGACACGGTCGGGAAACAATGGCGGAACCTCAATTTCGGCTCCTGGCAGGACCAGCTCCAAACCGTCGGTGCCACCACCGTGTTCGCCCAATTCGGCCAGACGGAATCGTTCGATGGTATCGAAGGGATCCCGGAATTCATAGAAGCCTACGGGCAGTTGCTCGACCGCTTCCGCGAGGTGACCCCGCGCATCGTGATCCTGTCACCGACACCTTTCGGAAATCCCGGAGGGACCCTCCCGGACCTCTCCGAGAACAACGGAACCCTTGCGGCCTATGTGGAGGCCATCCGGGATTTCGCCACCAAGGAGAATCTGGTTTTCATCGATCTGTTCCACCCCTTGCTGGGTCGCGGATCGCTGACCACCGATGGCTGGCACCTGGGCGAGCCGGGCCTGCGTGCGGTGGCGGAGGAGGTTTCGAAAGCGCTCGGCGTTTCCCACCCTATCTCCGTGCCGGAGTCGTTGCGGCTGGCGGTTTCCGAGAAAAACCGGCTGTTCGCCAGCACCTGGCGTCCCGCCAACTGGTCCTTTGTCTATGGCGACCGTATCTCGCAGAAATATGGCACGGCTCCGGGAGACTTCCCCGATCTCAGGGAGACCTTCGAAGCCCATCGTCCGCTGATCGGGAAGTGGGAGGAGCGGATCGCGGGGCTGGTCCGTGGAGAGGATCTCGCGGTCCCTGAGGCGGAGATCACCTATCCGCTCACCGAGGAAATGATGTCCGCCGGGCAGCAACAGGCGGCGTTCACCGTTGCGGACGGCTACGAGGTGAATCTTTTCGCGGATGAGAAGCTGGGTGTGGCCAAGCCGACACAGTTCGTCTGGGATGAAAAAGGCAGGCTCTGGGTCGCCTGCTCGCCGACCTATCCGCAGATCCTACCGGGGCGGAAACCATCCGATTTCATCCTCGTTCTGGAGGATACGGACGGGGACGGACAAGCCGACAAGTCTTGGAAATTCGCGGAGGGCCTCACCATGGTCCAAGGCCTGGAGCTGGGTGGCGGGGGACTTTACGTCTGCGATTTCGACCGCCTGATCCATCTCCGCGATACGGATGGCGATGGGAAAGCCGACGAGGAGGAAACCATTCTCGCCGGGTTCGGAATCGGCGATACCCATCAGCTCATCAACTCGCTGACCTATGGCCCGGCGGGGAACCTGTGGTTCAGCCAGGGATTGCACGCGTTCTCCCGGGTGGAAACTCCGCATGGCTTGGTAACTTTGGAAAAGGCGGGACTCTGGCGGCTCGATCCCGTATCCCGCAAGCTGGAGGGCTTTTTCAACGGAGGAAAGGCAGGTCACAATTGCTGGGGAGTCGCATTCGATGACTTCGGCCAGATCTTTCACAAATCCGGTGACCGCCCGGCGGGCTACTGGTCGGTCCCGGGACTGACATCCAATCCCGCGCCCGCCGAATACCATCCGGTCGGCCCGCTCTTCGATACCAGCCCCAAGACCACCGCGCTGGAATTCGTCGGCACCGCCGCCCTTCCTGACGAGCTGCAGGGAACCGCGATCATCGCCGGATATTTCGGCAACCTGGTCGAGGCGCACCGCCTGGAGGACTCCGGTTCCGGTTTCAAGTCAAGGCAGCTTCCGCGTCTCCTGAAATCATCCGGCGACGCCTTCCGCCCGGTCGATGTCAGCGTCGGCCCGGACGGTGCGATCTATCTGGCGGACTGGTTCAATCCCGTCATCGGCCACTACCAGGCTTCCTATGCGGATCCCCACCGGGACAGGAAGCACGGGCGGATCTGGCGTCTATCCGCGAAAAACCTGCCCAAGGTGATCCAGCCTGATCTTTCCGCCATGAACGCCTCGGAATTGATCGGCCAACTCCGTTCCAGGGAACGCTGGACCCGCGCCCAGGCCCGGCGTCTGCTCTACAATCTCCCCGCGAACGACGTGGTTCCCGCGCTCGATTCCTTTGTCAAAAACGCGGAAGACGGTCGAATTCTTATCGATCTGGCCGGACTCTATCAAGCGCACGATACCGTCCGCCCGGATCTGCTCGGCCGTTTGCTGACTTCGGATGATTTCCGGCTCCGGGCGTACGGTGCCCGACTCCTGGGTGTCTGGGATGTCCCGGACAAGTTGGGACCCTTGGAAAAATCCATCCACGACCCGCATCCCCGCGTCCGGCTGGAAGCCGTCGTCGCGCTTAGTTACGTGAGCGATGCGAAATCCCTGGTTCTCGCGCTCCAGGCGCTCGACTCACCACGGGATCCCTTCCTGGATTACGCCCTCGCCGAGACCGTCCGCGCCCTCAGGCCGCATTGGCGCCCGCTGCCCGATGCCGGAAAACCGGAGATCCCGCCCGCGCATTCGGATTTCTTGAAAATCACGGAAACCGCTCCCGACCCCGGCACCTACCCCGGCAAGGAAGTTTACGAATCCATCTGCCTGAACTGCCACCAACCAGAAGGGAAAGGCCTCGCAGGAATCTATCCGCCCCTGCGGGACTCCGAGTGGTTGCAGGGTGATCCCGGCAAGGCGATCCGCATCATCCTTCACGGACTCACCGGCCCCGTCATGATCGGCGATGTGGAATACGGGAAAAATCCGGCGATCCCCATGCCGCCAACGGGGCTTTCCGATCAGCAGGCCGCCGATGTCCTGACCTATCTCCGTCGCCCCGAATTCGAAAATTCCGCCGCCCCTGTGACTGCGGATGAGGTTGAAAAAATTCGCGCCGAAACCAGCGACCGGAACACTCCTTGGACTGCGGACGAACTTCGGAAGTGACTCCTCCCTAAAGCGGCTTCGGTGGAAGCAGGCCGCTATCCAGATCTCCGTCTCCGATTTCCGGCAGCACGGGTTCCTCGAAATCCGCCGGGAGGGCGAAGGACCAGAAGGAACGTTTCCGCTCCTGATCGAAGGCGAGGGCGCGCTCTTGCCCGGTCGGCATCTCCTTCAGATCCTTTTCACGCACCTCGACGACATCGAGCCGGGGCCCTCGCAAATCCGCGAGCGAAAAGTCTTTGACTGATTTCGTGGCACTCGCGGTGGACGATTTCACGGCGTCCACGGTGCCCCGCATGGTGGCGCAGGAAGTGAGTAGCACGGCGGCCGACAAGGCGGAAGGTAGGAGAAATTTTGACATGGCTGGTATGTGGGAAGGGGGGATTTCTCGGGACTGGAATGACATCTTCTGACAGGGAGCCACCCTTGTCGAGAACGCGTTTTACGGGGCGTTTCTGTCACATGGAGCGGCAGAATCATTCGAAACCGTTTCTTTTTTTGACAGACGGGGTCATAGGGTGGGTATCTTCGGGAGTCCGCGCGGAACCGCGTGTGAAACTCAGAACATACCCTATGAAAAATCGAATCCTCGTTTCCCTCATCACCGCCTGCCTCGTGCCGGCTGCCTTCGCGGCGGATGCCGCACCGAACACCCTGACCGAGGCGGAGAAAGCCGAGGGCTGGACCTTGCTCTTCGACGGGAAGAATCCCGGCGAGCATTTCCGCGGATACAAGATGGACAAGATCCCCGAAGGTTGGGTGGCCAAGGACGGCGCACTTTGCCGCGAGGGGAAAGGCGACATCATCACCAAGGAGAAATACGAGAGTTTCGAACTCTCCATCGACTGGAAGATCGGCGAAGCGGGGAACTCCGGCATCATGCTGAAAGTGCTCGAAACCGACGGCCCTCCTTACAAGACCGGTCCCGAAGCGCAGATCCAGGACAACGTCAAGGGCCACGATCCTCAGAAAGCCGGCTGGATGTACCAGCTCTACGCGGCTGACAAGGACACCACGAAACCCGTGGGCGAGTGGAATCATTTTGTCCTGAAATGCCAGAAGACCGCGGCCGGCACTTTCAAGTGCGAGCATTGGATGAACGGCGAGAAATATGTTGAATACGAGATCGGCTCCGAGGACTGGAACGAAAAGGTCGCGAAATCCAAGTTCAAGGACTGGGAAGAATTCGGCAAGGCGGATGCCGGGCATATCTGCCTGCAGGATCACAACGACCCTGTCTGCTTCCGCAATATCAAGATCAAGGTGCTCGAGCCCATGAAATAGGCCGGGCGATTCCCTTGCTTCGGGACTCCCGTGGGCTATCCTGCGGAAATGAGCGAACCTGAAACAACAACGGTTGAACCGACCCCTCCCGCCCCCATGGCGGCAGGGGTCTCTTCGCGCAAAAGCGGCTGTTTGCCCGCGATTCTGATCTGTCTGCTGCTCGCGGTGCTTCTTGCCGTCGGGTGGTATTTCTGGGTGAACCGCCCGATCCGCCCCGTCGAGCTTCTCGCCGCGGGAAACGGAAGTGCTGGAGGAAAAGATCGTAAATCTCCAGGAAGCGGCGGAGCCGGAATACGAGAGAGGCAGCAAGGAGATCGTGATCACCGAGCGCGAGCTGAACGGTCTGATCAACCAGAATACGGGATTCGGCGAGAAGCTCCAGTTCAAGCTCGCCGATGGTGCCGTGCACGCCAGGGTCGAGTCGGATCTTGACGAGGATCTGCCCGTAGTCGGGGGGAAACATCTGAAAGCCAAAGCCAGGTTTTTCGTGAAAACCGTGGAGGGCAAGCCAAGCCTCGTGCTGGATGACGTCACCGTCTGGGGCGCGTCATTGCCCAACGACTGGCTCGCCGGGATGAAAGGCAAGGACCTGCTCTCGGAAATCTTCGGAAGCGGTGGCGCTGTCGGTGGGATCGAGGAACTGCGCATCGAGAACGGTCGGCTGGTGATCCGCCTCGCGGAGTAGGGGAGGCTGTGGAAACGCCGTCACCGCTTGTCCAGCTCCACCCGGCCCGCGAATTCCTGGGCGCAATAGAACTTGTCCATTCCCATGGCCGGACGATCGTGCATGGAGGAGGTGCCCAGGGTTTTGAGATCCGCGGTGAGGATGTTTTTCCTATGCCCCGGAGAGGCCATCCACTCGTCCAGCAGATGGGTGGCGAACGACGAATAGCTATGCGGAGGGATGGGCGGGCCACCCGCTTGCAGGCTGAAAACGGCACGCCCCCGCTTCATCCTCTTGTAAACATCCGTTCCGGATTCGTAGCGGATCCCGAAAACCATCGCCACGTTCTCCGCCCGCATCCGGGTATCGATTCCCAGAAGCCCGAAGCGGTCGCCCATCGTTTTCTTGTCGGCATCGGGATGCTTGTGGCTGATCTCCCGCATCCGTGTCATCCCGCGCACCTGCATCGCCGCCGCTTCCCGGAGGACGGGTTCGAATGCCAGCGGGGACAGCCCCTTGCGTATTCGGCGGCGGTTGGTTTCGTGAAATACCGCGGCATCCAGCAAGCCTTGGTCGAGTTTCTCGAAATCCAGCGCTTCGCCCGCCTCCGGTAACTTGGCGAAATCCTCGGGAGACATCCCGTGGAGTTTCACGATTCGCGCTGCGGAGACTTCCTGAGGATCATCCGCAGCGGCGGCGATGCCGGAAATCCCGGATGCGAGGATAAGGGCGGGGAGGAGGGATCGGAGAGAAAACATATCCCCATCCTAACACGGAATCCGCGTCCCGCACCGGCAGGTTTTCCGTCTCACCCGGAAATTTCCGGAAATCCTTCCCGCCCGGCCACTTGCAAGACGCACGGAATCGGCTAACCTACCGCCGAAGCTCCGGCTGTTAGATCCGGATGCCCGACAACCGTAATTTCCGAAAACCATGGCACTCGACAAACTCACCCAGAAACTTCAGGAAGCATTGCAATCCGCGCAGGGGATCGCTTCCAAATCCTCCCATCCGGAGCTGCGCAGCACCCATGTCCTGCTCGCCCTCCTGCAGCAAGAGGGCGGCATCGCCGTTCCCATCCTGCAGAAGGCGGGAGTCGATATCCCGGTTCTGAAAGCAGCGGTCGCCACGGCGCTGGGATCGGAAGTCAGCGTTTCCGGCGCGTCCACCCAGCCCCAGATCAGCGCCGGACTGAGGGCCACGCTCGATGAGTCCGACAGGATTCGCGAGAAATTCGGCGACGATTTCCTCTCGGTGGAGCACTTCCTGCTCGGCTCCTTGAAAGGGGACTCGCCCGCCGGGAAGCTACTCAAGGAAGCCGGGCTGGATGAAAAAAAAGCCGAGGCCGCGATCAGGGACGTGCGAGGCTCCCAGAAAGTCACCGATGCGGATCCCGAGGGGAAATACCAGACACTGGAGAAATACGGAACGGACCTCACCGCCCGGGCGCGGGCCGGGAAGATCGATCCGGTGATCGGTCGCGATCACGAGATCCGCCGCGTGCTCCAGGTCCTTTCCCGCCGCACCAAGAACAATCCGGTGCTTATCGGCGAGCCCGGAGTCGGCAAGACCGCCATCGTCGAGGGGTTGGCGCGGCGCATCGTCTCCGGAGACGTGCCTGACTCGATGAAAGACAAGATGGTCGTCTCCCTCGATATCGGATCCATGCTCGCCGGCGCGAAATTCCGCGGGGAGTTCGAGGAAAGGCTCAAGGCCTTTCTGAAAGAAGTCACGGATTCGGAAGGCCGCATCATCCTGTTCATCGACGAGTTGCACACCATCGTCGGCGCGGGTGCGGGCGAGGGGGCGGCGGACGCCTCGAACATGCTCAAGCCCCAACTGGCGCGCGGTGAGCTCCACACCATCGGCGCCACCACTCTGGACGAATATCGGAAATACATCGAGAAGGACGCCGCCCTCGAGCGGCGCTTCCAGCCCGTCACCGTCGGCGAACCGAGCGTGGAAGACACCATCGCCATCCTGCGCGGACTCAAGGAACGCTACGAGGTCCACCACGGCGTGCGCATCCAGGACGGGGCGATCGTCGCCGCCGCGGTTCTCTCGGATCGATACATCTCAGACCGTTTCCTGCCGGACAAGGCGGTGGACCTGATCGATGAGGCATCCTCGCGCCTGAAGATCGAGCTCGATTCCATGCCCACGGAGATCGATGTCTTGGAGCGCCAGATCATGCAGCTGGAGATGGAGAAAAAGGCTCTCGAAAAGGAAACCGACAAGGCTTCGGAATCGCGCTTGGAAAAGGTCAGGGAAGAGCAGGCGAATCTCAAGGAGCAGTCCTCCGGAATGATGGCCCAGTGGCGCAACGAGAAATCTGTGATCGATGAGGTCCGCACCGCCCAGGAGAAGATCGATTCCCTGAAAACCGAGGTCGAACGCGCCCAGCGCATCGGCGATCTCAGTCGGGCTTCCCAGATCACCTACGGGGATCTTCCGGAGGCGCAGAAGCAGCTCGATGAAGCGCAGGAAGGCCTCGTCCACCTCCAGAAAAACGGCGCGATGCTCAAGGAAGAGGTGACGGAGGAAGACATTTCCCGCGTCGTTTCCTCATGGACAGGCATCCCCGTGAGCCGGCTCCAGGAAGGGGAGAAACAGAAGCTGGTCACGATGGAAGCCCGGCTCGGCGACCGTGTGGTCGGCCAGAAGAAAGCGATCAAAGCGGTAGCGAACGCGGTTCGCCGTGCCCGCGCCGGACTCCAGGACGAGAACCGCCCCATCGGCTCCTTCCTTTTCCTCGGCCCCACCGGAGTCGGGAAAACCGAGCTCTCGAAAGCGCTCGCGGAGTTCCTCTTCGATGATGAGGGCGCGATGGTCCGGATCGACATGTCCGAGTATATGGAAAAGCACAGCGTCTCTCGCCTGATCGGCGCGCCTCCCGGCTACGTCGGCTACGATGAGGGCGGGCAGCTCTCCGAGCACGTCCGGCGCAAGCCCTACTCGGTGGTGCTTTTCGATGAGATCGAGAAAGCGCATCCCGATGTGTTCAACGTTCTGCTCCAGGTGCTCGATGACGGGCGCATCACCGACGGCCAGGGACGCACCGTGGATTTCCGCAACACCGTTCTCATCATGACCTCGAACATCGGCTCCCAGCATATCCTCGGGGAGGAAAATTCCGAGCAACGCGAAGCCGCCGTGATGGAGGCCCTGCGCGGGCATTTCCGACCCGAGTTTCTCAACCGCATCGATGAGATCGTCATCTTCGACCGCCTCGGCCGCGAGGATCTCACGACCATCGTGGATCTCCAGCTGGATCGCGTGAGGAAACGCCTCGCCAAGCAGGGTCTGGGACTCGCGCTCTCCGAGGAGACCAAGGAATTCGTCGGGAACCAGGGTTACGATTCCGTGTACGGGGCGCGCCCGCTGAAACGCGCCATCCAGCACCTGCTACTCGATCCGCTCAGCCTCGATGTGCTGGAAGGGAACTTCGTGGACGGCGATGTGATCCGCGGTGAAATGAAGGACGGGAAAGTGGTGTTCTCGAAATAAGCAGGAACACCCCCACGAAGAGGCGGACAGTGTGCCCCACGGGGTATGGTATCCGCCTTTTTCCTTTCCCACTCGCGGATACCGTCCGCGACTCCTCGCCAGGATCTCACTCCTTGGCTTTCACCCGCTCCTTCGGATCGTCCACCCACATGAAGAGGGCCTTGAGGACGTCCTTGAAATCGCTACGCAGTTCATGGCTCTCGCGCTGGATCTGGATCTTCTCCTTTTCGACCTCGTCGGTCTCCTGCGTCCGGGAGTCGGAGTATCCGCCACCTTCGAGGCTGGATTCGTGGATCGGGATCCGGGTATCGATATTCTCCAGCAGATCGATGACATCCGCGTGCATGCGTTCGATGTGGTCGCAGAGGCGTGCCGTTTCGCCGGAGAGTTTTTCCGCATCCGGGGAAAGATCGGTACCTGCCGCTTTCAGTTTCAGGCTGGCGGACAGGTTCCTGACTTTTTCACTCAGATCGATCCACGAATGGGAGAGGTCCTTGTCGATGTCCTGGAAGTTTTTACGAAGTTCGTCGCTCATGATCCCGCAATATGTGCCGGAAATTCCCCCAGGCAAACGAGGATTTCAGCAGTTTCCAGCAAGGAGGGGCGTGCCCTACGGCCGCCCGGCAACCCCGGTGCTTATCCAGCGGCCATAGGGCGCGCCGCTCCTTGCTGCTAATCCCGCCCGGCAACCCCGGCCCTTATCCGGCGGCCTAGGGCGCGACGCTTCTTGCGCTACCCGAGCATCCGCTTCACGAACGCGGATTCATAGAGTGAGAAATCATCCTCCGGGAGTTCCGCCTTCTCCGGATTCCGGCGGATGTAGCGCGCCACGCGGAAGAAGTTTTTCCAGTCACGGATGAGGCGGTCGAAGTAATCCTTCTGCCAGAGGGTCCCGCCTTCCTCCCCGGTCTCACGGTTGATCAGCCGGGCCGTGAAGCTTTTCCAGTCCCTGACGGTATTCTCCATCTTCCGCGTTTCCGAGAGGGTGACGAGAAGATGGACGTGGTTCGGCATGATCACGGACGAGTGGATGATGTACCGGTCTCCGTGAAACTTTTCCAAGCTATCGGAAACGATGGAGCGGACGGGACACCGTCGCAAGACACAGGAGCCGTGGCCTTTGTCCATGAGACGGTCGATCTCCCCGGAGAAAAGACGGTGGTATTCCGCCTCAAGGGCATCGTCCCACGGCTCGGGATTTTTCGCGATCCATTCCGCCCTCTCCCGCTTCCACCTCCCGATGAGTTCCTGCGGGATCGAATCGGCGAGCCGCCAGGTGACGAAAAACGTGGCTCCGTCCTGTTGCCAATGCGGAAGCCGGTTCCTTGTGACCGAGGTGTCCGCGAGATCGTCGAAAAAACGCATACCGATCATGGTTGCTCCGGCCCTGCGGAAAGCAAGCAAACATGGAGTGGCGCGCCCTACGGCCGCCCGGCTGCTCCGGTGCTTGTCCGGCGGCCATAGGGCACGCCGCTCCTTGGAAGCAAACATGGAGGGGCGAGCCCTATGGCCGCCCGGCAACCCCGGTATCATCCCCAGCCATTTCCCGGTGCCTATCCGGCGGCCATAAGGCGCGCCGCTCCCTGGGCGTTACGCGCCGGTGCTGGTGCCGTTCTTGATGATCTCCAGGAACGACTGGGGCTCGAGGGCCGCGCCCCCGATGAGTGCGCCGTCGATGTCCGGGCAGGCCATGAGTTCCGTCGCGTTGGCGGGCTTCACCGAGCCGCCGTACTGGATGCGGATGCGGTTCGCCGGCTCGGAGCCGTAGAGATCGGAGATGAGGGAGCGGACGAAGGCGTGTGCTTCCTGAGCTTGCTCGGAGGAAGCGGTAACGCCGGTGCCGATGGCCCAGACCGGCTCGTAGGCGATGACGATATCGGAAAGATCTTTCTCGGAAACGTCTTTCAATCCGTCGGTGACCTGGGTCCGGAGCACGCTTTCGAGCTTGCCGCCCTCGCGTTGCTCCAAGGTCTCGCCGATGCAGAAGATGGGCTTGAGATTGGCCTCGCGGGCTTTCCTGATCTTGGCGTTGATGGCGGCATCCGTCTCACCGAAAATCGAGCGGCGCTCGCTGTGGCCGAGGATGACGTAGTGTACGAAGAACTCGCGGAGCATCAACACGCTGACCTCACCGGTGTAGGCACCGGAATCGTATTCCGAGCAGTTCTGCGCGGCGATCTGGATCGCGTGGGCGTTTTTCCCGGGATTGGAATTGTGCAGCTGGTCGGCAAGTTTCGGCAAAGAGACGAACGACGGGGCGATGACGATATCGGCGGGGAGGTTCAGTCCCTGGGTCTTGGAGAGGAAAGATTTGACGAAGTCCTCCGTTTCCGAGGCTCCTTTGTTCATTTTCCAGTTGGCGGCGAAGATAGGCTTGCGTGACATGGTGTTTCTTAAACGTTGGTTGTTAGGAGTTATTCGGAATACTTACGCTTCGCTGAGAGCGGATACGCCGGGGAGGGTCTTGCCTTCGAGAAGCTCGAGGGAGGCGCCGCCGCCGGTGGAGATGAAGGTCATCTTATCGTCGAGGCCGAATTTGTTGACGGCCGTGACGGAGTCTCCGCCACCGACGATGGTGGTGGCGTCGGATTTCGCCATGGCCTCGGCGATGGCCTTGGTGCCGTGGGCGAAGTTCTCGATCTCGAAAACTCCGACGGGGCCGTTCCAGATGATGGTTTTCGCTTTGGCGATCTCCGCTTCGAATTCCTTGATGGCGACATCGCCGATGTCGATGCCTTCCCAGCCTTTCTCGACTCCACCGCCCTCGCCGTAGATGCCTGTGACCTGTGTCGCCGCGCCGTCTTTGAATTCCTGGGTGATGCGGGTATCGGCTGGCAGGAGGAAATCGACTCCCTTTTCCTTCGCTTTGTCCAGGATACTCAGGGCGAGATCCAGCTTGTCCTCCTCCACGCGGGAGTCGCCGGTTTCGTAGCCTTGGGCCTTGCGGAAAGTGTTCGCCATGGCACCACCGATGAGGAAGGCATCGGCCTTTTCCATGAGTGCGGTGATGACCTGGATTTTGTCGGAGACTTTCGATCCACCCATGATGACGAGGAAAGGACGCTCGGGATTCTGGAGTTTCACTTCAAGGTATTCCAGCTCGCTCTCGATGAGGAAGCCCATCGCGGAAACCGGGATGAACTTCGTGACTCCCTCGGTGGAGGCGTGGGCGCGGTGGGCGGTGCCGAACGCGTCGTTTACGAAAATCTGTGCTCGGCCGGCGAGGTCCTTGGCGAATTCCGCTTCGTTCGCTTCCTCCTCCGCGTGGTAGCGGGTGTTTTCAAGAAGCAGCACCTGGCCTGCCTGAAGAGCGGCGCGCTTTGAGGCGGCTTCGGCACCGATGCAATCGGATGCGAGTTCCACTTCCTGACCGAGGATTTCGGAAAGGCGCTCCGCGACCGGGGCCAGCGTGTATTTCGGGTCGGCTTTGCCGTCCGGGCGGCCCATGTGGGAGCAGAGGACGAGTTTCGCGCCGCCATCGAGGAGATGTCTGATCGAGGGGATGGCCGCCTGGATGCGGGTGTCGTCCGTGATTTCTCCGTCCTTGAGAGGCACGTTGAAATCAGCGCGCATGAGGACTTCTTTCGAGGAAACATCGAGGTTGCGGATGGAAAGCTTAGGCATGGGCGGGGTGATGCACTAGGAGTGCCAAGCTGTCAAGTATGTGCGTTCCCGGGGGTGCGGCCGGTCGGGGATGGGGATGGGGACGGGAAGGTTGCCGGGCGGTCGTAGGGCGCGCCCCTCCTTGCTTTACGTCGCGGGGACTTCGATCCAGCGGCCTCCGCCAAGGAGCGGCGTGCCTATGGCCGCCGGAGCGTGCTGAGGAGATAGCCGGGGACGATTCCCGGGTTGCCGGGCGGCCGTAGGGCGCGCCCCTCCTTGCTTTACGTTGCGGGGACTTCGATCCAGCGGCCTCCGCCAAGGAGCGGCGTGCCTATGGCCGCCGGAGCGTGCTGGGGAGATAGCTGGGGACGATTCTCGGGTTGCCGGGCGGCCGTAGGGCGCGCCCCTCCTTGCTTTACGTCGCCGGGACTTCGATCCAGCGGCCTTCTTCGTGGGAGCGGATGGAGAGCTCGGCGAGTTGCACGCCTTTCGCTCCCTCGCGCAGGGTCCATGGGAAGGGGGTGTCGATGGCGACGTGCTTGAGGAACATTTCCCACTGGATCTTGAAGGCGTTGTCGAACTCGAGCTGGTCGGGGACTTCGGTCCAGTTCGCGTAGTAGTCGATGGGGGAGTCGATATCGGGATTCCAGATGGGGCGGGGGGTGACGGACTGGTGCTGTGCCCAGCATTTCCGCAGACCCACGATGGCGGAGCCTTCGGTGCCATCGACCTGCATGGTGAGCAGATCGTCGCGGCGGACTCTGGTGTTCCAGGAGGAATTGAACTGACATGTGACGCCGGTATCGGTCTCGAAAATGGCGTAGGCGGAGTCGTCCGCGGTGCATTCGTAGGGTTTCCCCTGCTCGTCGAAACGCTCGGGGATGTGGGTGGCGGCTTTGCAGAAGACGCGGGTGACGTTGCCGAAAAGGTTGTCGATGACGTAGCGCCAGTGGCAGTGCATATCCACGATCATGCCGCCGCCGTCCTCGGAGCGGTAGTTCCAGGAAGGGCGCTGGATGGGCTGGCCTCCGTGCTCTCCGGTGAAGACCCAGTAGCCGAACTCGCCGCGGACGGAGAGGATTTTCCCGAAGAATCCCTGTTCCTTGAGAAGCTGGTATTTGCGGATGCCGGGCAGCCAGAGCTTGTCCTGGACGGTGCCGTTTTTCACGCCGGCTTTTTCCGCGACCTCGGCGATGCGGAGTGCCTCGGAGTATTCCACCGCGGTAGGTTTCTCACAATAGACGTGCTTGCCGGCGGCGATGGCGCGCTCGAGGAAGGGGATGCGGTACGGTGTGCCGGAGGCATCGAAGAAGATCTCGTTGTACGGATCGGCAAGGGCGGCGTCCAGGTCCGTCGAATGACGCTCGACTCCGTACTTTTTCGCCAGACCGGCGATCTTGTTCTCGTTCCGGCCGGTGAGGATGGGGTCCGGCATGAGCCGGGATCCGTCGGGGAGGAGGACTCCGCCCTGGTCGCGGATGGCGAGGATGGAGCGGACGAGGTGCTGGTTGGTGCCCATGCGTCCGGTGACGCCGTTGAGGATGATGCCTATTTTTTTCATAAACTTTGAATTTCCTAGAGGTCTTCGGTGCTTCCGAGGATTTTCTCCAGAAACGCGTGCTGGTTCATGGCCCAGTATTTGCGGGAGAAGATCTCGACTTCGGTAAGGCCGGTGAAGCCGGCGTCGCGGACCATGGCCAGGATGCGCGGGGTGGCTCCGACGCCTTCGCCGGGGAGGCCGCGGTCGAGCAGGGGGTGGTCGAAATCCGGTTTGAACTCGCAGATGTGGAAGGCGAACAGATGGCCGTTGCGGGAGCAGGTGCGGATTTCCGCTTCCAGGTTCGTTTCCCACCAGACGTGGAAGGTGTCGACGGCGATGCCGACTAGGGGGTGGGCGATCCGTTGCGCCAGCGTGTTGGCGTCTTTCAGCGAGGCCACGGCGGAGCGGTCCCCGGCATACATAGGGTGCAAGGGCTCGATGGCGAGCCTGACGTCCGCGGCCTCGGCGGCGGGAAGAAGCGCGCGGATGCCTGCCTCGATCTGGTCGAGATTTTCCTCGGGGGATTGGCCGGGAGTCGCACCGCAGACGAGCACGACCATAGGCAGGCCGAGAGCTTCCGCCTCCGCGAGTGCGGCGAGATTCTGCCGGTGGGACGGGCTGCGGTCGGCCTCGGTCTTCCCGGTGAAAAATCCGCCGCGAACGAGGGAGACGGGGGTGAGGCCGCTGTCGCGCAGGTGGGTGCGGACTTTTTTCAGATCCTGGCCGGCGATGGTTTCCCGCCAGATGGAGATGCCGCCGATGCCGGCCCGGGCGTAGTTTTCAATGCACTCCCCTATGGTCCACGGCTGGTTGGTGAACGTGTGTATGGCGAGACTGGACGGTTCCATCGGTAGATATGACAGGGTCTAGGTGGATTGGCCGGAGACGAGGGTGCCTCTGACGCGGATCGAGGGGGCGGCAGGCTGGTTCTCGATAATCTCGGACTCGAGGCGGGATGCGGCGGTCCGGCCGAGTTCCTTCACCGGCATGGCGATGGTGGTCAGGAGCGGGCGCGAAAGCTGACGGACGGGCGAATCATCGAAGCCGGTGACGGCGATCTGCGAGGGAACGAGAAATCCCAGGCGGTCCAGTTCGGTGAGGACCACGGTGCCGACGATGTCGTTGAGGCAAAGGAGGGCGTTGTATTTTTCCGCGAGGGGGGAGAGCGCTTCCCCGCTGACGGAGGAGATGCTGTCGAAGAGATATGAATCGGATTTCCTGTCGAAGGGGATGGAGTGATGACGGCAGGCGGAATCCAGGCCCTCGAGACGCTCGTCGTGGATCTGGTTGACTCCTTTCATGGAGAGGAAGGCGGGCTTGAGATCCGGGACGCGGGCGCGCAGATGTTCGACGAGGTCTTCCATTCCTTGCGCGTTCTGGGAGGCGACACAGGGGAGGTCCGCGAGATCCCGGTTGAGGATGACGAAGGGGGTGCCGTGGGCACGGAGTTCCTTGAGCGTGGCGGGGGTGGGGCGGTTGAAGGCGAAGATGAAGCCGTTCATATCGCCGCCCTTCTTGTGGGGATAGGGTTTGAAATCCGGGGATGCGGTTTCACAGAGGAGGTTGATCCCGCAGAGCTTGAAGCCTTTGCGAATGCCGTCGATCAGCGACGCCAGATCGTAGAAGAGCGCTCTCTCCGACTCCTGGTGGAGGGGGAGGATGAGCTTGATGTTGAGGATCGCCCGGCCGCGGTGGCGGCGGATGACGCGCTTCTTGTATCCGAGCTCGTCAGCGGTCCTGTTGATCCTTCCCGCAAGCTCGGGAGTGACCAGGCGGGATTGGTTGAGCGCGCGGGAAACCGTCGCTGTGGAGATATCCAGAGCTTTGGCGATGTCTGTGATGGTGGCCATGTGGGCGGGAGTCTGCTGTCCTTCGGTAAAAATGAAAGAACCGACTTAGTAGCCGAGGCGTTTCACGCAATCCGCGAGCATTTCCGCTTCCCAACCGGGGCGGGTGGCTGATTTCGGGTGGGTGAGGGGGGAGGGGCAGCGGCCGATGAGGTTCTGGAAAATCGCGCAGGAGTGCTTGTAGGCAGGGACCGGGGCGCGGAAGGAGATGTTTCCGAGGTACTGGATGGCATCGGTAAGGGCGGCGTAGCGCTCGTCTCCCTCGGCCCAGTATCTGTCTCTCAGGGCGAATAGCTCGGGGCAGAAGGCGGCGAGGCCGAGCAGGTAGTCGGAACCGTATTCCGTCATGTCGATGGCGAGGTCGTTGCCGGTGAAGATTTTGAAACCGGGGCGGATCTCGTCGCGGATCTCGAGGCGGCGGAGTTCGGTTCCGCGATCGAGCGAGGAATGTTTGATGCCTTTGAGCGCCGGAATCCGGATGAGCCCGGTGATGGTCTCCTCATCGAAGATCATGCCGTTCGGGGCGAACATGGAGCCGAGTTCGAAGCCGATGACAGATTCGTAGCCCTCGCAGACCTGCGAATAGAGATCGACGATTTCCGAGGGTTTCCAGGAATGGAAGCGGGTGGTCTGGAATAGGATGGGGGTGCCGCCGTAGGCAACGATCTCGTCCATCTGGTCGCGGTAGAGTGAGACCAGATCGCCTTCGAGGCCCTCGACAAATGCGCCTGAGATGAAATCCCGGCGTCCGGCGATGGTTTCCCTGGTGAGTTCCAGGATGAGTTTTCGTTCGGCAGGTTCGAGATAGTTCGCGTAGCCGGTGTCCATGTTCACCGCGCAGCCGAGACCTGCGGCGGTGGTGCGCTCGACGGCGGCTTGGAAGGACTCGCGGGCGATCGATCCGTCCGTTTCAAAGGGAAGAAGGCAAGCGGCGTAGCCGGTGGCTTCGCGTCCGAGCTTTTTGGCGGCGTGGCGCCGGGAGAGGTTCATGCGGGTCTTTTGTGTGCAAAATAAGAGGCGGGCAAGTAAAAAATACGAAGGTGAAAAAGGCGGCTTCCCGCCGCAGGAAAGCCGCCCGATGGTCCGGTCCGGACGCCCGGCTAGCGGCGCCGACGCAACAGGCAGAGGGATCCGATCACGCCGAGGAGGATGGAAGACGGCTCGGGGACGACGGTGACCAGCACGTCGTCGATCGTCAGCGCTCCGTTGTTTCCATCCGCGAATACCGAGAAGGCATCGAAGGTGGTGATCGGTGTCGTGACGGTGTCCGTGCGGGTGACGCTCCCGAACGAGGAGCTGACGGTCATGCTGTCGGCCGCGGTGTAGTCCAGGGTGATGCTTGCGGTGTAGAAGGTGTCGTCCACATTGTTTCCGGTGGACGCGCTGCCCGTGGCCAGGGCGGAGTATGCCGGGTTTGTCCAGAATGTGTTCGAGTTCCCCGAATTTCTCCTCCGGAGCTTCCTGTATGCTGGTACCTCCGAAGGAATGGAACCCCGCGTAGCCGACATCGTCGTTGAACGCGAGGTCGTTGCTCACGGCGAGATCCGAGGAAATCCTGCTCATGGCTCCGCCCGAATTGAAAATGCCGAATCTGATCGAGTTGGCTTGCGAGAAGGAGGCGTTCGAAGTGCTGACCTGGAAGGAAAGGGTCAGGGATTGCCCGATGCTGAGAGTCCCGGGAGTGAAGTAGGTGATCGCGGCTCCGTTCGAGGTTCCCGAGGTATTGAAGCGGTAGGCGTTCCCGGCGGTGACCGTGGAGTCGCTGGTGCCGCTGGTGAAGTAGAACCAACCGTCGCGGTTGCCATCGGAGAAATCATCCGAAAACAGGGTGGTCATTGCTTGCGAGTGGATCGTACTTGCGAGTGCGATGGTGATAACGGCTCTTTTCATGGGATCATTCGTGTTCAGTGGTTAGGGGAGGAGCGGTGCGCTCCGGATCGGGGGATCGATTGGTCGCGCGGTGCTTTGACCGGCAACGTCCGCGATTTGTGCCACCCGACTACGTACATTTAAAAAAACCGTCGGAGAAGGCAACTGAAATCGCCCGGAGGTGTTCCGGATGCCCACTTGCGGAAAATGAAATCTCCCCGGGGATGTTTCCCCGGGGACGGGAGGACCTCGGGACGGATGCCCTTTTGCTCCGGCCGGATGTGGTATCCGGAAGATATGGATCCGTTTTGTCCGAAAAATCCCTCCTCCCGGGAACGCAACCGTTTGACATATCGGCGGCTTCGGGGAAGATCGGCGCATGTATGAAGCAGCAGGCAAAATCAAACTGATCAGCGACGAACAAACGTTCCCGAGCGGGTTCTCGAAGCGGGAATTCGTGGTTACGACGGCGGACAGCAAGTATCCGCAGGATCTGAAATTCGAGGTCGTGAAGGACAAGTGCGCGATGCTGGACCAGTATAAGGAAGGGCAGGAAGTGCAGGTGAACTTCGACATCCGCGGCAACGAGTACAACGGCAAGTATTACGTGAACCTCTCCTGCTGGAAACTGTCCGCGAAGGACGGCGGCGGCGGCTACTCCCGTGACGAATATTCGCAGGACGAGCCTCCCGCCTCCCGGGGAGGAGGCAGCGCGGCGGAGCCCTCCGCCGCGGATCTCCGCAAGGAGGATGACTTCGATGACGACATCCCTTTCTGAACCGCCGGAATGAGGCGCAGGGAGTTCATGGTTGGCGCGGCGGCCTTCGGCTTCGTCTGCCCCGGAGCTGCCCCCGGAAAGATCGAGCCGGGGAAATTGCGGGTTGCCGTGGCCGGGCATACCGGTCGTGGCGATTACGGGCACGAGCTGGACACGATGTGGCTGGATGTTCCCGGCGTGGAAGTGGTCGCGGTGGCGGATCCGGTGGCGGCCGGTCTGGACAAAGCCAGGATGCGGCTGGGCGGTGTGCAAGGATTCCCGGATTTTCGTGAAATGCTCGTGAAGGTGAAACCGGACATCGTTTCGGTCGCGCCCAGGCATGTGGACCAGCACGCGGAAACGGTGATCGCTGCCGCGGAGGCGGGGGTGCGCGGAGTCTACGTGGAAAAGCCGTTTTCAAAAACGCTCGCGGAGGCGGATGCGATGATCGCCGCTTGCGGGAGATCCGGGACGAAGCTCGCCGTCGCCCACCGGATGCGGACACATCCGGTGCTGCCGGTGGTGGAAAAGCTCATCGCCGGCGGGCGGATCGGGAAGGTGCTGGAGATGCGCGGCCGGGGGAAGGAGGATCACCGGGGTGGCATGCTGGATCTCTGGGTGCTCGGCTCCCATGTTTTCAATCTGATGAACTATTTCGCCGGACCCGCCGTTTCCTGCTCGGCGACGGTCCTGGAGGATGGGAAATCCCTGGACTCCGGCGGGTTGGTCGAAGGTGGTGAGGGCGTGGGTCTGATCGGCGGAGGAGAGTTGCACGCGCGGTATCTGATGGGAAACGGCTGGACGGCGTATTTCGATTCGATCCGGGACGCGGGTGGGAAGGGCGCGGGCTTCGGGCTGGAGATCATCGGCTCGAAAGGGGTGATCAATCTGCGCGTGGATCAGGAGCCGCTGGCGTATCTGCGCGAGGGGAATCCTTTCGATGTTTCCGCGGAAGCGGCGGACTGGGTCCCTGTTTCCTCTGCGGGCGTGGGCGTGCCCGAACCGATCCAGGGCTTGGGGAGAAAGGTGGGAAGCCATTTCCTCGCGGGGGTGGATCTGGTGGAGGCGATCCGGGAGGACAGATCTCCGGTCTGTGACGGCGAGCAGGGGAGGGACGTGATGGAAATGATCTTCGGAGCGATGGGTTCCCAGCGCTCGGGGAAAAGTATGGACCTTCCGTTGGAAGACAGAGGCCCGGCGTTCGCCGGGTGGCGGGAGTAGGATGTTTCAGACCGGTTGCCAAAAGTTTTTCATCTGTTCCCCCTATACGGAGGGGCGGCTGGAGCGTTGGACTTCAGCCCGCCCCGGTGCGATGGCTCAGTGCTCCGGGGCGAGCTGAAGACTCGCGTTCCGTGGCAGACGATACCCTGCTAGGAAAACGCACGGACTTTTGGCAAACGGTATAGCCTGGTATAGCCTCTGGTAGCGTGGGAATCGCGGAGGCCGTGCCCGTTGCCTGGACTGCCGGCGATCCGTGCGAACGATCCGTCCGTCTTAACGTTCGTCGGTGAGGAGGGCGGCGCCGGGGTCCTTGATCTGTTTGGCCATGATGTCGGTTCCTTTTTCCAGAGTGCCTTGCCGGAGAATGACGGGATAGTAGGTTTCCGGGCGACCGTTGACGCGGTAGGAAATGGCGATTTTCCCTTTCGAATTTGTAAACGCGGGGACGGTGGGTGCTTGTTCGCGCTTGTCTCCGAGGGTGTAGAGGAAGCCACCGAGGACTTCCAGTTTCCCGCCGATGTTGCGCAGGGACGGGGTGCCGTTTTCGGTTTTGGTGCGGGTGTTGGATTCCATTTTGAATCCGAGGATCCAGGAGGTGCCAGCGTTCGTGAAAAGCGGATCGGTCCCGAACTCCGCGTTGAGCTGGCGGGCGAAGAAGGTGTGCTTCGGGCCGATGCGGTAGTTCCGTCCGATGACATCGATGACGTGGGTTTTCCCGCTGCCGGTGGCGAGCAGGCCGTGCTGCTCGATATCCACGTGGCGGAGGACGAGGGTGCGGGAGGAAGGGTTTTCCACCCGGCCTCCGATGAACAAGTGCTCCAGGCAGACGGTGTCCGCCCCCGTGTCACCCATGACGAAAGCGGGCGGAAGATCGTCGTAGGGAGTTTTCTCGGCATCGCCGGGGCCGTCGATGCAGCCGTGCATGCCCATGATAAGCTTCACCTTGTTGCGGAGGATCACGGGTTTGTCGAATCTGACGGTGGTGACGGGTTTCAGGAAAATGTATTCGGCGCCGGAGTCGATGGCGGCCTGGAGGCTTTCACCGGTTTCACCCGCATCGACCCATCCGGTTCCTTCCGGAGGGCGTACGGTAGGGATTTCATCGATGGGAAGGTGGAGGGGGACGGGAGTCTTGCCCGCGGTATCCAAGGTGAAGCCCTTGTCGTAGGAACTGACTTTCGTCTGGCTCGCCTCCAGTGGGACGAGGTCTTTGTTTTCCTCCGAGGTATCGTCGATGATCGTCGCGTAGCCGGGGAAGTCGACCCGGCGGAGATTGAGCAGGCCGGGTGTTTCCAACGCGGCGGTCTTCTGCTTTCCGGTGTAGGCTATGGTGCTGTCGAGGATGGCGATCACGCTCTTGTCGTGCTTGGAAACATAGAAGGGGACGTCTCCTTCGAAGTCCACGTTGCGCATGGTGACGACGTTCGCGTAGTTGACGATCGCCGCCTTCCGCTGGCCCCGCATGCGGATGTTCTCAAAGGTCATTCCGTACTGGTAGTGGCCGAGCTCCATGGCGTGGTCGAAGCCTTCGATGGAAACGTCCAGGACCATCGCCGGACCAGGCCAGCTGCGGGTGAGATTGATCGCGGTTTTCCCGGAGTCCTTTCCCGAACGGATGGTCACGCCATCGATGGAGCCGCGGTTGTTCGCGATGAAATCGATGGCGATGGCACCAGGGTTTCCGCTGCCGACATCGACGGTCATGTTGAGGATGTTGTGGCGGAAGGCGCGGTTGCCGCCGCCCGACCGGTTGTTGCGGTTGTCGCTTTCTGAGCCGGTGGCGATCAGCCATTTCGGCTTCTCCGGATCGGTGAAACCGGGAGCGGAATCCTTGAGCCTGATAACCACCCCTTCGCGCGTTTCTCCGATCAGGATCATCATGGAAAGCCAGCCGGCGGACCAGGTTTTCCCGGCGTCACGCTCGCCGGGTTTTCCGAAAACCCGTCCCTCGATGGAATCGGAAACGAGATAGGTGCCGTCGGGAAACCAGATGAACGGATTCGAGCGGTAGCGGGATTTGTCGATGTTCGCGTCGATGGCCTTGAGGATCGCCTCGGTATCATCGGTCTTCCCGTCGCCCTTCGCGCCATAGTCCTTGACGTTCGCGACTCCGATCCCGGCTGGCGGGACGAAGTGCCATGAGGGGACGGCGGGTTTCGAAACGGCGAGGGGAGCGAGGAAGAGGGAGAGGAGGATATTTCGGATCATGGGATTTGATGGGGATTCCGGAGTTCTTAGGAAATCCGGGGATATGTTTCAGCGAGCGGTTTCGGTGTGCTCCGCAGCGGATCTGGGGACGTCCGCCATGGAGGAGCCGACTCTCGCGTAGAGTTCGGTTTGTTTCGCGGAGTTTTCCAGCAGATCCGCCGCGAGTCCCACCTTCCCCGGCTCGAAGATGGTGATGGTGGATGATCCGCCGAAGGCGAAATAGCCTTTTTCCTGTCCCTTCCCTACAGGCTCGCCGGGTGCGTAGGTCTGATGGATCGAGCCGACACAGGTCGCTCCGATTTCCAGGATAAGGATGGTCCCGAGGTTTCCGGTCTCCAGTTCGCAGATCGTGCGCTTGTTCGTCCAGAGATAGGAGAGGTTTTTCGCGAGAGCGATGGGGGAGACTGAAAACAGCGGGCCGGGGATGGTCTTCGTTTCCGAGGGAATTCCTGCGGCAGGGAAATGGAAGCGATGGTAGTCCACCGGACAAAGCCGGGAAAGCACCAGCGAGCCTCCGGCATATTTCTCCGCAAGCGCCGAATCTCCGAGCAGTGCCGGGAGATCGAAGGTCTGGCCTTTCACGAAGAACGAGTCGATGGCGGAGATATCGGGAAAGCCGAGGTGGCGTCCGTCCGCCGGGAACACGACGGGGGAGGGGGAGACGGGGCGGGCCGAGGGCTTGAGCTTGCGGTAGAAAAACTCGTTGAAACTCCTGAACGAGCTTGTCGGATCGGCGAAATCAGCGGGATCGAGCTCATATTGCCTGATGAAGGGGGCGATCCGTTCCGCGGATTCCGGCTTGGACATGCGGTCCCCGTACCATTTCGAGAACCCGTGGCGCTTCACCAGTGCGTGCAGGGAAAGTTTTCCGAGCGGATTCCCATAGACCCAGCGGAGAAATCCCTCGCCATAGACTTTCTCGGTTTCTCGCGCGCCCGTGTGCCTGTTGAAGTATCGGATGGTTTCCACGTGCGTATTCAAAGGCCCGGAAGGTGGGAAGTCAAAGCCGCGCTTGCGGGATGAAATGAAGGTGCCCCGCGATGCGTATCAGGGGGCGATTGAACTTGCGGGCACCCTGGTCCGCCCTTATCTCCGCCACGAATGAACGCCCTCTGCCAAATCTCCGCCTTGCTGATCCTTTTCTGCGTGTCTTGCGAAAAAGCCGGGGAGCGGATGAAGGTGGAGGAGACCCGCGGCGTGACCACGAAGGACAGGGAGCCGAAGCTTTTCGCCACCAGCGACGAGCGTTTCCGCGATGCGAAACCAGGTCCCGTCCGGGGCACGCCTCCGGAAAATTGGCTCGCGCTGCCTCCCGCCCAGTTCCGGGACCTGAACTATCGATTCGGTGATTCCGGCACGGGCGAGGTCTACGTCTCGGTCATCTCCGGTTCCATCGGGGAAAACGTGAACCGCTGGAGGCGCCAGTTCGGACAGGACGCGCTGAGTCCCGCGAACATCGAGGAGCTGGAACGAGTGCCGATGGCAGGTGGCGAGGGCGTGTGGGTGACGCTCGAAGGGGAATACACATCCGGCATGGGAACCACTGGAGCGAAGCCGGGCTACGGTCTGGCCGGGGCCGTCGTGCGGGTGGGTGGCGAAACCGTTACCGTCAAAATGATCGGACCGAAAGAAGAGGTCGAGGCCGAGCGCGCGGAACTGAAGGCCTTCGCTGCCAGCCTCTCGCTGGTTGAGTGATCCACGGAAAACATTTCAAAAAATGGACAAGAACCAACATCAACCGAAGCCGGGGAAACGCAAATCCTGGCTGGGGCGGACCTATGATTTCCTCTCCGGATTCCACCTGGCTACGGCGACCTTGCTACTGCTGTTGCTGCTCACATGGTTGGCGACTCTGGAGCAGATCGATCACGGACTCTACCCCACCCTGAACAAGTATTTCAGCTGGAAATCCCTGTTCTTCATCCCGGAACTGAACGGGAAGAAACTGCCCCTCATCCTTCCCGGGGGCTATTATGTATCGGCGCTCCTGCTGGTGAACATGATCCTGGGAGGCATCATCCGGATCCGAAAGGGACCGAAACAAATCGGCAACCTGATCTCCCATTTCGGCATCGTATTCATGCTGCTCGGCGGCGGAGTCGCCCACCATTTCTCCGAGCGCGGCAACATGGCGGTCGGCGAGGGCGAGACCAGCGATACGGCGGAGGACTACTTCGAATACGTGGTCGAGGTCGCCGAAATCAAAGATGGCAAACAGGAGGAGATCCATGTCGTCCGAGGGAAATACCTGACTGACCTCGACGGTGGGAAATCACGCGTATTCGATTTCGAAGGCATCCCGTTCGCGCTGGAAGTTTCCGGCTACCTGAAAAACGCCCAGCCCGTCAGTGCCTTGGAGCGTGCTCCGGTCGAGGGCGAGCGGGTGACAGACGGCTACTACCTGGCGGAAAAGCCCAACGAAGTGACGACCGAGGCGAACCTCGCCGGAGCCTACGCGCGGGTCGTTTACGAGGATGGGAAAACCTCGGAACCCTTTATCCTGGCGGGAGCCACTTTCTATCCCTTCACCGTCCGAGAAGGCGAACGCCTTTTCACCGTGGATATGCGGAAACGCCTCTGGCCCATGCCCTTCGAGGTGAAGCTGGACACCTTCACGGCGGATTTTCACCCCGGCACCTCGCGCCCCGCGAAATTCGTGAGCGACATCCGCAGGGTGGAGAACGGACAGGCCTCCGAGGTCACCATCCAGATGAACGAGCCGATGCGCTACGAGGGATTCACCTTTTTCCAAGCCAGCTATGGCCCTCCCGGCGCGGGTCCCGGAGACAGGATGTATTCCGTTTTCGAGGTGGTGAAAAACCCGGCCGACAAATGGCCGGAATACAGTCTTTACGTCGTCGCGTTCGGTATGCTCGTGACGTTCCTTACGAAACTCGGCGGCCATCTCGGCGCCACATCCAGAAAACGAAAAAATGCAGCGTGAACGATCGAAATGGGGCAGATGGGTCGCGGCGGTGATCGCACTCGGGGCGATGATCCTCGTGTTCTCGAACATGTTCATCGACAACATGCCCAAGGGTGAAGTCCAGAAAGTCAAAGACTATACCCCGTGGGAGCAGGAGACCATCGATCTGGTGTCTTCCATCCCCATGCAGGATGGCGGACGAATCAAACCTTTCTCCACCTTCGCGGGTTTCAAAATGCTCGGAGTCCATGGTGCCCGGTCGATGAAGGTCGAGGGGAAAGGTGGCGAGGAATACAAGCTGAAGCCGACCGAATGGCTGATGGACACGCTGTTCCGCCCGCAGCTCGCCGTGGATCTGCCTACCTTCCGGGTGGACAACTCCGATGTACTCAAGGCAATTTCCGTGGAATCCAAAGGCCGCCGCGACCGCTACTCCTACAACGAGATCGAGTCGGGCCGCGACAAGCTCATCGAGCTGGCGAAATCCTACGAACCCATCGCCAAAGACGACCGCGACCCGGTGCAGCAGCAGACCATCGATCTCGCGTACAATATCCGGAACTACGAAAGCCTGTTGGGATACTTCGGGTTCGCACGGTTCGGGATCGAGCTCAGCGGCTCCGGAGCGGAGGGGAAACCCGATCAACGCGCGGATCTCAGTGCGGTGATGACCACCGCCCCTCAGCTTCGCGAGGAAATCACCCGCAGCCAACAGGAAGGCCGCCAGATCGACACCCGCATCCAGGGTCTTCTCCAGCAGGTGCTTGATGCGGCGAATTTCTCGAAATTCGGACTCTTCATCCTGCCTCCGAAAGACGCCTCGGACGAGACATGGCTCTCCGCCGGAAACGCGATCATGGCCGTGATGACCATGCAATCCACCGACCCCGAAACGGCGATCGGCGATGTGAAGGTGATGGAGACCATGGTGCGCTCGCAGGCCGTTTCCGAAAAGGAATTCAGGAAACATCTGGTCGAGTATCACGAGCGTGTGGACAAACGCGCGGAATCCCGCGGCGAGCTGAAACGCATCGGGATGGAGGTCGCTTATTTCAAGGCGGACTACTTTCTCAACGCCATGGTGCTTTTCCTCATCGGCTCCCTCTCAGCGCTCGCGATGTGGGCCTTCGGCACCAATAGAGCGGGTGGGATTTTCTACTGGATCACCTTCGCCTTCACCGCCATTGCCGCCGTGCTGTGCGTGATTGCCATCGTGAAGCGCTGCATCATCATGGGCCGTCCGCCGGTGGGAAATCTTTACGACACGGTCATTTTCATCGGCACGACCGGTGTGATCTTCGCGCTGCTGGTCGAGTGGATGGTGAGAAAACGCTTCGCGCTGGGACTCGCCCCCATCATCGGCACGGCGCTCATCATCCTGGCCCGGCGTTACGAGGTCGGCGATGCCGGGGATCACCTCGACCCGCTCGTCGCCGTGCTGGATTCGAATTTCTGGCTGGCCACGCACGTCATCACCATCTCGCTCGGCTACTCGGCCGGCTTGCTCGCGGCGATGCTTTCCTGCGGCTACGTGCTCATGCGCGGGCTGAATCTGGATGGCAAAAACAAGGATCTCCGCCGTTCCCTGACCAAGGCCGTGTATGGCAGCATCTGCCTTACCGCGTTCCTATCTCTCGTCGGCACCGTGCTCGGCGGCATCTGGGCGAACTACTCGTGGGGCCGCTTCTGGGGCTGGGATCCCAAGGAAAACGGCGCGCTCATGATCGTGCTCTGGACCCTCGCCCTGCTGCACGCCCGACTCGGCGGGATCATCAACGAATGGGGCCTGCACCTCGCCTCCGTGTTCACCGCATGCGTCGTCGCTTTCTCGTGGTGGCATGTGAATTTCCTCGGAGTGGGCCTGCACAACTACGGCTTCACCGCCGGAAAGGGGACTATCTGGTTGTTCTACGGCACCATGATGCTGTTCCTGCTCTTCGGCGCCTTGGCTATGCTCGTAGAGCGTGCTGAGAAGCGACGTTCGAAGGACCTGGCGCATCCCGCCTCGCCACGACCCCAGCACTCGACGGGAAGTTGAGAGAAGTGGACCTCTTCGACAAGCTCCCGAGAGAGCTTCTCCCCGAGGACGGGGAGACGGTCTACCATGGACCGGTCTTCTCCGCTGAAGAATCCAGATGCAGCCTCAAATCCCTTTTGGAGCAGATTCCGTGGGACAACGACGAGGTGGTCATGTTCGGGAAACGCATCGTCACCGCCCGCAAAGTCGCATGGTTCGCCGATGACGGAGTGCCCTACAGCTATTCCGGCACGACCCGGACCGCGCACGCGTGGACTCCGCTTTTACTGGAAGCTCCGGGAACGGGCGACCGAACTCACCGGAGCCAACTACAATTCCTGCCTGCTGAACCGCTATCAGGATGGAAGTGAAGGCATGGGCTGGCATGCGGACGATGAGAAAAGCATCGTTCCGGGAAGCTCCATCGCTTCTCTGAGTTTCGGGGCCGAAAGGAAATTTTCGCTCAAACACAAACGGAACAAAGCAACCGTATCGGTGGTGCTTGAGGACGGAAGTCTACTGGATATGCGGGGTGAAACGCAACGCCACTGGGTACACCAGATCCCCAGGTCGAAAAAAGTTACCGCCCCTCGTGTGAACCTGACTTTCCGAAGTATCAGGGACCCAAGGAGCGGCGGTCAAGAATAGGGAGAAGGGGATTGCATCCCCTTTGCGCTACCCCGGGCGCTTCCCAGTCCTCCGTGAAGGGTTTACAAAACCCTTCTCCCTATTGCGCGGGAATTGCTCCCGTGAGGATTCCTGGTCATCGGCATCCTGGGACGCGAAAACGGCCCAAGGGGATGACCTTGAGCCGTTCCGTGAGGTGAACTTACCTCTTTCCTAGATCGAGGATGTTGATCAAGCGCGGCGGCGGCGAACGAACATCGCTGCTCCGGCTGCGAGGCTGAATGCGGCCAGCGAGGATGGCTCGGGGACCTGGTTCAGTTGCACGTTGTCGAAGATGATCGAGTTGCCTGCGTCACGACCGAAATTGTTGTGAGAGGAGAAATCAGTGACGCGGAACTGAATATTGTTGTTCAAATTTGCCAGTGTGAACGCAGGCGAACTGCTGAAATCACTTCCCAGATTGAGGTCGTAACTCTGGAAGGTGTTGGAGACATTGATGTTCGTCTGACGTTGTGAAGTGAAATTGAAGGTGAGCTGCACTTGGGCACTGAAGCTCGCAGTTGCAAGTCCAAGAGCTTTGACGTCGAAAGAAAGGATGTAATCGGAGGCGGTCAGGCTGGTCGCTGCCACCCCGTTACGGCCATTGTTCAAAAGATGTGCGAAACTGAAATTCCCTGTTTGTCCGGTGGCGTCGAAAGCAGCGTTGCCAACATTCGAGCTCGTCACGGCATCCGTGGTAATTGAATAAGATCTGTTGTTTGCAGTTCCCTCTCCGGAGGAATTGGGCCTCGTAGCTGCGGTTTCGTAGTTGAAGTCATAGATGACTGCGGAGAGCGCACTGCCTGTGAGTGCGGCCATTGTGAGTAAGGATGCTGTTATTTTCATGACTGTTTCTTGTTCGATTGATTTTCAGAAGCCGGAACGGGTCGACCGGGAGTGGCGACAGGATGTAACCCAGTAGCTGCGGACACAAGAGGTGAGCTGTTGCAAATAGCTGAAGGGGCTATCGCCCGATCCGTCCGATTATTTCACCGGAAATCCCTTGCCCTGCCGTTGGAAGATGCTTGGCTTGGTGATCGCGTGCGCCGCCCGACGGCCACGGCGAAAACTCCGAACGAACGCAGCGATCTATTTTCCAAGAAGCATTCTCCTGATCCCCGCCATCGCCTTTTTTATCGGCGGGGTGATTTCGAGCGCGGATGCCCGCGAAACTTCCTTCGTGAGTCCTGGACAGGCGGAGAGCGTCAACGGTGAGGGCGTCGTCACTCTCACATGGAAGACCGAAGGAGAGGCGGAGGGGCTGGATTACGAACTTCAGCAGAGCGAGGACGCGGATTTCTCCGAGACCATCACCCGCTACCGTGGGCCGGATCTCGGATCGGTCCTGACAGGATTCCGAGAGGGTGAATACCATTTCCGAGTGAGGGAAACCGGTCAGGAGGCGGCGTGGTCCGCGCCGGTATCGGTGAAGATCGCCTACATGGAGAAGTCACGCGTGATCCTGCTTCTGTGGCTTGGCGGTCTCGTCTTCACCGCCACCGTCAGCACGTTGCTGATCGGGCATTTCCGCAAAACCTCCTGATATACGATGAACAATTCCCACATCCTGGAGCCGACTACCGGAGCAATCCTCCTCCTGGTTTTCGGTGCGCTGTGGGTGGCGCTCGGCGCTTGGTGGGGAAAGAAGGCGAAGAGCAGCGAGGGATTCATGCTTGCCGGGCGCAATGTCGGCCTCGCCTTGGGCACCGCCACCGCGATGGCGACCTGGATCACGTCGAACACCACGATGATGGCTCCCGTCTTCGCGCTGAAACAGGGGGTCTGGGGCCTTCTCGCCTACTCCACCGCCAGTTTCGGGCTTTTCCTTTTCGCTCCGATGGCGATGCGCATCCACAAGCTCATCCCGAACGGATTCACCAGCGGGGACTTCTTCCGGCTGCGTTTCGGAAATACGGCCTGGGCCATTTTCCTTTTCATTTCCATGCTCTACTCGATGTCCTGGCTGGTGACGATGGCGATCGCCGGCGGGGAGCTGGTAAACGCGCTTTCGGGAATCGACTACGTGACCGGACTCACCGTGATCCTCGCGGTCTGCATCGGTTACACTCTCATCGGAGGACTGTTCGCGGTGATCGGCACGGACTACATCCAGAGTGTGATCATCCTGATCGGGATCGTGATCATCGGCGCGACGGTGCTGACGAAAACGGATATCCCGGAAATGGCCGCGAATCTGGAGACGAACCAGCCCGCGCTGATTTCCTACTTCATGCCGGTGGCGCTGCTGGCGGTTTTCAATAACATGTTTTTTGGGTTCGGCGAGGTTTTTCACAACAATGTCTGGTGGTCCCGTGTGTTCGCGATGCGGAAGAGCGTGGCTCCCAGAGCGTTTTTCCTGGCCGGGCTGCTGTGGTTCCCGATTCCCGTCGCCGCCGGATTCATCGCGCTCTCCGCCGGGACTCTGGACATCAATATCGTGCATGAGAACATGACGGGCCCCCTGGTAGCCTCCCGTATCTTGGGTGCCGACGGGGGAGGGACGCTGGCGGGAATCATCATCTTCACCGTCCTGTTCTGCTCGCTCGCCTCCAGCATCGACTCCCTTCTCGCCGCCACTTCGGATCTGCTCACGCGGGATATCTATGAAAAAGCGTTCCGTGACGGGCACAAGCTGGATGACCCGGCGATCCGAAGTTTCGGAAAACTGGCGGTCATCGGCACGGGTCTCGCGGCCTGGCTCCTGGCGCTTCCACGCTGGCCCCTGCAACAAGCGCTTTTCCTCTCCGGGCCGCTCGTCGCGAGCGTGATCTGGCCGGTCATCGCCGGACTGTATTGGAAAAAGGCCAACCGGAACTTCATTATCGCGGCCATGCTTCTGGGCAGCGCGACCGGGCTGGTCGCTTATTTCAAGATCGGTTGGTTCACCGCTTCCCTCATCAGCGTTGCCGTGTCCATGCTGCTGACCGTCGCAGGGCGTTTCCTCGCTCCGCGATCCTTCGATTGGAAAAAACTCAACGCCACGGACTGACCCATGTTTTCCGAAAATCTCATCCATCTGCTCATCACCGGCTCGCTCGTCTGGACGGGGGCGGGGGCGTTGGTCCTGCTCGTGCTGCTGGTCATCGACCACTTTAAAAAATCCATCTGGTAACATAACTTTCCCATGAATTCCGAATTTTCTCCAAATCCCCACAGCCAGTTCCTCGAACCGCCCGCCGGTTCCGAGGCGACCCGTCCCGAACCCGGCGGACTGTTCCGGGATTCCCCGCTGGATCTTACGTGTCTCGCCGAGTTCGAGGGCCAATCCATCCTGACCGCCCGTCAGTTCACCTTCCGGCAGGTGACGGAGATCGCGAAGCTCGCCGCCGTGTTGGAGAAGATCGAGATCACCCCGTATCACATTCTCGACGGCAAGATCGCGGTCACCGCGTTTTTCGAGCCATCCACCCGCACACGCACCTCGTTCGAGAGTGCCATGCTGCGTCTCGATGGGAAAATCATCTCCATCCCGGACGGCGGGGTGACCGGTCAGGCGAAAGGCGAGTCGCTGCAGGATATCGGGGAAATGTTCAATGCCTACTGCGATCTCGTGGTGATGCGCCACACCGATACCGATTGCCTGGAGCGCATCATGGAGAATCTCCGTATCCCGCTGATCAACGCCGGTAACGGCTCCGGAGAACATCCGACCCAGGCATTGGCGGATTGGTTCGCCCTGCTGAAATGGAAGCCCGAGCTGGCGGATCCCAAGCCAAAAGACGCACCGAAACTCCATCTCGGCATCCTGGGCACTCCTGGCTCGATGCGTGCCGTGAAGTCGTTTCTCCTGACCGCGCTGCTGTTCAAAGAGCACATCGCGAAAGTCACCGTCATCTCGGAAATGGCGGATCCGTTCGGTGAGGATGTGACCGAGGATCTTCTGGCCGCAGGCATCGAATACGAAGTCTCCAACGATGTTCGCGAGCACCTTCCGACGCTCGATATCATCTATATGAACTCCATCGCTTTTCTGGGGGATTCCTACAAATCCCTGGACTCCCGCTACAAACTCGACAGCGATTCCCTTCTGAAAAAAGAAGCGGTCATCCTGCATCCGCTCGCCCGCCTCGACGAGCTCGACACGTCCCTTGATAAAACCTCGCACAACCTCTACTTCTCCCAGGCGCACGGGGCCGTCTATGTCCGCCAGGCGCTGCTGATGGCCGTCCTGGGGCGTCTCGGAAAACTTCCTGATTTAGGGACGGCCCAAGGATGAGAGCTGATTCTCGATTTTCCAAATATCCAATAACCAATAACAAACAACTCATCCCATGTGCGGTATCGCCGGTTTCTTCTCATCATCACCTATCTCGGAAAACACACCCGTCCATCTCGGACACATGCTTGAGCAGATCAAGCACCGTGGTCCGGACAACCAGACTTCTCACATCGATCCGAAAAAGGGCCTCGCCCTCGGGCATACACGCCTCTCGATCAACGACGCGGAAGGCGGTTGCCAGCCACTGCGTGCGGTGGACGGCAGGTATATCCTGACAACCAACGGGGAGTTCTACGATTTCAAGCGCCACCGCGCGACATTGATGGCGGAAGGCGACCGTTTCCTTTCGAAATCCGATTCGGAAATCGCGATCGGACTGTACCGGAAACACGGACTGGATTTCACCGAACACCTGCGGGGTGAGTTCGCCTTCGCGCTCTATGATACGAGGGAGGACGAGCTGCATTCTGATGCGGGACCGTTTCGGTGTGCGGCCCTTGTTCTACCATGTCTCCCCGGACAAGAAGACCATCTTCTACGGCTCCGAGATCAAGTCCATCATCGCACATCCCGACGTGCCCGCGGAGCTTGACCACAAGGCCGCGCTGCATCAGCTCATGCAGACGATCGCGCCGGGAATGAGCGCGTTCAAAAACATCGTCTCGCTCGATCCGGGTTGTTTCCTGCGGGTGAGAAAACGCGACGGGAAGCTCGATATCACGCAGCACCGTTACTGGGATTTCGAGTTCCCCGATGAGGAAGCGCACCACCAGCCGCACGATGAACAAGAGCATGTGGAGAGGATCCGCGCGGAGTTGATCGATGCCATCGTGCTGCGCCTGGAGGCGGACGTGCCAGTGGGTGCATATCTTTCCGGCGGTATCGATTCATGCTGCATACTCGGTCTTGCGACCGGTGCCATGCAGTCGCCGGTGAAAGCATATACCATTTCCTTCGACGACGACCAGTATGACGAAGCTCCCATCGCCCGTCAGATGGCGGAATCAATGAACGCGGATCACGAGCTGATCCACCTCCGCGCGGAGGATCTCTACGGGCAGAACTATATCGATACGGTATGGCATGCGGAGCGGACGTTCTACAACACCCTCGGTGTCGCGAAGAACCTGATGTCCAAGCGTGTATGGGAAAGCGGCTACCGCTGCGTGGTGACAGGGGAGGGGGCGGACGAGCTTTTCGCAGGCTACCCCGGCTTCAAGCGAGACATGTTCCTTCACGGGATTTCCCACGAGCCGGAGAGCGTGCGCGCGGAGTACCAGGCGGCTTTGGAAAAAACGAATTCGCTCTTCAAAGGGGCGATCCTCGCTGAGAACGAGCGCAACCATCGCGCGTGGGACGATCTCTGCGGTTTCACCCCCTCTTGGGTGCAGCCGTGGATGGATACCCTCGATCTGGCACGGCCCATCCTCGCGGACGACGTCGCCGACGAGTTGCGCGATTACGATCCTTTCACGGAAATCGCCTCCCGCATCGACAAAAAGATGCTCGATGGCCGCCACCCGCTGGACAAGGCGCAATACACATGGAGCAAGTGCCAGCTCGAAGGCCAGATCCTCAACTGGGGTGGAGACCGCGTCGATATGGCGAACTCGATGGAAAGCCGTCCACCGTTCCTCGATCACAAGCTCGCCGCCGCCGCGGTGAACGTGCCGCCGAGTCTGCGGATCAAGGGGAATATCGAAAAACACATCCTCCGTGAGGCAGTCAAAGGCGTGCTGCCGGACGTGCTGTACAAGCGCGAGAAATTCGCCTTCATGGCGCCGCCCGCCCACACGGATGCGAGCAAGCGCGCGAAGGTGGAGGAGCTGATCAAGGGATTTCTCGGCGAAGATAGCGTGAGAAAAGCCGGGATCTGCTCACCGAAGCGAGTCACGGAATTTCTCAACGCGTATCGCAGCGACAAGGATCCGGTTTCTCTGGTGAGAAAAGACACCCTGCTCAACCACCTGCTGACGCTGCATATCCTGCACGACAGCTTCTGTTAGTCTCACTGACAGGTGTGGATCAGCAGGACCTTGTGCCTGGGGATCCAGTTCTCGTTTCTCCCGTCCTCAAGCACGAGCCATTGCGGGTTCATCCGGATGAGAGTGCCGCGCACGGTATCGGGGGCGACGAAGCCGGTGATGATGTTCGCATCGCCGGCATAGACATCGCTCCGGGAATCGAGTGGATCGACGGTGACGACCACGTCGCGGCCGAGCAGATACTCGTTTTCCGGGGTTGTCCATCCGGCAGGGGCGTCCTGCGGGCGGAGGCTGGCCAGCACGTCGCTGGCAAAGGGCGGGACCAGGCAGAGCGCGGCCGCACCGGCAATCAAAGGTAGGGGGAATGATTTCATCGGTTTGTTGGTTCGGGATTTCCGCTCCGCCGGGGAGCGCGTGCCGGAAACGGTTTCCGGCAGTCGGTAAGATTAGCACGAACTGCGCGGTGGCGCATCCGGATTTCGACTCCGGACCCGGATGAAAAGGATATCGGGGGCGCGAGCCGGGTGGCGAATGGACTGGTCGATGTTGGATGGAAAAAGGTTTGCAAGAAGATCTGATTTCCGCTGTATCTAGAATCTATGTTACGTATCTCTCTGATTGCATATTCTTCCTTACTGGCGGTGCCGAACCTGCAGGCTGCGTCAGTCATTCCGGGAAACGTCTCGGATCGTGCGATCGGTCTGGATACGAACGGCAGTCCGGTTCTGGGATTCGCGGGTGACGCCGGTCTGGCACTGGCGGACAACAACGCGGACTTCGGAAAGGATGATCTGGCGGGCGTTCTTGTTTTCGAACTTCCCGATCTGTCCGGACTATCCATCAGCACGGCGAATTTGGATATCACCGCATCGTGGCCGCAGTTCGCGATCAGTGGCAGCGTGGATCTCTACGGCATCCGCAGTTCATCGAGTAATGCGGTTGTGCTGGGTGACTATGGTTTCGGAACGACTGGCAATTCCGGTGATACTCTTTTGCAGTCTGATTTTCTGGTGAAGGGACCGGGAGCCCAGGCTTCGGCACGTTTCGGCACGGATGGCGCCGGTGACACTGCCATCGCTGGTTGGCTCACCGGTCTGTATGGAACGGGCGCGGTGGCAGGGGATTTCGCTTTCCTGCGACTCCAGGCGAATACCGAATCAAACAACGCCTGGAACATTTCTTCGGCGGACAATGGCACGGCGGCGGACCGCCCGGTGCTGACAGTCCAGACGGTTCCTGAGACTGGAACTGCGATTCTGCTTGGTGCGGGAGCCTTGGTGGTGGTTGGCAGGCGCCGGCGGTGTGCCGCAGTCGAAGACTGATTGATTGCTCTACGGTGTGGATCGCTTGAATTCTCTGGTTTGGACGGAGGCCTTGGCTGGCTTGTGTTTTCTTAGCGGGTGCTCAGGAAATCCGGCTTGAAGGCGGGTGCTGTGGAAGGAAGTCAAGATTGCCCACTTGACCTTCCGAAAACCGTTAGATATACGGCCTTCCGTAACAAATCACCCATGACACCCATGAAAAGACTTACATTCGCCCTGTTCGCACATACTGCCCTCGTTGTTCCTTGCTCTGCCGCTTTGGTTCTGAATTCTCCAATCATTCCGAAGACCCACCGGGTTTTTGTGAATCCGATCGTGGTATCCGATGATGATGGGAGCAACACCGCCAATTATTTCGGCACACCTGCCATGAGATCTGAAATTATCGGTTACGTGGACGATATCTGGGCGCAGGCGGGGGTTGATGTCGAGTTCCTGAGCGCGACCACTTACAACAGCACGTTTACCAATCAGGGAACCGGCGACTACAGCTCCAGTCCGAGGCCTGTCAGTGATATGGATATGATTCTCGGGGATTCAAACGCTCCACTCAGCAGTGATCCGTCCATATTGAATTTCTTTTTTATCAATGTCGTACCCGGGACCGTTACCAATCCTCCGCCTTACCTTGCCGGTTTGGGCGCGGTGGACGCCAATGGGATAACCGCGATTGTCAGCAACTCAAGCTTGGAGAACTTCGGAAGTCAGGGTCTTGAAGACATCGCCAGTATCGTTTCCCACGAGCTCGGGCACAACCTGGGTCTGGATCACGAAACCGATGTCAACAACCTGATGACGACCGGAGCGACCCGAGTGGGGCAGCAGCTGAACCAAGCGCAGATCGACCTGATATTCACGGACACGCCCGGCGTTACCGACGGATTCGATTTCTTGCAACCCATCCCCGAGCCGGGTGTGATCGGACTTCTCAGTCTGGGAGTTCTCGCCTTTCTCCGTCGCAGAACGAGATAGGCTCTGCCGGGGCAAAAAAGGAGCGGCCCGAACAATCATCCTCTAGGAAAACCCAATAACCCGGAGGCGTCTTGTTCGGACCGCCTTGTCTTGCGACATGTTCTTATAAGCGTGGGGCGTGCCAGATCTTTCAGCTTTCGAAAAAAACTTCCGGAAAATTTCAGAGACCGAGCGAGGAGTAGATCTGGCGGGTGGCATGGGACTTGTTGAGTGTGTAGAAATGGATGCCTGCCACGCCTTTGTCGAGGAGCTCGGCGCATTGCTGGGCCGCGTAGTGGATGCCAGCGCGTTCGACCGAACCGGGATCATCATTGGAGGCGGCGCGGTTGAGGGTTTTGAGAAGTTTCGCAGGGTAGCGGGCGCCCGCGGCCAGCTCCGCCATGCGTTTCATGCTACCTATGGAGGTGACAGGCATGATACCCGCGATGATCGGAGCCTTGATCCCCAAGAGTTCGCAGCGTGCCCGGAAATCGAAGAAATCGTGATTGTCGAAGAAGAGCTGGGTGCAGATGTAATCGGCCCCGGCATCGACCTTTTCTTTGAGGCTTTCGAGTTCTTCCACCCGGTTCGGAGTGGCGGGATGGCCCTCGGGAAATCCGGCGACACCGATCCCGAATCCACGCGGATCCGGGTGTTTCCCCGCTTCATTGAATTTCCTGATGTGGGAGACGAGATCGGCCGCATAACGGAAGTGGCCTTGCGACCAATCGTAGTCCGGCTGGTTTTTCGGAGGATCGCCGCGGAGAGCGAGGATGTTGGTCACTCCGGCCTCGGCGTAGCGGGTGAGTATCGTATCGATCTCATCGCGGGTGTGGCCGACGCAGGTGAGGTGCGGCACGGGAGGGATGGCGGTGGTTCGCTTGATACGGACGACCAGATCGTGGGTCAGCTCGCGGGTGGAGCCGCCGGCCCCGTAGGTGACGGAGACGAAAGAAGGCGAGAGTTCCTCCAGGTCACGGATCGTTTCGTAGAGTTCGTCCCATGCGCTGGAAGCCTTGGGCGGGTAGAACTCGAAGGACAGGGAAGGCTTGGAAGTACTGAGGATATCGCTGATGTGCATGCTGGGAAAACGGGTATGGGAAATCTGATCTGAGAATCGGATGGAACTTTCCGTGCGAACGGGTGTTGTTATCGACGCGGGCCACCGAACCGCGCTGAATTGAAGACGTTAATCCGATGAAGACAATGATTGTTTCCACCATGTTTGCGGGGATGCTTGCCTCCGCCGTGTTCGCTGAGGTAGATCCGCGCCGGGACGGGCCGCATAAAGGACATCACCCGGACGGGCCGTCCCCGCACGGGCCCCGGGTTCAGGACATGTTCAGGAAGATGGACAAAAACCGGGACGGAGGAATCTCAAAAGAGGAGTTTTTCGCGTTCGGTCGCATGGATAGGATTCCGGTGGAGAAACAGGAAAAGTTTTTCGATAGGCTCGACAGTGACGGGAACGGGTCTCTGACGGAGGAAGAGATCCGCGGAATGCGGAAGAACCGGGAAGAGGATCGCAAGCGGGAGTTTCGTGAATTGGACGCAAACAAGAGCGGCGGTCTGGACTTCGCTGAATTCAGCCAAGGGAAATTTTTCCAAAAGCTCCCGGAAGAGAAGCGCAGGCAGATTTTCGATCGGATGGATACGGACGGCGACGGGGAAGTGACTCCGAAAGACAAACCGAAAGGGCCGCCGAAGGGGCCGCCAAGGGGGCGGGACCGGGACCGGGTTGACAAGAAAGACGGGAAAGACGGGAAAGCGGGTGAGCGGGTGAGCAGGGACGTGAACGGGAGTGAGGCGCGGGGAACGATGCGCCTCCCTGAGGTAAGGTCTCTTCAATTTCGTCCGATGGAGTCCCCCAGGCTCCATGCCGGCGATGTGACCATGGAACAGCGTGCGTCCTGCCGCTAGAGAAGAATCGGGAAAGGGTCGCCAGTCCTCCGCTAGGGGCAAGATGCGAACTTCGTATTTTTGGACGCCGCCAGCCGTTTCTGCGCCAGCCCAAGATATCGCGTCCGCCAGGCGGTGGCTCCGGATGGTCGACCCCGGACAGAACCATACATGGAATTCCGGCTGGGTCAGGATTGAGCGGCCACACGGCGCAACCGTGTGGCACTTTGCTTCAGTTTACTCGGCTTGTGCTGCCTCTGCGGCGAGGGTGGTGGCGAGCACGTCCTTGCGGAGGTTTCCGCCTTTCCTGCCTGAGAACCAGAGCACGATGGGCGCTGCCACGAAGATCGAGGAGTAGGTGCCGACCACGAGACCCACCAGGATGGTCATGGAGAAATCCCTGAGCGCCGCACCCCCGAAGATCGCGAGGATCAGAACGGTGAGGATGGTCGTGGAGGAGGTGAGGATGGTCCGGGACAAGGTCTGGTTGATCGCCTCGTTCATCACATCGCTGACATGGCCGGTGCGGATCAGCAGGGTTTCGCGGATGCGGTCGAAGACGATGATCGTATCGTTGATCGAGTAACCGGCGATGGTCAGGATGGCGGCGACGTGGATCTGCGAGAGTTGCTCACCCAGCAGGACGACGATGCCGATGGCGATGAACATGTCGTGCAGGAGCGCGATGATGGCGCCGACCGCGAAGGACAACTCGAAGCGGATGACGATGTAGGCGAAGATACCGACGATTCCCAGGCCTAGGGCGATCAAGGCCTCTTTCAGGAACGTGCCGCTCATCGTGGCGGAGACCACGTCACGGGATGCGTCGACGACCCATCCGCCTCCTTCTTCCGCCTGTCCGAGCAGGGGGATATCGGCGCGGAGTGCGTCGATGACCAGATCCGTATCGTCGGTATCGCAACGCACGGTAAGCAAGGTGCCGCTGTTGGGGATGGTCTGCTCCTGCGGGATGGCGTCACGCTTGAGTTTTACTTTTCCGAGCGCGGCGTTCACTTCATCGAGCGGGATCTCGTTGTCGCCGATCTCGAAGGTGACGATGGTGCCGCCTGTGAAATCAACCCCGAGGGCGGCTTTTTGTTTCAGGCCGAGTGTGGCGAGAGCGACGACAAGCAGGACGGAGGAGAAGACGGCGCAGATCTTGGCTTTCCCGAGGAAATCGAAGTTCGCGGATTTGATCAGATTGAGGAATGAGAGCTTGCGCAGCAGGCCGGTATCGATACCCCAGCGGAACAGCACACGGGTGCCGAGAATGGCGGAGAACATCGATGCGATGAGGCCGATGGTCAGCGTGATGGCGAAACCTTTCACGCTGCTGCTGGCCATGGCGATGAGGATGACACAAGCGATGAGGGTCGTGACGTTCGCATCCATGATGGAGGAAAACGCTTTCTCGTAGGCGGAGGAGATGGCGTTCTTGAGACCTTTTCCGTTGTCGATCTCCTCGCGCAGACGCTCGTAGATCAGCACGTTCGCATCGACAGCCATGCCGATGGTGAGGATGAGGCCGGCGATGCCAGGGAGAGAGAAGGTGAAGCCGAACATGGCCATCACGCCGAAGAGCACGACCGCGTTGATGGTGAGCGCGACAAGGGCGACGACTCCGGCGGTGCGGTAGTAGATGAAAATGAAAACGGCCGTGATGAGGAGACCGGCGACGGCGGAGGAGATGCCCTGTTTCACGAACGCGGCTCCCAGGGTGGGGGAGACGGTGCGCTCCTGCTCTACGACCAGCGGGTTTTCCAGCGGGTTCATCAGGGCATTGGCGAGTTCCTTTGTCTCGCCGGGTTCGTCGAGGCCGTTGATAACGAAGTTTTTCCCGAGGGGGACGCTTTGCACGACAGGGGCGCTGAGGACCACGCCATCGAGTACGATGGCGATGCGGTCGATGTTCGGGCGCATGTTCTGGGTGAGCGCGATCATCTTGTCTGTGCCATCGCCGTTCAGCGTGATATCGACGGCGTCCTGGCGTTGCGGGGACGGATTGGCGAAGGAGATGTCCGAACCTCCGAGGCTGGAGCGGCGGTTGAGGAGGATGGGAGTGGTGAGTTCGTTTCCGTCCTCATCCTCCTGGGTGAGCGAATAGGCACGGAATCCGGGGACGATCTCGTCGCCGTCGAGAACGCGTTGGGCGAGGGTTCTGCCATCGGCACCGACCTCGTTGTTGCGGGTGGAGACTTCACGCAGTTCCAGTTTTGCGACGGTTTCGAGAATGTTGCGGATTTCAGCGGATTCCTCCGGCTCGACTCCCGGCATCTGGACGATGATGCCGTCGTCTCCCTGGCGGGCGATGAGAGGCTCGCCGGTGCCGCGGGCGTTGAGTCTGTCCTCGATGACACGGATGGCTTCATCGACCTGCTCCACGGTGACGGGCATGAGCTCGCCCTGTTCGTTTTCCTTCGGCTGGATGCGGAGGGAGAAAGCGGAACCGCCGACGATGTCGATTCCACCCTTGAGTCGTTCTTTCGGTGGGAAAATGGCCAACGCGCAGAGGGCGACGATGCCGACGAGGAGAATGGTGCCGACATTCCTTTTCCTCCGCTCGATCTCAGTGGCGAAATACCAGAAGAACAGGATGAGCAGAGTAAGACCCGTGAGGAACAGGACCAGAGGGTCTTTGAAAAAGATGACGGAGAGCATGGGAAGAGGTGGAAATTGATCAGTGAGCGTTGATCAGGAAAGACTCGGGTTTGGTCGGAGAGGGTTACGCTTCTTTCACTTCGCGTTTCACGACCGAGGCGATGGCTGCTTTGTCGAACTCGAGGCTAGTGGCTTCGGCGACTTTCACGAGAACGGTTTTGTCCTTCACGTTGTGAACGATGCCGTGGAGTCCGGCGGTGGTGATCACTTTGTCGCCCTTTTCAAGAGCTGCGATGCGCGCGGCCTGCTCCTTGCGCTGGCGCTGCTGCGGGCGGATGAGAAGGAAATAGAACATGACGACCATGAGGCCCATCATCACGAGCGGGCTGCCGAGAATGCTGGCGGGACCGCCTTGTCCACCTGCTGGGGCTGCTTGTGCGAGGATGTTGAGTAGGGAGATCATGGTTTGGTTTGGTTCGAGTTGTATCGTTTGATGAAGGCGTTTTTGAATTCCTCGAAGGTTCCCGCGAGGATGGCTTCCCGCGCTTGGCGCGTGAGGGACAGGTAGAAATGCAGATTGTGGAAGGAAAGCAACCGTAAAGAGAGCATTTCACCCGCCCGGAAAAGGTGACGTATGTAAGAGCGGGAGAAACGAGAGACGTGCGGGTGGCTGGTTTCGCAGAGTGGACGCGGATCGGTGGCGTGCGCGAGGTTTTTGATATGTATGGGTCCGTCGAGTGTGAAAGCGACTCCATGGCGGGCGATGCGGGTGGGCATCACGCAATCGAACATGTCGACTCCCCGGGATATCATCTCGAGGATTTGCGGTGGCGTGCCGAGGCCCATGGCGTAGCGGGGCTTGTCGAGCGGGAGGAATGGGACCGCGTTTTCGATGGCACGAAACATCTCTTCCTCGGGTTCACCGACGGAGACTCCGCCGATCGCGTAGCCGTCGAAATCGAGGGCGACGAGTTCCTTGGCGGATTGCTCGCGGAGATCGGCGTAGACGGAGCCTTGGACGATGCCGAAGTGGTGTTGGGGCAGATCGCTGCGAGACGCAGCGATCACGGCCTGCCGCGAGACGCGGCAGCTACTTACATGTTCTTTGCAGCGTTTCGCCCAGCGGGTGGTGAGGGCTAGGGATTTCGCGGCATATTCCTCCTCGCAGGGATAGGGCGGGCATTCATCGAAAAGCATGGCGATGTCCGAGCCGAGCGCGGACTGGATGTCCATGGAAAGCTCGGGAGTGAGCATCATTTTCGAGCCGTCGAGGTGGGATTGGAAGCGCACGCCCTCCTCGGTGATTTTCCGCGTTTTCGCCAAGGACCAGACCTGGAAGCCACCGGAATCGGTGAGGATAGGTTTCTGCCAAGTTGTGAAATCGTGCAGGCCTCCCATTTCCCTGATCAACTCATGGCCGGGTCGCAGCCAGAGGTGATAGGTGTTGCCGAGAATGATTTCCGCACCCAGCTCTACGAGTTCATCCGGGTGCAGGGTTTTGACGGAACCCTGGGTGCCGACCGGCATGAAAATCGGAGTTTCGACCGTCCCGTGGGGGAGGGTGAGCGTGCCGGCACGGGCGGATCCGTCGATGGCGTTGACTGTGAAGGGCATCGAAGTTTGCTAGGTTCCAGTGTTCGGTTCTGAGGGGGGAATTTCGACGCGGAGTCTTTTCTGGAAACTGCCAACTGAAAACTGCCAGACTGGGGTCACAGATCGAAGAAGCGTTTCGCTTTCTCCAGGAATCCTTGATGGACGGGGGAGTTGTGGTCGCCGATGGATTCGGAGAAGGCTTTGAGTTTCTCCTGTTGTTCCTTGTTGAGCTTGGTGGGGACCTCGACTTGCACGGTGACGTTGAGGTCGCCTTTGGAGCCTCCCGAAAGGGCGGGCATGCCTTTGTCCCGGACGCGGAAGGTGGTTCCTCCCTGAGTGCCGGCGGGCACTTTGATCGAGGATTTCCCGTCGAGCGTGGGGACTTTCAGCTCGCCGCCGAGGGCTGCGGTGCTGAAGGGGAGGGGGACATCACAAAACAGGGTGGTGCCCTCGCGCTCGAACATGTCGTGATCACGGACGTGAAGGAAGGCGTAGAGATCGCCGGATGCGCCGCCGCGGACACCGGCGTCGCCGTTGGCGGTGGAGCGGAGGCGGACTCCGGTATCGACTCCGGCGGGGATGCGGAGCTTGATCCGGGTTTCCTTTTCGATTCGACCTTCACCGTGGCAGTCGTTGCACGGATCGGAAACGGTTTCACCGGAGCCGCGGCATTCGGGGCAGGTGGATTGCTGGATGAAGATGCCCGCCTGTCTGCCGACAACTCCGCGGCCTCCGCAAGTGGAGCAGGTTTTCACGCCGCCCGAGCCTTTCGAGCCGGTGGAATTGCATTTGCCGCAGGGAACGTTGCGCTCGATCTCGAGTTCCTTTTCGACGCCGGAAGCGGCTTCTTCGAGGGTGATTTCCAGATCGTAGCGTAGGTCGGAGCCGCGTTGTTTGCCGGATTTTTTGCGCGAGGAGCCTCCTCCGCCGAAAAATTCCTCGAACCCGCCGCCGAAGGCACCGCCGAAGACCTGGGAGAAGATGTCCGCCGGATCGTGGAACCCGCCCCTTCCTCCACCGCCACCGCCTTGGAAGGCGGCGTGGCCGTAGCGGTCGTAGGCGGCGCGTTTGTCGGGATCGGAAAGCGCCTCGTAGGCTTGGCCGAGCTCTTTGAACTTGTCCTCGGCGGTGGGATCGCCGGGGTTTTTGTCCGGATGGTATTTCACCGCGAGCTTGCGGTATGCTTTCTTGATCTCGGGGGCGTCAGCGGATTTGGAGACGCCGAGGATTTCGTAGTAGTCGCGGGGCATGGAAAATTTTCAATTTGAACTTTGGATCCCAATGAAGAGATTGTGATCAGGCTTCGCCTTCGGGGGTCTCGGAAGGGGGAGATGCCGCCACGATGACCGAGGCGGGGCGGAGCAGGCGATCACGGATTTTGAAACCGCGACGGGTGACCCGGAGGATTTCGCCCTCGGGTTGCTCGGAGGGTTCCTGGGAAACGGCGTCATGGAGATTCGGGTCGAACTGGCCGGTGGTCGGGATCTCGGTGACACCTTGGTTTTCGAGGAAGTCGTTGAGCTGTTTCCTTACCATGTCCATTCCGATGTAGATCATGGAGGAGGTGTCTTGAGCGGCGGCCTGCATGCCCATTTCGAAATTGTCGATGACGGGGAGCAGGTCTTCGAGCAGGCGTTGGTTCGCGTAGCGGATGGCTTCCTCGCGCTCGCGGGTCGTGCGTTTGCGAAGGTTGTCCATTTCCGCCGCGGTGCGGAGGGAGGTGTCTTTCCACTTCGCGGCTTCAGCTTCAAGCTGCTCCCATGGATCGAGTTCCGGGGCGGGTTCCTCGGCGGCTGGAGGAGCCGCACCTACTTCGGTTGCGGTTTCCTCTTGGTTTTCGGGGATTTCCTCGGCTGGTTTCGGATCGTCTTGCTGCATGCGGCGTATGTGTATGCAGGAAAACGATTTGGTCAACCCCTAGCGAAGGTGTGGAGGACGGAGACTCGCTGAAGAGGATTTGTCGCAAAAGCGCAAGAACGCGCTGCCGCCACGATGGAACAATTTAAACTGAAATCGGACGTCTCACGCTACCCAGGCCTTGCGCCTCGGCGACTTTGCGGTGTGAAACCCTCCCGTGAGAATTCAGAACTCCACTTCCGTGCCTAGTTCTCCGACCTGGATGTCCCCTTCGGACTCCAGGGCGGCGGCGAGATACTGGGAGCTTTGTTCCTCGCCGTGGACGAGCCAGGTAGTGGTTTTGGGCCCGGTGATGCGGCGGTGGTAATCGACCAGCTCGGAATGATCGGCGTGGCCGGAGAAGGAATCGACGATTTCGATGTGAGCGTTCACCTGAAAGGGGTCGCCCAGGATGCTGACATTTTTCTCGCCGTCGCGGATTCTCCGACCGAGCGTTCCTTCCGCGCAGTAGCCGACGAAGAGGATGGTGGTATCCGGGTTCTCGATGTTGTTGCGCATATGGTGGAGAATGCGACCGGCCTCGCACATGCCGGAGGCGGAGATGATGATGGCTATGCCCTCGAGATCGTTGAGTGATTTGGAGCCTTTCACCGAGCGCACGAGCGTGAGGTCCTCGAAGCCGAATGGATTCTGTCTTTCGAAAAGAGCTTCGTAGACATCAGCGTTGAAGGAATCCGGATGAAGCCGGTAGATCTCCGTGGCGCTGACGGCGAGCGGGCTGTCTACGAATACCGGGATGGGTGGCAGTTCCTTCGCGATGAAAAGTTCGTTGAGCACGTAGAGCAGTTTCTGTGTGCGCTCGACCGCGAAGGCCGGGATGAGAATTTTCCCTCCACGCTTCACGGCGTCTTTGATGACTTTTCCGAAATGCTCGTCGAAGCCGGGTGGCATCTCGTGCTCGCGGCCGCCGTAGGTGCTTTCCATGAGGACGAAATCGACGTCCTCCACCGCCACCGGATCGCGCAGGACCTCGTTCTGTCCACGTCCTACATCGCCGGAGAAGAGGAAGCGTTTCTTTTTCCCGTCGGTCTCATCGGAGACATCAAGCACCACCTGTGCGGAGCCGAGGATGTGCCCAGCATCGACGAAAGTGAGCTGGACTCCGTCGGAAATGTGGATGGGCCTGTCGTAGCCGAGGGTGACGAACTGGCGGAGGCATTTTTCCGCGTCCTGCTCGGTGTAGAGAGGCTCGACTTCCTCGAGATTCTTGCGCTTCCGGCGCTTGTTGAGCCAGCGGATATCGTGCTCCTGGATACGCGCGGAATCGCGCAGCATGATCTGGCAAAGATCGCGTGTGGCGTGGGTGGAATAGATGGTGCCGGTAAAGCCTTTGGTGGAGAGATTCGGGAGGTTGCCACTGTGGTCGATATGCGCGTGGGAGAGGACCACGACATCCACGGTCGAGGGATCGTAGTGGGGGAAGCAACAGTTGATCTCGTAGGCGTCCTTGCGGCGGCCCTGGTAGAGTCCGCAGTCCAGCAGGATGCGTTTGCCGTTGATTTCGAGAAGATGCTGCGAGCCGGTGGTGGTGCCGGCGGCTCCACAGAATTTGAGTTTCATATCCGTCCACATTCGACCGGGGGGGAGGGGGCGGAAAGGAAAAATTCCGGAGTAAGAGCAGGACTTGCCATTTCCTCCGATTTCAAAGGCGGGATGGAACCGGAAGGATTCCCGCCCGTTCGGGATTGCGTCATCCGCCACCCGCTTCCATCCTTGTCGCATGTTCCGCTTTCCGCTCGCAGCTATCTGGTTGCTGCTTTTCGTGCCGCTCCCCGCAGAAGAAACGGGAACGGAGAGTGCCACGCCCATCGAGGTGAACGACATCACGGACGATGAGGCGATCAAGACACGCATCCGTGAGATCTATGCGGCGGTCGGAGGATTCGAATCGGTGGAGATCACCGTGCAATCCGGTGTCGTGAAACTCTCCGGTGGAATCCCGAGCGACAAGATACGCAAAGACGCGGTCTCCCTGGCATCGCGCACCGACGGTGTGGTCCTCACTCTCGACCGGCTGAAGGAACCGGAGGAAATCACCAGCCAGTTCGCACCCGCCTATGAAAAGCTCAGGGACATGGGCCGGACCCTCATCGTGAAGCTCCCGCTGATCGGCACGGCGATCCTGATCCTGATCGTCGCCCAACTGATTTCCAATCTACTCAAGAAAAACCGTGGCTGGATCGACAGACTTCATTTTTCGTCTCTGGGAAAGCAGCTCGCCCTGCGGGTGACAAGGCTCGCTATTTTTCTCGTCGCCATCCTTATCGCCTTGGAGTTGCTCGACGCCACCGCGATCGTCGGGGCGATTGCCGGGGCGGCCGGACTGGCGGGGATCGCACTGGGTTTCGCTTTCAAGAATATCGTGGAAAACTATCTCGCGGGAGTCCTGCTGAGCACTCGCAACCCTTTTGAAATCGGCGATGCGGTGGAGATCGACGGGAAGATCGGGAAGGTTGCGCTGCTTACCGCCCGCGATACGGTGCTGGTCACCCTCGATGGCAATCACCTGCGGATCCCCAACGGGGTGGTGATGAATTCCGTGTTGCTGAACTACACGCGCAACCCACTCCGGCGGTTCGATTTCTACGTAGGTGTCTCCACGGATTTCGATCTCGCGGAGGTCAAGCGTATCGCGATGGACAACTTGAAAGAGAACCCCGCCGTGCTCACCGAACCCGCTCCAATGGTCATCGTGGACAGCTTGGGCGATAGCTCCGTCATGATCCGTCTCTTCGCCTGGATCAACCAGACCGATCACGATTTCCTGAAATCCAAGAGCGAATCGATCCGCCTTGTGAAAGAAGCGTTCGACGAAGCTGGCATCGAGATGCCGGAGCCGATTTACCGCGTGCATCTCCGGGAAGGACCGGCTTCTCCTACCGAAACCGCCACGGAGAAAAAGACGGGACCACGGCCCGCGAGCAGAGCTGTGGAACACGGAGACATTTCTCCCGACGATACTATCGACAATCAGATCAGGGAGGAGGCGAAGGAATCCGGTGAGGAGAACCTGCTCAGTGAGAAATAGTCCGGAGGGAAACCGAAAGTCTCACGACGAAATCAATCCCGCTGCGCGACGAACAGGGTATGGGTGAAACGTTTCGCCTTCGGGTAGGCTTTCGCACCGATACATTCGACGTTTTTGAAAACTTTTTCCAACGAACGCGCGAAGCTTTTGTCTTGGTTGGCGGACCAATAGACCACCCTGCCCCCGGGGCGGAGAGCGGCCTTCGCGCGCTTGATGCCGCCGGTGTCGTAAAGTCGGGCGTTGCCTTTCTGGACGAGAGGATCCGGGCTGTTGTCCACATCGAGGAGGATCGCGTCATAGCGGGTTTCCCCGGCGCGATCGATCAGGCCCGCCACATCGCGGATGTGGATGCGGACGCGCGGGTCATCTACGAGCAGGCCGTTCACTCCGGTGAGAAACTCTCGATTCCAATCAACCACCACCTGCAGCAGCTCAGCGACATCGACGATGGCGTCCGGTGGGCAAAGTTCCAGCACACGGCGCAGGGTGAATCCGAACCCGAGTCCGCCGATGAGGACGCGTGGCTTCGGCGGCATATCGAGGCACGCGAGATCCGCCATCTGCTGCTCGGACGAGGGGGCGGTGGTACTCATGAGCGGCACCCCGCCGACTTTCATGAAATGATTCCCATCGTGCTCTAGGAGGATGAGAGGTTCGCCATCGGGAGTGTGGGAGCTTGCGAGCGTTGTGGTGACTTTCATGGGAACGTGCGCCGGGTATCTCCCGCCTTGCCCGGTTTGTCGAAAATTTTAACGGATGAAATGTCTCGGGTTCCGGCCCGGCGCTGTGTCAGAAGTTCCGTTCGATCCCGAAGGATAGCGGGAATCGTCCGTCCGAGGCTTGGGCGGGATGTGGACTCCGGCGATATCGCAGGTCAATGCCCGGGCAGTGACGGCATTACCAGGATCACCAGCCGCCGCCGCCGCCGCCCCCACCGCCGCCTCCGGAGGATCCGCCACCACTGCTGCCGCCACTCGATCCGCTGGAACTCGGAGCGACCGATGATGTGGCCAGCGCCCCGCCGACCGCCGCCCCGATACCCGCTCCGGTGAGCGCGTTCCCGAAGCCCGAGCTACCGCCGGTGTAAAAGCTTGGCGTATAGTCCTGATCCCCGTTCGCCCTCCCGGCAGCGGCCAGAACGGCATCGAATTTCTCAGACCACGCTTGCTCCACTTCCAGAGCCAGCGCGTAGGGTAGGAAACGTTCGAACAGCTCCGGTGTCCTCTCCGGCGGATTCTCCAGGTTCAGCCTGTCTTCCTCCGCGACGGAGAGGTACTCGCGGAATCCCGCGATGGTATCCAGGGCAGCTCGACCCGCCTTCGTGGGTGCTTTCATGAGAGCATGAAACAGGGGGGCGGCGACTGATACCAGGAGCGTAGCAAATGCGAACCAGATGCCTGCGAAATCTCCGATCACGAGCAGGACGAATCCCGCCAGCACGCCGGGTATGGTCAGAATCAGGCAGCCCGAGACCTTTGAGCCACCTCTTCGCATTCCCTCCAGCAGCACCGCGATCCAAATGCCCATGACAAACGCGAAAAGCATCATCAGGATCGTCGCCATCGTATCCTCCGCAGCTTGGGTCATGATCGCCAGTCCGCCGATGCAGAGCATCAGCCCAATCATCCATTGGCCGGTATTGTTATGGAAATATCTGCCACTCAGGTTGTCGTGCAAAGCCGTCGCCAGCTTCAGCTTCGCCTCGCCGATCCGGGCATGGTTCGTCTGCTCCAGCTTGAGGCTTCCTCCTTTCGCGAAAAGACTCCGGAAAAGGGAATCCTCTTCCGGGGCCATGCTTTCCCCGCCTTCCTTCCTGACCACCTTGTAGGCGTCCGACTTTGTCTCGACGATTTTGAGAAATCCCTTCGAGGCCAGTGAAATCACCGCCGTCGTGAAGCAAGTGTCATCAAACTTCATGTTTCGCAGGTAGCGCACCGCGGCCGCGGAAAATCCGACCGGCGGCTCCCACCCGGGTACGATCACGCCCCGTGCCGGATCGCGCCCGACCATGAACCACAGTGCCGTGAACGCCAGCAGTCCCGTCACCACCAGCGCCAACCCCAGCAGTACGGGGATATTGCCCTTCCATACGGGTGGTGTTTCGTACGCCGGCGCGTCCAGTTTCCCCGGCTCCCAGCGCACGACGACAGTGAGTCCCTCTCCTTTTCCGAGAGACGAAGTCGTCCGGAACGACACGCCATACGGTTCGTCCGTTTTCTCATAGTTCCTGTCCTCGGAACCGGAAGGCCCGGTATAGGCTTCCGCCAGGGTGACCGGGATTCCCTTCGGCAGAATCACCTTGGCGCGGGCCTCGTCGATGGGGAAATTCCAGAAATTTCCCGTTACGTTCCAGTAAAGCTCGTCCCCTTGTTCATCGGACAGCAACTGCCGCCCGGTCCGGTAGGCGATGGTGTATTCCTGCTCGCTGCCAGTTTCAAGAAGCACATCCGCGGAGCCTATCCTGACCCGCGTGCCGTTCACCATTCTTTCGAGTTCAAAAGGTTCCGGAGCCCCGTTGCGCATGACTTCCGTGACCTCGAAGGGTCGCCACTGTCTCAGGCCCCAGTTCGTCACATAGTTCTGCGGGAAATCCCGGTAAATCCCACGCCGGATCTCATCACCTTCCACGTTCACCCGGATGGTTTCCACCACATCGAGAAAACCGTCCTTGCCCACGCGGATCTCGCTGTCGTAGCTGAGGATGCGCTCCTGCGCCGAGGCACAGAGCAGAGTCAGGAAAAGGAAGAGGAGTATTCTCATGGGGTGGGTGAGACAATCTCAGTCCGTCTTGCCCGCGCCAAGTGAAACCATCGGTGCCTGCCGCTCGACCGCTTTTTCCACTTCGAAAAATTCCCCCTCGGTGAAGCCGAACATGCCTGCCACCAGATTCGCCGGGAAGACGCCCGCAGCATTGTTGAGCTCGCGCACGGCGCCGTTGTAGTAGCGCCGGGCGTACTGCAGTTCGTCCTCCGTCTCCACCAGTTCCGTCATCAGGTTCCGGAAAACCGCATCCGCTCTGATATCCGGATAATTTTCCGCCACGGCCACCAGACCGCCGACCTTCTCACCAAGTCCACGCTCCGCATCCGCCGTCTGCCCGGCACCTTCCGCAGCCAGCGCTCCCGACCGTTTTTCCATCACGCTTTCCAGCGTGGATTTCTCATGATGGCCGTAGGCGGACACCGCGCTCACCAGGCCGGGGATCAGATCGTGCCTGCGCTTCAGCTGCACCTCGATTCCGCTCCAACCTTCCCGCATCCGGTTCCTGCGGGCGATGAGGCCGTTGAAAACCAGCACCGCCCAGACAGCGAGAAGCAGCACCAATCCCAGTATTGCGTAGAGGGCGGTCACCCGATCTTATTTTACAGTGACTTCGACGGATTCTTTGGTTTCCACTTTCACACCATCGAGCTTTCCGAATTCGGTCTTGGCGGCTTCCTTGTCGGTTTTCGCGGTTTCGGCGATCTTTTTGAGCTGGTCTTTCTGGGAGATCATCTCACCGACTTTGACATCGAAAAGGGTGATGGTGTCACCTTCCACGTGGGAGGCGGTGGTTGCTTCGATGCCGGGCGCGATGACGAGCTTCATCCGGATACGCATGTCGGCGAGCATCGTGGTCATCATCTCCTCCATCTGCGGGTTCTCTGCGTTCTCATCGGACATGTCCATGTCCTTGTAGTCTGTCGCAGGGGTGGTGATTTTCAGTTTCCCACCCGCATACTCGAATCTGACATTGTCCTCGGCCTTCTTTTCCGGCTTCGGAGCGCCAGGTGCCTGCTGGTTCATGTCGCCTACCGCGTCGCCGGGGTTGAGGGAGAGAGTGTTGATATCTGCGAACTTGTAATGCATGCGCGCGCCGCGGCGACCGTCCTTGTCGAGCATCTCGATTTTCACGAACTCGACTCCCTCGCCAAGCTCCGCGGCTTTGTCCTTCGCTTTCTGCTTGGAGAACATTTCTTCGATCGGATCCGGCATGCCGGGTTGGGCGAACTGGGTCATCATCTCCATCATCTGCGCGCCGAGCATGGTTTCCTCGACGATGGTGCCACTGCCGTCTTTTTCGAGGGTGAGGGTCGTTTCGTTCTGAAGGCAGGCTGGCAGGGCGAGCGCCACTGCGAAACCCAGGAAATTGCGGACGGCTTTCCGGAAGAAATGTTTCATGACGGATTTAATGGCTGAAGGGGCGGGAGGTGGCAATGCTCATTTTGAGTGCCAGGGAGAAAGCCGACTCTAAGGTTCCGCTTGGGCGGACTTTTCCGAATCGGGCTCCGTATGCCGGGAGGGTTCCCCAGCACCGGGAGCTGTTTCCACCGGCGCCGGCTCGGGATTCCCGGGCGTTCCGGCTATTTCCTCGGGCGCTACGTGGATCTTCTCAGGTTCCTGGATCGGTTTCGGAGAGAGGAGTTCGATGACTTCGTTCTGGATTTTCTCGACTTCGCTGAGAGGGATGTTCGGGTCCTTCACGATGTAGACTTCACCGGTTTTGCGGTGCTCGTAGATGCGCAGGATGCCGCCGGTGGTTGGTTGGTTGTCGGTTTCCCGGAGGAGTTTCTGGCGCTCCAGCATGATGGCGAGGATATAGCGGGTGTTTTCCGTGTGGTCCTGGTCCTCTTCCACAAGGGTACGGAGCAGGTCCTCGGCAGTCTGTTTCGTGACAGGCGGGACGGTCTCGTTGACAGGCGTGGGGGCGAATTCCGTGCGCCAGTGGGAAAAGGGGATTTCACCCTCGACCGGCTCGGTTTCGATGGTTTTCCATGCGTCCTGGGTGAAATCCTTACGGAGATAGCCGCCGGATTCGGGATCGGGGAAAAGCGCGGTGACGATGGGTTGCCCCTCGGTGAAAGGAACACCGGTGGCGGCGCACTGGCGGCTGCGGTTCCGGACGTGCCAGGTTTCGTTGAATGCCATGGGGGTCAGTTGCTGAGGGTGACGAGCTTGCGGACGGTCTGGTAGATGGGGCGCCCGGTGATGCGGCGGTGGTAGAGCCAGAGGCCGATGAGTGTGAAAACGATGTTCGGAGTCCATGCTGCGAGCCATGGGGAAAGGATGGAAGCCTCTCCGAGAGCGAGGGTGATGGAGGAAACGAAGATCATCAGCACGGACAGCACGACAGCGACGAAGATGCCACTGCCCGCGCCGCGCCGGGCGAAGTGGATGGAAAGTGGTGCGGCGAGCAGCACGGTGACGAGGCATGTGATCGGCAGCGCCCAGCGGTAATGCCAGTGGGTGAGGTAGGCGGGGGTGTTCGAGGTTGCCTGTCTGGCGAGGGGTGAGGCGAGCCAGGTGGTGAGCTCCGGGATGCCGAGATATTCAACGGCGAGGCCGGGCTTGATGATCTGGGAGGGCGTTTCCTTCCAGGTTTTCCGGACCAGATCCGTTTCCATGCGCTCGAAGGAAGGGGAATCTCCTTCGGTGAACCTCGCGATCATGGGCCTCTCGAAGGTCCACGTCCGCTTCTTCCGGTTGTAGGCGGCCTGTGCCGCGGTCATCCGGGTCTTGATCGTCTGATCCGGGCGCATGGTTGTGATTTCCACATTCTGGAGCGGTTCGCCTCTCTGGTAGTTGATAGGGAACGCGCCAACCATCCAGAGCCGGCCGGAGGCGGAATCCCGGAAAAGCACGTTGGAAGCTTCGATGACAGGTTGGCCCTTCGCCTCCGCGATGAGTTCCTCACGCATGCCCTCAGCGTGTGGCGCCCAATGGTAATTCAGCCCCAGAAGCAATGCGCTGCACCAGATCCCCGCGAAAATGAGCGGTGCGGAGACGCGGAGGATGCCGGTGCCACTCTGGATGATGGCGATGATCTCGTTGCTTTTCGAAAATTTTCCCAGCCCGTAGATCAGCGCGAGCAGAAGGGAGTAGGGAAGAATGACGATCAGGATGGCCGGAGTCCGGTAGATATAGAAGAGGACGACGGATTTCAGGAGTTGCTCCGCGCCTTTGAAATCGCCGAAATTGTCGTTCAGATCGAGAAGCAGCCAAAGAGCGAAGAGCGCACCGAGGCAGATGCCGAATATGGAGAGAAACTGGCGGGCGAGGTAGCGGTCGAACGTGGTGCCGAGCGTGTAGGCGAATGCCGCGATGGCGGGCATGAAGCAGACCGCGCCGAGAATGACCGGACGCAGCCGATGGGTGCAGATATGGGAATCCGGGAAGCCGCTGAACTGATCCGCCACGGCTGCCGTTTCCAAGGGGACGAGCAGACAAGCGACCAGAAACCCGCAGAGGGTGAGCAGGGCGGGTATCAGCCAGCGGTGGAGGGTCGTCATAAGCGGCGCGCGAAGGGTGGATTCGACACGGCGGGCTGTCGAGCGGTTTAGATGCGCGGAGAGTCTTCCGGGGCTGGGATTCCTCTCGGAGCGGCTGGAACAGGGGTGGTCCGAAAACTCGGATTGCGTTTCTTTGCACGGAAGTTCAAGTTCCCCCCCACCTGACCCATGAACCGAATCCCAGCTCTCACCCTTGTTCTCGCCACGGCGGCCACCGCCGCGCCTCTTGTCAAAGACACCATCGTCACCGGATTGGAGGATCCTATGGAAATCGCCATCGCACCGGACGGCACTTACTTCGTCACCGAGCGCGAAGGACGCTTGTTGAGGATCAACCCTGAAACGGGAGCCATGTTTGAAATCGGCCAGATCGCCGTGGAGCACTTGAAAATCACGAATCGTGACAGCGTGTATGCCCGCGAGGATGGTCTCCAAGGCATCGCGCTCGATCCGGATTTCGCCAACAACCAGCGCATGTACATCTTCTACAGCGCCCCGGACGTATTGGTCGACCGTCTCTCACGTTTCACCCTGAAGGACGGGAAACTCGATCCCGCCTCCGAGCTGAAACTCATCGATATCCCCCTGGAGCGCGACAACAAGGTCTGCCATCACGGCGGGTCGGTCGAATTCGGACCGGACGGACTTCTCTACCTTTCCGTCGGTGACAACACCAACCCCTTCGAGAGCGATGGATATGCTCCTATCGACGACCGCGACGGCCGCACCGAGCGCGATGCCCAGCGCTCCGCGGGAAATACCAACGACCTGCGCGGGAAGATCCTTCGTATCCGCCCCACCGAAACCGGTTACGAAATCCCCGAGGGAAATCTTTTCAAAGAAGGCACGGATAAAACCCGGCCCGAGATTTTCGTGATGGGTTGCCGCAATCCTTTCCGCATCTCCATCGACCCGAAAACAAGGACCCTCTACTGGGGCGAAGTCGGTCCCGATGCCGGCGATGCCTCTGACAAGGGGCCGCGCGGACACGACGAGGTGAATCAGGCGAAAAAGGCCGGTAACTACGGTTGGCCGTTCGTGATCGCGGACAACAAACCGTATCCGATACGGAATTTCGCCGACAACAGCCTCGGCAAGATGACTGACCCCGGGACACCGGAGAATCCCGGCCAGCGCAACACGGGTCTCCGCACGTTGCCACCGGCGAATCCCGCGCTCATCTACTACCCGTATAAGAAGAGCGAGGAATTCCCCGTCATGGGGGAGGGAGGGCGCAACGCCATGGCAGGCCCTGTTTTCTACTATGATCCCGGTAGGAAGTACAACGTGCTCGCCAAATCCGATGACCGCACCCTGCTCAGCTACGAGTGGATGCGCGGGAAAATTTTCAAAGCGAAGCTTGATGCGAAAGAGGACCTGGAAGAACTCACGGTCCTCATCGACAAGCTCGTCCACCCGATGGATCTGGAGATGGATGGGGAAGGTTCTCTCGTCCTGCTCGAATACGGCTCGGACTGGTGGTTCAATACCAACGGCTCCGTTTCCCGCCTGCGTCCGGACGATGGCAACAAAGCCCCTACGATCAGCATCAAACCTACTGACGGTGTCGCGAACTCATACTCGGTGGATAAAGCGAACGATCCGGAAAACGGGAAAATCACCGTCACCTGGTATGTGACCGAGGGTGTCACGGAGCGCGAGCTTGGCAGTGGCTCGACCGCGACCCTTCCCGCCGGGGAATTCCAGGAAATCCGCGCGGTAGCCAGAGATGACAAAGGAGCGCGTGGCATCGCGCGCATCATCCTCGATCATTCCAAAGACCTTCCGCCGCTTGCTCTCGATTTGCAGAACGCCCCGGATAGACTGGGCTTCGGCGAGTCGCTGAAATTCAGGATTTCCGCCGATGAGGCACCGGATCCGACTCTGATCACCGTCCGTGCCCGCTACATCGCCCCCACCGGTCACGATGCCGGTGGTGCGCAATTCAGCACGGATGTCGCGGAGCTCGCCAAAGCAAACCAGTGCTTCGCTTGCCATCAGGTCGGAGTGACATCGGTCGGCCCCGCTTATCTGGATGTTTCCCTGAAATACAGGAACCAGCAGAACGCAGGAGAATATCTCCACAACAAGCTCAAGACCGGTGGAGCCGGTGTCTGGGGCGAGGTCCCCATGCCTCCGCAGATCGCCTTGAAACAGGAAGACGCCGATAAGCTGGTGACAGCGATTCTCGGCCTTTCCGATGGCATCAGCGAAACCAAAGGCAAGCTCGAGGGAACTTTGGAACTCGCTCCGAAGTATGAGGTGCAACCTGGTGGCGCATGGGAAATCTCCGTGCAAGCCCCCGGTTATGCCCCCGCTAAAACCCGAGTTCCCGCCAAGTGACGGGCTGGATCCGTCTACTGCGCCAGCGGTAGGCGGCCGGTCCGTATCTCACTCCGAGAGTGTGCTGCGGGCGGAGTTCCAATCAAGCTTCCCGGAGGCGGATAGCCGTAGACTTGAACGGACTGTGCCAGGATTTCCCCGACCCTTCGAGACTCGCGGACATACCGCGTTCATGACGGAAAAAGTCGGTTAGCGCCTGCGCCGGAACAGCATCAGAGAGCCGATTCCCGACAGGAGCAGGCAGCTTGGTTCAGGGACGATACTACTCGGGTTGCGGAATTCGAACATGAACAGCGCGACGTTGTCGTGAGCGACACGGATATCGAACTCCGACTGAAACTTGCTGTTGGAAGAGACTGCGTGCGTCGCGTCGTTGAACTGGGAATTTCCGCTCGCGGTATGGCCGGTGAAGCCTGCGACAGCAGGAGCAGCGGTGATCTTGCTGCCTGCGTAGAGAAAGTTCGAATTGAAATCAGCGTCCTGTGTGTAGTATCTCTGGTCGAAGTCGATATCGAGCGAAGTAAGCTGAAGGTTCAGGTTTTTCGACGAGGTGAAAGTCTCGTTGAAAAAGGCGAATTTCAGATCAAGTGACCAGTTGCCTGGTGTGGTCGAACTCGCACCGGGATTGACATAGACCGAAACGGTCCCGTTGTCAGTGAGGCCTTGGCTGTTCACAGTGCGAGCCACCATGAGGGAATCCGTTCCCGCACTCAGCACGCCTGTCGGACTGGTCGCAGAAACGATCATGCCATAAGTTTCGCCGCCGGTGGATTTGAGAATGAAGCGTCCCACTTCCCCCGCACTCCATGTCGCGGTATTGGACTTCGTGCCGGAACCCGGAATCGCGGCGGTTCCCGCAGGGGAAGTATCCACTGTTTGCGAGATCGTGCTGGTTACCGCAAGACTCTGCGAGTAGGCGAGAGATCCTGCGGATATCGAAACGCAAAAAACCAAGGGGGCAGTCAATGGGGGGCGCATGTGGAGAAGGTTTTCCTACGAATTTCGGAAAAAGTAAAGAAAATTTTCGGCAAGGAATCATTTAGGAATCGAACTCGAACCAACTCCTTCATAGTTCGTTTGTTATGATCGCTTGCGACGGAGCAATGCGAGCAGGCTGAGTCCCACCAGAATCGCTGCCGATGGTTCGGGAATCGCCAGATTGGTAACAACGATTCCGGTTTTGCCCTGTCCGTTTCCCTGCTGCATGTAGAAATTGAGGGTCGATCCGAAGTCGTTGACATCCGTTCCTCCGAACGACTGGCTGTTGAGCGTGGTGATATTCAAAAGGAAAAGTTGGGAGGATAGTTCCAAGGGTCTTCCTGAAGCTGCCGCATTGACACCGAAGCTTCGGAAAGCCAGGTCCGCCAAGGGGACCGTAAAGGTGCCTCCGGCGGCAACACCGGACTGAAGCGGGTAGGTGGATGGATTCGTCGCGCTTTCATAGAAACGGAAGCTACTCACGCGAAACTCGCTGCCATTACGGGAAGTTTGCAGCTGGAAATCGCCGGGATCCGAATTCGAGAAACTGGTGCTGAGTCCGCCCGGATCAGAAGCCGGTCGATAGCCTCCGTTGAGATTGGCATCGAATTTCAGGAAGCCGTCACTGATAGCCCTGTCCGATCCACCCACCGTCGGGGTCGTGGCTTTCCAGCCGATCATCAGAACTTCCGAACCAGCGGAGAACGCTCCTCCGGTGGCTCCTTGCCCGGTGTTTCCCACGATTTTCGTTCCCATGACGGTATCTCCCGCAGTCACGGTGTATCTACCGATGTAGAGATCGTAGTTGAATCCGCTGCTTGAATTATCGGCCTTGATCGAGGGGTCCTGCGAATTGCCGATTCTGGTAAGATTCAATCCCGATGTGGTCGTAGGGTCGCCGGTGATAACGACCGAGGCCCACGCGGAATTGCTTGCGAATATGAGCGCGGAAGTGGCGATGCGATTGATCTTTGGGAGCATGAGGGTGGTAGGGAAAGTGCAATACCCAGACCGGGGGGCGGGCATAAGCGTGGGATTTTGCGTAGAGTTGCGTAGAGTTGCGTAGAGTTGCGTAGAGAAAAGCCCGCGCGGAAGCCTAAGGAGACCCTGGAGATGGGATTGAACGGTTCCATCATCCTTCTCAGGTCGAGACGGAGGCACGCTAGCCGGGGAATCCGTTGGGTCAAGCGATTTTCAACGAATGCGGAATGCCAATCACTACTGATATCTTACATCGCGCTTCTCTTGCGTGACGTGAGAGCGGCACTAGGATTGCCCATGAGGAAATATTCGGTGTTGGATCTGGCTCCCGTTCTCGAAGGCGGGGACGAATCCCAAGCATTTTCGAACGCTCTGGAGCTGGCGAAATCCGCGGAGTCCCAGGGGTATCACCGTTACTGGCTAGCGGAGCACCATAACATGATTGGCATCGCAAGTGCGGCTACCTCGGTAGTCGTCGGCCACATCGCGGGCGGGACGAAAACGATACGGGTGAGCCGGGAGGAGTCATGCTGCCCAATCACGCACCGCTGGCGATCGCAGAACAATTCGGGACTCTCGCCGCCATGTATCCGGGAAGAATCGATCTGGGACTGGGACGCGCGCCCGGAGGCGATCCCAAGACGGCTGCGGCGTTGAGACGAGGACTGGGCAACGGAGGGGACACCTTTCCTCAAGACGTGCTTGAATTGCAAAGTTATTTTGGAAACGGACCCGGCACCACGGGAGTCACGGCGGTCCCTGGGATGGGTGCCCGCGTACCTCTGTATCTGCTGGGTTCCAGCGATTTCAGCGCCAGGCTTGCAGCGAAACTGGGATTGCCTTTTGCCTTCGCTTCGCATTTCGCACCGCAATACCTGCTGGAGGCGCTCAGGCTTTATCGTGAAACGTACCAGCCCTCCGTGGAAAACCCCGAGCCGCACGTGATCGTCGCGGCAAATGTGTTCGCCGCCGGAACGGATGCCGGAGGGCACCGGCTCTTCACTTCCCTACGACAACAGTTTCTAGGGATGATCAGAGGAAACCGGGGGAAATTGAAACCTCCGGTCGACCCGGAGAAGCTTTCGATGACGAGAGCGGAAGTGGCGCAGCTCGACAAGATGATGAGCTGCTCGCTGGTTGGCTCGAGGGAAGACGTGACCCGCGGTCTGGAGTCACTCCTGCACGTCACTGGTGCGGATGAAGTTATTGCCGCTGGCCAGATTTACGATCAATCGGCCCGCCGCGAGTCTTTCGCGATATTTTCAGAGATCGCGAAGGACTTTGTGGCGGGATGAGCGATCGGCGGAACCCACCTGCGTAACAAGCTGCGAAAAACCTTGTCCGTCAGGGCCAGATGGTAAGATTCCCCGGCATGAAGCCATACGTTCAAATCGCCGAATCCACGATGCCGGATGGCACCCATTACTCACTTCATAAACATGACGGGAAAATCTACCTGAAATACAACGGATACGAGTTGATGAGTACGGCACTGACCTTTTCCGAACAGCAACTCGCTGACATCGGCTGCCAGTTGCTGCTGGAGGGAAAAGCGTCGCGTCCGGCGCATCCGAAGATCCTGATCGGAGGATTGGGACTGGGTTTCACGCTCAAAAGAACTCTCGAGTTGGTGGGTAGCCCGGCGACGGTGGATGTCGCGGAGCTGATGCCTCCGCTAATCGAGTGGAACCGAACGCATCTTGTGGAATTCAACGGTCCGCTCCTGGAGGATCCGCGCACCGTTATCATCCAGGGCGACTTGTTCGACATCGTTTCCAAAAAGAAACCGGGATCCTACGACGCGCTGCTTCTCGATATAGACAACACCCCGGACGATCTGATCACCTCGGGAAACTCCCGCCTGTATTCACCCGGCTTCTTAGAAAAGCTCCGTCAGGTGATCACCCCGCAGGGATGCGTCGCTTACTGGCTTTCGGAGCCAGCTCCGAAGTTCAAGAAGCTATTGCTGAAAGCCGGCTTCAACGTGGAGGAATTCGTCTCCAAAACTCACGAACGAGCGAAGCGATCGAGGCATTGCCTCTTGCTTGCCCGCCGCAAGTCATGAACGGTAGGGGCACCTAGAGGAACCGTTTCTCCAGATCCTTCAAACTGGTCTTTGTCAGATCAACGCCGATGGATTCGCCGATTTTCTCGCGGCAATCCGCATTCATCTCGGCTTCAAGACGCTTGAGATGTTCCTGGGGAGCGGCCAGAGTGATGCTGTTGCAGCTCAGTTTCGCGACGATGCCGCAAATTTCCTTGGCTACCTGGGCAATCGCGCGTTTCTCCACCTCAATGTCTAGTTTCGTTTCCGCGTGGGACATCGCCTCACCGTTTCCGGCAGCGAATCCACGGTTGAATTTGCCGGGACTGTCTGTTGTGACAGCACCCCTCGGAGGTCCTAACTCGTTTTCAGACAGCTCTACCAAATGGGCTAGATTGCGGGGATCATCGCCCGCCTTCTTGAAATTCAGCACCCTCACCATTCCCAAGTCCGTCAGAATCAGCAGGCGGTCGTAAGTATTTTCGGTATTTTTCATAAGCATTGGTTTCTAACACACCTCCGCAGGGAAAACAAAAATTATCGTCGTCGGATTCATAGGGCGGGTCCGCACGGGTTCCGGAGTTTTTCAAGCGGCATGAGAAGGAGGGGTCGGGTTTTGTTGCGAATAGGAACCGAGCCCTTTTAATTTGACCGTTTATCACGGGATAAATACGAATGTTTCAATCGTGAGAACGATGATTCGAAAAAAAACCGACAATGAAAAAACCAGATATGAAACATCTATTCGCCACCTCGGCGTTCCTGCTGCTGGCAGGTGCGCAAAGCAGCCCCGGCCAGCAAATCCTGGGGAACACCGGCTTCGAGGAATACACCAGCAGCGTGGCTCCGTGGATCCCGCATGGCTCCACCGGCTCCCTCGAATGGCAGGGACATACCGGCAGCCGGAGTATCCATATCAGAAACCGTAGTCACGATTATTACGGTGTGCGCCAGAGCATCCAGGGTCAGATCAGCAAAGGCCAGGTCCTCAACGTCGCGGCATGGGTGAAGTTGAAAAACGGATCGGACAGCGCGCTCTCAAAAATCCTGGTTCTCTCGAAAGATGATACCGGGTGGCACTGGAGTACCGTCGCGACGAAAGGCACCAACGGCTGGAGCTGGCAAAAGCTCCAGGGATCGTGGACGGCCGGATGGACCGGCACGCTCCAGCACCTCTCCGTATGCGTGGCTGGTCCGGACAAATCCATTCCCATGCTCATCGATGATGTCACTGCGACCATTAGCGGCGGAAGCAACGAGTGGCTTCCCCAGCCACCGCCTTCTAAGCAGTGGGTATTGGATACGAATTCCTCGAGCGAATTCTCGGGCAGCGGCCCGGTGGTGGGCTGGTATCCGATGCTCGGATGGGGGCCTCACGAATATTTTCCCGGAGGGAGTCATTACACCGGAGAGAAGGGCTTGGTCAATAAGACGGAGCTGCCGCAATACTACAGCACCGAGACAGGGAACCATTGGCTGAATGGTCAGGGGCAGCTGGTGATCCGTGCGATCGTCGATAAGTCAGCACCCCAGAATGCGAACGGCTACAAGGTCGAGACCGCCTACCTGCAGACCGGATGGCCGGACCACTGGGATAATACGGAACCGAACGGTGTGAAGTGGGAAGGACGGTTCGTGAGTCCGAAGAACGGGCCGCTCTATATTTCGGCGAAGGTCCGGACCGACCAACACAAGGGATACTCCACATGGTTCGCGTTCTGGCTGCATACCCAGACACGTGCCTACAACAACAACCCGGTGGATGGCACCGAGGTGGACGTAGTCGAGATCGTGAAGGGTCAGATCGACTGGGGAAGGCAAAGCTTCAACGTCGCGAACCACTGGAGACTGGGGACGGAAACGGTGCCGGCAGGGACGCTGTCCCAAATGTTCGAGAAAGGTCGCACGGATCCTCTGCTTAATTCACTGAATTATGTCAATGTGGATGACTCGAACTATCACATCTATGGAATCGAATGGAGCACGACTTCGATGAAATGCTATGTGGACGGCCAGCTCTACTACACGTTCAACGATCACGTGCCCTCGGATCCCGTGGACATGATGATGATGCTGACCATGGAATTCAGCAAAAACGGCTGGTGGGAAGGCATGCAGGACGGCCGGGTCACCGGGCCTTCCGTGGATGATCCGAACAACAACAAGACGGTGCGGGAAATGTCCCGCGTCCTGGTCGATCACGTGCGCGTCTATCGTGCGCAATAACTGAAACCAACTGATCGATCTCAGGCGGGCGCCTCCCGGAGGCGTCCGCCCTTTTTTCATGTCTCCGGTCAATGCCCGTGTCGACCCGGGTCAAACGGCGCTGTAAAAGCCTTCCCAGCCTTTGCGTGGTGGTGGGCCGTCGAGAATCGCGTTCGCCAGGTCGTTGTTCTTGAAACGCTTGGTTTCCGGATCGAACTCGAGTTCCGCATTCAGATACTGGCAAACCACGCCAAGCAACAGCACCTGGGTCACCTCTCCGCCCACGCTGAATGGCGACTGGGTTTTGCCATTGCCCATGCAGGCTTGGGTAAAGCTTTCCATGTGGTCGAATTCCGGTTCTTTCGCGTCCATATCGGCGCCGAACTCTCTCATCTCCGCATTTGGCAAAATACTCGACGTGCTGCCGTGGGATCCACGTTGTATGACGTAATCTCCCTCCTTCCGGTGCAGCAGGGTTCCCGCCCCACCCAGCTTCGGCCTGGTCTTTTTGCCAGAGCCATCCTCCTGCCAGTATTTCTCATCGAGCTCCGGTTCAAAACCCTCGCCATCGTGCCAAAGCAGCTCGCAGGCGGGGAGATTTCCGCCGCGTGCGGGAAATTCCATCGATAGCCGGGAAACGAGAGGGAAGATCACATTGTTGTGATCGGTCATTTTCAGGGCTTTGAGTTTCGTCGGCAGGCCGAGCTTCAGCCAGTCGTGGGGGAAATCAATCAGGTGCGCGCCCCAGTCGCCGAGCATGCCGTTTCCGTAGAGATAGAACGCCCGCCAATCGAAAGGGTGGTAGAGGTGGCTGAAGGGTTTCATCTCGGCAGGTCCGCACCAGAGATCGTAGTCGAGCGAGTCCGGCACGGGTTCCGCCTTCGGATAGGCGTTGATGCGTTTTTTCGGATCCATGAACCAGAGGCTCGGGGATTTCCAGGCGTCGATCTTGACGATGTCGCTGACGATTCCTCTCTCGACAAGATGCTTGAATTGTTCCGAACCCGCCGAGGTGTGCCCCTGGTTGCCCATCTGGGTGACGACCCCGTATTTTTTCTCCGCCCGCATCAACATCTCCGCTTCTTTGAAACTATGGGTCAGCGGCTTTTCGACATAGACGTGCTTGCCGCGGCGCATCGCTTCCAAGGTGGCGGTGAAATGGGTGTGGTCGGGTGTCGCCACGCTGACCGCGTCGATGTCGTCGCCCATTTCATCGAACATCACGCGGAAGTCCTGAAACTGCTTCACATCGGGGAATTTCTTGAGATTCTTCCCGATGCGACCGGGGCTGAGATCGACATCGGCGAAGGCGACCGGCTTCGCGTTTCCTTTCGCGCAGATTCCTGGGATCACCGCGTTGCCACGGCCGCCGACACCGATGCAGGCGAGGTTGATCCGCTGGCTCGGAGGCACGTTGCCCGCGGCGTCGGCACGACCCAGCGCGAGGTAGGAAGGCATGACCGTGAAGCCGAAGGCGGCTCCGGTTTTCTTCAGGAAATCCCGGCGTGATCTGCCGCGGGTGGAATGTTCGGGAGTGGATGTTTTTTTCATGGTGGTGATGTGTTATTCCGGCAGCTCCGCCCAAACCGTGCTGGTACGGACAACATGTTTGTCGGTTGTGCTCAGATAGTAAGTGATCGGGCGCGGGACGGGGAGTTCGGCGACGACCGTGTCGTTTTCCAGACGGGCGGGAACCGTGATCCATTTCCGTTTTTCCCAGTTTCCCGAGTCGTGAGTGTAGTGAAACTCGGTCTTGGCGGGCGGCGCGGGAGCGGTGAGACTCGCCCGGACAGTGCCCTCCCCGGTTTCGATATCGCCGAGTTTCGCGACCGGAGGACCGCCGCGGAGCGCCGCGTCGATGAACGCATGAGGCTCGGGAAAGGTCCAGATATGGCCGTGTTTGAGCTTGGGGACGATGGAGATGTTCCGGAGGCTCGGGAGAGACGAGGTTGTAGCTCTTGCGAACACTATCGAGCGGGTAGGCGAAGTCGTTGGTGCCATCGAGAAAGAAGATGGGGCAGCGGACTTCGGCCAGATACTTGGAAGGGTCCCAGTTTTTGATCCAGTCCGCTCTCGATTCCGGAGTCATTTCCGCCAGATCGTCCAGCCAGACGCTGTTCTCATACAGGAAGCCGCAGCCGTAAACCGGCACGGCGGCCTTGAAGCGGTGATCGGTGCCGGCGGTGATGCAGGTGAGGTAGCCGCCCCAGGAAATGCCGGTGATCGCGGTCCGCGCGGGATCCACCTCGGGCAGGGAGAGCAACAGGCTGTGCGCGCGGACAACGGCGGCGACCGCGTGGTAGGTCCACATGTCCCGGACGGGAAGGCCGGAGCGGAACTTGGTCGTTCCTTCCTGGTCGGGCCCGGCCTGGGGGTTGTCGGATTTGTCGGGTCCTTTCCCTCCGGTATCCATGGAAATGGAAACGTAGCCGCGTTTGGCCCAATGATCGGCCCAATCGCGGAACGCCTGGCCGCCGCCGCCGTGGACAAGAACGACGGCGGGAAACGGGCCGTCACCCTCGGGGCGCCCGACGTAGGCGAAGACGCGGGTGGGCTTGCCGCCGAAAGGCTCGCCATCGAACCAGACCTCCTGGGTGAGCTCCTGTTCGGCTCCCCATTCCGCGGCGGGTGGCTCGGATAGTTGCTCCATGTCCCACGGGCCGGCGAGGGCGGAGGCGAGCAGGGCGATGAAGCAGAGAAAGCTGCGGATGGCGAAGTGGGCGGGCGGGTTCATGGTCGGGAGCGGTTCTGCCGAAGACGGAGAGAATGAGTGCGTTGAATCGAATGTTCAACACGAACCGCTCCGATGTTCCCACGACCGACCGATTTTTGGCTTCAAGAAAGCCGGGGGGACCGTATGCTGCGGGCGATGTCGGAATGGTATTATTCGGAGGCGGGTCAGCAGCGGGGTCCGGTGGGGCTCGAGGAGATTGCGGGAAAAATCTCGCGGGGCCAGATCGGCGGCGGAGATCTGGTCTGGCGTGAGGGGATGCCGGATTGGTTGAGCGTTTCGAATGTGCCGGAGCTTTCCGCAACAACCGGGGGGGCGACTGTGGTTCCGAGCGTTCCGACGGGATTGCGACAGCCTCCCCCTTATCACGGCGGGACGCCGGTGGCGCTGGTGCCGAGTTATCTGACGCCTTCCATCGTCGCGCTGGTGCTCTCATGCATGGCGATGTTTTTTTTCTGCCTCCAGGTTTCCGTACCGTTCGCGGTGGTGGCTCTGGTCTATGCAACGAAGGTGGACGGGCTGAAAGCGCAGGGGAATCTCATCGCCGCGACATCCGCATCGAAGACGGCGAAAACCTGGATGATACTTTCCTTCTCCTTCCTCGCGCTGCAAGCGGTGGGCGGTTTGGTGATTCTGGCGATCGTGATTCTGAACTCCTGAGCAGAATGAACCGGAGGATAACGCGAGGGATTCCCGAACATGAAAAAGCGGGAAAACTAGGAGTCCGTGATTTGGGTTGGAGCGAAATTTGAGACCCGGGTTTCTTGACGGAGGGCGGAGGATGGGGATGAATGTCTCCAGTCATGTCCTGGTATTATTCGAAAAACGGAACGCAGTTGGGCCCGGTGGGCGAGGAGGAGCTTCGGGAGAAGAGCCGGACCGGTGAGGTCTTGGCGACGGATCTTGTCTGGGAGGAAGGGATGGCCGATTGGAAACCTCTCGGGCAGGTGGAGAAGTTCCAGGGAGTGGCGGCGGCACCGGCAATGGCCACGCCACCGCCGGTGGGTGCGACGGCTCCGATTCATCAGCCGTCGGCAGCACCCGCGATGTACGGTCAGCCGGTGCCGAACTATCTCTGGCAGTCCATCGTGGTGACGATTTTCTGCTGCATGCCTTTCGGAATCGTCGCGATCGTATTCGCTGCGAAGGTGGATGGACTGGTTGCGCAGGGGAATATCCCGGCCGCTATGGAGGCCTCGAAATCAGCGAAGACCTGGATGACGGCCGCACTGCTCACGGGATTGGTCGTCGTTGTGCTCTGGATTGGTGCGACGGCTCTTTCCGTTGGTTTTCAATAACCGCCCGCCGATGCATAAGGACCGGGCACTCTGGGTTTCGCTGGGGGTGCTGGGTCTCGCTGCGGCGGCTTACGCGCTGCGGGAGACCGGTGGCCATGGCTGGATGCCCGGTTGTTTTTTCCGGAAAGCCACGGGATTCGATTGTCCCGGGTGCGGGATGACGCGGGCGAGCTACGCGGCGCTTCACGGGAGGATAGGCGAGGCGTTCATGTTCAATCCGGTGGGCATGGTTCTGCTTCCTCTGGCGATCCTCGGGCTGGGGATCGAGCTGGTGGGATGGGTGCGGGGAAAGCCGCTTCCGTTCCGCCTGAATCCCGGGAGATGGGGGGCGACGGCGATAGCCGCGGTGATGGTTCTCTGGTGGATCCTGCGGAACGTGTTTTGGAAACTCTGATCTTTCGCTTGTGGAAGCGTCGGTCTATTTTCCCGGCATGAGTCTACTTCTGGGAGTGAATATCGATCATGTGGCGACGCTGCGACAGGCGCGCTACGCGCTTTCGCCGGATTCTCCGAACGCGGAGCCAAGCGTGGTGGAAGCGGCGCTTCAGGCGAAGGCGGGCGGCGCGGATTCCATCACGGTACACGTGCGCGGCGACAGGCGTCACATGCAGGACGCGGATGTGTTCCGGGTGAAGGAAGAGGTGGATCTGCCGCTGAATCTGGAGCTGGGCATCACCGAGGAGATGATGGAGCTGGCGTTCCGCCTCAAGCCGGAGTTCGCCTGTCTGGTGCCGGAAACCCGTGAGGAGGTGACGACCGAAGGCGGGCTGGATGTTGTGGCTCTTTTCGGGACGGCGAGGGAGGCTGTGAAACGGCTCAAAGACGCGGGGATCAAGGTGAGCCTGTTTATCGATCCGCTGCCCGGGCATGTCGAAAACGCGGCGCGGATGGAGGCGGATATGATCGAGCTGCACACCGGGGCTTTCGCGAACGCGGTGGACAGATCCGCTGAGATCGCGCGATTGGTCGGGGCTGCGGAGCTGGGGCACCGGCTTGGTCTGCAGGTGAACGCGGGGCATGGGATCAACTATACGAACCTTTCCGAACTACTCGAAGTTCCGTATCTGGCGGAGCTGAACATCGGGCACAGCATTGTCTCGCGGGCGATCACGGCAGGCATGAAAAGCGCGGTTGCGGAGATGGCCGCGGGGATGAAGGGTTACGGAGTATGATGATTTACGGAATCGGGATCGACGTGGTGGAGCTGGATCGGATCGAGGCGGCGATCGCGCGGCAAGGAGAGCTTTTCCTCAACCGTCTTTTCACCGATCGGGAGAAGGAATACTGCCGGAAACAGAACCGGCCGGGCATGCACTACGCGGCGAGATTCGCGGCGAAAGAGGCGGTTTCCAAAGCGCTCGGGACGGGGATCGGCGGGCAGGCGGGGTGGCTGGATATGGAGGTGCTGCGTGGGGATTCCGGAGCGCCGAAAATGGTTTTCCATGGGAACGCGGAGCAGTTCCTCAAGGCGGAAGGGATCGCGGAGGTGCAGGTGAGCCTGACCCACGCGCGGGACTATGCGGCGGCGAATGCGGTGGCGATACGGCAAATTAGTTAGTTTTCAGAGTTCAGTTTCCAGCGGGCGGATGTAGCGTTCCCGCATGGAGATGATGATTCGTGGCAGGAGGAACAGGAGGACGCCGGCGATACGCGGGCTGGTGCGGGAAACTCGGCTGGGAGTGGAGGATCTGATTCTGCCGGTGTTTTTCCATGAGGACGCGGAGGATGTGGATATCGTCTCGATGCCCGGATGCGTGCGCTGGTCGGTGGAGGGCCTGCTGGGGGAGGTGGAAAAGGTTTACGCGCTCGGCATACGGGCGATGGTGCTGTTCCCGAAAATCGATGACTCGCTGAAGAGCAGTGAAGGTGGGGAATGCGCCAACGACAGCGGGCTGGTCCCTAAAGTAATTCGTGAGATCAAGCGGTCCTTTCCCGGGATGTGCGTGATCACGGATGTGGCGCTGGATCCGTATAGCTCGGACGGTCACGACGGGATCGTGCGCAGGCAAGAGGACGGGGATCTTGAAATTCTCAATGACGAGACGGTGGAAGTGCTATGCCGGCAGGCGCTGTGCCATGCGCGGGCCGGGGCGGACATCGTGGCCCCCTCGGACATGATGGACGGCCGGATCGGTGCGATCCGCACTGCTCTGGACGAAGGCGGATTCCGCGGAGTCGGGATCATGGCCTACACGGCGAAATACGCTTCCGCGTTCTACGGGCCTTTCCGGGGTGCGCTGGATTCCGCGCCGAAGGAGGGCGACAAGAAGACGTATCAGATGGATCCGGGGAACGTGCGTGAGGCGGTGCGCGAGCTGCTGATGGACGAGGAGGAGGGCGCGGATGTGGTGATGGTGAAACCCGCCGGACCCTACCTCGATGTGATCGCGCGGCTCCGCGACGAGACGACATTGCCTATGGCCGCCTATCAGGTGAGCGGGGAGTATCTGATGATAAAGGCCGCCTGCGCCGGGTGGGTGGCTGGACGAGAAATCGGTAGTCATGGAGAGTCTTCTGGGAATCCGCCGCGCGGGTGCGGACATGATTCTGACGTATTTCGCGAAGGATGTGGCGAAGTGGCTCGAAGGAGTGAAACAGGTCACCGGTATGAGCGAGGGAAACGAGCACGACGGAAAGGAAACCCATACGCGCAACGAGCGTCTGGTGGCCTTGGCCGCCCTGGTGATCCTCGCGGTGCTCTGCGTTCTGGTGGTGAAGCCTTTCGTCTCCGCGTTCCTGTGGGCGGCGATTCTCGGCTTCGTTCTGTTTCCGTCCAGAAACGTTTCACGAAATGGATGGGTGGAAGGGAGGGCTGGTCTGCTTCGGCGGTGACGGCTCTGGCCGTGCTCCTGGTTGTCGGTCCGGTGACGTTGATCGGGTTGAGTCTGGTGGACGATGCGAAGAAACTGGCCATCGCCGCGAAGGAGCAGGTGATGGAGGCTCCGAAAGAAGCGCCGGAATGGGTGAGCCGGACTCCGGTGCTGGGAGACGATCTGGCGGAGTATTGGAGAGGATTTATCGCCAACCGCAAGGAGTGGCAGGAGCGCGGGAAGAAGGAGGAGAAAGCGGACAAGGAGTCCGGAGATGAAGCTGACATAGCGAAGGACGACGATCCTGAAATAGATCCGGCGGAGAAATTCGATGAGGAACTGGATTCACTGGCCAACCGCGCGGTGGACTCGCTGAGACGTCTGGTGGTTTGGACCGGTATGGTCGTGGGAAAAGGGCTTACCCAGATCGTGATTAGTCTGTTCCTGGTTTTCTTTATTTTGAAAGACGCTCCGAAACTGGGCGGAAGGATGAGGACAGCGGTGGGAGGATCGCCGGCGACCGGGGGCAGCGCTTGCTCACGGTGGCGGGTCTGACAGTGAAAGGAGTGGTCTATGGCTACCTCGGCACCTCCGCCGCACAAGCGGTGATGGCTGGCATAGGCTTCATGATCGCCGGTGTGCCGGGCGCGGTTCTGCTCGCCGCGCTGACGTTTTTCATGGCGGTGATCCCCGTCGGTCCGCCTCTGGTCTGGGGTGGAGCCGCGATTTGGCTCTATATGGAGGAAGGAATCGGCTGGGCCGTATTCATGGTGATCTGGGGTATGTCAGGGATCAGCAGCATCGATAACGTGGTTCGCCCGCTGCTGGTCAGCCAAGGCAACAAGATGCCCTTCGCGCTGATGCTGTTCGGGCTGATCGGGGGTGCGGTCGCCTTCGGGCTGCTCGGGGTTTTTCTCGGGCCGGTGGTGCTGGCCGTGGCTTTCCGCTTGCTCGACGAGTGGACTTCCGGAAAGAAGGAGAACGCATGACGAACGGCAATTTCGAAAAGTATTTCAGGGAGAATTTCACGAAGCGCGGAGAGCTGGGAGCCTCGGTGAGCGTTTGGAAAAACGGGGAGGAGGTCGCTTCGTTATCGGGAGGTTTCCGGGAGCGGGAGCGGGAGAGCGATTGGACGGACGACACGCTGATTCCCGTTTATTCCGCGACCAAGGGGCCTGCCGCGGCAACTCTGCTGCATGTGCTTTCGAAGCATGGACTCGGCCCTGAGTCTCCGGTCCGCGAGGTCTGGAGCGGGTTTCCTCTGGCGACTGCCACTTTCGGTGAAATGCTCTCCCATCAGTGCGGACTCGCGGCACTGGGGAGCCAGGCGGATGTTTTCAACCATACGGAAGTCGTCGCGGCGATCGAAGCGACCGAACCCGAATGGCGGGCGGGTGGTGGCCATGGCTATCATCCCCGGACCTTCGGTTTCCTGCTCGACGAATGTGTTCGGAAACTGGAGGGGCGGACTCTCGGCGAGGTGTGGACCGAGGACATCGCGCGTCCGTGCGCGATCGATTTCTGGATCGGTCTGCCGGAAAGCGAATGGAAGCGGGTGGGGAAGCTGGTGCCGGGCCGTGCGAAACCGAGCGCTTACGAGCAGGGGTTTTACGCGGAATTCAACACGCCGGGTAGTCTGACCCGGAGGGCGTTTTCCTCTCCGAAGGGACTGCATGCCATCGCGGACATGAACGAGCCGAAAGCCTGGACCGCGGCTCTCCCCGCGATGGGAGGTGTGTCTAGCGCGAGCGGGCTTGCGAAATTTTATCAGATTGCGATCGGGGCGATCGACAGTCCGCTTTCAGAGACGGTGAGAATCGCGCTGGGGACTTTGCGGGTCTGTGGAGAGGACAAGACGCTGCTCCGGGAAACCGCCTTTACCAACGGCTGCCAGATGGATCCGCTGGATGCGGGCGGGGAGAAGAAGCGGATGCTGTACGGCGAGTCAAAGACGGCGTTCGGTCATCCGGGGGCGGGTGGTAGTCACGGCTTCGGCGATCCGGCGAGCGGGCTGTCGCTCGGCTATGTGATGAACCAGATGGAACTCAACGTGATGCCCGGAGAGAGGTGCATGGGATTGGTCGAGAGGTGCCGGACTCCGGGCTGAGTCGTTCAGGCGACTTCCTCTTCTTCAGGTGCCGGTTTCAGCACCCGGCTTTCCGTGAGAAAGCGATCCGCCGCGGAGACGGTCATCTCGAAGTTTCCGTGATGCACATTGAAGTTGAAAAAGCTGTGATCGGCTCCGGTGAAGTCGAAAAGGTCGCACTTGTTCCGGCGCCAACGCGACTTGCGGGTGAAGCTTACCACTTCCTCGTGGGGGCACTGGCGGTCGGATTTCCCATGGATGAAAAGCATGGGGCGGAGCTTTCTGCGCATCAGCGAGAACGGGTTGTGCGCCTTCGCTGCCTTTTTGTCCGGGAAACGCTCGTAGTGGCGTCCTTTCGGCCCGGTGCTCACGAGCGCGCTGAAAAGGATGGCGGCGCAGGGCCGCACGGGAATGGTGAGATCCTTGTCTTTCGGCATGATCAGGTTCAGCGCGAGCCATGCCCCTCCAGCTGCTCCGAGAACAACGATGCGCTCGGGATCGATGCCAAGGACATCCGCATTTTCAGAGAGCCAGCGGATGGCGGACCGTGCGTCTTCCAGAGCCTCCATCGGGCCGGATTCAGTGCGTGAACTGACGCGGTATTCAAAAGTGACGGAAACAGCGTCACGGCTTGCGAAGTGGTGGCAGTGAGGGATGAACTGGGTGGCCATCGATGCATCCCAGAAACCTCCGTGGAAGCACGCGACAGCGGGCAGACCGACCCTTTCACCGCGTGTCGGAAAGAAAACGTGGGCGAGCAGATCGACTCCGTCGCGGTTCTCATAGACATAGCTTGAGGCGGACTTCAGAAGCTCTTTGTCCCTGGATTCCCCGATCGGCGCGACCTTTTGCAAAATGTGACTCATAACTCGAACGCGACCCCTGGAGGCATTTCCTCGCAACGCATGGATTTGTTTGTTGTGATTTCGGGGTCTTTGTCCAATCGTTTCGGTCATGAAACGTCTTATTTTTACTTTTGGTATGCTTCTGGTTCTTCTCCGTCCCGCACAAGCGGAGCTTCGTGAGGATCTGGAACGGAGCTACACGGTGTGGCGCAACGCTATGATCGGCAAGGATATGCGGGCCTGGGCGGCAGTAACGGCAGCCCATCGCCAGGTGGAGGTGAAAAATCGGATCGTATCGGAAAAGCTGCCATTTCCTGAAGCTGTCTTCAATTTGCCCGCGCCGCCACCTTCGCTGGACGGACTGGACTTCCTTACGGCCAAACAAAACGGGAGAACCGCGAAGTCCGCTTATTTCGGCAAGGTCGACTTCGGGGTCGGCGGAGAACCGTCTGACAACCTGCTGGTGCTCTCTTTCGTGAGTGGAACCAGGGGCTGGCACTATGACAGGGCGGATTTCGTGAATCTCACGGCTTTGCCCGAGGTGAGGAAAGAACTTGCGGCGGGGAATCTCTCTTATTTGGCCGGAGTGCCGGAGGCTCAACCGTCCGGAAGCGTGCCGCCGACACCTGTCGCGGTAAATCCGGCGACGACCATAGCCAAAGTCTATGTGTTCTCCCCGGGTAGGGAAGTGCAGGTACAGATCAACAAGGTTAGCCGTCACCGCTTCGCCAACGCGAAAGAGGCGGAGACGGTGCTTGGCGGGGCGAGAACGGGAAACAACGAAGTGCAGTATGCCATTACCAAGCTGGAGGGTGGCACCGGCGAGGAAGCACTGACGATCCGTGTCTACCTCATGTCCGAGGTCCCCGGAACGAAACCGCTCAAGGCTTTTGAATACCAGGTGGAGCCAGGTGGCAGCTTCGAAGCCTTCGGCACCGGCACGTTCGTTCTGGATGCGGCTACCGCGGCCAGGCTCTCGGGGAAGTGAGCGGGGCCGCGGACTGAAGTCCAGGTTCCCTTTTTCTCGATCACTCCGACTCCCATCCCGTGGGGGCGGCGAGAAAGGTGCGGGAGCGCTCGGGAAGGAATCGGTCGGCTCTCCAGCGCCATAGCTCGATCTCGATTTCCTGATGGGAAAGTGTCAGCAGGTGGAAGCCGTTCGGCTCGCCCTTGAGGCGGGTGGAGCAGATGGAGGGTGCTTGGGATACCACGAAGCTGCGGGTGTCCGGTCCTTCGGGAATTTCCGGGAAGAGACAGATACGGGATTGGTGGAAATGGCCGGCCAGCACGAGATCGACGCGGGCGGTGTTGAGCGCCGCGCGGACGAGCGGCATGGGCGAGACCAGGGCGCGGGCCTTGCTGCCGGATCCGACGAGCGGATGGTGCATGCCGAAGACCCGGAGCTGCTCGGGAGGGAATTCCGAAAAGAACTCCGTCATGGCGTGGAGCTGGAAAGGACTCAGAAATCCTCGCGACCAATCGAGGTGCAGCCCGAAGGGGGTGCAGGAGTTCGCCGTGCACAGGAAGCCGGTGTCACCGAGTTTCGCGGAAGGTTCCTCGACTTCGGAGATCCATTCGCGGAACCGGAGGAAAGGGGTGAAGAACCGGTCGAAGAGATCGTTCAGGCCGGGGACGTCATGGTTGCCGGGGAGGGTGACGATGGGTGTGGGCAGTTCCGCGAGCCAGTCTTTCGCCAGCGCGAATTCAGAGCGCCTGCCGCGCATGGAAAAATCTCCGGAAACCACAGTGAGATCCGGTTGGAGTTCATGCGCCATGGCGATGGCGGCGCGAGCGACCTCGGGATCGTATGCGCCGAAGTGTGGATCGGAATAGTGGAGCAGGCGAAAAGGCATCAGGTGGATTCGGATCTCGGGCGCAGGACTTTGAGCGCCCGAGGCAGGATTTCAAGCCGACATGGCAGGGAAATTTCCATGATCTCTCCATCGATCATCGCGGAAATGTGCTTTCTTCGTTTCACGTCGATGGTGATCTCCGGAGATTCGGCGAGCGTCATTCGTTCCGTATTGAAAAGAGTGCCGGTGAGAAACGAGAAGGCGGCACCGACGAGCTCCCGGCGGCTGAGGTGGGCGGAAACGTAAGCGTTGATTTTGCCGGACGCGAGATCGGCGCGTGAGGGGATGAGTCCGATGTCTTCCTGATATTCACCCGGCGAAAAGGCGGCGAGGCGCGTCCGCTTCCTGACGGTGCCGTCGCTGGTAGTGAGGGAGAGATACAGGGCGGGGGAGGTGACGGCGACCGTGAGGATTTCACGAAGGACCCGGATCGATTTCAGCCACCATGATTTTCCATGGAAGTTCTCCCGGGTTTTGGCGAGTTGGGGGTAGAATCCGATGACTGTCGCACAGAGGCAGCAGGCTCCGTTCACCGTCATGAGATCGATCTCGGTGATCGCGGAATCGAGTAATTTTTCCATCGCCTGGAAGGGATCGAGAGGGATGGCGAGTTCACGGGCCTCGAGATTGAAGGTTCCGAGCGGTAGAACTCCGATCGCTTTTCCAGTATTTTTGAAAATCTTCGCCGCCGAAGTCACCGTGCCATCCCCTCCGCCGACTATGACCCGGTCGGCGCTCGAGTCGAGAGCATGCTGAAGGGCGTCCGCCAACTCGTTCGGATCGACGACATGGATGTCAGCACCGTGGCCGTTGTCATGGAAAATGGACTCCAGGCGAACGATCTGATCGGGATCGCGGAAAAGTCCTGAACCGGAATCCCGATTGATGACCACATGGTAATCCATCAGTTGGCGGGCTGGATTCGGGACGGGTTGTAATACAGTGAATCCGCATCAAAGCCGAGCTCACGGGCCTTGTCGATCTGGCTGGTGAAGTCCTCATTCTGATCCGAAGGATCTTTCGAAAGCAGCCAGAGAAACTTTTTGTCGGGAGACCCTACGAGTGCGCGGGTGTAGGTGGGGTTGACATCGAGAATCCAGTAGTCGCCGGCGAACAAGCTGGCTGGAAACGCATCGAAGCGAACTTTGAGTTTTCCCGGTCCGTCCGCGCGCTGTGCGGTTCCGCTGATCGAAGTCTTTTTCCCCGCATTCTTGAGTCCCTCGTTCACGACGCTGATTTTCCCGTCGGGAAGCACCCGGTAGGTGGCGGTCGCGGCGACGAGATCTCGCTCGAAAGTATTCGGAAGGCGGGCAACTTCGTGCCACACTCCGGCATAACGTGAGGCATCGAGTTTGGTGACGGTGGGCGGCGGATTCGACGGTGTTCCGCAGGAGGTGAACAGCCATGCGGAAGCGAGTAGGATCGATCCGAACAGAAAGAATTTCATGTGGAAACCTGGTCGCAGAGCGTGTGCCAGAAAGCCGGTGACGGATTTCGGTCGATTTGAGAAAGGGATGGATGCGGCGTGCATGTGAGATTCCGGTGGATGTTGCAAAGTGCAATTTCCAGGAGTGAAACGCGGTCGTGTTTGTCGGGGAATCGTGTCTGGCATCAGAAGTGCGGACTGGTATCTTATGGAGATGGACAAATATGATGCGGTAGTGATCGGTGGTGGGAGCGGGGGCTACGCGGCGGCCTCGAAGCTTGCGGGATATGGGTTGAAAACCTGTTTGGTGGAGAAAGCCGATCGGTTGGGAGGATTGTGTATCCTGCGAGGATGCATGCCGAGCAAGACCCTGATCGAGTCCGCGAACTTGTTCCGGCGTATGAAGGATTCCGCGCGATTCGGAATACATACGGAGGGATTGCGAGCGGATATGGGTGAAATACAAGACAGGAAAAGAAGCCTGGTCGGTGGCTTTCAAGACTACAGGGAAAAGCAGCTCAAGGACGGTGGGTTCGATCTGGTCCGCGGGCAGGCCAGATTCGTAGAGGAAGATGAAATCGCGGTGGAAACCGGAGGCGGGGAGAGAAGGATCAGGTTCGACAGGGCGGTCATCGCGGCTGGCTCCGTTCCGTTCGTGCCGGGTGTCGAAGGGATTGATGACGGGGACTACTGGGTGAGCGACGACGCCTTGGACACGCGGGAGGTGCCGGAGCATCTGGTGATTCTCGGAGCCGGTGCGATCGGGTGTGAGCTGGCACATTGCTTCGAGGGGCTGGGCGGGAAGGTTTCCGTGATCCAACGTAGCGGCTGCATGCTATCGGCCTTCGACGAGGAGATCGGAGCGGAGTTGACGGAGGTCAGTAGAAAACGAGGAATCAGGATGCACTGCGGGGCCAGTGCGAAGAAGGTGAGCTGGCCGGACGACGGGGGCGTGGAAGTGGAGATCGAGACGGACCAGGGGAATCGGATCGTGAAAGGTACGAGGCTATTGGTAGCGACCGGGAGAAAAGCGGCTAGTGACTCGCTCTGCGTGAACGCAGCGGGAATAGAACGGGATGGTGACCGGATCGTGACCGATGAACAGCAGAGGACTTCCGTGAAAACGATTTTCGCGATCGGCGATGTTTCGGCGAAACTTCCGGTTGTGCACGAGGCTGTCATCGATGGAGAAGCGGTGGCGCGGATTATCGCGATGGAAGCGGGGAAATCCGTGGAATCTGCACCGGAATACGCAAGGTCGTCCGACCAGCTTTTCGGGATTTTCACCCATCCGGAGTGTGCTAGAGCGGGGATGAGTCTGTCGGCGCTGGAGAAATCCGGGTTTGAAACGGAGAGCGCGAAATACCGGTTTTCAGAACATGGCAAGGCGGAGGTGGTGGGAGAAACGGATGGATTCGTTAAGATCACTTCAGAGAAAGGCTCTGGGAAGATACTCGCTGTTGCGGTGATCGGACCGCATGCGGTGGAGCTGGTGCACGAGATGCAGGTAGCGATCCACGCGGGAATGACGGTGAAGGAATTTGCTGCGATACCGCACTATCATCCCACTCTTTCCGAGATATGGACTTATCCGGCGGAAGAGCTGACGCGGTGAGGAACCTGTGATAGTTTTCTGGACCATGATTCCCGAACAAATAGCTTCGTCGCGTGATTCAATCCGATTGATCGATGTCCGGCTTCCGGATTCTTATGAGGCCCGACACATCGTCGGGGCACTGAACAACTGCGTGCTGGAGATTGCTTTCGAGGATCGCCTGCCGGAGTGCGCTCCGGACAAGGAAAAGACAACCGTGATATATGGCGAGAACGAAGCGAGCCACGAAGCGGCTGCGGCGTTCGGGAAACTCCAACGGGCGGGCTACCGTGATGTCCATGTTCTGGAAGGCGGGATCGAAGCGGCAGTCGCGGACGGCCTGCAAATGGTGGAGGGAAAATCTTTGCCCGACGACCCTGCGTTGCCTGACGGTGACGTAGCGGTGGATAATGAGGAATCGCGGGTGCGCTGGACAGGGCGGAACCTTTTGAACAGCCACCGGGGAACGGTCCGTCTCGCCTCCGGTGCGATGCGTTTCGAGCATGGCAAACTGAAGACCGCGGAGTTCGCCTTGGATCTGCGGGGGATCAGGTGCGAGGACCTCGAGGGCAGCGATTTACATGATGTGTTGATTCGTCACTTGGAGAACGATGACTTTCTCGACGTGGAGAAATTTCCCGAGGCCGTGCTGGTGATCACCAAAGCGGAACCCGTTCCCGATGCGAAACCCGGAGCACCCGACCTCCGCCTGACGGCCGGTCTGACGCTGCGGGGGGAGACCCATCCGGTCGAGTTCGAGGCGGTGAGCGGCGTGACTCCCGATGGGAAAGCGGCGGCGCAGGCGGTTTTCAGCATCGACCGCACGCGCTGGGGGATGATCTACGGTTCCGGAAGATTTTTCCACCGTTTGGCGGGACACTTGGTCAATGATCGCATTGACTTCGAGGTGAAGATCGTGGGGAAATAGGGAAGGTAGTTTTGATGAGTCCGTACACGCGAATTTTTTTTACAATCTCGCTGATGGTTTGTGCAGGGTGTTCTGACAACTCTTCAAGACAAGATGCCGGCGAGTCCGGACCTCCGACTATCAAGGAAGCATACGGATTGCCATCCGATAGGATCGAAGAGAAGTGGCAGAAGAAGCTGACCGACGTGGAGGCTCGTTCGGGAACCTGGTTTCGAAAAATCTCCATCCGTATCATCCGCCCGAAAAGAACCGGCTGAAGCGCTATGGTGATTCCTACATCGTTCTTGAGTTCGCCGACGATCGTCTCATCGCTATCCACCATGTGAGTGGATAGATAGGAACAAGGCTGCTTCACTTATCCCGGATGGACGGGATGGCATCGCCTATTTCACGAACTTCCGCACGGTCTCAGAGGCGTGCTTCGCATCTGCTTCGGGATCTGCTTCATGGTCGGGATCTTCGATTTCGCCGGCTTGCTCGAAGTGAGCCTGCCAGAGCTTCTTATCATCGACCTCTGGTAGAAGCGTGAACGACGGATTTTCTGCTTCCACTTCTTTCCACTCCTCGCGCACGGCTTTCCAGTAGGGTGAGGTTTTGTTCCAATAGGTTGTGAACGGTTCGGAGAGTGAAGGCTCTGTGATGGCTTCGTAGCGGTTCACCCCAAGCTCGGTGCCGACATATTCGGCTTTCCCTTCATCCGCGGCGTTCAATTTCTGGTTGTTCTGAATGTGGAGCCAACCGGAGGGCGTGATGGTGATTTCATGCCGTCCTTCCACTATGTCGTAGTCCTCGCGGGCAGCGAACTCTCGTCTCGGAAGGGGACGCGGGGCGTTGTCGCTGTGCCATTGATGGAGACTGCCGCTATGGGTCCACTCACCCATGACTTCGTAGCGCGGGGAATCGTCGACTTGGAAGACCGCTTGGGACCAACGACCCTCGGGGGCTGCGGATTCATCCGTTTTCCAAGTGAGCTTACCTTGGAAGGCGAGGATGGATTCGTCCTCGAAGGTCCAGTCCTGGCGCCAATGTTTCATCAAATGTGGACCGGTTACCTTGCCTTCCTTGTCCTTGAAATACATGACCAACGCATGCTGGAGGCTGATGAAATCCTCCTCCTCCGCGATGACCCGGACATGTTCGGTGCCCCAGGAGAAATAGGGGCGGGGAGGGGTGTATCCGGTTTTGAATCCGGTAAGTTCGATGAAGTCGAAGCTGACGCGGAAGTCACCGGCCATCGCGAGAATGGCGCGGCGGTCCTGTTCCTTCTTCGCGAGACCCGCTTCGTTGAGATTTTTCCAAGCGGGGCGTTCAGTGGTCATCAGGGTTACTTCGGAACCCTGCGATGTGCCTCCACGTGGTTGCATTTTCTCCCATTCCATAAAGGGCCAGGCGAAAATGTGGCCGCCACCCTCACGCTTCTCCGGTTCGCCGCCGTAACTTTCCTTTTCTTTCGCCTTTGGTGCTTCAGAAGGCTTTGTCTCCGTTTCCGCTGAAACGAGAGGAAGCATCAGGAACAGTGAGAGGAGTGAGATCGCTTTCATACCCTGATGATGGCGTGCCATTTGCGGATGGCAAATCATGAAATGCGAACACGGGCTCCGGCCCCGAGGGCATTTATCGGGGCAGGAAGCGGACTGTGAGAGAATCGTAGCCATTGGCCCGGTCGTAGGCTGCCTCATGCTCGACGTGACGTTCCTCCGAAATGATCTCAATGGTCCCTACTGTTTCGCAGAAGCTCTGCAGCAGAGATTTCACGACGAGGCGGGCGTGGGCGGCACCGAGGCAGAGGTGGGTGCCGAAACCGAAGGAGACGTGGGGATTGGGTTTCCGGTCGAGCCGGATTTCATCGGGATTTTCGAAAACGGATTCGTCATGGTTTGCGGAGACCCAGCCAAGCGAGACGCGACCTCCGGGCGGGACTACGGTACCGAACACTTCGGTTTCGACAGGGCACACGCGACCGATGTGTGTGAGTGGCATGAATACGCGGAAGAATTCCTCAGCGGCGTGGGTAAGGCGTTTCGGATCCTCCCGTAGGAGTTCGAGAGCTCCCGGGTGTTTCCCGAAGTAGGCGATGATGGAGGAAATGCTGTGGATGATCGTGTCCCGACCACCGGCGAAGGCAAGGTTCGCGAAGCCCATCATCTCCGCACGGGTCAGGGGCTCACCTTGGATGGTCGCTTCGGTGAGGGCGCTGAAAAAATCATCGCCTGGGTTTGCCTCGGCTTGATCGAAGCGGGCACGGAGATAATCGTCAAGCGCACCGCCTTTCTTCTCCAGTTTTCCATCAACCTTGAAGACGTGGATGCCCCAGGAAATCCATAGATCCGCTTCTTGTTCGGGGACGTTGAGAAGATAGGTGAGGGCACGCGATTGTAGGGGAAGGGCGACCTGATTGACCACCTCGACCTCGGGACGTGCGAGCGCTTCCGCGACTAATTCGGAGACAAGGACGGATACTTGAGCCACCATCTCGTGGCTTCTCGGTCGCTTGAAAAAAGGATCTACGATCGCGCGATACTCCGAGTGCTGCGGGGGATCGGTCTCAATGGGGAGTTGGCGCATTGAGCGCACCATTTCCTCAGATGGAATAGGAACTCGAAAGGGAGAATCGGAACTGAAAGTCTGCCAGTTTTTTGCTGCTGAACGAACATCCGCATGGCGGAGAATCATGGGAATGTCCTCACCTTGAAACGGGCATTTCAGGACTCCGCTGGCGACGCGCGCGGATCGAAAAGGGTCGTTCGGACTTTCGGGATGCATGCCGCAGAATTCCGAATGTTGGCGGGATGGGCAAGGAAAGACGTGAGCCTTTGTTGACCACTGAGATAATGGTCAACCTATCTCAGAAAATCCGGTATGGTGACTCTCAATACTCACCTGGCTCGGGCCGAAAGAGGATCAGACGCGCTCCTCCGCGGTCGAGAACCATGCCGTCTTCAGTTTCGGAAACTTTCCAAACCCCTTTCGCGACGGCCTGCCTGGATCCGCGTTCAAACTGGTTACCGATCATGAGAGCGGATTGTTCACGGGAAAACTGCCACACCATCATTCGCACGGAGACATCCGGATTTCTTCGCATCGAGACAGTGAGCGGGCCGCTGCTGGTGATGGATGTCATCCCGGACCCGAAGTCAAGGAACCACTCCTTGCCTTGGTTGACAGGGAACAGGGGGTCGTTGCTCGCAGCAACTTTGTAAATCCCGTTCAGACTGGATACCCTCTGATCTGGAATGTCGGCGGATACGTGGTTGGCTGAAAATGTGATAGCTGCCGTCGTGAAAATCACGGCGATCGATTTTGCAAGACGGTGTTTGATTTTCATACATTGGATGTAGCTGATCCTATGCCGAGTTCGTAACTCATTGATGATGAGTGAAATTGACAATGTGTCGACGCCGGATAATCAGCCGGATTTGCACGATGCAAGGCGAAATCGTCGGATTTGATCGATTTTCATTCCTATCGGATTTTCTTTCTTATCTTTCATCGGATAAGCACTTTGGACGAGGCGGGACGATGGTCCGGGAATGCTCCAGCTCCACCGGAAGCCGGCGGGATGTCGGCGCATTCAGCGGTCGAAAATGAAAAGCCATACGAGCTTACCCCGAAGAATAGCGGGATGGTGCCAGGTCCGGGATATTCGAATTCGACCGTGTTTCCGGAAAATGCCGTCGTGAAGTTGTTTGCGGTGAGCAGCGATATGCTCGTTTCGTGGCAACAAGAAGGGCTTCTTCAGTCGGAGCGGAAGCTCTGAAATTGCTCCCACTACCCGCGAAAATCGAAGATTCCCGTTTCTGTCTTAAGATTCGCGTTGATACGAGCGATGGTGAAATAGATCGGTTTTTTGGCGTCCGATTGTCGCGGCTATGCTTCCAACAGTGAGGCGGCCATGGCACGAGCCTGCTGGCCTCCGCCTCCCAGCATGCGGACAAGTTCGCTGATCCTTTTTTCTCCTTCGACTGGATAGAGTTTCGAGCGTGTACGGCCGGAAGCGACTTCTTTTTCCACAACGAAATGATGGGCTGCGATGGCGGCGACTTGCGGGAAATGAGTGATGGCGATGACCTGGTGGAGTTCGCCGAGCAGGGCCATTTTCTTGCCAACGGCCCGGGCGATTTCTCCACCAACATTCGCATCGATCTCATCGAATACCATGAGCGGAGTGGCGTCTTGCTCCGCGAGAGAGGATTTCACGGCGAGCATGACCCGGGAAATTTCTCCGGAAGATGCGATCTGACGGAGCGGATGGAGGGGCTCTCCGGGGTTCGGGCCGAAAAGGAAGTTGCAGGACTCGAGTCCGTGCAGGGTTGGCTCCCTGACCGGGGAGAAGCTCGACCTCGAAGGAGGACTGCTTGAAGCCGAGCTCCTTGAGCTGGGACGCGATGTCTTTCGCAAGCCTGGGCGCGGATTTTTTCCGTTGCGCGGTGAGCTTCCGTGCGATGGCTTCGAGTTCCTTCCGCGACTCCGCGAGGGCGGCCGTGAGTGCCTCGATCTTCTCGTGACGGTTGTCGATGTTGTCGAGGCGGGCGGCGATGTCTTGCTGGCGGGAGACGATATCTTCGATTTCCGGTCCGTATTTGCGCCTCAGGGACTCTACCAGATTGACGCGTTCTTCGATGGAGGCGGCTTCCGAGGGGTCGATCTCAAGTTCCTCGGCGTAATCGACGAGGGTCGCTTCCAGGTCCTGGAGTTCGATCGACGCGGTTTCCAGAGAAGAGAGTTTTTCGGAAAGCGAGGGGTCGTATTTTTCCAGATCGCGGGCGAGGCGTTGCAGATCCGAGACGCGGGATAGGATGCCGTCGTCCTCGGAGAGGGCGGAGACGGCTTGTGCTGCCAACTCGACCAGGCGGGTGGAGTTTCTGGAGCGATGGTATCGTTCCTGAAGTTCCTCGCCATCGTCCGGGGTGAGGTGTGCGGCCTGGATTTCCTCCAGTTGGTAGCGGAGGAGATCGAGTTCCTGTTCCGAGGCGTTCTCGGCGTTGCGGATTTCCTCAAGCTCTTCGGATTTCTCACGCCAGCCACGGTAGGCGGATCGATAGCCGCCGAGCAGTTGCTCGTTGGCCGCATAGGCGTCAAGCATGGCGAGCTGGCGTTCCTGGGAAAGCAGGGACTGGTGGTCGTGCGGTCCGTGGAGATCGACGAGGCGCTCCCCGATTTTTCTGAGGAGGTTGAGGGTGACCGGAGAGTCGTTGACGAACTGCCGGTTGGCGGACGTGCCGATGGTGCGGCGGATGATAATCTGCGTGTCATCGCAAGCAGGAAGGCCGCCCTCTTCAAGGATGGCATTGATCTCCGAGGCGTCGTTGAGATCGAACACGGACTCGATCACGCAGGTGTCTTCCCCGGTGCGGATCAGTCCTTTGTCGGCACGCTCGCCTAAAATCATTTTGAGGGCGCCGACGATGACGGATTTTCCCGCACCAGTTTCTCCTGTAACGGAGATGAGGCCGGAGCCAAGCTCCCATGCGAGTTCGTCGACGAGGGCGAGATTGCGGATCTTGAGAAGGGTGAGCATAGGTGGGGCGGCGGGCGCGAGTATGCGAGTCGTCCGGTGAATTTCAACGCAAAGCGACGGAGAAATCAGGGGAGCCGTCCGGTGCTAGTTCCGGGTAGTAGCAGGCCTGCGACCGACCGCATAGCGATAGCGGGCGATGGCATCCACCATGCCGGCGGCAATGGCTTTCTGATAGGAATCGTTGGCAATGAGACGGGCCTCGTAGGGATGGCTCATGAAGCCGCCCTCGAACAGGACAGCCGGGTGTTTCACGCCGGAAAGCACGCTGAAACGGGCGCGCTTGATTCCGCGGTCGAGGGTGTTTTCTCCGAGGCGGCGGAGGACGGAGCCGTGCAAGGCGGTGGCGAAGGCGATGTTGGCGGAGTCGTGCTCATTTCCGGTCTTGGCGACCGCATCGCTAGCTTTCAGGCCGCTGCCGTAGTGGGAAACGCCGGGAGGGGATAGTGTGAACGTCTCGATCCCGCGCGCGGAGCTACCTCTGGTGCCACCGGAGTTAAAATGCAGGCTGAGGAAAATTGCATTTTCTTTCACGGAGTTGGCGATATTGACGCGTTCCTGGAGAGAGTAGTAGCGATCGGTATCCCGAATCATTTTCACTTTGAAACCTTTTGCTTCGAGCAGACCTTTGAGCCGGGCGGCGAGACGGACATTGTAGTTGGCCTCGGTTCCCAGTGTGTTGGTGGCTCCAGGATCTTTGCCGCCGTGTCCGGCATCCAGGATGACGGTACGGAAGTCACCGGCGTTCTTGATGAAGTTCGGGCGGAGGACCGGATCGATCAACTTCGCCAGATCGATCCGGGATACATAGACTTTGTTGCCCGAGGTGGCGACGGAATTGGAAAACACGAACTTCACGTTGTTCATGAGGCATTCGTTGCCGCCTACTTTGAGCTTCATCTCGACTTTCGAATTCTCGAGGACGACGGAATTGCCGGTGCGGGTCAGTTTCGTGAAACTGTAGAATTTCTTGAGACTCTCGACGGAAACGTAATCGCGACCTCCGATCTGGATCACATCCCAGCCGGCTTGCGCGTACGCTGGAAGAACCGAAAAGCAGGAGATCAGAAGACAGAAGAGAACGGCGAAGCTGGGTGCTTTCAAGTTGGGATTTTTTGGTTGAAGCATGAAGCGCTTGAATTGACTGGCGTGAGGTTATCGGGAAGGGCTGTGGATGACAATGTCCATTTTTATGGTGGTTTGAACACGTGGATGCGCGAGTTTCGAGAAATCGAAAAAAAAGTTCAAGATTAGCTTGCAAAGGTAATCCGGTCGGCCTATTTCCTGCGCCCACCCAAACCGGAAAGTCCAAAGCTCGGATGGCGGAATTGGTAGACGCGCTAGACTAAGGATCTAGTGGGCGAAAGCCCGTGGAGGTTCGATTCCTCTTTCGAGCACTTTCTTTCGGGAAAACAAACAGGGAGCCGCAAGGCTCCCTTTTTCGTGCGCGGAAATGCGGATGATCCGACTCTCGCCCGGATCAGGGGAAGGTATGGGAAAATGCCGGCGATTTTTTTCGGAGTTGAACAGGGACTAGCGTTCGAGCCAGTGTATCCGGACCATGATATCACTTGTCATTATCGTTAAGACGGCATCCGGAAAGTCCGGGGATTTTCTGAAGTTTCTCTCGGAGGAGGCGGCGGATGTGCTGAAGCACGAGTCGGGATGCCGACAATTTACGGTTTCCCGGAGTTTGGAAGATCCGGAGACGTTCACCTTGGCGGAGTTTTACGATGATGAAGCTGCGCTGGACGCACACCGGAAGACCCCGCACTTCATTCTGTTTCAAGAACGGGTGAAAGAGTTCGGTCTGATCGAAGAAAAAAACGCGGTTCTGGGGAAAGTCGTTTTCCCCGTCTGAGTGAATATCGCTCAAAGGACTCCTATGAGGAGCATGCCGATGGGAATGACCAAACCGAAGCCCAATAGGCCGACCGGCGCGACGCCCCAGTGATGGCGGCGTCCGCACGCGTAGAGAATACCGGTCAGAAGGGCCAACGCTCCGAGCGCGACAATCAGAAGAGTTTCCATGGTCGGGATGCGTTAGAAAGGTTTGTTGAGCGTGACGAAACCTTCGCCTTCGCGCTCGTGATACGGATCGGTGTGGCGGTCCCGGTCCCCACTGCGGTCTTCCTTGATCCGGTCGCCATCGGGAAGGTGGGAAACGACACGGAGATCATCGGCAACCGGCGGGAGCGTGGGATCGGATGTGGCGCAAGAAATCAGGGAAAGGGCAGAGGCGAAGAGTAGGAGGCGTAGCATGAGAGGATCGGTTTGTTCTCCCGAGCTATCGCAGAATCGCTGCCAAATGACTGCATTCCCCGTTTTGGCGGTGATTCATAGGTTGGCGGCGCACACGACCACACCCGACGGATGGATCGTGTGGAAAAGTTGCACGGCGATCGTGCATTTCCCAATGGATGCCCGGTGTCTCACGCACCCTCTTCCGAAGCTTTTTTCAAAGCGGCGGCGACGAAGCCGGAGAACAGCGGGTGGGGATGGTTCGGCTTGGAAAGGAACTCCGGATGGAATTGTGCGCCAACGTAGAACGGGTGCTCCGCGAGTTCGATGATTTCAACCAGGCCTTCTTCCGCGGAGACGGATGAGATGACCAGTCCGCCCTCCTGGAGCTTGTCCTGGTAGTCGGAGTTCACCTCATACCGGTGGCGGTGGCGCTCGTGGATGCGATCCACGTTTCCGTACAGATCAGCTGCTTTGGTGCCGGTGAACAGTATGGATTCGCTGGAGCCGAGACGCATGGTCGCGCCCATGTCACTGATGCCTTTCTGCTCTTCCTGAAGGCAGATGACAGGGTGCGGCGTGTCTTTATCGAACTCGGTGGAGTTCGCGCCTTGGAGACCGCACATGTTTCGGGCATACTCGATGGTAGCGATCTGCATGCCGAGACAGATTCCGAAATAAGGGACGTTGTTTTCCCGCGCGTATTTCGCAGCGAGGATTTTTCCCTCCACCCCTCGATCGCCGAATCCGCCGGGGACGAGGATGCCATCGACTTCACCGATGACGGCCCGGGGGCCGTGGTCCTCGATGGCCTCCGCCTCGACGCGGACGATCTGCACCTTGGTGTCGTGGTGGGCACCAGCGTGGATGAGGGATTCGTAGATGGATTTGTAGGCATCCTGAAGCTCGATGTATTTTCCGGCGACCGCAATGGTGATCTTGTGCTTCGGGTGGATGACGCGCTGGACGAACGATTCCCATTCCTCCAAGTCCGGGGCGGGGGTGTGGCCGAGGCCGATCTTATCCACCACCAGACGGTCGATCTTGTCACGACGGAGATCCAGCGGGCATTCGTAGATCGTGTGGGCGACGTCGCGGAAGGCGACGACGTTCTTTTTCTCCACGTTGCAGAACATGGCGATTTTCCGACGGTTGTCCTCGTCGAGATCCGTTTCGGTGCGGCAGATGACGATGTCCGGCTGGATGCCTAGTTCGCGAAGTTTCGCGACGGATTGCTGGGTGGGCTTGGTCTTCGCCTCACCGGCCGCCTTGATATACGGGAGCAGGGTGACGTGGATGAAACAGACGTTTTCCTTACCTACTTCGAGCGCGAACTGGCGCAGGGCTTCGATGAAAAGCAGGCCTTCCATATCACCGACGGTGCCGCCGATCTCGGTAATCAGGACATCGGTGTTCGGATTGTCTTTGGTGACCTTGTGCATGCGGTCCTTGATCTCGTCGGTGACGTGGGGGATGAACTGCACGGTTTTCCCGAGATACTCGCCACGACGTTCCTTGTTGATGACGGAATCGAAGACCTGGCCGGAGGTGAGGTTGTTCATCTGGGAAAGCACTCCTGAGGTGAAACGCTCGTAGTGGCCGAGATCGAGATCGGTCTCCGCGCCGTCATCAAGCACGTAGACCTCGCCGTGCTGGTAGGGCGACATGGTGCCGGGATCGACGTTCAGATAGGGGTCGAATTTCTGCATCAGGGTCTTGAGACCGCGTGCTTCGAGAAGGGTGCCGATAGAGGCTGCGGCGAGGCCTTTTCCTAAGGAGGAGACGACGCCGCCGGTTACGAAAATGTATTTCATTCAGACTTCAAATTTTAAAATTCAATTTCTAGGGAAGAGCCTCGATTCAGGCCGCTTCCCATAATTTTTAACTAGAAACATTTAGCAGGCGCTCGATCTCGTTTGCCTGTTCGGGCGTATCGACTCCGGGGGAGGTGTCAGCGGTGGGGAGAACCCGGATGTTGGCTCCGTTTTCAAGAGCGCGGAGTTGTTCGAGGGATTCGGCGAGTTCCAATGGGGATGGAGGCCAGGTGACGAAGGTTTCGAGGAAATCGCGACGGTATCCGTAGATCCCTTTGTGGCGGAGAACCTGAAGACCTGGCACCGGGTTTCTGAAATAGGGAAGAGGAGAGCGGGAAAAATAGAGGGCGTGGCCGTTGGACTTCAGCACGACTTTCACGACGTTCGGATCGGCGCAGGCGGGATCGGTGGGTGAGATCGGGTTGGCTGCGGTGACCATTTCCAAGCCGGGATCATCGAGCAATGCTCGGGCAAGCTGGTCGATGAGTTCCGGATCGATGAGAGGTTCGTCACCCTGGATGTTGAGGACGTGCGTGGCGTGGGGAAAGCCGGAGATGGCTTCGGCCAATCTGTCGGTGCCGGAGGGATGGTCCGGAGAGGTCATCACCGCTTTTCCCCCGAAGGCGGCGACGGCGTCCGCGATGCGCTGGTCATCCGTGGCGACGATGGTTTCGGAAAGTGATCTGGCCTGCTCGCAGCGTTCCCAGACATGTTGGATCAGAGGCTTTCCTGCGATGATATGAAGCGGTTTGCCGGGGAAGCGGGTCGATCCCCAGCGTGCGGGGAGGACACCTGTGACGTGGGATGGCTTGGCTGTTTCGGCTGGTTTGGTCACGCAATGGAATAGGTTGCGCCACCCTATGCAACTCGGATCGGGATCGACAAGGGCGGTTTGGTAAAAGTTTGGGAAAAGAGTAAGAGGGGGCGCCCCGTCGGCGGAAAACATTGGGACGGGAGGGCGCGAAGCTGGACGGGCGCGATCAGGCGTTGTCGGTGTTGGTGACCAGATATTGTTCGAGGGCGAGGCGCTCCGCTTCAAACTCTTCCTCGGTGATGCCTTTGGGGACCTTGAAGGGAGGGGCGAAGGTGACGGAGATGCGGGAAAACGGTTTCGGGATGACGAAGCGGTCCCAGGTCTCCAGCCGCCATGCGGATGAGTAGTTGATATGGATGGGGATGATATCGGTGCCCGTGGATTGCGCGATTTTCACGATGCCCGGCTGGACGGTGTAGCGGGGGCCTCGCGGTCCGTCAGGGGTGACGCAAACATCGAAACCTTCGCGCAGGGATTTTTTCATCCCGATGAGAGCGGAGACGGCTCGCCGTGAGGAGGAACCGCGGATGGCGCCGAGTCCGAACATTTTCATCGCGGTGGCCAGGGTGGTGCCGTCCTTGCTGGCGCTGGTGAGCACGACGGTACGGCGCTTTTTCCCGCCGGTGCGCTGCCAGATGGGGGGCATGGTGAAAATCCGGTTGTGCCAGAGGGCGAAGATGACCGGCTCCGATTTGATGAAGGGCTGCACGACGCCGGCCTTGTCGTTGACATCGTAGCGCAGGGTGAGGCTCCAGAACTTCATCACGCTTCCTCCCAGATAACCGAGCAGGCGGGAGGTGCGGTTGGCCTTGATTTCCGTATTGCGGGATTTCGCCATATCAGAGGAAGCCTGCGGGGTGGAGCGTGTCTACCAGATACTGCTGACGGGCCATGAGATCCTGGTAAAGTTCGTGATTCGAAGGGTCGGGTTCGCAGCGTCCCGAGTCATCCACGGAGACTAGATACGAGCAGATTTCTTCGAAGCCGAGGGACTCGCCGCAGTGATGGAAGAATGCGACGGCGGCTTGCATCGCGGCACCTACGGCCGGGCCTTGCTTTGAAAAGACGGGAACCACGGGAGTGCCGAGGGCATCCGCGAGCAGCTGGCGCATCACCGGGCTTGCGGAATTTTTTCCCAGGAGTCTGACCTCGGTGGGATCGAAGCCGATATCCCGGAGGCGGCTCATGGCGTAGCTCAGGCCGAGCACGACGCCCTCCGCCGTGGCCCTGGCGAGGTGGGCGGGGGTGAAGTTACCCGGGGTAATGCCATGCAGAACCCCACATCCCTCGATGAGTCGCGGCACGGTTTCCGGGGCGAAATAGGGTAGGAACATGAGCGAATCCGCGCCCGGGGAAACGCTCGAAACCATTTTCTCGTACTCTGCGGAGGACCAGCCGTAGTGGCGTTTCAGGACTTCCGGGGCAAGGGAGGTGTTGGGGCTGGATGCCATGCCGAGCCAAGATCCGGTAGCACTGCAGAGCGGGACGAGTTCGTCGCGGAAATCAATTACCGGACCGGTCCCCACACCAACGACGGTGCCGCTGGATCCAAGCTCCACGGCGACTGTCCCGCCGGCAACGCAGCCAGCCGCCAGGGTGGAGAGCAGGGGCGCGGCGCTTCCGGCACTGACTTGGACGAGATCGGTAAGTCCCCAGTCCTTTGAGAGGCGATCGCGAAGCAGACCGCGCGGTTGATCGGAGGCGCAGACGGGAGGTAGCCTTTCGGTGAGATCGGGATCGATGAAATCGGCGATTTCCTTGGACCAGCATTTTTTCCGGATGTCGAACAACCCGGTACAGGAGGCGCTGCCCGGCTCCGTGGCTCTCTCGCCGGTGAGCCAGTATGCGATGAAATCCTGGATGGTGAGAAGAGTGGCTGCGCGCTGGAAGTGGTAGGGTTCGTGCTGTTTCAGCCAGAGGCATTCTGCGGCGGCGGAATCGACCCCGGGGACCTGTCCGGCGAGTTCGATGAGGCCGGGAGAGCCTCCGAATGCGCGCGAAATCTCGTCCGCCTGCTTTTTTACCGAGAGGTCTCCGGAAAGTTTCGTGGGGCGGATGATACGGTTGTCGTCATCGAGCAGGACGAGTCCGCGCTGCGGCCCGGCAATGCCGATGGCAGCGATCTGTTTCCGATCAACGCTGGCTTTTTCAAGACATTCGCGGACAACGCGGTCGGTGGCTTCGATCCACTGGCTCGGTTCCTGCTCGCGGTATCCCTGCGGCAGGCCCTCGATCCATGAATGGGGGACGGAGGCCTCAGCGAGAATTTCCGCGGAATCCAGATCGAGGACGATGGCATGGGTGCCGTTGTGTCCGATTTCGATCCCGATGAATTGCATGCGCGGGAGTCTTTCACCGAAACCGCGGATTTGACAAGCGCGGGTGTGACGGCGATTCAGGCATCGGGGAGGATCGTAAGGAAACGTTCGTAGGCAGTGCCCCATGCGGTGCTGTCTTGCGGGGAGTAGGTCTTGAAATCGAACGAGTCCCGGATCAGTTGACGCGCTTCCGGGTAGCCGGAGAGTTCTCCGGTAGCGATCATCTGGGTGATGATGTTTCCGCACGAGGTCGCCTCGACAGGGCCGGCCTGGACCTCGATGCCGAGAGCGTCGGCGGTCGCCTGGCAAAGAGCCTCGTTCTGGATGCCTCCACCGCCGATGTGCAGGCAAGAATAGGAGCGACCGGTGAGTGCGACGATGCGCTCATAAACCAGGCGGTATTTCATGGCGAGGGAATCGGTCGCGACTCGCAGGATGGCAGCGACGGATTCAGGGGTTTTCTGGCCGGAGTCCTTGCAGAATTTCATGATCTTCCCGGGCATGTCGCCCGGGCTGGCGAAGGTAGGATCGTCCGGATCGATAAATGCCGAGAACGGTTCTTCTGCGGCTGCGAGTTCCGCCAGCTCCCCGAATGACTGGGAATTCCCCTCCCTCTCCCATTGGCGTTTGCATTCCTGGATGATCCAGAGGCCGGCGATGTTTTTGAGGAATCGCACGGTTCCGTTGACACCGAGCTCGTTACAGAAACCGAATTTCAACGCCTCCGGGGAGGTGATCGCTTCGGGCGTCTCGACCCCCATGATCGACCAGGTGCCGGATGAGAGCCACAGCGGTTCCGTCTCCGATAGCGGGATCCCGGCGACGGCTGAGGCGGTATCGTGGCAGGGTGCGGTGACGAAGGGGATTTTGGAAGGACTTCCCGGAAGAAGCGCGGGAAGAATCTCGCCTAGAACCGTACCGGGTGCGACGACCCGACCGAAGATCCTGTCAGGCAGCCCGAGGCTGGAAATGATATCGCGTGCCCACTCTCCCGTCGCCGGATCGAGCAACTGGGAGGTGGAGGCGTTGGTGCGTTCCACCGCTTTCACGCCGGTAAGCCAAAAGGCGAAGATATCCGGGATGAAAAGTAGGTCCGTGGCCACTGCCATGGCTTCGGCATGGTTTTCTTTTAGCGAAAGCAAGTGGAGCGAGCTGTTGTAGAAGTTTGTCTTGATGCCGGTGCGTCCGAAGATTTTTTCCTCCGGAACGAGCGCGTGCATGACCTCGGCCATGCCTTCGAAACGTGGGTCGCGGTACTGGTGGGGTGGGGTGACGAGTTCTCCGTTTAAATCGAAGAGCCCGAAATCGCAGGCCCAGGTATCGATGGCTACGGACGCGATTTTTTCTCCGTAGGTCGCGGATGATTTTCTCAGACCGGTGAGGATTTCGTGAAACAGCCCGAAGATGTTCCAGTAGAGGCCGGAGGGAAGCTCGATGGCGGGATTCTCGAAGCGGTGGATTTCCTCAATAGCGAGCTTTCCTCCCTGGTTGATGCTGGCGATGACACGGCCGCTGCTGGCTCCCAAGTCGATGGCAATGCGGACTTTTCCTTGGTTTTCTAAAATGGACACGTCGCGATGATTGATACCGGACCTGTCCGACGCAACGTGGAAAGTTCAGGAAAACCAGTCGGAGGGAGGTGGAATGACTTCGAGCCCGTCGACAAGGTTGAAATGGTGGTCGGATGTCAGGACGGCGGCTTGAATCCGCAAGGCGCTCGCGGCGATTATGATGTCAGTGCCGGGAATTACCCTTCCTTTTCGATCCAACTTCCATGCGAGCTGGCTGGCTTCCGACCAGAAACTCGAAGCCGTGGGAACGTTGACCATCACATCCATGAAGTCGGAAACCCGCTGGTAGGCTTTGGGATTTTTCAGACCGCGCAAGACCTCGATTCGGACCATCCCGCAGATCACGAAGCTCTCCTGGAACCCGCCCAGTTTCCGATGATCGTCGCGGGGTCGAGTTGCCGGTTGAGCAGATCGATATAGATATTGCTGTCTACTAGTATTTCAATGGCCATTGCCATAACGTGCGGGTTCTTCGGCTGCTTTGGGGGAACAATCGTCCTGCGAGTCCGAGTAGCGGGTCACGTTGAGTGCCTTCGGATCGTATCCGGGTTCCACAGAGTCCCCCAGTTCCTCGGGAGTCAGCCCTAGTCCGTTCTTAACCATTTCCCGGAAGCGATCCTTGCGATCCATTTCCCGTAAAGCCATGTCGACGGCTTCGGTCTTACTCTCGCAGCCGTAGGCACTGATCACTCGGTCCAGTAACCCTTCATCAATGTGCATCGTCATTTTCATGCCATATTGGGTATGGCATTTGTCGCGGGTTTGCAACAGTTTTCTCGGAAATCCTATTTTTCTATATCATTCGGACCCTTGATCGGCTCGCGCAGCGGAGTCAGGATTCCTTGGTCAAGCCGGTAGATCCACGAGTGGATGGCGATTTCCTGGCCGCGCTCCCAAGCATCCTCGATGATCGTCGTCCGGGCGACATGGCGGCTCTGTGAAAGCACGTTGAGTTCGCACATCCGGTCGAGTTTGGCGGCGTCTTGCAGTTCCGCCAGCTCCGCTTTGTGAGTGCGGGTGAGGGAGCGGATCGGAGCCAGCCAGTTGTCGATGATGCCGTGGCGGAAATTTTCCAAAGCGGCTTTCACACCGCCGCAGCCGTAGTGGCCGCAGACGATCACGTCGCTGACTTTCAGGACGTCCACCGCGTACTGGAGCACGGCGAGAACATTGAAGTCCGTTTCCTGGACCACGTTCGCCACGTTGCGGTGGACGAAGACCTCGCCGGGAGGGAGTCCTGTGATCTGGTTCGCGGGGACCCGTGAGTCCGAGCACCCGATCCAGAAATATTTCGGGTTCTGCTGGTCTGCGAGTCGGGTGAAAAAGTCCGGGTCACTGGCGCGGACGCGTTCCGCCCAGCGGGCGTTGTTTTCGATGAGTTGGTCGATGGATTCCACGATTCTTGATATTATGATTGTTCAGGCCTTGGCTTCAAATTCCTTTTTCGCGGCTTTCCTACACTCCGCGACGAAATGGTTGCAAGCCTCGCGGCACAGCAGGGGAATGGCGGGACGACCGGGAGATTCGTCGGGGATGCCGTTGAACCGCGAGGCCTCGCTGTTTTCGAGCGGTGTCGCATCATCGAGTTGCCAGAGAATTCGCTTGGCACAGTTATGGGTGGGACCGCAGACCTCTTTCACGAGCTTTTGGGCTCCTTCGTCGCTGATCGATCCGGCATAGCGATACATTCCGGTCTGGCGGGAAAGTTTTTCCCTCAGGTCCTCCACCGGAAGATTGCCCTCCTCGTGATGGAGGTGCAGCGCGACCAGGCCTGGGTAGAACCCGTCCAGCGCGCGTAGCAATTCCTCTTTGCTGTCCAAAGTCATGATCCAGCCGCGCCTGAGATTCGTTTTCCCTTTCGTGAAACGGTATTCGCCATCTTCCGCGTAGGTGGAAATTTCCCGTGCATCGTTAGGACCATGGTGCTGATCCAGTCCCCCGAAAGCCGGTTGGGTGGCCAGGTCCTCGTCCTCGATGTGAGAGAGTCCGTAGGCGAACTCACACAGCTCCCGGTAAATCTGGATCTGCCCGATCTGGGCGATACCTTCCCGCACGCAGTCCGCCAGTCTGGAGGCGAGTTTCGGACTGTCCACCGGATCGGGGTGAGGCGGGTTGTGTTTCGCATCGAAGTCTGAGATCTGATCGAGAATCACATCAGCCAGGAGTGGTTCCGTCCCGATCGCAGAGGTATAATAAAGAGTTTTCCCGCGAAGCTGATGCGGATTCTGGCGGAACACATCGGACTGGCTCGCCGCCGGACCCACCTCCGACTCGATACCGAGGAGAACCGGAATATCCTGGAAGGAATGCAGTCCGTCAGAGATGAAGAACGGGACGACGACCACGTTTTTCGTGGCAGACATCTTGTCCCATTCCGCGATGAAGGGCTTTTCCTCCATATAGGCGTCGATCACCTGTGCGTAGCCGGCATCGGACTTCGCGATGAGCTCCGCCTGGTCACGGATTGCTTTGGTCGAATTCTGGTTCAGGCCGGTGCCGTGACCGGTGATGATCAGCGTGGTGTCCGAGGGGGGCACACCCGGCGCCACTTCCTTCGCCCGTTTCATGATCAGTCCGGTCATCGATGCGTGCACGCCTACAGGCAGGCAGTAATGGAGGGCTTTTCCGTCTCGCACGGTCGTGGGACCGTCCAGCCCCAGCTCCCGGGGGATGATTTCCTGGGTGAAATACCCCTCGCTGATGAAATCCGGGACAATGTATACCTCGGGCGCATCGATCATGAAAAGCGCCTCACGCATGGATGGTTCCTCCTTCCAGAAGCACACATGGACCTCCGCGAACAGACCGCGCCGCCGCACTTCCTCCGCGTGGTCGAAATACGGTGTGGAGGAATCCGGGTTCTCCGTGGATCCATGGCCTACGATGAGCAGAGCCGAGTTCGGTTTCGGTGGGAAAGGCATGGGGGGAAAATGACGGGCACGGCGTGGATTGCAAGTGATGTGCGGAAAAATGGTCCGGGTTTTTGCTCCTTGGCTTGCCTTTGCCGCTCACGGTTTGCTTGACTGGTGAATGATGAAAACCTTTTCGATACTCGTTGCCGCATCCGTTTGCCCCAGTCTCCACGCTGGAGAAATGTCGATCGAAAGGCTCGATCCCGCCCTCGACCGCCTGATTCCACCGGATGCTTCCGTGTCGGTAGTGGCGGAGGGATTCAAATGGGCGGAAGGCCCTGTCTGGAACAAGGAGTCAGGTGAAGTTCTCTTTTCCGATGTGCCGAACAACGTCATTCACGCTTTCGATGGGAAGACCACACGGGTTTTCATGAAACCATCCGGCTACACCGGGATCGCGGATTACGGCAGGGAGCCTGGGTCGAACGGGCTGACATTTGATGCGAAGGGTAGGCTGGTCTCGGCGGAACACGGGGACCGGCGCGTTTCCGTCCTCACCGATGGAGGAGGGAAAATGACCGTCGCGGACCGATTCGAAGGGAAACGCTTCAACAGCCCCAACGATGTGGTGGTTGACTCTTCGGGCGCGATTTACTTCACCGATCCCATCTACGGATTGAGCGGGGGAGAAAAAGATCCCAAGCGTGAGATCGACTTCTGCGGGGTTTTCCGGGTGGGGAAAGATGGGAAAGTCACGCTGATCACGAAGAAGCTGGAGCGTCCGAACGGTCTCGCGTTTTCGCCGGACGAAAAGACTCTCTATATAGCGAACTCCCACGGCCCGCGTGCGATCATCCTCTCCGTTGCGATCAAGGCGGACGGAAGCGGTGGAGAAGAACAGACCTTTTTCGATACGAAAGGCCTCGAAGGAAAGGGCGCCCCGGACGGACTCAAGGTGGATGAACAAGGCAACCTTTGGGCGACCGGTCCCGGGGGACTTCTCGTAATTTCTCCGGAGGGAAAACTACTGGGCCGGGTTCTGACCGGAAAAGCCACCGCCAACGTCTGCTTCGGTGGGGAAGACGGCAAAACCGTCTTTTTGACAGCACACGATTCCCTCGTTAGTCTGAAGAGATTCTGAAATCCCTGTCTTTTCCGAATGAGACACTGAATATCCGGATCGAAACCACCGTCCCACTCACCATGATGAAGAAAATACTCAAACTGATCTTCGGGGCAGCTTTCGGACTAGCGTTCACGAGTTGCCAGACCACCTACGATGCATACGGGAACCCAAGACAGTCCGTCGATCCTGCCGCAGCGGGAGCCGGTATTCTTGCCGCGGGAGTTCTCGGCTACGCCCTGAACGACAACGATGACAACAACTATTACCGCGGCCGGGGGCACTACAACAATCACCACAGGCATCACAGCAACCACGGACGCTACCACAGACGAAGATATTAAGCCCCGATAGACCGGGGGAAATCACTCGAAACCTGGGCCTTTTTGCCCTTGCAAACGGAGCGCGGATCACTAGGTTCGCCCTCCGTTTTTCTTTTGTCTGGCGAGCGGTTGGAGCCCCGGTGCCCGTCAGACGCATCTTTTCCGGGGCAATTGTCGGAAGGAAAACGTAAACAAACTAACCAAACAACTAACCAAACCACATGAGTACTGCCATCGCAGAACCCACAAACCAAGAGCTTAGTGACCTGATCGATTCGAAATTCACGGAATTCCGTGAAGGATCCATCGTCAAGGGAACGATCCTCGACATCCGTCCGCAGATCGTCCTTGTGGACATCGGCTACAAGTCCGAAGGCGCCATCCCATCCAACGAATTCGAGGATGAGGAAATCGAAATCGGCGACGAAATCGAAGTGCTTCTCGAGCGCCTCGAAAACGACGAAGGCATGGTCGTTCTCTCCAAGGAGAAAGCCGCCTACAAACAGAACTGGGACAAGATCGTCAAAGTCTACCAGGACGGCGGCCTCGTTCGAGGAAAAGTCAAAGCAGTCGTCAAAGGCGGTCTTACCGTCAACGTCGGTGTCGAAGCTTTCCTTCCCGGCTCGCAAGTGGACATCATTCCACCGAAAGATCTCTCCGAATACGTCGGAAACGTTTACGAGTTCAAAATCGTCAAGGTCAACGACGAGCGCAAGAACATCGTTCTCTCCCGCCGCGAAGTCATCGAAGCCGAGCGCTCCGAGCAACGCCAGGCGTTCCTCCAGACCGTCAAGGTCGGCGACAAGGTCGTCGGCGCGATCAAGAACCTCACCGATTTCGGTGCGTTCGTCGATCTCGAAGGCATGGACGGACTCCTCCACATCACCGACATGTCGTGGGGCCGTATCAACCACCCGTCCGAGCTTCTTCACATCGGCCAGTCGGTCGACGTGGTGATCCTGGATGTGGACCGCGAGAAAGAGCGCGTATCGCTCGGTCTCAAGCAGATGTCCGACAACCCGTGGGAAGACATCGAGCGCAAGTACCCGATCGGCCAGGAGGTCAAAGGTCAGGTCACCAAGCTCCTTCCTTACGGCGCGTTCATCGAAATCGAGCGCGGAGTCGAAGGCCTCGTCCACGTTTCCGAGCTTAGCTGGGTCAAGCGCATCACCCGCCCGTCCGACGTTCTCGAACTCGACCAGGAAATCACCGCGGTCGTTCTCGGCATCAGCATCGAGGAGCAGAAGATCTCCCTCGGCGTCCGCCAGCTCGAGGGTAACCCGTGGGACGAGATCGAGCTCCGCTACCCTATCGGCGCGACCATCACCGGCCCTGTCCGCAACCTCACCGCCTATGGCGCGTTCGTGGAGCTGGAAGAAGGCATCGACGGTATGATCCACGTCTCCGACATGTCCTGGACCCGCAAGATCAACCACCCGTCCGAAGTTCTCAAGAAGAACGACGAGATCGAGGCCATCGTTCTTGCGATCGACAAAGGCAACCAGCGTGTTTCCCTCGGTATCAAGCAGACCGAAGGACGATCCATGGTCCGAAATCGACGGCCGCTTCAAGGTCGGCGACCTCGTCAAAGGCACGGTCGCCAAGATCGCTTCCTTCGGAGCGTTCGTCTCCCTCGAAGGTGACATCGACGGCCTAATCCACATCTCGCAACTCAGCGAAGACCACGTGGAGAAGGTCAAGGACGTCATCAAGGTCGGCGACGACATCGAAGCCCGCGTCATCAAGGTCGACAAGGTCGAGCGCCGCATCGGCCTCTCCATCAAGGCCGTCGGTTACTCCGAGGAGCAGCTCAAAAAGGAAAGCGCCAGCTTCGAGTCCCTCCGCCCGTCCTCCGAGATGGTCGGCCTCGAGCAAGCCTTCAACCTCGCCGCAGCCGCTTCCGAAGAGTGGAGCCCTGGCGACGACGAATAATCCGAAGCGATCCGGGATCTCCCGGACCGCGATTCACAAAAGCCGGACGGGTCCGACCCGCCCGGCTTTTTCGTGCCGTAGTTTCATTCCCAGCCCTCCGTAGGAAAGAACCGTGTTGTCTGGAAAATCGTTCATTGATCGTAGCGTTCGCTTGCTTCTGATAGGAACTTGTGGGATCGCTCTTTCAATCCATGTGATCCCGCGAAAGAAAATCGATATCAGTTTCGCGGATCTCATCGCCGGAGCGGCATACTGCTTTTCGGGAACCGAATCCGGAATTCTGGAAGACCGGATTAACTCTGCCTGGCCATCCCAAAGGAGGATCTCAGCTTTCCTGTCCGTCCGAAGTGGTTTCGACGCGACACTTCAGGCACTGAATCTGCCGGTCGGAAGCGAGATTCTTGTTTCAGCCCTGACGATTCGGGATATGGGGAAAATCATTTCGAAGCACGGGTTGGTTCCCATACCGGTGGATATCGATCCCCGGCGACTTGATATCGATTTCGCATCGCTCGAAGCTGCCGTTTCAGAAAGGACCGGAGCAATCCTGATCGCACATCTGTTCGGAAGTCGGATGCGAATGGATCCCATCGTTGAATTCGCACGCGCACGGGGACTGTTTTTCTTCGAAGACTGCGCGCAGGCATTTGCCGGTCTGGAATATCAGGGTGATCCGCGAAGCGACGTGCGGATGTTCAGCTTCGGACCCATCAAAACGGCGACGGCATTGGGTGGGGGCTTGCTGTTCTTTCGAGACGAAACGTTACGCGGGAAAGTCAAAAGGCTTCAAAATACCTGGCCGAGACAGAGCCAATCCAGATTTTTGAAAAGGATCGTCAAATACGGAATCGTTTCCTGTCTGGCCATGCGTCCGGTCTACGGAGCGTTCGCAGCCATCTGCAAACTGTTCGGCACCGATCATGAAAGTGTGATCGGAAAAAGTGTGCGGGGTTTTGCCGGGCCACGTTTCTTTTCACAAATACGCCAGCAGCCTTCCAGAGCGCTTCTCGCACTGATTGCGCGAAGGCTCGCACGTTTCGATTTTGCTCGGATTGAAGAACGTCGGCGGTCGGCAAGGTCGTTCTTGGCTCAGCTACCAGAGGGAGTCCCGGTGGGTGGGGACGCGAATGATCACAGTTTCTGGGTCATGCCCATCCTTTCGGAAGATCCCGATCGGTTGGTGCGCTACCTCTGGGGGCGGGGTTTCGATGCCACCAGGGGACAATCCAGTATGATCGTGGTTGATTTCCCTGGCGAAGACGCTCGTGGACCAGGCATGGCGAGAGAAATATACGGGAGCCTGCTATACCTGCCGGATGTCGGAAACTTGTCCGACAGTGATATCCGGCGACTGCTTGGTGCGCTGCGCGATTTCCAGCCTGCCCTTGGAATCAGACGATGAGAATTCGGGTCGGTTTCCCTCATGAACCCGACTCCCGAGGAAATTTCAGATCCGACAACAAGTGAGGCGGCAGGGATGATCCTGCCGCCTCTCGGTGGTTGCTTGGGAAGAATGCGGACGTGGCCGAAACGGTCACGTTCAATTATTACTTCTTGAGAACCTTGAGCTTTGAGACTCCGTAGATCGCGTCTTCGCCCAGTTCTTCCTCGATGCGGAGGAGTTGGTTGTATTTCGCGATACGGTCGGAGCGGGACATGGAACCGGTCTTGATCTGGCCGCAGTTGGTGGCGACGGCGAGATCCGCGATGGTGCTGTCTTCCGTCTCGCCGGAGCGGTGGGAGAGCACGGCGGTGTAGGCGTTTTCCTTGGCGAGTTCCACGGCATCGAAGGTCTCGGTGAGGGAACCGATCTGGTTCACTTTGACGAGGATGGAGTTGGCGACACCGAGGTCGATGCCCTTCTGGAGGAACTTGGAGTTGGTGACGAAAAGGTCGTCGCCGACGAGCTGGGTGTTCTTGCCCATGAGGTCGGTGAGGATTTTCCATCCGTCCCAGTCGTTCTCGTCGCAGCCGTCCTCGATGGAGATGATGGGGAAACGTTTCTGGAGATCCGCGTAGAAGGCGACGAGCTCGGCGGCGGTCTTTTCGGAGTTGTCGGATTTGTGGAAGACGTATTTGCCTTTTTCTTTGTCGAAGAACTCGGAAGAGGCGACATCGAGCGCGATGGAGATGTCTTCGCCGACTTTGTAGCCTGCTTTTTCAATAGCTTGGCAGATGACGGAGAGAGCGTCTTCCGCGGAATCGAGTTTCGGAGCGAAGCCACCTTCGTCACCGACAGCGGTGGAGAGGCCGCGGCCGTGGAGCACGCCTTTGAGAGCGTGGAAGACTTCGGCACCGTAGCGGATGGACTCCGAGAAAGTCGGCGCGCCGATCGGCACGATCATGAACTCTTGGAAATCGATAGGGGCATCCGAGTGGGAGCCGCCGTTGATGATGTTCATCATCGGGACGGGCAGGACCTTGGCGTTCGGGCCGCCGAGGTACTTGTAAAGCGGGCTGCCGATTTGTGAGGCGGCGGCCTTGGCGACGGCGAGGGAAACACCGAGCACGGCGTTCGCCCCGAGCTTCTTCTTGTTCGGGGTTCCGTCGAGATCGATCATGATCTGGTCGATCATGGCTTGTTCGGTGGCATCGATTCCAAGCAATTCCTCGGCGATGGCCTCGTTGACGTTTTCGACGGCTTGGAGCACGCCTTTTCCGAGATATTTGGATTTGTCTCCGTCGCGAAGCTCGTGTGCTTCGTGCTCGCCGGTGGAGGCGCCGGAAGGAACAGCGGCGCGACCGACGGCTCCGCCCTCGAGATGCACGTCTACTTCAACGGTGGGATTTCCGCGGGAGTCGATGACCTGGCGGCCTCTGATTTCTACAATTGTGGTAAGGTCCATATTCTATTGGTGTGTGAGTGGTGGATTCATCCCGAACGGGATTTCTCAGGCGTGGTAAGCGGAAATGTCCGTGATGGTCAATGTTTCCATCTGCTCGGACTCGGGATTGCGAACTTTCGCGTCGTCTGCGACGGAGAGGCCCATAAGAGCTTTGCCGACTTCCGACATGTAGGAGACTTCTTTTTTATCGGGGTTCGAGTCCCATGCGCCGAGTACGGTGATTTTCTGCGCGGTGCCGGATGCGTCCGTGAGGGTGACGATGGTTCCGATGTTGACCGTATTGGTATCGGCCCCTTTGAAATCGGTGCCTCGGGCGAGGGCGATCTCGCGCTCGAGTGCGGCGCGGCGGTGATTGAGGAATTTTTCCAGATCCTTGGCGGACTTGTATTCGAAATTCTCGCGAAGGTCGCCGTAGGAACGGGCGATTTTCACGTCCTCTTTGTTCTGCGGGATTTTCACGCGGATGAGCTCCTGAAGCTCTTCTTTTTTCTTCTCGAGGGATTCCCATGAGACGAGAAGCGGTTCCTCGCGTTTCGCTGCGTTCTGACCGGAGACGAGTTCCACTGTTTCAGGGCGCACCTTGATGATGCGGGCCATCAGTGATTTTTTCTCAAGGTCACCGAAGACCGGGCAATCCAGCATGCGGCGGGCGAAGTTCCGGGCCTCGTTGAGGTCCATGCCGGTGACAAGTTCTGGTAGAAGCGCCTTGTCGTCGTTGAGCAGGGTCTGGAGGCGGGAGGTTTTGCGAGGACCGTCGGACAGGTGATCGTTTTCCAGAAGGTTGAGGATGGAGGCTCCGACATCGGCTCCGAAGATGGTTTCCGCAGCTCCGTTGCGCTCGCGGCAAACCCAGATGAGGGCGTCCGGGCCGAGAGCGCGGCGGGCTAGAGCGGACCCGAGGTGCTCCATGAGTGTGGGCATACCGTCGTTTTCCCCGAGAATGCGGGCGATTTCCGTGACACCGCGTGCGCCGACCTGGTCGAAGACGGTGACAATTTTGTCGATCCACTCTTCTCCGAAGGCGGTGGAGAAAGCGTCGTAGACCGCGCGTTGGCGGGCGGACGGGAGGGCGACAAGTTCCTCGGCGATGCGGGAGAGGTCGGAGCCGGCGATGAGATCGCTGAGACGGACGGCACCGGGATCGAGCTCGAGGGTTTTGCTACCACCAATGACTTCGTCGCGGGCGGCGACGAGTTGCATGGCTCCGCCGAGTGCGACGCGGGCCGCTTTTTTCGCGGCATCGTCGATTTCAGTGAGAAGTTTCGTGAGGGCGTCGGGATCTTCGTCGAAGGCGCCCATATCGGCGGCGATGGCTTCGAGAGCCTTGATCATGCCTTTGATGTCCTTGGAGGCCTCGAAGTCAGCGAGAAGGGCCTGGGCGGGAGTGATGTCCGCATCGCGAAGCACGATTGCTTCAGTTCGTTTGGTCGGCACAACGGCTTTGCGGCTGGCTTTGACCTCCTTCTTCGTCGCATCCCACCACTTCTTGTATTCCTTGGTGGGGATCACCGCGCCGCTGACGAGTTGCTCGATGGCTTCGCCGGTAACGGAACCGCCGTGGCTTTCCAGAATGTGGACGACGAGGGCGACGGCATCGGTCTTGGCGAGTTTCTTGAGGGTTTCGATTTGCTCGATTTTCACGGCGCGGAAATCATCGGCAGGGATCCACTCGGTTTTCTGCATCGCGAACTGGAGATCCATCTCCTGAGCGCTTGACTGCTCGAAATCTACCGTGACTTTTTTGCTGCCGAAATCCCAGTCCGTGATCTTTCCGGCTCCGAACGACTTGTGGAGGCAGAAGTTTCCCGGTGAGAGTTGCGACAGACGTTCACCAACAGGCGCGGGTATTTTACCGGCCTCTACCAATTTCTCGACATCAGGATGCATGGGCGGAGTTTGGAAAGCGGAAACCGGTAAGGCAAGCCTAGGGGTGATAAATCGTGGTGGCGCGTGTTGCCTCATTGAAGCGGACACCGAAACGATTTTCAGGAAGAGCCGGAAAAGTCCCGTTGCCTCATAAAAGGAGACACCGTGGCGCCAGCCATGGAAATGAGTGAAAAGAGCATAGAGGAATACACCAAAAAGATGCGCGGCAGGTATGCGCGGATGACCGGGAAGCTCGCCAGGGGCAAGCTCCTAGACGAGTTCTCCGAAGTGACCGGATGGGAGCGCAAACACGCCAACAAAGTGCTTCTGGGCAGCCGCAGGAAAACCAAAGGCAGGCGTGGGAAGCGCGGGGCGCCGCGCAAGTACGGGTCGGATATTTTGGGCGCACTCAAGACCTGCTGGCTGGCGATGGAACAGCCCTGCGGCAAGCGGATGAAAGACATGCTTCCTCTCTGGTCGCGCCATCTGGATTGCGCTGGCAAGACTCGCAACCAGCTCGACAGGATAAGCGCGGCGAGCATTGACCGACTGCTTGCGGAATTCAAAGTGAAGGCAGGAAAAAAGATCCGGCCGCCAAAACCGGCCGGTGCGATCAAAGCCCTCGTGGAAATCCGCGCAGAGAGCTGGCCGACCGATGAAACCGGCTGGACCGAAGTGGACACGGTCGCCCATTGCGGAGGGGATATGGGTGGGGATTTCATCTGGACGATGACGAGTGTGGAAATCTCAAGCGGCTGGACGGAACTCCGCGCTGTATGGAACAGAGGGCAACACGCGAGCTTCGAGGCGCTCGAATCGATATGGGAAAGCCAGCCATTTGATCTGCTCGGAGTGGACAGCGACAACGGCGGGGAATTCCTCAACCACCACCTGTATCAATGGCTCAAAAAACACGGTATCAAACAGACCCGTTCCAGACCGTATTTCAAAAACGACCAGGCATACGTGGAGCAGAAAAACCACACCCACGTGCGTCAGTTTTTGGGATACGACAGACTCGAGCACCGGGAACTCGTGGAGGATCTCAACGAACTCCTGAAGCTCTGGGGCACCTGGCGGAACCTGTTTTGCGTGACAATGAAGCAGGAAAGCAAACGGCGCGAAGGCAGCCGCCAGATCCGGCGTCATGAGAAGAAAGGAAGAACACCCGCACAAAGATTACTGGACGGAGGGGAGTTGCAGGCATCCGACAGAAAGGCGCTTGAAGCACAGCTATCCGGGTTCAATCCATTCGTGTTGAGAGAGGAGATAAGAAGGCTCGAAAACCGGTTCTGGAGCAAGCGTGAGGGCATCTACAAAGCGGAGAGGGAGGAGGCGCTTGCCCTTGCGGGCGCTTCTCCGCTACGCTCCGAAACGCCCGCAAGGGCAAAGTAGAAACAAACAAAAAACAAAGCCGCTACAGTGTCGCAATTATGAGGCAACGGTTCGGCTCTTCCGGAGAACTTTCAGTGTCCTCTATTTATGAGGCAACAGGTGGCGCCGGATTGCATGTGCTGTGCCAATTATTTCATGTCGGAAAAGGGATGAATTTTGATCACGGAAAAGGTGGAAGGGGAACTGGGGTTCTGGAGGAAGAGGGTTGACCACGGAATACACGGAATGCGCGGAAGGAAGACTTGAGTTCTGGGTTCTTTTTGAATTTTTCTACCGGTCTACTGTCAGGGTTCTGGTTCCTTTGGTGGGGTGGGAGATGAGGATGGCTAGGCGGCGGATGGTGGCGGCGTCGGTGGCGGTGTGGGAGAGGTAGTCGAATTTTCCGCGTAGGTCGGTGTAGCCGTCTTTGTGGAAGCTGACTGTGCCGTCGCGGGATTCGGCGAAGATTTTCACGTAGGTTCCGGGGAGGGCGGTTTTTGTTTCGGGGTCGATGACCTGGATGGTGCGCTCGGTCGGGTTGATGCGGGCTTCCAGCTGGCGGGAGTCCAGGATTTTCAGTTGCTTGGTGTGGGTGGATTCGGCGGCGATGAGGATGTTCCCTTGGCTGAACTCGGCGGGGAGGGAGTAGGTGGTTTCCGTGGAATTTTTCCCGAAGGGTACTTTTATCTTCCGGTTCGGAGCGATGGGTGGGAGTGAGGATTCGACTCCGCCTTTGAGGAAGGGGTCCTTCGAGAAGAGGATTTCGAGATCGATGTTGTAGAGACTGAGGGTGGTGGCGGTGAGGTTGCTATGTTTGAGAAGGAGCTTGCCATCGGCGAGACGGTCCATTTCCAGGGAGGGGCGGGTATCGGATTTTTCCTCAGGGGCATCGGGGATGGGTTTGGAAATTTCCTCGGCCTGGGAGCTTACGCTGAGGAAGCGGTCGCGCCAGAGGCCGGGCGGGAGTTTGGCGAGATAGGGAGTGGCGATGGCTTTGGCTTCGCCGGGCTTTTCCTGATAGAAGAGGGCGAGTGCGTGGAGGTAGTCGTATTGCAGAGTGTCGGGTAGATCGGCGGGTGTGATTTTTTCGAAGCGGGCGAGGGCTTCGGCGATGCGGTCCTGGAGGAAGAGATGGTAGGTGAAGGCGAGTTGGTCGGTGGAGGTGAGGGCGGGTTTCCAGGCGAGGGTTTCGAGGAAGGCCTGGTAATGCTCGCGGGCGGCCTGGTGGGTGAGGCGAGGGTGGTCGCCGAAGGGATGGGCGCGGGCGTTTACCAGTGGGTCGAACTCCATGGTTTCCCAGCCGTGGTGGGATGTGGGGGTGACGGTGATGAGCTTGGAGGTGAACCACTGGCCCAGGTTTTCGGCGAGGTGGTAGTCCGCGAGGAAGTCGGAGATGGTGGTCGGGTCGTCGTGGAGCAGGCCGTAGAGGTAGAACTCTGGGGCGTCGGCGAGGCGGGAGTGGAGGATTTCGCTGGCTTTCAGGAAAACCTCCTTGTCCTTCGCGCGCCAGAGGATGGCGGTGAGGTCGATGGTGGAGAGGTTTTCCGTAGAGAGGCGGTTGAGGACGGCTTGGTTCGTGCCGTCGCGGGCGATGACGAGCCATGAGGCGGAGTCTTCCGGGGCGGGATCGGCGCTGACGCGGAGGATTTTCGCATCGGCGTGGGCGAGGATTTGACCGTCCTCGGAAACGTGGAAGGGGTAGGCGGTGTAGTCGCCGGCGGCGGGGAAGTAGAAGGCGAGGTTTAGCTGGACGACTCCGTAGGGTTCGAGCTGGTGGGCGGTGGATTTCGTTTCCGGGGAAGCATCGAGCGGGATGGCTCCTGCCGGGATCTGGGCGAGGGTCTCGATGCGGCGCTCGGTTCCGGTGGGGTTGGTGACGACGAGGGAGAGGCCGTAGGGGACGCCGGTGCGGAAGTCTCCGGTGACGGTGTTTTCGATTTTCCGGCCCTGGGGATCGGTCTGGAAGGGCTCGGCCAGCGGGTGGTAGGACTGGCGGACGAGCAGGGGCGACTCGGCGGCGATGTTTTGTGTCTGCCGGGTGTCCTTGTAGAAAAGCAGCATGGGGGCGCGGGCTTTCACTTTGAGCGTGCTGCCATCGACGGTGACTTCCGGGCGGTCCGCGGTGAAGGGCAGGTCAAGCATGGCGAGGCACATGAGGGCATCCGCGGAGGAGGTGGTGCAGGCGTTGAAATGCGGGGAGGTGAACGGGCCTTTTCCATCCCATGCGGAGAGCTCCAGCCAGAAGCGGTTGAGGGGGATGAGGTCTTCGGGGTCTTCTTCGGTGGAGCGACGATGTTTGTAGTAGTTCGCGGCGAGCCAGAGTTTGGTGCGGTCGGGGAAGCGGAGGACGGGGGTGAAGTCCGCTAGGTCGTCGATAGGAGGGAGGACACCACTGGTATACATGAAGGCGTCCACTTCACTTTCGGTTTCCCCGAAAGTGGCTGTGAGTTGCTCGATCTTATCCAACTCCGACGGGGTGTTGGTTACGAGCAGGGTGCCACCGACTCCGAGAGTGGCGGACGCACCTTCGGGCAGTAGAATGCCTGCACGTTTCAGAAGTTCCGAGATCGGAGGGCGTGCGTAGAGGGCATTTCCACCGGTATCCGCAAAAGGATCGTTTTCCGCAGCGTTAGAATCCCCGCTTAGTTGGGAGATGAAGTCGGGTGGAACTCGGAAGGTGCGGGTGAAGAGGTCCTCCCCCGTTTCCGTCTGGGGGACCATGGTGACAGCGTAGTCATCGATCTTGTAGCGCATTTTTGTCGCATCGCCGATATATTTGAGAGCAACTCCGAGAGGGACGTTGCGAAGTTTCAGACTGTCGATCCTTACGTTTCCAGGATCTCCGCCACCGAGTAAGTCACCACCCTCGTAGCTTTCCGCGCTTTCCGCGTTTCCTGTTCCGCGAGGTCTCCGGACCACCATGTTTATCCCCCTATGATTAGGATCAAGCTCAAGGGAATCCATTTCCTGCGTGCGTAGGCGAAGGAAATCGAGCGCCTCCTCAAGTGTTGTGTCCTCGAAGTCGATGCGCGGGATGATGATTCTGTTGAGCTTTTCCCCGATGTAAGATGAGCCGCTTGCTGTTAGGGAGTTCATCCCATGATCATCGTCAATACTATACTGAGGACTGTCTGAATCTCCGCCGTAGGTAACGACGTTGTGCGTTCTGCTTCGATCTTTCGCCAATCCGAGCGAGTCTTCCGGGGAGAGGTCGGAGCCTTTGAGGGTTTGGGTGAAGAGGATGGTTTGTGCGTCGGGAGAGGGGGCTTCGGTTTTCCAGCGCAGGTCGAGTTCGCGGGAGATGTCGGGTTGGCGGGCGGGGAGGGCTTGGGCGAGCAGGGCTTTTTCGGCGGCGTTGAGTTTGGCGAAGGCGTGGGGGCGGAGGTATGTTTCGAGATCGCGATTCAGCAGGTAGTCGTCGATGAACTGCGGTTCGGTTTTGGCGGTGAGAAAGGGGAGGATGTGTTTTTTGAAAAAGTCCGGGTCTTTGCGGGAGAGGAAGAGGTGGAGTTCGTGGCAGTGGTGGTCTGCCAGGATGGCTAGTTTTTCCTTTTCCTCAAGGGTGGGCCATTTGGTGAGGAAATCGAAGTCGCGGAGGTTGTCTTCTCCGGTGGTGGCGAGCAGGAACTGGTAGGCTTCTTCGAGGGTGGTGAAGGCGCGCCAATCGGCGTCCAGCAGGTTCTGGATTTGCGCTTCGGCACCGGGGGCGAGGGCGGCGGCGAAGCGGGTGGCGAGGTGGTGGGTTTCCGGATCGAGCGGGCGGGCGATGCGGCGGTCGCGAAGGGGAGTTTCGGATGGGGGGAGCGGGAGGTAGGTGGTGTCGGAGGCTTGGGGGTTGGCGACGATGATCTGGAGGAATTGGGCGCCTTGGAGATCGGCTATTGGGATTTCGATAGTGAACGATTCGTCGCCTGAAGGCAGCTCTTCTTTCACGATCACAGCGGAGGGATGCTGGAGGAAATCGATGACGGTGGGGTGGGATTCGGAGTTCGTGCGGGCGCGGGATTTCCGTTTCGGGGAGGGTGCGAAGCCGCCACCTTCGTTGAGGGAGGGACGGTTGTTGCCGCGGGATGAGTTGTCGCCATCCTGGGTTTCCTGATCGAGATCGTCCGGGGTCCAGCGGTAGAGGAGTTGGCCGGGGCGGGGGAGCATGGCTCCGGGGAAGGTTTTCGCGGCGCGGCGGTCGAGGATGTAGCGCATTTCGTCGCTGAGCAGGCGCTCGGTGAGGTAGGAGGAGGGGCGGATGGAGCGGGTGAGGGAGGGTTTGGCCGCGGGTTCGAAGGGGAAAGGGGCGTAGCCGGCCTGCCAACCGGGGATGACGTAGCGCTTCGCGATGACGGTGAGGGTGGTTTCCGGGGAGATGCCGTTGAGGCGGATGAGGACGTTTTTCCCGTCGGTTTCCGCTTCGGCGATGGTGGGGGTGGTCGGGTTGTCGAGGGGGAGGATGCGGTCTCCGGTGACGAGGAGGTTGCCTTTTTTCGCGGCAGCGGGCAGGACGGTGATTTCCGTTTGATTGTCGTTTTGGGTGAGGAGGTAGTCGCCGGGGGGAAGGGCTCGGATGAGGAGGTGGGATTCGTTTTTTGTGAAACTGAGGGGGAGGTTTTCCACTGTGGTTTTCTTTGCGGACAGGCGGACGAAAGCTCGCGTTCCTTGCTTGGCCTTCGTGGGGATTCGGATTTCTTGGTGTTCGGTGATGGTGAAGGTGGCTGGGAGGGAGAGGTCGCGGGTGGGTGGGGTGTAGATGGTTGGCGCGATGTCGCCGGAGCTGGCGGTGATCCTTTTGATGCCGGTGAGAGAGCCGAGGTTGATGAGCCCTTGGTTGTCGGTGCGGAGTCTGAGGGTGACGAATTCTTTGTAATCGTTGTGAGTGAAAACGAGTTTCAGGGGGCGCTGGGGGAGGGGTTCGCCGTTTCTGCCGCGCAGGTGGAGCTGGTGGCCGGTGGAGGTGGGGGAGAAAAGGGCGGTGGCGATCCGGGAGGTTTCGAGGGCGCCATTGAGGTGGTAGGTGGTGGTGGCGGTGAGGTTTTTTTCCTCTCCGGTAATTTCCGAATCGATGGTGCCGGAAAGTGTGAGGGTGAGGGAGGTCATGTCCGCGGGGACGAGGAAGGGGATCTCGTTGGTAACCGCGAGTTCGAGGGGATCGGCGATGATGCGCTCGGTGGTGACTCCGCCGAGCAGTCCGGCTTTCAGGACCAGGACAGGATTTTTGACCAAAGTCAGGGGCACTGCTGCTCCGTGGTTGGTGAGTTGGGTGCGGAGATGAAGTTTGGTTTGCTGGTTGGCAAGGAGCTGTTCGCGGTCGAGCAGGAAATCGGTTTCGAGTTCGTAGTCGTCGCCGCGTGATCCGAGGCTGAGGGTGGTGGAGAGTTTCCCGGCTTCGAGTTTGCCGGAGGTGACCGGTTGATTGGCGGAATCGGGGACGACGATGGTGCCGTTTTTGGCTGTGAATTTTTCGTCGCCGAGGGTGAGGGTGAAATTTTTCAGGGCTTCGGATTTTTCGTCGAACACGCGGACGAACTGGCCTGCGGCTTCTCGGGTGACGTAAGGAGTGAGGTTTCCTTTGCGGATGAGGGCGCGGGCGGAGACGCGCTCGGAGACGAATTCTACGATCCAGGTTCCGGCCCCTGCGAGTTCCGGTAAGGGGATTTGCTCGCGGTGGAGGACGATGGGTGCCTGCGGGAAGGTGAGAGCACGGCTGTGATGAGGGACGAGTCCGTCGAGATCGATGGCGGCGGAAGGTTTGTCCGAGGCGATTTCGTAGATGCGGACGAGTAGTTCGGGGGTGTTCTTGAGGTCGAGCGGGAGGGTGACTTCTGTTTCGGAGGAGAAAATTTCCGGTGCGCCGTGGGCGAAGCTGACCCGGGTTTCCTGCCGGAGGGATTTGTATTCTTCCGGGCCGAGTATGGGTGCGAGGGGTTTCGGGTCGGCACCGGAGAGCAGGCGGGCGCGGGCGTGGAGGCGGATGAGAGGTTTTTCTTTCAGGAACCCGGCGAGCTCTTTGTCAGGGGTTTCGGAGGTAGCGAGAAAATGTGAGAGCAGGCGTTCGATGAGCTTCGCGTCGCTGCCGGTGCGGGGGCAGAGGGTGATTTCGGTGAAGTCCTGATCGGAGGGGTAGAAGCGGGATTCCTTGGTGCGGAGGATGATCGAGTGGTCGCGGCGGGGGAGGGCGAGGTAGGCGAGCAGGTCGTCTTTCGGGAAATTTCCCAGTAGCTCCTGAAGGCGGAGGTGATGGTAGAGGATGTGGGCCTTGAGGGAATTCTGGGAGGGCGGCAGGTCTTCTACGTAGGTGGCGCATTTTGCGAGGAAGGCGGCGTGCTCGGGGGTGTGGCGTTCCAGTTCCACGGGGAAGGCCGGAGCGAGTTTTTGCAGGTAGGCGGCGTTGAATTTGTCGCTACCGGCGAGGCGTGGGACGGCGGCGCGCAGGGTGTCCATCTGGGCTAGGGTGAGCTGGTCGAAACGCAGCCTGTCGGTGGGATACGGGGTTTTCAGGGAGAGTGCTTTGGCGAGCAGGTCCGTGTATCTCGGGTGCTGATAGGCGGTGAAGTTTCCGGTGAACCAGCGGATTTTTTCCTCGGGGAATTTCTCCACGCTCTCCATTTCGGCTGCGAGCGTGGCTTCGCCGTAGCCTGCGTAGGGGGCATCCGGGCGTTTTTTTTCGGCTTCCTTGCGGAAGACATTTTCGGAAACAAGAGCCGGATCCAGGGTGGTGGGGAGGTTCAGGTTTTCGGCTGCGGAGTCGGGTTTGGTGGCGTCGAGATCGAAGTCCAACAGCTCCTTCAGTTCCGCGAGGGCTGCTCTCGGGTTTTTGTCATAGGAGGAAATGACTCGGCGGTTTTCCAGGATATCCAGGCCATCGCGAGAAAGGGGTTTCTCCTTCCGCTCGGATGCGGTCCTCCATGCGTTGATGGTATCCGCGTATTCCTTTTCACGTCCGGCGAGCTGGTGGTCGAGGGCGGTGTGGAAGAAGTGTTGGCGGGTGCCGGGAGTGAGCAGGGCGAGGGCTTCGGAGCGGGTGGAGGGGTCGGCGAAGAGCTCCGGGAAATAGGGGGTTTCCGCGTGGAGATGGATGGCGGTGAGGAGGACCAGGAAGAGGGTTTTCATGGTTCTTTTCTAAACAACGCTTTTTAGGATTGGAAGTTTGGAGTGGCGGTGATTATGAGGGGGGGGTATATCGAAAAGGGGGCGAGGATACGCGTGCGATGGCTTGATGCTTTCGTTTCCGTTGTCTGAGACTTTCGGTTTTTGGCTGTGGTGGCGATTTTTTGGGATGAACGGATTTACCCTGTGGTCAGCCAACCGGATCGCGAGGCGCGCTCCGGGACACGCGAGGCGCGTGTGGTCCCCGAAAGTGCTCGGCATGGCGGATGCAATACCCAAGGGGGCACACCGTTCGCCGCCACCTAGACCAGTCTGGCGGCGAGGAGTTCTCTCTGGAAGATGAGTTCCTTGGGTATGTGATCGTAGAGGTCGATAAAGAGTTCGCCTTGGGAGACGAGCTCGGTGCGCCACTCGCGGCGGTCGAATTTCATGACTTTTTCGAAATCCTCTTCGGAGAAATCGGAGAGGTCTTCGGTATTGAAGTTCTTGTAATCCGGGATCCAGCCGATCTGTGTCTCATGGCCGGCGGCACCGCCTTTGCAGCGTTTCACGATCCACTCGAGCACGCGCATGTTCTCGGAAAAGCCGGGCCACATGAATTTCCCGTCCTCGGTTTTGCGGAACCAGTTGACGTGGAAGAAGCGTGGGAGGTGGAGGAGGTGGCGCTGCATTTCCAGCCAGTGGCCGAAGTAATCGCCCATGTTGTAGCCGCAGAAGGGGAGCATGGCCATGGGATCACGGCGGACTTTTCCTATGGTTCCGGCGGCGGCGGCGGTCATTTCCGAACCCATGGTGGCGCCGACGTAAACGCCGTGGCCCCAGTTGAACGCCTGATATACGAGAGGCATGGTAGTCGCGCGGCGGCCTCCGAAGATGACTCCGTCGATGGGGACTCCGTCCGGGTTCTGCCAATCCGGATGGATAGTGGGGCATTGGCTGGCGGGGGCGGTGAAGCGGGAATTCGGGTGGGCGGCGGGGGTTTCCGAGGTGGGGGTCCAGTCGTTTCCCTTCCAGTCGATCAGGTGGGCGGGCGGCTCCTCTGTCATGCCTTCCCACCAGACATCGCCGTCATCGGTGAGGGCGACGTTGGTGAAGATGGCGTTTTCCTCCATGGACTCCATGGCGATGCGGTTGGACTCGCGGTTGGTGCCGGGGGCGACTCCGAAGAAGCCGGTCTCCGGGTTGATGGCGTGGAGTTTCCCGTCCTCGTGCGGCCAGAGCCATGCGATGTCGTCGCCGACGATGGAAGTTTTCCAACCGGCATCCGCGTAGGGCTTGGGTGGAACCAGCATGGCGAGATTGGTCTTTCCGCAGGCGGAGGGGAAGGCGGCGGTGACGTAGGTTTTGGAGCCGTCCGGGGCGTGCAGGCCGAGGATCAGCATGTGCTCGGCCATCCATTTGTGCTCGCGGGCGATGTTGGACGCGATGCGCAGTGCGAGACACTTTTTTCCCAACAACGCATTTCCTCCGTAGCCGGAGCCGAAGGACATGATCTCGCGGGTATCGACGAAATGGGAGATGTATTTGTCGTCGTTGCAGGGCCACGGAACATCCGCTTCGCCATCGGAAAGGGGGGCTCCGACGGAGTGAAGGCACTTGATATACTGGGCGTGGCCATCGCGTTTGCGGGGCGTTTTCCCGGAAACTTCGTCCTCCAGGCGGTTGAGGACGTGGGTGCCCATATGGGCCATGATCTTCATATTCACGACGACGTAGGCGCTGTCGGTGCACTGCACTCCGATTTTGGCGAGCGGGGAATCGAGCGGTCCCATACAGAAGGGGATGACATACATGGTACGACCTTTCATGGAGCCGGAAAATTTCCCGGAAAGGATTTTGCGCATCTCGACGGGATCGCACCATTGGTTGGTGGGTCCCGCCTGATCCTGGCGTTTCGTGCAGATGAAAGTGCGTTCCTCGACGCGTGCGACATCGGAAGGGGTGGAGCGGGCGAGGAAGGAGTTCGGGCGTTTTTCGGGATTCAGGCGGGTAAAAGTGCCTTGGTCGCAGAGCTGTCGGGTGAGGCGGTCCCACTCGTCCTGGGAGCCATCGCACCAGACGATGTTCTCGGGTTGGCAGAGGGCGGCGGTTTCATCGACCCATTGCTGGAGGGCTTGGTAGGAGGTTCCTTGAGGTTTCATAACTGCGTTCGATCAAAGCGGATCGTCCGCGGGGGTGCAAGGATACGCTCGATTCGCTTGTGGTTGATTCGCGGGGGAGTAGGTGTAGTTTTCAGTCCATGCGGGGACGTATCCCATGAGTGCTACCAATGAAGCTTGTTTTAATCCTATTTCTGGCCTTCCCGGGTCTTGCCTGTGCCTTCGATCTGTTTTCCGAAAATTTCGAATCGGGCGGTCCCGGGAGCTTCGGTGTTGTGGAAACGGGGGGCTTGTTCAGCTATCCCGAAGACGCGGAGGGTGGGGCGGTTCCCACTCGCTCGGTATTTTTCAAAGGTACCACCGGAGTGGAGCTGAAGCTGGAGAACGACGGGGGCTTTTCGGCGTTGCCTGCGAACAGTGTGTTCGAGGTGGCGTTCGATTACTTCGAACCCGGCTTTGTAGCGGGGGCGGGGCTGGGTGATGCCCTGCGAGTGCGCGTGGGAGATGCGATCGGGAACGGCGGGACGCTGATCGATCTGGGGCTGGCGAACGGGACGATGGTGCAGAGCGATGGCAGCAATCTAACATCCGGGGCTTACGCGGAGGACCGGTTGGTGAGGGTGAGGCTGATGGTGAACAATACGGAGCAGGCGAGTGATTACGGGAGCGGGCTGACAGTGGGAGCGCGGTCGTTCGATGTGCTGGTGGACGGGGCGCGGGTGCTGCGGGGCGGGACGTTCCGGAACGCGATCGCGAAGCCGGACGGGATGAGTTTCAACAAGTTTTCAAGCGGCAAGCAGGAAGCGTATGTGGACAACGTGGTGGTGTCCGTGGAGGGGGGGCTTCCCGTCCCCGCGGTGACGGTTTACCCAAGTTTTCACGCGGCTTCGTTGCATTGGTCTCCTCCGGGAAAAGGGGTGAATGTGGAATGTATGGCCGAATACCGTGAGGTGGGATCGGGAGCTTGGAAATCGGCGCAACCTCTTCCCTACATCCCGTGGGGCGGACTCTATCGCGGTAGTGTGGTAGGGTTGGAACCCGGGACGGCGTATGAGTTCCGGCTGAGCATCCCCGGTGGTGTTTCCCGGATTCAAACAGCCACTACACGGTCGGATGTTTTTCCTGAAAACCCGCTTGTCGTCACGCTCCCGGCTTTTTCCGGCACCACCCGGGTGATTTCCTCCGGCGGGACATCCGGTGGGTGGAAGGTGTATGAGGCGGGACCGGAGGGCAGTGTCATCGATGTGGAAAACAGCCAGGACTACGCGGTCCGGATCACGAGCGACTATGTGATACTGCGGGGTGTCACCGCGAAGGGCGGGCGGATCGGGGTGATACAGCTCGCGGACAACGTGCGGCATGTGCTCATCGAGGGCTGTGATCTTTCGGACTGGGGTAGGAACGAGAGGCTGAACTTCGGGGTGCGAGAAGATCCGGCGATCGGCGGGCGCGGAAACGGGGATATCGTGATCCAGGGAAATCTGATCCACTCCCCGCGCTGGGACGCGAACGAGTGGACGGAGCCGAACGGAGAACCGCCCACGACGGCGGACGGGCGGTATTATCCGACAGGCGCGGCGGGAATTTCTCTCAAGGACTCGCGCGGCGAGGTGGTCATCCGCTACAATCACATCGATTCCCCGGACGATGAGTTTCGCATCATGGACGCGATCCAGGTGCTTTCCTACAACCAGAGTAACGCGCCGGGACGTGGGACGGATGTGTATGGAAACAAGATCACCAATCTCACGGACGACGCCATCGAGCTGGAGGGGTGGGAGACGAATTTCCGGGTGTGGGGAAATTATATCGACCGGGGATATACATCGATTTCACTGCGGACCGTTTTCGAAGGACCTAGCTATGTGTTCCGCAACGTGGGGAACCGGTATCTGGAGATCCCGGCTTCGAAGTTCGGGAAAACGGGCAACCAGAACGCCGGGCGGACTTGTGGTCCCCAGTATTGGTATCACAACACCATGCTCGATGCCGGTCCGGGCCAACGCGCGTGGCAGGGGATCTGGTATCAGCACGATTCCAACCAGGCCGCGCTGGAAATGGAATTTCTCAACAACATCCTGGTCACCCGCGACCAGGAGAGCGACACGATATATATCGTCAACGAGCCGGTCGCCCGTCGAAACGATTTCGATCTCTATCAGGGGCAGGTGCCTGCGGGATCGGAGGAAAACGGATTCGACGCGCCCGCCGCTTATCGGACCGGTCATGGACCGGTGGCTTTGGATTCGGGAAAATATCAGATTTCCCAGGGCACACCCGGGCACGACGGCGGGATACTGATCAAGAATTTCAACAACACGTTTCTGCAGAACGGCCCTGACATCGGTGCTGCGGAAAACGGCGAACCCGCGATGAAATTCGGCCTGGAGGCGTATGAGGAAATGCTGGCCGGGTATCCGGTTCCGGGCTTCGTCGCGTTCACCGGCGGTGGCATCCACCCGGACGAAGACCGGGATGACGACGGGGCTTCCGCGATCATGGAATACGCTCTGGGAGGATCGCTCACGGCACCCGATCACGGACTCACGGAAGCGGTCGGGAAAACATTCGGTTTCAGCCGCGAAGCGAGTGCTACGGATGTCGGGATCACCATCGAGGACTCCATCGACATGGCGGCCTGGACCCCGCGCTCGGTTTCGCAGGGCGGGTCCCCGTTCGCCAGCGATCCTGGATACGGGGTTTCGGAAACACCCGGAGGCAAAGTAACCCTGACCGCACCCGAAGGCACCCGCCGCTTCTTCCGCCTTCGCTTCAGTTATCCGTGAAACCGAGGGCTGGCAGGTCGATTTCAGTCAAGCGATGCTTGCACGCCGGAGCGATGTCCTTTAGCACACCCCTCCATGAGCAACGATCCGGACCAGCACGCCTCCCTGGGTGCGATGTATTCCGATTATTTCCTCGATTACGCCAGCTACGTGATCCTGGAAAGGGCGGTGCCGCATCTGTATGACGGACTGAAGCCGGTCCAGCGGCGGATCCTGCACTCGATGAAAGAGCTGGACGACGGGCGCTACAACAAGGTGGCGAACATCGTGGGAAACACGATGAAATACCATCCGCACGGGGATCAGTCGATCGGTGCGGCGATGGTGCAGATCGGGCAGAAGGATCTGCTGATCGACTGTCAGGGAAACTGGGGGAACACCCTGACCGGTGACAACGCGGCGGCTCCCCGCTACATTGAGGCGCGGTTGACGAAATTCGCGCTGGAGGTCGTTTTCAATCCGAAGACCACCTCCTGGCTGCCTTCCTACGATGGCCGGAACAAGGAGCCGCAGACGCTTCCTGTGAAATTTCCCCTGTTGCTCGCGCAGGGAGTCGAAGGCATCGCGGTCGGCCTCGCGTGCAAGATCCTGCCGCATAATTTCAACGAGCTCGTCGCCGCCGCCATCGCACATCTGCGGAAGGAACCCTTCGAGTTGGTCCCGGATTTCCCGACCGCAGGGATCATGGATGCGAGCGAGTATCGCGACGGCATCCGGGGCGGGAAAATCCGTGTCCGCGCGAGGATCTCCATCGAGAAAAAAGGCATTCTCCGCATCACGGAAATTCCCTTCGGGAGTACGACGGGCGGACTGATGGATTCCATCGTCAACGCGGCGGACAAGAACAAGATCAAGATCCAGAAAATCGAGGACAACACGGCGGCGCACGCGGATATCCTGGTCTACCTTCCGTCCGGGGCTGATGCGGAGAACACCCGAGACGCGCTCTACGCGTTCACGGATTGCGAGCTCAGCATTTCTCCGAACTCCGCGGTCATCGTGGATGGCAAGCCTGCTTTCCTGGGTGCCTCCGAGATCCTGCGTCTCACTACCGATCAGACGAAGGAGTTGCTGAAAAGGGAGCTTGAGATCAGCCTCGCAGAGCTGGGCGAAAAATGGCATTTCTCCTCGCTTGAGAAAATTTTCATCGAGAATCGCATCTACCGGGACATCGAGGAGGCGGAGACTTGGGAGGCGGTGTTGAAAGCTATCGATGACGGATTGGAGCCGTTCAAAAAGTTGCTCAAGCGGGAGGTCACCGAGGAGGATCTCGTGCGTCTCACCGAGATCCGCATCAAGCGCATTTCCAAGTTCAATTCCTTCAAAGCGGACGAGGAGATCCGGGGGATCGAGAACGACATCGAGGAGGCTGAAAAGAATCTCCGCAACCTCACGCGGTATACGATCCGTTGGTATGAGCAGCTCGGGAAAAAATACGGGAAGGACCGCCAGCGCCTGACCGAGATTTCCAGCTTCGAGCGAGTGGACCGGACCATGGTCGTCGCGGCCACCGAGACGCTCTTTCTCGATGCGAAGAACGGTTTCGCCGGGACCTCGCTCAAAAAGGAAGAGGCCGTGGAGAAATGCTCCATGCTTGATGACGTCATCGTTTTCTCCGCGGACGGCACGATGAAAGTCGTCAAGGTGGCGGACAAGTTTTTCGTCGGGCCGAAGCCGTTGCGGGTCGCCGTTTTCCGCAAGGACGAGGATCTCATTTATTCGATGATCTACCGCGACGGGCGCGACGGGAACATCATGGCCAAGCGTTTCACGGTCGGCGGAGTCACCCGCGACAAGGAATATCTGCTGACGAAAGGCACGCGAGGCAGCAGGATCCTCTACTTCAAAGTGCATACGACGAACGAGGAAAGTTCCGCGCAGTTGCTGATGATCCATATGAAATCCGGCCTCGGCTTGCGGAACCTGGTTCGCCCGCTGCACTTCGCGGAATTCGGCATCAAGGGGCGGGGCAGCCAGGGAAACATCGTCACGAAACACGCCGTCGAAAAAATCCTGATCGCTCCGAAGGATTACACGCCATAAGCTCTGCCATGATCAGAATCGGCGAGCGGGCCTCACTACGCATTGTCAGGGAAAAGCCCGTGGGAGTTTTTCTGGATGCGGAGAACCTCGGGGAAATCTTGCTTCCACGCCGCGAGATGCCGGTGGAGTGGGAGCTGGAAAGCTATGTGGATGTGTTCATCTATCTGGATTCCGAGGATAGGCTGGTGGCCACCTTGCAGAGGCCGCGGGCGATGCCGGGTGAGTTCGCGAAGCTGAAATGCGTCGCCACCACGGCGGTCGGTGCCTTCCTGGACTGGGGATTGCCGAAAGATCTGCTCGTGCCATTCCGGGAGCAGAAAATGCGGATGGAGGTGGGGAAATCCTATCTGGTGAAGCTGCTGGTGGATGAGGAAAGCGGTCGGCTCGTGGCTACCTCCCGCATCGCCCGGCATATCGACAAGACCCCGGCGATCTATACGAGCGGGGAGGCGGTGGATCTAACGGTCTATGGCAAGACACCGATGGGTTACAAGGCGATCATCAACGGAGCGCACACCGGCCTGATCTACGCGAACGGGGTGTTCCAGGATCTTACCCTGGGAGAGAAGCTCAAGGGCTACATCGCGGCGGTGCGCGGGGATGGGAAGGTGGATCTCAGCTTGCATCCACCCGGGCGCGGGCGCGTCGATGATCTCGAGAAACAGATCATGGGGGAGCTGGTCGCACGGGGAGGCTTCTGGGCCCTCACCGATAAGAGCCCGGCGGAGGAGATCTACGAGGAGCTGGGGGTCTCGAAACGCACCTTCAAGCAGACCTTGGGAGCGCTGTTGAAAAAGCGCTTGGTGAGCCAGACGGAGAGCGGGATCCGGCTGAATTGAGAGAGTCTAGCGGCCGGAGGCTCAAAAGCATTGGAGTGATCCCACTGGTTGCGTTCCAAATATGATCGACGAATACCGTTCGCGGTGAGCTACCGGGTCACGGTTCAGGTTTTTCCGATGTCAGGAATTTGAGTTCCGAGAATTTTGGCTTGAAGTTCGCCTTGGAAGTACTGATGGCTACGGGTCCGGTGGAAAGTTCATCGGGCCATTCCTCGGGGATTTCTTTCGATTCCAGTGCGTCCCATTTGATCCCGTCCTCACTCACGGAGCCGAGGATCTCGGTGCCCCTTCTTTCGAGGCGCAGATAGACCGGGCCATCGGCAGTCACCGGATGGTCGCCGGTATTCCCCATTCTCTTCAGTACTCCGTCGATGCGAATTTCGAAATTGATGTATGGCACGGGCTTGGCATCGGGTCGTTGGAGGACGGCGCGGACAAGGGTGGCGACGTTCTGCTTGTCGGACATGATGATGATCCCGGCGCCGTTGTAGCCGGTGCGCCCTTTGATCGTGGACTCATCTCCCGGAGCGAATCGTCCTTCGACCCGGACCTGGACACTGAAGTTCCCGGTCGCTTTCCTCACGACATGCGGGGCGTTCGTCCTATGGATTTCGGCGGCTAGGTCATGGCCGTGATCGGAGCCGGGAACCGTGATCGAGAGTTCGCCCCCCGCCACCAGGAATCTGCAATCCTGATCGGGATCAATCCACGTTCCCCAACCCGGTAATTCATGGGCGATCCCAATCCCATCGCCGAAGTCTTGCGCATGGAGGAGCTGGCAGGAAAGGACGGATACAGCGATCCATTCAAAAACAGGGTTTTTCATCGTTGGATTTGTAAGGGTCTGGCTCGGATCAAAAAATTCGAATCATTCGATCGCATCATTGTCCGAGGGATAGTTCATTCCCTCGCTCCTTACAAGAATTTTAACCGTAGGCGGATACATGGATGGCGCTCACGAGCCGGGGAGAGGAGTGGTTGCGGGGGGCTGGATTCCGGGCCATTTACGACAAGAGTCAGCGGGTCTCGAAAATGACTTCCAAGCAGACCTCGGGAGAGATCGATCCCGGGAGAATGCTTTTGAAACGAGCGCCGAGTCTATCCGGGCGGGTTGGGTCGCGAAGCCTGAGGAAACTCCCGGCTATCTCCTCCGGAAGAAGACCGTGGTGCAGAGGGAGGCGACAATCATGAGCGAGCTTGAAGGTTCCGGAACCGGAGCGTTGTTCCCGTTCAAGGAAAAGTTATGGAACTCGAAGCCGTTGGTCTGCACCGCGGATCCGAGAAACGCCTGACCGTTGATCGCGCCTCCGTTTGCCGTCCAATTCGCATTCGGAGCGACGACGGTCCCTTCCCAGCTCAGAAAGTCGCTTTGGATCGACGTGGCCGAGGCCAGGTTGTAAATGACATTCCCCCGGAAGCCGCTCGCATCCAGAGGATTCAGACTTGATCCGAATCGTATGTCCCCACCACCGTTCGAGACTGTCGTGCCCGAGATATTGAGGATGGCCGTGGATCCGAGAGGAACGTCGATGACCCTGGATCCCGTAAGATTCCACTGTTCGGCGGTGACCGAGAACACATTCAGCTCGAGATCCGACCCCACCATGGTCAGCTCGAATCCCTGATCGTCCACGGTTCCATTAGCAGTGAGACCGGCCCACAAACTGGAATAGCTGTCCATCCGGTTACGAACGGAATAGAAATCAAAGATATTTTCCGCGAAATTCGATACGGAAGCGCTACTGGTGTTTCCAAATCCCTGGGACAGCGTTCCGGGTCCGTTGATCGTTCCCCCGACCTGAACGTTCCCGAAGTTGACCGTAACAATTCCGCCGGAAAGGTTCAGGTTTCCCGCGACCACCAGATCGTTCCGAGTGCCGTTTGACTGAGGGTTCTGCGTGCCGATGACGGATTGTCCGACAGAATAGCTTGAGGGTAGTTGGGAATTTCCCCCGACAGCAAGGCGGCCTTCAGTATCTGCTGAAAACGCGGTATGGTTGCCGAAAATCACAGCGTTGTAGCCCTGTGCGGCTCCTAGGTCGACTTGAGCATGAAGGAGCGAACCTGCCGCCAGAGACGCAAGCAGACCAAGGTTGACCGAGGATGTTGAGGGGATACTCATGAATTGCAGAGGTGGGCGGGTGTTGTTGGGTAGGGGTGGAATCGCGTGTCGATGCGGCGATTGTCGCTCGATCTAACTGATTTAGGGGAGCGCTAGCTAGCTTGCGATGGTGGGATTGGCAAGCATTTAAATGGATTTTTCCGGTTCTTTTCCGTGCCGATTCGTTAGTAGCTTTGTGTTTCTGAGGTCGGGAGCGCGCCACGGAGGCATTTCCGGGCGCAGTTCGGTGGAGAACTCCGGGAGGTGGGGATCTCGAAAAGGACCTTCAGGCAGACCTTGGGTGCGCGGCTGGCAAGCCGGACGTAAAGCGGGATCCGGCTGATCGGACGACTGGATGGAGCAGAAGCGAAGACGCTCCCGCTCCCTTTTTGCTTCTACAGGCAGAGCCGCTCGAACAGCTCCGCGAGGGGGAGCTGAAGGGAGATGTAGAAGTCTCCGAACTCGGCGTAGCGGGCGGAAGCGGTATCGAAACGCATTTCGTAAACGATTTCCTTGATGTCCACGGTATCTTTGGCGAGCAGGGTGACTCCCCATTCCTGCTCGTCGAGGCCGGTGGAGCCGGTGATGAGCTGGAGGATGCGACCGGAGTAAGTGCGACCGATCTTAGCGTGGCCTTTCATGATTTCCCGGCGCGCTTCGTAGTCCAGCGAGTACCAGTTGTCCGCGCCGGTGCGGCGTTTCATCATGGGATAGAAACAGATGATGGGCCAATCGGGGAGCTGGGGATAGACGCGGTAGGAGCGGTAGTGCGCCATGCGGTCGTCGAATTCCTTGAGACCGGCTTCGAATTCCTCGCTGCCTTCCTTGAGTCCCTGTTCCGCCACCAGTGTCTCGGCGGAATATTGCTCGCGGGTGGTGGTGTATTCGGACGGCTCCGTGAGGGAGAGGTAGGAGTAGGAAGGGGTGAGGATTTCCGGGCCGAGAGAAAGAGTGAGTTGCTTCTCGAAGGAGTTCGCAACATGTAGATCCGGGGTCAGCAGCATGAAGCCGAGATCCGCTTTCGGGGACACCACGGAAAAGGTGAGCAGCTGTGTATCGGGCGTGGCGCGGATCTCCTGGACGAGCTCGGTGAGACGGACTTTGGCCTGGCGCCGTTCGTCATCGGAGAACATGGCCCACTGGGAGTGATCGATGTGGTAGAACAGGTGGAGGACGTGCCAGCCTTCTTTGGGAATGAGAGGAGTCATGATATGATGTATGGTATTTGATGGGTCAGCGTCGATCGGTGGAAATTTCCGTTTCGAGCAGTAGTTTGAATTTTTCGCGGGGTGCGTTCGGATTCTCCGCTTCGAAGATCTGGACATTCCAAGGCTGGCTTTCGCCGGTGCGGTAGGCAGCGTGCATGCCGATATCGTCGAACCCGGCGGTGGCGGCAATTTCGAGCTTCCGCGGCTCCGTCCACGGATCTGGTGATGGCGTCGCCGATCACGATGCTGTCTTCATCGCGGAAAAACACGCGGATCACCGAGGGCGTCCCGGTGAGTCCCAGCTTCACTACGGGAAGTAGTTTGGTGCCGCGACGCACCACGTCCCGGTCCTCGCCAGTGGTATCCGGCTCGCGCCAGTAGGTTGAGAGCTTGTTGATGGTCACGAAATTTCCGGCAACCGGAAGCTCCAGATCCTCGGCGATGACGGGGCGGGTGGGGACATCTTGGGCGAAATGGATGATCGTGAGCGTGGCGGCAAGGGCCAGTATCGCGATGAGGGCTGATATTCCTACTTTCTCCAAACCGGTGAGAGGGGCGGAGGCGGGTTCGGTTACTTCGGATTCCGGCTTGTTCCCTTTCTTGGGTTTCGGTTCCGGGGCGGTATCTTGGGGGACTTGGGTGATCGAGGACGTTTCGGGTTTGGGAGAGGGATGGGAGGCATCGAGTTCTCCGAGATCATCCGCGCGTTTTCCAGAGGCGGCGCTGGATCTGGGTTTGGGAGATGTGCTTTCCTCCGTCTCCCTCGCGCTATCGTTTGCCTTCGCGGGTTCGGCAGGTCGCGGGGACTCCGCAAACGGCACGTCCTCATCTTGGGTTTGCTCCATTTTCGGAAACACGGGCGAGTCGGAACTACGCTCCGTAGGTTTTTTCGAATGGAAAGTGGAAGCCGATGCTTTCTTCGGTTTGGGGAGGGCCGTGAGTTGCCGGGGAGGGGTTTCCGCGCTTTCGGAATCCGCGTCATCGAGATCCCAGAGATCCAGTTCGGCGGATTCGGCGGAGTTCTTGCCGGGCACCGGTTTGCCGTTCGCTGGAGGGGTTGCGGAAGAAGATGGATCGTTGCTCATGGCTTTTGGGTGCGGATTTTTATGATGCGTGCCCGGACTTGGCGAGAGAAGAAACCGGAAGATTCCAGCGATGTGATTCATCCTTGTCTGTCCGGGGGAGAGGGAACAGCATCCGCACCCGCGAAGGAAGACGCACCATGGGAAGATTATTTGGAACCGACGGGATCAGAGGCAGGGCCGGGGAGCATCCGGTCACGGAGGAGGTCGCGGGGAAACTCGGGAGGGCGCTTGTGGGGCTGTTTTCCAAACCGGGCGGCGGGACGAAGATCGTGATCGGCCGGGACACTCGCGAATCCGGAGGCCTGCTGGAGCGCGGGCTTTGTGAAAGTCTGGTGGCGGGCGGTGCGGAAGTGATCCGGCTGGGAGTTGTTCCTACTCCGGCGGTCGCCGTGCTGGTGCGGGAACTGGGAGCGGATGCCGCTGTGATGCTGACAGCGTCTCACAATCCGTTTCATGATAACGGGATGAAGATATTCGGTAGCGACGGATACAAGCTTCCGGATGAGATGGAGACACTGGTGGAGGATTTCCTGCTAACTGAAAATGTAGAGGAAATCGATGCGGATGGAGGAAGTGTGAGCGATTTCTCCGGAGGAGTGGACCGCTATGTGGAGGTGGCCAAGTCGAGCATCTCGGGGATGAGGTTGGATGGGCTGAAAATCGTCCTGGATGCGGGAAACGGAGCGGGCGCGGTAGCCGGGCCCAGGGTGTTCCGGGAACTCGGTGCGGAGGTGGTGACGATGGCGGTGGATCCGGATGGACGGAACATCAATGCGGGCTGTGGCGCTCTCCATGCGGCGGAGGCGGGCCGGGTGGTCCGGGAAGCGGGCGCGGATCTCGGTATTTCCCTGGACGGAGATGCCGATCGGGTGATTTTCACGGATCGCGAAGGAGCGGTGGTCAGCGGAGACCGGGCGCTTGCGATCTGTGCGCTGAATCTGAAGAAGAACGGAGCGTTGCACGCCGATACGATGGTGGCGACCGTAATGAGTAATCTGGGTCTGGACGAGGCGATGCAGCGGGAGGGGATCTCGGTGATCCGTGCGGGAGTGGGCGACCGGCAGGTGCTGGAACGCATGCGGGCGGATGGACTTTCCTTCGGAGGAGAAAACTCCGGGCATTTGATTTTCTCCGATCACGCGACGACGGGCGACGGGATTCTGAGTGCCTTGCAGGTATGCGCGATGATCAAGCGAAGCAGCCGCTGCCTTGCCGATCTGGCGGGTGGGATGCGGGAGTATCCGAGCGTGTTGCTGAATATGTCTGTGAGAGAGAAGCCGGCTATCGAGACGTTGCCACGGCTTTCCGCCCTCATCACCGAAGCTGGCGAGACTTTCGGGAAAGAGGGGCGGCAACTTGTGCGCTACTCCGGCACGGAAAACAAAATCCGCGTGCTAGTGGAGCACAGTGAGGAGTCTGTCGTGACGGGATGGATCGCGCGATTCAAACAAACCATCACGGAGGAACTCGGATGAACGGGACTGTGCAGGATGGCTGGCCTCTGACGATCACCCACGCGCTTGAGGAATTCCCCCTCGCGAACGTGGCGCTCGGCGAGTGGCTGGAAGGTGCGGATGCGACCTTGACGGAAATGATTTTCCACTGCCGCTACCCGTGGGAGTTGCTTGCGATCCACGAGCGGATCCTGGCCGGAGTTTCCGAGAGCGAAATCGATGGGGACGTGCACGGCTCCGCGGTGATCGAGGGGAACGTGAGGCTCGGAAAAGGATCTCGCATCCTGCCGGGCGTTTTCATCGAGGGAAACGTTGTCATCGGGAATAATTGCAAGATCGGCCCGAACTGCTATATCCGCGGGGCTACGAGCATCGGGGACAGATGTCATATCGGCCAGTCGGTGGAGATCAAGAACAGCATCATTCTAGACGGCACGAATGTCGGCCATCTTTCATATGTAGGAGACTCGATCCTGGGGAAAGGAGTGAACTTCGGGGCTGGAACCATGGTTTCGAATTTCCGGCACGATGGGGAGAACCACCGGTCGATGACGGATGACGGATTGATCGACACCGGGAGGAGAAAGCTCGGCGTCATCGTCGGTGACGGAGTTCATACGGGTATCGGCACATTGATCTATCCAGGTCGGAAGATATGGCCGAGGATGAGCACGCTTCCGGGCGAGATTGTGAAAAACGATCTGCGTCCTGCCTGAACAATTTCTAGATACAAAGAATCATTATGTGCGGAATCGTAGGATACATAGGAAAAGCCAACGCGGCCACGGTGCTGATCAACGGACTGAAACGCTTGGAATACCGCGGGTATGATTCGGCGGGGATCGCTCTGCTGGATGAAAAACAGGTGCTTGTTTCCAAAGCTTCGGGAAAAGTCGCGAACCTGAACGAACGCGCGCACACGAACTGGAGTCCCGAGCTTTTCAAAAGGGCGGGGACGGGCATCGCGCACACCCGCTGGGCGACCCACGGACCACCGACCGAGGTCAACGCGCACCCGCATCTGGACCAGACGGGGGAAGTGGCGCTGGTGCATAACGGGATCATCGAGAATTACCGGGCACTGCGGGCCCGGATGGAGGGCAAGGGGCATCATTTCCACTCGGAAACGGATACCGAAGTCCTAGCCCATTTGATCGGGGATTGCGACAAGGGTGACCTTTTTCAAGCGGTTTGCGACGCGCTGCACCAGGTGGAGGGCACTTTCGGAATCGCCGTGGTTTCAAGCCGGGAACCGGGCCGCATCATCACCGCACGCCGGGGTAGCCCCATCGTGATCGGGATCGGCGACGGCGAGGCGATCATCGCCTCCGATGCGTCCGCGATCATCTCCCACACCCAACGTGTGATTTATCTGGATGACAACGATATCGCGGTCGTCGAGGCGGATTCGGTGGATGTGCGGGATTTGAACAACGTGCCGGTGACGCGCGAAATCGCGGAGCTGGGGCTGGATGCCGCTGCTACGGAAAAGGGTGGCTACGAGCATTTCATGATGAAAGAGATCCACGAGCAGCCTGAAGCTCTGGCCAATGCGATCCGGGGACGGCTCGACCTTCATCTCGGTTCATCCGTGCTAGCAGGCATGGGTACTTCTCAGCGAGAGCTGGCAGAGCTTTCACGGGTGGTGATGGTCGGTTGCGGCACCTCGTTGCACGCGGCGATGGTCGGAGAGTATGCGTTCGAGGACCTTGCGGACATTCATGCGGAGGTGCAGCAGGCGGCGGAATTCCGCTACCGCAATCCCATCCTCGGGAGCCGGGATTTCGTGATCGCGATCTCCCAGTCCGGAGAAACGGCGGACACGCTCGCGGCAGTGAAGGAAGCGCATCAGAAGGGTGCGTTCGTGATGTCGCTGGTGAATTCCGTGGGATCCACGATCGCGCGGGAAACCGGGCGTGGAGTGTATCTTCATGCGGGTCCGGAAATTTCCGTGGCATCTACCAAAGCTTTCACCTGTCAGGTCAGCGTGCTGCTGATGATGGCGCTGAAGCTCGGACGCGGCAGGCGTTTCTCGCGTGACGAGGGCTTGAAAATTGCTCGCGACATCGAATCCGTGCCGGAGCTGGTCTCACGGGTCATCGCTAAAAGCGACCTGATCGCGAAGATCGCCGAGGGGTATTTGGATAACGAGCACGCGTTTTTCATCGGTCGCGGGCCGATGTATCCGGTGGCGCTGGAGGGCGCGTTGAAACTGAAAGAAATCTCCTACATCCACGCGGAGGGATACCACGCGGCGGAGCTGAAACACGGACCGATCGCTTTGCTGCAGGAAGGCACTCCGGTCATCGCCGTGGCCTGTGAAGGACCGGCGAAAGACAAGACTCTCGGGAACATCGAGGAATGCCGGGCGCGTGGGGCGAAAATCCTGGGGATCATCACCGAGGGCGATCACGAAGCCGAAGAGGTGATGGATGATGTCATCTCGATTCCGAGGACGCATCCACTCGTCGCGACGATTCCCGCGGTCGTCGCACTACAGCTTTTCTCCTATCATGTGGCGAGGTTGAGGGGCTGTGAGATCGATCAGCCGAGGAACCTGGCGAAGAGCGTGACGGTGGAGTGATGGGGCGCGAGGCCCCCGCTAGTAGGACTTAAAGCTCGAACTGGCGCATTGCGAACAAGGAGTCGCGGATGGTATCCGCGAGTGGGAGTAAGAAAGGCGGATACCATGCGCCTCTCCTTGGCTGGGGCCGGAAAAGCGCGTGGGATTTTCAGCGCATCTGATTGGCCAGACTGAGATCCTCGATGAATTTCGCCGACTCCTCCGCTTTTCCGGCGCGGTCCGGAAGGCGGAGAAGATAGGAGGGGTGGACGGTGAGGATTACGGTGGGGGCGAGGTGGGGGGCATCGATGACGCCCCGGTTTTTGGTGACCGGGATGGATTTGCCTAACAATGATTTCGCGGCGGTGGCGCCGAGGAGGATCAGGACATCCGGAGCGATCTGTTTCAGCTCAGCGAGGACCCAGGGGCGGCAGGCCTCGATCTCGCCTTTGTCCGGAGACTGATGGAGGCGGATTTTTCCCCGAGGGGTGTCCTTCGGAGTCCATTTGAAATGTTTGACCGCGTTGGTGAGATAGATCCGGGAGGGATCGAGCTGGGCCTTTTCCAACGAACTGTGAAGGAGTTTTCCGGCCGGGCCGACAAACGGTTTTCCGGCGATGTCCTCCTTGTCGCCGGGTTGCTCGCCGACGATCATGATGCGTGCGTTTCCAGGACCGGTTCCGAACACGGTATCTGTCGCGTTCTTCCACAACGGACAGCCCCGGCAGGATCGCGCGGCCTCGGCCAATGCGCCCAGATCCATGCCGGGGGCGGGTCCGGCGCAGGCGGGAGTGGCGGAGAGATCGCGGAGAGCGCCGAGATATTCATTGCGAGGGGCGGGCTTCGCGGGCCGGAGATCTGTCTCATGCATGTCGGAGACCCGGCTACGGCTGTCGTTGACGAGGTCCCTGATGAGGCCTGCTTCGGGAAGGTTCTTCCAGTATTTCACGGGCATTTCGGATTTCATGGCTCCGATTTTCACTCGTGCGGGATTGAAGATGCTGCGGTAGTAGGTTTTCCATGCGGATTCGAAATCGTCCGCGCCTTCGAACGGATCGCTCGGAATTCCTTTGGTGAAGGTGAGTTCCTCGCCATTCCAATGGGCGCAGCCTCTGGGAGTGAGAATACTCCAGTCCATGTTGGTGAACCGTTTGCGGAAAAACGGGGCACCGGCGCGGACGATGTGGTGATCCGGCTCGAACCATGCGGCAAAGGTCTCCCTGCCGTTTTCGGGATCGGTCGAGACAAGGCGGAAGCGAACGAAGGCGTGCATCTTGTGGATTTCCCGCCGCACGTTTTTCGCCATCCTGGTTGCCTTGGAGACATCCGGATCGCTGGCGATGCCGCAGAGATGGCGTTCGCCTTGTTTGGTGATTCGCCAGAGGATCCGATAGAGCAGGTTCCAGCGTTCTGGATCGATGTGGCAGGAGGTGTCCTTGGCGAGTTCGATGAACTCGCCGGGGACTTTCGCGGGCTGGCCGTAGGGGGCTGGCATTTCCCGGAGGCTGTTCCCGCCGAAGAGACCGGATTCCTTTCCGAAAAACACATCGGAAGGATGGACGCCGCCTAGGAGCAACGGACGGGCGACATCGCGCCAACTCTGGAAATCGGGACCGGGGTCGATGTATCTCATTTCTCCGGGCGTTTAGAAGAGTTCCATTTGCTTAGCGGGGGGCAGAAAGCGGGAGCGCAGGCGGGTGGAGTCCAGGAGTAGAGCGGAGGGGCGGTGGTCTTCGGTGATCAGGAAGGGGGAGACCTTCGGTAGAGAAATCCGGAGGCGGGCGAGATCGGCGAGACGGATGCGGGTGAATCTGCGGATGCGTAAGATCCGGTCCACGCTGCGCACGCCGAGGCCGGGCACGCGCAGCAGATCCTCGCGCGGGGCGGTGCGGATATCGACGGGAAACGCCTGGCGGTTGCGCAGCGCCCACGAGAGTTTGGGATCCAGATCCAGATCCAGATTCGGTTCCTCCGGGGTGAGGATTTCCCCGGTGCTGAAGCCGTAGTGGCGCATCAGCCAATCCGCTTGGTAGAGCCGGTGCTCGCGGACGAGGGGAGGGGCTTGGAGCGGGAGTATCGAAGAAGGCTCCGGAATGGGACTGAAAGCGGAATAATAGACCCGGCGGAGCTTGTAGGAGCGGTAGAGTTCGTCGGAGCCAGCGAGGAAATCCGCATCGGTGGAATCGTCCGCCCCGACGATCACCTGGGTGCTTTGACCGGTGGCGTGGCGCAGTTTTTTATCACCGTCGGCTTTGCGTGCTTTCGCCTCCTCGAGCTTGTGGCGGATGCGACCCATGGCCACCTTGGTGCGGGCCATGTTTTTCTCGGGAGCGAGACGGTCGAGACTCTTCTGCGTGGGCAACTCCATGTTGATGCTTATGCGGTCGGCGTAGCGCGCGGCCGTCTCGATCAATTCCGGGGAGGCCTCGGGGATAGTTTTCAGATGGATGTAGCCGCGGAAATCGTGCACTTCCCGGAGGGTGCGAGCGACTTCGATCACGCGTTCCATCGTATGGTCAGCATTGCGTATGATGCCGGAGCTGAGGAACAGACCCTCGATATAGTTCCGTTTGTAGAAATCCAGGGTGAGACGGACGACTTCCTCCGGGGTGAAAACCGCGCGGCGGACGTTGCTGGAGCGGCGATTGATGCAGTAGTGGCAATCGTAGATACAGGAATTCGTCAGGAGCAGTTTCAGCAGCGAAACGCAGCGTCCGTCCGGCGTGTAGCTGTGGCAGATGCCTGCGCCGCCGGTGGAGCCGACTCCCTTTCCATTGCTGGAGTCCGAGCGGTTCGCCCCGGAGCTGGCGCAAGACGCGTCATATTTCGCTGCATCGGCGAGAATTTCGATTTTTCGTTCCAGATTCATTGTTCAGGGGAACAATAGTCAAGTGGAGGGAAGTTTCTAGCGAAATATTTCGGGAACTTCGAAGTCAGCCAGGTAGCCGGAAATTTAGGATCGGAGGTGCGGAAGAATCACCCGGCAAAAAAATTTCGCAACAAGTGGATTTCCGGGTTGCCAAACCCGGGGGTGGGCCTGTATCTTCCCGCGCCCGAGGCAAGAGTCTCACGGGGTTCCCCGAAAAGCCTTATAGTGTAATGGTAACACTCCGGATTTTGATTCCGTCATTCTAGGTTCGAGTCCTAGTAAGGCTACCAGTTTTCAATCCCCAAAGTCCAAGTTTCAGGACGAGAGGAGGAAGATCGGATGTCGATCAATCGACAGGCGGGCACCGGTCTGATGTCCTCCTTCCAATCAGTCAATGAGTGTGAATCTACGAATCGCTTCGCTGGGGTTGGTGGCCGCTCTTTTGCTCGGTACAGCTGGCGTGATCGTGGAGAAAGGATTTTTCGACGGGTTGTTTAGAATTCCCAGCATAGGCATCGGATTGATTCTGGCCTACCACCTCGCGGCAGGGAACAAGCTTGCGTTCGTTCTCTCAGTAATCGCGTTGTGTCTGGCAATTGTGATCCTAGGGACAGCCACCGTTTACATAGGCACGACCTCCGACCTTTATCCCACTTGGAAGATCCTGTCCTGCTCCATGATTGTTTTGATCTGTGCGATATCGCTCATCTTCCTGATCTTGGGAAAACGCCGAACCGATCAGATCGAGGATTCCGGTTCTTCGGTTGAAGGTTGAATTTCAAGGACTCAGAGATCGTTGATCGATCCGAAATCGGGTGAGAAGAGGCGTTTGTAGGTTCTTGCCGCGTAGCCGTCCGTCATACCGGCCAGGTAATCGCAGATGAGGCGGGCGCGGGCGGTCGGGTCGGGCGCCTCTTCGATTTCCCGGACGGTATCGGCAGGCAGGAGCTGGAATTTCTGGCCATCGATAGGTTCTTCCCTCACGTAGCGGATCTCCAGAATTTCCCAGAGCTGTCGAAGCATGCGGGAGCCTTTGTGTTCGAGTTGTTTGAGCTGCGGGGAGAGGAAGACACACTCGAAGGCTAGTTTTTTGAAAAGCTCGGATTCCGCGCGAATTTCGGGATCTATGTTGAGCCGGAATTTGTAGCGGTTGCTGGTGGCGGAGAGGAAATTCGAATCCTGAACGAGGGTCGCGGCGCGGATGTACGCGCCGATGCGTTTCCCGACGAAGGGGTCGACCCTGCCGCGGCGGATGGCGTGCAGCAAATCGCCGAGAGAGGTGCCGGGTGCGGTATCGTTTCCGGTGCGTTCAGCCCAGGATTCGATGCGCTCGACGTGGAGGAAACCGGCGCGCACGCTGTCGGAGAGGTCGTTGAGCGAGTATGCGGTATCATCGGCCCAGTCCATGACCTGGCATTCGATGGATTTGAAAGAGTCGCGCGAGGGGCCGGACTGGAATTCGGCGGGGAAATCGTTTCCGCCCAGTGCCCAATCGAGATATTTGGATTGGGAGTCGTAGACGAAGTGGTTGCCGGGAGGGGAGCCTTCGCGATGAAGCTCCGACCACAGGGTCTTGTATTTCAGAATGCCGTCCAGAAACGCCCGGGAGGGGTCCATGCCGGTGCGGCGGGAGGAGAAGATGCGCTCGGTAAGAAGCCGCAGTGTCTGGGCGTTTCCCTCGAAACCGCCGTGGCCCCGGGTCAGGTGATTGAGCGTGCGCTCGCCGGCGTGGCCGAAGGGCGGGTGGCCGAGATCGTGGGAAAGGCAGATGGCCTCGACCAGATCCGTATCGATGTGGAAAGTTTCCGAAAGCAGCGAGCCGGGGCGGTTGAGAAGCCAGGCGCAGATGGATTTCCCGATCTGGGCGACCTCGAGCGAGTGGGTCAGGCGGGTGCGGTAGAAATCGTATTCGCCGGACCAGAAGACCTGGGTCTTGTTCTGGAGGCGGCGGAAGGTGGGGGTGTGGAGCACGCGGTCGCGATCGATCTGGAAGGGCGAGCGGAAATCTTCCGCATCGGGCCGTCCGGAAAGGCGCTCGGTGTCGAAGGTGCCGTAAAAGTCGTTCCGCATGCGGGGGAGCATGGGTAAAAGTGGTGGGGGTGGGAAGCGGGAAGGAAGAGATCGGGGATTGCGGGTTGCCGGTTGGATGCTGGATTTTTTGGGAGGTAGTTGCGGGGTGGTGCGGGGTCTGCTATTTAACAGGGGATGGTGACGAACAAAACACTGCGGGCGGCTTCCGGATGGCTGGAGTTGGGGATGCCGGACGATGCGCTTGAGGAACTCGAGAATCTGGAGGGGGAAGAAGCGGGGGATCGCAGGGCGCTGGAACTCAAGCTGGCGGCGCTGATGGTCAAGGAAGCGTGGAAGGATGCCTCGGGGATCGCGTGCAGATTGTGCGAACTGGCGGTGGACGAGCCGGAGTTCTTCCTTCACGCGGCATTCTGCATCCATGAATCGGGCGATACGGGGGAGGCGAAAAACTGGCTCCTGCGCGGTCCGGACGTGTTGCAGGAGATGCCTGTTTTCCACTATAACATGGCCTGCTATCTCTGGACTCTGGGCGAAAAGGAGCGTGCGCGGAACCACCTGGGCAAGGCGGTGGAAATGGATGCGAGTTTCCTGGAATCCGCGCGGGAGGACAGGGATCTGGTGGGAATGGATTTATGAAATGCCTCCCCGGGGGACGGCAGGCGGTTTTTCAAAATAAGGAAAGTTCATGGACAGGCGGGCCGTATCCGGTTCTTCTAGTTCGACCCAGATGAAAGCCCGACTCCTCTTCCTCGCCATAGCCTTCCAGTTTCATGCCAATGCGAATCCGCTGAACGACAAAAACCGGCCCGTTGCCGAGACGAAGGCTCTCTCGGCGGAGGAGACGGTGGCCGGGTTCGAGCTTCCGGAGGGATTTGCTGCGGATGTCGTAGCCGCAGAGCCGGATATCGTGCAGCCCATCGCTTTCACCACGGACGACAGGGGGCGTCTCTGGGTTTTGGAAAATACGAATTACCCGGTTTGTCCCGGTGAGAAAAAGGACAGGATCCTTATTCTGGAGGATGCCGATGGCGATGGAGTGGCGGAGAAAAAAACCGTTTTCTACGACAAGCTGAGCTTTTCCTCCGGAATCGCCCTGGGTCATGGCGGTGTATGGGTGGGTGCGCCGCCGAACCTGCTGTTTTTCCCGAGGGAAGATTCCGGGGACGTCTTCACCGGTGAGCCGGAGATCCTGCTCGACGGCTGGGGAAACAACGACACTCACGAAACCCTGAACAACTTTATCTGGGGGCCGGACGGCTGGCTCTACGGGACCCACGGGATTTTCACCCACTCGAACGTAGGGAAGCCCGGCGCGGCCGATGCGGATCGCGTGCGCATCAACGCGGGCATCTGGCGCTTCCACCCGAAGACGGAAAAGTTCGAGCTCTACGCGGAGGGCGGGAGCAACCAGTGGGGCCTGGACTTCGATGACAACGGGCGGGGATACTTCGCCGCCTGTGTGATCTCGCACATGTGGGAGGCGGTGCAAGGTGCGCGTTACTCGCGGCAGGCGGGTTCGCATTTCAATCCCTTCACCTACGACGAGGTGAAAACCGTGGCGACCTTCGCTTACGAGAAACGCGCTTACTGCGGGGCGATGGTTTATCTCGGAGGCCAATGGCCGGATGAATTCCGGAATACGTTTTTCTTCGGTGACATCCACATGAACAAGATGCGGAACGAGAAATTCGAGAGGCGAGGCTCCGGGGTGAGAAACGTGAGAAACGGGGATTTTCTCGTTGCCAAAGATCCGTGGTATCGCGGTATCAGTCCGCAATACGGTCCGGATGGCTCCGTGTATGTGATCGATTGGTATGACCGCGTCCCATGCCACCAGCAGCGTGAATACACGGACCGGTCGAACGGAAGGATGTATCGCGTTTCCTATGGAAAACCGGAGCCGGTGAAGGTCGATCTGCAGAAGTCGAGCGATGCGGAACTCGTCGCCTACCAGCTTCATGAAAACGACTGGTTCGTGCGGCATGCGCGGCGCATTCTGGCCGAGCGTGGCGGGAATCCGGAAGTTCATGCGGCGTTGAAAAAGATCCTCGCGGAGAATCCGGATGAAACGCGCAGACTGAGAGCGCTCTGGGCGCTGCACGTGACGGGTGGCCTGGACGAAAGGACTTTGACCGAATCGATGACAAAAGGCACGGAGTTCGTGCGGGCGTGGGCGGTGCGGCTCGCTGCGGAGGATGGAGGAACTTCCGATGACGAAGCGAGGAAATACATCGGTCTGGCTCTCGGAGAAAAGTCGCCGGTGGTCAGAAGATTCCTTGCCAGCGCGGCGGGACGCCTTTCTCCGGAAAGTGCCCGGGGGAACCTGATCAACGCCCTCGCTTCCCGCGAAGAGGACGCGAACGACCCGAACATTCCCCAGCTCCTCTGGTACGCGGCGGAGCCTCTGGTCGGAGCCGATCCTTCCTACGGCACTTTGTTGCTGGAAAATTCCGCAATTCCGATGATGGATCGCAATGTCGCCCGCCGTCTCGCTGCTGATGCGGATCCCGTCAGGCTGGCCCTTCTGATCGAAGCGCTTGGCAAAACCAGTTCCGAGGGCAAGGCGATTGAAATCCTGGCCGGCATCAACAAGTCACTCGGAGGGAAGAAGGATCTCACCGCCCCGGAAGGCTGGGGCGCGGTTTATCTCCGGTATATGAAATCGGAAAACAAGCGGCTCGCCGATCAGGTGAAGACTCTCGCGGCGACTTTCGGCGGGCAGGAGGCCGTCGCGGAGATGCGGGCCGTGACCGCCTCTGAGAGCGCCTCTACCGAGGACAGGAAGAAGGCTCTCCAATCCCTTCTACGAATCGGCGATCCCGAACTTCACGCCACCTTGATGTCGCTGGTCCGTGATCCGAATCCACTTCGTGAAGCCGCCCTGCGCGGCCTTGTCTCTTATCCGCGGGAAGGCAACACGGCAGCCATCCTGAACGTATATGCCGGACTGTCTGATCAGGAGAAAACCGCGGCGCTCGCGACCCTCGTTTCCCGGAAGCGAAGCGCTGCGGAGCTTCTCGAGGCAGTGGACGGAGGAAAGATTCCAAAAGCGGACCTCAGCGCTCCTCTCATTCGGCAGATCAGCGGTCTGGGTGACGAGGCGATCGATTCCTGGATCACAAGCAACTGGGGAAAGGTCAGTAAATCCTCCGCCGAGAAAGAAGCGGAAATGGCCCATTTCCGGAAGTTCACCGGCGAAGACGCGATCCTGAACGCCGATCCCCGCAATGGCCGGGTTATCTACAACCAGCGCTGCGCCGCCTGTCATACGCTGCACGGAGAAGGCGCGAAAATCGGCCCCGAGCTTCCGGGAAATTTCAAATACAGGGACTACCTGCTTCTGAATATCCTGGATCCCAGTGCGACGATCGGAAAGGACTACCAGCAGACCACGGTCGAGAAGACCGACGGGCAGTTTGTCAGCGGAGTGATCGTCAGTGAGAACGGCGAAACCGTTGTTTTGAAAACTCTCGCAGGAAACGTTTCCATACCACGGAAGGAGATCGACGAGCTGAAAACCAGCGAGCTTTCACTGATGCCCGAGGGCCTGATGACCGGACTCGAGGAACCTGAGATTCGCGATCTGTTTCTCTATCTCAGGCAGTCTGAGCAAGTTCCGCTGCCGGAGTGAAAAATTTCCTTCCCGGGAATCGGGTTCCGCTTGGCGGTTGCAAACTTCCGTCACAGCACGCAGGTTCCTGCCATGAAATTCGATTTCGACAAGGTCATCGCCCGCAAGGAAACCGGCTGCATCAAGTATGACCGTAGGCCGGAGCTGGATCCGTTCTGGGTGGCGGACATGGATTTTGTTTCGCCCCCCTGTGTTTTGGAGGCCTTGCATGAGCGGGTGGAGCACGGTGTTTTCGGGTATCCGCAGCCGCACGCGGGGGTGATCGAAGCGGTGCTCGCCTACTTGGGGGAGCGTCGCGGAGTGCGGCCGGAGGAGAAAGCGATCATCCACCTGGGCGGCCTGGTCCCGGCGCTTTCATTGGCGGCCAGAGCGTTCTGCGAACCGGGTGACGAAGTGATGACCTGCACGCCGGTCTATCCGCCGTTTCTCGGTGTCCACAAAGATGCGGACACGAAGCTCGTCACCGTGGATCACGTGTTCCGCGAGGGGCGCTGGGAGTTCGATTGGGACGCGATGGAGCAGGTTGTCACCCGGCGGACAAAGGTGTTCTTGCTTTGCAATCCGCAGAATCCGACCGGACGCGCTTTCTCCGCGGGGGAGGTTACGAGACTCGCCGAGTTCTGCGCCAAGCATGAGTTGGTCCTCGTTTCCGATGAGATCCATTGCGACCTGATTTTCGATGAGGAAGCGACTCCTCATTTCTCAGCCCTTCAATTACCGGACGAACTCGCCAAGCTAACCGTCACTCTGCTTTCACCGAGCAAAACCTGGAACATCGCCGGCCTGGGATACGCGTTCGCCGTGGTTCCTGACGATTCGGTCCGGAGGAAATTCAGTACCGCGAGAGGGCATACGCTCGCGGAGATCAACGCGCTTTCCTACTATGCCGCGGAGGCCGCCTACAGGCATGGTGAGCCTTGGCGCAAGGAGCTGATCGCTTACCTGCGGGGAAACCGCGACGAGCTGGTCCGCTTCGTCAACGAGGAATGCGATGGACTCTCCATCCATCCTCCGGAGGCGACCTACCTCGCGTGGATCGACGCGCGTGAGCTGGATGTGGCGAACCCGGCGGAGTTTTTCGAAAAGCAAGCCGGGCTGTTTCTTTCGGATGGAGCGTTCTTCGGCTGGCCGGGACACGTGAGATTCAATTTCGCATGCCCACGCGGTCGGATGCTCGAGGGGCTTGGGAAAATGAAAGCGGCGATCGCCGCCAAGGAGGATCGGGCGGAGCTGACAGAAGCGTAGGTTGGCTTACTCGTCCATTTCAGGAATGGGATCGCTCGGTCGGATGGCGTTCCCTTCCCAGACCGGGAGTCCGTCCTTGTATTCCAGGATACGATGGGCGCTGCCGGGGGCGTGCGGTGCCTGATATTGCGGAATCCATTTTCGCAGGCGGGAGATTTCCGCGGCATCGGACGCGCCCCGGCAAGGTTGTCGAACTCGTTCGGATCGTTTCTGATATCGTAAAGTTCCTCGCTGCCGTCCACATAGCGGATGTAGCGCCAAGCCTCGTCGCGCACGGAGTTGTTGCCGGGATTGTGGTTGGTGATGGCAGGCCACTTGCGCGGCATTGCGGGATTTTTCAACTGGGGCATAAGAGTGTGGCCTTCCAGCTGTTCCGGTTTCGGCAGACCGGTGAGATCGCACAGAGTCGGAAATACGTCCAGTAGCTCCACCGCTTCGTCGCACTTGATCCCGATGGCTGAACCTGGTCCCGCGAAAATCAAGGGAACGCGGGTCGAGCGTTCCCACAGGGTGTTTTTCCCTGTGATTTCCTTTTCCCCGAGATGAAATCCATGGTCGGACCACAGCACCACCAAGGTGTCGTCCGCGTGGCCGGATGCCTCCAGGGAATCGAGGATGCGACCGAGTTGGGCATCCACGAAGCTGATGCAGGCGAGGTAGGATCTGACCAGGTTTTTCCATTCATCGTCCTGCCGGAGAAAACGAAGTCTCGGCTCCGGCAGCTTCCAATGCAGCCACCAGGAGGAGCGCGGCGTGTCCTCGCGGTCGTTCTCGCGGATCTCCGGCAGCATCAGGGAATCCACCGGATAGAGATCCATCCACTCCTGCGTCGCGTAGCAAGGCACGTGCGGGAGGAAAAACCCGGCGGCGAGGAAAAACGATTTGTCCCCGGGCATATCAGCCAGCCGCTCCGAGGCCCAGCCGGCCACCTTGAAGTCGCCTTTTTCCGAGTCCTCGTGGGGGAACGTGCCCCAGTCCACCAAGCGATGTTCGTCCGGGGTATCCACCAGTTTCTTATCGGGGAACGGCCCTCCGTTCGGCGGAGGGCCGATCTCGTCCCAGTCCGGCTCGTTCTCGTTCCTGCCATAGCCTCCGTGGAAAATTTTCCCGGTGGTGAGCGTGCGGTAGCCGTTTTCCCTGAAATGCTGTGGAAGCGTTTTCAGGTCCGCGAGAGCCGGGACATCGCGGAACCACGGGGCCAGGCCGTAGACTCCGGTGGTGGAAGGACGCTGCCCGGTGAGCAGGCTCGTGCGGGAGGGGTTGCAGAGGGCTCTGGCAGTGGGCGTTGGTGAAAGTGACTCCCCGCGCGGCGAGCCGATCCATGTTCGGCGTCTTCACTTGCGGGTGACCGCCAAGCGGCCCGACCCAGTCGTTGAGATCATCGATGGCAATGAAAAGCACATTGGGTTTTTCCGCTGAGATTGCGGCGGAAACGGTTAGGAAAAACAGTAGAAGAAATTTCATCACACATTCCTAGAGGATCGCGCCCGAGGGGGCGAGGAGGATTTCCGCGAGGTAGGCCGGAGCAGAAATGCGGCGAAAGACCACGGGTCTTGGCAGGACGACCGAAAATTCAACGGGCGGTCGGAACGGAATTTCAGTGTCGCTATTGCACCAAGCGGTTTCGAGTGAACTGTGACAACGGAACATCATGAATATCAGAAAGACCACTGCGGGGCTGATCGGCTGGCTGTTGCTCTGTTTTGCGGCGGCCTCGCCGGGGGCGTTGTTCATGCCGGGGGAATGGTATGCCGCACTGCGCAAGCCTGCGTGGAATCCACCTGCATGGATCTTCGGCCCGGTCTGGACGGCCCTTTACACCATGATGGCCGTGTCGGCGTGGCTGGTCTGGAAGCGCGGCGGCTTCAAAGCCCAGCGCTGGCCGTTGGGAGTGTTCCTGGTGCAGCTCGTCCTCAACGCTCTGTGGTCACCGCTGTTTTTCGGACTGCACCGGATGGGGATTGCCTTCTTGGCGATCATCGTCCTGTGGTTCGCGATCCTGCTGACCATGGAGCACTTCCACCGCGTCTCCCGGCCTGCCGCGTGGTTGCTTGCGCCGTATCTGGCATGGGTCGGCTTCGCGACGGTGCTGAATGGGACCCTGTGGTGGCTGAACCGCTAGCGAGGCGTCTCACGCACCCTGAAAACACATCAGAGGGGGGAACGATATCCATCAAACATTGAAGACGGTGAGAGAGTCTGTCGTGTGATGGTCATCCTTATACCTCGCTCTAACGGGGAATGAACTCGATGAAATCGAGCACGGCACCTTCGTCTCCATTGGCAACGCCGGTGAGTGCGATGACATCGCCGTTCTCCAGGTGGATGTTCCTGACGGTGCGCCAGCGCCAGCAGCCGACATCTTCGTCCATTTTGAAATCCATGCGTCGCTCGTCTCCTATATCCACAGTAACGCGGCTCTGACCTGCCTTTCCATCGTAGTAGGTAAGACGAAGGTCGTATTTACCGGATGGATGTTGGAAAATGCCGGTCGCGGTGCCCCGGGTTTTCGTTTCCACACCCCACTCCTCCGCCAGCTCGTCTTCGAGTTTCGTGTAGCCTTCGAGCTTCATGTTTTCGACTTCCAGCCCGAGGGTCGGCGGGAAGCCTTGGACCCCCGCTTCCAACATGCCCTGCTTGAATGCGCGGAGTAGGGAAAACGAAGCGCCATCGTAATGTTTCAAAGCCAATCCATCGACCTGCGCGGGGTGATCCAGCGCGACCTTGATCCCTGCCTTGACCAGCTCGTCGGTAGCTTCGATCTGAGTCGCGATTCCGGAGATCAGAGGTTTGTCGGGACCCAGCGCCTTCCGGTAGGTGGCGAGCCAGTGCTTACGCAGGGAAAAGTCCTCGTCCTTGATGCCACGCTGTTCCTGATGGTCCGCCGTGACGATGGATTCGAAGTAGCCGAGGTCGCAAATCTGTTTCAGATTCAGTCCGTAGTCGATGGCCTCGCTGCGATTCCACGGATAGTTGTCGTTCAGTCGGAGCTGGCACTTAGGGTTGCCTTTGTGGATTGCCTCCGAAAGGTCGCGATATACCCGGGCTGTCGATTGTTCGCGGAATTCATGCCAGCGTGAGAGTTCCGGCTGTGCCCCGGGATCCTTGCGCAGAACCGGAATCGCCGATGCCAAGTCAATCCCGATGGTCGAAGCCTCGGCGACGCAGTGCTCGCAGAAACATGTGCCGCCATCGTCGACGGCATGGTTGTTGAAGAGGTATTGGCAGGTCTGGATGTAATCGAGATCGTAGTTGGCGGCCAGATCACCGAAGAGAGCGATCAGGTATTCGCGCACGTCCGGGTGATTCGGGCAAAAGCGTTCCTTGTCCCAGATTTCCCGTCGATCGTTTTCATCTGCCATTCCGGATGCTGGCTGACGACAGCTTTCGGGATCGGAAAGTGGGAAACTTCCGCTCCCACGCTCAATTCGCGCGCCCGCGCGGCTTTCACCATCAGGCGGAGCCAGTCCTTCTCACGCAGCCATTCGTGATCGGAAAGCGCGGGCTTGATTTTTCCATAGCGTTCGAGGTCGGGGAAGAAAGTCACCCGGGAATCTTCTGCCTCCCACGTGTCCCGCGCCGGGTTGTGCGGGAACTCCGGGGCGTGATACGGACGGTGTTCCTCATGAATCACCGCCACCATGTAGAGGCTGTTGATCGATGCCATGGATTGCATGGTGTCTAGCGCGTATTCCATGCCTTCGTCCTGGATCGTCCATGCCCGGATCTGTGTTCCTACCTCGAATTCCGATGACGCATCGGGCTTCCAGACACGTGTTTCGGCGGTCGATGCGGTAGAGATCCCACAATGGATCAACAACAGGATGAGCAGCGGACGAAGGGTTTCAATGGCGATCACGGGGCATGATCGGTTGAACGGAACCTAAATTCCGAGCAAATTTTCCCTCGGGTGAGATGATGGTCCGGCGCGGCGGCGGGAGGGATCGATCCTGACTCTGATTTCATCGCACGCCGTTCGCGCAGTTGCATTCGCCTTCGCCGGAAAGGGCGTTGATGAGGTTGGTGAGGGATTTCATGGCCAGGCGGGGGACGGATCAGGCGACCCGGAAAGGCAGTGAGACGATTTCGCGTCTGGATATTTTCAGCAGGGAGAAGCCGACGCCACGGATCCGATTGCGTTGAGAACGGCGTTGACGATTTCCGTGGTGACACGGGCACGGTTCAGAACGATGTCGCACAACAGGCCGAAGACGATAGCGAGGTAGCCGAGATAGGTGTATCCGAGGTAATCATTGTAGATGATGGTAAGGAGCCAGTTCTGTTGGAAAATGTAGAAATAGGAACAGATCAGGGTGGCTGTGATAGCGAGAATGCCGGGGATGAAGAGCTGAAGAGCCGCGTGGGGTTTCCAAATTACCACGGACAGGATCATCAGAAATACCAGGGCATTTGCGGAAGTGAAGATGCGGATGTCTCGTTTCAAATCGGCGACGACCTTGGCGTAGGTGGATTGGATGAAGTCCGTGATCCCCCGGTTCGCCCTCTGCAGCAAGCGGATCTCGGTATGGGTGCCTTCTTTGAGCCATTGCGCCCATTTGTCGCGGCAATCGCAATCGAGGTCGCGGACTTCTGCGATCGCATCCGCCATTTGCTCGTGAACCTCCTGTCTCAGATCCTCACGGTAAGCTTCAATCTTATCCTCGTTTTTCGCGTAGATGGCGGAGGCGATACGGGAAAGGGTGGAGTCGCCGGTGGGTGGCTGGACGGAATCGATAGCGGTATCGACCCGTTCGGTGACTTCCTCGACAATGAAGTCGGTGGCAAATTTTTCAACCCATTCCGGGGTGTGGAATGTGAGAGCAAGGAAGAAAATGAAGATGGCAGCACCGGATACACAGATGAGCCCGAGGATGAATTCTGGCAGGGAACGGTTTTGCTTCATTCCGTGTATTCCGTGGTTGCTGATCTTAAATCACCCCGTTCGCGCAGTTGCATTCACCTTCGCCGGAAAGGGCGTTGATGAGGTTGGTGAGGCACTTCATGGCCTGACGGGGGACGGATTCGTAGGTGCGCGAGCCGACGTGCGGGGTGACGATGACTTTCTCGTGACTAAGGAGCGGGTGGTCGGCGGCGGGCGGTTCCTCATCGAGCACATCGGTGGCGTAACCGGCGAGTTTTCCGGAATCAAGGGCGGCGATGACGTCGGGCTGGCTGATAAGCTCTCCGCGGCCGGTATTGATGAGCCATGAGTTGTCAGGCATGAGGCCGAGCCGGGCGGAGTTCACGCAGTGGTGGCTGTCCGGGGTGAGCTTGGTGTGCGGGGAAATGATCTGGGTGGCTTCGAAAAGGCCGTTGAGATCGTGGTGGCGGGTGATGCGGTATTGCTCGGCGATGTCCTCCGGCCAGTAGTTTCCGAATCCGTGCACTTCCATCCCGAAGGCGTGTGCACGCTTGGCGACTTCCTGCCCGATGCGCCCGAGGCCGATGAGACCGATGCGTTTCCCCAGCACTTCGTAGCCGGTAAGTCGGGTCCATTTTCCATCCTTGGTCGCGTTTACGGAGGGGACGAGATTTTTGGTAATGGCCAGTAGCAGGAGCATGGTGTGCTCGGCGACGGTGTCGTGATTGACTCCCGGCGTGAAGAGCACGGGGATCTTCATTTCCCTGGTGGCGGGAAGGTCGATCTTGTCGAGGCCGATGCCGTATTTGGAAATGATCTTGAGGTTTGGCGCGCATTTTTCCAAGACCTCGCGGGTGATCGCGTCGTCGCCGCAAAGGAAGGCGTCGAACTGCTGTTCCGCGAGTTCGAGCATGCGGGACTCGGAGAGTGGCCCGCGCTCGCGGGTGATGTCCCAGCCCTGGGATTCCATGAGTTCGTGGTGAGGGCCGGGGGTGTCTTGGTAGGAGCAGGTGGTGAGGAGGATCTTCATAAAATTCAAACTTCAACTCTCAACCTTCAAGGAAGAGGGAATCAGGATGAACAAGGATCGTTGAACGTCCAACATTGAACGTCGAAACGAGGCAGATTTTTCCCGTGAGAAGAAACCTTTGGGCTACTCGCTACGGGTGATTTTCAGGCGGAGAAAGCGTTTGGAGTTGGAGGATATTTCGGCGGAGTCACTGACGTTGACGGTGATTTCCGTGCCGGTGCCGGGTGTTTCGGAAATGACGCCGGTTCCCGTGGTCGGCCCACCGTTGGTGCTGGTGGCGATGGTTTCCCATGCGCCGGTCAGGCTGTTGTTGGCTTGGACCGTATAGGTGATTCCGAGCTTCCTTGGATCGCGGGTGAAGGAGAGTCCGATACGTTTTTTTCCCTCTACCAGATTCTCGCGCAGCATATCGGGGACGTTTTGCCGGGATGGGATGCCAAGTGCGTATTTGACAAGGTTCGGGGTATTATCTCCAAAGGGTGCCGCGAGATCGGCGGCGATTCCGGAATTTACCTCGAAGCCGAAATTCGTTCGCCGCCAGTCTTCAATCATGGAGAGCGTTGAGACGGTTTCGGGCGGCCCGACGTAGGTGTGTCCTTTCTCGTCCACCGCAACGAGGCGGTAATGGTAGGTTGTGCCCGGTTCAAGGGACGGGATCTCCGCGCTGATCCCAGTCGCGTGGATCCCGTTGAGGAGAGGCTGGGCGCTCTGCATATGGGACCCGTATTCCTGAGTGAGACCGGTACTCGAAGGATGTCGAAAGCAGGTTCCGGTTGGGGTTGATTTCACCACGGAAAGTCGCGGAGTCGCCCGAAACCTCGGTGGCCTGTGCGGAGATGAGAATGGGCAGCGGAAGGGTCCGGAAAGTGGAGGTAGGGCTCACAGTCACGCCTTGATTGTTCGTAGCGACACAGCGGAAGTGGTAGAGGGTGTCAGGGAGGAGATCCGTCAGATCCATGGCGAGGTCCGTATAGAATGCTCCGTCGGCGGGAGCTAAGGGGAGGTTGACTGCTTGGCCGAGGGCCGTGGTTGTTCCATATTCGAAGGTGACACTCGAAGGGGCGGCTATCTTTTCAATCCAAACTGTGGCGGCGGTTGCTGTGATACCATAACTGGTGAGGATCTCCGCAACGAACGGAGGACCGGGGACTGCGAGCGTGGTGAAAGTTCTGTCTTCGGTATATATGATATCGGGGGCGGTGCCGATGATCATACGGTAGTGATAGGTGCGCTCCGGAAGAAGACCGGAGATGCTGGCCGTGTAGCTATCGCCGCTGCGGTGAGCGCGGACTGTGTTCCCGTAGTCAGTGTCCGGCCCCCATTCGAAATCCACGGTCTGCGCGCCAGCCTGGGATTGGATGCTACCGACGAATTTCGCGGTTGTCTGCGTGACATCATAGGAGGTGATGCCGAAAGGGACGGGCAATTCACGTGTAGTATACGAGACGACGTTGCTGATGGTGGTCCCCTCCGCATTGGTGGCGGTGAGGCGGAAGAAATACCTCGTGCCCGGTATGAGACCAGTGACGGTTTTCTGTAAGGTGGTCTTCGTGTTCGGTGCGATATCGGATGCGAAAGGGAGGATGTTTTCGAGGGTGCCCGTGGTTCCGTATTCGAGGATGATATCTGTTTCTGCGGTGCCGCTATCACAGTAGGCGGTGATCCTGACGGAATCGCTACTCAGGGTGCTTCCGGAGATCCCGTTCGGAAACGAAGGTGGGGCAGACGGGCGCTGCAGGGTGGTGAAGGTCCTGTCCTCTCCGTAGAAAGTGCTACCGATCCCGGAATACTGGACGCGCAGACGGTAGTGGTAGGTCGTTCCGGGGAGAAGGAAGCGGGGATTGGCCTCGACTTCTTTTCGCGCGTCCGGGCCGCCGATCGGGGTTGAAACGGAAATGGTGGAGCCGTAGCTGGTGGTGAGGCCATACTGGAAGTCCCTGATGACACTCACGGGAGTGTTTTCGATAGAGCCGTGGAGCAGTGCGGTGGACTCGGTGATTTCATCTGCGTGCAGAGTCTCGGGAGTGAGCAAGGGGAGAGTTCTGAAGGTGACCGTTTCACCGTAGGCTACGCCTTGGGCATTGGTCGCCCTTGGCCGCAGGTAGAAGGTGGTGTCTGGGATCAGATTGGTAAGATTCGTTACGAACGAAGCATGACCGATAGATGGAGGCACGAAGGTCTGGCCGAATGAATAGGGGACGGTATTTCCGAAGCTTTCGGGACGTGCCGTATTCATAAACAAGAGTGGCCGTGGAAGCCCCCGGATGAAGGTGGCCTCCGTTTGGCGAGGACGGTCCGACCTTCGCAGAGGTCGTGCCGATATTCGACAAGGCGGGCGCGCCGAGGAAAAAAGGCAAGGATGATGCGGATCCCGTCGTGAACGAGACGACGTTGCTGTCATAATAGTTGAACCCGTCCCATGTCGTGAGCTTGCAGCGATACGTGAGATTGGGTTTGAGCATGCGAAGGGCATCGAAGGTGAGTTGGGTCGCGGTATTTCCCTGGACGCTCGTGAGACTGGAATTGACATCGGGGTTCGCACCGCCATCAGGATCCAGGCTGAACCTGATATTGAGGCTGCGGCCTTGAGGATTTACAGAGCCATTAAGCAACGCCGAGATATCGGTCACATTTTGTGCTGCCGAGAGGATCATGGAAGGAGGCAGGTAGGTCGTGATGGTGCGGCTCTGAGAGTATACCGTTCCCTGGGCATTCGTTGCTTTCGCGCGGACATGGTAGGTGGTGCCGGGGGAAAGACCTTCCAGTGTTCCAAGTGTCTGGCCCAATTGATTGCGCCCGATACCATCCAGAGCGATTTGGTTGCCGTATGCGGGGGTGGTCCCGAACTGGAGAGCGATTGTCGTATTCGAGCTGCCAGCGAAGACGTTTCCGAAATCAACGGTTGCCTTGTCGTGCGAGATTTGTGCAGTGAAGGTATCTCCATTGAAAACCGGGCGTGTGCCTGCGGGCAGGGTACGGAAGGTGATCTCCTCGCCCTGATAGCCGCCGGAAAGCGACTCGATCCTGACCGTGTAGCTGGTATCCGGTTGGAGCGATGTCAGGGATTTCGCATATGTTTTGACCCCGGTCTCCGGATTCGTGGAAATTAGGAGGCCGTTTTCAATATTGTAATAGGTAGGATTCGTGCCAGTCAGTTTGTAGGCGAACTGCGGGCTGATACTGCCGTTGCCTTTGAAGTCGACCGTGCCGTTAAAAGTGACACCGAGATCAGTAATGTTGCTGGCCGGAAGTGTGGTCAGCACTGGCAGGGCGAGCGTGCGGAAGGTGAAGTCCTGTGAGAAAGCAGTCCCATGCTCGTTCTCCGCCTTCGCGCGGATATGGTTAAGTGTGTCGGGTTGAGATCCTGAAAGTGTGCCAAGCGAAAGCTTCAGCGTACCCGGGGCAAAAGGTGCGCCACCGTAGGCGGAGCTGCCATATGCCGTGGTGGTGCCGTATTCGAAGGTGACTGTCGTGATCGCCGTCCCCGGATGGATGGGGGAAAAAGTGACCGAAGCGGATTGGTTCGTGATGGAACTGATTGTCAGGGACGGGTCGTAGATGGTAGGTTGCGCAGGGGAAACGGGAGTGGTGAAAGATAGTATCTGACCGATGACGGGGTTCCCTCCGGAGTCAGTTCCCAAGAGCCGATAGTAATATGTAGAGCCCGGCTGGAGGGACACGGGCGTAGAGGTGACGGAGAAGGTATCAAGGCCCGTTGCCGTAGCGGGTGAAGCCGGCACGATGTTCCAGAGGCTGCCGGAGCTGGTGCCCCAGCGTAACGAAAGGTTCAGTGTGCCTCCTCCGGGATTGGCCGCCCCATTGAAGACGGCAGAGAAGGGGGAAATCTCACTGGCGATACCTGTCACGACACGTAGCGAAGTGGAAAAAACATGGTTGTTCCCGTATACGGTTCCCTGGGAGTTGGTGACCTTGCTACGCACATGGTAAACGGTATCGGCAACGAGATCGGAGAGGCTTGCCGACACGTTGAGAAGTTTTCCGCCCGCTGCCACTGGTGGGAGGACGGAGGTTTCCTGGCCGTAGCTGGTGGATGTTCCGTACCTCGAAAGAGATATATGCGTCCGATCCTCCCGCCCGTACCTTCCGGGATACGGAGGTTTGCGCTGTTTTGTGAAATGCCTGAAATGATGAGATCCGCAGATACGGTGGGCAAAGAGGCGGGCGCTCCGGTGGTGAAGGTGAGATCCTCCCCGGTATAGATCCCGAAAGCGATGCGGTAGTGATACGTGGTATTCGGTTTCAGGCCTTCGAGCAAGAGAGAGAAAGGAACGGGATCCGCTCCGGAAATATACTGGCCGGACGGAACGACCTGGTTTCCGTAGGCAGTGGTTTCACCCCAGTCGAAGCGGACGGCGGAGGAGGTCCCGTTCGGATCGACTTCGCCGCGAAGAACTGCGGAAACGTCAGTCACCGTAGTGGCCGGAAGGGTGGTGAGGGCAGGGAGGTGTGAGGTGGTGAATACACTGTCTTGCGAAACTGCCGTTCCGTAGACGCTGGTGGCTGTCACGCGGAAATGGTATTCCCGACCGGGCAGCAATCCCGAGATGTTTGCGGTGCGTACAGGTCCGAGTCGTTCCGGCGGAAACGGTCTGGGAAGAAGAATTTCCGTATTCGTCGGTGAGACCGTATTCGAAGAGTAGGGTGGTCTCCGCGTCACCAGCAACTAGTGTCGGCGACTGGAGGCGGGCACTGGAAACGGTGATGAACTGAGTTGCCGTTTCTCCGGAAAAGGTTGGTGCCGCACCGGGAGGAAGGGTAGAGAACTCAAAGTCGGGACTGTAAACCGTTCCTTGTCCGTTGGTGATTTTTACCCTCGCATGGTACACGGTGCCTGGCAGTAGCCCGGTAAGGAGAAATTCAGGGGAACCCGTGGCCGAGATGGGAAAGGTCGCGGGATGAATGGCTGTCTGTCCGTAGGCGGTGCTCGTCCCGTATTCGATGGTCACAGTGCTTGCCGAACTGCCCGCGTGGAAACTTTCCAGTTTGAGTCTCGCCGTGGTTTCCGTCCGGTCGGATAGGAGCAGGGCGCCACCGATGGAGGGTGGTGTGGAGGCCGGTCCTGTGGTGAAGGAGCGGATCTCGCCCGAATACAAGCCGCCATCGAAGGTGGCTTCAGCCTTCGCGCGGAGCTTGTAGTAATAGGTTGTATCCGGAAGGAGTCCGCTGACGGAAGCCGTCACGTTGCGATTGGAAAGATCGGGCGTTCCGTTCATCAGACCGTCCACCCATGGTGGTGTGATCTGGCTCGCGATGAATGGCATAGACTCATCCGTTCCGTAGGCGATTTCGAGATCGTATTCCCATTTGTTCGGAGTGATTCCTCCCACCACTGTCGCAGATGAGTCTGTGATCGAGATCGCGGGACGGGTCGTTACCAAAGGAGCGGGCAGCGTCCTGAAGCTGAACGTCTGGCCGACGACCGTGCCGCTTGCACTGGAGGCGCGGCTTCTCCAGTAGTATTTTGTGTCTGGTTCGAGCCCCGGGAGCTCTGTAGCCACCCGTTCGTAGTAATAGTTCCGATCCGGGTGGGCAGCGATTTTGACCTGTCCGAGCTGCGGAGTGATTCCGTACTCGAATTCCAATGTGGCTGGCGAGCCACCGGTGTAGAGGAATTGCCTGGAGTCTGGCCGAGTCCGCGGAAATGTGGGGTCGCGATTGTCCGAAGGCTCCAAAGGCTGCGGTCGCGACTTTTGGATCGCTGATTTTAGGGGGAGTGCTGGGAGCGGTAGTGGTGAATGTCCTGTCCTCACCATAGTAGTAACGTGTTCCGTCGAAGGCATAGAATCGGTAATGGTAGGTGGTGCTGGGGGAGGTGTCGATCGTGAACGCCCGGGTAGTGGTGCCGGAGTCGGAAATTTCGAAATAGAAACCTCCGTGTTTCCCATAGGATGAGGTTTCGCCATACTCGATGCCGGGACGGATGGTGGAACCAGGCGCTAGATCAAAGGTGCCGGTGGGAGATACGCGGATATCTGTGATATCGGTGGTGGGGCCGGTGGTTACGATCGGGGCGCGAGGAGTGCGGAAGGTGGCGGTGGCAGTTTCAGCGTTGCCACTTTCATTCGAGAGGCGGAAACGGAAGTGATAGAGGGTATCCGGCTGGAGATGGGTCAGGGGGTATTTCGCGTCTGAGTGAGTGGTGAATGCCGGGTAGGGGAAGTTGTTGGTTTCGGATTCGGTGAGGTCCGCGGAGGTGCCATAATCCAGGGTAAGGCGGGTGGCAGAGGTGCCGGAGAAGAAGGATGGAACGGTGGGAGTGGCGCTCGAGATATTGAGATCCGCAACCGTCGGTGTGGAAGTGAACGAAGGAGCCTCTCCTGCTGAGTTTGTTGTGAAGGTGGCGTCGGCACCATATTCAAAGGAGGTGCTGTCATTCAGGGAAACCCGCACCCGGTAGTGGTAAAGGGTGGCGGGTCTGAGACCTGTGATCGCGCCAGAGAATCTTGTCGTGCTGGTGGGAGAAACCGCCGCCGGAGTGACGGATCCATAACCAATGGTTTCCCCATACTCGAACGTGACCGCCGAGGTGGAGTTGCCGTTGAGATCCACGGTGGCATGCAGGGTGGCGGAGTCCGAACGGATCTCTGATGCGGCGTGGGTGATGGGAGAAGGGGCGATGCCGGTGGTGAAGGAACGGGAGACGCTGTAGGACGATCCCAGAGAGTTCGTCACAAACCACTGATAGTGGTATTGAGTGGTAGGCTGGAGGTTTTTCACCACGATCGTATGATCCCGGGTGGTGTTGGTGGGTAAGAGATCGGGGACGCTGGCCTGATTTTTAAGCGGGAAATCCGTGCCATAGCGCACAAAGATTTTTGTCGGCGAGCTACCCGAAAAAATCCTCGCGGTGAGACGGGCATCCTTGTGGGAGACTGGAGGAGGATTTCCCAAGACGAAGGAGAGTGCGGTGGGAAGGGTGCCGCCGTCTTCCTCCGTAAGTGTGGTGAAAGTGAGAGTGTTCCCGTGGAGGACTTCTAACGTGCTAGTGTTTCTCGCAGTAAAACGGAATTGGTAGCTGGTGCCGGGTAGGAGGGTGAGTTTCGGGGAACTAAGCGAAATGGTTTGGTTCCCGGCGGCTGATCCTTGGATGAAATATTGCTCTGAGGGCGCGATCGTGGCCGGATTCCGGGCTATAGTTTTGCCATACTCGAACTCGACTAACCAAAGACCGACCGAATCGACGTTGATCGTGCCATGCAGCTTGGCGGAGAGGTCGCCGATTTCGGTGGCAGACTCGGTCGTTATCGCGGGGGCGGCGAACGCGCAGGATAGGAGAGCCAGAAGCAGGACGAGAGGTTTCATTGGTGAGGGCTGAAGTTGGATATCCAACCTGAAATATTCAATATCGAACAACGGCTGGTTTGGACTATTTCAACGTGCCAGAGTGTGATTGTCCAGCGAGGCTACTCCAGGAAGGAGAATTGGGGGGGATCTGCCGGATATTGTTCCCTTTTGCTAGGTTTGATGTGCGTTTTTGAAAATCCTAACGGAGGGTTTTCGTGATCCGGAAGTGTTTCTACTCGTCGCGGGTGACTTTAAGCCGGATGAATCGTTTCCCGAGTGAAGACATGTCGACGGTGTCACTGACCTCCACGGTGATCTCAGATCCGGTGGACGGTTGTTCTGAGATGATACCTGCGCCCGCGGTTGCTTCGCCGTGGGTGCTGGTTGCTATGGTCTCCCAGTTGCCGGTGAGGCTATCATTCGTCTCGACGGCGTAGGTTAGGTCGGTCTTCTGCGCATCACGGGTAAAGCTCAGGGCGAGCCGCCTTTTGCCATCGATTTCCGCTTGGCGGAGCATGTCGGGAGATTGCTGGCTAGGGGCTAAACCTAACGCGAATTTGAGGAGGTTCGGGGTATCATCACCGAAGGGGGATGCCATGTCTGCGGCAATTCCCGCATTTGCCTCGATGCCGAAATTGGTGCGCCGCCAGTCTTCGACAAGGGAAAGGGTGCTGAACGTTTCCGCAGGACTGTGGTATTTCCGGCCACGGGTATCGACGGCTGCGAGGCGGTAGTGGTATGTCGTATCGGGCTGGAGGTTGCTGGCATCGACGAGGACTCCGGTGGGGAAATTACCGGTCAACAGGGCGGGCGCCGCAGGCAGGGATGGTCCGAAGTTTGCTGAGGTTCCGATCTCGAAGTTGGGAATCAGCGAATTTCCGTTCGCATTGATTTCGGCATGAAGTGTCGTCCGTTTCCCGAAGATACCTGTTGCGCCGCGTATGGTGAGAGTGGGCAGAGGAAGCGTATGGAAGGTGCGAGTCGCACTGGAAATGCTGCCCTTATTGTTGGTCACGGTGCACCGATAGTGGTAGAGAGTGTCAGGCATGAGATCGGTCGCATCTGCAGAAAAATCCATCCCGGATATACCGGTTCCGTATGATTGTCGTGCCGCTACCTGTCGGCCCAAGGCAGGTGTTGTTCCGTATTCAAAGGAAAGCAGCGAACTATCACCCGGTGACTGGACGTGCAGAGTTGCCGCATCTGCGGTGATGTTTTCGGCACGAAGATCAGTGCCCATGACCGGCGGCCCCATCGACGGGGCCGTCTTGAACGTCTGATCCTCACTGTAGGTGTAGTTGTTCCCATTTCGCGCAACCAGGCGAAAGTGGTATGTCGTGTTGGGCAACAGACCGCTACTGATGAAAGCCACGGCATCAGGATACCCGGAGGCAGAGGCAGTTCTCCCGTAGCCCGTGGTTTCTCCCCATTGGAAAGACAAGGAAGGCTGCCCGGCACCCGCTTGCACACTTGCTGCCAAGGTGGCACTGGCTGCGGTGATGTCATACGCGGTGAGACCAAAGGGAGAGGGGACGCTATCGGTATGGAAAGCAATGGACGAACTCACGACCGTGCCCAGCGAATCAGTGGCCCGGAACCTGCCAAAATATTGGGTGTCGAGGGAAAGTCCGGGAATCGTTATTGAAAGCGAGTGCGATTTGTCGGGAGCGGCGGAGGCAGACACGGAGACGCTGTTGGCCAGCGCGCTGCTTGTGCCGTATTCGAATACGATGTTCGCCGTAGTCGATCCGGTGAAGCATTTGCCCGAAATCGTGACCGAAGACCAACTGTTCGTGACCAACGCAGGCGAAGCGGTGAAGGCAGCAAGGGTTGGCGGCCTGGGGAGGGTGGTGAAAGTCATGTTCTCCCCGTAGTGGTATTCACCGGTTTGCGCGTTCCTGACCCTGTAGCGGAAGTGGTATCGAGTCTCGGGAGTTAAGCTTCCCAAAGTGAGGTCCGCGGTAATTACGCCATTCTCGGTGCCGACAGACTTTGCCGATGTGTAGCTCCCGTAGTTCGATGTGAGTCCGTATTCAAATCCATGGGAGTTGAAGTTTCCTGAGTCATCGACCTTTCCCTTCAGACGTGCGGTGAAAACTGAGATATTCTCGGCAGGCAAGCTCCTCGGGAGGACCAAAGGCAGCGTCCTGAAGGTGATGGTCTCCCCGTATACAGTCCCGCTCAAGTTCGTAGCTACCGGCCTCACATAGTAGAGTGTATCCGGCAGAAGGTTGGGTAGATTGGCACCTTGCGGATAGACGGTGTATATACTCAGGGGAAGACTCCCGGGATCCTCCGCGATCTGCCCGAAGCTTCCCGAAGTGCCGAATTCATAACTGAGAGAAACCTCCGAACCTCCGACCCGAAGGTAGCTAGAATTCAAGCTTATGTAGGCCGATGTGGAGCGGATCTGACTGGCGGTGACCGGGCCTGAAAGTGTGGGCGGGGTGATCGGGGAACTCGTGGTGAAGACAACCGGTGCGCTCTGTCGCAATGTGCTGAATGTGTCGATAAACTGGAGCACCACCTGATACTTGATGCCCGGCCGAATGTTTCTTGAGATCGGCAGGGAAATCTCCGTGAGCCTATCTCCGGACATGGGAGGCAGACTGAAGTCGTCGAATGCTCCGGACGGGTTGGTTAGATTCCGCAGCCGGAAGACAGGGGAGATGCCGCGCCCCTTCGGGTTGATGGTTGCGGTCAGAGTTGCCGAGATGTCGGTGATGTTCAGCACCGGACCGAGTTCCAGGATAGGCGCGGGCAGAGTGGTGAAGGTAAATTCATCGGAGTAGGTAGTTCCATGACCGTTGGTCGCTCTCACACGTCCGTAGTAGGTGGTTTCGGGTAAAAGCCCGGATATCAAATTGTATATGGGGACGCTCTGATTCTCATGATAGTATCTTGTGAATCCCAAGGTTCCGTAGGACGGAGTGGTCCCGTATTCGACCGTGACAGCGGCATTTCCGGAGGTGCCGGTGAGAAGATTCCCGAAATTGAGTAAGGCAGAGGTATCGGAAGTTTCGTAGGAGAAAACACTGTCCCGAAACGATGGCGTATCGTCGATCGCTAGAGTCCGGAACCGCAGCTCCTCACTTGTGGTAGTTTCTGATGTTGCCCCTAATTTGAATACGTAAGGGGTGTCCGGTTGGAGGAATGTCTTTTCCGCACGGTAGGTGGAGATACCTGTCTCGGTATCGATGGATACTAGCGTTGTAGCTACTGTTGAAAAATACGTGACCGCCTCATCATCCACCTTGTAGAAAAACGAGATGTTTCCGGAAACAGATCCGGGAGACTGCACGGTCCCGTTGAACGTTGCTTCAAAGGCTGTGATATCTGTCGCGGGGGAAACACGAAAGACGGGAACCTTCGGGGTGGTGAATGTGTAGTCATTCGAGTAGGCAGTGCCGTGGATATTCTCTGCTTTCGCGCGGACATGATAGAGGGTCTCGGGAAGAAGGTCGGAAAGATATTGCGATGGGGTCGAATAGGTGAATCCGGGAGGCATGGACTGCACATTGCTGGAAGATCCGTAGGAGGATGTGGTTCCGTATTCGAATGACAGGTTGGTTTGCGCCGATCCAGAGTTGAAATACTGGAACCTGACGAAGGCAGAAGTAGGGTAGAGTTGGCTGACGGATAGTGACTCGAAGGTGACAGAGGGAGCGCCGGAAACATCCGGAGTCTTCAGGGTGAGAGTGGGTGAATACCCGAGTATGGTAGAATACAGCCTGTAGTAGTAGGTGGTATTGGGCTGCAAGCTCACGGGCTGGGAACCAACCGCCAAGGTCTCGACTCCACCCACACTGTAAGGAGTGGCACTCACCACGCTGGTTGTCTGTGGCGTGGTGCCGTAGCGGAAAACGAGAGACTGATTGAGACCACCGGGATTCACCACGCCATGGAATACCGCACCGTGGGATGTGACCGCTGTGGCAAGGCGGGTCTCTATGTATGCCGAGGTTGAAAAAGTGAGGTTTTCGCTGTATGCCGTTCCCAGGGAGTTGGTGATTTTGGTCCGTATGTGATAGATGGTGTCGGGAAGTAGTCCGCGTATCAGTTGGGTCGTAGTAAATTTGTTCGGCCCGAGGGAAAGTGTTCCCGGGACAACGAAGACCTGCCCGTAGTTGGTGGAGGTTCCGTATTCGAAGGATACCTTGGCAGGCGAGCCTCCTGTGGAGATCCCATTGGCTCCCACGGCTACGGAAGTGAGCGTGATGTCGGAAATGACGGGGAGTTCGGCCGTTGCCGGCAGAGAGTACGGGGCAGGAGTGGTGAAGGTCATATCCTCGCCGCTGAAGCCTCCGTAGCTGAAACGGTAGTGATACGTCGTGCCCGGCTTGAGGCCGGTGATCGTGTGGGACCGGGCCAGGCTTTCAAACCCAACATAGGAGGAGAACGAGATGAGGAATTCCTGTCCGTAGTCCGCCGTTTCACCCCACTGAAAGCGGCCGCTTGCGGAGGTGCCATTGGGGTTTACCACACCGTTGATCACGGCGGAAACATCGGTGACGGAGCTTGCTTCACCGGTAGCGACCAAGGGATGGGGATTCGTGGTGAAAACGGCATCCTCGGTCACCGCGCTGCCAAAGACGCTGCTGGCAGTGATGCGATAGTGATAATCTGTCCCGGGTAGCAAATTCGAGAGGTAGATGGAGGTGTATGTGGGGCTGCTCCCGGCGGACAACTTCACGTTGCTAGACTTCCCGTAGGCCGTAGTCGTTCCGTAATCGAAGCGGACGGTCACCATCGCACCACCGGGGATGGTACTCGGAGTGTAGATGCGGGCGTTGGTCCGGCTGATGTCTTGGACCACGGGGGGGTCGGTGAAGGTGGGGGCGGCGCCGGTCGCGAGCGTCGTGAACCGGATGATATGGCTGTAATAGGTGCCTTGCGAGTTGGTGATCTTTACCCTCGCGTGGTACCCGGTGGAGGGGCTGAGGCCGGGGAGGAGAATTTCCGGTGAGCTGGTGGTGGATGTGGAGAATTTCACGGGATGCGTGAAGCTCTGCCCGTAGCTGCCAGTCGTGCCATACTCGATGGAGACGGTGCTTTGTGAGCTGCCGGTCGAGAAGTTTTCCAGAACGAGGCCGATGGAGGTATCGGACAGGTTTGTCAGCAAGACGGAGCCTGCGACCGAGGGGAGGGTAGCGGGGGCGGCGGAGGTGAAGCTGTGGATGCTGCCGGAGTATGTGGAGGTGCCGGAGGGGAGGCCGGCAGGCTTTGTTTTCGCCCGGAGTTGGTAGAAGTATCGGGTACTCGGTAGCAAGCCTGTGATGGTGGCGGTGACGGCTTGTGTGCTTTGTTGAGTGTTGCCGTTTGGAAAGCCGTCCACGGTCGCGGGTGAGACGCCGGGGGCAAGGGATGAGAGCAGGGAGGAGTTGGTTCCGTAGGCGATTTCCAAATCATAGGCCCAGAGGTTCGGGCTGATTTCTCCGGAGAGAGTTGCGGAGAGATCGGTGATGGCGGTGGCGGAAAGTGTGGCGACGGTGGGGGCTGGCTGTGTGGTGAAGCTGAGTGTGGAGGTGTGGACGCCGCCGCTGGAGTTGCTGGCGCGAGCACGCCAGAAGTAGGTGGTGGCAGGGGTGAGGTTCGTAAGGACGCCGGAGACCGGAGTGTTTTCGTAGAGCCGGTCCGGGGTGGCGACGGTGATCTCCTGGCCAAAGGCGGCGGTGGTTCCGTATTCGAATACCATCGTAGCGGGTGATCCCCCGGAGTGGAAAATGGCGGTGAGACCTGCGGCATCTGCGGAAAGATGGGGGCGGGCGAGATCATCGGGGATGAGGACTGTGGTCCCGGTCTGTGGGTGAAGGATGGCTGGCTTGGAGCTGGGGGCGGTGCTGGTGAAGGTGCGGTCTGCCCCGTAGTAGAAGCGGAAGCCATCAAACGCGATATGGCGGTAGTGAGTGATTTCCGAAGGCCTGGTGGAGGCGGTGAAGGCGCGGGAGACGGTGCCGGATTCCGTGGTAGGAAGCTCTTCGAGAAACGTTTCTCCGTAGGCTGTGGATAAGCCCCACTGGACTCCGAGGTAGATGCTTCCGCCGTGTAGCTCAAATGTCCCGGCAAGATCGGAGGAGATATCGCCAATGTTCTGGGCGGTGCCGGTGGTGATGAGCGGCGCGGGTAGGGTGCGGAATGTGAAGGTGGGTGAGTATGTCGGCCCGGAGGCGTTTTTCGCGCGGACGCGGAAATGGTAGAGGGTATCCGGGGCGAGGGCGGTGAGGGGGATTTCCACGTTGTCGGAGGTTCCGAAAGGGGCAATTTCGAGCGCGGGATGGGTGCGCTCCCCTAGCTGTGAACTGGTCCCGAACTCAATGCTAAGCTCGGTGGAGTAAGTTCCGGTGAAAACCGCTGGCACGGTCACGAGGGCATGGGAGGAATTGATCGCGCGGACGGATGGTGATCCGGTCAGTGTGGGTGCCTCACCGCTGGCTGCGGTGACGAAGGTGCCTGTTTGCCCGTATGTGTAGGTGCCGGTGAGAGGCTGAAAGAGGCGGACGCGGAAACTATACGTGGATGATGCTCGGAGTCCTTGGAGCTGGGCGGTGACGGGGGTGACGGGGCCGGATACGCTCGGTTGGGAAGGTGCGGTTTGCCAGGCGGTGGGAGAGAGTCCGTATTCGAAGGCTATTTCACTCGTGCTACCCCCACTGCTGTCCACCGAGGCGTGGAGTGTGGCAGATCGGGAGGTGATTTCCGTCACTTCTCCGGTGATGACATTTGGAGCGGGTGAGGTGGTGAACGAGAGGACTTCGCTGGAGGCGGTGCCCAGCGTATTTGTTGCCACCCATTGGTAGAAACAGGTGGAGGTGGGGGTGAGATCCGCGAGGAGAATTTCCTGATCTACCGTGGTATTCTCAGCCTGAAGCGTGGGAATGGTTTTCGTCTGCAAGGGCGGATTCTGATTCCCGTAACGTAAAATGATTCGAGTCGGTGAGTTGCCGGAGGTGATCCGTGCGTTCAGTCGTGCTCCGGTGTGGCTGCTAGATGGTGGACTGCTGGGTGCGATCTTCGGGGAACCGTTCGAGACTTCCGGCTGTTGGGTGGTGAAGGTCAAAGTCTGCCCTTGATGCACCTCACCCTTGGTATCCGCGTTTTTGAGACTGAAGCGGTAATAGTATTTGGTAGCTGGCTCCAGCGAGAGCAGCGAGGTCGTGAAAGCCTGCGTATCTGCGCCGACTGCCGCACCATCGATGTAATAACTTTCCGCTGGAGAAACTGGCGTGAGCTCCAGTCCGTCTGTCTTGCCGAGTTGGAATTCCAGCAACCACAACCCGGAGGACCCGACATTCGCGGTCCCCGCCAGTCTGGCGGAAACGGGGCTAATTTCGGTCGCGGGGGAAGTCGTGACAACGGGAGCTGCCGATAAACGGGCAGTTAGAGCGGTTAGGATGATTAGAAATCCCAGGAAGTGAGGTCTCATAGACGAATGGTTTTCGCTGCAAAAGAAATGCCTCGGTAGGCTACCGGAGTCAGGTGCACATTACATTCTTATGTCTGCCGAGGAAGTCCCATTTGTTCGAAATTCGTCCGTGCTGTCCGGCGGCAGGCATGGTTGTGTTGACCATAGAGGTTGATGATGGCGGCGATCTCTCCAGTTGGCTCGCCCGCTACCATCCTGCAAATCCGCTTGATCCGATCTTGTTGAATGGCGATCCGGATGTCGACGGAGTGAAGATCTTGGTCGAGAGGATGCCCGATTCCGATCCCACTTTCCGGAATGACGGAGTTTTTTTGATTCTAGCGGGTGGCTGATTCGAGCAGGGTTTTTCCGTGATCGGGAAATTGCTGGATAAGGCTGTGGGGAAGCGGGCTGGATTGCTCGGGGGTGGGACGGATGCGGTCCGCCTGGTGGACGGGGCGGGCGACGGGGTGCCGGGGTTCGCGTTGGAAGAATATGCGGCACGGTGGATGGCGATGACTCCGGGAGAGGAAATTTCCGATGGGGTGAAGGATTGGCTGAAGGCGAGCGGGAGAGCGGTTTACTGGAAACGGCTGGACCGGCACGCGCGGGAAAGTCCGGTGCGTTTGTACGGGGATGAGGCGGATCCGCCGCGAGACGCAGCGACCACGGCCAGCGCCGAGACGGCGCAGCTACCGTCGTTTTTGATCCGTGAGAACGGGTTGGCGTTCGAGGTTTCGTTCGAGAGCGGGTATTCCCAGGGGATTTTTCTGGATCAGCGGCTGAACCGGGCGGAGGTGATGCGGCGGATGGCTGGAGGCGGGAAGCTTCTGAACCTGTTTTCCTACACCGGCGGGTTCTCGGTGGCGGCAGCGAAAGAGGGTGGGGAGACGACCACGCTGGACCTTTCCGCTCCCGTACCTGGAGTGGGCGAAACGGAATTTCAGGCACAACGGACTCGATGACGCGGCGCAACATTTCTGCAAGGGCGACGCGTTTCACTGGCTTCGGAGATTTGCGAAGCAGGGGCGGAAGTTTGATGGGATCGTGATCGATCCACCGACGTTTTCCCGCGATGAAAAGGGCAAGGTGTTTCGGGTGGAGAAAGATTTCGGTGAGCTGACGGTGTTGGCAGGCAAGGTGTTGGCGAAGGGGGGATGGATGTTGTGCTGCACGAATTTCCGGGGGATTTCCGAACATGATTTCATGAGGATGATCGCCAGGCCGGGGATGGGAACGACTGCCATGCCGGAGGACTTTCCGGAAGAGGGATATCTGAAGAGTGTCTGGACCCGATAGGGGGAGCCGGGAACGCCGAATCTAAAGCTGGCGCTGTGGCTCAAACGCGATGAAGCTCCGCCGATGAATAGCGATTCTATGGAGGGAGGCGTGACGGAATCCGCAGGTGGAACGCGGACGAAGCGATTGCATTGGCCGACGACGCCGACGGGGATGAGCCTGGTGGGATTCTCGCAGGTCGGGCTGTTCGTAATCGTGATCTGCTATGTGCTGCACGAGATGAAGCCCGTGCTTCTGCCCATCGTGTTGGCTGTCTTGGTTTCGCTGATCGTGCATCCGGTTTACCGTGGTTTCCGGAAGATGCGTTTGCCGAGGCTGTTGAGCTCGGCGCTCACGGTCTGTGGCTTGACGACGGTTCTTGTGTTCGGAGCGTACCAGGCGCTGCTGCCCGGTGCGGAGTGGGCGCGGACGGTGGATCAGGAGGAATTGATGGGGAAAGTGCGCGAGGTTTTCCGGCCGGTGAAGGAGGTGCAGAACGAGATCACGGAAATGGCCAAGAAGGTGCAGAAAGCGACGAAGGATACTCCTGACCCGATCGCCGAGGCGAACAAACTGGCGGAAGGGGTGAAACCACCGGAAGGTGTGAAGCCACCGGAAGGGGTGAAGGAAAAGTTGGAAATGGAGTTCAAGCCGGTGAACGAGGCTCCCTTTATGGACGCGCCTGAGAACGAGACGGTCGAGGTGGTGGAAAAGGAGCCGGAAGGTGCGCCGGTGATGGTGGAGATCCACGAGGATCCTGTCGCGATGATGGTCTCCGAGATCGGTGATTTCGGCTCGGGACTCGTGGCGTTCCTGCTGCTTGTGCTCTTCATCCTGGCCTACGGTAGCCGGATCACCCGGCACGTGAACGAGAACGAAACGGCGGCGCTGATCATGGAGCGGATGGGGAAGGAAGTATCCCGCTATATGTTCACGATCACGACGATCAACGCGGGGCTGGGCATCTGCATCGGCCTGGCGATGTGGGGATTGGGCATGCCGCGACCGGCGCTGTGGGGAGTGATGGCGATGCTGTTGAACTTCGTCCCGTATCTCGGCGCGTTCGGTGGCACGGTGGTTGTTTTCCTGGCCGCCGCGGTGAACTTCGAGACGCCGGGCGCGGTGCTCGCGGTGCCCGTGGTCTATTTCGGCCTGACGGCGATCGAGGGGAATCTGGTCACTCCCGCTGTGTTGGGCGGGCGCTTCCTGATCAATCCGCTGGTGGTTTTCGTCTGGATTTTCGCTTGGTTCGGCTTCTGGGGAGTGGCGGGCATGTTGATCGCGATGCCGGCTCTGGTGATTTTCAAAATCATCTGTGAAAATACGGACAAGCTGAAAGGAGTGAGGAGAGTGCTGGAGGCGTAGGCCCGTCACTTCATCGAAGGCTCTTGAAAGTTGAATTTTAAATCCCGGAAATTAGACTGCGGCATGTCGAAGGTGATGGTTGGTTTGTCGGGGGGGGTGGATAGTGCGGTGGCGGCGGCTCTGCTGGTGGAGCAGGGGCACGAGGTGGTGGGCGGCTACATGAAAAACTGGATGAACGAGGAGGGTATTCCGGGGGATTGTCCGTGGGAGCAGGATATCGAGGACGGGCGTGCCGTGGCGAAAAAGCTGGGAATCGAGTACCGGGTGATCGACCTGATCGATAGCTACAAGGAGAAGATCGTGGAGTATCTGGTGAATGGCTATGAGGAAGGGCTTACGCCGAATCCGGATGTCTGGTGCAACCGGGAGATGAAGTTCGGGGTGTTTCTGGACTATGCCTTGAGCCAGGGATTCGAGGCGGTGGGCACGGGGCACTACGCGCGGCGGCGGGTTCTTTCGGACGGGCGGGCGGCGGTTCTGCGCGGGGCGGATACGAACAAGGACCAAAGCTATTTCCTTTCCCTGATGACGGCGCGGCAGGTGGAGCACGCGCGTTTTCCCACGGGAGAAATGCTCAAACCGGAGGTGCGCGATGTGGCGCGAAGATTCGGTCTGCCGGTGGCGGAGAAGAAGGATTCGCAGGGGATCTGCTTCCTCGGGCAGGTGAAAATGAGCGATTTCCTGGCTCACTACCTGCCTGACAAGCCGGGTGAGATCGTGGATACGGGAGGTAGGGTGATGGGAGAGCACCGCGGGTTGCACTTCTATACCATCGGCCAGAGGAAAGGGCACGGTGTGGCATCGCCTCGCGAGGGGATGGCTTACGTGGTAGTCGGGAAACGGGCGGCGGAGAACCGCTTGGTGATCGGCTGGGATACGGAGGAATCCGAGGGACTCTACACGAACCGGTGCGTGGTGGGGAATGTGACCTCGATCAACGAGGACATCGCCGGACTGAAAAGGGTGGAGGCGCAGCCGAGGTATCGGGCGAGGGCGGAAATCGCACGGGTGGACGCGCGGGATGACGGACGGGTGGGGCTGGTTTTCGATAAAGCGCAACGGGCCGTCGTGGCCGGACAGATCATGGCTTTCTACGACGGCGGCAGGCTTCTGGGGGGCGGAGTGGTGGAGGAAACTTCGGATTGCGGGCGACGGTGAACTTCGCCGAGACGGCTGGAAATTTTCTCAACCGCCCGGAACCGAAGCCCCCGGACGCGTGCGTGATTGACTCTACCCTCCTGCCGCGAGAGTCACGATTTCCAGTTTGTCTCCGGATTTGAGAGTGGTGTCGGGGAAATCCCGTGGGAAGACTGGCTCCAGATTGAGCTCGGCGACAACGGGTTTTCCGGCGAGGCCGAGAGCTTCCAACAGGCTGGCGAGGGTGCTTCCTTCTTCGGTTTCGTAGGCTTGGCCGTTGAGTGTGATCTGCATGTGGGTTACCTCCATTGGGAAAGTTGTTCGGGGAAAGGGCAGTTTTCGCAGTCGCTGAAATCCTCCAGGCAGAAATCGTGGTAGAGCTGGAGCATTCCCTGCTGGTGGCAGAGGCGGCGGAGGAAAGGTTTGGCGGCTTCCTCGCTGCCGAACAGGCGGATGCCACAGCGTTTCAACTTCTGGTTGATCGCCGAGTGCCGGAGGCGGAAGTAGTCGTCGTAGGTGAAACGGCCTTCGTGGAGGGCGAGCGGAATCAGGTGGTTCGCCGCCAGTTCGAGTGCCAGGTTTTTCCCGAAAACGGAAATCGCGGAGACGCTGCGGGCGGAGGTGAGCGTGTGGTGGTGCGACCAGAAGGGGTGGCGGAGACCGTGGAGGAAATCGGCGAGCGGCTTGACGGAAAACGGGGCTGCGAGCGCGAGTTTTCTGAATTTCGGCCAATGTGCGACAAGTTCGGACAAGCCTCCGACACGACGGTGGGGATGGTTCGCAGGACGCTGGCCGTGAGTTCTCCAAGCAGGCGAGCGACTCTCGGGCGGTTCGTGTTTTGGCCGGACCTTCCACCAGGTTTCCCAGAGTTCCTTGAGATAGACCTGGGTATCTTCCGGAGCACGTTGATAGAGATCCGAAGCTCAGAAATCCGGCAGTGCCCAGCAGAACGGCCTCCGCCTGCTCCGGGGCGGAGCGCAGGGACGCCATTGGCAATCGCTGGGCGAGAAGTTTCATCGGCAGGGCGTTTCCTCCATAGCCGAGAGTGTCTGCCGTGGCGATGAAGAGAGCCGCATCGAAGCCACGGGCATCCACGGTATGCAGGAAACGGGTGGCTTTTTGCTCAGCGCGCCGGAGTGCGGCTTCGCGCAACAAGCGCTCGGTGGAGAGGCGAGGCATTTTCCGCAAGGGCTGCAGGCAGCGGCCCGGGATGGAGATGGCGGTATCGCGGGACGGGAGCCGGAGGGCATCGGCGAGCTGCGCCGGACTGATAAGGATTTCCGGAACCTGGCGGTGATTCGCGGTGCGGATGAACATTTCCCGCATGACGGGCTGGAAGGCGACGTGGACGATGGTGTTGGTGAAAGCCGGGTTGACTGAATGACCGTGGGCCTCCCAATCGGATGAGACGGAGTCAATCTCCAGGTCCCCGGTGTGATGGGAGCCTTCGATATCGATGGCCGCGTGGCTGAAATCCGGCCCGGCTCCCAGATTCCACTCGCCGAATTGCACGATGTGGCAATGGCGGCCGTCTTTCAGCCGGAAATCCCGACCGAACGCACCGGAGAACCACAGCGCTTGCAGCTCCAGCTCGAGCGGGAGTTTCGGTGCGGCAACCTCCTCGAACGCGAGAGGAGGATGCCATACGCTTTCTAGGAGGAAGCTGTAGTTCATGTGGAAATTCAAACCTCAGATTGCAAGCAAGTTTCCCGCTACTTCTTGATTTTCGTGGGATCGGCCACAGGTGGTGGCGGGGGATCCAGGATGTCCAGCCAACCGGAAAGGGCTTCGGCCTCGGAGAGATGTCCGTAGGCTTCCTTCGCGGCGCGCAGGGCGGAGATGGCGGCGGAAGTGTTTCCCGCGGCGCGGTCGATGGCGATGAGGCTGATTTCCTGGCGGAGCTTGTCGGCTTTCGCGGGATGGAAACCCTTTGCCTTTTCCAGCCAGATCCGCGCGTTGGCGTAGTCCTTTTCCTCCAGGTATTCGTCCGCGAGGCCCTCGGCGAGATTTCCGGAGGAGAGTTTCTCCGCGGCGGCGGCGAGCTTCTCACGTCGCTCCGTCGGCTTGTCCGGCCATTGACGGGAGGCGGCGGCGAGTGCCCGGAAATCCCTTTCTTCCGGGCGGTTTTCGCCGGTGCCTCCGAGGTGGAGAAACGGGCGGTAGAGCGGATCTCCGAGAACGATCCCTTGCCAGGAACAGACCGGCATGGCGGCCCAGGAAGCCTCTGCGAAAGACCAACCGTCCAGCAGTCTGTCTTGTAGGACATCGAAGTAGTGGGTGAGGTGGAGGTAGGGCTCGTAGACGTTCCCGACGGTGGCGGCAGCTCCGCGAACGAGTAGCGGGGCGCACCAGTTCTTGTGCGGGTCGTCCAGCTGCTGGGCGCTGAACGAGTGCAGGTGGATGGCAACGGCACCGCGCTTGAATATGAAGCGCGTGTTGAGGAACGGACCACTGACACTCCAGTCATACCACCCGTAGTAGATCGAGGTCTCGGTCATCGGATAATTCTTCGGGAAGGTATCGTTGAAGCGATCCACAGTGGTCGGTATGCCGTGTTTCTGGTTCTCACTGACGATCTCTTCCAGCCACTTGTCGCCCTGGGGGAATTTGTTGGCGATATCGATGTAAGCGCGACCCCAGAGACCGGTTTTCTCGGTGGCGATGGCATCGGAAATCATGCGCTTGCAGGTGCCGTAGGTGGGCGCGTCGATCCTTGATGTCAGGATGAGGTAGGGCATGTTCGCGCGGGAGAGAGGCCGGGTGCTTTCGAAAAAGGCATTTTTCAAGACACCTTTCGCGGGTAGCGATTCGACTCCGAAGAGGGCGAGTTCCGAGTCGACGGATGCCTCGTCGCGGTCTGCGATGGGATCGGCGGGCTTGGCCGTTTCGCCTTCCTTTTCCTGAGTCGGAGGGGAGGGCTGGATACGTAGCGGGACGCCCCGCATGAGGACGATGACACGGACATCGCACGAGGTGGGAAGCAGAACCCCCTGTGGATCCCGGCCGCGTCTCCAAAGGGATTTTTCCTCGAAATGTTTGCGGAGCGGGATGAGGATGGATTTCTCATACTCGGCCCGGGTGATGTCCGGGCGCAGAGGCATTTCCAATCCGACCAACCGGTCCGCCGGGATGTCCCGGGCTTCACGGTAGTCCTCGGCGAGCTTGCCTGAGTCCGGGTCTGCCGTGTTGAAAAGGACCAATACGTCCTTGTTTGTCAGATGCTGGCAGGTCGCGGTTCCGATCAGGAAAACCAGTGACAGATGACGGAGAACTGCCGGGATTTTTCTGAGGAAAATGGATAGCAGAGGCGTCATGGCTGGAGCTTTGAACGCCGCGGCTGGAAGGTCAAACACGGATGGTGAGTCCGTCGTGTGCCGGAAGGATGCCCGCAGGCAGTCGGGAGGTCAGCTCATGGTGATCGAGATCGTGGCTGAGGTGGGTGAGCAGGGTTTCGCGTGGGGAGATTCGTTCGGAAATCGCGCAGGCTTCGGAGACGGACAGGTGGGTCGGGTGGGGGGAGTCGCGAAGGGAGTCGATAATCAGCAGATCGAGTCCGGACATGAGGGCGAGCGTTTCCTCCGGGATCTGTTTCACATCCGGAATGTAGGCGAAACGTTTCCCCTGCGCATCCTCGAACAGGAAGCCCGAGACATCGACCGTCCCGTGGACGACGGGGAGCGGAGTGATGGTGAACGGTCCCACGGAGAACGGTCCCCCGATCACCCGGGCGTCCGGTTTGACGTATCCGCGGTAGGTGTTGGATTCGTGAAAGGCCCAGCCGAACATGGTTTTCAACACGCCGAGTGTGGAGGAGGATGCGTATAGCGGGAGCGGGGTGTCCCGTGCCCAGCAAAAAGCGCGCATTTCGTCGAAACCCGCGACGTGATCGACGTGCGAGTGGGTGTAGATCACCGCGTCGATGCAGGTGAGCTTTTCACGCAACGCCTGCTCGCGCAGATCCGGTCCGGAATCGATCAGGACACAGGTTTCCCCACTTCTGACGACGATGGAGGAACGGGTGCGGTTGTTCAGCGGATCCGTGGAAACACAGACAGGACAGGAACAGCCGATGACAGGAACACCGACGGAAGTGCCGGTGCCCAGAAAGGTGATACTCGTTGTGGAAGACTCGGCCACGGTCGTGCCGGTACGGAATCAGCTGCAGCAACCGCCGCCGCTGCCGCCACCACCGCAGCAACCGCCGCTGTTGTTGGATTCCTCGATCTCATCGTCCGTGGGGACGCGCCCGAGCTCCATGGTCATGCCGACATATTTCCCGATCTCCTTCTGGATCGTTTCAAGGGTGCGCTGGGCATCCATGAAGTCTGCGGCGACCTTGTTGTCGAAGAGGGCGTCACGCGCGTCTTCGAATGCCTTGATCTCGGCGGAACCGAGCTCCACGCCCGCGTGCTGCTTGTTGTGGAGTTCCTCTCCTTTTTCGTGGACGGACTGGTATTGCAGCTTCGCGGAATCGTCCGCGAGAAAACGCTCCACGTCCGCCTGGAGTTTGATGAACTTCTCGTCAGCGGCGATCTGCTCGCAGAGTTCTTTTGTTTTGGAAATGATGGACGTTCTTTCGGCAAGCATTGTCATGCGGGAGTCGTAAACGGGGAAGCGGGCGGGTGCAATGGTGATTTTCGGTTATGCGGTGGGGGGGAATTCTTTTTGGGAGGGGTTGACCACGGAAAAGACGGAAGGAAAAGGGGACTTGGGTCTCGGGTTCCAAATTTTGAATTCTGAATTTTTGGGTCTTGGTTGTTTTCCGGATTTCTTGTGTGATTTTGCGGTAAATCATGTTTCTGGCACTCACGGAATCCGATGGTCTGGCGCTGGCGATGCTGGCGACTTTGCTCGTGAGCTTCGGGGTGATCGTGATGCTGCTGGGATGCATGCTACGGAATGCATCGAGAAGGAACAAAGAGGTGGACGACCTTCTGGAGGAACTGGAACGGGACGAGAAAGTGGAGACGAAGGCGGGAAAAGCCAAGCCTATGGAAAAGCGTGAGGAATGGGAGCGCGATGGCGATTGGTGGCGGGACCAATTTTGAATTCGGAATTTCCGACTACTGGTAAAATACAGTGAAGTAGATCAGCAGTAGCACTCCCAGGCCGAAGGTGAAGGCGTATGTCTGGAGATTTCCGTTCTGCCCCTTGCGAAAGAAGTTGCCCGATGTCTCCGCGAGACGGCTGAGACCTCCGACAAGGATATTGTTGATCAGGATCTCGTCGATGAAATGCACGATGGCGGCGAAACCGTCCTGCAGGTATTTCACGATGCCTTTCTCATAGATCGTATCCAGATAGAAGCGGTTGCGGAAAAGCGGGATGGAAATGGGATCCGCTTTTTTCCCTGCGTAAAGGACAAAGCCCGCGAGGACTCCTACGACGAGAGCGCCGATGGATATAAAGGTGACAGGAACGAGATGGATCAGGTGCTCCGGCTGCTCGTAGGCGGGAGCCAGCTTCGAGGCGATGAATGGAAATCCGGCGATCAGGCCCATGATGGCCAGCAGGATCAGCGGCACGGACATCAGCGGGCCTACCTCATGCGCGTGGTCGGCGTTTTCCGTGCGAGGCTTCCCGAGGAACGTGATCACGAAGGCCCGGGTCATGTAGAACGGGGTGAGCACAGCCACGGCGACGGCGATCCAGAACAGGACCGGATTGTGGTGGTTGGCGGCCTCCAGGATCTGCTCTTTCGAGAAGAATCCGGAAGTGAAAGGCACGGCCATCAGCGCCGCGGTGCCGATGGCGAAAGTGATCGCGGTGAGCGGCATTTTCTTGAGCAGTCCGCCCATTTTCCACATGTCCTGCTCGTGGTGGCAGGCGAAAATGATCGCGCCGGAGCCGAGGAACAGCAGCGCCTTGAACCATGCGTGGGTGAAAAGATGGAACATCGCGGCCTCACCGGCCAGAAGGCCCACGGCCATCACCATGTAACCGAGCTGGGAGAGGGTCGAGTAGGCGAGCACGCGTTTGATGTCGTCCTGTTGCGTAGCCATCAGCGCGGCCATCAGCGCGGTGATCCCGCCGATCCAGGCGATGGTCGGTCCCTGAAAATCCGGCGAAAGCTTCCTCACCGATGGAGAGCTGCACACGCACCAGCATGTAGACACCGGCCGCGACCATGGTGGCAGCGTGGATCAGCGCGGAAACGGGAGTCGGGCCTTCCATCGCATCCGGTAGCCAGACATGGAGGGGAAACTGGGCGGACTTGCCGACCGCGCCGCAGAAGACGAAGAGCAGCGCGGCACCGACCACGCCTGCGGATACAACTCCCGCAGGGATCGCCATTTCCGAGAAAGCCAGCGTGCCGGTGATTTTCCACAGCATCAGGATTCCGACCATGAACCCGAAGTCCCCGATGCGGTTGGTGAGGAACGCTTTTTTAGCCGCGTCCGCCGCGGATTCCTTCTGATACCAGTGACCGATCAGCAGGTAGGAACTGAGGCCGACCAGCTCCCAGAAGATGAAGGTCATGATGAAATTCGTCGCCAGGACGATTCCGGTCATCGAGAACATGAACAGTGCCAGGCCCGTGAAGAAACGCGCTTTCGCGGGATCGTCCTTCATGTAGGCGAGCGAGAACACATGTACCAGCAGGCCGACGCCCGTCACCACGATCATCATGCCGGTGGAAAGCCGGTCCAGCATGATGCCGATATCGATATTGAAATCACCGATCGCAGCCCACGAAAAGCCCGTTGTCTGTTCTTTTCCCAGAAGGAGAATGGCGATCACGAAGGTCGCCGCAGCGGATGCCGTGGACACCAGATGGGCGATGCCGAGTTTTCGAAGAAAAAGCTGGTTCGAAACAGCAGCCAGGAGCGGAAGGATAAGGAGGAGCCAGGGCATGGTCGTGTGCGGGGGAAGATGGGGGAACCCACCCCCGGATTCCAAGCATGAAATTCCCGGAGTTTGCCGACAGTGCACATGGACTCTGCGGTCGGATGTGAACGGGGTGGGGCGGTGGGCTGAAGATTTTACCGCATTGCGGTGTTCAGGGAAGGAGGTTGCAGGGTCACGGTGCTCACCCCTTGTCGTCAGGACCGATTCGGCTTCACATCCTGTATCCCTTGCCTAGCTTTCTCGGACACTGACCGACAGGGACCAACACCCCACAATTCGGAAAACTAACCAGTCTGAAATATACCTACCGCCCCGACATCCGCACGAAGGCGGCACTTGAAGCAAATTTTCGCGAAAGGTTCCAGAGACTCAACGCTGTCAATCTCTCGGACTCCGAGTTCGACCGCCTACTTCTCCAGATCACAACGCCGGACGTCTTCAAAGCCTCCCAGACTCTCCGGCGGATCAACGACTTCGAGCGAGACGACGGCACCCCTCTGAATTTCACGTTGGTCAACATCAGGGACTGGTGCAAAAACGGCTTCGAGGTCATCAACCAGCTCCGGATCAATCACGATACCAGCCACCACCGCTACGATGTCATCCTGCTCATCAACGGCCTTCCCGTAACCCAGATCGAGCTGAAAACCCTCGAAGTCAGTCCACGTCGGGCGATGGAGCAGATTGTCGATTACAAGAAGGATCCCGGCAACGGCTACACCAACACGCTGCTTTGCTTCATGCAGCTCTTCATCGTCAGCAACCGCACTTCCACCCATTACTTCGCGAACAACAACAACCGGCACTTCGCCTTCAATGCGGAGGAGAAATTTCTCCCTATCTACCAGTTCGCCTCTCGGGACAACACGAAGATCAGCTATCTCGAAAAATTCGCGGATGCCTTTCTGCCGAAATGTACGCTCGGCCACATGATCAGCCGCTACATGGTGCTCGTCGCCAGCGAGCAGAAAATGCTGATGATGCGCCCCTACCAGATCTATGCGGTCAAAGACATCGTCGATTGCATCAATCAGAACTGCGGGAACGGCTACATCTGGCACACAACGGGCAGCGGAAAAACCCTCACCTCCTTCAAGGCCTCGACCCTTCTCAAAGACAACGACGACATCGATAAATGCCTTTTCGTCGTCGATAGGAAGGATCTCGACCGCCAGACGCGGGAGGAGTTCAACAAGTTCCAGGAAAACTGTGTCGAGGAAAACACCAATACCCACAACCTCGTCCGCCGCCTGCTTTCCCGCGACAAGTCCGACAAGGTCATCGTCACCACCATCCAGAAGCTCGGCCTCGCGCTGGATGGCACGAACACGCGGAACTACAAGAAACAACTCGCCGAACTGAGCGGCAAGCGCATGGCCATCATCTTCGATGAGTGCCACCGCTCCCAGTTCGGCAAGAACCACGATGCGATCAAGAGCTTCTTCCCGAAGTCCCAGCTCTTCGCATCCATCCAGAGCGAAAAAGCGGCGTGCTCTCCCGATTTCCGACCTCTCAGGATCGCCTGCGTTTTCTCCCCACCCGCCGAGGGCGATACCGATGTGCGCCAGCTCCAGGAAGATCTCCCGCAGGAAAAGGAAGACCTCCAGCAGGATCCCGATGGCAAGAAAGCCGCGCTCATCGAGATCATCGCCGCCTACAATTCCCAATACGGAACGAACCACCGCATCACCGATTTCGACGCCTACTACCAGGACATACAGACCCGCATCAAGAGCCAGCAATTCCCAAACTTCGACCTCCCGGCCAAGGAGAAGATTGATATCACCATCGTCGTCGATATGCTGCTCACCGGCTTCGATTCGAAATACCTCAACACCCTCTACGTCGATAAGAACCTGAAATACCACGGCCTCATTCAGGCGCTCTCCCGCACCAACCGCGTGCTGAACGATACCAAGCCCTCCGGCAACATCCTCGACTTCCGCCAGCAGCAGGATGCCGTCGATGACGCCATCAAGCTCTTCTCCGGCGAATATCAGGAAACCGCCCGCGAGATCTGGCTCGTCGATCCAGCGCCAACCGTCATAGAAAAACTGCAGGAAGCCGTCAAAAACCTCGGAGCCTTCATGCAGTCCCACGGCCTTGAGGGGAAAGCCGAGGACGTGCCACAGCTCAAGGGTGATATCGCGGAAACCCAGTTCGTCCGGAAGTTCAAGGAAGTCCAGAAGCTCAAAACCCAGCTCGACCAATACAGCGATCTCAGCCCGGAGCAGAAATCCACCATCGAGGCCACGCTCCCGGTCAATGAGCACCGCGCCTTCAAAGGCGTCTATATCGATACCGCCCGCGATCTGAAAGAAAAGCGCGACAAGGCGAACAAGGACGACGGCGAAAACGTCCCGCCGGAAGTCGAGGAGCTGGATTTCGAGTTCGTTCTCTTCGCCTCCGCCACCATCGATTACGACTACATCATGCAGCTCCTCGCGGATTTCTCGCAGGACACGCCCGGCAAGCAGACTATGACCCGCGAGCAGCTCGTCAGCGTCGTCGCCGCCGAGGCGAAGTTCGCCGACCAGCGCGACCAGATCACCGCCTACATCAAGAGGCTCCAGGCAGGCGCCGGCCTCAACAAGGAACAGATCATTTCCCGGCTACGAGAAATTCAAAGCCACCGCCGAGGAAAAGGAACTCATGGCGATCTCCGAAAGCCACGGTATCGCATTCGCAGCGCTCACCGACTTCACCGAAGAAATCCTCCGCCGCCTCGTCTTCGATGCGGAACTACTGACCGACCTGATGGCACCGTTGGAGCTAGGCTGGAAAGAACGCCGCAAGTGCGAGCTAGCTTTGATGGACGACCTCGTCCCGCTTCTCAAGCTCCGCGCCAACCAACAAACCATCTCCGGCCTTTCAGGGTATGAAAAGTGAAGTCTTCCGCAAGAATCGCCTTTGGGTCGCCCTTGCGGGGCTTTGGAATTGTGGGGATCGGTTTCCCGGGGCGATGCCCCAGGCTGGCATAGGTCAGGCCGTTGGCCTTAAAGATATGAAGGTCTATGCTGTAGTTGATTGCGTGACCAAATCCAATTCCATTTATCCCGCCCTTCCAACCATCTCTACAGCCCGAGCGAGGAAAGCACCGACCGCCTCGTCACTATCGCTGCAAACATCCTTCCAACCATCTCTACAACCCGAACGAGGAAAGCACCAATACCAACCACAAAACAACTTTGCCGCTCCTCCAACAAACTCTTCCGCCCCAACGGGGCAACCCATGCCAGCCTAGGGCAACGCCCTAGGAACCTTCGCACCCAAAGCAGCAAGCCCTGAAAGGGCGACCTAATCCTCGCATCAATGCCCAAACCCTCCACAACAAGAAGCCACTCGTCCCGAAGCTGCGGTTTCCGGAGTTTAAAAGTGACGGAGAGTGGAACAAAGCAGTCCTAGGTAACGTCACCAAACGGCTGACCAAAAAAGTCGGATCGAAAAACATCACACCTGTCAGTATTACTGCGGGCAGGGGATTCGTTGATCAGACAAAGAAGTTCGGAAAGAAGATCTCTGGCGCGCAATACAAGAGCTACATACACATCAAGCGCGGGGATTTTGCTTGCAAGAAAGGCAACTCGAAAAAGTTCAAGCAGGGTTGCGTCTATCAACTCCACGAATTTGAGGAAGCAGCAGCTTCCACAGTATTCATTTGCTTGAAGTTGAAGAGTGAATGTATCGATGGGTTCTATCAAAATTTGTTCGAGCACAATGGTCATGGCAGAGAACTCGCAAAGTTCATTACTAGCGGGGCGCGGAGCGACGGCTTGCTGAATATCAATCCGACTGACTTTTTCAGCATTCAGCTTCCGGTTCCACCTGAGAAAGCCGAGCAACAAAAAATCGCCGACTGCCTGAGTTCCTTGGACTCGTTCATCACCGCGCACAGCGCCAAGCTCGCCGCCCTCCAGACACACAAACAAGGGACTCATGCAACAGCTCTTCCCCAATCCGGAGGAGGTGAAGGTATGAACCAATCTAGCGCCCCGATGTCGTACGCGAATTCCACCGTTGGATCGCCCTTTCAGGGCTGCGAAATCTATGGGAACCGAATACCCGGGGCGTTGCCCCGGGCTGGCATTGATCGCACCTTCGGCGCTGGTATGGATCGCACGTTCGGTGCTGGCATGGATCTCGCTTCCGGTGCTGCCATTGGGTGCGGTTTCCGGGTTGGCACGGAACTCTCATTGGGCATTGGAATTGCGTATGTCTTCCGCCCCAATGGGGCACTCCATGACAGCCCAGGGCAACGCCCTGGGTATCGTTATCCGAAAACCACAAAGCCCTGAAAGGGCGACCTAACCGATGTCCCAATCCCTCGCGAAAAACCTAATCCATCTCGTCTTCTCGACAAAACACCGGCAACCGCTTCTTTCCGATGAGATCCGTCCCTCCCTGCATGCCTATCTCGCCACGGTGCTCAGGAATCTCCAATGTTCGGCTATCATCATCAACTCCGTCGATGATCACATCCACATCCTATTTCTTCTCCACCGCACCGTGGCGCTATCCAAAGCCATCGAGGATGTGAAGAAATCCTCCTCCAAGTGGCTCAAAACCCAATCGACCGGGCTTTCCGGCTTTTCATGGCAGGGAGGTTTCGGCGCATTCTCGGTGAGCGAATCGAATGTGCCTGCCGTCAAAGAATACATCGCGAACCAAGCGGAACATCACCGGAAGATTTCCTTTCAGGACGAGTTGCGGAGTTTCCTAACCAAACACGGAATCGATTTTGATGAAAAATACCTCTGGGATTAGTTCGCCCTTACAGGGCTGTATGGCTTTTGGCTGTTCCAGCCCCAGGGCGTTGCCCTGGGCTGGCATGGGGCGCACCTTCGGAGCTTTGAGAGGTTCAATTCACTCAAGTTCAACTTCTCCCGCACAATTTACCCCTACCTAAATGCTCATTCTCCACATCACGGAAGACGGTAGAAGTAAGATCCAGCCACGTGCCCGGGACGAAACCGTCTGGCTCACCCAGCTTGAAATCGCGGAGTTGTTTCAAGCCACCAAACAAAATATCTCCCTGCACCTCAAAAACATCTTTGAAGATGAAGAGCTGGCGCGAGAGGCAACTGTCAAGGAATCCTTGACAGTTCAAACCGAGGGCGAGCGCGAGGTGAGTCGCAAACTCACGCTTTGCAATCTCGATGCCATCCTTGCGGTCGGCTACCGTGTCCGCTCTTCTCGCGGCGTGCAAAATTGCCTTTCCTGTTTCTCGCTCGTGAACTAAACTCCATGCGTGATCGATGCCCAGAAAATCCGGGAGTCCCGCTCCCGCCACTTGTTGCGCAGCTCGGAGAAAGCTGTGAGACAAGTGCGCGCCTTTATGGCGGCACAACCTATCACGCGGAGGAACTCGGGATCTTTCGAGCCATCGCCGCAGAGCAAGGTCTCTTCCTCAATCAAGCGCCACCGGAACTAGCGGAGACGCCCACAGCAGAGGGCAACGAACACCAGGTCTGGTATCGGGAAGAATCCGCCACATTCCTCAAAGCGACATGGCCGGGGCACTTCGGCATGAAGGTGGTGCATCGACACGATGAGGAACCGCAGGCATCCCCGGTGGACTACTTGCGCCGCTGGATGCTCCATAACGAATTGTTCGGAGACTCCGTAAACTTCCTAGGCGCTCTGGATACCCCGCAGGGTCTCCGGCTTCTCATCGAGCAGCCCGCCATCGAGGGCGAGGTGGCGACCTTGGAACAGATCCGCTCCTTTTTCGAGTCCTCCGGCTGGCTTCCCTTCACCGTGGGGGAAGATCTCGCCTACTACGGTGCGGAGAGGGAAGTGGTTGTATCCGACACCCACCCGGGCAACATCATTGCCATGCCGGACGCCGAGCTGGCTCCCATCGATCTCCGCGTCCAGCCACTCACCCCCACCCTGGCGGAGATCGTGAAAAAACTCTGCCGACATCCTTCCAACTGATTTCACATGACCCGAAAAGACCAGGCACAACTGGGCAAGACCCTATGGAACATCGCCGACCAATTGCGCGGCGCGATGAGCGCGGACGACTTCCGCGACTACATGCTTTCCTTCCTTTTCCTCCGCTACCTCTCGGACAACTACGTGGAGGCGGTGAAGAAGGAACTCGGTCGGGACTACCCGAAGCCGGATGCGGATGAAAAGCAGACTCCCTTGCAAGAATGGTATGAGACGAATCTGGAAGATGTCCCGGACTTCGAGAAGCAGATGCGGCTCAAAGTCCATTATGTGATCCAACCGCGCTTCCTCTGGGACAGCATCGCTACGGCGGCGAAGGAAGAGAGCCCGTATCTGCTCAAGGATCTTCAGGAAGGCTTCAAATACATCGAGGAAGAATCTTTCGAGAGTGCGTTCAACGGCCTTTTCTCAGAAATCAATCTCGCTTCGGAAAAACTGGGTAAGGACTACGACTCCCGGAACAAGAAGCTCACGAACATCATCAAGGAGATCGCCAAGGGATTGGACGAATTCTCCAGCGACCGCGATACCCTTGGCGATGCCTACGAATACCTGATCGGCCAGTTTGCCGCCGGATCAGGGAAAAAAGCGGGGGAGTTCTATACCCCGCAACAGATCTCGGACATCCTCTCCGCCATCGTCACTCTCGACAGCTAGGAACCGAAGACCGGCAAGCGCGACAAGCTGGACAAAGTGCTGGACTTCGCCTGCGGCTCCGGCTCGCTGCTCCTGAACATCCGCAAGCGGATGGGCGCCCGCGGCATCGGCCACATCTACGGGCAGGAGAAGAACATCATCACCTACAACCTTGCCCGCATGAACATGTTGCTCCATGGGGTGAAAGATGCGGAGTTCGACATCCATCACGGGGATATGCTGGACAACGATTGGGAGATGATGAGGGAGCTGAATCCCGCCAAGCGGCCATACTTCGATGCCATCGTTGCCAACCCACCGTTCAGCCTACGCTGGCAACCCAAGGAAACGACCGCCGAAGACGTCCGCTTCAAGAATCACGGGGTCGCCCCGAAATCCGCTGCGGACTTCGCATTTCTTCTCCATGGCTTTCATTTCCTCAAGGAAGACGGGGTGATGGCGATCATCCTGCCTCACGGCGTCCTCTTTCGTGGAGGAGTGGAAGCGCGCATCCGCAAGAAGCTGCTGGATGACGGGCATATCGATACGGTCATCGGCCTACCCGCGAACCTCTTTTACTCCACCGGCATTCCTGTCTGCATCCTCGTCCTCAAAAAATGCAAGAAGCCGGACGACGTGCTTTTCATCAATGCCAGCGAGCAATTCGAAAAAGGCAAACGGCAGAATGTGATCACCAGAGAGCACATCGAGAGGATCGTCGATACCTACCAGAATCGACCGGACGGGATCGAGCGCTATGCCCGTCGCGTCGGGATGAAGGAGATCGAGGACAACGACTACAACCTGAACATCACCCGCTACGTCAGCACCGCCCAGGCGGAGAAAGCCATCGACCTGAAGAAGACTCACGAAGCAATTGTTGACGCGGATATAGGTATCAAGAAAGCGACGGAAGAGCACAACAGGTTCCTCGAAGAGTTGGGTCTGCCGCTACTGCCGTAGGGTAAAGCACGTGTTCTACGTCGTGCCGCTTTGTGAGGAGTGGTAGTGAAGTTGAGCGCCGGGTGAGAGGTGGAAGACCTTGCCGGTCGGCGGGATTTTATCTGGCTTCTGGATTTTAGTGACTCGCGGGGATAATTGCATAGGTTGGGAGGATGAGGGGAGTTATGAAAACTTGGTTCGGGGCTTTGGTTTTTCTCGGTTGTTTCGCCCGGGTGGGGGCGACTCCGGATCATCAGGTTCGGGTGAGGGAACGTTTGTTGGGAACGGGTGCGGATGGGTTCGCGATCCTGCGGGTGGTGGAAGACAACATGTGCAGCTACTATGCCTCAAACGAGAAACAGTTCCTGGACATTCATCCGAAGCGGGATAGGAGAACGCCGGAGGCAGACGCGGCAGAGGTGGTATCGACCCTGCTGCTAGACCGCACCTTTACCAAGTCTGCGGTCGCGGGGGCCAGCGATCTGCCGGTAGTGAAAGTGAATTCCATGGCGGACGGGGAGGAGTTGTCGCTGTCGGCACTGCTGCTTGATTACTCCCAAATGCCGGTGAAATGGGACGAGGAAAAGTTTCGCAGGCTGAGGGCGGCTCCTCGGAACGGGGTTTCCTTCGAAAGCTACTACATGATCTGGGGAGGCTGGGTGACGCAAAGGTTCGGGGTGGATAGAAACAGCGAGCTCGAATGGACGCTGGAGAGCGCGGCGGAGGATTCGGACAGTATGTTCCTGACGGTCGTTACGGAGAGTCAGTCGAGGGTGGTTTACATTCCGCGGGATACGACGCAGCAGGTGGGGGCACGCGCTTTCATGGCGGATTACTATTTCGTGGCAGGATCGTTCGATACGGAGGCGAAGGCAATCGATCTCGCGAGGCAGGTAAACGAGCGACGCAAGGAGCTGAAGTCTTTCGATTTCGAGCCTGAGGTGTGGTCTACCCGTTTGCGCACGGACAAGTTGAAGTATCTGGTCGTTTCCCCGATGAAACGGAAGCTGGTTGAAAACGACTCGTTTTCCAAGTTGGAAGAGCGTCTCGGATTGGACTTGGAAGTAAGATCGAGTTCGGATTTCCAGGAGCGGGTGTTTTTCAAGTGAGTCGATCGGAGTCGCTTCTTCTCTGCACAAAAAAGAGGCCCTCCTTTCCGGGGAGGGCCTCTGGGGAATGCAATTTAGGAAAGATCAGGCCTGGGACTTGGCCTCGGCTTCCTCGTCTGCAGGAGTCTCGGCGGCCGCGGGGGATTCGGAGGGGGCGAATTCCTCGGTGGGGACCTCGGGGTTCTCGTTGATTTCCTCGGCGATGATCTTCGGTTCCTCGGTCGCGGCCGGCTTCTCGTCGATGAGGTCGAGGACTTCTTCCTTGTTGGGGTTGATCGGGGCCAGGGGCGGGATGGCTGCGTTCTGGGCGATGTTCTTTTCATCGTCCTTTTCCGCGTCCTCGTGATCCTTGGATTTGGCACCGGAGACGGTGAGCTGGCGACCCATGAAATACTGGTCGTGCAGGACTTCGACTGTGCGTTTCGCCTCATCCACATCGAGCATTTCGATAAATCCGTAGCCTTTGGAGCGGTGGGTGCTGCGGTTGTAGACGATCTCCACGCGGCGGACGGGGCCGACGCCTTTGAAGAGTTCCTCGAGGTCGCTCTCGGTGGTGTCGTAGGAAAGATTTCCGACATACACGCGGCGGTTCTCGACGGTGGACGGATCTCCGCCACGGGGACGGTTGCGATCGCGTTCGCCACGGCCTTTGCCTTTTCCTTTGCCTCTGCCACGTGGGGCGGAATCATCGGATGAGGAGGAATCGCGGTCGTCACGCTCCCTGCGCTCGCCACGATCCTCGCGGGGGCCGCGGCTGTCACGATCCTCGTCGCGTGATCCACGGGAGGAATCGGAACGGGCGTCGCGGGTCTTGGACTTGCGCGGCTCGCGGGTTTTTCCGGAGGGAGCTGCATCCGGGCGACGCTCGGGGCGCGGCGGGCGGACGGGCTCTTTGTACAGGCCGACGGCTTTCAACAGTTTCTGCCACCAGCTCAGCTCGATGGGAGCGGGCATGGGGCGGCGGAAGGATTTGCCGGATTTCTGGCTGCCGCCGCCGGAGCGGCTGCCGCCATCGCGTCTGCCTCCGCCGGATTGGCGGCCTTCGCCGGATTGGCGACCCTCGGACTGACGTCCATCGGATCTGCGTTCGGAGCTGTTGCTATTGTTGCGGCGTTTCTGCCCTCCGCGTGAGCGGCGGCGTTTGCTATCTCCCTGATTGCGGGAGTTCTGGGGTTCGTCTGACATGGTTTCGCATGGGTCGGTGTGTTACGGACGGGCCGGCGCGTGTGGATCGATTTCCCGCCGATGCGGGAACGGATCTGATGTTGCGATCGCATGGGAAACCGGTCGCCAGCTTATGGTTGCTGGGCCAAGCCCCCGCAACCATTGCGGAAAGGGTCTTGGAAGGACCGGAGTCCGGCGATTCGCGCCGCCGTCCGTGAGCAGGGAGGTCCCTGCGTTCCTGGCATGGCCTAAATGCCCGACATCTTTGGGGAGAATCGGGTGTTTGGAGAAAAAGGGTGCCGGATGCGGACATCGGAAGTTCTGGGACTCCTGCTCGGGGCGGAAGGTAGGTGGGAACCTACGTTTGGCAAGGGTTGTTTCAAATCCGGATTATCAACTCGGAACGCTGAATTCGGCTTCCAGAGGGCCGTGGCTGGCGAAGATGGAGTAGGGATCGTAGGGAACTTTTTCGGCAGGGGGCCAAAAGGCGCGGCTGGCGATGCGGGAGGTGATCCATTCTGCACAGGCGCGGGCGCTTTCGAGATCGGCCTCGGAGAAATCCTGCCAGGTGGTGGTGCGGACGTTCTCGCGGGTTTTCCCGAGATGCACGTAGCAGGGGATGGGAAGGGTCTCGGAATCCAGACTTTCGGCAAGCGCGTAGAGGGGGAGCTGGAGGTTTTGCCAGAAATTGTCGGCGGTTTTGCCTTTGGGATCGGTGGTCTGGTAGAACGGTTCCGGCGCCTCACCGAAGTGGGCGGGGACGCGGGTGCTGGCGGTGATTTTTTTCAAGTGAGCGAGACGGACGTCCTGCACGTTGCCGGTCTTGTAGTCGATGACGCGAAGCTGGCCGGTTTCCCGGAGGCGGTCGATGCGGTCGATGGTGCCTTTGACGGTCATTTCTCCGGAGGGAATTTCAAAGGGCTTCTCGGTGGCGATGATTTCCCAGCCATCGGCGGCGGAGAGAGCTTGTTCCTCGGCGAACCACGAGAGGCGCTGGCGCAACGATTCGAGCTGGATGCGGATGGCGAGCGGGGGACGGGGGCCGAAGGTTTCCTTGGAAACCGTGGCGAGCATGTCGAGAAGGGAGGCTTGGATCTTTTCGGGATCGGTCTGGATGGAGGCTCCGGGTTCCAATCCCCAGTTTTGGAGCACGCGGTGGGCGAGATTCCCGAAATCCCCGGGATTCATTTCGCGGCGGTCGGGATCAGGCGTGTCCATGCGGACGATGTGGTCCATGTAGAACCGGAACGGGCAGGCGAGGTAGGCGCGCAGGGCGGTGACGCTGACGGTGGGACGGTTCTCGACGGCCGGGGTCTGCCATTTCCAGTTGTTTTCCCAGATGAGATTCGCTTCGGGAGGCTCGATCTCGCGGAAAAGGTTTTTCACGGTGGGGACGAGCTCGGCAGGCGGGACCTGGAGGATGAGGCGGGAGGGGAGCAGGGTATCGCCGCCGGAGGAAGTTTTCCCGCAGATGAGGTGGGCGGAGCCGGTTTCGCTGCGCATGCTGAGCATGGCGTGGAGCAGGAAGGCATCGCGGGCGTGGCGGTCCGCATCCGTGATGAGGCCGAGGCGGGAGCGGATGTTTTCCGAAAGCCATGGCTCACCGCCGGAGCGCGAGGGGACCAGGCCTTCGTTCATGCCGCAGATGACGAGGTGCTCGCCGGGTCGTAGAGAAGCTCCAGCCAGCCTTGGACATCGATGACTCGTCCGACCGGTGGCCGGGCGGGGCTGGCGGGAATTTCCCGGAGGAGGACGCCGAGCCAGAACGTGTGGCTGCGGTCGATTTTTCCGAGCAGCGGGGAGGCGGTCTCCATGAACGCATGGATCGCTCCGAGCTGGTTGTCGGCGGATTCCCCGGTGAGTCGGAGCTGGCTGAGATGCTGGTCGAGGGATTCCCGGAACGCGCTGGAAAGGAAGGCCTGGCGGAGGGAAATGAAGCGGGAGATACGCTCGGAGAGGCCTCCGGGGCGCACGGAGTGCGGGCGAGGGCGAGGGCGGTGGGATCGAGGGTCGGGTTCCGGTCGCGTAGTCGGTTGAGAGCGCGGAGGGTCCCGGCACGGTTGCCATCGGCGAGGGAGTCGGCCTCCGGCAGAGAAAGAAGGGCGGCGAGGTGGCGGGTGGAGGGTTTTGAGAGCCAGTCGCGCCATGCGGTGAGCCAGCGGACGAGGGATGGAGCGGGGCGCGTGGCAGCGGGGTGGAAGGCGGTCCATCCCGCGGCCGTGAAAGTGCGGGCGAGCGCGGCTCCGGCCTGATCGTCGGCGGTGCCGAGCGCGACCTCATCCGAAGAAGCTCCGGTGGCGGAAACGACCTCCAGGGCGAGGGCTGACTGTTGCTCGGGGTCCGCCGCGACAGAGGTGGCGGTGCGGGCAGGGAGGGGGCGGTTCCGCCAGTTTTCCAAAGGGATGCCGAGCGGGGAGAAGTGCTCCTTCTCGCTCTCCGGGGCGGCGATAATGACGGTGAGATCGCCGGAATACGCTTCGAGCGCGGTGACTAGGCAGGGAGGCATTTCGGTCACACCGGCAAGCACGATGCGCTCGTAGTCCGGCAGCTTGAAGCGTGTGCGGAGGGCGGTGGAGCGGGATTGGTAGGACCACTCGGCGAGCGTTCTCTCGGCGAGGATTTCGATTTCCGCGAGGGCCTCCCAACGAGGAGATTCGGGGGTGTTGGCAAGAAACTTCGACGCGGAGAACAGATTGTGCAGGTGGTCCTGGAGGGTGCTGCGCAGGCCGACGATTTCCGAAGCGAGCGAGACCGCCCAATCGGAGGGGAGATCGCCTTCCGCAGGAGGGGTGGGCAGCAGGCCCGCGTGCTTTTCCCAATCGGCGGGGGTGAGTGATTCCAAGGCGGTAATCCACGCGATTTTCTCCAACCAGGGAGGGGCGATGGAGGGATCGTCCAGATGCAGGAGGGAACCCGGGGTGGCGACTGCGGGAGCGAGAAGGGCTACGGCTGCGGCGGCGAGGCTTTCGCGCAGGAGGCGGCCGCTCTGGGAGGTCGGGACGATGACAAGCGTGCCGGGCAGGGAATCGCGATCCTCCAGAAGGTGGGCGGTGAGGAGTGGGAGAAAAGGGGAGGTGTGTCCGAGGAAGATCCGGCGGGGCATGCCGAAAATCCTAAGCTTATGATTCAGACTTAAAAACTTAAAACTTGGGATTGGAACTCCGGGGGATGGGCGGGTAGTCTCCCGGAATGATGAAATTGGTTCTAACGATGTTGATGGGGTTCTGGGTTTCCGGGACTGTGTTCGCGGAAGAGAAAGCGGAGGACGAGATCGAGATGGGCCTGCGGAATGTCTTTACGGTATATAAAAAGGGGGATACGCAGGACGCGCTGGAGCGGATGCGGGCGCTGGTGAAGCTGTTGGAGGAAAAATCGGCGGATGCGGTCGGTGAGCTGCTGCCGGAGGAGGTGGGCGACTGGAAGGGGGAAACGATGAAGAAGGAGGATCTTGCCATCGCTGGCGGCGGTGTGTCCATTTCCCGTCTGTATGTGGACGGAGAGAAGCACGTGACTGTTAAGGTTATCAAGGACGCTCCGGTGGTGAAGCCGTTGATCGCGATGCTGGGAAACAAGGAACTGCTGGCGTTGAGCGGGAGGAAAACCTCGCGGATCTCGGGCGAGGTGGCGGTGATGGAGGGCGAGCGGAAGCTACAGATGGTGCTCGACGGGCGGATCTATGTCGAGCTGGAGGGCGATGCGGCTACGGATGAGAGGGATCTCGTATCCTTGGCGCGGAAGCTGGATCTGCGGGCGATCTCGAAGCTTTAGTCCCTGATGTCGGACTGGACTTCGCGGCCTTTGACGGTCGGGGAAAACGAGCTCGCTCGGGGTGTTTTCGGAAGCGGGATAGAGCTTGGGAGGGCGCGGGTGATGCGCGAGAAATTCGCGTTTTTCCAGCCGCGGGATGTTACGATGGCTCCGGACGGGAACATCTGGTTCCATCCGAGGGGGAAGATCGCGAATTCCCGGGACGTGGAGGATTTCTCGAAGGCCGGGTTGGCGGTGAGGAAGCATTTCGTGCATGAAATGACGCATGTCTGGCAGCATCAGCAGGGGGTGAACCTAGTGCTGGAAAAGCTGTTGATGTGCTGCCGGTATGGCCCGCTCGGGGGTTATGATTATGAGGCGGGTGATGATTTTCTTTCCTATAACATCGAGCAGCAGGCCTGTGTGGTGGCGGACTGGTACGAGGGGATGATGGGGCTGGGTGATGAGATGGAACGGGAGCTGGGTCCGTGCGTGGCTTTGTTAGGAGCGACGCTGGAATAACCGTAGGCACTGGGAGCATGGGAGAAGCGTGGTTCCAGCGCTGCCCTGCCGCGCAAAAGGTTTTGTGATTCGGCCTCTTCAACTCCAACGGAGTTACGTATTTCAGCCCGGGGTTGCCGGAGTGAAACGCAGGCTACCCCGGGTGACGCACCGAATGGTTTGGCAATCCTGAAAGGGTTGTGTCCGAGGTCCGAACGTTCCCAGCGCATGGACGCAACACCTTCGGCGTTGTCGGAAATACGACCGGGATATCCCGGGGTAGGCTTCGCTCCGCTGAGCCAACCCCGGGCTGAAATTCGCAAGCCCGTTGGGCTAGTGCTTTCACTTTCACACAAACCTGATGCGCGGCGGTATGGCGGCGGTATGGCGCAACGTTCTCTATTCTTCGCTAGCGGCGAGACGCGCGCTTCTCCATATTCGCGCCATTGGCTCGAAGCCCCGGAGGTTACATCGGAAGTGACTGATGAGCCTTTCCTCACAGCGCTCAAATTGGACTTTTTCGTCGAGGTGGTTTTCGCCCATGCACACACTCCGAGACGGAGTATTCACGGCCTGTCCCGAGACGGGTCAGCTACGTCACTGTTTGGCTTGTCACGAGGTCTTTCGCAGTTCGTCGAGATCGATCAAGTCTTTGGAACGGCCGGATGCTGCTTTGTTGCTCATACTTTTGAGTAATCCGATAAATTCGAGGAAATCCTGATTGAGCCTGTCCATGTTTTTCGTCCGTTTGGCAGATCACAGCCATTGCCTGGAGCCGCTCCAGGTGGCTTCGGTGTTGCCAAGGATTCTCGCGTTCGCGGAATTCTTTCAGGCTACGTTTGACGACTGCTTTTTCCATACGCCCAAATTACGTGGTTTCACGTTTTTGAAAAGCTGATTGTCAGGATTGAAAACACCCGGTCTCCTCTGGGGGAGCCGGGTGTCTTGTGAGGCGGTCTGGCATGGCGGATGCAATCCGCCGCCACTATCTGAGAAACGCCTCGTGGAGGCCGCCGTCCACGGTGATGACCTGGCCGGTGGTTTTGCTGAGGCGTTTGGTGACGAGCAGGAAGTATGCTTCCGCCTGATCGGCCGGGGTAATGGGGGATTTGGTCAGGGTGCGGTCGGCGTAGAATTGCGCGAGCTTTTCGACCAGGGATTCCGTTTCCTCATCCTCGGAGAAGGGGATGTCGTATTTCGCGAGCGAGCCGATGACGCGGTCGCGCGGGAACATGGCGGAGCCGGAGACGACGGTCGCGGGGGCGACTCCGTTGACGCGGACGAGCGGGGAAAGCTCGATGGCGAGCTCGCGGACGAGGTGGTTCGCGGCTGCTTTCGATGTATCGTAGGCGAGCGAGCCTTTTTTCGCGACCGCGGCGTTGGCGGAGGTGGTGAGGACGAGGTTGCCTTGCAGGCCCTGTTCTTTCCAGGTTTTGAACGCCTCGTCTGCCACGAAGTAGGAACCGGTGACGTTGATTGAGAACGTAAGTCCCCATTTGTCATCCGGGATGTGGCCGGTGGTATCGGACGGGACGAAGATACCCGCGGTGATGCAGATGTGGTCGAAGCCTCCGTAGGCGAGCGCGACCTGGTCGAGCATGGCACGGATGCCGGCGCGGTCGGTGATGTTTCCCTTGAGGGCGATGGCCGGGCCGCAGTTGGAAATGCCGCTGCCGGCGACGCCGATGCCGAGGCCGTATTTGTCGGTGATCTCCTTGGCGGTGGCTTGCGCCGCCTCGAGATTCATGTCCACGCAGACGATGTGCGCGCCTTCTTTCACGAGGCGGTGGGCGGTTTCCTTGCCGATGCCGGAGCCTGCGCCAACGACGATGACGATCTGGCGGGCGAGTTCTTTCTCGGCGGGCATGCGCTGGAGTTTCGCCTCCTCAAGCAGCCAGTATTCGATGTCGAACGCTTCCTGCTGGGGAAGGGAAATATAGGTGTCGATGGCTTCGGCACCGCGCATGACTTCGACCGCGCAGTTGTAGAACTCGGCGGTGACACGGGACTCGGATTTGTCCTTGCCCCACGAGATCAGTCCGAGGCCGGGGATGAGAACCACGGTCGGGTTCGGATCGCGCATCGCGGGGGAGTTGTCGTGCTTGCAGGACTCGTAGTATTTCGCGTAGTCCTTGCGGTATTCGACGAGGCCTTTGGAGAGCTTTTCCTTGAGGGCCTCGAGGTCGTCCTTCTGCGGATCCCAGTCGACGTAGAGCGGCTTGATTTTGGTGCGCAGGAAATGGTCCGGGCAGGAGGTGCCGAGCTCGGCGAGGCGCGGGGCGTCGGCGGAGTTCACGAAGCGCAGGATCTTGTCATCGTCCTGGATGGTGCCGATGAAACGTTTCTGCTGGGAAACCTGGCCGCGGAGGAAAGGCAGGATTTTCGCGAAGGTATCGCGACGCTGCTCCTCGGGCAGCGTCTCGTATTTCTGGCCGCCGAAGGCTTTCGCGTCGCCACCTTTGGCTTCGTATTTCTCCTGGATGTATGCGGAGGCTTTTTCGATGAGGCGGAGGGTCAGCTCGTAGCATTTCTTGTCGTCGTCGTCCCATGAGATGAAGCCGTGCTGGCCCATCATGATCGCCTGGGTCGATGGCTTGGCTTTTTCGATTTCCTCCATGGCGAGGCCGAGCTCGAAGCCCGGGCGCATCCACGGCACGTATTCCATTTCGCCTTCGAAAATCTCCTTGGTCAGCGCCTCGCAGTTTTTCGAAGCGGCGATGGCGATGATCGCGTTCGGGTGCATGTGGTCCACGTGTTTCCCGGAGAGAAAGCTGTGGAGCGGGGTGTCGATCGAGGACGGGCGGGGGTTGAGATTGAAGGTGGTATGGAAATACATGGCCACCATTTCGTCTTCGGCGGGAGTCTTGAGACCGTTGTCCGGCTTGGCGGCATAGACGGATCTGCAGGCCGATGAGCTTGTCCTGATAGAGAGAGGAAAAGTTCTCGCGCTTGGAGGTGCGGAGGTCGCCGCCGGAGCCTTTGACCCAGAGGACTTCGGTCTCCTGCCCGGTAAGGGGATCGGTCTCCATGATCTTGGAGGAAGTGTTGCCGCCGCCGGTATTGGTGATGCGTTGGTCGGCTCCGAGAATATTGGAGCGGTAGACGAGACGGTCCACGGCATCGAGGCTGGCTGCGTGGGAATCGTCCCAGGAATAGGTTACGTGCTTGAATTTTGTCATGGGTTCGGTTGGTAGTGGTTTGTTGCTCGCGGACGGCATGCTGTCTTTTCGTAGAAATAGCAAGAATAAAACAGAAATAACCATATGCTCGCAATCGAGAGACAAAGGAAGATCGTGGATGCCGCGAGGAGAGCCGGAGCCGTGAGGACCCAGGAACTCGCCGCGACGCTCGGCGTTACCGAGGAAACCGTGAGGCGGGATCTCGATGCGCTGGCACGCCAGGGATTGCTCCACAGGACACACGGGGGAGCCACGGAGATTTCGATGACTTTCCAGGAAATCCCGCAGAGCGAACGTGAAGGTCGGCAGGCCGCGGAAAAAACAGTGATTGGAAAACTCGCAGCAAAACAAGTGACAGCAAACGAAACCATCGTCCTGGATGCGAGCTCGACGGCACTTGAATTCGCCCGGCACCTGCCGGAAGGCCAGGGTCTGCGTATCGTGAGTTATGCGAAGGATGTGATCGAACTGCTGTCGACACGGACCGACCTCGAGTTGGTCCTCCTCGGTGGAGTCTACGAGGCGAAGGGCAGGCGCTTTGGTGGAATGCTCACTGAGATGGGAATCCGGTCCATGCGCGTCGATCGCTTCTTTTTCTCAGGCGGAGGCTTTGATTCGAAGCTAGGAATCGGAGAGCCGAATCCTGACGAAGCCCGCCTCAAAGCCACGATCATGTCGCATGCGAAATGGAAGTGCGCGATGCTGGATCACACCAAGCTCGGATGCCCCACCGATCATTTTTTCGTGAAACCCTCAGAAATCGACCTGCTGGTGACCGACTCCGCCGGTGCGGAATTTTTCGATATGAAACCTTCTGGGGGACAAGCTCTCAAACTGCGCGATCTCTGACCGCCGAACAACCCTCTGCGGGTGACTTTTTCCCGGATGTATGCGGCCAGTGCCGCCCAAAGACGCACGTCGGCGAATGCGGATGCTCTGTTTTCCAGTCCCGAGTTGTCGGGAACGGCGATAAGCGCGTTTTTTTGAAGTAAGACAGGGTTTACTTGAAGTCTGTAAGTCCGAAGTATCGGGAATTCCGCGCTTATGCCAAAGTATACCATATGTACGTAAAGCATTGATTTTCTGGTAGATATAATTTCATTTGTGGGCGCTACCCTGATCGGTTTTTTCATCGTCAGAAATAGCATCATAATTTTCTGGATTTTCTTCCCGGCCTTGGCTTGGTTGCTGCTGAACCGCGCTAAGTATCTGGATTAGCCAATCGATCTATTGATATGATAGCGAAATCTTCAGTTTATCTAACAAGTGACATAGTTTTGAAAGAGGAAAAATCGAATGGGGACGGGCTGGAGTCCGGACCGGAGCAGGGGCGGGACGAGGACGACTTGCCGGATGAAACGTGTGCGAATTTCCACATCTTGGTTCTGGACGCCGAATCGAAGTCTCTTGCCAGTCTGATCCGTTCCACCAAGCATTCAGGGTGCGACATCCGTGTCCGTAAGAGTATCGATGAGATACTGAAAGAAGGTTTCCCCGGTATTCCCACCTGCCTGATTCTCGGCCAACGACTCCCGGATGACTCCGATCCTTTCGAAGTCCTTGGCAAGCTCCGCAAAGCGAAATGGCAACTGCCTGTGGTTTTCGTGGCGCGCGAATGGAGTCTCAAATCGGTGATCAAGATCATGAGGGCGGGTGCGAACGATATCCTCACCGCTCCGGTCGATTGCGTGGATCTCAATCACTCGCTGACATATGCGCTGGATTGCGCCGCCAAATCGCACGGGGCCTCCATGTTCGCATCTGGAGCCCGCGCACGAGTGTCCTCATTGAACAAGCGGGAGAAGCAGATCGTCCAGCTGGTGATCAAAGGCTTGCTCAACAAAGAGATCGCCGATCATCTGGGCTTGGCATTGATCACCGTCAAAGTTTACCGCGCCAACGCGATGAAGAAGCTGGAAGCGGGGAATCCCGCTCAAATGGTGAAAATTGCGGTTCTCGGGGGGCTGGAGTTATTCAGTGGGAAGCTATGAGATTGGCGGTTTCATTTCCGACCACGTGCGGGCCTTCTGCTTTCGCTGCATATTCCAATCCCGATCCTCTCCGGTGTTGAATTCCGGTGGCGCAGAAAAAAGTTCCCATCCGGCTTGCGAACACTTTTCGGAGATTGATCGGTCCGAGTATCGCTCCGGGATCGTTTTCGGAAGCTTGTGGCTCCTCGTGTTCCTCGGGTCGATATTGGTCCAGGCTCCGTGGGCTGCCTTTCACGGGTTCGTTCTATTTGCGGTAGGCATACTCATCCTGATTTTCCCTCCGATCAGAAAATTGCCAGCGCTCTGGTGGGGACTCGCTTCGTTGTTCGTGGTGGGCACGTCGACCGCCTTTCTTCCTGTTGATTGGTTCGAGGCGAGAGAATGGAGGCAGGATCTGGATGCTCTCGGGGTCGATACCGGTCCTTTCGTAGCCATTCAGTGGAAGTTCGCTTTGGAGACGTTGGTCATATTTGTCTTCATCCTGTTCACCGGAGTATGGATGGCGGGCCACCGGGCCTCGCGCGGCGGACTGAGACTCTGGTCGCTACTTTTCGTGTGCGGCGTTGCGACCTATGCTATCCTTTCCTGGCTCGTCCTCAGGTCCGCCGATTCAAATACCGGAACTTACGGGTTTTTCCCGAATAGAAACCACACGGCCACATATCTTGCGATGGGTTCCATCTGCGGACTTGGCTGCGTGCTTCAGGCGATCCGTGACAAACGATTCGCAAGGCTGGCGACTTTCTCTTGTCGCGGGCGGGATCTGCCTGTGGGCCGCTGGGGGGTGGTCGATCAGTCGTGCGGGAATTTTCCTGATTGCCGTAGGATCTGTGCTGTGGCTGCCGATGTTGGGTAAGCGCTATCTGGGGAAGAACGGGATCTGGGCAATCTGCCTGATGGCGATCGGCGGGGCTGGTATGTTTCTGATTCTCGATAGTGCGGTGAAACAGCGTATCTCGGATACCTTCGAGCGGACTGAAACGCTGATCGGAACTTCACCCCATGATTCTGCCCTGGACCGCCCTTCAGGGATGGATCTGGATTTCCGTATACCTACCGCGCTCGATACCTTCGCCCTGATCGCTGACTTCAAGTGGACTGGAGTCGGTGCGGGTCAATATTACTATATTTTCCCGCAGGTACAGGCACCTTACCTCGGTCGCCAGCAACGCGGATAACTTCCATCCCGAGAGCGACTGGCTGTGGATGGCCTCGGAGGCGGGTCTCCCCGCTACCGTTTTCCTCGCAATCCTCGTCATTCTAGCATTCGGAAAAGCACTGAAGTCAATTCTTCACGGCCGGGACAGGGCGCTCCGTAGCGCATGCCTGGTGGCCGCCGCGCTGGTCCCGCTTCACGGAATTTTCGATGTCCCCGGGCACAGGATCACCTTGGCGTTCTCCGCGATCCTGCTCTATTCCCTTTCTCTGGGTGCATATGTGGAAAAATCGGGAACCTCCGCTCCTTGGAAGATACCTTTTCGCTTGGTCGGTTTCGTTGTAATGACATTTGCCATACTTTTGCTATCTTCCCAGTCGTTTGGGATACCCCGGTTTTCCACACAATCCGCTGAAACCGCGCTTGCTAGAGCGAAAGATTTTTTCAAAGAAGACAAGAAGCTCCAAGAAGCGGCCATCGCTTCGGGAATCGAATACCAACCCGATCCATCCGAGGATCCGCTTGAGAAAGCTTTGGGTGTCCTTGACGAAGCTTCCAACCAGGTCCCGCTCGACCGCCAGATCCCGCGCTACAAGGCCTTCATCGCGTTTTACTTCGATGACAAACAGGCGGATATCGAAAAAGCGTTCGCTCTGGAGCGGGCTCTCGACCCGACCTGGGTGGAGGGGCCTTACCGGCAGGGCGTCGCGTGGGCGGGGTTCGATATCTCCAAAGTGATGCCACTTTGGGAAGAGGCTCTGAGACGCGCCGATCTTATCGATTCGATGGATGCGGACAACCGGTGGTCGCGGAAAAAGATGGTGGAAAAGATGCGATCTTTCGCGAAAGGGCGACCGGAGATCGACGGAATAATTGACCGGCTGTCGCTATAGGTGCTTCATAACGTTGATAAATCAGTAACGTGAAGTCGCTGATACCTTCATATACATACCTTGGTATAATGATACCTATTTAGTTTTGTCGGGTGGCACGATTGCCGCTTGAATCGCTGCGAAATGAAAACAACTCCAAAGAACGCACTCCTTGCATTTTTCGTGGTCGCCTTCGCGCTTGCGACCGCCACATCGGCCCACGCCCGTCGCGGCCTCAACAGCGGTGGGCCTCCTGTCGTCCTCGGGGAGAAGGATGTCATCAGTGCCCCGTAATTTCGCCCTCCGAACCTTTTCAAAAGCTTCCCCCATGAAACGACTATTCTATCCGGCTCTGCTGCTGGCAGTCTCATCCGCTGTCCAAGCAGCGACCTACACCAACAATTTCGAAGGTAGTCCGTATCCGGCGGTCGGCACGAAGTCGATCTCAATGGTCTCGACGGATGGACCGCAACCGACACCACGAATATTGTATCGTTTGTGACCTCAGGTACCCCGGGAGGGGGTATGACGAATAATTTCGGAGCAATCGGAGGACTCGCCTCCGCTCCTGATAGCACGACCGTAGGAGTGTCTCATGCCTACTCCGGGGTTCTTGGCGGCACCGTTTACAACCTTCGGGTGGCTCTCGTCGACAGCACGGACGGCTTTGCCCGGGATAGTTTCGGAATCACGCTCCTCAACGGTTCTTCCAGCGTGTTTTCCCTTGATCTGACCCCGACAGTGGTCGTTCCCGTCGCACCTGATCCGATGGGCCCCGACCCCACGGGCGCGAACGACGGTATCTGGACGTTCTCCTATGCCGGAGGTGCTACCACGGACACTATCAATCAAGCGATCATCGAAAACGGATTCTACGATCTGGCCCTTTCATTTATTGCTGACGGTGCGGGCGGGACCGATTTCTCCCTTACCACGACCGGAGCTAACTCAGCGTTCGCGACAGGAAACGTCGCTGTGGATCCGAATGCGGCGATTACCGCGCTCGGCTTCACCTGGAGTACTTCATTCGTCGACCCCGCCAACGCCGGCGACAACTACCTGATGTTCGATAACATCAACATCGTTCCAGAGCCATCGGCCGTCCTGCTACTCGGTCTCACCGGGTTGGGATTCGTGTTCAGGCGCTCGCGTGCCTGATTTCCCCCCAATACAAATCGAGGACCGCAACCCGGAAATATGCCGGTTGCGGTCTTCATTGTTATTGTCGGAAGGATTTCCGGATGGAACTCCGAGTATTCGCACGAACAAAAGAAGGACTGGAAACTAATACGATATGCTATCTAGGAATAAATCGGGTTTGCTCGCGGCTTTGGGAGCACTTGCTTTCGGATTCATCCACGCTACCGCCCAGGAGCCACCGGGTCCGGATCCCGATACTGGTATCGGTTTGAAACCGATTGAGGAGAAGTCTGAAATGCCCGCCGACGGGGTAGAAGAACCGGCGCCTGTCAACGAAGTCCCCGCGTCCGAAACTTTGCAGGAACCGACTCCTGCGGTGCCAGTCGCTGAGGAAAACGCAGTTCTGCCACTGATCGAGCCGGATCCATCCGTCGGGGTCGATCCATACTGGACTCCGGAACTTGCTCCAGTTTCGCTTCCGCTTTCGGGTGAAGACTCCTTGGTTGAATTTGCCTCCGATGACTTGTCGGCGGAAGCACCCGCGACCGAGGAAGAAGAAACGGCGGCGAGTCCGTTTGCCACCAATTCGGTTTTCCGCGATCCGGGCACCGGTGCCGGGAATGCTGCCTATACGTTTGATGGTCGCCCCACCGGTTTCAACAACGCACCAGTGATAGTTCCATCGGGGAAATCTGCCGGGAAACGTTTCAAGGGCTTCGATTTCTCCACCAATCTGACCGGAACCTACAACTCGAATGTCACTCAGGCTTCCGACCGTCCGGGAGACCCGGTTACAGGCGACTTCATCCTGGGTCTCGGAGGAACGGTTTCCTATCTTTCCAGCGCACGCGTATGGACCTTCGGAGGAAATTACTCCGGCAGCTACGACCAGTACTTCGATAACGGGGACTTCAGCGGATTCAACCAGAGTGGCGGGCTGGTAGCGAACTACGATGGAGGAAAACTCAGCGCCACCTTCAATACCGGATTGACCTTCGGCCGCGGAGGCAACCGGAACTACGTCTCTTCCAGTTTCGTCGAGCAGCTCGACATCAATAGCAATCTCTCCGTTCGCTACGCATACAGTGCGAAGACCTCCGTAACCGCGGATGCCGGGTATAGCTTCACTACCGCCAGCGGAGGAAATTTCAACGACACAAGTTCCTCCAATCTCGGATTTTCGGCCCTTTGGAAATATTCCCCGCTCACTGAGTTCGGTCCGGGAATCCGCTACACCGGCAATTACGGAGGCGGGAACAACGACCGAACCACGATCGGTCCCACCTTGACCTTGAATTACAAACTCAGCTCGAAGGTTAGTTTGAACTCCAAGATCGGTCTCGATTTTGCCGACTACTCGAATGGTGGATCCGCCGATGCCACTTCCAGCGCGCTGATCGGGCTGAATTACAACGCCTCCAGCCTCTGGGGCATGAATCTTTCTCTCTACCGGGATGCCCGGGCCGATGCCTCCGTGCCAGGCGCGTTCACGGAGGTGACCTCCCTCCGCCTCGGCTACAACCGGAAAATACGCCGGGCCACGTTCGGTCTCGGTCTCGGCTACGAAGTCTCCACCACCGAGAATTCGTCTTCAGTCATCGGTGGTGGTCGCCCCGACCGCGATTACTTCACCTTCGATACTTCCCTTGGAATGGCTGTGTTCAGAAATACCACTCAAGCCAGCGTTTTCTACCGTTACAGCGACCAAAGCGCCGGGGCGATCGAATCCTTCGATTCTTCCCAAGTTGGCTTTTCCCTGAGTCGGGGATTTTAGGGAAAGTAAATATTGGAGTCACAACGCTGGCCATTGTCTGATTTTCCGCCGGATTTTCCGGAGCAAGGAGATGCCTCACGGTTCGGAAGGGCGGACCGCCGGCGCGTGGGATGGTTTTCGATGAAATCATCCCAAAAATTCGGCACCTTGTGATCAAGGTTGCAACGGGATGGGCAACGTTAGTTTCACCTTTGGAGGCTACTCCGACCAAACCTGGAACTGCGTATCCGCCGTTGGTTCGGGGACGATGCAATCCGGTGTCGACCTGTTCGGCGGTTCAGAAATTGCCCCCGGCGGGACGGTGGCCAGTGCCGGCAGACGCAGCTTTTGCGCAAACAGTCTGGATTTGGTTCGTTCGAAGTCGTGCCGGAACCCACATCTGCTTTGGCTGGATCGCTTCCTGCTGCAGACGCACCGGGACGCGAACGTGGTGAAACCAAAGTGATCCAACGCTATCATCCTACCCATTCCATCATCCGGAATACTTACCATGTAATTACCCATAATATTTGGTTCCAGAGAACCGCTCGAATTTCAGACGAGGATCTATACCAAAGGATAATTTTACTGTCTTAGTCACTCATTCTAAGGGATAGCCGCTTCGGATTATGTCGCGAGTTCGTTAGGTAACCATGTTGACGGAAAATATTCATTGATTCTCCGGATTCACGCATGCTACCAGATCCACGTCCTCTCCGACATCTCATCTTCCCCCGAGTTTTGAAAAGATCTTTCCCCCTAATACAACTTTGGTTCTATTTGATCGTTGTTCTAACGATCAACATTGCCATTTCTTCGGCTTTTGCAGAGGACGAGAGTTATGTCCTTCGTCCGAATGACTCGATCAGTCTCGCAGTTTATGAGGAACCTGATCTCTCCGTGCAGGTAAAGATTCTCAAGTCCGGCCAAGCCTCCTTTCCTCTCGTCGGTTCCGTGCCCGTAGGCGGTCTCAGCGTCACGGAGGCGGCGGCGAAAATCAAAGCCCTCTACGCGAAGGATTATCTGGTGGACCCGAAAATCACCCTGACGGTGAACGATTACGCCACGGAGTATATATCCGTGATCGGTGCGGTCCTGAATCCGGGTCAGATCCCGATCCCCGTCTCCGGCAACCTCGATCTTGCTTCAGCCATGGCCACGGCTGGCGGTCCCTCGGAAATCGCCGATACGGGAAGTATACGCTTGGTCAGGGCTTCCGGGAGCAGCAGCTCGTATTCCATGGCGCAGATTCAGGGAGCGTCCGGGAAAGTGAGACTGGGAGCAGGGGACAGGATCATCGTCAACCAGAGTCCTTATGTCGGAAAGAAAGTGACGATGCTCGGTGAAGTGAGGAAAGCGGGTCCTATCCCGTTCCCTCTGAATGGCAGGTTGGATCTGGTGAACGCCGTCGCCCTCGCCGGAGGAATGACAGAACTTGCCAACCCCAAGAACGTGACGATCAACCGCAAGGGGACTGTCACGAAATTGAACTTCAAAGAGATTTCCCAGAGAGGCGACCGTCCTCTGATCCTGCTTCCGGATGACGTGATCACCGTCGGCGAGCGTTTCTCTTCTGATCTGTATTTCCGGAGAAAAAAAATTTCGTATGCACGCACACAGACGACCACGGCGGCAAGCCGATCACAGTAACGAGCTCGATGACTTCTATGAAGACGAAGTGGAATTCGAGGGCTCCGGAGTATCCGCCCAGCACGGGCAGGAGAAGCTGCGCATGCTTGCTTTCGATCTGATCGGGCGCTGGTATTGGATCGTTCTCGGTCTGGTGATCGGGATTCTCGTCGGATCGCCTACGTCCTTTCGAAAACACCCAGGAAATACACGGCGGTGACCGTGCTCCAGATCAAGGAGCAGACGGTTGGCGTGCTGGGCAGAAGCCAGGCCGAGGATATAGACATGCGCAGCCTGGAGGCCATGAACACGGTGGCCGCTCGTATCCAGCGCATGGACCTGATGGATCGCGTAGCTTCCCGGCAGGACGTCAGGGCGTCTGGAAGGCCTCGTACCGGTGCCGGTGGAATGGATGCCTGAATGGGCGTTGGAAAAAATGGGCAAAGAGCCCATGGTCGCTCCCGCCAAATCCGGTCCGCCCTCACCCGATGTGCTCGCGGGAATGATCGCCTCCTGGGTCAATGTCTCCATTCGGAAGGGCACACGGCTTCTGGATATCTCCGTAACCCACACCCAGCCGCAGATCGCACAGGTGATCGCGAACGCGGTTGCCCGCGAATACGTGGCCGAGCTTACCAACAACCGGACAGAAGGTCGCAACAGTTCGATCGAAATTCTGGAGACCGGCTCGGACGAAGCGCGCGAAAAACTCCAGACAGCCCGCGGCTCCCTTGCGATCTACAACCGCGCCATCGAAGTCCACGGAGTCCTCGATGCGAGGGAAACGGAGCTCAACACCCTCCAGGGACGCTACCTTCCCAAGCACCCGAAAATGATCGCGTGCCACCGCGGAAATCGAAAATTTCCAGAACCAGTTTCTCAAGGAATACGAGGTATCGAAGCTGGCACCGAACGAGAAGGAATATTGGGACGGGGTCTCCAGTGGCATGCCCGATCAAGCAATCGAGCCGGATACCTATCTGCGGATGGCACGCCAGCAACTCCTCGCGCGGGTCGGTGTGCTTGAAAGCGAAATCCAAAGTGCCACCCAGGTTTTCAACAGCATGCTCACACGCATGGACGAATCGTCCGTCGACCAGGAATCCACCGTCACCAGTGCGGAAATCAGCAGCCTGGCGCGTCTGCCGGGAGGTCCGAGTTCACCTCAGCCCAACAAAATCATCGGGATGGGAGGCGCGGGAGGCTTGGCCTGCGGATCCTGATCGCTCTCTGCTTGGTGAAACTGGACAACAAGTATCCGTACCGTCGCGCAATTTACCGGAGAGACGGGACTCACCGTGTTGGCCTCCATCTCCGATATCAATCCTCGACATCTGGCGATCGCCGAGAAAAAACATTTCAAGCGGCATCCGGAACAGGCGGGAGAAAAGTTCAAGAATTGGAACGAGAGGGTTCTCTTCACACCAGGAGTCTCCGGCACCAACTACGCGGAAATGTACCGGGTCCTGCGTGCCAGCGTTTCGCTTCTGGGCGACGAAAAAAACGCAAGGTGACCCTGTTTTCCAGTGCGTTGCCAGGGGAGGGGAAGACCATGACTTCCGCCAACTTCGCCCTCGCCGCCGCCGCCCAGGGCCGTAAGACGCTCTTGGTTGATCTCGATCTCCGCAAGCCTGCCGTCCACAAGATCTTCGGCCTTGAGCGCGAACACGGTCAGCACGCCGGAGCGACCGAATACCTCGCCAACCAGGCGACCCTCACCGAGTCCATCATCCGCGACACCGGAGTGAAAAATTTCCACATGATCCTTTCGGGAAAACGTGCACCGAACCCGGGAGAAATCCTCAGGACCCGGGCGCCTGGAGGAAATGTTTAAGGAAGCCGTTTCTCTGTATGATGTGATCGTATTGGACACCGCACCGCTTCTGGCCGTTCCCGATACGCGCATCATCGCCGCCCTCGCCGATAACGTTTGCCTCGTCTGCCGCGCGGAATACGTCCCGAAAGGTGCCATCCGCCACCTCCTCAGAACACTCGACGAGGACGGCACGCAAATCAGCGGAGTCGTCTTCAACGGCTTCAAGGAAAAGCGCCGCCTCATCGGCGAAAACAACTCCTACGGCTACTACAAGACCTCGAAGTACGGCCGCTCCTATCGCTACGGATATGGATCCTACGGCGCATACGGCAGTGACGAATCTTAGAACGACACAAGAAATTTTGTGCCCCGACCGGCACACCAGCCCTAACCGGAAACCTGGACTCCCCAACCCTGGTTCCCACCCGGAACGCTGAGAAAGCGTCCCGAGCCATAGAAATTATCCGCCTGATTTATCAGCGGAACCTCACCACACAGCCCCACCCCGCAGGTTTTCTCCCCAATACGGAGAATCGACCAAGGGCGGCAGCGTGAATAGCAGGGAACACCCACAACCGTAGCTGACCGCACCTCGCAGCAAGTCAAAGTTGTAGCTGGGGGTTCCAGCCCCAGGCCGTTAATCGGGATTTCAGCCCGATTCCCCGACGTAGCTGCCAGCGTCCCGCAACAGGCCGTGATCTCCGCGTCTCGTGGAAAAGCCCCTCCCCAAACCCCATGCACCCCATCCTCACCGTAGCTGCCATCATCCTTCCCCTAGGCTTGATCGAAGCCACCGCCCACTGGTGGATGAACCCATCCACCGAAGGATCCCAGAACCCGGTCCTGACCTACACCCCAACCCCGACTACCGAAGATACAGATTTTCCAAAGATCACCCCTCTGCCCGAGATCGTTGCCCGCTCGATTCCTTCCCTCCGCTGCTCATCAGGAACCGCACTCCGCATCGAGCGGGAGGACTGGGTAACCATTCATGCTGCGTTCTTCAGGTGGGATCGGGTCGGCTCCACAAACGTCCTGGAGTCTTTCAAGCACCTCCCTGAGCAGTGCATGGGTTCGATAGGAGCCGCACTTACCAATCACGATCCCCTACGCTCATATCAACTCGGCAATGAAACGCTCTGGTTCGACCATACCGTCTTCCGGGACCAATCGGGTGCCCCTGTTCACGCGTTCAAATGCACCTGGGTTTCCGGCTCTTCTTCCCTCCTTGACGAGAACTTCCGTGGCGGTGGCGACCAGTGGAACCAACTCCGTGGAGATCCGCCCTCCATCGTTTCAATCCCGACTATGCCCGGGTAGTTCAGGGAGCAGTCTCAGGAATTCACAATTCGGAAATGGCATGGGAGGTGTTCAAAGTAGCCGTGCTGGGAGATTTGGAATTTCGAACCGTCTGAGTAGCCTTCATCGCTCTACTGAAACGTCCCTGTGCTTGGACCAGGAATTTTCTCCTATCCAAGCGAGCGGGTGGGAGAACTGTTCACTGATCACTATGCGCCACATCTTTCTCACCACCTAATCAAATTGAACCAAATCCAAACTATCCTCAGCGCGGACGCGCCGAGAAAAACTACTGGCGCGATCTCTGGCACTACCGCGAACTCTTCCAGGTTCTGGCAGTCGCGACATTTCCGTCCGCTACAAGCAGACCGTTATCGGGGTCGCCTGGGCGGTAATCCGCCCATTCCTGACCATGATCGTCTTCACGATCATCTTCGGAGGAGTGGCGAAACTTCCCTCCGATGGAGCCGCTCCCTATGCTCTCATGGTCTTTGCCGCGATGCTGCCTTGGACTTTCTTCTCCACTGCACTTGCGGAGGCATCGAACAGCTCTTGTGAATAACTCGAACCTCATCTCAAAGGTTTATTTCCCGCGCCTCATCGTCCCTACCGCATCGGTGGTCGTCGCCGCTGTCGATTTCCTCATCAGCTTCTCCATCCTTGTAGTGATGATGATTTGGTACCAGTATCCGCCGAGGCTTGCAGATTCTCCTGCTACCTGCTTTTCATCCTCATCGCATTCTTCGCCAGCCTCGGGACCAGGCCTCTGCTCACCTCGCTGAATGTGAAATACCGGGACTTCCGCTTACGTCATCCCGTTCATCGTCCAGTTCGGCCTCTATATTTCCCCGGTCGGCTTTTCCAGTTCCGTCATCCCGGAGAAATGGCGACTCCTTTACTCCTTGAATCCCGTGGTCGGGGCATCGATGGCTTTCGCTGGTGCATCCTCGGCGGTGACGCGCCGATCGACTGCCCAGACATTCTCCATCGCATAGCCGTCACCGTCTTCTTCCTCTGGCTCGGCATCCGCCAGTTCCGCAAAATGGAAAGATCCTTCGCAGATCTGATCTAGTCCCGTTTCACTATCTGCTTCCCCTGCAAAAGTCCTTGGCCTTTCCAGCGCCCTGGCAATTCAATCTTCCCTTATGTCAGACGACGTTGTTATCTCAGTCGAAAACCTTTCCAAACGCTACTTGGTCGGGCACGAAGGGCCGCGTGAGAGTTACACCTCTCTTCGCGATACCATAGCGCGGCATGGGAAAAACTTCGCTCGCAAGACGCTGGATATGGCGCGAGGCAGGCAGATTATCCAAGGCGACAGCATCGAGGAGTTTTGGGTTCTCAAAGATGTCTCGTTTGAGGTCAAGAGGGGAGAGGTGTTGGGGATCATCGGTTGGAACGGCGCGGGAAAAAGCACCTTGTTGAAAGTCCTTTCCCGAATCACCGAACCCACATCGGGAAAGGTCACCCTCAACGGTCGCGTAGCGTCTCTGTTAGAAGTGGGCACCGGATTCCATCCGGAACTATCCGGACGGGAAAACATCTTCCTCAATGGCGCGATTCTCGGTATGGGTCGGGTTGAAATCAAAAAAAAGTTTGATGAAATCGTGGACTTCGCCGGCGTCGAGAAATTCCTCGATACCCCGGTCAAGCGCTATAGCTCCGGCATGTATGTCCGCCTCGCCTTCGCCGTCGCCGCCCACCTCGAACCGGAAATTCTCATCATCGACGAAGTCCTCGCCGTCGGCGACGCGGAGTTTCAGAAGAAGTGCCTCGGAAAGATGCAGGATGTGGCGAAGGCGGGGAGAACGGTGCTATTTGTCAGTCACAATCTAGGGGCGATCAGTTCCTTTTTGTACTTCAGCGATTCTCATGAAGGCCGGGCGGTTGGTCGCAAACGGAGCGACCAGCGACATTTTGAGCGAGTATGCGACATCGTTCCACACCGGATCCCTCGAAATCAGCTCTGCATCCAACTCCCGTGGGATCTCCCTGCTGCGTGTGGAGATCCATGACTTGGAGGATTCAATCCCACAGCATGCCCTTTATTTCGGACAATCCTATCAGCTCGTGTTCACGGTGGCGGCTCAACGACGAGGCCTTAAAGCAACCCCTCGTTGGAATCTTCAACTCAAGTGGCGTGTTGGTTTCCAGTATTTGCGGGCCGGAAGAGGGCATTCCATTTCATACCCTCCGCGAGCAGGAAACCTATGTGATTGGGTTGCACAACCTGGGATTGTTTCCTGGTTCCTATTCCGTTTCCATCTTTCTATATGGCGATGAACCCGAGCCGATTTTGGCCGCCGAAGAATCCTTTGGGTTTGATGTTTGCCAGGCTGCCCTAGGCCCGGGTCAAGTTTGCTATCGTGGGGATCATGGGATTTACCGCACGGCCTCCGGGATGGCGCGTTTGGACAACTAATTCGATATGCGGATTCTCATCGTCACTCCCGAATTTCCACCCGATCATGGAGGAGGGATCATCACATTTTACAGAGACCTCACACCTGCCTTGGTTCAACTGGGTTGTAATGTGCAGATCCTGAAAGGATCGGCCTATATTAATGGACAACCGGATTACGAATGCGAGGGCATCAAGGTCTCCGTGTTGGATACCCGACGGTTTGAAGAATGGATTGATCGATTCGGACATTTCGCCATGTTTCCCGATTTGCAACGGCATCTCGCCGCTGCATTCGCGATGCATGAGCAAGTCTCGGAGGGCGAGGGATTCGATGCGGTCGAAGTCACGGATTGGGGTCTGCTCTTCCTGCCTTGGATGATTTCCAGCAAGTCCCGTGTCCTTGTCCAGCTGCACGGCAGTTGCGGCCAAATCGCCCACCACGAACCGGTCGCCGGTCGCGAGGTGGAAGGAGCCTTCGAGTTGCTCCTGGAGCGGGCCGGTCTAGCTGCCGCTTCGGCTCTCTGCAGTTTAAGCAAAGCGAATGTTGCATGGTGGAAGGGACTGTTTGGTCGCGATGTCTACTATCTTCCTCCTCCTTTGGATCTGAAGCTTCAGAACTATGCCGAACTCCGGTCCGGTTGGGTGACGTTCGGCAGGATCCAGCACTGGAAGGGGCCGCAAGTCGCTTGTTCCGCATGGCAGCGCTTGGGGCAGGAAGCTCCACCGCTCGAATGGCATGGACGCGATACCACCCACGGCTCTTCCGGTCTGACGACATCAGCTTGGCTGGCGAAGTCATACCCTCAGGTTTGGGGAAAGACCATTCATCACTGTCCGCAGCTTCCTCCTGTCGATGTTTCCGCCAAGATGAGACGATCCAAGGCGGTGGTGATCCCATCCGAATGGGACGTGTTCAACCTGGTCACCGCAGAGGCGATGGCCTGCGGATGCGTGGTGGTGGTTTCGACCGGTGCCGGTGCCGCCGATCTGATTGATCACGGGCGCAATGGCTTTGTGTTTCCCGCCGGCGACGACCAAGCGCTTGCCGATATCGTACGAGAGGTGGAAGCCATGTCAGACGAGGCGCGTGAGCTGATGGGGAGCGCCGCTGCTCGAACGGTTCTGGAAAAACTCGATCCGCGGGTCGTGGCACAGCAAAAGATGGCTCTATATCAAAATATTTCGGTATCTGCCACCAATGTGCCTCTGTGGTTACGCGATACGTTGCTGCCTGCACAATCGCCTGCCAGCGCTTCCTTTCTCGATGCACTACCGCTGCGCGGACTAACCAGCTACGTTCGGGATCGCGCATTGCGCAAAGTCACCGGCCGCAAGCTCTGATACCCAAGCCGATGCCCAAGCCCACCATTGCGCTTTGCATTCCCGCCTACAAGGCCGTGGAGCATCTCCCTCGTTTGCTGGATTCCGCGCTGCAACAAGACCCGCCATTTGACGAAATCATTGTCTGCGTGGATGCCAGTCCAGACGAGACCGCCGAGGTTGCGAGAGCCTTTGGCGTTACCGTCATCGTCAACGAAATAAATCTGGGTTGTTCTGTGTCGAAGAACAGAGCGCTACAAGCTGCCACAGCGGATTGGATTCACTTTCATGATGCTGATGATCTGCTGCTGCCTGATTTCACGCAAGAGTCTCATCATTGGATGGATTTGGAGATTCCCCCAGACGTGGTGATCATGGGCTTTAACTATCTGGATTTTATCACGGGCAATCATCTAGGCACGGGACTGCAAAATGACAGCGAACTGGCGCGTGACCCTGTGGGTTACGCTATTCGCCACAAGCTCCCAAACTTTGGAATTTATCGAAGGGATAAGATCGTGGCCCTCGGAGGATTTGAGGAAGATCCTGCAATGCTTTATAACGAAGATGTCGCATTTCATCTAAAGCTCGCCCTCGCAGGACTTTCATTTAGAGCATCCTTAAGAATAACATCAGTGAATTTCCGTCACGCTGGTTCGATGTCAGCGGCTAACGCGCTCCGTTGTGATCTTTCTCATTACGCAGTGATGCGTCGGACGCTTGAAAAAACTGACGGATGTTACAGCTCCGAGATTGCCACGAGGCTGTGGGCAGCAGCGACAGGTCTCGCGACACATTTATCTTGGAATGACGTTGACGAGGTTCTCTCTTTGGCAAAAAAAGTTTATTCAGGGGTCCCTCCAATGCAGACTCCGCTGTTTTCTGGGGTTTGTCGGATTTTTGGTGCGCCCATGGCCTTTAGAATTAGAGAACGCATGATTCGTAAGTTCAAATCTCATTTAAGGGAGCTTTCCAATTGAAACCCTTAGTCTCCATCTGTATCCCTTGCCACAATGCGGCGCCCTACGTCGGACAGGCGTTGGATTCAGTTCTGAGCCAGACGTGGCCGGATCTTGAAATCATCGTCGTTAATGACGGGTCGACCGATGGATCTGTTGAGGTACTGGCGCAATACGAGCCAAAAGGGGTTAGGGTAATCCACCAAGGAAATCAAGGACAGTGTGCTGCTGCGAATCGAGCGCTTGCCGAGGCTAGTGGTGACTATGTCAAGTTCTTCGATGCTGACGATCTACTCTCGCCGGACTTCATCGAACTTCAGATGAGGAGACTGGCAGGGCGCACGGATGCTATCGCCTCGGCCGAATGGGGACGTTTCATCAATGACGATCTGACGAGCTTTCGGACAAATCCTCAGAGTGTTTGGCGAGACATGGGATCAACGGACTGGCTGGTTGAGGCATGGCGGGACGCGCGGCCGATGATGCAATGTGCATTGTGGCTCATTCCGCGGCAGATCCTTGAAAAGAGTGGCGGCTGGGATGAGGAGCTATCGCTTATCAATGATTTCGAATTCTTTGCAAGAGTGCTATGCCATAGCAAGGAAGTCTTGTTCACGCCTGGTGCGACTTTATATTACCGTTCCGGCATTTCCGGTAGCCTCTCGGGACAGAAGAGCCGGAAGGCGGTCGAATCCGCCTTTCGTTCCCTAATGAGAGGCACCTCCCACCTTTTGGAAATGCGGGATGACACGGACGCCCGCCGTTCGTGTGCAAACGCTCTCCAGGATTTTGTCTTTGGGTTTTATCCAGACCATGGTGATTTGCGACGAGAGGCCGAAAGCAGGGTGAGAGAGTTGGGCGGGAGTGATCTCAAGCCGGATGGGCCACCTCCATTCCAACAACTAAAGAAGGTCATAGGTTGGAAGGCTGCGAGACGGCTTGAGCGATGGAAGGCAGGATATTTATGAATGATACCTATGGAAACGAGCCCCCTGTGGTTGTTACTGTCGTGACCTATCGCCGAGCAAACTTGTTGCGTCGCGCCCTTGCTAGCGTGAGGGCGCAGACTCATAGCAATTGGCACTGCCGCGTTGTCAATGACGATCCTGAAGATCCTGAGGTTCAAAATGTGATCGACGAGGTAGGCGATTTGCGGATCGGATTGTTTGAACCGATGGTGAAGCGCGGTGCATCGGCTTCCTTCAATTTGGCGTTCGAAGCTCAGGATTGCGACTACGCAAGTCTGCTTGAGGACGACAACTGGTGGGATCCAAGATTTCTTGAGGTGATGGTTAGGGCGATGGAAATGCATCCGGAAGTGGGAGCCGCGTGCGGGAATGAGCGGGTATGGAAAGAGCAGTCCGACGGGAGTTGGAAAGATACCGGTCAAGTGATTTGGAAGGAATCTAACGACGAACTTTATCTGACTAGTTTCCCGGCAGCCTGTGGATCCGCCAAGATCTGCAACAGCTCGTTGCTAGTCAGGCGCGCAGGACGGGAAGCCTGGCTGACTCCAGATGACATCCCTGTAGATGTAACAGAGCATTTTCGGGAAAGAATGATTCCCCAGCCTTTACTGCTCGTTCGTGAAACGCTGGTGAACTACGCCGAGACCTTGAAAACGCATCGAGATACGCGTGGCAATGTTTGGGGTGAATATCAGATTTTAATGATCGGCAGCGTGTTCGCGTCGCTGCCTGCCCCGGAACGTCATGGTCTCGCCTGCAAACTCTTACACCCACTGCATGGGCGGCCTTGCCCCTATGCCACCACGCTGTTGTCGACAGGCATTGCGATTTCTGAGGCACGCAGCCTTTGGGTGGTGGCATCGTGGGGCCAGCGATTTCGCTATTTACTCACTGCGGTTCGCAGGATCAGTAAAACCAGATCGCTGCCTTCGGTAAGAAGACGTCGCGCATCTCATTGGGAATGGTTGCTGAAAAGCCGATATAATCAGGTGTTGCGTGGAGGACGCTTAGAAAGATGAATTCGACGGCAAAAAGCTGCCAAAGGTCGTGCTTGTTCGTCACCAACTCGGGGTATTTGGGTGAGGGCGGCGGCGGGGTTCAGTGGTGCACGCGGGAATACCTTCTAACGATTGAGGCGGCTGGTTTTGAGATCTTCTTGGTGGATTATGAGATTGATCGCAGCCTCACAGCCCGTTTGAAGCGGAAGATTCGTCCCCGTCCATTCGAGAACCTTCTTAGAAATGACCTGTCCGAGCGTATTCTTGAGGAAGCGGCCAGGCGCGGGATCGAGTGGGTCTTCCTCAACAACAGCGAAGCAAACAGTCTTGCCCCCAGGCTTAGAGCGCTGAATCCAGACCTTAAATTGATATTTCTTTCGCATGGGATGGAGTTAACGGACGAAGTCAATACCTTGCGGCTTGATCCCGCACTCCTGCCCCGCCATCGCAAAGCCCCCGAGTGGATCGGACGTTTGCTGAAAAGAGAAGTCGAACAGCGGAGGGCATTGGATGGCGCGATTTGTATTTCAAAGGAGGACATGCTCTTCGAGCAATGGCTGGGAGTGCGTGGCACAGCGTTCATTCCGCGGACCATTCCATCCGATCCACTTGAACTGAAGCCGTTGGCCGGGCGATTTGGAACTGTGGCGACACTTAACCATATACCAAATCTTGACGGGATTCGGCACCTTGCAGCAGCCTTGGGAGAGAGTGCTGTAAGCTTACGTTTGGTTGGCGGGCCAGACTCGGTGGGTCGTGGTCTTCAGGACGAGTTTCCGTGCATAACTTATTGCGGGCCATTGAATGACGCCGACCTCAGGCAGGAAGCTTCAACCTGGTCGGCCTTCGTTAATCCGGTATTCTGTCAGGCTCGGGGGGCTAGCACCAAGGTCGCTACTGCTTTAGGCTGGGGATTACCGGTGCTGACAACACCGCAAGGAGCTCGGGGTTATAATTGGGATACGAGCCTGCTGCCGCTCAGCGAAACGCCCGCAAACCTAGCTGAGGTGTTGATGAGATTTTCGGAAGTGGGAGTTGGAAGTGATATGCGTCAAGCTGCTGGCGGGATTATCAGCCTGGCTCCCTCGATCGAGGAAGCTTCCAAGCTCATCGCATCATTTTTGAGTGAGATCGGCCAATAGCGGGCGATACCGTTTTGGCCGGGGTTCATGGCCCGCCCCCGTAAGCGCTCTGCTTGGCCTTGCGTCCATGCGTAAGCATTCTGCTGATGCTGTTAAGTCAGAGCAGTCGGGTTGGGAGCTTCCCTGATGGTGGATTTACCATACGAATGTTTTTTTGTGTAAATCGAATCATGATCAGTATAATCAAACGGTTTTTTCCACACGAGTGGCGACAGGAGATGAAGCGGAAATTGTTCCATCATCAGGACATGCGTTCACGATTGGGAAATCTCCGTCGGGCGGGACTTGAACCAAAAGGAGCGGTCGATGGCGGGGCCTATCATGGCAACTGGACGAAAGAATTTTGGTCGGTGTGGCCAGAAGTGCCCGTGTTGATGGTCGAACCTCAACCCGCCTGCCGCCAGATTTTGCACCAGTTGTCGACGAAGGTTACGGGCTCGGAAGTGGCGTCATGCGCGCTGGGCGATGCATGTGGAGAGGTTGCCTTCACCCTTGGCGAAACAAATAGCGGGATCCGCAATGACGAAGATATGACCGCAGGCAAGGTTATAGTTGTGCCACTTGAAACTCTGGACTCATTGGTCAATCCTGATCGTGGGTTTTGTGCGGATTTCCTAAAACTTGATTTGCAGGGCTTTGAACTACATGCGTTGGAGGGAGGCCTCGAGCGTGCATTTCCGGTTTCGAGGTGATCCTACTCGAAATCTCAGTATTGCGGATTGGAGAGGTTCCGATTTTTCGGGAAGTGGACCGTTTCATGGAACAGCAGGGTTATCGGATCTATGATGTGATTCCACAGTACCACCGTCCGTTGGATGGTGCTCTATGGCAAATAGACGCGCTTTACGTTAGGGAAAATTCCCCCCTGATTTCCTCTCTTAATTGGCAATAATGCAACAAGCAATGCGCATCCTGCTCACTGCCGATCCTGAAATTCCGGTGCCTCCATTGCTCTATGGAGGAATCGAGCGAATTATCGATTCATTGATCATCGAATTTCGACGATTGGGGCATCAGGTCGCTTTGGCGGCGCATCGAGAATCTTGTGTGCCGGTGGATTCATTTTTTTCTTGGCCAGGGAGAAGCTTCTGCTTCCCTCATCGACACGTTTCGGAACTCGCTCGCCTTGCGGCATGCGACGCGAATCTTCCGACCGGAGATATTGCACAGTTTTTCGCGTATCGCCTATTTGACTCCACTGCTTCCTTTTGCTGTGCCAAAAGTCATGTCCTATCAACGCGAGCCGTCCGCTGGCACCACCTCGTTGGGCAATCGTCTTTCTCGCGGCACGCTAACCTTCACGGGCTGCTCGGAGCACATTGCCGCTCTTGGTCAACGAGCGGGCGGAAACTGGAAGGCGATTCCGAATTTCATCGATCCAAGTAAATTGGATTTCGTGGCAGAGGTTGCACCAGACGCGCCGTTGGTTTTTCTTAGCCGGATAGAGTCCATCAAGGGTTGCCATACGGCGATTGCCATCGCCAAGGCGAGCGGTCGGCGTTTGCTGATTGCGGGCAACCGCGTGGAAACGGGAAGCGCGGCTGGGTATTGGGAACGTGAGATAGCTCCCCACCTGGGGAAGGACGGCATTGAGTATGTCGGCACCGTAAATGACGAGCAGAAGAATACGTTGTTGGGACACGCCGCGGCGATGGTCGTTCCCATAGAGTGGGAGGAACCCTTCGGGATCGTCTTTGCCGAAGCCCTGGCTTGCGGAACCCCGGTGATCGCCTGCCCCCGAGGTGCCGTGCCAGAAATTGTCGAGCACGGCGTTCACGGATTTCACGTTCATTCGGTTGGAGAAGGTGTCGAAGCGGTTGGACGATTGAAGGAAGTTGATCGACGTGCCTGCCGCAAGCGGATCGAGGATAAATTCACCGTGCAAGCAGTCGCAACCCGTTACCTAGAACTCTATCGCGCTGTCAGTGCTCAGCCATGATCTCCGATCTTAAACGCATCGCTGGGTTTATCAATTCCCATCCGATTGGGGTGAGAACGCGCGGCCTCTGCTGGCGGCGAGTCGTCAGCTGGCAGATTGGTTCGCGCCTGTTGCCCTTTCCGGTGGAATTGCCTTGGATCGCAGGCTCATGCCTGGTCACCGAACGGGGTATGACCGGAGCGACCGGTAATTGGTATTGCGGGCTTCATGAGTTTTCGGACATGGGGCTTTTGCTGCACTATTTTGGCAACGAAGCGGAACCGGTGGATGGATTTCTCGACGTCGGAGCTAATGTTGGCAGTTATACGGTGTTGGCTTCAGCCGTCTGTGGCCGGCGGTCAATCGCCTTTGAGCCCCTTCCATCCACCTTTGCTCGGTTGGAGCGTAATGTGAGGGCGAACGGGATCGAGGATCTAGTGGATGCGCGCTGTTCGGCGGCTGGCGCAGCGAGCGGGACGATCCGTTTCACCGCAGACCTGGATACGATGAATCAAGTCGCAGAGGAGGGCTATCGAGGCTCCACCAAAGAGGTTCCCGTGGTGCCGCTTGACGAGGTGTTCCCAGTTGGCACGGACTTGCCGTCGTTCTAGAAAATCGACGTGGAAGGGTTCGAACGCGAGGTTCTCGTTGATGCCCGCCGTTGTCTGGTTGATCCACGGGTGAAAGTCGTGCTGCTCGAAGGGGATGACCCAGAGATCTCCTCGACGATGAAGGACTGTGGGTTCGTGCGGGTGGCCTATGATCCATTCCGACGAATTGTCTCCCCGGCATCTGTCGGCGGCCATGGCAACAACCATGTCCGGATGAGAGATCCGAAGTTGGTGATGGAGCGGTGCAAGACATCGAAGCCAATCAAAATTCATGGACTGACGATCTGATGGGACGCCTCGCACATATCGACGGTCTCCGTGGAATCGCTTCGTTGCTGGTTTGCTGGTTCCACATGACTCACGGTGGCGAACTTCTCGGTGAGGGAGTGGCGGCCCAAGCCAGTTCCTACGGATTTCTCGGGGTTGAGGTCTTCTTTGTGATTTCGGGGTTCGTGATTCCTCTGTCGATGTGGAAAGCGCGCTACCAGTGGCGAAATTTCGGTGATTACTTCTTCCGCCGATTGCTACGGGTCCATCCCCCCTTTCTGGTCGCCTGTGTTCTAGCGATTGGACTGAATCTGATGTCCATGTTGGTTCCGGGATATCGCGGTAGCTTGCCCGACCCCTATCTTCCCTCGGCCTTGGCGTCGTTGGCCAGCGACGCGACCTATCTCAGCGGTATTCTTGGAAGGTCTTGGATTCTTGTAGTTGCGTGGACGTTGGCAATCGAGGTTCAGTTCTATGTCCTTGCCGGCCTGATCCTGCCACTGCTCAGTCCGGGTAGTCCCAAACGTCTAGGGTTCGGTCTGATCATCCTTGCTGCCTCCGCCTTGGTGTTTCCGGACGGACCTTGGATTTTTTCTTATCTTCCCTACTTCTCGCTCGGGTGGGCAGCTGCGTGGCGGGTTGAGAACCCTTCAACATCCAAGTGGGGTTTCCTTTTCCTGATTGCTGGCATCGTGGGAGTGATGATGCTGTCTTGCTCTCTATCCGCCACTGCGGTGGCGGTGTCGTCCTTTTTGTTCATCTTGTTGTGGAGCCGCCCGGTTGGTGCAGTTTGGAAGTGGCTCGGAGCCATCTCGTATTCGCTCTATCTGGTCCACGCGCCCATTGGTGGGCGGGTGGTGAATCTCGCCGAGCGTTGGGCGGAAGGACCGTGGGCCTTGGCTGCGGTAGCTGTGCTAGCCACCTTGGTGAGTCTCGCTGCGGCCTGGGGCTTCTGGCGTCTTGTGGAGTGGCCCATTCATCAATTGAGTCGTCGATTTAAAAAGGTTGCCGCACCATGCCCCGAAGCTTCCGAATCAGTCTCTTGATCCTCTTGATCGCCTTCGGGGGAGGTATCGCCTTTCAGAAGTGGGTGTCAGTTGGACGGGTAATGGAGTTTGCTAGCAAACCGGCGGTTACAAAGGCCTTGGAGATTGAACCCGAGCTCCGCGACTCAACGACTTTTTGCGTGTTGGCGATGGGGCAATCGAATGCGGCGAATCATGGTAGTGTACCCGGCAGAGCGGGCGCGGGTGTCTTCGTACTGCATGACGGGAGAATCTTTGAGGCCATCGACCCCATTCCCGGTGCCTCGGGCAAAGGCGGTAGCGTCTGGACGCGCTTTGCTCCCGCTTGGTTGCGCCGCCCAGATGTAGAGCACGTGTTGGTGAATTGTGTGGCTCAGAGCTCGAGTTCTCTGGACTCATGGCTCCCGGGAAGCGCCAACTTTTTGCGGGTTCAGCGGGCAGTCGTTGATTTCACCGACCGGGGGCTGGCGATCGATGCGGTGGTCTGGCATCAGGGAGAAACCGAGGCGTGGCACAATGATGCGAAAGGAGCTGAGTATGCTCTAAAGATTGAAAGTCTGATGGATGGGCTTCGGGGAGTAGGGATCAAAGCACCAGTCTTCGTGTGTCTGGCCAGCCGCGATGGTGAGGGAGTGATCAATCCGGCCATCCGGTTGGCTCAGGCGTCGATCTGGAACGCGTCGGGAAACGTATTTGCCGGGGTGGATGCGGACTCCTTGGGCGATGAGTTTCGTTCTGACGGAGTCCATTTCAACAATCGCGGTCTGGAGCGCTTCGCGGAACTGCTTGAGGAAGCTATGGATCACCGATCTGACCGGGCCGCAACTATCGATCCACCTTGATTTCAACGGATTTGAATCCTGCCAAAACAGATGCTCCAATCATTCGTGGTGGCCGAATTGCGTCTTTGGATGGATTGCGTGCGATTGCGGTTGGGCTGGTGCTCGCCGGGCACGGTGCCGATGCCTACGCTGGACATGGACTGGGGATTGGATGGGCTCCATTCACCAACAGTTCGCTAGGAGTCCGCTTGTTTTTCGTCTTGAGTGGATTCCTGATTACCGGGTTGTTACTTCGCGAGCATGATAAGTTCGGCAAGATCTCGTTGAAGGCTTTTTACATGCGTCGGACCCTGCGCATCTTCCCCGCCTTCTATCTTTTTCTGGCCGTGGTTGCCGGGCTCGCCGCGGCGGGTTGGATCGAAGTCTCGGGTCAGCAGTTCATCGGTGCGGCGACCTACACCTGGAACTACCTGGGCACCTGGTACCGGGAAGGATCTGCCGAGGGTTCCTGGTTTCTCGGTCATTTGTGGACGCTGTCGCTCGAGGAGCAGTTCTATCTCGTGTGGCCGGGGCTGATAGTCTTTGCGGGGTGGAAGCGCGCACGCTGGACATGCCTGATCGTGCCGTTGGTCATGCCTGCCGTGAGGATCGCGTGGTATTTCCTTTTTCCTGAACAGCGCGGCTATCTGGGGATGATGTTCCACACGGCGATCGATTCGATTATGGTGGGCTGTGCTTTTGCGCTCTGGAGGGAACGGATACCGAACTGGCTGGTCACCAATCGCATCGCGCTTGCGGGGGCAGGAATCTTCGTTTTCGTGATCTCGCCGGTGATCAGCGGACTGCTCAGCCCTTATCGCATCACGGTTGGTTTTGGTTTGGATGCTGTCGGAGCCGGTATCCTCATCCTGCATGCGTGCCGCAACGGGCGTTGGAGCAGGTTGCTATCTTGGAAACCGCTGGCGCTCTTCGGAACCTGGTCTTACAGCATCTACCTTTGGCAACAATTGTTCCTGACTCCCTACAATGAGACGTGGAGCGGAAGCTTCCCGGCAAGTTTTGGGGCGCTGATGCTCTGTGCGCTAATCTCCTACTACGGGCTTGAGAAGCCGATCCTACGAGCGAAGGGGCGGTTCGAGCGTTCCCATTTGTCAGGTTGACGAATCAGCCTTTCCGATTCCAATGCGAGTCCTGATCATCTCCCCCCACTTCCCACCGACAAACGCGGCAGACATGCAGCGGGTGCGTTTACTATTGCCGTATTTCTATGAGGTGGGGGTTGAGGTGGAAGTGCTGGCGGTGGAGCCGGCGCAAGTCGCGGCACCGAAGGATCCTTGGTTGGATGCGGGACTTCCGGACTGGGTCCCGGTGCATCGGGTGCAGGCGCTAGGGCTGGCGTGGACGAAGGTGCCAGGGCTGGGAACTCTGAGCTTCCGGGCGCTTGGAGCGATTCGCCGGAAAGGCGAGGAGGTGCTTGGAAGAAAAGTTGAAATGGGAAAGCGGAAAGAGGAAAGTAAGAATCATAAAGCAGGCTTTGATTTGGTGTATTTTTCGACAACGCAGTTCGGGATTCATGTTCTTGGGCCGGAGTGGAAGCGGAAGTTCGGAGTTCCGTTTGTGATGGATTATCAGGATCCATGGGTGAACGACTATTATCGCGATCATCCGGATGTGGTGCCGCCGGGAGGGAAGTTGAAGTATGGATTGGCGAGCTGGCTTAGCCGTCGGCAGGAGCCGAAGGTATTGCGGGAGTGCGCGGGGATTACGAGTGTGTCGGCGGCGTATCCAGAGCAGCTACGTCGCCGATATGGCGGGGAGGAAATTGGAAATAGGAAAGCAGAAAGTAGAAATGGGGAGAAAGAGGAGGCCGGAAGAGATTGCGCTCAATTTCAGCTTTCAACTTTCCGCTTTCCGCTTTGGTCTCCAAACTCTCAGCTTTTCTCCACCGTGCTCCCTTTCCCCGGGGACGCCCGCGACCTCGAGCGGGTGAAGCAGGATTACATCCGGCAGTCCGTGTTCGATCGAAATGACGGGCTTAAGCACTGGGTGTATGTCGGTCGCGGCGGGGAAGACATGGCGTTCGCGGTTAGAGCTATTTTCGCAGCGGTTTCACGTCTCAGGTTTCAGCCTTCAGTCCTCAAATTACACTTCATCGGAACCTCCTATGCGGCGGCGGGAGCAGGTATGAAAACCATCGAACCGCTGGCGGCTGAGTATGGGCTGGAAGATATGGTGGAAGAGCATCCGGCTCGGATTCCTTATTCCGAGACGTTACGATGTCTGTTGGACGCCGATGCGCTGATCGTTCCGGGTTCGGATGATCCGGCTTATACCGCTTCAAAGATCTATCCGTATCTGCTGGCGGGAAAACCGATACTGGCGGTGTTTCACGAAGATAGCTCGGTGGTTTCGCTGATCCGCAAGGTGGGGGGAGCGCAGGTTGTGACCTTTGGCGAAGGCGAAACTATTGAACTTGTGGGGAAGCGAATTCTGGAACTTGGAATGGAGAGCGCAGGTGACTTGGTGCGAGTCCCATTGGATATCGAGGCGTTTGAACCTTTTACGGCTCGGTCTCAAGCAAGGAATTTGACTGAATTTTTCCAACTATGTTCAGGGTAGTTCTGAACCAATCGACTTCCGATTGAACCACAGGCAATCATTGTGAGAACTGCATACCAAGGGGGAATAAAAGCGGCTGAACGACGACCGCGGGGTGGTAAGACTTTCCGCCCCCGCAAGCTACGCCCGATTCTTGCCGAGAACTTTGAAGGTCTCTCGCGGAGGGCTCATGGATTGTATCGGCCAGGGCTATGGCTTGTTTGCGGACTGGCAGTTCTGGGCTTTTTGTTGACGCTTTTGGGGAGTGGGGCGGGCTGCTCGCTGGCGTTCTTCATGATCAGTGCTACAGCGGTCGCAGGGTTGTCGATCTGGGTGAGAGGCTCATCGAAGGGATTTCCCCTTTTCCCGATGGTACTTGTGCAGCAGGCGGTGATTTACGCATTACCGCTGGTCGTGCTGGATCCAGGACTGGACGTCACTTCGGCACAAGTGATTGTAATGTCTGGTATAGGGGTAACGCTCTTTTTGGCCTGCTTATCGATCGGTTGGTCTCAAGGCCGGGAAGCGGGGGCGCTGAAGACTGCACGCGGGCGGATCCAACTAGGCGGGCGGCGCATGGAACAGGCGTTTCCGCTCGCGGCAGGGCTGCTGGCAGTGGCTTTGCTATTCCAGATCGGCGCTCGGACGGGGTTGATTTACCAGCTACTACCGGGTGGTTTGGAAGGCTTGTTTTCCGTGATCCGGACATTCGCAAGCGTCGCCGGCATGGTGGGCGCGTTGTTTGGTGGGTTGATCGTCGGGGGGCGTCGTCACCTTGCACTCGCTTTGCCATTTTGGACGTTGGTTGTGGCTATCTGTGCCTTGTCGATCGCTGATGTCTTGCTGTCTGCTGCAACGGGTACGGTTCTGGCTGCGCTGATTGGATTGGCACTAGGGAAACAACGCGTGCCGGTGGCGGTCTTGGTTGTCACCTTCGGAGTGCTAGCCTTCCTGAATCTGGGCAAGTTCGTGATGCGGGAAAGGCATTGGGGTGAAGAGACGAATACCACGACAGTGACTTTGGCAGAGCTGCCGGGCTTCTATGCCGAGTGGATGGCTACGAGTTCCGCTCTGCTTCTGGGAGGGGGCAATGACTTCGCGGAGGGAGATGAGGAAGGGCAGTCCATGCTCGATCGGATCGATAACTTTCAGAACATGACTTTCGTGGTACAGGCGACCGAGAATCGCAATATTCCCCTGCTCTGGGGGGAGACTTATATGGTGATCCCGAAACTCTTCATCCCCCGCGTTCTATGGGCGAACAAGCCGGGAGTCCACGAAGGCCAGGCTCTGTTGAATCTCCACTTCGGTAGACAGGCGACGATTGAGCAAACCGAGCGAACCTATATAGCCTGGGGGCTGCTACCGGAAGCAATCGGGAATTTCGGCTTGTGGGGAGGGTCGATCGGGCTGGGATTGGCTATGGGATTCGGGATGGGTTGGCTAGAGCGGGTGTCCCGGCGCAAGTCGCTGCTATCCGTGGAAGGCATGGTGTTGTCGTGCATGATGCTTCTGACTGTAGCGAGCTTCGAGATGGTGGCCAGCGTCTATCTGACCTCGATGTTCCAAGCTTTGATTGCTGTTACCTTGGGCGGGCTTTTGGTTCGGTGGTTTTTTGGACCACCCATGCAGCAACGTCGCTCCAAGCGCTCACATTCGAAGGCATGAAGATCGTGGCTGAGTCAGAGCAGCGGCTTGCCATCGTCCTTTCGCATCCCACGCAGTATTATTCGCCGTGGTTCAGGCATCTGGCCACGCGGGTGAGACTGAAAGTGTTTTACCTCTGGGACTTCGGGGTGAAGGAAACGCAAGACCGGACTTTTGGTGAGAGCTTTGTCTGGGATGTGCCTTTGCTGGACGGGTATGAACATGGGTTCACCGCCAACCGAAGCCGGGATCCCGGGACGCATCATTTTGGTGGGCTCGACAACCCAGAGTTGGCCGCAGCGCTGCTGGCATGGACGCCCGATGCCATTCTGATCTTCGGCTACAATTACCGAACTCAGTTTTGTCTCCTTCTCTCACCGAAGCTCAGAGGGATTCCGATGTTTTTCCGTGGTGATTCGCACGAGTTGGCTCCCACGAACGGGTGGAAGTCGAGGTTAGGCCGGGAAGGGCGGAAGCTTCTCTTCCGTCGTTTTACCGCGTTTCTGGCTGTGGGGCAGGCGAATGCGGACTATTTTCGAGCCAGCGCGGTCTCCCCAAAGAAGATCGTGCACGTTCCACACTGTGTGGACAACGCGCGTTTCCAAGAGGCGGAACCGGATGCTCGGGATCAGGCTCGCGAGTGGAAGCGTGAACTCGGGATTCCTGAAGACCGGCTGGTATTCCTTTTCGCGGGGAAGTTCGAATGGAAGAAACGTCCGCTTGATCTTCTCAAGGCTTTTTTAGAGATCCCCGAGGAAACACGCCGAAAGGCAGCCCTACTGATGGTAGGGAGTGGGGAACTCGAGGAGCCGCTGAAGAAGATGGCCGGAGAGGTATCAGACGTGTTTTTCGCCGGGTTTCAGAACCAGTCACAGATGCCAAAAGTGTATGCGGCTGGGAATGTGCTGGTTTTGCCTTCGCAGGGTCGAGGTGAGACATGGGGCCTGGCCGTAAACGAGGCATTTAATCTGGGGGTTCCGGCGATTGTCAGCAGTCATGTGGGTTGTGGGCCGGACCTTGTGGATGATGGAGTGACGGGTTGGCGGTTTGAGGCGGAGAATACCGATGCTCTGAAGGCGGCACTTCTTAGAGCCGTTGCTTCCGAGGACGACGCATTGATGCGAATAGGCGAGAAAGCGCGTGAGCGGGTGGACAAATATTCTTATCAGGAAGCTGGCAATGCTTTGGTCAAGCTTCTACATGGTCTGTAAATCGGGTGGGAATTAGAATCTTAGCGGGCACTTCTAAAGTGAAAATATGCGTCTTTCACGACCGCCTTCCATATGAGTCGAATACAACTCCCTAGCGTTATTGTCCCTGAACTATTCCGCGCGACCGGCGGAGTTCAGGTCTTTTCCCGTAGAATGATCGAAGCGTTGGACGCGATCTTTGGTTGTTCTGTTCCGGTGATTTCGCGGAACGACCGCACTGCAGACTGTCCTTCTGAGTTCCTGGCCGGCCGGAGGTTCGAAGGATGCGGTCATCTCCCCGGCAAGCTCCGCCGTTTTTGCCTGATCTCCAAATGCATAAGCGCAGACTCGCCTTCGTTTCTTTCGACACATCCTCACTTTGCGCCCTGGCTCAGGTATCAACAGAGGGTTTCCAAACAGCCGTTCCTCTGTGTAGTCCACGGCATTGACGTTTGGAATATCGCTGGCTCGGCCATCGCGCGGGGGCTGGAAAAAGCGGAATGCGTTCTTCCTGTCAGCGAATACACGGCCAACCGACTGAGCGCTCAACTGGGTGAAGCCACACCTCCTCTCGCACGTTTTCCCAATAGTTTTGACGAAACGCGGTTTTATCCGGATCAACCGCATTTCAATTGGCGGCATAACCTAGGAATTCCGGGAGACTCCAAGATGATGCTCAGTGTGTGCAGGGTCTCCAAGACGGAGGCAGGCAAGGGCTATGACAAGGTGCTGGAACAAATGCCAAGGCTACTAAAGTGCAATCCTGGGCTAACTTGGGTTTTGGGAGGCAGAGGCGATGATCTTCAGCGGCTGGAAAGTAAGGCTGACGAACTCGGTGTGTGGGATCGCTGTCGCTTTCCCGGGTTTATTCCCGATGAGCATCTGCCAGACCTTTACCGCTCCGCAGACCTTTTTGTTCTCCCAAGTAAAAAGGAAGGTTTTGGGATCGTTTTCCTAGAGGCTGCGGCATGTGGACTCCCTGTCATTGCGGGCAACCGAGATGGATCAGTGGATGCATTGGCCAACGGTGAACTTGGAACTCTGATCGACCCTGAATCTCCATTGGAATTAGTGGAGGCTATCAATAAGGTGCTAGCTCAAAGTCGACCGGATGCGGGGCCCTCCACACAGAATGCGTCAGGCGATTCGGGAAGGAGGCATTTCGTAACCGGCTCGAAAAGATTTTGAGTCAATACCCTAGTCTACTGGGGAGTTCGATATGAGAGTTCTCCATACGATTCAAAGCCTTCGGTCAGAAACAGGAGGACCGGCTCGCTCGGTGCCCGGCCTGGCGGCGGCAATGGTTCGGGAAGGTATGGCAGTCACTATTCGGACGGCGGCAGAGGACTCGGACTATCGTGCTCCTGAAGGAGTCAATGTGGAAGTTGGATCACCAAGCCGGATCTCCCCCGGAGAATTCGATCTGGTCCATGACCACGGTGTCTGGCTCCCTTGGAACCATCAAGTGGCGGGAGCCGCACGAACCGCACGTGTTCCGCGCGTGGTCAGCCCCAGGGGAATGTTGGAGCCCTGGGCATTGAATCATGGCAAATGGAAGAAACGCCTTGCCTGGTATCTTTATCAAAACCGGGACTTGCGGGGAGCGACAGCATTGCATGCGACCGCCGAATCCGAGGCTGAACAGTTCAAGCGATTGGGGCTAAACCAATGGTGCTGTGTCATTCCGAATGGTGTGGATCTGCCGGAAGGGATAATTTCTGACCAGATGCTTCCGTGCACCGGAATTCAGACGATTCTTTTCCTTAGCCGGATTCATCCAAAAAAGGGATTGCTTTTGTGGGTGGCCGCATGGGCGAAGGTGAGGCCGAGAGGATGGCGAATGAGAGTGATCGGTCCCGATGAAAATGGGCATCGTGCCGAAGTCATGGCGGCGGTTCGCGATGCGGGTCTAGAGAAAATTTGGAGTTTTGAAGACCCGGTAACTGGAGTCAAAAAAGAGGCAGCTCTCCGTGGGTCAGATCTAGCGGTTCTACCGACATACAGTGAGAACTTCGGTATATTCGTAGCTGAGGCACTCGCTGCGGGGACTCCGGTGATCACCACACAGGGTACGCCTTGGGAAGGGTTGTTGGAGAAGCGGTGCGGTTGGTGGGTAAGTCCGGATGTCGATTCACTGGCCGAGGCGCTCAATTGCGGGATTGAGGCAAGTGCCGGAGATCGGGCGGGGATGGGGCGTCGAGGCGCCGAGTGGATGCGACAGGATTTCGGGTGGGATAGTATTGGTAAACGGATGAAACGATTTTATGAGCAGGTAATTGAACAGGAGATCTAACTGATGGACATCGAAGAAAACCGAACGACCCGCAAATGGAGCCGGAAAGAGCTTGCCGGGCGGTTTTTGTGGGCGGCCTGCAAGCCGCTTTTTCGGTTTAGCCCGAGACTGCTCTGGGGATGGCGACGGGTTGTTCTGCGGAGTTTCGGGGCTCAAGTTGGAGATAACGTTCAGATTAACCCCTCTGCTAAGATTTTTATTCCCTGGAATCTGAAGATCGGGGACTGGAGTTCGGTCGGCTTTGACGCGCTGCTCTACAATCTCGGGCCGATGAGGATCGGCGAGAAAGTGACAATCTCGCAAAGGGCCCATCTGTGCGGAGGGAGTCATGATTTTCGGGATCCGGCCATGCCGCTACTGAAGTTGGAAGTTGGAATCGGGGATGAAGCCTGGATTTGTGCGGACGCTTTCGTAGGACCCGGTGTCATGGTAGGCAAGGGAGCGGTGGTCGCCGCGCGGGCGGTTGCAGTGAAAGATGTGGGGGATGGGGAGATCGTGGCTGGCAATCCTGCACGCGTAATCGGGAAAAAATCCTAAATAGAATGCGGGAACCTTTGCCTATCACCGTTTGTATTCCGGTCAGGAATGAAGAGCTGAATCTGCCAGCTTGCCTTGAGGCTTTGGGTGAGCGTTTTAGAGCGATCATTGTCATCGACTCCGGCAGCAACGACCGCACGAGGGAGATCGCGGAAAAAGCCGGGGCAAAATTCTTGAACTTCCGATGGGATGGATGTTTTCCAAAGAAGAGGAACTGGACGTTACGCAATCACGAGTTCACCACTCCTTGGGTATTATTTCTCGATGCTGATGAGCGGGTGACCCCGGCTTTTGTCGAAGAGCTAGAGAATAACTTACGCAACACCCAGCATGTGGGCTTTTGGATTTCTTTCGACAATTGGTTTATGGGGAAGCCGCTTCATCATGGAGACACCTTCCGGAAGCTCGCATTGTTCCGCGTCGGGGCTGGTGAGTATGAGCGATTTCCGGAGGATCATTGGAGTCACCTTGATATGGAGGTGCACGAGCATCCAGTATTGAACGGGAGCACTGGTGAAATTCGGTCAAAGCTTGAACACCACGACTATCGTGGGATGAAACACTATATCGCCAAGCACAACGAGTATTCGAGTTGGGAGGCAAACCGCTACTTCTGGCTGCGTTCCGCCGGGGAGGCTGAGTGGACCAAGCTCAATCAGCGTCAACGGTTCAAATACCGAAACCTGAACCGCTGGTGGCTTGGATGGACTTATTGGGCGGTAGCATATTTCGCAAAAATGGGTTTTCTGGATGGTGCGACAGGCTGGACTTTCAATCTCCTCAAGAGGCGCTATTTCGATGAAATTCGGCTGAAAATACTGGAGGTGAAGAGAGGAGAGGAAAAGTAGGTGTCTGGGAGTGAATCGGTATATATGGAGAATATTGAAAATACCGCACTTTTTTCGTTGGGAGACAAGAGGAAAAAATTTTTCAGTTATTCTTCGTGTGCCATTTGCATCATTCTCTCCGGGATGTTGGGTGGCGGCGTTTGCAGGCCGGAATCCGAATCTCCGGACAGCGATACCATTCAGCCCACTAATATTTCTCCTTGCCTCCGAAATTTGGCTCTCCGTCAGGTTTGCTTGATGGATTGAGCTCTCATCTTGAGGCACTTGTGGCGTAGGTTGGTCATTCCGCATGCCCGGTGGACGAGTCTTGCGATCTGGTGGTATGAGCATAGCATGCAGCATAAAAAGCTCTAAATCAAATAAGCACAGGATGACATTAGGCGACTACTGACAAACGCCGTCCTGCCCTAATTTGCGCAGAAAATAGAGAACACTTTTCCTGTTTGGTTCCGCATCTGTTTTTGCAAATTTCCTTCGACCTCTCAGGTTCCCATCCCCGAGCATGCATATCGCTTTTCTCAATCAGTATTACCCACCTGATGCGGCTCCTACCGGGGTGATGCTTCAAGGTGTGGCTGAACAACTTGTTGAGGACGGTCACACTGTGACCGTCCTTTGTGCATCCGGGGGGTACGCGGGGGAACATAGGCTGTATGGAGCGGAGCGATATGGACAGGACCGAACGGGACGTGCCCGCAGGGGATCGACGGGGGGCGATATCAAAATTGAAAGGCTGAAAGCTGAAATTGGGGAGGAGAGTGATGCGGAAATAGGGCGGAGGATAGTAAAGATTCTGCGGATCGGAGCGACTCGGTTCGGGCGGGGGACTGTTTTGGGTAAGTTGGCGGATTACTTTTCTTATTACGGGGGGGTGACGTTCAAACTGCTGGCGATGAGGCCGGCGCCGGATCGGATTGTGGCGATGACCACACCTCCCTATCTGTCTGTTCTGGCGAGGGGGATTTCCAAGTTATGCGGAGCTGATCATGCGCATTGGGTGATGGATCTTTATCCGGATGTGATGACAGCCCATGGGATGCTGAAGGAAAAAGGTGTTTTCCACCGGGTGCTTGCCGGCCTCGCAAAGTGGGGATTCGGCGGTCAGCGCTGTGTTTCCCTGCTGACCTTGGGGCCGGATATGGCGGCGCGGATCAGCGGTTATCTGCCTGAGAGCGTGGTTGGTCGGGCAAAAGATCGGCTGGTGGAATGGGTGCCACTCTGGGAAGCGGCAACAGCGGATCAGCAACGAGGGGAGGGGGACGAAGCACGTGAGGTTTCGGAATTACGGCGCGCGCGCGGGTGGGGACGGGATGAGCTGGTTGTGATGTATTCCGGGAACATGGGACTCGGGCATCCGATGTCGGAGGTGCTTGCTGCGGCCGAAACGCTGATTGGAATGAACGTTCGTTTTGCATTCTACGGTGGAGGGAAGAGGCGGGCGGAAATTGAAAAGTTCGTGAGGGAAAACCCGGGATGCCCGATCGAGGTTCATGATTATGCTCCCTCTGAAATTCTTGCCATTCATTTGAAGAGCGCGGACGTGCATCTGGTGTCATTGGCTCCCGCATGGACAGGGACGATGGTGCCAAGCAAGCTACAAGGTATTTTCGCAGTGGCTCGGCCAGCGATCTTTGTTGGTCCGGGTAAATCAAGTATAGGTAGCTGGGTGACGGAGAGTGGCGGTGGTTGGGTCGTGGTTCCGGGAAACGTTTCACAAATTTCAGTGGTGATCTCCGAAGCAAAAAAGGAGAGTGAGCGGGTCAAACGTGGCCTGGCAGCAGCCCGGTTTTCAGATACTCATTTCAATAAGACGAAGAATATCGCTGTAGTTTGTCGGGTGCTGACGGTTGATCGGAATAGATTTCAATCACGGATTTCTCAGGCGAACACAGATGAAACGTAAAAATTCCGATGTGTTCTCGGGTTGGCTTTTTCAGGACGTAATCATTGTTCGTGATTTTTAGGGGGAGTTCAGGTTGTCTGGTTTTTGGTATTGAGACTATCTGTTAGAATCGGAATTCGATCTAATATACCAAGGTATTACAATACCTTAGTATATTGTTAGTTGTTGTATTGCTTGAGTTATCGTTCCTGCATCAGTATCTCGTAAATGTTTATTCAGATTTCAATCATCGTTTTGGTCTCACTGACGGTTTCTCTGATTCTGAACAGGGCGATGCTTTCGTTGGCGCCTCAATTGGGTCTGATGGATCAGCCGGGAGAGCGCCGGATTCATTCGATTCCTATTCCTCGCGCCGGTGGTATGGCGATATGGGTCACTTTTCTGTTGGTGACGGCTGGAATCATCCTCGGGCAGAAACTCGGATCTTTCGAATACTTGACCTGGGGGTGGTTCAGGGCGTTTGTCGCCGGTTCCTCGATCTTGATGATCGCCGGAATTGTCGATGATCGGACAGGTTTGTCCGCCTACGTCAAGCTGGCCTGCCACTTCGCAGCACCTGCGGTGTTCTATTTCCTGCATCCGATTGCTTCCGGTCTGTTTCCCGAACCATGGGCGACCTACTGCGATCCGATCCTTTTCGTCGCATGGTCGGTCGTGCTTATCAATGCCTTTAATCTGATCGACGGGTTGGACGGTCTTTGCGGAGGGCTGGCCGCGGTCACCATCGTCCTGCTTTCGGGGTTGGCCTTTGTGAACGGACGGATTGATTCGGCCATCGTCCTACTCGTGATGGGTGGGGCGATCGTGGGTTTCCTGAGATACAATATGAACCCGGCCCGCATTTTTCTCGGCGACGCGGGGTCGATGCTGATGGGATTTTTCCTGGCGACGGTGGCGACCGAAGCGGTGGGAAGAAAGGCGGTCCTGGGTGCCGTGATGCTGCCTATCGCAATTGCCGGTATTCCGCTGCTAGATGTGCTTCTTGCCATCTGGAGGCGCAGTGCCAAGCGAACTATTCAAAAACTGAGTGGGTCCAAAACCGCCGGTGGGCTGTTCGATGCCGATCGGCATCATTTGCACCATCGTCTGTTGGATTCGGGTAGCTCGCAGAGGAAAGTCGCGATGTTCCTGCAGGGAGTGGCAATCTTGCTATCCATTCTGGCGTTTCTCCCGATGGTATTCGGTGACAGGGCCATCGGGCTTTCCCTGATCGGATTCCTGATCATCGGCTTGGTGGGAATCCGAAATCTGGCGCGGGTGGAGATCGAGCAAACGGGGAGTGCGATCCATATGGCGATCAAGCTTCCGAGGGGGCGTCGCACGTTGGCATTCATGCTTTTCGCGTATGATGTGCTGGTTCTTGTCGGCGCGGGTGTGGCTGCGGTTTTGATTGAAACGAACATGCTGGTCCGGGCGGGTTCGATTTCAGAATCTTTGAAATTCGTGACGATTTTCACCATATTCGGTAGCGTCGCCCTGTTAATGGTTCAGGTGCATCACAGGCTCTGGGTGCGAGCCACGATCCGCGACATGCTTTCCCTGCAATTCGGCATCGCGCTTGCGGCATTGGGAACGTTTACCCTGATGAGTATCATTGATTCGGAGCTGGAGTGGAGCGCGCTGAGATTGTCGCTTTTGAGTCTCGTGTTCGCGGGTGCGGGAGTGAGCCTTCCGAGGATCATACTCGATACGATGCGTGAATTCGGTTTGGATGCCCGTCATGGAAAGCAACGGCCCGCAGCGACCGACACCGAGTGGCCTGCGGTTGTTTTGGGTGCCGGGGATTTGGGCACGCTTCTACTTGACCATTTGAAATCGAGTCCACATGAAATCTATCCGGGAATGCGAATGCTTGGATTCATCGACCAGACGAGTTCATTGCATAGGAGGCGCCTGAGATCGTTCAAGATTCTCGGGGATACGTCAGTCGTTCCGCGACTTGTTGAAGAAGCGGGCCTCAAGGCGATTATCCTGGCGATTGAGAAGCCTAGGAAGGAGCTGTTGGATGAGCTGGATGAGCTTTCCGACAGGCACAATTTGAAGATCTACCGATGGAAAGTGAGTCTCGTATAGGAGTTTTCGGAACTCCGGCGGAGATATTCCTTCGGATATTGGTCAAAGGCTTCCGTCGAGGCATGCAAAAGCCGTTTCAGACAGGCTTGTGATGCGAGACATCGTCGATACGTGATGGAGGAATCCCGTTCAAAAGTAGTTCCGCCACTCATCGGAGCAATCGCTCTGTGGGTGCCAGCGATGATCGCTTCATCGTATGGTTGGAGATATGGCGAGTACTATGACTACGGGTGGTTCGTGCCTCCTCTAGCAGTCTATCTCATGGTTTTGAGATGGAGAAGGGAGGTCGGTGAGGTGGTGCTGCCGAAACCCGGTCGCGTGCTGCTGGTATCGGTTGTTCTGATACCCTGGATTCTGGTTCTTAGAGTTCTGGGAAATACGGATCCAGCGTGGAGAATGCCGATGGGGCTGTTGGCAATTACAGCTGCGGTATTGTCTCATTGCCTGATCGGGATCGCGAGGGGGTGGAAGGTTTCAGCTGGATTTCTGTGGATCACGCTGCTTTGGCTTTCGGCAGTGCCGTGGCCGACTGTTGTTGAAAACGGGATTGTCCGGGAGTTGACGGATCTGGTGATAACTTTCGTGGCGGAAATCTTCCGGTTCCTAGGGAAGCCGGTCGAGGTGGTGGGAGACAGGTTGCGACTTCATGACATGACGGTTGAAGTGACGGACGGTTGCAGCGGGGTGCGGTCGTTCCAGAGTTTCGTGATGGCAACGTGGTTCTTCTCGGAAATCCAACGATTGAAGGTTTTGCAATCAATGGTCTTGTTGATCCTGGCTTGTCTGATCGCATTTTGCGTAAATGCAGCAAGGACCTACTGGCTTGCGAGTATCAGATTCGGATCGGGCCAGGAGGCGTTCGAGCGCATGCACGATCCGGCGGGGCTGATCGCATTCCTAGTGAGCGGTGTCATCTTCTACTATCTGTCCGGATACCTTTCTGCGGGGAAGAAGCGAAAGGTGATCCGGACCATGCAACGGAGCTGATTGTCTCCGAATTCTGAAAAACATCATGCGAAACTTTTTCAACAGACTCTCGGAACTGTGGGCCAACTTCCACCCGGCGGGAAAGATACTCGTGATTCTCAGCCTAGTGGGAACCGTTGGATTTTTCGGACTGAAACCGGGTTATGCGGTTGTCAAAAAATGGCGACTCGAGCGGAATCTCGTGGAGGCGAAGAAAGCTGTCGAGGAGTCGCGGATGGATGAAGCCAGAGATCTCTCGCTGACGGTTCTACGTTCTGGAGATCCGAGAGTGGACGCTTACCGCATACTTGAGAAATCGACTGATTCCTTGCGTGATCCGCGGCACGGAGAGATTGCCCGCGCTCTTATTTTCCACCCGGAAAGCAATGCGGAGGACCGACTCCGCGGATTCCAGGGAATCGTGAATTCGATGCCCTTGGGATTGGTCGGGCAGGTGTGGGCAGGGCTCCCGGAGGAGATGCGTGCGGATCCGCGATTCGCGATAGAATTCGCCGGCAGGCTTTCCAGTGCCGAGCGCTGGACGGAGGCTGCCGCGGTGCTCCTGAAAGTGCCTGAAGAGAGCCGGGAGCAGAGTTGGATCATCCTGATGTGTGAGGTTCTCGTAGGGACGGGTTCGGAAGAAGCCACGATCGAGGCGCAACGACTACTTGCCTCGGAAATGGAAGCTGGAAAGGTTGATCTCGATCATGTGCTCGGCGTTCTTGAGAAGATCTCCATCGTAGGTCTGAATCCTGGATCGCTGGGGTCGGTGCAGGAATCGTTGGAGGCGGTTGAGGGAGATAAGGAAGCGCGGGCGTCGATGATGTTGGTGAGAATGGATTGTAGGAAGAATTTCTCCTCACGGAAAATGATCGTCGGGGTCGCGGTCGAGCAGTGGAAAGAGAAAGCACCGGAACTCTTGGCATCGTTCCTATGTGATATGGGACTTCATGAATTCTTACTCGATGGGGTTGCGGCGGGGAAACTCTCCGCGAACGAGGGTGTGTTTCCGTATCTGCTGGAGGCGATGAGCCGGACCGGGTCATGGGGATATTTCAAGAAGCTCGCCGCGGATCTCGGAGGGGGAACGGGCAAGGCGGAGCTTTTGGGTTATCACGCTATTTCAGCAGCGGAACTCGGGGAATCCGGGGGCGGATCGAAGGCCTGGACGCTGGCGCTGAAGGAGGCGAAAGCGAGTCAGACAGCGGATACATTGCTACGTCTGCATCAGATAGCGATGGACACGGGGAAGCAGGATTTTGCGGAAAAGGCATTGATCGAAGCAATCCGGATCGGGCGTGGACCGCTCCCGCTGTATACCGAACTGAGACCGCTCCTAGTGTCGCTCAGGCAGGACGAGCGGGAAAATACGCTGTTGGAAATCTGTGCGATTTATCTGTCATTCGAGCCCGGGAATCCGATTTTGCTCACGCAATACGGATACCTGGCGTTTTTCAACGGACTGGCGGATGCTCCCGCGGTCTTATCGGCTTTGGAACCGCTGGCTGAAGCATTCCCGAATGAAAAGCCGATCCGGTGGGTGCTCGCTGGAATTTATGTTTGCAACGAGAAATACTCCGACGCTGGAAAAGTATTCGAAAAGCAGGAGCCGGTAGCCGGATTCTCCCCTCCGGAATACCTGATGTCGTTTTACATACACCAGGTTCTTACCGGACGAATGGACGCGGATGATCCGAAAATCACAGGATTTCCCCAGAAAGTCCTGTTGCCTTCGGAGAGGAAAAAGTTCAGCGAATTATTGCGGTCCGCGAACTAGCCAGATCCGCTGACACATTCCACCAATTTTTCAGGGCCATCCCAACGGCCGATCCGGTGGTTCGGATCGGGACTGGTGCGCCGTGGCGGTGTGTGGACAACAGAAGCATCGGGGGATTTTCCCGGTGCTTTTTATTTCGTCTCGACAGTGTCTAGAAAACTAGTCAAAATTTGTCTGGCGAATGAGCAAGACTACAGAATCGATAGCCCGACGCAGAGAAATTCTCTCACAGCTTGCTGGATTGACTTCAATCGAACGTGGAACCTTGAAGGAGGAGTATCGTGAACGTCCCGCGGCGTCCGGTAGGGGCGTGATCCGCACCGGTCCCTACTACAAACATCAGTGTTGGGAACGCGGGGCCAACCGAAGCTCGCGCATCCCGGCTTCCGAAGTTGAGAATTTTCGTAAGGATCTCGATCGAGGATTGGAATTCGGGCGGCTTGTCGAAGAGCTGGCCTCTCTAGCTATCGACGCGGCAAGAGAACAGCGCGGTGGTTCCGGAAGGAGAACACCCGGACCGCGAGGCTCGTCTTGAAAAGTCCGGGTCGGGATGGATTCGAGCCTGCGAGTGACGCGGACAATGTTTGGAATCTGGCTGATCTTTCCAGCCGGACTTTAGTCCGGCGAAGCTCTTTGCCCTTGATCACGTCACAACGCCGCATCCAAATTCAGTGATAGAGCAAGCCTGGCGGGCGGCTTGAAATTTTCGGACGAACCGCAGAGAAGGGAAGGGGACTCGGCTGCGACCGGTCAGACCTACAGCGCTATGACTGCTGCTTCTTGGCCGATCCGAGTTCTTCTCCGAAACCAATTGTCCAAGCACTCTCATGAAACTGTTCCTCGTTCTGATTCCTTTCGCGCTCACCCGGATTTCCGCTCAATCCCCGGTTCCGGAACGCGGTGAGAACCTGGCGGCTTTCCGTACGGTTCTGGACGAAAAACCGCGCGTTCTCGTCATTCGAATGGGTAAGGAACAGGCGCTTGCTTTCGATTGTGAGAACGGAATCCTATGGAAATTCTGGCAGGCCAACCCAGGTGAGCTTCCGGTGAAACTCAGGGGCGCTGTTTACAACGGTGAACACGGGCCGCAACCCGTTTCCCAAGGAAAGGTTCTGTTCACCGACGATCAGCCGCAACTCACCTGCTCCGTTTCCGAGACTCATCTCCAGTATCTCGGCCACCTTCGCCTCCGCGATGGCACCTGCACCTTGCGCTGGGCGTTTCGCGACGGGGAGAACATGAGCCTCGGGACCATCGCGGTGTCGCCTGCCCTCGTAAACGGTTCGGTTGCTCTTCGCTACAAGCTGGAGGCCGAACCTGTTGCGGGAATCAAGATTTCCGTCCGACCACCGGGCTCCGGTGACGACCCCGAGCCACTTACTACCGAGCCGCTTCTCATCACTCTCGGGTCCTGATCGCACGCTGTTATGAAAATTTTTCCCATTGCCACTCTTTTCCTTACTCCGGTTGCCTTCGCCGATCTATTTCTAAAGCCCGGAAGTGCCGTCATTCGGACCGATGGCGGAGCTCCGGGGCTTTCGTACGATCCGAATCCGCCAGCTCATTTCGGTGGTTGGTCTTCCGACTCTTCGGGGCTCGCCTGGGGCATCGAAGCAGACGCTCCTACCTCGGTCGAAGTCGTCGTTCTCCAGAGTTTCGACGGGGAGAGCGGCAATACCTACAGTCTTTCCCTGGGTGAGGAACACATTTCCGGCGCAGTCGAGCCAAGCGGTGGCTGGCAGAACGTGATCGAAGTCTCGCTGGGGAAAATCAGCGTACCCGCCGGTAAGCACGACCTTCGAATATCCCCGAAAGATCTCGTCCACGGGGGACTTATGGACCTGCATGGTATCGTGTTGCTAGGCGATACCTCGGCGCTCAGGTCGGTGGCACCCGATCCACCTCCCGCCAACCCGTTCAAAGGTCCGGGAAAAGGTGCGAAGCTGACCGCTCCACATCCCGCAACCGTACTTCGGGACATGTCCCCTCCGGGTATCGATTCCACCATCGGCGGTATCGCGTTCCGCCCGGACGGCACCATGGTGGTCAGCACTTGGGACTACACCGGTTCCGTGTATTTCATTCGGGGTTACGAGACGGGAAACCCCGATGATCTTGTCATCTCACTTTTCGCGGACGGCCTGCTCGAACCGCTTGGCATAGCCTGTGTTGAAGAGCGCGTTTTCGTCGGACAAAAACATGAACTGACCGAACTGATAGACCACGATAAAGACGGGATAGCCGATGAATACCGCTGCGTTTCCGATGCCTGGCCGGTGTCATCGAATTTCCACCTCTTCACCTTCGGCCCGGCATCGTACGACGGGAAGCTCTACTTGAATCTCGCCGTTTCGATCAACCCCGGTGGAGCCACCACCATCGGCCAACCGAAGGACCGCGGAACGTGCGTCGCGGTCGATCCGGATACCGGGGAATATGAGGTGATTGCCGCTGGGATCCGGACTCCCAACGGACTTCTCATCACCGAAAAGGGAGAAATCTACATCGCCGACAACCAGGGCGACTACCTTCGCGCGAACAAAATCATCCATGTGAAAAAGGGTGGTTTCTACAACAACAGATACGTGCCGCCGCATCCGTGGTCCGAGCGTGAAGTCAGCCCGCCTCTGGTTTGGCTCCCGCAGAACGAGATCGCGAACTCACCGACCCAGCCGGAGGTTTTCCCGAAATCGTGGGATCCCTACGCTGGCCAGCTCGTCCATGGAGATATCCATTACGGGGGACTTCAGCGCGTGTTCATCGATGAGGTAGATGGCGAGCAACAAGGAGCCGCCTTCCGGTTCTCCGGAGGGCTGCTCGGCGGGACCAACCGCCTTGCCTTCGGTCCCGAAGGGCGGCTTTACGTAGGGATAGCGGGTCGCGGAGGAAACTGGGGAACTGGCAAAACCCAAGGCATCCAGCAGCTTACATACGACTCGGAGAAGCTACCCTTCGAGATGCTCGCCGTGCGCGCCACGAGCGATGGAATGGAAATCCAGTTCACCGAGCCGCTCGCTCCGGGACATGGCTGGGATCCCGCCGCCTATCGCATCGCTTCCTGGGAATATGCGCCTACCAGGAACTACGGTGGTCCGAAAGTTGATACCGCCAACCATCATGCCAGCTCCGCGAGTGTTTCGGAAGATCGCCTCCGGGTTTTCCTGGAGATTCCCGATCTCAAGCCCGGTCGAGTTGTCCAGATCCTACTCCACGACGGTGTTCGTTCGGAAGCGGGGATGTCAGCGTATTCCGGGGAGGTGTTTTATACGCTCAATCGGATCCCGAAAGACCGCTCTGGGAAAATCCTCACTCCTCCGGCCGGGTTTGCGAAAGTCGGTGATGTGATCGTTAGCGACCTTCCCCGTCATCAGATCGTGCACGATACCTACTGTATCTCTTGTCACTCCACCGATGGTTCAGCGCTTGTGGGTCCCTCCTTCAAAGGGCTGCAGGGTAGGAAGCAAAAGGTCGTTCGCAAGGATGGCTCCACTGCGGAAATCACAGTGGATAGAGATTATATCCTTCGCAGTATCACCGATCCGGCGGCGGAGCATCCTGAGGGCTTCCAGCCAATCATGCCCGAGACTCTCTACCAAGCACTCAGCGAAGATGATATCAACGCCGTAGTGGATTGGATCGGTGGGCTCTAGGAGTGGTGGTAAAACAACACCCGCTCCCCTCATGATGAGGCGAGCGGGTGCGATCGCAATGAGATCTGAGGGTCCGCTTATGCCAGACGGCGCGAGCGGCGGACCACGAGGGCGGTGAGTCCCATGATCGAGAGCAGTGCGGCACTCGGCTCGGGGACGGCGGCAGTTGTATAACCGAGCGCGTCGAAGGCCGTATCTGCGCCAGTGGCAAGCGAGGAAGCCGGAGTGACGGATCCGTCATGACGAGCCTGAAGGCCGAACGCGTTGAACTTGGTCGTAGTGTCGGCTGCGAAGGCTGTTGAAGTCAGGTTCACAGACTGGTTGGCGATGGTTCCTGAAAACACGCCGGTGGATGCGACCCACGTGAGTGAGAACGTGAATGCTGTTTCAACCGGGACGAAAATCGTAGTACCCATGAGGGCGCTATTGCCGTCCGTGACCATTCTCAACGCGGCTCGGAATGCGGTGCCGCTACCCCCGCCAGGTTCTCCGAAGTTGATTCCCAGCAACGATGTGTTCCCGGTGTTGAGGTATCCGACCTGGAAGTTCCCATCGAATGTTCCCGTTTGTAGGTAGCCCTCACCTGACAGTTCAAGGGATGTATCCGATCCGGCCGTCGAAAGAATACTGCTTGTCGCCACATAGGACCGTGGAGTGGCGTCGGTTCCGTAGCGTCCGATCGCACCACCGAGTTCTCCTGCCGCTGACGCACCCCCGGTATTGTTGGTGGCCTTGTATCCATAGTTGTTCGGTGCGACGGAGTTTCCGGAAACAAGATCGAAAGAGCCGAGACCGGAATCGAAGTTTTCGATAAAGACGGCGGCTTGGCTGGACGCAGAAGCCGCGAGGAAAGTGGTTAGAATATGACGAGGTTTCATGGTTTTTCTGAGTATCTGTTGGATTTCGAGGCAAGTATCCGGAACCTGGGCTTGATCGCTTTGATCCCTACGATTGCATTTACATGCTTCGGGAAATTGATGATCCCGATGGGGTCGGACAAGGACAAACAGGCTCGCCGGACTAAAGTCCGGGGGCTCAGGCCGGAGAGGAATCCCTCGTCCCCGGGCGCGGGAAACGATGAGATTCCCATATGGGCGTCGTCAGTCACGGACTGCGGGATGATCGGCTTTGTCCCGGCTCGGATTCCCGTCCCGGTAGCCTGTCGCTGGATATTTCGACAAGGTTTCGTCACCGGGAATGATGACCCGGACTTTAGTCTTGAAAGCCTGAATTGCCTTGGGCTTGTAAAACACGCCCGATAAGGTGTGAAATACTGGAAACGGCGAGCTTTTCGCACGTTTCCAACCCAGAAATCCATCACCTCGTAGAATGAATTCCACTCACAAAACCGAAAAAGGTTTCGCGCTGGTCGCGACTCTCAGCCTGATGATCGTGCTTGTGATTCTCGCGCTCGGGCTGCTCTCGCTGAGTTCTATCACGCTGAGAAACAGCGGTCGGGACAGTGCGGGTGAGGTTGCGAAGGCGAACGCCCGGCTGGCTCTCCTGCTCGCGATAGCGGAACTTCAGAATACGGCTGGTGATGATCGCAGGATCACGGTGGACGGATCCATCAAAGACGGTGCCGCCCATCCCAACGCGGTCGGAGTCTGGAGATCATGGACTCCTGGCTTTCTGAACGATCCTCAGAAGCTCAATGTGGACTATGAAGCTCCGAAAGACAGTGGTTTCATCAAGTGGCTGGTATCGGCCAGCGATGCCGACAATGTCACCAGCCGGAGCTGGGCGACGAACGGGAGTCTGTCCGATCCGCTACCCCTTTTCTCGGAATTGAACGACGGATTCGAGTTGACCGGGGCAAAGCTTCCGCTCGGAGCCGGGTCCAGCAAGCCGGGGGTCTCGCCTGGGCGGTCACCCAGGCCGCGACAAAGGCGAAAATCAATGTCGGCGGCCCCGAGTCCGCCGATGTCCTGGTGAAAAACGACGCACTCAGCGCGCAGCCGAGGCCATCTCTCGCGCTTTCGAAATTCGAACAGCCGGAAGATGGATACAATGCGAGGGCGGCCCGCGTCGTCAACCTGTCGCAGGCAACCCTGGACGAGGATCTCTGGGGAGCGAATGCCTCGAAACAGGATGCGAAAGACTTCACCACCCTGGGATACGGACTCCTCACCGATGTCGTCCAAGGTGGTCTAAAAACAGACATGAACCTCGGGTTCGAACTTTCCGACGGGGACTTCAACCTGGCTGCATGGGATGGCAGACCCAACCCTTTCCTGGCGGCCGGTGTCACGGATTTCAGCGTTCCTTCGGCATACGACGGACAACGTCCCCTGTTCAAGCCGATCAGCGAAAACGGAAGTGTGGACGTGACGTTCACTTTCCCGCAGGCGAATGTGAGAACGCAGTTCCCGAACGCGGCGGTTCCCACATTCACTACCCTTCGCTCCTTCTACCGGACACCCCATCATTTGTATGACACCGCCGCTGGCCCGACGGTTTTCCAACGGAGTGCGGACCACGTTTCATTTGTTAAGCCAACTCCGTCCTCCGGTCAGTTTTATGCTCCCGGAGCCACACCTCCGGGGGACGATTCGCACGTGGGCTTCACTCCCGTTCTCGACCGCGTTTTCTTTATTCTGGGAGTCGGGGTTTCCTCCGGAAATGAAGTCCGCCTGACGTTCACCCCCATCATCTCCCTCTGGAATCCCTACAACACGGCAATGGAAATCGAGGGTGCGGTCGCATACCCGTGGATCGACCTCCCTTTCTCCCTGAGGTGGAATGTGAAATCGAGCACCACGAACTCCTCTGTCGCAGGTTTCCCGAAAAACCTCAGTCTCTCGCGGCTCATGGGGCACCAGCTCCGCAGTGTGAATCACGGGAGGAGTGTGGATCCGTATTTCTATGCGTCGATCACGTCGGGTGGCAACGGTGTGGTTGGAAGTCCCATCCGTTTCGAGCCGGGTGAAGTCCGGGTCTTTGCTCCCGCGACGACAACGAACACCGAATACAAACGCGATGGCACGGACAGGGAGCGGATGGTCATGATGGCTCCCGTCACCAATCCCAACCAACTCTCCACAAACGGTGGACTCTCCGTTTCCACGGAAAACAAAGGGGAAGACGATGCCTGGACGCATGTTTTGAAGAGTACGGAAACCGTTCAGTTGACAGTCAGATCGGCGGGAGACCAATTTCCGTTCTTCATCGGATTGGAAGACGCATCACGGCTGAAACTGTCTCCCAGCCAGACATCATCCACGAGGAATGCTCCGGTCGGGCAGTTCCTGGGGGATGTCCAGGCGATCGCATTTGGAAAAGCAGTCCAGCAAATGGATTCTCCCCATCTCTCGCTGAGCCAGATTTCGAACGAACCCAGGGCGTTCGGCGTGATCGAATGTTATCACAGGGTGGCCCGGGACATACCGGGGACGCAGAATTCCAATCTCGTCTTCACCGTCAATCCGCGCCAGCCGCACATAAATGCCTTCATGAACAGGGGCACGTTCCAATCGGGGCCGAATTACCAGACCAGCTCACGCCCCATCAGTGGTTTGTCGGATGTGATACAGACTTCCGACGGCGGACGGACCTCCTTCTATGGCGCGACAAACGCACCCGGCGAGGGGCGCACGCACCTGTCCTTTTTCGAGATTCCGAGAGAGCCTATGCTTTCGCTCGCCGCTTTCCAACACGCCGATCTTTCGTTCACCGCCTGTTCCCCCGCGAGCCAGGTTGGCAACAGTTGGGCGAACGTATATCTCACCAGTGAGAAAGTGGGGCAGCTCGACGGACAGGGGGCGAACCCGACCTTTTCACGGGATCTGCTTACCAACTACGATACTTCCCTGCTTTGCAACGAGGCGCTGTGGGATTCCTTTTTCTTCAGCAGCGCGGCTCCCGTGATCGAGCCCGGAACCACCGGCGGATCTCCCGCAGTCTGGACCAATCCGGTCGGAAACATCACGCAATCCCTGAAGGCGACGCTTGATGCGTTTATTCAGGATCCGGCCGCTTCGCCACTGCGGAACACCCGGATGCGATTCCACGCCGGCGGTGCCGACAGGACCGTGCTGGCCGATGAGCTTCTCGAACCGGAAGGATGCACCCGCATCGGAGCACACCTCATGGTGGATGGTGCGTTCAACGTGAACTCCACCAGTATCCCCGCGTGGGAGGCGCTTCTCAGCGGGCTGAGGGGCGTTGATTTCGATGTCACCGACGGGACGCTCCCGGCAGCCGATGCCAGTGCCCAGCCCCGCATGAGAAATCCCCTGGGCGATCCCAACGATCCCTGGCAGGGCTTCCGCGCTCTCTCGGAAGCCGAGGTGAAAATTCTTGCCGAAAACATCGTGGAGGAGGTCAGATTGCGCGGGCCGTTTCTCTCGCTGGCGGAGTTTGTCAACCGCCGCCCGGCTCCTGTCGGTCCCGGTTCCGATCCCAAGGGGGAAATCGGATTGAAAGGCGCGTTGCAGGCAGTGATCGACCGTACGAACATCAATGACGGCATGCTGTTCGATACGTTCGGAACCAGCCAGTATCCGGGCTCCGCAGCAGTGAACGCATCGCCCCCGAGGACGGGCGTCGGCATCCCTGGCTACCTGACCCAGGCGGATCTCCTCCAATCAATCGCACCCGTAATCACGACCCGCTCGGACACTTTCACGGTTCGCGGATACGGTGAGGCTCACGACAAAAACGGAAATGTCATTTCCACCGCATGTTGCGAGGCAGTGGTTCAGCGCTATCCTGAGTTTGTTGACGAGAGCCAACCCGCCCACACCGCAATCGCCGATCTGAATGCTGTGAACGGAAAGTTCGGACGGCGGTTCGGTATTGTTTCGTTCCGCTATCTCACTGCTGCGGAGCTGGCGCTCCTGTCATAGAAACCACCTCATCACATGAATACATCCATCAGAATTTGCGCGCTTCTCTTCATGGTTCTCGGCCACCATGCGCTCGCTGCGGACTTCAGGGTTCTCGCATGGGATCAGGAAATCGCCGGCAGGAATCTGGCACTTTCAAATGGTGGGGACCAGGTTGTGATCCAAAACATGCATCCCACGCAGCGCACGCCTTCGATCCGCATTTCATCCTCCCCGGAGTCCCCGCTTGTGCTGCTTGCGCTCGACCGGATGGACGAGGAGGGGAATCCGAAAGTGGAAAAGGTGGCCGTCCCCCAGGGCATGAAGAGACCGCTGATGCTTCTGCTTCCAGATCCCGATGCGATGACCGGCCTGAAACCCCTTTTGATAGAGGATGATAGCGCGGATTTCCCATGGGCATCTATACGCCTGATCAACACGACCGGGAAGAAACTGGCTTTCACCTATGAGAAGAAAGCGCGGATACTCCCTACGACCTGGAAGCCGCTGACGTTCAGTCCCGGAGGCTCCACCCGCAACTTCGAAGCCAAGGTTTTCACGGAGAAAGAACTGAACCGCCCCATCTATTCCGCGATCTGGGAACACCGGGAGGATTTTCGTATCCTCGGTTTTATCGTCGCCAGCGACAACCCGCGCCTTGGCCCCATCGCGATCAAAATGATTTATGACGACCGCAGGGCAATAGAGACTGCCGAGATAAGTCCCAATCCATAGAAATGGAGAATAGCTGGGTAAAGTCGTCAGGGGCGGGACCGGAAGAAAGATTGACGCGTTATTTCCCTGCGAATTTCTTCCTCCGCACCCGTCCGCGGCATGTCTCCCAATCGGGAATGGGAAGCCAATTAGCAGGCCGAGGACGGATTTCAGCAGCCGAAAACTAGCGCCTTCTCCGCAGAAGCAGTCCTAATCCCGCTATCGCGGCGAGGCAGGCGGTGCCGGGCGCAGGGACAACAGAGATTCCCTTCGTTGAGCACGACATTGTCTAAGAATACCACACCCTCGTCGTCCTCAAACCGAACGATCTTGTTCGATGTTCCCCCGCCCGAGAAGGTTTCCGGCATCGGTGGTCACTGACCACACGTTGGTTCCGACCTCCACCCAACCCGCAGGAACCATGCCCAGCGTATCGAGCCTCGAAAACATTGGAGAGGAAGATTCAAGCGGCCAGCGCAATCGGGTGTGGTGCCTGGAAATCGGTTCCCTTGGGCAGATACTGCCGGATTACCCCCGCAGCTATTCGATCAGCTTCCGGTATTGAAAAAAAGCGTGACTGGCGAGCAGTCACGCTTTTCAAAGAGGCAGGAAGAGAAATAACTCGATTAGCGACGCTTGCGTCGGAGGATCATTGCTCCGAATCCGCCGAGGAGAAGGAGCGCCGAAGATGGCTCGGGAACGACCGTGGTGACCAAGGCGGTGTCCTCCACGTTCACATTGTCCCACGCCACGTTAATAGTGTTTGCACCGTTGAACGTCTGGAATGCGATGGAGTCGAAGCCAGCGCTCGTTTGGGTCCCGTTGAAAGCAACGTTGTTCTGGACGATGGTCTGGGAAGTGCGATCCAATGTTGTCAGGAAGATCGAAAAGCTATTTTCGCCGACGGATCTGGAAGTCCCGGTCCCATCAAGGAAATTGACGGTTGTGGCGCCAGTATTCGCTACCATATCCAAGCGGTAGGTCTGATTAAAGTTGTAGACGCCGGCAACGCCGTTGATGGCATTGGCGCCGAATGACGCCTGCGCGCTGTAAAGGCTCTCCGCACCATTTTCTGTGGAGAGGCGGAACGTATAGCCCGTCGTGGTTCCGGCGTCGTTAAAATCGAAAGAATAGGTCACGAGATCTGGTGACGAAGTGAAGCCGTTTCTTCTCAAGGATGTCGCCTGGTTTGTAGCTGTATCGACCGAGCGGTTGTAGATATTCGACGTGCCCAAGCCAAACAAATTCCCGGTGTCCGCTGTGCCTGTCTGCGTGGCATTCGTCCCGCCGACCTTGGCATCGTAGTTGGTGTTAGTGGTGGTGACCGCAGTCCCGGCCGTGACCCCGTTAAAGTTTTGCGAAAAGATGCTCGCTGCAGATAGAGGAGTGGCGAAGGCAGCAAAAAGCACCGGAAGGTATGGTCTCATATTTTTATTTTTAGAATTTGTGTTGATTCGAACGGGTGATTCGAACCCATTCGCTACTTCAAATAGCCTCTCGACGGATTGGTTAGCCAGAAAAAATGTTTTTTCGCCTTTTTTGAAAGAAAACGCGAAATCCGCCTAACATTTCCAGGTTTTGGAGATAAGTAAGGAAACCGGATTCATGACAGGGGAAGATGAGGAACAATTCGTGCAGCTGCTGGCCGACCATCAGGTGGCGATCCGTGCCTTCATCGTATCGCTACTCCCCGGTGCTCCCGGGGTGGACGATGTGATCCAGGAGACCAACATGGTGCTGTGGAGGAAACGTGAATCCTTCGAACTGGGAACAAGCTTCAAGGCCTGGTCGTTCACGGTGGCACGGTTCCAAATGATGCGTCACCGGAAGACCCTGTACCTCCCGTGGCTGGGTGACCTTGGACGAGCAGTCTTCGGAACTGATTGCCGATGATATGGAGGAATTTCTCGATGAAAAGTGGGAAGCAAAGCGCATGGATGCCCTTACGGATTGCCTCGGGAAACTGCGTCCGGAGGATCGCGATCTGGTTCTCCACCGCTATTGGAAGAAGACCCGGCTCCAGGATTTCGCGGTGATCAAAGGAAGGTCGATGAACGGATTGAAAGTAAGCCTTTTCCGGATCCGGGCAGCCTTGAAAAAATGCATCGAAAAGGAAATTGGAACAGGAGGAGACCGCATGAAGCACAGTCCCCGGCAGCTCGAACAGCTATTCCAGGATCTGGAGGACGGCTGTATTTCCGCTTCGGATAGCAGGAAACTGTCCGCAATCCTCCGCACGGAAAAAGACGCACGTCTCAGGTATTGCGAGCATATGGCTTTCAGCAGTGCGATGAATACAAAGGCCGAGGCGGAAGCGAGCCTCGGAAGCTGGAAGCCGATGGATCCCGACGGCCGGAGGCTTTTATTCCACTCGTTTCTTGCTGCGGCGGCCGCGGTTCTCCTGCTCGGCGCAATTGCCGGATTTATCCATATCAACCGCACCGAAGTCCTGCAGGTGGGAATCCAGGCTCCGGCAGGAACCGTATGGACGATCGAGCTTCCGGATGGGAAATCATCGGACCAGGGAACAACCCTCCCGGAGACGGGAACGGTCGTCGTCAGATCGGGCGTCCGTGGTAATGACTTTGGAATCCGGGACGCGGATGGTCGTGCAGGGGCCGGCCCGCGTGAAATTTCCAAGCACCTTCCACGCCGAAATTGAGCAAGGCTGCCTGTGGATCGATACCGCGAAGGGTTCCGAACAGATGGCGGTGTCCGGTGGCGGGCTGACGTTCAGGGATATCGGGACGCGCTTTGCCGTCCGGGTGCGGGATGGCGGCCGGCCGGAACTGCATGTTGTGGAAGGGCAGGTGCGCGTGGGGAACCTTGCGCCGGGAGTTGCGTCCATTTTTCCCGCGAGCGGGAAGGGTATGTATTTCGCCAGCGCCGGGGAAATCAGATCGATAGGGCTGGCTGACGATCCGTTTCCGGGATTGCCGGCCCTCTTGAAGCGACCGAAGGACTACGCGACGGTGACATTGGGTCAATCGCCGGCCGGATTCTGGCGGATGAGCGCCAGTGATGGGGACAGCCTGTTTAATTCCGCAACAGGGGTCAGTGAGACAAAACGCGGGATTCCCGGAGATACCTCGGCCCGCTCGGGGGTTGTTCTGGGAATTCCCGGCAGCGGCCCGTCGAAAGGCTTTCGCGGATTCGAGGCGGACGACCAGCGGCGCGTTTTTCAAAGGGAGCGAATATCCCTCCTCCGTCATTTCAAAACTCGATACCCGGGCAGGGGTTTCGACGGAAGAAGGTTCGGTCACATTTTGGTTTAAACGGGCAGCCGAACTGGAACGTCAGGAAGTTCTCTGGATGGCCGGATCCGATGATGCCGACGGCCTCGGGCCGCACCCGGAGATCAGCGTATTCCTCGCCACATCCGGAAGGGTGAAACTGTTCATGGAAGATGGTGCGAAGGATGTGCTGCTGTCCTCCCCGCGCACTTCCGCCGATGGGGATTGGCACCATGTTGCCGCAACCTGGGGCCACGGATTTGCCAGCCTCTACATCGACGGGGAGCTCGCCGCCCGCGACAGTCAGCCAAGGGTAAGCAAGCCCGAGGTTTTCCGGGGGCGAGGCGTGCGGTTTGGAAAATGCGGGGTAAAGATCAGTCCGGAGGAAACCGATCTGGCGCAGTTCAATGGGCACGCCGACGAGATAGCGATTTTCAACCGCTCCTTGACCGCCGAGGAAGTGGCGCACCAGTATGCAGCAGCCCTCTTGAAATGACTCGAATGACCCAGAAATATATGATCCGCACCCTCTTTTGTCTGCTCGTTTCCGTGATCCCCTGACTGACCCAGCAACCGGCCTACCCCGCCAATGATTTTTCCTCCCCTTGGGGTTTCATCTCCAGCGACCGCGTCGATGACGTCTCCGACCAACTCGAATTCAAAGTCGATGGAAACGGCACCTTCAGTTTCAGCATCCCCAACGAAACCCTGGGCCTGAAAATCACCAACCGAACCACCACCCTCCTCGTCCATCCCATCTATCTGCGGTTAAAACCTTCCACCTAATATCGCAGCCACCCACACGGAAACGTCGGATATCGACAGCGTGACTTTCTTTTCCAATCACTTTATCAATATGAATCTCATGTCTTTTCCAGTAGCCGCGCGTCTTGTTTTTGCAGTCTTCGCGAGCACTCCTTTACTGTTACCGGCGACCGTCAACGCGGCCTCTCTGAAATTGGCGGAAGCGGGCGGTGCGAAGATCAAAGGCGGGAATTTCGAGGCCAGCATCGAAGCAGATGGTTGCATGGCGGATTTACAGGTGGGTGGGAAACCGTTCATCCAGCCGGGTGTTCGGGGCTTCACACGGGGTATCTATCTGTTTGCAAACGGGAAGGTAATCCCTCTGGACAAAATTTCACTGGAAAGCGATTCGGCCATCCTGGCTCAAGGGTCTGGTGCCTCGATTCGCTACCTGTTCTCAGACGATGGTATTACCTTTCAAACCAAGAACGATGGCACAGGGGTCGTCAGCTTCTTCATGATTTTCCACAAAGGGGTCACCGACCTCACGACTGCCGATGGGAAGAGCTTCCCTCTCCCGGTTGGAAATGACTTGGCCGGGGCGACGCTCCGCAGCGGTACGAGCGAGTTGATCATTGCCCGGCAGGCGAAATATTGGCCGTTCGAGACTTTCCAGGTTGCTCAGGTCGATGTGGCGGCGGGCGGCTTCGAAGAAATCGCCGTGAGTTTCAAAACAGGCGACAAGACCGAAACTCCCGCTGCCGAGAAACCGATGGAAAAGGGGCCGGTCTCCATCGAGTCGCCTAGCGAGTATCAGGTGATCCAGCGGACATCCGAGGCCTCTGGCCCACTCCGGATCGCAGTCTCGACCCAGAACAAAGGTGCAGACATCGAATATCGAATAACGGGTGAATCCAATGCTGGGAAGCTTCCCGGCCAGTGGGTCAAGATGGACACCAACCAAACGGAAGTGGATGTCACAGCACCAGCGGGTGGATGGTCCAAGCTGGAGGTGCGCACTTCGGAAGGCGGGAAACCGAAAGACTCAGCCGTCGTGGAACACTTTGGGATTGGCGATATCTTCATCGGAGCGGGACAGTCGAATTCCACCAGCTGCGGCGAATTCCGCACGGAAACCCAGACTGGGAACGTCTCGAACTTTACTGGCGAGAGATGGCGCCTGGCTAATGATCCACAGCTCGGAAGTGTCGATGAAGGAAAGCCGGGCTGCGACGGTGGGAGCTTCTATCCCGCTTTCGGAGATGCTCTGGCAAAGGAACTTGGCGTTCCCATAGGAGTTGTGCCAACTGGCTGCACTGGAACAAGCGTGGAGTATTGGAAGCCTGGCGGCGGCCTTTTCAAAAGGCTGGAGGAGCGTATGAATGAGCTTGGGGAACACGGCTTCCGGGCGGTGCTTTGGCATCAGGGCGAAACCGACGTCGCAATGGATGGAGGCAAGTATTTTGATTTGCTTAAAACGGTGATCACAAAGTCCCGTGAGAAGGCTGGGTGGGATGTGCCATGGATCGTGGCGCAAGCGACTTTCCCCCATACCCCGAAGGACAATCCCATCCGCCTGGCACAAGCTCGCATCTGGGTCGAAGATTTCGCCTACGAGGGACCAGATACTGATCGCCTGGGACTTGAATACAGGGATAAAACATCTGTCCATTTCAATCCCAAAGGACTCGCCGCGCATGGGAAGCTGTGGGCGGAAAAAGTGTTGGCGGCAAAGCTCCCATTCTAAACCGATATCAAGAAAAGACGTTCTGTTCCCTGAGCCAGCTATGGTTATTGGCTACTAAAACCTGTTCCGGATGCAAATTCCTCAGCTTTGTTTGCTCCCACGGAAGAGATCCCCCTTGCGCATCTACAGAGCAATAAATCCCCAGCCATCACCTCGGACATGTCCTCCGAAATCCTGCTCCTCCACAACCTGTGGGGGAAATTCCAGTGCAAATAACCCGCCTCCTCGCATACCGTCCCCTTCCCTACCATCATGTCCAATAACCTCTCCGCAATTCTTTATTTTTCCCTTGCCGGAAATCTCCTGGCCCAACAGCCAGTTTGCCGCGCCAATGATTTCTCCGACTTCGTCGCAATCAGCGGTGCGCCTATCAAGACCGGCGTCCACGTCGGCGGGTCAATGGACGGTGCGGGGAAAACGTTTGATCCCCAGGTGTTCTACGATCTCGGCATCCGCAATTACCGCATGCCGCTGAAATATGCGCTCACGCTCCCCGACCAGCCGCAGCAGGTGGAAAAGGTGTACCGGGAAACCGGTGCCCGCGCGATGATGTTGATCGATCACAACAAATCGGTGCCGGAGGAAATTACGGGACTAGTGAAACAGTATCTCCCCGGCTCCATCGCCGAGGTGGAGGGGCCGAACGAGGTGAACAACAAGTTTGGGCAAAATCTGAATCTGAAGTATAAGGATCGCACGGACGAGGCGGCGGCGTCCCTTTTCATGGATGATGTTTACAAATCCCTGAAAGCCGATCCCGCGACAAAGGACATCCCCGTCATCGCCTACACTTCCATCTTTTCGGACTACCGCGAGGCACGCCCGCACAACTCTTTCGATTTCGGAAACGTCCACTCCTACCAGGGCTACGGTGTTCCTAGTAGTTCGCTGCTGATGAACTTCACCCGCTTCAACAACATCTACCCGGACGGCGCTACCATCAAACCTTTCGTCCCCACCGAGTGCGGCTACAACGTCGAGGCGGACAAGGCCAACGGCACTTTTACCACAGGCTCCCTCCGCGCCCAGGCGCTGAACATCCCCATGCTCCTCACCGAGTATTTCAACCACGGCGTCCGGCGCGCCTACCTCTTCGCCATCCACAACGCGGATGGCTACGGGCTTCTCGAAAGCGATCTGAAAACCAAGCGCCCGTCCTATTTCGCCCTGAAAAATCTGCTCGCGGAAATCAAAGACGCCGACTGGAATTCTGAGACCCTGAAATGGGAGGGCGGCACCGACTTCACACCCCGCGCCCTGATGTTCACCATGCCGGATGCCCCCAAGGAAATCCACTCCCTCACCCTCCAGAAAAAGTCCGGCGAGTGGCTTCTGCTGATCTGGAACGAGAAACAGAATTTCTGGCAGCCCGACAAACGCGACATCCACAACACGCCCGTTCCCGTCACCCTGAAAATTTCCACCCCGCTCCAGCAGACTGCGGAAATCCTCACCAGAATGACAAAGGTGTCTACGACAAGACGGCTGCGGAGATCGTTGACGGCAGCCTTACCATTCCGGTTCCGTCATCCGTCGCCATCGTGAAACTCAAACCCGCCGAGGGCGCAAAATGGGAAACCACCGCCCCCGCCGCACCATCCGGCCTCGCCGGATCCGCCACCGAAACGGAAGTGAATTTCTCCTGGCAGGCCGTCCCGGACGAAGACCTCGCCGCCTACCTCGTTTTCCGCAACGACCAGTTCCTCACCGCAACCAACGACCTTTCGTTCAAGGACGCTAGCGCATGGATCCGACCCGGTCTCGGCTACCGCTACGCCGTCCAGGCCGTCGATAAAGCAGGCAACATGTCCGCCCGATCCGAAACGGTCATCAAAACTCCAGACAAGCGCCCGGACTTCATCGTCACCTCGCTTGAGGCTCCTGAGGTCGTCGATGGGAAATACAAACTGAAAGGCACTCTCACGAACATCGGCGAAGGAGCTTCCCCCAACGGCGTCTCCTGTCACCATGACGTTCAGTATCGATGGGAAAATGGTCGGCTTCGGTGCCAAACACGAGCAATCCATTCCCGCCGGCCAAACCGTCACCATTGAAACGGTCGGAGGAGAAGCCAAGCCCGGAACCCACGTCCTTACCGCCCAGATCGACGACGTCAATCGCATCGGCGGCGAGAAAAACGAGACCAACGACAGATCCGACCGCACCTTCGTCATCGGAGACGCACCGGAAGGCACTCTCACCGCAGCCGGACAGCCTGCCCCTTACCTCATCAATCTCACCAAGGAAGGCACTCTCGATTGGATCGCATGGGGCACGGATGGAAAGGACAGCTTCGACAGCAAAAAGGACGGCCCCGGCCTGTTTTCAGAAATGGGCAGCACCGGCAAAGGCTACATGGATGCCACCCTCGGCGCGGGCGTCCGCCTGACATGGAGCGATGGTGGGAAAAAGCAAACCAACGAAGGCAGCAACACCAGCTTCTGGTTGAACAACGTGAAACATGGTTTCGAATTTTCCGTCCCCGCCTCCACGGAAAAGGAGCGTACAGCTCAAAGTGATCGTCGGTGGCATCAACGGAGCCAGCGGCAGGTTCGTCGCGAAACTCTCCGATGGCTCCGCCCCGGAATACGTTTCCACCTTTTCCTCCGGTGAGGGCGCCATGGACTGGGCCTCCGTCCCCGGCGCGTTCAACTCCCTCTACACCGTGAAATTCAAAGCCGCATCCCCCGATGCGAAACTTACCGTCCAGTGGATCCTCGACCACGAGCCAAACCAATTCGCCGGCCAGGTAAGGCTACAGGCTGCCACGCTTTCGGAGTGACGCGCAAAGGAGCGGTGCCTTCAGGCGGCGAGTCCCCTTGCCAAGGAGATCCACCCCGCCCACCATCCCCCCATGATCTGGGAGAAAATCAAAGACCTCTTCAGCAGAAGCGAACCCGTTGAAGCGGTTTTCAAGGATGAGTGGATCGCGCTCCTTGAGGAAAACCTCCCACTCTATTCCCGCCTCCCGGAAGACCTCCGCCAGCCCCTCTACCAGCGCATCGCCCGCTTCATTTCCACTACCCGATTCGAGGGCTGCAACGGCCTCGGACTCACTGACGAGATGGTTCTGACCGTGGACACGCAGCATGCCTCTTAATCGTGAACCGCGATGGAAAGCCTTACTCGGAGCTGCATAACGTTGCCACTTCTACCCGGAAATCTTCATCACCGTATAGAAGTGGCAGGAGGCCTTCGGTATCGTGATGGGCAAGGCTCCCATCTTGAGGCTATTGCGGTTGTGAGCCGCTTGCCGTGATAAATACTTTATCCAAGAATGTCCCCGTCTCACGATAAGCTACTCGAAACGAGTAGTCTCCTGAATTGAGGGATCTGGTGTAAACCTTATACCATTTCCAACTGGTGCTATCGATCACGCCGTTCCAACTGACTGGACTCAGCCCGTCGTTGAACAAATCCAGCCAAAAGCTGTTGTTATCGGCAATCGGCCCACTGATGCTCGCTCGGGCGCGGATCCATATGTCCACCGACCCAGTTGTAGCTAGATCGAAGTCATACTCCGCATAACCTGTTGCCGGAGCTGAGTTGTAAGCATCCGGGGTGGTATCGGAGACGCGGATATAAGTTCCGCCCGAGGCGCTTGTATCAGAGGCGGTTTCCATGGGAGAAAACCCGGTCGAATTGCTGTAGTTTTCGGCTTCGATGTAAACTTCACTCGACGGGCTCCCCCTGTGACCTCCAGCACCGGCCCGGCTGCACTACCGTGCTCTTTCGATGCGAACCGCGACACTGCTGACGCATTAGTCCAGCGCCTTAGCATCAGGCTAACTCTGCCGTTCGTGTCCGCGTTCAAGAAATCTGTCAGTGCCTGAGATGACAATGTGACGACAGATTCACCCGAAGTTAGGAAGAAATCCCCTAGATCGATGGTTTCCGAATTAATGTAACCGTCATCGCTACTGTCGGTAAGAGCCGAATTGTTCCAATGCAAGCTTGTCTCAAAGAAGGCTTCATCGCTGTTCGATTCCTTCACGCCTAGCAGCTTGAAACTGTAATTACCGCCGAGATCCAGGACGGACAGCTTCAACGTAGCACCAGACACAGGCAGGCTGAGTCCGCTCACGTCGAAACTGATTAATCCCAGTCGCTCATTGTTGCCTACGCCTGTTTCGGCTTTGACTAGAATTTCAGTCTGGGTTCCGTTGGCAGTCCCATCGGATCTACGCAAGTAGGTATCATTCGAGGATGCTAGACTACTCGTTCCGCCACTGGAGACGCTGATATCATCGAACCAGACATCACCTTGGCTGTCGCCGATGCCTGCGAGACGGACGACTACCCAAGGATTAGTTGGAGTGACAGTCAGTTCATATTGTTGCCAGGATGTGGGGCTCACCCGTCCGGTGGTCGACTTTTTATCTCCATCCAATTGATCAAATCCCATAAGGGACAAGCCCGCGTAAGAATTGCTATTCTCAACCCGGATCCAAGATGAAATAGAGACCGGTACACCGGGAGTTAGGTTTTCGATGACCTGGTACACATATTTATTTTGAGTTATTGAACTTGTATCAATGCGTAGAGCGCGCGACCCAGATCTAGCGCCGGGATCATCAAAATAACACTTGCTCGATGTCCAGTTCCCGCTCGCAACATTCCAGTCGACAACCCAGTCGCTCTTGATCCGGTTGTTGGCTTCAAATCCTCCGTTTACTAAAGTGCCGGACTGCGATATGTAATCGCGTATCTCTTCAGCTGCGATGGGATTGCTTCCGTCCAGCAAGCCCCAGCCCGTTGGCGCATCTTTTCTACTGAACATGATTCCATAGCGGTAGCCGAAGGCCTTCATTTTCACATACCACATATTGAAATAATCAGACTGCCATTGTTGACTCGTTCCACTGTAGCTTGCGGGTTTCCAAGCGCGACTTACGCCACTTTCACTTGAAACCACACCAACTCCAGTTGCTCCGTCTTCGGCTAACCATTCCCACGGTTTTCTAAGGCGCCAGTCTTCTATCTGGTCGGAGTAAACGTGAGTTCCGATTACATCGCAGTATTTCCAGACGTCATGCGTCTTGATCATATCTCGCAAATATGTTGTATCGGGTGAAGAGGTTGGCGAGCTTTCGACAATGATTCTAGTCCCAGGATATTGTGCCTTCACCGCTTGAGCGGCTTCCCACATGGCCTGTGTTAATTTCGTAGCTATGTCAGGACGGCCTGGAATTCCAGAATAGTTGTCGTAAGGGAGATCAGGTTCATTTCCGACAATGTAGTATTCAACTTTGCCGCGATAGGATGTCATAATTTGTTGACAGCGTGATTTGTAATTATTGAACCAAGTTTGCATGGTGGATCCATTGATGTCCAATGCACCTAGTTGCCCTAGATTGGTGCCTGCTGGATCAAGACTATTTCCGCGATAATTGATTGACCAGTGAATCTGGTAGCCTTGTGCAACATGGCCATTAACTCGAGCGGTTTGTTCCAGATTGCTTCCGGATGAATTGCCGCCAGTGCGGATCGCGTTCAAGTTGGCATTATTGATTTGGCTATTATAGGTCGCGTTGTCACTTCCTTGGTAATTCATCCCGAGCCAAGTTTCGGCGAGTAGAGATGTAGAGGATAGACACGTATTTGCGATAAACGATAGTGTATGAGTAATTAATTTTCGATTCATTTTTTAGGTTTTTGTAGATAATAAATAAATTTATGAGTAAGGAGGTATCATGTTTGATTCGGAGTATTTCTAAGGAACTTTGGAGAATGGGGAGTTAGTCCGCACCTAGTAATATCCCTTTCGAGAATTAGTTAGCCTAAAAAGTCCCATTCAAGAGATTTTTCTCGATTTTACGCGAGAGCGAATTCTTTTTACTTGGTTCTTCGGGGGTTTTAATGCAGGGATTCTGAGTTCGGAAGTCTCGATGGATGCTTCAGGGTGGGGCGCATGTCCCCATCTTTAAACAGCCACTATTCTCTGCTTCTCGGCCTCCAATCCCCTTGGAAGGTCGCCAAAGTCAACCTCGGGACGGAGCAACACCGTGTGGTCATCGATATCGCGCATGGCTCGGGGAAGGTGATTTTTCCGGATTGTGAAAAGCTCTCTCCACAGCGTGATCTCGCACCCGTCCGGAGCTGGCGGCACCTCGATACCATGAACTTCGAAACCATCATCCGGGCCAGGGTGCCGCGTTGCAACTGCCCGGATTGCGGTGTCAAAACCGTTGCCATCCCCTGGGCGGGCAAGCATTCGCGCTCCACCCTCATGTTCGAGGCTTTCGCCATCGAGGTCCTGCGCATGGCCGGAAGCTTTGATGCCGGGCGCGTCTTCCCCGGCCTGTCCTGGGACTCCGCCCACGCCATCATGGAGCGTGCCGTGGAGCGAGGGTCGGCCAGACGCGACATCTCCGGGGTCGAGCATATCGGCATTGATGAAAAGAGCTTCCTCAAAGGCCACAATTATCTCACCGCGCTCAACGATCTGGACGAAGGGCGTGTCCTCGATGTCGTCCAGGAGCGCACGGAAGCAGCATGCCGAAAGCTCATCGACAAGGCGCTTCCGGGCTATTGCAGGCGTTTCAAAATCAAAGCCGTGGCCGTGGACATGTGGCCAGCCTTCGGCAATGCGATCAGAGCCCTTCTGCCGAAAGCCTCGGTGGTTTACGACCGCTTCCATGTGAGCTGTTATCTTGGCGGGCCGGTCGACCAGGTGCGCCGTGCCGAACACAAGCAGCTCCTCAAGGAAGGGGATGGCATCCTTGCAGGCAGCCGTCACAGCGTGTTGCGATCCGAAGCCACGCGGACTGAAAAACATGAGGGAGTGCTCGAAAAGATCTGCGGGCGCAACCTGAAAACCTCGCGTGCCTGGGCGATCAAGGAAAGCTTCACAAGCTTCTGGCAGGCGCGCAACCGGGCGTTCGCGGAGCTGGCGTTTGACGACTGGTATGGCTGGGCAGTCCGCAGCCAGCTCAAGCCCGTGGTGAAGGTGGCCAAGATGCTCAAGAAGCATCTGGAAGGCCTTCTGACCTACTTCCAGTACCCCATCACCAATGCGGTGAGCGAGGGCTCAACAGCAAGATCCAGTCAATCAAGGCGGCGGCAAGAGGCTTCAGGAACTTCGGCAACTACCGTATCCGAATCCTGTTCACCTGCGGAAAGCTGGATTTAATTCCGGAAATGACGCATTAAGTATCCCGAAGAGTCAACAATGGAGATTATCTTTTCATCAACCTGGCCACCCCACTGGCACTAGCCACAGGCACCACCTATGCCTTCGCGCTCGGGTTTGACACGTCAGCTACGGGTCGTCTTATAAAGCTTTCCGGACCTGGCAATGGCAACACCGATTTTTACGCGGACGGCGACCGTATCAGCAGGGCCTACACAAATGGCAAGCCTACGGGATCGACATATGTTCTGGATGACAATGGCAACGGCCAGAAAGACCTCGTCTTCTATGCGCTTGCAGTGCCGGAACCATCCGCTCTCTCGCTTTCTCTGGCGGGTGCCGGGTGCTCTGCTGCGTCGACATAGAAATGTCTGACAGGGCGTTTGTTGCGTCCTGGCTCTTCAGCTTTTCCGGGTCCGGGTGGTGACCCGGAAGGGCTTTCCTTCCGGCCTGCCTCGGGCGCGGGCGAAGAAGTTTCCGAGCATCCCGGATTCGTTGGATCTTACGCGAGGCTGCAAAATGGGCTGGCGGACCTATACCGTTTGTCAAAAGTCCGTCGTCAATTTGAATTCCGGGGGCAGGATTCCCCCGGAACGGCCTGGAGCAAGACGCTCCAGCCACGATGATATGCGCACGCGCTTTTGGTATACGGTCTAAGCCGCCCAAAGGTGTGCCGACTGCGACAATCGATTCGATCTGTTGCTCATGTTTCGGTTCGTCATCACCAGTAGTACCCCGCGGGTCCGGATCTCGGTTTTCGCGTGATTCGCAGTCCCCCCGGACTTTGGTCTGGAACGGTCAATAGTCCTTGTGAGGAGTGAAAAAATCGACGCAGCCTGTTCTTTTGGAAAATAAGCGTTTCCCCGATAGCGGGATCCGGTGGCGACAATGACCGCCGGGATCAGCTCGCCAAAATTTTCCCTCAGAACTGATTCCGAACAATGACGACTCCGAAACAATTTCCCGGCTATGTGGCAGGTATCTTTCGCAAGGCAGGCTCGGCGCTCCTGAAGTGCGCGTCCTATTCGATCCTTGTGTTCACAGTATCGGGGACACTGACAGCAAGCGGGCAAAACGTGGTTTTTCCGGACGGTGCGCAGTTTTTAAATGTCATGGACTACGGGGCCACGGGCGATGGCAGGACGGACGATACGGACGCGATTCGTGCCGCCATATCGCATCTGGAAATGAATCTCACGCTATACTTTCCAGACGGTGACTACCTGATCAGCGATAGCTTGAATTTAAAAGACAAGGGGGATCACGGGCAGGAGATCAACCGCATTTTCATACAGGGGCAGAGCTTGAAGAATACGACCATTCGTCTGGCGGATGGAAGCAGGCCTTTCCAAAATAGGGAAAAGCCGGAGCCGGTCATCACCACCAAGCGGGGCAACGAGTCGTTTCGCAACCGGTTCAGCAATTTCACGCTGATCGTGGGCAAGCGGAATCCCGGTGCGATCGGCATCGACATGATCTCCTGCAACGGCGGGTCGATCAGCAACGTCCGCATGCTTTCAGAGGATCGGGAAAATCCAGGGGTCGCCGGAATCTATGTAGGGCATGGTGACAACGGTCCGTTCCTGATGCGTGATGTGCAGATCCACGGTTTCCGGAAAGGTATCCATCTGGAGAGTTGGTTCTGGTCGAACATCGTGGCGGAAAACATCAGACTCCGGGGCCAGAGCGAGTGCGGCGTACTTCATGAAGCCAGCGCTTTCTCCCTCGTTGGTCTGATCGCGGACGAACCCGATGGTGTCCCGGCCGTGATCAATCGCTCGGTCATGTCGCTGGTGGACGCGGATCTGAAATCGACAGGTGGGAAGGCTGCCGTGATGAATGAAGCCAAACTGTTCGCGCGGAATGTGAGATCCATAGGATATGAGGCGACCGTCAAGGCGGGGGAAGAGTTGGTGAAAGGCGGGGTGGAGGAACGTGTATGGGGACCGGTCAAGGAGCTGTTTCCCTCCACGCGGCGGTCTCTCAACCTCACGCGGGAAGTCGTTCCCGATGTGCCCTGGGATACAGATTTTTCGCGTTGGGTAAACGTGGAGGACTTCGGTGCGAAGCCGGATCAGGAGTGTTCCGATGCGTTTCAGGCTGCCATCGATCACGCGGCGGAGGAAGCGAAGCACACGGTCTATTTTCCTCGGAAAACCAACTACAGACTGGGTAAGACGGTGCGGGTCCATGGAAGCGTACGGCGCATAATCGGCTTTGGCTCACAGTTGATGGCGACCAGAGAGCTTTCCCAGTGGCTCAATGACGAGGGAACTGGCGGACGGCTGCCTACGGACGAGGAAATCCGCGAGCCGATTCTGCGGATCGAACCGGGCAGCCCCGTGGTGGTCATCGAGCGTATGGAGATCGATGGATTCCAATGGGGAAACACTGCTTTCGTGGAGCACGCTGCTCCGAACACGGTTGTCTTCCGCTACGGATCCGGCATGACATACCGGAACACAGTACCGGGCGGGAAAGTGTTTCTCGATGACTGGACAGGACAACTGTTGTTAGAGGGAAATCAGTGGGCCCAAGCCAACGTCTACGAGCAAGTGGCCTTTCGCAACGACGGAGGCACGTTGCTGATGCTGGGATTGCGCAACGAATCTTGCTCTACGATCGGAACCAATCTCAACGGAGCGGCGACTGAAATTCTCGGTGGAGTCACCTGCTCCCATCACCGGCCTTGGGTGCGCCCGTCGTTTCTGAACGTGGATTCGCAGATGTCGGTAGCCGCCTACTGCACCGGACACCCGGGATTTGCGACGGACGAACGCCATGGCTATTCACGAGAACTTTTCTCCGGCGCGTTTGGTAGAGATATCTCATTGTTCGTTGCCAATCCGCTGGTGAATCAATCACAACCCGCCGCACCGGTGGGGCGCAGAGCATCCGGCCCTTCCGGCAAGTGGCCTTTCAAGATTCAACTGGACTGGACGGCATCGTCTGACGACGCCGTCGGTTATGAAATCCGGCGCAACGGAGAACGACTTTCCTGGACCGATCAGAACAGCTGGACGGACGAGGTGATGCAAGACAGTGAAACATGCGATTACGAGGTCCGGGCGATGAACGGCGCGATGGAAATTTCGGATCCTGCGAAGATCAGCACCATGACTCCGGCCGACAATGCCGGGCTGGAGATCATCGACGCGGTGGCTTATCGGCAGATCCGTGGCGAGCGTTTGCATCTGACGTTTAACAAGCCGGTCGCGGAAGGCTCGGTTTCTAAAGACGTAATTTCCATTTCGCCCGATGTGGAAGTAACGGGAGTGCGTCTGGAGAAAGACCTGCGGACGGTCACTGTCGAAACCCGGGGAATGACGGCGGATGACAACGTTCACATCGAGGTGGCGGGGATTCACGATCAATCCAAGATTCGGCATGTTCTGGCAAAGCGCCCGCTCGAGGTGACCGTTTCCAACCCGTCACACGGGCTTGTGATGGAGCTGTTCGGCAACAAGAATCTCGAGGGCCAGCCATCGTGGCGACGCACCGATCGGATCGACCAGGACTGGGAGGACCAGCAACCGCTGCCGGGAATGCAACCCGGCGACCTCTCCATCCGCTGGTCCGGCCGCGTCCGCATGGATCGCAGCAATACCTACCGGTTCGTCCGCCAGGGGCGCGGTCAATCGAACCTCTGGATCGATGGTGAGAAAACTGATACGGCGTTCCTAGTAGCTGGGCGTCTCTACGATCTCCGGGTGGAATATGTGCCGGACGGGCGACAGACACAGATGCGTCTGCTCTGGCACACTCCGGAAGAGCCGGACTACCGGGAGCTGGCCCCCGAATGCCTGTATCTGCCGGACGGACTTCCTTTGCGTGTGGAATCGGCCCAAGCGGTGGGAGACAAGCTCTCGGTGGTCTTCAATCAGCCGCTTGACGCGGACAAGGCGGTTCAATTGGAATCCTATGCGATCAAAGGTTCATCCCTGGATTCTCCCGAGTTGCAGCCAGACCAGCACACGGTCAATTTCCGCGTCCGCGATCTTTCGGTCGGAACTGACCATATCTTGCGGGTCCGAGACTTGAAATCCGCGGATGGCAATGCCTTGGCATCGGATTCCTCGACATTCGAGTTCGAAGCTCTCGATTCCGGCACGGGTCTGAATGCCTACTTCATGGACCTCTGGGTGAAATCGCGCGCCCGGACCCGTCTGGACCCGGAGATCGATTTCAACTGGGGCATGGAATCTCCGTTCCCGGGGATGCGGGTCGACTATTTCCGCATCGAGTGGGAGGGCTGGATCATCCCGCCGGTTACCGGGGAATATACGTTCTCCGGAGAAACGGACGACTGGGACCAGATGATTCCACGGGTTGGCGGAGTGACACTTTTCACCATCGAGAACTGGGATACGAGACGCGGGGAAAATACCAGTGGGAAGGTCCGGTTGAACGCCGGGCAACCCGTCAGGCTGCACGTTTTCTTCCGGGACCAGTATCAGACCGCGCCGGGTGGCAATGCCCGTTGTGAACTCTACTGGGAAGCTGACGGGGTCGCCAAACAGATCGTGCCTACCCGCTGTCTGTATCCCGTTCTGGACTAAGAGGGACTTCAAGTCCCGGGTTCGGGCGGGTATTTCCGCCGCCCTATCGATCCGGATCGGAGAGCTTCCGGAAATCAACCTGAGTCTTTATCCTTTTGCAAGTTTCCGAACTCCGGCGGCAGACGTGCGAGAACACGTCAGTCCTAGGCACCGACTTGGGTGCAACCATTGAGGATCATCCAACATCGGAAAGCGCGGATCACAGGAAGAAGTCGCAGGTATTCTCACCAGCGGTAGTCTCACCCGGACTTTAGCCCGGAGATGGCGATTGCCCTTGAGCAGCTCGTCGGGATTACCCCACTTTCCCTTTTATGAACCGAAAGTGTCGTAAAAATCCGCTTGTTGCGTGTCTTGCCGTGCTCTGTCTCCAGATCGGACAGGTTCGTGCCGACGAGGATGTCCCGTATTTGCCACCGCCGGACTCCGGCGTGCTGAATGTCATGGATTTCGGCGCGAAAGGTGATGGCGTGACTGACGACACCGAGGCGATTCAGAAGGCGATCGCCGCGAACCGGGATCGACAGGTGCTCTACATCCCCGATGGCACGTATCTGATCAGCGATACTTTGCTCACCAGCAGGGGGCCGGGACACAGGGATTGGATAGTGTTTCTCTCCATCCAGGGGCAGAGCAGGGACAAGACGATTCTACGTTTGAAAGACGGATCGCCGGGCTTCGATAACCCGAAGCAGGCGAAACACATGCTTCGAACGAAGGAAGGCAACATGGCGTTCGTCTATCGCTTCGGCGGATTCACTCTCGATACGGGAAAGGGGAATCCCGGGGCCTCGGGCATTTCCTATATCTCCTGCAATCATGGCACGCTCAGCGATATGCGGGTGATTTCCGGAGATCCGTCCGGAGCGGGTGTGAGCGGGATCGATTGTGATGGAAACAATCCGGGGCTATCCACCGTGCGGAACGTGGAAGTGGTGGGATTCGATTACGGTATCGAATTCGGCGGTATCTACCCAGGGATGGCGTTTGAGCACGTCACGATGAAAGGTCAGCTGGAAGCAGGGATGATTTGTCGGGGCAACGGGGCGGTGATTCGAGATCTCCGCAGTATCAACGAAGTTCCTGCTTTAGATGTGAAATCCGGATCCAGTGTGACCTTGCTTGACAGCATGATCACCGGTTCGGGTTCTTCGACGGGCATTCGAAACGCGGGTGATCTGCTGGTGCGGAATATCGGTTTCAAGAATTGCGGGGTCGCCCTGGATGATACCCGGAATTCAAAGCGGATCGCCGAGAAGCAGATCTCGGAATACTCCAGTAGCGAGGCAGTGGAATTGTTTCCTTCCACGCGGCGCACATTGAATCTGCCAATCGAGAACACGCCTTCCGTGCCTTGGGATGCCGGTGATGATTTCGTGAACTGGGTGAGTGTGGTGAAGCACGGCGCACGACCGGACAGCAAGAAGGACGATACGGATGCAATCCAGGCAGCGATCGATGAGGCGAGGGAAAAGAATCTGAGCACAGTCTACTTCCCGCGGGGAGTCTACCGTATTTCGCGCACGTTGGAAATCGGCGGCAGCGTACGTAGGCTTGTCGGATTCCCCAGTGTGATCCAGCCCATCAACGTGAGCGGAGCCTGGCCGCACCACGGAAGCTTCGCCGGGGAGACGGAGCCCGTGATGATCCGCGTGACGGAAGGTCAGCCGGTGGTGGTGGTTGATCGCCTGTCGGTCGAGGGGACCTGCGATCACGCTGCGGAAAACTCCCTCGTATTCCAGCTCGGTGATGGGATCTGCTACCGGAACTCCGTCACCGGCGGCAAAGCGTTTTTCCAGGACTACGGTGCCATCTACGATATCAAGGGGCCTCAGCAGGTTTGGGTGCGCCTGTGGGATCCGACGTGGGGCAAGGCGAGCTATCCCTATTTTAAAAACCCGGACAACCCGGCTTACGCGCGCAACGACGGCGGTTCGCTGGTCATCATGGGCGTGGACCACGAGTCCGCGAAGAACCGTCACGCAATGCTCCGCAATATTAACGGCGCGCGCACTGAATTGTTCAGTGTGCTGTCATGGCGAAACGTCGATCTTGTGCGACTCATCGACAATCACGACAGTGAGGTGGCTATGACCGGGTTGCGCTCTCAGACGGGTGTCACGATGGATGACGAACGCGAGGGTTGGCTGCGGACAACACGTCTGACTACCAACTTGCTCACGCTATCCAATACCCGCTCCGATGCCTCCCCACCACCGGCTGTCTCGCGACTGACCGCCACGGCGGGCGAGGGGACCTGGCCGTTCAAGATCATGTTGGAATGGGGTGCTTCCAGTGATCCGGAGAGCGGCATGACCGGTTACGAAATCATGCGGGATGGCGAACACCTCGCGTGGACCGAAGAGACGGCCTGGACGGACGAACTGATGGCGGATGAGATGGAATACCGATATGAAGTCTTCGCGGTCAACGGAGCGTTCCAGCGCTCCGAGCCGGCCCTCGTTTCATCCCTCACCGGGAAAGACGATGTAGCGCTAAGCGTGCGTGAAGTCCACGCCATCGCCGAGCCTCCAAGAGTGCATGTTGTCTTCAGCAAGCCGGTCGATTCAGTGTCAGCTACGGATGCGAGAAACTATACTTTGCCGTCAGGAGTTTCGGTTGAAAAGATCGAGCTCGATCCGGGTCAATGCTCCGTCACGCTCCAAGTCTCTGCGTTGGATCCCGAAAGTGAAATCAAAGTCCGCGCCGAGGGCATTCGGGATATTGCACGGAAACCGGACACTCTTGAATCCACTGCACTCGGGACCAGGGTGCTGGGGCATGGAGTGGGACTGGCCACAGCCTATTTTGGCGACAGCGATTGCGAGGGGAAACCCGAGCGCGTAAGGATGCGGCCGAATGTGGATGTCGATTGGAAGAACCTGCCGCCCGTCCCCGAGTTGCCGGTGGATGGATATTCCGTGAGATTCACCGGGAGGCTGCGCTCTGAGTTTTCCGAACCCACCACCTTTGCCGTAGATAGCGCGGATGGGGTGAGGTTGTGGGTGGGTGGAGAACTGATTCTCGATACCTGGATTGAGTCAGAGAGATTCCGGGAAACCGGTGATCTGGATGCGAACCGTCGACTCTCCACTCCAGTAAGGATGCAAGCGGGTCTTCAGGTGGAGTTCCGGCTGGATCTCCGAAAAAGGCAGCAAGCAGCGGGAGTGCAATTGCGTTGGTCGAGCGATTCTCTGGCCGAGGAAGTCATCCCGGGAGACTATTTCGACCTTCCCGCCGAGCTTCCCGAGATACCGAAACCACGTCCGGTCCGGCTGAACTCCGGAACCGGCCTGACGGGACTCTACCACCTCAAACCGAACGATTCACGACCGGAGCCGATCCGCCGCCTGGATGCCGGGATCGATTTCGATTGGGGCGATGATGGTCACGGGTTGTTGTCGGAAAAACGGGATGATTGGTTCAACATCGAGTGGCAGGGATATGTCCTGCCGGAGAAGTCGGGGAAATATGTCTTCGGTATGGATATCGGTCCGAAGGACAGGGTCGAGGTAACTGTGGATGGAAAGCAGGTTCTCAAGGAGAAGACTTGGTTCGGAAAGGAATCGACCAGCTTTCCGGGAACTCCCATCCAGCTCAGTGCGGGGGAGCTGGTTCCGATACACTTGTATTACCGTGAGGAAGACTCCACCGCCAAGGCGGTTCTCTGGTGGGAGAGGCCTGACGGTCGCCACGAAGTGATCCCGAAATCCTGTCTGTTTCCTTTTTCCGACCAGGAGAAGTAGCGAGAAAGGCAATGGAGCGGGAAGTAGCCGGACCACATCCGAGATCCTGTGCGGCACCTGCTACATCGACGTGAATAGCGATACAGGGAAATTCCCGTCCTGCCACTCCACAGGTTCAGGTTAGAAACCGCCTTCATCCCCAGGAAACCAACATGTTTCTTTTCTTAGGGTGGCAGCTTGGTGCGCGCTGCAGGGTTCGAACCTGCGACCCCATCCGTGTGAAGGATGTGCTCTACCACTGAGCTAAGCGCGCTGTAGCGGGGCGGGAAGATGGTCGGGTGGGACGGGTTTTGGCAAGCGGATTCTCGAACTGCTCTTTCTTTTGGAATCGGGGATCATACTCGAGTCCGATTGTTCAGTTCCTTCAAAATACCCGAAGGTTTTGTTATCGGAACGATCGGCTTCGGTGTCTGTCGCTACGGGAAGGCGATGAAGAAACGGAAGCTGGTGGGAATCGGTCTGGCTGCAGTGGGGAGCCGGCGTGGCTACACCGGCAACTCGTTGGTTCCACCATGGGGAGTAGGTGGAGGGAAGCTTCGATAAAATCAGTGGTGCCTGGTTTCTATCTGCGGCGGCGCAGGGTGAGTATGCTGGATGCAGAGAGGACGAAGAGCAGAGCGGAAGACGGTTCCGGGACGGCTCCGTTCAGAGTGAAATTTGCGTATTCGATGCCGCCGCCAGTGCTGGCGACGCGGAAATCGATGGAGCTGATATTCTGATACTGCGCGCCGGTGAGCAAGAGGGGGACGGTGTTGAACGGGGCGGCGCTACGGTCCGCGCTGAGGTTCCCGGATCCGAGCGCGTTGTAGGCACCACCGTTGACTGAGGCGGTGATGTTGTAGCCTCGCACGGATGTCGCGTCACCTGTGGCCCGTTTCGCGTTGAAGGTAAGGTTGGTGAGAGTGATGGCGCTCATTCCACCCGAAACACCGAACTGGAAGAAACCGGCGGTATCCGAGATCAGGGTTCCGTTGGTCTGGTTGACATCCCTATCGGAGTTCTGGAAGCGCGAACCTGCGAGACCTGTGCTCGCATTCGCATTGATGGTCTGGAGATTGTTGAGCTGTGTGGCGGTGGTTCCCGTCAATCCCGCTACCGTGGTGATGGCCACCAGGCCGGGGACATACTGGACCGTGGTCGAGCTGCTCGCCGCCGCGTCGGTGGGATCGAAGGAGGAAATGGTATAAAGAACGGCCCCGTGAGAAAGCCCTGCGGAGGCGAGACTTAGAAACAGCCCGGTGCGGAGGGCGCGTGAAGAATGAACGGAGGATTTCATGGGTTTGTTTGGTTCTTTTCGTAAAAGGATGTGTAAGGAATGACATCTTCGTGCTGGTGGAGTCAATGCAATTCTTTGGGAATCAGGGTCTTGGAGAACTCCGAGAGTCGCTGTGGGACTGGTGGTTGTCACCGGATACGGGTAGTTCCGGGAATGCCTTCCGGCGGGCGAGGTAGTTGATGAAAAGCACCCGAGTTACGAAGGGGGTGGCGAGGTAGGTGAGTAGGATGAGGTAATAGGGGAGGCGGACGCCGGTGGTATCCAAGCTAGGCGCGGGAAACAGAGACCCATTTCGAGTAAACCGGGGATGCGCTCTTCTGCGCTGACGTTCGGATCGGCCTCTTTGTTTCCCATCACTTCAGGAGGCGGGTGAAATGTGCGAGGGTGAGAGACCAGACTTGGGCGGCGATCTCGGGATCGTGGCGGTGGCCGATATCGCGCATGAAGGCGTGCTGGCCGTTGAACTCGTGCCAGGAGTGGGTGAGGCCGGCATCGGTCATGGCGTCGTAGATCTCGCGGCGGCCTTCGCGGGAGATGTGGGGATCCTGGCGGCCCCAGACCATGAGCATCTCGGCGCGGATCTCGGCGGCGCGGTCGAGGGTGCCGTCGTTCCCGCCTTTTCCGAGGGAGCGCTGGGGCAGATCTGTCCCGTAGAAGCTCGCTCCGGCGGCGATCTCCGGCTCCGTGACACAGGCGCGGAAGCTGAGGTGCCCGCCGAGGCAGATGCCGAGCGCGCCGATCCTGCCGGTCCCGGCTGGGTGGGTTTTGAGAAATTTCACGAGGGCGGCGGCGTCGTCATCGAAGGACGCCATCTCTTTGGTGGCTTTGAGTTGGTTGCCGCGGTCGGTGCCGGGTTTGTCATACTCGAAGACGGTGCCGGGCTGCTCGAACTCATGGTAGACCTCGGGGGCGACAACGAGGAATCCGTGTCCCGCGAGGAACTCGGCGGCACGGCGGATGGGGGCGGTGACCTGATAGATCTCCGAGTAGAGGATGATGCCCGGGTATTTTCCTTCCGCGACGGGGCGGAAGATGTGTGTGCGCATGGGTCCGCGCGGGGTGGGCAGGTCGGTGTGTTCGTGGTTCTGGTAGATCATGGTGAGGTTGTTGAGTGGCTGGTGCCGGGTGATCAGGGATCAGTGGAAGACCGGGGGGGGCGTCACGAGGCTTGACTGAGTTGAACGGGAATTCAATGTGAGACCGTGGAACGAGGAATTTCGAAAAACGAGCTGGTGTGGGTGATTACCCGGGTGATCGGGGCTGTGTTCCTTTGGTTTGCCATCGTGAAGGTGGGGACGGTGATCGCATTGCTCTATTCTTCGAGCCGTATGGATGGGTTCGGGTTGGGTGTTTCGGGGAGCTTGGTATCGGTGGCTTTGAAACCGCTTGTCTTTATTTTCTCTGCATACGTGGGATTGGCCTACTATTTCCTGTACCGGGGGGAAGGCTTTGTGAAGATGGTTTCCCGGATGGGTGGGATCGAAATCAAGAGGAGGATGGTGAATGCGGGGCCGGATAGTTTCCAGGAGTGGCTGTGTGAAGATCCCTCGCACGCCGGATATCCGTATGAGCAGCAGTTGTCGATGTACGAGGAGTGGCGGGTGAACAGGTATTGAAGAAAATGAGTCCGTTGTCTCGGTTCTTTCTTGAGGTCCGGGGTTGAAAACCTAGGGTTCACGCCTCTGCACGACCAGCCATCCACGCCCTATCAGAAACTGGTCGATCACATTCGCTCGGACGGGTGGTGCGTCCTACCGGGATTTCTTGAGGCTGAGGTGGCGGCGAATCTTTCGCAGGAAAGTCTGGGAGCGTGGGAGGAGGGTGAATTTCGCCGCGCGGGCGTGGGGCGTGGGGTGGGGTTGGTGATACGCGAGGATGTGCGGACGGACCATGTGATGTGGCTGCGGGAAGAGATGACGGGTTGCCAGCGGAGCTATCTGGCGCGCTTGGAGGACCTGCGTATGGAGCTGAACCAGAACCTTTTCCTGGGACTTTTCGATTTCGAAGGGCATTTCGCGGTGTATCCTGAGGGTGGCTTTTACAAGCCGCATCTGGACCGCCACCGGGAGTCGCTGGACCGGCTGGTGACGGTGATTCTCTACCTGAATCCGGATTGGAGACCGGGGGACGGCGGGGAGTTGAAGCTGTGGACGACTCCGGGGGATAAGGAAGGAGAGTTCGTCACGGTGGAGCCGCGGATGGGAACTCTGGTCTGCTTTCTGGCCGGGGATTTCTGGCACGAGGTGCTGCCGGCCAGGAAGACTCGGGCGAGTATTACCGGGTGGTTCCGCGGGCGGGTGTGAGCTTCTGGTCGGCGTGTTTTTCTGAAAACGGAAGATTTCCAGCCAGGGAATACGCGGTAAAAGGTGAGTGGTGGCTGGAACCCGGAATTTTCGCCAGCTCCCTTTCCCTCACTATTCGCTTTGTTGGCGGGCTGCCTGGAGGGTGTTTTTCATCAGCATGGCGATGGTCATGGGGCCGACTCCGCCGGGAACGGGAGTGATGGCGGCGCAGCGGGGGGCAACCTCCGCATAGGCGACGTCCCCGGTGAGGCGGGTGCCGGATTTTTTGGTGGAATCGGGAATGCGGTTGATACCGACGTCGATGACGATGGCGCCTGGTTTCACCCAGTCTGCTTTCACCATATCAGGGCGGCCGACGGCGGGGACGAGGATATCCGCACGGCGGCAGACGGCGGCGAGATCTTTTGTCCGGGAGTGGGCGATGGTGACGGTGGCGTTCTGCGCGAGCAACAGCATGGCGACTGGTTTCCCCACGAGCATGGAGCGCCCGATGACGACGGCTTCCGCTCCGCTGACTTCGGCACCGGAGACTTCGAGGAGCTTCATGCAGCCGGCGGGGGTGCATGAGACGAAGCCGGTGGGATCTCCCAGAACCAGCTTGGCTACGTTTTCAGGGTGCAGGCCATCGACATCTTTGCCGGGATCGATGGCGCGGATGACGGTGGATTCGTCGAGGTGTTCCGGCAGAGGAAACTGAACAAGGATGCCATGGACGGTGGGGTCGGCATTCAGTTCCGCGACGACTTTCAGAAGGTCTTCCTGTGTGGTTTCACCGGGAAGAACGATCTTCGGAGAGTGGAAGCCGAGATCCGCGCAGGTGCGGGTCTTGGAACCTACGTAGACGGCGGACGCCGGATCGTCCCCTACGAGAACGACAGCAAGACCCGGGGTGATTCCTTTCCCTATCAGCGCGGCGGTCTCGGCGCGGCATTCTTCGAGGACGGTGGCGGCGACGGCTTTGCCGTCGAGGATGCGAGGGGTGGTCATGGCGGGAGCCTGCACACCGGAATTTGAACTTCCAACATCGAACATCGGAGGAAGGGGAATTTCTCCGCCCGCGGATGCCTACTTCTTGCCCTTTTTCGGAAAATCCGGGTTGGTCATGGCTCCAGGGGCGACTTCCTTGATGTTCGCGGGGATTTCAGTATCGGCTTCGCCGGTGGTCCAGCGGATGGCGCCGATGAGCATGTTCTGGAAGGTTTCGTTGGTCCAGACATCCTCACGGTGGCCGAGAGCGGAGTAATAGACGCGGCCTTTCCCTTCCGCCCGGGCCCAGGTCGTGGGGTAGGCCGGGCGGTCGTACATCGGGCCCTTCATGGCGGGGGCATCGATGACGGTAAGGCAGTGGAGGTCATCGCGGAAGTCTTTGAGCGAATACCATTCCTCGTGCATGACGAAGCTGTCGCCGGCTTTCTCGAAGCCGGGAAACTTGTTGTCGACGACCTTGTTGGTGGCTTTCTGTTGCGCGCCGTGGATGATGAATTCACCGCCTAGGAAGCAGACGTAAGGATCAGCGTCCTCACCGTGGTTCGCGTAGCGGTCCGGGCCTTTTTTGGATTCGTTGGCGGTGTGGAAGGTGTCGCTGGCGGAGTGCAGGCCGACGAAGCCTTTGCCGCTTCTGACGTAGTCGAAGAGGGCCTGTTTCCCCTCATCCGTCATGGGAGGCTGCCTGTCGGTGCCGGGCGAGGTGAGATCGCCGGTGGTGTAGAAAATAACGGTGTCGAACTGGGCGAGATACTCCGGGGAAAATTTCGAGCCGTCTTTCGAGAATTCGAATTCCCATTTCTCGTCCTCACCGAGCTCGAGGAAAATTTTCTCCGCGTGGCTGGGTTTGCCCTTGTTCCAAGAGATGACAGAGTGCTCGAATCCGCTGGATTTTGTGAAAAACAGGAGCTTGTGAGAAGTGGCGGAGAGTGGGGCGAGCATGCCACCAAACAGAGCGAGAGCGGGGATGAGGGTTCTGGTCATGGCGGAATGATAGTTCGCGAGTTTCACCCTGCTAGCGGAAAATGCTGGCTGGCAAGGGTCGGTCCGGGCCATACGCTGGGGCATGGAAGGACCGCGAAGGAACGGGAAGCAAGGTGACAGGCAGGGTGGGAAATTTCCGCAGCGGAAGGGAGGGGGGCGTCCGCAGGGAACTTTCCGGAAACCGGGCGGGAAAGTGGAGGAGAAGGGCTGGGACGGGGTCGCGGGCTGGTATGACAAGCTGGTGGGGGCGGATGGATCCGATTACCACCGCAACGTGATCCTGCCTGCGGTGATGGATTCGCTGGCGATTTCTCCCGGCGAGAGGGTGCTGGATGTCTGCTGCGGGCAAGGGGTTCTGGTGAGGCATCTTCTTGCGGCGAAAGCGGGGGAGGTGGTGGGGGTGGATGCGAGCGGGAAGCTGATCGCTGCGGCGAAGGAACGCTATAAAGCGGAGGCAAACGCGAAATTCCTACGGGCGGATGCATGCGTGCCGGGCGACTGGGCGGACGGGAGATTCGATGCGGCGGCCTGCGTGATGGCGGTGCATGATGTGCCGGATGCGGAGGGGCTGATGAAAAACATGGCATCCGCTCTGAAGCCGGGCGGGCGGGTGGCGATCGTGATGATGCATCCCTGCTTCCGGATTCCGCGCGAGAGTCACTGGGGCTGGGATGCGGACCAGAAGATCCAGTTCCGCAGGTTGGATAAGTACGGAAAGGCTCTCGAAGATCGGCATCCAGACGAGGCCGGGACTGGGGACTGACGAGAGCACTGTATTCTACCACAGACCGCTGGCGGAGGTGATTACTTCGATGGGTAGGGCTGGCCTCGGAGTGACCGCGTGCACGGAACTTTTTTCCCACCGGAGATCGCAGAGCGGCCCGTTCAGCAAGGCGGAACATCGGGCGGCGGAGGAGTTCCCGCTGTTTCTCGGACTGGAGGCGGTGAGGATCGCCGCAGAATGAGAGGGTGACGATGCGGTATGCATGGTGCGGTGGACGTAGGTGGCGCAAGAAATCTAACATCTACGGGCTTTTTCGGGCATGGTATGGAATTTGCGGTTCTGTGAAGCCTATGAAAAAGTTCACATATCAGACATTGTTTGCTTCCGTCGGGTTCGCCGCACTTGCGATCGCCCCGCTGACCGCTCAGGAAGTGGAAAAAGCGCCCCGCAAGAATATGCCGCACAAAGGCATGCGCCCGGGAGCGATGAAGTTCACCAAACTAGTGGCCGTTGTCCACGGCCTGGGAGACAACAGGATCAGTGGCACGGTCGTTTTTGAGAAAGTTCCGGAGGGAGTCCATGTGATGGCGAAGGTCGGAGGATTCGAGCCGAACACGGAGCATGGATTCCACGTGCATGAGTTCGGCGATCTTGGTGCGGCGGATGGCACCAGCGCAGGCGGGCACTTCAATCCAGCCGATCACGATCACGCGCTTCCCTCGAAAGAGATGCGTCATTCCGGCGATCTTGGAAACCTGAAAGCAGACGACTCGGGGAACGCATCGCTGGATATCACGGTGGATAATTTCAAACTCGACAGCGGGAAAATGGGAATCCTCGGGCGAGCAGTGATTATTCACGCGAAGGAGGATGACGGAGGTCAGCCTACGGGTAACGCGGGTGACCGGATTGCCGCCGGTGTGATCGGGATTTCGAAGGACGGTATGCCAGCCATGAAAGCGAAGGACGGAAACAAGCCGGGGATGAAAAAGGACAAGGCGGATATGCCGAAGCAGTCAGGTGTGGAGGGTGATGATCTCGGGAATGTCACAACCGCACCGGCCGGGACGAAGAAAAACCCGGTTGAGAAGGCTGCCGACAACATCGAGGCAGTTGCAGAGGACGTGGCGGACGGGGCGGAGACCCAGTTGCAGAAGTTGAAGAAAGCAATGGATGCGGAGCCTACCGATAGCAACGGCACGAAGGCGAAAAAGATGGACCAGGAAAATCGCGTGAAATCCCAGTAATCCATATTTAGCTGAAATTCATGGCCGGGCGGAGTAACTCCGTCCGGCTTTTTTCGTGCCTGGTGTTCAGCCGTAGTATTCCCGATACATCCTTTTCGAAACCTCGGCAGCGTGGGCGCGGCTGCGGAAACGGGCGAGCTGGTAGGTGGCGACGAGCCGGATGACGAGACGGAACCTGGAAGTGTATTTCCGCTGCCATTTCACCGCGGAAAGGATCCATTCGCGGCCTAGATATATGACATCGCCGCGGGTGGCCAGGCGCATGCTGACCTCGACGTCCTCCATGAGTGGTTGCGCGGGAAAGCCTCCGGCGGATTCGAGAGCGCTGCGGCGGATGAGCATGGTCTGGTCCCCGAAGGCGACTCCACCGAAAACGACGCGGAGTTCGTTGAGCGCCTCGATGAGGAGGGTGCCGGGGGATTGCTTGTCAAAGCGCTGGCCGAAGACGAGGAGGGACGCCTGAGAGTGGACTGAAATGGCTTTTTTAAGAACGGTCGCAAAGTCCGTGCGGGGGGTGCTATCGGAGTGGACGATGAGTATCCAATCTCCGGAAGTGGCGGAGATGCCGGCGGCGATCTGGTTGCCACGGCCTCTCGGAGCGGTGACGAGTTTCTCGGGTAATTCGAAGGATTTTTCCTCGGAGGAGACGATGATGATTTCGGGAGCTACGCCGGTCGCTTGACGGAGGGCATTCAGGAGCAGGAGGAGGGGCGGGTCGGGTTTGAGAACGGGGATGACGATGGAAAGGGTGGGGGGCTGCGGACGGGCCCCTATGTTTGCATTACGTTCGCGTTTCCTGTGTGCCGCCAGCTTGGTGACTGCGAAGCGGTTCTGGGCCGCTCCGGCCAGCGCCCATGGAATCCAGATGATGGCTGCGATGCCGTGTCCGAATCCCCACCAACCGGAATTTGCCAGTGTCCACCAAGCGATGAAATATCCGCCCATGGTGACGGATACGACCGACCACGCGAAGGAGGGTTTGAGCGCTGCGAGCGGGAGTAGCCAGGCCACATACCAGAAATGTACGATGGGTGAGAACGCGAGTAGGAGGGAGAGCATCCATAGGCAGGAATCGACGAGTCCGCTACCGCGCCAACGAAATAGACAGATCACGAAGGCGGACATGAGAAAGCAGGCGGAAAGGCCGGGGCGCACGAATTCGGAAGGGAGTCCGATCACGGAAAGCAGGGTGAAAGCGGGACCGTTGAAAGCACCACCGCCCGCGAAGGTGAGCACGCCGTCCAGCCAATCCGGAAGGGCGGCGACGAAGGGCAGGGAGGGAAGTAGCAGGACGAGGGGAAGGACGAACGAGCTGTGGAGGAGCTTGCGGGTGAGAAACAGGGGGATGAGGACGAGACACACGAGTTTCACCTGAACGGCGATACCGAGCCACAACCACACGGTCCATTTTTCCCGAGAGGCGGAAAGCAGTGCCGCAAGCATCGCGGCGATCATCAGACTGTCGAAATGTCCCTCCGCCGCGAAGGCGATGAGGACCACGGGATTGAACGCGTAGAACCCGGCCCAGCGGATCGGCGCGACTCGTGCTTCAAGCAATTTCAGAAGGACGAACAGAGACAGTAGGTCGCCGATGAGTGCCAGAACTTTGAAGGAGACGAGAGCGGGATGGATGGCGGCGGTCCCGGCCATGATCCACATGATGCCGGGCGGGTAGGCGGTCGGGCGGTCGCGATGGTTCATGCCCTCCCAGATGACATCGCGGCGATCGGACCATGCTTCGTTGTCGGCGGGCGCGCTGTAGGGATTCGCGCCATCCATCACGACGAGTCCCTCCCAGAGGTAGCGGTTCACATCGTCGGAAACCGGTGCGGGCCAGAGCAGGAGGCGGAGGAGGATGGCCGGGAAAACGATCAGTGATGTCGCGGTGCGTGGCGGGCATTTCGGGAAAAAAAACACCAGCCCGAGCATGCTGAGGCCGAGGCTGGAGAAGAGGCCGGCGCGGAGTAGTGGTGAGCTGCCGAGGCCGGGAACCGATGCCCAACCGACGCAGCCAATACCGGCGACCACAAGGCAAGAGAGCCACGCGAGAAAGCGGATGTCAGTCGGTTTCCGGGGCATGGGCGCGGGCGGTGATCTGCTCGCGCAGACTGGAGAATCCGACCAGCGAGAAGCCGGCGATGTAGAGTGCGAGAAACGGGACGATTCCGGGGTTGCCGCTGCGGATGTAGATGGCGAGGGTGACGAGACAATAGAAGGCGGCGCAGATTTCCAGCAAAGGGATCATATCCGAGACGGGGTTGTAGGTCTTAGCGACCTTGTCGCCGCGTTTCGGGGTGCGGATGAATCCGCTTTTCACCCCCAGCAGGGCCTCGCCGACGGCGCGCGTGTTGGACAGGCAGATGCCGAATCCCACGAGCACCAGTGCCGGCAGCATGATCACGCGCCTGATCCAATCGGTGGGATGGAGATAGCGCTGGCTGATGGTGTAGAGCACGGTAGGCCCGAGCGTGGAGGCGATCAACGGAGCTGCGAAAACGACGAGCCACCATGTGTGGATCTCCCCCCCGAGAAATTTCAGCGCCGGCAGGGCGAGAAGTGCGACGACGAGCATCAACGGATGCGCAAGGTAATGGCATAGGTGGAAGACCGTCTGCAGTTTCGCGAACAGCCTGAGATCCGAGGCGAAAATAGTGGGGAGAAGCTTTCTGGCGGTCTGGATGGAGCCTTTCGCCCAGCGGAACTGCTGGCTCTTGAAGGCGGAGTAGGTTTCCGGGATTTCCGCTGGGACCACGACATCCGGCACGTATTCAAGATGCCATCCGCGGAGCTGGGCGCGGTAGGAGAGGTCGAGATCCTCGGTCAAGGTATCCGCGGTCCACCCCCCGGCGTCCTCGATCGTTGTCCGCCGCCAGATTCCTCCGGTGCCGTTGAAATTGAGATACAGACGATTGGCGGAGCGGGCCGTTTGCTCGATGGCGAAATGGCCGTCGATTCCGACCGATTGGGCTCGTGTGAGAAACGAATGCTCACGGTTCAGGTGGCCCCAGCGAGCTTGAACGAGACCGGTGCGGTCGTCGGAAAAATGCGGCAGGAGCTTTCTCAGGAAATCCGGGGCCGGAACGAAATCGCTATCGAAGATCGCGATGAACTCGCCGTGTGCCTGCGGCATGGCGTCGGCGAGCGCACCCGCTTTGTAGCCGCTACGTTTTTCCCTCCGGACCACATCGATCCATATACCCTTTTCCCGAAGTTCCGCGGCGACCTCATCGACCCGCTCGCGCGTCTCGTCCGTGGAGTCGTCCAGGACCTGGATCTGGTGGAGGTGCTTCGGGTAATCGAAGGCGGAGATGGCTCTCATCGCGCGCTCCGCGACATTGTATTCGTTGTAGAGCGGGAGTTGGGTGGTGACTTTCGGAAGGTTCGTCTCAACCCCGGCCGGATGGGCGTCCTGCCATTTTTTCTCAGCCTCGTGGTGGCGGGTGCGGGTTTCGCGTACTCGGCGGGCGAAAAGCGCCAGCATGACGTAGCAGTTCAGTCCGTAGAAAAGGAGACCGAGGCTGGCTAACAGATAGAGGATGAAGGCGATGGCGGAGAGCATGGGAAGAAAATCTGAACCGCGGGGGCGCGAGGGCGCGGGTCTGGTGACTCGGGACGGGTTACTTTGCTTTTCTTCTTTCGGCAAGCCGGACCAGGGAGGCGGGCAAGGTATCGAAGATCGGTTCCGAATCGCTGCCGAGGCGTCCGAAGGCGAGAACGCCTGTCGGGCAGCTCTGGACACAGGCGGAGCAGCGCACGCATTCGGGGTCCTCCATGGGTTTGCCTTTGTTGGCGAAGGACATGACATCGATGCCCTGGTGGCATACGGTAGTGCAGACGTTGCAGGAAATGCATTTTTCCTTTTCCGCGAAGATCCGGAAGCGGGTGAAGCGGGAGTAGATATGCATCAGTGCGGCGAGCGGGCAGGCGAAGCGGCACCAGACGCGGCCGGAGAAATGGAAATACACCCCGTATCCGATGGCTCCCGCGAGCCACAGATCGATCATATACTTGTAGGAGAACGGTGAGTATTTCTCAGAGATACCCATCACGATGGCGTTGATGCCGGTTTGCGGGAAGATCCATCCGACGATACGTATTCCAAGAATGAGGAAACAAAGTGCCAGGATTCCCTGTCCGAACATGTTCATCCTGTTCCAGAAAGGGCCGTGCGGCATCTTGTGACGATGCTGGTCGCCGAGCGTCTCAGCCATCGCGCCGCATGAGCAGATCCAGCCGCAATACGCGCCTTTGCCCCATCTCCAGATGATGAGCGGGATGATGACGAAGGTTTGGACAAATCCGAGAACGAGCCATCCCCATAGCGGGGCTTCCGTGAAAATGTTATATATGAAGAGCGGCCATGCCAGGACGAAGCCGAAGGCCCGCCAGTATTGGGTGGGTTCGGTGCCAGGGCCGTTCGAGAGGAAAGTCATGCCGAACCATCCGCCGAATCCTCCGTTGGTAAACGCGCCGTTGGCACCCATCCAGGGGAAGATCACGTAGGGCAGGAGAAAGAGCGGGATTACCTGGAAGGATGCCAGCGTGGCTGTCTGAAGTTTCACATACGGAGTTTTCCTGCGCTTGATCCGCCGTATGCCGAAGACGATGATCACCGCGGTGTAGAGTGCCGCGAACATGAAGCCGGGATCCGAGGCGGCTGTTCTGAGGGTCGTGTTCACGAAGCCCGTGCCCTCTTCCGAAAAGCCGATATTGAAAGGGAACCAGCCCTTGCCCTGGAGCAGTGGCCAAGGATTCGTGCCTTCGATTCCAAAGACTTTCTGATATCCTTTGAGGTGGTATAGAAATACCATCAGTAGCGAAAAACCAATCAGTGTGAGCCACCATCTGGGATTGCGGTCGCCGGTGACGCGTATGCCGGATTTTCTGAAAAAATCGAGCGGAGCCTCGCGTCCGATCAGTGTGAAGACGTAGTCGTTGGGAAGGGTCTTGTCCTCGTTGTCATCGCCACAGATCGTCACCTCGTCATCCTCGATGTCTTGCACGTTGGTACCCATGTGGAGGGTGAGCTTCTTACTGTCCTGATGCTCTTTCAGTTTTTCGACATTCGCTGGTTTCGGACGGGAGAATTCCTTTTTCCGGTAGGAGAGGTCCACGGTAGCGCCCTCCTCGACGAGAGAGATGGCAGCTTCCATCGCGGAGTCTCCGCCGCCGACGACCATCACCTTTTTCCCGTCGTACTTCGAGGCATCGATGAGGCGGTTGGAAACCTTTTCGAGTCCCTCTCCCGGGACGTTCAGTTTTCGGAAATTTCCCGTGCGTCCGATGGCGATGATGACCCTTTGCGCGGTAAAATCCCCGTCCTTCCCGTGGATTGTCAGTTTACCGCCGGAACGGGAGATTTTCGTGATCGCCGCTTTGGTCGTTTCGACACCGTGTTCCTCCTGTTGCCGTTCGAGTTCCACGATCAGGTCTTCCTTCACCTCGGATTCGAAACGCATATCGCCGGCGGGAACCATATCCGTCGGGTATGTGTAGATCGGTTTTTTCCGAGGGAAATTCCGGACGGTGGAAAACGCTTCCGCGGACTCGAAGATCTTGAAATTCAGACCCGCCTTCTTCGCCTCGATGGCGGCGGACATGCCGGAAACGCCCGCACCGATGATGGCGAGATCGAGCGTGTCTCCGTCACCATCTCCTTTTTTGAAATCGCTCTCCTCCTGGATTTCCTGAACAGCCCTGGCACCCGTATCGGCGGAGAATTTGAGCAGGGGAATACCGGTGAGGTCGCCGACGATGCGCACTCCCGTGAGGTTGCAGGTTCCGTCGTCGTTCGTTTCGGGAGCCTTTTCGACTCCGCCTGCGGGCCATTTTCCATGGAGCCAATGGGTGTATGATTTGATCGCAGAGAACATGAGATAGAGGGAGTGGGATATTCGTGGAAAACGCGGAAAAGCCGGACCCTGTTTCGAGTCCTGGCAAGCGGATGCTATTCCAACCGATTTCTCCCGGACGAACTATTTCCGCGAGCCAGGGCATTTCGCTTTCAACCTCCGGAGGCGCGACCAAGGATCTCCCGTATGAGATCCGTGAAATTTCTATGGGTGATTCTGCTACTCGCCGGGTGCGCCTCGCGGCAGGATTCGCCGGATCTCGGGGGGATTTACGACGAGGCGGCGCGTCAGGAGAACGTGGAGCGGAATCCGGTGATCGTCATCCCGGGTCTGCTCGGATCGAAGCTCGTGGACGGGCAGGGCAGGGTGGTCTGGGGCGAGTTCGGCGGGAACGCGGTGGACCTCGGCAGCGCGGAAGGCATGCGGGCGCTGGCCCTCCCTATGGATGGCGGTCGCGATGATGTCCGCGCGGATGGCGCCCTGCAGAAGGTAAAAGTTTCCCTGGGTCTGGATTTCAAATTCGAGGCGTATTCCTCCATGCTCCAGGCATTCGGAGTGGGCGGATATACCGATGAGGGGCATGCCGGAAAGCTGCCCGTGGATTACGGGCCGGGGCATTACACTTGTTTCCAGTTCGGCTACGATTGGCGGAAGTCTTCGGCGGATAACGCGGTGAAGCTCGGGCGTTTCATCGAGGAGAAACGAAAATACGTGGCGGCGGAGCGGTTGCGTCGCCACGGGTCACGTGCTCCCGTGAAGTTCGATATCGTCACTCATTCCATGGGTGGTCTCGTCGCACGATATTATATGATGTTCGGTGGGCGGTCGCTGGAGGGAGGGGATATGGCCGTGACCTGGGCGGGCGCGAAGCATGTTTCAAAAGTCATCATGGTCGGCACGCCGAACGACGGCAGTGTCTATCCCTTGCAGCAGTTGCGGGAAGGTTTCAAACTGGCCGCATTCGTTCCGAAAATCCCGCCAGCAGTCATCGCGACGATGCCGGGACTCTACGAGCTGCTACCTACTCCGGACCTGGACGCCCTGATCGACAAGGACAGCAATCCGTTGCCCGCCTTTTCCGAGGCGACCTGGGAGCGTTTCCAGTGGGGACTCGCCGATCCGAAGCAGGGTGAGGTTTTGAAAACGCTGTTGCCGGATGTCCCTTCCCAGGCGGAGCAACGTCGGATCGCCATCCGTTACCTCGCGGAAACGCTACGTGACGCGAAGGCGTTCCGCCGTGCTATTTCGCAAAAAGGAAACCCGCCCGCCGGAACCACCTTCCATGCGTTCGTCGGCGATTCCGAATCCACCGCCAGCCGTGCCCAGGTTGGCGACGACGGAAAACCTATCCTGATCGACTACGTTGCCGGAGACGGGGTTGTCACAAGACGATCCGCCTTGGCTGACCGCCGGTCGAAGTCTCGTGCCGGTCATCGACTGAACGGCCCGGTTCCCTGGCGTGACGTGAATTTCATTTTTACCGACCACGTGGCGATGACCTCGGATCCTGCCTTCACCGACAACGTGTTGCACCTTTTGCTGGAGCGACCGTAAAAACTTGATAGATCGCTTTCGAAGGGCTAGGATTCGAGTAGCATGGCCCTTTCCGTCGACGAGTTGAAAACCGAGATCGAGCATCTCACGTCAAAATCCATCGCCGAGGTGATCGCCCACGCTCTGGAAGTGAAAAACAATCGTGATCTCGCGATGAAAGCGACGCTCGCCCGGCAGATGGAAGATGCGGATACGAACCATTTGCAGGCGGTGGACGAGTCTGGAACGAAACTCGGATCTGACTAATCCGACTCCACCATCAGACTGACGCGGGATGGCCGGCTCAAGCTTGCGAACTGTGCTTGCGCGGCTCCGTGCCGAAGTGCAGAGTCCGCGCGTATGTTCACGGCTGTCTGGAAGAAAAATGCGAAGATTCTGGCGAAAGGGGCGAAGAAATTCGTTGATTACAAACGAGATCTGCTGACCCCGGAGCGGGTGGCGGAGATCGAATCCCGGAGGAGGGATCTGGTGCGGGCGGTGCGTCAGCGCGACAAGGAAAAGGTGGACGAGGCATCCAAGCAACTCCGGGCGACTTGTGAAAATTCGCTTCCCCGGGAGAAGCCGCAAAGCTGGTTCGAGGAGAACGTGGAGGTGATGTTCGTGGCGATCGTGATCGCGCTCGGGCTGCGTGCCTACTACCTCCAGCCGTTCCGCATCCCCACCGGATCCATGCAGCCGACTCTGAACGGGATCGTCGGCACGCCCTTGCCATCCGAGCAGTGGCCGAGCCTACCCCAGCGCATGATCGAGTTCGTGCTCCGGGGCAGGAGTTATGTGAAAGTTGTGAACGATGAGGACCGCCGGGTGGCCCCCGGCCAGGGCGGGAATCCGGATATCCGCGATACCCAGTTCATGCACTTTTTCAGTCGTTCGGAAATCCATTTCCTCAATTCGAAACCCTTGCGCCTGCCTGCCCCGACAAATCCTTGTGTGGAGATCGGCCTGGGCGAGGCGATGCGTGATGCGGCCCGCAACGGGGGTGTCCTGAAAAAAGGCGCGGTTGTCGCGGAGGGGATGATCGATTCCGGAGACCTGGTGCTGGTGGACAAATTCACCTATCATTTCCGCAAGCCGAAGCGCGGGGAGGTTTTCGTTTTCGAAACTCTCGGGATCAAAGGCATCAAGGACCGTAGCGGTCCCCAGGGCGGAGGTTCCCATTACATCAAGCGCCTCGTCGGGGTGCCGGGTGACACTCTTTCCATCAACGAACCCGACCTGCTGGTAAATGGGAAAGTGACTCAGGAGCCAGGCATTCGTCGGGTGGCGGAGGGCAAGGCACCGTTCAAGAAAAGCCACCGGGGATACCAGCTGGCGCGTCGCAACGGCGCGGCGGATACGAGCCGGATCTATCTGGAAAAACCGGGTGATGTCCTGAAACTGGACGGCGAGAACGCGAAACCCGACTTCCGCGAATATGCTGCGATGGGTGACAACACCGGAAACTCGTTGGACTCCCGCTACTGGGGCACGGTCAAGGAATTCAATCTGGTCGGCCCGGCCGCCTTCGGTACTGTGGCCGATCACGACCGGTCACTGGGGATTCATCCGGTAGTCTCCGTCCCCCCCCTTCCGTGTCTGCCGCATCCGAGATCACCCGGAAGTCGAAATCGAATCTGGCCTTCGCTCTCCGGATTCTTCCCAAGGAGAGGCGGGGCGATATGGAAATTTTCTACGCGTTCTGCCGGGTGGTTGATGATCTCGCAGACGATCCGATGGTTCCGAAGCGCGACCGCCGGGCGGGCTTGGACGCTTGGGTGAAAGGGCTGCGGGACGGTTTTTCCCACGACGATGAGCTGGGGAACGAAGTAGCGGGAATGATCGCGCGGCGCGGGGTGCCGGTGGAATGGCCGCTGGAAATCATCCAGGGCTGCCGGATGGATCTTGAACCGCGGACATTCGGGAGCTGGGACGAGCTTTCGCAATACAACTGGAAGGTGGCGGGCGTCGTCGGTCTAGTAAGCACCCGCATTTTCGGCTGTGTGCACGAAGATTCGGATAAGTATGCGGAGTATCTCGGAAACGCTCTTCAGCTCACCAATATCCTTCGTGATGTGGGCGAGGATCTCGCGAATGGCGGGCGCATGTATCTGCCGGTCAACGATATGGTGCGGTTCCAGTATTCCGAACGCGATCTGGTCGGAAAAGTCTATGACGGGCGCTTTCTTGCGATGATGTCCTACCAGGCGGAGCGTGCGGATCATTATTTCAAGGAAGCCGAAAAGGTGATGCCGGAGATCGACCGCGACGCCCTGCTGCCCGCCCGCATCATGGCGGAAATCTACCGGGAACTCCTCAGGAAAATGTGGGTGGACAAGTTCCGTGTGTTCGATCGTCGATATTCTGTTTCAAAACCGAAAAAACTGGCTATTCTTTGCAAACACCTGCTGGCCTCGCGAAGGCACGGGTGAATACAAATCCACCGACCACGTCCGAAGCTCATGACTCTACTGAAATACGCCGCCCTCGGCATCGCCACCATCCTCGCGGTATCCTGCGAGCCGCCTCCGCCATATCCGCCGGTATCGAGGGATTTCCGACCGTATGGCCCGGAAGCAGACCGCATACTCGCCAATGACCGCTACCCGGACACTCGCAACGACGATCCCTACCGTAGCTACGACCGCCCTCGCACGGATCCCTACGGCACTCAGGCGCGGCCGGACCCGCGTGCCCCGAGGATCGATCCGAACATCGACCCGGGCGCTCCGACGGTACCGAGCCAGCCTACCCGCAATGATTATCCCGTGGCGGAGCGCACCACCCGTGCCGACCAGGTTCTCAGTCCCTACGCTCCATACAACGTGATCGATGTGGAGGGATTCAAGACCGGCCAGCTCGCGAAAGATCCGTCGAACGGCAAGATTTTCCGTATCCCTTAGGTATCCCTTAGGGGACCGGACCGGTATATCAGATGATCCTCGGAATCGATCTAGGCACCACCCACTCCGCGATCGGTGTGGTGGAATCGGGCTTTCCCATCCTGCTTGCGGATGAGGAGGGGAAGCGCATCATCCCCAGTGCCGTCTGGTTCGGGAAAAACGGCGAGGTGGAGGTCGGTCGGAAGGCGTCGCGTAGGCGCGCGACCGATCCCGCGCGAGTAGTGACCAGCGTCAAACGTTTGATGGGTACCGATCAGGTTCTCGGGGATCTGGGGAAAACGCCCGAAGAAGTGAGCGCGGAAATCCTCAAGGAGTTGAAGCGCATCGCGGAGTGGCGATTGGAGACGGATGTGAGCCGGGCGGTGATCACGGTGCCCGCGTATTTCAACGACGGCCAACGCGCGGCGACCAAGAGGGCGGGGAAGCTCGCAGGCCTCGAGGTGGTCCGCATGATCAACGAACCGACCGCCGCCGCGCTCGCCTACGGCCTGGACCGGAAGCTCGACGATGGGAAGAAGGACAGGCTGCGGGTGGCCGTCTACGATCTCGGCGGCGGGACTTTTGATCTGACGGTTCTGGAAATTCAGGACGGCGTGTTCCAGGTCCTTTCCACCCACGGCGATACCCGACTGGGTGGCGATGACGTGGATGCCATGATCCTCGAACGCATGTGCGGGGAGTTGGGTGAAATGTCCCCGGCGACCAAAGTGCTTTTCGCCGCCGAGGCGGAGCGGGCCAAACGCGTCCTTTCCGAGCAGGAGGAAGTCACCATACGGGTGCCTTTTTACGATGGATCTAGTAGTTTTGAGAAATCCATTACCCGCGCGGAGCTGGAAACGATGGCGGAGGCCTGGATCGCGCGCACGATCCGTTGCTGTCGTCAGGCGATGCTGGACAGCGGCCTGGAAGTCGGTGATCTGGATGAGGTGGTCCTCGTCGGCGGCAGCACCCGTATGCCCGCCGTTCAGCGCGCGGTAGCGGGATTTTTCCAAACCGAACCGGACCTGACCCAACATCCGGACGAAGCGATCGCTCTGGGTGCCACGATCCAAGGCGGAGTGATGAGCGGTGCCCTGCGGAAAATGGTCTTGCTGGACGTGACTCCGCTGAGTCTCGGAATCGAGACCTTCGGAGGACTGATGAACGTGATCATCCCGCGCAATACCACCATCCCGTGCAAGGCCGGGGAAATGTTCACCAATGCCGCGGACAACCAGAAATCCATGTCCGTGCGGGTCCTTCAGGGCGAGCGTGAGATGGCGCGGGACAACTGGGAACTCGGCCGGTTCGAGGTGCTCATGGAGCCGCTTCCGAAAGGTCAGGCGAGAGTGGGGGTGCAGTTCAAAATCGATGCGGACGGCATTCTCGAAGTGCTGGCGCGCGACACGACGACCAACAAGGACACGGTCCTGAACATTGAAAGTAGCGCGGTGAACGTGGACGATCTTGCGGTTGAGGAAATGGTCAGCGCATCCGTCGAGCATGCCTTCGATGATATGGCGGAGCGTATTTTCACCGAGGCGAAGATGAAAGCGGACGAGCTTCTGCCCGCCGTGGAGATGATTCTCGCGCAGGGACTCGTGGAGGACGCGGAGCGGGATGAAATCGATGCCGCCGCTCGCGAGGTGAGGGCGGCGATGGTTGAAAAATCAGCGAACAAACTCAAAGCGGCGGTGAGCAAGCTGGACACCGCCACCGAAGCGGCTGCAGCGCGTCTGGTCGAGGCGGCGATGGAGGAAGCGCTGGCCAAAGAAATGGGGCTGTGAGAGGGAGTTTCCTGATGCTGGCGGGCCGCTCGGGGTGGAGCTTCACCGTTTTGATGAGGCTTGCATGAGTTTCCCCCAGACCTTATCAGCAGACCTTGAGCGATAGCCGGAAAAACAGTCTTTTGAAATCCTGGCAATGGAGTCTGGAGGCAGCGGGCTATGCGGTGGTCGAAGGATTGATGGCCTACCTGCCCCTCCGATGGGTGTTCTATCTGGGAGAAGCGGCAGGCGGGTTTACCTGGAGATTCATGGGGAAACGCCGGGAAACGGTGATCCGGAACCTGAGGATCGCATTTGCCGGTGAGATGGATTTGCCCGAAATCCGGCAGATGGCCAAGGCGAGTTTCCGTCGGGTCGGAGCGAACCTCTTCTCTGTCGCCCGCACTGCCAAATTGTCCAAAAAAGAGCTGGGCGAGGTAGTGCGTGTCGAGAACAGCGAGCTACTGGAAGATGTTCTCGCGGACGGAGGGGGTGTCGTGCTGCTCCTCTCGCACATGGGGAACTGGGAGTTGCTGAGTCGCCTCATCCATCAGTTCCCGGGAGACACCCGGGCCGGAGCCTTTTATCGCCCCCTGAACAATCCGATCCTGGACAAGAGGGTTTTGGATCGGCGTCAGGCCGACGGGACACGCATGTTTTCGAAAAACGACAACCCGCTCCATGTCGCGACCTTTCTCCGTCAGGGAGGCATCGTGGGAATTCTCGCGGACCAGAGGGTGGGTTTCCGCGGGGAGGTGGTCGAGTTTTTCGGGCGTGTGACACGGGCTAGCCCGCTCCCCAGTCTGTTGTCCCGGCGTTCGAAAAGCACGGTGCTCGCGCTTTCGCTGACCACGGTCGCTCCCGGTAAGTGGGAGGCCAGGTTCGTTCCTGTTTCGAAACCATTTTCGACGGTCAACTGCATGCGTGCGCTGGAATCCGCCATGCGCGAAGGCCCCGTGGATGTTTTCTGGTTGCAGGATCGCTGGAAAACCTACCTCGGCTTCCATACGATCCGCGATTGGTTGGGCAAGGAAACCGCCGTCGGGGCCAAGCCCCACCGCGCTCTGGTCTGGCTTGCCGGAACGCCGATCCAATGGTGCCCGCCCCATGACTGGATGCATCCTGATGTGATCTATGAAATCGCGGCAGAACCCGGTAGGGACGTGCCCGGTTGGCTTGCGGAAGTAAGTCGCCGCCATCCGGTGAAAGAAGGAGCGGCACCCGGAGATGTGGCTGAGCGGGTGGTTGCGATCGACGATTCCGAGGTGCTGCCGTTGGATTTCATCCTCACCCACAGGGCGTCCGAGGGAGCTCCGCAACGCATGCCGTGCCAAGGCTGTTCCAGTCATTTCCCTGCCATGAAGATTCTTCAGACACTGCCCGAGCTGAATTCAGGAGGCGTCGAGCGTGGCACGCTCGAGGTCGCGGCCCATCTTGTGAAAAACGGTCACGAAGCCCTCGTCGTTTCCAACGGAGGCCGGCAGGTGACAGCGCTTGGAGAACTCCGGGCCAGACACATCGCGATGCCGGTGCATCGCAAGAGTGTCGCCACGCTTTCTCAAGTGAGAGTTTTCCGCGAACTTTTGGACAAGGAGAAGCCGGACATCGTCCACATCCGTTCGCGGGTGCCCGGCTGGATCGCCTATCTCGCCTGGCGGAAGATGGATCCCGCTACCCGTCCCCGTCTGGTCAGCACCGTGCATGGCTTCTATTCGGTGAATCTCTATTCCAAGGTCATGACACGGGGCGAGCGGGTGATCGCCGTTTCCGAAAGTATCCGGGATTACGTTTTGAAGAACTATCCGGCCACGCCTGCCGGAAAGATCACCGTCATACATCGCGGGGTCTCGGCGGAGGCGTGCCCGCGTGGTTTCATACCTGCGGGAGCCTGGATGGAGAAGTGGCGCTCGGAGCATCCGGGACTGGAAGGGAAGACGGTGCTTCTACTACCGGGACGGATTACCCGCTGGAAAGGTCAGGAAGATTTCCTGCGCCTGATCGCGGGACTCAAGGCGGACGGAGTGCCTGTCCACGGACTCGTCGCCGGCGAGACCCATCCCCACAAAACCGCTTTCCTCGAAGAACTCAGGACCATGACCGGAAAGCTCGGAATTGATGGCGACATCACGTTTCTGGGCCACCGCCCGGATGTCAGGGAGGTGATGGCGGTGTCGGATCTGGTGCTCTCGCTTTCGCATGACCCCGAAGCTTTCGGGCGGGTTTCACTGGAGGCTGCGGCATTGGGGAAAAAAGTGGTCGGCTACGATCATGGCGGAGTGGCCGAGCAATTGCGGGCCGTCTTTCCGCAGGGTCTGGTCACTCCCGGAGACGAATCCGAGCTCGCCGTGGTCTGTAGGAAAACGCTTTTCACCGATATCTTCCCGGAGGCGATACCCCGCATGTTTTCCCTGGAGCACATGCTCGAAGCGACCACCCGGGTCTATCAGGATCTGCTGGCATCGCCACGGGTTTAGGCGAAAAGCAGCCTCCGGACTCCGAGGTTGTTCACAGTTGTTTGCATCGATTTCACTTCGAAATACTTCCCCGGGTTGACGAAGGGGCGGGGGAGGTGGCAAACCTTGCGGCGCTCATGGCGGAATCACTAAAAACAGCACCCGGCAAGAACCTCTTTTCCCAGAAACGTCCCGAGGAAGAGGCTCCGGTGGACGATGTCACACGGGCGCTCCCGCATGCCGTGGGACCGGAGAAATCCTTGCTTTCCACGATGCTCCAGGATCCGCAGGAGTACATGGCGATCGCGATTGAAGAGAAACTCGACCGCGGGGCATTTCTACCTTCCGAACCACTCGACCCTGTTCGGTTTCCTGACGGAGATGTTCGAAAACGGAACCGAGGTGGAGCTTGTCTCGCTGGTGCAGCGTTTGCTAGACCGTGGGTTGCTGGAGCGGGTTGGAGGGCCGGGATATCTGACGGAACTCTACACCTATGCGCCGAGTCCGGGGCATTTCCGCCATCACCTCCAGCATGTGAAGGACAAGTTCGTCCTACGTGCGATCATCCGCAGCTCGAACGAAGCGGTGGCGCAGGCCTACGAGACTCCCGACGAGGTCCCGGAGCTGCTGGACAGCGTGGAGCAATCGATTCTCGCGATCCGTGAAAGCGCGGAAACCAATCAGGCGCAGACCCTGAAGCAGACGGTGGAGGAGGTGATGCGGAACTTTCAGATGCTGCTTTCCAAAGAGAAGGTTTCGCTCGGCATCAGCACCGGATTCGAGGAGTTGGATAAAAAATCCGGTGGTCTGAAGCCTGGGGAAATGTTCGTCGTGGCGGCCCGTCCCTCGATGGGAAAAACCTCCTTCATGATGAACATCGTGGAGAACATCTGTCTGGACCAAGGCAAGCCGTCGATGGTTTTTTCCTGCGAGATGAGCTCCGCCCAGCTCGTGCAACGTCTGCTTTTCGCGCGGGCGAAGTTCGCCGTCTCCCAGCTTTCACGCGGCTATACTCCGAAAAAACCCGAACTCATGCGGGTCCAGAACGCGTGCCGCCAGATCATGGACTCCAAGCTTTTCATCGACGATACCGCTGGTATCTCGATCAACGAATTGCGTGCGAAAGCCCGCCGGAAAAAGCGCGACGAAGACATCCAGTTCATCGCGATCGACTATCTCCAGCTCATGAAATCCCGCACCAAACAGGCGGAGAACTCCCGGGAGCGGGAGATCGCGGAAATTTCCGGAGGCATCAAGGCGTTGGCGAAGGAACTCCATCTTCCTATCCTCATTTTGGCCCAGCTCAACCGGGGGCCGGAGGGGCGGACCGGGAAATCGCTGGGTGTGCCGCGTATGTCCGACCTCCGGGAATCCGGCTCGATCGAGCAGGACGCCGACCTTGTCGGCCTGCTCTACCGGAACAAATACTACGCGGAGAACGACGAGGAACGCGCTGCGCTGGAGGGCAAGGCGGAACTGGTTCTCGCGAAAAACCGGAACGGTGAGACCGGGGGCGTCCCGCTCACCTTCGTGGAGGAACTGATGCGTTTCGAGACCGGCCCACCTGCGGAAGAGCAGGAGTAGGACTTGGCTGGATAGGTAAGGACGCCCTGCGGAAAACAGGGTCCGGGGCAGGAATGCCCGGGTCGCTATTCCTGCTTCGGTCGTGGTAACAGATTCTCAGGAATACGACATGGATCGAAGCGAGCCGGTTTGTTTCGCATGAACCAGCGGATCGCGGTGGGGAAGAACCATGCGACAATCGCCAGTTTCACGATCACCAGCCACCCGATGGCGGCGAACATGATGAACATCAGCACGGCGAGTATCCCGAATACTCCGAAGAAGAACAAAGCGTTGGCGATCCAGCGTGGATAGGAAACTCCGCTAAGAAATTCACATGGCGGATTGATCGAAGCGATCCGTGGGATCAACCGATGCAGGAAAGTTCCGTAGGTTTTGCTTCTGTCCTCGAAAGAGGCGAAACCCCGGTAGTGGTCGTTCTGGATGGTCGCTACCTTTCCCGCCGAGTTGGAAAGGTGGCAGCGGAATCGGCTCGTTTGCATCCGGGTCGGCTCGTAAGCGAGCCGGACATTTGTGATATCACGCAACGGAATCGCAAACCGAGGCAGCCCCTCCGATTCGATGAAGAGCGTGTCGCCCGCGCAGGCTCCAGGTTCGCTCTTTTTCGAAATGCGAAACCCGGACCCGATGCTCGATACCCAAAGGAGGAGGACCTGGATCTTTTGACTGCGTATCCTGCGGCAAGGGCGGTGGCCCCGAGCCGGTACGGAGCCAATCTCCTCATTTTCTTTTTCGGGTCGCTTTCGCTTCGAAATCAACCGCGGTCGGGTCGAATTTCTCCGGTTCGTACCCCGGATGCGCCCATTCGATTTCTCCGGCGGCCGCCTGCATATACTGGAAGGATCCGCCGAAATCCTCCGGGGGGCAGGCACGTTCCCCGGCGATCATTTTCGGTCCGCTGTGTCCTTCCTCACCCTCTTCGCGTTTCTCGAAAACCACCTCGTGGATCCATTCGTCGGCAAAATCGTAACGGTAGAGCAGACGCAACGGCAGGCGTTTGCGTCCCATGTAATCGGCGACAGTGAGCTTCAACTCGTCCTGGAAGTCACCCAGGGTCTGATCCGCCAGGCCGACGGGGCCGATCACATCCACCAGGCGTTTGCCCTTTCCATGACGGAATTCGTGCGGGTGCTTGTTTTCCCAACCCATCGCCGCTTGGAGTGCGTCGCTGAGCTGGAGGAAATTGACGGAAGTGGAGATGGAAAACGTGCGCCAGATCTTCGGCTGGATGCCGTAGGTAAAGATCCTGACCACCACTCGTTCGTTGCCGGATTTTTTCGCCATGAGAAAAAGTTAGAGGATCGCGGGAATTGTTTCAAACGGAATCCGCAGGGCACGTTCTCAGGCCTCCCGAATCGCAGTGATCGCAGCCGCCATATCCTTCGATCCGAAGGTCGTCGAGCCAGCTACCATGACATTGGCACCCGCCGCATAAGAGATGGCGGCGGTGTCAGCGCCGATCCCGCCATCCACCTCGATGTGATAGGAAAGGCCGTGTTCCTTCCGGTACGCGGCACCTGCCTCCACCTTCGCCATCATGTCCTCCATGAACGCCTGTCCGCCGAAACCGGGGACGACAGTCATGCACAGCAGCAGATCGATGTTTTTGAGGAACGGAACCACTTTTTCAAACGGGGTCGCGGGATTCAGGGCGAGTCCGGCGAGACAACCCGCCTCGCGGATGCGCTCGAGCGTTTCCGCGACATCGTGCTCAGCCTCCACATGCACGGTGATGCAGTCCGCGCCTGCCGCGATGAAGCGGGGGAGGTAATGATCCGGGCGGGAAATCATGAGATGCACGTCGAGGAAAATGTCGTTGGATGCATGGACTGTCTGGACCATCGCGGGTCCGAAGGAGATGTTGTCCACGAAATGCCCGTCCATCACATCGAGATGGAGCCAATCCGCCCCGGAGTTGATCGCACGGGTAGTTTCCTCGCCAACTTTCGAGAAATCGGCGGCCAGAAGGGAAGGGGCGACCACACGGTCGAGATAAGTCTTGGTAATCACGCGACAAACGAAGCACGGCCACCGGGGATGGGAAGGAAAAACATGGAGCGTGGGCGTCTCGCCCACGTAAATTTCGCAACAGAGAGTGCAAGATAGGTAGGAAGAATCGATTCTAGGCCATATATGATCTGGAAGTCGCGGAACGTAAGAACGGTGAGGAAATTTTGAAGAGCGTCCCGGAATGTCCTGTGGCGATCTGAGCGATTGCCGGGTTGTCGGTTCATGCAGACCGCGCTACAACCCCGCGCTCCCATGACAGAAGACCTTATCATCGACCTCCACAGCGACGACCATTTCATGCGCCAGGCCATGCGCGAGGCTCATAAAGCTTACGCCGCGGGAGAGGTCCCGGTTGGCGCGGTGGTCATGCACGAGGGGAAAATCATCGGTCGGGCGTGGAACCAGGTGGAGACTCTGAAAGATGCCACCGCTCATGCGGAAATGCTTGCTCTCACCGCAGCCCAGCAGGCGCTCGGCGATTGGCGCTTGGAGAAATGCACTCTTTTCGTGACGAAGGAACCGTGCCCGATGTGCGCGGGGGCGATCGTTCACTGCCGCCCCGAGCGGGTGGTCTTCGGTTGCGGCGATCCCAAGGCGGGGGCGGCGGGCGGTTGGATCAATTTGCTGGAGGCGAACCCACCACTCAACCACCGCTGCGATGTTACGGCCGGAGTGATGGGGGAGGAGTCGCTCGCGCTGCTGCAATCGTTCTTCCGCGAAGCCCGGCAGAGGAAGAAGATGAAGGAATCCTGAAATTTCCGTGTCGGAATCCACGTTTCAGACCATTCCCTAAAAGCACTTCCATGAAACCTGCGTTCCTTCTTCCTTTCCTAGCCGTCACCCAACTCCACGCCGCTTCCTTCCTCGTCGAGGCAGAGCAATTTTCCGAAAAAGGCGGCTGGAAAACGGATACCCAGTTCATCGAGTCCATGGGGTCGCCATATCTGATCGCGCATGGATTGGGCAAACCTGTCGCGGATGCCACCACCGAGGTCACGATCCCGGAAGACGGTGAATACAGGGTCTGGGTCCGGACGCTGGACTGGAGCAAGCGCATCGGACGTCCCTCGTCCGCCGGCACCTTCACCCTCTCGCTGGGTGGCGGAAAACTCGGCGCTATCCTCGGCGCGGAGAAGCCGGAATGGAGCTGGGAACTCGCCGGTAGCAAGGCTCTGAAAAAGGGAGGAACAAAGATCTCCCTCAACGATCTCACCGGATTCGACGGCAGGGTCGATGCCATTCTATTTTCCTCGGACGAGGATTTCGTCCCGCCGGAAGAAGCCGGTCTCCACGACCGCCTGAAGTGGGATATCGCAGGCGTGCCAAAAGGCATCGAGGAAACGGAAAAATACGATCTGGTGGTGATAGGTGGCGGTTACGGCGGACTTGGAGCCGCCGTTTCCGCCGCGCGAATGGGTATCAAAGTCGCCCTGATCCAGAACCGCGAAGTGCTTGGCGGAAACGGCTCGTCCGAAGTGCGCGTCTGGGCCATGGGCGACATGCCCCCCAGCGAATATGGACTGGACGACATCATCAGGGAGATCCAAGACCAGGCGAAAGCCTCGCCCGCTGCCGCCGAACAGTTCGTCGACGACAAAAAGGAGAAAGTCGTGAAAGCCGAGGAAAACATCACGCTCTACCTTGGCAATCACGCGTACGGACTTGAGATGGATGGCGATAAGATTGCTTCGGTAAACGTTCTCGAAGTAGCCACCGGCAAGCTCCGCAAGATCCCGGGCACCCTTTTCGCGGACTGCACCGGCCACGGCTTCATCGGCCAATGGGCCGGCGCGGACCTGACCATGGAAGACAGCGGACGTATGGGCATGAGCAACATGTGGACGTGGGCGAAAACCGGCGATGCGAAGCCGTTTCCCGAAAAGGATTGGATGCTGGAATTCGGCGAAAAGGACTTCCCGTATCCGCGTGACGGCCACGCCCAGTGGTTCTGGGAAAGCGGTTTCGACAAGCATCCCGTCGAAGAACTCGAAATCACCCGCGACTACAATCTGCTGGCAAATTTCTCCGCCTGGAACGCGATCAAGAATTTCAGCGCCCATACCTCGCGCGATCCGAAAGCCCACTCCACCGCGAAGCTCACCTGGATGGCCTACATCGGCGGCACCCGGGAGACCCAGCAGCTTCTCGGCGAGGTCGTGCTGACCGGAGCGGACATACGCGAGGGCAAGGAATTCGACGACGGCATCGTGCTCACCACATGGTCCATCGATCTGCATTTCCCGGAGGAAAAATACAAGAAAGCCCTGCCCGAGCATCCGTTCATCTCAAGGGCGGTCCACGACCGCGCGGTCGACAAAAAAGTCGGTTATCCCATCCCGTACCGCAGCTTCTACTCGCGCAACGTGCCGAACATGTTCATGGCGGGGCGGAACATCAGCGTCGACCGCGAGGCTCTCGGGACCATCCGGGTGATGAAGACCATCGGCATGATGGGAGTCGCCGTCGGCCGCGCCGCCGCGCTGTGCATCGTCGAGGACTGCCTGCCGAAGGACGTGTATCACGATCATCTGACGGAGGCGAAAAATCTCTGGCGTCAGCCCGGTGACAAACGCTTCAATAGCACCGATGAGCTGCGCGAATTCATTGAAAAAACGCCAGCCGCGAAATGACACGGTGAGGCGATTGAAAAAGTCCGCGCTGGGGGGATTCCGTCTGCTTCTCATCATCGCCGCCTTGCTCGCCCTGCATCTGGGGAATCGGGAGAACGAAATCCGTTCCGCCCGAGGTCCTTCTTTCCGAAACACGGAACTTCCTCCCGGACGCAAAGACTCTAGACGATCCGGTCGAGGGCTTGCATCCGGTGCTGGACGACGAAGGAGAAGCGATAGGCTGGGCCACAAGCACCTGGCCGCAGGCGGAGAAGATCCTCGGATATTCCGGGCCGTCGGAACTTTTCGTACTGCTGGATCCCGCCCGCAAGGTGCTGGCTACCAGCTTCCTGGGATCCGCCGATACCTCGGGTCACGTTGCCGAGGTGAGAGCGGATCCGATCTTTTGGAAGCAATGGAACGGCTTCAGCGAAACCCGTTTGGGCGCACATGATTCACCGCTCATCGTCAGCGGCGCGACCCTCACCAGCGATGCCATGGCGCGAGGGGTCGCCGCTCGTTTCGGTGCGAAGGGCCTCGATGAATTTTTTCCGGAATCCATCAGGCCGGGTGACGTGGAGAAGTGGTTTCCCGGCGCGGACGGGATGGAGTGGGATGAAGGCGAGGCACGGGTTCTCGAAGGTGGGAAATTTCTCGGAACACTGCTCCGAAGCAGCCGCATGGGTGTGCTGACCCGTGGTTTCAACGGACCTTCCGATGTGCTCGTAGGACTTTCCGCGGATGGGAAAAAGATACTGGGAGTCGGCCTCGCAGCGAGTCGGGACAACCAACCGTACGTCGGCTACGTACGGGAAGAATTTCTCTACGCTGATGAATTCGCAGGCCGGTCTGTTGCGGAAATCATCGATCCGGAAGACCCGCCGATGATCGTCAGTGGAGCGAGTGTGACCATGTTCGCTGTCATCGTGACGGTGAAAGAAACGCTCGATCTGCATTTCGAAAAAGAAAGCCGGCCCAGCGTTCCGTGGCGGACGGGATTGGCGGTCTGCTGGATCGCATCCGGGGTTTTCGCAGGAGTTTCGAAACGGGCCACTGCGAAAAAATGGAGGCTTGCGTTCGCGGTTGTTTCAGTGATCGCCGGACTCACGCTCGGGTGGATGCTCAGCCAGGACCAGCTCGTCGGGTGGGGGCGTCACGGGCTTTCGGGAGATCTCGCGGTGCCTCTGCTGGTTATGACCGCCGTCGCTCTGATCGTGCCCGCCTTTACCGGGAAAAACGTTTATTGCAGTCGGATCTGTCCCCACGGGGCCGCCCAAAGCCTGTTGGGGACGGTAGTTGAAAAGCGTTTCGCATTGCCGAGACGGGCGCACCAGGCGTTTCAGAAAATTCCGTGGCTGGTATTGGCTGCGATCTGGATCACCGCGTTTGCGGGGCTTCGGCTTCCGTACGCGCAGGCGGAGCCGTTCGAGATCTGGAGCAGCGGATTTCACGCGATCGTTCCCGCCGCCATCCTCACCATCGGACTTGTTGCCGCCGTATTTCTCCCCCAGGCATATTGCCACTACGGTTGCCCCACAGGCGCGCTTTTGAAATTTCTGACCCATTCGCCCTCCTCATGGACACGCCGCGACAGCGTGGCTACCCTGCTCGTATCAGCGGCTCTCGTCTGGAGCGTTTTCTAACAGCGAATCGACGCGAATATTCACGTATCCACTGCGAATGAATCTATTTTCAATACTCCGGAAGCCCGGCATGCGCGGACGTTCACGTGCATTCGCGATGATCTTGCTTTCCGGCTTCCTCATTTCCTGCGGAGAGAAAAAGGAAGAGACGGAAACCATCTCCGGCGAAGCCATGGGCACGACCTGGACTCTGTCCACCCGGGGGAGATCACCGCGCGATCCCAATCGACTGGTTGCCGATACTTTGGAGAAATGGGAAAACGTTCTGAGCCAATGGCGGCAGGATTCCGATCTTGCTAGAATGAATTCCGGGCAGGCCGCCACTCCGGAATTGCAGAGAGTGATCGATCTTGCAGACGGCATCCGCGAGACCAGCGCGGGTGCCTTCGATCCGCGGCTTCTCCGCGAAACAGCCGCCGCAGGTTTCGGTCCCGGGGGGGCGGGTATGGATCTCTCCGGTATCGGAAAAGGCTTCGCCGTGGACCGCGTGGCCGACTCTCTCCGGAAAGCGGGGTTCCGCGATTTTGCTTTCGAGCTCGGAGGCGAAGTCCTAGCGCATGGTGGAGGGTGGGAAATAGGGATTGAAAATCCGGATCCCGTTGGCAGGACCGTGATACGCAAGGTGAAACTCATGAACCGCGCGCTCGCGACCAGTGGCAACTACCGCCAGTTCAATCCGACTTCGGAAGGATTCTCCAGCCACATCATCGATCCGAACACCCTGGTCCCCATCGTTCGGAGGCCATGCTCCGTCACCGTGATCGCGGACGACTGCGCCACCGCTGATGCTTGGGCCACCGCCATGTTCGTGCTCGGGCCCCAGGTTTCCGCTCCGAGGAATCTAGAAGTCACCTGGAATTTCCTCTCAGATATATCTGAGAAGCAATGATTTACGGAAATATACTTATTTTCTCGAACTTTCCCCGAATTTAACAATCATAGCGGGATGTCTGAAAAATCCAAATACGCAAAAGAGATCGACGCTTTCATGGGAGGTCTGAAAAAGCGCAACAAGGGCGAGGTCGAGTTCCAGCAAGCCGTACGCGAGGTGGTCGAGACCATCATTCCTTTCATCGCGGAGCATGCCGAATACCGGGACCACTATATCCTGGAGCGAATGACGAAGCCGACCGCATCATTACCTTCCGGGTGACCTGGGAAGATGACCAGGGCGGCATCCATGCGGACAGGGCATGGCGGGTGCAGTTCAACAACTCCATCGGACCCTACAAAGGCGGGATGCGTTTTCACCCGAGCGTCAGCCAGAGCGTCCTGAAGTTCCTCGGCTTCGAGCAGGTTTTGAAAAACTCTCTCACAGGGCTTCCCATGGGTGGCGCGAAGGGCGGATCGAACTTCGATCCCAAGGGCCGCTCCGACCGCGAGGTCATGCGTTTCTGTCAGTCCATGATGGTGGAGCTGCACCGGCATATCGGCGAGGATGTCGATGTCCCCGCCGGAGACATCGGAGTAGGCGCCCGTGAGATCAGTTATCTCTTTGGTTATTACAAGCGGTTGGAAAACCGTTTCGCCGGCATCATGACGGGCAAGGGCCTGGCGTTCGGAGGCAGTCTCGTCCGCAAGGAAGCCACAGGCTACGGAGCCGTTTATTTCATGCGTGAAATGCTCCAACACATCGATCAGAGCGTGGAAGGCAGGACTGCGGTCGTATCCGGATCCGGGAACGTCGCGCTATACTGCATCGAAAAGCTCAACCAGCTCGGCGCCAAGGTTCTCACCGCATCGGATTCCGGTGGTTTCATCCACGATCCCGAAGGCATCAACGAGGAAAAACTCGCGTGGCTTATCGACCTGAAGGAAAACCGTCGCGGGCGGATCGAGGAATACGCGGAGAAATTCGGTTGCGAGTATCACGAAGGAAAGCGCCCGTGGAGCGTTGCCGCCGATCTTGTTTTCCCATGCGCCACGCAGAACGAACTGGAAATCGAAGGTGCGAAGGAACTTGTCAAAAACGGAGCGAAAGCCGTGGCGGAAGGCGCGAACATGCCATGCACCGCCGAGGCCACCGATTGGTTTCTGGAAAACGACGTGCTGTTCGGTCCTGCCAAGGCGGCCAACGCGGGAGGCGTCGCCGTCTCCGGCCTGGAGCAGAGTCAGAACCAGCTCCGCATCAGTTGGAGCCGGGAGGAAGTCGATGACAAGCTGGTCAAGATCATGTCGGAGATTCACGGGAAGTGCGTGAAGTACGGTGAACGTAGTAACAGGCCGGTCGATTACCGCGCCGGAGCGAACATCGCCGGTTTCGTGAAGGTCGCCGACGCCATGCTTGCTTACGGCGTGGTATAGTGAGACGTGGCTGCGTCCGTCCCGGCGCGGGTCGCGACCGTCCGGGCTCGGGACGACTCCGGTGTTCGTGGCAGTCGCCTCGGACTCCGGAACTATTTCTCCACCACCAAGTGCATGCAGCGCAGCTGCAGGGAAACAAGTCAGCTCGGCACCCCCACGGAGCGAGTTGGGAATCCCGTCCTAAGCAACTTCCGGAAGTTGCCTCCGAACCGTGATCTCAGCACAAATTTGCAAGGATTTTCTAACCGTTTTTCGAAAAATTCACTCCTCTTTCTCGTTTTGCAATCTCGCAACTCACTGACCGTCAGTAGCTAAAATACCATGGCCGATTTTGGATAATCAAAGTTCTCACCAGAGAGAAAAAAAGGATAGCCAACGGATTGTGAAAACGATCCAACTCCGCCTTCTCCCGTTTCTAGTTTCCCTGACACCGATACCGTCGGCCTTCGCCCAGGAGGCCCGCGCCGCTGAAGCTGCCGATTCTCAGTTCGAGCGAATCGACATCGGTTGCCGAACCCGTGATTGCCCTCGACGGGGAAGGGATCCAATCCGCAGAAGAGCGTGTCGAATCCGCGCTCACCATCACCGCCTCCATGGCCGTCGACGAAACCGCCGACATCGATCCCGTAGCGGAAGCCGAATCATTCGGACTTATCATCCGTGTTACACTGGACGAAGTGAAAGCCGCCCTTGCCGCCGCGGCCGCCACACCCGGGAAGGACGACGACGCGGCCGCACTCCGCCTGCTTCATTTCGGCTCCTACCGCTATTACGCGGAGGACTCCGAGCCCCAGCCCTAAATCCCGCTCGCACCCCATCTCACCGATCAGAATCATGAAAACAGCCACTTCCCGTTTCGCTACTCTAACCTTTTCCGCATCCGCGATCCTACTGCTTACTGCTTGGAGTCCGCCCACCAATGAAAATATCTCCGTCGTCGGGCGCATTATTGAGGTCAAGCCCAATTTAGCCACATGGAACGCCAACACTGCTGGCACTGCTCCAGCCATGATCGTCGGGTCTGCGAACGATATTGTTCGTGGAGGTACTGGTTTGGATAAAGGGCAAGGTCTTATTGTAGGTGACTCCAATCTACTTTCAAGCAACGTTGCCTATGGTGCGATTATCGGAAGGAGCAACGACGCGAAGCTGGATAATTCCCTCGTCGTCGGTGTAGGAAACGATGTGACCAGTAACGCGACTACTTGGCAGGAGACGGCAGGTTTGTGCGCGGTCTTCGGAGCTTACAACACCGTCGCCAAAGATACTGATGCCACTCTTGTGAGCGGGAAGCTCAACGCCGTAAGAGGCTAAAACTGTCTTGTAGTGGGCCTGTCAAACTCTGTCGGGGGGGTAGGCTCCGTTGAAAACGGACTTACTCCGACAGCTCAGTCCGTTGCCCTCGAAGAAAGTAATATGATCGCTTCCCATCGGGGATATGCAATCCCCCAGGCCACCACAACCTACACCTATAAAGCCGCCTCCAACCGACCGGACCAAGCCACACTGACCAGCACGAATCAGACGGTTGCCAGCACCTACGCCTACGACCCGAACCGCAGTCATCTGGAGAGCATCGTCACCGCCCGCACCGGCAGACCCGCCATCACCACCACCTTCACGCGAGACCAAGGTGGCTGGCTCAAGTCCGTGCTCACCACCCACGCCGCCCAACCGGCCTCCACCACCGGACGCACTTACCAGACCCGAGACGCCACCGGCAGGATCACCCGCGCCAATCTCCCCGGCGACGACCACTGGATCTACGGTTACGATTCCAAAGGTCAGATCACCTCCGCCACCCGGAAAAACTCCGCCGGAACCACCCTCACCGGCCTCACCAGCACCTACAGCTTCGATGAAATCGGCAACCGCCTCAGCAGTGGCGGCGGATTGCATCCGCTTAACCAATCCAAAACCTACACCCCAAACCAGCTAAACCAATACACCCAGATCACCAACCCCAACACCATCGTCCTAACCGGCCAGGCCGACCCCGCAGCCACCGTCACCATCAACTCCGCCGCCACCACCCGCCAGGCCGATTGGTTCTCCAAATCCCTAACAGCAACCACCACAACAGGCCCCGCCCTCCTCCCCACCACCGTAGAAGCAACCAAACCCGGAGCCGGCCCCAACGGCGCCGACCTCACCACAACCACAGTCGGAGACCTGCTCTTCCCACCCGCCACCGCCAGCCCGACCTATGACGACGATGGCAACTTGCTTTTCGACGGTATCTGGTCATACTCATGGGATGGCGAGAATCGCTTAGTGAAAATGGAAACCAGCCCCGCAGCCACCCAATCCGGAATCCCGTATTCCAAAGCGGAGTATCTCTACGATGCAGCTTCCCGCCGAATCTCCGCCACCCACACCCTCCCCGGCGAAGCCCCCGTCACCACCCGCTACCTTTGGAAAGACTGGACCCTCCTCGCGGAATGGAGCGTGGACTTTCAGTCCGCCCCCCCAACCCCAGCCACAACCACCACCTACCTCTGGGGCGCCGACTGGCTCGCAGGCGGCAACTGGCCCGGAACCCAAACCGGCTCCGGAAACGTAGGCAACCTCTTAGCCATCACCGACCAGCAAGGCCCCGCGACCATCACCCTTCTCCCCGCCACAGACGGCAACGGCAACATCACCTCCCTAACCCACGCCGCCACCGGCCACCTGGTCGCAACCTACGACTACGATGCCTTCGGCAACCAAGTCCTCCGCACCAACCTGGCCGCTCAAGCCACCGACCCCGTTAACCCGCTGGCAGCCGCCGTGAACCGAAATACGTGGGGCTTCTCCACAAAACCAGCCGACCCCATCACCGGCCTGCTTTACTACGGCTATCGCTACTATGACCCACAAACCGGCCGCTGGCCATCCAGGGATCCGATTAATGAGCAAGGTGGATTAAACCTGTATGGGTTTGTTGGAAATGACGGGGTCGGGAGGATTGATGTGTTGGGGGAAATAACTTGGACATCAATAGATTTTGCTACCGCCAAAAGTCATTGGCAAAAGGGGAAAGGGAAAACTGTCACACTTGACTTTAGTAAGGTTTCGATAAGTGCATTAAAAGTTTCAGATATAGTTAAGATAAATCAATTTATACGTAAGAATACGATAAACTCTACAAGACGGGGGCCTAAACCAAAAAAATCATGCTGTGCAACCACAAAGAATTATACCAAGAAAGATGACGCAAGGGGTGTGTTTTCGCCTACTGGAACAGGTGATGCTAAACTGGTTTTAGGGCAGATTACGATAAGATTCACTGGCGATGTAGAAATCAAAAAAGATTGTTCATGGACAGTAGTTGGAGAGATAAGAGCTTTCGATGATGAGTATGATTTTAATTTAAATTTGACTCAGCCGGTTAGAACGCTGAAAACTATTGGAGGGAGAATAAGAAACGGGAGTGGTACGAAATATAATATCGAGATGCCAGGGATGCAGACGTTTAATAAAAAATCATGAGGAGTCTTAAACTGAAGAAGGCGTTAGTAATAGGTTTTTTGCTTATTCTTGGGATTTTTATTTTGACAAGTTTTCAGTCTATATTTTACTCAAAAAGATATGCTCAAACTGTCGCAGAAGGTAAATTTAGATCGTATTGTTTGAGAAATGAACTTGATCCTGAGCAGTTCGATGGTCCGGTTGAAATACCCATGAATGTAAGGTGGTCGTTTGGGTGGGAGCATAAAGTAAAGAAAGACTTTGTTGTTGGGGTGTGGTTGCACGTGGACGGTTATCCAGAAATTTACTCTAATCTGAGTGAATCAGGATTTTGAGTGGGGTCTGAGTAAGTGGGGGTCTACGGGGGGTCAGTAGTATCAGAGTGAATCAAGGGATTTTTTAATATTTTTTGAGGCTGTGTATTGGGCGTGATTGAGTGTGCCAGGTCGAATAACTCGATTTGGCAATTAGGTTCTGAGCCTCGACGAGATGTTAGCTCTTGGGAGTAAAAGTGGAGACGGGAACGGGTGGTGGCAGGCGCCGGTTGCCCGGCCGTTGGATGATCGGGCGTCAAATAAAGGGACAGGCCCTTCATTTAAAGGGACAAAAAGGGGTCAGGCAGAGATTTGAAGCATAGACTGTTGACACGGGTTTGATCAGCATCGACAAGCAGTGATGAAAAAGGGGTCATGAAAAAGGGGTCAGGCAGAGATTTGAAGCATAGACTGTTGACACGGGTTTGATCAGCATCGACAAGCAGTGATGCCACGGCAGTTACGCATCGAATATCCCGGAGCCATCTACCATGTCATGGCCAGGGGTAACCGTATGGAGGCGATCGTGAGGGACGACGGGGATAGAAAGAGGTTCGATGGCGCGTTGGAGGAGGTGGTCGGGCGGACGGGATGGCTGCTGTACGCATACGTGCTCATGGGGAACCACTACCACCTGGTGTTCAAGACCCCCGATCCGAATCTGGTTTCCGGGATGACGTGGTTCCAGAACACCCTGACAAAGCGATTCAATGCGAGGCACAAGCTCAGGGGGCATCTGTTTTCCGGGCGTTACAAGGCGGTGCTGGTGGAGGATGGCGAATATCTGGGGACACTGATCCATTACGTTCACCTCAATCCCTCGCGAGCCAGTCTGTCCGGGGCGTCGGGCGGGTTGGAGAATTACCGGTGGAGCAGTTTCCACGACTATCTGCGGAGAGCCTCCGGCACGTCGGTCATGGATCGCGGTGAGGGAGGGATTGAACCATCTGGGTTACGAGGATGTGGCCGGCGGCCGGAAAAAGTTTCTGAAGGATACCGAAGGTTTGGTTGATCGCTCCCGTGCCGCTCGATCAGTGAAGGGTGATGACAGGGAAGAGGAACTGGTCACGGCAATCAGGCGGGGCTGGTGCTTTGGCAGTGATGGTTTCAGGGAAAGGATGGTGGAATTGGTGGACAGCAAGTTGGAAGGCGGCGGATATAGGACTGAGAACGGTTACAGCGGAAGTGAAATGAGGGATAGCAGCGAAGTGTCCGCACGTCGCTGGATACGGGAGGGCATGGGAGTTCTCGGGATGTCGTCCGGCGAGCTGACGGCCTGCCGGAAGATGGACGTGAGGAAAGCGATGTTGGCGAGACTGGTGAGGCGTCATTCGCGGATGACGCTGGACTGGATCGCAAGGGAGTTGGAAATGGGAGTGAGGAGCAGCGTGACGAGAGCGGAGAGGCAGCTTAGGATTCGATTGAAAACCGACAGGGAGCTGAACAAATTATGGAAGGAATTGGAAACGCACCAGATCTCTGCCTGACCCCTTTATGATTATTCGTTTACTTAGAATTCTCCTTGGAATTATCATCCTCGCGGCCATTATAATCCCAATTATTGTAATTATAATGAATCGTCTCGGTGGTGAAGGGATCCCTTGATGAATTGAACCTTGGATTCAATCTGGAAACGCAACGGATCGAAATAGAGTGGATCAGGGCTAATCGAACGGCTTTGATTTCCTCGGTTAAAATCGAATCCAAGCACAAATGTCCAACCAGCACCTGACCTACGAAGAACGTTCTACCATTGCCGTCCTGAAGCGCAAGAACCGTTCCAACACCGAGATTGCAGCCCTCACTGATCGCCACCGCACTACAATCTGGCGCGAGCTCAAACGCAACTCCAACCCCTTAATCGCACGTTCCCAGGAAAATAGAACAGAACAGAACCTAGCAACTACGGAGGGTGGGGAATGAGAAAGGGGACATTCCGGGGTATTTCGGGGGCGCAATGAAGACCTATCGGGTAATCGGGCAAAACCAACCTCCAGAGCAAACCCCGCTCTCGTCACGCCATCAGCTTTTGGGGGCGGACTAGCGCTTCGCGGTATGGTAAAATCCCCCAAGGCTGATGTCGCGCCGTCCGCTCACCTTATCCTGCCGGGCAAGCCTCGCCCGGAAACGCTATCCGGGCGGAGCGAATCCGTTCTTTGCGGAGTTCACCTACGATGATCTACTCGGTCGCCTCCAGACGGCGAAATGGTTCGATGAGAACGGAATCCAACAGACAGCTTCCATGAGTTACGTCCCTTTCGGCACGGCTCACAGTTAAGAGGTGCCTCGCAATCTTCCGTCCCAAAGGGGCATTCTATCGTGGCCTGCGGGCAACGCCCCAGGTACAGGATCCCCCGAGGACATGCAGCCCTGTAAGGGCGAGCCAACCCCCGCGTTTCACACGATACCGCGTGCTCCCACGTCATTAGGCCGCCCTTTCAGGGCTGGTATTTCATTGAATATCGGTAACCCAGGGCGCTGCCCATGGGCTCCGGTAGAATGCTCCTTCGGGGCGCTTTGTGCTAAACTTGACGCGCATGCCCTTCGGGGCGTTCGCTTCGCTATGTCTATGTCGCTCCGCTCCAGTCATGGCCATTGGCGTTAATTAGCGGTCGAAATCTTAACCAGATGGTCGGAAATATCCCTAGCTTGATCGCCTTGGGGTGGCGTCCGGTGTGATTTTCCTGGAGGTGCAGGACCGATCTTGTTGTTAAGGTGAGCAGTTTCGCCGTTGGATACGGAGGGACTCGATAAGAGTTTTCATCCTTCAAAGGAAGATGACAAACCACGGAAAAGCCGGAATACACGGAGAATGAGGAGGTAATGAATTTTTTGGCATTCATTTATCCGGTTACCCGAGGCTTCGCCTCAACTCTCTTACTTTCCGTGTGTTCCGTGTATTCCGTGGTCCTCATTTCTGTTTTCAGGTTCAGAAAGTAGCTGGTGCCGGGTGAGCGGTGGGGGACTCGGGTTATGTTTCAGGGTGCTGGAATCCTTCTGGACTGCCTTGGGTTGGAATCCCCCAGCCACTGCTAAGACCCGGGTTCTGACTTGCTGCGAGACGCAGCTTTCACGGCCTGCCGCGAGACGCGTCAGCTACTTGCCGGAATCACACAGGCACAGGCCATATGTTGAAGTAAGTCCGGGAATCCTCTGGAAACAGTGTGCTACGGCCTGAGGGGAAAAAGCCTAGATCGCGGCATTTCGCGGTTGCCGGAGGGGCGGGTAGGTGGCCATCTACATGCCCACCGCATGAAGGCCTGCGTTCCGATCCCATCCTACAACTCCGGACCTTTGTTGCGTCGGACGCTGGCAGGAGTGCATTGGGGGCAGGTGCCTTATCGAAACATTTTTCCAGCAAAGACCCGGGTAATCGGGCGACAGTAACCGCCATTGCAAACCCCGCTCCGGTCGCGCCATCAGTTTTTGGGGTAGGCATTGCGCTAGCTCGACGCGCTGGGCAGCAGGGGATGGGGAATTTGATCGGGGTTAAGGGAGATTGAAGGTGAGGGCGACCGAAGATCGCCCTTACCTTCACGTATTCCTTCTTTGGTGTCAGTCCAAGATGCCTGGAGAACGGCATTCGGTGGGTCCATATGGCGGCTATTTACCCAGTTCCTGGTGAAAGTTGTCCACATCCTTGATCGAAAGAACGAAGGCCTCCAACAATTTGATCGTCGCCTCGATGTCGTCGAGGTGGGCGGTCTCCACGACGGAATGCATGCAGCGCAGAGGCAAGGAAACGAGAGCGCTCGGCACACCTTCCCGTGATGTGAAAATCTTGTCGGTGTCCGTTCCGGAGAAGCGGCTGGAAGATTCGTGCTGGATGCCGATCTTGTCTTTGTCGGAAAGCTCGATCAGCCGTTTCACGATCAGCGGATGGTTGCAGGTTCCGTGGGTGAGGGTCGGACCGTGGCCGAGTTTCACGACACCGAACTTCGCCGGATCTATTCCCGGGGTATCGGTGGCGTGAGTCACATCGAGACAGATGCACATTTCCGGCTTCAGGCGGTAGGTGGCCATCATCGCGCCGTGGCCGCCGATTTCCTCTTGGATGGCGTTCAGGCAGACGAGAGTCACGGCGGGTTTCTTGCCTGAGGCGGCGATGCGTTTCATCACCTGGGCGATGATGTAGCCGCCGATGCGGTTGTCCAGGGCTCGCGAAATCAGGCGTTTGTGCGCGAGTTCCGCCGGGCCGTCCTGATTGACCATGGGGTGCCCGACGCGCAAGCCCATCTCGGCGACTTCGTTCGCGTTCGATGCGCCGATATCCACCCAGAGATTATGAACCGCAGGGGATTTCTCCGAGGCAAGGGAATCACGCCTGAGATGGATCGCCGTATTCCCGATGATCCCGGAGACGATGCCCTTGTCGCCGAGGATATGCACCCGGCGGCCACGAGCGGTCGCCGCATCCGAGCCGCCGACGCGGTCGATGCGGAGGAATCCCTTGTCATCCACATGCTTGATGATGTAGCCGATCTCATCCGCGTGCGCTTCCAGCATCACGACCTTCCTGGATTTCCCCTCCAGTGTCGCCCAGGTGGAGCCATACGCATCGCACTCCACCGAGGTGGCGGTTTTCCTGAGATAGTTCGCCCAAACATTCTGCCCCGGCATTTCGAATCCGGTCGGGGAAGGGGTTTCGAGCAGGGTGAAGAGGAAGTCTTTGTCGGCCTTTTTCATGTGGGGGAAGTTGAACCGTGATACGCCGCGAACGCTAGGGAAAATCCGGGGTTGGATAGGAAGTGTGGAAAGGTGGTTGAATCGATGGGGATGCGGCTTTGAACGAGGGAAAATCAAATGGGAAGATCGGGAAGAGTATGAACCATGATTTTTCTGATTCCCATAAATCCCGTTCTTCTGGAGAACCTCTCCTCCCACCGCGCGGGGACTACCAGACCTTGCTCTCTTTCCAAAAAGCCGAGGTGGTCTATGACATTACTTTCCGTTTTGCCAAAAAATATCTCTCGCGCGGGGACCGCACGGTGGATCAGATAATCCAGTCCGTCCGCTCAGGGAAACAGAATATTCTGGAAGGCAGCAAGGCGGCGCAGACATCGAAAGAAATGGAAATCAAGCTCACCAACGTCGGGCGCGCGAGCCTGGAGGAACTGCTGGCGGATTACCGGGACTAACTGCGGGTGCGTGACCATGCCATGTGGGACAGGGAATCCATGGAGGCTCTATGGGTGCGTAAGCTCGGGCCCACTGCTCCGCATACATATGAGCTGTACCGGGAGTTCATGGATACCAGACCACCGGAAGTCATGGCGAACACCGCGATCTGTCTGATTATCAGACGAACTACCTGGTGGACCAGCAGCTCAAGACATTGGGCAAGGAGTTTCTGGAACAGGGTGGCTTGCGCGAGCGTAGCGTATGACCCGGATAGCCGGAATAGGAAAAGGCAATGATGATTACAGGTGCGCTTGGAAGGGAAATGGGAAGAATGGGATTTATGTTTGAGTTCATTTTTCCTTCCGACGACCGGAGGGTGATTGCGGTGATTCCGAAAGGCCTTGGGCGCGGATGTCCTCGGGAGAATTGCGGCGAAGGAGTCCGTCCTAGCGTTTCTTTCCGAAAGCCGTAAGACGACCGCATCAAATCTATGAAAAGCCTATTTCTCGCATGGCAAGGTCCCAAAGACTGTGACCGCAGCCGGGCGTGGTTTCCAATCGGGCGGCTGGATGCCGAATCCTCCGGTCCGGAAGTGGTCTCCTACCGTTTCCGCTATACGGGCGGTGCGACACGGGCGCAGAAGGAGGTTGGGTTCGAACCGTTGGTTTCGTTTCCTGAATTCGAGGAGGACTACACTTCCGAGAAGCTGTTTCCGCTCTTCCACAATCGGGTGATCTCACCGAAACGGGCGGACTTCCCGGAATTCATCGAATGGCTTGGACTGTCGCGGGAGGAAGCGGATCCGATCTCCATCCTATCCGTATCGGGCGGGACTCGGGTGACGGTGGTGAAGGTGAACCATACGCATGCTCCTCTGAATCAGTCGATCCTGGTGGAATATACCGGGAAGGCTCCGAAAGATCTCAAGCTCATGTCGTCTCCGGATTTCACACCTCTCATCGGATAGATCCGGACCAGAAACAAACGAAGGAGTCAGGGAATGTGGAGAAGGGTGCTGGATTCTTCGCTAGCGGCAAGATGCGCGCTTCTCCATATTCGGGACATCGGCGCGACGTTTCAGGAGTCAGGTCGGAGGTAATTGTTGAGGCATTCCATATCTGAAATATCAGTCCGAGAGGCTTTGGGCGTGGATGTCTTCCGGAGTGTTCAGGATGATGAGCATGGGGCGGCAGCAGATTTCGCAATCGTAGTCGTATTCGGTGGGCATTTCCGACTCGGGTGGGACGGGGATTTCGAAGGACTCGTAACAGGTGGGGCAGGTGACGGGAAAAGTCATCGAATGAGGAATTTGAGGCTTGAGATTGAAATTTTTCTACCAGGTGAGCTGGCGGAGGGGGGCTTTGAGAGGTTCGGGCCATGGGAGGGATTCGATGGTTTCGGGGTCTGCCCAGGTGGGGTCGATGGCCTGGAGCTGGTCGAAGTAGGCGGTGGCGGTTTCGGGATCGCCGAGCAGGGTGTGGGCGATGGCGAGCAGGGCGGTGGTATTTTCGATTTCCGCTGGCGGGAGGCCGAGGGTGGTGGCGTGGGTAAGGTATTCGACTGCTTTGTCCGGATGGTCGGTGAGCAGGGCGATCCAGCCGGCGCGGATGGCGAGGGCTACATCCTCGGGGAAACGGAAGAGGCCGGTTTCGAGGATTTCAGCGGCCTGGTCGGGGGCGGAGGTTTCGAAGGCGGTGTAGGCTGCCTCGGAGTAGTCGGTGGGGAGGTGGGTGGCTTCGGGTTCGTTGGTGATGAGATCGATCCAGGTGCGGTGGGCGGAGGTGAAATCGGCGAGGCTGGTGAAGGCGGTGGCGCGGGTGCGGAGGACTTCCGGGTGGGGGGTGCCGAGTCGCTCGGCGAGGGCGGTGAGCTGGAGGGCGGAGGTGGCCTGGGCCTGATCGCCCATGAGTGTGCGGGCGGCCGTGATGGCGGAGAGGGCGAGGGTCTCGCGGGGGAGGCGTTGTTGCGTTTCCGGAGAGAGAAGGTGGTTGATGAAGGACTGGATGTCTTGCCCGGTGGGGTCGGGGGGGAGTTGGAGCTCGGAGACCAGGGCTTTTTTTTCGTTTTCGCGTTGGGTGAAGATTTCGGAGAAATCGGGGGATTCGTAGCCGAGCCAGTCCTGTTCTTCGCGGTAATTTGTCCGGACAGGAATGTCCGGACTCCGGAGGGGGGCGGGGACGTTTTCGGCGATGGCTAGGGTTTCGCGGAGGTAGCCGGGGTTCTCCGATTTCAGGGAGAGGAAGAGGGCGGTGGCGGTGGGCAGGCCTGTGGGGGGCAGGGCGCGGATGGCGGCGGTGATGGCGGCGGGATCTCCGGTGGCGAAGATCTGCCGGATGATTTCGGCATGGGCGCGAGGGGCGGCGGTGAGAGCGGGGAATTCCTCGGGGAAGGCGGCGGCGAGGCGGTTTTGGACGGCGGTTTCGGAGGTGTAGATGGAGAAGGTGGGGGGGATTTCCGGGAAGGTTTCCGAGAGGGTGGCGAGGCGGTTGGGGGTGGGGATTTCCTCGAGTTCTTGGGTGGTGGGGTTTAGGTGGTAGCCGGTGAGGATTCTCAAATCGACTTTGCTATCCGGGGTGTAGGGGATGGGGAGGCGATGGGTGAGGCTGTTACCTTCGATAAAGATGTTGCTGGGATGGGACGGGGGAGAGTTCGAAAAGTCCCACTCGGACACAGGCTTCTTGCTGACATCGCCAACGATAGGAAGGTGGATTTCGGAACTGTCTTCCAAGACGATGACAAGTTTGGTATTGTCAAAGGTAGCCAGCTCCGGAACCGGATAGTGTGGGAAGGATTCGCTGCGGAGAGTTTCGCCCGTGGCGGCATCGCGGATGTGCCAGATGATGTTTTGTCCGGTGCGGGTCGGGTGGGCGAGGAGCAGGCTGTTCGAGGAGAAGGGCTGGAGGAAGCCGGGGTTGAGATCGTCCGGGAAAGTCCCGAGGTTGGTGATGGGCTTCAAGGTCTCCGCATCGCAGAGGAGATTCGTTTCCCGACGGTGGACGAGGATGTGCTTTTCCGAGGGGGAGAGGGCGAGGAAACCGATAGGTGACGCACCACTGTTGGATGGGAAGAGGATGGCGCTGACTTCCGGTGTCCCGCCCAGATCCCAGCGGACGACGGTGGGGTGGGGGGCGCCGATGGCTACGAAGAGCGAACCGGAACCTTCCACGAAGGTGGTCACGTAAGACGGGTGGTCGAGGCGGTAGGTGGGAATCTCGAACTGGTTTTCCGCAAGGACGTTGGCGAGAATTTTCCTGGTCCTCTCGGATGGATCGTTCTTCAGGGAAGCCTCCAGGTATGGAATTGATTCCTCCGGGAGGCCGTTGCCCAGATGGCTAATCGCCAATTGGAACTGAGCTCCGGCGAGTGAAGAATTGATTTCCGGGGCGGGCTCGGGCTGCTGATTTGAAATGGGTGTGGGTTTCTCGCAGGAGACGAGCAGGCAGGCTAAGAGGATGGAGACTTCAAATTTCACGCTTCATGGAAGAGGTGGATGGGGCGGGCGGTGTGGCTTTTGAATGCCGTTGGGGGGTGGAGTTGCCGGTGGGGTTCGCTCGGCTTGTGCAAATGGGTTGCAAACCCCTTCTCCATAGGACGCAGCTACGCGAGGGTGCCTTCGGTTACTCCTAGTTTTTCGGTGGCGTGGATGCGGGTGAGGAGATGCTCGGGTGTGATGCGCTCTTCGAGAAGCTCCTGATAGGCGCGGATGGTGGAGTAGGATTCCTCCCGTGTTTCGTCGAGCAGCTCGATCCGGTAGTTTTTCAAACCGCTGGCGAGGAGCTGGCTGAAGAAGCGGGCACCGGTCTGGGCGCGACCGTTGAAAAGGGTGTTGCGGCAGCCGACATCCGCCTGGAGCCGGTGGAGCTGGCCGACGCGGTCGCGGAGGTGGACGACGTGTTTTTCACAAGGACGACCGCAGTCCTTGTAGGTGGTGCCGCTGCTGAGGAAGGTGCAGAAGACGCAGTGCTCCATATGGAACATGGGCATGTGCTGGTGGAGGGTGAGTTCCAGCCACTCGGGCGGGGTCTTTTCCAACAATTCCAGGGCCTGGGAGATATTCAGGTCGTAGGAGATGGTCAGGCGGTCGAGGTTGGCGGATTCTTTGAGGATTTTCGCGGTAAGCGGGTTGGCTACGTTGAGGGAGAAATCACCGATCCTGATCAGGCCGGTGTGGTTTTTGAAATGCTGGAGGGCGGCGAGGTTGCGGAGCAGCAGGCCGTGGGGGTTGGCGCGCTCGATGAGTTTCAGGTAGCCGGTTTCTCCGGTCTTGATGATCCTCGGGGTGGCCAGGATGATTTTTGAATCGGACTCGCGGGCGATTTCCACGGCCTCTTTGTAGCGGCGGGGATCTTCGAAGTCGCAGTAGATCTGGGGGATGTCCGCTTCGATGGCGGACTGGAGTTGCCCGGTGGTGCGGGTTAGGATGGAGAGGGTGGGAGTGGGAAGTGCCGAGTGAGAAGTGAGAAGGGGGAAGAGGTGCTTTGTGATGGCCGGGGTTGTGCTGCGGACTAAAGTCCGCGTTCCTTTTTCTTGCTGGATGAGTTGCTCTACGAGGTCTCGGCGGAGTTGGTTGAGGGCGGAGAGGGGGAGGTGGCAGTTGCCCTGGATTTCGTTTTTCAGGGAGGCTAGTTCGTAGGGGGTTTCTCCCAGGCGGGAGAGTTGTTTTTCGAGAGTTTCGGTGGTCAGGGGGTGGTTGGTGGCTTCTACCAAGGGGATGGGTGTTCGGGCCAGAGTCCCGAACAACGGCCTGGGGCTGGAATCCCCAGCCACTTCGGCTTTCGCCTCAAGAGGGCTGCCGGGTTGGCCGGTCACTGTCAGGTGGATGGGGGTTTTCTTTTGCGTGGGTTTGGCGGTTTGCCAGAATTTCCGGATCTCGGATTCGAGGGCGGGGTCGGCGGTCTTGTAGAGGGTGACTCCGGGGCGGATGCGGCTGAAATTGATGCCGGAATAATTGCGGTGGAAGATGATGCGGTCGTTTTCGATTTTCCAGATGGAGGCACCTTGTTCGAGATCGCGATTCTCTCCGGCGTCGAAGACGATGCCGTCGCCGGCTTTGAGAGGCGGGGTTTGCTCGGCGGGCGGTGTGTCGAGGCGGATCCAGCCGTTCTGGGCCTCGATGATGGTGCCGAGAAAAGGGCCGCGTTTTTTGCCGAATTTCCCGTGGGTGAGGTAGGGGTGGTTGGTGCCGGCAAGCCAGCCGGTGGTGAGACCCCGGGAGAAGGTCATTTCCAACTGATAACTTTCTTCTGGAAGAATCGGGGCCGGAGTCCCCGATAACGGCCTGGGGCTGGAATCCCCAGCTACGGCATCTATCGCTTTGCGGTAGACGCGGGTGACGGCGGCTACGTATTCGGGGGTTTTGAGACGGCCTTCGATTTTGAAACTTACGACGCCGGCATTGATCAGGTCGGGGATGAGATCTACGGCGGCGAGATCCTGGGGGGAAAGCAGGTAGCGGTGCTCGCCGAGGTCACGCGTTTCTCCGTCGACTACGATTTCGTAGGGCATGCGGCAGGCTTGGGCGCATTCGCCGCGGTTGGCGGAGCGCTGGCCTAGGCTTTCGGAGGTGAGGCATTGGCCGGAGTAAGCGACGCAGAGGGCGCCGTGGACGAAGACTTCGAGAGGAGTGTTCAGTTTGAAGTTTTCAGTGTTCAGGGAAGTGCTTTGGAAGCGCTCGATTTCCTTGATGGAGAGTTCGCGGGATAGGACGGCGCGTTCCATGGGGAAGAGGGTTTCCAGGAAGGCGAGGCCTTCGGGGGAGGTGATGGTCATCTGGGTGGAGGCGTGGAGCTCCACTTGGGGGACGATTTCGCGGGCCATTTTCGCGAGGCCTATGTCCTGGATGATGAGGGCGTCGACCCCGGCTTCTCCGATGAGGCGGAGCTGCGTTTCCGCCGCTTCGATCTCGCTGGTGAAGACGAGGGTGTTCATGGCGATGAAGCCCTTTACGTCGTGCTTGTGGAGATACTCCATCAGCGCGGGCAGGTCTTCTTCGGTGAAATTGTCGGCGCGGAGGCGGGCGTTGAATTTCGGCAAGCCGAAGTAGATGGCATCGGCTCCGGCGGCGACCGCGGCTTTGGCGCAATCCCAGTTTCCGGCGGGTGAGAGGAGTTCGGTCATCCTGCGAGTTCCTGACAGGATTTGATGTTGAGTTTCCCTGAGGCTAGCAGGGGAATTTCCTCGACCGGGACGATGATCTTCGGGCACCAGAGTGAGGTGAGTCCTTCGTCGAGAAGTTTGTAGCGGAGATCGATGCATTCCTGTTCGAGCGCCTGCCCGGCGATGGTGGAGAGCAGGACGATGGCTTCGCCTTTCTTCTCGTCCGGGGTGCCGACGATGGCGATCTTGCGCTCGGTTTCCCCATCGAGGCCGAGGACTTTGTTGATGGCTGCTTCGATGGTTTCGTGAGGAACCATTTCGCCGGCGATTTTGGAGAAACGCGAGATGCGGCCCTGGATATGCAGGAAGCCTTCTGGATCGACGTAGCCGACGTCGCCGGTCTTGAACCAACCATCGGCGGAGAGGACTTCCTTTGTCTTTTTCTCATCGCGCAGGTAGCCGGGGAAAATGTTGGCTCCCTTGAGGATGATGATGCCGGGCTGATCGAGAGGGACGGCTTTTTCCGTGGCCGGATCGATGAGTCTGATGGCGATGCCGGGGAGCAGTTGGCCGACCGAGCCGTTGCTGCGGGCGGGCAGGGAATGGGTGTCTTTTTCCTCCTCCGGAGTGGGTAGGTTGACGTTGGTGGCGGGGGAGGTCTCGGTGAGGCCGTAGCCTTCCATGGGGCGGATTCCGAACTTTTCCTCGAAAGAATCGGCGAGGTTCTGCGGGAGTTTTTCCGCGCCGGTGACGACAAGTTTCAGCGACTCGAGCTGTGCCGGATCGATGCGTTTCATATACCCGCGCAGGAAGGTGGGCGTGGCGAGCAGGACATTGATCTGATGGAGGGAAATGAGCTCGGCGAGGCGCTTCGTTTCGAGCGGAGTAGGATAGGTGATGAGGTTGATGCCCTCGATGACAGGATACCAGAGTGTGACGGTGCAGCCGAACGAGTGGAACAGGGGTAGGCAGCCGAGCAGAGAGGCATCTCTTCCGATATTGAGACGCGAGGCGAACTGGGTGACGTTGGCGAGGACGTTGCGGTGGGAGAGCGGCACGCCTTTCGGTTCGCCGGAGGAGCCGGAGGTGAAAAGCAGGATGGCTTCGTCGTTGTCGCGGCGTTTGTTGAGGCCGAGCAGGGTGGCGAGGACCGCAGTCGGGAGGAGCTTGGAAAGAACGCCCCATTTCACGATATCCTTTTTCAGCTCCGGGATGACTCGCTCGATGAAGATGAGATCGCGGTTGGGAGGCCAGGGGAAGCCGGAGACCTTTCTGACGAAGGGGTCCGCTGTGATGAACCGGTCCACATCGGCCTGGCGGATGGAGGAGCGGACGGCGTTGTGCGAGGCGGTGAAATTGATATTCACCGGGATCTTTCCCGCGAAGAGCACGGCCAGGTTGGCGATGAGTCCGCCTTTTCCGGGGGGGAGGACGATGGCGACGCGTGGTTTGTCGGTTTCCTCTTTGATGTGCTTCGAAAGGGCGATGGCGACGGGGAGGATTTTGGAGAAGTGGAGAGTGGCGTCGTCCGCGCCATCGACGAGCCTGTCGCCGGGATTGTTCTTCAGGCCGTGAAGCAGGGCGGTGGCGAGGGACGTTTTGAGGATGGCACGGGATGAGTAAGCTTCCTCGAATGCTTCGAACAGGCTGGCCTGGTAGGCTGGGACGTTGGACTCGCTGGCTTTCAGCGGTTTCCCGAAACAGATCACGGCTTGCGGGAGGGAGCTGATTTTCTCGATGGCGAGGCAGGAATCGCGAGGGCAATCGATGGCCAGTGGAAGGACGGGTAGGCCGAAGGAGGTGAGGGTCCTGAGGTGTGTGGAAGGGATGTGGACGGGCGTGGCGGGCCGGGTGGAGGCGCGGCCGGGAACGTAGAGCAGGATGCCGTTTCCTTTCAGGAATTCGGCGAATTCCTTGCCGGCTGCGGCCGGGTTTTTATCGGAAATGGAGAACATGGTGCCGTTCCCGGATCTCTCCATGTGGTTGCGGAGGGATGGATCGTGGTGGTCGTTTTCCTCGATGAGGAAGGTGATCTTCCTGTCTCCGAACTGCTTTTCGAGATGCAGTAGCTGGTTGAAATCGAGTCGCCCGGGGATGGCGAGAAAACCGGAGGTAGGGACGCGGTCTGTGTGGAGTATCTGGATGGCGGACATTTGCGGGAAAGTTTCTGCGGGGATTCAGACGTGTTTTCCGGTGGAATACACGGATATTCTCCGCGACAGGGTTCAACGTTTCCCGAAAAGGGAGGCGGCGGTTTCAGCGAGGGTTTTCCCGGAAACCCTCGGGATGAGGGTGTAGGTGGTGGTGTGGGAGATTTCCGTGCCGACGGGGATGATTTCGAGTGGTCCGAGGGTCTCGAGTTCGACGTAGGGTTTTTCGTCGGCACTCGTGTAGATCTGGACGCGGCTACCGGCATCTGGCTGGATGGAGCCGGGAGCCGAGCCTGTATGGACGTGGCAGATGATTTCGGAGTCCGCCCAGAGCAGATCGGTCCCCGCGGAGGCGATTTTGTAGGCGGAATCGGGATCGCGGGTGAGAGAGAAGGTCGCAGAATGTTCGCGGAGGCTGGGTGGGAGGGTCTTTGACAGCAGGATGAGATCCTGGGGAAGCTGGTCAGGGGCGGGTTTGGCGATGTGCATTTCCTCGGGATCGCGGAACTGGGCGATAGTCCAGATGGAGAGAGGAGCCGGGCCGGGCGTCAGGCGCTTCCAAGTCGTGGTGGTCGTGAGGGTGGAGACTTCGAGGGAAATTTTCCGGGTCATACGGAGACCGGTTTTTTCATCGTCGGGCCAAGTCATGGTGGTGGACGAGGCGGTCGTTTCCGTGAGGGTGGCGGGTGTGGCATCGAATCCGACGGGTGGGAGCCAGCTCTCGCGGGAGCTGAAATGCGCCCAATCTTTCTCCGGAGCGGGCCAGACTTTCTCGCCGCCGAAGTTCTGCCAATCGGTGCGGGAGGGGTCGGCGGGTTTGTCGAGAAGTTCCGGGGCGTTCCAAAAGATTCCGGGTTTCCCGGTCAGGCGGAACTGCATGATTCTGCCGATTTCCGGGACGATGGTGACTTCCGCCACATCGGAACGAAGCATGGTTCTCTTCCATTCCGCGGCGTGGAGGGAGGTGGTGAGAGCGATGGTGAGAAGCGATTTCATGCTGGCCGGTATGCTATTCTGAATGTGTGGCGGGAAAAGAACCGTTATCGCTGATCGCTGATCGCTAACGGGTTCCGGAGTTTTCGGTTGTTCCGACGATCGCGGGCCTCCAGAGAGGCTGGAAGACGTTCGTTTTCCGTGAGTGCAGGGGTATCGTAATTTCCAGGGGAGTCAAGCGGGAGCAGGTTATCCATCGTCGTATCGTGATTTGATGATTTGACTCTTGATAGAGGGAGGTGGAGGAATAGGATTCGCTCATGGCGCAGGCGGATTTTACGGCGGAATTGGAGAAGAGTCTTGAAGAGCGGATTCTTGTGCTCGACGGGGCGATGGGGACCACGATCAGGACCTACGGCCTGGACGAGGCGGCGGCGCGGGGCGAGAGATTTGCGAGAAACGAGAAGGATGTGCTCAACAACGGGGATATACTTTCCCTGACGAACCCCAAGGTGATCGCGGATATCCACAAACGCTTCTACGAGGCGGGATCCGACATCTGCGAGACCAACACATTTTCGGCGACGGGAATCGCGCAGAGCGAGTTTTTTGTGGAGGATCCGCGCGAGAAGGGAGGGAGGAAGGATCCGGAATTTTTCCAAAAGATCCTTGAGGACGATTTTCTGAACGAACTGGCGTGGGAGATGAATGTGGAGGGATCGAAGCTGGCTAGGAAAATGGCGGACGATGTCGGCACGGATACCGGTGTGAAACGCTATGTGGCGGGCGCCATCGGGCCGCTGACGGTTTCCCTCAGCAACTCACCGGATGCGGAAGACGCGGCGTTCCGGGTGGTGACGTTCGACCAGGTTTTGGATGCATACCGGATGCAGGTGAGGGGACTCGTCGAGGGAGGATGCGATATTCTGATGATCGAGACGATTTTCGATTCGCTCAATGCGAAGGCTGCCGCCGTGGCCGTGCAGGAAGTGTTCGAAGAGGATGGTGTGAAGCTTCCCGTGATCATTTCCGCCGCTGTGGGTCTCGGCGGGGAAACGATGATTTCCGCTCAAAAAGTAGGTGCGTTGTGGAATGCGTTCGCGCATGTGAAACCTCTGGCGATCGGCCTGAACTGCTCGCTGGGGCCGGATCTGATGAAGCCTTTCCTCGAAGAGCTTTCGGATGTCTCCGAGACATTTGTATCGGCGTATCCGAACGCCGGTCTGCCGAACCCGTTGGCTCCTACCGGGTTCGATCTGGAGCCTCCGGATATGAAGGACTTTATGAGAAATTTCGCGGAAAGCGGGCTGATCAACTTCGCGGGAGGGTGTTGCGGAAACACTCCGGAGCATATCCGGGCGATCGCGGAAGGGGTGCGGGGGGTGGCTCCGAGGGGGGTGCCCGGGAGGTGAGGATTTGAACCGCGGAGGCGCAGAGGTCGCGGAGGGTCGCGGAGAACAGGAACAACCAAGCGAAAACAATGACTAAGGGATCTTTAAACGAACTTTCAGGGAATATCATCGCCGCTGCGATAGAGGTGCATCGTGATTTGGGTCCCGGTCTGCTTGAATCCACTTATGAGAGGTCTCTTCAGCACGAACTCAAGCTGAACGGAATCGAATCGGTGAGGCAGCTTTCGCTACCGATCCGTTACAAAGGGTTGGAAATCGACGACGCTTACAAGATCGATCTGTTTGTTGAAGATACGGTCGTGGTGGAATTAAAAACCGTAGTGGCACTCCTGCCCATCCATTCAGCCCAACTTCTCACATATATGCGGATGTCCGAGCGTTGCCTTGGCTTGTTGATCAATTTTCACACGGTTCGCTTGGTCGATGGCATCAAACGCCAAGTCCGGAATTTTCCGTCATGAAAGCTCCGCGCCCCTCCGCGACCTCCGCGCCTCTGCGGTAAAGTCCAATTTCTCTAATTATGAACGATATCAAACCAGCTCTCAGACTCTCCGGAACGGACGCCTACAACCATGACGAGGGGAAGGGCTTCCTGATGATCGGGGAACGGACGAATGTGGCCGGATCGCCGCAATTTGCGAAGCTTGTCAGGGCGGGGGATCTCGAAGAGGCGGTGGAAGTCGCACGCCAGCAGGTGGCGAACGGGGCCAACGTGATCGATATCTGTTTCGATGACGGATTGATCGATGGCAAGGCGATGATGCGCCGCTATCTGGATCTGCTTCAGGGTGAACCGGATGTCGCAAGGGTGCCGATCATGGTGGATTCCTCGAAATGGGAAATTCTGGAAGAGGGGCTGAAGCATCTCCAGGGGAAAGGTATCGTGAACTCGATCTCGCTGAAAGAGGGTGAGGAGGTTTTCCGGAAAAGCGCGAAGCACATCATGAAATACGGTGCCGCCGTGGTGGTGATGGCATTTGACGAAAAGGGGCAGGCGGCGACCTATGAGGAGAAGATCAGGATTTGCGAGCGGGCTTACCGGATTCTCGTGGATGAGGTCGGCTTCAATCCCAACGACATCATTTTCGATCCGAACATTCTCACGGTTGCGACGGGGATCGAGGAGCACAACAATTACGCGCTGGATTTCATCAACGCGACACGATGGATCAAAGAGAATCTTCCCGGCGCGAAAGTCTCGGGCGGGGTGTCCAATATCTCTTTCTCGTTCCGCGGGAACAACAAGGTGCGCGAAGCGATGCATTCCGCGTTCCTCTACCATGCGACTCAAGCGGGGATGGATATGGGCATCGTCAACGCGGGCATGCTCGAAGTGTATGATGAGATCCCGAAAGACCTTCTGGAATGTGTCGAGGACGTGTTGCTGAACAAGCGGGAGGACTCGACCGAGCGGCTTCTGGATCTTGCGGAGAGTTACAAGAACGTGGGCGGAAAGAAGATCGAGGAAGATCTTTCCTGGCGTGAGGAATCCGTGGAGAAACGGCTGGAATACGCGCTGCTGAAAGGCATCGACCGTTTCATCGACGAGGATACCGAAGCCGCCCGGCTGAAGTATGACCGCCCCCTGAAGGTGATCGAAGGTCCGCTCATGGATGGCATGGGCGTGGTGGGCGATCTCTTCGGCGCAGGGAAAATGTTCCTGCCGCAAGTGGTGAAATCCGCTCGCGTCATGAAGAAGGCGGTTGCCTGGCTTTTCCCCTATATGGAGGCGGAGAAGGCGGAAAATCTCGCGGGCGATATCGCGGCGATCCTCGAGAAGAATCCCGGCATGTCGGATGACGAGGCCTTGAAAATCGCCGAGCGTGGAAATTCCGCAGGCCGTTTCCTGATCGCGACGGTGAAAGGCGACGTGCACGACATCGGGAAAAACATCGTAGGTGTGGTGCTGTCTTGCAACGGCTTCGAGGTCACCGACATGGGGGTGATGGTCGCCTGCGACAAGATCCTGGACAAGGCCATCGAGATGGGCAGCGATGTGGTCGGGCTCTCCGGACTGATCACTCCGTCTCTGGATGAAATGGTGCACGTGGCGAAGGAGATGGAGCGACGTGGCTTCACGATTCCGTTGCTCATCGGTGGCGCGACGACTTCCGCCGCCCATACCGCGATCAAGATCGCCGAGCATTACTCCGGGCCGGTCGTCCACGTGCTGGATGCCTCGCGTTCCGTGCCGGTCACGACTTCGCTGCTTTCGAAAGAAGGGCGCGAACCGTTTGTCGCGGAGCTTCGTGAGAAGCAGCAGAAGATTCGCGAGAATTTCAACAGCGGACCGAAGAAGGAAACCATCTCGATCGAGGAGGCGCGCAAGGCCGGCCCTAAGATCGATTGGGAAAACTACACGGCTCCGGTTCCCTCATTTACCGGCACCAGGACCGTAGAACCGGATCTCCGCGACCTTGTGGAATACATCGATTGGACTCCCTTTTTCCATGCGTGGGAACTCCGTGGTGTCTGGGACAGGGAAAAGAACATCCTCAAAACCAAGAATGAAGCCGGAGCCGCCGAGGCGAAAAAGCTCCATGGCGAAGCGCTGGAGTATCTCGAGCAACTGATCGCGGAAAACCGTCTCCAGGCACGGGGCATCTACGGATTTTTCCCGGCGAACTCCGTCGGCGATGACATCGCCGTTTACAATGAGGATGGCAGCGAAAAGACCAGATTTCACACGATACGCCAGCAGCTAAAGAAGACCTCCGGAAAACCGAACGTCGCACTTTCCGACTGGGTCTCACCGATCAAGTCCGACCACATCGGAGGTTTTGTGGTAGGCATCCACGGTGCGGATGAATACGCGAAGGAGCTCTCCGAAGCGAACGATCCGTATGGCTCGATCATGGTCAAAGCCATCGCCGACAGATTCGCGGAAGCGTTTGCGGAAATGCTCCACCACCGCGCGCGGATCGACTGGGGATACGAGGCGGAGGGGGAGCTCACGAAGGACGCGCTCATCCACGAAAACTACCAGGGCATCCGCCCGGCACCCGGCTATCCGGCGCAGCCCGATCACACGGAGAAACCGATCCTGTTCGAACTACTAGGAGCATCCGACAAAACGGGTGTGACGCTCACCGAGAGCTGCGCGATGCACCCTGGGGCGGCGGTCAGCGGGATCTATTTCTCCCATCCGGACAGCCATTACTTCGCACTTTCCGAGCTTCAGAAAGATCAGGTGGCGGACTACGCGGAACGAAAGGGGATGAGTGTCGAGGAAATGGAGAAATGGCTCGGACCTTGGCTCGGATATTCCGCCTGAATGCGCCGGGTGAGCGGTGCCCCTGAAAATTTGAGTTTCCACCACCTCCGGGGATGGTAGAAACGGGTATGATAAATCGAAAAATCCTATCAGTCCTGTTGTTCGGAATCGTTTCAGCCACCGCAGCGGAGAATACCGGAATCGGAGTGAAACCGATCGAAGGCGCGGAGCTGATCTTCGACGGGAGCCGGGAAATGCTCGACCAGAAATGGACTTACTGGGAGGGACCGCGCTTTTCATCCGAGCTGCCGATCAAGTGGAAGATCGTGGCGGACCCTGTCGATGAGGGCACGGTGCTTATGACCGACGATCCCGTAGCTGCCGGAGGCATATACGGGACGGCGGATGTCGTCACGAAAAAGAAATACAAGGATTTCCGTCTCCACATCGAGTTCCTTGTTTCCAAAGAGGGGGGGAACAGCGGGGTCTATCTCCAGAATCGTTTCGAGATCCAGATTCTGGACGGGGACAAGACCAAGCACGGCATGGCGGCGGTGATCAATGAGACCGAGTCGCCCTACGCGGAATACAGGGGCGTCGGCAAGTGGAACGCCTACGACCTCGTTTTCCGCGCCGCTCGGTTCACCGATGGGAAAATGACAGAGAAGCCCGAGGTGACGATGTATTTCAACGGTAAAAAGGTCCACGAGGAAGTGACCATCCACCAGGTTTGGGGTGGAGAGAACTCCGGGCTGGACGGTGGAAACGATGGCGGCAAAGGCATTACGGACCGCCCCGGCGGCATCAAACTGCAGTGCGAGGGCCACGACGTCCGCTACCGGAATATCTGGATCAAGGAGCTGGAACTGGATGACGCCGGAACAGATTTCTAAAGACCTCGAGAAATTTCCAAAAATAATTCCAGATAGTTTGAACGTCCAGAGAGGTTGACGGTCTATCACCCCTGAATACCGACAATGTCGGTTTCATGTAAGGGTGTAACAGCAGTTGTCTATCGAATCCCATGGGTGTGGGTGAAGGTAAGATGACTTTTCATAAGACCGCCGGGGAAGGGACTCCCCGGCGGTCTTTTTTGTTTCCGAAAAAGTTTTCACAAATTTCACCCAAGCTCGGGGTACCCGATCGGTACTATGAAATAGGGGTGGATCCCGTCGTCCGTCCGAACCATCACACAGCGGTCCATGGCCGGTCCGACCTCCCATTTTTCCAGTTCCATACCCTTGAGTATCTCCAACGGAACGGGCCAGAGCGGTTTCGGGATCAATTCCAATCGAGTCTGTTTTCCGAAGTGTGCGGAGCATTCGTCCGCGCGCAGCCATTTGCCACGGCGTCCGTCGGGATTCAGGAATTCCGCTGCTACCGGTCGGTCGGCATCCACGTGATCAAAGATGCAGCCATGTATCAACTGCTGCGCCAGGATCTCTTCGTTCCGAAATTCCTCGGGAAGAAGGTCCCGGTATTTCCCCACCAGCACCAACTGATGGGTGCGCATCTTTTCCAGCTTTCGGTAGTAGTTGTCCCTGGCATCGGGACCGGGTAGCAGAAAATCGTTTTCGGTTTCGACGGCCAGGTAGAATTTCACGGCGAGTTCGAGGTGGATCAGCCGATCCGAAGCGAGATCCCTGATCAGGAAATCAAGCTCACCGAGAGTGTGACCCGCTTGTTTCCGGATCTGGATTCCTCGGGACAGGAAGCCGTATGCAGGGCTGGCTTTCAGCACAGTGGCCAGAGCGTCTTCATAGATGTAGCCCAGCTTCTGCTGAAGATTCACGGGGGTCGATTCCAGGGGAAGGATCAGTGAACGAAGTGGAAAGGAGGTTGCTTCCGGGAGATCCGCGATGAGTGGTGGTGCTTCGATGAGACTTTGGAAGAGTGCCTTGGTGACGGAGGTTGGAGAGGAGGGCATTTCGTTGCGGTTGGAATCGGCCCCTCGAAGGGGCGGTCACGGCCTGCCGCGAGTCGCGGCGGCCCCGTTATTTCTCAATCGTCCGGAGCCACTCGCGGGTGGCGGGGTAGTATTCGGATCGGGGGAATTCCGTGAAGATCTCGTGCATCGCGATGCGGCACTCGGCTGTCGGTAGGACTCGGATGTGTTTTTCTGCCAACTCGCGGGCGGGGCCGGTTTCCCTCTCCGGATCGAAGTAGGACGGGTGGGCGGACACGAAGGCGATCCACATTTTCGCGAGGGTGGCGGGATCGTTTTCCGACCATAGGGCGGTGATTTCACGGGCGATATGGTAGCGGCTACCGATAGGGGACTTGAAGTTGCCTCCGGAGTAGTTCGCGCCATCTCCGTCTTCCTGGTCGGGTTTCTCAGAGGCGAATTTCGCGATTTCCGGAGTGAGGATACGGATGTCGTAGATGAGCGCCATGGCAAAATGGTCATTCATCATGCCATGGCTCTGGACAAACTGGGTGCGGAGAAAATCGGAGAGGATTCTTTCGCGCGCCGGGTTGTGACGGGTCATCGCTTCCAGTGCGCGGAAACCTTCGGGAAAGGCGTTTCCCGGCAAATCCGCGAGGTTTGAGATCAAGTCGAGGTGCTGTGCTGGATCGGGCAATGCGACGAGTGCTTCGAGCGCGGAGCCAAGAGTGCTGGAGCCGTATTCGCTTTTCTCCGGATCGCGGATCTCCGCGATGAGGATTTCGGTGAGTTCGCGGAGTTGTGGATCTGTGAGCTTGGCTTCGGAGAGGGTTTCCATGGCGGCTCCCCGACGGTAGATGTCCACTTTTCTATCGGCTGCGAGAGCGATGAGCGGGGGGATGCTTTCCGGGAAATCCTGTGCTGCGTGCTTCTGACGATAGCTGGCGATCTCCAAGATGAGCGCTTGTATTTCTCCTGCGTCCAGATTGGCAAGTAGCTGTGCTGCCGCAGGCGGATGCCCTGCGGCGAGAATACTGAAAATGGTGCGTTTTCCCTCCTTGTCTGCCTTGGAGAAGTTCGCGGAGACGAGGATGGCCCAGGTATCCGGCTCGTTGCGGCGGAGCAGGGAAAGCGCCCATTGCGCGTTCGGCCCTTCGTCGATGATTTCCTGTTTGAGCTGCGCGGAATCGGAGGCGAGGCGGAGTTTTCCTATGGCGGATTCGAGTTCCTCACGGACAACGGCTGAGAAGTCGAACTTACGTTTTTCAAGAAGTTCGTTGTAGCGCGCGTAGGCGTTCTTGTGTTCGTCCGGTTGGTCTTCCAGGAAGTCGCCGAAATGATCGCGGGCGAAGCGTTTCCTCAGCTTCTCGAACTCCCTGTCCTCCTTGCCGGGAGCCGGGAGGGAGGTATGTAGCTTTTTCAAATCCGGTAGCAGGGAAACGAGGGCTTCGTCGCCTGCCGCCGAGCACAGTCTGGCGATTACTTCCGGGGGTAGGGGAGAGTCGGAATGGAGTTCCAGAATGCTGGAAAAGTCTTCGGCGAGCTTTTCGCGGGCCTGGTCGCCGACGCGATCCGCGAGCCTGTCTTCGGTCGGGGTCGTGAGGCTCTGTTTTTCGATACCGGTGCCGTTTTCCCAACGGTCCCCAAGCATTTGCGGGATGCATTTCCGGAAGAGAAGACCGGTGAGATTTATGAAAACCGTGCGGTCGTATTCTCTCGTCCAGCAGCCGGAAATCGAGCTTGTCGCCCAGTCTGTGCCTGATGCGATTTCCCTGGGTGCGCCGTTTTCCGGATACAGGTTGAAACTACCGAACCCGTCGGCGGTGGAACCGCTGCCTCCGTAACTACCGTCATCGGGGACGAGCCGCTTGCTGCGGATGCGGTCGAGCCAGTAGGTGGTTTCCGCGAGGAAGGTGGCTTGCTCTTCCGAGAGTTTGATCAGTCGGGCACTGTTGGCTGGTTGGTCCGCGTAGGGATTCCGCCCGACGACGCCGATGGAGTTGTAACCATAGGCGATCAGGACGGGATCAGGTGTACCGAATCGCACGACGTAAGATTCGCTGCTGAGGCTGTAGCAGCCGGAAGACACCCAGTTGTAATCCGCCCAGCCTGCGGGTGGGGGAGTTGCTCCGTTGAGGTCGTCGACGGCGAGACGGTATTGCTCGCGGTGGGTTGGATTGCGATTCGCTTCCGCCAGTGCCATGGCGGCTTTCTTTGGCTGCATCGAGAGGAAATTTTCCGGGAGGGTATCGGGAAAGGACCCGACTGCTCCGTCGAAGTGGTCCCGGCGGGCGGTTCCATTGAAAAACGCTGCGATTTCGTCGATGGGGCGATCCGCGAGCGATTTGAAAACGTAGTCTCTGCGTTTGTCGACGACAGACGGGAACGTTCCGATGTCTTTGACCAACGGGTAGCCGAGACCTCCGTTTGCTGCGATGGATTTCAGGGTTTCGCCTTCCCTCATCACGTGAACGTGAGCTTTTTCCGGGAGTTTCCCGGCGGAGTAACTATTTGTTTCAGCATCCCATTCGAAAACGATTTCGGGGCGGATTTTTCCATTTTCATCCAGCGGACCGAAAGCGATTTCCGGAAAACCATCGTCGTTTTTGTCGAAACACACGAACGTCCAGTCGTTGGCGTCGTCGGCGGAGTCCGGATGCCAATTGTATATGACTCTCAGGAGGGAACGGGGATTTGGCTCCACACTTTCCAGATCGAAACCTTGGATATTGTGTTTTGGTGCTTCGTCGAGGCCGTAGTTGGTCGAGTCCGCGCGATCGAGGATGCCGTCCCGGTCGAAATCGCAGACATAGCCCTCGTCGATATAGTTGTTGCCGCCGAAGGGGCGGATTTCATCGCCGTTTTCATCGAAGACGAAAAGACCGCTGTCCCGGATGGGCACGAGTGATGGCTCCGTGCGACTGAAAACGGACTCCTCCTGCTTTCCGAAAAGCGCGGAATCGTCTTCGGACTCATATTCATCGCTGCTCTTGTAGGAGGAAATGTAGTCCCGCGCGGCACAAAGCACATGTAGCGGGGGCTTGCCGTCGCGTTGTGGTGCTTTGAGCAGGACGTAACCGGTGAGTTGCCATTCTTCGTCGGGAAGGATTAGCGGCTTGATGATTTCCAACGCCGTCGCGGGGTGATGGAGCTTTGCGAGATCGACGTGGGCGAGATCATCCTTCCCGTGGGCGATGGTGAGAAACGAAAACAGAAGCAGCGGGGTTTTCACGATGGGTTGGAACGTCCTCATAGCGGGAGATCTTGGAGAAATGTCCGCTGCGTGGCAAATTTCAAAGATCGCGTGAGGAACTTTCTTAGAAAACTTTCAAATCAATTGAACGTCCGGAGAGATTGACGGTCTATCACCCCTGAATACCGACAATGTCGGTTTCATGTAAGGGTGTAACAGCAGTTGTCTATCGAATCCCATGGGTGTGGGTGAAGGTAAGATGACTTTTTTGAAGACCGCCGGGGAAGGGACTCCCCGGCGGTTTTCATTTTGACCCGAAAATGGATGGCAAGTTCCACCCAGACAGCCTGCGGACCTTGTGATTTCCTGGGCGAATTTAAACACTTGACACTCCGATGGCAACTAAGGATATCTTCAAGAAAGATGAAAGAAGTCCTCAATCTGCTTGTTCCGACCCTTGTAACGATTTTCGCTTTTGACCACGCTGCCAGCGCGGCCACATGGATGAGCGATTTCGATGGCACCGCGGACGATGCCTTTGCGAACATCGTGAGCGGGGGTAGTGCGTCCATCGATGCGACGAACGAGTGGTTTGTCGTGACATCGGGATTGGACAACCAGACAGGAACGGCTTACGTGCCGGATCTGAGTCCGGGAGTCGCCGCAGCTTCCATCAATGCGACCTTCGATATCAACCAGTCGCGTGCGCAGGATATTGATGAGGCGGACGGATTCGCTCTGTTTTACGGTGCTTTCGCGAACACCACCACGGCTCTGACCGATGGCTCGACCCTTTCGAACGGCCTGCGGCTTCGCTTTCACATCGAAGACAACAGCTTCGGGCCCGACCAGGGTGATGACGAGGCGATCTCCATTTTCTACAACAACGCAGAGGTGTTCAGGACCCAGGTCTCGCTCACAACGGACGCGGTGGAGTTCCGTTCGGTTTCGCTCACAGTGGACGCGGCAGGCGCGTATAACGTCACTTACAACGGCGCGGGCTTCACGGGCAGCTCCGGCACCATCGCAGGATGGGCTCCGGCAAGCGGCTGGCAATATGCCGTGGCTGGACGGACGGGCGGACGCAATGCGAACCAGTATCTCGATAACATGGTTCTCGCGACGAATGTTCCCGAACCTTCCTCCGCTCTACTCGCAGCGATCGGTCTCGCCGGGATCGTGATGAGGCATCGCCGCAAGTAATCAGTTCTTCTCTGGAGCGATGGGAGCGATGGGGCCGATGTAGCGTTTGGCGACGACCACGTGATCGAACCAGACGGTTGATGTTTTGAGGTTGATTTCGGAATCGGGATGTTTGGCGAGATAGGCGGCGTTGGCTTCAGCGGTTCCTTCGCCGGGATTCACGTAGTGAAGGAGCCACACCTTGTTGATGTTGATCGCCGGATCGGTTCGCCAGCGAATGCCCTCGAAGGGTTTCCCCTTTTCATCGTCGAGCCGGAAGACCTCGCGCATCCAGTAGCCTTTGACGCTGCCGGGGGCGAAGCGGCCCTTAAGTTCGCCATCGATCCAGAATGCCTGCTCGCCATCTGATTTTTCGGGAGAGGAGTTCATTTTCACCATGAACTCGACACACTGCCACTTGTCGCGGGGGACGATGGCGGGTTCTTTCGGTTCGAAGTCGTTCCCATAGAAACTGGTGCCGGTGCCATCGGGGTTCTGCCAGGAGCGCATTTCCGGCCAGTAGGAATAGAAATGCCAGATGCCCGGAGGAGGGAAGGGGACCGCAGGGTAGGTATGAAACGAGGCGCGCTGCGGCTCCAGTCCGGTGGAAAAGCTTTTCACGTGCCTGTATCCGGCTTCGCCTTCGGTCCAGTTCGGCGGGTTGAGCGATCCCTGGAGTTTCACGAAATGGTTCACGAACCCGTGGTCGGCGGCGAATTTCACGTAGAACCTGATGTAGAGCTGGTCGTATCCCGGTTTGAGGACCTTGAAAAGGTGACCTCCGGCATCCACCCCGCTGGTGGCGGTGATGCTCAGAGATCGTTTGCCGGATGCTCTGGGAGGGATTTCATCGGAAAGGGTGAGTGCCTTGCCTTCGTGGTTGCTTGTTTCCGTCCAGTTCTTGCTGATTTCACCGATGGTTCCTATCTCGAAATCCTCTGTCAGCACGACGTCCGAGTCCTTTTCGATCCCGAGATCTCCCGGATATCTTGCGGCGATTCCCTGTTCGGTCTCTCCTTTAGAAGGAAGTAGGAAGATGAAAAACAAGGGGAGGAGACGGGGTGTCATAGGGTTTCGGGAATTGTTTTTTTCGGGGAGAAATCAACGCGGGCGGTTCGGAATCCGGTTCGTCCACCCCGGATTCCCGAAATTTTCCGGTAGTTCGGTGCTTGTATGAAGGGGAGAGATCCGCATGATTCGCGCAATTCAGTGAAACGTTTCAAAAAAGCAAAATTGTTCACGAAAAACGCTTGTGAAATTTTTCACAAGCTCCCAGTCTAACGCCGCCCCGCGGCATTTCACTTACTTTCTCCCATGGCGAACATTTTTCCACGCTGGTCGAACCTCCTGCCCTTTCAAATCGCCTTCTGTCTGGGCGCCCTCGGCACCGGAGTCGTCCTTGCGTTCGCATATTACGCGACCCCCAAGGCACAAGTAGTCGGTTACCAGCCGACCCAGCCGATTCCATTTTCCCACAAGATCCACGTGGATCAGCTCGGACTCGATTGCCGTTACTGCCACTCGTTCGTGGACGTCTCCGGTCACTCGAACGTGCCCTCCGGGAACACCTGCTGGAACTGTCACCAACATGTCCAGAAGGACAGCCCGAAGCTTGCGCCTCTGCATCGCTCGATGGACGTGAGCTTCCCCGGATACGATGGCAAGCCGATCGAATGGGTGCGTGTCCACAAGGCTCCGGACTACGTATATTTCAACCACTCCGCTCACGTCAACCGGGGGATTTCCTGCCAAAGCTGCCACGGCGACGTGAACAAGATGGAAGTCGTATACCAGGCCGAGTCTCACTCGATGGGCTGGTGTCTCGATTGCCACAGGGCACCCGAGGAGCATCTCCGTCCGCTCGAGGAGGTCTACAATCTCGCCTACAACGACAGCGACGTTTCGAAATACACCTCCGATTCCTCGATCAAGACCACCAAGGATCTCGGCCTGAAGCTCCGGGATACTTTCAATGTGCATCCGAAAACGAGCTGCGCGACCTGCCACCGCTAATTCTCTCCTCACTTTCCAGAACATTTTCTCCGTAGCCCAGATATGAGCAAACGCATCCTGCAACACCCGGCCACACCCAAGGACGAAACCACCGTCTCATGGCGCAGCACCGGCCAGCTGAACGACACTCCGGAATTCCGCGAATGGATGGACCGCGAGTTCCCGCAAGGTGCGGCCGAGATGGAGAACCAGGACGAGATGGAGACATCCCGCCGCACGTTTCTCAAGATCATGGGATCCTCGACCGCGCTCGCGGGATTCGGGATGGTCGCCTGCCGTCGTCCTGAAGCATACATCGTTCCTTATACCAAGGCGCCTGAGTGGGTAATTCCGGGTAAGGCTACCTATTACGCATCCAGCATGCCACGTGCCAACGGTGCGGTGCCGCTGGTTGTCACTACTTTCGAAGGTCGCCCGACCCGGGTGAATTCGAACCGTCTGCACCCTGAATACGAAGGCACGGATGCTTTCGCGCAGGCATCGGTGCTGGATCTCTACTCCACCTCGCGCTCGAAAACCGTCCTCAAAGGCGGGAAAAAGAATTCCCTCAAGAATTTCCAGATGGCTCTCGGAGCCATCGCGCAAGATTCCGCTGCCAAGGTCGGCTTCGTCTTCGGCGCGGACGAGAGTCCGACCCGCCTCCGCCTGATCGAGGAACTCCGTGGGAAATACGCCGGAGCGAAATTCTATCGCTACGAGGCGCTGTCTCCCGACAATTCCGCCATCCTGGGTGAGGGCGTGAAAATGGTTCCGGATTTCGCGAACGCCGACCGCATCGTCTCGCTCGATTGCGATTTCGCCGGAACCGACGCGCAGGGATCGAACATTTCTTTCTTCAACCGTCGCAAGCCAGAGGGCAAAGGGTACACGACAAAGCCGGATGCCGCGTCGATGAACCGCCTCTACTCCATCGAGGCAGCCTTCACCCTCACCGGCGGTATGGCGGACCACCGCCTGCGTGTCGCCCCGAGTCAGATCGCTGCGGTCGCCGCCCAACTTGCCCGCGAAGTCGGTGCCGAAGCGGGAGACATCCCACCGGTCACGGACGAAAACCAACTTGCCTGGATCAAGGAACTCGCCGCCGATCTGAAAGCCAGCGGTGGAAAAACCGCGGTTCTCGTCGGCTCCCGCCAGTCGGCGGCCGTGAAACATCTGGCACACGCGATCAACCTCACACTCGGAAACATAGGCAAGGGCAAGGGCCTGCAAGCTTACCAGACCGGAGCCTCGGGCTTCAGCGATATCGTCCAACTCACCGAGGATCTCAACGGTGGTGCTGTTGATACGGTCGTTTTCCTCACTCCGGCCAACCCCGTCTATGACGCTCCCGCCGATCTGAAGTTTTCCGAGGCTCTCGCCAAGGCGAAGACCAGCATCCAGCTCAGCGAACGCGCCAACGCCACCGCCCATGCCTGCACCTGGCATGTGCCTTCCGCCCACTACCTCGAATCCTGGAGCGACGCCCGATCCGCTCGTGGCACCTACACGATCGTCCAACCGATGATCCTCCCGCTCTATCCGGAATGTGTTTCCGAGTTGGAAATGCTTCTCGGTTTCCTCGCGGACGATGGAAAGATTCCTGCTCCGGAAGGGGAGGATGATGCTCCGGCAGCCGCTCTCACCGCCGTGAAAACTACCTTCGGTGGCGACAAGGTCGCTTGGAAAACACTTCTGAAAAACGGTTTCGCAGCGGATTCCTCGTTCGAAGCCGCCACTCCGGCGCTCGCGGGAAACGCAGGCACGGATATTTCCAAAGCGAAAGCTTCCGCACCAAGCACGTCCAAGCTCGATGTGATTTTCGCTACCGACGCTTCTGTCTATGACGGTCGCTGGATCGACAACGGCTGGCTCCAGGAAGCGCCCGATCCGGTTTCCAAGCTCACTTGGGACAACGCGGTGCTGATCGCTCCGAAAACCGCCAAAGAACTCGGGATCTACGATCACATCATCGGAACCGAGATTTCCCTCGCGGGATCGCCCGCCGACGGGGAAGGGGAGAAGCGCAAATCTCCGATGATCACCGTGACCGTTGGCAAGCGTTCGGTTGATTTCCCGGTTCTCGTCTCTTTCGGCCAAGCCGAAAACACCCTTGTCATTCCCCTCGGCTACGGACAGGGTACAACAACGAAAACTACCTGAAACTCCAGCCGGAGAATCAGAGCCACGTCGGCCTTGTTGGTGTGAACAAAGGTTTCAACGCCTATCCGCTCCGAACTTCGGAAACTTCATACGTCGCCACCGGAGCAAGTATCAAGCTGACAGAAAAGCGATACCCGGTCGCACTGACCCAGGAGCACAACGCCATGTATGGCCGTGCGCTCGCCCGCGAGGTTTCCACCAACGACGTGGCGCACAAGGGCGATTTCGAGGAGCAGCTCGACAACGTGAGCAAGCAGGGCAACGACTCCCACGCTCCGGAGAACATCTCTCTCTACATCCCGCAAACTTCCGCCACGTGGAATCCCGGGAAAGACGGCAAGCCGCAATCGCTGCTCAGCGATCCGCTCCATCAGTGGGGCGATGGCGATCGACCTTACCTCGTGCATGGGTTGCAACGCCTGTCTCGGTCGCCTGCCAGTCGGAGAACAACATCCCGATCGTCGGCAAAGACCAGGTCGCCAAGGGCCGCGAGATGCACTGGATCCGCATGGATCGCTATTTCGCCACCCAGGAATACGCTCTTGATTCCCACGGAAACAAAATCGAGGACGCCGAAGGTGGATATAAGAAGAATCCCGAGTGGGTCCGGGACAACCCGGCGATGGTTCCGCAGCCGGTCGCCTGCCAGCAGTGCGAGTCCGCCCCGTGCGAAACCGTTTGCCCGGTCAACGCCACGGTCCACACCGAGGACGGCCTCAACGCGATGGCTTACAACCGCTGCATCGGCACCCGCTACTGCGCGAACAACTGCCCGTACAAAGCGCGCCGTTTCAACTTTTTCGATTACAACAAGCGCAACCCGCTGATCAAGAACAACTTGAACCGCGGGCCGCTCGGCGAGCGCCACGACCAGGAGGCCAAGCATCTCCAGAAGAATCCGAACGTTACCGTCCGGATGCGTGGAGTGATGGAGAAATGCACCTACTGCGTCCAGCGCCTCAAGGACTCCATGATCCGCCAGAAGCGCGGCCAGAAGCAGGAGGTTCTCGAATCCGGCAAACTTTCTCCGGATGTCAAAATCGACGGACGCCACCCTCCGCATTCCGGTCGACTCCAGTCAAAACCGCCTGCCAGGACGCCTGCCCGGCCGAGGCGATCACCTTCGGCAACCTGCTCGACGGCAAAGAATCCGAGATGGTCCGCGGAAAAGAGCTGGAGCGGAACTACGACTTGCTTCACTACATCGGCACCCGACCGCGCACCAGCTACCTGGCCCGGGTGAAGAATCCGAATCCGAAGATGCCCGATGCGAAGTTCATCGGCCAGGCCACCATCCACATGGTCTGATCCTCGCTGCTTTTCCTGATTTCACCGACATCCTTTTCCCAAATGGCCTCTACCACCGAACATGCCCCGCACGCGGATTCCGGAGTCGAAACTCCCGGTCCTGAAGCGCGAGAAGCTGATCCTCAACGACCGTTCCTACCACTGGATCACGGACCGGATCTGCGGAATCATCGAAAACAGGCAGCCGCTTCTGTGGTGGCTGCTTTTCCTTCCCTCCTCGCTGATCGCCCTGATCGGGGTTGGCGGCGGTCTGTTCCATCTCGTCTCCACCGGTGTCGGTGTCTGGGGAAATACGAACCGCGTCATGTGGGGCTGGCCGATCGTGAACTTCGTCTTCTGGATCGGTATCGGCCACGCCGGAACGCTGATTTCCGCAATTCTTTTCCTGACCCGGCAGAACTGGCGGACCTCGATCAACCGGGCGGCGGAAGCCATGACCATCTTCGCCGTGATGTGCGCCGGTATTTTCCCGGCCTTCCACGTCGGTCGGGTCTGGTTCGCATGGTTCCTCGCACCCATCCCGAACGCCAACGCGATCTGGCAGAACTTCAAGTCTCCGCTGCTCTGGGACGTGTTCGCGGTTTCGACCTATTTCACCGTCTCGCTGATCTTCTGGTATCTCGGCATGGTTCCCGATCTCGCGACCATCCGCGACCGCTGCAAACCCGGCCTGCGCAAGATGCTCTACGGAATTTTCGCCCTCGGCTGGAGAGGCGGCAACCGCCAGTGGAGCCACTACGAAATGGCCTATCTGCTGCTCGCCGCACTCGCCACCCCGCTGGTTCTTTCGGTGCACTCGGTCGTCTCGTTCGACTTCGCCACCTCGGTCGTCCCCGGCTGGCACACCACGATTTTCCCTCCTTATTTCGTGGCAGGCGCCATCTTCGGCGGATTCGCGATGGTGCTGACGATCATGATCCCGGCCCGTTTCATCTACGGTCTGCAGGACATGATCACCATGAAGCACATCGACAACATGGCGAAGATCATCCTGCTGACCGGAACGATCGTCGGCTACGCCTACCTGATGGAGCTCTTCGTCGCCTTCTACTCCGGAGCGATCTACGAGATGGATGCCTTCAAGTTCCGGATCGCCGGTCCTTACTGGTGGGCCTACGCCGCCATGATGAGCTGCAACGTCCTTTCCCCCCAGGTCTTCTGGTTCAAATGGTGCCGCGAGAATCTCTGGGTGGTCATGGCCGTCTGCCATGTGCGTGAACGTCGGCATGTGGTTCGAGCGCTTCGTCATCATCGTCACCACCCTGGCCCGCATGTGGCTGCCGGGTGACTGGAAAACCTTCTCGCCATCGCCGCAGGACCAGATGCTCTTCGTCGGCACGATCGGCATGTTCCTCATGCTGTTCCTCCTTTTCCTCCGCTTCCTGCCCTGCATCAACATCGCCGAAGTGAAATGGGCCAAGGAGGAGAGCGACCCTCACTTCGAGGACAACGAAGCCCATCCCGACGAAGGCTCCGATAGCATCGCCGCCTACCAGAAAGAAACGGTCTCCAGCCCGCATCTGAGATCCACAACGCCTCAATCTTCAATCCTCAACCATAACAGTGAGTACCACCCGCAAACGAGTTTACGGCTACCTGGCCGAGTTCAAAAGCGCATCCCAGCTCTACAAGGCTGCGGAAAAGGTGCGCGACGCCGGCTTCCGGAAATGGGACTGCTATACGCCCTATCCGGTCCACGGTCTCGATGCCGCGATGGGTCTGAAGCGCTCGATTCTTCCCTGGTTCGTGTTCTTCGGCGGCATCGACCGGGACGGCTACCGCGTTCGCGCTGGCTTACACCACGCAGGTCGTGATCTACCCGACCGTCGTCCAGGCGAAGCCGACCAACATCTTCACCATCCCGGCGTTCTTCCCGGTGATGTTCGAGCTGACCATCCTGTTCTCCGGCTTCACCGTTCTCTTCGGTCTGCTCGGACTGATCCAGCTCCCGCGCCTCAACCACCCGCTCTTCGCCAGCAAGCAGTTCCACCGCGCCACGGACGACGCGTTCTTCATCGCCATCGAGGCCCGCGACGCGAAATTCAGCCCGGACGGCACCCGGGGCCTGCTCGCTGAAATCGGCGGCGACAAACATCGAACTCGTCGAAGAGGAAGACTGAACTCAATCTAAAATTCCAAATTCCAAATATCTTTCTAAATGCGCTACTTCTTCCTAGCTTACGCGATCATCGCCGTCCTCTTGGTGGGGATGATGGGATTCCGCGGCCAGAAATTCTCACAAACCGCCGATCCAGGTCTTTCCCGGACATGGACGATCAGGACAAGCTGAAGGCCCAGGCACCGAGCGTGTTCTTCGCGGACCGCGAGGGCGGTCGTCTTCCTGTCGATGACACCCAACCGCGCGGCTTCAACGAAGAAGGCGCGACGGTCATCGGCGGCATCCCCGAGTATGAGTTCGGCGGTGAGACCGGATACTTCCACACCGGCCAAGTAGGCGATTACTACGGCACCGGAATGCCTGAGGAACTCGAGCTTACCGAGGAAAGCTCGGAAATCCTGATCCGCCGCGGCGAAGAACGCTTCGGAATCTACTGCGCCATCTGCCACGGTGCCTCCGGAGACGGGCTGGGTATGACTAGCAAATACGGCGTTCCCGGAATCGCGAACTTCCACATGGATGCGTTCAAGAGCCCACCTATCCGAACGGGCGCATGTTCGACGTCATCACGCACGGCAAGGGCCAGATGGGCGCCTACGGTGCGAATATCCCGGTCCGCGACCGCTGGGCGATCATCGCCTATGTCCGCACCCTCCAAGCCGCAAAAGACGCCGCAACCGCAGCCCAATAATTTTCCCAGATGTCCCACCACGTAACATCCGCTGACATAGCCATCCACGGCGACCACCTCGACAACTCGAAGGTCGCCAAGACCAAGACCATCTGCGCCGCCATCGCCGGGGCGGGGACTCTCATCAGTCTCTACCTGCTTTTCCTCGCCCCCGAGAGAATGCGCGGCAGCTTCGCCTACTCCTGGGTCTTCGCCTACTATTTCTACCTGACGATCTCTATCGGCGGTGTGTTCTGGACCCTCCTGCACAACGTCTCGAACTCGGGGTGGGGGACTTCCGTCCGCCGCACCTTCGAGAACCTCGGTGCGACCTTTCCATGGATTTTCCTCTTCGGTATCCCTCTGCTTTTCCCGGCGGTGAACCAGTATCTCTACGAGTGGATGAACATGCATCGTGCGACTCCCGACGGCCAGACCGTCAAGGAGCACCTGCATCACGCGGATCATCTGCTCTACAACAAGCATTGGTTCATGAACATGCCGTTCTGGTATCTCCGCGTGGCATTCTACGGTATCGGTCTCTCCCTTACCATCTGGGGCCTGCGGAAACTTTCCACCGATCAGGACACCGATCCGAATCCCGGCACCGCGCGCCTGTTCAAAGCCCGCTACCATTCCACCTATCCGCTGATCATCTTCGCGCTCACCATCACCTTCACCGGCTTCGATTTCGTGATGGCTCTCGATTACAAGTGGTTCTCCACCATGTGGGGCGTCTACCTCTTCGCCGGATCGACCCTCAACTCGATGGCCGTCATCATCCTCGTCTGCACCTGGCTGAAGAGCAAAGGCCACCTCAAGCACGTCACCGGCCCCGAGCATTTCCACATCATGGGGAAACTGCTTTTCGCCTTCACCGTCTTCTGGGCCTACATCGCCTTCTCCCAGTTCTTCCTCATCTGGTATGCCAACATCACCGAGGAAACATCCTACTTCCTCATCCGGAACACCGGCAACTGGAACACCGGGATGCTCTTCCTCGTATTCGGCCACTTCGTCGTCCCCTTCGTCGTGCTGCTCCAGGCTTGGCTGAAAAAGAACCCGAAATACCTCTCCATCGTGGCAATCTACACGCTCTGCATGCACGTGCTCGACCACTATCTGATCACTATTCCTGAAAGGGGCATCTCGCTCGGAAACATCAAGCCGGATGTCTTCGACCCCATCGCTCCGTCCATTCCCGGGGCCTTCTGGGGCGACATCCTCGCTCTCGTCACCATCGGCGCGGCCTTCGTTTTCTTCCTGCTCCGCGCCATCGGCCAGCATTCCCTTTACCCGAACCGCGATCCTCGTATCCTCGAGTCCGCGAACTTCACCAACTGATCCCTTTTTCTACGAAACTTTTCTCTAACGACGCATGGACCCCACCCGCGACAATCCACTGATCCGACTCAAAGCGTTCTTTGACGGACTGGGCATCTTCACAGTCTTCGCCCTGCTGCTGCTGATCATCCTCGGCATCGGAGCTGCCTTCGGCTGGTTCCAGAAAGGCGAAGAGCCTGAAACCGCTGCCGGAGACATCCGCTACGAGACCAAGACGGAAGTCCTCGCGGCTCAGAAAACCGCTCTCGAAGCGATGAAGGTCGATGAGGCCATCCCCGCGGTCGCCAAGTCGCTGGTCGCCGCCAAACCTGTCGCGGTCGAAAAGCCCGAACAGATCGTCCCAGGTTCCGAAACGGCCAGGAAACTCGAAGGCGAGCCCGCTCCCGACATGGCAGCGATCGACGCACCTGCCGATGACGACGCGCCTATCGATCCCGCCGTGATGGAGATCGGAAAGGCACAGTTCCTCGTCTGTGGCGCATGCCACGGTCAGAATGGTGAGGGCGGCCCCGCAGGACCTCCGCTTGCCGGCTCCGAGTGGGTCACCGGTCCGGTTTCCAACCTCATCCTCATCCAGCTCCGCGGCCTGAAAGGTCCTATCGAGGTAGCAGGAAAAGTTTATGAATTTCCCGCCGGCATGACCCCGATGGCCTACCAGAGCGACGAGCAGATCGCCGGAGTGCTCACTTATATCCGCAACAGCTTCGGAAACAAAGCCTCCGCCGTGAAACCGGAGCAGGTCGCGCCCCTCCGCGGAGAGGTCGGCAAGCCACAGGTGACCGTGGAAGAACTCACCAAGCCCTAACCCGTTTTCCCTGACCAGATGTCTTCAGAAACCAATACCAAACCAGTCAGACCCGGGCAGGACGCGCTGCTGCGCGCTTCCATCGACCGCTCGCTGCGCCATCCCGTGATGTTTTTCCTTACCAGCGGAGCGGCATGGCTCGCCGTCTCGCTGATTCTCGGAATCATTTCTTCCGCCAAGGTCCACGCCCCCGGCTTCCTTGATGGCTTCGCCTTCTTGACTTATGGCCGCACCCAGGCCGCCCACCTGAACACTCTCGTGTACGGTTGGGGCTTTCAAGCCGCGTTCGGCGTGATTGTCTGGCTCATGTCGCGGCTTTCCCGCCAGGAGTGCCGCGCCGCGGGTATCATTCTCACCGCCGGTCATGTCTGGAATCTCGGCGTGACTCTCGGTATCATCGGCATCCTTTCCGGATTCGGAACCGGCATGTCATGGATGGAGTTCCCCGCTTTCGTATGGCCGGTCCTGCTTCTCAGCTACTTCGCCATCGTAGTATGGTCGTTCATCCAGTTCCAGGTGCGCCCACCCGGCCACGTCTACATCTCCCAATGGTATTTGCTGGCGGCGATGATCTGGTTTCCGTGGATTTTCATCACAGCGAACCTTCTGCTCCACGTATTCCCCGGTCATCCCGTCATGGCGAACGCGATCAACACCTGGTATAAGTCCGGCCTGATCTTTCTTTTCTTCACCCCTGTGGCGCTCGGCACCGCCTTCTATGTTGCTCCGAAAATCACCGGTCGTCCGATTTACAGCTACTCGCTCGCGAAACTCGGATTCTGGTCGCTCGCCCTGCTCATGCCATGGGCCGGTATGCAGAAGCTGACCGGTGCGCCGATTCCTTACTTCATCCCTTACCTCGGCGCCGCAGCCACTGTGATGTTTTTCATCCCCGCGTTCACTGCCGCGATCAACATCCTCCGCACCCTCATGACGGATATGGACCTTGTCGGAAACAGTCCGACCTTGCGGTTCACCATGGCCGGAATCGTCGGACTGCTGGTAATGGCCGTCGCTGCCGTGATCCTGAACCTTCCAGGATCCACCCTCCCGCTCACCCAGTTCTCCCTCTCCGGATATGGCTTCGAGGTGATTGCCGTCTACGCGTTTTTCAGCTTCATCATGTTTGGCGCGACATACTTCATCGTGCCGCGCATCACCTGCCGAGAGTGGCTCTCCCGGCGTCTGATCAAGATGCATTTCTTCTTCTCGATCTACGGAATCGCCATCATCGCCATCGTCGCGATCTTCGGAGGACTCCAGCAGGGCCTCGGACAGGAAGCTTTCGAACAACCATGGGCGGACTCGTTCCTGAGCGCACGGCCCTACGCGTGGGCGATGACCATCTCCTGGTCCTTCATCCTGTTCTCCAATATCTTCTTCTTCATGCACCTCACCGTGATGTGGCTCCGCCTCGGCCGTAGAAGCACCCATCCTACCTTGCTTGCCGCTGCACACGGCGCGAGCCCGCACGGCGCGGAAGGCGATATCGACAACATCGGTTCCGGCACCGCCTCCGCACACTGAACCCTTTCCATACAGACCACCTCACATGAGCTTCCGTACTTTCTTCCTCAGCCTCTCCGCTACTTTCGGAGTCGCATGGTTGGCCATCGTTATCGTCCCGTATTTCACCATGCGCTCGCTCGCTCCCTTGGAAATGGGTGATGATGCGGAGGGAACCAATGCCGTCTTCATCCCGAAACGCGCCGGACGCATCGCCGATGGCTCCGAAGTGTATGCGGAAAACGGCTGCTACCAGTGCCACACCCAGCTCGTTCGCCCGACTTACGCCGGCAACGACATGTTTCGTCCGGACTGGGGTGGACTTGCCAGCGATGAGGATCGTGGCGACACCCGCCGCGAAACCAACGCCTTCGATTTCGCCGGAGAGGCCTACGCTCCCATCGGTATTTCACGGATCGGTCCGGATCTCTCGAATCTCGGCCTCCGTGTGAGCAAGGTTTACGCACCGGAAGAGGGTGTTTCTCCGGAAACATGGCTCTACAGGCACCTTTACAATCCACGTTGGAAACCGCTTCGCCGTCTTTCCACCTGCCCTTCTTTCCGATTCCTTTTCGAAGACCGCAAGGCAGCCGGAAACGCCTACGAGGACTCGCTGCCTTTCGCGGCCGAGGATGGTGCGGAAATCGTTCCAGGACCTGATGCGAGAGCGCTCGTTTCCTATCTTCTCTCCTTGAAAAAGGACCAACCGGTGCCAGCTTCCCTCGACTTCGCTCCTGCTGCCGCCGAGGCCGCCCCCGCCGCTGCGACGGCTCCTGCGGAAGAGCCTGCTCCCGCTCCCTGATCCGTCGTTTTCCCTACAATACTTCTTCCGAATCATCCCAACATGTCTTCGCCAAGTAACCAGTCGAACAAGAAACCCGACCTCGACGAGTCCATCAACGTGACCCAGGCGCACGGTCGGGTCGTCCGTGAATCCGCCGCCACCGCACGTGAGAAACGTCTCGCGGACAACGGTCACGAACCCGTCTCCCTCTGGGTGATCGTTGCCTGCGGAATCTGCCTGCTTATCGCCGGTGGAGTCCTTGGAAACGCCGGAACCTTGTTTTCCTATGGATCCACCTTCCAGGAAGGCTACGTCCGCGGCAAAGCTCCCGGCGGTGATGATGCCGGCCCTCTTCCGAAGCCCGCCCTTACTGCTTTCAGCAACCGTGGTGCGAAAATCTACTCCAAATGCAACGGTTGCCACGGAGCCGATGGCAAAGGCGATGGCGCGAACTATCCTTCACTGGCCGGCTCCAAATGGGTTCTCGGCGATACTGAGAAATTGGCGATGATCATTCTCAACGGTCTGCAAGGACCGACCAGTTCCGGCAAAGTCTACGGTGCGGGCGTGATGCCTGCCCAGGGTGCCGGGATGGGTGCCGAGGATCTCGCCGGTGTGATGACCTACGTCCGCAACAGCTTCGGAAACTCCGCCGGGGATGTCGTCACGGTTGAAATGGCCGCCGAGGCCCTCGAAATTTCCGCCGGCCGCGCACGGGCCGGCCAGCCGGTGACCGCTGATGAAATCGCCGCCGAGCACATGAAAATGCTTCCGGGTGAGGAACTCGACCCGACCACACCGGTAAGTCCTTCGACCTTGGCTCCAGCTCCCTGAGCCAAACCGTTTCCAGTTTAAAATTCAGAATTTCAAGTTTCACCATCCATGAGCGCGCACGCAGCATCTCCATCCGATCACGACCATTCCCATGATGGGCATGGTGACCACCACCATGATCCCGGCTGGCTCCGGAAATACGTTTTCTCCACCGATCACAAGACGATCGGGATCCAGTATGGCATTACCGCCATGCTGTTCCTTGCCTTCGGCTTCTACCTGATGATGGTCATGCGCTGGAGCATCGCTTACCCGCACGAACCGCTTCCCGGCTGGATGAGCTGGATCTTCACGGACGGCTGGAAAGCCCGCTGGCTCCAGGACGGGAAGGTGACAGGTGAGACCTACAACATGTTCGGCGCCATGCATGGCACCATCATGGTCTTCCTCGGCATCGTGCCTCTCGGTTTCGGTGCCTTCGGAAACTACGTTACGCCGCTTCAGATCGGTGCCGTCGATATGGCTTTCCCGAAGCTCAACATGGTTACCTACTGGGTGTATCTTCTCGGTGGTCTCGTCATGTGCGGATCCTTTTTCATGGAATCCGGGGCCGCGAAATCCGGTTGGACGAATTACTCGCCTCTGGCGGGATTCGCCGACGGGCAGATCGTCAACCAATGGCTGGCCGGCCAGACCCAATGGCTGCTCGGTCTCGTGCTGCTGATCACTTCCTCGCTGCTCGGATCGGTCAATTTCATCACCACCATCATCAATCTCCGCGCCAGGGGAATGACTTGGATGCGTCTGCCGTTTTTCGTGTGGGCGATGCTGGTCACCGGTTTCCTACTTCTGCTCGCGTTCCCGCCGCTTGAGGCTGCCGGCATCATGCAGCTCATGGACAGGGTGGGGCACTCCTCCTTCTTCATGCCATCCGGGCTGTTTACGAAATCCGAGGGTCTCGCCGATCTCTCCGGCGGTGGTTCGCCGCTGCTCTTCCAGCACCTTTTCTGGTTCCTCGGTCATCCGGAGGTTTACGTCCTCCTTCTCCCGGCCATTGCCTGTGTCGCGGAAATCATTCCGGTCAATACCCGCAAGCCGCTCTGGGGTTACAAGTCGATGGTCTACTCCGTCCTCATCCTCGGTTTCCTTTCATTCATCGTCTGGGCACACCACATGTATATGACGGGGATGGGAGCTGCGGTTTCCACCTTCTTCCAGACCACCACGGTGCTGATCTCCATCCCGTCGGTCATCATCATCACCGCGATGATCATCTCACTCTGGGGCGGCTCGATCCGTTTCACCCCGCCGATGCTCTGGGCCTGCGCGTTCATTCCGATGTTCGGCATCGGCGGCCTCACCGGTCTTCCTCTGGCCTTCAACCTCGTGGGTCTGCACCTGCATGACACCTACTACGTGATCGGGCACTTCCATTACGTGGTGGCTCCCGGCATTCTCTTCGGCCTCTTCGCCGGTGTGTATCACTGGTATCCGAAGATCACCGGCCGCTACATGAGCGGTTTCCTCGGCCACGTCCATTTCTGGCCCAGCCTCATCTGCATGAACCTGATCTTCTTCCCGATGCTCGTGCAAGGCATGGCCGGTTTCCACCGCCGCTGGTACAACGGTGGTGACGCCTATCTCGCGAAGGCAGCCGATAGCGCCAACGTTTTCGGAAACATCGTCCGCGACCACATCGACCTCAACATCGTCATGTCCATGGGTGCTTGGGCGCTTGCCATCGCTCAGATTCCTTTCGTGATCAACCTGTTTTTCTCTTGGAAAACCGGGAAAAAAGTCGAGAGCGACAACCCGTGGGATGCCACTACCCTCGAGTGGGCCACTCCAACGCCTCCGGGGCACGGCAATTTCACCTTCGATGTCGCCGTCTACCGCGGCCCTTACGAATACTCCCGTCCGGATTGTGACAAGGACTACTTCCCGCAATGGGAAACTCCGAAGAAGCAGCATGACGAGCCTCGGAAGAACCCGTCGTCGCAAGCACCAAGGACAAGCAGGAAACACTCTGAAGTTCAGTCCCTGAGAATTGAAAACTGAACTCTAGCAAATTTTTAAGAAATGGAAATCCCATATATCACAACGCCCCGCAAGGACACGGGTCTGTTCAACTCCAAGATCGCCATCTGGCTGTTCCTCGCCTCCGAGGTCATGCTTTTCGGCGGCTTCTTCTCCGCCTACGTCTTCCTGCGCATCGGCGCGGACTATCCATGGCCCGAGCGAAGTCTTCCCGTCCTGCCCGGTCTGATCAACACCTTCGTCCTCATCGCGTCGTCCGTCACCGTGGTCTTCGCATGGGCGGCATTGAAAATGCGCAAGTGGAGGCAGTTCCAAGTCTACATGTCCATCACCGTTGCTTGTGCGGCGCTGTTCATGGTGCTGAAAGGCATGGAGTATTACGTCAAGTTCCATCACCAGGCGGTCCGCCTGAATGATTATTCCGTCGTAGAAGGTCACCTCGGCTACGAGAAGGAGGACGGAGAGCTTGTTCTGGATCGCAACGGTCACAACATCGAGGAAAACATGATCCGCGTGAAAGCGGAGAAGCTCACTTTCTCCGTGAAACGTTACCACGGCGCCTGGGTGGATGAAATTATCGCCGAAGCCGAGCATCAGAAATCCACGATCAAACTCGCGAACGACATCGAAGTCGTGACCGAAGAGGGTGGGAAGCCGGAGACGATCGCCAAAGCAGGCGAGCCACTCACGAAGGATCTGCTGGAAAAGATTCTCGATGTGCAGAAAGACGCTTTGAAGCATAATGCCGCCCTTCGCACTGGCGCCCTTCGTCAGGAATGGAAGGAAGCCAAAGACAAAAATCCCGGAAAACAAGGTTGGGAACTCGCCACCGACGTGAACATCGACATGGACGCGTTGTCGCCGCGCATGCTTACGGAAGTTTCCTCGGCTGAATTCAATGTCGAGCCTGCTGTCGATCTGCTCTTCAAGCCCCGCGATATTCGCGAGGCCGAAGGCACCTCCCGTCTCCGCGATGACACCGTTATCAAAGGGGAGATCGAAGCAAGCCCCATGGTCTTCCACCATGTCGATGCCATCGATTTCCAGTGGCTGGTCATGAAGGCGGAGGAAAAAGGCGTCTCCGCGGAGGCCGCCATCGAGAATTCCTGGCTGATGAAGAACAACGAGTTCGTACGCGAGGCCTGGGAATGGCATCTGGAGCGCAACGCGCAAAAGCAGAAGGCGCTGAACGATCGCTACGGTTTCAATGAAGACGGTTCGCCCGACCGTGAACTCACTCACAAGGAACTCTATCGTCTAGGCTGGAAGGATTTGGCGGAGTGGGGAGTCGATACCAAAGGCGTGGAAGTCAGCGGTTTCGTCAAACTCAAGGAAGAAGTCATGGGACCCAACTACGAGGCTCGCGGCGAGACTTTCGAGCATCTCTCCATCCCTCGTGAGGAAATCCGCCACGCCGCGAAATTCACTCCTGCCTGGAACACTTACTTCGCAATCTACTTCACCATCACCGGCCTTCACGGTCTGCACGTGATCGGCGGAGCGCTCGTTCTCCTCTATTATCTCGTCTTCGGTCGCAAGATGTATCTTTCGGACCCCGAGTGGCTTGCCAACCGAGTCGAAGTCGGCGGCCTGTTCTGGCACTTCGTCGACCTGATCTGGATCTTCGCTTTCCCGATCTTCTACCTGATGTAATATTCCTCTCCTGAAAAATTTTTAACCTACCTTTCTGAAATGGCTGATTCGATCGAAGCAATTCAAAAATCCAAGAAAACCTATCTAATGGTCTTCGGTGCCCTGCTCGTGGGGACAGTTCTGACCGTCCTTGTCGCTGAGGCCCCGGGCTGGCTCTACTGGCTCGATGTAGGCGATCACGGTTTCGACAAATGGGATGCCGTTGTCGGGCTGCTCATCGCAACCACCAAAGCCTCGCTTGTCGCTGCGATCTTCATGCATTTGAATCACGAGAAGAAACTCATTCACTGGGTGTTCTTCGGTGCCATCGCCCTCTTCGGCAGTATGGCGGCACTTCTTGCTCTGGCCAAAAGCAGCCCTATCTTCGATTACCTTTTCTACAAATAACCCGTCATGTCCCTCCGTAGCTTCCACATCGTCTTTGTCACAGTTTGCACGCTTTTCAGCGCGTTCCTGGTGCTGTGGGCGTTCGTGCTCGCTCCGGAACCTTCCGTGATGGCAAGCGCCTTCGGTATCGTAGGAATATTGGGACTTCTGCTGACTCCCGTCTACGGAGTGTATTTTCTCCGGAAGTCATCCAAACTGAACATCTGATCCACGCCATGAACGCATTCAATCTCATCGCCTGTTCCACTTGCAGCGTCAATTACTCCGGTGACGGAGCGGATGCCGCCGGTTGGTCCATCTTTTTTCTCCTGATCGTCATTCTCGCCGTCCTCGGTGGTGTCGGTTTTTTCATGGTGCGCATCGCGCGCAGGGAAAATGACAACCTCGACCCCGAATTGCGCGACGACTACGTCCATCAATAAATTTTCAAACCGTTTCTTCCTTTTTTCAATCCATGAGCCCTTCCAAATTCCTCGGACTACCTGAAAACTATTCGGCCCACGGTGGCCAGGTCGATCACTTGCTGGACGTCGTCCACTGGTTCATGATCGCTCTCTTCCTAGGCTGGACCATCTTCTTTTTCGTATGCCTTTTCAAATTCTGGCACAAACGTAACCCGAAGGCTTCCTACGATGGCGTCCGCAGCCACCTTTCCAGTCACATGGAAGTCGCCGTGATCCTTATCGAGGCGGTTCTACTGCTCGGCTTCGCGTTCCCGCTCTGGGCGGATCGCGTGGATGACTGGAAAAAGGTCCAGGAACTCGATCCGATCCGCGTGCGTGTGGTCGGCTGGCAGTTCGGATGGACTTACCATTATCCGGGACTCGACGGGAAATTCGGGCGCACCGATCCGGCACTTATTTCCGGGACCAACGATCTGGGCATCGATTACACCGATCCGAACGCTCACGATGATTTCACCGCACCGGTTCTGAAACTTGCTGCCAAGCGTCCGGTCGTTCTGAACATCGGAACCAAAGACGTGATCCATAACTTCGCGATCGTCCCGATGCGTGTCCAGCAGGATGCCATCCCCGGCAAGGAGATCGCCATGTGGTTCACCCCGGTCAAACCGATGGAAACCTATGTTGTCTGCGCCCAGCTCTGTGGCGAAGGCCATGCCAACATGATCGGCAGCATGGAAGTGGTCGGCGCTCCGGATTTCAACGCCTGGGCCAAGGCCCAATCGGAAGCCGCGCTGAAGACTCACGAAGAATCCACCGAAAAAGCGGTCGCTCTCAACCAATAGACCGCTACGCAAACCGCTGGCCACCGGTGAACCCCGCGCGGTTCACGGCCAGCCGAGCTCGCGCTCTTTCTTCATTATCTCGGCTTGCTCTTTTTCGGCGCTCTCGAAAGGCGTGTGCACTTCAGGTTCCTGATAGATCAGGTTTCCGTTCGCGTCGGTCACCGTCCGCTGCACAAGGCAGGAACCGACAAGCACCGGCGCGAGTAGGAGCGGAAGAAATTTCAAAGTGACTTGCATCCGGAAGTGATATGCGGATGATCGCCCGAAGTCCAAGTGTTTTCAGTCAGGATGGAGCTTGACCTCTCTCCGACCGGACAAGAATCCAGTCATTTCAGTGAAGGCTCATCCAACGACCAACCTACACGATCCCGGTGCGGAACATGAGCGGGTTTGACAGAATCGCCCCGTTCTACTCCGGACTGGAGTACGTATGCAGCTTCGGGTCGATGCGGAGATGTAGAAATTCTAATTTGCAAGAGTTGAGAGGGGACGAGCGAGTGCTTTGTCTCGGCGAGGGGAACGGGCTGTTTCTCAGGGATCTCATCCAACACCATCCCGGCATCCGAGTTGTTTGCGTGGACTTCTCCGGGCAGATGCTCGACCGAGCACGGAGAAGAGTCCCGGAGGGCAACCACATCGAATTCATACAAGCCGATGTGCTCGCGTCCGGTGCTGGGTTCGGCGCTTTCGATGCGGTCATCGCCAATTTCTTTTTCGACTGCTTTGCGGAACCCCAGCTCCGGCAGGTCGCGAAATCCGCCGCCCGTAGTCTCCGGCCCGGCGGGAGACTCTTGCTCGCGGATTTCCGGATTCCCGCACGAGGGATAGCGAGAATCTCTGGGAGTGTCCTTATCGGTGGCCTCTACCGTTTGTTCAAAATCACTTGTGGTTTGGAAAACAGAGAGCTCGTCCCACCCGAGTCCAGCCTGGAGCAAGCTGGTTTCCGAATGTCCGGCCGTAAGATTTCCTGCCAGGGACTGCTTCACGCGGACGTATGGGAAATGAAATCGGGGGAGCTTCACTCTACTTCCGGCCCAATCCGAATTCACTGCTGATCTTCACGACTTTTTCGTCCTCGAAATGCACTTCGATGAACTTCGAGGAGGCGAATGGCTTGCCGTTTTCATCTTTCAGAGTGGCGACTTTCTTCCTGGTGGAGACATCGAACACATCGGGCGTGTGGTTGTACCCGAATTTCCCGTCTAGGGAAAAACAGACCCAGCCGTGGCCTCCCATACTGAGATCGAGATGACCGGTTTGCTTCGGTGGGGAAACGGTGGCGTCGAAGGTGTAGAGCCGCTTGCCGCCTTGGTCGGAGATCCAGAGTTGGGATTCGTCCGGAGTCAGACCGGCTCCGTGCGTGCGACGGGGAATTTTACTGCCGGTATCCGGATCGATGGCAAAGACCCGGTGCGTAATTTTTCCCTTTTCCAGATCAACGACATCGAAGCCGGCATGACCGCCGAGGCAAACGTAGGCGGTGGTGTTCGTGCTATTCAATGTGAATGGAAACACACCGGACTCGCCGACCGGCCCGATACTTTTCAGGATCTCTCCCGTGGCGGAATCGAGCTGTGTGAGTCGCGCCGCGGTGCCGAGATACACGAACTTGCCGTCGAGGCTGGCGATACTGTTGTGCGCCTGGGGGCCGACAGGGATTCGCTTCCGTAGTTCGCCGTTCTCCGGTTCGATCGCAAGCAGGCCGCTGTCCTTGCCGTTGAACCAGAATCCTGTGGGGGCGTAGATGGTTTTCCCGTCAGGCGTGATGCACGCGCGATCGCAGCCTGCGGGAAACTGCTCGTCCCAAACGATCTTTTCCAACTCCAGATCGAAGCATCCGAGCCGACGGTTGGTCGTGGAATAGTAGAGGCGTTTCGTGGTGGTGCAGCCGGTCAGTCCGCGCAGGCCTTCCTTGAAAATCGGAATACCGATGCGGCGGACGAACTTATGGCCTTTGTCGATATCGAAAACCAGAGGCCCCGTTCCCGGATACCCCCTGCGCCTGCGCTCCGTCCGGTGAGGCGCAGTAGAGGAAACGCCTGACTTCCGCGCGGGCGGTGGGAAGGCAGAACAGGAGGAAGGCGAGCAACGCGGGGATGGTTTTTATTCTGGGTTTCATAACGGGAATGACCGGGTCTCTCATACGGCCTCGACTGCCAGACAGCTAGCAGAAGTTTGCAGTCGTGGGTCCCCGTATCTCCGGGATTCGGACTGCGGTCGCCGTTCTTCCACTTCCGACGGAACCCGGTGAACGCACCGCCGATAAAAAGAAGGCGAAAGCAAGGTCCATCGAAACTCAAGCAAAGGCGGGACGGGAGGAATTGGAACGGTCCTGAAAAAAATTCAGGGTTTTGGTCAAATTCTTTGCAAATCAGTGCTTTGCGTGTCTAATGCTCTGATTCTTTAGCTTTGGCTTATGAAAATTCTTCTCCCACCCCGTTCCGTTGCTCTCGGGCTTTTTATGACGTTCCCCGGTTCCGTCAGCCTCCAAGGAGCCACCACCGTGATCGACCTCTCGGTCGGTCAGATTACCCAGCCTTACACGAATACGACCGATGTCTCCACAAGCGGCTCCCAGTTCGGTCTCCGGATTTTCGATATCGGGCAGTCGGGGGCCAATCAATCGAGTCAAGACGCCGGTAACGGTGTGTCGGTCGGAGGAATTTCCAACGTCACGAACACGGGTCAGATCACTCTAAATTCATTCGGTTCGGGGCAGGCGCAAGGGGTGTTTTACCAGTCGCTAGGTGGCAACGGTGGAAGTTACACCAGCTCGAACAACAATCACAATGCCGGCTCCGGAGGGAACAGCGGAAGTGTGACCGGGTCGAATACGGGAAATATCGAGGCCAGGGGCAACTTTAACACCGGAGTGGCGCTCTTCCGGGGTGAAAGCTACGGTGGCCAGGGTGGCAGTGCCGCGAACAACGAAGGCCGTGGTGGCAACGGGGGCAACGCCGGAGGAATCAATCTCACGAACTCGGGTGCCATCAGGATCAATGGAGGAGAGGTCACCGGCGGGACACAGTTCCGGGGGATCCTCGGATTTTCCCGGGGAGGCACCGCCGGATCCGGAAGCTCGGGTGCCAGCGGAGGCAATTCCGGAAACGTGTCGGTGGACATGTCTGGCGGTAGGATCGATCTGACGCTTGGCGCGACCGATCCTTCGCAAGTCACAAGCCTTTATGGCATTCTTGCGCAATCCTCTGGCGGAAACGGAGCGGACTCGCTCAAACAGAACGAAAACGGTGGCAACGGGGGTGATACAGGCACCGTGAGTGTCAGATCGGATAATATCGAAATCGATGCCCGCGGCCGGACCTTGGCGGCGGATTCCGCCGGTATCGGCGCGTTCACGTTCGGAGGCAACGGCGGGAAAGCCGCCAACGGCGACTCGAACAATATCAGCCTCGCCGGGCGCGGCGGGAATGCGGGATCCATCACGCTAGACGTCCCGGATGGGATCGCAGTCCGCGGAGACGGACTTCTCGGAATCAACGCGAGGGCACTCGGCGGTCAGGGCGGAGGCGGCACGAACAACGAGAAGAGTTTTTCCAACGATGGCGGGAACACGGGTTCGGTTCGTGTGACCATGGCCGATTCCGGTGCGGAAATCACGACGGATGGACGGGGTTCGACAGGAATCAGCGCTGCAACAATCTCCGGCGATGGTGGCACCACTCCGACAAGCAATCAGAACATCGGGGGGACAGCCGGTGACGGCGGCAACGGAGGGACTGCCGGTGCGGTGAACGTCGGACTGACCAATAGCAACGGAGTCAGGACCACGGGTGCGAATTCCGTCGGCATCATCGCCGGCTCCGAAGGTGGCGATGGCGGTGACGGCGGCGAACTCAGCACCACCACGGACGCTGCGGGAGACGGCAGTGGCGACGGAGGTGCGGGGGCTGCGGGAGGCGCGATCAATGTCGGTCTCAGCAACGGCTCCCGGGTCGTGACGGGAGAAGATGCGAGCGCGGGCATCATCGCGGTTTCGTCCGGCGGAAACGGAGGCGCGGGAGGCAAGATCAAGGACCTGTTCACGGGGGATGGTGGAAAAGGCGGTGCCGGCGGCAACGGCGGCAGCGTGAATGTCGCTGTCGATCCCACCTCGCGCGTCCAGACGATGGGCGCGGGTTCGAGCGGGATCATTGGCCGCAGCCTCAGCGGCAACGGAGGAGCTGGCGGCGATGAGAACGTCGTTTCCAGCGGATCAAGCGGTTCCGGAGGACGCGGCGGAAACACCGGGTCGATCCTAATCAGGAACGACGGATCGATCACTACAGCGGGCGACGATTCCTATGGGATTCTCGCCCAGGGATTTTCAGGCGGCGGCGGAGATTCCGGCGACGGGTCCTCTGTTTTCGAAACCAGTATCGACCAAGCGGGAACCAGCGGCTCGGTCGCTCTTGTCGAGGTCCTGAACTATGCGGGTATCTCCACCCTGGGCGACAACTCCTACGGGGTGCTGGCGCAATCGCTCTCCGGGTCGGGTGGTGCGGGCGGAGACTCGCAACTCGGAATCGCCTCGCTCGGTGGTGACGGTGCCTTCGCCACGAACGGCGGTGCCGTGCGTTTCGATCACAATGGCACGATCTCGACCACCGGGGCGGGTTCGCACGGAGCGATCTTACAAACCGTCGGTGGCGGCGGCGGTGACGGTGGCTCTGCCGCCGGTCTTGTCTCCATTGGCGGCAGCGGCACAGGCGGTGGAGCGGGAGGTTCGATCACCTCGGAGCTGTTTGAATCCCGAATCACGACGACCGGCACCCAGGCGATCGGTTTCCTCGGGCAAACCGTCGGAGGTGGCGGCGGCAATGGCGGCGATGCCATGTCCAATAGTCCCGGATTCGCGGTATCTCTCGGAGGAACGGCAGGAGCTGGCGGCAACGGGGGAACCATCAATCTGCTGAGCAGTGGAAGCATCTCTACCGGCGGCGGAGTCGCTGTCGTTCCGGACCAGGCCAATCCCGGTGAAACCCTGACTCTTGCGACCGGTTCGAGATCCTCGGGACTGGTCCTCCAGTCCATCGGTGGCGGCGGCGGAAACGGCGGCTCAGCCTACTCTCTCTCGGTGGCTCCCGGCCTCAGTGCGGCGACCGCTCTCGGTGGCAGCGGTGGAAATGGTGGAAATGGAGGGGATATCACCCTCACCACGGACGGCGGCTCGATCCGTACCGGGCAATACGATCTTTCGAAACTCACGACCGCGAACACGCTGCCGACCGACGCGATCGGGATTCTCGCGCAATCGGTCGGGGGTGGAGGCGGCAACGGAGGCTCTGCCTTCGCCGAGGCTCTCGCTCTCGCAGTCACGATTCCCGGAACAGATGTGGCGGTAGCGGCAGCGGGCACCTACTCCGCTGGTGGCAAAGGTGGCGGCGGTGGCGATGGTGGCGGCGCGACCAGTGGAAACGGCGTGTTTCTCGATCTGACGAAAGGCACCCGTATCATGACCGAAGGGCAGGGCTCGCACGGCGTCCTGGCCCAAGGCATCGGTGGCGGTGGTGGAAACGGAGGTGACTCCTCTGCCTTTTCCGCGACTCTCGGTTACGGATTTTCGCCGGATAGTACTCCGACGGTTTCGGTCAACCTTGATGTGACTTTGGGAGGAACCGGCGGCTCAGGCGGAAAAGGAGGCAAGGTGCTGGTGAACGTGGGAGATGAAGCGGGAGCGAACACCTCCGTCCTGACACTCGGGGACTTCTCCAACGGCGTGACAGCCCAATCCATCGGTGGGGGCGGAGGCAATGCCGGCCTGGGCAGTGGCACAACTGAGAACTATGGTGCTTCCACCTCGGTGCGCGCCAGCATCGGCCTGGGATCGAGCGGAGGTGCGGGGGGTGTCGGAGGTTCGGCGGCGATCGATTTGAAATCCGGCAGCGGAGTGACGACCTATGGTGACGGCTCGAACGGTCTGCTGGTGCAATCCATCGGCGGAGGGGGAGGGACCTCGCAAGGGGGAACCCTGAGCTTGGGGGTCGCGTTTCCGGTGAAAGGTGAGTTCCTTGAAGACACCCCTGTCAGCAAGATTTCTGTCAAAGGAAGTCTCAACGCCACCCTCGGCGCTACCGGAGGCGGTGGTGGTGATGGCGGCAACGCTCTAGGCACGCTAGGTGGCGATGTGACCACCTTCGGAAACGACTCCACGGGGGTGCTGGTCCAATCCATCGGCGGAGGTGGCGGCGTGGCGGGAGCGGCCGGAGCGTTCGCTTCCCCCGATGTGCCCTGGACGCCTGACGGATCGATTTTCCGTCGCGTAAAAAAGCTTTTCGGCAGGGATTTTCGGGTGCCGGTCACAGCGGAATACTCGGCTGACATCTCCATTGGCTCGTTGAACTCCGGAGCGTCGGGCAGAGGCGGACTGGCGACTTTCGAAGACGTCGGCGGGTCAACCGTGGAAACCACCGGGGATTGGTCCCATGGCGTCGTGGTGCAATCCATCGGTGGTGGCGGAGGAAAGGCCGGATCCGCCGCAGCTACGGGCCAGGGTGGGGAGACCGAGATCGACCTGTCTCTCGGTGGGAGTCGCGAGGGTGCGAGCTCTGAATCCGCCACCGGGTCGAATGGTTCGACAGCCAGGGCAACCCTGAACAACACGACCATCAGGAGCGGTTTTGTGACCGAGCAGAGTGGGGCGGATACCGGGTTCTCAGCTTTCGGTCTCGTCTTGCAAAGTATAGGCGGCGGCGGCGGGATCGTGGCGGACAATTCCGACTCGGCGTTCGGCAGCATCAGCGTAGGCATGGCTAGTCCGAATGCGCAGCCTTCCGGCAATGCCGGCGAGGTTTCACTCACGGGCAGCGCGAATATCAGCACATCGGGTCTCGGCGGGCATGCCGTTGTCATGCAGTCCATCGGCGGTGGCGGTGGGATCGGCGGAGCGGGAACGAGCAGCGTGAACGCGTTCGGTACGAACGCGATCACCGTGGGAGTTGGCGGAGGCAACGGTTCGGCGGGATTTGGCAGTGACGTGAGACTGGTCGACGGCTCGGTCCTCGACCTGCAAACGAGCGGGGATCATGCCTACGGCCTGCTTGCCCAAGCCATTGGCGGCGGTGGTGGACTTGGAGCGGTCGTGGATCCGGCAACCCAGTTCTTCGCAACCACGCAATCCGGAGAGGGTGCTACCAACCGGGGCGGGACCATCGACGTCTATCTCGGTTCCAGCAAGATCAGCACGACCGGATTCGCTTCACACGGGGTCGTGGCCCAGGGCATCGGCGGAGGCGGCGGGATCTCCGCATACGATTCCGAATTCTCTACCCGGATTTTCAGTCCCACGGGTGGCTTCGGTGTGGGCAACGGAGGTAGGGTTTTTATCAGGCTCAACTCGCAGGGAGTCATCATGACCAGCGGCGACGGTGCGCACGGAATCCTTGCACAGAGCATTGGCGGAGGCGGGGGGATCTTTCGGGGAATCGCCGGACGGGCGAATAAGAACGGTTCCGCCGTTGCGGGAGATGTGTCCGTGGAGGTGGACGGGAATATTTCTGTAACAGGAGCCGGATCATACGGGATTTTCGCACAGCAGGACGCTCCGGTCCCACCAGGCCCGACTGCTCCGAGCCAAGCCTTCGTGAGGGTAGGGGGAAGTGTGGTTTCCCAGGACGCCGGCGTCGTGATTGATTCGGCAAACGGTCTGATCCAGATCGATTCCGGAGGATTGATCGAGGGCCGAACGGCTGCGATCCAGAGACTGGGTCCGACCGAAACCACTCTAAATATCGTTAACAACGGAACATTGAACGGCACCATCCTCGCGAACAACTTTTCAAGATCCGGGACCGGTGTGTTTAATCTGAAACCGTCTGGATCCGACGTAGTCTCCCGCTCAGGTGCCGCGAGCGCATCCTTGCTCAATACCGGTGAGTTCATCGCCGGTCCCCTGGTGCAAGCGGACGTGACGAACAGAGGCATCCTGAGACTCCGTGAACTGACCCGCCTGGAAGGGACATTGGTCCAGAGGGCATCCGGGACGATTCTGGCGGAAACCGATTTCGCATCCGAGGAACGCGGGCGTCTTGTCGTCGATGGAGATGCGGATCTTTCCGGCACGATCCAGGTCGCGGGGACCAACGTGAACGGGAACCGTGAAATCGAAGTCCTACGTGTCGTGAACGGTGACTTCAACAATGATCTTGAGGTCGATTCCAGCTCCTCGAGACTGTTCCGTTACGCGCTTCGCCGGAGCGGGAACCGTTTGCTCGTGCGGGCCGCTGCGGATTTTTCGCCAGCGGATTTCAGCCTTTCTGGCAATGCTGTTTCCATCGGAAATTATCTGGAAAGGGCGTTCCAGGCAGAGGGAAACGAGGGCCTGGTCGATCTGTTCGCAGACCTTGAGCAACTCGCCGCCGATTCCCGGTCCTATGAAGACGCGCTGGAGCAGTTCACACCGGGAGCCAGCCTCGGCTTCGCCACCCGTGAGCTTTGGGCGCAGCAGGCCCTTGGCGAAGCGGCACTCGGTGAAAAGGTCTTTCGAGGTGATTCCGCGCGCCCGGTCGAGGTTCAATCGATGTGGGCGAAAACCTCCGGCGGTTCTTACGAAGGAGACGGCTACGATCTCGACAGCTACAGCACCCTGGTGGGCGGACAGTGGGAGTATTCCCCGGGCTTTTTCCTAGGCGGGACCATCGGCTACCGTTCCGATGACTTGGAGGCAAACGATGGCACGGTCTCGGGAGACGGGGATTCCGTGCTTGGCGCGCTGACGGCGAAATACGAGCCGGGCGACTGGAGCTTTGCCGTAGCTCTCACCGGGAGTTCCAGTTCGAACGACGTGACCCGGCGCATCTCCGTTCCCGGAAACGTGGCCGAACTGAAAGGCTCGCCGGATCACACCGGATTCGGCCTGCTCGGCCAAGTGGGCTACACCTACCACAATGAGCGCGGCTACGTGAGGCCGATGCTCACCGCGGGAGTGATCCACGTCCGCGCCGATGGCTATACGGAGAGCGGCGGAAGCAATCTGCGCCTGCGGGTGGATGACGAAAGCCGGACCGCACTGGTGGTGACACCGGGAGTCGAGGCCGGTATTCGCAGTGATCTGCCCAACGGCATGACCCTGCGCAGCTATGTCTCCGGCGGAGTGAGTTTCTCCACGGTGGACGAATGGGAACAGGAATCGCGTTTCGCGGAAGGTCCTGACGGTATCGGCGGATTCGATTCGTCCATCCCGCAGGATGATGTCGTGGCAAGAGTCGCGGCAGGTTTCCAAGCGCAGTTCACCGAGTCATTGAGCGGCTACGTCCAGTATCAGGGCGAGTTTTCCGACAGCCTTTCAAGCAACGGAGCAGGAGTCGGCCTCCGGGTGGAGTTCTGAGGGGAAGTTCCAAAAGCTCTAGAAACCGCATAAAACAAGGATTCATGGTGTGACTCCTGCTTTTAAATATCTCAGCTCAATACTTCCGGAAGATTTAAACCCGACTAAAAATTACATCACCCTATGAAAACTTATCACGATCCTCACAAATTCATCACCATCGGGGTTTTCCTTCCGATCCTCTGTTCCGCCAGCGTCCAAGCGCAAGCCACAGTGATCGATCTCTCGGTCAGTGAGATTTCCCAGCCTTACACGAATACGACTTCTGTCAGTACCTGAAGGCTCGTCGTTCGGGCTGAGGATTCTTGACCTCGGGGTGAGGGGCAACGACAGCGACGAATCCCGTCAGAGTGCCGGCAACGGCGGGTCGGGTGTGGGTCTTTCCAGTGTCACCAACAACGCGTATATCCGGATCAATTCCTACACAGGTCTTGGTTTTCAAGCACAGGGTGTCCTCTACGAATCTTTGGGTGCAGCCGGTGGCAACTTACTTTCAAGTGAAAACGATCTCAGCGGGGGTTCCGGGGGGCATGGCGGAATTCTGACAGGATCGAATACGGGTACTACGATTGAGGCCATAGGTAATTTCGACGTCGGTGTCGCGCTTTTCCGGGCGGAAAGCTACGGGGGACAAGGCGGGAGTGCCCTGAATCTCGAGGGCCGGGGTGGCGATGGTGGGTTCGGAAGATCGGTGAATCTCACGAACTCGGGTTTCCTCGAGATCTCCAAGGGCGAGGTCACCGGGGGGACCCAGTTCCGTGGAATCGTGGCGACTTCAGGGGGAGGCTCCGCCGGAGTCGGAAAATCGGGTGCGGGTGCCTTGGGCGGAACGACAGGGAACGTCGTGGTGGAACAAAAACGTAGCAGCGGCGATATCGAAATGACTTTGGGCGCGGATGTGACGCAACCGACAAGCATCTACGGTATCCTGGCGCAAACGTTGGGGGGAAACGGCGGGGATTCTTTCAAGAAGAATGAAGACGGAGGGGCTGGTGGTGATGCCGGCTCGGTCAGTGTGACAGCGGCCGCGATCACTCTCAATGCGGGTGGCAGGAACGTGGCAGCCGGTTCCGCGGGAGTCGGTGCGTTTACCACGGGTGGCGTTGGCGGGAAAGCGGCGGACGGTGGCTCAAGTAGTAAAAGCCGCGCCGGACGTGGCGGCAATGCGGGACCCATCACGGTCGATGTCACCGACAACATCAAAGTCATCGGTAACGGACTTCTCGGAATCAATGCAAGAGCACTCGGCGGCCAGGGAGGTGGCGGCACCGACAATAACGCGAGCTTTTCCAATAACGGCGGGAACGCGGGTGCGGTCAGTGTGACGATGGCCGATTTCCTTGCGGAGATTACCACCGCCGGATCGGGTTCCACCGGGATCCAGGCGGCCACGATTGCCGGAGACGGTGGGTACCGACACCGGAACACTCCCGGGACGACGGGGGCACCGCCGGTGACGGTGGCAATGGCGGGTTCGCAAGCGACGTAGGCGTCGACCTCTCGAACAGCAACGGGGTAAGAACCTCCGGTAGCAATTCCGTTGGTATCTCCGCTGCCTCGGAAGGGGGCGACGGCGGAGGCGGGGGCGAAGCTCAGCACGAATGGCGATCTATTAGGCGACGGTGCCGGGAAAGGAGGAGCCGCATCAGCCGGTGGTGCCATCAATGTCAATCTGTCCAACAGTTCGCTGGTCGTAACCGCTGCCGATAACAGCGCCGGTATCGTAGCGGCTTCGTCCGGTGGAAACGGTGGAGCGGGCGGCAAATTCAAAGGCGTATTTGGAGGTGACGGAGAAAGCGGAGGTGCCGGTGGTAATGGCGGAAGTGTGAACGTTCTTATCGACAGCGACTCCAAGGTGGAAACCTCGGGCGCGTTTTCGGGGGCGATCATCGCAAGCAGTCTCAGTGGAAACGGCGGGATCGGTGGTTCCGAGAATGTGACAGTGGCCGGCTCGAGCGGGGCAGGGGGGCGTGGGGGAAACACTGGCGCGATCATGGTGAGGACCTCGGGCTCGATCACCACGGCCGGCGACAGCTCTTACGGAATTCTCGCGCAAGGCTTTTCCGGTGGCGGTGGTGGCTCCGGCGACGGTCAGTCCGTCTTCAAAACCGATATTTCCCAAGGCGGGACGAGTGGCTCGGTCAGTCTGGTGGAAGTTCTCAATTACGGGAGCATCGCCACCCAAGGTGACAATTCATACGGCGTGCTCGCACAATCGATCTCCGGCTCAGGTGGAGCCGGGGGGAATTCGGATGGCGTGATCGCCTCGCTGGGTGGCAACGGTGCTTTCGCGACGGACGGTGGATCGATTCGCTTCGATCACAACGGTAGCCTCACGACGGCCGGAGATAGCGCACACGGAGCGATTCTTCAAACCATAGGCGGTGGCGGCGGGGACGGCGGCTCTGCGGACGGTCTCGTATCCATTGGCGGTAGCGGCACAGGTGGCGGCAAGGGAGGAGCGATCAATTCCGAGCTTTACCTATCGAGTATCACGACGACCGGCACCCAGTCCATCGGCTATCTGGGGCAATCCGTCGGCGGCGGCGGCGGCAATGGCGGCGATGCCACGGCCACGAGTGTCGGAGTCGCGGTTTCCATCGGCGGGACGGGTGGCGCGGGTGGAAACGGTGGTAGCATCGATCTCCTGAGCAGCGGCAACATCTCTACCGGTGGGGGTGTCGTGGTGATTCCGGATCAGGACAATCCTGGCGATACCTTGACTCTGGCGACAGGCTCGAAATCCGCAGGCATCGTTCTCCAATCAATCGGCGGCGGCGGAGGGAACGGCGGTGCCGCCTACTCGCTTTCTGTCAACGCGGGTCTCAGCGCAGCCACCGCCCTCGGTGGAAGCGGTGGAGACGGGGGCGACGGAGGAGACGTGACCCTTACCACGGAGGGCGGCTCGATCCGCACCGGGCAATACGATCTTTCCAAAGTGACGTCCAGAAACACCCTTCCGACCGATGCCATCGGCATCCTTGCCCAATCCATCGGCGGAGGCGGTGGCAATGGCGGCTCATCGTTCGCCGAAGCATTGGCGATCGCTGTAAGGATTCCCGAGACCGATACGCCCGTTGCCGCAGCGGCCGCCTACTCGACCGGCGGCAGTGGCGGCGGTGGTGGAGATGGCGGTGGCGCGGCTTCTAGTGGACAAGGCGTTCTGGTGGATCTCACGAAGGGCACCCGGATCATGACCGAAGGCCAGGGATCGCACGGCGTTCTCGCGCAAGGCATCGGGGGCGGGGGCGGAAACGGGGGGATTCCTCGGCCTTCGCAGCGACACTCGGCTATGGTTTCGCAGCGGAGGAAGGGCCGACGGTCGCTCTCAATCTTGATGTGACCCTTGGTGGCACGGGTGGCTCCGGCGGCCGGGGCGGCAACGTGAGGGTGAATGTGGGGGACGACTCCGGCGGCAACAGCTCCGTTCTCACGCTCGGTGATTTCGCCAACGGCGTCACCGCCCAATCGATAGGCGGAGGAGGCGGAAACGCCGGCCTGGGCAGTGGAACTACGGAGAACTACGGCGGCTCGCAATCGCTGAAGGCAAGTATCGGTCTCGGATCAAGCGGGGGAAGCGGAGGCCAGGGGGCCGACGCGGCGATCGAACTGAAAGCCGGCAGCCAGGTCACCACCTACGGTGACGGATCGAACGGTCTTCTGGTCCAGTCCATCGGCGGCGGTGGTGGCACGTCGCAGGGCGGAACTCTCAGCCTGGGAATTTCGTTTTCCGTGAAAGCAGGCAAGATCACCCCCGGCAGCTCCGACAGCAAGGTACCCATCAAGGGCAGATCTGGATGTCACGCTTGGAGCCACCGGTGGCGGTGGCGGTGACGCAGGCTCGGCGAGCGGTAAAGTGGGCGACCAAATAACTACCTACGGAAACGATTCCACAGGCGTGCTGATCCAGTCAATCGGCGGCGGTGGCGGAGTCGCGGGAGCGGCCGGAGCCTTCGCTTCGCCCGATGTGCCCTGGCTGCCCTCCGGAGAGAACTACCTGCGGGCCAAAAAGGTTTTCAACAAGGATGTCGCGGTAAAGATCGATGCGGATTTTTCCGCGGAAGTTTCCCTTGGATCGCTCAGTTCCGGAGCTTCCGGTCAGGGCGGAAACGCGACCTTCGATGATCCCCGTGGAGCCGTGGTGGACACCTCCGGGGACTGGTCCCACGGCATCGTCGTCCAGTCGATCGGTGGTGGTGGCGGAAAAGCCGGAAGCGCCGTAGCCACCGGCCAGGGTTTCTCCAATCAGATCGACCTGCGCCTCGGTGGCACCAAAACGGGCGCGAGCCAATCCTCCGCCTTCGGAGCGAACGGGGGGGACGGTCGAGGCCATCCTGAACGGGACGCGTATTGTTACCGGGAAGCAAGCACGTTTTTCAGCCTACGGACTTGTGCTGCAAAGCATCGGTGGAGGCGGGGGAATCGTCGCGGACAATTCCGATTCGGCGATCGGCACCATCAAGGTGGGCAACTCGGCGGATTCAGTCTCAGACACGAACGGTAGTGCCGCTGGCAACGGCGGGGTAACCACGATTTCCGGAAACGCTTCGATCACAACTTTCGGAACAGGGGGGCACGCCGTGATCATGCAGTCCATCGGTGGGGGCGGCGGAATCGGTGGTGCCGGCACCAGTAGCGAGAATGCGTTCGGAGCTTCATCGATCGATCTGGAAGTCGGCGGAAATGGCAGCTCCACGGGGACTGGCGGAGATGTGACGCTCGCCGAGGGGTCCTATCTCGGCCTGCAGACAAACGGGGATCACTCCTACGGAATCCTCGCACAAAGCATCGGCGGCGGCGGCGGACTGGGAGCGGTGGTGGACCCTCAATCCGTATTTTTCGCAGGCGGTAACAAAGGCGCCAACCAAGGGGGCAATGTCACTCTGAATCTCGGGGATGGCTTTATAAGCACGACGGGCATCAACTCCCATGCGGTCGTGGCCCAATCGATCGGCGCCGGCGGGGGAATCGCCGCGTATTCCTCAGAAGGTAATTTCAGTATCTCGCCGAACCAGACGGGGGCCCTCGCTGTCGGAGATGGCGGAAACGTATATATCGCGCTAAACGCACAAGGCTCGCTCACCACCAGCGGTGTCAGGGCGCACGGCATCCTTGTTCAGAGCATCGGTGGGGGCGGCGGAATCCTGAATGGCGTCGCCGGTTTCAGCAAGGGAGGGGGAAACGCCCTTCCGGGAAACATCTCGGTCGAGGTGGACGGAACTATCTCCGTGACCGGCGAGGGATCCTACGGGATTTTCGCCCAGCAGGACGCACCCGGCAACAATGGGGTCGCAAATGCCTCTCTCAGGGTCGGGGGAATGGTGGTGTCCCAGGATGCCGCCGTCGTGATGGACTCTCGAAACGGGCAGATCCAGATCGATGCCGGCGGCTTGATCCAGGGACCGGTCGCAATCCAAAGCCTGGGAGCGGCCCAGGCGTCTCTGAAGGTTACGAATAATGGAACTCTGGACGGATCCATCGTAGACGACAGCAACCTGGTCTCCGGCTCCGGTGTCCAAGGTGCGAAGCCGTCCCAAGCCGCTCTCGCTTCACGCTCCGCACTCGGGAGCATAACTCTGTTGAATACCGGAGAGTTCATCGCAGGTCCCCTGGTCCAGGCGGATGTGACGAACAGGGGTCTTCTCAGGCTACGCGAGCTGACCCGCCTGGAGGGAACGCTGGTCCAGGAATCGGACGGCACCATCCTGGCCGAAACCGATTTCGCATCCGAAGAACGCGGGCGCCTGGTCGTCGACGGGGATGCGGATCTTTCCGGAAGCATCCAAGTCGCGGGAACCAACGTGAATGGAAATCGTGAGGTTGAGATTCTTCGGGTGGTCAATGGTGATTTCAACAACACCCTTGAAGTGGATGGCGATTCTTCAAGGCTGTTCCGCTACACGCTTCGCCGGAGCGGAAACCGTTTGCTGGTTCGTGCCGCGGCGGATTTCTCACCTTCGGACCTCCGCCTTTCGGACAACGCCGTTTCAGCTGGAGATTATCTGGAAAGAGCTTTCCAGGCGCAGGGCAACGAAGGATTGATCGATCTGTTCGCCGTCCTGGAGGACCTGGCGGCTGACGGTCGGGCCTACGAAGACGCGCTGAACCAGCTCACTCCAGGCGCGGGTCTCGCGTTCGCTACCCGCGAGGTATGGGCCCAGCAGTCGCTCGCGGAGGAGGCGCTCGGTGAAAAAGTGTTGCGCGGGGATTCCGCCCGCCCGGTCGAAGTGCAATCGATGTGGGCGAAAACCTCCGGCGGTTCGTACGGCGCGGATACCTACGATCTCGATAGCTACAGCTCCATGGTCGGTGGTCAGTGGGAGTATTCTCCCGACTTTTTCATCGGCGGCGCGATCGGCTATCGCTCGGACAACCTGAAATCGGACGACGGCACTGTTTCGGGTGACGGTGACGCCATACTTGGTGCGCTGACGGTGAAATACGAGCCTGGCGACTGGAGTTTCGCCGCCGCCCTCACCGGTAGTTTCAGTTCGAACGACACCACCCGCCGTATCCCTATTCCCGGACAGGCCGCAGAGTTGGACGGCTCGCCGGATCACTCCGGTTTCGGTCTTCTGGGCCAGGTCGGCTACACCTTTCACAACAAAACGGGCTACGTGCGCCCGATGCTGACCGCAGGTATCGTCCATGTCCGCGCGGACGACTACACGGAGCGCGGCGCCAGCGACCTTCGCCTGCAAATTCAAGACGAGAGCCAGACGGCCCTTGTCGTGACGCCCGGAGTCGAGGCAGGTATTCGCAGCGACCTACCCAACGGAATGACTCTGCGCAGCTATGTCTCCGGTGGTGTGAGTTTTTCCACGGTGGACGAGTTCGAGCAGAGATCCCGCTTCGTCGAGGGTCCGGCAGGGATCGGCAGTTTCAACACATCCCTGCCACAGGACGACATCGTAGCGCGGGTAGAGGCAGGTTTCCAGATGCAGTTCACCGACGCCCTGAGCGGCTACTTGCAATATCAGGGCGAGTTTTCGGATACTCTCACAAGCAACGGAGCGGGTCTCGGTCTCAGGATGGAGTTCTGATTTCCGCCAGGCCACGGTTCGTAAGCGATGGGGACTCGGGGACTCGGAAACATCGCGAGAATCCCTGTATCCCGGCGAGGCCGTCTTCATCCATGATGCGAGCGAAACGGCGGATGTGGCTGCGTCCAGGGCTTCGTCAACTCTTCCGACCAATATGGAAGAGCACTTGGCGATCCAGCCTGGCACGCTCGGCTATCCCGATGTCGCTACCTAGAGCCTGTCCCATAGCGCGAGCACTTTGTTGCGTATGGCTTAGCGGCTGTTAGAAAAGAGGCATGAGAGACTAATTTGTCTCCCATGCCCGAAATTCAGGGTCTATAAATTGGTTTACCACAACTAATCCAAGAACCTCGAACCGTGCCCAGCTTCACCTACCAGCCTTCCCTTCGTCCAGATCTTCCTCATATTTTCGGTCCTAAAGAGTATCGGGAGGAGCGGGCGCTCTTCATCCGCATCGATGAAATCCTCAGCAACTCGGGCTTGGAGGACGAATTTATCACGCTCGCCATGGAACATCAGGGGCTGGATTTGACAAAGGAAAGCACGAAAGAAATCGAAAATTTCTGCCGCAACAGCATCCTCGCCCTGCGCACCAACATCGCCCGTCACTTCAAGCGCATGGGGCATCGCGAATTTTGCATCCGCCTCGCCGACAGTCCGCTTCTCCAGTGGTTTTTGCAAGTCAACCGCGTCGACAAGGTCAAGGTTTTCGCCAAAAGCACCAGCGACCGTTTCTCCCGCTGGATCGACGAAAGCGGGCTGCGTAAAATCAACAATATGCTCACCGCCCTGCTCGCCGGCTCCGGCAGCGAAACGGACCACGCCCCTTTCAATCTGAAAAATCCGGTCAGTTTCGACGACATTTACTTCGACAGCACTTGTCTGAAAGCGCCCATCCACTTCCCTGTCGACTGGGTGCTCCTGCGCGATGTCACACGCACCCTTATGAAAGCCACGGTGCTTATCCGCCAGGCCGGACTGCGTCACCGCATGCCCCAGGAACCGCTGGCATTCCTCAGCGACATGAACACCCTGTGTATGAAAATGACCGCCAAAAACCGAACCAAAGACGGCAGCAAACATCGCAAAGCCGTCCTTCGGGAAATGAAAACCCTTTCCAAGCGCATCGCGAAACACGCCGGGAACCACCTCGAAATTCTCACCCCCCGCAGCCACGAAACAAACCTGACACCTGGCCAGCTCGATCAAATCAGCCAACGCATCCAAAGCATCCTAAGCCAGCTTCCCGCCGCCATCAAGCAAGCCCACGAACGCATCATCGGCGGGCGCAAACTGCCGAACAAAGACAAAATCCTCAGCCTCTACGATCCCGATGTCCAAGTCATCGTGCGCGGCAAAAGCAACGCCGAAGTGGAGTTCGGCAACAACCTCTGGCTCGGGGAAACCTGTGAAGGATTCATCGCCGACTACCTCCTGGAGAAAAAGAAAACCAGTGACGCAAAACAGATGGAACCCGCCATTTCGCGACTTGTCAGTGAACAGCATCTCCCCGTGCGCAACGCCTGGGGCGACCGCGCACTGCACAGCGCGGCGAACGAAGAATTTCTGAAAAGCCATGAGATCCGCAGCGGACTGTGTCCACGCAACGTCATCGATCTAACAGATCGTTTGGAGAACGAGCCGGGCATGCGCGAAGGACTCAAACGTCGTGCCGGAACCGAAGCCCGGATCAGTATCCTGATTCGTGACTTCATGGGCAAACCTGCCCGTGCGAAAGGCTTTGAACATCGCGAACTGATGGTGGGATGGGCAGTCCTGAGCCACAATCTCTGGGTCTTGGCCCGGCTTGAGCAGCGGAGCGTGTCGAAGGAAATCGAGCAACAGGTACCCGAAGCGGCCTGACCGCCCACCAGATAAATCCGATCTCACGAATAAAAAACATCGGTCAGAGAGACCGAAGCCTTGCCATGTCTACCAGTGAGAGAAAAGCCGCCGGGACGCACAGCAGAGCGGACAATTTCATCAAAACCACAGTCAATGAAAGCCGATTCCAAGTCCGTCAGGCTCAAGAAAAAATCGGCAGACCCTCGCTCTGAAATCTCCAGATTTTGGGACAAGCTCTAGCTCAAACGGCGGCGGGTTCAGGAGTCCGTGAACGAATGTTCATGCAGGACATCAAGGTCGGCGAATTCGAGGACGGAGAGGTGGCAAGAGGCAAGACGGACCGGGGGTGCGAGATTCGCGGACAGGGCTTCGGTCCAGCGGGTGACGCAGAGGCACCAGAGATCGCCGGGTTTCAGGCCCGGGAATTCGAACTCGGGGCGGGGAGTTGAGAGATCGTTTCCGCGAGATTTGGAAAACTGGAGAAACTCGTCTGTCATCTTGGCGCAGACGGTATGCAGGCCGGTATCGCCCGGGCCGGTGCGACACATCCCGTCGCGGTAGTAGCCCGTCATGGGGGCGGTGCAGCAGGGTTCGAGAGCGGTTCCTAAGACATTGGTGATCATGGCGTGCGGGGAGTGGGAGTGGGAGTTTCGGATTCGGGAATGGAAATGCCTTCCGCTTCCAGATGGAGGCGTAGGATTCGCTTCACTTCGACGGAAGCTTCAGGATTGGCCGGAACGCTGTGATTCGAGGGGACGACGAGTTCGGAGGCGACCGGTTCGATATGTGAGGACCAGTAAGGGACCACCCCATCGCTACTGTTCGGAGTGTCCCCGTGGTCTTTGTCTCCGACAATGGAGTGGAAGGTGATTCCGGATGGCAACGGCATGGCGGCGAGACCCTTGAATCCGCGGCTGCCGGGTGAAAGGCTACTGATCGAAGTGGGCGGGCGGACTTCGGATGCCTCGAGGTCTCTGTTCAGACCTTGGGTTGCCACTTGCACGGTGGCATCCAGAAGGCCGACGGTAAGTGTTTTCGGCAGGCGGATAAGATTGGAGAGAAAGGCCGTGCCGCGGAAATTCGCCATCGGGCTGCCACGATGGGGAACGGCCATGAAGACGATGCGTTTCGGATCCGTCAACGGGTCGTAGAGCAGGCCCTCGCGGATGAGTTTGCGGGTTTCAGGCTTGATTTCGAGCTGGTCGAAGGGGATTTTGAAATGGGCGTTGTAGAGGGCGCTACCGGGATCGCTGACGGCGGTGCGGGTGAGTAGGCCACCCATGGAGTGGGAGAGGATCACCATTTTTTTCAGATTCGTGTCATCGCCTCTGGTGCGGGCGTAATTCGAGGCCTGACCCATGATCTGACGGAAGCGCATGGCGCTGAAGAGCCACGGGGTGCCGGTCGGATAATTGTAAAGCCAGACCTGGTATTTCTCGCGGAACCATGGCTCGGGTGAGAGGTCGTTGAGAATATCCCGATAGGCGTCCGGGCTGGAGACCAGACCATGGACCATGACTACCGGAATTTTCGCAGGGTCATAGGGCTGGAGGAAAAAGAGTCCGGTTTCATCGGTGTAGCGGTCAGGGATGAGAACGTTCTGGATGCGGAGATTATCCAAATCGCACATATACCAGAAGAAGTCGATGGGCGCGGTCCAGTCTGCCGCAAGATGATGCGTGATTCCACCGACCTCTACGTTGTCCTGCGCCCAGCGTTTCGGGAAATGCCATGTAGGAGTGCTTTCCGAAAAATCGAGGATCGCTGTGAGGTTCCGGGGCTGGCCGTTGGGCGGAAGGAACGCGGGGCGTTTGACTCCTACGGGCGAGGTCGCGGTCCAGGCGACGGCGGGGATGCCAAGTCCGGGATCGAGGTGGTGTCGATTTTTCGAACGAATTTTCACGGCGGACGCGGGAAAGACCGCATCCGCGGCAGCGACGTTTTCGTTGTTCTCCGACGGTGGAGCGATGGTGGTTCCGATTTTTGCAGCACCTTCGGAAAGTTCGCCCCGTCCGCACCGGATCCGGTCGAACAGGACTCTGACGGATTCGTTATATGCTGCGAGGGCGGCGGGCCATTGCTCCTTACGACCGTCGTCCGAGAGGATTTCCCAATTCATTCGGGCGGTCGCCATGGCCTCGGGCGCCGGGGTGCGGGAGGAGAAGGGAAGGATACGGCAGACGGGCGGCTGGGGCGCGCCGCATTGGCAGAGGACGAAGACAGCGAGGAGCAGCGGAAGGAATCGCATAATGTGTTTCGAGTGTGGTTCGTGACGGTGCGTCAAGCGGGTTGTTGCTGGGAGATGCAGTGCAGGGTACCACCTTCCTGCACCAGATCGAGGCAATCGATGGGTACGATTTCGCGATCCGGGAAATGCTCGCGAATCATGCCAAGGGCACGGTCGTCGTTTTTTGACTGCCGGAAAGTCGGGACGAGAACGGCATGATTCACGATCAGGAAATTCACATAGGAAGCGGGAAGCACGGGAAGGCGCCAACCGGGGACCTCGCAAGCCTGAGGTAAATGAATGGAAACGATATCGTAGGGCCTTCCTGAAGGTGTGAGGAAATTCCGCAAGCGATCCAAGTTTCCCGCCAGGGCCGAGTGGTTGGGAGAGTCCTTGTCGGGTTCCTCGCAGGCAAGAATCGTGTCCTCATCGGTGAAACGGGCGAGGTCATCAATATGGCCGTCGGTATCGTCTCCCTCGATGCCTTTTTCCAACCAGAGGATTTCACCGACACCCAGCCCTTCGCGAAGTTTTTCCTCAACTTCCGCGCGGGAGAGATGGGGGTTGCGGTTTGGATTCAGCAGGACGGCCTCCGTCGTGAGAAGTTGGCCGCGCCCGTTGATCTCGATCGCACCTCCTTCGAGGATCATACCGCCATCGAAGACGGGAAGCTGGAGGGAGGTGGCGATTTTCCCGGGGATCGCGTCATCCAGATCCCACGGCGCGAATTTTCCGCCCCAGGCGTTGAATTCCCAGTTCGTGAGAGCGGTTTCGTCCGTGACGCGATTTTTTAAAAAGATCGGACCGTGATCACGGCACCAGACATCGTTGTTCGGATGGTCGTAGAGTTGGAGGTTCTGAAGGTTGGTCCGGGAGCGGTTGCACGCGGTGGTGATCGATCCGTGGCTATCGGCGGGGGCGTTGATACGGACTTTCTGGTAGCGGGAAATGGCAGCGGCGATCTCCGCGAACTTGCTCCAGATGATTTCCTTTTTCCTTCCGCCCCAGTGCCTGGGGTCATCCACGGGCCAGGAAAGCCATGTGGCTGTCTGCGGGGTCCATTCTGCTGGCATGGAGAATCCTTTTTGAGCGGGTGACATCGGGGGAGGGTTCATAGCATCGCCATGGAATTCAATCGAAACTTCCGATTGATATGGCTCCGTATCCCTGATAATTCCATTGCTTTTCCCCGGGAGAGCGGGTGATAGTTCGTCCCGCGTCATGCTAGTGTCTCTTTTTCTAAAAAAACCCGTGCGATTTCTGATGTTGCTATCAGTCCTCGCGTTCGCAAACACATCGATGGCGGAGGACACTCCGAAGAAAGATGCGGAGCCTGATAAGAAGGCGAAAACCGAGGAGAAATCCGATTCCAATGAAAACGGGAAGAAGGTTGATAAGGACGAGAGCATAGAAGACGGGAAAAAGGACATGCCCGAGAAAGGGGATGCCGAGAAAGGGGATGCCGAAAAAGGTGATGCGGAGAAGTCGGATGAACCGGTCGATCCCGAGGACGAGATAGCTGCCGAGAAAGCGGATGCGGAAACCGCGGCGGTAGCCCGCCCGGTAGCGCCCGATCCGGTGCAGGTCTACGGATGGCGCGAGGAGATTTTTCTGGACGGAGTCGAAGGAGAAATCGATGCGAAGCTCGACACCGGAGCATACACCAGCTCGATCCACGCGGAGGAAAAGGAACTTTTCGAACGTGACGGGAAGAAGTGGCTGAAGTTCATAGTTACCGAGCCTCGTAAAAAGGACTCTCCACGGGTCCGGATCGAAGCTCCTCTCGTTCGTATCGCACGGATCAAGGAACCTGGCGGCGAATCGGAGGCCCGAGAAGTCGTTCGGTTGGCTTTTAAAATCGGCGACCGCAAGTTGCGTGGCGATTTCACTCTGAACAACCGCTCGAACATGCTCTCGGCAATCCTGATCGGACGCACGACGATCAAGGAGCTGGGTTGGATCGATCCCTCGCGAACGAATCTCGCGGAGAAAAAGATCATGCGCTGATCGCGGCACCCGACAAACGAATGAGTGCGCAAGCGAAATTGCTGACCGCGGTGATCATGTTGATCATCCTGGGGGGAGGAGTGGCCGGCTACAAATCGAGGATTCTCGGTGTGCCGTTTTTCGAGGGTGACCGGGTCGACGAATGGTTGGTGGAGGCGAAAGTTTCGTTCTTGGCCACTGGCAAGGAAGTGAAAGCCAGGCTGTCTCTACCGAAGATCGCCGTCGAGCGCGGCGGGGGGCAAGAGTCGGGATCGCTTGGTTACCATTACAACGTGGAGGATGACAAAGGGGAATACGCCGCGATCTGGTCATCGAGCGAGCGTGAGGACAGCCAGGCGCTTTATTTCCGGGTTCGCTTCAAACAAGGACTCGCGAGCGGTGGTGAACCAGAGCCAGCTCTTGGTAAGCCGGAAATTCCCGATGTGCCGAATCTACCTGGTTCTCTGGGAGCTGCCGCAGACAGCATCGTGAATCGTGCGAAGCAGGTTTCGGCGGATCCGGATTCATTGTTCGTCGCGCTTTTCGAGCAAGTGAACGGAGGCGCCTCCTCACAGGAATACGTGCTGGTGAAGCGGCATTATGAGAAGGAAGCCGTTGGTGACCCCACCATCAGCATGGGCATCGATCTTCTCGGAAAAGCCGGAGTCCCCGCGCGGCTTGCCTACGGCGTGCGGCTGAATGACGAGAACAGCGGTCAACAACCCGTTCCGTTGATCGAATATTATGACGGTGCTTCATGGAAAGTCCGCGATCCGATCAAACCCTCGCAAGTTCTCGACGGGCGAGAAATTTTCGTCTGGCACCGTGGTGGAGGATCGCTGCTGGATGTGAGCGGGGGGGAGAACTCGCGCGTGAGCTTCACCGTGGCGAAGGACCGGATCCCGTTGGCTACGCTGACAGATCTACGCAACTCACCGTTGTTGATTTCCACGATTCTCGCCCTGCCCGCTTCGGAGCGCGCGGTGTTCCGTTACATCGTTCTTATCCCGCTCGGTGCGTTCGTGGTCGTGCTGATGCGGAACATCATCGGCATCCCGACGCTTGGCACGTTCATGCCGGTCCTGCTCGCGCTCGCGCTGCTGGAGATCAAGCCGGTGCAGGGCATCATCATGTTCTCGCTATTGGTCGGTGCCGGTCTGTGGTTCCGGTTCCTGCTTTCGCGGATGAACCTCCTGGTCGTTCCGCGGGTGGCCGCATGTGTGGTTATCGTCACTCTGCTGATGATGCTGATGGGAGTCATCAGCTATCAGCTCGGAATGAGTGTGGGCATCAAGATCACGCTCTTTCCGATGATCATCATCGCCTGGACCCTGGAGCGCATGTCGTTGATCTGGGAAGAGGAGGGGAAACGCAGTGCGTTCGTGCAGGTCGGAGGCTCCGTTCTCGTGGCTGTTTGCGCCTACTACTTCATGAAGGTTTCCCAGATTCAGTACTGGGCGTTCTACTTCCCGGAGTTGCTCCTGGTTCTGCTCGCCGGCATCCTTTTGATCGGGCGCTACACCGGATACCGTCTCTCCGAACTGATCCGTTTCAAGACCTTTCAAAATGCCTGAGGAAACGACCGTCACGCCAGAAAATGGCAGGAAGTGGTGGCACCGCTGGTTCCGCACGCCGGGTGAACTGCGCGATCTCGGTGTAGTGGGTATCAATATGCGCAACGCGCGATTCCTGCTGCCCAACAATCCCCGGAGACTCTACGATCTGGTGGACAACAAACTCCGGACCAAAGCTCTTGCCGAGGCCGAGGGCATGACAGTCGCCGAAACCTACGGAGTGCTGCGGACTCCGCTCGATGCCCACAGAGTGGAGAAGATTCTCAATGGAAGGGAATCGTTCGTGATCAAGCCGACCCGTGGGTCCGGAGGCAAGGGCATCATGGTGATCGAGAAGAGGGTTGGGAAAAATTTCGTCAAACCCAGTGGAACGGAGGTGACCCCGGCCGATCTGAAGAACCACGTTTCGAACATTCTCGCGGGCCTTTTCAGTCTTGGAGGGAAACGGGATTTCGCACTGATCGAATACCGGGTGCAGTCGGCGGAAGTTCTGACGGCATTAAGCTTCCAGGGTGCGCCGGATGTGCGGGTCGTGATGCTCCACGGTTATCCTGTGATGGCGATGCTACGGGCTTCGACCAAGGAATCCGACGGGAGATCGAACCTCCACCAGGGAGCCATCGGGATAGGCATCGATATCGCGACAGGCGTGAGCGTGCGGGCGATCCATCATGGCCGCTCCGTGACCGAGCATCCGGATCTCGGTATCAAACTAGTCGGAGTGCAGATTCCCCAGTGGGACAGGATATTGGAAATGGCGGTGACCTGTCAGGAGATGACCGGCCTCGGGTATCTGGGTGTGGATATTATGATCGACGTGGTCCACGGTCCCCTGATGATCGAGGTGAACGCCCGACCCGGGCTCGCGATCCAGATGGCCAACGGTATCGGCCTGTTGAACCGGTTGGAGCCTGTCGTCGCCGAGCACACGCGCAATCCGGCCGCCGACCTACGGGAGAAAATCGATTATTCCGTGACGCATTTTCGCGCCCGTCTCCCTGATCCGGTTTGACGTACATCAGCCCGCCGCCGTGTTCCTTCCGTTCTCCTGTCCACGGATTTTTTACCGGAGGTCAGGACAAGGGCAATGGTCTTTCGTTCGGTCTTGATCCGGTTCCCTCACGTCCCGCCCTGAAATAGGAAAAGCCGCGCTCTTGATTCAAATTCGCGCTTGTTTGAACGGGTGGGGGATTTCAAGCTATCGGGACATGAGCGGGTTGGCTACGAATTATCAGGTGTGCATTGCGGGAACAGGTAGTTATCTGCCGGAGACAGTGCTGACGAACGAGGATCTTGCCAAACGGGTGGATACCAGCGACGAGTGGATCTTTTCCAGAACCGGGATCCGCGAGCGCAGGATCGCTGCCGACGGAGAGCACACCTCGCACATGGCAAGCGCGGCCGCGCGCAAAGCCCTTGAACAAGCGGGCCTGGCTCCCGAAGACGTGCAACTTATCATCGTGGCGACGATTACCCCGGACACGATCACTCCGGCGACCGCGTGCTACGTGCAGAAGCAACTTGGCGCGAAGAACGCAGTCGCCTTCGATATTTCGGCTGCTTGCTCAGGTTTCCTCTATGCGATGAAAATTTCGAAACGCATGGTCGCGGACGGAGCTTTTGAGAACGCATTGATCATCGGAGCGGAGAAGCTTTCCGCATTTGTGAACTGGGAGGACAGGACGACCTGCGTGCTTTTCGGAGATGGCGCGGGAGCGGCGGTCCTGCGGCGGGCAGAGCCGAACGAAGGGGAAATCCTCGCGACCGAGATGGGAACGGATGGCAGTCTCACGCATCTTCTCCACATACCCGGTGGTGGTTCCGCATGCCCGATCACGGAGACGAACGTGAATGAACATCTCGCGTCATTGGCTATGATGGGGAAAGAGGTATTCAAGCACGCGGTCAACCGTATGAAGGAGGCTGCGGAAACCGTGATCGAGCGTGCCGGATTGAGCTCGGGTGACATCGCGTGCGTGATCCCGCATCAGGCGAATCTGCGTATAATCGATGCGATCGCAGACAGGCTGTCGGTGCCGGAGGGACGGGTTTTTGTAAATCTGGACAAATACGGGAATACCTCGGCGGCGGCCGTGGCCATTGCTCTTGATGAGGCGAACCGGTCCGGTGCATTCAAGCGCGGTGACAATATTGTCCTGGTCGTGTTCGGAGCTGGCCTGACATGGGCCGCAGCGGCGGTTCGCTGGTAATTGTTCGGCTGTCCTTCCCGGACTATACTGAACATGTTATCAAAAGTGGGTTCACTGCTTTTGTCTCAAGGCCGATGGCATGTCCGGCGCCAGCCTAGGTCACTGCTCCGGACTGCCGTATCGCGGAACGATCTGGCCTCTGTTTAAGCGTTGACGCAAAAAGACCGCGAACCCTGGGGTGCGCGGTCTTTTTGAAAATATTTTGAGGCGAAGCTTCCGCTTACTTTGCGGCGGCAGTGCGTGCCTTGCGGATGAAGCTGTTGACGGTTTCGGAAGGATTCGCACCCACAGCGAGCCACTTATCGGCTTTCTCGAGATCGATCTCGTAGTTCGTGCCTTCGAGAAGCGGATTGTATGTTCCGATTTGTTCGATATAGCGGCCGTCGCGGCGCTTGCGGCTGTCCACGGCTACGATCTTGTAATACGGGCGGTCTTTGGTGCCCTTGCGGTTGAGACGGAGAGAAACTGACATGTGTTGGCGTGTTACGGGTTGCCCCTGAACGGGCGGGCGCGCAAAGTGAATGACTTCGTTGTTTTGGGCAAGCTAAATTTCACTAAAAATTCAAACTATCGTTTCACGGTGGAAAGTGGCCGACTAAAAAGGAAAAGCCCGGCTGATAGAACCAGCCGGGCTTTTCGAAAAAGAAGCTTTCCTGTGAGGGAAATCAGAACCTCTGAGTGCGGGAATGACTGTAGTAGGTCTCGAATCCGAGCTCGGGCGGGAATTCTGACAGGCCGTCATGCACGTTCATCTCGATGGTGTTGTCCTGGCCGCACTTTTCATAAGGTGGCTTGAACGTGCCGCGATAGGTGGGGCAAGTGAAAGTGAAGAAGCTCGTAGAAGCCATATCCGAGGCGGCGGAAGGCACGGTTCGTGCCATCAACAGCGCCGTAGGTATAACCCGCTTTGCGTCCGTAGGTATCGCCCTTGCGGACGATCTGCTCTGGGACTTCCATGAATCCGTAAAGGATGTTGCTGATCGCGCGTCCGAGTTTGCGGGACGATGTATACTGTGAACCTGGAGGTGCGTGGATGTCACCGGCTGCGAAACCAGCGAGGACCACGAAAACTGATGCGGTAGCGAGGATTTTTTTCATGCTTGGGAAGAGGCTAGGGAGATTCGGAGGGGGTTGGCAAGCTGAAGATGTGAAGAATAGTGAAATAATTTCCCCCGCATCGTCAGCCCATGCCTTCGCAAGGCTTCAGGCGCGGCGACGGCGGGTGGCGGCGAGAATGCAGCCGAGACCGAGAAGGGCGAAGCTGCCGGGCTCAGGGACAATCTGGGGAACGATTTTCGAGTAGGAAGTGGTCCCGGTGTTATTGGCCATGGAGACGCGGTAGTTCTGAGTGTTCGAGGAATCGGATCCCGCGGGCGCGTCCGGATTGAGACGGAGAAACACGAACTGTCCAGCACCGGCGCCGGCCGCGTATTGCGCGGTCAGGTAATTGTCCAAAGTGGCACCGGTGAAGCTCACGGTGCCGACTCCGGTTGTTGGAGTGATGAAGTCCGCTTGGAGCAGGGTCGCGTCCGTGGTGTCGGCGGTCGCCCCGAAATAGATGTCACCGGTAGCCACTGTTGATGTGGCGCGGGCACCGAGGCCGTAGAGGTCGAGGTTGAAGCCTGGTGTCGTACCGGCGGTGAAAGAAGCGTTCGCGACCTGGGTCGCGCCGTTCTGCAGAAGCGTGAACGACAGGGTGGAGGAGTTGAAATTCTGGCCTGCGCCGAGAGTGGGAAGCTGGAAGACGAAGACCACATTCCTCGCGTTCGGATTGTTGACTCCCGATTTCACGATCTCGTCCACGGAATTGACATTGCGGGTCGCCGGATCGTTGTTGATCGAGTTGTCGGCGAGATTTCCGAGAATCGTGACGGCGGCGCCCGCCTGGGGGGCTGCCGACGTGATGATGGTTGCGAGAGCGAGGGAAATTCCTGCGTGTCTGTGGTTTGTTGTCATGGTTGGATTGGTCGACAACGTTCTAAAAGCAGATTTCCAAATGTCCGGCAAATGAATTCACCGGGCGGAAGATGAAAATCGCGGAGGCGGATCTGCCGGGTGTCTCCAAATCACTTCCAAGCGTTGGGGAGAAGCTTCTAGGGAATGCCGCAGGGCCTACTTCGACGGATTGCCTGCTTGTCAAAGCCGGTGGCCGAGGCAAAATGAGAGGGGCGGTCGTCCTTGGTTCGGACAAGAGATCGGGAGCGCTGCATTTCAATAACTTATGAAAAAATATCTATTGATCGGACTGGGGTTCGTCGGCTGGGCAGAGGCGGGGCTGGTCGTGACCGAAGTGGCGGGTCCGCCGACGGGGGCGGGTGTGAAAATCCAATCGGCCGGACAGGACAACGGAGGGAATACCCGGTTCCGGTATTTCGCGGAGCGGACGGGAGCGCCGACGAAAGATGACAACATCGAAAGTGCGCCGGGGATTTCCTACTATTACCAGCGCGATCGGGATCTTGGGCAGACATTCACGGTAGGTGCGGAGGGTTTCAAACTGGATGCGGTGACTCTGCGGGTGGGCTTCAATGCGAACGCGAACCAGGGTGCGGCCGGTGGGGCGAAGGTCTCGATGCAGTTGCTGGAGGTTGGCGGCACGCCGGTGGTCTCCAACAGCGGATCGCCACCCCATCCGACGACTCTGTGGGAGACCTTCGATCCCTCCAATCCGGCGACGGATGATATCATCACGGGGGAGGTCTATACCTCGTTGCGGATCGCGGGAGGTGGTGTGCTGCCATCCGATGTGGGCAAGGACATGTTTCTGAAATGGGACCTGACCGGCGCGGACGAGATCATGCTGGAGGCGGGGAAACAGTATGCGTTCGTAGTGATGTTCGACGAACCGGCGGAGGATCGCGGGTTGGCGCTGGCAAACAATTTCACCGGATCGTATCCGGGCGGGCACGGGATCCGGCGCTGTGGATCGAGCTTGGACCGGGAGTCGGTTTTCGTCCGCGACCGGGACGATCCGGCGGATGTGGAGGCATCCCGGCAATCGGCGATGTTCCCGGCGGATATGGCGGCGCGGACGGCGATTTCACCGGGCACTCTGGGATATCCGGATGTGGATACCTACCGGGATTTCCGCTTCTATATCGAAGGCACGGGACCGGCGGCTCCGGAACCGGCTTTGACGACCGCGACGGGTAGCGGCGCGGACACGTTCATTGATTCCGGTGCGGCCAATACCTCGCAGGGGGCGGCGATACGGGCGCGGATCCGGACCTCGGGGGCGTTGCGGAAAGCGTATTTCCGGTTCGATTTGTCGGGTTTGAGCCAGCGGGGGGAGGAAATCGACGGGGCGGAGCTGAGATTGCGACTGGCGGGCGGAGACGATACCTTGCCGGATCCTTTCACGGTGGATGTGTATGGGCTTGATGACGGGCATGCCGGGGAGAGCTGGAACGAGACGATGACCTGGAACAACGGCGCTCCGGCGCATGCGGGGAGTATCGCGGTCGGACCCGGCGCGACGAAGCTGGGCGGTTTCACGGTGACGGGTGGTTCGGTGGCGGCGGGGCAGGAGCTGGTGATGACCGCTGCGCAACTCACGGGATTGCCCGGATTTCTGCAGGCGGATACGGACAAGCGGGTGACGTTCATTGTTTCCTACGCGACATCGACGGACAAATCCCTGGATTTCTCCACCAAGGAAAACACCACCTACGGGGGAGCCGCGCTGGTGGTTGCTCCGTTCGTGGAGATCGCCCCGACCGGATCCGTGGTGCTGCCCGCCGGAGCAGCTCTGGTGGCGACGGTAGATGGGAAGCCGGAGCTGGGGGCGGATGTGTCCGTTGTCTGGAGCAAGGTTTCGGGGCCGGGGACGGTGGCCTTTTCCGGGGAGATGGAGCTGACAAGCGCGGCGAGCTTTTCCCGGCCGGGGGACTATGTGCTGGCTCTGACGGCGGTGCGGGGGAATTTCATCCGGTCGGTTGAGACGGCCGTGAGGGTGGTGGACAGTTATGCGACTTGGAGCGCGCGGGTTTTCCCTGAAGGGACAGCCGGGGCGGATCTCGCGATAAGTGCGGATCCGGACTCGGACGGTTTCCGCAACCTTCTGGAATACGCGCTGGCATCGGATCCCGTGAAGCAAATCGAGGCGCACGCGCCGATATTCGCGCGTAACGGGGAAACGGTTTCCCTGCGCTACCGGACGAATTTGCTCGCCGCAGGGGTGACGCTTTCCGTGATGGAATCGGAAACTCTCGATTCCTGGAAAGCCGCGGAAGGTCTGGCGGAGAGAGTCGTTTCCGATGACGGTGAGCTGCGCGTGACCGAAGCGAGCGTGCCAACGGCGGGGAAGCCGAAAAAATTCCTCAGGCTCCGTGCGACGGAGCCGTGAGGAGAGATGGGATCACAGCTCGAAGGAGAGCGTCTTGAGGATGCCGGGCGTTTCGCGGAGTGCTTTGAGTAGCTCGGCGGTCGGCTCGGTATCGACTTCGATGACGGTGACGGCGGTCTTCTTCTCCTTGTTGCGGGAGAGTGCCATGTTGGCGATGTTCACCTCCGCCTCACCGAGGGTGGAGCCGATGACGCCGACGATGCCCGGGCGGTCGTCGTTCTCCACGAACAGGAAGCGTCCGGTCGGATTGGTTTCCACGTAGTGACCGGCGATGTGGACGATGCGCGGGGAGTTCCCGTAAAATGTCCCGGCGACGGTGGTGGTCTCCTTGCCTTTGATCGCGGAGATCTCGATGAGTTCGTTGCAGTTGGTGGAAAGCGCGACGGTCGATTCGGAGACGCCGATGCCGTGGGCTTTGGCGACCGCGGGGGCGTTGATCAGGTTCACCTGCGCTTCATGATAGGCGTTCGAAAGGTAGCCGGTGAGGATCTGGCGGGTGACCAGCTCAGTATCCAGCTCGGAAACGGCACCGAGGTAGGAAACGCGGATGGCATCGCACTGCGCGGGAGCGATTTTCGAGAGCAGTTTTCCGAGCGAACCGGCGAGATCGAGATACGGGCCGACGGATTCGAGCGTCTTCGCATCGAGGTTGGGCATGTTGACCGCGTTGCGGATTTCTCCGGTGGTGAGGAAATCCTTGATCTGGATGGCGACCTCGATGCCGACGTTTTCCTGGGCCTCCGCGGTGGATGCGCCAAGGTGGGGGGTGAAGACGGTTTTCTTCGCGGAGAAGAGGGGGAAATCAGCCGGTGGTGGCTCGACTTCATAGACATCGAGCGCGATACCGGCGAGGTGGCCGGCATCGATGGATGCCTTGGCGGCGGCTTCATCGACGAGACCGCCGCGGGCGCAGTTCACGATGAGCGCGCCCTTGTTCATGAGCGCGATGTTCTCCGCGTTCATGATGTGCTTGGTGTCGGGCGTCATCGGGATGTGGAGGGTGACCACGTCGGCACCGGTGAGAGCGGCGGCGGCGGTTTCCGCGAGTTCCACTTTCAGCGACTGGGCGCGGGCGGCGGTAAGGAAAGGATCGTAGGCGACGACCTGCATGCCGAATGCCTGGGCGCGCTTGGCGAACTCCGTGCCGATGCGGCCCATGCCGAGGATGGCGAGGCGCTTGCCGAACATTTCGACTCCGCCGAGGATCTTGCGATCCCATTTTCCCGAGATCATGGAGTGGTGTGCGGCACCGATGTTGCGGGCGAGCGAGAGCATCAGCGCGAAGGCGTGCTCGGCGGTGGAAATGGTGTTCCCGGACGGGGTGTTCATCACGACCACGCCGTGATCGGTGGCGGCGTCGCGGTCGATGTTGTCCACGCCGACTCCGGCGCGGCCGATTGCTTTGAGGTTTTTCGCGGCGGCGAAGACCTCCGGAGTGACTTTCGTTTCCGAACGGATGACGAGGCCGTGGTAGTCGCCGATGACTTCGAGGAGTTCGGCGGGGGACATACCCGTTTTCACGTCAACGGAGATGCCTTCGGCGGAGCGGAAGACATCAACACCTTTTTCGGAAATGGGATCGGAGACGAGGACGCGGTAGTTGCTCATGGGGAGAGTTCGGTAAATGAGATGGCGACGGCTGGCAAGTGGAAGTGAGAACTATTTCAAAGAAAAAAACGTAATTTAAAAGAATTATACGATTGCCAGGGATTTGCATTCCTCCAGCCTTTTCTCAATATGGGCGCGCTCGGGCCTAGTGCCTCCCAGCTCCATCGCCCGACGGAAATGGTTGGCTGCCTTGGTGAAATTCCCGCGTTTGGATTCGAGATCTCCGAGCACGGCATGGAGGAGCTGGTAATTTTCCAAGCGGGCAATCGTCCCGGTCGCTTCCAATGCAGCGATGGCGGAGTCCGCGCCGTGGACTTTCGAGATGGCCACAGCGCGGTTTAGGGTGATGACGGCGGAGGGGTGATTGGCTTCGAGCTGGTCGTACAACGTGAGGATTCTCGCCCAATCGGTCGTCGCGCCCGTCGTTGCGATGGCGTGACAGGCGGCGATTCCAGCTTGAAAGTGGTAGGCTGTGGCGGTCTCCGCTCCGGAGGATTCCGCCAAGTGATGGAAACCGGTCTGGATCAGGTTCCTGTCCCATCGGCTGCGATCCTGATCTTCCAGAAGCAGTAGGTTTCCGACGCTGTCCGTGCGCGCGGGCAGACGTGCGGCGGTGAGGCACATCAACGCGAGTAGGGCGTGGCAACGGCTCCGGTTTCCCGCTACGTGTTTCACCAGGATCGTGCCGAGACGGATCGCCTCCATGCAGATATCCATCCGGAAGATTTCGTCGCCATGGGAAGCTTTGTGACCTTCGTTGAAAAGCAGGTAGATGGTCTCCAAGACAGCGTCCAAGCGGGCGGGAAGCTCCCTTTCAGAGGGGATCCTGAACGGGATGCCATTGTTGCGCAGCTTCTGTCGGGCGCGGACGAGTCGCTTCGAAACCGCAGCTTCGGAAATCAGGAAAGCATTCGCGATTTCCGCCGGACTGAATCCGCAAAGTGTCTTCAGCGCCAGAGCTGACTGGGCCTCGGGAGGGAGCGCGGGATGACAGCACACGAACATCATGCGCAAGAGATCGTCCTCGATATCCGGGGTAGGTGCAGCTTCTGCCCCGTTCTCTATTTTCGCGATGATCTCCGGCTGTTTTCCGAGAAAATTTTTCTCTCTGCGCAATTGATCTATCGCGAGATTCTTCGCAGTGCGCAAGAGCCACGCGGCGGGGTTTTCCGGGATGCCGAAGGGCCAGGTTTTCAGCGCGCGGACCAAGGCTTCCTGCACCACGTCCTCGGCGAGTTGAAGATTCCTCGCTCCGTAGATGCCAGTCAGGATGGACACCATGTTGCCGAACTCATGCCGGAAAAGGTGGTCGGCAAGCTGGTGGGAGACGGGTGGGGAGGGCTTCATGGGCTGCGTCGTAATTTCCTTCATACGACGAACGGGCTGTTCGTCCAAGGACATCGTTCACGGGTCTAGCGAGGTACTTTCTGAAAAATTCCGCGGGAGCTGTCCTCTGCCGTTGATCCCGTTCGTCGTATCCATGAACAGACGCAGGACCAGGGTCGCGGCAGTGCTTTCCTTCTTGCCATATGCTTCGAAGAAAACTTTAAAACCGAAACCCCAAGATCAGACAACGATATGCATGATTCGAAATCCGAGTACCTTCTCCTTTTCCGCGACAACTCCTGGTATAAGGAGCTTTCCCCCGATGAAATCCAGCGTGTCATGACCGATTGGATGAGCTGGTTCGACGGACTTGTCGCCGACGGACGGTGCCTCGGCGGGCAATCACTGGAGCATGACGGTCATGTGATCTCCGGAGCGGACCGCCACGTCACCGATGGTCCCTACGCGGAATCCAAGGAATCGGTCGCGGGCTATTTCATCCTGCTTGTGGACAGCGAGGAAGAGGCGGTCGAACTCGGGAAGCTCTGTCCCGGTCTGCCCTATGGTGCGACGGTCGAAATCAGAAAGCTGATGGTGCGCTGCGGCGCAAGCCAGATGGCGGAGACTCCCGAACTCGCGAAAGACATCCGAGCATGAGAACCGACCATGAAATTTTCAACAGCCGGTTGTTGAAGGCGACGCCGGAGAATGTTTTCCGAGCGATCGAAAACCCGGAGATCCTCGCGCTTTGGTGGGGGCCGGAGGGTTTCGGCAACGATATCCAGGAATTTGATTTTACGGAGGGAGGCAACTGGAAAATGGATATGATCGCCCCGGACGGGACGCGATACCCCCAGTATCTGGTCGTGGAGAAAATCACAGAGGGAGCAATCGTCTTGCGCTGCACGGGTGAGGCCGATCCTTTCACCCTAACGATAACGATCACTCCGGAGAACGGAGGAACACGCATCGGCTGGTCCTTGACTTTCGATTCACCGGAAGATTTCGAGAAGGCCCGGGAATATCTTCCCGACTGCCTTGCACAGCAACTCGACCGTCTCGCCATCGAGCTTGCGGTCATGGCTCCCGGCGAACTCGACCTCGTCTTTTGCCGAATCATCGACGGGCCGTCTGAGAAGGTTTACCAGGGATGGACGGATGCGGAAATGATCGTGAAATGGTTCACCCCGGCGCCTTGGAAGACCGTGTCCGCGAAGCTGGATGTCCGCCCCGGGGGAAGCTCCTTCATCCTGATGCGAGGCCCGGACGGGACGGAAATACCCAAGCCCGGAGTCTATCTCGAAGTCGTCCCCGGCAAGCGTCTCGTCATCACCGATGCATATTCAGAGGCTTGGAAACCCTCCGCCAAACCTTTCGCTACCATCGACCTCAATTTCGAGGATCTCGGTGGCAAAACCAAATACACCGCCATCGTCCGGCACTGGACGAAGGAGGATCGGGAAGCACATGAGAAAATGGGTTTCCAAACCGGTTGGGGCGCGGCCACCGACCAGCTCGAAGATCTTATCAAGACAACATCAGACTAAATATACCAACCACATGAAAAGCATGATCGAACCTTACCTGTTTTTCCGTGGCCGCTGCGAAGCGGCCGTCGAGTTCTATGAAACCGCGCTCGGGGCAGAACGCGTGATGCTGATGCGCTTCGAGGAAGCTCCGGAACAGCCACCCGAGGGAATGCTGGCCGCGGAGTGGGGAAACAAGATCATGCATGCCAGCATACGCGTCGGCGGAACCATGATCATGATGTCGGACGGATGCAGCCGGGAAGGGAGCGGCTTCGATGGCTTCAGCCTCTCCCTCTGCCCGGAAAACGAGATTGAGGCGAAGAAAATTTTCTCCGCGATCTCGGAGGGAGGTAGTGTGGAAATGCCGCTGGGAAAAACGTTCTGGTCACCCTGCTACGGCATGTGCACCGACAAGTTCGGAGTCAGCTGGATGGTCAGTATCCCGGGGGAAATGGCCTGATCGGTGAACTTTTCAAGACATGAGACTCCCAAACCAAAAGCTGGTTCCGCACCTCTGGTTCAAAAAAGATGCCGCCGAAGCCGCCCGTTTCTATTGCTCCGTTTTCTCTGGTTCCGAAGTGACTAGATCCACCACGCTCCGTGATACGCCCGGAGGCGACTGCGATGTGGTGCTCTTCCAACTGTCCGGACGGCCGTTCATGGCCCTCGGAAACCAGCACTCGTCCGGATTCAGCGAGGCCCTCTCCTTCGTGATCGAGTGCGATAGCCAGGAGGAAATCGATTACTATTACGAAAAGCTGTCCGCCGATCCCGATGCCGAACAATGCGGCTGGATCAAGGACCGATATGGGATCTCGTGGCAGATCGTGACCTCATCGATGCGTGGTGTGTTTGAAAACGGAAGCGACGAACAGATAAGAAAATTCGTTGAAGCTGTCTGGAAAATGAAGCGAACCGATCTGAGCAAGCTGGATGCCGCGAGCGAATCGTGAAACCTGCGTCCAGGTTGCATCGTCATCGACTCTCATGGGTTCGGAATCACCATTTGCGGGGAAGTTGGATGCGGTGTCCTCGTCTTTTTCGCTGACGTTTTTTCGGAGTGGTGTTATTACTCCCTGATGAAATTCACAGAAGTAGCCTTTACCGCTTACCCGGCCACGGATCTGGCTGCGTCCCGTGCCTTCTACGAGGGGATTCTCGGGCTGGAGGCCGGAATGGTTTCCATGCACGGGGACTCGGGTGGATGGGTGGAATATGAGATCGGCTCGCAAGTGATCGCCATTGGCCAGGCACCGGGCATGAACCCGAGCGCGGACGGCCCTAGCTGCGGTCTGGAGTGCGAGAATTTCGAGGAAACGGTCGCCGCTCTGAAGGCCGCGGAAGTTCCGTTCCACATGGAGCCTTTCGAGACCCCCGTGTGCCACATGGCGATGGTGCTGGATCCCGCCGGAAACGTCCTGATCATCCACAAGCGCAAACCCGGACACCATTGAAGGCGCGAAAATGAACCGTCACGAAAAAATCAACTATGTGGAGTTTCCCTCCCGCGATCTGGAGTTGACCAAAAGCTTCTTCGGAAAAGCGTTCGGCTGGACCTTCGAAGACTACGGCGAGGAATACGTCGCGTTTTCCGATCAGGGACTCGACGGAGGATTTTTCCTCTCGGACAAGATTTCGTCCTCCGCAGAGGGCGCGCCCCTGGTAGTTCTCTACAGCGAAAAACTGGAGGAGACGCGGGCGAAAATCGAAGCCGCCGGCGGACGCATCATCCGTCCCGTTTTCTCGTTCCCCGGCGGGCGCCGATTCCACTTCGCCGACCCGGGTGGCAGCGAGTTCGCGGTCTGGTCTGAATAGGTGGAACACATGTCGCCCCGTAGGATTCGAGCTGACTGTGACCCCATGGAAACCTGTTGAAACCTCGGCTGTCGCCTCTACTTTCCCGGATGATTCGAAAATTATCGGGATACGCCGCTGCCGCAATACTGGGAATTTCAGGTCTGTCAGGCTTCGCGGGAGCGGAAGAAACGCAGCCACTCGGAATTCGCCTCGAAGACTACGATTACCCGTTTCCGGTTTCCATATTCACGTTCAGCGACCAGCAGCAGGAGCTGGAGATGGCCTATATGGATGTCCAACCTGCAACGTCGAACGGTGAGACCGTCCTGCTCCTCCACGGTAAGAATTTTTGCGGAGCATACTGGGGAGAGACGGCGAAGCGGCTTTCCGAGGCGGGCTATCGTGTGGTCATCCCTGATCAGGTCGGCTTCGGGAAATCATCCAAACCGGATCATTATCATTTTACCTTCCAGGCTCTCGCGACGAACACCCTGGCGCTTCTGGAGAAGATCGGAGTGGAGGAAGCCCACGTCCTCGGTCATTCGATGGGAGGCATGCTGGCTACCCGGTTCGTCCTGATGTTCCCGGAGCGCACTCGATCACTCGTTTTGGAAAATCCGATCGGTCTGGAGGATTGGAAAACCATGGTGCCTTACCCGGGAATCGACAAATGGTATGAGGGCGAGCTCGGAAAAACCGCCGAAAGCATCCGGAAATATCAGTTGGAAAGCTACTACGATGGGAAGTGGAAACCGGAATACCAACCCTGGGTGGATATCCTGGCCGGCATGGTGAGGAGCGAAGGTTACTCCACCGTGGCATGGGATCAGGCGCTCACCTACGATATGATTTTCACCCAGCCGGTGGTCTACGAATTTCCGCTCGTCACCAAGCCGACCCTGCTGATCATCGGGCAGCGGGATACGACTGCCTTGGGAAAAAACACGGTGCCGGAGGAGGTGGCCGGAACCATGGGGAATTATCCGGTCCTCGGGAAGAAAACCGCCGCCGCGATCCCCGGTTCGAAGTTGGTTGAAATCGACGGTATCGGCCACCTCCCGCACATCGAAGCCTTCGGAAAATTCATAGGCCCTCTGATCGAGTTTCTCGACGAGAAATGAACCCCTGCCGGAATCTTTCCTAAGCAGCATGGGCGGATCGGCAGCGGACCATGCCCGATCGTCCGGGAGCCTAGAATTGCTCGTTGAAGAGATAAAACAGTCGCTCTTTCAGCCGGGCGAATACCGGCCGCTTGTTCCATTTTTCCAACAAGACTTCCTCGCAGTCGTTCGTGTCTTGATCGAAGATATCTTCCAGTTGCGCCACCGTCGCTTCGTCGGCGATTCCCACCACGATCTCGTCGTTGATCTCAAAGGACCTGTCATCGAAGTTCGCCGATCCGATTCCGCACCACACGCCGTCCACCGTGATCGTTTTCTGGTGAAGCAAGGTAGGTTGGTATTCGAAAATCCGCACTCCGGCTTCCAGCAGGCGTTCGAACAGAAACTGTCCAGCACGGGTTACGAAAACACTATCCGTTGCCTCCAGGGACGGAGTCATGATCCTGACATCCACGCCGCGCAACGCCGCGTTCGACAAAGCTTTCGCACCTGCCGGGTCAGGGAGGAAATACGGGTTCTGTATGTAAATGGATTTTTTGGCGAGTCCGATCACCATGTGATGCAGGACCTGCACCGATGACGGGCAACCGTCTGGTCTCAGGTAAGCGATGTGCGCCCGGGCATCTCCGCGTTCTTCCAGCCCGGGGAAACATCTTTCGTCCATGAAAAGGGCGCAATCGGTCTCGATCCAATTCTCGCTGAACGTCGATTGCACTTGGTTGACTACGGGACCGGTGAGCCGGGCGGTCAGATCGCGGAAGGGAGGCTTGCCGGCTTTTTCCTTCAACCATTCATCTTTGATGCAGTGCCCGCCGACGAATGCGACGCTTCCGTCGATGATCACGATCTTTCTATGGGTCCGGATATTGAATCGACCCAGATTCATGGGTCTCCATGGATGGAAGGAATGCAACTCGCATCCCGCTCGGGTCAGGCGATCTCTGCCTTCGGATGAAAAACCGGAGGAACCCCGGGCATCTGCGATGACCCTTACCCGTATGCCACGTTTTGCGGCGGCGGACAAAGCGCGGACAACCCTGTCGGATGCCTCGCCATCCTCCCACAGGTAGGTTTCCAGGTGGACGGAATGGCTGGCCTCTCCGATATCGGAAATCACGCGATCGAAAAACTCCGGCCCGCGGATGATTTCCACCCCGTTTCCCCAGGTCACGGTTCCATGGCATAGCCCCGCTACCGTATTCAATACCTCGTCGATCTTTCCCTCTGGCTCTCCGAGGTAGCCGCATTCCTGGTGATGGGTGATCCTCCAGATCACGAACAACAGTAGAAGCAGGATACCGCCCAGCCATAGCTCGAGGGTTGAGAAACTGAGGTAGGCGGGAATCGACATCGTTTGTTAGACGGAGACTCTGGCGTATTCCCGCCGGAATGGAAATCCATATCCCGACGGATCTCTCGGGATCGAGCGAAACGGGAGAAATTTTCTCGAAACTTCCTCCGCATGTCGGATGATGTCCGTCAGCTATGACGGAAAGCCCGAAAGACAGTATCGCCTTGCTCATCGACGCGGATAATTCGCCCGCCGCGAAGATCGATTTCATCATCTCCGAGCTGGCCAGCCATGGGGTCGTGAATATCCGGCGCGCCTACGGAAACTGGACCAAGCGCGGGCTTTCCGGGTGGATCGAGGTGCTTCATGGATACGCGATCCAGCCGATGCAGTCCTTTGATCTGGTGAAAGGAAAAAACGCCACGGACATGTCGCTTCTGATCGACGCGATGGACATTCTCTACACCAAGGACATCCAGACATTCTGTCTGGTATCCTCCGATAGCGATTTCACACCGCTCATCCAGCGCTTGCGCGCGGATGGGAAGAAAGTGATAGGTTTCGGGGACCAGAAAACGCCGGAGCCGTTCATCGCCAGTTGCACGCACTTCCTCTATCTGGATGAGAAACGGCTGTCAGACAAGGTCCCGGGAAAGGCGACGGCGAAAACGTCATCGACTCCGGTCAAGCACCTCAAGGGCAACACCAAGCTGATGAACACGTTGCGGACAGCGGTGAAAGCTGCGGCGGATGATGAGGGCTGGGCAGCGCTCGGACCGGTGGGCTCCCACATCACCAATCAGGGCCCGTTTGACCACCGGACCTATGGCTACAAGAAGCTCAGTGATCTGTTTTCCGCGATCGATCTCTTCGAGGTGAAAGGGGAGAAAGCCGGAAGCCACACGACCTATCGGGTAAGACTCAAAAAGTCCTGAGAGCAGGACATCGCGCCAGAACGGCATGGAACGATATTCCCCGACATCCTCGGCATCGCGAACGGTGATTTCCTAGGGAGCCCTTTGTTCTCGGAGCCTCGTCTGCGGGTCCGGCGCTGGTCGGCTGACGGCTCCCGTGTTTTCGTCAACCCAGTGGACGACCTGAAACGCTGGGGGTGGGGGCTTCGAATTTTCGGTAGACGAGGATCGGCTGACCGGCCACGTCCCGCAGGCGCTCCCCCAAGTCCAATCATCACCTCCTGGAAAGGGGGAAGGAGTGGAGGAGAGTATGCCATCATTTGAAGCTCACTTCGAAGAGTCTGGAATGGATCATTTCGATCAATCCACCCACCTGAGTTTCTGGATTGATGCTGAAAATTGCGAATCCATCGCGAGCGGCTGACAGGGAGTTCCAGATCCGGAATCCGTTGTCCGCAGGTTCCTGCTTCGCTTCGCTCAATGGCCTTGGTTGTCCTTTTTAGGCGGTTCCCATTCGCGGCGTTTGCGGGAGCGGGTGGAGAAGATGACGGGTATGCCGGGAGCGGGGTGGGCCTCGCGGAATTGGTTGGTAAGGTAGGAGACGTACGAGTCCTTCATGAGCTGCTTGTCATTGACAAAGAGCACGATGGTGGGGACGGGAATGACGGTGTATTTCTCGTTGAGCGCCGCGGTGGCGTAATAGAGTTTCACGCGTTTGGCCCGGTTGTCGGTCGGTGGCGGATTCTTCTGCATCGCGGCCTGGAGGATGCGGTTGAGCTTGCCGGTGCCGGGGACGTCCTGGGCTCCCTTTTTGATCGAGATGGCTTTCTTGAGGACGTGGTCGGTGGAGTCTCCGGTTTTCGCGGAGCAGGCGACGAAGGGGGCGTAGGAAAGGAAAAACAGCTCGCGGCGAACGTGGTCCTCGGCCTCCGCGACGCGTTCCTTGTAATCGGCTCCGGGGTGATAGAGATCGAATTTGTTGAGGACGATGAGGCAGGGCTTTTTCTCCTCGAGAATGAGCTGCGCGATCTTGCGGTCCTGCGCGGTGACTCCGGCGGCGAGGTCGATGACGAGGACGCAGAGATCGGCGCGTCGGATGGCTTTTTCCGAGCGGATGGCGGAGAAAACCTCGACGGAGTTGTCGCGCTTGCCACGGGGGCGGAGGCCGGCGGTATCGATGAGGGTGAAGTTTTCCCCGTTGAACGAGTAAGGAAGGTCTACGGCATCCCTGGTAGTTCCGGCGATGGCTGAGACGATGGTGCGCTCGTCTTTGAGGATGGCGTTTATCAATGATGATTTTCCCGCGTTCGGGCGGCCGATGATGGCGAGCTTGATGCCGACTTTCTCGACGACCTCCATGATTTCCTCGTCCTCGGTGGCGAGTGGTTCGAGGGTCTCGTCCATCTTGTCGATGAGTTCGGAGAAATTGCGGCCGTGCTCGGCGGAGACGAAGACACTGTCCGGGAGGCCGAGGCGGGAGAAATCGGAGAAGGAGGACTCGTGCTTGTCGTGATCGACCTTGTTCAGGACGAGGACGACGGGAGGTTTCGCTTTGCGTAGGGTTTGGGCGAGAGCCTGGTCTACGGGTGTGAGTCCCTCCTGGGCATCGACTAGGAAGAGGATGAGGTCGGCGGTCTGCATGGCGATGTCCGCCTCGAGTGCGACCTGTTCGCCGAAACCGTCGTCGAGAGTGGCTCCGATGCCGCCGGTATCGATGAGTGTGCAGGGGTGACCGGTGAGTGTGCATGGCGCGGCGATGCGGTCACGTGTGACGCCCGGCTGGTCATGCACGATGGAGATTTTTCGTCCCGCGAGGCGGTTGAAAAGGGCTGATTTCCCGACGTTCGGGCGGCCTACGATTGCTACGGTTGGCATAAACTTTGAATTTTGAACTCGAAATCTCAATGAAGAGGTTTTTCCGAACCCTGGGGCTTTGAAACCTTTCGGGCTATAAAGAAAAACCCCGCCGGGACGGCTTTTGAGGGCCGTTGGCGGGGTCAACTCGAACGAGGGATGGCGGAGCGGACGGGACTTGAACCCGCGACCTCCAACGTGACAGGCTGGCGCTCTAACCAACTGAGCTACCGCTCCATCCCGTTCGGGTGCGGGAAGCTATGGAGAGGCCCGGTTTGGTGCAATCTCTTTTTTGACTAAAATCGATTTTTTTTTCGAGGACGATTCCAATCCCCGTAGTTGCTGGGTTTTCGATGAAGCGTTACCGGATCTTTCGTCGGAAACCGCGTGGTTGAACCTGGAAAAGTGGTCTGGATCGGGTGTGTTGAAGAGTGGGTGGCGGGGTTGTTCGATGGATGGAGTGCCTACCGGATGGAAGGGTTGGGAAATTTCGGATGACGGGTTGCGTGGAATGGTGCCAGGCGGCAGGATGCGCGGGTGATTTTCGAGGAGCTGGAGATTTGGACCGATCCTGTTAGGCGGGGCGGACCGGAAGCGATGGCGGTGGACGAGTGGCTTTGTGAGACGCGCGAGACACCTTTGTTGCGTATCTATCAATGGGAGGGGAACTGGGGGAGTCTGGGTTTTTTCACTCCGTTCGCGGAAGCCGAGGCGTCGATGGATGGTGTGGAATGGGTGAGGCGGCGAACTGGCGGTGGGGTGGTGGATCACCGGTTGGACTGGACCTATAGTCTGATAGTCCCGGTGGGGTGTGAGGTGGCGCGGATGCGGGGAGGGGAGAGCTACCGGGCTGTGCACGAGGTCTTGGTGCGGGTCTTAGGTGGCGAGGCTTTTCTGGAGGAGGGAGCCAAGGAGGGTAGAGCGGCGCGGAACGGGGAGAAGGGGGGAGGGGGTGGTTGTTTTTCGAATCCGGTGAGATATGATGTCATGGGTGACGGAGGAGTGAAAATTTCCGGGGCGGCACAGCGGAGGACCCGGCGGGGGTTGTTGCACCAGGGATCGGTGCGGGGGCGGTTTGATGACAGGATGGGGATGGCTTTCGCCCGCGGGCTGGCGGGAAAAGTGGTGGAAGTGAAGACTTTTCCGGATACCGCGGAGATCGATGCGCTGGTTGCTTCCAGTTACGGGACGAAGGAATGGTTGATGCGGCGTTGAGCGGGCTTGACCGCTCAGGGGGTAGAATTTAACAAGGGCCATGCAGCCGATTTATGAGGGGAAAGCGAAACGACTTTGGGAAACGGACGATGCCTCGACACTGAGGATGGAGTTCAAGAACGACGCGACGGCGTTCAACGGTGAGAAGAAGGCGAGTTTCGAAAACAAGGGCCGCCTGAACAACTCCATCAGCACTCTTATCTACCAGTATCTAGAGAAGGTGGGTGTGCCGACGCATTTCGTCCGCCAGATCGATGATACGAACGTGGAGGTGAAGCGGGTGGAGATCCTGATGGTGGAAGTGATCGTGAGAAACGTTTCCGCGGGAAGTTTCTGCAAGCGCACCGGCATGGAGGAGGGCAAAGCGTTCTCGCAACCTATCATCGAGTTTTCCTACAAGAGCGACGAGCTGGGTGATCCGCTGATCAACGACGACTATATCCGGGAAATGAATCTGGCAACCCCCGAGGACCTGGCGCACCTGCGTAAGTCCGCGCTCATGGTGAACGAGATTCTTTCGGAGCTGTTTGCGGAAACCGGGCTCAAGCTGGTGGATTTCAAGCTGGAGTTCGGTCGTTTGAAAAGCGACTCCTCGACCATCGTTCTCGCGGATGAAATCAGTCCGGACGGTTGCCGGCTGTGGGATCTCAAAACCGGGGAGAAGATGGACAAGGATCGTTTCCGCAGGGATCTGGGAAATGTGATGGAAGCCTACGAGGAAGTGCTGGGTCGCCTGAAGGCGAAGCTCGGGGAGGGTGTTTCCTGATGAAAATCGCTCTCCTGTTCTGCATGGGTCTGCTGGCGTCGTGCTCGCATTCGTCCGATTCGCTGGTGGTGAAGCAATACACCCTGAGGGATCAGGAGCTTCCCGGCGGTGAGGATCCGATGGTTGCCCATGAAAAGCAGCGCAGGCTCTACGGGGCGGTGAGCCTTGAGGACAGGAAAGGAAAACTGGGACAATACTATACCGTGATCTGGGCTCTGCCGGAGGGCGGCGCGAGGGATGGCGAGTTGCTTTTCCAATATCTCCAGGGCAATAGCGGAAGCCGGGTGAAGCGGATGGAACGGAAGATTACCGGTGCCGAGGGCAAAGAGGAGTTCGCTGTGATCGGCGACGACTTCTTTGAAAACGGCCGTGTGCTGGCTTGGAAAATGAGTCTGATATCAGGTGCAGATACGGTGGCGACCGAGCAATCGTTTCTCTGGGAGTAGTCTGGAAATTCGGAATCTTACTTTTACGGAAAAACTTTGGCATGCGAATCGAGGTATTGAACACCGGGACGGAGTTGCTGTTGGGAAACACGCTCAACACGCATGGTGGATGGTTCGGCCGGGAGCTTTTCCTGATGGGACTGCGGGTGGCTAGGCAGGCTACGGTTCCCGATGGTGACGCCATTCGCGAGGCGATCGAAGAAATGGTGGACCGGGCGGACGCGCTGATCATCACCGGGGGACTGGGACCGACGAGTGACGATCTGACACGTGAGATCGTAGCGGAAACGCTGGGGATCGAGCTGGTGGAGGACGAGCACGCGCTGCGTATTTTGCAGAGCTTTTTCACCTCGCGGGGAAGAGTGATGGCTCCGGGAAATCTCAAGCAGGCGCAAGTGCCCTGCGGGGCGGACGTGCTGCCTAATCCGAATGGCACGGCTCCCGGCCTGTACCTTCCTCCGCGCGTCAACGGGCGTTCGTCCTGCGCGCTCTTCCTGCTGCCCGGTCCGCCGCGCGAGCTTTATCCGATGTTCCATGCCGAGGTGGCACCGCGCCTCCGTGCGCTTTCCGGGATTGAGGAAATCGCCGGAGTTCTCGAGATGAAATTCACTGGCATCGGGGAAAGTGATTTCCACCACGGGATCGATCAGCAACTGGCTGCGACCGACGGGCTTGAATACGGTTATTGCGCGCGGATGGGCGAGGTGGACCTTCGTTTGATCGGCCAGCCCGGAGCCATCGCTACGGCGAGGGAGATCGTGATGGGTAAATTTTCCAGATACCTGATCAGCGACGACGGTTCCTCGATGGAGGCGACGGTGATTCGTTTGCTCCGGAAGAAGGGAAAGATTCTGGCGACGGCCGAAAGTTGCACGGGCGGGCTGATCGCGCATCGGTTGACAAATGTCCCGGGGGCCTCGGAGGCGTTCGGACATGGATGGGTGACGTATGCGAACGGGGCGAAGTCAGGTCAGTTGCACGTCCCTGCGGAAACGATAGCCCGCTACGGAGCGGTGTCCGAGGAAACGGCCTTCGCGATGGCGGAAGGTGCGTTGGCCGAGAGCGGCGCGGACTATGCGCTCGCGATCACGGGCATCGCTGGTCCGACGGGAGGGACGGAGGAAAAACCTGCCGGGACGGCTTGGCTTGCTCTGGCAATGAAGGGCGGGGAAACGGAAACGAAGAAAATTTTCCATCCCCGGCAGCGAAAGGATTTCAAGGACGCTGCCTCCCAGTCGGCGCTGGAAATGGTGAGGCGGGCGCTGGTGTGAGAGTGGTGGGGGATTTCGTCACGGCACGAGATCGAAACGCACCCGGTAGAATGATTTCGTGCCGCTCGGCGCGAGTGAAACGGTGACGGCTTCTTGATTCGTTTTACCGGTCGGAATTCTGGAGACGGTGGCGGCTTCGATTTCCTGCCAATCGGCGTTCAGGGTCGTGCTGCGTTCGATGACCACCCGGGTGCGGAGGGAGTCTGCCTGCTCGAAATAAGTGACGCGGACATCGGAAGGGTTCCGGACGATCAGAGGGGAAACGGTTTCCGTGAGATCGAGTCCCTGGGCGAAGATCTGGAGGTTGGTGATCCCGTTTCCGTCGGGGTCGGCGGAGGGACCGCTGATGCTGTCATCGGACAGATCGGGGCCGGTGAAATTCGCAGCCCGCCATGTCGCGTAAGTGTCCCCGATGCGGACGGACATTTTTCCGGTGACTTGGTTTCCTGCCGGGTCGGTGGCTGTTACTACGAATTCTCCCAGTCCTCTGGTGATGCCGGTCTGGGTGATCTGGAGGTTGGTTCCCGTGATGGAAGAGGTGGCAAATGTGGACGCGGGAGGGGTAGTCAAGCTGAAGGATAAAGTGGGAGCTGTCGCGGCCTGGCCGGTCGGGAGGGGGGCCAGGCCGACACTTGGGAAGCTGATGAACTTCGAGCGGGGAACAGGCTCCGGAAACGACTTGTGAATGGGCGTTTCGTTCAATGGACTTCCGAAATTCAACCTGGGGAATTCGGCGGGATTGTTGAAAAGCCGGGCGTTCGGAAAAGTTTCCCGAGTCATTCGCGCGAACACGGTGAAGCCGCCGTTCTGGTAATCGAGATTGGCGGAGTTCGCGCCGTTGCTGATGAAAAACTGACTGGTCGCGCTATCTGGATCTCCCCCGAGTTTCGCCATGGAAATCGTTCCGGCGGTGTTCGAGATTCCGGGTTCGTTGACGATAGGGGCATCGGTGGGTACCGCCACGACCCCGGTAGGACTGAAACCGAAGCCTCCTCCCTGGACCACGAAGCCCGGAACGCTGCGGTGGATGAAAGAGTCCACATAGTCTCCATCTGAAACGTATTTCAGGAAATTCGCGCGAGTGCCGGGCGTGCGGTCGCGGAAGAGAGCCATGTCCAGATTTTTTGAAACGGTCCCGGTGCCATCGTCATACTCCGCGGTGAAGCGCACCACCTGGTCGTCGATTTCCTCGGCGATAAAATAGTCACCGAGCGGGAATGTTGCTTGCCCGCTTCCGCTTTCGATTTCCAACGGACGCTCCTGGATATTGAAGACGGGTAGAAAATTTTCCGCAGGACATGCGGAGGTGGCGAGTAGGAGGAAGTAGACGGCGCGGATCACGGGAGAATCGTAGTCGGAATTTCAAGGAACGGGAAGGGGGGAAATCTGAGAGCGGGTCGCCCCGGTCGCACTACGCTTCGATAAAACGGTCGAGGGACTGGAGGAGTTCGTCGGAGCGTTTTACTGAGTAGTTCCCGGAGGACTGGAGAGAAAGGCGTTTCCCGGCGGAGTTCTGGAAGTGGAGGATGACGGGGACAGGGCCGGGATGGCCGGTGAGATGGTAGTGGATTTCCTCAAGGTCTTTCACTGTATGCTGGTGGGTCCAGAGCAGGAGTTCGATCGGGCCCTTGTTGTTGGCGGAGGCTTTGCGGGTTTTGAGTTCGCTGAGGCTGCCTCCGGTGAGGCGGCGACCGCCAGTGCGGTCGTCCACCTGGATTCCGATTTTCAAGCGGATGATGTTTCCGGGGACGAGGACGCCGGAATCCCTGGCGGGAATGAAGGTCTCACTCCAGAAGCATGACTTCGCAGGAACCGGTAAAGTCCTCGACGGTGAGGATGCCGAATGGTTTGCCGGCTTTGGTCATGCGGCTTTCGAGTGAGCGGACCATGCCTGCGATGGGGTAGCGGGCGCGGGGATCGTCGAGTTCGATTTCGTCGATGAGTCCGATACGCTTGTATTTGTCGCTGTCGAGAATGCCCCGGTATTTGTCGAGCGGGTGGCCGGTGACGTAGAAGCCGAGCAGTTCCTTCTCGTGGGCGAGTCTGTCGTCCTTGCTCCATTCCTCGAGGGCGTTTGCAACCGGAGCGTCTTTGGTCGCGGCCGGGGGGGCGAAGTCCATCGCATCGAAGAGGGAGGACTGGCCGGAGGCTTTGTCCTTCTGGGCGGAGGAGGCGGAGGCTACGACCTGCTCCAGGCGTGAGAACATGGAGGCGCGGTTCTCGCCTGTCCAATCGAGCGCTCCGGCTTTGACGAGGTTTTCCAAAATCCGTTTGTTGATGACTTTGGAATCGAGACGTGAGGAGAAATCCTCGACTGATTTGTAATCACCGTTTTCGGTGCGCTCGCGGATGGCGGTGGCCATGGCGGCTTCGCCGACGTTCTTGATGGCGGCGAGGCCGTAGCGGACGGCGAGGCTCCCGGATTCGAGTTCCTCCGGGGTGAAACGGAGCAGGGACTTGTTGAGATTGGGAGGGAGGATTTCTATGCCCATGCGGTGGCACTCGGCGACGAAGACGGTGATCTTGTCGGTGTTGTTGATCTCGTTGGAAAGGAGGGCGGCGAGAAACTCGACGGGGTGGTTCGCCTTGAGATAGGCGGTCCAGTAGGAGATGTGGCCGTAGCAGGCGGAGTGGGATTTGTTGAATCCGTATCCGGCGAAGGCGTTGATCTTGTCGAAGATGGTGTTGGCGAGTTTCTCGCCGATGTCATTGTGTTTCTTGGCGCCTTCGATGAACTTGATGCGCTCCTTGGCCATCTTTTCGACGTCCTTCTTACCCATCGCGCGGCGGAGGAGGTCTGCTCCGCCGAGGGTGTATCCGGCGAGGACTTTGGCGGCGTTCTGCACCTGCTCCTGATAGATCATGACGCCGTAGGTATTGCCGCAGATTTTCTCCATGAGGGGATGCTCGTAAAAGGCTTTCTTGCCTTTTTTCACATCGAGCATCTGGTCGATGAACTGCATGGCTCCGGGTCGGTAAACGGCGATAAGGTCGATGATGTCGTCGATACTACGGATCTCGTATTTCTTACAGGTCTCGACCATGCCGCCGGACTCCAGCTGGAAGACACCCATGGTTTCGCCCCGGTTGAGCATGTCGAAGGTGGGTTGGTTATCGAGGGGGACTTTCTCGATATCGAAGTCCGGGGTGTGCTTGCGGATGTGGCGGACGGCGTCCTGGATGACGGTGAGGTTTTTCAGGCCGAGGAAGTCCATTTTCAGGAGGCCGACTTCGGTGATGGCACCCATGTCGTACTGAGTGACGACTTCGCCCTCGTTGCCTCGGGTGAGGGGCACGTGCTCGTCGAGCGGGCGGTCTCCGATGACGACTCCGGCGGCGTGGATACCGACGTTGCGGTTGATGCCTTCGAGGCGGAGGGCGTAGGACCAGAGCTCTTTATAAGTGGAGGAGGATTCGATGAGTTCGCGGAGCTCGTCCTTCGAGTCCCACTCGCCCTGGAGTTTCACACCGGGCTTGGCTTCGATCATTTTGGAAATGCGGTCGGCCTCGCCGTAGGACACGCCCATGACGCGGGCGACATCGCGGATGACGGATTTCGCGCCCATGGTGCCGTAGGTGATGATGTGGGAAACGGATTTCTCGCCGTATTTTTCCCGGACGTATTGGATGACCTCGGCGCGGCGGGACTGGCAGAAGTCGATATCGACATCGGGAGGAGAGACACGCTCCGGGTTGAGGAATCGTTCGAAAAGGAGGCCGAACTGGAGCGGGCAGATGTTGGTGATGCCCATCGCGTAGGAGGCGAGCGATCCTGCGGCGGAGCCACGGCCGGGGCCGACGGGGATGTCGTTGTCCCGAGCCCACTGGATGAAGTCCGCGGTGATGAGGAAGTAGGAGGCGAAGCCGAGGGAATTGATGGTATCGACCTCGTATTTGAGGCGCTCCTGGACCTCGGCGGAAGCCGCGCGTTCGGCGCCGTAGTGTGCGAGGACGCCGTCCTGGCAGATTTTCATGAGGTAATCCTCACGCGGGGAGCCGTCGGGGGTGGGGAACTGCGGGTATTTTTCCGAGGAGGTCGAGTCGAGCTTGATGGTGACGTTGCAGCGCTCGGCGATGCGGAGGGTGTTGTCGCAGGCTTCGGGGATGTCTTTGAAGATCTCGCGCATTTCCTCGGCTGTCTTGAAATGGACTTCGGGGGTGTAGCGCATGCGGTCCTCGTCGATGACCATGGAGCCGGTGCCTATGCAGATCATGACGTCGTGGGCTTCGTGGTCGGAGCGGTTGAGGAAATGCACGTCGTTGGCGGCAACAACGGGGAGGTCGAGTTTTTTCGCTAAAGCTACGAGCTGGGGGATGACCTGGAGTTGTTTTTCGAGGCCGTGGTTGTGGAGTTCCACGAAGAGGTTTTCCCGGCCGAAGATGTCGCGGAGCTCGGTCATCGTTTCGAGGGCTTTTTCCTGATCGCCTTTGAGAAGCCATTCGTTGACGGGGCCGGAGATACAGCCGGAGAGGCAGATGATGCCTTTGGAATGGGCACGGAGGATTTCCCGGTCCACGCGAGGCTTGCCGTTATACATACCATCGAGGTGGCCGATGGAGGTGAGCTTCGAGAGGTTTTTCCAGCCTTCGTCGGTCTCGGCGAGCAGGGTGAGGTGGGTGGCGTTCTTGCGGTCGGGGAGTTTCTTTTTTTCCTGGGCGGAAAAGGGTGCGAGGTAGATCTCGCAGCCGAGGATGGGTTTCACGCCGGCTTTGAGACATTTCTGATAGAAGTCGATCGCGCCGAAGAGATTCCCGTGATCCGTCATCGCGACGGCGGGCATTCCGAGCTCAGCGGCGCGGGTGGCGAGCTCCTTGGTGCGGATCATTCCGTCGAGAAGGGAGTAGGCGGTGTGGAGGTGGAGGTGGACGAAGGAGTCTGACATGGGGCGGGGCGATTGATGATCGACGGCGCATGAGTTGTCCAGAAACCAGATGCCGGAATCCGTATAAGTGTGATTATGCGGTTGATTTCGGCGGCGGGGGTGGCTTGCATGGGCATCCGCCCACAGGCGGAATGATTTTATGTCCGAACATACCACACTTGATGCGACCACCGGACCCCGTTGGGCGAAATTTCCCAAGCTCCACCCGCGTTGGAGGTGTTTCTCGATAAACACCAGATGAAGCTGATCGTGCTCGCCGCATTGCTGGCGGTGTCCGCCGCTGTATACGTGGTCTATGACGGGATCAAGAAAGGCGGGGAGGAATCCGCCGGGGAGCTTCTGGCGAAAGCGGAGGATGTGTCCGATCTTCAATCGGTCGTAAACAACCATGAGGGAACCAAGGCTGCCTACAGCGCGAAAGTATTGCTTGCCGAAAAGCAGTGGGAAAACGGGAGTCAGGATGACGCGATCGCGACGTTGAAGGATTTCGTCGAGAGCGACCGGAATCATCCGGGAAGACCTGCGGCGGAAGCCAGCCTTGCGACAAAGCTTGCCGGCAAGGGCAGGACGGACGAAGCGATCGGCTATTTCGAAGACATCACGGAAGACCCGGACTCGCGCTATCTCGCCCCATACGCTTGGATCGCCCTCGGTGACATCCGCACGGAAAAAGGAGATGCCGAGGGTGCCGGCAAGGCGTATTCCACGGTGGAGAAGGAATTTCCCGAGAGCACGTTTTCCCAGGATGCCACCAAGCGCAGACTGGTCCTGAATGCGAGGGCTCCTGAGGAGGTTGCCGCACCGATCCAGGTGCCGGATGTGGATCTTTCCGGTGATGCGGACAAGGCGTCCGGAAGTGCCGCCCCAAGCGGAGATATGAGCGTCGAGGACATGCTCAACGCCGTAAAAGACGGGGCGCAACCGGACGTTGTGGCTCCGGAAATTTCCGAATAATCTGCCGGGAATCCCATTGACAGTAATCCGAATTAAACTTTTAGTCCCCGCGTGTTTAAAAAAGTCATCGGCCAAGAAGGAGGCGAGCCACAAAAGCCCTCGCCCGTCACTCCGGAGGAGCAGAGCCCTAGGCCAGCGCCCTCATCCCCGCCCCAGTATGCTGCGGCACCTCCACAGCCATCCGGCGGTCAGAAGGCGCCTGCCGGGAATACACGGAACGTGCTCTCTTCCGACGTGGAGATCAAAGGCACAGTGAAATTCAACCACGACCTGATCGTGGACGGTAAGATCGAGGGCGACATCCAGTCCAGCGGAAATCTTACGATCGGTGAGAACGCTCGCATCAAGGCGGAGATCAAGACCGGGACAATCGTCGTATACGGTAAGGTCCATGGCAACATGACCGCCTCCGACAGAATCGAGCTGAAATCGAGCGCCGAAGTCATCGGTGATATCAAGGCAAAGGTCCTGACCATTGAAGCGGGAGCGATCTTTGTCGGTAAGTCGACTGTCGGGACACCGACCCAGCCAGCTTCTTCCGACTCGAAGCAGCCCTCCGACTCCAAGGGTTCCTCCCCGCAAGGCGGTAAGTGACCAGCTCTCCGGGTATTTCACTCAACATGACCTCCGGCGATGGGTTTTGAATCCGGCGGGAGGCGCATCGAGGTGAATTGCCCGTCTTGCGGGCACAGCCAGGCAGAGCCGTCAATGGTTGTCTCCACCATTTGTCTGGACTGCCGGCAGCACATCGATGTCCGCGATGGAAAATCCGTGGTGCGTCCGCGCCACGGCACCCGGCTTGTCCTGAAGGGGGAAAACCCGGAACGGGATGCTACCCGACAACCGCCGGAATCGGGCGCTCGGAAAGCCCCAGTCAGTGAGCGAGGGTTCCTTAGAAGATTTTTCGATCCGCCTGTCAAAAAACAGCCGGTGGATTGCTATCATTGCCGTCACGTGTTCGAGGCGGTTTCCGAGGCGCAATCCAGTCAGTGTCCGAAGTGCGGCGGGCACATCAGTCTCCGGGACTATGAGATCGACCAGGCTTGGAGGCGGCGCATCCAGACCAGAGGAGATGTCACCATCCAGAAGGGCGCTTCGATCGTGGGTGTGAACGTCCAGTGCCACGACCTCACCGTCCTGGGACAGCTCGCGGCATCCGTGGATTGCTCGGGGAAACTCAGGATACGCAGTCACGGACGCATTCTTGGAAACGTTCGCTGTGATCAACTGAGGGTGGAGCGCGGCGCCGTGGTCGAGTTCCAGGGGGAAGTCCATGCGCGGTACGCTTACATCGACGGTCAAGTAAAAGCCCAGCTCACTTGCACCGGCACGATCACCTTGGAGAAAAAAGCCCATCTGCAAGGCCTCGCCCGTGCGGGAGGACTGGTCGTGAAAGCCGGAGCGAAGCATACGGGCCTGATGGAAGTCGTCCGACCGAAGTCCGAGGTGTGATACGCTGATTCGACCTTGCAAGACCGCATCCGGGCGGGGAAGGTCAACCATGCAAGTTGCCCTCGATCTGAAGGAAGAAATTCTCGAACTGAAACGCGCCAGAAACGCGATCATTCTCGCCCACAACTACCAGACCGGAGACATCCAGGATGTCGCCGATTACGTGGGGGATTCCCTCGGCCTCGCCTATCAGGCAAAGGAAACGGATGCGGAGGTAATTGTATTCTGTGGCGTGCATTTCATGGCGGAAACCGCGAAGATCGTGAACCCTTCGAAGATCGTCGTGCTCCCGGACAAGGATGCCGGCTGCTCTCTGGAGCAATCCTGCCCGGCGGAACAGCTCGAGGCGTTTCTCCAGGCGAATTCCGAGAAAAACTATTACGTCATCGCCTACATCAACTGTTCTGGCGGCGTGAAAGCGCTCTGTGATGTGATCTGCACCAGCGGAAATGCCGTGAAAATTGTAAATCAGGCACCCGCCGACAAACCCATCCTGTTCGTACCTGATGAAAACCTCGGAGCGTGGGTGATGGAGCAGACCGGAAGGAAGATGGATCTCTGGAAAGGTGCTTGTTACGTGCACGTGGAATTCACGCGGGACTCGATCAACCGCATCAAAGACGAGTATCCCGATGCGCTCGTCGTCGCCCATCCCGAGTGCACTCAGGCGGTGCGGTTGCTGGCGGACGAAGTATGTTCCACAGAGAAAATGGTGACCTTTTGTAAGAATGCTCCGGTAAAGGACATCATCGTCGTCACTGAGAGCGGTATGCTGCACAGACTGAAACGCGAATGCCCGGACAAAAATCTGATTCCGGGGCCCACGGATCGCTGCGCCTGCGCGGATTGTCGCTACATGAAGATGAATACCATGGAAAAGCTCCGGAATTGCCTGCGCGATCTGGAACCGCGGGTCGAGATGGACGAGCAGACGAGAAAACGCGCGGAAATGCCTCTCTTGCGTATGCTCGAGCAATCCAAATGAGCGACACTCCGCGTTTTTGGAAATCGTTTGTCTTCCCGACCGATCCGTGCTAAAAAAGTAAATACCTTGTGTATGCGTCGTTTTCTGAAAATGCGTTTGACGCAGGCGCTCAATCCAATCTGAATCACTCCCACAAACCATGAAAACCCGAACAAAATTCAATTCCCAGCCCGGCTTCACACTCGTCGAGCTTCTCGTCGTGATCGCAATCATCGCGGTTCTCGCCGCCGCAGGTTTCGCGGGCGGCACAGCTGCCATGAACAAGGCCCGCAAGGTCACGGCGCAGGCCGCCGCCACTACGGTATCGACTGCGATCGAACAATTCTATGCGGATTACTCCGCGCTACCGAGTGGTTCCGGAACTCCTCCCACATCAGACTCTCCCGCTTCCGGATACGCGACGAACTCGGGAACCGGTTTGGATATTCTGAAAGTCCTGACGGGGAAGAACGATACGCAGAATCCCCGCGGTGTCCGCTACCTCAGTCTTCAGGAAGCGAAAAGCAGTAGCAGGCCGAAGGGTGGAGCTGTTTATGATTCCTCAGGCACGATCACCGGTTTGTACGATCCATGGGCTCAACCTTACTACATCGTCATCGATTACGACTACGATGAACGCCTGACGGTAAATCCGGGGGTTTCCAGCACGACGCTCAACGGGAAGCGCAGCGCGGTCTACAGCAAAGGTGTTAAAAACAATGCTGACTTGAAAGCTAACACTCTTGTGAAAACTTGGTAGTCGGTTCGGAAGGTTCTCGATTCTCACACGCCCGGAGTCCGCTCCGGGCGTTTTTCTCGGGATAAATTCGTTGTAAGTTGAAATTCAAGTTTGCCTAAGGAATTGGCGGGACCTATTATCCCGTCCCATGAAACTGATGCTGTTCTCTCTCGCGACGATATTTCTTGTCTCCTGCAATACCACGATCGGTGTCTGGCGTGACACGAAAGCCGGTTACAACTGGACGGCGAACAAAGTCAAGGGAGCCGGGAGTGGCGGGGGAGGGGGAGATTATGGTGGAACGGAGTATGAATACGGTGCCCCTGTCTACTGAACTGAACGCGGAGTCCTTGATTTTCAGGAAATTCTGACAAAACCCGCGTTCAAGGGTGACATCCTTCCGTGGGGCTGATACGGATGTGAATGCTCAAGTGTGTATACTGCGTCCGCAAGCTGCCGTCCATGTCCCAAGAGGAATTCAACGATTACTGGCTGAACAAACACGGCCCGCTCGTTAAGAGTCAGGCGGAAATCCTGGGAATGAAGCGCTATGTGCAAAGCCATACGATCAACGAGCCGACGCTTAACGCCGCAGCCCAGCAACCGCGAGGAATTACGGACATGTATGACGGAATCACCGAGGTCTGGTGGGATAGTGTCGAGGCGCTTGCCGCGCCACTTCAGACACCTGAGGGACAGGAGGCGAACCGTCTGCTTTCCGAAGACGAAGCCCGGTTCGTGGATTGCGCGAACTCCGCGATCTTCTTTTCCATCGAGCACACGATTTTCGAAGCCTGATGAAACCAGCCGTCACCTCCTGTCGCGCTGCGCGCTGCGCCGCGATTCTTGCCTGCCTCACAAGTCCTCTGCTGGCGAACGGATTCTACATCCCGGTGCAAGCTCCCGAAGCGACGGGAAGAGGTAATGCCTGGTTGGCAACAGCCGATACAGCTGCCGCGGTTTACTACAACGCGGCCGGTCTGACTCAGCTTGCTGGCTCCGAGGTCTCGCTCGGCGTATATTCCGTGCGCCTCGGAATCGAGGCGGAAACTCCGGCCGGAACTTTCAAGAACGATGCTTCGTGGGCGTTGATCCCGCAGCTTTACGCATCACTTCCGGTCAACGAGAAGACCGTGGTCGGCTTTGGTCTCAACACCCCGTTCGGGCTTTCCACGGATTGGGATGATCAGACGGTGTTCCGCCAGATCGCGATCGAGACCGAGCTGGATTATCTCACGGGATGGTTCGTCGCGGCGCGGGAAATAACAGATACGTTTTCCATCGGCGGGGGTTTCGGAGTCTCCTACGCGGACGCCAATATCACTCAGGGCATCGGCTTCGCCCCGTCAACTTCGCGATTCGAGTTCGAAGGGGATGACGTGGGTATCAATTGGACGGTTTCCGCCCGCTGGGAGCCGTGTGAAGCTCACTCTTTCGGCGCCGTCTACCGGAGCAAAACCAATTTCGACTTGGATGGGGAGGCCCGGACGATTCCATTTATCCCCGGCAGCGAGGACGCGTCACTCGATTTTCTCACTCCGGCTACCGCGGCGATCGGCTACGCGTTTCGTCCTTCCGACAAGTGGGTGCTGGAGGCGAACCTCGAATGGGTGAACTGGGACGAGCTCAATGATCTGGGACTTTCCAAAGGCAGTGGTCCGGTCGTGCTTCCTTTCCGCTGGGAATCGAACTTCATCTATTCGGTGGGTGCCACCCGTTTTTTAGAGAACGGATGGAACGCGAGTTGCGGATACAACTTCATCGAGAACAGCCAGCCGGACGCCAATTTCAATCCCGGTGTTTCCGACGCGGACAGACATTGGATCAATGTCGGAATCGGAAGGGAGTATGAATCATCCGAATGGAATTTCGCCTATCAGTATGCGTTTTCAGACCGGACCGTGAGCGGATCCCCGTTCACGTTGGCGGATGGGAAATACAAATCCCGATTCCACGGACTGATGCTGAACTATCGCCGGATTTTCTGATCTAGTGAGCGGACTCAGGATGGGGGAATCTAGCGTTGCTCGTCGAGATGATCGACAACACGGTTTGTTTCCCTTGCCTTGAACTCGGAAGGTGCGATCTCGTAGAAAGCGCGGAATTCGCGGTAGAAATCCTTCTGGTCGTTGAAACCAAGTTGCTTCGACACCTCTTTAATCGTCGTACTGGTTCTGAGCATGCTACGCGCCAGGACCATCCGTTCCGAGCGTAGCCATGTTTTTGGCTGCACGCCTACCGTTTCTTGGAAGAACCTGCGAAGGTGACGGGGAGATATCTCCAACTCTTCGCACAGGGTGTCCAAGCGGTAGCCACAGGTTTTCGCCACCCTGTAGAGTGGCATTTCCTCTCCGTAAGCGGGGACGTAGGAAAGCAAACCGCCTGTGTAGCTAAGTCTGTTGTCCTTTGTTCCGCCACTCGTCATCGCAATGGGAAACCTACCCCCCCTCCCGAGGGATGTAAAGTTCTCAATCGGTTCATTTTCAAGAGAATCAAACCATTCCTAGTGCGGCGGAGACAAGAAGGTCATCATCGAAGAGCCATTTCGCGGTCTCGATGCCGGATGATTGAGGATCTCCTTCAGGGCGGGGCTCCACGTCGAAAGCGGGGATGGAACCACGTCTACGGGTGATCGTGAACCCATCGTCATAGATAGCCATGACTGCAGCCAGCGCTTGCATCGCTCCAGTGGCGCGCTCCACACTACCCTCGTTGCCGAGGACTGTATTGAGAAAGCCCGGGAAGGGATCCGCCTCGCCAGAAAAGGATCGTCCGTTATCTTCCAGAGTGATTGTTCCGGCACCGGATTTTTCCAAGGCGACGGTCAGGTTATTGATCCTGGCCCCTTTTCTGTCGGCGGCGACCGCACTCGGCAGTTCCGCCTCTAGGATCGATGCGAGTTCGATCTGACGCTCGTGGAGTTTCATTGGATCAGGTGTGGTGACCACGTTCTGCGGAGCGGGGGTGAAGTCGGGTGAGGAGATTCCGAGGCGCACGAAAGCGGCGACGGCTTCGGCCGCATGCGCGGAATCAATCCTGGCGCAGACCGGCACGAAGGCGAAGGCGGCGAGTCTGTTGGCGACGAGCACATTTCCCAAAGCCAGCATTTTCGCACCGAGCAGGGTATCGCGTTCCCGTTTGATCAGGAAAAACTCCATGGCCCGGCGTAGTGTGATCTCAAGCTCAGGGATGTCCCATGGCTTCGTCACGTAACGGAAGATGCCGCCCCGGTTCACCGAGCCGATGGCGGCATCGATATCCGCGTAGGCGGTGGAGAGGATTTTGATCACATCCGGGTAGTCGCCTGCGATTTTCGAAAGAAACCCGACACCGGTCTCGTTCGGCATGCGCTGGTCGGTCACGATGATGGCTATGTCCTCTGCGTTCTGACGGAACGTATCCAGGGCTTCGACGCCGTCGGAAGCCTCCAGGATTCTGAACTTCCGACCGAAAAGTCGTTGGAAATATTTGCGGGAATTCGCTTCGTCATCAACGAATAGGATGGCGTAGCGTTGGTAGTCGTAACTGTCGTTTTCTGGACTCATGATTTAATGATATTGGGCGATTTCGAGTTCGGCAGGGGTCTCCTCGGGATATTCCTCCTGATGGAATGTGAGTGCGCTAGGGAACAGCAAGCGGATTTCGGCAAATTCCTTTTCAACGCTTTCCACGTCGATGGTCACCCCGTGTCCCTGCAGGATCTGGTGGGTGATGGAGAGTCCGAGTCCCATTCCCTGGCCGACTTCCTTGGAAGTGAAGAACGGATCAAAAATCCGGCCGATATCCGCTTGCGGAATACCTATTCCGTTGTCGCGGATGGTGATCATCGCGCAGCCGTTCTCATCCGCAACCGTCACGACGACCGTGCCCTTGTAGGTTTCTTCCCCGAGTGCGATCCGTTCGCGAATCGCGTCGATGCTGTTCTGGAAGAAATTGATGAATACCTGGATGAGCTGGTTCGAATTTGCGATGATCTCCGGAGGATCGAACACTTCCTGGCGGATCTCGATTTCCTTCCCGGCCTGGTGGTTGATCATGCGGACCGCGCGAGCCACGACGTCCCGGGGATCGACCCTGTCTTTCGGGGACTCCCCTTTTTCGTCGTGAGTGAACTGTCGTAGATCGATCACGATCTGGGAGACGCGGGACACGCCCTCGCGGATGTCTTTGAGTGTGTCCTCGTATTCCGGTCTTTCTTCCTCGGGCAGGATGGGAGTGTAGGTGGCGAGCGCGTGCAGACCGGCGTTCGCGTAGTTGAGGGGATTGTTGATCTCGTGGATGATGCCGGCGCTCATCCTTCCGAGAGCGGAGAGTTTTTCGTTCCGCAGCATCAGGATCTCGTTTTCCTTGATGGTCTCGATGGCTGCTCTCAATTCACGGTTCAGATCGGACATTTCACGGCGGAAACGTCCCATGAGAATCTGGTTTTTCAGCCGCAAGCCGAGCTCGGCGGTCGAGAAGGGTTTCGTGAGGAAATCGCTGGCGCCGGCTTCGAGCGCATCGAGTTTCGTGCGTTCATCCGCCCTGGCGGTGAGGATGATGACCGAGGTATCGCGGGTCCCGTGATTTTCCCTGATGCGGCGACAGACCTCCACTCCGTCAAGCTCCGGCATCATGTGGTCGAGCAGGGCGATCTGTGGGCGGTGCAGTTTGGCTAGCTCCAAGGCCTCCGCCCCATCGCATGCCTCGATCACCTCAACATTCTCCAGCTGCATCATCAGGAAGCGGCGGATATCCGGCTCGTCGTCGGCGATGAGGACAAGGGGCCTCGCGTTGGAATCTCTCGCGCCGATACTTGGAGAGGGAGGTGGGGGGGAATTCCGTGGCGTCTTCGGCACACCCCTTGATTTCGACGGTATGGCGAGCGCAGCCTTCCGGTGGATTTCCACGATCCCACTTCCTGTCTGCGGGAGTCCGTCTTCGGAAATTTCCGCTCGGGAGGCTTTTTCCACCGGGAAGGTCACGGTGAAATGCGTTCCCCGCCCGACGGTGCTGACGACGGAAATTCTCCCTTCGAGCGACTCCACGACCGAGCGGACCAGCGCGAGGCCGATCCCTGTTCCTTGGAATTTTCGAGTGGACGAGGTATCCACCTGCCAGAAGCGGTCAAACACACGGTCGAGATTTTCCTGCGGGATTCCTACCCCGGTATCCTTGATCGAGAGGGTGAGCCGGTCTTGTCGCACCATAAGATCCACATCGATATTCCCACCGGAAGGGGTGAACTTGATGGCGTTTATGGTGAGATTGAGGATGATTTTGTCGAGCTTGTCGCGGTCGATCAGCAGGTCGCGGTGATCGCTTTCACAGGTCCACAGCAGTGCGACCCCGTCCTGTTCCGCCACGTGCCTGAGGGATCTCATGATGCCTTCGAAGTGATGTTCCACTGCGGTCGGCTGGAAATTGAGATCCGCATGGCCCGTATCGAAACGGACGAGATCGAGCAGATCGTCGATCAGCTTCATCAGGCGCAGGCCGTTTTGTTCGAGTAGCGCGACCATTTCCGATCCGTCCTTCCCGCTTCCCGGGATCATGTCCGAGCCGACCCGGAGTTTTTCCGTGATCCCCAGCATGATGGTTAGCGGGGTGCGGAGTTCGTGACTGATGTTCGCGAAGAACCGTGTCTTGGCTTCGTCCAGCTCGCCGAGACGCTGGAACTGGGTCCGGAGGGTTTCTCTGGATTTCTCGACCTCGCGGCGGAGCGTGAATTCATTCAATCTCAGTCGTTCGTAGAAGTAGCTTCCCACGATGACGAATACCGAGGTTACGAACAGGAAGTAGCTGTTGTTGTAGAGCATCCGGAAGCTCGATGTTTCGAAGGCAAGCGCGACACTGATGAAATAACACATGGCGCATGCGGTCGTCATTGCGACGGATTTCCAGAAAGTCCACCGCAGGAGCAAGGACAGGCCCACCAGGACGAGATTCAAACCCGCGTAATAGACTGAGTTTCCACCGCCGGTGAAATAGATCATCATGCATACCGAAACGATGGGAAGTAGTGCGATCCATGATGCCACGAACCCGCTCCTCCCGGATCCGTTGGAAATTCCGAGATCGTAAAAGACCAGGACCAGAAGTAGGCTGCATGCGATACGGATCGTGAGGAAGAGCCCGAAATACTCGGGGAAAACCACGATGTCCAAGGTTGTGCCGGCGAGCATGAAGATCGCCGCGACAATGGCCGCCCGCCTGGAATTGAGCACGGCAACACCGCGTTCGTAGGATTTGAACGCTTCGAGTGCCTCGTCGCTGGCCGCCGGTATATGTGACTCAGTTGCTCCCAATTTCGATGTCGAGGAATAGGTTCACTCCGGTTGAGTCCGCCTTTACTGTTGCAGCGGTGACCGGTTTGTTGTCCGGCACGAGATCTCTCATCTCGTTTTCATCGCGATAAATCAGATTCCATTCCATCACATATTCCATCCATGCCTTGCGTGGATTGGAGGCGGCGACGTTAGTCACGATCACCCGGCCACCGGGCCGGACCATCGTGCAGAACAGGTCCACGAGGCGCTTGCACACCCGCTGGGAGAGGTAGTCGAAAAGACCCGCGCAATAGACGATATCGTAGTTTGTGAATGCTTCCTCACCGCCTTTCGACGAGGCGCGGAGTAGCTGGTGGACGGAACGTTGGAAATAGTTTACGGAAGTTTCCCGGCCTCCAGCCATTTTGGACTCGTTGATCCGAGCCCGCGTATATTCCAGAGTCTCCGCGTTGAAGTCGAGCAGATCGATTTCGGCGAGATCGCTTTCGTCGCACTCGCGCAGGAAACGCTGGACTTCCACAGCGGGTCCGCAGGCGAGGTTGAACACCCTGGTTTTTCCTTTGGAAACGCGTCGTTCGCATTCGCTGCGGAGTAACTCGACGAGGAAATCGATACGGTTGCGGTGTGCGACAACGGGTTCGGTATTGAGAAGGGCGTAGTTCAGGATTTTTGCGAAAGCCGATCCGCCCTCGTATGGATCCCGTAGCATCATATTGACCATTTCGTAGTCACCCGCGTATCCGAGCGGCTTCGTATAGGTCCGGAACAGGAAAGGGGAGCAGAGCACGATCGGGTGCAGTTGCCTGCGGACATAAGACTTGTGGACCGCCATTCCTTCGTCGCCGATTTCTCCGGTGACTTTTTCAAAGCGCTCCATCGAAGGGATGATTTCCTCGACCACGCGTTGCTCGACCTTCGAAAAAACCTCGCGTTCCAAATCTTCACGACGACGGGTGACGGTGGTGCGGATGCCGACGTCGATGCCCGTGAGCCAGTGCTGCACCCCGGTAAGCATGCTCGCCAGGTCAGATACTACGATCTTGAAAGGGTCCTGAACTTCGTTGCCGGTTTTCCACTCGGACATGAAGTCAGCGAACTGACCTTTGAGATCCACCTGGTTACCACTAATTCCAAGTTCCGTGGAAATCCCGGCGAGGAAGTCCACCTCCACCCATCCCTCGTCCAGCATCGCCTCACAGACAAGCACGATGCCAGTGTTCAGCAGGTTGCTGACAACCGCCTTACCACTGTAAAGCAGCCGCCGGGATGCCATGATGCGGAACTCTGTGAGCACCTCCGAAAGCTGGAGAATACTGTAGGGGTTATACACTTCGAATACCACGGAATAACGCTTGATTCTTAGCAAGTTAGCGGTGAGTTCGGTCCCCTGGCTGTTGCGACAGGTGATGACGCTCTGGGATGATTTGCTCTGGTTCAGATCCATGTTGAAAGTCGAAGGCGGGATAGTGCGTTTTCGGGTGGAATAGACAAGGCGCGACAGCGATTTTGAAAAATCTTCGTGATTGTGGCCGATTTTGGATAGTTATGGCCGATTTTGGATAATGAAAGGTCTTTCTCTCGCGATATTTCGGGATATTGTATTTCCAACGGGGGCAATTGATCCGCTTCGGCTGATTGGCAACCTCCGTGACATACCCTAGGCCTCCAGCGATAGGTTCGGGCGAAATGGTTGGATCCGGGGGGAACCTGCCTTGCGCTCGATATCCAGTCCGGAAGTCATTTGGGGGGGAATGTGCAAAAAGAGGCGTGGACTGGAAACAGCCCGCGCCTTTTTTCTCTCCCGGACTCCGTTTCGAGCTTTCTTCGGTTCCCCAAATGCCGTTATGGCCGATTTTGGATAGTTATGGCCGATTTTGGATAATCAAAGTGCTTCTCATCGGGTTCGATCACGGTAGGGTTATCCCAACGGAGGCGGTTGATGTGCTTCGGCCGATTGGCAGCCTTCGTGACATATCCTAGGCCTTCAGCAATAGGCTCGAGTGAAATGGTTGGATCCGGGGGGACCCTGCCTTGCGCTCGAAATCCGGCTCGGAGGTCATTTTGGGGGGAATGTGCAAAATAAAGGCGCGGACTGGCAACGGTCCGCGCCTTTTGTGTGCCGAACATCCGAGCGATCACCACAATTTCGGCGGAAAAGCAGGGTTTATGGCCGATTTTGGATAATCTAACAGCTTTTCCTGTCGGAATCTCCATCTAAGTTCTAGTCGGTCACCGAAAACGGAACGTTCTGAGAATTTTCCAAGACGGAGGCCGGGATTCTTGATCGGGCCAACGGACGAAGCTTCGCAGCCGGGGGGTTAACGAGCTTTGTAGTTGGTCCTGATCAGTCCCTTCCATGTTTAATACGGAAAATTGCCAAACGCGGGTCGGAAACGACCCGCGTTTGTTGTATCCGGGCGAACGACTCCGCTTGCCAAGAGGCCGGGAGCGGCGTAATCCTCCTGCCGATGAAAAGAAGATCTTTGATCATGGCGATGGCCGGGTTCGCGCTGCTTGGCGCGTGCAATGCGGAAAAACCCGGGGACGGAGCGGCAGCCGAAGGGCTGGTGACAGAACAGGCGGAGCTTCCTGCTGATGCTGCGAAGGTGCGGATGAAAACAAGCCTCGGGGACATCGTGATCGCCCTGAATGCGGAGAAAGCACCGGTCACGGTGGAAAATTTCCTGAAATACGTGAATCTAGGTCACTATGACGGCACGGTATTCCACCGCGTGATCGATGGATTCATGATCCAGGGAGGCGGCTTCGCGATGGAAGAGGCGAAGCTTGTCGAGAAGCCTTCCGGAGAAGGGATCAAGAACGAGGGGCAGAACGGACTGAAGAATCTCAAAGGCACGATCTCGATGGCCAGGACAAACGATCCCGATAGCGCGACCGCACAGTTTTTCATCAATGTGGCAGACAACGCCGCGTTGGATTTCCCGAACAACGGTGGTTACGCGGTATTCGGAAAAGTCGTAGAGGGAATGGACGTGGTGGAGGCGATCAAAGGTGTGCAAACCGGGCAGGGAGATCTGGTGATGCTGCACCCGGCAACGGGTCGTAAAATGGAGATGCCCGCAGGCGACGTGCCGTTCAAGCCTGTCGTCATCAAGAGCGTCAAGGTGGTGGAGTAAGCCGACCTCCCCTCCATTTTCCACATTATGCAACTTTGGCTCTGCCCGCTTCTGGCATTCTTGCTTGGCTCGATTCCCTTCGGCCTCTTCATCGCGAGGGTCAAGGGGATCGATATCCGCAATCATGGCTCCGGGAATATCGGTGCGACCAATGTCTTCCGCATCGTCGGGAAAAAATACGGTCTGAGCTGCCTTTTGCTCGATGCTTTGAAGGGATTCGTTCCCGTGATCATCGCGATCAATCTGGTCCGATTCCAAGGTGGGCCGGAGCCGTGGTGCGCGTTGCCGGTTCCCGGATCCTGGGTGCTGATGTTACCGGCTTCCGGGCAGTTTACAGTGCAGCTAACATATGTTCTCACCGCGCTCGCCGCCGTGCTGGGACACAATTACTGTCCATGGATCGGTTTCAAGGGAGGCAAGGGCGTCGCGACATCCGCAGGAGTGGTGATCGCGCTGATGCCCGCCGCCATCGTTTTGCTTATCGTTATTTTTGCCATCACGCTGGTTGCTACGAGATACGTGGCGGTCGCCAGCATGGTGTCCGCAGTCTGTTTGCCGGTGCTCACGCATTTCGGAGCTCGATTCCATGGCAAGTGGGATGACGGCACTTGGAACAAGCCGTTGTTTATCTTCTCCGTGGTCATCGCGCTGCTCGCGGTTTGGAAACATAGGACCAACATCCGCCGTCTCCGGGAGGGCAGCGAGTCCCGTTTCACCTGGGGTGGGAATAAAAAACCTGTCGTATCCGATCCATGAATTTCAAAACCGCCGCCATCATAGGCTCCGGCTCATTCGGCACTGCCATCGCGAAGATCCTAGCTTCAAAGCTTGACTCAGTTCTGCTTGTCGGGCGTGAGCCGGAGGTCGCCGCAAGTATCAACTCGGATCACCGCAATTCCAGATACCTTCCCGATGTGGTGCTTCCTACCAATGTGATCGCTTCCGTAGCGATTGCTGATGCGAGAGAATATCCGCTGGTGATCTTCGCGGTGCCGACCAGTGCGACACGTGCGTGCGCAGAGGAAATCGCACGATCCGGAATGTCGGAAACTTCCGTCCTGCTCTCGTGCGCGAAGGGTATAGAAAAGCGTTCCGGGGAACGTATGAGCGAAATCCTGCGGGAGATCCTGCCGGGAAACCCCATCGCCGTCCTTTCCGGACCAACGCATGCCGAGGAAATGGCCGTGGGCCAGGCAACGTGCGCCGTGATCGGAGCGGAAGATACGGAGATCGCGGATGCTCTCCAGTGCCTTTTCACTCTCCCGCACTTCCGACCTTATACCAGTGCTGACTTGGCTGGGATCGAGTTGGGAGGGGCGATCAAAAACGTCTACGCCATCGCAGCCGGCGTATCCCACGGACTGGGTCTCGGAGACAATGCCGTCGCTGCTCTCGTGACCCGCGCACTTGCGGAAATGACACGACTCGGCACCGCACTCGGGGGACAGATGGAAACGTTCGCCGGACTCTCCGGGGTGGGAGACCTGATCGTAACCTGCTTTTCTGTGCACTCGCGCAACCACCGCGTGGGACTGGCGATCGGGCAGGGCAAGACTCTGGATGAAATCGTGAACTCTCTGGGGATGGTCGCGGAAGGAGTTCCGAATACCGCTTCCATCCATGAGGCGGCGCGCAAGGCGAATGTCCGCACGCCCATCATCGACGCCATGTTTTCCATTCTCTACGAAGGCAAGCCCGCGGCCGAGGCGATGACCGAACTGCTTTCCCGGGATACCCGCACCGAGTGCGAATAAATTTCTCCGATCATGACCGCTGAAGTGCCGATTCCGAAAAGACCGAATATCATCCGCCGCCTCTACGCATGGACTGTATCCTGGGCGGACCATCCGGCCGGGACCTGGGCGCTGTTTCTGATCGCCTTCGCGGAATCATCGTTTTTTCCGATCCCTCCGGATATCCTGTTGCTCGCGCTTTGCTTCGGGGCACGGGAGAAGTGGTCGAAATATGCGCTCGTCTGCACCGCGGGATCGGTACTCGGTGGAATCGCGGGGTGGGGGATTGGCTGGGGGCTGCGGGAAACCGTTGCGATTCCTCTGCTGAATGCTTTCGATAGCAGCGGACATACCCAGGAAACGATCCAAGGCTGGTACGATGCCTACGGCTTCTGGGGCATACTCATCGCAGCCATCACGCCGATTCCCTACAAGGTTTTCACGATTTTCTCAGGTATGGCGAACTACAGCCTACCGTTGTTGATCGGAGCGTCGGTGATCGGGCGTGGCTTCCGGTTTTTCCTGGTTTCCGGTCTGATCCGGGTCTTCGGCCTGAAGGTGAGGCCGTTCATCGAGAAGCATCTGGAATGGTGCTTCGTCATAGGGACCGTGCTCCTTATCGGAGGTATCTTGTTCCTGAAATTCGTGAGGTAGGGAAGCAAGGAGTCGCGGATGTCATCCGCGACCCACCGTTCCGAAGAATTATTGGCGGCGCTCTTCTTCTTCCAGGAAGATGGTGGCGAGCCGGAAGCAGCGGCGGGCGAGTTCGCGAGCGTCGTTATCACCGATAAGGGCGACACCTTCCTCGCTGACTTCCGCGAGATAGATCTTCCACGCGTTCTTGGCGACCTTATCAGGATCGATATTGCGGCGCTTCTTTTCGGGACGGGGTTGGCGTTCCTGGCGGTCTTGTCTGCCCTGGCGACGCTCTTCCCTCTGCGGAGTCGCATCCTCGGAACCTTCTTCAACCAACTGGATGGTTTCTTCTTTTTCGTGCGAGGAATCTTGATCCTTGCCGCCGCCGGATTTGCCTTTTCCACCGCGACCGCCTCTACGGCGGTTGCGTTTGGGTTGGTCGTTTCCAGAATCGTTTTCAGGACCGGAGTTCGAGTTTTGGTCGGAATTCGATTCGGACTCGTCAGGCTGTCTTTCCGGTGGCTCGACGAGGCTTTCGGTAAATTCCTCGACAGGAACTTCCGCCTCTGGGGCGACCACCTTGGCTGCTTTCTTAGCTGACTTGCGGGCGGGTTTGTTGGAAATTCGGCGGACCTTCGGGGTAGTGGTCTCGGTGGTGGTCGGTTCGGATTCGACCGGAGTGTTTTCGTCTGACATGTGTGCGGATTGGAGTATAGAAATTGAAGAGGATCACAAGTGTGATCCTGATAGGGGGAAGAATTACCCGGCGACCGGGGGTGAATCAGTAGTTGGTGATATCGTCCCTGGTCTTCTTGTCACTGAGATTGGTAGAAGTCTGGTTGTCCGGACCTTTTGACAACAGATCGAAGTCAGGGTTGATTGTTCCGGGGGACCGATAGACGTATTGCTGTCCCCACGGGTCTACGATCGTGGTTCCCTGGCTCCAGCCCTGTTTGTTGTTGTTCGGATCGAGTTCAGGAACATAGATCTTGTTTTCATCCGGTCTATTGACACCGTCCTCATAGAGCGCCACGTAGATCGGATTCGATCCGCTGTTCGAGGGGGGATATTTCCCGTTGTCCAGTTTGTATTCCTCGAGACCACGCTCGAGCAATTTGATCTGGATCCGGGCTTGCTCGTTGGCCTGTTTCGAGGCGACGAATTTGAACCCACCGAGGGATAGCCCGGCGAGGATCACGATAATCGTGATCGTCACAAGCATTTCAACCAAGGTGAATCCGGAGGTGCGGCGGAGTTGTAGATTAGTTTTCATGGGTTTGGTCGGTTTGTTTCCGGGGATTTCCGGAACCATTTCAGTCATCTAACATAGTCTGGAAAATCAGATTTTCATCCGGTTTCTGAGATGGCGGGGGCGGTATGCCTTCGCACCATGCTATTGCTCACTCATGGTGGAGATCATCTTGATCAGAGGCAGGAAGAGTGCGAAGACCACGGCACCGACCACGAGGGCGAGGATGACGATCATGATGGGTTCGAGGATGGAAGTGAGAGCGGTGACGGCGTTGTCGACTTCATCGTCGTAAACATCCGCGACTTTCAGAAGCATCTCGGGGAGCTGGCCGGTTTCCTCACCCACGTCGACCATGGAGATGACCATATTCGGGAAGACTCCGGAGGAGGCGAGCGGGGTAACGATGGATTCACCTTCTTTCACGGCCTCATGGACCTTGGAGATAGCCTGGGAAATGACTACGTTGCCGGCGGTGTCGCGTGTGATGTTGAGCGCCTGCAGGATGGGGACGCCTGAGGTGACGAGAGTACCGAGTGTCCGGGCGAAACGGGACACGGCGGACTTGCGCTGGATGTCTCCGAAAATGGGCATGTGAAGTTTCATCTTGTCGATGAACTGGCGCCCGCCTTTGGTTTTTCCAATCGCGTTGAACGCCGCGTAGATCGCTGCCGCAGCAACGAAGATCCATACGACGTTCGGGATGCCGAGGATGGGTCTGCCTAGACAGAATTCGGAGAAGCCGAAGACGATCTGGGAAATCATCGGTAGGTTCGAGTCGGTTTCAGCGAACATCTCCTTGAACTTCGGCACGATGAACACCATGAGGAAGATCAGGATGGCGACGGCGATGAACATGACGATGGCCGGGTAGACCATGGCGGAAACGATTTTGTTTTTCAGCTTCTGCGCCTTTTCCTGATACTCCGCGAGACGGTTGAGGACGACTTCGAGCACACCGCCGAGTTCGCCGGCTTTGACCATGTTCACGTAGAGCTTGTTGAACATTTTCGGGTGCTGGGCGAGCGACTCGGAGAAGGTGGAGCCACTCTGCACGGAATCCGCGAGCGAGCTGATGGTGGTTTTAAGGGCTGGATTGGGTTCCTGCTTCCCTAGAACGGTGAGGGAACGGAGCAAAGGAAGGCCGGAGTCGATGAGAGTTGCGAGCTGACGGGTGAAAACCATGAGGACCTTGGGCTTCACGGTGGTCTTGGCCTTACCGATGGTGATGTTCATGGCTCCGCCTTTTCCTTTGGCTTTACCTTTTTTCGCGCCACCCTTGGCGACGACCGGCTTGCCTTTGCCTTCCTCGACGATCTGGGTGGGATAGAGTCCCTGTGACCGGAGTTTCTGGACGGCTTCTGCCTCGGATGACGCGGAGATTGAACCATCGGCTTGCTCACCTTTTGCGTCGAGTGCGGTATAATTGAATTTGGGCATGGGAGTTTTTTATTCGAAGAAGTTTTTGAAAGAAAAGAGGATTTGGTGCGGCTTGGCGATTGGAAAATCTAGAGAAAGTGAAATCGGTATGTTCGGTCGGACTCGACGGTTCTCTTGGAATCAGGTGTATTTCAGGACTTCCTCGATGGTGGTTTTGCCTTGGTAGATGTTGCGGAGGCCATCCTCGCGGAGGGTGTTCATGCCGAGTTCGATGGCTTTCTGCTTCAGGACCACTGACGGAGCGCGGTTGGTGATGAGTTCGCGGATGGGCTCCGTAATATTCAGGAGTTCGTAAAGACCAGCACGACCTCTGTAGCCGGACTGGCCGCAGACATCGCAGCCGGCACCGGTGAAGAACTGTTTGTCTCCGAGTTCATGAGGCGAGACTCCGAGCTGTGAGAGGATGGCCTCGGTAGGCTCGTACGGAGTTTTGCAATCCTTGCAGATGGTCCGGACGAGACGTTGGCCGAGGACACCTTCGAGGGATGCCGCGACGAGGAACGGCTCGCAACCCATGTCGATGAGACGGGTGACGGCACCTGGGGCGTCGTTCGTGTGAAGGGTGGAGAGAACCAAGTGACCTGTCAGCGCCGCCTGGATGGCGATGGTGGCAGTGTCTTTGTCTCGCATTTCCCCGATCATGATGCGGTCCGGATCCTGACGCAGGAAGGCGCGGAGGATGCGTGGGAAATCGAGGCCGATACCTTCGTTCACCGGGATCTGGATGATTCCGTCGATGTCATACTCGACCGGATCCTCTGCGGTGAGCAGCTTGGCATCGATGGTATTGATGCGACGCAGCCCGGCATAGAGGGTGGTGGTTTTGCCCGCGCCGGTGGGTCCGGTGACGATGAAGATGCCGTTCGGCTTCTCGATGGTCTCGGTGATGTAGGTGAAAATGTTTTCGGGGAGGCCGAGATTCTCGAGTGACAGGTTGACCGAGGAGCGGTCCAAGACCCGGAGCACGACGGACTCGCCGTGGTGAGTCGGGAGGGTGGAGACCCGCATATCGACTTGCTTTTCTCCGATTTGCTTGACGATACGTCCGTCTTGCGGAATGCGGCGCTCGGCGATGTTCATGTTCGCCATGACTTTCACGCGGGAAAGGATGGGAAGGGCGAGATGGACCGGAGGTGGGGCCATCTCGTAGAGCGCGCCATCGACCCGGTAGCGGATTTTGAAATCTTTTTCGAAAGGCTCGAAGTGAATGTCCGATGCCTTCTCCTTGATCGCCTGATAGAGGACGAGATCGACGTATCGAATAATGGGTGCGGAATTCGCCTCGGCCTCGGCATTGTCCGGATCGAAATCCTCGATGCCGGAATCCAGCTGGGAGAGGATGTCATCCATGGCCCGGCCTTCTCCACCGTAGCATTCGTTGATCTTTGCTTCTACGAGATAATCCGGAGCGACGACGACGATGATCTCCCGACCAAGGGCGAAGCGGAGGTCTTCGACAGTCTGGGGATTGAGTGGATCGACGAGGGCGAGGTGGAGTCCCTGCTCATCGAAGTTCACGGGGAAGGCGCCGTGAAGCCGGGCGGTGCCTGCGGGAACGAGATCGAGCAGGGCGTCGGGAGGAGTCCAGTTCTTGAGATCGACCAGGGTGGTGCCGAGTTCGGATGCGACGACGGGCCAGACATCGTCGCGCGATTGCACGACCTCGAAATCCGCGAGGAGTTCGGGCACGGTCTTGCCGCTGTTTTCGATCTCGGCGAGAATTTCGTCGGCGAGCGCGGTGTCGATCATGCCGCGGGATTGGAAGAGATCTAGGAGTTGGCGGTTGTCCATTTTGAGGTAAAAGCTGAGAGGCTGAAAACTGAAACGCTGAAATTTTTTTAGCGGCTGTTGACGCCAGTCTTGGGTTTAGAGAGTTTTGGAATTGGAATTTTTTTAATTTAGTCGAAGTCACCCATGGTTGCGTGGACGACTTCCTCGCCTGACGTGAGGCCGGCGAGGACTTTGCGGATGCCGTCCTTGCGGAGGGTGCGCATGCCGAGTTCCCTGGCGCGCCGGCGGAGCTGGCTGGTGGTCATTTCCCCGTTGATCATGGATCGGGCTTCATCATCGATATCGAAAAGCTCGAAGATGCCCATGCGGCCGCGGTATCCGTTGCCACGGCATTTCTCGCAGCCGACGGGGCCGAAGATGGAGGCCTGGGCAACGCGGGAGGCATCGAGATTCAGCGCGCGCAGTTCTTTCTCGGTGAGTTCGGCGGGAGCCTTGCAGACGGGGCAGAGCTTACGGACCAAGCGCTGGGCGAGAATGGAGCGGACGGCGGAGGCGATCAGGAATGGTTTCACCCCGATATCGGCGAGACGTGCGACGGCGGACGGGGCGTCGTTGGTGTGCAGAGTGGAGAAAACCAAGTGGCCGGTGAGGGATGCGTTGATGGCGATGTTGGCGGTGGTGACATCCCGGATTTCTCCGATCATGATAATGTTCGGGGCCTGGCGGAGCATGGCGCGGAGGGCGTTCTCGAACGTCATGCCGATGTCCGCCTTGACCATGACCTGGTTGATGCCGGGGGCTCATACTCGACCGGGTCTTCCACGGTAATGATCTTCTTGTCCGGTTTGTTGATAACGTTGAGACAAGCGTAGAGCGTAGTGGTTTTTCCCGAACCGGTGGGGCCGGTCACGAGGATGATGCCGTCCGGGAGACCGAGCAGTCGCTCGAACTGCGCCTGGTCATCGGAGAAAAATCCGAGTTCGGGAAGGCCGAGCAGAAGAGCGGTCTTGTCAAGGATCCGCATGACAATGGATTCACCGTGGTTCGAGGGAACGGAGGAGACACGGAGATCGACTTCCTTTTCGCCCATCTTGAGCTGGATGCGACCGTCCTGGGGGAGGCGTTTTTCTGCGATCGACATGCTGCCGCTCATCACCTTGAGACGGGCGATGATGGCGGGAAGGAGTTTTTTCGGGTGGGTATCGACGTGGACGAGTTTGCCATCGAGGCGGTAGCGGATCCGGACGGATGTCTCGAGAGGCTCGATATGGATATCGGAGGCACGGAGGCGGAAGGCTTCCGTGAGCGTCTGCTGAACGAGACGGATGATGGGTGCGTCGTTCGCCTCGGCTCCGGCTTCGGAATCTCCGGTGGATACCTCGAAGCTATCCTCGGCGGACTCGGATTTCTTCTCGTCCACGTTGTAGAACTGCATCAAGTGGTGGTTGATGTCGGAGTGGGTGGCGCAGGCGAGATTGAGCTCCCGACCGATGACGTGGGGAAGGCTGTCGAGTGTTTCGAAGTCCAATGGATCGGCGACGGCGACGGTCAGATACATGCCATCGTCCGAAACGGGGATGGCACGGTAGCGTCGGGCTGTATCCTCGGAAACGGTGAGAATGACCGAGGGATCGAAATGGAAGCCCGCGAGGTCGATGAAGGAAATCCCCGCGTTCGAGGCGAGAGTTTCGGCGACAGCTGTTTCCGTGAGACTGGTGTCGGAAATGAGCCTTTCGACAAGGGTTGCGCTACCGGAATGCGAGGAGCGGGCTGACTGGATGTCTTCCTCGGTAATCGCGCCGGCTTCGAGGAGGAGTTCTGCTAGGTAATCTTCGTTTGAGAACACAGGTAGTGGGTTTCTTGAGAGGTGGATTTGTGGGTTTGGTGACGGAAGGACACCTGCTATGATGCTTCTAAGTTGGTCAACCGGAGACGGTGTGTCAACAGGTCACATGGGAGAAATATCGAGAAAAGCTGTTAGGCGGTGCGATTGCTGGATTTCCGGGCGCTGGAAGGGCTGCCCGGCTGCTGGCGGAGGAGCAGGAAACGGGATGCTGCTTCAAGAAGGCGTGCGTCCGCGGGGGTGGAGTGGGGGCGCATGAAATCGGAAAGTTTCCGAGGTGGGTCGGATTCGAGCCAAGGCTCGCTCCAGCGGGCGAGATCGGTGAAGTTCACGTCGGCGGTGATGTCCTGACGACCGGGGTTTTCGTAGACGGACGGGCCTTCAAGGCGATGCTGGAGCAGGTAGGCGCGCAGGGAACCGGTGGGACGGCGGTGGTAGATGTTTTCCGCGGTATCGCCATAATCGATGGTCAGCATGGATCCGTTTTTCCAAGCGGGCAGCCAGGAGCGCAGCCAATGGTGGTAGGATTCGTGGACTTCGACGCGTTGTCCGACAGGGTGGATCAGGTCGAAAACGGAGGACGTGGGAAGCGGGGCGGGGGAGAGCAGGATTTCACGGGAGGCTTCGTGATCGATGGCAACTTCCTGCCAAGCTCCGGAGGATTTTTCGAAAAGCCGGACAGGGAATGCGTCGACGAGTTCGTTCGACCAGATGATGGCGGAACCTGCGCAAGCTTCGAGAGCGCTGTGTATGGTGGCGTGGTAGGTTGCTTTTTTGCCGAGAAGGGATTCCTGACGGGTGCGAAGTGGAAGGGAGGAATCGACCAGATGCAGATTCGAACGAAAACGAAGGAGGGGTGGGAGGTGCCGCCGGACCTGGGAAGCGAGAGTGCCGACCCCGGGACCGATTTCGATGAGGTTCCGGGTATGGTGTTTGTCCGATGAGGTGGAGATCCAGGCGGCGATGGACTTGGCCAGGGTATCGGAGAGCTGGGGGGCGGTGGTGAAATCGCCACGTGAGCCGATGGCGGTGATGTGGCGGGAGTAGTAGCCGGTGCGGGGGTGGTGGAGGGCACGGGTCATGAATCGCTCGAAGCTTTCCGTCGTCGGGGAGAGTGATTGTGGCATGGAGCGGCGGTGGCTACTTTGTAACTTCCTTGTAAACCGGGGCGAACGATGGGACATTAAAAAGTAGCGGGAAGCGGGCGATGACTGCGTTTTCCTCGATTCTTTTGACTGATGAAACCCACCTTCCCCCGATTTTTCGTTTGTTTCCTCGTGCTGATCCAACTGGCGGCGGGAGAGGCGATGTTGCAGTATTTCAACACCTCCTGGAAGGAAATCGAGCGGAAGATGCCGGAGTTGGCGGAGGCGGGCTATGAGTCGATCTGGCTGCCGCCGCCAACGAAAGGGAGTGGAGGGCTTTCGGCGGGATACGATCTTTGGGACAGGTTCGATCTGGGTTCGAAGGATCAGCGTGGATCGAAGCGGACGCGGTATGGGACGGAGGAGGAATTACTGAGTCTGATGCGGATGGCGCATCGCTTCGGAATCCGTATTTATTTCGATAACATCATGAACCACAATGCTTTCGATATCCCGGGGTTCAACGAATCCACACCGATCGACGTGTATCCGGGGTTTGTTCCGGAGGATTTCCACCTGAGGCTCACGGAGGAGGGTTTTTTCAGGAAATGGGACAATACGAGGAGTTACGGTGATGCGTGGCAGGTGCAGCATCTTGGGCTTTCCGATCTGATCGATATCGCGCAGGAGCCGGGTGAGTGGAACAACAATTTCGGAAGAAACGAAGGGGACAGGATTCGAAAAATTTCGTTTTTACGGCATCCGCAGAATCCGGGATATTACTGTTACGCGCCGACTTCCGGCGGTCAGAAGCACTCGGCTGGGCAGGGGAAATATGTGGGATTCGGGTCGGGCAACGGGCTGACCGCGCAGTTTCTGGAAGATAACAAGGACTACTACAGCGAGTACGTGGAGGAGTTGCTTTTCCGCGCGGCGAGGTGGGAAATGGACAGAACGCGGGCGGACGGGCTGCGGCTGGATGCGGTGAAGCATGTGCAGGATGACTTTTTCGGGGCGGCGGGAGCGGGCGCGGACAGCAGCAGCTACGGCTATACCGGGCAGACGCAGGAGCAGTTCAATCTTTCGCGTGGGTTCAGCGATTGGTCGAACCACCGGGACACGCTGTTCGATACGGAAAAGCCGCGGGACGATGCGATGCTATTTGGCGAGCACCTGGGGCAACCTCCGGGCTACGACGGATATATCGCAAGGGGACAGAGGCTGGTGGACAACGATTTGCGGAGCAAGTTCAACAACCTTCTGGGGAACCCCTCATCGGGTTTGCAGGGGCTGGATGCTGAAGGATCGGGCGGTTTCCCGGCGGCCGTGGCGGTGACGCACGCGCAGAGTCACGACAGCGATTTCGCGGCGCGCAAGGAGCTTCAGCATGCGTTCTATTTCACTCGAGCGGGGTTGCCTCTGATCTATACGGACGGGAATTATCACGCGGAAACGCTGAGTCAGAGTGGCGGAGCGTTTCCGAGGCACTCGAATACGAAATTTCTCGGACAGGACGGTGACGGACGGTTGCCGAACCTGATGAAGCTGCACCAGAACTTCGCTCGTGGTTATCAGAAAGGAGCGTGGAGTAGCGCGGACCTGGTGGGGTACGAGCGGATCGACAAGCGCAGCAATGGTGGGATGACGGATGCGGACGGGACGACAGCGTTGGTGATGGTGAACGACAACTATTCGAGCGGGGTAGGACAGGATTTTTCCACGAGTTTTCCTCCGGGGGCGTTTCTCTGGCAATATGCGAGGGGAGCTGCGGCGAACGGGAACTCGTTGACCGGATTTTTCGTGAAACTGGGTGATGCCGGGGGCGGACGTGGTCAGATTTCCGCGAATCTGGGGTTCGAGAACGGGGTGATCGTGCCGCCGGGTGGCTACTATGTGTTTTCTTGGAAAAATCCTGATCCCGCGCGGGATTGGACCGGTGCGGGCGGTGCGGCGATCACGATCCGGGAGGGTGGGAATCCTGTCGGGAACGTGCGCGTGATACGGAAGGACGGGCCGGATGGTGATCCTGGCTTCAACCCGCTGGGACTTCCGGATGCGGACCCGACGGACTTTTCCTACTCCATCGATATCCCCCGGGTGACGAGCGGTGAGGATCTGGCTTTCCAAGTGAGGGCGGACGGATCGGCGGAGAATGTTTTGCTGAAACTGGACGGCGGGATCGACCTGAACGGGACGGTGCCTCCGGGAAATGCGGATCCGGCTTCCAGGGATTTTCCACCCGGTATTTCAGACGACGTGTTTCTGGGATACGAGCAAACGAACTTTTCGCGCCGGATGTTTTCGGAGAAATTCGCTGCCCTGGATACGGCACGATGCACGCTGGGATCGGCGGGAGCGGAAACGTTTTCGAAAGTGATCGGATCCGCGGGTTTCACGGTCGTGCCGGGAGCTGGGAACAATCCGACGGGCGATGTGGATGTCGCGAGCTTTTTGTTTCACGATCCGGAGGCTGCGGTGGGTGGCACGATTTCCGGTGGATGGCCTGGAGGTGTGCCTCCCGATCAGTATTCGGAGGATGGTGCGACTTTGAGAATCTGGGCGAAGCCGAACTCCGTGGGACAGGGCTACAGGATGTTCGTGTATCACACGGCGGATGGGTCGGATCCCGAGGGCGCGGGCGGGCAGGGCATTGCTGATACGGGTGTGGTGGAGATGAATTTCAGCCATAACGAGGGAGGTAGCGACTGGTGGATGAGCGCGGAGGTGCCGAAGCCTGCCAACGGTGGCACGTTCAAATACAAGATCGGGATCGTGAAGGAAGGGGCGGCGACTTGGTTTCCGTCGGACCAGGGGAGCGCGGACAAGATCCGGGGGATGACGACTCTGTTCGAGATCGATGGATTCGATGCGACGGAAGTGGACCATTTCCCGCACAACGACTACGCGCGGAAGCAGGATGCGACGAAGAACTACAGCGAGTGGGGCTGGGATATGGAGAAAGGGCTGGAGGAAGGTTTCCACCTTTTGAGCGCACGGGCGTTTCTCAGTCGGCTGGGAAAAGCTCCGATCTACAACACCTACAAGCAGACGTTTTACTACGATGCGGAACGGCCCGGCGGGGAGATCGTTTTCCCGGCGGAGAACGATCAGCTGAACCAGCAGAGCTACGGCGGGGTGGTGCGGACGGACCGCAGCGTGACCGAAGTCTGGTATCAGATCGTGGACTCGGACATGACCAACGACGATTCGGTGACCCGTGCGATCAATGGTAACGGCGGAGGCTTCGAGCCGTTCACGGATGCGAATCGCAATTTAGTCAGGGACGATGGTGAGCCTTTCGAGGACCTGAACGGAAACGGGTTTTGGGACGGGAATCTCATTGCTTCGTGGGCGCGGGCCCGGGCGGTTGCGAATCCGGGAAACGTAACCGGTCAATACCCGCTGGAATGGCGTTTCGACTACAGGAACATCCCGGACAGCGGGAACGCGGTGATCAGGGTGCGGATGAAAGAAGTTTCCTCATCCATCGATCAGGCGCTTGGCGACGAGGCCGGGCATTTCACGACGCTGATCCGCAACGTGGGAACGTCGGGACCGGTGACCCGGATGTTCGTTGCGTTTCCACAATCCGACGGAGAAACGGTCGGAGAGGACTATGTGATGAAGGTCTATTTCTCGAAAAACATCGCAGACGGGGTGTCCGACCAGCAGCTCATCAACGAGTTCCTGGTGAAGATCGGCAGCACCGACAGCGGGTCTCTGAAAGATGCGGTGGCGCAGGATCGCGGGCTTTACAACATCGTCCGGAACGAGACTTCCGAATATCACGCGTTGTCGTTCCCTATCCCGAACCTCTACAACAAAGAGCCGGACTTCGAGCATGTGTTGCAGATCACGCATACGCGGGGGGGCGCGGTGCTTGAGGCGATCCGTGTGGTCAAAGCGGCGGTCAGTGAAAGGCCGTATCTGGTCATTACCGAACCACCTGCCGTCGGGATCGACGGGCGTCCATACGAAGTGGTGCTCCCGGCCGTGCCGAATCCTACTCCGGCGCAGCGCTCGACCCTGGTGAAGGTAGAGACGGATGACCGGGTGTTGGAGCTGAACGTAATTTCGGAAACAGGTGGCGGCACGCTCGCTCTGACGGATCAGGAAACGATAGGATCGAAAAAAATCTGGACGTTCTTGTGGGGCGGGTTGCGGGCGGGGAGCTACCGGCTGCGAGCGGATGCGGCACTTAGCGTAGGTGGTCCGGTGAGTGCGACCCAGCGCCGGGATGTGACCGTGGCCGTGCGCCAGATCGTGGCGGAGAACCCGGCGGATACCGACGATGACGACGACGGAATCGCGGATACGGATGAGTTGTCTAGAAAGGATCTGCCAGCCAGCAACCCGGAATCCTGGGTGAACGGGGATGTGCATGTGTGGAGGATTTTCGGAATGAGCAATCCGTTGGCTCCGGATACGGATGACGATCTTCTGGGCGACGGACTCGAAGCGGGCCTTGGCGGAATCTACTCGGGCGGAACCGATGTGGTCACGGATACGGATGGCGACGGGTTTCCGAATTTCCAAGCGGATGTGGATCCACCGGTCTTCAACACGACTGACAACGTTGGAAACACGCGTTTCAACCTGAACCGGGCGAGGACGGATCAGATCGGTGGATCGATGACGAACCCGACGAAGGCGGATACGGACGACGACGGGATCCGCGACGGTAGGGAAGACGGGAATCGCAACGGGCGGGTCGATATCGCATTGGTCGATGGCGGAGGAAACGCGACGGGAGTGATCGCGTCGCCGCCGACCGTTTACAATACCTCGCGGGTGGATCGCAGCGCGGTCCCGTTGAACGGTGTTTTCCTGGAAACCGATCCGAACGCCGGCGATACGGATGCTGACGGGGCTTCGGACGGAACCGAGGACGCGAACGCGAACGGTCGGGTGGATCTGGAGCTGCTTTCGGAAAACGGGGCGAGAGCCGTGCTGGATCTGAGTTTGCCGGAAAATTCCGCCTACGTGGTGGGTGGAGGTATAGCCGGGATGAGATCGCGTGCTCCGAAGCGTGCGATGCTACTTGCGGATTTCCCCTATAATGCGTGGCCACGGGTGATCTGGAGTGAAACCGATCCGCTCAACGCGGATACGGATGGTGACGGCCTGCCAGATGGCTGGGAGGTCACCAACGGTTTGGATGCGCTCGATAACGGGACCGTCAGCCTGCGCACTGGTGGTGCCGGAAATCCCGATATGGGCGCGAACGGCGATCCGGATGACGATTCGTTCACCAATCTCCAGGAACTCCAGAATGGCACGAAGCCGTTGGTGGACGACACCGTCACGACACCTGTCGCCAACAGCATTGTCATCGGCGAAGGCGCGAGGGTCGCGTTCGGCGAGGCGGTGAATGAAAATGCTTTCACCGACTGGACGGCGGAGGATCTGGTGAGTTTCGACGAGTATGACGGAGCAGGAAACAACACACGCAGCGGCGATGTCTATGGCACTGGAGACGGGTTCGACAGCTCGCGGGACATCGTCGCTTTCTATGCGCGGGACGGAGGTGCCGACGGGAATTTCTATTTCCGACTGGATCTCTATGATCTCCGGTCCCAGGCGGAAGAGGGGGCCATGGATATCTATGTGGTGATCGATACGGGAAATCCAGCCTCCGGCGAGGCCGCGCTGCCCGATGAAGTGGATGTGCTGACCGAGATGAAATGGGAGGCCGTGGTCGCCTGCTATCAGACGAATACAGGGCGCGTTTTTGTGGACCGCAACGCCGGCGCGAACTCGACCACGATCAACCAATCCTTGCAAGGGGCCAACGGGGTAGAGGTCAGGGATCAGAATTCGGCAGCGGGATTCGGCAGAGCCTTTTACAACGCTGAACTCGATGCTGTGGAGTTTTCGATCGACCGCCAGGCATTACTGGACGCGGGCTGGAACGGGGCCTCGAAGTTCAACTACCAGGTTTTCACTACGAAGGACGGCACGAACAACGGTGGACCCGGGGGGCCGGGTGGTGGTGATCTCGGAGGCAGAAACGACATCCGGGACACGATCTACGACGACTATCTGAGCGACAACGATTTCAGCGCGCAGCAGAATATCGCGGCGAACGGACGGCTCGGGAGCTGGATTTCCGCAGATGGGAACGGGCGGTATCCGGACCAGCGTAAAACGGCGAAAATGGTTTTCCAGACTCATGGAAACCAGCCAATCCTGCCCGGCGCGGAAACGCAGAGGCTGATCAACGATGCCGCGAGCTCGGGTTATCATCGTCTGATCGACGCCCACGAAGCTTTCGGCCAACCACTGTCCCTGCATGTGACTCCGACCCTTGCCGCTTCGTTGCAATGGGCCTCGGTCGATCCCGCCGCGAACCGGCCATGGCGCGACGGGCCGGCCTTCAACCGCCGCCTGGCTGAGCGGATGCAAGTGGGAAATATCGGCCTGCTAGGCACGACATTCAGTGACCACATGATCGCCTATTTCTCCGATGACTACAACGCGGACAACCGCGGCCTGGCGGAGGAAACGCTCAACCGGATCTACGGGCGACTGCCATCCGGGCAAGTGTTCTGGAATCCCGAACGGGTGTCGGATGACGGGGTTTTCGGGAAAATTTCCGCGATGGGCTACGGCTGGAGCTTCATCGACCAGATGCGCCACCTGTTCCGGTGGGAGGGTCGGGACACGGCGCTCTCGGATGATGGCTACCGGATCAGCCGCTACAACGGAGTGAACTGTTTCGTGATCAACGATCAGGCGAGCGGGTATCGCTATCAGAATCTGGACGGGGGATTTCCCGGCCCTTGGAGAAATCTGACGCATAGAAAGGCCCGCAGCGGGACGCAGGACCAGGTGATCGTGGTCCAGAATTTCTGGGATGAATTCGGGACGTTCTCGAACGCTGCCGCCTATGACAGGAATCTCAGATGGGCGGCGAACAAGCCGTGGATTCGGATCGTGACTCCGGAACAGATCGCAAGCGGGGAGATCGATATCGATGGTGACGGAGCTGGAGATCAGTGGGCTGTGATCGACCGTGGCGCGCCCTCCCTTCCGAAGGTGGCGCAGGATTTCATTGATCACGCCACCCAGTTGGATTATGACAACTGGTATGACGGGCAACCGGGGCGCGAGGAGGGGTTGCAGGACAAGGTTTTCAATATCCGGGCTGGAACCTCCATGCCGCTTTCGTTCGGGAGGCAGGCGGCGAACGATGGGAAGATCGCGGATCTGAGCTGGGATAGTGTCGCCGGGATCCCGGGTGAGGGGAAATTCCTGGCGCGTGCGACGGCGCATACGTCGACTCTGCTGACTGCGTTCCACAACCAGCGGAACAACGATCTCACGAAATACAGCACCGGCGTCTATGTATCGCCGGATACGGATCAGAACACGCTTTCGGATCTGGCGAAGCGTAGCCAGTCCCAGATGCGTTTCTCCGCGATCTACGCGGCGGTGGAGGCCTGGGCTGCGGCTCCGCCCGCATCGAGTACCAGGGAAGGCGTGGATCTGGATCTGGACGGTGAGGTGGAATATGTATTGAAAAACGGGAAGGTGTTCGCGGTGTTCGAGGCGTTGGGAGGGCGGATGACAGCAGGCTGGGTGCGTGCCGCCGATGGGAAAGCGAGCCAGGTGGTAGGGAATTTCCTTTCCTACAGCGATGGAGAGGGCGAGGAGGAAGGCACGGCGAACAACATCGGCAACGCCACCGGTGCGAGACGGACTTCGGCTTTCAAGGATTGGTTCGAGGTGAATGGCGTTCGGAACTACGTGAACGATCTCTACGCGGTCACCACCTCCGGGGCGGACGGTTGGCAGTTCGCTTCGCCCGACGGGAAAATCATGAAAACCATCACGCTTGGAACGACCGGACTGCGTGCGGATTACTCGTTGGCAAACGGAGCGACGGGACTTTTCGTACGCTGCGGATTTTCTCCGGATCTGGAAGACCTGTTGATAAACGGCCAGGCGAACCTGTTTTCTCCGGCTGTTAGCGGAGGCAAAAAATCGGTCCGGAACAGCAACTCCCGCCGCATCGTGAGTGCCGCGGTGGTGACCTCCGGGGCGGGGCTCTCGGGAGCAACGGTGAACCCGGCAGCTACCGATCAGAACCCGGGGGTTTTCACTCCCAACACGCTTCCGATGAGAAATCAGGCGCAAACCGAGCAGGTGGAGATCGAAGGCGGAGCGTCGTTTTCCTTTGTGCTGGAGTTGGGCGCGGCTCCTTCGGATGCGGATATGGATTCGCTGCCGGACGACTGGGAGGAGGACAACATGCTGAGTGTTTCCGACAACGGCTCGGGCAATATCGACAACGGCCCGAACGGCGATCCCGATCAGGACGGAGTGTCGAACTACCGCGAGTGGTTGTTCGGAACCGATCCGAATGTCTCCGATGTCTCCTTGCTCCCGACCATTGAAATGACCCGGCGGGCGAGTGGTGCGGTGGATCTCTCCTTTCCGACTATCCGGGACCGGAAATACCGCATCCTGCAATCGGCCGGACTAGAGGGCTGGAAGCCGCTCCTGCCCGATCTCGACACGCGAGGGCTCCCCGCCGACCCCGAAGCGTTACGCACCGATCCGTCTCCCGCCGCCAATCAACCCAAACGATTCTACCGTCTTGAAGTCACTCCGTCACGCAACTGAACTCCTCCGGGCGCAATTGAAAGCGATTCGTCCTTCGGGGACCGCACGCGCCATCGCGTGCTGTTTTCGGCGCCCTCGCCGGAAACGGGGATGGAACCTACCGAATGTTCGGAACCCGGACCCCTACGTGATACCTCACCTTGGGTCCGGCCGCCGGGCTGCGAGGGCGCAGCCCGGGACACGCGAGGCACGTGTGGTCCCCGTCTCCCAATTCCTCTTCCTGCTCACAGTCTTCGCGAATGCGGCTCCGGTGCTGACGGTGAACGGGACGAGTGCGAACTACACTACCAGCAAACTCTACGCGGATGAGATCGCCGGGACTTCCGTGCCGCTCGTGATCGTCTTGAATCCGGATGAAACGCAGCCCGTCACAGCGGCCGAAGTCTTCACCAATCTGAACAACCGGGACCGCGCCAACGATGACGCGGATGGCGACGGAATCGAAGACGGTATCCAGCCCCCCTCCGGTGATCTGGTGGTCGCGGGAAATGATATCCACTATTATACGGCGGTCGCGATGTCGGCTCAGGGTGGCGGAAGTTTCTCGGCCACGTTGCAGGCGGTGAAAACGGGTGCCTACCGTTTGACTGCGCGTTGGAAAGTCCAGGGGGACGACACCTGGCGCTACTACACGGATGATGGCGCGGGCCGTCGCGATCATGCGATCACCGTCTCGCCAACCGATGCGAGGGACATCAGTCTGTATGAAATCAACACGCTTACGATCGAGGCGAAAGCGACCGGCGGTTTCATCGAGCGGTCGACCTTCGAGGACCTCCACGATGCTGCCGGTGCGCCACGCACGGTGGACGGGAAAGGTTTCAACCTGGATTACTTGGGTGGACTCGGCGTGAACTGGTTGTGGTTCCAGCCGGTGCATCCGGCGGGGATCGATGGGAGGGAAACCGATCCCGTCACCAACCAGCTCTACGTTCCCGGCAGCCCCTACGCGGTGAAAAATTTCTTTGAGATCAATCCCTGGATGTCAGCGAGCTACGATGGTAGCTCGAACATATCTTCAGTCTCGAACCGGGCGGCGGCGATGGTTTCGTTTCAGGATTTCGCGGCGGCGGCGGATGGGAAAGGGATAGGGATCATGCTGGATGCTCCGTTCAATCATACCTCCTATGATGTGGAACTCGCGCAGGCGGGCGTCGATCTATTCCAACGCGACGGCGATCCCACCACTGCCACCACGGAGATCAGAAATTACGACGCCCGCTTTTTCTCAAGAGCGAACGACTATTGCCAACGCGCCCGGAACGCTGGTGACATCGCGATCGCTCCGGACCGGGGGGACTTCGGGAAATTCGTGGATACCTACGATGTGTTCTTCGGTCGATACTCTTCTCTTGTTTGCACCAACCCCGATGACAACGGCGCCCGCCTCAACGAGGACGACCAGTTCTTTTTCAACGATCCCAACTGGATCGCGGATGACATCACCCACAACGGAGTCGCGACGAACATCACCAAGCAGGTTTGGAAATATTTCGCCGAATACTCGCTCTTCTGGTTGGAAAAAACCGGGTATCCCGAGGGGACGCCGAAGACCGAAGCAACCCGTGGCCTGGGTATCGACGGCTTGCGCTGCGATTTCGGCCAAGGCCTTCCGCCGCGCGCCTGGGAATACATTTCAAATGTCGCGCGCGAGCGGAAATGGAATTTCGTCCTGATGACCGAGTCCCTGGATGGCGGGGCGGTGACGTATCGCTCGAACCGGCATTTCGACATCCTTAACGAGAACATCGTGTTCCCGCTCCGGAGCGCGGGCAGTGCGAACGATTACCGGAACATTTTCGATACCCGCCGCGCGCAATATTCCGACAGCCTGGTGCTGACCAATACTGTCTCGCACGATGAGGAAAACTATCAGGATCCATTCGTCGCGCTCACCCGATATGCTGTGACAAATTCTGTGCAGGGTGTGCCGATGGTTTTCATGGGGCAGGAGCAGGGGATTTCGTTCAACTTCGGATTCACGTTTTACGAAAATAATCTGGATAAAAACATCGGTCATTTCAAGAAATTCAATTCCCTCCAGCCACTCTGGGACGACACCAGCTTCGCCAACGCGCAGCTCTACCAGGCGTATTCCGCGATGGGACTGGCGCGGAGGCAATCACCGGCCCTGCGCTCGCTCAACGAATTCTACCTCTCCGGGAACAATTCGAATATTCACGCGATCGCGAAATACACGTCCGCGAACACTCCTCCGAACGCGCAGGAAGTCGTCCTGGCATTTGGGAACATCGACCGTGACGACACGCCGGGCGGTACGTTTTCCCTGCCAGCCGGATTGCTCGGGATCAAATCCTCACGCGCCTATAACATCCGCAATATCGCCGCATTCGATCCCGCGAAACGTGATGATTTCATCTGGCCGGATGGCGGATTCACCGGAGCCACGCTCGCAGCGGACGGGATTTTCGTTGCCCTGAACAGAGTGCCTGTCACCGATGCCGGTTGGTCCACCGCTCCCTACGAAGCGCAGTATCTCAGGCTTTTCGATGTCACTCCGCCTCCTGCGCCGGATAAGCCTGTGGCGACAGCGGGATATGTGATCGGAACGAGTGCTATCTTCACTTGGGACGTTTCCGCGTTCACTCCGGATGATGTGGCGAGTTCCTATGTGGTCAACGGGAGTTCGCGCGTCACGGGGAATTCAGCGGTGGTTTCCGGGGCCGTCGGCACCACCGTGACCGCGCGCGTTTCCGCAACGACTCCGGCGGGAGTCACCGGTCCCGAGAGTCCGGCCAGTGATCCTGTGAAACTCCTCTCGCCAGGCGGAGATGAGGATGGAGACGGGCAATCGAACCTCGCCGAAAGGACGGCCGGGACCGATCCACTGGACCGTTCGTCACTTTTCAAGGTGCTTTCTTTCGCCAGTTCGCCTGGCTCCGTAACGCTGAACACGAACAGTGTTTCCGGGAAAACCTACCGACTGTGGACGAGCGTTTCGCTGGAGCCGGAGGACTGGGTGCCGGTTGGCGAAGGCGTTTCGGGCACGGGAGGGACATTGGATTTCGCGCACGCACCAGCGCTGGGAGACGCGAAACGCTTCTACCGTGTGGGTGTGGAATGATGGGTTATGCGGCCTCGTTCTTGCGTTGCGGTGGGGAGAGTGACTGCCTAGAGTCGCTGCGATGAGTCGTCGCGCGAGAAGGAAACGGGGAGTTAGCAAAGGGCCGTGGTTCGGGAAGTTTCTGATCGGTCTGGGGATCGTCCTGATTTTCGGGGTCGGCATCGGCTATGCGGCCGTTCGGATGTATCTGCACAGTGATAGTTTCCGGAAATTCATGTCAGCGGAGGTAAGCCATTCCGCGAAGGTGGATGGCATGTTCGCTCCGTTTTTCTGGGATGGTCTGGCGGTGGAAACGGGAAGTTTCGAGGCGAAGGGAGAGGGTCTCGTCAGTTCTCTGAAAGCGGACAGAATCAATACGGAAATCGGTTTCGGCGGGCTGACCAAGGGAGTGTGGGAGCTGAGAGAAGCCCGGATCGCAAAGGTGGAAATCGAGCTGAACGCCGAGAAATCAGATGAGCCTCCACCGTCCGAGCCGGGACACAGGAAAAAGGCGGTGATGAAGGAGCAACCCGGCTGGGTCCCGGACGAGGTGGTGCTGGAATCGGTGGATATCGGGGAGGTTTCTCTGAAAGCGGAAATGAGGACCGGCATGGCGACGGCGCGCGGAATGTCGGTCCACGCAGTGCCATCGAAGGGGAAAAACTCCTACGAGGCGGAGATTTCAGGCGGTAGCGTGAGCATGCCGATCAAATGGGTGCCGGAGCTTAGGATCGACAGAATTCGAGGCACATACCGGGACGGCAGCGCGTTCGTCACCCGGGCGAATGCGGGTGCGTGGTCCGATGGGATCGTGACGGGTTCCGGCGAATGGAATTTCGAGGACGATCACTACGCTTTCGAGGGCAATGTGGACGGGGTGAAATGCGCGGAAATCCTCAACGAGAACTGGGCTCAGCGCCTGACCGGAGACGCGTCTTCGACCTATACGATCGACAATCGGGGCGGGACGATGGTCTTGTCCGGAGAAGTCACCGTGCGCAACGGGACGATGACAGCACTTCCCATGCTCGACGCGCTGGCGGCCTATGCGGACACGCGCAGATTCCGCATCCTCCAGCTCAACGAGGCGCATACGAAATGGCGCTACTCGAAAGGGGAGATTCTGCTGACCGATTTCGTGATGGGCAGCGAGGGTTTGATCCGACTTGTTGGAAATCTTTCGATCAAGGGAAAAGCGATCGACGGACGGTTCCGACTCGGACTGGTGCCCGGCACCCTAAAGAACATCCCCGGTGCGGAAACAGATGTTTTCAAGCCCGGTAGCCACGGCCTGCTGTGGACCGATCTGCATGTGACCGGGACGTTGGAAGATCCTGAGGAAGACCTGACAGACCGGCTGGTGGATGCCGCGGGCATGCGGATGTTCGAGAACCTTCCTGAGACGGGTGACCAGGTTTTGAAGTTTTCCAAATCCGTCCTCGGCGAAGCTCCGGACAGGGCGATCGAGGAGAGCCGCAAGCTCCTGGAAAGATCGGATGACGTGATCCGCGAGGCCGACGATGTGATCCGTGGCGCTGGTGGTGTGATCAAGGGATTGCTGGGCAACTGACGAATCGCGCGGCGAATATGGAGAAGGAGTTTTGAACCCCTTTGCGTAGGATCGGGAAACGGATGGTGGTGCCGATTGCTGTGGCTCGGGTAGCTCGAAGGGGTTTCAAACCCCTTCTCCATATCGGGATCACTCCGTGAAAATGGCTTCGCGAAGGAGCGGGGTATTGGTTTTCGAGTCCCAGTAGGCGAATCCGGCCTTCCAGTCCCAGAGAGTCCAGGGGATGTCGTGGGATTCGGCGAGGGTGCGCATGTCGCGGACGTAGCGGACGCGGTCGTCGGGATCGGCGGTGGTGACGACTCCGAATTCTCCCAGATGGACCGGGCGGCCGGATGCCTCGGACCATTTCTTCGCCTCGTCGAAACGGGGTTTGATGGCAGAGAGCGACGAGGGGTTCTTGTCTTCAGGCAGAGTATTGTAGCTGTGGATGAACCCCGTGATGTCGCCGCGGTCTTTCATAGAGTCCGGGACGGCGAGCGGAGTTTCCGGCGGTCCGGGATAACGGACGTGTTTGAGATCGCTCATACCGGTCCAACTGGCTCCCTGGTGGGTGAAGTTGAAAGGCTCGTAGTTGTGGACGGTGACGATGAGGTTGTCCTCGTCGGCGGGGAGGCGGAGTTTGGGTAGCTCGTTGATCGCTCCCCAGAGGCCGGTGGTGACAAGAAGCGTACGGTCTGGCGCGATGCGGCGGATGGCATCGATGGCGTGGGCCTGCAGGATGTTGAGGCGCTCGGTGGTAAGCTCGTCCTTGGGCTCGTTGATCAGCTCGAACCAGAGATTCTCCGAGCGGTCGGCGTAGCGTTTCGCGATCACCTTCCAGCCATCGACGAAGCGAAGCTGATAGCTGTCCGGATCGGAGGTGAGCTCGTCGAAATGATGCCAGTCGATGATGACGTGCAGGCCTTTTTCCAAGGCGCGGTCGATGATGGGATCGATCTCATCGGTGAGCTCGGGAGAGATCGACAGCTTGCCGTCTTTCCTGCTCAGGTAATGGTGCCATGAGATGGGGATGCGGATGTGGTCGAAACCTTCGGCAGCGGCTTGATCCACGTCCTGGAGGGAATAGGGGATTTGCCAGGAGAAGGGAGGGGCGACTTCCCAGCGGTTGCCGAAGTTGACCCCTCGTTTGATTTTCTTCACAGCGGCGTGAGCCGGAGTATCCTGGCCGAGGCTTACCGGCATTTCCAGACCGGGTGGCAGGGCTGCCTTCGCGTGCACGACGAGGCTGACTTCCGTTCCTGCTTTCACGGAAAATTTCTGGGAGAGGGTGCGGTTGTTCCAAGCGGTGGCGAGGTGTTTTCCACTGAGCGGTTCCGCGCTATCGAGAGGCCATGAGGTAAGTGAGACGGGTGCGGAATCCCAGGATTTGAAACCCTCCCGACCGGTTTCCTCGAAGTCGGGGTTGGTGAGGGTCGCACCGGTGATTTCAATATTATCGTAGAGAACTTCCTGGCGATCACCGGTTTTGGTCCATGGACCCAGAAGGGAGAGGGTGACCGTGGTATCCGCGGCAGGGGTGAAAGTGATCGTCGAGCTGGACCACTCGTTGAAACCGATGGGGAAAGTGACATCGGAAAGGCGTTCGTTGGCAGCTGCCGAGGAGAGCCAGTTGGCTTTTCCAACCGAGCCGATGGAGCTGGAAACGGAAAGGGGCGCGGAGCTGGCCGGGACACCGATCCACAGACGGGCGCTGGTGGCGAGTCCGGGTTTCGGTGCTGCCTGCCCGAAAGCGGCCGCTGACAGGAGAAGGAGTAAGGTGCGTGTCATCGGATTAAAAGTAAGGATGATAAGTGATTGTTTCGCTCAGTTTTTGGCGGTGATGGTGATCGAATGGTGGAGAGGACGGATGGTTGATTCGAGTTTTTCGACAAATTCCCGGCGTGTGTTTTCGGTGGTGGCGATAGTGGCCTCCATGTCGGTTTGCCCGGGCTTTCCGTGAATTTCCTTTTTGATCTGGTCCGTCTCGAAGGATTGTTTGGCCAGCACGGCTTTCTGGATCTCCTGGAAGGGCGCGACCATCGGATTCGAGAGGAACTCGGAAGCCAGGTTGATGCCGTTGTGGAGCTGCTCGGCGGTATACGGTTTGGTTTCTCCGCCCCAGGTCACGTCGTAGATCTTGGATGAGTGATTGGCGATCTTGAGGATGAGTCGGTTGAGGGTGGCATCGAAAGGGACGAGTGCCATTCCGGCGCGAAGGGAGTCATCGCTATCCATCGGGCCGGGTCCGGGGGCGAAGGCGAGACGGGTGCTTCTGATTTTGATTTCACCAGTTTCGGAGGAAAGGATCTCGTGCCCACCTTCCCCCGTGGCGGTTCCGGTCGCCTGATCCCAGGTGAGTGTGCCGAGATCACCATCGAGACCGAGGCCCTTCAAAAAAGCGTATGCCATGATGGCGTGTCCGGCCCAACCGGGATGGACTCCGTCTTTTCCGGTTACTTGGAATTCTTCACCAAAAGTCTGCTTCGCACGGAGATCCGCGATGAGCATGGGGGTGAAAACATCGGCGAATCCGGTTTCCTGCTCTTTCGCGACTTCGAGGGAGATAATGCGGAATTTGGAGAGGGCCAGATTGAGGTCTTTCTTGTCACCTTTGGCTTCTTTTACCCAATGCGGCACGGAATCGATAATACCCGAGGAACCGATAACGAGGCGTGTGTCGGCGGCTTCGAACTTTTCCGCGATCTCGGTCTGGTCGGCCCGGTAGCCAGCGGCGACCTTTTCGTCGAACGGGATGTAGCGGAAGTCGTTCATGCCGTAGCAGGTGGTGGCGACGGTGGGATGGAAGCGGAGGACGTCGTTGTCCATTCGTTTCAGGAAACCCTCGGCCCGCTCACCACTCCAGCCGTATTGACGACAAGTGACTTCCAGCGCGGGCATGCAGGCGGTGAGGTATGTCTCCATGAGAACGGAGTATCGCTTCTGCTCGGTAATCGAGTCGCCGCAGATGGCCAGACGGTCGCCTTTTCTCAACGAGACGGCAGGCGGCGGGGCATCCGGTAGGGTGTAATCGGAGAGTTCCGCAGGAAGTGGCGGGACGGGTTTCGCGAAAGAGACCGAGAAGCTGGCGATGAAGAGGAGGAGGGCTCGTGATGACATCATCCAGAAAACGTGACTGATCCACGGTTCCTTGCAACTCTTGATGATCAAACGCCGGGACTGGTTTTCACGGTCTGACCCGGGGCGAAGGCAGCTAATTTCTATTTACCTCCGAAAAGGCCTTTGAGACTTCCGAGTATTCCGCCCAACTGGGAGAGGTCGGGGGATTTTCCTGCCAGAACGTCCTCAAGGACGGGGTGGAACTGCGTGGGGAGCTTCCCTTTGGTGAAATCCGCGACGGTCTCGATGGCTTTTGTCGCCATTTCATCGGACATGCCGAGGGCGGTGAGACGGATCTTAAGTTCGTTGATCATGGAAAAATGGAAAAAGTACCGGGGACAGGACTCGAACCTGCACAAGCTAGCTCACTTGATCCTAAGTCTAGTTGAGCGAAATTCTGTAGCCCTCGGTTTTTGTTGGTTCGTTGTTTTTCTATTTAATTATAAAGGATTGAAAGGCGTTTCCAGTTGGTTCCGTTTGGGTCGATTCGGTTCCGGTGGTAGCAAATGGTAGCAAAATCGGTAGCAATGTTCTTGGCTCATGGGCGCATTTCTGACAGAATGCCGCATGAAACTTTTCAAGCGGGGTAAGATCTGGGCATTCAAAAAAACTCACGAGGGCAAGGTGGTCTGGGTTTCACTCCGCACAAGTATTAAGAAGGACGCGGAAACAAAGAAAGCCCAATTCCTCACGACTTTGAAGGACAACGGCTGGGATGCCGCAACGTCTGAGCTGAAAGGCAAGCGGGTTCTGAAAAAGGGGCAATCGCCTTCGATTGAGGATATGGAGCAGCTATACAGGGATTTCATGGATCAATCCTTCAAGCCCGTTTCAGCATCTACGTTTGAGCACAATATTTCCTGTTTGCGGAGGATCATGGATCAGTGCAAGGCGAGCGAGCTGAATAACTTCGATCCGTCCAAGTTGAAGTGGACACCTGCAAACACCTCGAATCTGGTAGCACAGGTTCGCGCCGCCAAGTCGGTTTTCAAGAAGGACGCGCTGATTTACTGGGAGAAGCGCGGGATACGGCTTCAGAATCCCTTCCGTAATGAGGCAAGCCGCTCCGTCAAAAAAGGTGGATACATCCCCCTTTCACAGGAAATCCGTGAGTCGATCTGGACTGACTCGAAAATGCTACCGCCACGCCGTAGGATGATGGTCATTCTTGCGCTTGGTGCCGGATTTCGAAGGGGGGAAATCGACGCTGCAAGAAATACTTGGCTGGTGAAGCAGAAAAAGGATTCGAATCTTACCGTGAAACACGAGGATGGGTTCATTCCGAAAAGCGGGCTTCTCCGTTCCATCACCATTACCAGCGAACTTGCAGAAGAATTATTGGAACTTCGGCAACTTTGCGAACCTGCGGAGGGTGATCCGTTTCTGATACCCAGCGTGAAGCGTAAGAGAAAGCCGGGAAAAATCCGGTTGAATAGCGACTTCCGCGCCCTCTTGCCGTGGTTGGTGGAAAAGGGGCTTACAGAAGTGAAGGGAATCCACGGATTGAGGCGTGAGGCAGGGAGTGTGGTAGCGACTGAAAAGAGCATGCTGCATGCGAAGATGTTTCTTGGACACGCCTCAATTGTCACCACGGAGACTTACTACGCGGGACTCACGAAGAACGGAACCATAGACATGCAGGGGATGATCCTTGGCGGCGGGGTCGATCCATACGAGGCCGTGGCGAAGGATCTTGGAATCTCGGTTGAGGAGCTACGCGACATGAAGGCAAAGCTGTCCGCCTGAGCGTTTCCGCCAATCATAGCGTTTTGTTTCAAAGTCATTTGCAGTTGGCAGGGGCTTATTCACGGGGATTTCCTCGAATTCGGGGATTCTCTGGGTTTGGGGGAATTCGGTAGGGGAAAACGGGGCTGTATTGCGGTGAGATCTGCCCAATCCACGGATTTAAAATAGATTTATTTTAATATTAAAAACTAATCAGTTTTACTTGGAAATATTCCAAAAACATCTTGACAAAAGATTATGGGTAAGATACAAGATTTCCCCATGAAGGTGATCGAAATAAACAGCACTGGGAGTCGTTTGATAACAACTAAGCAAGCGTGTGAGCTATGGGGAATAAGCAAATGGACGTTGCTGGAAATGGTCAAGCGGGGTGAAATTAATCGGGTTATGGGCTTGAGGTTCAAAGAGTTCCGATTCAGGGCTAACGCTTTCGAGGAGTATTTGAGAAAGGTCGCATGAAACAAGAACACGAAGAATGCCATATGTCTTCAGTTTCTTCATAAGTAATTGATTGTAAGATGATAAGTAATATAACAAAGATATACAAAAAGCCTGCTTCTGGGGCGTATTTGACTAGGTATCAGCCTTGTGAAGCGTGTCTGGAGAGGGTGAGAGCTATTCCGTATGGGATGAAGAAACTCGGGGAGTGCCGCAAAGCGATGAATTACGCGGTAAAGGTTCTTTGCCGGATTTACACGGGGAAGCAGATAGACAATTGGCCGGGAAGGGTGGCAATTGGAAACGATGAGCTAAAGGTCATTTGCGGCAACAGCACGGCAACTTGGAGCAAGCTAAAGTCTGCGCTGATTAAAGGCGGTAAAGGCGGATTGATTGTAACCAATAAATCGTGGGACAATGGGACGCTTACGGGCAATCCGAGGGCGCTTGAGTATTGGCTGGCCGGATTTTTGGAAGATTGTGAATGGGAAAAGGTAGCAGAAAAACGAGATTCCCGATTGGTAAAGCTACAAAGTGATGCGCGGAATGAGGGGAACTTTCTTGACGAGGCAATGGCTTTGCAGGTTTTGAAAGATCTCGATCTGAGTCAGAAAAGGAATGGTGTAAAACGGACACTTGCCCAGATACGCCGCGAAAGGATCAGGATGCAGAATGTGATCGAACGATTTACCAATAAAGTTAGAATCGGAGAGGTGACGGGGCGCGGTTCGTCCAGTCTTACCCAGCTTTGTTTTGAGCTTCGGGATTGCTACATGATCGACAACGAGAGAACGGGAGAGGTTGACGTTAAAAATTGCCAGCCCCTTCTCATGGCCGATCTTTACCCAGATGATTGTGCGGAACGTCAGGATTGGATCAAACTGGCGACAGGAAGGGGTATTTACGAGGCGATTGAAAGTTTCACGGGAAAGACTCGCCAAGAGGCGAAAGATACCATGGTGCAGTGGATTGGAGGCTCGAAGACGTGCAAGTCTATTGACCGATGGATGCGGAGCGCGGGTTTCACGCAACTGCTAGAAATTTGCACAAACATGAAGAGCGGGGGCAGCACGAAAGGGCTTTGCCACCATCTCCAGAGACTAGAAAGCGGGGTGATTGTAAAAGCGTTCCGCCGTCGCTGGGAAGGGCATGTAATGACGATCCACGATTCGGTTCGTGTGGAACGGTCTAGGTTGAATGAGGCGAAAGAATTACTGGAAAATATCTTTCTGGAAAAGTTCAGCTTTGTCCCAACCCTTGTAGTCACGAAGGAGCCAAAACAGAAGCCTATCAACTCAGTTTCGGATAAATCAAATCCTTCCTAATCTCTGCCTTTGCCGTTCCCGCAAGTGACCGGAGGGCTGACTCACCTGCTTCCGAGTGCTTGTCGCAGGTCGTGCCGAAAACTCAGACCAGCTTGGCGTTACCTGTCCGCTATCAATATTTCAGGAAATTTCATCCCTTCCGGTTTTGTTCTTGAGCAAAACAGGCCGCTCGACCTTATCGAGAATTTCCGATGCGCTGAAATCCAACGCCCACGCGATTTTTGCCAGCGTCTCCACACTGGGGCGGCGTAAGCCTCTTTCCAGATAACCCACGAAAGACACCGCCAGACCCGTGCGGACGGATAGCTCGTTCATAGACACGCCCTTTTCTATCCGGCGGGACTTGAGTTCGGCGGCGAGAGATTCCGCCAGTTCATCGGCCAGACTTTGCAGACGCATTACCTGTCATTAAAACCGATAATCGCCTTGACTTTCCGCTCTCAATAGTGAGTGAATAATCCATTCGCAGAAGAATTACCCCCATCCAATTTCCGCAGTTATGAAAGCTACAAATATCGGTCTTTTCGGAGTCGCATTCAGCGTAAACCACACTCTCAAGGTGCTTGCCATTACTCTGTTTCTGAGCACCTTCGGAACGCTGAGTGCAGAAGATGAGAATCCAAAATTCGATACGCTTCTGGGATATAAAAATGTCACGGTTACCAAAATTTTACCGTATAGTATCCGAGTGGTGCATGAATCCGGGGTGGTAACAATTCCAGCTTCGGAACTTCCAGCAGAAATCAGAGAACAGTTGGGGATGAGTGGCATGGATACAGAAACCCTCAAAAAGGCAGAAAGGATAATTCGAGAAGGAAAAGAAGCTACGAGAATTCTTCAGGAAGTGGCGCGAAAGAATTCTCTCATCATAGAGGGGGAAATTACTCAGATTTTGAGGAATGGAGTGTTTCTTAGTTATACAAGACAAAAACGTGCGGCTGGATTTAGGAGTCTAGGTTTTGTATTTATAGAATGTAACTCTGCAAAGGCTGTGGATGGTCAGGTATTCAAGGGGACAGTGTATCCCCTTGGGAACGGGGAATTTACAAACGGAACAGGGGAGACCGTCATAGTTAAAAAATATACGCTAAGTGCAGATGTTTTTCTGGATAGTATTGAATAGCATATTCCAAATAAAGTTAATATATTTTATGATTTCTGCCCAAGCGAGTGGATTGGGGAGGAGGTGAACGACGTATTTTTGCAAATGCGGCGCGGTTGTTAATGGGCTTCCTGCAATCTGAATTCGTTCGACTCCAAAGGTTTTTTACTCTCCTCAAATGATTTTCTTCGATTGCAGAAACGTTGAAGGATTCTTGAGCTGCGCCACGGCGTGAAATCGCCCCGTAACGCCATATGGTGATTAATGACATATCTCCGTTTTGAGCAAATGCCGGGGGGGGATTTTGGTTCGTCAAGATTAATCGAAAAAATGTTCAAAATTTATTTTCCATTCACGGATGGAAAATCTGCCCCTTTGCAGGCGGATTCGAGAATTTCCGCGATCCAATTTCACGCATCCAAGATTCGCTCGAAAATCAAAAAGGTAGCAAACGTAGTAGCAGTGGAGCTGCAAGAGGTTGGTTCTTATGGTGCAACCCCTTGCTGTAACTCACTGATAATAAGGTGGTGCCGAGGGGGGAACTCGAATCCCCACAGAAATAAATCTACTTGATCCTAAGTCAAGCGCGTCTACCAATTCCGCCACCCCGGCGTTGGCGGAGAGAGTGGGTTCTCTGGCGGGCGACTGCAAGCTTGGAGATGGGGAATTCGAAGGGAAGTTTTCAGCCTACGTTCGAACCGAGCCATTCGCGGAAGGTTTCCCAGTTTTTCGGGAGGCGGGTGGCTACCTTCTCCCTGCCGGCGAGGATGGCCAGGCGTTCGGGGACTTCGACGGCTCCTTTTCCCAGTTCTTCGTCCATGACATCCGGGAATTTCGCCGGGTGGGCGGTCTCCAGGGTGATGGTGCTGGAGCCGGGGTTGTCGGAGCGGTATCTGCGGGCGGCGAGCCAGCCGACGGCTCCGTGCGGGTCGATCTGGTAGCCATGGAGATCCCGGACCTCGCGGATGGCGGCGCGGGTTTCTTCGTCGGTAAAGGTCATACCGGTGAGGGAGGCTTTCATGGCGTCCCAGGAGTTCCCGGAAAGGGCGGACATGCGGGTGAAATTCGACGGGGAGCCGACATCCATCGCGTTGGAAATGGTGGCGACGCTGGCTCGCGGCGTGTATTCGCCTTTGAGAAGGTATTCGGGAACGACGTCGTTGCGGTTGGTGGCGGCTACGAATTTCTCGACCGGAAGACCGAGTTGTTTTGCCAACAGGCCCGCGGTCAGGTTTCCGTAATTACCGGACGGGACTACGAAAACGGGTTTCACACCCTCGTCGAGCTGTCTGGCACTATGGATGTAGTAGAAGGATTGCGGAACGAGACGGGAGAGATTGATCGAGTTGGCGGAAGTGAGGTTCATGCGCTCGGAAAGGTCGCGCTCGAGAAAGGCTTTTTTCACCAGCGCCTGACAGTCATCGAAGGTGCCGTCGATTTCGAGGGCGGTGATGTTTCCACCGAGGGCGGTGAGCTGTTTTTCCTGAAGTCCGGAGACTTTTCCCTTGGGATAGAGGATGATCACACGGGTGCCGGGGACGTTGTGGAAGGCGGAGGCGACCGCGCCCCCGGTATCGCCGGAGGTGGCGACGAGGACCGTGAGTTCGCGATCTTCTCCGCGTGTGAGAAAGGCCATGAGTCTAGCCATGAAGCGGGCGCCGAAGTCTTTGAACGCGAGGGTGGGGCCGTGGAAGAGCTCGAGGATGTGATCGTCCGGGGCGAGGGTGACGAGGGGGGCCTCGAACTGGAGTGTGCCTTCGACGATTTTCCATAGGTCCGCGGGTGGCACGTCTTCGCCGAAGAAGGCCGTGGCGACCGAGAGTCCGATTTCCTGGAAGGTGAGCTCGCGGAATGTTTCCCAGAAATCAGCTCCGAGAACCGGGAGTGCGTTCGGCATGTAGAGGCCGTTGTCTGCGGGCAGGGAGCGAAGAATGGCTTCCTTGAGATCGGCCTGGAGGGCGGGGTTGTTGGTCGAGTGGTATTTCACGGGTTGGGGCGGGGATTGTGGTTGCGGAATAGGGTTGGATGCAAGGCTACAGGACGATCCGGATTGGAGAATACGGAGGGATTTCCCTTTCCTGCGTGGAGGCCATCAACGACGTGACACCCCATGGCCGCCACGGATCGGAACATGTCGGACGGGGACGAGAGAGGCCCTTTCATATCGGGTTGGTAGATCGGCGAACCGGGATCGGCGGACTCGATGCGAGCCTCGAAGCAAATATCCTCGCCGAAGGTCTCGTGGTGAAGGGGCAGTCGTTCGAGGTATTCCGGCGGCAGGAGTTCTCGAGTCGATGTTGCGATGTTGTCTCGTTCCGGTGATGTCCGTGTGGGGGAGATCCTTGTGATTCGGGAAGATCGTCTGTCTTTCACGCCTTGACCACATGCACGCCGTGCGGGTTGATGCGGGAGACGTGGACCTGGCAGTTGATGGGGATGGCGGTGAATACTTTCTGGACGGCGGCGCCGACTTTTCGAGCGATTTCCTCGCCCTCGCAAAGGGCGAAGACGGAGGGGCCGGCACCGGAAATGGAGAAGCCGAGGGCTCCGGCGGAGAGGGCGGCGCGTTTGGCTTTGTAGAAATCCGGGATGAGCTTCTGGCGGCGTGGCTCCGCGATGACATCGTGGATGGAGCGGGAGATGAGGCCGTAATCTTCCTGGATGAGTCCGCAGATCAGACCGCCGAGATTGCCGATCTGCTGGGTGGCGTTTTCCAACGGGATCTCCTTGGGGAGAATTTCACGGGCGACTTTGGTGAGGATCTCGATATCCGGGTGGACTACGGCGGCCCAGAGATTTTTCGGGGCGGGGATCTGGGCGATATCGAGTTCTTCGTTCGAGCGGATGAAGACGATTCCTCCGAGCAGGCAGGGGCCGACGTTGTCCGCGTGCCATGCGCCGTCCGCCGAAGCTTCTCCGGCCATGGCGAAGGGGAGAAGCTGGCGTTTCGAAAGGGGTTCTCCGATGAGTTTGTTGACCGCGTAGGCCCCTGCGACGGCGGAGGCTGAGGAGGAGCCGAGACCGGAGCCGAAAGGCATTTTCTTGTGGATTTCCATCTCGATCCCACGGTCTAGCATTCCGAGGTGTTTTAGGAGATCCAGGGCTGCTACTCCGGCGGTATTTTTCGCCGGATCTTTCGGTAGTTTGCCTCCGTCGCCGGTGATCTTGGTGATCTGAAGGCCGGGTTTATCGGAATTGCGGACGACGATTTCATCGCCGGGTGAGTCAATGGCGAAGCCGAGGACGTCATAGCCGCAGGCGACGTTGGCGACGGTGGCGGGAGCGAAAACGCGGATTTCTTGATTGGCGGACATGGCAGGCTCGGACTGGTGGCTGGGGTTGATGATGAAGAGTTTCTAACCACGGAATACACGGAATACACGGAAAAGAGAAGAAATGGTCCACGGTCTTGGAATCCGGTGTTTTTTCGGATCGTGGACCGCGTGGTCAAGGGTTTGAATTTTCAAGATTCCGCTCTCGCTACCAGGGAGTTGAATTTTTCTTCCAGTGCTCTGAGGGTGGCTGGGTCCTCGATCATCCTGTCGTCGGAGGTGGTGATGTAGAGGGTGTCCATGGCGACTCCTTTTTCGGTGCAGATACGGGCGTGGGCGGTATCGAGGCCGGCTTCGTTGACGGTGTAGAAAAGGTCGTGAAGCAGGCCGATACGGTCGAGGGCCTGGATTTCGACGGTGGTGCAGGACGGATGGAGTTCGTTGGAGACGTGGGCGCGCACAGGGACGGGGAGTCCGGTCTCGGTACGTGGCTTGAGGAAGTTCGCCTTCCGTTTCAGGTAGGTTTCCGGCTCGTATTTCTCGGACTCGAGGATGCGGGTGAAGGTATCGAGGAAGCGCTTGCGGGTGGACTCGCTGGAGATGGGTTCGAAGTTCGTGGTGCAGACGCGGAAGATGTTCATCACGATGTCATCGGTGCGGGTGTAGAGATCCGCGGAGAGGATGTTGATCTGCTCGGAGGCCAGGGCGCAGCAGAGTTTCTCCAGGTGGAGAGGGCGGTCGCGTGTGGCGAGGATGAGCTCGGAGTAGCCTTTGTCCGGATGGGCGATCCATTCCACGCAATTGGCGTGCGGGTTTTTCCCGCCGTCTTCGCTTTTCAGAAAGGTATCGATCGCCTGGATCTGGGTGGAGATGAAGGATGCCTTGCGGTAGGCGAAGGCGGCGGCGGGGGTGCGGTCGAAGTGCTCGCGGATCGCGGGGGCGAAGTCTTCCTTCATGAGTTCGATGACTTCGGAGCGGAGTTCCTTGCGATCGGTATCGAGCTTCCGGGTGAACTTCTCGCGGCCTTCGAGCAGGAAGCGGCGAGTGTTCTTGTGGAGCTGGAGCATGAGGGATTCCTTCCATCCGTTCCAAGCGTCCGGGGCGGTGCCACTGGTATCGCAGTAGGTGAAGAGCAGGAGCGCGTCGAGGTTCTCCGGGGTTTTCATGATGGCGGCGAACTCGGCGATGACCTCGGGGTCTTCCAGGTTTTTCGTAGTCGCGCTGCGCCAGAAGGTGAGGTGGTTGTCGACGAGGAACATGATGAGCGCGCGGCGGCTGCCCTTGATCTGGAGGCGTGAGCAGAGCCGGATGGCGAGCATGGCGGAGCCGTCGATGTGCTCGCGCACGTTTTCGGAGCGACCGGTATCGTGGAGGATGAGCGCGAGGTAGAGGGCGTATGGATCGACGATCTCGTGGAGAAAACGACGGAAGATCTGGCGGCGCGGATCCTCGGTATCGATGAGTTTGTCGAGTTCGTCGATGCAGCGGAGGGTGTGCTCGTCCGCGGTGTAGCGGTGGAAAAACTCGTGTTGGACGAGGCAGTCCAGCGCCCCGAATTCCGGTAGGTAGCGCCCGAGGAATCCGATGCGGTGCATCTGACGCAGGCTGCGGGCGACCTCGCCTTTCCTTTCCAGGATGGCCTGGAAGGTTTCGCGGTTCGCTTTCAGGTAGCGGAAAGGGCGGTCGATATCGCCCCAGTGGCTGGCGATGAGGCGGCGCATGGGTGGGGAGAGGCGCAGGTTCCGCACCTGGCAGTGCTGGAACAGGCGCATCATACGGTGTGGATCGTCTTTGAAAATTTCCTGGTTGGACGGGTAGATACGGCCTTTCCGGGCGATGAAGCCATCGAATTCCTCGCGGCTTTTTTTCCTGAAAGTAAGGAAGGAACGTAGACCGGTTTCCGAATCGTTGTCCTGCTGGATCTGGAAGGTTTCCATCAACGAGGTGGTGTGGCGGTAGAGGTGGCGGGTGTGCGTGTAGTAATCCCGCATGAAGGCCTCGGTGCGGCGGAGGATGCTGCGCTCCGGGTAGCGGAAGGCGGTTGCGACCACGCCCTGGAGCTGGAGGGTGAGGATGTCCGTGGATTTTCCGGTGTGGTAGTGGAGCTCGTTGCGCACTCGCATGAGGAAATCGTAGGCGTCCTCGATTTCCCTCAGAGTGTTGGCGGTGATGAGCCTGTCCTCGACGAGTTTGTGGAGATCCTCGGTGCCGGTTTTGACGCGCGCGACCCAGAGGATGTTCTGGTAATCGCGCAGGCCGCCGCAGGATTCTTTTACGTTCGGCTCCTGGAGGAAGACGGTGTGGGAGGATTTCTTATACCGTGAGCGGAGGTCCTGGCGCCGGGTTTCGAGGAATACCGCTTCGTTGCGGGTGAGGCACTCCTTGTTGAAGCGGGCGACAAAATCAACATAGAGTTCCTGGTTTCCCGAGATCAGGCGGGTGTCCATGAGGGCGGTGAAATTCTGTTCATCGGCCCGGGCTTCCTGGACGCACTCGACGATGGACCGGCACGAATGGCCGACTTTGAAGCCCATGTCCCAGAGAACGTAGAGGACGCGTTGGACGAGTTCCTGCACGTGTTTCGGGAGTTTCGTGGATGCTCTGGGTAGCAGGAAGAGCAGATCGATATCGGAGCCTGGATTGAGCGTGCCCCGGCCGTATCCACCTATGGCGACGAGGGCCACGGGAGACGAGTCGATCTTCTGGGTGCGTATGGTGGCTTGGAGTATGGTGCGGATGAGGGTGTCGATCAGATCCGCGCGAGCCTCGGCGATCTCTAGGCCACCGGCGCCTTCGCGATGCCGGTCGAGGATGTCCTTCTGACCCTCGTCCATGAAGTTTTGGTAAAGGGGCATGCGGTCTTCCGGAGAAAGGTCTCCGTCGATCGCGGGCTGGAGGGAAGGTGGTGTATCTGATGACATGATGTGAAAGAAATTTCCGGTGTGCGGTTTCTGGCGAGGAATACTGACTAGCCCAGGGTGAGTTTACCGATGGTTGTGGCTGTCTCCAGCTGTCGGTGTGCCTGTTTGAGATTTTCGGCGGTGATCGGCCCAGGTGGGTGGTGTTGAGCTTCGGGAAGTCTCCGGCATCGCAGCGGGTGGCGATCTCCGCCAGGATTTCGCCCTGGCGTGACATGTCGGCTGTTTGGAAACGGGAACGGGTGGGCATGTATTCCCAGACGATGCGCGGGGATTTCAGGCGCAGGGGATTTCCGATGTCTACCGGATTCTTAGTTTCCACGATGAGGCCGAGGGTGCCGAGAGGGGCGAGTATCTCGGAAGTCTGCGGCCAGTATTGTTCGGTATCGTGGAGGTTCGCGATGAGGGGAAATTCCTTGAATCCGATCGCCTCGGCCTGTGGTGCGAGGGGTTGGCGGTGATCGATGACGTGGTCGGCTCCGAGTTTGCGGCACCAATCGGAGGTTTCCGGGCGGGAGGCGGTGGCGATGACCGTGAGTCCGGCGGATTTCGCCATGGGGATGAGTGCGGAGCCGACTCCGCCCGCGCCGTTGATGATGAGGATGGCTTGGCCGCGTTCCGGGGCGGAACCGTTGAGCATACGCTCGAACAGGAGCTCCCACGCGGTCAGGGCGACGAGCGGGAGGGCGGCTGCTTCGGCGAAAGTGAAAGTGGTCGGTTTTTTCGCGACGAGGGCGGCTTGCACGGCGTGAAGTTCCGCGTTCGATCCGGGTCGGGTGACATCGCCGGAATAGTAGACTTCATCGCCGGGTGAGAAGTTTTCCACCGATACTCCGATCGCCTCGACCGTGCCCGCGGCATCGAATCCGAGGATGCGAGGTTGGTCGAGATCTTCCGGACCGATGAGTCGGCGGACTTTCGTATCGACCGGGTTGAGGGAGATGGCCCGGATTCGGACGAGAATTTCGTCCGGGGCGGGTGCGGGATCGGGAGTATCGAACTCGCGGATGGATTCGATGGTGGAACTGAGTGCGCCGTAGGCTTTCATGGGGTGAGCGGGGTGAGGTGTAGGAAGCGGATGCCGAAGGTGATGATGTAGGGCAATGTGACGATGGACACAACCGTGGTGGCGACGACGATCTGAACGGCGATGGCGGGACGTCCCCCGTAGAGGCGGGCGAGAAGTATGGGCATCATGGCGGCGGGCATGGCGGCCTGGACGAGCAGGACTTGGCGGAGCTCGGTGGCCATGGGGATGAATCTCGCACAGAGTATGATGATGGACGGCATCAGGGCGAGACGGACGACAAGAGAGGCGGAAATGATCTTCCACGAAGGTTTTTCAGTTCCCACCAGATCCATGATGGAGGCTCCTGTCATCAGGATGGCGAGGGGAAACGCCCCGACTCCGGCCATGGACATGGCGGTGCGGACGGGGCCGGTGATCAAGTGATCGACGCGGAGGGTGACGAGAGTGAGGCCGATGAGGACCGCGATGATAGGCCCGTTTACCAGAGCTTTCAGCCGTATGCCGCGATCACCGGACATGAGCATGACTCCGCCGGACCAGATGGCGGTTTCCACTCCGATGTTGTGGACGAAGAGCACGGCCAGAGCCGAGGTGCCCCATAGGATCTCGACGACCGGGACGGCGGTGAAGCCGTAGTTTTGGATTCCGGAGCTGAGGGCGAAAGTGCGGATGCCGTTTCCGGGGGCGAGGCCGATGATTTTTCCTGTGGCGTAGCCGATGGCGGTGCCGAGGAAAATGAGGGCGAACCCGAGGCCGGCTCCAGTCGCGAGGACCTCGAAATTGCGCAGGATTTCCGCTCCGAGAGTTTTATCCAGGATGAAGCAGGGCACCATCACGGAGAAAATGATGTGCATGACTCCGGCATCGTGTTCTTTGCGGAGCACGCCGATTTTCCGCAAAACCGCGCCGCCTACGAGGAGGATGTAGACCGGGAGAACAGCGAAAGTGACCGTGGCGGGTGAGAGCACGGCGGGACGCTAGGCGGATTTCGCGGAGCGGGAAATGGTAAACTGGAGCAAGGCTCACAGATCGATGGTTGGGGAGGGGAGCAGCCTCGGTGCCGGAGCGGTATGGGGAAGGTGGATGAGGATGTTGGTGCCTTCGTCCGGTTGGGATTGGATTTCGATTTCGCCTCCGTGCTCCCGGATGATGCGGCGGACGATGAGCAGGCCGAGTCCGGTGCCGGAGGATTTCGTGGTGCGGTAGGGCTCGAAAAGGCTGCCCATGTTTTCCGGGGGGATACCGGTGCCGTTGTCGGAAATGGCGATGATGAAGTCCGTTTCCGTGGAGCGGGTACGGATCTCGATCAGGCCCTCATCTCCCGAGATCGCTTGGTAGGCATTGCGCAGCAGGTTGTAGAAAACCTGTTGGAACTGATCGGGATCGATGAGGGCGGCGGGGAGTTTCTCGGAAAGATCCAGATCCACGGCGATGTGGCGGGCGGCGATTTCCGGCTCGAGCAACGCGAGTGTCTGGTGGAGGACGGCGTTGAGGTCCCGTGACTCGCGCCGCGGGGTGGTGGGCCGGACAGCGTGGAGAAACTGCTTGAGGATGGTATCCAGCCGTTGGATTTCCTGGCGGGCCGTATTGACGTGAGCGGACAGTCCGTGGCGCTCGGCCGAGGGCAGTTTCCGTATCTTCCGGTTCAGGAGCTGGAGGTGGATATCGAGCGAGTTGAGAGGATTTCCGATTTCGTGGGCCACCCCTGCGGCGAGCAGGGTGAGGGCGTTGAGGCGCTCCGATTCGATGTTTTCCTGGGTCTCCGCATGGGTGGATGTCGTGTTGCGGACGAGCATGACGTGACCCAGGGGGAGCTCGTGGTTTTTGGTATCATCGATGGGGGATAGGTAGAAGTTGAGCATGCGGTGCTCCGGGTAGAAAATCTCGAGATCGCGCGAGACCGTCTGATTGGAACCGTTGAGGGAGATGTTTTCCAAGCCACGGATCTTCGATGAAATCCTCTCTCCCAGCGAGTCCGAGGGATCGAGTCCGAAGAAGCGGGAGGCCGCGAGGTTGAGAAACATGATCTTGCCGTCGGGATCGAGGATGATCAGTCCTTCCTGAAGCGCCTCGAACACATTCTCCAGGAATCCCTTCTCCTGGATCAGCCGCGTGACGATCTGCTGCACCTCGCCCGGTTCCACCCGGTCGAGCCGGGCCACGAGTTTTTCAAGAAAGCCGGATTTCACTGCCGGGAGGATGGGCGAAAGGACCGCGGATGGCGAACGGAATATGGGGGAGCGGTCTCGGGTTCTGGAGGGCGCGGCTCCGGACGCTGTGATTCCATCCGCATCGTTCACCGGTTCCCGGCGAGGTTCTCAAAGTTTTTTGTTCCAACATTCCCCGTGATAAGGTGCCTTCGGGTATGGAGATTTCATTGGTGATCGGTCTGGGTAATCCGGGACGGCAGTATGAGGGGACGCGGCACAATGTCGGGTTCATGTTGCTGGACAGGATGGCGGCGGCGGATGGGGTGGAGTTCAAGAGCGAGCCGAAGTTCCAGGCGCATTTCGCGAAGCTTTCCGACGGGACCATCCTGATGAAGCCGCAGACGTTCATGAATCTCAGCGGGCGATCGGTCCGGCAGTTCCTGTCCTTTTTCAAACTGGAACCTGGGAAACTGCTGGTGATTTATGACGATGTCGCGCTGCCACTGGGGCATCTGCGTTTCAGGGAAAAGGGATCGGCAGGCGGGCACAACGGGATCAAGTCCCTGATCGAGCATCTGGGAGGGCAGGATTTCCCCCGTCTGAAAATGGGAATCGGTGCGGCGAGGCCAGGTGAGATGACCGGACACGTGCTCGGGAAGTTCGCTCCGGACGAGCGGGAAGAGCTTGAAAACATGCTTGCCACAGCAGCGGAAGCCGTGCAGGTTTCGCGCTCCCAAGGCATCTCCCTTGCCTCGAACCGTTTCAACACACCGAAGAAACCGGAACCACAACCTCAAGTAACCAAGAACAAAGAAGATGAGTCGCAAATACGAAGGCCTGATCGCCCTGACCACGAAGAGCCAGGAAGGCAGCATGGATGACCTTGTCACCGCCGTTTCCAAAGAAATCGAATCCGCAGGCGCCAAGGTCGAAAAGATCGACAACATGGGCCGCAAGGATTTCGCCGCCACTCCTCGTAAGATCACCGGCGCGCATTACGTGACCTACACGATCACCGGAGAGCCGGATTGCATCGTCAAGATCCAGGAAAAACTGGCTCTGAACGACTCCGTTTATCTGAATCAGTTCAACCGCGTCGCGTAAAGCGTACGGTCGCCAGAGCGCCGAAGCTTGTTTTCTCATTACACCCTGACTTTTCCCTACCATGGCCAATCTTAACAAAGTGATGCTGATCGGAAACCTGACGCGCGATCCGGAAATCCGGCATACGCCGAAAGGCTCCGCGGTGGCGGATCTGGGTCTCGCGGTGAACCGCAGGACCCCGGATGGGAATGGTGGCTGGAGGGAGGAGGTGACTTTCGTAGACGTGACCGTCTGGGGAAATACGGCGGAAAACGCTCACAAGTATCTCTCCAAAGGTCGCGGGGTGTTTATCGAAGGACGTTTGCAGATGGACAGCTGGGACGACAAGTCCACAGGCCAGAAGCGGACCAAGCTCAAAGTCGTAGCTGATCTTCTCCAATTCCTTCCGGATGGGAAAGGCGGCGGCGGTTCGCGTTATTCGGACGGGGACAGCGGCGGTTCCTCCGGCGACAACGGAAAGGGAGCATCTCCCGCTCCTGTCGACGACTACGCGGAAGAGGATGATATCCCGTTCTGATCCTGAAATAATGGAAAGCCGTCCTTCCTGGCGGCAGCGGAGGCTTTGCTCTCTGTCGCGAATCGAATTTTGAGGAGTCACGATCACTCTTGTCGTGGGCTACGACGGGGATGGGACGGTTGAGATGGTTCGCCAATGCCGCCCACGATAGGAATGATCGTGACTCCTGTTACCAATGCGCTGCGGTTGTGGAAGACTTGGCCAGATGCAGCCGCCTGGAAGGACGGCTTTCCATTATTTTTTCCAAAAAGGAATACCCCGCATAATCGCGGCGCGGCCTATCATCTGGCCTGCGATGGGGGTGGTGAGGTAGAAGAAGGCGATGATGAGGGTGCTCTGGATGATGACGCGCGGCTCCGGGCATAGGACGCAGAGGGCGATGAGTATGAGGGAGAGGCCGAAGGCACCGGCTTTGGTGGCGGCGTGCATGCGGCAGTAGAGATCCGGCATGCGGACCACGCCCAGCGCGGCGATCAGGCTGAAGATGGCGCCGAGGAGGATGAGGATGCTGGCGAGGATTGTCATAGCGGGGCGTCTTTGTTTTCCAGATAGCGGGCGAAGGCGACGGTGGCGAGAAAGGCTATGACGGCGATGGCGGTGGCGACATCGAGGTAGGAGATGAAGCCGCTGCGGGCGACGGCCAAGGCGATGTGTGCCATGATGAGGGCGGCTAGGAGGTCGAGAGCGACGATGCGGTCGGGCGCGGAGGGGCCTTTCCAGATGCGGAATCCGGCCAGGAGCATGGCGATGGCTAGGATGCAGTGCGCTGTGAGGGAGACCCAGGCGGGGATGGTTTGGAAGTCGGAGAACATGGTCTTTCAGAAAACGCGGCGGATGCGGCGGAGGTAGTTGGTTTCCATGTCGCTGGCTGTGCTGGCATCCCCATACATGCAGTGGACCTGGAGGTGGGTGCGTTGTTCGTTCACATCGAGACTGAGGGTGCCGGGAGTCATGGTGATGAGATTGGAGGCGGCGAGAAGCTGGCGGTCGGTGAGATCGGAAATTTCGATTTCGATCATTTTCGGCGACATGTGGTGGACGGGGGTGAGCACGTCGAAAGCGACGCGGACGTTGCTGATGACGACTTCGTAAAGGTAGAAGGCGAGCAACTCGATGGCGTGGAGGAGGCGCATGGGTCAGTTCGGTGATGGGTTGAGGACGGTCTCCATGTAGGCGGCGGGATCGAGCAACTGGGCGGCCGCGGTCCGGGCGAGGACGAAGAGAGGGTTGGCATAGAGGCCGATGACGACGGTCAGCACTGCGAGGGCGATACAGGGGCCGGTCATGGACAGGGGGAGTCTTGTATCCGGGTAAGGGTCCTCGCCCGGGGCATCGGTCTCTTTGTTTTTCCAAAATGCTTCCGCCCAGATCTTTGTCATGGAGAAGAGGGTGAGGACTCCTACGAGAAGGGCGACGGTGACCAGAACGTAGTGTTGGGATTCCAGTCCGGCGCGTATGACGGTGAATTTCGCCCAGAATCCGGAAAGGGGTGGGATACCTCCAAGGGAAAAGGCGGGGATGAAGAAAAGAAGGGAGAGGGCGGGTGCCCATTTGTAGAGACCCCCGATTTTCTTGAGATCCGCGGTGCCGCATTTCCGGATGACGAGGCCGGTGATGAGGAAGAGGTTGGTCTTCACGATGATGTGGTGGAGGGTGTAGAAGATGGCTCCGGCGACGGCGAGTGAGCTACCGATGGCGAGACCCATGATCATGTAACCGATCTGTGAGACGATGTGGAAGGAAAGGATTTTCCGGATCTCGTACTGAACGGCCGCACCGAGGACTCCGGTGACCATGGTGGCTCCGGCGAGAAACAGGAGGATTTCCTGGACGACTTCGAACTGGGTGTGGAAGAAAAGGGTGTAGGCGCGGATGAGGGCGTAGACTCCGACCTTGGTGAGGAGCCCGGCGAAAAGTGCGGAGATGGTGATATTCGGCGTGTGGTAGGAGGCGGGGAGCCAGAAGAAAAAGGGGAAGATGGCGGCTTTGACTCCGAAGGCGGCAAGCAGGAGCATCGCGGAGGAGTTGATGAGGAAGGCATCGTCCGTTTTGGAAAGCTGGAAGGCGATGTCCGCCATGTTGAGGGTGCCGAGCTTTCCGTAGAGCAGGCCGATTCCGCAGAGAAAAAGAATGGAGGAAAAGAGGTTGATGACGAGGTATTTGACTCCGCCCTCCAGTTGGTCACGCTCGCCGCCCATGGTGATGAGGACGAAGGAGGAGAGCAGCATGATCTCGAACCAGACGTAGAGGTTGAAGAGATCTCCGGTGATGAAGGCTCCGTTGACGCCCATGATCAGGAAATGGAAGAGAGCGAAGTATTGTTTTCTGACGAGGGTTTCCGGGACTCCTCGGAGGGAGTAGATGGCGCAAGCGAGGGCGACGACTCCGGTGACGCAGACCATGGAGGCGCTGAAGACATCCGCGATGAGGGTGATGCCGAAGGGGGCGGCCCAGTTTCCCGCCTGGATGACGATGTAGCCGGTGGCGAGGGTTTCTTTCAGGAGAAATCCGGAGGAAACGAGAAGGAGGGCGGCTCCGGTGATGCCGGCGATGCGGGAGACGGTGGGGCGGTTGCCGTTCCCCAGGCACACCAGTGCGGTGGTGAAGGGGATGAGGATGGAGGCGAGGAGGAAGATCATGAAATCCGATCGGTCTGGTTGAAGGAGTTGATGTCGTCGGATTTCACGGCGCGGTATGCTTTCAGGAGCAGCGCGATGGAGAAGATGACGAGACCGAAGCCGATGACGATGGCGGTGAGGACGAGCGCTTGCGGGATGGGATCGGCGTGCCCGGGAGCGGCGGTGCCGGTTTTCCCATCGGCGAAAACGGGGACGGAGGCGGTGAGTCCGGCGGAGGCGAAGACGAGGAGGTTGGCAGCCTGGGAGAGCAGCATGATGCCGATGATGACTTTCATGATGGATCTACGAAGGATGCAGTAGATGCCTGCGGCAAAGAGTGTGCCGATGAGGATGGCGATGAGGAGTTCCATGTTATTGGTCCGGTTTTTCGGGTTCCGGGCATACGTCTTCGCCGAGGGCGATGGCGCATTTGATGGTGAAGGCGATGACGGCCAGATACACGCCGATATCGAAAAGGAGGGGGGTGCCGAGTTTCAGTTTTCCCAGGACGGGAATCTGCCAGGTGGGAGCCCAGACGGAGGTCATGAAGGGATCGCCCAGGAAGACGGAGGGGATGCCGCTAAGCATGGCTAGGGCGAGGCCGATGGCGAGGAGGGTCATGGGATCGACCCGGAGGCTTTCCACTACGGAAGGCCAACCGTGGGAAAGGGCGCGGAGCAGGATGGCGGAGGCGGCGATGAGACCTCCTATGAACCCGCCGCCGGGATAGTTGTGGCCGCGGTAGAGGGCGATTAACGAAAGGGTGATCAGGATGACTCCCAGATACCTGTTCGCGATTTTGAGGATGGTGGAGGGCATGTCAGGGAGCGGTTTTCGCGAAGTGTTTTCCGAGGAGCGACCAGACACCGATGGAGGCGATGGCGAGCACGCAGATTTCTCCCCAGGTATCCAAGGCGCGGAAATCCACGAGGATGACGTTCACGACATTCGCGCCGTGGGCGAGCGGGTAGGACATTTCCGTGAGGGTGTCCGACATGCGCTCGCCGAGGGAAACGGATTTTGATTTCAGGACGAGGACGGTGACCACGACGCCGGCGAGCGAGGCAACCGATGCGTCGAAAAACTTGGAGCGGCGGGAAGAGAGTTCCCGGTATTCGGGGAGTTTGTGGACGACCCATGCGAAGAGGACGACGGTGAGGGTTTCCACAAGGATCTGGGTGATGGCGAGATCCGGGGCGCTGAAGATGGCGAAGATGAGGGCGACCCCGTAGCCGACGGTGCCGAGTGCTATGAGGGCTGTGAGTCGGGATTTTGCGACTACTGCAAGGATAGTAGCTCCCATCATGAGGGTTACGATGACTATGCCGGTGGGGGTAAGGCTGTTGACGATGGCGACATCCGCGAAGCCGCCGAAGCGCACGAGCTTTGTGAGGATCAGGCCACCGGTGGCGGCGATGATGACGAGCAGGTAATTGCGTAGATAGCCGGACTGGAGGGTGCGGGTCTGCCAACGGGCGAAGGCCAGGACGGATTTGAAAATCGCATCGTAGGCGGACTCGGCTCCGGGAGGGGTGAATTTCTTCTGGAGAGAGAAGATTCGTTCGCGGAAACGGAAGATGAGGAGGCCGACGATGAGGGTGACGGCGCTGAGGAAGAGGGGGAGATTGAAGCCGGCCCAGAGTTTCACGACCGGATCGACCGGGTAGCCGATGACGGCGGTGGAGGCTGCGGAGACGAGGGGGGAGAAAAGGAAGGGGAGGATGCCTGCGATGAGTCCTGTGACGGCGAGAACGAGTGGGCCGACGAGCATGGAAGGTGGTGCTTCGTGGGGATGTTTCGGGAGGGATTCGGTGGGTTTCTTCTGCCAGAAGGGGAGGATTCCGGTGCGTAGCGCCAAGGCCAGGAGGATGGCACTTCCTACCAGGAGGGTGGCAGTGAGGGCGATGTCCGCGCCCGAGGAGAGGGTGGATTTATAGGCGTATTCCTTTCCGAGAAATCCGTAGAGGGGTGGCAGTCCCATCTTCGAGAAGGCGGCGAGAGCGGCGGCGGCGGCGGTGAATGGCATGGTCGAGCGCAGTCCGCCGAGGATGCGGGTATCGCGGGTTCCGGTTTCGTGATCGATGCTGCCTGCGACCATGAAGAGGGTGGCCTTGTAGAGGGCGTGGCCGAGCAGGACCAGGACGGCGGCGAGGACGGATTTCTCCGTGCCGATTCCCAGAAGTAAGGTGAGCATGCCGAGCACTGCTAGGGTGGTGCCGGCGAGGATTTTTTTCAGATCCGTCTGGCGCATGCCGAAGAGTCCGCCGATGAGGAGCGTGATTCCACCGGCGATGGTGAGGATGAGCGTCCAAGCCGGAGTCCCACCGAGAACGGGTAGCATGAGGCCCATGAGGAAGATCCCGGCTTTCACCATCGTGGCGGAATGAAGGTAGGCGGAAACCGGGGTGGGGGCGGCCATGGCGTTCGGCAGCCAGAAGTAGAACGGGAACTGGGCGGATTTCGTGAATGCCCCGGTCAGGACAAGGCCGAGGATGGCCGGATAGAGGGGCGAGGCGAGGATTTCCGGGCTTTTCGCGGCCAACTCGGAGATTAGCCAAGTGCCAGCGGTACCGGCCATGAGAATGAATCCACCGAGCAGGGCCATGCCGCCGAGACCGGTGACGAGGAGTGCCTGGAGGGCGTTTTTCCTGGCTCCGGGATCGGCGTGGTTGAAGCCGATGAGAAGGTACGAGGTGATGCTGGTGAGTTCCCAGAAAATGAAGAAGAGCAGGAGGTGGTCCGCCATGGCGAGGCCGGCCATCGCGAACATGAAAGCGTAGAGGTAGCAGTAGAGGCGCGCGGCCTGGGGGTGGGATCCCATGTAGCCCGTGGCGTAAACGAGAATGAGTGTGCCGATGCCGGTGACGAGGAGTGCGAGCAGCAGTCCCCAGCCGTTGAGCTGGAGAGCGAATGTCAGGTCGATGGCGGGCACCCACGGGACCTCGAGCGAAGGCAGGTTTCCCTGGAAAACCGAAGGCGCGGTGGAGGCTAGCAGTAGGAAAGCCGCGAGCGCGGGAACTGGCAGCAGATAGACGCGGAGCCGGACAGGGACGCGCCGCAGCAAAGGTGCGGCGGCGCTGGCCACCAGCAGGATGGCGAGTGTGAGGACGAGAGGCATTCGGTATGTGACAGGGTTCAGCCGTGGAGCAGGGACTCAAGCAGATTCCGTCCCGTTCCTTTGACTTTCGCGGCAATGACTGGGACCGGGGCGTGTTCGAGAAGCGATTCGGCGTTGCTGCCCAGCAACCAGGAGGAAACGGCACCCTTCCCGCGACAGGAGGTCACGATGAGATCGGTGTTCAATTCGCGGGCAAGGCGGCTTGCTGCCATGGGGACCGAGGTATCGAAGACGATATGCGGGAGGACGTTGACACCGAGGAGTTCGGATTTTTTCAGGAAGTCCTCGTGGAGTTCGTAGGCCAGTTGCTCGGCCATTGCGCATTGCTGCTCCTCGGGGAGGGATACCTTGTGGTGGACGGTGCCGAGATTGAAGACATGGACGGTGTCGATGTTGGTGAGACCTTCGGAGCCGGCGTAGGCTACCGCGACATCGAGAGCGTTCCGGGATTGGTCGGAAAAATCGGTAGGGACGAGTATGCGGTTGAGTTTCTTCGCATGATCGGTGGGGATGGCCATGACGGAGCAAGGGGATTTGCGGGCGAGCTTCACGGCCATGCCGCCGCCGAAAGAGCCACGGCCCAGTATGACAAGATCGCTGTCGTCGCGGATGATGGCTTCCAGGATGGCGATGGAGTCGCTTTTAGCGGTAGCCACTTCGAAAGAAAGCTTCGCGGAGGGGTTTCCGGTCCAGTAATCTTCCACGAGGGAGTTCATTTTCTCTTGGATCGACTCGTCCAGCGGTGCCATCAGCCAAGGGTAGCGGGCTTTGGTTGCCTCGGGGAAATCCGGGGCGTCGAGCGCGTGGATGAAGAGGACGTGCTCGGAATCGGCGAGTTCTGAGATGCGGGATGCCCAGCAGATGGCTCCTTTGTCGAGATCGCGGAGGCCGAGGGGAACGATGAGTCTTTTGTAGCATTTCATGGAAAAAATTCTTTGGAGGTCGGAAACTCAGAAACAGAGGGTCGGTGGGGTGCGTTTTCCAGTGGCGTCCGGTCGTGGTGAAATGTTAGAGGCGAAAAACATGTCACGACATTATAGTCGTAAATTGAGATGTCCAGAGATATTCCGTGAATTGATTTTGTCCCGGGACGGGACAATCAGTTCCTGCGCCTCGACCGCGGCACCTAGGGGGACGGCTGGCTAGAGTCCGCGTTCCGTTTTTACGATCCCGCCCGACGGGGTGGGGTGTGTAAGGCATTGGGAGGAGGTTTCCACGGCCAGGCTCAGAGCCTCCGGAATCGTATTTCCTTCATGGATCGCGTGGAGGAAGCCGGCGGCGAAAGCGTCTCCGGCACCGTTGGCACCTTGGATTTGCTCGGGGGAAATCTGAAACGAAGGCTGGTGGTGGGATTCCCCGGTGGCCGTGGCTGTCACGGCATGGTGCTCGGTGTGAAGGGTGACGGCCTTGCGCACACCCAGAGCCAGGATCGCCTCGGCTGCGCCGCCGATATCATCCGGGGATTCCGGTGAAACGGTTTTTCCAAGGATGTTTCCGGCTTCGATCTCGTTGAGGAAGAGGTAGTCGGTCTGCGGGAGCGAACTCTGGACGATTTCGCGGAACTGCGGATGGGCGGCGGAAACGAGATCGAGAGAGGTGGTGAGTCCGGCGGAAGATGCGCGGGCGAGGAGGTGGGCGGCGTGTGTGTTCCCGTCGGGTGCGAAAGTATCGAGATGGTCCAGCAGAAGCAGGTAGCCGAGGTGGAAGATGCGCGCGGTGGTTTTCGTGAAATCGATGTGGTTTCCGGTGAAGACGGCGTTGGCGCCACGCTGATGGAAGAAAGTACGGCGGCCGGTGGATTTCACGGTCATGACGTCGGTGTAGGAAGTGGGGTGATCGCGACTTCCCTGGAGGAGAGCGGTATCGATGCCGTGCTCGCGGCAGTGGTTTCTGATCCAAGCGCCATCCGGATCTTCACCGATGAGTCCGGCGGCGGATAGCGGGTAGGAAACTCCCATCCGCGAAAGGTCGGTGAGAACGTTGTAGGGACCTCCGCCGTTGGAAGGAGTTTCCGAAAGGATGGAGGCGAGAGTGTCTTGGGAAGGTAGGCGTCGATGAGTTTGACTCTATCGACGATGAAGTTTCCGGCTGCGAGGATTCCTGATTTCATGAAGTTGGCTTGGGTTTTGGGGAAGAGGAACCGCGGATTGACGCGGATTTTCGCGGATCAGATTCTTGTGACTTTGCTTGGGTGGTCAAGGAGTGGCTGCATTCTGCTGCCAGAGAAGAATGGAGAAGAGAAGACTCCGCCAGTGTGCTTGGGTTGCCGGGCAGCAGAATGCAGCCCCTCCTTGGTCTAGAGACGGACTACTGATGAGTTTGCGTGGGATTCGAGGGCGGCGGCGAAGATCTGGTGGGAGGCCAGGGCTTCTTCCGGGGTGGCGCAGCCGAAGCGGCTTCCTAACAGACCTTCACGTTCCGAGAGGTAGGCGGCCCACATCTGCTGGATGACATCGGGGAAACCGGGTTCGAAGATGCCGCCGGTGACGGTTTTGAAGGGGGTGGCGAAGCCGAGGTCGGTGCGTTTCCAGAACTGTTCCTTGCCGCGCTCGAAAAGGTGGAGGGCTTTGGGATCGGCGGTGGAGTAGCGGACACCGCCATCGGTGCCGAGGATCTCGATGAACCAGGTATTGGTGGCTCCGGGTTGGAGGCGTTTCATTTCCAGGCGGACGGGGGTTTCGTGGCCTTCGATTTCCGCCCAGGTGTGGAGCAGGGCGTTGTCCCAGGTATCGCAAGTGGTGGTGCCGCCTTTGCCATCGGGGCGTTCGGGGTAGCCTTTCTGGAGTTGGGCGAAAATTTTGTTGGGCTTCCAGCCTAGGCGTAGCGGGAGGTGGCATGCGTGCATGCCGAGGTCGTTGAGGACGCCGCCTTTGCCGCAGGTGGCGTTGAGGCGTTTCCAGTTGGCGGCTTTGGTGGGATCGAGATCGCTGGAGTGGTGGAAGCCGGAGACGACTTCGAGGATGCGTCCGATTGTGCCTGAGCGTGCGAGTTCGAAGGCGCGCTGGCCGCCGGGGAAAAACGGCATTTCCGAGGAGCAGCGGACGAATCGACCGGTTTCCTTGATGACGGCACAGATGTTTTCGGCTGCGGCGAGGTCGATGCCGAAGGGTTTCTCGGCCAAGAGGTCTTTTCCAGCGCGGAGGACGTCGATGTAGATTTTCTCGTGGAGGTGGTGGGGGACGGCCACGTAAACGACATCGATTTCCGGGTTGGCGAGGATTTCCTGGTAGTCGCTGACCATCTGGGTGACGGTGGGGATGCGTTTGAACCAGGCCAACGTTTCCGGATTGAGATCAGCCACGGCTTTGAGGACGGGGGTGACGGGGACGTCTGTGAGGGCGCACCAGCGTGCGAAGGCGGAAGTGATTTCGCGACCCATGAGGCCGCCACCGATGATGGCTATGTTGATGTTCATGATGTTAGGAAGATTTTTTGACCACGGAAAACACGGAAAAGATTTTGGTTTGAAAATTTTAAATCACGGAAACACAGAGCAAGTGCTGCGACGCATTTAGAGATCCGAATTTAGGACTCTGTGTTCTCTGTGCGCTCTGTGGTTAAAATTCTTTGTCTCGTTGGTGTAGGCTTGCGCCAGGAGGGAGATGGGATGGAGAATTTTGAGGTGGGGGAGGGCGGATTGGATTTGGAGGTGGCAGCCGGGGTTGGCGGTTAGGAGGACTTCGGCGTTGGTGGCTTGGATGTGCTTGGCTTTCCTTTCCAAGAGGAGTGCTGCTTGCTCGGGCTGGGTGATGGAATAGACACCGGCGGAGCCGCAGCACCAGTTGGCTTCGGGGAGCTCGATGCGCTCAAGGCCGGGGATGAGGGCTATGATGTGGCGCGGCTGGAGGGTGACTTTCTGGCCGTGGGTGAGGTGACAGGAATCGTGGTAGGTGACTTTCGTGCTTTCTGGAAATGGGGCGGCGGTTGGGGGGCGGAGTTTGATTTCTGTTAGAAATTCGTGGATGTCTTTGAGCTTTTTGTCCCAGAGTTTTGCTCGGGAGGCGTAGGCGGGATCGTTTTCCAACAGGTGGCCGTAGTGGCGGAGGTGGGAGCCGCAGCCACCGGCGTTGGAGATGATGGCGTCGAAGTTTTCGGGCGGGAGGAGGTCGATGAGGCGGCGGGCGTTTTCGCGGGCGAGGTCAGTTTCTCCGTTGTGGGAGTGGATGGAGCCGCAGCAGGGCTGGACGGGCGGGGTGTGGACTTCGCAACCGTTGGCGAGGAGGACATCGGCGGTGTCTCGGTTGATTTGGGAGAAGGCTAGGTCCTGGATGCAGCCGGTGAGGAGGGCTACTTTTTTTGTTTTGGAGTGCGGACGGCTTGCCTCCGCTTTCGATAGTGAGGCTTGCCTCACTGGGTCGAGGCTTGTGGATGGATTCGCCGGAAGGTCGCTCCGCACCGCAGAGGGCAAGCCCTCCAGCCCCAAAGCGGAGGCAAGCCGTCCGCACTCCAAAGGAGATTCGATCGGGTCGATCAGCTCGTTGGAAAATTTTTCCGAGATGCGGGGTGTCTGGGGTTCGAGGCGGCGGAGATCGGTGGGGAGGAGTTTTGTCAGGTGGAGTTTCCTGACAATGCTTTCCAATCCGGATGTTTGGTAGAGGCGGAGGGTTTTTCCGAAAATTCTTAGAAGACGGGGGCGGGTGAAGAGGAGATCGAGGGTGAGGAAGCGGTAGAGGGAGCGGGTGGGGGCGGCGGTGATTTTTGATTCTTCGATGTCGGCGCGGGCGGTTTCAAAGAGGGTGGCGTAATCGACTCCGGCGGGGCAGGCGGTCTGGCAGGCGAGGCAGCCTAGGCAGTAGGACATTTCCTCGGCGAAGGATTTAGTGATGGGGAGTTCCTCGGTGGCGACGGAGCGCATGAGGGCGATGCGGCCGCGGGGGGAGTTGCGCTCGCGTTTGGTGGTGTCGTAGGTTGGGCATGTGGGCAGGCACATGCCGCAGTGCATGCACTGTTGCAGGATGGAGAAATCTAGGGTTTTGAGGGACATGAAATTTCAACTTTCAAAATTCAACTCTCAAGGAAGAGGAAGACGGGGCAGTGCGGCGGACTAAAGTCCGCGTTCCAATTTTCAATCGAAGATTTTTTGAGGGTTTAGGAGGTTTTTGGGGTCTATGGTTTGTTTGAATTGTTTCATTAGGTTCAGGGAGGCGTCGCCTAGCTGTTGTTTGAGCCATGGCTTTTTGGCTAGGCCGATGCCGTGCTCGCCGGTGATGGTGCCGCCTAGGGAGAGGGTTTTGGTGACGATGAGGTCTAGGGCTTGGTGGACTTTTTTCATTTCGGGTTCGTCGCGTTCGTCTGTTAGGAATGTGGGGTGGAGATTGCCGTCGCCCATGTGGCCGAAGGTGCCGACGGTGAGGCCGAGGTCGGCGGCGGTTCTGGCGATGAAGCCGACCATTTCCGCGAGGTGGGTGCGGGGGACGGTGACATCCTCGAGGATGGTGGTGGGCTGACTCTGGCCAAGGCGGAAAAGGCGGTGCGGCGGGCGGAGGCGAGCTGGAGGGATTCGGCTTCGGTGGCGGCAGTGGTGACTTTCAAGGCTCCGTTTTGCTGGGCGATGGTGGCCATTCTATCGGCTTCGTCGGCGACGGCGGCGGGGTGGCCGTCGGTTTCCATGAGCAGGAGGGCGGCGCAATCGGTGGGGAGACCCATCTTCGTATAGTCCTCAACGCAGCGGATTGTCATCTGGTCGAGGAACTCCAGGGTGCAGGGGATGATGCGGGCGGCGATGATGGCGGAAACGGTTTGGGCGGCGGCTTCCATGCTGGCGAAGGTGGCGAGCATGGTGCGTCGGGCGGCGGGGCGGGGGACGAGTTTCAGGAGGACTTCGGTGATGATGCCGAGGGTGCCTTCGGAGCCGATGAAGAGGTCTTTCATGGAGTAACCGGCGACGTCTTTGACGCAGGCGTTTCCGAAGGTGGCGATGGTGCCGTCCGGGAGGACGACTGTTAGAGCCATGACGTAGTCGCGGGTGACTCCGTATTTGAGGCCGCGCAGACCGCCGGAGTTTTCGGCGACGTTTCCACCGATGGTGGAGATTTTCATGGAGCCGGGATCGGGCGGGTAGAAGAGGCCGTGGGCGGAGGCGGCTGCGTCGATGTCGGCGGTGATGGCTCCGGGCTGGGCGCGGAGGGTGAGGTTGGCGGAATCGACGTAGATGATTTCCGTCATGTGGACGAGGCAGAGGATGACGGCGCCGGGGGTGGGGACGGTGCCGCCGGAGAGGCCGGTGCCGGAGCCTCGGGTGATGATGGGGGTGGCGGTTTCCTGGGCTAGTTTTACGCATGCGGAAACTTGTTCGGTTGTTTTGGGAAACGCTACGGCTAGGGGGAGTTGGCGGAAGGTGGCGGTGCCGTCGAAACTGTATGGGATGAGGTCTTCCTTTGCTGTTAGGAGGTTTTCGGCTCCTAGGAGGGTGGTGAGTTTTTGGAGCATGGGGAAAGTGCTGAGTGAGAAGTGAGGAGAGGTTGGGCAGGGGGCTGGAATCCCCCTGAACGGCCTGGGGCTGGAATCCCCAGCTACGCCCGGCGTGTCACCCCGAGACGGGGTGACCACGGCCTGCTGCGAGACGCAGCAGCTACGTTATGCGTGGACGATTTCCATTAGCTGTTGGGTGATTTGTTTTGGGTTGGGGTGTTGGATTACGTTGCGGCCGTAGACGATGCCGGAGGCTCCTTGGGTTATTAGGTCGCGGGTTCTTTGGAGGATGACTTCGTCGGAGACTCGGCCTCCGCCTCGGACTAGGACGGGGATGCCGGAGGCGATTTCTATGACTTTGTGGTACTGGGAGACGTCGTCGGTGGGGTCGGCTTTTATGACGTCGGCTCCTAGTTCTACGGCCTGGCGGACGAGGTGGGTGATTTTATCGAGGTCGCCATCGACCATGTAGCCGCCGGCTTCTTCGTTGGGGCGGAAGCAGAGGGGCTCGACCATCATGGGCATGCCGTAGTAGTCGGCCTGGGGTTTGAGGCGGAGGATGTTTTCGACGCACTGGGCGTGGACTTCGGGTGCACCGGGGATTTGGAAGAGGTTCACGCAGACGCAGGCTGCATCGAGTCGGACGGCCTGGAGCATGGTTTCCTCGATCATGAGGCTGAAACTCGTTGGCAGCAATTCCTTGCCATAGACATTGGCGACATCGGTGCGGAGGACGAGGGCGGGCTTCTGCTTTCCGGGAAGGGACTGGAGGTGGCGGGCTTGGCCGACGGTGAGCTGGACGGCATCGGGACCGGCATCGACGAGGGTTTTGACGACCTCCTCCATGTTTTCGATTCCCTGGAGGAAGCCGGATTGGTTGAAGAAGCCGTGATCCACGGCGACGTCGAAGCAGCGGTTGGACTTGGCGTTGAAGAGGCGGTTTAGGCGGAATTTCATCGGGAAAGTTTGCTAGTTTTCAGGGTTCAGTTTTCAGGATTGGATGCCGAGGAGGTGGCGGATGGTGTAGGACTCGAGGGCTTCGTAGTCGCGGGCTTCGCGGTATTGGGCGACGAGGGTCTCGTCATAAGAGCGGGATTTTTCGACGAGGTGGAGGAAAATATCGCGGCTGTTGGTGAGGTGTGCGGTGACGGGGGAGCCGAGCTGGGTGCGGACGGCTTTGACATCGAGGCCGATGAATTCGCCACGCGAGCCGTAGCCTGCGGATTCGAGGACGCGGACTTGGTTGAAGGCGGCGCGGAGGTTGGCGGCTCCGAAGTTTTTGTCCTGGTCGTATTTGAGGCCGTTCTGGTCGTTGAGGTGGACGGAGGCGAGTTTGTCGTGGGCGAGGGCGAAGGCCATTTCATCGGAAGCATCGAGGCCGGCGAGCATGGCGTGGGCGGATTCGATGAGGCCTTTCACGCGGGTGTGGTTGGTGGATGCGTAGGAGAGGGCGAGGGTGTGGCCGATGGTTGGGACGTATGCCTGGTCGGTTGGTTCGTTGGGTTTTGGCTCGATCCAGACTTCGATGTTTTTGTCGTAGGCTAGGATTTTATCGATGGTTTCGAGGATGCGCTCGTAGGCGAGTTTCGCGTCCTTCGCCTCGCGCATGTAAGAGCCTTCGCGGGCGAGCCAGAGGACGATGGCTTTGGAGCCGATCATGTTTGCGATGTCGATGGATTTGGCGGTGCGGTCCCATGCGTAGGCGCGGTCGGAGGCGCTGTTCGAGGTGTAGCCGCCATCGACGGTTTCCTTGGCGAACCACATGCGGGGCGCGACGAATTCCGGGGTGAGACCTTCGTTTGCGAGGATGGTTTTCACCTCGGCGGCTTTCTTGGAAATCTGGTCGGGAGAGAGGGAGTCGAGATCCGGAACGACATCGTCATCGTGGAACTGCACGCCTTCGAACCCGAGCTGGCGGTAGAGTGCGTATTTTTCCTCGTGGGCAAAAGCCGGGCGGACATCGGGGCCGAAGGGATCCGCGCCCTCGCTGATATTCCATGGGCCGAAGGAGAAGCGGTAGTCGGTAGGATTTGTATTCATGAGGGATGTATTCCAGCAGCGGACCGGGAAACCGGATACCCATGTTGGCTCAAAAATTGGCACTATCGGATCATTCTGGTTGGTTGAGGAGCCATTTCGTTGCAGAAAGATGTTGGTGAAGGCTTTGAGAGAAAACATCAGGATGCCGGGCGGACAGTCGTTCCGGCTGATTCGCTGGGCGGAAAATCTGGGGGAGGTGGAGAGTGTGGGAGCGAGTGGGGTGGTGGAATCCATCAGCGGAGAGGGCGGGCACTGGCATTACCACACGGAGATGGAACTGACATGGTTCCGGGAGGGCAGGGGGACGCGCTTCGTGGGGGACGGGATCTCGTCGTTCGGCGGCGGGGATCTGGTTCTGCTGGGTGGGAACCTGCCGCACTACTGGCATGTGGATGGCCCTAGCTCCGGAATTTCGATCCAATGGAATTTTCCGCGAGGGCATGCGTTCTGGTCGTTTCCGGAGAGCGCCGGTGTGCAAGGGCTGATGAAGAACGCATCAAGAGGCCTCCGATTCAGGGGCAGGAATGCCGGAAAAATCATCGGAGTGATGGAGGAGATGGCGGCAATGGGCGGGATGGAACGACTGGGCGGGCTGTTCGGGATTTTGGGACACCTGTCAGGTAGGGAACGGAGTGGGGATATGATGATTTCCAGGAAATCCTTTTCGCTTGCGGAGCGCTCCGTTCATCGGGCGGCGATGGAGAAGGCCCACGGATATGTGATTGAGAACTTCCGTGGCAGGATGAATCTGGAAGAGTTGCTGGATCTGACAGGGATGAGCCGGGCGACGTTCGGCCGCCAGTTCCGCATTCATGTGGGAAGGAGTTTCAGCGAGTTCCTGCTCTGTTTGCGCGTTGAGACAGCGTGCCGCGAATTGCAGGAAACGGGGAAGACGGTAACGGAGATCGCCTACGGCTGTGGATTCGGTCAGATCTCGTTTTTCAACAGGAGCTTCCGGAAGCTGATCGGTTCTACTCCCAGCGAATACCGCTCGGGGAGGCGGGGGGATCGTGAGGGGTGATGTCTGAAAACATGCTGACAATATTGGTGATGGAGCGGGTGGCTATACTGGCAGGTATCAGGATTTGTGAAATATGGAGTGCGGACGGCTTGCCTCCGCTTTTACTAGTGAGGCTTGCCTCACGGGGTCGGCTCGGTGCGCTCCGTTCCCGGCCTGTCGCTCCGCGCCGCAGAGGGCAAGCCCTCCAGCCCCAAAGCGGAGGCAAGCCGTCCGCACTCCAAACTGGCCGGATTGGGTAGAGTCACGCGTTCACCCGAAACGGTGTGGATTCTCAAAGCGTGATGCGCCGCGGTGTAGAGGTTTGTTCAGCCTTTCATTCCCAGCTCAGTCGCCTTCCGCATCGCGACGATGGTTCGGGCGCAGGCTTCTTCGTTTCCGAGTTCGTTGAGTGCCTTGTTGAACGGTTCGGGCCGGACCGGACCATCGTAGTTGATTTCTATGAGGGCTTTCATGAAGGGCGCGATATCGATGACTCCGGTGGAGGCGGGAAGCTCCCGGGAGCCGTCCATCTGGTCACGCTTTTCAAGGCCGCGGGGGGCGTCGTTGATGTCAACGCTGACGATGTCCTCGTTCTTCAGCGAAAGGAGATCCTCGGCGGAGTCGCCGGCGGTCCACCAGTGCCAGCTATCGAGGATGAGGCCGACATTTTCCGCGCCGATTTCGGAGATGAGCTCGCGGGTCTCGGCGAGGGTGTGAAGAAACGGGTAGCGGCTCCCGACGAGGAGGGATTGGGTTCCCACATACTCGAGTCCGAGGCGGATTTCGTGGTCGGCGAGGATCTTTGCGATCTCGCGGAGACGGTCGGCGTGTTGCTTGAAGTTTGTGAGGTATGTCAGCTCGGAGTGGCTGGGCATCAACCAGGTGCCCATGCGGTTTGCGCCCGCTTTCTGCAGTGCGGCGGCGATGCGGGGCAGTCCTTCGAGGGCCTTGCGGAAGGACGCTTCGTCCTTGCGGAAATCGACGGGCAGTCCTGTTGCGGACCAGGCGAGCTTTTTGGCGGTGAGGTCTTTGAGGATTTCCTCGAGCTGGGCCGGGGACGCTTCGGCGAGTTCCGCGCCGCGGGGTTCGACCGATTCGAAGCCGTGGCGCGAGGCAAGCGCGTTGAGTTCAAGTTGGCTTTTCACGGCGACGCCGATGCTGTCGGGCGTGAGGGCGAGGGTGAACTTACGGGCGGTAGTTGTCGTCGCGGCGTAGGTGGTGGCAGGCAGTGCGGCGGCGAAGGCGAGGGAGGAGCGGACAAAGTGGCGTCGGTTCATGGGATGAGTTTGGCGGTGAAGGGGGAAGCCGTCAACGCCCTGGCGTCGGGTGCGAGAGCGCCCTAGATTGCCCGGAGAATCGAGCTGACGCAAAATTTCCGGGAATCCTTCGAGTTCCAATCTAGCGTTAGGGAGTGACGAAAAGCGGGACGATCAGGCCGTTGCCGCCCCAGATGTGGACGGTTCCGTCGTTGGAGATGTCTCTGGAGTTGTCTCCGTTTTTGATTCGGAAGACGGGCTTGTAGCGGTTCTGGTCGTTGACGAAACTGGCTGTGATTGCGGATTTTTCCACAAGGAATCCCGGGACGTCCTGGACGGTGTTGCGGTAGGGGAAGATGAATCCTCCGATGATCTCCGCGCGGGAATTGTCGTGGATGGCGAGGGCGGTTTTTTTACCCTCGGTTTTCAATCCAAGGATCCAGAGATCGGTGCCGGTGGCCTCGATGTTTCCGAGTGAGTGCTTGATCGCGCCGTAATCGACATCCGCGCCGCCGGACTCGGGATTGAGCTGGCGTGCCCAGACTTTGGTGCCTTTGAAGTCCCAGCCTTTGGCGCAGAAGTTCTCGATGAAGAGCTTCCCTTTTCCCGGTTCATTGGTGTGGGCCTTGCCGCCGAGGCCGGTGTGGGTGAGGATGATGGTGTTGTCGCCCGCGTTGTGGACGGAGACGAAGTTTTCCTTGGGAGGCCAGCCGGATGAGACGTTGAACGACCCGAAACGGATGCCGGGACCGGTAATATTTTCCACGGAAAAGAGCGGCTTTGCGCTATCCGCGAGTGAGGGTGTGAGCGCGATGTCCGAATACATTCCGACAACATTGGTGACAGAGCCGTGCACGCGGATTGTCTCGTTGACGTTGTAGATGGCGGGGCGCTGGTGGCGGTGTTTCGATAATGGGAAAACGAAGGTCGTTTTTCCTTCGGCGGCGGCCGTATCGAAAGCGGTTTTTTCCTCCGCCAATCGTCGGGTGGGAGCAAAAGAACGAAACGTTTTTTTCCGAAACGAGCTGCGGCTCCCTACCGCGTTTGTTGGTGTGGACGGGATCGGCACGGTGGCGGAGGGCCACGGTCTTGCGTGCGGGAGGGCAGTCTGAAGGGATCGGACTGAGTGCCGGTGGTGGTGGTGGAGTTTGATCCGTCCACAGCCAAACAATAGTCCGCCGCCATCAGCGGCATAGCTGCGAAGGCGGCTAGGCACGCGCCCGGTCCTCGCATCAGCTTTCCAATGTTTCTTAGGTTTTTCATTTCGGGTTTTGTTTGTCTTGGCATTTGCCATAACCAGACTTTCAGAAATCAAGGCGACTGCTTATTGCCCGGTTGGCTGGACCACCACCCCGCGCGACGAACTATGGATGCGTATCACGTCATAAAAAAATCGGCTTCGGATCAAAACTTCTGCCGATGGGGCTAACTCGTCCGGGGATTCTCGCGGCCTTGTCCGCAGCAGGACAGGGCGGGCTACCCCGGCGCCCAACCCGCACTACCTTGGACTTTTGCCACCATCGCTATCCTAGAGCGCACCGGTGGGGAGTGCTGTCTTGTGGGTGGCGGTATTATGCGTTCGCGGTGACGGCTGCCGCGGAAACGGATTGGATCAGGGACTTTTTCATGGTCTCCCAACGCAGGGGGACGGATCTGAGGAAAAAGGACTGCGAGACGGTGAGCCGGATGAAATGATATTTCCCCGGGGGGATGATTCCCGAAACCCAGTTGACGAGAGCGCCGTTGGACTCCGCTCTGCGCGCGATGGATTCGATCTCGTTCGAGGGGAGGCGCGAGACGATGTCCTTCGCGAGTTTCTCCGCCGCTGTGGAGGGGCCGTATTCGAGGAGGATCTGCCCATCGGCGATGGGTGCGGTATGGATCAGTATATGTGTGATGGAGTCGTTCCGTTTGAAGTCCTCCGTGGCGCGGAGGTTGATCGCCTGGCGGAACTTCCTCTCATGGCGGTCGATGAGTTTGACCCGTGTGGGCTCCGGAAGCTTTTCCGTGATCCTGCTCCAGCGGTCGGAGCCGTCTTTTTCCAGATCGATGAGCAGGCGTGAGACTTCCCCGTGGATCAAGGGGGTACTGAGTTTCATGGCGAGACCTTGGGCGAGATTGAGTGAGCCGGGCTCCCAGCCTTCCCCGGATGTGACGAGGTCTTCAGAGCCGCGGAAGAGCTCTCGCTGCGCCTCCGGAATGGCGCATGTGGCGTAGCTGCAGGTAATCAGGAAAGAGGTCATGCGCGGATACTAACTGAAACTTCAAATTTTAAACTTCAAATTTTTCCGAAGAGTCCCGGATCCCACGAAAAGAATTTTCTTTGACCCTGCCAACGATAGCGTGTCTTTGTCCGGCCTATGAAGGATGTGTTGTTTGAACCGTTGGTGGCCGGAGCTTTGAAATTGCCGAACCGGATCGTGATGGCGCCGCTGACCCGTTGCCGGGCCTCCGAGGGGAGGGTGCCGAACGCGCTGATGGAGGAATATTACGGGCAGCGGGCGGGCTTCGGCATGATCCTTTCCGAGGCGACTTCCGTGGACCCGATGGGAGTGGGATATCCGGATACGCCGGGAATCTGGTCCGCCGCGCAGGTGGAAGGGTGGAGAAAGATCACCGGGCGGGTGCATGCGGAGGGCGGGCAGATCCTGCTCCAGCTCTGGCATGTGGGGCGCATGTCGGATCCGATCTATCTGGATGGGAGGACGCCAGTCTCCGCGAGCGCGGTCAGGCCGGCGGGTCATGTCAGCCTGGTGCGCCCGGAAAAAGGATTCGTGGAGCCCCGTGCGCTCTCCCTGGAGGAAATCCGGGAGGTAGTGGGCCAGTACAAGCTTGGTGCGGAGAACGCGCTTGAGGCCGGGTTCGACGGGGTGGAGATCCACGGCGCGAACGGATACCTGGTGGACCAGTTTCTCCAGGATTCCGTAAACAAAAGGGACGACGAATACGGAGGCAGCGTGGAGAACCGCATGCGCTTCATGATGGAGGTGACCGATGCGGTGACAGCCGTGTGGGGAGCGGACAGGGTGGGGATGCACCTCGCTCCGAGGGCGGACGCGCACGATATGGGGGATGCTGATCTCGCCGGGCTTTTCACGAAAGTGGCGGGGGAATTGGGAAAACGCGGGTTGGCGTTTCTCTGCGCGCGGGAGAATTTCGACGAGAAACCGCTCGGTCCGACGATGAAGCAGGCGTTTGGCGGAACGTTTGTCGCGAACGAGAATTTCACGGCGGACAAGGCTCGGGAGGTGATCGCGGCCGGGAAGGCGGATGCGGTGGCGTTCGGCAAGCTGGCGATCGCGAATCCCGATCTGGTCGAGCGTTTTCGCAGCGGTGCCGCGCTCAACGAGCCGGTTCCTGAAACGTTCTATGCCTCGGGAGCGGAGGGATACACCGACTATCCGGCCCTCTGAAATTCAACTTTCAAAATTCGACAACCGCATGAGACTCCGGAGATGAAAAAGATACTGGCATTCAGCGGGAGCTTGCGGGCGGAGTCGTTCAATCAGAAACTGGTGACGATCGCTGCGGAAGGGGCCGGAGAGGCTGGCGCGAAGGTTACTGTGATCTCATTGAGCGATTTCCCCATGCCCCTGTTTGATCAAGATCTTGAGGATGCTTCGGGGAAGCCGGAAGGTGCTCGGAAATTGAAACAGCTTTTCGCGGAGCACGACGCGCTACTCATCGCATCGCCCGAATACAACAGCATGATCACTGGTGCGTTGAAAAACGCGATCGACTGGGTTTCCCGGGCGGACTCGGAGGACGAGGAACCGCTCTCCGTGTTGGCCGGGAAAACGGCCGCGATCATCTCCGCCTCACCTGGTGGCTACGGGGGATCGAGAAGTCTCGGATTCCTCCGGGAGTTTCTCGGAAATATCCGGATCACCGTAATGGATGAGCAATTCAGTCTTCCGAAAGCGCATGAGGCATTCGCGGAGGATGGGAGTTTGTTGAACGACGAGAATACCGCGAAAGTGAAGGGAATAGGGAAGGCGCTGGCCGAGGCCTGATATGATCCCGGTGGAAGCAAACCGCAATCTTCCGCCCCGAAGGGACATTCAATCGTAGCCTAAGGCCAAAGGAACTGCCGCTCGGGGTTTCGGATTGAAGGGAAATCAAAGGCTCGAAGGTACGGCCTAATTCCCGCTCGCCGCCCGCCATCCTCTTCAGATCACGAGATCACGAGATCACAAACTGGACCTCTAACAGAATACCGCGCCAAAAGCAGGAGTCCCGGATTTTCCCCTTCCCGAAAGGTGAGCGCGGAGGTGCTCATCGATACTCGCCCAGCGTGCTCAGGCCGATCTTCCTGCGCTATGCGGCGGTGGAGAAGGAGCGGAAACCGCAGACGGAATCACGTCGGAAGATAGGCGATACGGATTCCCATGCGGCGGGCACCCTCTCGGCCTACGACGACCTGATCGAAGACAACTTGCGCCGCATCAAGATCCTGGAGCAGAAGGCGCAATCCTTCTACCGCGAGTGGTTCGTCCACTTCCGCTTCCCCGGCCACGAATCCGCAACCTTCAAAGACTCCGAAGTCGGCCGGATTCCGGAAGGGTGGGAGGTAGGCCGGCTGGAAGATGGCCCGGTACTACAACGTGGCTTTGATTTGGCGAAAGTTAAGCGTGAGGGTGGCGAGATACCTATCCACGCGGTTTTTGGAATTACCGGCTACCACAACGAAGCTAAAGTGAAGGGGCCTGGGATCGTAACCGGGCGTTCACGCACAATCGGACAAGTCATCTTCATCCACGAAGACTTCTGGCCGCTGAATACCGCACTCTGGGTAAAAGCGTTTCCGAAGTCAGAACCTCTGTATGCTTGCATTCCATTGTCAGCCATGGATCTCAAACGTTCCAACTCAGGCGCAGCCGTGCCGACATTGAACCGCAACGACACACACAGTCTTGCCTCTTTGATCCCGCCAATAGCGATACAAAGAAAATTTCAGGATGTCGCGAGAACAATGCTCGCACAAGCGCGCCTTCTAACACTCTCAAACCAAACTCTCCGACCCGCCCGCGATCTCCTTCCGAAACTGCTAGGCGGCACAAGACAAAAATCACAGTAATGCTGACATGAGCACGACCCTATTTAAAGAAGTTGGATATTCACTTTCGAAGTTGATCGATGACATTGAGATGGGAGATATCGGACTGCCAGATATCCAGCGTCTTGCGGACGGCTTCAATCGTCTGACTCACGGAAAGGTGGTGGAAGTTACTCAAGACACCTTCGAGGATCGCATCGCTCGTGGTGAGGGAATGCAGATCGAATTCAAGGCCACGCTGCGCATGAATCTCCACACAGGATCGAACGATCCAAAGATGGAACATGCCGTTCTAAAGACTTTGGCAGCGTTTCTCAATTCGCAGGAGGGAGGCACACTCTTCGTAGGAGTAAATGATGAGGGAGATGTCGTCGGACTTGATGCCGACCAGTTTGCAAATGAGGACTAGCTTGTCCTGCACCTCGACAATTTGATCAAGAATCGCCTAGGCACGCCAGTGTTTGCATGTCTTAAAATCGAGTGTGGCGAGATCGAGAGCAAACGATTCCTCGCTGTAGAGTGCCGTCCAAGTGACAAGCCGATATTTCTCAAAAACGGTGGTGGGGAGGAGTTCTACATTCGTGCCGGCGCGTCCTCTCCAGCGCTACCAGCGAGTCAGTCCCTCGAGTATATTCAACAACGATTCAAGTAAGCACTAGTGTCCACCTACACCGAAGACCGCCTGGTCGAGCAGCCTGCGATCCAGCTCGTGCGGCATGAGCTGGGGGGGTGGGATGTGATGAGTTGCTTCGGGGAGTGGCAAGGTGCTGTTAGTGACCTCGGGCGGGAGGGGAAGCGGGAGGTGGTTTTGACTCGCCGCCTGAAGGCAGCGCTCCTTTCGCTGAATCCGGATCTGCCGGAGGAGGCGATGAGGGATGACAAGCTCGAGGTGATTGCGGTGAAGCTGATCACGAAGGTGAGGCAGAGCGTGGCGATTGGCTGGACGCTGCGCGAAAGCGCGCGGGCGGGGACCAGTGTGATGGTGAGTCCTATCCTGAACAAATAGGTTTACCCGCCGGACCTTGGGAAGGATACGGTGGAGACGGTGCTGATGCAGGCGGAACTGATTCGTGCGGAGTGGATTTGAGGGGGCTTGGGTTCTGGGGCGGGCTGAAAACCCGCGGTCCGTTTGTGGGTGGCTTGGGTTGTTGTGGTGGGCGAGATCTTGACTGGTATGTGAGAAGAAGTAGCCTGAGCACTTCGGTCCGAGGGATCGCCGGGCATATGGGAAATCTTGAAATCCGCCAACTGACACTCGATGACGAGGATGCCTTTCTGGCCGGGGTGATAGAATGGGGTGGAGAGGACCCGGCCTGGCATTCGTTTGCGTGGAAGGAAGGGATGAGTCACGCCGATCACATCCGCATTCTGGAAAACGAATACGAAGGGGAAAACATGAGGGAAGGATGGGTTCCCCATACGATGCTGTATGGCTTTCTCGACGGGATCACGATCGGTCGCTGCAGCGTGAGGCACTGCCTGAACGAAAACTTACGGATCCGTGGAGGTCACGTCGGTTATGCTGTCGCCCCGAGATTCAGGCAGTGCGGATACGGCACCTCGCTCTTCCTCGCCGGGCTGGAGCACCTGAAAGGACTGGGGGTGACAGCCGCGATGATGACATGCGGAGTTTCGAACTTGCCTTCGAGAAGGATGATCGAAGGCGCTGGTGGTATGTTTGACCGTGAGTTCTTCGACGCCGGGGACGATGAACGAATCCGTATATACTGGATCGACCTTTACAAGGATTCGGGTTTTGACGAGGAGATACAGGGTTCTTAATGCAGGTGGGGCGGTCGCCGCCGGTGGCGGAGACGGACTGCCCATCGAGGGGGAGTTTTTTTGTTCCGTGCTTCCGTTAGTGGCGATTGTTCCGGTTCCCGGTGGACGGAGCCAGGAGTCTGAGCGAGTTCACGATGACCAGGAGGGTGGCTCCCGTATCCGCGAGGATGGCCATCCAGAGGGAGGCATGGCCTGCGAAGGTGAGGATGAGGAAAACGGCTTTGACGAGGAGTGCGAAGGCGATATTGAAACGGATCATCCCGAGGGTCCGCTTCCCGAGCCGGATTGCCTCGGCGAGTTTCCCGAGATCGTCCTCCATGAGGGCGACATCCGCGGTCTCGATGGCGGTATCGCTACCTATCGCGCCCATGGCGATGCCGACGGAGGCGATGGCCATGGCGGGGGCGTCATTCACGCCATCGCCTATCATGCCGACCTGTCCGTGCCGTGCGATCATTTCCCTGAGGCGGGTGACCTTGTCCTCCGGCATCATGTCGCCGGAGGCTTCGTCGAGACCCGCTTGTTCGGAGATGGCATCGACGGTGCGCTGGTTGTCCCCGCTGAGCATGACGATCCTTTCCACACCCGCGTCGTAGAGGGCGGCGAGTGCTTCGCGGGCATCTTGCCGGAGTGCGTCGCCGATGGAAATCAGGCCCAGGATCTGGCCGGGATCGTCGCCGGACGGGCGCCGCCCGAGGACGGCGAGGGAGAGGCCTTTCGACTCCACTCCGGTGAGTTTCGCCTCAAGCTGTTCTCCGCAAAGTCCGCTGGCGTGGACGAGCCGATGGTTACCGACAAAATAGGTTTTCCCGTCGATGACCGCCTCGGCCCCCTGGCCAGCGATGGATTTGTAATCGGTGGACAGGGGGATGGTGGTTTCCGCCGACTCCGCCCGTTCGAGGACGGCGCGGGCGATGGGATGTTCCGAGTGGCCATTCATGGAGGCCGCCAGTGCGAGGATGTGGTCTTCGGATTGATCGGAAAGGGAGCGGACCTCGATGACTTTCGGCTTCCCCTCGGTAATGGTGCCGGTCTTGTCCACGGCCAGGGCTTTGAGTTTCCCCAAGGACTCCAGATGGGTGCCGCCCTTGACGAGGACCCCCCTCCGCGCGAGAGCGGTGAGTCCTGAAACGATGGAGACAGGAGTGGCGATCACGAGTGCGCACGGACAGGCGATGACCAGCAGGGCCAGCGCTTTGTAGATCCACGGTTGCCAATCCGCGCCGAAGAACAGGGGAGCGGTCAGGGCGGTAAGAATGGCCGCGATGAAAACGAACGGGGTGTAGATGGCGGCGAATCTGTCCACGAAACGCTGGGTGGGTGCGCGGCTTTCTTCGGCTTCCCCGACCAGCCGGGTGATGCGTGCGAGGGTGGAATCCGAGGCGATCCTGGTGACCTTTACTTCCAAGGATCCCTCGCCGTTCACCGTCCCGGCGAAGACTTCGTCCCCCGGTTCCTTTTCCACGGGAACGGATTCGCCGGTGATGGGAGCTTGGTTGACGGCGGAGCGTCCGCCGGAGACTTCCCCATCGAGCGGGATCCTCTGCCCGCTGCGGACGAGGATGAGATCACCGACGGCGATCTCAGAGGCTTGGATCTCCCGGGTAGCCCCGTCCTCGGTTTTCCGCAAGGCGGTCTCCGGTGTGAGGGACATCAGCGAGCGGACGGCATTCCTGGCGCGCTCGGCGCTGAGGCCTTCGAGCCATTCCGAGAGGGCGAAAAGGAAGACCACGGCGGCCGCTTCCGCGTGCTCCCCGATGATCCAGGCGCCGATGACCGCGACGGACATGAGGACGTTCATATCGAGCTTGAATTTCACCATTGCCTTCCAGGCGGCGGGAAACACCAGCGCTCCACCCGAAAGTGTGGCGAACGCGAATGCGACCATCGGCCAAGGCTCGGGAATCCCGCTCCATTTCATGCCCAGCCCAAGCCCTGTGAAAATGCCGGCAGCCGCGATCAGGGGTCTCTGTGGCAGGGCTTCCGATCCGTGGCCGTGCTCGCAGCCGCAATCGGATTTTTTGATTTCGTGGGTCTGTCGGTGCATGTGGATTTCCGGGAAGTTGGTTTCAACAACGCCTCCGACGGATGGCCATCGGAGGCGACGGGTCGGTCGGATCAATGATCGTGGCCTTCGTGGCCACTTTCATCGCCATCATGATCGCAGGTGCAAGCGTATTCCGCGTGCTCGCAGGTCGGGCAATCGTTCATGTTCAGATTGAACTTCTCGATGACGGTCTTCGCATCGGGAGTCGCCTTGATCTGGACTACGACGGGGAAGTCGTTGCCTTCGGGAAACGCGATGTCGGAGACGAGGACGTCACCTTCTCTGGCGAAGGACATACGGGTTGGATTGGAGCGGTCGCCGCCCGTGACTTTCACCGATTGCGCTGCGATCGGGACGGCTTTCCCGTCCTTGTCCAGGGCCGTGATCCGGACCTTGCGGTCTTTGTTCACGAAGAACTCGAGGTGGGGTTCGACTTCATGGATGACTTTTCCTCCGTTGGGGCCGGCCTCGGGTTCCCCATGCTCGGCATGGTCCTTTTTCTCGTGACCCTTTTCCTCCGCAATGAGATTTCCGGTGCATGCGATGGTGAGTGCCATGGCGGTTGCCGCGAGTGTTTTCATATTCAGTTTCATCGTGTTTTTCATATTGGTTTCGGTTTTATCTATGGTTGTTCCCCTTGCGGGAGATGGAGGTTCATGCGGTTGCCGCGGAGTTTTTTTCGAGTGACTTCAGAGCGGCTTTCCGGCTGAAGCGGTAGAAGAGGGAAGGAGTCACGGCCAGGCCCAGGAAGGTGGAGCTGACCAGCCCTCCGACGATGACGATGGCGACGGGATTCAGGATTTCCTTTCCAGGCTCATCCGCGGCGAGAACCAAAGGGATCAGTGCGAAACCGGCCGACAGAGCAGTCATCAGGATGGGTACGAGCCGTTCCTCGGTGCCCCGTATCACCATTTCCTTGGTGAAGCCTTCGCCCTCGTGCTTCATCAGGTGAAGGTAGTGGGAAATGAGCATGATGTTGTTCCGCGCGGCGATGCCTCCGACGGCGATGAAGCCGACGAGCGTGGCGATGCTCACATTGTCCAGGGTCATCCGAGTGTAGAGGACGGCGCCGATCAGCGAAACCGGGATGATGGTGAGAACCAGCACGACGAGGTTGAAGCTTTTGAAGAACGAGAAGAGCAGGAATACGACGATGACAAGGATCGCCGCCGACATGATGGCGATCGTCCGTGCCGCATCTTTCTGCGCCTGATATTCCCCCTCGTAGGAGATCGTGTAGCCCTCGGGCAAAACGAGTTTGATTCCCAGGCAATTTGCGATGAGCTTAACCGAGATGGGAAGTTTGTCGCTGCGTCCCCGTTGCATCCTGTCGAGACCGCGACGAGCGTCCGCATCCGGGACGGCAAACGACTCATCACCGATGGTCCTTTTGCCGAGACAACCGAGCAACTGGGTGGCTACTTCATTATCAATGTCGAAAACCTTGATGAAGCCATCGCCATCGCGTGCCGACTTCCCCCGGCCAAGAAGGGAACTGTTGAGATTCGCCCATTGTTTGACTTGGCCAATGGATAAGTTTGCTTACAAACCTGTTTCTATCTAAGGAATTTTACATGAGTCAGTCCACCATCACCCCGTATCTGTTCTTCGGCGGCAACTGCGAAGAAGCAGTCGAGTTCTACAAAAACAAGCTTGACGCAACCGTCAATGGAATGATGCGTTTTAAGGAAAGCCCCGACCCGGTCCCCGAAGGTATGGTACCACCCGGCTACGAGAACAAGATCATGCACGCCTGCTTCAGCGTCGCCGGAGCAACCGTGATGGCCTCCGACGGCTGTGGCGATTCCCCAAAAATGACAGGCTTCTCACTCGCCCTCGCGGTCAAAACCGAAGCCGACGCACATCGCTATTTCGACGCTCTCGCTGCCGATGGCCAAGTGCAAATGCCACTCGGCAAAACGTTTTGGTCGCCATGTTATGGCATGTTGGCCGACAAGTTCGGCGTCAGTTGGATGGTCATGGTCGAAGCGTAAAAACAAAATTTTTAGCGTCCCGACCAACGGTCGGGCGTTTCGCTCATTGCTGAATGCTAACCGTTAACCTTGATACCCAAATCCTTCAACTGTCGCGCATCGACAACCGCAGGCGCTCCACTCATCAAATCGCGGGCTTGCTTATTCTTGGGGAAGGCCACTACGTCACGGATGTTCGTCGTCCCCGCTAAAATCATTGCCCAACGATCGAGGCCCAACGCAATCCCGCCGTGCGGCGGTGCCCCATGTTTAAGCGCATCGAGCAGGAAGCCGAAGCGGACTTTCGCCTCATCGAGTTCCATGCCGAGCATGGCGAAGACGCGATTTTGCACATCTTGCGAGTGAATCCGAATGCTCCCGCCGCCGACTTCGTAGCCATTGAGAACCATGTCGTAAGCCTTGGCCCGAACGTTGCCGGGGTCGCTTTCGAGCTTGTCGAGGTCGTCGTCCATTGGCGCGGTGAAGGGGTGGTGGATCGCCACCCAACGCCCTTCGTCCTCGTCGTGCATGAACATCGGGAAATCGACAATCCAGGCGAAATTGAAGTGTTCCGGCTTCATTGTAAACGGCTTCGGGGTACGCTTTTCCTTCTTCGCCGACTTCTCCTCGGTCTTATCGTAAGCCGCTTTCTCGTCCCACCAGTTTGTATAGAGTCCAAGCTGCTGACCCAAGTGCGAACGCAGTGAACCGAGCGCATCCGCCGCCACCTCGGGTTTGTCGGCCACGAACATCACCAAGTCGCCTTCTTCAATCGACATGGCCTCGATCAATTTCGCTTTGACCGCTTCGGGGAAGAACTTCTCAATCGCCCCAGTGAACGCACCCTTCTCATACTTCATCCAGGCGAGACCCTTGGCCTTGAACTGTTCGACGAACTTCGGCAACTCGCCGCCCGGCTTGAGCTGACTGTTGCTGAACTTCGACGCCGCACGTTTAGCGTTGATCCCGCGAACCACGCCGCCACGACCCAGCACATCGTTGAAGACCTTGAACTCGCTTTCCTTCGCAATTTCGCTGACCTCGACAATCTCCATGCCGAACCGCAGGTCCGGCTTGTCGCTGCCGAATCGAAGCAACGCTTCGTCATAACCCATCCGCGGAAACGGCGTCGCAATGTCAACGCCATGACACTCCTTCAACACGGCCACGCTCAGTGCTTCCATCAGTGACAACACGTTGTCACGCTCAACAAACGACATCTCAAAGTCGAGTTGCGTGAACTCCGGCTGACGGTCGGCCCGCAAGTCCTCGTCACGTAAACAGCGAGCAATTTGAAAGTATTTGTCGTATCCCGCGACCATGAGAAGCTGCTTGTAAATCTGCGGCGACTGTGGCAACGCAAAGAACTCGCCATTGTAAACTCGGCTCGGCACCAGATAATCGCGTGCCCCTTCCGGCGTACTTTTGCCCAGGAGCGGCGTCTCAATTTCAAGGAACCCACGCACATCGAGAAAGTCGCGGATCACCTTACAAAGCCGATGCCGAAGCATCATAATCGCCTGCAAAGTCGGCCGCCGCAAATCCAGGTAGCGATGATGCAGCCGCACCTCTTCGTTCGCCAAGTCACTTGAAAACTCATTCACCTCAAACGGCAACGCCGGGCAACTGTTGAGCACTTTCACTGCGGTTGCTTCGACTTCGACGGCTCCCGAATGAATGTCGAGCCGTTCCTTCCCTTCAATACGCGGACGAACCTTGCCCGTGATGGCCACACAAAACTCCCGGCCCAATTTCTGAGCGTCCGCAAACGTCGGCGAATCCGATTCAAACACGACTTGCGTCAGGCCGTAACGATCGCGCAAATCGACAAACAGCTGATTGTTGTAATCGCGGGCGGTAAGCACCCAGCCGTTGAGCGTGACCGTTTGGCCAACGTGTTCGGTTCGGAGTTCGTCACAAGTATGCGTGCGTTGCCAATCGGCCATCGGAGCGGTCCCTTTTCAAGCGGTGCAAGTTTGGGTTTGTTATAGTGAGGCTGTGAAGCGTTGTCGGTTCGGAAATTCGTTGGGCAATGATGCCGTGAGTAAGATACACTTGCCTAAAACAGTAATCGAGTAAATCATGAGTAACGAAAACAGCATATTAGATGGACATCCTTATTACAATTACGTTTTGTTTGATCCACGAGATCATAGTGTTTTCTATGTGGGGAAAGGGCAAAGGAGACGAATGCATCAGCATAATGCAGGCTTTACCACGATTGATGAAGATGAGCCAGACGGCTTGACTATATCAAATAAGGAACAGAAAATACGTGAAATACAAGATGCTGGCTTTGAACCCCTTAGACGAATTATCGGAACGTTCAAAACAGAAGCTGAAGCCTTTGCTGTGGAATCAGTTTTGATTCGATGGGTATATGGAATAGAAAAATTGACAAACATGGTATCTGGTCAGAATCACAAATTCATACGTGCTAGAGGCGATTATGAAGTACGCGATCGCCTTGAAAGAGAGCCAATCAAAGGTAGTCAAACGGGCGATTACATTGATGAGGTAAAACGTGACTGGGCTAACTTCAGCATTGAGAATCGGCTCAAGATAGTAACCGAACAGTTGAAGAGTCGCGGCTATCAATGCTCTGAACCTTGTCGTGATCCTAAAAAAACACAAGATGCAATAACTCGGATTACAATTGCAGGTTCAGGCAATTTTTGTGTGCGTGTGAAGATGACGATGAGCAAAAGAGGCAAGATCGGTGTTTGGCTAGAGCCATTAGGAAACAACCAGCAAGCTAATTTAGAGCTTCTCCAAAGCTTTGTAGATCACTTAACTTCCAAGGGGTATACAAGCGAAACTACTCGTGCTGATGGATTTATATTTATGCGTTCAGCATGGAAAAACAGGACTATTCCCGAAGCCAATATTGAAGAAATAGTCGAACGAATCAAATGGTATATCACTGAAGTCAATGAGTATGAGAATTAAAATCAAATTATCGAAGCAGATTAGATCTCCTTGTTATAGATCATCCACCGTGATGGAAGCTTGCGCAGCATGTCTCACACGGTGAACCGTAACGGTCTCTCCATCAATCGTGAAGAGTATGCGAAAAATGTGAGGCCGACGACCATGCATTTTATATCGCAAATCGATACCTAAATCGGCTGCTTCATCGGCTTCGGGATAACGTTCGGGATTGTTGGCCAATGATAATATCGCGTCTTCTATGGAAATGAGCCAACGATCGGCTGATCGAGAAGATCGAGTGCGACTCATCCAGCCCGCATTCTGGCGGATGTCGGTTGTTGCATCCGTATGAGTGACAACAGTGGCCAAGATGTCACTCATCCCCAGAGCGTGGCGGCAGGCCCAACTCGGCCCGGATTTGCGCAAAAGCCTCCGCCACAGGAATTCCTGGCACCCCGGCTTTCATCTCGGCAATCGAATGACGCAGTTTCTCCATGTGTTCCTCATGAGTGTCCGTTGGTGGGAACGCATCGGCGGGCCAATCGTCCTCAGCGACTTCGAGAACGATTCGTTTCCCTTCTTGAAACGCTTCAGGTTCGTCCGGCACGATCACACCGTTCATCATTGTTCCAAGCTGTTGCATCGTTCATCTCCTATTTGAAATCCGGTAGCTTAATCATTGTTGTGGTGTCGATCTCCAGCTTAGTTTCGCCGGTTTTGAGGCGGTCCAATAACTTCAATAGCAAATCTTTGACGACACGTTTTGATGCACCTTCACGATACTCCTTGATGAAGATACGATAGCGTTCAAAGAACTCGATCATCGATAAGATTTCACGATCCAGTGCCGTGGATGCTAACCGTGTGCGAGTCTTATTGAAGGTGTCTTCCCAGCATTTATCACAACGATATGTGGTCACATCAGTTGCGCAGAAAATCATTGTAAGAGGGAATGATACGCACATCCTCGATGTCGAAAGGCTCCATACATGCCGAGCAGATTGCTTTGACTTCGTCTTCTTCTTCAGCCATGATTCTGCTCTCCTAACAAGTGAATGGTATCGACGTTTAGAGATCATCGGCGGTTAGACGATCTTGAGCAGCATGTAAAACCCGTATCACATTGACAGTCGTATCGTCGTGTATGAAGAGAATGCGATAAATATGCGGCCGCCGTCCGTGCATCTTGAAACGCAAGTTCATCCCTAAATCTTGTGCTTCGTCTGCTTCAGGGTAGCGATCAGGATTGCTGGCCAAGGACGAAATCGACGTCTGGATCGAGGCTAACCAACGGGTCGCAAACTCTATCGTTTTCTTGCGAGCCAACCATACAGAATTACGCAGAAGGTCCGCATCGGCCTTTGCCCGGGTGATAACGATTGCCATAAATCACTCTTTTTGAGCCAGTGTCAAATCGAGTTCCGCCCGGATTTTGGCGAATGCCTCGTCCACGGGAAGCCCTGGTATGCCTGCTTCGATCTCAGCAAACGATTCGCGGATGCTGGCGAGTATCTCTTCGTGTGTTTCGTGATACGGATATTCTTCACCTGACCAAGATTCTTCCTCAGAAGGTACAAAGCTGATCCTCATACCCTCCGATAAAGGAACAGGATTGTCTGGTACTATCACGCCATTCTTTACTGTTCCTTGTTCCATATTTAACAACCTCAGGCGGAGCGAATAATGACGGACTCCCACTATTGTTGATGAAATGTTCACATCGTTCAACTCGGATTCTCGTTTATTTCGCGTATCACCCGGCATGGGTTTCCGGCTGCGAACACGCCGCCGGGGATGTCTCTCGTTACGACACTACCCGCACCGATCACGGCTTTGGAGCCGATTGTGACGCCAGGGCAGATGATCGCACCGCCGCCAACCCAAACATCAGAGCCAATTGCCACAGGTTCGCCATACTCTTGGGTGCGACGTTGGGCGGCGTTCATCGGGTGCATGGCTGTATATATCTGTACCGCGGGGCCAAAGAATGCGTAGTCGCCAATCGTTACATCACATACATCGAGTACGACACAATTGAAGTTGAAATAGACCCGTTCGCCAAGATACATGTTGCTGCCATAGTCACAGTAGAAGGGTGGTTGCAACCATACAGTGTCGCCGCCCTTTCCTAACAACTCGATCATGATGCGACGACGGTGCTCGATGTCACTTTCCCGGCTCGCGTTCAAATCTTGGCAAAGATCGCGGGCACGATCCCGACCTGCAACGAGTTCAGGGTCGAAGGCGTCGTACATCTCACCGGCTAGCATCTTTTCACGTTCAGTCATCGTCGTGTTTCCTATTTGGATAAACGTCCGGCCCACTCGGCGAGTTGTTGTTTGACTTGTGCCGGGGCGGTGGAGCCGACGCTTTGGAATGCGGCAATCGCATTCTCGACGCCTAGCGATTGTTGCAGGTCGTCGGGTGCGTCAGCCAAGACTTCGCGGATGTCATCCTTAGAAAGGTCAACTAAGCGTTTGCTTTCGCTTTCACAACGTCGAACTAACTGTCCAACTGTTTCGTGTGCGGTTCGCATTGGAACACCATGCGATATGAGCCGTTCCATCAAGGTCGTTGCATCGAGGAAACCATCCTCGATTCGGCTCGCAATCGTATCCGGTTTGAGCTTGGTTCCTTGCACAAGTGGGATGGCCACGCCCAGGCAACTCGTAACGGTATCGACAGCGTCGAACAGCGCCACTTTATCTTCTTGTAGATCACGATTGTAGGCAAGCGGCAGGCCCTTCAACAACACTAAGATGTTTTGCAACGCGCCGATCACCCGACCCGTTTTGCCTCGGGTCAGTTCGAGAACATCGGGGTTCTTCTTGTGTGGCATGATGCTGGAACCTGTGCAAAATGCATCAGGCAACTTTATAAAATTGAACTCAGTCGTCGACCAGAGAATCCACTCCTCGGCCCATCCGCTGAGGTGAATCGCCACCATCGACAAATCGAAGAGCAGTTCCGCGATGAAGTCCCGATCACTGGAAACGTCGAGACTATTGCGAGCCAAAGAGTCGAAGCCGAGTTCTTGCCGGACCATTTCGCGGTCGATCGGCAATGTCGTTCCAGCAAGTGCCGCCGTGCCAAAGGCAGCACGTTGACACGCTTGCGACAGTCCATCAGTCGTTCGCGGTCGCGTTCAAACTTCTCGATGTACGCCAAAAAATAGTGTCCCGCAAGGACCGGTTGCGCTCGCTGCATGTGCGTGTACGCGGGGATTATGACATCGCATTGTCGTTGGGCCGATTCGAGAAACGCCGACTGAAGTCCGGCCAACATTTCGCACAGTTCGTCGATGGTGTCGCGGACCCAAAGCTTGATGTCGGTGGCGATTTGATCGTTGCGGCTTCGGGCAGTGTGGAGCTTGCGTCCGGTGTCGCCAAGCTTGTCGATCAGGGCACGTTCGATGTGGGTGTGAATGTCCTCCAAGCCGAAGCTAAATTCCATCTCCCCGGACGTGATCGTGTTCTCGATCTCGTTCAATGCTTGGACTATATAAGTCGATTCTTCGTTTGAAAGTAATCCCGTAGCTGCGAGCATCCGGGCGTGAGCTTGACTCGCTCGAATGTCGTGACGGTACAAACGATGATCGAAACTGATCGATTCGGAAAATGCTTCGACTCGTTGATCGGTGCCACCCTCGAAGCGGCCACCCCATGTTTTCTGGCTCATGCTCGACAAACCTTCCGCGAAAATAAGAATAAGAGTGTGTTACGACCACGAGCGAATCGTGGACACCCTGCGATTTCTTGACACAAACTTCACACTGTGTGGGTATCACCTTCGGACGAACCATTACCGGATACGAGGATGATTGATGAGAACGTTTTTACGAACCAGTGCCGTGGCTCTGCTTCTGAGCTTGGGCTTGAGCAGCGTAAGCTATGCTGCCCAACCCGCGTTGGAGATCAAGGTTCAATCGGTGAGCCAACTCCTGGCGAATGCAGAGTACATCGGGGGATTGTTTGGTCAAGAAGAGGCGGCCAAGCAATTCAAAGGCTTCATTGAACAGACCGGCAAGCCTGAAAATGGTGTTGATGGTCTCTATGGGATCGACATCAACAAGCCGTTCGGTCTTTACGCTTATGTCGAACAAGATATTCAGAAGTCGCGGATCATGTTACTGATCCCGGTCACGGACAAAGAAGTCGTTTTGAACACTATGAAACAGATGGGGCAATTGAATCCCGAGGTCGAAGAAGGGGGCTATTATAGCGTAGAAGTGCCGGACTTCCCGCTTCCAGTCTACTTCCGATTCAGTGATGGGTACCTTCATGCGACGATCCAGAATCGTGACGCGATGATGCCGAACATGATGTTGACCCCAGCACAGTTCTTTGTGGCGAAGGAATTAAAGTCGATCGCGTCGGTCGTCGCACTGATTGACGAGGTGCCAATGGACGTTCGCAAGACGCTGTTCGGTCAGCTTGAGTTTAACGTTGCCGAGCAGTTTCGCAAGAATAGTCAGCCGGGTACAATCGAAGGAGCTGCCGCGCAGCTCCTCCAGGACGTGGCGCTGAGTGGCCTCAATGAACTGTTGATGGAAGGTAAAGAACTCAACCTTACGTTCGATATCAAGCCGGAACTCGACGAATTTGGCCTCAATGTCACCTTCGATGCAATGGCTGATACACCGTTGAAAAAGAAGCTCGCGGACTTGGAAAGTCGTAGCAGCGTCGCGGGTCGTCTAAGCGTCCCGAAGAATCCTTTGTTTGTTGAGCAAAAGAATTTTGCCTTCAGCGAGGCGATGCGGCCGGAGTGGGCCAAGCTCGTCGATCAGGTGATTGAGAAGTCGTTGGCCGATGCGAAAGATGGCGGCGAGCGAGTCTTTCTCAAGATGGCAGCTGATGCCATCGCGCCGACTTTGAAGGCAGGCATTCTCGATTTCGGCATTGTGGGTACGCAGGCCGAGAAGGGCGTCAATGGTGTGCTTGCCTTGAGAGTTGTGAAGGGAACCGAGATTGCAAAGACAGTTCAAACGTTCTCGGCCTTCGCGGATCGTAATGACGCGGAGTTTAAGTTCAAGGTCGAAGAAGTCAACGGCATCACTTTGCACAAGGTGACGATCAAGGAGCCTGATTTTGCAAAAGTGACCGGGACTCAATTTCTCTGGCTTGGTACCAGCGACGATGTGATATTGGCGAGCATTGAAGAAAATGGCGACGCTATCCGCAAGGCCGCCAAGGGTGATGTAGGGTCATTGCCAATTGCCAAAACCGAGGTGAGCGTGGCACGACTTGTCACGTCGAATCTTAACGATGACGATTACGAACAGATGAAAGCCGCCTCTGAAGTCGCCTATGGTGACAAGGGGCCAAACGGACGTGATACGATCAGTATCAACGTCACCGGCGGTGAGAAGCTGACAATCAACTTAAAAGCGAAGGGGCAACTCGCTCGCTTCTTCTACGAAGTCGATCAGCAGAAGAAACAATAATCACTCTCGGCGTAGCGCGGGTACCAGGGGTGCCCGCGCGACACTGTACGTCGCAATCCCAGCAACGACGATGCCGGTCACTGTGACCGCGATCAACAACAGCACCAATTTTAGCCACGGGATCGAGCCGCCCAACGCAAGGTTCGGCAGCACCGACAACAGTGCCGCGACAAGCCCAATCACCAAGCCAATCGCTAAGACCAACATCGTTTCGCTGAGCACGAGTATCTGCAAGTCGCGGGTGCGAAAGCCAACCGCTCGCAGGAGTGCCAATTCGCCGACACGCTCCCAGACCGAACGCAACACCACAACGGCCATGCCCAGTATCGCCAGCACCAACGCCAAACTTCCCAAGAGTTGGAACGTTGTCAAATATGTTCCGACGACAGCTTGATAATTGGCCACGATGTCAAGGCTCTTGCGGACGCTCAGCCCGTTGTCTTGATAGCCCGCTTCGAGCAGGTCGGAAACCTTGGCTTGATTCGCAGGTGTCGCATCGATGAGCATCAGCCGATACCCTTCGACATGCGGGAAGAGCTTGTGGAAATTCGCTTCACTCATGAGCAAACTGCTCTGAAAAACGCTATCTTGTAGCAACCCGACGAGCTTGACGGTGACTTCTTCGTTGTTCTCATTCCGAATGGTCAGGGTACCGCCGATCATCGTTTTGAGCATGAACATCGCGGTGTTTTGCTCAGCGATGATCGGGATGGCACCATCGTCGGGTTCGCTATTGAGCAGCGTCCACGGGTTTGATCCTTCCGCATCGGACGTGGCTGTCGTGTCGCCGAATTGGAATCCGCCGCGTTCGATCAGCTTCGGCGAAACGCCGACGATGCGGGGTTGCCGGGCTTGATACAGGTTGGCACAACTTGCATCGTCGCCGCCATGCAACAGAAGTGGGTAGAATTGTGTCGGCTCAAGCACCCTCTCGGCAGCTTGCTCCATCTCGGAGCGGGTCGGGCCAGTCGGATTCTCCCGTTCCATTGGCTGGAACAAATCCTGCTGCAAACGATCGTATAACTCGGCTTCGCCCTCGTCGCTAGTAGGTGGCTGATAGATAGGCAACTCGGCTTCAGCGATGAGTGCGAAGCCGCCGCTGCCGCCATTTTTGTCGAGGTAGTTCGCGTCCGGCGTTCGCCGAAAGCTCTCGACGGAGATGACGAGGAACGACGCAATCGCAATCAACGTCGCGGTGAGGAGACTTCGGCCCAAGTTGCGGCGTGCGTAGTTGATGCCAAGTTCGCTGATGCCAAGAGTTCCGTTTCGTGGAACGGACTGTTCCGGCAAGTGACGCAGATACGCACGTGCGGCCAACAACCCCGCGGCCAGGATCATCCCGCCGCCGCCGAAGAAGCCCATCGCTCGTTCGTCGGGGTTGCTGCGTGTCGTGCCAAAGTAGAGTGCTGCCATGCCGACAACAAGTAGCGCGACGCTGCCGACCAACGACCAACGCGATGAACGTTGCAGGACAAGTTCCGTTTCGGGTGGCGTCGTTCGACCCCGTAGAAGCTGAGGCGCAGGGAGCCGGACCATCCGCCGGACGCTGAACCAGATCGTCACCCAAGCGACCAGCATCGTACAAACAAAGCCGATGATCGGCGTCCACCATCGCACATGAAGGAAGAGATAGTTTGAAATTTCGCCATCGGGCCAAAGGCGTTTCAGTAGCGTCAGCATCAGTTCCGCGTAGCCTAAAGCTGCGATGATGCCGACAATCGTGCCAATGCCCGCGATTAGCAACCCTTCCACGAGAAGCAGCTTCAGGACTCGGCCCGGCGTGTACCCTGTCGCCAACAATACGCCGAGCTGATTCGCTCGTCGCTCGATCGTTAAGCGAAACAATAGCCCGACAAGTAACAACGCTGCACCGATCAATAGAAAGCTGAACATCAAGAACAGCACAGCAAAGTCGGTGCCTCCTTTGCTTGCATCAAGGAGTTGCTCCCGCGTTGGCGAGAAAACGAGGCCCACGTCCTTGGGGTCGAGTTTCGATAACAGTTCCGTTTCGAGAAGCGTGGCTAACTCTTGCGGCGACTGTCCAGGCTTCGGTGCGATTCGTAGCGATGTGACATGGCCGAACCGATTCGAGAACAGCTTCGCACCGATCGTTGGATTGATGTATGCCTTCGGCGTTGTTTTATGTTCTTCCCAGTAGGTTTCGTCCCGATCTTCGATGCGGCCCAGCACGATCTCGAACGGCGAATCCCAACTTCGGATTGACAATTGATCCGTGATCCCAGGGAAGGGGGGCGTCAGATCGGGATCGTCGGCCACGCCGGTGAAGGGGACATACCCCTTCAGTTTGAACGTATGCGAACGCTCCTCGTTCATCGCTTCTTGTTCGGGGCTGAAGTACGTCACCGTGATCGGCGTGCCGATCGGCAGTCCCTTCAACGGTGATTCGGCCCAATCGAGAAGCAAAATCTCATCGTCGGCCAGCTCCCCATCAAATGGACCAAGTGGCGGCTTTGTGTCTGTATCGAGCGCAGCAATGACAGAATAGGGGATTAGCTTTCGGCCTTTGCCGACGTCCTTGCCGAGGACAGGTTCATTGCCTTCGACGATGGCATTGGCCAAGTATGTCGTTGTTGGCTCGACTGACAACCCATTGTCAGTGGCGATCGACGTGATCCGTTTCACGAGAGAATTAGGCAGCGTCAACTGCTGCGATTCGATAGTGACGTATGCGTCTCGTTTCGGTGCGACGGCGACACGCAAGCCCCAATCCCCGAGCGTCAGTTGTTTGGCGAACGACTCGTTCAATTGCTCTATCTCGCCATCCATTGCGAAGAGTGTGTTGACTTTCGATTCGGCATCGACTTGCTTTTGCAGCGTTGAAAGTGACACGTAGACATTGAGCGGTGTCTCGGGGTTCGGCAATATACTGAAGTCGGCCTGCGAGCTGTTCGCGGGGAGAATCTGTGTGATGGTTATGCTGAACGTGGCAATGGTGCGGTCGTTCTCGCGTCGGCCCAGGACGGAGCTACGCGGGATGTTCGAGAACTTCGGCACGTTGAATGTCAGGCTATCGCCAACTTTCACTTGCAGATCGTCGGCGATTCGTTGTGAGATGGCACACTGCTCGTCGGTCTTGTCGATGTGAAACACTCTCGCACCATCGTCCTCGATTCCCAAAATGTTGACCTTAGCGATTCGACGTTGGGCATCGGCCTCCGCTTGAATCGACCCGTTTAACATCAACACGGGAACGGTTCGGCCCGGCATCTCCTCAGCGATGGATTGATGAATCATCCGCGGGCCAGTGTATGTCAATTCGACGCCGTTGAGCTGATGCAACGCCCGATCGCGCAAACTGCCGCGCAACGAATCGCCAATGACAAACGCCCCGACCAACACCGCCGCACCCACGGTAACGCCAAGCATCACCGCAAGATTCGAGAGCCAATAATAGCGGGCCGCACGCAGTGCTAAGGAGTTCGTGGTCATGACAGTCCTTGTCCGGCGAGGTTGAGGCTGCCATCATCCATCGCATAATGTTGCGGCATCATCGCGGCCAACTCGGGGCTATGCGTCACGATCACGAGAATGTTGTTTTCTTCCGCGTGAAGTTCGAGTAGCAACTCGCCGATTTGATGGGCCGTCTTCTGATCAAGGTTCCCCGTCGGTTCATCCGCGAGCAATAATTTTGGCTTTTGAATCAAGGCACGAGCTAAAGCGACGCGTTGACGTTCGCCGCCAGAGAGTTCAGCAGGGCGATGATAGACGCGCTCGGCGAGGCCAACACGATTTAGTAGATCGCGGGCTTGTTCGGTCTTCTCCACAGACTTACTGTCGGAGTCAACGAAGGTCGGAATCAGCACATTCTCCAGCACCGTGCAGAGCGGCAACAAATGATGATCCTGAAACACGAAGCCAATCCGCTTATTGCGGAACGCGGCCAACTCCCGCTCCTTCAAATGGAACGGATCGATGTCGTCGATGCGGACGCTTCCCGAACTTGGTGTGTCGAGCGTTCCCAAGATGTGCAAAAGCGTGCTTTTGCCGCAGCCCGATGGCCCCGTCACCGCGATGGCGTCGCCGTGCATGAGCTTGAACGATACATCGCGCAGCACCGACAACGGCTCCGATCGGCTCACGTAGTCTTTAGTTAAGTGATCGACAATCAGTGACATAGCGTTGTCAGTCTCCCGTGGGAAGTTTCCGACGCATTTCGTCGGGGATGTCGAGTGATTCGATTCCGCGGCCCGGTGTCGATCGACAGAAGACGCCCGTCATGCGACCCGTTGCAACTTTCGCACCATCGTGGGTGAAATCGTATCGATAAGCAATCGACTTGGTGCCAAGCTTCTCGACGGTGACGGCAATCGCAACCTCATCGCCGAAGCGGATAGGCTTATGGTAGTCGCAGGAGGCCGAGACACGCGGGAAACCGTAATGAATGCCCGCCTCATCCCACGACACGGAGTAGCCGAGACTCGTGAGGAACGCAGTTTCCGCGACTTCCATGAACTTGAAAAAGTTCGAGAAGTGCATGATCCCGGCCATGTCGGTGTCCGCAAACTCGACCCGACGATTGATCGTAAATGGCATCGCAACTCCATTTCATACTCCCTCTCCCCTGGAGGGAGAGTGTTGGGGTGAGGGGAAGGCTTCATCTTACTCAAGCATCGCATCTGTATCGGCAGGCTCTTCCCCCTCACCCCCGGCCCCTCTCCCTCCAGGGGAGAGGGGAGAAAAACCAACGTACTTGTTCAACAACTTCACTGTCGCCTCGGCCATCGCTTCGGCGTGAAATCGCGTTGTCATCGCTCGATAGCCATTCTCTGCAAGCGTTTCCCGGCGTTCCTGATCGTGCAACAGTTCCAGCAATGCCGTCGCTAACGCTTCCGAATCGCCGGGCGGGACAAGCACGCCTGCCTCACTATGAAAGACCAACTCACTGAAGCAACCATGATCGGGCAACACCACAGGAACGTGATTGGCCCACGATTCCAGGACGTACAAGCCTTTCGGCTCTCGGTACTCCGTCGGCACGCATAGTACATCAATCGAGTTGAAGAACCGCACCTTGCTCGCATGATCAGGGCATTGAACATGCTCGTAAGCGTCGCTTAAACCTGCCGCGTCAAGGCGTTTCAATTCCAGTTGCAAGTATTTATGATTTTTCACTCCCAACCAGCCCGCAAAGCGGAGTTTCACAACGAGTGAATCGTCACGTTGTCGTAATGCGATAAATGCTGAGACAAGATTATGGAACCCTTTTTCAGGTGCCAAACGAGCAAAGAACCCGATTGACAGTGGGCGGGCTTGTGTGTCGGGTTGTCGGCCATGCCCTTTCAGATTGATCCCAGGGTGGACGACATCAATCTTGTCACGAGCGATGCCGAGGTAGTCGCTCATGTGATTCGCGTAATATTCACTTGTGGATATATAACCATCGATGCTGGCATCGTTGATGCGGATTTGCTGCAAGCAACGTTCTCGATCCGCTTGGGTCAGTTCATCGAGGAAAATATCGTCCCCTTGCAAGGTGACAAGGATCGGGACGTCGAGCTCCGTCTTGATTGCAGAAACCATGCCCGAAAGTAGCACATTCGTTAGCAACACGATTTCGGGCTTCGCTTCCTCGTTGAGCCAAGTTGTGAGTGGGGCGAGTTCCCGGCGTTGCTTCCCATCTTTCCCCTGAAGCATCGAGAGCGTCAAACCGCCAAATTTCGAGTAGTCGCTCATCCCTGCAAACCGACCCGCAATCTTCAACAATGCTCTACGATTGAGCAGCCAATTCACGAACCGAGGTGCCCAACGGAACAGGCGAGACTGATACTCTAGGTAAACATTGATGCCGCCATAGAAAACCTTTGTCGTGCTGACATTGACCTCGTCGGTCGTAATGGGTGTATAAGTCGGCAACAAGAGTGCGTCATGGCCGAGACGGTTGAGCGCGGCAACGAGTGTGTTTCGCGCATACAGCTGCCACAAAACATTCCCGCAGTTCCCGCCGTGATGAACGCGATACGCATAATCGAAAGATGCCTTCTCAACTGAGATACAGTTATGATAACTCGTGCGATTG
>CAVSNV010000008.1:0-91625 GCA_963729485.1 uncultured Verrucomicrobiae bacterium
GAGAGCAGCCATTGGGAGCGGATGAAATTCGGGAGCTTGTAGATCGAGAACGGGTCGTTGCGGAAGGCACTGATGGATTGCGCACCGGTTCCGGGTTTGGTCATCAGTATGTGGGTGTTGGTGAGACTCCCTCCCGTCATACTTGCCAATCCGGGTGCCGGGGGCTCCAGCTCCCGCCAGACATTGTGGAAAAGCCACAGTTCCTCCCAGGTGATTCCCTTGTCGTAAATTCGGTCGGTATTGGGTAGTTTCACGGCCACCGTCTTTGAGACAGGGTGATCAAGAAACAGGGAGATGTCTCTTTTCAGTCCACCGTGTGCCACATCCGCCAGCACTCCCGCAGAAGACGTCGTGAAATCCTGGGAAACTTTCCCCGAAGTTCCGCGAGCTCCCACGACAAGATCCATCGTACCTGCGCTCGCGATCTTATCCAGATCCGGCGAGCTACGGTCGAGTCCTGCCAACTCCGGCGACAGATGGTATCCGCTGGCAGGAGCGGACTGTGAGTTGCTCCACACCGCGGCGGTCCGATCATGGTCTTCGGGGAGTTTTTTCACCAACGCCTTTGAGTTTTCATCGCCCACCCACCAGGCATAAGCTCCATCCGCCGAGGAACCTCCCGCGGCTTTCAGCTCCACTTTGGGTATGGAAATCTTGTCGGATCCATCCGGCTTTTCCCCTTGCCAGAAGACCAGATCCTGAGCGCCCGTGGATTTCACCGTATCCGAGTTTTCCATCGCTCCCTGATCTCCCGACACCAGCCATTTCCGGAAAACCGGATCAGGCCTCACCTTCTCCACCGTGGAATCCCACGAATCATACACCCCTACCCATGATCCCCGGCCTTCGGCTGCGCCGGTAATTTGTGAAGCGTTCGTATTGATCCGTTGATCCGGCCCGAGTTGTCGCTGGAGTTCGCCCACCGCTATCGTAAGCGCCATCCTCGCGTTTGCGTGAGCGATTCGGTTCGCGGTTTCCGAGTTCGTATGCCGGAGACTGATCGAACTGAGCGAAAGCATTCCCAGCGCGAGAATACTCAATAGCACCATAAGGGTGAGCGTGACGACGAGGGCGAAGCCGCGCCGGGAGATACAGCTTCTGCCTGCGATGAGGTTCGGGGGATAGGATTTCATCTGGATCTTTGGGTGTATTTACAATTGAAGGTTCCCCAGATTGGTCAAGCCTAGATTTACAGACAATCTGAGAGAGGTTGGGGCGGACCGGATACGGAGGCTGATGAGATGAAACATTTGCTCGACCTTACTTACCTTTGAGAAAAACAATGTCCTAAAAACCTAGTAGCTGATGAAGGTTTCTAGATTTCTTTAACCAGTTCCTGCCCGACTCTCCGCCGCTCCGCCCGATGGTCGATCTGGCGCAGTTGTTTCGGTGAAAGCACATCCTTCCGGGAACGCCACGGCTGGTCGATGTGGCCCGCCATGACGCAGCCTAGCGGACGGATTTCTCCGATGACTTCCGCCAGCCCGAAGTCCGCGATCTGGTGCTTTACGTCCGCCGCGTTCTTGTAAGCGACAGGTGTTTCGCTCAGATCCGGCACTTTGGAAAACCAGCGAGCGTCGATTCCTTCCGTCGATTCCGCAAGCTGGCGCTGGCGGTCCTTTTCTCCGGGAAACTTCCGCATCAGCGCCGTTCGCGAAATGTTCCGGCCCGCTCCGTGAGGGGCGAAAGAAAGGAACTCTTCCCTGTCCGCACCGAGCACGAGCAGGATAGGCTCCGCCATGTTGAGCGGGATGGCCCGAGCTTGGGACGGCCGAGTTCGTCTTTCCACGCGGGGGTCGCACCTTTCCCATGATAGAAGAGGTCGCCGCGTTTCCAGACGAAATTGTGCTCGTTGCCCAGCTCCGCGATAGCGACTCCGCCGATCTTTTCCAGAAAACGGCGGTGGATGGCGCGATGGTTCGCCTTGGTCCAACGCGAGATGTATTGCAGCGCGTGCCAATAATCCTTGCCGGTATCGGAGGTCGCATCGAGCCAGGCGGAGGCGTTCGGAATGCCTTCCGCGACCTTCGCCGTATGCTTTTCCGCTGCTTTCTGGCCACGCTTATAGAGATGCGCTCCGAGGCCGCGCGAGCCGTGGTGGGTCACGAGGACACGTAGCGTCTTGGAAACGCTGGGAGCCAGGTTTCCCGCGAGATCCGTGTGTCCGGTCAGGCGCAGCACGGCGAGAAACTCCGGCGTGATCTCCATCTCACCGATGTACGCGAAATGGTTGCCATCGCCTTGGTCCGCCATGTGCATGCGGGCGCGTTTTTCCAGGCCTTTGAGAAAAGGATTCCCCCAGACATCCTCGTCGAGCACGCTGTCGTCCACCCACTCCCCGCTCGCACGGGGGATGGGGCCGAAGTTCGTGACCGATGTCAGATCGTCCAGCTCGGATCCCACGCTACTACGCTTCTCGTAGAATGTCGCCCACACGGAGCAGCAGATATCCGCCGAGTGCGCGGAAGGGATGATCGCGTTTTCCGCGACCACCGCCGCGCCGACCGGGATCACCGCCTCCTGCGGGCTGACCGGACAGGCGTCCGGTAGGATCACCCCGGCCGAGAGGACAGGAGTCCGGAGGAGAGCGTGCATTTGCTTCCGCACGTTCTCCACATTCTTTTCCTCTTCCCTGTTCGCGGGCGCGATAGCCTCGGAGAACGGGATAGGTTCCGCACGGCGTTGCAGCATCGTGATCGGCTTTCCGCAGTCACGCTTGAGTAGTTTCAACGCGTATTTCGGATCGGTGATCCCCTTCGCTTCGTACTCCGCGATTTTCGCGACGAGGGTTTTGAAGATCGGCCCCGGTTCATATCCGGCGGCGATCAGGTCTTGTGAGGTGAGTAGTTTCATTTTTCAAAAAGGGTTGTGACGGAGCGCTGTCCTCGGGCGGCGTGTGAGAATCGGACTCGCCGCCTGAAGCCAGCGCTCCGTGCGGGTGTTTCATGTTCTGACTAGGAACGTGTTCCAGTCACTGATGTCATAAATGTTTTCGATGGTGTGGGTGACCGGCACAGGCCGGGGCACGGTGGGATCGCGGATCAGGCGGAGCTGGGCTTCCTCGGGAGTCTTCGCGCCCTTCCGGCGGTTGATCGTCCGGTCGGAAATCACGCAGTTTTCCCAGGAATCCCCACCGCCCCGCGAACGCGGCAGGATGTGATCGATGTCCGCTTCGTGCAGCGCCAGCCGGCGTCCGCTGTATTGGCAGCGACCGCCGTCCCGTGCCCAAAGCGCCCGGAATCCGAAAGAAGGCCGGCACATCGGCAAACCATCGTAGCGGGTAAGCACGATGACTGTCGGGATACGCACGCGACCGTCTCTGGTGCCGATGCTGCGAGAATCCTCCGCAGGAATTTCCCGCCACGCGTTCCATTTCAGAATTGTCATGGAATGGGAAGAAATCCTCAGAGCATCCGCAGTCCCGGCTACAATGTGGCAGAACGCATCGGCGGGAGTGATCGTGGAAACGGGTAGCCAGTGCCGGTTCAGCACAAGCACGGTTTTCTGATGGAGAGTGGGAATTGTCATTTGGACATAGTGGTGCCAAGACTCGGAATGCATATCATTCCGAGTGAATTGGGAGTTGTAGACAGCGCCCCGCCAGTGGGGCGGGATTCATCGGTTAGGGGAAGTAGCCAGGAGCGTATCCGGCGATTTCATCGGCATGTGGAGAAACAGGATTCGGAGTTTTTGGAAATTCAGGCCATAAAAAAGCCCTGTTCCGGCGAGGGAGCAGGGCTGCAAAAATCCTTTGTATAAGGTAATTCTAGACACTTTCATGTCGCAGCCTGCTTCCATTCTGAATCGGGTCGTTCCCAAATCGGAGGACCTCGCCCGCACACATCGACCCGCCGCCTGTGCGTGACAGGTAGGGTTGGTGGAAGGTACTGGCGGTTGTGCGTTTCATCGGAGTGCTTGGTTGCGGAGCGAGATGAGATAGGACTCCTGATCCGCAGTCAACCAGAAAAGTATAATTATTTTCGGTGAGACGACCTTGGTCTGCCGATCAGGGGTATGACAGCTGACCAAATTCCGCGTTCCGTCGCTCCACCGCCCCCGAAAAGCGTGACCGGGGGCCGCTGGAGGGAGATTTCTTCCCGATGCCTGATTTTCTCAGTCCGCTCTGGATACGGTGAGGTAGTAGGCTCCGACTTCCTTTCCATCGGCAGTTGCGAAGACGGGAGCAAGCTCGTGGGAGCCTCTGGTGAGCTCCGCTGTGAAGGTGACTTCCTTAGCTCCTTCGGGGATGGGCTTGGTCTCCACATCCTTTCCGTCCAAGCGCATGGTTGCGGTGGTGAAGGGATAGGCGGCACCGGGGATGGCACTGAAAGCCCTGCTCGCTCCGGGAGGGTCGGCCTTTGCGGGGAGGCCAGCGCTGATGGCGGTATCGGCTTCTTTCGGCCAGCGGCGCATTTCGAGATTATAGGTTCCGGCTTCGATGGCGTTGACGGCCCAGTGGCCCTGGTGTTTCCCGTCCTTGGTGGCGGCGTCCCTGCGGATGTGTCCCTGGTTCCACGGCGGGAGGCGCTCCTGGATCCAATCATGGCCGGTAAGGGTGGCGACGGGGGCTTCCGGGTGGCCGAGGTAGATCTCGGTCGTCCGGGAGAAGGTCGGCTCCAGCTCCGCCCACCAGTTCTCGTAAAATTCGCGCATGGCTCGGACTTGCCCGGGATGGGCGGCGGCCACATCGTTTTCCTGGCCGGGGTCTGCGGCGATCTCGTAGAGTTCCTTGCCGTTTATGAGTCTCCATTTCTGGGACATCACCGATGATTCGCGCCATTTGATCGGATCGCGGACGCGTTGCGAATCGGTGATCAGGTAGCGGGCGGGCCATTCGGCTGCGTCGCCTTTGTGGAGCAGTTCCTTGATAGATTTCCCGTCGAACTTCAAATCGGCGGGGATGTTTCGGGAGTTGGTGAGATCGAGCAAAGTCGGGACGATATCGACGAAGCCAGTGAGCGTTTTTACGGATTTTTTCCCGGTGAGTTTTCCATCAGGCCAATGGATCAGGAAGGGAACCCGGTGGCCGCCCTCGTAGGCGCTGCCCTTCTTGCCGCGCATTCCGGCATTGTAGACTTGCGCGCCACTGGCGGTGCCGTTGTCGGTGGTGAAAATGAAGATGGTGTTGTCCGCGATACCGAGTTCTTCGATGACCCCGCGGGTGCGGGCGACGTTGTCATCGATGTTGGTGATCATGCCGTAGAAGGCTTGCATGGCCTTGGGCTTGCCCGGGTACAGGTCCATGTATTCCTGCGGGCAGTGGAGAGGACCATGGGGGGCGTTTGTGGAAATGTAGGCGAAAAAGGGCTTTTTCGCGGCGGCGTTTTTCCTGATGAACTCGATGCCGTGGTCGAAGAAAACATCGGTGCAAAAACCTTTGGCGGGGACGACCTTTCCGTTGTGAAAGTAGCTGCCATCGAAGTAGTTGTTGTTCCAATAATCCGGGGTCTGACCGACGCCGCCGCCGCCGTGGCGATACACTTCATCGAAGCCCCGGTCTTCCGGGCGGTAGGGATAGTTGTCCCCTAGATGCCACTTTCCGAACATGCCGGTGGTGTAGCCGTTCTCCCTGAGCAGGGTGCCTATGGTGATTTCGTCCTCACGGAGCATGGAGCGCCCGTTGACGGTGTGCCAGACGCCGGTGCGGTTGGTCCAGTGACCGGTGAGAAGGCCGCAGCGTGTCGGGGAACAGGTGGGGGCGACGTGGTAGTCGTCGAGAGCGACGGATTCCGTGTGAAGCTTGTCGATAGCCGGTGTCTTGGCGTAAGGGTGGCCGTTGTGGGCGAGATCGCCGTAGCCTTGGTCGTCTGAGATGACGAAGACGATATTGGGCTTGTCGTTGGCAGACGCGAGCGCGAGGGCGGCAGCGAAAGCGAGGAGGAACGGGACGGGTTTCATGGGTTGTTCTGAGGTCGTTCGCGGTATGAATCCTGGCGACCGGACCAGCCTAGACCGGATGCCTCGGAGATGGGATCAAAATGTTTCCGAGGATGGGAGGCAGCGCCCCGTTTCACCAACCGAGGATGCGGGCGATGGCGGTGCGTATCGCCGTTTCCAGGACAGCGGCCTCCGCGTGGGTTAGCGGAACGGCTACTTTTCTCAGGGACCTGTCCGCTGTTTCCTGCCGGGTGACGGCGAGCATGTAGGGAGCGCGCTCGGGATCGTCGCGGCAGGTGATTTCGAAGGTGCTGGTGGCTTTCTCGGATTTATGGAAAAGCTTCGCCTGCGGCATACGACCCTGAAGCACGGCGAGGGTGGAGCCGAGATCGGCAAGCCCCCATTTCATCGTGATCTTGGTGTCCCAGTCGAATTGCCTGTCGCCTTTTTGCGAAGCGGCATCCAGAAACACGCAGGCTTTCTCGCGGTTGAGATCGAAGCGGAAAACTCCGCCGGTTCCACGGGAATTGGGCTTGTATATGGGGTATTCGGTGTTTTCCGGCATAGGAGGATGGATCGGTCGTGAGTTGTCTTATATTGATCTATAACGGCAACCCTCCTGCCAAGGCCAGATCAAACGTTCATCCGAATACGTTCACACCTCCTACTCTCCCGGAAACTTCCGCACATAGGCATAGTAGGCACCGACCACATAGTCCCCGTTTCCATTGAGAAAGTCCCCCTTCATCGTCGTTTTCCCAACCGGCAGATCCATCTTGAAGGTGGCCGCGGTGGCTCTCTCCGGCAACGTGATCTTTTTCTCGGATTTTCCGATGCGCAGGGTCGCCATCGAGATGGGTAGAGCCTTTCCCGGAGGAAGAGAGCCATCGGTTAGGACGGCCGGAGGAGCACCTCCGGCCAATCCCAAGCCAGCTTCCGCGGGCCAACGGCGGAGTTCGATCTCGTATCGTCCGGCCTCCACGACATTCAGATGCCACACACCGGTTTTCCTGTCGCCGCGCCGCACCTGCGCTTGCTGATCCACGAACACGTCCCACCACTCGCACGCGGTGAGCATGGTGACAGGCTCAGAGCCGTGCCCGATATCGACGGAGCGCGGAGAGTTCGCGGTGGCAGAATTTTTCTCCCACCATTCGCGAAGCATGAAAGCCATTTTCGCGGCGATTTCGGGATGCTCCTCCGCCACGTCATGCAGTTGCATCGGATCTTTCGAAAGATCGTAGAGTTCCCTGTCGTTGAGCCAGCGCCAGTTTTCCCAAAGCACGGCGGCACCTTCCATCCTGACGTGGGCGGCGTAGGACGGGTCGACACCCTCGGGGACCTTCCGCGCGAAAGGCATACGGCTGTAGTTGATGAAAAGCGGGCGTTCGGCGAAAGATGAGACATCGCCTCTGACGAGAGGAAGGAGGCTTTTCCCATCGAAGGGCCGGCCTTCTGTTCCGGTCATTTCCAAGAGAGTGGGCAGTATGTCCTGCGCCTGGGTGAGACTGGATATATCCCGGGCGGCACCGAGCTTCCCCGCGGGCCAGCGGATGAAAAGCGGAACCCTGTGACCACCCTCCCAGAGAGTGGTTTTCCCTCCCCTCATACCCGCGTTGTAATATTTCTCTCCGAAGGTCGAGCCGTTGTCGCTCATGAAAACCAGGATGGTGTTTTCCCGCAGACCGGAACTTCCGAGAAACGTTTCCAGACGACCGAAATTGGTATCGAAGTTTTCGATCATAGCCAGGAAACGGATCAGTTGTTCGCGTTTCCGGGGATCGAGTTCCGGAGTCTCCGGCATAGTTTCCGCGATTCGTTTCTCCATGGATACGCGATAGGACACGGGGACGTAGTGCGGCTGGTGCGGGGCGGCGGTGGGGAGATATAGGAAGAAGGGCTTGTCGTTCTCCGCCTTCCGCTTCATCCAATCGATCGCTTCGCTGAAAAACACATCGGTCGTGTATCCGACGTATTCCTGTTTGATTCCGTTGTGTAGGTAGGTGTCGTCGAAATAATCGTTGTTCCAGTGATCCGGGACGGAGCCGATGTGCGAGGAGGGGAAAGTGACGGATTCCTGAAGACCTCTGTCCTGCGGGCGGTAGGGGTGATTGTCCCCGAGATGCCATTTCCCGAAGAGGCCGGTGGAGTATCCGCTTTTCGCGAACAATTCCGGCATCATCGGGAACGAAGGATCCGCGAGCGAGCGTCCACTGCTGACGTTCAGCGCACCGTTGCGGATGGCATCGCAACCGGTCATGAGCTGGCCGCGGGTAGGTGTGCACATCGGCGCGACGTGGAAATTCGTGAAGCGTAGGCTTTCCGAATGGAGGCGGTCCAGATTCGGAGTCCGGAGGATGGGGTTGCCGTGGCAGGAGAGGTCTCCGAAGCCCTGATCGTCGCTGACGACCAGGATCACGTTCGGGCGCCCGGCTTGGATCACGCCGGTCAGGAAGATCAGATAGAGTAAGGCGCGCATGTGTTTCGCCCGTCTCTTTATTCTGTGGCTTCGGCTGGTGGCCCGGATGACTCGTCCCCTGAAGGCAGCGCTCCTTCGGCTTCAATTTCCGCTTCGCCTTCGGTATCTTCTCCGTCCGGGATGACGAGAGAGATATCCTGGAGTTTCTCGCCTTTTTTGAGTGTGAGAAGTTTCACACCCTGGGCGTTCCGTCCGGTGGTCCGGACTTCGTTCACGCGGATGCGGATGGACTGGCCGGTGGAGGTCATGAGCATGAGTTCGTGCTCCTCGGTGACAGCGAGGGCGCCCACCAACGGTCCGGTCTTTTCCGTGACTTTCATGGTGATGATGCCTTTTCCGCCGCGAGACTGTTTCCGGTATTCCTCGAAAGCGGTACGCTTGCCGAGACCGTTCTCGGAAGCGACCAGAAGAGTGTGGTTTTCCTCCACGAGCGCCAACCCGACGACGTAATCGCCTTCGACCGGGCGTATGCCCATGACGCCCTGCGAGGAGCGACCGAGAGGCCGGGTGTCCTGCTCGGAAAAGCGGAGACTGATGCCTTCGTGGGTGACGAGGATCACCTCGTTGTCTCCGGAAGTCAGAGTGCAGCCGATGAGTTCGTTGCCTTCTTCGAGAATGATCGCGATCGTCCCGGCCTTGCGGTAGTTCCGGAATTCGTTGAGCGCGGTTTTCTTGACTTTTCCGGAACGCGTGGCGAAGAAAACATAGCCGGCATCATCGCGGAAAGTGATATCATTTCCATCCTCGTCAACAGTGCGCTCGAGGCGGAGCATGGCGGCAATGCTTTCTTCCGGCTGGAGGTTGAGCACGTTCTTGATGCTGCGGCCGACGGAGGTGCGGGAACCTTCCGGAAGCTCATAGACACGCTCGACGTAAAGCCGTCCGGTGTTGGTGAAGAAGAGCACGTAGTCGTGGGCCTGGACGGAGAAGAGATGTTCCACGAAATCGTTTTCCACGTCTTTCGAGGTGGCTTTCGTTTCCATGCCTTTGAGGCCTTTTCCTCCGCGGCCTTGGAGGCGGTATTCGGTGGAAGGGGTGCGTTTGATGTAGCCGCGATGGGAGAGGGTGACGATCATCGCGTCGTTGGCGATGAGGTCCTCCATGGCGACCTCTCCCATTTCCGCGACGATAGGGCATTTACGAGGAGTGGCGTACTTCGTTTTGATCAGCTGCAACTCGTCCTTGATGATGGCCAGCACACGCTCCTCGCGGGCGAGGATGTCCATGAGGTCCTTGATATCCACAAGGATGCCGTCGTATTCACCTTTTACCTTGTCGCGCTCGAGACCGGTGAGCTGGTAGAGACGGAAGCCTCGAGGATGGCGTTCACCTGGCGCTCGGAGAAAATGTATTTATCTCCCTGCACGGCGGCCTGGGAACGAAGCAGGATACCGAGGCCTTCGGCGGTGGCGGTGGAGAATTCGTAGGCGGCGAGGCGGGTGCGGGCTTCGTCGCGGTTCTTGGAATCGCGGATGATCTTGATGAAATCATCGAGGTGGCCGAGGGCGAGGAGGTAGGCTTCGAGGAGTTCGGCGCGTTCTTCGGCTTTTCCGAGCAGGAACCGTGTGCGGCGGATGACCACGTCACGGCGGTGCTCGATGTAGCAGTCGATCGCTTCTTTGAGGGAAAGCTGTTTGGGGCGTTTCTCGTGAATCGCCAGCATGTTGACGCTGAACGAGGTTTCGAGGGCGGTGAGTTTGAAGAGTTGGGCGACGACGACCTGCGGGCGGGCATCGCGTTTCAGCTCGATCTCGATGCGGGTCTCCTCGTCGGAGAGGTCGCGCATTCCTGAAATGCCGGTCAGGGTTTTTTCGTTCACCAGTTCCGCGATGCGGGTCTGGAGGGTCGCTCGGTTCACGCCATAGGGAACCTCGCGGATGATGATCATCGACTTTCCGTTCTCGTTTTCCTCGATCTCGAGTTTTCCGCGCAGGCGCATCGAGCCGCGGCCGGTGCGGAAATAATCCTCGATGCCACGGATGCCGCGCACTTCGCAGGCGACGGGAAAATCGGGTCCCTTGATGTGCTCCATCAGGCCGGGGAGGTCGATGTGCGGGTTGTTGATCATCGCGCAGATGCCGTCGATGACCTCGCCGAGGTTGTGCGGGGCGAGGTTCGTAGCCATGCCGACGGCGATGCCGGTGCCGCCGTTCACGAGGAAGTTGGGGAACGCGGAGGGCATGACGGAAGGCTCCTGGAGCGTGCCGTCGTAGTTGGGGACGAAATCGACCGTGTCTTTGTCGAGATCATCCATCATCGCCATGCCGAGCGGGTGGAGACGGGCCTCGGTATAACGCATGGATGCCGCGGCATCACCCTCGACCGAGCCGAAGTTTCCCTGGGCATCTACGATCAATTCACGCATGGACCATGGCTGGCCCATGTTGACGAGTGTCGAGTAGATGGAGGAGTCGCCGTGGGGGTGGTAGTTACCCATCGTTTCACCGACGATCTTCGCGCACTTCACGTGGGATTTCGTCGGCGTGACACCGAGCTGGCGCATGGCGTAGAGGACCCGGCGCTGGGAGGGCTTGAGGCCGTCGCGGACATCGGGGAGTGCCCGCGAGATGATGACGGACATCGAATATTCGAGGAACGACTGCGAGAGTTCGTCGGCGACGTTGATGGGCTTGATGGAATCTGACATGGGGAAAAATTGTTAGGTGCGGGAGAGGGCGTTTGCGGAAACGAAGAGGTTACGGACGCGGAAGGCGACGGGGGATTCCTGGAGGAGAACCATGCGGAGGTTGTGGGATTTTGCGGCGAAGTGGGGTTCAGCCAAAGCTCTGGAAGTTCCGGCTGCCCATGAGGGTGTTGGTAGCTGGTGTTTCTGGGCTAGGAAGGCTGCGGTCGCGGCGAGAAATGCGTCTGCGTAACCGTTGTCATTGAGAATGCCGCTCAGTTTTGCTGGCTCATCTACGAGCAAATCGTATGACGGATTTTCACGGAAACGATCCAAGAACTCCCGGACTTTGTAGCCGAACGAATTCTTGTCTTGGACAGTGGCGAATGATTCCGCCATCGGGATTGCTGTTGCGATCATTTTGTATCTCCTTTCATTTCCGCTAGGGCTTCCTCAATGAAGTATAGGGTTTTCACGTGAATTCTGGATCTCTCATAGTATCGTTCGACGATGTGGAGAACTTCTTCAGGTGTTTCCACACCAAGGTTTTTGCAGAGGTGCTTGATGTCGTCTTTGTCTCCGACTGTGTCGTATTCGGCGACCCGCGCGGCCATACATTTCATGGCAAGAAGATAGCTGGTGATCGGGCGGAGGATACGGAGGTTTTCCCACTGGGGCATTCCGTCGGTTGTGAGTTCACCATCGCTGGAAACGAAGCCTTTGACGCCATCGTTCAGCCATGAAACCGGGAGGTTCATTTCGTCGGCGATCTGTTCGGCGGCTTGGTAGATTTCGGTTTTTGGGACGAAGACGGCATCGACATCGCGGGTGGATTGGCGGGCATCGAAGGCGAGGATCATGGTGGCACCGCCGAAGATGCACAGTTCTCCGGTCACGCCTTTTTCGGTGAGGCGTTTGTTGAGTGTATCGAGAGCGGTGATGATTCGCTCTTTGGTTAGGATGTCGGCGGGATCCATGGCGGATGGCTGCGGACTAAAGTCCGCGTTCCATTTTACACGTCCAGGTTGCGGACGTTCAGGGCGTTGTCTTCGATGAAGCGTTTGCGGGGTTCGACGATGTCGCCCATGAGGACGTCGAACATCTTGTCGGCTTCGACGGCGTTGTCCTCGTCAAGGCGGACGCGGAGGAACTGGCGGGTTTCCGGATCCATGGTGGTGGCAAAAAGCTGCTTGGCGTTCATTTCACCGAGTCCTTTGAATCGTTTGATCTGGACGCCTTTGGCGGAGATTTCGAGGACTTTTCCGAGGATTTCCGAGACTACGAAGACGGGGGTGGAGACTTTCTTTTCACCATCGCCTTCGATGATCTCGAAGATGGGGGTGTCCATGGAATAGAAGGTTTTCGTGTCGATTCCGAGTTCGTTGAGGCGGGAGAAGATTTTGGTGATGGCGTGGGATTCGTGGAGTTCGTGGAGGACGGCGCGGCGGGACGGGCCGGTGACCTCAGCCAGTTCCTCGTCGGTGAGTTGCTCGTCGAAGAGACCGAGATCGCGGTTCTCGGCGGCGTATTTCGAGAAGGGCGGCTTCGTCGGTGAAGTAGAGGACGGATTCCTGGTTGCCCTCGCGGATTCGGACCATGTATTCCGGGAGGTGCAAGTCTTCCCGGCGGTTGGCGAGGTAGTCCTGGAAGTTGCCGCCATTGCCTTCGATGGCTTTCTGGAAGCGGGAGAGGGACGAGAGGTTTTCGAGGATGCCTTTGAGTTCGTCCGCGGAGAAATCGCGGGATTTGTCGAAGGTGCGGAGGGTGACTTCACCGGCACCGAGATCGATGAGGATCTGGTTGAGTTCGTCGTTGTCCTGGACGTATTCGGAGCGCTTTTTCCGGGTGACTAGATAAAGCGGCGGCTGGGCGATGTAGAGGTAGCCCTTTTTCACCAGCTCCGGCATGTGGCGGCAGAAGAAGGTGAGCAGCAGGGTGCGGATGTGGGATCCGTCCACATCGGCATCGGTCATGATGACGACCTTATGGTAGCGGACTTTCTCGATATTGAAGGAGCCTTCCTGGTCCCCATCGCCGATGCCGGCTCCGATCGCGGTGATCATGGACTGGATTTCCTTGTTCTGGAGGGCGCGGTGGAGGCGGGCTTTCTCGACGTTGATGACTTTTCCGCGAAGGGGAAGGATGGCCTGGGTGCGGCGGTCTCGGCCCTGTTTGGCGGACCCACCGGCGGAGTCTCCTTCGACAATATAGAGTTCGGATTTCACGGGATCGCGCTCGGAGCAATCGGCGAGTTTTCCGGGGAGTCCGCCGCCGGAGAGGGCGGATTTGCGGACGGTTTCACGTGCTTTCCGGGCGGCTTCGCGGGCGCGGGCGGCGTTGACGGATTTCTCGATGATCTTCCGGGCGAGCGCGGGGTTTTCCTCGAAATAGGTGTTGAGACCTTCGTAAACGATGGAGGAGACGACGCCTTCGATCTCGGAATTGACGAGTTTTCCTTTCGTCTGCGAGGAGAAACGCGGGCTGGGCATTTTCACGGAAATGACACAGACGAGACCTTCGCGGACATCGTCTCCGGAGAGGGCGGGATCCTTGTCCTTGAGGATTTTGTTGGATTTGGCGTAGGCGTTGATGGCGCGGGTGAGGGCGGTGCGAAAGCCGGTGAGGTGGGTCCCTCCGTCGGCGTTGGGGATGCTGTTGGCGAAGCAGAGGATCTGGTCCTGGTAGGAGTCGTTGTATTGGAAAACCACGTCGGCGAAGACGTCCTCCTTGGTCTGCTTGCCGTCGTAGTCGATATCGATCTCGCGCTTGCCATCGATGACGACGGGCGATTCGTGGACTACGTTCTTGTTTTCGCAGAGCTGGGCGACGAATTCGACGATGCCGTCCTTGTAGAAAAAGGTGGTCTTTTTCGCGGATTCCGGACGCTCGTCCTCGAGCTCGATGGTAAGACCGGGGTTGAGGAACGCCAGCTCCCGGAGGCGGGTGGCGAGGCGGTCGAACTGGAAGGTGATGGTATCGACGAAGATGGTGGCATCCGGGAAAAAGGTGATGGCGGTGCCGGCTTTTTTCGGATCCGCCTCGCCGACGACGTGGAGCGGCTCGGTGGTCTTGCCGCGCTCGAAGGCGATGCGATGGACTTTCCCGCCGCGCGTGATGTCCGCACGGAACCAATCGGAGAGGGCGTTCACGCATTTCGCGCCGACCCCGTGGAGACCGCCGGAGTATTTGTAAGCACCTTGGCCGAATTTTCCGCCGGCGTGGAGATTGGTGAGCACGAGTTCTACGGCGGGCATGCCGAATTTCGGGTGCATATCGACCGGGATGCCGCGGCCGTTGTCGGAGACGGAGATGGAGCCGTCCACGTGGATGGCGACTTTGATCTTGGAGCAGTAGCCTGCGAGGTGCTCGTCGATGGAGTTGTCCAGGACCTCGAACACGCAGTGATGGAGGCCGCGCTCGTCGGGATCTCCGATGTACATTCCGGGGCGCTTGCGGACGGCCTCAAGGCCTTCGAGTTTGTCGATCTGTCCGGCGTTGTATTCCTGCTCGGTCCCGACCTTGGTCTGGGCTTTTTCCGGCTCTCTTGGGGTCTCTGACATAGGGCGGAGAGAGTTTCGGAAATCCATGGTGTGGAAACAAGGACTTATTCCCGGAAGATCCGCTTTTCAGTAGACCTGCAATCGGCTTATGTTCAGCGACTTGCACGATCAGCCACCCATCCACTCCTTCATATACAGAATACAGAAGAAGATAATCGCCAGAACGGCCAGCGACACCGCCATGACGCGAAGGGTGGCGTGGAGCTCTTTTCGCTCGGAATACTCGTGATCGAGGTAACCATCCGCGCGGACTCTGCCCTTGCCGCCGGTGATGGTCGGGGAGCGGCGCTTCGCGGAAGCGGCAGGATCCGGAAGCCGGACATTGTGCACGTGGTGGGGCGTCTCGCTGTGCTGGAACCGGGCCGCATCAATCCATGCGGCGCATTTCGGGCAAGGCCCGCTCACGGCAACATCTGAGTCCGTGACGACCAGAGAAGTCCCGCAGGACGAGCAGACGAAGCGACGGGGGGCTGTGGCGGGGGAACTCACAGGGGAAACCTGACAGATATCCCGGGCTGTTTCAAGAATTTACGGCAGAGGTAGGCCCGTGCCGGGCAGACAGGTGGTTCGCGTCGGGCGGATGCGCCCCTGAAATCGGAAACAAACTGGAGCCAGCCGTCATTCGCCCTTGTCGGCAAGCGGCTCATAGGCATTGAAACAGGAGAAAACTATGGGCCTCCTGGGATGGCGACCGTTGAAGAAGAACATCAGGTTTCGATTTTGGGGATAGTGCTCCCAATACCTCGAGTAGACGATTTTGATCTGCCCCTCGTCATCCTCATCGCGAATTCCGATTTGCATGGGCAACGCGAGGACCTCCTTGCGCCATTTCGAATCGTGCACATGGGTGTCCTTGCCCGGTTTCAGGGTGAAATTCTGCTCTCCCATCCGGACTGCGACGGGCTGGGTCGCGAAATTGAATGCCATGTAGTCACCTTTGCGCATGGTTTTCGTAGAAATGTCATATGCGACGAGGCGGACTCCGGAGCCACCCTCCTTCGGGAGCGCCATGATCAGGGCGTTGTCCGATGAGGCAGGTAACTCGACCGTGGCAAGAGGAGGACTCGGCTTCTCACCTTCCTTCGGTGGCCCGAAATCCTCTTCCGACGCACGTAGCACGAACAGCCGGGGACCCTCGTAGATCACCGGAACTCCGACGGAGGTCGAGCCGGCGGTAAAGCTACTGATATCACCTCCGGACTGGTAGAACCCTTGGAAATCCTCGGGTAAATCCACCGGGGCGTATGTCAGTATGCTCATCTTCACTCCGCCGCCTTGTTGGGCGGAGAGCGCACCACCGGTCGCGAGTATCACTGCGAGTGTCAGAAAAAGTTTTTTCGTTCCATTCATAATCATATTTCGTCACGGGACAACCAGCGGAAGCCTACCACATCAAATCTACGCCCGAAGGTCCTGTTCTGAGGGCTGGTGAGATCATCCGCAGCGATCTCCGGCAGATCGGAAGGATCGCCGTATTCGGGAGAGCGCTGCACCAGCGCCTCGCACCAGGCCCTCGCCACCACGTTTCCGTTCCGGTCCTTGGCACTGCCGTAGGCGCGGATCCGGAAATAGTCAGAGCGGACCTGCATGGCGGGAGCAAGGCTTTGCAAGACATCTCCCTGAAGTAGATAAGACGCGTTGCCCGCCGCCTCGTTCTCCCCACCGACAGCATCCTTTTCGAACTGGCTGCCCGCAGGTACTTCCGCAGTATTCCCGATGTCCGCATCCAGACTGTTGTTCACGACTCTATCGAGAGCGGCTTGCAAGGCACCTTTGCGCTGGATTTCCAATCCGGAGCCTTTCGGATCACGATTGACGAAATCCGCCATGGAGAGGAAGGGTCCGCGCTTCCTGATCTCGTCCACGACCGCGTTGGCCAGCGCGGTCAACTGGGCATCGTCGAGCTCGCGCCAGCCTTGGTAAAAAGATTCGTCGTAGGTATCGCCGGTGAATTCCCGGGGAGAAATCGTCTGCCCGAAGCGGTTGAAACGGACACCGTCAGGAGAATTCCACGAAACGGAGCCAGTAGCGGGGTCGATGGATGGCAACTCGGAAGCGCCCATGCCTGAGAGAAACGCTTTCCATGCGGCCACCGAGGTGGAGTTCACGTTGAAGGCACCGGAAACGCGCATGCGTGAGGCGATCGCCTCGGGAGCATCGTCTCCGCCGGAAGAAATGATTTCCGCGAAAGATTTGTCACCGGAGCGTGGGCGGAACACCATGCGCGGATTCGGGAGGGTTTCGTTCCCGTCCGCGAGATCATCGAAGGAGAGTTTCGAATCGTAGGAGCCGCTGGGATCCCCGAGGTTCCCCTTGTAGTCGGGGGCCATGGTGGAGAAGAAATAACCGTCCCAGAGGCGTTCGTTGGTTTCGTAGGATGTGTCAGCGATTTTAAGTCCGGACATGCCCGCGAAGTCGTTCACCGAGGTCTCGCCAAGCGGGATCCGTGGATTCGCGTAGGAATTCCCGACCACGAAGCTCGGCTCGAACTGGTAGCGGGAAAGCTGCGCATGCTGGAACTGCCCGATCGAAACGAGGGGAGCCTGGGGCACGTCGTAGATGATCGCGTGAGTGATCCCCTCACCCTCTGTCGGTCCCTCTTTGACGAAACCCTGCCAGCGGTCCGGATCCGCCACGGAAGATGGCGGGACCGCGTTCGACCAGTTTTTCGCCCCTTCCGCCACCAGGCCCCGGTTTCCTCCTTCTCCGTCGCCGACTTCCCCTTTGCGCGCTCCGGAACGGTGGGCTTCCGCGACAAACTGGGAAAGAGCTCCCCAGCCCTCCCTGGCGGAGGACGTGGATTTCGAGCCATCCCATGCCACGTTCCCGACGGGAGCGATCACGTTGCTATCGATCCAAGCCCTCGCGCGTTGCTTCACATCATCGATCTTGGAGGGGTCCCGGAGTGAGAAACGCCATGCTCCGATGGGGCCGAGACTGCCGGGGCCGGCCGCGAGTTCATCCACGCGGTGGGGAGTTTTCCCTCCCGATCCGTCCACGCGCAGATTGTCCCGATCCGTCACCAGAGGCTCGGGCAAGTACGGCTTTTTCGAAGACTCGTTCCTGCCTCCGTTCCAGAGATTGGAAAAGCGGGAAAAGACGAACGGTGCGTCGGATTCTTTGGAAGCGCCCCTCATGGTCACCCATGTCGGGCTGGACTCCTCGCTGAGGGTGGGGAAATGAATACTTGTCCCACCTTCGCCCGCCGTCCCGGAAGTCGCTCCGTTCCACTGCGTGTCCTGAGGATAGACATCGCCGAACCAGCCGTAATATCCGGAGGGAATGATGAGGGGCCGCCCTTTTCTGGTCCGGTTCGTGTTGGTGGTGGAAGCTTTGATGTCAAACTTGTAGGAACCCTGCGGATCGAGCCTCGGGACCAGCATGTTGCTATTGGAACTCAGCTCGGTAGAACCTTGGGCGGAGAACAGGCGGAACTCACCTGGCTGGAAATCAACTGGATCGGTGTGCAAGCGGATGTATGATCCGCCTTTCGGATTCGAGTCGCTTGGCAGGCTGCTTCCTCCGGAAACGATTTTCCAGTGCTCCCGCAGCCAGACTTCGGTCACAAAGCCTGATCCGGTTGGAAAGGTGTTGCCGGTTGGTTTCTGAAAGTCGATGCGCATGAAAGGGGCTATCGCCCAATCGAACCGATAGACTTCCGATTTGATCGGCACATTGTAAGGGTTCCACAGGCCGATGAGCGGCTTGATATGAAGCTGCGCTTTGAAATACCTGGTAGCGGAGGGCAGGTTTTGCCCCTCGGGAAGATGATCGGCCGGGACTGTGGTTTCTTCCGCCCCCAGGAATATCCCCATCTGGACCATGGCGAGGACCGGACTGACGGAACTGTTGACGTGTTGACGGTCCCTGTTGCTGGCCTCCGTGCCATCGTTGCTGTAGGGCAGCCACTCCTGAACCCGGAGTTTCGTTTCGACCCGGGGATACAGACCCACGTATTCAGATTCGGATCCGGTTCCTGTCCTGTTTTCCCAGAGGTGGGCGTAATTGTAGAGGATTCCCCAGTTCGGTCCGGTTCCTGCCGAGACGTTCGGCACGAGACTTTCGCTCAGGAAAAACCGGTTTTTCTCGCTGACGTTGAATCTGTAGAGATTCGCACCTTCCACGGTCAGTGCCGAGGGGGTAGCGCCCATCGTATTGTTCAAAAAGGATTTCGACACCTGCGACCGGTCGAAGACCAGAGAGAGATCGGCTTTCATTTTCCCCTGTCTGACATCCACCGGGAGACCGAATCCGCCGATGGTGATGTCCTGGAAATATTCCTTGGGCAGTTGCTGGTCCTCCGCAGCGATACCTATCGTTTCTATGGAGGCGAACCTGGATTTGTCCACGCCGTTGCCAAATGCCTCCTCGGAGAACCTGATGCCATCGATATTCACCAGACCGGGTGACTGGGCGGCACGTGAGCGCGCGATCCTCTCGCGACCGGCCAGAGTATCGGTAGGGGTATTGAGATCCACCTTCGCCTTCGCTCCCTCATCGTCCACCCAATAGGCATATTGACCGTTCAGGTAGTCACCCCGGACACCGACGAGTGGTGCGCGGACGGCTTTCCCGCCGGTCGCGGGATTGTGGAGGATCGCGGAATTCACGTCGGAATAATTGACCGCGGGATTGGGATCCCCACCGCTTACGAGCCATTTCGCATTCGATGCCCTGGCGGGATCCGGTTCGGATGCCGGGTCTGTCCCATTGACGGTTTTCCATGCTCCGGTCCATGCCGGATTGGGGGAATCCGCTTCCAGAAGATTCGAACGGGCGGTGATGCGTTGATCCGGTCCGACCTGCTTCTGGAGGTCCGCGATGGCGAGCGCAAGGGCCATACGAGCGTTGGCGCGGGCGACTCCGTCGGCCGACTGGTGGGAAGAATTCCGCAGGGCGACGCTACTCAGCGACAGCATGCCGAGGGCGAGGATGGAGAGCAGCACCATCAGGGTGAGGGTGACGACCAGGGCGAAACCGGAAGGTGGTTTTCTCCGGCTTGTGGACAGCTGGCTGAATTTCATGGGTTTGGGTACGGCGAAGTTTCGCCTTGTATTGACAATGTAACCTCACGAAAGAAAGGCGACATGTAAAGTTTAAATCGTAACGATCTTTCACCATCTATTGTCCAACAAGGCTGAGGATGTCTCCCTTTTGGACAAAAAAGATTATTTCGAGTGGAAATAATCTCTTGCCACGGAGGTCGTACGGACCAAAGGATGTGCCCACCGCAAGGCACGAGTAGCTCAGCGGTAGAGCAACCCGTTTACACCGGGTCGGTCGGCGGTTCGATCCCGTCCTCGTGTATTTTGACAGACGCTGAAACGCTGAAAACCTAAGCGCTGAAACGTTGAAACTCTGAAATTTTCAGTAGTTGTTGAACTCCCTGCGTTTCTCCTCAAGCAGGATGAGCCAGTTCATCATGACGACGGGTGGCAGCTCCACCGGGTGGCTGATGGGAGAAAGATTTATGCGGATGCGGTTGGAAGTCATGGAAGTGCCGGTGACTCCGGTGGCATCCATGGGCCGGACGGGGGTGGCGGCGTTCTCGCTGGCTACGGATCCGATCTGGCCGGTGAGTTCTACGGCAAAGGGATCGAAATCCACTCCATAGCGTTTCTCCGGGGAAAACAGGGAACAGGGAGGATAAAACGGCTTGCCGCCGGCCGGGACGAAACCTCCGGGCGCGGTGGTCGAGAAGACGTTGAAGTCGTCCCCGATGTAGAGCCGGAGGTTGGTGACGAGCGAGAAACCTTTGGTAAAGCCGCGCATGTCATCGCATTCCTGCAGGATGACTCCGTAGTCGAGGTCGGTGCAGGGGATCGAGGGTTTCGTGAGGGTGGAGCTTCCGGGGTAGTCGATATTGATGGCGATGGAGTGGTTCACGGCGGGTCCGTCCGCGCCGATCGTAGCGAGGAACGACTTCAGGCGGCGCGGGTAGATGGCCACGCAGACCTGGCCGGAGGGAAGGTTCTTGATCTCGAAGGGGGCGAGCGGACGCCACCAGCCGTGTTTGTAGGTGCCGACGATGGGGTCGCCGAAGGTTTGGTTGTCGAAACGGATCGGGCCGCTGACGTTCCGTTTGTAGAAATATTTCCCGTTCTCGCCATATGCGACATCCACGGGTTCGTCGAATGTGGCGGTGTTGTTTTCTCCCACGGAGATGGTGAATCCGGCCTGGAGATCGGTCGCGACCCCACCGGCGAGCTGATAATCCATGTTCGTCCGCACTCCGTTTTTCATGTAGGAGAATTTCATCTTGGCCGGGGTAGGATCGGACGCACTGACGGCCTGGACGATATCGAGCCGCATCGCGCACTGCAGGGCGCCGACGGAATAATTGTTCCAGCTTGTCGGAGAGACGGTGACGGATTCGTTGAAGTGGGCGTAACGGTCGAAGTAGTCCGCCCCGCGGTTGATCGGCACGAACGCCGCTTTTCCGCTCTCGGAAGCGAGGGAAACGGGAAAAAAATCGCCTTCAGTGAGTCTGTAGTTTTCCCTGACGCCTGGCGCGAAAGGATTGCCGTTGAAGGATTTCCCGCCGACCGTGGTATCCGCGGAGAGTTCGAAACCGCGACGGCTGGCGAGGCCGGAGAGGGAGGTCTCGCCCTCGACGATGGCTTTCCCGGCGAAAATGTTCCCGTCGATGGTGACGTTTTCCCAGGAGTCTCCGTTGGCATGCTTCCCGATGGCCATGAACGAGCTGGCGGAAACCGGGAGCTGGGAGGGGATTTCGTAGATGGAGAGCACGAACTCACGCTTGAAACGGGCGAGCTTCGTGGTGCCGTCGTCGTGGTCCGAAAGGTCCATGGTGAAGGCCCACCAGTTGCGTTTCGCGACGAAGGGTTCGCCGGGTTTGGAGTAGCCGAAATTGATCGAGGGATACGGAACGATGTTGAAATCCTGATAGGTGGTGGTGGAAAGGCCGACTCTCCCCGAGGCGTAGCCGCCGTAGATCTTATTGCCGGTGAGGACAGGGTAGTAGTCGTCGTTCGCGACAGAGCCGATGGAGTTGAGGGCGGGCGGGAAGCCGTTGCCGAGATTGCGGTTGAGCCCACCGGTGACGAACCCGTTGTTGCCCGAGATCGATTTGAACATCTTGCTGATGTTGCCCAGGCCCGAGTCCCCGGAGTTTCCTGAAAAGGAGTTGGGGATGTTGAGCTGGGTCCGCAGCCCGTTGGAGATCGACTGGCGGGCGTTCGATTGCACCAAGGCGTCCGCGAAAATATTCCGGAAACTCAGCGGGTTGACCTTCTGGTCTTTTTCGGAGAACGAGCCGTCCTGCATGGAGCGGATGGCCCGGTTCGGAGTGATGGCCACGATGGAGCGGAGTATGGTCTCCTCTTTCTCCCGGTAGTCCGTCTGCGTCTGGATATCCGCGAGAACCGCCTGGGAATTGATCGCGCGCTCGTAGGCGAAGAGCATGAGAGCCATCATGAAGATGGATACCGTGAACACGGCGAGCAGCGAGATCCAGCCGGCCGGATGTCTGCGTTTGTTGATTCTCATGGTGTTTCTATTTGGTCGGGGGGGGGTTACTGCATGGCTCCGGAGAAAATGATCTCCTCGCCGGCCGGGCCGGTCATGCGGGTGCGGATGATGCCGGCCTCCATGAAGAAAGATACGTTCGTAGGCTTGTTGGTGATGGCCCATTCCGGATCCGCCAGCGCTCCGGAACTTGGCACCACGTAGTAGTAGAGCGCGTCTCCTTGGCCCCGGTTCTCAAAGGAAAGGATTCCGGCCCGTATGCTGCCGTCCGGCTGGCGGAAATTCAGGACCATGACGGGTGAGTCCGTAAGCCTGGGATTGTTCCCGGAGAGGGCGTCCGTCATGTTCGCGTGCAATCGGAAGCGCTCCGCGTTGATCAGCAGCTTCGAGACATAGGCGCTGATCACCGGCGCCTCCTCGTTGAGAAAACTCTGTGCGCGGAAGATTTTCAAAAACGCGACCTGCTGGTTGAGCATCGTGAGCAAGGTGGCCCCGACAGCCATGCCCACTACCATCGCGATGGTCAGCTCCAGCAGAGTGAACGCCTTTCCGACTCGTCTGACCGTGGTTCTCATTGGGCGCGCACGAGGGTTCTGGATTTCACGTAGGTCCGCTGGGAAATGGTGTAGCGGAGCACGCTCTGCACCCGCCAGATTTTCATCGCGGCGGGGTTGCTGGCGACATTGCCGGTCCCGCCGTCGATGGGATAATTGTCTCCGTCCGCGATGCGGGTGCGCGTCACCTGTCCGGTGACGGGTTTGCCCCCGGGCAATTTCCCTATCTCCACCGTCTCGGTCGAAACCGCCGGATAGGCTGGCCAGGGAGAGTCCGCCGCGACCAGATTCTCGAAAGGGATGCGCTCCGAGCGGGCGCGCTCGAATGTGATGTATGCATCGGAAAGCACCTGCTGGAGTGCGTACTGGCGCGGGTAAACCACGTTCAGGGAAAGCTTCAGCAGGATCAGCCCGACAACGGAAAGCAGGGACATCGCAAGAGTCACCTCCACGAGAGCGAAGCCTGCCCGGCGGAACCGAGATCGCGGCTTGCGATGGACACGGAAGCGGGGGAGTCTGCCCGGGTGCAACGCGCTTCCGTCAGAACGATCCTCCGCCACGTGCTTGCGGGTGCCTTCGCATGCCTTCTCATCTGCGCTGCTCTCTCCGGAAATTTCGCCGCGGCACAGGAGATCATCGAGCCACCTTTCGGACTGCGCTGGGGCGATAGTCCGGAAAAACTGATATCTTGGTCCGCTCAACATTCTTTGGACCTTACAGTTTTCACACCCGGAGATCAACCCGCATTGCGAGTGGTCAAAGTCGCGCCGCGGAAGGGTCCCCTGCCAGGCTCCCCGGCTTCCGCGGTGGAGGGGAATTTCCTCAACGGAGGCCTTTTCGAGATGACTGTGCACTACGCGGATCCGGCGGTGAACGCGGATACCATGGAAAAGCGTTTCGAAACCCTCAAGCGGCAGATCACGACGCAGCACGGCCCGCTTCTCGCCAACCAGCAGCGCCGGGTGGTGGTGGATCGTTTCGTGACTAGGACTCAATCGTTTCATCGGGAACCAATTCGGGGGGTGTTCCTGTTAGTGGCTTGGACGGAGGTGGAGGACCTTCTGAGAAAATCCAGAGAGGCGAAATTTTCTCTGATCTACAGGAATGATAATTTCAAAAAGGAGTTGCTCCGGAAAGCGGAGGAGGGGAAATGAAGCTCATTCGATGGTGGTGACGGAGCCGTTGACGGTGATCGTGCGGTCCACGTTGAAGGAGACCCAACCCAAGCGGTCGACGCCGAAGGGAGTGGAGGTCAACAGCTCCACGGTCCATGTGCCATCTCCCGTGATCGCGTGATCCCAGCTGGAGACGGTGAACAGGCGGTTTTGCGGCACGGTGTAGGAAGACAGGATCTCGGAGGCGTCATGCAGGATCGTCCCGGTCGTCCCGAGCGCTTGGTCACCCTTGTAGATCTGGGTGTAGACCGTGGATCCGGGATAAAGATCGTTCGCGGCGATCGTGAGCGTGGGTGCGCTGAACTGGATCGTCTGACCGTTGGTGATGCCGGAGATCGATCCGTAGGCCACCGGCCACACTTGGACGAACATCGAGGCCAGCTGCGAGGACGGGGCCTGGTAATCATCGAGGGAAAAGACGGAAAAGCGTTCCTCCCCTCGGATTTTCGTGAGATCCGCCCCAGGAATCGAAGTCACCGGATAGCTCAAAGTCGTCGTCCCATTGGTCGTGAGGACGGACTGGTTCTCCAGAGTCGCCTGCGAGCGGTCCACCGTGGTCCCGTCTCCCGTTCCGTACGACTGCACGTGGCGGAGGATCTTGACCTGTTTGGAAGCAGCCGGATCGTCGTCGCCGTTGCGCAGCCCGTCCATCGTGATGTCCACGTGGAAGGGCCTGTCGGCACGCGTCCTCGGGATCGCGGTGTAAGGATCCTCACTGCGGATCACCACCTGGGCGATGGGGATGTAGGTACCCACGTATTTCGTATCCAGCAGGTAGCTGGTCAGCGGGGTGGCTTTCACCGTGTGCAGCTCGAAACGCGCACCACCCGGATTGATTTCCAATGGCGATTCCCGCCCGCCGGACTGCGAGACGTATACGTCCCGTGTGGTCCTGGAGGGTTCGTAGGGAAGCTGCACCTGGCGGATGAAATTCGTATATCCCTCGGAGGTGTTTTGCCCGGGAGAAGCATTCGCCAGAAGCGCGAGAAGCGCGGCCATGTGTAGAATCTTTTTCATCTCTGGTATTATTTCAGTTCGCCTTCCTCATTCTTTTCGTCTTCCTCACGGTACGGAAGGTAGGAGATCGGCCCGGATTCCATCACCGAGACAACCATGTTCTTACTCTTCTCGAGTTGCTCGGAAAGCGCCTCGTCCAGCCTTTCGCTTCCACCCGCCTGCGCACGGTTGATCTCCACCGTCGTGATCCAGCCCCGGTTCGCGGAGTAGAAATCCAGCCAGCCCACCACGCGGTTGCCCTGCTGGTGGTTGTTGATCCTATCCTTGAATTTTTCCGGAAGCATCATGATCGCCCGTTTCGGCACCAGAGTGGTGAGACCCTGAAATGAAATCAGATCCGAGGAAGCGAGCAGGTTCTGGGGCTGGTTCACCTTCGATGGATCATCTCCTTCGGATTTCGCCAGTGCTTTCATCGGATCGTTCGCCTGCGCTCCGAGACGTAGTTTTGAAAGTTGCTCGTGCGTCACGGTATCCCGGAAAACGGGTTTCGCGGCCTCCTCCGCATGGAGGAAGGCAACGCAGGAGGCGAGGCTGATGGCGGTGTTTCGGATCATGGTCGATGTGGGAAGAACAGGTGGGCGGGACGAACGGGAACCGTTTATTTTCTCTCTTTGAAAGTCACGAGAAGGACCATGTCCTGAAGGTCGTAACCACCGTCGTTTTCGTTGTCGTGGGTCAGCTCCATGAACACGATCACGTCCATGGGACCGATTTTCACCTTCCCGTTGGAACCGAGGTAGGGGCGGATGAAACTCTCCAGCGATGGCGCTCCGTACTGAGGGACCTTGTTGGGAGGGGTGTCTCCCGAAACCAGGGTCCGGACGTTGTTCTTACCATCCGTGGAGTAGTAGAACGTATTCCAGTTGTTGTTGTATCTGTATCTGCCACCGAAGCGCAGTCTTTCGTGCGCTCCGATTTTCGTCTTGCTCCAAACGACCGTATTCGGGTTCACGTTGTCGTTCGTCCCGTAGAAAATCTGGGAATAGTTGCTGCCATTGTAGCTGAGATAGGCGCCGGCCGGGACGAAATTGAATCCTCCTCCGGAAGTGCTCACCGTCACACCGTTCCCTAGCACGCGGATCTCCACGTCCAGCTCCGTCTTCGGATCGATCGTGGCAGGTGGGATCACGTCCACGAAATCCTTCACGACGGAAGGGTATGAGATGTCCCAGGTAAGGGTGGGTTTTGTTCCTGTCTGAACCACGGTGGGGAAGGCGGTGAGCCAGCCGACGGGGATCGAAGGACTGGCGGCTTGGGCGTGAAGAAGATTGGACGCGGCGAATAGCACGCACGATGCGAGTACGACTGCCTTTGCGGCAGCCAGGTGGCTGGTTGTTCTCATGGCTGGTTGTAAGGGTGGGACGTTTCACACTTCTCCGCCTGGGACCTTGCCGAATGGGACGTTCGTCAAGAGGTGGATAGCCCGGAGCGGGCAAGGGCATGGAGTTCGCGCGGCTAAACGCTAGCGGCCATGCCAATTCGGGACAGAACCCCGATCCGGGCCACCTGGAAACTCTCTCGGGACAAGAGGGCTTCCAGGAAAAATGCTATGAATTACTAATATCTTATATTCGTATGATTCAGGGGTTGGGTGTTGGTAACAGCAGTTGTCTTCGGGGTGATTGGTTTCTAACGGGTCGGCAAAGGCGGCTCCCCCGGGATGGTTCCGGGTCTGAAATCGCTGGATTTCCAGGGACCGCGGGGTACTTCGTAGTCTTCTACGAATTTCCACTCGACCCTGCGGCCACTGCCGATTTCCAGAAAATCCCGGACCGCCGGGCTGATATCGAGACCCGCGCCCTTGTTGCGGTTCATCCGGGCGTTCTCGTTTCCGAAAACATACTCGAAATGATCCGTCTCGAAGGGGCCGACATCCTCCCACTGCGCGTAGCAGATGCGACCCTCGTAGTGGATTGCGATCCAGCGGCCCTTGCAGACCGAGATGCCTTCGCCCTGATACCGGTCCCAGAACCACGGGATCACCCGGGATGCCTCGGGCCGATGGCGGTAGTCCTTGCCGATATCATTGTAGGGCAGGGCGATGTAGAAAGGATTGAGTGCGGGTACGAATCCCCTCGGCAGGTAACCTTCACGGTGGTTCGGGTCGTCGTACCCGCCGAAGTTCGATTCCCAGTTCACATCCCAGGCGCTCTTGTCGTTGGGAGTCGGATTGTTTTGCGCAGGTTGCTCGCCAATCCAGAAAACGGTGGTCACGACGTTGCGCTTCCAGGCGGCCTCGCGGCGGAATGCGGCGGAAGGATCTTCCAGCACCACTCTCGCTGCCTCGGGCACTCCGAAGGGATCGGACAGGCTGGAAAGCGTTTCCCGGCGATCTTCGAGAAAACTCTCGTGCGCCGAATCCAGGCGCTCCGTCAAGACCCTTGCCGATGCGTCCCCCGCGAGGAGAATGCTTAACAGACTGGTGGTCGGGACGAGTGATTTCATCTTTCGAGATTCCCTCCGGGGCCCTAAACGACCTTGAAGTTGAAGATATCTTAAATATTACCGGCATCGCTTCAAGGTTTTTTTGAACTATTTTTGAACGAAATCGAAACACCTGTTTTTCTCTTTAAGATCCACATTATCAGTGGGTTGCAAATTTTCAAGAGGTAGCGAAAATCGTCCTCAGCCGCCGAGGAAGGAACTTTCAAGCTCACTGATAATCAATTTTTCTTAAGTTTTTTGAAAAAATTTGAACGGAATGCCGTGGATCAGGATTCGCCCGATCAGAGCAGGAAACCCGCGGGTTTTACTGAAGATAACCTAAAGCGAAGTATATGATTTTATCTCGACACTCCGGATTCATTCATATTAAGAGCAATGTTAATCCGCAGTAGGAATCGTTTTCCTTTCGTTTTCCATGTTGCGGTGTTCTCCCCCACCCCTCCTGAAAAATGAAATTCAGATCCGCCTCCCGTGGTATCACCCTGCCTGCGATCATCTCCCTGTGCATCGCCTCCTCCGTAGCCTCCCAAGCCCAGACCAGCACCTGGACGAACAACGGCGACGGCCTTTTCAGTAACGCCGCGAACTGGGACAACGGCTCCCCCAACGGCGCGACCTTCGACGCCATCATCGATGACGGCGATACCGCCGTCTCGGTGACTCTGGATGTTTCCCGCACACTCAACAATCTCACGCTCGGAGCGGACGATTCGCTTTTTTTCAATAACAACACCGCGCTGACGCTCGCCGGAAACATCGCTAACAACGGTCTGATCCAACTGAACTCTCTTGGAAACACGACATCGCTCAGTTTTTCCGGAACGGGCGACCACTCTCTTTCCGGCACGGGAATCGTCCGGCTTGGCAACTCGGTCAACCGAATCGCTGGCAGTGGCACGCTCGTCAACACCGCCACCCACACCATCGAGGGCGGCGGTAACATCGGATCGAATACACTTGGAATCAACAACCAGGGCCTCATCCGCGCGAACCAAACGGGTGTGCTGATGACCATCGATCCGAGCGCTGCGGGAAACCTCCTGAACACCGGCACCCTCCGCGCGGAAAACGGCGGAGGCCTGCTTCTCACCGGCACCGGTGGCGGATCTTTCAACAATACCGGCGGGACCATCGAGGCACTGGCTGGCTCGGTGGTCAGATTCAACGCGAGCGCGAGCGTCACCGGAGGCACCCTTTCTACGACTGGAAACGGATCACTCAGCATCGACGGAGGCCAGACGGTCTTTTTCACCGATCTGGCAAATGCCGGTGATGTCACGATCCAGAACAATTCCGATCTCCGCCTATCCGGAGCTATCGCGAACTCCGGCTCCATCTCCACGGACGCGCTCGGCAACGCCACGAATGTCCGCATAGAGAGCGGAGGGGTCACCCTTTCCGGCGGCGGCACGGTCAGTTTCCAAAGCACCTCGGGCATCAACGGAGCTTCTACGGGAGCAAGGCTGACGAACGTGGACAACACGATCCGGGGTTCCGGAAATCTCGGCCAGAACTCCGCCGCCATCACCAACTCCACCGCAGGTGTCATCGCCGCGGATATCGACGGGCAGACACTCCTTCTCGATCCGGTCGCGACCGCCACGGACGGTGGCGTCTCATTCGTCAACAACGGCGTCCTCCGCGCCAGCAACGGCGGCACACTCCTTCTCACCGGAAGCGGTGGAGGGGATTTCACCAACAACAATCTGATCGAGGCACTGGACCTTTCCACTGTCCGCTTCACCACCAACGTCTCCGTGACCGGAGGAACTCTCTCGTCAACAGGCAGCGGGCAATTCATCGTGAACAGCGGCCAGAACGCGTTTTTCACAAACATCACCAACAACGGGCTTCTCATTGCCGACAACAATAGCGATCTCGGCATTTCCGGCACCATCAACAACACCGGCACGATCCGCCTCATCTCCGTGGGCAACCCGACCGACCTGGAAATTCAAGCGGGCGGCGCGACTCTCACAGGTGGCGGAACTCTCACCCTCTCCAATGCCACGACCGGGATCAACTCGGTTGGCAGTGGAGTGCGTTTCACCAATTTCGACAACACCATCCAGGGCGTCGGAACCATAGGCCAGAACCTTACCGCGATCACCAACGCCGCCGGCGGCCTGATCGATGCCAACGGAGCCGGAACGCTCACGCTTGATCCGGTTGCCACAGCCAACGATACCGGCGCTTCTTTCCTGAACGACGGCATCCTCCGCGCCAGTGGTGGAGGGACTCTTCTTCTCACCGGAAGCGCCGGCGGCGCTTTCACCAATAACAATCGAATCGAGGCTCTCGATGGCTCCGAAGTCCAGCTCACCGCCGCTGCGAGCATTTCCGGCGGCATTCTGGCATCTTCCGGATCCGGCCTGTTCCGGGTGCTCGGCAACCAGGACGTGTTTCTCACCGACCTCACTCTCAGTGGCAATCTGATCGCGGACAACAACACGGATCTCGGCATCTCCGGTGGCATCACCAACACCGGGTCCATCACACTCACCTCTATCGGAAATCAGTCGGATCTCGAAATCCAAACAGGCGGCGCGACCCTCGACGGCGGCGGCACGGTGACCTTCGCCAATGCCACCACGGGACTGAATTCCGCTTCCGGCACACGCTTCACCAACGTGGACAACATCCTTCAGGGCCAGGGCTCCATCGGTCAGAACCTGACCGCCATTACGAATTCCGCAGATGGCCTGATCAACGCGAACATCAGCGGAGGGCGGCTCACGCTCGATCCTTCCGCATCCGCCGTGGACGGAAATCCGGTTTTCCGAAATGACGGCATCCTCCGCGCCAGCAACGCCGGCATCCTTACTTTGACAGGAAGCGGTGGCGGTGATTTCACCAATAACAATCTGATCGAAGCGCTCGCTGGCTCAATCATCGAACTCACGACCAACGCTTCCATCACCGGCGGCACGCTCTCCACGACGGATGACGGCATGATCCGGGTGAATCAGAACCAGAACGCATTCCTCGCGAATCTTTCCAGTGAGGCGGACATCGTGGCGTTAAACAATACGGATCTGGGAATTTCCGGAAACATCCAGAATGGCGGCTCCATCACCCTCACGTCCCTCGGAAACCAAACCGATCTGGAAATCCAGACCGGCGGAGCGACACTCACCGGTGGCGGCACGATCACTCTGGCGGACCAGACCACGGGTATCAACACGAATTCAGTAGGCGCGCGCCTCACCAACGCGGACAACACCATCCAGGGGCGCGGTGCCTTCGGCCAGAATGTCCTGGCGATCACTAACGGCCCGGAGGCTCTCATCGATGCGAATGTTTCCGGTGCAACACTTCTCATCGATCCGGTGGCAACCGCAACCGACGCCGGCCCGTCCTTCCTGAACAGGGGCGTTGCCCGGGCAAGCAATGGCGGCACACTTTCCCTGACCGGCAGTGGCGGCGGCTCTTTCACCAACGATACCAACGGCACTTTCCAAGCTCTCGACGGCAGCACCCTGAACATGGTTGCTGGCGCTGTCCTGACAAACAATGTCGCGGGAACCCTCACCGGCGGCCGCTATTTCGCCGTCGATTCAGGAAACGGCGCGAACCTCACGCTTCTGGGAACGCCCGTGAACGCGATCGCCGCGAACACCCTTGTGGATCTCAGCGGCGCGAACTCTGCCATCACCTTCGATGGCACCGCGCTTTCCCAGACGCTCACCTCCAACGCTGGAACCCTCCGCCTGCGCGACGGCCGGGTTTTCAATAATTCCAACACATTGGCGAACAGCGGCACACTCGATGTGCGCGGCGGAACATTCTCCGCCCCGATTCTGACAAACTCCGGGACGGTCAGCGGATTCGGAAACGTCAACGTCCGCCCTACCAACTCCGGCGCGATCATCGCGGATGGCGGCACGCTGGTGCTTTCCAACGGCATCGCGGCATCCGGCGGCAGTTCATCAGTGACCATCAACAACGGGGCCGCCCTCGATATGAGCGCGGGCGGGGCCGCCTCCTCCACCGCCACCCTCGCCCACAACGGCGCGGACCTGAATCTCGGATCGAAAACCATCAACGTCTCCTCCGATTACACGAATGCGAACTTCGGCACCGGAAACGCCTTCGATGCCCGCGCCAACGTCAGTGGCAGCGGCGCGATCAACGCTACCGGTAACACCACCCAGAGCATCACCGGCGACGGCGCGGGAGACACCCTGAATTTCGGAAACGTCCACGTAGGCGACTCCGCCACTCTCAATTACCAGATCGCCAACTCCGGCACCACCGGCCCGGCATTGCGCGGTGCGATCCAGACCGGCGCGAACGGCGGCAACGTCACCGACACCCGCCTCTCCGGCGCGGGCGTGACCGCAAGCAACTTCGGCCCGCTCGCCACCGGGGCGAACACCGGTGATCTCGCGGTCACCTACAACGCCACCTCGGCGGGCTCGCTTTCCAGCCAGACCGTCCATGTGGAAAACAACTTCGGCAACGTCGCGGGATCGGACATCGCCATCACCGGCGCGGCCTACCGCCTTGCCGCCCCGTCCGTCACTCCGAATCCAGTCGACTTCGGCATCGTCCACGTCGGCGATACCGTCTCGCGGAATCTCACGCTCGCCAACAACGCACCGGCTGATGGATTTTCGGAGAATCTGAACGCCTCGTTTTCATCCACGACTTCCGGGGTGAATTCGAGCGGCGCGGTGAACGGCCTGGCGGCAGGCGGGAACAATAGCTCCTCACTCTCAGTCTCCATCGATACCTCCTCCGCGCAAATCATCACCGGCACGGCGTTTCTCGATCTCGTCAGCGATGGAGCGGGCACCAGCGGGCTGGGCACCACCGCACTTGCCGGAGCGGAAATAGCCGTCACCGCGCAGGTCAACAACTTCGCCGCCCCGAGCTACATCCTCCAATCCGGCGCGGCCACTCTCACGCAGGACGATGCCACGAGCTTCACCCTCGATTTCGGAACGGTATTCCAGAACAGCACCGGACCGAATGCGGCCCTGGCCATCGCGAACGACGTGCTCGGACCGGCGGACACACTCGCAGGCGGTTTCGCCATCCTCGGCGATTCCGAATTCAGTTTCTCCGGATTCATGGACTTCCTCGGGATCGAAGCGGGCGATTCCCAAGGCGGATTTACCATCGGTCTGAATACCTCCTCGGAAGGAACTTTCGATGCGACCGTCTTCCTCAACGCACGCAGCCAGAACGCCTCCGGCTTCGATGGGGCGCTCAACCAGGTGAGTCTCAACGTCCGGGGCGCGGTCGCCGTGCCGGAGCCATCCTCCTCCGCTCTGCTCGCCCTCGGGCTGTTCGCCTTCGCCCTCCGCAGAAAGAGGGGGTGAATCGCGAAGCGAGAACCAATATGCAGAAGGGTTCCGGAAACCCTTCACGGTGGACAGAAGCACCGGCGGGGTTGTGTGAAGGGTTTTCAAAACACCGGACCTTTCAGATATATGTCCGGCAGTCACGAAACCTGTGTTTTGCGGATCGGTTGATATTAAGCGAATATGAAGTTCACATCTTTTTATCGCCAACCACACATATTTTATCTCATATCCAAGTTTACATCGATTGACACCCGAAATACGCACCAATTCGCGATTCCCGAACCCATTTCCCGAAAGATATGAAACACAAGCTACTCTCCTTCCGCACAACTCTTCCCACAATTGTTTTCCTAAGCATCGCCGCGAGTCCGCTCGGACACGCCCAGACATCCACCTGGACAAACAATGGCGATGGAATATTCAGCGACGCCATAAACTGGAGCAACGGGGTGCCAGGCACCGGAGTGGACGCTGTCATTGACGATGGAGACACGGCAGTTACAGTTACATCAACGAGTTCCACAGCTTTGAATAATCTGACGCTGGGATCCGATGACACCCTCCTGATCAGTAATGGAACTTTTTTCAGCATTGATGGCGACCTGGTGAACAACGGCCTGATCCAACTGAACTCCACGGCGAACACTACCAACCTCAACATTACAGGCGGAGGCAACCATACCTTTTCGGGGAACGGCATACTGCGGCTCGGACAGGGTGTGCAGAACCAGGTGCGGGGTAATGGCACTCTTATCAACTCGTCGACCCACACCATTTCTGGAGGTGGAAGCCTTGGGAGTTCCGCCATTTCGATCAACAATGCCGGCACGATCCGCGCGGATGAGTCGGGGGTCACAATGTTGATTGAAGTAGCAAGCCCAGGCCTGACCAACACGGGCGCCTTGCGGGCTGAAAACGGTGGAACCCTTTCCCTCTCGGGCGGGGGCGGCTTCAACAACACCGGTGGAACGATCACCGCGCTGGCAGGATCAGAAGTGCGACTGCGAAACGGAGCCCAGATAAGCGGCGGCGTCCTGTCAACCTCGGGCGACGGAGTGATCATCACAGACGGTGCCTTTTTAGAAAATCTTTCCAATACCGGGCAGCTTCAATTTCAAGGTGCATCCACTATCTCCGGAACAATCACCAATAGCGGATCGATCTCGGCCGCAGCTCCCGGAAGCTCACTGGAAATGAGGATTCTAAGCGGCGGTGCTTCTCTAGACGGTGGCGGAACCCTGAGATTGGAAAACAACGGATCCAGAATCAGAAGTTTTACACCTGGCACAAGGTTCACCAACGTTGATAACACCATCTCCGGCTTTGGCCAAATTGGTCAGAATAGTGCCGTTATCACCAACGAAACCGGCGGCACTATCCAAGCCGACGTCAGTGGGCAGAATCTTATCCTGGATCCGGCCGCAACCGCAACCGATGGCGGTGCCACTTTTCTGAACAATGGCATCCTCAGAGCGACGGGCGGTGGCACACTTTCTCTAACGGGGAACAGCGGAGGAGATTTCACAAACGGCACTGGCGGGACATTCGAAGTATTGGACGGTAGCACCCTGGGAATGACCAACGGTGCCGTTCTTACCAACAATTCCGCCAGCACCCTCTCCGGCGGAATCTATAGAGCGGTGGATTCCGGAAACGGCGCGAGTCTGACTCTTCTCGGAACCCCGGTCACCTCCCTAGCCGCCGGCACCACGGTGGATCTCAGCGGCGCGAATTCGAACATCACCTTCAACGGCACCGCGCTTTCCCAGACATTGACCAGCAACGCCGGAACACTCCGACTGCGTGACGGGCGTGTTTTCAACAACACCAACGCTCTCGCAAATTCGGGCACCCTCGCTCTGGAGGGCGGCACCTTCTCCGCGCCGGCCCTTGTAAGCGGCGGCGAGGTCGGCGGCTTCGGAAACGTGAACGTCCGCGTGGTCAACTCCGGGTCCGTCGTGGCCAACGGAGGCACGCTGGTCCTCTCCGATGGCATCGGCGCATCCGGAACGACCTCGTCGGTCACGGTGGAGGCAGGTGCCGCGCTCGACATCAGCTCCGGAGCGAACTCCTCTACGGCCACCCTCGCCCACAACGGCACCGACCTGAACCTGGGGACCAACGACATCATCGTTTCCTCGGATTACACGAACGCGAACTTCGGCACCGGAAACAGCTTTGACGCGCGCGCCAATGTCTCCGGAACCGGCGCGATCAACGCCTCCGGGAACGTGGTCCAGGGCATCACCGGAGATGTGACCGGTGGCAACCTGGAGTTCGGGAACGTCCACGTCGGCGATAGCAACACGCTCACCTACCAGGTCGCCAACAACGGCACCTCCGGCCCGGTCCTGCGCGGCGCGATCCAGACCGCGGCCAACGGCGGCAACGTCTCCGACTCCCGTCTCTCCGGCGCGGGAGCGACCGCCGGAAACTTCGGCCCCGTCAGCACCATCGGCTTGAGCGCCGATCTCGATGTCACTTTCACCGCCACCTCGGCGGGTGCGCTCACCGGGCAGACGATCCATGTGGAAAACAATTTCGACAACGTCGCCGGATCGGACATCGAGATCAATGGCGCGGCCTTCCGCCTGGCCGCTCCGACCGTCACGCCGACTCCGGTCAACTTCGGCATCGTCCACGTCGGGGATATGGTTTCCCGGACCCTTACGCTCACCAACGGGGCGACGGCGGACGGATTTTCGGAAAGTCTGAACGCTTCATTCTCCTCCAGCAGCACCGGGATCAGCACCAGCGGGGCGGTCAGCGGTCTGGTGGCAGGTGCCAACGATTCCTCCTCGCTGACCATTTCGCTGGATACGGCCGCCGCCGGGTTCGTCACGGAAAACGCGATGCTCGCCTTCGAGAGTGATGGCTCGGGGACGAGCGAACTGGGTATCACCTCGCTTGCCGGAGCGGGGGTCTCGGTCACCGGCCAGATCAATAACTTCGCGCTAGCGGACTTCGCCCTCGATTCCGGCACTGGCACCTTCACACGGAATAGCGCGACGAGCTACACCCTGGACTTTGGCACGGCGATGCTGGATGCAACCGGCTTCAACGCGGCGCTTGCCGTCGCCAACGACGTGCTCGGACCGGCGGACACGCTCGCGGGAAGCTTCGCGGGTACTGGTGATCCGGGCTTCAGCTTCTCAGGGTTCTTGAGTTTCGCAGGCATCGCGGCGGGTGATTCCCAGAGCGGATTCTCCATCGGCCTGGACACCTCCTCGGAAGGGACTTTCACCACGAGCTTCTTCTTTGATCCGCGCAGCCAGAACGCCTCCGGTTTCGATGGCGGACTAGACCGGATCACGCTCAACGTAACAGGCACCGTCGTCCCGGAGCCGTCCTCCTCCGCGCTTCTCGCGCTCGGACTGTTTTCCCTCGCGCTGCGTCGGAAACGGGCGTGAATCGCGGAGCGGAAGCCGATATGGAGAAGGGGTTTGAAACCCCTTTGCACAAGCCGAGCCAATGCTCCAGTCCTCCGTGAAGGAGTTCCAAACCCCTTCTCCATATCGCTCCATATCGCTTAACCCCGCCCCACCCCGAATCTCCGGTCGATGTCCTTGCGGCTGTATTCCGTGAGAGTGGGGCGGCCGTCCGCCGCGCAGTAAGGGAGATCGCATTTGAAAAGCTCGTCCAGCAGCGCGGGGGCCTCGGAGAGTCTCGGGGCCACCCCTTTCGCCGCTTTATTGGAAATGATGCGGGCGAGGCGGTCGAAGGCGAACTTCCCGGCGGAAACCGGACCGTGGAGCATTTCCTCCAGAATATCTTCGAGAAACGCCTTCGTATCCGCTATTTCCACACAGCCGGGCACGCTGCGGATCTGGAGCGTGTTTCCGCCGAATGCCTCGATTTCCAGCCCGGCCTCCAGCAAAGACATTTTTTCCCGGAGCAGGATATCCAGATCCCGGGGATCGAGTTCCGTGAGTATGGGTACGAGTAGGCTCTGCGTGTCCATCCCGGCTTTCCGCGCCTTCGCCATTCGCTCGAAAAGGATTCGTTCGCGGGCTGCCCTGGGATCGAAAAGCACCAACCCGTCGGAGCTTTCCAAAATCACATACCGCTCCTGAAGCATGCCCACCAGCCGGAAGTCCGGACCACTATTCTTCGCCACGGGCACTTCCGTCGCTGGCGTTTCCATCACCAGTTCCGGTTGCTGCGGGTGGAACGACGGCCTCTCGGATGGCATGGCGACGGGGGGGCTTTCCCACGCGGGAGCTTCCGCACGCCCGGGTGCTTCCACCGGCGCGGGTCGCAGGCATTCCGAGACGGCTCGGGCGATCAGATCCCGGATTTCGTAAGGCCGGTGGAATCTCACCTCGCGTTTGGCCGGATGCACGTTCACATCCACGAGCTGTGGCTCCAACTCCAGCCACAGCCACGCGGCGGGCTGCAGTCCGTCCTGGATATTCCCCCGGAAACCCTCCGCCAGACCTTTCGAAACCGCCGCATCCTCGATGGGCCTGCCGTTCAGGAAAACGAACTGGTGACGTCTGCCCTTCCGCGCGTGTCTGGCCGGCAACACGAATCCACTGACGCTCATCCCCGCTCCCGTGCGTTCCGGCATTTCCACAAGCTCGCCGCCCAGATCGTTTCCCAAAATCTGCCGCACCCGGTCCACCGTCCGTGCGACTCCCGGCAGATCGAACACCACCCTGTCGTCCTTTCGGAAACGGAATCTCACTCCCGGCGCGGCCAGCGCGTGGAGGCGGAGCTGGGTCTCCACATGCGCTGACTCGGTCGACTCCGCGCGCATGAACTTCCGCCTCGCCGGCATGTTGAAAAACAAGCTGCGCGCCTCGATCACCGTTCCCGGGCGCTCCGCCCGCGTCACGTACGTCGCGGACCTTGCCGCCGTCCACGATCATTTCCGTGCCGGTCAGATCCTCCGGCCGGCGCGTCACCATCCGGAATTTCGCCACACTGGCAATACTCGGAACCGCCTCGCCGCGGAATCCCAGGGTCATGATGCCCGCGAGATCCGAGGAGCTGCGGAGCTTGCTGGTGGCATGCCTTTCCAGAGAAAGAAGCGCGTCCTCCCGCGCCATCCCGCAGCCGTCGTCCGTCACCCTGATCAGGGCCACCCCGCCCTTCTCGATGTCGACCATCACCGCCCTCGCACCCGCGTCCAGACTGTTCTCCACCAGTTCTTTCACCACGCTCGCCGGGCGCTCCACCACCTCTCCCGCCGCCACTTGGCTAGCGAGGATATCGGGCAGGATTTTCACGAGAGGCATACAGGTATTTTGTGGGAGCTGCGGGAAAGCGGCAATACGCAATAGGTCGAATGGGTCCTATACGACCTATTCTTGACCGGAACGGCTCGCCGGATACTTTCACGCCACCCATGGCAGGATTTTTCAAAAAGCTCTTCAACACGATCACAGACCAGGCGGAGGTCGATTGGGATGAACTCGAAGCGAACCTCATCGCCTCCGACCTCGGAGCCAAGCAGAGTACGGCGATCGTCGATGAACTCTACGATCTGGGGCGGGAGATCACGGCGAAGGATGTCGTGGACATCACCAGGAAGCGCCTCTCCAGCGTGTTGCCGGAGGACACCCCTGCCCCGCAACCGAGAATGGATGGCAAGCCTGTCGTGATCCTCGTTGTCGGAGTGAACGGGACGGGGAAAACCACATCTTCCGCGAAGCTCGGCCTGTGGCTGAAAAACCGCGGGCACAGTGTGATGCTGGCCGCCGCCGATACCTTCCGAGCCGCCGCCGTGGAGCAACTCCAGCGCTGGGGCGACCGCCTCGATATCCCCGTCATCACAGGGAAACCGAACTCCGATCCTTCGTCCGTCTGCTTCAACGCACACAAGGAAGCCATCCTCCAGAGCACGGATTTCCTGATCTGCGATACCGCCGGCCGAATCCACACCCGCCACAATCTGATGGAGGAGCTGGGAAAAATCCGCCGTACTATCGCCAAGCAGGATCCGGCGGCACCGGATCTGACTTTCCTCGTGGTCGATGCCTCCACCGGCTCGAACGCGCTGAACCAGGCGAAGGAATTTCACAAAGCCAGCCCGCTCGACGGACTCATCGTGACCAAGCTCGACGGCTCCGGAAAAGGCGGCATCGCCATCACCATTTACGATCAGTTGAAAATCGCCCCGCGCTTCATCGGGACGGGTGAGGAACCCGAAGCCTTCTCCATATTCGAGAAAGAGAGCTTCGTCGGCGAGGTGCTTTAGTCCGTGGCGCGTTTCCGCCCTTTCACATAGTCCGCCCCGGTGGAATCTACGATGAAATACTCCGGCTTGGCCCCTACCAAGGGCTCGGCCATGTTCTTGTAGCGGTAGGGAGAGTATCCGTCGCCTTTCAGAAACGAAACGGTGATCGCGCACTGGCGGGTGCGCCAAGTGGGGATGGGGCCGGCCTCGTAGCCGATCACGAACTGGTCCTGAAAGGTGTAGAACAGCAGCACGTGCCCGCTTTTCAAAAGTATATCCCCCATGCGCAGATCCTCCCAGGAGACGGGATCGCAGATCGCTGGCAGATCGCGGGTGGATACATGGTGGTCCAGTCCCCAGCAGCGGGAGATGAAGCCGGAGCAATCGATCCCGACACTTTCCTCACTCACCACCGCGTCATCGCCACGCACCTTGTAGGTATTGGCGATGTCACCGGCCTTTTTCCCGGCCTCGATTCCCGCGAGAAATGTTTCCGGCGTGTCGAATCCACCCCATTTGTAGGGCATGCCGGTGGCGATTTCACCTACCTCCCACCAGCCCCGGCGGTCACCCGTGGCGCGCAGGGAAACATCCGGAGTCCGCACTTCGATGCCTGCCGAGTCCTTCCCGTGTCGGATATGGCGCTGCTCCGGAAGCCATTTTATCTCCGTATATGTGTGGGCGATGCGGACCGCCTCCTCCGGGTAGGTCTTCGGTGCGCACGAAGCGACCAAGATGATGCCGCAAAGGAATAAAAATCTTACCATATCTACAGTCCCCGCAGCGCCTTCTGATCATCGATCCATTTCCTATCGCCTTTCGAGAGGCGCATTCTCATCGGTCTTGTAACGCTCACCGCCGGGCTCGATCAGGATGAGGGTGCCCTTCGAGTAATTCACGAGTTTGGCGAAGACCTTGCGACCCTTCGCGCCCTCCCATTCGCGGTAGCCTTTGCCTTCCAGATCCTTCCGCCAGCTCTCATACTGGTGGGACGAGGCCACCTCGGCCTGCTTGATCAGACCCCATTGGAAATCCGCCTCGCCACGCTTGTAGCCGGTATCCCGCCAGACGACTTCACCCCCGGGATTGAGCACCAGTAAGGTCGGGTGGCCGAGGACCTTGTAGCGCTTCTTGAGCTTTTTCACGTAGTTCCGCATCTCGGTCTGACGGTTCACTTTCTCGTCCAGAGACATGCCCGTATCGTCCACCGAGATGCTGGAATCCACCCGCAGACGCACCAGATGCTTCTCCGCCCATTTCCCGAAAGCCGCAGTGGCGAAAAGCTCTTGCGAGAGAGCCTTGCACATCGGGCTCTTGTTCGAGTCCGTGAACCAGATCAGGATGGGCTTTCCCTCGCGCGCGGCTTCCTGGCGGGCGAGCGTGATGCTGTCCTCCCACGGGCCCTTTTTCGGAGCGGACATCAGGTTCTCCAGCTCGGGGATGCCGGCATCCGGGTTATCCGGATCGGTGAAAACGATATCCTCCTGAGGTGTCATGCCGAAAATATCCGCCTGGGCGTTGCCACCGGGAGTGACCGCCGTGCCATCCTCGACCGAGGCGCTGGACCGCAATGGCGCGGGAATCCCGGTCGGGCCGAAGGGCTTCTTCTCGGGGCCCTTCTTCCCGCATGAACACAGCAGGCACGTCAGGGAGAATACCGCCAACGGATGCCGGAGCGAGTGGATCTCTTGGCGGATTTTCCTCATGACCTACTTTTTCAGACGAACGGGTGTTCCGCAAGAAGAGCATCGGAACCAATTGAAAAGCAGCAGATGGATGCACAGAGGAACAACGTATCCCATGCCTGGCAGGCGATGCGATTTCACGTGTTTCAGCGCGGCCTTGTGGACGAAAAGCTTCTGGGTGCAGATCCGGCATTTCCCGGAAAATCCCCAGAACAGATAGCCGAGACCGATGATTGGTAGCGCGATCGGGAAGGCCAGAATCCACTCCGGGACCCCGGAAAACGTATCCGGATACTCCCGGGAAACCAGCAGCAGGAACGCGGAGATGATCGCCAACGGCAGATTGATGAGCAGCAGCAGGCTGAAAACCGCGCCCACCCGCAGGCTCCATGGATGGGTGTGAAGCACGCCGCGCACGTAGCTGCGCGAGTTCGGATCCTTGCCGCGGTTCGTCTTCTCGCGGGGAGCACGGATCAGCGCCACACGGTCTTCGACATCGGAGTCCTTGGATTTCGGCGTCCGGGGTGAGACGTTCTGGCGCGATTCCGAGGTTGCCAGATTGGTCGTATCAACCTCGCGGGACTCCAGTCGAGGTTGGAAACGGTCGGTCCCCTTCGATTCGCGCCGGGCGGGCATGCTGGAGGCATTGCCAGCTCGCTGGCGGCTCCACCCGGACATCGAGATCCCCGGAATACCGGTTGAGCAGGATGCCCGCGGGCACATCGGAGACGCGGAGCTGTTTCTCCATCATCACCCGGCCCGGCAGAGGAATGGCGAAGGGTGCCTCCGCAAGCATCGCGGCAACTTCCTCGCTGCCCTCGTAGTTCACAGGATTCCCGATCACGGCGGGTTCTGCCGTTTCCGACTCGGGAACTCCGACGAGCGCCCCGGCTGCGGCGATCCATTTCGAAACGGTCGGCTGACTAGGGGGGCGTTTGCCGATCTTCAGGACTTCGTTCGCTTTCCGCAGTTCCCCGGTAAGTTTTTTCGCGTCCTGCCTCGCGAGGTGGGCGGTATCGCGGATCCCCGCCGCGTCCAGTAGTAAAAGGGACGACTTTCCGATCCCGGAAATTTCGTGAAGTGCTGCTGCCATGGGTGGGTTTCCTAAGAGAAGATCGAATTTAGTTCAGCGCGTCGAGCATTTCCCCGAGCTGCGCGAGTTTGGTCTTCCAGTCTTCGAGGCGCTGTTTCTCCTGCGCGACGACTACCGGAGGGGCCCGGTCCACGAAGGAGGCGTTGCCGAGCTTTCCCTCGGCCTTTTTCACTTCGATCAGGATTTTCTCGATTTCCTTGGATATCCGGATTTTTTCCGCTTCCACGTCGATCATGCCTTCCATGGGCATGTAGGCCTCGCCGACAGGTGTCACGGCGGCGGGGGTGCCCTTCGGTGCCTCGTAGGAATCATCTACTAGGATCTCCGTAGATCCGGCGAGCAGGGCGAGCACGTTGAGTTCGGAGGAAAGCCATTTCGCGGCTCCTTTGAAAATGAAGCGCACGTCCTTGCGGGAGCCGAGGTTGTATTCCGCCTTGAGGTTGCGGAGGCGGCTGGCGGTCTCGTAGATCGCGGTTGCATGTTTTTCGGAGGTGGCGATTTCCTCTTTGGAAAGCTCCGCGAGCAGGGCTGTTTCCGGGAGGACTTTCCGCATCAGGAACTCGCCTGCCGAAACGTAGTCCATGCGCTCGGAAAGCTCCTCGGTGACGTGGGGCATGTAGGGATGCAGGAGCTGGAGGTAGCGGCTCATGACGGCATCGAATGTGCCGAGCGCGGCGGCGCGGACTTCGGGGGTGGCGGATTCGCGGAGATCGGCTTTCACCGCTTCGAGCCATTTGTCGCAGAAATCGTTCCAGAGGAATTCGTAAAGGCGCTGGGCGATCTCTCCGAAGCGGTATTCACCGTAGATTCCATCGAGATCCGCCTGGAGCTGCTCGAGCTTCGCCATGACCTGGATGTGATAGACGGGGAGCGCCTTCACATCGGGGAGCGGTGCGAACTCGTTGCCGTCCATCTGGCGGAAGCGGCAGGCGTTGTAGAGTTTGTTGGCGAAGTTCCGGCCTTCCTCGACGGAGGATTCATCGAAACGCACGTCGGCTCCGACGGGTGCGATGCGCATGAGGCCGAAGCGGAGGCCGTCGGCTCCGAACTTGTCCATCAGGTCGATGGGGTCGGGGGAGTTGCCGAGGGATTTGCTCATCTTGCGGCCTTTGAGATCGCGGATGATGGAGGTGAAATAGACGTTCTTGAACGGAAGGCCGTCGGCGAAGCGGTAGCCTGCCATGATCATCCTGGCGACCCAGAAGAAGATGATGTCCGGGCCGGTTACGAGATCCGTAGTAGGATAGAATTTTTTGAGTGTCTGGGAATTTTCACCTACGTCGGACATGGTAGCAAACGGCCAGAGCCATGAGGAGAACCAGGTGTCCATGACGTCTTCGTCGCGCTCCCACTCACCTTCGGTGGGCGGCTCGACGCCTACATAGATGTCGCCGGCTTCGGCGTCTTTGGTTTCGAGCGATTCGGCGTTTTTCAGGGAATCGAGCTTGTTCTTTCTATACCAGACGGGGATCTGATGACCCCACCAGAGCTGGCGGCTGATGCACCAGTCCTGGAGGTTTTCCATCCAGTGGGTGTATGTTTTCGCCCAGCGCTCGGGACGGAATGCGATTTCTCCGGAAGCGACGGCCTCGGTGGATTCTTTGATTTTCGGGTAGCGGAGGAACCACTGCATGGAGATGCGCGGCTCGATCGGAACGTCGGCGCGCTCGGAGTAGCCGACGCTGTTTTCGTATTCCTCGATGCCGATGAGCAGGCCCATTTCCTCCAGTTTCGCGGCAGCCTTGCGGCGGGCCACGAAGCGGTCGAGTCCATCGAACTCGGGAAGATCCGGGGTGTTCATGTTTCCGTCCGGGTGCAGGACGTCGATGATCTCGAGGCCGTGCTTGAGGCCGATTTCGAAATCGACCTTGTCGTGGGCGGGAGTGATTTTCAACGCACCGGTTCCGAATTCCAGATCCACCGCATCGTCGCCGATGACGGGGATGAGCGCCTCCGGGAAAGGGCGCTTCACCATTTTCCCGATGAGCTTACCCCATTTCGGGTGCTTGGGGTGGACGGCGACAGCGACGTCTCCCATGAGCGTTTCCGGGCGGGTGGTGGAGATTTCGATGAACTCGCCGGGGCTGTCGGCCAGTTCGTATTTCATGGTGAAAAGCTTCGATTTCGAAGGCTTCATGATCACCTCCTCATCGGAGAGGGCGGTGAGGGAAACCGGGCACCAGTTGACCATGCGCTTGCCGCGGTAGATCAGGCCCTCGTTGAAGAGATCGACGAACACCTGGCTGACCCATTTCGTGTAGGCCTCGTCCATGGTGAACCGTTCTCGCGACCAGTCGCAGGAACAGCCGAGGCGTTTCAGCTGCCGGATGATGATGTCGCCGTGGGTGTCTTTGAAATCCCAGACACGTTTGAGAAATTCCTCCCGACCCAGGTCACGGCGGGTCTTGCCTTCTGCCTCGCGCAGCTCGCGCTCGACCTTCGCCTGGGTGGCGATGCCCGCGTGATCGGTGCCCGGGAGCCAGAGGACTTCCTTCCCTTTCTGCCGGGCGCGGCGGGCGAGGATGTCCTGGATGGAATTGTTCAGAACGTGGCCGAGGTGGAGGATGCCGGTGACGTTGGGCGGTGGGATGACGATGGAATACGCCTCTTTGGAAGAATTCTCATCGGCACGGAAACAATCCGCGGCCTGCCACGCGGCATACCACTTTTTCTCCACATCCTGCGGCTCGTAGGCCTTCGCTAACTCTGACATCGGGCGCGGACTTTCAGGGAGGAATCAGGATTTGTCCAGCTCCGGAGGTTCCACCGCACGCGCCATCGAGGAATGCTTCGGAATCTTACTTCCAGGACTGTTTTGAACGGTATATGCTGAGCGAATGGAAACAGTCGCAAGATTTCACAAAGGGGAGGAAGCCTATCTGTTCCGTTCGTATCTCGAATCCGAAGGGATCCAGGCATTCGTGTTCGATGAACATTTTCCGCAGCTCTGGTGGCTCTACACCCAGGCCATAGGCGGGATCCGGGTGGTGGTGGACGTAGATGTCGCCGAGCAGGCCGCCGATCTCTACAGTGCCTATGAGAAAGCGATCGCAACCGGGCCAAACGTTGTCGGCGACGTGAAAGCGTGGCCCGCCGTGCTTCTCGTATCGCTAGTTATCGGCGTGCCGTTTTTACTACTGGGACGGGAAATTCCAGAAGCATTCCGGAAGAAACCGTGACATATGGAGGCCATGCGGAGCAGTAAAACAGAAATAGCGGCACTCATCCTGCGGGTCCTGATGGGCGCGTGGTTCGTTTACGCGGGCGGGGCGAAGATTTTCGGCAGCGGGCTGAATAGGTTTGTGGCGGATATCGAGAATTACAAGCTGGTCAGCGGGAATCTCGCGATCGCGGCGGCCTATGTCGTGCCATGGGCGGAGGTAGTCGCGGGGCTTTGTTTCATGCTCGGGATACTGAAAAAAGGCGCGTGGTGGGCGATGCTTGGGCTGGTGGTCGTTTTCACTGTCTCGGTAGGCTCCGCGTGGTGGCGGGGGCTGGATATCAGTTGCGGATGCCTTGGCGGGGCGGAATCCGTTTCCTACTGGAGAAAAGCTGTGGAATTCACTGTTTACTATGCGGCACTGGGATTTATTGCTTGGGTCCAATGGCCGCTACGGCGTGAACCCAAATCATAAGATTTCCGATTCGGATCCCTAGCGAACCCATGAAACCGCACCTATGAAAAACACGGCAATCCACGTTATCGGACACAGTCACACGCATTGTATCCGGAAAGCATTTCAGGAACGACCGGTCACGGAGAATGCGGATGTCGATTTTCTGCAGCTGCACCATTTCAAACTCGGACAGTTGCCCGGGGCCTCGAACCTGAGCTTGAAAAATGTGGATGCGATCAGGGTGAAGCGGGCGATGAGGGAGAAAACGAAAGATTCCACTTTGGTCGCTCTCTGTATCTCGGGAAACGCGGCTTCACTGTTCGGACTCCGTTCTCCCGCCCGACCAAACGTTAAAAACGGGAAGATCGAGATTCCGGGAAATGTCAGCGAGCAGCTTGAGGAGTACATGCGGGCTTACGATGAATGGATTTCGGAAATCGACTCTTGGATCGACAAACAGATCCTGATCGTCCCCCCTCCCCCGCCGGTCGCGGACAACGAATGGATCCTGGCGAACCCCGGCACCATGAAGGATCGATTCGTGGAGTCCGGAGTGAGCGACCCCGGTTACCGGATGGCGATCTATCAGCTTTGGATTTCGAGAATCCGGAGGACTGCGGAGAAATTTCGGCACCCGGTGCTGGATCTGCCGGAAGATGTGGTGGATCGGGACGGATTTCTAGCCGCAAGCCATGTGGGAACCGAGCCGTCCCATGCCGGAACGGCCTATGGCGCCCGAATCCTTGACGAACTCATCGCCTTCGCCGGAAGGCCTGCCGTCTCACCCGACGAGGCGCCGACTCCGGCCCCGCCCGGTCGGCGGCAAGCGGCCCACCCCTACTCCCAGCTACCGGACGCCTCCTTTTGGAAACGCGGGGTGGAAAGAATCGAGCGCGAACGCATGGACCCCGTCGGGAAGGTGCCGTTTGTCATCTCACGCGAAGCACGGGTGGCGACCGCGGGCAGCTGTTTCGCACAGCACATCTCAAAACGGCTGAAACTCGGCGGCTTCCGATTCATGGACATGGAGGTGAAATCCTCCGGTGGCGAAATCTACGATTTTTCCGCGCGCTACGGGAACATCTACACGGCCCGCCAGCTATTGCAGCTGTTTGAAAGAGCCCACGGTTACTTCACACCCTTGCAGGGTCACTGGAGCCAACCCGATGGCAGCTTCTGCGATCCTTTCCGCCCACGCATCCGGGAAGGCGGTTTTCCGACCATCGCCGAGCTGGAAAGCGACCGCGGCGACCACCTGGCCGCCGTCCGCGAAATGTTCCGGACGCTCGATGTTTTCGTATTCACACTGGGATTGACCGAGTGCTGGATCTCGAAACTCGACGGAGCCGCATACCCGCTCGCTCCCGGGGTGGCCGGAGGAACATTCGACGATAGCCACGCGTTCGTGAACTTCACCGCCACGGAAGTGGCGGCGGACGTGAGAGCCTTCTGGGAAAAGCTGCGTATGATCAACCCGACCGCCCGCATGATTCTCACGGTTTCCCCCGTGCCGCTGGCCGCGACCTACGCGGATCGGCATATCCTGGTTTCGAACACCTACTCAAAGGCCGCGTTAAGGGTAGCCGCAGAGGAAATCAGCAGCACCTGCGCCGATATCTACTATTTTCCTTCGTACGAGATCATCACGGGAAACTACAACCACGGGCGATACTACGGGAGCGATCTTCGCTCCGTGACTGAAGAGGGGGTGAATCATGTGATGTCCGTCTTCATGAGACACTTGACCGATTCGGATACCCCCGGCCCCTCTCCAAGCAGCGGAGACGATGAGGAACTCAGGAAAGACATGGCTCTTGCGGAGGCAGCCTGTGACGAGGAATTGCTCGATGGCACATGAAAATCGATTGCTCGGAAAATCCCGCCGGCATAACCCCGAGTGGAAAACCAATTCGTGGAGATTCCCGGTTGAGGTTCGGTGATTTTGAGGGAAAGCTCTGGAAATGCGTTTTACTGAAAAACTAGAGAAGCGGGTGAAATCGAGCGGATCACGCCTCTGCGTCGGGCTGGATCCGAGGCCGGGCGAGCACGGGGCGAGCTATGCGAAAGACTTTCTCATCCGTGTGATCGAGGAAACCTCCGTCTGGGCCGCCGCTTTCAAGCCGAACATGGCATACTTCGAAGCGATGGGCATCGAGGGCATCCGCATCCTGGAGGAGGTCCTGGCATCCATCCCGGAGGAAATCCCCGTCATCCTCGACGCGAAGCGCAGCGACATCGGGGAGACGCAGAAATACTATGCCCAAGGCTACTTCAACGGCTGGAACGTGGATGCTGTAACCCTGAATCCTTTCCTCGGCTACGATTCCATCGAGCCGTTTCTCAATTACAAGGGAAAGGCCGTCTATCTGCTGGCCGTGACCTCGAACGAGGGTTCCGCCGATTTCCAGCAACAGATCCTGGCGGACGAACGCAAGGTGTTCGAGCTGGTGACGGATCTGGGCGAGCGCGCGAAAACCGAGGAGAAGGCGACGGATGTCGGCTACGTGGTGGGCCTCACGAACGCGGCCGACGTGCTCCCGAAAATGCCGGATGCGCCGCTGCTCGTTCCCGGTCTGGGAGCGCAGGGCGGGGATCTCGCGGCACTCGCCTCCGCAGGGCGTACCGCCCCGGATGTGATCAACGTTTCCCGGGGAATCCTCTACGCCCAGGACGAAAAGGGTTTCCGCTCACGGGCGGAACACTGGATGGAGAAAATCAACGCCAGTTACTCGAAGAGCTAAACGATGGAATCTCCCGGCCAGAACAAATATTCCGGACTCGCCCCGCAGAAGGGCTGGCCCGGCCGCAACGCGAGATTTCTCCGCCATCGCATCGTGCCGGGCATGTTCCGCCGTATGGACGGGGCGATGCTTAGCCCCGTCCTGACTCCACCGGAGGGCGACAAGGTCCGTATCACATGGATCGGGCACGCCTCGTTTTTCCTCCAGTTCGCGGGAAATTCCGTGGTGGTGGACCCGAACTGGGCGAAGTGGCACGGCCCGGTGAAACGGCAACGCCAGCCCGGCCTGCGCCTGGAGGGGGTGCCCCTCGTGGATCTGGTGTTGGTGAGTCACGCCCATTTCGACCACCTGCACAAACCCAGTCTGAAAATCCTCCAGTCCAGCGACGGGATCGTGGTTCCGATGGGGAGCGCGTCCTTGGTGAGGAAGCTTGGTTTCCCGGCAGTGCATGAGATGAAGATCTGGGACGAGCTTCAGATCAACGGCATGGAAATCATCCACACTCCCTGCCATCACTGGGGCGCGCGATACGTGCATGACACGCATCGGGACTACGGCGGCTACATCGTGAAAGCAGGCGGAAAAAGCGTCTTCCACTGCGGCGACAGCACGTATTTCGATGGCTTCACGGAGATAGGGAAACGCCATGACATCGATATCGCGCTGATGCCCATCGGCGCCTACGAATCGCCCAGCGGACGGGATGTCCACATGAATCCGGAGCAGGCCGTCCGGGCCTTCGCGGATCTCGGGGCCAAGGCGCTCATTCCCATGCACTACGGGACGTTCCCGCTCGGAAACGAAGCGCTTGAAGAACCCGTCGAACGTCTCCTGACGGAGGCGGACCGGCTCGGGATCAGCGAAAAGATCGTGATTCCCGAAGAGGGGGTGGGCATCGAGTGGTGAGGCTCAGAAGCCGGCTTCCTTCGCGCCGATCCACTCATCCTCCATTTCCAGAAGTGTAGCTTCTGACAGGGATTTCCCGGAAGCCTTCAAGCGCTTCTCCATCTCGCCGAAGCGATGCTCGAACTTCGCGTTCGCCTTGGCCATCAGCACCTCGGGATCGATCCTGCGGAAGCGGGCCAGATTCACCACGGAGAAAAGCAGATCGCCCATTTCCTCCTCCACCGCTGAGATGTCCTGGGTATCGATGGCGGATTGCAGTTCGTAGAGTTCCTCGCGGATCTTCGAGAGCACACCGGTCTCCACCGGCCAGTCGAAACCGATCTTGGCTGCCTTTTTCTGGAGTTTCGCGGCGCGGATCAGGGCGGGTAGGCCCTTTCCCGTCCCGTGAAGATACGGCACATCCACCTCGCCCTTTTCCTCGCGTTTGATCGCGTCCCATTGCTTCAGCACCTCGTCGGAATCCGCGGCACTGGCGGACGAAAAACGTGGGGGTGACGACGAATCAGTTTCTCGGAGATCCCTCGCGCCACTTCCTCCAGAGTGAACCGATTTTCCTCTGAGGCGATTTCGCTATGGAAAACCACCTGCAGCAGGAGATCGCCCAGCTCCTCGGTCATGTCCGCATCGTCACAACGCTGGATCGCATCAACCGTCTCGTAGGCTTCCTCGATGAGATTGGTAACGAGCGATTCGTGCGTCTGCTCCGCGTCCCACGGGCATCCGCCGGGCGCGCGGAGGCGGTGCATGATCGCTTTGAGTCTCTCGATTTGCACACCGTCGCCGGTCGCTCGCATCATTTCCTCGTCTGTCATGGTTTGTGGCTGTTTTTCTCGGAAGCTCGTTTGAGCAGATCCCGTTCCTCGTCGGTGATGCTATGGAGACCCTCCTCGGAAATCTTGTCGAGAATCGCGTCGATCTCATCCTCTCCGCTGAGATCCACCATGGTGCGGGGGCGGATTTTCGGCTCGATATCGGTGCGGGGGCTGCGGGTCTGGTTTTGGAAAACATTCCGGACGCCGCGGATCCGCATCAGCAGAAATCCGACGATGGCACCGCCGAGGTGGCCCGCCTCCCCGCCTTCGTTCCCCCCGAGACCGAGCAGGATGGAGCCGACGGAAATGGCCAGCAGAATGAGGGCGAGCTGCCGCATCGAGAGGGTGACAGGGGGGAAAAGCAACGTGGCCCGCAACGAGGGCGCGATCACCGCAACCCCGACAAGTATCCCGTAGATCCCCGCTGAGGCGCCGACCAGCCCCGAGTAGATACTGTCATTCGGCAGAGCTCCCAGATAGACGAGCAGCGTGAAAAACAGCGCGCCTCCCGCTCCGGAAATCAGATAAAAGCCCAGAAACCTACGCGATCCCCACCACCTTTCCATCCATGGCCCGAAAAAGAAAAGCCCTATGGAATTGAACAGCACGTGGCCCACGCTGCCGTGGATGAACTGAAATGTGACAAACTCCCAGACCCTCCCCTCGTAGATCGCCGACTTGATCGCGAACGCCCCGAAATTCCGGATTGCCTCGTCGAAAAACAGTATGTCCGCGAAGTAGATCGCCAGGTTCGAGATGAGCAGCCATTTCACCACGGGAGTGAGATTCCCCAGCATCCCGCTTGGCGGGCCACCGGGATAGTTTCTGTCCGCTGATGCCATTTCCTCGGGATTATGGTGGTGAAAAACGGATGGGCAAGCGATTCCGTAGAGCGCTATTCCCGCAGCAGGTTCCACCCGGTGACAAGCGCTTTGAGGCCGGCCATTTCGATAGAGGAATCCACTCCGGTGCCCCACAGCAGGTGGCCGTCATCCCGCTGAAGCTGGACATAGGCGGCCGCACTCGCATCGGATCCGCCCCTCACCGCGTGCGAGCGGTAGTCGGTCACTTTGAAATCCTTCAGGCCGACGGTGCCGAGCGCGTGCACGAACGAGTTGATCGGCCCGTTGCCATCGCCTTCGATCTCATGGGTTTCCCCGTCCACAGAGATGGTCGCCCTGCAGTGCACCTCTCCACCGCCGGGCTGATGGATCAGCTCGTAGGCGTTGACGGTCAGGTGGCTTTCCACATTTACGAAATGCTCGAAAAACGCGTCCCGGATCGAGTCGGCATCCAGCTCGCGGCCTTGTTTGTCCGCTAGATCGTAGATGTATTTCCCCACCACCGGGTGCATGGATTTCGGCAGATCGAAACCATGCTCACGGTCCAGCACGTAGGCGACCCCGCCTTTTCCAGACTGAGAGTTGATCCGGATAAGAGCCTCGTAGGAGCGCCCGATATCCTGCGGGTCGATGGTCAGATACGGCACTCCCCAGGGAATCTCCCAGTCCATACCCAGCTCGTTCCTCCTGCGGTCCAGGCCCTTTTTGATCGCGTCCTGGTGGCTTCCGGAAAACGCGGTGAAAACCAGCTCGCCGGCGTAGGGCTGCCGCTCCGGCACCGCCAGACGAGTGAATTTCTCATATTTCACACGGATGTCGCTGAGTCTGGAGAAATCCAGGCCGGTAGCGATCCCGTGGCTGTTCATGTTCAGCGCCACCGTGACGATGTCCAGATTCCCGGTGCGCTCACCGTTGCCGAAAAGCGTGCCCTCGACACGGTCCGCACCGGCCATCAGGGCCAGTTCCGTAGCGGCAACTCCGGTGCCCCTGTCGTTGTGGGTATGCAGGGAAAGGGTGATCGCATCGCGTCGGCTCAGGTTTCGCCCCATCCACTCGATCATGTCCGCGTGGATGTTCGGCGTCGTCCACTGCACGGTGTCCGGCAGGTTGATGACCATCTTTTTCTCAGCAGTCGGCTGCCAGATATCGATCACCGCGTTGCAGATTTCCGCCGCGTAATCCAGCTCCGTGTCGGAGAAGGACTCGGGCGAATACTGCAGCACGACTTCCGTTTCCGGGATGGTCGGCACCAGTTCCTTCACCAGCTTCGCACCATCGACGGCGACCTGCCTGATGGACTCGCGGGAAGCATCTCCGAAGGTGACGCTCCGCTGCAGGGGCGAGGTGGAGTTGTAGATATGCACGATGGCCCGCCGTGCCCCGGCGATCGCCTCGAAACTGCGACGGATCAGTTTCTCCCGGGTCTGCACCAGGATCTGTATCGTCACATCCTCGGGGATGCGGTTCTCCTCGATCAGGCGGCGGCAGAAATTGAACTCCGTATCCGCCGCGGAGGGAAAGCCGATCTCGATCTCCTTGAACCCTATGCTTACCAGCAGATCGAAAAACTCGAGTTTCTCATCGATCGACATCGGCTGCGGGAGGGATTGGTTCCCGTCACGGAGATCCACTGAGCACCAGATCGGGGCCTGGGTGATCGTCCGGTCCGGCCATGTGCGGTCGGGCAGGGAAATCGCCGGAAACGGGCGGTATTTCGCGAGGGAATTCGGATTCATCGGATAGGACCGCGAAGCTCTCGCGGGGCGCGAAGCTAGCCCATCAACCGGCGAAGAGGCAAGAGCCGCGTAAGCAATGCCCGGAACGTGACACGGAAAACCCCTCCCCGGAACGGGGGATCTTCCATGTCCAGAGCAAGTTTGACCGCCCCTCACCCGCCTGCTAGCCTCCGCGCAACCTCAGAAACCATGCAGTCCCCCCCCCTAAGAATCCTGGCCTTCGCCCTCCCTCTCCTGCTCTCTCCGCTTCAGGCCGGCCAGGCCGATACCGCTCTTCTGAAAGCCGCTGCCGCCGGTGACGCCCCGCAGATCGTACTCGCGCTCGCCGAGGCATCGCCGGACGCCCGGGATTCCCAGGGCCGTACCCCGCTCATGCTCGCCGCGGGGTCCGGTGATTTCGAATCCGTCCGCCGCCTCCTCTGGGGCGGCGCCTCCGCCAATCTCAAGGACGATTCCGGAAAATCAGCCAGCGACTACGTGAAGCTCGATGCCGAAGGCTCCGCCCCTCTCCTGCTCATGATCCGCTGCTATGTTTTCTGCCAGGAGCAGGCCCGCCCCGGCGGCAAGGCGCGCGTCCCGGAGCTGGCACTCATCAACGATTTCTGGGTCGATCCTTTCCACCCGAAACTCAAACCTTTCTACCATGTCAATGAAACGGAACTCAAAGGCCGCAACGGCGCGGACGATGACAACAACGGCTTCGTCGATGATGTCTATGGCTGGAATCTCTGGAACGATATCCCGCTCGTAGCCCCCCAGATGGCCGTGGACGGATCTCCTGAAACCCAGGCGTTTCTCGAAAACCTCATGCGGGACCTGCGCAAGGTCTATGCCGGGGACAAACAGACCGAGTCCGTCCTTGCGAACAGCTTCAACAATCCCCTCGTCCGCCAGATCGGCCTCGGGAACCTCAACCACGTGGGAATCAAACTCAACGATCTCAACTACGCCCTGATGCTCGACGAAGCGTCCCACGGCACCCACGTCGCCGGGATCATCACTCAGTACAGCGGAGGAAAAGCACGGATCCACGCCGCCGACATAGGCGTCAACACCCCGCGCGCCGCGAACATCATCGAGAACTATCCAGCCCTCGCCGCTCTCGCCGGACGGACGGACGACTACGGGAAATTCGTGGATGCCGCCATCACCGAGTTCCGCGCCTCACGGATGAAAAAGGGCCGCCTGGCCTCCGATTATCTGCGCGCCATCGGTGCGGGCATCGCCAACATGAGCTGGGGCATCGACAACTCCGCCTCGGAAAGTTACGCCGCCAAACTGGAGGAAGTTTACAAGCTCCACGGCAAGAACCCCGCCACCATCGCGACCGCCTCCAAGGGCCCCTACGCTCTCCAGGTCGCCAACCTCGCGCTCGAGGTCCGCATCGCGGACGCCGCTTCCTTCGCTCTGGTATTCTATGAAAATCCCGATGTGTTCATCACCATCGCCGCCAGCAACGACAACCTGCCGGACGACCACTCCGCCGCTGCGAACGATGTGAATCTCCGCTCCCCTCAATATCTCTCCCGCTTTTTCCCGAACGTCATGACAGTCGCCTCGGTCGATGAGAAAGGCGTCCTATCCTCGTTCTCGAATTTCGGCAGCCGGTCCGTCCAGATCGCCGCCCTCGGGGAAAACATCGTCGCCCCCATCCTCAACAACATGGAGGCACCGAAAAGCGGCACCTCCATGGCCGCGCCACTCGTCGCAGGAGTCGCCGCAGCGATCCGCAAGGACCATCCCGGGCTTTCCGCAGGGGAGATCCGCCGCATTCTGGAAATGACCGTGACCGTCGACCCCGCGCTCGAACCCTTCGTCTCCACTTCCGGGGTCATCAATCCCGATGCCGCCGCCCGCCTCGCGAAGTCATGGACCGGGGACAACGTCGCCGTGCTCGCGCGGGAAGCCTTCGCCGCCAAAAAGCCCGGCCCGGACGGCCCGACTTATGTCGTCCCGAAGATCGAGAGCAAACCCGTCCTGAACCTGGAGGACCTCCCGAAACTCACCGATCTGAAAATCCTCAAGCAAGGATCACCCTTCCGCATCACCAACGTCACCGGCTTCAAGTCCGACTGGCGGGTCGTCATGAGCCAGGAAAGCCCTTTCACGAACCAGCGGCAGCTCGGAGTCGGTCCATGGCCGGAGCAGGAGGTGGAAAAAGGATGGAAGGAAGGATTCCATATCTCATCCGTCGCCGGTGATGCGGATGGCTGGAACGTGGTGATGAGCACCGGGAAAAAAGTCCGCCAGCAGGTCATCGGCTACTCGCTGGACCAGACCGCCATCGCGAAGCACACGGACGACGGGCTGCGCATCACCTGCATCTCCGGCTGGGGTGAGAACTGGCTCACCGTCATGCAGTCCGGAACCGGCTGGGGCGCGCAGCGCTACACCCTGCCCACCGCCTTCAATGACAGCCGCCAGAAATGGATCAAGGAACGCTGGGACGAGGGCTACCGTATCACCGCCGTGGCAGGAGACGACCTGCCGAACAGTGACAAGGACGGCTGGCTATTCGTGATGACACAGGGCACCCCCATCCGCGACCAGATCTACACCCTTCCCGGACCGTGGCCCGCTTCGTGGATCAAGGAAAACCTCGCCAAAGGCCTCCGTGTCTCGGCCGTCGCCGGCTCGGGTGACCGCACGATCGTAGTCATGTCCAAGGGCACCACGCTCGGCACGCAGGAGGTTTCGGACGGTGGCGCCTACCCGAACGAATGGATAGGGAAACAATGGAACGCCAAATGAAGACCGCCTACCGTTGCGCCCTCATGTCACTGGTCCTGCTCGCGTCTTGCGGAAAAGAAGCGAAGGGCGAGGACCCGGTGGAGACGGATCTCGCCCTCGCCGAAAAAAGCCTCGTCAGAGGCGCTCCCGTCTTCATCCGCGCCTTCAAGAAAGAGCGGGAACTGGAGCTGTTCCTGCGCGACGAGGCTACCGGGAAATTCAGTCTCTTCCGGACCTATCCCATCGTCGCCGCCAGCGGGGATCTCGGCCCGAAGCTGGCCGAAGGCGACGGCCAGGTTCCCGAAGGATTCTACTTCGTCCCACCGAAAGCGATGAACCCGAACAGCTCCTACCACCTCTCGTTCAATATCGGATTTCCCAACACGTACGACCGCGCCCACGACCGCACCGGCTCCTACATCATGGTCCATGGGAGCAACGTATCCATCGGCTGTCTCGCCATGACGGACGAAAAAATCGAGGAAATCTACCGTCTCTGCGAAGCCGCCCACAAAGCCGGCCAACCCTATTTCCGCGTCCACATTTTCCCTTTCCGGATGACGGACGAGAACATGGCCGCCGCCAAAGACAGCGAGTGGCTTCCCTTCTGGGAAAACCTCCGCGAAGGCTACGACCATTTCGAGAAAAACAAGATCCCGCCGGACGCCACCGTCAAAGACCTCCGCTACACCTTCGAGTAAGCCCGGGGTCGTGCCGGCGGAAATCTTCGTCACCTGTCCATTTCGTGCGTGGTCCGGACTGTGACCCTTACCCTTACCCTTTCGCGGGCAAGGGCATCGAGCAAGACGGTCACATCCTGAGTTCCACTCTCCGATTTCCACGTCAGGTCCGCGATACGGTGGGATCCGGTCCTATCCGGGAATATCTCCGGATTCGGTGAGTCGGCCGAAAGCTCTGGCGCGTTCCGCCAAGCTTCGTGGAAGTCGCTCAACGGACATTCGAACTCACAATCGAAAACATACGTGAAAACGGACATCTCGGTTCCGGAAACGTTCTTGGCACTGTCCGGAAGCACCAGCCCGGTGATCCTCCGCAGCTTTGCCTCTACTTCGTGTCGTGGCAAATCGTGAGCCGATGAGGAAGCGGACTCGCAGGAAAGCAGCAACGCCGAAAGAGAAGTCGCAGCAATGAGTGAAATTCGGATCACGATGTCAGGGGTGGACGATACCTGCCAGGGACCGTACCGGGCTTTCGTGAAAGCACTAGCCCAACGGGCTTGCGCGTCAACCTAATGAAGAACATTCGCAATCTTCCGTCCCTGAAGAGCATCCTATCGTAGCCTGCGGGCAGTGCCCCAGGTATCGAATGACAGGAAACACGTAGCCCCGGAGGGACGACCTATACCGGAACGCCGCCTACCGCCTGATAACACGTCGTCCTGTTGAAAAAGCGTTCGTTCTGTCCATCTGCGGTTGAAGATTATCGTTGGGTAGGAAACTGCCGCGGGGCCTCATCGCCCGACTCACGGGCCGGGATTTCGCGTCCGGCTGTCCAGAAAATCGCCTGGGTAAGCATTTTCCGAAAATCCGGATTCTTGAAATCCCCGGGAACGCCGAGCGAGGTATAGAAGGAACGGCCTTTTTCACCGTATCGGTTCACCCAGGTGACGGCCTCGGTGGCTTCGTCGCCCTTGATCCGGATGGTGCCGTTCTGGAGAAGCGTGGCAGTCGGAGCCAGGGACTTTGTCCTGTAAAGCTTGGCGGACATGAAGTCGCCGACCCCCGCGAGGATGGGATGCCCCGGACCCCCGGCCTTGGAGACGGTGACTTTCTCGTCGCCGAAATGCCCGTCGTAGTTCCCGCCCATGATTTTCCGGTCAAAGGTCCGGTTGGCTTCCTTCGAAAAGGCGTGGGAGGCGGTGCGGACCCCGACGATCCCTTTTTGCGCCTCCCAATGCGCGGAGACTTTTGCCAGATCCGCGCGGGAAAGGGTCATCCGGCGGGCGAACACGAGAAGAACCTCCGCCTCTGCGATCTGATCCGCGTTTTCCAACCCGGAGCCGCCATCCTCGCCCCAGGACGCGGTCACCTCCAGCGGGAAATTTTCCTCCAGATAGGCCTCATAAGCTTTCAGCGACTTCTCGGATTCGTATTCCTTCGAGGCGGAGAGAAAATGCACGTGAAGTTTCTCTCCGGCAACGGCGAGGCCCGTCATCAGCAGCAAGATGGTCAGCGGTATTGCCATGGGCCGGCATCATGCGGGATCCGGAGGACGATCTCCAGCAAAACCGGCCCCATGCTCCCGGCAACATAAAGCGGCAGTGCGAGGGATCGGGGAGCCGAGGATCAGATCACGGGAAATTTCCCGAACAGTCTTTTCCCCACGCACATTTTCACGATTTTCGGCTCACCCACATCGAGCATCACCTGCTCCACCCAAAGCATTTCCCGGGGCCTCGGATTTCTCAATTCCTTCCAAGGAACCAACAACGGCGCGTGTCCTATCCGGAACGGTCTCCATGGCTGCATGTACAGGCCTTTTTCAGAAACCACTATCGTCAGCACCCCGTTGTAATTGCAGAAGCCCCGGAGTTGCGCGGACTGCCCCCACAGTATCTCTCCGGGCGGCAATTCCTCCGCCGGAAAAACCCTCGCAAGCTCCGCCCACCCCCCGATTCGCGAGATCAGCCAGACGACCGCGCACCAGATCCCGATGAATCCGGCCACCCCGGCTACGACCAGGATGACCATCAGCGGGACGGAAACAACAAACTCCCCGGATTTGACCACGAACATATCCGGTATGAAAGCCGTCCTGATGCGAAAAGCCAAGCGCTGGCTGCGCGCTGGAACGCGCCGCGATATTTTCTATTGCAAACGAATCTCAATTAGACCAGATTTCTTCCGATGTCCGCCACCGCCGCAGTCCAACGCTCCGTCACCCTCAACCAGGCGAAGGTGAACTGTGATGTCCGGATCAACAGCCTCACCGGCCCCGCTTGCGAACGCCTCCGGGATCTCGGCTTCTGCGAGCAGATGCAGCTCCGGAAACTCTCCAACGGGCGCAACCTTCTCTGCACCGTCTGCGGCGCGAAAATGGCGATCAGCCGTGAGCTTGCCGAGCAAGTCCTCGTTTCGCCGGTCCGTTGATCCGCCCGGCCAGCCAATTTCGCCGTGTCCGATTCCCCTCACACCATCGCCCTTGTCGGAAATCCCAATTCGGGAAAAACCACTCTTTTCAACGCCCTCACCGGGAAAAACCAACGCGTCGGCAACTACGCCGGGGTGACCGTGGAGGTGAAAACCGGCGAGACTTTCACCCCCCACGGACACAAGCTCAACGTCCTCGACCTACCCGGCTGTTACTCGCTCAAAGCCGCGTCCAAGGATGAGGAAGTCGCGCTCGCCGCCCTCACCGGCAAGCTCGAAAAGACTCCCAGGCCGGATCTCGTCGTCTGCGTGGTGGATGCCTCGAACCTGGAGCGCCACCTCCAGCTCGCGCTCCAGATCATCGAGCTGGACCTGCCCTGCGTGCTGGCGCTGAACATGGTCGATGTCGCGGAAAAAACCGGTCTGCGCCTGGATCCCGCGAAACTTTCCGAAGAACTCGGCATCCCCGTCGTCCCCATGCAGGCAAACGCCGGGAAGGGCGTAATCGAGCTGAAACAAGCCCTCCGCCTGCCGTTTCCACCCGCCTCCGGAGCCTCATGGCTCGCCCACGGAGACAGGGAAAAAACCGAGGCGCAGCGTCGGGAATTCATCACCTCCCTGTGCGAGCTCGCCGCCCGTCGGCCCGATTCCCAGTCCCGCACCCTTTCCGACAAGCTCGACACGTTCTTCCTCCACCCGGTCTTCGGCTGGATCGCGTTCCTCGCGGTCATGTTCACCGTCTTCTGGGCTATCTTCTCCTTCGCTTCCATCCCCATGGACTTCATCGACAGCACGCTCGGTGCCTTCGGCGGGTGGGTGGAGTCATTGATGCCGGAAGGAGATTTCCGCTCTCTGCTCGTCGACGGGGTGATCGCCGGGGTGGGCGGGGTGCTTATCTTCCTGCCGCAGATCATCCTGCTCTTCCTGTTCATCGGCCTCTTGGAAAGCAGCGGCTACATGTCGCGCGCCGCATTCCTCATGGACGGGGTGATGGCCAAGGCGGGACTCAGCGGAAAATCCTTCCTGCCACTCTTCAGCTCCTACGCCTGCGCCATCCCCGGCGTGATGGCGACCCGCACCATCGATTCCGCGAAGGAGCGCCTCACCACCATTTTCGTAGCCCCGTGGATGAGCTGCTCCGCACGGCTTCCGGTTTATTTCCTCATCATTCCGTTGCTGCTTCATGAGAGCGAAGGAACATGGAAGCAGGCGCTCATCCTGTTCTCAGTCTACGCGCTCGGCACTCTTACGGCATTCGTAGTAGCACGGATCCTGCGCGGAAAACTCGGTCCCGACAAGACCGTGAACCACTTCATGCTGGAGCTACCGGCCTACCGTATGCCCCAGTGGTCCTACATTTTCCGCCATGTCCTCGACCGCGCCTGGGCCTTCGTGAGAAAAGCCGGCACACTCATCCTCGGCCTCTCCATCCTGCTCTGGGCGCTGGCAACCTACCCGAAAACCGATTCCGAAGACCCCGGAGAAATTCTCCAGCACAGCGCCATGGGCCGCATCGGCCATTACATCGAGCCTGTCGTGAAACCGCTCGGCTTCGACGGTCGCACCGGCACCGCCATCCTTACCACCTTCGCGGCCCGCGAGTTCCTCGTCTCCTCGCTGGGTGTCATTTTCAGCGTGGAGGAAACCGATGACGATGCCGAAACCCGCGGCCTGATCCGCGACAAGATCCAAGCCGCCACCTGGCCGGACGGAAGCCCGCTCTTCACCCCGCTCAGCCTGGTCTCACTGCTCGTCTTCTTCATCTACGCCCTCCAGTGCCTACCTACTTCGGCAGTCGTAGCGAAGGAGGCAGGCTCATGGAAATGGGCCGTCGGCCAGTTCGTCTTCATGTCCGGCTTCGCCTACGTGGCGTCGCTTCTCGTATACCAGGGAGGCCGCCTCCTGGGCTTTGTCTGAATGAATCCACGGAACCGGCCGATCCTCTCAACCCGTCCTCGAGGTTTGGAATTTGAATCTTAGAACGTCGTATCGTGGACTGGCAAACCATCACCGCTCTCTCTTGCGTCACCGGCACCCTCGCCGTGTTCGCCTACAGGCTCGCACGCTCGAAAAGCGGCGCCGGTTGCGGGAAGGGCTGCGGCTGCGGGAAGGAGAAGAAACCTTGACCCGGATTATCTCAAAGCCCCAACCGGGTGGCGTGCCAGGAGGCTTCCGCGCGGGAGGAGATGGAGAGCTTGCGATAGATGGACTTGATGTGGGTGGCCACGGTGTTGTCCGAAATGCCTAGCGCGGAGGCGACGTCCGCGTTCCGGTGGCCGCGTGAGATGAGGGCGAGGATCTCGCTTTCCCGGGAGGTGAGCTTGCCTTCATCCGGCGAGGAAGGACCGGTGCGGCTGAAATGCATGGCGATGCGGCGGGCGATTGTCGGCGAAATAGCGGGCAGGCCGTGGGTGAGATCCGAGAGTTGGATGAGGATCTGCGCGTCTGGCTGATCCTTCAGAAGATACCCGTCCGCGCCGGCGGCGAGCGCCGAAACAACGTGCGAATCATCCCCGAGCACGGTGACGATGACACAAAGCGTGGTGGGACTGAGCTTGCGGATCTTGCGTAGGGAGTCCAAGCCCGAGCCGTCGGGAAGCCCGAGATCAAGTAATGCAAGATCGAAGGAATTCTCCCGGATTAGGTCGTCCGTCACGTCAGCCACGCATGTGGCCTCACTGGAGGTCGAGCCCGGGAACGCGCTGACCGCGAGGCTCGCCAGCCAGCGCCGGGTCTCCGTGATGTTCTCGAGGATGAGGATGTTTTTCATTCCGTGGATTTTCCGTTTCCGTGAAGGACGGAGGCAATGACCGTCGTGCCCTCCGGCGAAGTTGAGATTTCGATCCGACCGGAGAACGGTAACATTCGTTCCCGGAAATTGCCAAGCCCGCTACCTTCCGATTCCTGGTCGGGATCGAAACCATTCCCGTCGTCGCTTACGATGAGAGTCAGCATATCTTTCCGGGTGCTCAGGGAAACGTTGGCGCGGCTCGCGCCGGAGTGTTTCACGATGTTGGAAATCGCCTCCCGGATCACGGAACGCAGCGCGTGGCGGAGGTCTGGCCCGATGGCTCCGGCGGGGATATCCGCGCATTCCCAGCCGAGCGAGATACCCGCGGCGGCAAGCCGGTCTCCGGTTTCCACCCGCAGCTCCGCGAGCGATTCCTCCAGGGAAAGCTTCTCTGTCTGGGAACCGCGTATCATTTCCCGGATTTCCGCCATGGTCTCGCGGATGCGGCGGTCCTTCCGCTCCGCATCCGGCGAGTGCAGGGCGGAGAGAAGCTGGGAGGCGATGTTGTCGTGGATGTCCAGGGCGATGCGGGAACGCTCCTCCGAGACTCCTTTCTCATAGGCACCCCGGCTCTCGATCGCATGGGCGAGCATGTTCCGGCTCTCCGCGGCGAGCGCGGAATCCGCACGGGAAAACAGCCTGCTACCACGTCCCGGATACTCCAGCAGCAACGGACCTGTCGCGCCGACCCCGGGGACGAGCAGGGTGGCACCATCGCCGGAGATATTCACGATAGGCACATCGGAAGGAGCCGGCTTGATCTCGAGCGGCTCGAACAGGCGGCTGAGAAACGCTTTCCAACGGATTTCCTGATCGCCTGCCGGGCCAAGCGCAACTCCCAGCACGCTGGCGAAAAGCTCTTCCCGCCGTGAGTCGTGAGGAGAAATCACAATCCCCCACAGCCAGGTGCGGAAGGAAATCCAGAAAATCACGCCGAAGAGCAGGGCGAACGCGAGCGAGGCACCGGGGGTGAGTCGCAGCCCGACAACGAACGAAAGGTAAAGCGCGACGAGCACGAAAACGATGGTGCTCCAGACAAGGATCCAGCGCCACCAATCGCCAAGGTCGAACAGACGGTAACGCAGGATGCCGAAGGCGAGTCCGGCATAGACAAGGATGAAGAGCAGGAAAGCGTAGCCCTGATAGCGGGAGGTATCGATCCCGAAAAGCTGCGGCAGAAGGATGCATACGGCGAACAGGCCCGTCCCGAGAATCCAGGAAAGCAGGAACCATTTCAGCGCGGCGCGGGCAACGGGATCCCGCCGGGTGCCGATCCAGTGGACACCGGCCAGCACGAAGCTGCCCAGCACCGCGATCATGACCAGGAAACGGCGTGCGAAAGTCATCGACTCGAACACGCCGAGCCGCTGCGCCACGAACCACACGACGAAAAGTGCGACGATGAAAATGCCTACCCAGCGGGGAGCGAGCCGCCTCGGGTAGTGCAACAGAAGGGCCACGAAGCTGGCCGCGAAAAGGCTTCCACCGAGGAAATTCAGATCGTTCGCCCAGCGGAAAAGCGTGCCGGGCAGTGCGAATTCACGAGTGGAATAGAGCGCGGCAAGCGATGCGAAGGTCAGGGTGGCCACCCCGCTGAGGAGCAGATAACGGGCAGGTGCGCTGCGCGGGCGGAAAGCGAAGACCCCGGCGGAAACGAGAAACGACACCAGCCCCACCGTCACCTGGATCCAGAATGCCGGCGGAAGAGAGGATAGCTCCCTTCCCCCTTCCGAAGGAGTCACCTCAAGCGAGTTCCCCGACGCGGTCTCGACGGTGAAACGGTTGCCGCGCTGGATTTCCGAAAGCGTTTCCTGACGCTTGAGAAATCTCTCGTAGGTCGCGTAGTCGCCCATGGCTCCGTCCGGCTCGATGGTGAGATCGATCGGCAGCAAGTCCGACTTTCCGCTTTCCCAGACAATTCCCGAAACCGTTTCCACCCCGCCGCCCGGGGTGGTGACGAGCACCTGTTTCCCATCGGAGGAAACGGAAAAGGACACGCCGGGAGATGGCTGGTCGAGGGCAAGGAGAACCACCGCCAGAATGAAAGCGATGCCGATCCCGAAGGCCGCCGCGAGAATGCCCAAGGGGGCGACACGGGTTCCGGAATTTTGCGGTGAAGTAGGGGACATAAGGCAGGGGGGCGCGGAGCTACAATGCCGTGAGGTGTGCCCCGGAGACAAGTTTTCCCTGACTTTCCCGCCATCGGATTCGTTTCTTGTCATCGGTTGGCGCAGGGGTGATAAACCCATCATGCCAGTTCGCGGAGCGCTTGAGAAATACGTGGTGAAACCCGGATCTGATGTGGATCTGGGAAAATTGGACCCCGGTGAAAAGTCTCTGTTCGAGGACGGCGGCAAAGAGGATAGCTGGCCTGCCTTCGACGAGCTCCAGGAGCAACTCAAGGAACTCCAGAAGCTGGTTTACGCCCAGAACAAGCACCGCATCCTCGTCGTGATCCAAGCGATGGATACCGGTGGCAAAGACGGTTGCGTGAAAAGCGTGTTTTCCCGCATCGACCCGCAGGGGATCGACGTGCAACCGTTCAAGAAACCCAGCGAGGAGGAACTGGCGCATGACTTCCTATGGCGCGTTCACCAGAAGGTGCCACGCAACGGGCAGCTCGTCATTTTCAACCGTAGCCATTACGAGGATATCGTGGCGGTGAAGGTGAAAAAACTCGCTCCGGAAAAGGTTTGGAAGCGGCGCTTCCGCCACATCGTCGAGTTCGAGCGCATGCTCGCCGAGGAAGGCACCACCATCGTCAAAATCTTCCTCCATATCTCCAAGGAAGAGCAGAAGGAGCGCCTGGAATCCCGTCTGGAAAACCCCGACAAGCACTGGAAATTCAACCCGGACGACCTGAAAGACAGGGCTCTGTGGTCGGATTTCATGAAGACCTACGAAAACGTGCTTTCGGAGACCTCCACGGAGGATGCGCCATGGTATGTGATCCCTGCGGATAGGAAATGGTATCGGAATCTCGTCGTTGCCCGCATCATGGTGGACACCCTCAGGAAACTCGATATGAACTATCCTGACATCACTTGGGACCCTTCCACCATGGAGATCGGCGACTGACTTCCTCAGGTTCCGAACTCTACCCGCACGGGCCTGCCCTCGGGCATTTTCACAAGCGCCAGGCACTGCCGGGAGGTGACGAGAACCACCCCGTCCGACTCGCGCTTCATCTCGAAATGGCACCAGAAGCGGGCCTTGCCGATCTCGCCGAGAGTCCCCCGGATCTCCAGCCAGTCGCCGAGTTTCGCGGGCTTACGGTAGTCGATCTCCGTGCGGGTGACGACAGGATAGATGCCGCTGGAGCTCATTTCGGACAGATTCATTCCGAGCTTCGCAGCGAGGCGGGTGCGGCAGGTTTCTATCATCCTGAGGTAGGCGATGTTGTGCACCACTCCCCCGCAATCGGTATCGAAAAACATGACTTCCTCGCGCGTGATCATCTCGACTTCCTCCGGATTCATGCGGGGAGGGTGACAGGAATCGCCGCGCGTCTGCAATGTTCACTTGCCCGGTTCCGTAGAAATGACACGCTTTCACACTTCAGCCATGCCCGTTTCCTCCTGTTTTCTGAAAACCTGCCTTCTCTCCCTTCTGCTCGCCGCGGAGGGACGGTCCGCGCCTTTTGTCCTGCCCGCTGAGGAGAATCCTCCCTTCCGCCTCGACAAGCTACCCATCGATACCGACTCGATGGAGGCCCTTTCCAAAAGCCTGACGATACTGCCGGCGAACGTCCCGCTTACCGGTGCCGCCGAGCGCCGCGCCGCCGCACAGTCTCTCGCCCTTGCCCTCGCCCTCGATCCCGCGAACTCCGCCGCTCGCGAGTATTTGTCCAAACTCGCGGAGGGTGGTGCGCTGAGCGCACCGAAACCAGCCGCCCTCACCAGGGCCACCTCGCGGATCTGGCATTTTCACGCCTGGCTGGCGACACCCCAGGCCGGCACCGATGGAAACTCTCTGGCAAATCTCATCTCGGACACCATCGGCTACCTCGATCCGGCCCATCCCGGGGCCGATAAACTCCGCACTAGCGAGCATGGAAAATGGGCCGACTGGGTGGCTCCGCTGTCCGCCTTCGAGGAAACGGAACCCGCCCTCAACGACACCGATCCGTTCTCCGACATCGAGCCGGATGAAATGGTGGAAAAAACTCCGGTAAAGACGGAGACCGGCGTTGCCCTCCGCCTTTCCGAGGCAAAAGTCGGCGCGGTTCTGTTCGGGAAAACCGAGACCGAACCGACTGCCTCACTACGCCCGGCCATCCTCTCCCTCGCCGCTTCGCCGGATGATCCCGCACCTTTCGCAGTCGTGGTCCCCGGAGATGGCGGACTGGAGGAATCTGTTGTCGCCCCGGTGCTCGCAGCACTGAAGGAAATCCACAAAGAACTGCCGGAGACCGGTGTGATCACCCTTTCCGGGACCGATCCCGGCTCTTCGCGGATATCAGGAACCACGCGGATCTCACCGGCCCCGCGCTTGTGCTCGCGAACGCCGCACTGACCGGCAAGGCTCCGGGAGCCACGGTCATCGCACGGATCGCCGCAGACAATAAACTCGCTCTACCCGCCTATTTCTGGCGCCACCTGACAGCTCTCGACAAGGGCACCGGTGGACGCCTGGTGCTCCCCGCAGCCTCAAAGGAGTACCTCACTGCCATGCTGGCATTCGAAAATCCGGAGTTTTTCCTGAAATACGAGGTGTTCGTCGCATCCGACACCGCCGAGTTCCTGGAGCTATCCTCCGCAGAGCAGACCGAAAACCACGCGGCGGTTTCCGCGCGCTTCGCGGAGATCCGGGACAAAGCTCCGGACGGCGCTGTCGGCAGCTATCTGGCGAACCGTTTCGTCCGGCAACGGCTTGAGGAAATCGCCGCGGAGGCCCCCTACCATGCTTCCGCCCGCATGCTCGCGGTCCAGGGCTCCGGCGAGCGCCCGCGCACACCCTCGCGCGAGATCCTCGCTTCGGAGATCTGGCGCGCCGTCGATCCCATTCACTCCACCACTCTGACCCAGATCGGCCTGGCAGATCCCGCGATGCTCACCCGCATCGAGACGATTTACGAAACTTCGCGCGGTGAAGTGGACAGGCTGGAGCGCTACGCTGACATTCGCGATCGGGATCTGGTGGAGAAAGCCCGGGAGCTGACGTCCAGCCTCCGCACTCTCACCCGCGCGCTCAGGAGCCGGGACTCGCTCGGGGAAAAATATCAGGAAGTCCTCGCCGCCCATGCGGAGTTGCTCGCGGCAGATACCGCATTCCGCCTGGAGTTCTCAAGGATCTCCGGCCAACCGCTTGAAGCGCCGGTTGAGGGATCAGGCATCAAACGCCGGAACCGGCAGCCGGCACCAGACCAGTGAAACGCCCGGATCACACCACGGGCGGCAGCTCGTCCTTCGGGATCAACGCGTAGACATTGGTCCCTTCGGACACCTTTTCCAGATCCGGCGACACGGGCCTCAGACCTTTTGAATCACTCAGGAACATGACGATCGCACTCGGATAGGTTTTTTGGAATTTCTCAAAATCGAACTTCTCGGTCATCTGGGATTTTTTCATCTCCCCGCCGGTGGCGACGATGCGTGAGAGCAGTCCGTGGCTCGGGCGATGCATGAAGACATACTGGCTGCGGATCTCCCCGGCGATGGATTTCCGGTGGTGCCCCTCGCGCTCCTCCGGCGCCAGTTGCCAGACACCCGCCCGCCCGAACTGATGGATGAACCGCTGCGCGGCCATCGAGTTCACCTCGTCATTGGGGGTGCCGGCGATGAGCGTGCCGATGCCGTTCAGATCCAGCTCCTCCTCGGCGAAGTCCGAAAGGATGTTCGCCCGTTGCGACTCGATTCCGAGCATCCGCGCGGCGGAGATATTGTTGAAATTCGTATCCAGCATCAGAACGCGGTGGCCGTCCTCGTGAAGCAGTTCCGCCGCCTCGCGGGCCCATGCGTCCGCACCCGCGAACAGGATGCCGGTCACGTTCTTCGCCGCCAGCCCCAGCCTGCGTGCCAGTGGCGAGGCCGCCAGTCCGTAGATCAGGACCGTGCCCACGATGACGAGAAACACCAGCGCCACCAGCTCGCGGGATTGCGCCGCGATCACCGGGGAAAGCTCCGCTCCGAATTTCCCCGCATTCGCCACTTGCTCGAACTCCAGCGCGAAAATCGATGTCACCGCAGCCGCCACGATCCCCCTGGGTGCCAGAAACGCCAGGAAAGTGCGCTCTTTCATCGTAGTTTTTTTCGAGAAAAGCAGACCGAGGTAAACCGAGACCGGACGCCCGACCACTACCAGGAATGCGATGAGGTAGAGTCCCTTGGCCAACGCTCCGTGAAGCTCCACCGCGGTGATCCGACCCGACAGGACGATGAACAGGATGGAAATGATCAGGATGCGGAGGTTCTCCTTGAACTCCAGGATGTGCTTCACGGAAACGGAGCTCTGGTTTGCCAGCGCGATCCCCAGCACGGTCACTGTCAGTAGTCCCGCCTCCTTCTCGATCATGTTCGAGGCGGTGAACGCCAGCGCCACCACGGCGAGCAGGAATACCGGCTGGAGAAAGTCCGGCACCAGGTGATGACGCAGCAGTAGCTCCACACCCTTCGCCAGGATCAGCGCACCGATCACACCTACCGCGAACATCACCAGGATCGCCCGGACCGTCTCGAACTGCGCCTCCGTGATATTGCTCGAAATGGCGATTTTGAAAACCAGAACCGCCATGATCGCGCCGATGGGATCGACCACGATACCTTCCCATTTCACGATCGAAGCCATCTTCCGCGTCGGGTTCACATGGCGCAGGAGCGGGGCGATCACCGTGGGCCCGGTAACCGTGAGAATGGAGCCGATGAGGGCGGCGATCCGGATATCATATCCCAGGACCATCACCATGAAAGCGGTGGTCAGCCCGCACGAGAGCGCCACGGCGACGGTGCAGAGCCGTAGGATGGGGAGGCCGGATTCCTTCAGTTCGCGGAACTTGAGGGTCAGTCCGCCTTCGAAAAGGATGATCGCCACGAACAATCCAACGGCCGAGAGCAAGGGACTGCCGTGGCCGTGCCCGTCTCCGCTGGCGAGGAAATCATCGATTTTCACCCCGGAGAACTGGCCCAGCGCGAAACCGAAACCCAGCAGCAGGAGGATGGAGGGCAGCTTGAACCGCCATGCGAACCATTGCGCGGCGACCCCGAGGACGAGAACGAGGGTGAGATAGACGAGTGGCGACATTTGGCCGGATACCTAGCGTGGCCCGCGCCACTCGCAAAGCTTTATTGAAAAAGTCCTACCCGGGCCACTTTGCCTCTGTAGGAACGGTGGACGGCGCGCGGCGGCTGTGGAAGACTGGCACCCATGTCGCAAGAACGGAGCCGGATCGAGCTGGGATGGGTGGTGTGCGAAGGGGAGCGGCAGCGCGACGGCCTCCTGCGCGATACCGTGGCGCGCATCTCGACCGACTTTCTGAAGGAAATGAACCGGGAATTTCCCGCCCATGACTGGCGGGGAGAAGTGATCTGGCGCCGCACGCCCGGGCGCGGAGCAAGGGTCGATCCGCTGGAGATGCTGGAGATCGGCGTGCGGGAAAAGGTCCGCAACGGCTGGGATCTCGCCATGGTCGGCACCGGAGCGGAGCTGATGGGCAGGAGGAAAACGGAGCTGGAAGCGGTCCCGGCCTCGGCCCTGGAGTGCGGGATCTTCTCTCTCTGGAAAGCGGGCGGAGAGGAAACCGGGGACGACCGGCTGCTCACGATCATGCGCTATCTTCTGGGCAGCATGCTGGGACTGGAACTCACACCGGAGACCACGGATTTCACCCCCGCGCAGCGCGCTGCCATCGAAGCGAGGTTGGCGGATATCGGCGACGAAAGACTGGAGGAAAAGGGCCGGAAATGGAGCCGCTTGAGCTTCTATCTGGGCACTCTGACGGCGGACGCCCGTGGGGTGGCCGGAGATGTGATCGGCTACCGCCCGTGGATGCAGCCGTTCCGTTTCGGCCGGCTCACGGCCGCCGCCTTCGTCACTTCCCTGCTTTCACTTCTCGGCGCGGAGGTATGGGAGCTCGGGGTCGGGTCAGGCCCGTTGCTGCTTGGCTGCGCCGCGTTTCTCTCCGTCTTCGGCGCCATGTGGTATCTATACCTCGGTCAGAACCTGGGGGAACTCACCGGTGGCATCGCCCTGAGCGAGCAGGTGGCGAGGAGCAATCTGGTGATGGGCCTCTGCCTCTGGATCGGAATGGCCTCGCTCTGGCTGCTGCTTTTCGTGAGCTGCTGGTCGCTCGCCTCCCTCCTGCCACGGGCGGTGGTGGAGGGCTGGTCCGGGGAAACCCTCGACGCGCTGGCGCGGGCGCGGTTCGCCGCCTTCGTCTCCACCCTCGGCACCCTTGCGGGCGCTCTCGGCGGAAATCTGGAGGACGAGAACAGCTTCAAGGCACACTTCTTCTTCGACGACGAAGTGTGAAGTCAGGCGCCCGCCGGATTCTCCAGGCCGGCCTCGCGGATGAAGAAATCCGGTTTCAACTCCGCGAGTGGACCTCGCAGTTTTTCGATCTCCTCCGCCGGGCCGTGGACTTCCAGGCGGATCAGCTCGGAAAGCTCCAGAAATTTCGCGAGCAACTCGCCCACGTTTTCCAGGTGCGCGAGGATCCCCTCCGCACCCACATAGGCTTCCCGGCAATAGGCGGTGTTCCCATCGCGGAAAAAATCGTAATACACGCAGGCGGATTCGGTCGCGGTTTTCTCGATGAACGCGGGCATGAGCGCGGTGAACTCCTCGGTTTTCCCCTCCTGGATCTTGAAATACGGATGGAGACTGACTGCATGGGATGTCTTGGGCATGCCGGGATGGTCCCGCCTCGGACTGCCGGGGACAAGTGGAAAAATGGAAGCGGGCACCCGCTGCCTGATTTCGCGCCGATCAAGAAACCCGCTTCCCACCGGCGGGCGAGGAGAGTAGGAAACCTTCCGTGAGTCTGAAGGGAAAGATGCTGGCGTGGATGCGGGGGGGAGACGCGTGTTTCGAGACCATGACGCTGGAAGTGTTCGCCTTCCAGTTCCGGGAAAATCCGGCTTACCGGCATTATTGCGAAGCCTTGGGGAAAACTCCCGCCACGATCACGAACTGGCTGGAAATCCCGGCGGTGCCAACGGATGTTTTCAAGCTGCCGGACGTAGCCCTGAGATGTTTCCCGGAACAGGAAGTCGCGGGATGTTTCCTGACATCCGGGACGACACGGGAGATCAAAGGCAGGCACGAGTGGCGCGATCTGGAGCTCTACTGAAGCTGCGGTGAAAGGCGGGTGGCGCGAGATGGGGCTGCCCGGGACTGAGATACCATGGTTCTTTTCCCAAAAACCGGAACACGCGCCCCACTCGTCCCTGGTGCGGATGTTCGGAATTCTGGGTGGGGGCGGGACCTGGTTGATCGATGGGGACGGACGGATGGATCTCGGGAAATTTTCCCCCGTAGGTCCGGCGGCGGTCCTCGGGACTTCGCTGGCGCTACTAAGGGCGTGCGAGGAAACGGATCCGGTGCGGCTGGCGGAAGGCTCGTGGATTTTCGAGACCGGCGGCAGCAAGGGCCTGCGGAAGAATTTCTCCCCGGAGCAGGTCCGGGCGAAACTCTCGGCCCATTTCGGCCTGCCGGAACGGAGCATCGTCAATGAATACGGGATGACCGAGCTTTTCTCCCAGTTCTACAAATGGGGCGACGAACAAACCCACAAGGGGCCGCCATGGGTCGGCGTGCGCGTGCTGGACGTGACGACCGGAAAACCGGCACTTCCGGGCGAAACGGGGTATCTGGAAATCATCGACCTCGCGAACCTCGATTCCGTGATGGCGATCCGCACCCAGGATTTCGCCGTGGCGGTGGGCGAGCGGGAATTTCGATTGCTGGGAAGGGACGCGGCGGCAGTCGCTCGCGGATGTTCCCGGGGTGTGGAGGATGTCATGGAAGCTTCGATTTGAATTCCCCCGCGTTCGCGCAATCGTGCTACACGAAGATATGAATATGACCCTGAAAATTTCCGATAAGCTGTGCGAAAAGGCCGAGCACCGTGCCGTGGATGAATCGAAATCCCCCTGTTTCATCCTTCCCATCGACCTATCTATTGCGAAGTTGGCCGAGGATTTCAGGGCGGTAAACGAACTTTTCCACAACAACTCACTCCTTGCGGCGACCGCCGGGGATCACGGTCACACTCTGGCCACCAGGGATGGTTCGGATTCCGATCAAACGGGAGTCAATCTGACAAAACCCTGGGAATACGGGGAATGAAATCCTGTTCTGAAAGAATCGACTTCCTCCTCTCGCAGCGCGAAACCCTGGAAAAATGGGTCGGAGAATACGATGTCGCCGCCCTGAGAAAATGGCTGCGGGCGGAGATCGGAGATGAAGCACGGTTGGAGAACTGGGTGGATGGCTCGCGCGTCGTGGCGCGGGAGCCGGTGCTGCACGTGGTAAGCGGAAATACCGAACATGCGGCCTTTCAATCCGTGTTCCGGGCGATTCTCGTGGGTGCGCGATCGTGGGTGAAGGTGCCTTCCGCAGGCGCTCCGGAATTCGAAAAATGGGCGGCGGGAATCGATCTCCTGGAGGTGCGGAGGAACCTGCCCGAGGAATGGAAACGGCCCGGGGTCGCTGTGATCTACGGCGGCGCGGATACCATGGAATTTTTCCGAAACTGGTTGGAGCCGGGCACGCGAATCATCGAGCACGGTCCGAAGCTGAGCGCCGCCTTCGTCTTCGCGGAAAGGGACGGGATTTTCCGCGATCTCGCGGAGGACGTCATGCGCTACGGCCAGCGGGGATGCCTCTCCATCCAGATGATCTACGTGAAAGGGAATGTGGAGAATTTTTGCGCAAGACTCGCGGAAGCGCTGGAAAAGCGGGGGCGCTCTTCGGGCGCACCCTCTCTCTCGGAAGCCGGTGCCGTCCGCAACGAACGGGAACTGACCCGCTTTAAAATCGCGAACGGAGAAAACCTGAAAATGTGGGAGAGCTCAGGCTCGGTCACATGGACCATCGTGCTGGAAAATGGATTCTCGCTCCGCCCCGGCCCCGGCAGCGGCTTCGTCCGCGTAGCCCCGATGCCGGAAGAAATTTCCCCGGATACCCTCGGTCCGGAACTCGATTTCCTCTCCACCGCCGTCGTGGAGCCGATCTCCGGGTCGGAAAAGCTCGATGTCATCGCGCCGCCGAGGATCTGCGCGGCAGGCAAGTCACAGGAACCGGGAATTTTCTGGCATCCGGATGGAGAAATGCCGCTCGCCGGGCTTGTGCGATGGCGGAATCTGGGTTGATCTACCACCCATGCCAGAAGCCGCCATCCAGACCACCGGGACTGTTCTCGAACGCAAAGGGGAGATCCTCTATCGCGTGGAACTGATGAATGGAAAGATCGTGCTCGGCCACCTTTCCAAGCCTCTCACGGATGCCGGAGAAGTGTTTTCCGAGGGCGAGAACATTCATCTGGAGCTCACCCCCTACGACTTCGACCAAGCGCGGATTCTCGGGAAAGCACTCCCGCGCCCCGCTTGAACCTGAAGGGAAGAGAGACGATCTTTGGTCGCCCCTCCCTCTTCTACTTTCCTATCCACGCCCTTGCGACGCACCTCGCCCCCACAACCTAACAGAACGCCTCAGTCACCAACCCCCACTCGCAAATCCCTCATACTCCACAGCACCCCCGCCGCCGCCTTGCCGCTCCCCCACATCCGCCGCGCCCCGTCCTCCCGCTTTCCGGAAAATCTCCCCCGCGCCCCCGCGAACGCCTCGTTCACGAATTCCTTGCTCCCGATCACCGCACCATCCGTGAAATATCTCACCCGGCACCGCAGCATCTTCGCCATCCCGAGATCCGGCAACACCGTCTCGTTTCCCTCGGAAGCCAATATCTCCGCTGAATTCTTCGTCAACTCCTTCCGCCCGGCCACCTCCGCTCGCCCGCTCTTCCGGCCCAGCGCCATCCCCATCGCGCACCGGTAGATCCGCGAAACCTCTTTCCATCTCCCGGCATCGAAACCCACACCCCGGTGGCTCATGCACGCCCGTACCAGCCCCTTCATGAACTGCCCGAGATCGTGCATCCTGTAGGTGAAACGCTGCTTGATCTCTGCAACCCGCGCCGGATTCCCTCCCGGCAGCCCTCCCTCCGTCCACGCTGCCTCAAGCTGCCCCACGACATCCGCCACGAACCCCTCCCCGTAAAGCACGGAAAACCTCGCGAGAAACTCCCCGTCCGAAATCCCCTCCGCAGGCATCGGCGGCACCTCGAGCAACATATGGACATGGTTGCACATCACGCTAAACCACCGAAGGCTTGTAGGTGGCTTGGACAGGAGCGAACGCAACGTGCCCCGCAGGGGTGAAGCCCGGGAGGGGCCGGGCTGAATCAATACGCCAGCACCCGGCAGCCCGTGAACTTCTCCATCATCCGCATCGGATGCCGCGCATCAACGTCCGGAACCTCTCCTTCTCCCCCGCCCCGAAAGCGAACCGCCTCTCCACGAAGCGCCCCGTCACATGATACATCGAAGCCCGGGCCTCCGAATCCTTCCAAGGCGTCAACCAACGCGCCCGCCTCATCGTGTCCTTCCCCGTATCGTCATCCCCCCGTTCTACACTACGCGTTGCGTCTCTCAAGAAGATTCTCTTCTAAAGCTCCGTCCCCTTGTGATGTTGTACCCACAACATTGGTAACTACTGAGAGGCGATGTATTCATTTCTATTTTCTTACCGAACGTCATAGGAATGGCGCGCCGGTGTAAAGCTCGAAGTTAATCAGAAGGCTTCCTCGGCGTCGCCATCTCCGCCTTGTTCGGTTTCTTGTTTGATTAGTGCGCTAGACCTCGTGAGGCATCTAACGACCATAAATAGTAGGTTACGAGCGGTGCAGCAGCTAGAAGCAAGGCTATCAAGGTTGTGGTATTATCCTTGCGACTACGAAAGGCGATCAGTCCGGCAATCGAAAGAATTGGAGCTAGGAATGTGAATCCAAATACGAAGACGTGCCACTTGCTAGTAAAATTGAAGTTATCGAGGAACAGCAAGGCCAGGAGAGAGAAGATCGCGGATAGTATCAAGCCAAAGGTTACGAACGCCGCTAGCCCCCACGATAATACAATGCGTTTGGTTTTGGTCTTCATCTGGTTTTCTGTCTCAACGATCAACCTCCGAACAATGGAAATTCTTTACCGAACGATATAGGAATGGCGGCGCCGGTGAAAAGCTCAAAATTAATCAGACGGCTTCCTCGGCGTCGCCATCTCCGACTTGTTCTGCTTTTATTCTTTGTCTTGAGCTTCGCCTCCTAGGGAAGATTCCAACTTGCGGCCTTGCGTTAAATCAACGGATCCCTTGGGCAGCGAATGCATGATAGATCCATTCGAGAACCTCTCGTCGTTAGTCGGTATCCAAACTCGGTGTGTGAATCCCTTCATAATCAGGTCGCGTTCAAATTCGCTCAGTTCGGCTGCTGGAACGTCGGAAAACTTATCCACTTTGAGTTTTACGTCGTCACCAGCGCTAGTGTGGACGCGAAAATTAGCTTTGGTCGGATCAATCTCGACTCCTGCCTGGTTACTCTTCAAAAAGAGCGGAACACACGTCGCACCATCAATCTTCTTACTTTCGAAGAGTCTAATCGCTTTGTTGAATGAGTCATATGGCAATGAACCACCATCTTCCGCCGCGTGCACAGGAATTGAAAGCGAACCGATGAATGCGATCACGCAGAATGCTGCTCTTGTTTTCATTTTTGTATCGGGATTTTCTTAATTTCTTTGCAGAACGTTATAGGAATGGCGGCGCCGGGGTAAAGCTCAAAATTGATCAGGAAGCTTCAACGGCGTCGCCATCTCCGCCTTGTTCTCCATCTTTATTCCGCATGACCCCGACTGCCCGATTCCAGGATCTTCAGCGAAGAATCCGTCTGATCTTCCGCGCCTGCCGGTCTTATCTTCTGCGGTTCGTCTTCTGCGACTCGTCATTTGCGGTCCATCTTTGTAGCTAACCAAGTCTTCCGCGCTTCGTCTTCATCGCTGCGGAATTATTTGAGGTACTGCTCTTCCTCTATATTTCTTTGGAGAACGTAATAGGAATGGCGCGCCGGGGTCAAGATCCGAATTTAATCAGACGGCTTCCTCGGCGTCGCCATCTCCGACTTGTTCTCCTTCTTTTGTATTCTCAGGCTCGGCGTCATTTATGAAGTCCCAGCCTACCTTCTCCTTGAAGATCTGAATAAATCCTTCTACGTGATCAAGCGGTTGCTCCTGGGTAGCCAGCCATATTGTTCTAGTTCTGTCAGTATCGTCTCGGAAGATCTCACAAACCAACTCGCCCTCGTAGGATATCTCTACGCCGATCCCATCCCGCTTGGAAACGTCGCTTGCCCTAACGACCGTGTAGATTGATCTGTCGAATGCCATGGGGATCTACTCGTAAATCTTGGCGGCTTGAAGTGCATCCGCAAGAATCTGCCAAGTTGCTGAATCGGGATTGATATCGGAGCCAGTGTTCGTGTAGTAGCCGTCACAGTGATCGACCCAAGCACTGAGCGCCTCCAAAAATGATCCGAGGTTGGAATTGTCCCACTTCGATGTGTCTTCGACGGACATCTTTCTAATCAAAGCAGCCAGTTCGGCTCTAGTATTGATCTGGCATGACATTTCTTGGAGAACGTCATAGGAATGGCGCGCCGGTGTAAAGTCCAAATTTAATCAGACGGCTTCCTCGGCGTCGCCATCTCCGCCTTGTTCGGTTTCTTATTGTTTGGATTTGTGGATTTGATCCGTGCCGTGCCAATAAGCAGAAGTATCGAACCTGTGATTGTTGAGTAGGCTAGCACGTCATTCTCGCGAGGTGCAATTAGAATAGGTATCATCCAGAGCACAATGCCTATCCATCTCGCCAGCTCCCACAATGAGCCACGCCGAAGCAACAACTCGCGCCCCATGAACGAACGATCACCAGCGACCCAGTTAAAAATGGCGATTACGCCTAGAATCAACGCAACCGACGAGAATTCTTCTAGGTTACTCATTGGTCTTCATTCTTTACCGAACGTCATAGGAATGGCGCGCCGGGGTCAACTCCCAATTTGATCAGACGGCTTCCTCGGCGTCGCCATCTCCGCCTTGTTAGCACCCGAACCGCCCGCAAACGGCGCTGTTCAAATGGAAGTAACATGGTAGATTGCAAGCGGTCGCTGGCAGTGTAGACCGGAATGGCAATGGTGGACAGGTGTCCCGGGAGAAGTCCCGGCCCACCGACCCCGTTTGTTAGCATGGCCGCATTCGACGCGAGTTTACCATTGGTGGCGCGTAGGTTTCCGCTTCGGCGGGAAAGCCGTGACCCCGTTTAGGAGACTGCTCATTTTTTCAGCTCGAATGCGCCGGCGGCCACTTTTCCCCAACCCCAATACCTGAGAAAATGCCAAAACGAAAACAGAGCCGCAAAACCAGCCACCTCCTCACCCAGTCCATCCACACCCACGCTGCGGGGATCGACATCGGAGCGGAGGAACTCATGGCCGCCGTTCCCGCCGACCTCGACCAACGCCCCGTCCGCCGTTTCGAAACCTTCACCGAAAACCTCCACGAACTGCGTGACTGGCTCCTGAAACACAAGATCACCACCGTGGCCATGGAATCCACCGGCACCTACTTCGATCCCCACCTACGATATACTCCAGGCCGCAGGCATCGAAGTCTGCCTCGTCAACGCGCGTCACATCAAAGGCGTGCCCGGCAAGAAGACCGACGTCTGCGACGCCCAGTGGCTCCAGCAACTCCACACCGCGGGACTCCTCAAAGCATCATTCCGACCCACCGCCGAAGTCGTCGCGACCCGCCAGCTCATGCGCCACCGCAGCTCGATGGTCAAAGACGCCTCCCGCCACCTCCAGCACATGCAGAAAGCACTCACCGAAATGAACCTCAAGATCCACCACGTCTTCAGCGACCTCGACGGCACCAGTGCCATGGCCATCATCGAAGCCATCCTTGCCGGCGAGCGCGACCCGGAAGCCCTCTGGAAACTGCGCCACCCCAACAGCCGGACGAAAAAGGAAACCTTCCTCAAAGCCATCCAGGCAGACTGGCAGCCCGCCCAACTCTTCATCCTCAAGCAATGCCACACCTCCTGGACTCAGGTCCGGCAAGCCATCGCCCGGTGCGACGAGGCTGTCAGAAAGCACATGACCGAAGTCCCCTCCGAAACCGGAGAACCCGGCCCCACCGCCCACTGGCGCAACCGCCGCCTCGCGAAAAACGACCTCCAGTTCGACGTCTATCAGGAAGCCTACCGATACTACGGGGTGGATCTTTCCACTATCGACGGCATCTCGGCAGGCAGTCTCACCATCCTCATGACCGAGCTGGGCAACGCCAAAGACATCCTGGGAAATTTCAAGAACGCCAAAGCCTTCGCCTCATGGCTCGGCCTCAGTCCGGACAACCGCATTTCCGGAGGGAAGATTCTCAAATCCAAGACCCGGCGTGTGGTCAACCGAATCTCGGGAACCCTCCGTATGGCGGCGCAAGGCCTCACCAATGCCAAATGCGCCATGGGGGAGTACTGCCGCCGGATGAAATCACGTCTGGGCAAAGCGGAAGGGACTACCGCAGTCGCCCACAAGCTCGCCCGGCTGATCTACTCGATGATCCAGAGCAAAGAGCCCTACAACGAGACCAAAGCCTTCCAAACCACCGCCAGACACAAGGCCAACCGCATGAAAATGCTCCGCAAACTCGCACAATCACTCGATATGCAACTCACTCCAATCGAAACAGTTGCAGAAACTGTTATTTAGGAGGCTTCTTTTTGATTAGTCGAAGTATGTCCATTCGCGGGTAGAGCTGCTAAATTTATATCCGTTCATCATGCCCGACGCATCCCAATACTCAAATCTGAATGTGTCCTGAGTCGAGGAATATCCGCTTGGCTCTCGTAGAATCTCTGGAACCGATAAAATGCCCAACTCTGCAAGGGATGTTGGATAGGTGCCGTTCCATTCGCGTCAGGTTAAGCCGTAACGCACTGATGATAAGTTAGATACGTCAAAATAAATCGAGAAAAACATTGACAAGGTGAGCAAGCCGGCAAGCTCGGAATGCTTACAACTCCACCTGCCGGCCGCTCAAAAATCATCCTGCCGGATCTCGACCCGATCGCAACCAAAACTTCCCTTGTTGTCAGGGAATCGCCCCGCTTCACCCCCGGAGGCTTCATGCAATCTCTTCTCTCCGCAGTGGTTACCGGCAAGGCATCCTTCAACCAGCTCGTGGGTGATCTCAAGGACAGGGTTCCACTCGCCATGTCCCGCCAGTCCATGCACGAACGCATCGGCGCTGCCTCCACCGCATTTCTCATGGCCGTCCTTTCCGACCTGACAAAACAACGCTTCGCCCCTGCCGCAAAAGCCCTGGAGGGCGGCGCGATCCGGCGCATGCTCATCGAGGACGCATCCGGCCAGGTCATGCCGAAATCCAACGCGGAGAAGTTCCCCGCCCACGGCAACCATCACGGCCCGACCGCCGGAGTGAAGATCGATCTCGCCTACGACCTGCTCTCCGGCCAAGTGGTTTCCCACAGCCTGCACCTCGCCACCGAGCAGGACAAAACCATCGGCAGAGACCTCGTGGATCTGCTTCTTCCCGGCGATCTGGTTATCCGCGACATGGGATATTTCAGCATAGGGGAATTCAAAATCATCGAGGTCGCAGGAGCCTGGTGGCTCACCCGCCTGCCCCTCAATGTCGGGGTTGTCCTGGAGGACGACACCCCCATCGAATCAACCCTGAAAAGGAGCAAACAGGACATCATAGACCTGCCGTGCAAGGTCGGGGAGGAGAAAAAAGCCTGCCGTTTCGTAGCCCTGCGCGCCACCCGTGAAGTGGCCGCAGCCCGACTCAGGGAACGGAGGAAGAAAGCAAAGCAAAGCGGCCGGGTGCCCTGCGCCAAAGGATTGGTGCGCGACGGCTGGCACCTCATGCTGACCAATCTTCCCGTGGAACTAGCCGATGCAAGGAAGCTTGCAACGATCTACCGTGCACGGTGGGCGGTGGAAATCCAGTTCCGCGCCTGGAAGCAATCCCTCAACCTGGGCGAGGCACTCAAGCGCAAGAGCGGCACCCACCACATCCATGCCATCGTCCTGGCGGCAATGATCGCGCACCAGCTCGGGATGAAGATGGCCACGGCCATGACGGAGCGAATCGGGCGGGCGGAGCTGAGTTATGAAAAACTCTACGACATACTCGGCAACCAGTTGGTGAAAGTCCGGGAATTTTCCCAACTGGCGCTATTCGATCCCGACGACCGCCACATCAAACGGGATAAACGAACGCGGAAATCCCCAATAGAATCAGGCATCATCGCCTTAACCTGACGCGAATGGGTGCCGTTCTTGCTGCGGTATTCATCGAGGGAAGGAACAGTCGCCGCCACGAAGTCCCTCACCTTACGAATCTGCCAATGATGAATTAGCGAACCAGTCCCGAAAGACAGGATCAAGCTACCTCCGATCACCGCAGAAATTGTTGAGGTCTTCCGCCATCCGGTGGGCATTCCTCCGCTGCGCTTCAGCCCGATTACGAGCCAGAGTGCCAGAAATAGTGCCAATGGAACTCCGATGAAGAGAAACGCGCTGATCACTACGATTGCGTGTCCGAAAGATCCTTGTGCGAGGATGCCGGACAGCAGTGCAAGTGCGGTGGCAGTGATTGTGAAGGTCTTCATTTCTTTGCCTAACGTCATAGGAATGGCGCGCCAGGGTCAAGCCTAAATTTAATCAGACGGCTTCCTCGGCGTCGCCATCTCCGACTTGTTCTACTTCTTTCCTTGTTGCGCGTCAAGGTCTTCGAGTTCTTCGACGGTAATCTCCTTCATGCCAGCTTCCAAAAGTGCTCGTGTTACATCAGCTGCGAGTTCCATTCGCGCTCGTACTCCAAAGAAATTGCGTGATCCGTCAACGATCGAGACCATCATAATGCCGTGCTCGCGACCTCCATAGATCAAAATCCGAGCTTTCTCACGCGTGACAGTGTATCTGAATGATGAATCAAATTCAGAGCCTGCCTCCTGTCCGCCTTCCCAATTCAGCGTTGATGACATACCAACAAGTATTCCGGGAATCTCTTCAGGGAATTCGTCTGAACAGCGATAGAGGATGAGTCCCATTTATTTACAGAACGTCATAGGAATGGCGCGCCGGTGTGAAGCTCGAAAATGATCAGGGAGCTTCCTCGGCGTCGCCATCTCCGCCTTGTTCTGCTTGTTTTTCAAGGTATTCGCGCAGGTTGAGTTTGTCCTTATCACCAGTCATTGAGAAATCTCCTCCATAATATACAAATGGTCCTCTATCCTTCTCGCCGCCTGGAGAAAGAAATGTGATCGTCGGATAGAAATAGATCAAGCCATACTTGTCAGCCATTGGTGTCCATTCCCTAAAATCTTTCTTGAATGCCTCGGTCATCTTACCTCGCGCGTCATTCATTGGCGTATAAATGAATCCATCGACCAAAATGCTTTTGGCCGCCAACTTCTTGAGCTCCGGGTAGCGTGGCAAGACAACCTGAAGAAAACACTGCTGAGGAGTCTTTGGCTCGCAAAATACGGATCTACCAGTGAACAGGATTATCGGTCGTCCTGATTCCTTAGCATTCTTGATCGCTTTCTGCAAATCGTCGATGAAAAGGAATTCGTCAGCCGCAAGGCTCCCGCTCAACAGAAATGCCAGCATGGCTATGTATGCTCGAACCAATTTCATTTTCTTGCAGAACGTTATAGGAATGGCGGCGCCGGTGTAAACTCCCAATTTAATCAGACGGCTTCCTCGGCGTCGCCATCTCCGCCTTGTTCGCTTGTTGTTTTTGTTGCCAGAGAATCTCCTTCGGCATGTCATAATCTCCTGAGACTAGCACGATACGAAGCGAGTGGTCTCCTACATCATCGGGTTCGCCAACACTGAAAAATCGCAGGTCGAGATGCTCATCATAACAGCCTTCAAGACGAATCAGTGGACTATCCCCAAGTCGAATCAGAACGGGGCTAAGATCCAAAAAGTCGCGTGGAATCGACTTACCGGTATACTGATGTGGGATAATTCTATCCTCCATCGGAAAACTCATTACGAGTGCAGTCATAGCTTCGTGCAGCTTCGTGAATTGATCCTCAGATAATGCTCGCGCCTTATCCGCCTGCCTTGATGTGGAGCTACAATCTGGCGAGAGTCTGACGAGGGCGACGACTCCTAACAAAACCAGTATAATCGCAGCAAAGCCGATAACCTTGGATTTTCTATAGTGGCTCACAGGAAATTTATTCGCGAACGTTAAAGCAATGGCGCGCCGGGGAAAAGCCTGAATTTCAGGAGAGAGCGCCCTCGGCGTCGCCATCTGCGACTTGTTCGCCGCCGGGAAAGCGTCCAAACGACGGAAAGCCAGCAAGGAATCCCGCCGATGCCCAAGCACGCATCCCGCGCCCGAACCAAAGCACTCCGCCCGAGTCGAACCCTAGCACGCATCCCAAGCCGGAACCAAAGCACTCCGCATGAGTCGTGCCCAAGCACACAACCCGAGCCGGAACCCGCCAAGTGTGAAAACCGCCCAGGGAAAAACGCTTCGCCAAAATGCGGCAACCCTGGAACGAAAAGGCCGCAAACGTCTGCCGGAAACCTTCGCGCGAAGACTGGAAAATCATGCACGGGGAACGATCTGCAACGCGTATCTGGAGCGGCGAACGTTATAGGAATGGCGCGCCGGTGAAAAGCCCGATTTTAATCAGACGGCTTCCTCGGCGTCGCCATCTCCGACTTGTTCTGCTTTTATTGGTCTTATGGAAGGGTGCACTTCTCGTATGGTATCTCGAACTTCTTCGCCACTGTCTCTATGAAAAATTCAGCAACTTCATGAAGATATTCTAAATCCGCATGAATCGTCGAAAAATCGGCAATCCCAACGCGGCCGTGAGCACAATCGTTCCGAAGCTTCTCAATACGCTCAATCTTCTGCTCATCAAATATCCCGCTAGAAATTGTTGAATCGTTGATAAGTCTAAAAATGGTTCGAGTCCGTTCAACCAGAGACTGCCGATCCATCTGTATAAGGAAGCTTTCGATGCGGTCGTTAAGAAGCTCATCGTGTCCTTGCGAAAGTGCTTCCTGCAGTGTCACTTGTCTCTTCTCAAGCATCGGGAGAAACGATCCTGGGGAAACTGTAGCGATAGCTCTAGCTACGGCAATCAGGCACCATTCAATCCCAGCGTGCATGAGAACTAGACTTCCAGCTTGTCCGCCTCTTACTGCGGTATCTAGATCAGGCTCCTTCTTAAGTTCTATGATCTCCGATATGGCTTCATCATCAAGATGCGGAAACACGCTACGAATTGGGTTCTCGAAATACGACTGATCCTCTCTCGCCTTAGACGCTCCGTAGAGAATCATCGACATCGTCCCAGATGAATAGACTACCATGTGCAACAACCTTACGTGTGCTATCATGAGTTGAGTCTTCGCAGATTCCATATTTTCTTGCAGAACGTCATAGGAATGGCGCGCCGGTGTAAAGCTCAAATTTAATCAGACGGCTTCCTCGGCGTCGCCATCTCCGCCTTGTTCGGCTTCTTTGTATTCTTGAAAGTTCATGCTGCGTCGATGTCTTGAAAGTCCGGTTCTGCACGCAATACCCCCACGAAATACTGCCACGCTTCGTCATCCGTGGTCATCTTCTCTCGCCCAAGAAGCTTCTCGGAAAGTGTGCGGATCTTGTCCATCTGAAATGTCCAAGCTTCGCCGTCATCACTGCTGGCGCCGAGCATGTAACTTCTTCTTCCCCACTCAATGTAGGAGAACCAGCCCCAATCCTCGTAGTCCGGTTCCGGGACATCGACCTTATCAGCGGTCTTCTCTCTAAGCCACAGAAGAAGTGACTCTCCATATATGGGATTGATTGGGTTCTCTTCTCCTTTTGAGACGTCGAACTTGGTAGTATTGAACTGGATGGCCGGATGCATCTTCTTTTCTTTGCCGAACGTCATAGGAATGGCGCGCCGGTGTCAACTCCCGATTTAATCAGACGGCTTCCTCGGCGTCGCCATCTCCGCCTTGTTCTGCTTCTTTTTTAGTTGTTCATGGAGATCGAGGAGCGCATCGAAATCACCATCAAACACGGGGAGAATCAACTCAAGAAGCATTGAGTATCCTCCAGTTGCTTCACCTCGTCGCGCTGCTTCATACATCTCTTCTGGAATGTCCGATTGAGTCGGTAGCTCGATCTCGGTGAGCCACCAAATATCAATCTTCTTCACGATTACGTAAATCGCTGCAACCGTCTCACGCATTCGCGTCAGGTTAAGCCGTAACGCACTGATGATAAGTTAGATACGTCAAAATAAATCGAGAAAAACATTGACAAGGTGAGCAAGCCGGCAAGCTCGGAATGCTTACAACTCCACCTGCCGGCCGCTCAAAAATCATCCTGCCGGATCTCGACCCGATCGCAACCAAAACTTCCCTTGTTGTCAGGGAATCGCCCCGCTTCACCCCCGGAGGCTTCATGCAATCTCTTCTCTCCGCAGTGGTTACCGGCAAGGCATCCTTCAACCAGCTCGTGGGTGATCTCAAGGACAGGGTTCCACTCGCCATGTCCCGCCAGTCCATGCACGAACGCATCGGCGCTGCCTCCACCGCATTTCTCATGGCCGTCCTTTCCGACCTGACAAAACAACGCTTCGCCCCTGCCGCAAAAGCCCTGGAGGGCGGCGCGATCCGGCGCATGCTCATCGAGGACGCATCCGGCCAGGTCATGCCGAAATCCAACGCGGAGAAGTTCCCCGCCCACGGCAACCATCACGGCCCGACCGCCGGAGTGAAGATCGATCTCGCCTACGACCTGCTCTCCGGCCAAGTGGTTTCCCACAGCCTGCACCTCGCCACCGAGCAGGACAAAACCATCGGCAGAGACCTCGTGGATCTGCTTCTTCCCGGCGATCTGGTACTCCGCGACATGGGATATTTCAGCATAGGGGAATTCAAAATCATCGAGGTCGCAGGAGCCTGGTGGCTCACCCGCCTGCCCCTCAATGTCGGGGTTGTCCTGGAGGACGACACCCCCATCGAATCAACCCTGAAAAGGAGCAAACAGGACATCATAGACCTGCCGTGCAAGGTCGGGGAGGAGAAAAAAGCCTGCCGTTTCGTAGCCCTGCGCGCCACCCGTGAAGTGGCCGCAGCCCGACTCAGGGAACGGAGGAAGAAAGCAAAGCAAAGCGGCCGGGTGCCCTGCGCCAAAGGATTGGTGCGCGACGGCTGGCACCTCATGCTGACCAATCTTCCCGTGGAACTAGCCGATGCAAGGAAGCTTGCAACGATCTACCGTGCACGGTGGGCGGTGGAAATCCAGTTCCGCGCCTGGAAGCAATCCCTCAACCTGGGCGAGGCACTCAAGCGCAAGAGCGGCACCCACCACATCCATGCCATCGTCCTGGCGGCAATGATCGCGCACCAGCTCGGGATGAAGATGGCCACGGCCATGACGGAGCGAATCGGGCGGGCGGAGCTGAGTTATGAAAAACTCTACGACATACTCGGCAACCAGTTGGTGAAAGTCCGGGAATTTTCCCAACTGGCGCTATTCGATCCCGACGACCGCCACATCAAACGGGATAAACGAACGCGGAAATCCCCAATAGAATCAGGCATCATCGCCTTAACCTGACGCGAATGCCGTCTCACGATCAACTTCTGCATCGTCACTAGTTATGTAGTCAACGATCTCGTGACCTATGCTATTCCGATGTCTCCGGGCAACTGCGATCTGATCAATATCGGCGCTATCGATAGCACCCATGTCCCGGAGCCAAAGGCTGCACGCATGAAGTTCGTCCTTCGGGTGCAAAGCAATTACTCTACTTTTGTATTCTTCAGACGGGGTTCCACGAAGCTTGCCGCGATCGTCAATTGTCCAGTCGTCCGTGAAGAAGCCCTTCACGCGTTCGACGATGCAGGAACGAAGAGTCTCCCACGCGGTGAGATAGAGAGCAACTTGGTGAAGATTACGGTTCACTTCCGCCGGATCGGTGAACTTAGGGATCTTCATTTCTTTGCAGAACGTCATAGGAATGGCGCGCCGGTGTAAAGCTCCAATTTAATCAGACGGCTTCCTCGGCGTCGCCATCTCCGCCTTGTTCTGCTTCTTTTTGTCATGTTTGGTTTAGAATATCTGGTCGAATACGGAGTCAAGAATCCTGTTCGATACGGAAGCATCCAATCCGTTCAATGCGCCGTCAATTGTCTTCTTACTGCCAAGGAACGCAAACAGAGCGGTCACTACAAAAAGTGCACAAAAGCAGAGAGCTGCTGTAAGCGAATCTTCTTGGATAAAGTATGCAATGCCTAGCCACACACATCCGAATAATCCGATTACAACTCGCTTCCACGGTGCGACGACCTGGATCTTCACGTGCATTGCTGCGGTTCGACTCGTAGCTCCGCTCATTCGCACTCTCTTGTGTGCGGCCTTGATGAATTGCTTCTCTCGTCGTGAAGATATGTTTTTGGGCATTTCTTTGCAGAACGTTATAGGAATGGCGCGCCGGGGTAAAGCCCGAATTTAATCAGACGGCTTCCTCGGCGTCGCCATCTCCGCCTTGTTCTGCTTCTTCGTTATTTGTTAGCGAATGCAGATCAGGAAACATTCTAGCTTGATAACCGACTCTCTCTCAATCTCCATAGTCTCATGCATGCTGTGTGCAAAAAGATGGGGCGGGATGCTTACGCTTCTGTATCCTCCGGTGCGCATTCCGAGCATTGTGTAGTAAATCCCGGGTAAGAGGTCAGCGCCGCGTGACAGAGCGCGATTCCGCTCGGCGACGATATGACTCTCTACAATCTCTGGCGGATCCCACTCGATTCGTAGCTCACCATCGTGCATAACAGCCTTTGGAATTGGCTCTGTGCGTACGGTCTTCATCGTAAGCGGATCACCTCGGTTTTGATAGAACTTGAGGACGGCATCATATCGATCGTTGTCACGAATCGGTTCGCCATACCCTTCAATCTCTGCGTGAAGTTTGATGCCCGAGCGAAGTTTCATTTCTTGCAGAACGTCATAGGAATGGCGCGCCGGGGTCAACTCCCAATTTGATCAGACGGCTTCCTCGGCGTCGCCATCTCCGACTTGTTCTGCTTCTTTATTGTTTGCGTCTCCACTAGTCTCTATGCGGGAAACTTCGACTTTGGAAGCACACGCATCGCTTCCAGCGCGCTCAAATACAGCCTTCTCAAACCCATCTAAGTGGTCGACCAAATCCCGCGATACAACGACATGCAAGTGTCCCGGAAGGATTCGCAGTCGTCCGCTGTACCCTTGAAGTCCGTAATGGATTGCTGCAGCCAATCGCTCTACAACGCTCTCCGAACGATCGAAAATGCGAACTTCATCGCAGGTGCCAGTGCCGATCGGTCTTGTTCCTACCCCTGCAATCAGCCCATCCGGATTGATAAACAGCTTCGTATCGAAGGAAATATCCCTGCGACCGTCGGAAAATCTGAATCTGTCAATTGACGCAAATAGCTTAATTTTCTTGGTGAGCATAGCTCTTCATTTCTTTGCAGAACGTTATAGGAATGGCGGCGCCGGGGTAAAGCTCAAAATTGATCAGGAAGCTTCAACGGCGTCGCCATCTCCGCCTTGTTCTCCATCTTTATTCCGCATGACCCCGACTGCCCGATTCCAGGATCTTCAGCGAAGAATCCGTCTGATCTTCCGCGCCTGCCGGTCTTATCTTCTGCGGTTCGTCTTCTGCGACTCGTCATTTGCGGTCCATCTTTGTAGCTAACCAAGTCTTCCGCGCTTCGTCTTCATCGCTGCGGAATTATTTGAGGTACTGCTCTTCCTCTATATTTCTTTGGAGAACGTAATAGGAATGGCGCGCCGGGGTCAAGATCCGAATTTAATCAGACGGCTTCCTCGGCGTCGCCATCTCCGACTTGTTCTCCTTCTTTTGTATTCTCAGGCTCGGCGTCATTTATGAAGTCCCAGCCTACCTTCTCCTTGAAGATCTGAATAAATCCTTCTACGTGATCAAGCGGTTGCTCCTGGGTAGCCAGCCATATTGTTCTAGTTCTGTCAGTATCGTCTCGGAAGATCTCACAAACCAACTCGCCCTCGTAGGATATCTCTACGCCGATCCCATCCCGCTTGGAAACGTCGCTTGCCCTAACGACCGTGTAGATTGATCTGTCGAATGCCATGGGGATCTACTCGTAAATCTTGGCGGCTTGAAGTGCATCCGCAAGAATCTGCCAAGTTGCTGAATCGGGATTGATATCGGAGCCAGTGTTCGTGTAGTAGCCGTCACAGTGATCGACCCAAGCACTGAGCGCCTCCAAAAATGATCCGAGGTTGGAATTGTCCCACTTCGATGTGTCTTCGACGGACATCTTTCTAATCAAAGCAGCCAGTTCGGCTCTAGTATTGATCTGGCATGACATTTCTTGGAGAACGTTAGAGGAATGGCGCGCCGGGGGGAAGCCCGAATTTCATCAGACGGCTTCATCGGCGTCGCCATCTCCGCCTTGTTATGCCTCTTCTATTCCAACTTACCCTGACTGCCCGATTCAAAGATCTTCGCGAAGAATCCGTCTGATCTTACGCTCGTGCCGGTCTGATCTTCAGCAACTGGTCTTCCGCGCTTCGTCTTCAGCAATTCGTCTTCTTCGCTTCGTCTTCGGCAACCCTCGCCAGTGGCGGCGAAGTGAAAACCACGCTTAAACCAACTGTGGCAACATACGCCGAATCAATCGAACGGTGCGACCCGATCTCGGACACCGATGGCTGAGCCGGAAGCCTCGCACGGTGCCAATTCCGCGACTCGGAAATATCAAGTCCGTGCGAAATGCCTCTTCGATTCTTGGCATAACGTCAGAGTGCGCTCACCCCTGACCGGGAGCGCGGATCGCAGCAAGAACAGGACGGCAATGCCGCAGATGCCTCAACCCGGAGCGGGTCAGGGGTTGATGCGCCACGCCTTGTTCGTTGTTCTCCATTATCGGATGAGCAGGTGTTGGCTCTCCTGAAATCGGAAGTCGAGTTCACGCTTACCCGAACCACCGACAACCGAAATAGGTGGATGTTCTCCATAGGATGCGATGTAGGGAGTGCATGTGCCCGCGATCTCGGACGCTGCCTCGAAATGACTCTCGTGGAACTCACAACTCCTTCGCCATGATGTCACTCGCGGCATTCATCGGTCTCTTCCATGCGGACGGTGAAACCCTCTGCCCGAAGCGCGGTCAAAATGCGATCCGATTGCTCGGTGCCGCGCGGAACATTCAAAACGATGTAGTCTCTATCTTCACTCATAATATGAAATCTCCAAACGAACGTCATAGGAATGGCGCGCCGGGGTCAAGCTCGAATTTAATCAGACGGCTTCCTCGGCGTCGCCATCTCCGACTTGTTCTACCATCTTCTCTTCCGACTAACCCTACCAGCCCGAATCTAGGATAAACACGAAAGAATCTAGCCGATCAATCCAAGCCAATACCCGCGAACGAAGACTCTGCGGAACCCGAGCCAGTGCATACGACCGGAGACTCAGCGAAACCCGAGCCAATGCATACGAACATAGACTCTGCAAAACCCGAGCCAATCCATACGAACGAAGACTCGGCGAAACCCGAGCCACGAATCGGAACGATCTGGACAATGTGCATAGGAAATTTCTTTGTAGAACGTCATAGGAATGGCGCGCCGGTGGAAAGCTCGAATTTAATCAGACGGCTTCCTCGGCGTCGCCATCTCCGCCTTGTTCTGCCTCTTTTTGATTCTCTCGGCTTACAACTCGCTCTGGATGCTCTGCCTGATGTCGCCGCGCCGCCTCTCCGATCGCACGAATGTTGAAGCCGTATTCTGCGGCATTCTCGTGCTTGAGCCGACGAACCTCCTCAAGGAGAGATTCTTCACGGGATCTATTCGGGGTTGTAGTTGTCATGATCTGCGATGAGTTCTTCTGGGGTACAGATTACCGGAATCTCTATCCCGTGTCGAGCAAGCCGTTCCCTGATTCGTCTTCTGTTGTGAGGATTGGCAATGTGGGTGCAGTTCCATGTGAGCAGGAAATCCATTCGGTGAACCCCGGCACAGGCTACGTGGTAGGCATCATCTGCAACCCTCGGAGGAATAATTCCCGATGCCAGGATGTCTTCAGCAATCTCGATAACTCGCTCACTGATGTCGAGCAGAGGAATGCCGTCAAGAAACTCTTGCCGTCTCGCTGCCACCACTGGGTCACCCCGCCGCGTCTCATCCAATACGATTTGTGATGCGAAAAGCTCATATTGGGAGCGCTGCGTGTCCCACCAATCGACGGTCAGTTGTTGACGTGCTGCCAACACAAGATCTCGAGGTCTGCGCCCCGTGTAGTAGCTCGGGATCGTGGTCTCGATGTAAACGGATTTCATTGCGGCTCGAAATTAGGTGAAAGCCACGACCCCGTCAACCCGCCCAATTTCTTAGCAGAACGTTATAGGAATGGCGCGCCGGTGCAAAGCTCGAATTAATCAGACGGCTTCATCGGCGTCGCCATCTCCGCCTTGTTAGGCTTCTTCGTATTTTTGACATGTGGAGCCTTATCGCCATTCGGAACTACAACAATCAATGCTGGATCCGAAACTGGAACATCTTCATCATTGATCTTCTTCGATGTAGGTTCCTCGCCGCTTCTGAACTCGATACGTAAAGTCTGAGATACGGCGAAAACGTATACGAATGATCTGTCTAATTTGTGCGATACTTCGATCCTTGATACGTCCTTCAAGCGGTTGGGGAAACGATATAACGTCTCTTTATCGTTTTTGGTTATTCTTCCCTCCTCGTTGCGCGACTGAATTATTTCTGGTGCTGCGCCCTGTAAATATGACAGGTGCAAGCATTCAGTAGCCTTGAAACGAGCTGTTCCCTCACGATTTATGATCTGAAACGAGCTATAGACATCTATCCTGGGATTGGCCGCGTCACGTTGCGATAATCTTACTGCTTCGACGTTCTGCGCGGGATCTAGGGAAATCCGCAGCTCGTTTGCGGTTGCTGTTCCGCAAGCGACGATGATGCTAAGAAAAATGGCTTTCATTGTGGACTGGATATTTTCTTGCCTAACGTCATAGGAATGGCGCGCCGGTGTAAAGCCCGAATTTAATCAGACGGCTTCCTCGGCGTCGCCATCTCCGCCTTGTTCTGCTTGTTTTTGTTGTCCCGTTCGGAGTGTGTCGAACTTAGCCGAAGCTTTTTGCTCCCACAGCGTGCCAACCAAGTCTGGATTCGCACCTGGAATCAAAGGATCTTGATCTTTTGGCTTGATGAATATCGGTAGGATAAAACCTGCGAGAATTCCGACTACCCCCGACCATGCCAGTGCAGCAAATAGCGCGACTCCGCCATTATCATTGGCTGTAGCCCATTCGCGTCAGGTTAAGCCGTAACGCACTGATGATAAGTTAGATACGTCAAAATAAATCGAGAAAAACATTGACAAGGTGAGCAAGCCGGCAAGCTCGGAATGCTTACAACTCCACCTGCCGGCCGCTCAAAAATCATCCTGCCGGATCTCGACCCGATCGCAACCAAAACTTCCCTTGTTGTCAGGGAATCGCCCCGCTTCACCCCCGGAGGCTTCATGCAATCTCTTCTCTCCGCAGTGGTTACCGGCAAGGCATCCTTCAACCAGCTCGTGGGTGATCTCAAGGACAGGGTTCCACTCGCCATGTCCCGCCAGTCCATGCACGAACGCATCGGCGCTGCCTCCACCGCATTTCTCATGGCCGTCCTTTCCGACCTGACAAAACAACGCTTCGCCCCTGCCGCAAAAGCCCTGGAGGGCGGCGCGATCCGGCGCATGCTCATCGAGGACGCATCCGGCCAGGTCATGCCGAAATCCAACGCGGAGAAGTTCCCCGCCCACGGCAACCATCACGGCCCGACCGCCGGAGTGAAGATCGATCTCGCCTACGACCTGCTCTCCGGCCAAGTGGTTTCCCACAGCCTGCACCTCGCCACCGAGCAGGACAAAACCATCGGCAGAGACCTCGTGGATCTGCTTCTTCCCGGCGATCTGGTACTCCGCGACATGGGATATTTCAGCATAGGGGAATTCAAAATCATCGAGGTCGCAGGAGCCTGGTGGCTCACCCGCCTGCCCCTCAATGTCGGGGTTGTCCTGGAGGACGACACCCCCATCGAATCAACCCTGAAAAGGAGCAAACAGGACATCATAGACCTGCCGTGCAAGGTCGGGGAGGAGAAAAAAGCCTGCCGTTTCGTAGCCCTGCGCGCCACCCGTGAAGTGGCCGCAGCCCGACTCAGGGAACGGAGGAAGAAAGCAAAGCAAAGCGGCCGGGTGCCCTGCGCCAAAGGATTGGTGCGCGACGGCTGGCACCTCATGCTGACCAATCTTCCCGTGGAACTAGCCGATGCAAGGAAGCTTGCAACGATCTACCGTGCACGGTGGGCGGTGGAAATCCAGTTCCGCGCCTGGAAGCAATCCCTCAACCTGGGCGAGGCACTCAAGCGCAAGAGCGGCACCCACCACATCCATGCCATCGTCCTGGCGGCAATGATCGCGCACCAGCTCGGGATGAAGATGGCCACGGCCATGACGGAGCGAATCGGGCGGGCGGAGCTGAGTTATGAAAAACTCTACGACATACTCGGCAACCAGTTGGTGAAAGTCCGGGAATTTTCCCAACTGGCGCTATTCGATCCCGACGACCGCCACATCAAACGGGATAAACGAACGCGGAAATCCCCAATAGAATCAGGCATCATCGCCTTAACCTGACGCGAATG
>CAVSNV010000009.1:0-580660 GCA_963729485.1 uncultured Verrucomicrobiae bacterium
GGCTGTAGCCATAGCAAATGGACTCCAGATCCACATGATATGCTCCATACCGTCGAAAGCTGATCCTGTTGTAAAACTGGCCATACCCGAAGCGAAAATAATGACAGCCAACGCGATCGTGATTCCGATATGTAGGAAGAACGTGCCGATACACCAACTAAATGAGAATTTACGGGTAGGGTTCATTAGAACGATTCTTCATTTCTTGCAGAACGTCATAGGAATGGCGCGCCGGGGTCAACTCCCAATTTAATCAGACGGCTTCCTCGGCGTCGCCATCTCCGACTTGTTATCCTCTTTGTTGTGATTATCGCGATTGTTGCCAAAATCCACAGGCTGATCCATGTCACGATGTAATAGTTCAGCATAAATCCCAGTGCGACATGCCAAATACGACCTAACATCGGTTCTTCTGGACTAGAAGCGTGATGGCTCGGCCTTGGAAGTTGACCCGTTCGACCGTTCTCGAAAACACCTAGTAAATATAGCTCTCCGTCAGGTTTGTACGCGTTTTTAGGGTAGTGACGCACCCGGTACCGGCCTTGAGTTGTGGTTGTGAAATCATTCAACATCAAGGAATTGTTCCGGTTCGCCGGGTGCGTCGTGGGTAAGGTTCTAGTGGAAAAAGTCGGTGTGCAAGTCGCGATGCTTCGTGACGGCCGTTGCAAGCCGCGCTGTCCGGATTGCCGGGTGCCTCTCAAGGAGATCCGTGCCGGGAAGATCGCCGTCTATGATCTGCCCTTGGCCGACAGGAACACGGTCTGGGTCACGCTTCCAGCCCTCCAAGGGCGCTGCCCGCAATGCCGCATGCTCATCACGCCCAGGCCGCCCGAAGTCCATCCCACCCGCGACGCCACCTGGCGGCTGATGCGTGCGGTGGCCGCATGGGCATCGTTCTGCCCCGCAAGCTCGGTGGCCACGATGTTCGCCATCAGCGAGGCCACGGTGCGCCGTTATGAGATGGATGTCCTCGACGCCGATCTCCCCGAGCCTGGTCTGGACAACCTGAAGATCCTGCTCGTCGATGAGAAGTCCGTCCGCAAAGGCCACGGCTACGTGACGGTCGTCCTCAACGGCCTTACCGGCGAGCTGCTACACATGGCCGAGGGCAAGAAGAAGGAGAGCCTCGAATCGTTTTTCTCCCTTCTCACCGACACTCAGAAAGCCTCGATCCGCGCCGTCTGCATTGATCGCAACGGAGCTTACCGCTCCGTCCTGCGTGACAAACTGCCCGGTGCGGAGGTCGTCCATGACCGTTTCCACATCATCGCCAACCTCAACACCGCCCTCGACGAGGTGCGCCGCAGCGAGTGGCGCGCGGCAAACGCGGAGGGGAAGAAAGTGATCAAGGGCTCGCGCTTCCTGCTCGTTGCCGGATGTGAGAACATCGACAGCACGGGGTTCGCACGGCTGGCCGAGCTGACCGGCCTCAACGCGAAAATCTCCACCGCCTACATCCTCAAGGAAGAGTTTCGGCACATATACGCGGTGGCAACCAGCGCCCGCTCAGGAGCGGTGCGCATCAGGCGTTGGTGCGCTCTGGTCGAGGAGTCGGGGATAGAGCCGCTGCGCCGCTTCGCACGCGGCTTGCTCCGCGACCTGCCGGCAATCACAGCATTTTTCAAACACCGCATCACCTCGGGCAAGATCGAGAGCTTCAACAACCAGATCGCAAGACTCATCCACCGGGCATGCGGAATGACCAACCTACGCCACCTGTTCCTCAAGATGAGAGCTCAATCCATCAAGCAAACCTGACGGAGAGCCGTAAATATTCAATCGTGATCCGATTAGCCGATCTATCTTGAACGCCGGTTACCTTGAGTAGATTATCGCTATTTAGATCAAAGGTTCTTCCATTGTCGTGTATGACGCTATCGGTAAGGTTGATTAGAATGTGTCCTTCTGAACGGCCTTCGTATCCCGGTGGTAACTCCCACTTCATCGAAATTGTCTCATACTTCGGCGAAACTCCGCCATACAGCTTGAAACGCTGCGGTGCTTCTGCGTTAAGCTGGATATGCGAGAAAGATGGGTCGTCATCTATCGCGGGGAATAAATCGAATTCGTATGAGTAGCGAAACAGTCCAAGCCCATTGCCTGTCCCTCCTTGACTTGTGCGCTTGAAGACCATCCCAACGGCCATTGCTCCTCCAACCAAGACGGCTATCCAGATCATGAGGTAGGCGAATCTCTTCATTTCTTTGGATAACGTCATAGGAATGGCGCGCCGGTGTAAAGCCCGAATTTAATCAGACGGCTTCCTCGGCGTCGCCATCTCCGACTTGTTCGATTTCTTCATTATCTGGGAGCGGTTCCGATCCAAGCATCGAAGTTGAAAATCGGGGTAGTGACGGAGAAGAGGGCGGCAGCGCGATGGTTGCCGTCCATTATCTGAAAGCCAAACATCTCCTTGATAAGAATCATCGGTGCATAGAGCCGACCTGTGCGCTGAATGAAGTTCGGCTCTCCGTCAGGTTTGCTTGATGGATTGAGCTCTCATCTTGAGGAACAGGTGGCGTAGGTTGGTCATTCCGCATGCCCGGTGGATGAGTCTTGCGATCTGGTTGTTGAAGCTCTCGATCTTGCCCGAGGTGATGCGGTGTTTGAAAAATGCTGTGATTGCCGGCAGGTCGCGGAGCAAGCCGCGTGCGAAGCGGCGCAGCGGCTCTATCCCCGACTCCTCGACCAGAGCGCACCAACGCCTGATGCGCACCGCTCCTGAGCGGGCGCTGGTTGCCACCGCGTATATGTGCCGAAACTCTTCCTTGAGGATGTAGGCGGTGGAGATTTTCGCGTTGAGGCCGGTCAGCTCGGCCAGCCGTGCGAACCCCGTGCTGTCGATGTTCTCACATCCGGCAACGAGCAGGAAGCGCGAGCCCTTGATCACTTTCTTCCCCTCCGCGTTTGCCGCGCGCCACTCGCTGCGGCGCACCTCGTCGAGGGCGGTGTTGAGGTTGGCGATGATGTGGAAACGGTCATGGACGACCTCCGCACCGGGCAGTTTGTCACGCAGGACGGAGCGGTAAGCTCCGTTGCGATCAATGCAGACGGCGCGGATCGAGGCTTTCTGAGTGTCGGTGAGAAGGGAGAAAAACGATTCGAGGCTCTCCTTCTTCTTGCCCTCGGCCATGTGTAGCAGCTCGCCGGTAAGGCCGTTGAGGACGACCGTCACGTAGCCGTGGCCTTTGCGGACGGACTTCTCATCGACGAGCAGGATCTTCAGGTTGTCCAGACCAGGCTCGGGGAGATCGGCGTCGAGGACATCCATCTCATAACGGCGCACCGTGGCCTCGCTGATGGCGAACATCGTGGCCACCGAGCTTGCGGGGCAGAACGATGCCCATGCGGCCACCGCACGCATCAGCCGCCAGGTGGCGTCGCGGGTGGGATGGACTTCGGGCGGCCTGGGCGTGATGAGCATGCGGCATTGCGGGCAGCGCCCTTGGAGGGCTGGAAGCGTGACCCAGACCGTGTTCCTGTCGGCCAAGGGCAGATCATAGACGGCGATCTTCCCGGCACGGATCTCCTTGAGAGGCACCCGGCAATCCGGACAGCGCGGCTTGCAACGGCCGTCACGAAGCATCGCGACTTGCACACCGACTTTTTCCACTAGAACCTTACCCACGACGCACCCGGCGAACCGGAACAATTCCTTGATGTTGAATGATTTCACAACCACAACTCAAGGCCGGTACCGGGTGCGTCACTACCCTAAAAACGCGTACAAACCTGACGGAGAGCTTGAAGTTCCTGGACATGAAAAAACTCTCAGCACCCTTTCCATTTTTGACGTTTGTGATCGGTGTCGTCTGGCAATGAACGTGCTCATTAATGATCCAATTAATGATTTTATGCGAGCCTGGAGTGAACGAGTGGATACTACAGATGGGTTTGTCCCGCTTCCACGCGAGGCCCTTGATCGACTGGATAGAATGTCCGCCGAGGTATTGCGCCCAAAGTCCGCCGGCGAAGGAGAACTCGCTGAGAAACGGCCACCCGTCGAGCTTGATGAGGGGAGCAAGCCACGCATCGAAGACTTCAGCGGGCATGTCGGGGAACATGGCTCTAGCTCTAGCGATGTCGCTCATGGGTCTTAAATTTCTTTATCGAACGTTATAGGAATGGCGCGCCGGGGTCAAGCTCAAATTTCATCAGGAGGCGCTCTCGGCGTCGCCATCTCCGACTTGTTCGGCTTCTTCCGATTACGAATGATCCTGACTGCCCGATTCAAGGATCTTCCGCGAAGAATCCGTCTGATCTTCTCCGCATGCATGGTCTGATCTTCAGCAAATCGGCTTCGGCAACCCGAGCCGGAAGCTGCCACGAGAAATCTCCGCTTCAACAAACGATGTGGACATGCGCCGAAACCATTCGACGGCGCGACTCAATCTCAAAGACCGCTGCCCAAGCCGGAAGCCAAGCAGCAGTGCCAATTCAGCGACTAGGATATATCAAATCCAGTGCAGAGCTCTTAAATTTCTTTGCCGAACGTTATAGGAATGGCGCGCCGGGGTCAACTTCCAATTTAATCAGACGGCTTCCTCGGCGTCGCCATCTCCGACTTGTTCTGCTTCTTTGTATTCCGATACGACCAGTCACTCATGTTACTCCTTCTTTAGCTCTTCGAATCTAGTCAGAGAATCAGCGACCAGCTCGGCAACTAGGATATTCGATTGTGCGAGTTTCTGCCCATTGATTGCTTTCCGCTCCCGAAGCAGTGCCTTACCAGGTTCGGTCTTGTAAAAGGCAAGGATTCCTTCCAGATCCTCCAACGAAAGCTGCTTTGCGTAGGCTTCCGCAAACACGGCGACCAATCGTTCGTTCGTGAGTTCCGCTGCTGCCTGCTCCATTGCCTTCTTGCGCAATTCAACTTCTTCAGGGGCAACCTTACTCTTCCTCTTCCTACCTTCTGCATCCATAGCGATCGCGATACTCTTTCTAAAGTTTGCCACATCGTAGCCGTTGACCTCGGAGAGTTCCACAATCTCGCTAGCTACAATTCTTCGTTCCTCAATGGAATCGGCGTGAAGTGCCGTAGTGAGGAAAATACTTGAGATACCGATATATAGTGTTTTCATATTTTCTTGCAGAACGTCATAGGAATGGCGCGCCGGTGTAAAGCCCAAATTTAATCAGACGGCTTCCTCGGCGTCGCCATCTCCGCCTTGTTCTGCTTCTTCGATTTTTGCATTGGATTGGGAATGATTCGTAGTCGTTGTGCAAGAGTCGGTAAGCCATGAAAATTGTAGTTGGTCGCGTCACATCTGCCGCACCTTACCCAACCGCGAGGTATTCGCTTCGTGCAGTTGTGGCAATATCCAGCAACCCGAGCAATGTGGTGGACGATAACCTTGGCATCATATTCGGAAGCACCGCAATGATCGCGGAGATATTCTAGCTGAGTAAGTGGCATGTCGCCGCACGGATCCCATCGCTTCTCATTCCAATTCACCCTCTCCGGAACATTCCAGTCCGACTTGCATTGATTGCAATGGTCTTTCATTTCTTTGCAGAACGTCATAGGAATGGCGCGCCGGTGCAACGCGCAATTTAATCAGACGGCTTCCTCGGCGTCGCCATCTCCGACTTGTTCGCTTTCTTGTTTTTTGTCAAGCTGAGGGTGAAAATTGCAGCCCGTAGTTGTCTTCGTCAGTAGAATCAAGCGATCGGCGCCAGAACCGATCAATAATCGTAACCTCATAGCCTAGATCAGCGAAAAATTCAGGTGATCTGAATCTACCACGACCGCGGAAATCAACTGCCCTGTAGCCCTGTTCGTATTCGATTATGATGCGATAGTCCAAAATCGACCACCATCTGTAGAATCGAAACACTTTGTAGTTATCGAGGGTAACCCTAGTCTCACAGCCCAAGGTTCTCACGACGATAGAAGAATTGTCGATCTCTACGCTGCCACCGATTGGAGGAAAAATCGCAGATACGATGAAATGACTATTCTTAGCCCCGCTTACGGTTTCGGTCATCGAACGGATCTTCATTTCTTAGCGAACGTTATAGGAATGGCGGCGCCGGGGTAAAGCTCAAAATTGATCAGGAAGCTTCAACGGCGTCGCCATCTCCGCCTTGTTCTCCATCTTTATTCCGCATGACCCCGACTGCCCGATTCCAGGATCTTCAGCGAAGAATCCGTCTGATCTTCCGCGCCTGCCGGTCTTATCTTCTGCGGTTCGTCTTCTGCGACTCGTCATTTGCGGTCCATCTTTGTAGCTAACCAAGTCTTCCGCGCTTCGTCTTCATCGCTGCGGAATTATTTGAGGTACTGCTCTTCCTCTATATTTCTTTGGAGAACGTAATAGGAATGGCGCGCCGGGGTCAAGATCCGAATTTAATCAGACGGCTTCCTCGGCGTCGCCATCTCCGACTTGTTCTCCTTCTTTTGTATTCTCAGGCTCGGCGTCATTTATGAAGTCCCAGCCTACCTTCTCCTTGAAGATCTGAATAAATCCTTCTACGTGATCAAGCGGTTGCTCCTGGGTAGCCAGCCATATTGTTCTAGTTCTGTCAGTATCGTCTCGGAAGATCTCACAAACCAACTCGCCCTCGTAGGATATCTCTACGCCGATCCCATCCCGCTTGGAAACGTCGCTTGCCCTAACGACCGTGTAGATTGATCTGTCGAATGCCATGGGGATCTACTCGTAAATCTTGGCGGCTTGAAGTGCATCCGCAAGAATCTGCCAAGTTGCTGAATCGGGATTGATATCGGAGCCAGTGTTCGTGTAGTAGCCGTCACAGTGATCGACCCAAGCACTGAGCGCCTCCAAAAATGATCCGAGGTTGGAATTGTCCCACTTCGATGTGTCTTCGACGGACATCTTTCTAATCAAAGCAGCCAGTTCGGCTCTAGTATTGATCTGGCATGACATTTCTTAGCGAACAGTCTTTATTAGTATGGTCTACGGGTGTGATATCCAAGATGACCGTGTGTGGAGTCTGGACATCGAAGCTCTGAGTTGACAAGAGATTTATCGGGAAATGTGTGTATATCAGGTCGGATTCGGTGGCAGATTTGCGGGTGGAGTCCATTGCCTGATATCACACCAGTTTCCCAGGCCTTTTCAGGTTGAATTGAAGGAGGGCTGCTGTCCTCGCCGAACGACTGCGCGGCAAGCGACGGCTGAAAGTGTTCTTTTGAACATTCTCGATTGACGCTGGAGCCGAAACCGGCTGTTGTCCTTCAACATGAGTGGAATCATGACACATACGACACGTTGGTGCTGGAGAAGGGATCTGGCTGGTTTCCGGGGCCTGACGGATCAGGAACGCACGGGATTCGCCTTGGTATTGGAGTGGTTTGAGAATTTCCGCCTTCGCCAGGAACTCCCTGCCGGACGGGAGGCGGCAAGGGCGTTTTGGACCTCGGAGGTTCAGCGAAAGGAGCGGCCAAGGGAGCCTTGGCAACTGGAACAATGGGGGGATGCTGTCAAATGGTATCTGGATTGGCTGGACGCCTGTGCGGAGGCGGGTTCCGACCACCGGAGCCTGGCGGAGCGGGTGAGGGCGGCGGTGCAATCGGCGGGGTCACGTCGCGGTCTGGCCAGGCGCACGAAACAATGTTACGGGGCGTGGGCCGCGCGATATGCGAAGTACGCAGGTGGGGAACGGGAGGTGATGCTGGTGGAAACGGCGAGCCGGTTCCTGGCCTCGGTGGTGGAGGATGAGGATTGTGCGTATTGATTCGCAGGCTCCGCCCGCCTGCTCACCCCTCCGGGGCACGTCGCGTTCGCTCCTGTCCAAAAGGCCTACATGCCTTCGGCCTTTTTCCGCCCAAAAGCAGGCGCTCAACGCGCTGGCGTTCTTTTTCAAGCAGGTGTGCGGGGTGGACGATCCGGTTTTCGCGGTGAAGCTGAAGAAAACCGGGGCATGCGTCCCGGTGGTGCTTTCGAAGGGGGAGACGACGCGGCTTTTTGATAAAATGGAATCGCCGGACGGGCGCTACAAACTGGCGGCACGGCTCCAGTATGGGGCGGGCTTGCGGCGCTCCGAGCTGGTGCGGCTGCGGATCAAGGATGTGGACGTGGAACGTGGGACTTTAACGGTGCGCCAAGGCAAGGGGGGCAAGGATAGGGTAACGGTTCTCCCCCGGAGCTTGCGGGAGGAGGTGGCGAAGCAGGTCGAACGGGCAAGGGAGGTCTGGCAGGGCGACCGCGTGGCGGGGTTGGCTGGTGTGCATATTCCGGCCGCATTGGCGCGGAAGTTCCGCCGGGCGGCAGAGAGTTTCGAATGGTTTTGGTTGTTCCCGGCGACGCGGACTTCGATAGACCCGGAGACGCGAAGGTTCTCTGCGGCAGGCGGGACTTACCGGCGTCATCATCTGCTCGCCCAGGTTTACAATGAAGCGATCAAGCGCGCGGCCAAGGCCGCCGGAATCGAAAAACGGGTGACGAGTCATGCCTTGCGCCATAGCTTCGCGACGCATTTGCTGGAGGCGGGGACGGATTTGCGCACGATCCAGGATTTGCTGGGTCACGAGGATATCACGACAACAGAGATTTATCTGCACGTTGCAGTGGGAGCGAATGGGCTTGGGGTGGTGAGTCCGCTGGATGCGGGTTGTTTTGGGTGAGAAGATGCGAGTCGCTGATTTCCGATTGGGGGGGTGGATTTTTGAATTTTGGTTGGTAAACAACTGTCGCATTCGCGTCAACTTATCGCTGTAAGCCCTTGAATCACGGTGGATTTTCGATCACGGACATCCCTTCGAACATGATCTGTATCGGGTGGAATTGCAGCGATCTTTTCGATATTCTTACAGCTTGGTATATCACCCGTTATCCAATCCATGATCTTCTCCGGCGAAAGAACCGCCAGACCGACCTGGCTGGCAAAAACGGCCATCTGCTTCAACCCCATTAGCGCGACGATCATCGAGCCATAGACGAGGGCTTCGATATGCCATTTGTTGCTTTTCCGATTCAGCGCCGCAGCGATGTGTAGGCTTTGTTCCCACGCCCGGAACTGGATCTCCACTGCCCGGCGCGAACAGTAAAGTCCGGCCAAGGTGGCCACACCGATACGCTCTGTTGGCAGGTTGGTCAGCATCAGGTGCCAACCGTCACGGGCGAGGGCCGCACTGCTTGCCGTCTTGCCGTCTTGCCGAGTTTACGGGCTCTTTCATGCCGCTCCCGGCGACGTTTCCCGGCGGTTTGCTTGTCGGCACGAACCGCAACCAGCCGACACTTGTGTCGGACTTCCCCGGCAAATACCTCCATATCGATCTGGTTCCCACGGGCGTTCTCGAGAAGTTTTTCCAAAGGGATTTCCGTGACTGAAACCAAATTGACACTAAGCGGAACCCGAGTGAACCAAAACGCCCCGATGCCCTCCAGGTAAGCGAATTCGGACAAATCAAAAAAGCCCATGTCTCTCAGAAACAGGTCATCCTTACGGGCGAGCGCGAGAGTTTCCTTGCCTATCGTCCGGTCTTGTTCGGTGGCGCGGTGGAGGTCGAAACTGACGGTTTGCCCGCTGAGAAGGTCGTAGCACAAATCGCATTTCACACCGGCGGTGGATCCGTTGGCATTCCCGTGCGCGGGGAAGAGTTCGGCGTTGGCTTTGGGGATGCGCAGGGTGGAGGAATCCTCGAGCAGGATACGCTTGAAACCGGAGCGGGAAAAACCGTCGAGAACATCGGCGGAGTGGTTTGAGAGCAGGTCGCTGATGACCTGGATAAGAAATGCGATGGCGAATTTGTTGACCCGTTTGAAAACACCCTGCCGGGCCATCGCTGGAGAGCCGGCCCTGTGGAGGGACATGGCCAGTTGATTGAAAGAAGCCTTGCCCGAACACACCGATTTCAGGAGGGTGAGAAGAAAATTTCCCGGGGTGAATTTCCGGGATTCCAGGATCACGAATTCGGTCTTTCTTGCAATCTCGTCGAGGCGGGGAATACTGAAAAGCGAGCGGGCGGTGAGTGAAGTATTTAGCACACCGAGCTTGCCGCCTTGCTCACTCAGTCAAGATAAAAATCAATTTGTTTTATCGTAAGGGATTAATTCATAGCGAGTTACAGCTAAGTTGACGCGAATGCGAGCCTAGCCCGCAATCACCCCGTTCATCCGTATGTCGTGCGGTTCCATCTCTACCGCGTTCGCCAGCTGGTAGCCCAAGCAAAGATTCTCTAAAGGTCCGTCCCAGTGTGATGCCCGTGTAATGCGCCCCACCCTGAAGCATCCATCGAGACTTCCGAACTCAAAATCCCTGCATTAAAATCCCCGAAGAACCGTTTTTTTGGGAACTAACTTGCAGTGGGAACGCGTCGACTCTTCAGGCGTTCCCAATTGAAAAATGTTGAAAATTCAAATCCCTGGATACCTCTATCCCCTACGGCGGTATGCTGCGAATCCAAGTAATCCGGACAAAAGGAGCAGGGCGGAGGATGGTTCTGGAACTGGGACGACCTCGCCCGTCATGACAACGTTTGTGACGAAGACGTCTTGTTCGTTGTTGGTGCCCGTTCCGGCAAAACGGATCTGGAAGGTTATATCCGTCAAGCCCTGGAATTCTGCGCCGTTGAGATCAACGTTGCCGCTCGTCAAATCAAGTCCAGCCGAGACATTATTCGTCACGTTTCTGGAGCCCTGGAACAACACCGGGTTACCGGTGCCAAAGTCGCCCACGCTGGACTGACCGAAGACCGATACACTATATGCGGCATTTCCGTTTTGCCTGGAACCACCGAATGTGTAGCTGAGTGCGCTCAGATTCAGCCTGTCGGTCGCCGGGTTCGTGAGGCTCAGGGTGAAGCTGAAGAATTCCGTGTCGGCGAGTGCGTCGGCTTCGGTTGATCCAATGAACGTGGATTCGATCTTTCCCACATACTGGGGAGAGCGGTTCCCGACGGAGATACCCGCGGAGTTTCCGTTCCCGGCAAATTTACTGGCCAGAAGCAACCCTGCATCGCTACCGGAGATATCGGCATCATCACTTGGCGAATTGGAGTCGACGCCGTCGTAGCGTATCGTGAAAGCGGCCTGGATGGTTGTGGGGATGGAAAGTACGAGGGCTGAGGTGATTATAATTTGGAGGGAGGTTCTGATCATGATGTTAGTTTATTTGCGAAAATAAATTTATGAAACAAAACTGATGAAATGCATCATTAACGTCAATTAATTTCTGGGAAAATTACCAATCTTGCTGATAACAAGTAGCCTGAATTCAGCGATCCGGTGATATTTAGAGATTCCTGAGCATTTCCAACGCTCCAACCGATTCTCTAAAGGTCCGTCCCCGTGTGATGCCCGTGTGATGCCCGTGTGATGCCCGTGTGATGAAAATGCAACACCTGACCCGAAAAAGAAAACCAAAGAAAACTGGCGGATCCCGAAAGGGTTCCGCCAGTTTTGTAATAAGCTATGAAGCTCCGGAAATTATGCGGAACGGCGGCGACGCACGAGGCAAGCGGCCGCGGCACATACAGGAAGCAGGGCGGAGGATGGCTCTGGAACCGCGCCGACAACATCGGCGTAGGTGGTGCCTAGGCGAATGTCATCGAAATCGACAAAGTTTCCGCCGAAGTTCGCTAGACTGATCCGGTCGAACGACAGGTTCGTGCCAGCCCGGGATGTCGTGGGAGTTCCCTCTGCCGCGTTGAGAGTTGGATCATAGAAAAAATCCACAGAATCCGCATCTGCTACCCCAAAATTGAATTTAAATACCCAATACTGGACGTTCTGGTTGTAGTTAAAGGAGAAGGTCGCGTTGTTGTTGTTCTCACGCAGCGCCAACCCACTCCCTCCTCCGCCATCTCCGGAAAGCTGAAAGATTCTATTTGCATCACCATCACCATCACGGTGGAACTCCAGCCCGTAATAGCCGCCTGGATTAATGTCTCCGGTCATGTCGGTTCTGTGGCCGCGTATTGCCATTCCCATGTAGAGAGTGGTTCCGTCCTGGCCAATGTCGCCTGCAGCGTTGATGTAGCCATTGGTTCCGAAGTTGCCCGCTAGAGTGGTGTCCAGATTGCGCCCGGTTCTTTCATTTCCGGCTCCGACATACCCATAGGTGTCTGTTTCATGATTGAAAACATTTGATGGAACGCCGAACAGGCCGGCGTTGTTGAAATATTGCCCGGTTCCTGTCTGGTTAGTCCAGTTTGCTGCCCAGCCTACGCCATTCCCTCCGAGGAGATCTTGGTTCGGATTGGTTCCAAAATTTTCGGAAGCAAGAATTGCAGCACCCGCGTTCGAGACAAAAACTGCGCTGGCAAGAAGAAGTGTGGGGAGGACTGAATAATGGTTTTTCATGGGATTCTCCTATAAGAATCTTGGTTTGATCCACAAAGGTCAACCTGAAAACTGCGAATTTTCAGTTTTGACCTGGTCGCCACCGGCTGCGAGGGTTGTTCATTTGCCTGGTGAATAGACCCCTTCGTTTGTTATGTGTGCTACCTTTTCTCGCGCTTTCCTGCGGGTATTAATTAAAGGTCTGTCCCTTTGTGCCGGAATTTCACCCCGGCGGTGGATCCGTTGGCATTCCCGTGCGCGGGGAAGAGTTCGGCGTTGGCTTTGGGGATGCGCAGGGTGGAGGAATCCTCGACCAGGATACGCTTGAAACCGGAGCGGGAAAACTCGTCAAGAACATCGGCGGAGTGGTTTGAGAGCAGGTCGCTGATGACCTGGATGAGAAATGCGACGGCGAATTTGTTGATCCGTTTGAAAACACCCTGCCGGGTCATCGCTGGAGAGTCGGCCCTGTGGAGGGACATGGCCAGTTGATTGAAAGAAGCCTTGCCCGAACACATCGATTTCAGGAGGGTGAGAAGAAAATTTCCCGGGGTGAATTTCCGGCATTCCCGGATCACGAATCTGGTCTTTCTTGCAATCTCGTCGAGGCGGGGGATACTGAAAAGCGAGCGGGCGGGGAGTGTTCTCAAGATGATGACCATCACTGGCAACGAGCCGGTCAGGTCCGTTCTGAAAGACCGGAGAGATTCGAACATGCCCGACTACCTCGGGAGAGGTGGGTTCCGCGCCCCGGAGCGTAGCCGGAACGGCCCTTCCGCACGGATCAATTCACAAATTCTTGCGCGCGGCGGCATTGCGGCTCGAACCGCGCTTCCATATTCCCGTCGGGTTCCGGGAAATTCGGGTTTCCTAGAACGGCTTGTAGAGGCCGAGGTAGGCGGCAGCGGTCGCGGCCACGAGAGTGAGGGAAAATACTATGACAGGGGGCAGAACCTTCTTCTTGGAAAGGGCCGGAGCGAGGCCGATGAAGAGCCAGATGCCCAGCTTTGCCATCCACCAGTATTGGTCCATGGGCGGCTTTTTCAGCATCGCGAAGCCGACCAAAAGGATGAAGACCAGCGCGATCCCGTGAAGGATGGAGGCGGATTTCTTGCCGCTGCCGGCGAGCATGGTCGCACCTAGCGAAGCGAAGAGTGCGAAGACACCGGCGAGGTGGAGAGTTTTCAATAAAAGCGGATCCATAGCTGGGCGCAGGGTCTCCGACTCGGCCTGGCGAAGCAAGAAAACTCGGAAAGTTGCGGCCCACCCGCCGCGTAGTAGGTTGGCAGATGAAACGTAACCTCGCATGGATCGGTGCCATATTCTCAGGGCTCTATCTGCTTACCGCCGGACCGGTCCCCGATCCCATTCCGTTCATTGACGAAGGGGTCGCCCTTGCCATCCTCCTCAAATGCACCGCCCATCTCGGCTACGATCTACGGAAATGGTTGCCCTTCTTCGGGAAAAACGACAAAGCCGAGCCCGTCCAAAAAACGGATACGAAAAAAGATGTAACGATTGACGTCTGAATCTCGTAAAAACCTGCCTTCTTCCTCAAAAACACCCGAATATGACCACCGAAATCGACCTCGACGCCCGCCCGGATAAGAAACGCCGTCCCTGGGGTATCACCCTTATCGGCCTGCTGGCGATCGTCGCCCTTGCGATCATGCCGTTTCTCGCCGGCGAACCCGACGGCGAAAAACAGCCGGACATCGTCCGCTTTCTCGGTCATTTCCACCCCGTCGTCCTACACCTTCCAATCGGAATTTTTACCTTGGTCCTTATCCAGGAGTTCTTCGCACTTTTCTCCAGGGAAAAACGCCCGCAAAGCCTTGTGCCGATATTTTTAGGAGCTGCGAGCGCGGTGGTCGCCGTTCTTTTCGGGTTCCTGTTGTATCATGGCGGCGGATTCGAGGGCAGCGAGCTCGCCGAGGATCACCTCTGGGGCGGGATCGCCTTCGCATGCGCCGCAGTGCTGACTTTCATCGTGAAATCCTGGGTCATGTCTCCCGGCGCTTCCCAGATTCTCTACCGCGTGCTGCTTCTCGGTAGTGTCGGCGTGATGGGCTACGCCAGCCACGACGGAGCCTCCATCACCCATGGCAAGGACTACCTCACCCAGTATGCGCCGGACCCGATCCGCAAGCTGCTCGGGCTGGAGCCGAAGGAAAAAGTGGAGGAAAAGGAAGCCAAGCCGCTGGAGGAACAGGTCGTCTATGTGGACATCGTGCAGCCCATCCTGAACATGCGTTGCGTGGAGTGCCACAAGGAGGAGAAGTCCAAAGGCAAATTCCGTATGGATACCTACGAGCTGCTTCTCGAAGGAGGAAAGGAAGGCGAGGGCATCGAGCCAGGCAACGCCATCGACAGCAATATCGTCTTCCGCGCCGAACTGCCGGATGACGACGACGAGCACATGCCTCCCGAAGGCAAAAAGGATATCGAGGCCAACGAGCTCGCGATCGTGAAATGGTGGATCGATCAGGGAGCCGACCCGATCAAAACCGTGGGCGAAATGGATGTGCCGGAGGAAATCCGCGACGCGATCAAGAACCTCAAGCTGACCATCGCATTCGAGGAGGACCATGCCCACGGCGAGGACGAAGAGAAGACCAGAACGGATGCTCCCGATGAAAATCTCAGCAAAACCGTTTCCGACCTCAGCGGGGAATTTCCCGGCGGACTGACCTTCGAATCCCAGGAAAGTTCCAAGCTCACCTTCACCGGAGTTTCGCTGCGCAAAAATCTCACCGACGAGAATTTCGCGAAGCTGGTCCCGGTGATTCCAAAGCTCGTGAGTGTCGATCTTTCCGCCACCGGCATCACCGATCGCTCCGTCGCCCTGCTGGTCCCTGCGGAAAATCTCCGCATGGTACGCTTGTCGGAAACGGAGATCGGAGACCCCGCCATCGATTCGCTGGTGAAACTGAAAAACCTGGAATCCGTGAACCTGTTCGGCACGAAAGTCACCGATGAGGGCGTGAGAAAACTTTCCGCCTTACCGAATCTGAAGCGTCTCTACCTCTGGCAGACGGACGTTTCTCCGGAAGTGATCGAGGAACTCGAAAAGGCGCTCCCGGATCTGGAAGTGGTGACCGGGATCTAGGGATTCCGCCTGAAATTTCTCCCGTTGCGCCGGAAAGGATCCCCCCTACCCTTTCCGCATGACGATCAGCTGCGAGGGAGAAACATGCCGGACCAACCGCTGGATGCGGCTGGTCCTTGTTTCCGCCGGTATCTACCACATTCTTTTCGCGGTCTGGACGAACTGCTGGCCTTTCCATGGATTCGACCTCGTCGGCATCCCGCGGCCGAACCATCCCATGCTCTGGCGCACGCTCGGCCTGATCTCCGGCATGGTCGGATTCGCCCTGCTCATGGCGGCGAAGGATCCGGTCCGGCACTGGCCCATCGTCCTGTTCGGGCTGATCAAGACGGTTCTCGCGGCGGGCATTGTCGCCGCATCCGTTTCCTCCGGAGACCTTCCCGGCACGGCGGTGCTGCTGATGCTCATCGATGATCTGATCTGGGTCCTACCATTCGCGGCGGTGCTCTGGGCGGTCGTCCGCGCTCACGCGGGCATCCCCGTCTCACGGAAAAATCCTTACACGGTTTCCGAGGCAGCGGATGTTTACAAGCTCTCGACCGGCGAGTCGCTTGCCGAAGCGTCCGGGGACCGTCCGCTGGTTCTCGTGTTTCTCAGACACTTCGGCTGCACTTTCACCCGCCAGATCCTCCGGGGCCTTCAGGAACTCGAAAGCCAGGCGAGACGCCACGACGCCACGCTCGTACTCGTCCACATGCTTCAGTCCGGACAGGAAATCGACTACCTCGGCCACAACTCCGAGATCCCCCGCATCGCCGATCCGCGCTGCGAGCTGTATCGCGCCTTCGGCCTCGGCAAGGGCGGCTTTCTCGAACTTTTCGGCCCGCGTGTCTGGTGGCGCGGGGCTGTTTCCGTATTCAAGGGCTGCGGAGTCGGGCACCTTGCTGGCGACGGCCTCCAGATGCCCGGCGCGTTCGTATTCCACCGGGGGAAAATCGCCGCCTCCCAGCCGGCGAGGACCGCGGCGCATCTGCCGGACCTCGGTTCGCTCCTCGTAGAGAACCCGGAACAATCCAAAGTTCCGGTTGATGCGTTGGTTCACCGTTGAAAATTCCTCCGTGAAAATTAAAGGTCGCCCCGTCCACTGTTCCACATGATTTCACTGAAAGGCAAAACCATACTCGTCACCGGCGCATCGAGCGGCATCGGCGAGGCGCTCGGCACCCTGCTTCTCGCACAAGGTGCCCGCGTGATCGGCCTTACCCGCCGGCCGAACGCCCTTCACCGCGAGATCGTGCCCCTGAAGGCGGATCTCACCTCACGGGAGCAGGTTTCCGCCGCTTTCAAGAACCTCGGAAGTATCGACGGTCTGGTGAACTGCGCCGGCACCGCCTACCTCTCCCGCATCATCGACGGAAACCCGGCGGACTGGGAGGAGATGTGGCGGGTCAACGTGCTCGCGCTCGCTCTCTGCAGCCAGCTCGCGCTGAAACATTTCCCGGAAACAGGCGGGCGCATCGTCAATGTCTCCTCCATGTCCGGCCACCGCGTGCCGCCCTCCGGAGGATTCTACGCGCCCACGAAATTCGCCGTCCGCGCAATCACCGACTCCCTGCGCTCGGAGCTGAAAGCCATCCAGTCCCGCGTGCAGGTGGCCCGCGTTTCCCCCGGGTTCGTGGATACGCCGTTGCTGGAAAATTACTTCCGCGGACGTGAGGACACGCTTTCCAAAACCCGCGCGAGCATGAAGATGCTCGCGCCGCTGGATGTCGCACACTGCATCATGACCATCCTCTGCGCCCCCCCCCACGTCGAGATCGGCGATATCCTGCTCCGCTCCACCGACCAGATGGCATGAGCTTCCCGGAGAAAATTTCCAGACTGCTGGTTCTCATCCTCGCGACGCTCCTGGTGTCCTCATGCCTGGATAGCAGGGAGGAAATCTGGCTCAACGCGGACGCATCCGGCGCCGCCAGGATCACCGTGTCCCTACCATCCGTCGCCGCCCGCCTGCACGGAGGCGAAAAGGGTGTGAGGAAAACCATCGAAACCTATCTGCAAGCCTCACCCGCGTTCAGCTCGTACGCGCTGGACGTGAAAACCGAGGACGACCGCCTCACGGTGGACGTGACACTTACTTTCGACAACGCCCTCGACCTCTCCGACCTGGGGTCCTCTCCCGCCGCCGCCGACCTGCCCTCCGCCGGGACCGGTCTGCTCGGCGATACGGATGTGGAATTCTCCGGACTCAGCGTGGACTTCCGGCGCAGGACGGATCTTTCCAGGTCTCTTCCCGGAGCCAGCTTCGTCCCCGCGAGCCGCCTCGCCGGGCATACCATCACAACCATCGTCCACCTCCCTCTTCCCGCCGCCACACACGACGCCACCTCCACCAGCGACGGAGGCCGGACCCTGGTCTGGGAAACCCCGCTCGCCGTCGCGTTCAACGGCCCCGTATCGAACAGCTTCACCATGCCCCTGCCCATTCCCTGGCTCACTCTCGGGATGGTAGCGCTGTTCCTGTTGATACTTGTGGTTGCCGCGATCTACTATTTCCGTGGTAGGGAAAAGAAACGCGCCTGATCCTTTCCCCGTCCCGCCGGGATGGAAGACCGCCTTCCGACAATTTCCCGGTTCCGATCGTCCGGCTCGCTACCATCGTCCCCCCGTCATTTTTTCTCAGAAACCAGCCCGGGCGGCGAGCCGTATCCGATGAGTCTGGACTTCGAACCGGAGCGCGGGACGCGGAAGTCATACACCCCGAACCCGTTGCCCTTTTTCCCCCGGTAGGAGCGCCCGTTGGTGGCATTGATCATCACCGGACGTCCGTCTTTTTTCTCGTATCCCAGGAAAATGGCCACATGCGTCACGCCCGTGGTGCGGCCGTCGTTGGGCGCGTAGGTTCCGGACCAGAAGACCAGATCCCCCGGCTTCAGATCGGAGAAACTCTTGTCACCCGTATCCGTCGCGCTGTTCGAAACCTCGTGGAAATTCCCTCCCTTCCTGACCCACAGATACTGATCCGATGAAGTTCGCGGCGGATTCAATCCCACTTTGCGGAGGATGTAATGCATTGCCCCGGAGCAATCGAAGCCTCCGTCCGAGGGACCGTTTCCGCCGTACTTGTAAGGCAGGCCTTTCATAGCCGTCCCCGTCTCGATCGCGGTCTCGAGCAACTCCTGACGTGGCTCGGCCAATTTTTCAAAATCACGGAGATCCGAGGATGCGAGCAGCGCCGGCTGTTGCGCGGAAGCGAGAGACGGGAAACACAACAAGGCGCAGAGCGGGAGTGACGGGAAACGCATCCGAAACGCTAGCACCATGAGGGAACGGACACAAACGGAGGATTCGCGGCGGGAGGCACAAGCCCGTGTTACGCACACATCGGGCACCCGGGTATTTTAAAAACATATCCATCGTATTCACAGATGATTCGGACCCAACTACTAAATATGCCGTAGTTTTTCGGTTGACCCTACCACATCGTCCGATACGATCCGGAGCATTGTTTCACATTCCCACCCATGCGTTGCGTCCAATGCGGTACCCAGAAAGACAAAGTGCTCGATTCACGTTCCTCGAAAGACGGGACAACGATTCGGCGGCGCAGGGAGTGCCTGAAATGTGGATACCGCTACACTACCTACGAGCAGATCGAGCGCACCGAGCTGCGCGTGGTGAAGCGCGACGGCACCCGCGAGTCGCTCAACCGGGAGAAACTCACGGGCGGACTCATCAAGGCCTGCGAGAAGCGACCCGTTTCCATGGAGCGTCTCGATCGTGCCGTGGAGGAAATCCTGACGGACCTTCACAAGGATCACCTCAGCGAAGTGCCCTCCGCCTCCATCGGCGCGAAGGTCATGGACAAGCTCCATCAGATCGATCCGGTTGCGTACGTGCGCTACGTTTCGGTCTACCGCCAGTTCGAGAACGTGAACGAGTTCATCGCGGAGATCCAGTCGCTCTCCAACCGCGTCGCACGTGACACTTTCCAACGCCGCTTATTTAAGGAATAATTCGTATTGCCATATAACGTGGTCGCTTTAACAATACACACTTTCGTCGGTCAGCCGCCCAGCTGTTTCATCCAAACCCCACAACCAGCCACCCACCACTACCACGATCCCCCTACACAGTGATTTCATTCATCGGCAACCGCCCTGCCATCCAGATCGGCACCCATCAGGTGCTCGAATACGATACCGTCTGGCTTGAGGACGCCATCCATCGCGCCGCCCGTGCCGCGGACCAGGAAGATTTCCCGCTGATTTCGGAAATCCGGAACGGCATCGAACTCTACCTTGAACACAAGTGCGCCCTGCGCCTCCTGCACCTCGAAGACCTTTTCGACAGGATGAGGAAAATGCTCGTGAAAATCGGTTGCGAGCGGATCGCCGACAAACTGGAGCCGCTGGCCCCTCCGGTAACCGTTTCACTGGTGCATGCCGCCATGACTGCTGGAAACGGCTTCGAGCTGGCGTTTTTCGAAACCATCCGGATCGAGTTATCCAAGCTGCGCTCGGCCGGTGCCGAGGTAGTCCATTTCACCGGCTTACGTGAAAGCGCCCGGATTCTGCGCGGTCAGGAAAAGTGGAACAAGCGCTGCGAGACTCTACTCGAAGAGATCCGCGAATTCATCGCCAACTGCGACAAGGAACAGGTCGAAGACCGTTCCCTGCGTGTGAGCATGGAGGGGTGAATTTGGATTTTTCGCGAGCGCCAAGTTCGGCGATCAAGACGGCGGGAACTGTTAGACCCCCGATGCCCGGGCCCGGCGATCCGGACTTGATCGGGAGCGAAGCCAGTCCATCTTCCGGACTGGTGTATGAAAAAGGGCTTGGAGCAAAAGGACAGCTTGGCGGGAGTTTCCCTGCGACAGCTCGAAGTTTTCAGCACAGTGGTCCGCGAGAAATCCTATTCCTCCGCAGCCATCGAGCTTCAGATGGGCCGATCGGCGCTCAAACGGGTGTGTGACGATTTCGAGAAACTCATCGGACGGAGTTTGCTGAACGAGGGGAAGGACGGCGTGGTCTCCCCGACTGTGTTCGGCATCGGTCTGTTCGGGGGACTCGGGCCACTCTCGACCAGCCTGCGGAAGCTCGAGGAGAGCGTGAAGCAGCTCCATCTGGCGGGGCGTGTCCTCAGGTTCGGCGCCGCTGCGGATTTTTTCCGCGGCGGACTTTTCACCGATTACCTGGGTCGTCTCCACATCGCGGAAAATTTCCGGCAATGCTTCGTGATGGTGGATCCCAAGTCCGCTCAAAAAAGCCTGCTTGCCGCGGAGTGTGATGTGTATTTCGGCATCGGCCTGGGAGACACCGAGCGCCTGGACAAGGTGGACTTGGGTCCGGTCGCATGGAAAATCGAGGTTCCTGAGGAAGTCCACGAACCCCTGCGACCCGCCGACTTGAAGGGCGATTGGTTTCTCAAGAGTGAGGGGGAGGGAGAAATGGCCGCGAACGTATTGGCGGATTTCCATGGGAAAGGAGCGGAGGGTGGACGCCTCATCGAAACGAAAGATGAAAGCGACGTGGGGAAAAGCTCTGTGGTCTTCCGTGCGGATACCGTCTCCCCTCTGGGAGAAAGATCTGTCGGACCCTGGCCGTGCTATCGGTTTTCAGCGCTTCTCAGGAAGCATCATCCCTATGCGCATTTGAAAAGAACCCTGTCTGCGGGAATTCGAAACACGGAGGCGAATGGACTTTGACCTGCAGGCACTGATGGTTTTCCGGGATCTCGCGAAAAGCGGAAATTTTTCCCGGACAGGGCGGACGCTGGGGCTTTCCCAACCCGCCGTGAGCCAAACGATCTCCCAGCTTGAGAATGCCGTAGGACTGGTTCTTCTGGAGCGCGGTGCCACAGGTGCGCGGCTGACTCCCGCTGGTTCCGCTTTCCTGGCCAGGGCCAGCGAAGTCTGTGAGGCGTTTTCCAGTTTCATGGATAACACCGCTAGGCTGGGCAGGCAGTTGGATGGCGAAGTATCGGTGGGAGTGGATGCCTCCAGCCACGCGCGGACGGTCGCCCGAAAATTCTCTGGCGACGGCTGCGTCCGCATGGAGACCGTGGGGGACCGCTGGAACGAGGATCTGGAGGCGGGAAGGGTGGATGTGGTGATCGCATCCAGATTCCTGCAGGAAGGCATGACCGCAGGCCTCCAGGAAGCTCTCCTGAAAACCGAACGCGGCATCACCCTTGCCTGGCACCCCGCGTTCCATTCCTTCGACACGGAAAATTTCAATTTTCCCGAAGTGCTGCGGACCACACTTCTCATCCCGGATAACGCCTCCGCTCGGGGTTTCGGATCGTTCATCGAGCAGTGGTGCGATCACGCTTACGGCATGCGGGGAGCGAACACGGTCCACTTTGAGAACGAAATCGAAGCCGCTCGTGCCGCCGATGCCGGCCTCGGAGTCTACCTCGCACCCGGAGACGCCATGGACCGGCTCGGAGGGCTGGCGCATGACCTGTCGTTCGTCCGGACGTTCGAGTTCCTCCTTCCGGAGGCATATAAGGTAGGGATCTATTGCCGGGCGGACGAGCGGGTGAAAGAAGTCGTCAGAACCGCGGCGGAAATCGTCAAGGCGGGCAGAAAGTGTTTTTCCTGATAGGGCTATCGGAAAAATGGACCATCGGTTTCTAGCACGTTGGGATGCCTCGCCGTAGCTTGCCTTGTCCGGAGGGGAAACCGAAACTTTTCCCCCCAAATCCTGTTGTGCGACAACAGTTGTTCCCCCCCGGAAATCGCCCAAGGTTGCGTCTCGTAGCCTTGGGCTTTTTCGTATCGTAAAAAGTGCTCTCGGGCTACGGATGCTGCCCGCTGATTGCCGTCCTGAGTGCTTCCGGGGTGAGGGGGGACGGGAGATCCCCGCTGCCGCCGAAGGCATGGACCGCGGCGCGGAGGGCTTCGCGAACGGAGACCGCCAGCATGAGCGGCGGCTCACCGACGGCTTTCGAGCCGTGGATGGTCCCGGGCTGGGTGGCGTCGCGCAGAAAATTCACGCGGAAATCCAGCGGTGCGTCTGAAATACCAGGTATGGCGTAGGTGCTGGCACCGTGGGTGAGCAGTCTGCCGTCCACACCCCATTTCAGCTCCTCGGAAGTGAGCCAGCCCGCGCCTTGCACGAAGCCACCCTTGATCTGCCCCCGGTCGATGGCGGGATTAAGGGAATCGCCCGCGTCGTGCAGGATATCCGTGCGGCGGTTGTGGTGGATCCCGGTAAAACCATCCAGCTCCACTTCGCTCACGGCGGCTCCGAACGCGTAGTAGAAAAACGGGCGGCCCTTGGGATTCTCCTGCGACCAGTCCCACTCCAGATCCGGCGTGCGATAGTAGCCTGTCGCGGAAAGCTGGACCCGCTGGGTGTAGGCGATCACGGCGATCTCGGAAAAGGTAAGTGATTTCCCGGCGGGAGATTTCAGGCATCCGTCGCCGAAACGAATTTCCGCAGGTTCGCACCCGAACTCGAGGGCGGCGAGTGTCGCCAGGCGGTTTTTCAAAGTGGCGCAGGCATCGGCCACGGCCATTCCGTTCAGGTCGGAGCCGGAGCTCGCGGCGGTGGCGGAGGTGTTCGGGATCTTGTCGGTGCGGGTGTGCATCAGGCGGATGCGGTCGGCGGGCAGGCCCAGCTCCCGCATGGCCACGGAAAGGATTTTCGTATGCAGGCCCTGGCCCATCTCGGTGCCGCCGTGATTCACCTGCACGGAGCCATCCGCATAAATGAGGACGAGCGCTCCCGCCTGGTTGTAATGCTTCAGCGTGAAACTGATTCCGAATTTCACCGGCGTGATGGCGATGCCGCGCTTGGTGTGCGGGTGCCCGGCATTCCATTCTGAAATTTCTCGCGAACGTTTGCTGAATTCCGAGGACTCTAGTAGTTCCTCCCAGATCCTCGAAAGCCGGTTGCCGCTGACATCCGCTCCGTAGTGGGTGGTGTTCGTCTCCCCTTCCCCGTGGTAGAGATTGCGCTTCCGGACCTCATCGGGCGGGAGGCCGAGATGGAGAGAGATGCGACCGATGATTTCCTCGATGACCAGCACACCCTGCGGCCCGCCGAATCCCCGGAAGGCGGTGTGCGAAGTCACGTTGGTCTTGCAAACGCGGCCCTCGAAACGGACGTGGGGTATATAATACGCGTTATCGAGGTGGAACAGGGCGCGGTCGTTCACCGGCAGAGAGAGGTCCAGCGACCATCCGCCATCCGAGAAGAGACGGATATCCGCGGCGTGCAGGCGCCCGTCCGGATGATAGCCGACTTTGTATTCCGCGAGAAACGGATGCCGCTTGCCGGTGCTCTCGATGTCGTGATCCCGGTCGAGCTGGAGGGTGACGGCTTTCCCGGTGCGGACGGCGGCGAGCGCGCAGATCGAAGCCCACGGGTTCGCCTGCGTTTCCTTTCCTCCGAATCCACCGCCCATGCGCGGGCACTCGACCACGACCCGGTGCCGCGGCCAGCCGAGGATTTCCGCGACGATGGTCTGCGTCTCGCTCGGGTGCTGGGTGGAGGCGCGGATGAAGACTCCCCCCTCCCCGTCCGGCTCCGCGAGCGCGGCTTGCGTCTCAAGATAAAACTGTTCCTGGCCACCGATGTGCAAGGCCCCTTCGATACGGTGCGGGGCCTGCCTGATAGCGTCATCCACCTCGCCCCGACGTAGTAGATGCGGATTTGTGTGAAAGGATCCCGCCTCGATGGCCGCCGCGATCCCGATGAGTGGAACGCCCGGCGTGCAGGTAATTTTCACATGGGTGGCGGCAAGCCGCGCTTGCTCCGGCGTGTCCGCGACAACGGCGGCGATGACCTGGCCGTGAAATTCGATTTTCCCGAATGCGAACAGCGGCTCGTCCTGGCGGGAGGGGCCGGTGTTGTTATGGCCGGGGACGTCGTCCGCGGTCAGAACGGCGCGCACCCCCGGTTGTTTCAGCGCTTCGGAAACATCCACGCCTTCCAATGTCCCTGCGGCAAAGGTGGAGCGAACGAGCCAGACATGCAGAGGATTTCCCAGCAGCGCGATATCATGCGTGTAGCGTGCGGAGCCGGTGACGTGCCCGAGAGCTGACTCGTGGGGAGGTGCGGCGGGATCCATCACAGGCTCGGTCAGAACGGGGGCAGGGATGCTCTGGGATTCACCGGCGAGATATTTCAGGAAAAGATCCCGCACGAGGCTTCGGCGGTAAGCGGCACTGGCGCGGTGGTCGTCGAGCGGATCGAAGGTGGTGGTCAGATCCTCGAGAACCTGCTCGGAAGCAGCCTCGGAAAAGGTGAGTCCGACGAGTGCTTTCTCTATCCCGGCGGCGCGGGCGGGAGTGGCGGCGACTCCTCCGTAAGCGAGCCTGGCAGTGGTGATTTTCCCCTTTTCATCCGTCACCAGGCGGATCGCCGCGGAGACTGTGGAGATGTCCATTTCACGGCGTTTGGAAACTTTGTAAAACTCGCATCGCCCTGGTGGATCGGCGGGGATGTGGACGGTTGTTAGGATCTCGCCCGCCCGCATGACAGTCTCCCGGTAGCCGGTGAAAAACTCCGCGAGCGGGACGGTGCGCCCGCCATCCAAAGAGGAGAGGGTGACCGATGCGTCGAGCGCGAGCAGAACGGGCGCGGAATCTCCGATGGGAGAAGCGGTGGCGAGATTGCCGCCGAGCGTGGCCCGGTGGCGGATCTGGCGGGAGGCGAACAGACGCAGCATCGCGGCCATGGCGGGGATCTCGCCGGCCAGATTTTCCTCCAGATCGGTGAGCGGCAGGGCGGCACCGATGTGCCATCCGGTTTCGTTTTTCTCGAACGAACGTAACTCGGCGATATGCTCGAGAGATATCAGAAGCTCGGGGCGCAGGTGGTGCTTGTTGATCAGAACGGCGATTTCCGTGGCCCCCACGATGAACTGTGCCGCCGGATGGGTGGATTTCAGAAGCAGGGCTTCCTGCAGAGTGGCGGGCGCGTGGTAGGTGGGGGTGCCGGTTGGCTTCGAATCGGGGGCGGTAGCAACATCGGTCCGCGGAACCATGGCGGCGGCTTCACGGATCGGGCGGTAGCCGGTGCAGCGGCAGAGGTTTCCGCAAAGCTGGTCGGCCACTGATACTGGGTCTCTAGTAGTTCCTCGTGCGGCGGACTCCGCGAGCGAGCAGACGATGCCGGGTGTGCAGTATCCGCATTGGGAGCCGTTGCAATCGATCATGGCCTTCTGCGCCGGGTGCGGGGTCCCGTCGTCCGCTGAGAGGCCTTCCGCAGTGAGAATTTCCCTTCCGGCGAGTGAGTGGACGAGCGCCAGACAACCGTTGATCGCCCGGGGAGGACCTTCCTTTTCCAACAACAGGATGGTGCAGGCTCCGCAATCGCCTTCGTTGCAACCGATCTTTGATCCGGTGTTGCCGGTTCGGCGCAGGAAATCCAGGACGCTTTCCTCAAGAGGCACGCCCGAGACATCGACCGGGACCCGGTTGATCGTAAGGGTGGCGGTCATGGCAGACGGTGGATGTCCTTGGAATAAAGATAGGAGGCCGGCACGTCACCGATGGCGGCGAACCATTGCGGACAGTAGGGGGCCAGCCAGATCGCATCGCCCGCTTCGACAGGGTAGTAGTCGTTTTCCAGGCGGTAGATACCTTGTCCGGCAAGCATGAGCATGCCGTGCTCCATGATGTGTGTCTCCACGAAAGGAAGGGTCGCGCCGGGCTGGTAGGTGAAGATGTTGATCGCGAGATCGTAGCGCGGATCGACGGGAAGAAGAGTCTGCAGGCGCGCGCGCTCGTTGCCCATGAAAGCTTCGTCCGGGACTTCGCCGGCGTGGCCGGAAACGACGGGTGGGAAATCGAGATCCGGGTGGGGCTCGAAGATTTTGCGGAAGAGCGTGAGGCGGGCATCGTCGCTTCCCTCGATGCGGAAAGACGTTTCGAAAGGGAGAAACGCGAAACCCGTGGGGCCGAGCCTGATGGATTCCGCACCCTCGAGGGTGATGGTGCACTCACCCGTTTCCACGTAGAGCGCGTGCTCGTGCTCGTCCGCATCGAAGGGGCAGGTGCCGCCGTTTCCCCCGAAGGTGATGAGAATCTGCGAAACACAGGCACCCATGGCGGGCGAGAGCATCACATAGCCGGTGGCGTTTTCCCAACCGGGAAAGGCGGAGGGAACATGACCGTCCGGGGCGATGAGTGCGTGGCGGAGCTTTACGTTTGTGCGGGTGTGCATTTCAGATGGGAGCGGGTTTCAGAAATCGGCCTCTGGTAGCGGAAGTGACCTTCTCCCCCCTAAGGTAGGTGGCGGCGATTTCAAGGGACGAGGTGCGTCCTATGTAAGGAGAAACGGGATGGCGGGTGAGCAGTTCCTCGCGGGCAATGGTATGCTCGAGGCATTTCACGATGATGAAATCCGCGTCGCTTCCGGGAGTGAAGGGGGCTTTGTGAGGGAGGCGGAAACGCTTGGCGACATTGCCTCGGATCTGTGGGATGAGATTCATTTCCTGCGCAAGAACCAGAGGGAGGCCGTGCTGGATTCCGGCGATGCCACCCCAGATGGCGAACATGTCATCGCCCGTTTTCAGATCCGGGGAGGAGGGCGAGTGATCCGAGCCGAGGGTATCGATGGCTCCCGAGCGAAACCGTTCCCACAGGGCGGAAACGGTTTCGACAGGGCGCTGGGGAGGCGCGCATTTGGCGGGGGCGCCGATGTGGCACGCATCCTCGTCCGTCATCAGCAAGTAGTGCGGGCAGGTTTCCACAGTGACATCGATGCCCCGGCTTTTCGCTTCGGAAACCAGATCGATTCCCTCATGGCAGGTGACGTGGACGATGTGGAGCGCGCTGCCGGTTTCCTCCGCAAGACCCAGCGCGAGGCGGATGGCGGCGAGCTCGAACTCTCTCGGACGCGAGGCAATCCACGCGGCCATGTCCTTTCCCTCCACGTTCATGGAATGGGAAATTTCCGCATGCACGGCTACAGGCAGACCGAGGTTCTTGGCTGTTCTCATGCCTGCTCGCAGAGTCTTCTCATCCGCCGCCGGATATTCGTCGAGGCCGGAGTGACACATGAAGGCCTTGAAACCGATGGCTCCTCCGCCGGCCATCTCCTCCATGAAATCGAGGGAATCCGGAGTGAGACCACCCCAGAGAGCGAAATCGAGACGGGATTTCCGCTCGGCGATCCGGCGCTTCTCCTCCAGCCGGCCGAGACTGGTGACGGGCGGAGTGGAGTTGAGCGGCATGTCGAAATACGCGGTGCCACCACCGGCCGCGAGCGCGAGGGAGCCGGTGCTGATCCCTTCCCATTCCGTGCGACCCGGTTCGTTGAAATGCACGTGGGCGTCGATCCAGCCGGGCAGGATCATGTCCGGCCCGAAATCGATCTCACGCTCCGCCGAACCAGTGACATCGTCACCGGCGGCAGCGATTTTCCCCTCGGAAACAGCGAGTGAAAACGCTCCACCACCGGGGGCAGTGCCGTGGATGATGAGGTCGTGCTCACTCATGGGAAAAGTCTGTTAGAAAATCGGCAAGAACTCGGACGGCGATGGTGATGTCTTCGTCGGAAGTACATTCGTCCGGGTGGTGGGACAGGCCGTCCCGAGACCGCACGAAAAGCATGGCGATGGGCATGGCAGGGGAGAGGGCAACTCCGTCGTGCCCGGCCCCGCTGGCGAGTAGGCGGGCGGTGCCGGTGACTTTCCGGGTGGAGGCTTCGAGGCGAGCGGTGAGTCCGGGATCGCAGGGCACCGCGTCGTTTTCCTGAACGAGATCCCAGGCGAGGTTGAGGCCGCGGTTCCGGCAGATTTCTCCGCAAGTTTTCTCCAGATCCGACTGGTGCGAAGCACGTTCGGAGTCCTCCGGGTGGCGTAGGTCGATGGTGAAAACGGCCGATTGCGGAATGGAATTCGAGGCTCCGGGGCGGACTTCAAGCTTGCCGACAGTGGCGACCAGGGCGGCGTTTTCCCGAGCGATTTTCTCGACGGCGAGCACGCATTCGGCAGCCCCGGTGAGCGCGTCGCTACGTAGCTCCATCGGAGTGGTTCCGGCGTGATCGGCACGGCCTGTGACGCTCACGGAGAAGCGGGATTGCCCGGCGATCCCCGAGACGACGCACACCGCCTCCCCCGCTTCCTCGAGGACGCGGCCCTGCTCGATGTGGACTTCCACGTAGCCGCGCGCATCTCCTTTTCCGTAGAAAATTTCCTCGGCACCTTCCAGCCAGCCTTCTTTTTCCAAGGCGGCGGCGATGGAGATTCCGGCGGTATCGGTGCGGGCGAGAGTCGCCTCATCCAGCTTGCCGACAATGCCGCGGCTGCCGAGGTAGGTCGTTTGGAAACGGGTGCCTTCCTCATCGGAAAAGGCGAGCAGGTGGATTGAAAACGGCAGGGTGACGGCATTTTCCCTCAGAACCTCGAGAGCGCCCAGAGCCGCTATCAGGCCGAGCGCGCCGTCGTATTTCCCGGCATCGATCACGGTATCGATATGAGAGCCGAGCAAGAGCGGCGCGGCGGATGGATCGGTGCCGTGAAGGATACCGCGGACGGTGCCGTCGGCGGAGTGCGCCGTTTCCATCCCTAGTTCCTGCATCCAGGTGATCATGGCGCGGGCGGCGCGCAGGTTCGCCGGAGAGAGGAAAGTGCGGACGAGATGGTGCGGGCTGTCGCTGATACGGCCGAGGCTTTCGAGGCGGGAGAGCGCGGTTTGCAGGGGAAGCTCCATGGTATTTCAGCTCCCGCGGTAAGTGGAATAAGACCACGGGGTGCACAGCAACGGCACGTGGTAGGATGCCCCGGCCTCCACCAGGAAACGCACCGGGACTTCGCCGAGGAACGGGCTTTCCGTCCCTTTCGCGCGGTAGAAATCGCCTATGGAAAACACCAGCTCATAGGAACCGGGTGCCGGATTCTCAATAAGCGGGGAATCGCAGCGACCATCGGTATTGGTGACGGTTTCGTGAAGCAGATCGCCATCCAGGAACAGTTTCACGCCTACGCCCTGCGCGGGTTTTCCCGACGAAATATCGAGCACATGCGTGGTGATCTTCCCCATGCTTGATAGAAAAGCAGATCCCGGGCCGGGGGGCAAGCGGGTGGATCACCACTTCTTGAACTCACCCTTGAAGCGAGGGTTCTCCGAGGTCCGGTAGGCACCGGCTTCGGAGAGAAAGCTGTCGATGCGGTTGTTCAGGCCGCTGACGATTTCCGGATACTCGGAGGCGAGGTCCTTGTGCTCGCCGGGATCCGCCTCCAGATCGAAAAGCTCCGTCCGCGCGGGCCACTCCCAGCGGATGAGTTTCCATTTCCCCTCGCGGATGGCCGCGCCGGGCGAGCCGCCCTGGTTTCCCCAATGCGGATAATGCCAGATGAGAGGCCGGTCGTCGGGTTTTTTCGCGGGATTTTCTAGATATGGAAGGAAGGAAACGCCGTCCTTGTGCTGCTCGGGCAGCGGATCGAGGCCGGTGGCGGCGAGGATGGTCGGGTAGAAATCGGTCGAGTAGACCGGCTCGGCGGTGGAGGCGCCACCATGCGGGAATTGCGGATCGCGCACCAGCAGCGGAACGCGGATACCTCCCTCGTAGAGCCAGCCTTTTCCGGCACGGAAGGGAAGGTTCGAGGTTGGCGAGCCTTCCGAGGTGGAGAGGCCTCCGTTGTCCGAGGTGAAGATGACCAGGGTGTTCTCCGCGAGACCTTCCTCTTCGAGCGTATCGAGCACTTTCCCTACCGCATCATCCATGACTTCAAGAAGAGCGGCATAAACGGCGTGGGAGCGCACGGTGCGGTTCTCACGCGGCGGCTCGGGGGCGAATTCGTCTTTCAGCCCGAGCTTCTCCCGCTTCTTCTTGTATTTCTCCACCAGTTCCGGCGGAGCCATGATGGGCTGATGCACGGCGTAGAAGGAGAAATACGCGAGGAACGGCTTGTCTTTGTGTTTCCTGATAAATTCCGAGGTCTCTTCCGCCAGGCGCGTGGTAAGGAACTCGCCGTCCGGGCCGTCCTCCAGCTGCGGGTTTCCATAGGGAGAAAAATATTTTTTCCCGCCATACGGGCCGCCCTTGTCGATACCGCCCATATTCACGTCGAACCCATGGTCCTGCGGGAGAAAGCCTTTGCCGCCGAGATGCCATTTCCCGGCGAAAAAGGTGGCGTAACCCTGTTTTTTCAGGGCCTCCGGGAGTGTCGTGTGGGAGTGGGCGAGGTTGTTGACATACGGGGCGGGCCAGAGCGGGTAGTCCCCGTGTCTCTGTTTTTTCCCCGCCTGTCCGAAATCCTCGACCGGATCGTAGTCCGCCGGGACCGCATTCTTGAACTGGTTCGGCGCACCGAAGTAGTCCGTGTGATGGGTGCGGGCCGGATTCTGCCCTGTCATGATCGCGGAGCGCGTGGGCGAGCATACCGGGCAGCTCGCGTAGCCGTTGGTGAAATTCACCGCCGTTTTCGCGAATCTCTCCAGATTCGGCGTCTCGTAGAACGGATCCGAGCCATCGATATCGATATCCTTCACCCCGAGATCATCTACGAGAAAGAAGACGATGTTGCGGGGCTTCTCAGCGGCGTGGAGAAACGAGGCTAGAAGCAAAGTAGCGAGCAGGGCTTTCATTTCCGAGGACTCTGAAAGAATCGACGGACATGTCAAATCCGCTCCCGGCAAACTCCTCTAGAAATCTTAATTATTGACATCACTTACCAAAGTCCCGAACAAGTCTGGCAACTTCATGAAACCGAACGCTTTCAACACCAATCTGCTCCTCGGAGCGGCCTTCGCTGGCCTTGCCCTCACCGATGCCAATGCCGCGACCATGCTGACGGTGTATGACGAATCAATCGATGGGGACCTGAGCGACGATTTCGGCATGCCGACCGACCTGACCTTGACTTTCGCAGACTTTCTTTCCGACTCGGCGGTGACGGGAACAATGACCACTGGAACCAGAGGCACTGACGGTCGGGACTATTTCTTCGTTTCGATGACCGGAAATGCGATGGCCTCGATCCCCTTCGAATTCGGTGGCACCCAGGACATGGGTGGTCAATTGGATACATTTGTCAACGTGGTCGCCCACACTTCCGGCACCTCGCTCGTGAATTCCGGTTCCGCCTTTTTCAACAGCGGCACGACCCGGACCGGAACGTTCGATTTCACGGTTCCCGCAGATGGCCTGGTGAGATTCCAGATCAGCAACGAGTCGAGCAATGCCACCCACAACTACCGCATCGGTGCCGTTCCGGAAACCGGCACTGCCGCTCTCGGACTTGCCGGACTCGCTGCCGCTGCCCTCCGCCGCCGCAGGCAACAGGGCTGAACCGACCCTCCGAGATGCTGAATCTCCCCGACGTGCTCACCGGAGAGGAGCTGGCCTTCGTTCGTGAAGAACTGCAGGCCGCGGCTTTCGTGGACGGGAAGCTGACCGCGACAGGACTGGCCCAGGAAGCGAAAAACAACCAGCAGCTGGAGCGCGAAAGCGAAGGCGCGTCGGAACTCGATGCGGTGCTGGTGACCGCCCTGATGCGACACGAACTCTTCAAGGCATGGGCCGCTCCGCACACGGTCAGCGCACCTCTCATCAACCGCCACGCCGAGGGGATGAGCTACGGCTTCCACGTCGATGCGGCCATCTCCAGTCCGCCCGATCTCATGCGCCGTGACTTTTCCATCACGCTATTCCTCGACGATCCGGAAAGCTACGGAGGAGGCGAGCTGGAAGTGGAATCTCCGGGCGGCCTGCGCCAGATGAAGCTCAAGGCCGGCGATGCCTTCATCTACCACACCCACGCTCTCCATCAGGTTCGCGAGGTGACGCGCGGCACACGTCATGCCGCCGTATTCTGGGTCCAGAGCATCATCCCGGATGACGGGGTCCGGCAGAACCTGTTCGATCTGCTGGCCGCGATGTCGTCTCTGCAAGGCCGCGGGGTGGGAGGACACGAGATGTTGTTGCTCAACAAGGTTCATCAGAATCTCACCCGCAAGTTCTCCAGACTTTAAATAGCCGGTGCCTGAAATAAACCAAGGGGCTGCTTGACCGCCTCGCCGGTAGGCGGCTAGTTTCGCGCGGTTTTTGCCTGAATTTTGATCCTATGAACATCCACGAATACCAAGCGAAGGAGCTTTTCGACCGTTTCCAAGTGCCAAGCCCGCAAGGGAAAGTGGCGGCGAGCCCGGAGGAGGCGGCCGCCGCTGCGAAGGAATTCGCCGGTTCCAAACTCGTCATCAAGGCGCAGGTCCACGCGGGCGGGCGCGGGAAAGGCCATTTCAAAAACGGCTTCCAAGGCGGCGTGCACCTCATCGACAGCCCGGAGCAGGCGGCTGAGTTCGCCGGGAAAATGCTCAATGAAACCCTCGTCACCGTGCAGACCGGTGAGGCAGGCCGCGTGGTGCGGAAGGTAATGGTCGCCGAGGCCGTGGACATCACTCACGAATACTACCTCGCCATCCTCATGGACCGCGATACCTGCGCGCCCGTCATCGTCGCCTCCACCGAGGGCGGGATGAGCATCGAGGATGTCGCCCACGACACTCCGGAGAAAATCTTCCGCCAGGTCGTCCATCCGCTTCTCGGTCTCCAGGGCTACGAGATCCGGAAAATTTCCGCGGAACTCGGCCTCTCCGGAGACATCGCCAAGCAATTCGGAAAACTTCTCAAGAATCTCTACAAACTCTTCATCCAATGCGATTGCTCGATGCTGGAGATCAACCCGCTCGTCACCACTCCGGACGGCCGGGTGCTCGCGCTCGACGCGAAATTCGGCTTCGATGACAACGCGCTTTTCCGCCACCCGGACATCGTCGCCATGCGCGACAAGGAAGAGGAGGACCCGCGTGAGGTCGCCGCTTCCGAATACGATCTGAACTACATCGGCCTGGACGGGAACATCGCCTGCCTCGTGAACGGAGCCGGCCTCGCCATGGCCACCATGGACATCATCAAGCACTACGGCGGCGAGCCGGCGAACTTTCTCGACGTCGGCGGCGGCGCCTCCAAGGAGCAGGTGACCGCCGCGTTCAAAATCATCCTCGGTGATCCGAACGTCAAAGGCATCCTGATCAACATCTTCGGCGGCATCATGGACTGCAACGTCATCGCCGAGGGCGTCATCGCCGCCGCCAAGGAAACCGGCCTCCCCATCCCCCTCGTCGTCCGCCTCGAAGGCAACAACGTCGAGGCAGGAAAAGCCACACTCGCCGCCTCCGGCCTGGACATCGTAGCCGCCGACGACATGGCGGACGGAGCCGAGAAGATCGTGAAAGCGGTCGGCTGAAACAATACGGTCCGATGACCCTCCGGCAATTTTACGACTGGCAGACTCTGGGTGGTGCAAAGGACGTGATGCGTCTTGTGACCGCTTTGGAAGAGCGTGAAATTTCCTGGTGTATGATCGGCGGACTGGCTGTAAACCACTGGGCTGCCGAGCCGATGGCCACCGCTGATGTCGACCTGGTGATCGCTGCCGAAAAAGTGGAGGAAGCGGTCGCCACCCTCAAATCGCTGGGATTTGAAGAAAGGCGATTCGACTGGTCGATCAGCTTCAAAGGCGAGTCCAAGGTCTCGATCCAGATCAGCACGGAGGCGATGTATATGGATTTTCCGTCGCGCTCTTTGCCAACCGAAGTCCACGGAATCCTGATGCGTGTCGCCTCCCTGGAGGATACCCTGAAGGAAAAGCTTGCCGCCTTTTCCGCGCCCGACCGCCGTGGCAGCAAGCGTATGAAAGACCTGCTCGACATCTCCCGCCTGCTGGAGACGCACCCCGAACTTACAGAAAAAATCCCATCAGAAATTCTCGAAAAACTCGAAGTCTGAATTTCCCCAAAATCAACAAACTAGAAACCATGGCCATCCTCATTGACGAAAACACCAAGGTCCTCGTGCAGGGCATCACCGGCAGCTTCGGCGCGAAGCACGCGAAGCTCTCACTCAATTACGGCACCAAGCTCGTCGCCGGAGTCACTCCCGGAAAAGGCGGACAGAAATTCGAGAACACCGTCCCGATTTTCGATACGGTAGGGCAGGCGGTGAACGAAACCGGTGCCACCGCCTCCGCGATTTTCGTCCCGCCTCCGTTCGCTGCGGATGCCATTCTCGAAGCGATGGACGCGGGTGTGGAACTCATCGTCTGTATCACCGAAGGCATTCCCGTGATGGATATGATGAAGGTCAAGGAAGCGCTCAAAGGCTCCAAATCACGCCTCGTCGGCCCGAACTGCCCGGGTCTCGTCACACCGGGTCTCGGGGAGAAAAGCCACGGTGGCTGCCGCATCGGCATCGCTCCGGGCTACATCCACAAACGCGGCAACGTCGGCGTGGTCTCCCGCTCCGGCACGCTCACCTACGAGGCGGTTTTCCAGCTCACGCAGTTGGGCTACGGCCAGAGCACCTGCGTCGGCATCGGCGGAGATCCGATCAACGGCACCAATCACCTCGATGTCTTGAAAATGTTCAACGACGACGACGAGACCGAGGCCATCATCATGATCGGCGAGATCGGCGGCAATGCCGAGGCCGAGGCCGCCCGCTGGGCCAAGGACAACTGCAAGAAACCCATCGCCGGATTCATCGCCGGCGCGACCGCGCCTCCGGGCCGCCGCATGGGCCACGCCGGAGCCATCGTCGGCGGAGAGGAAGATACCGCGGAAGCGAAGAAAAAGATCCTCGCCGAGTGCGGAATCGCCGTCGCCGAAACTCCCAGCGACATGGCGAAAACGCTCATGGAGCGCTGGGGGAAATAAGATCCCTTCTCATCCGACCTCCCCTCCCCGGCCGCGATGAATTTCAGTCAAAAGCCGGGTGAGGACATCAGTGATCTCGCGGAAAATCTCGCCACCCCGCGCACCACCGCTTGGCTATCCTTCGTCGGCCTGGGGATCGTAGCGCCGATCCTGGCCGCCTTCTTCGCAGCCCTGGCATGGATCACCGGCAAAGCCATCTGGTTCAGTCTTTCGCATCAGGAAAGCAGCTTCGATCTCACCGGCGATGCCGCGAAGGCCATGGCTGTCGTCTACGCCTGCGCCGCCATCTTCATCCACTTCCGGTGGTTCTGGGGCGGCATCGGATTTGAAAAAACCTCCCACGCCGGAATGGCGACCGCTCTCTATCTTGGGATCGGAGCCATGCTCACCGCCCTCGTCTTCGCCATCGCCGGTGTCTGAGCAGCCGCCACAAAGCGGTTTGCCAAACCACCCGCGGAATCCCACGCTCCCAAATTGTGCTTCCCGAAACCCATCCGCTCATCGAAGCCGCCACAAAGCCCCTCGCGGACAACGCCGAACAGCGCCTGGCCGCGAACGCGATGTTGGAGGAAAACTTCGATGCGAACGATTCCACCATTCCGGAAACTCTCGCGCGACTTGAGGCCGTTCGTTCGAAAAAGCGCTCCGTGGACAGCCATCTCATCCCCGGCATCGTCGCCACCGTCTTCCTGGCATTCTCCATCTTCCATGTTCTCCCGACCTATCGGCTCGCGAAATCCTCGGTCGGCAGCACGATCTTCATGCCACCCGATCCACCTCCACTCCCCTCCACCCTTACGCGGGAGCAAAGGCTGCTTTTCCCGGATCCCGGGCTTTCCGATCTGCAGAGGCTGGAACAACTCACCGGGACCGACCCGGACGATCCGGCATTCTACAGCGAATATGTTGGAGCCTATTCCAGGGAACACGAATCGCTGCCTCCGGACTACTTTGAAACGGTTGCCCGTATCGCGCCGGATAACTCGTATTTCCTATACTACGCCGCCGCCCGGATTGGCAGGGAGGCCGTGGAGAGTACACCGCGGAAAGCTGATCCCCGCCCGCCTGACCGCTTTCAGGATGGCGTCAGACTCTCCCCGTTCCCGAGGGACAAGGACTTCTCAATCAAAGATTCCGAAGCGTTCTCCCGGGCCTTTTCTCTGATTGAAAAAGCGGCCCTTCTTCCTGATTTCGAAACCTATGTCAATCGGATGACGCGCCTCCGTGCTCCACTCCTCCCGGACAAGACACTCACGGATCGGATCGCGTTTTCATCCTACGCCTGGGGCGATGTCGGGAGCCTGATCGCCATGAGAAAAATCGCCGACATTCTCGCGGCCCAGGCACAGATGGCTGCAACCGAAGGACAGCAGGAACAATTCCTAAAACTCGTAGATATCCGGAAACATTTCGTCACAGGCATTTCCAACAATCCCGATACCATGCTGGTCGGCGAACTGGTCAATCTCGTCGTGGTCTCAATGACCGCCCAGTATTTCCAATCCGCCGCCGAGACCCTTGGTATCCATGACTTGGCAGGAGAATTCGGACGGGAAAACCTGCGGATTCGGGAAATGCGCGACGCGAGGAGCCTCCGTGATGCCCGGCCCGGGCCAGACGACTTCGAACGCCGGGGGCTCCTATCTCACCGCCCTCTATCTTCCTCTCATTTCAAACCAGGTAGAGACCCCCCTGAGATCCTCGGGTCCGACCTCCGCCCCCTCCGGATCGTCGACCACGAGATTACGACCCGCGTCGGATTGTTGGTCGCCGCGATCGCTATCTGGCTGGCCGGCATCCCTGTGTTTCTCGCCCGCTACCTGTCACCGGCCCCGGTCCTTCGCCCCGCCCGGCTCCTCGCCCGCCTCCTGCGCCCGTCCGATTGGACATGGATCTTTCTCGGCGGCATCATGTTTCCCCTCATCCTTTACCTCTCCATCAACCGCCTCGGTCCGCTCGGTGGCCGCGATTACGGAATCCAGCACTTCCGCTTCGCTTTTCCCGGCGTGCAACTTCTCGCCATCCTGATGAGCCTGCTCACGGCACCGGCGGTGCTGATACGGTGGCGGCTCTCGAAACGCCTCGCGCCATTCGGAGCCAAACCGGGGGCCGGATGGATCTTTCCCGCCGTCCTGACCCTCATCCTCCTGTGGTCGCTGGCCGCGTATCCGGTTCTTGTCCGCACAGGACCGACAGACACCGCTCTCCTCGCACTCGCATCCGTCCCTGCCCTCTGGCTCGTGATCGTCCTTCTGAAAGCCCTCGTCGTGCTGGTGAAAGGGCTCTACCCGCCGCCTTCTCAGAGCCAGCACCGTATGCGCGCTCCTACCGGCATATGGGATAGCCGTCATCTGCCTCTGCCTGATTCTCCCCTTGCTTCTGGCTTCCGAAAAACACTGGCTCAAGCAGGACACGCTCTTCCATATCGACCCCGCCGCCGCAGACCTGGGTGCCTACGAATACAAAGTCGCCGCTCAAAAGAGGAAGGAACTCAACACGATCCTCGGCTTCCGGTAAGTCCCTTCCGTTTCACAACCCGCCCCATTCCTACACGTGTTTCCCGAAACCCACCCGCTCATCGAAGCCGCCACCAAGCCCCTCGCCGACAACGCCGAACAGCGCCTTGCCGCCAACGCGATGCTGGAGGAGAATTTCGATGCGGACGACCCGGAAGTTCCCGAAAATCTCTCACGTTTGGAAAAAGCGGACGGAAAAAGGTTCCCCCGGTTATGGCGAATCTGTCTCCATATCTGCGCGGGAGTGGCCTTCCTGCTTTTGGCGATTCCAGCCGTGAAGATAAGGAACGGGCTGCGGGATCTGCAGTCTCTGGCGAGCTACGGTTATTCCGAGGAGCCAAAAATCCGCACGCCGGAAAACCTCACACCGGACCAACGGCTTCTCCTCGGCGATCCCGATCTGCCCGAGCTTCCGGCAGAAGGAGCTCCTGCACCTCAGCGCTCCTTCCCGCCCCGATTTCCACACCGAATATGCCGGGAAGTTTTTTTCCGAAAACGACAAGCTACCCGAAGGATACCTTCGAGACATCCGCCCGCATCGATCCGGAAAACTCCTTCCCCCTCTACAACGCGGCGGCTCGCGACGGCGGGGATTCCTTTGAAAAAGTCATGCCCACCGCTACGAAGCCCGCCCGCTATGTCGGGTCGAAGAAACTCCGTGAGATCCCGGATGAAACCGTCTGGAAAATCAACGACGAGGAGGAATTCGACGCAGCCCTGGAGCTGATCGCCGCCGCAAGCGCGCTCCCTCGCTTCGACACCTATGAGACCAGTCTGGCCGAGGCCAGATTTCCTCTCTTCGACCAGGATCGCCTCATCCCACGCATCCGGACGCTCGGATATTTCGCAGGGCAGAGCACCCAGATCATCTCGATCCGGAAAGTCGCCGACCTGATTTCCGCGAAAGCGTATTTCCTCTCCCTGGAGGGGGACACAACGGGTTTCCTGGAACTGTTCGCACAAAACGAGGCTTTTCTCGCCCAGCTCTTGCGCTCGCCTGGCACCCATCTCGTCGGCGAACTGGTCTATGCGGTCAGCGCGGCGGGCACGGCGCACGCGTTCCACTTCGGCGCGGAGCGGCTCGGCCTCCCGGAGCTGGCGGAGAAAATGCAGGTGAGGAGAAAGGCGTTTATTGACGATGCGAACGCGAGGAGCCTCCGGGAAGACCCCATGTCGGACATCATCGCGGACAAAGGCTCCGTACTCACGTTCCTGAGCGCTTCCGGTCTTTCCGGACAGGTGGCAAGCCCGCCTCCGTTCGATCCGGATGCCCTCACGCCGGGGAGATTGGCCGAGAACGACATCTATTCCACCGTCCTCCTGCCAGTCGCCGTCGCCCTTCTCGGGCTGGCGGCTCTCGCGGCTTTCCTATCCCGCTCACTGCTGCCGCGCCCGCTGAAAGTGCTTTCGAAACGGCTCGATCTGCTGCTCCGCCCCATCGACTGGGCATGGGTGGCCGCCGCTGTGATCGTCCCGACCGCGTTCACCCTCCTCATCACGCGATACACCCCGTTGGGCGGAAGGGATTTCAATCTCCGGCACAACCAGATGCTGTTTCCCGCCGTCCACTACTTCCTCATCATCCTGCTTCTCCTGACGATCCCCCCGGCCGTCATCCGCTGGCGGCTCGGGAAACGACTGGGCGCGTTCGGCCTGGCGGTCCGCCTCCGCCCCGCCTTCGCAATTCTTCCCGCGATCGGCTTTCTCGCCCTTCTCACAGCTCACCCCGTGATCGGGCATTTCTCCATCAGCACCGAGAGCCCGACGATACTACCGCTCGCCTTCCTCGCCGCGTTGTGGGCCGCATCGATTCCGGTCGGATTCGGCAGCATGTATTTCGGGAAAAAAGAAAGTCGGATCGTAAAAGCGACATCGGTCGCCGCCCTCCCGGCAGCCCTTTCCCTAGCCATCATCCTGCTGGCCGCCCTGGTGCCCGTCTTCCGTGCGTCCGCGGAAAAACGGGTGGCACGGGACGATTTCTCACGCGTCGTGCCCAAAGGCTTCAACGCATACGAAGCGGAGATAGCCCGCCAGAAGCGTAAGGAAACAAAAGCCATCCTGGGCCTCGAATAAGCCTGTCCGCAAAACCTCACTCCAAGTGGTCCCGGGTGGAATCGAACCACCACCTACGGCTTCGGAGGCCATCGTCCTATCCATTGGACCACGGGACCTTGTCTGGCGTGAGGCGGCAGTATGTATCCGCCCCGGCGGGGAAAAGCAAGCACAACCCAAGTCTTCCTGAAAACTGACAATCTGGCAATCTCCTCGAACCATTCAGCCTTGCGCCATCTGGGATTCTGGGCTAATCAGCCCGCGTTATGCCTATCGCAACTCCCGAACAATACGCCGCCATGCTTGATGCCGCCCAGGAGGGTGGTTACGCCTATCCGGCGATCAACGTGACTTCCCTGACCACCATCAACGGTGCGCTCAAAGCTTTTTCCGAATCGAAATCCGACGGGATCATCCAGGTTTCCACCGGCGGCGGCGAATTCGCATCCGGCACTTCCGTGAAAGAGGCTGCTTTCGGAGCGATCGTTCTGGCCGAGGCCTGCCACATGCTCGCCGAGAAGCACGACGTGCTCATCGCCCTCCACACCGACCACTGCCACCCGGCCAAGGTCGATAGTTTCCTCAAACCGCTTCTGCAGGCATCCCGCGAGCGCATCGCCGCCGGCAAGGGGCCGCTTTTCCAATCCCACATGTTCGACGGCTCCGTGGTCGAGCTGGATGAGAACCTGAAAATTTCCAAAGAGCTGCTCAAGGAATGCGCCGAGCTTGGCATCATCCTCGAAGTCGAGGCGGGCTGCGTGGGCGGCGAGGAAGACGGTCACGACACCTCCGGCCTGCCAATCGAAAAGCTCTACACCACCCCCGAGGACATGGTGGAAGTTTACGAAGCGCTCCAGCCGATCGGCCGTTTCATCTTCGCCGCGACTTTCGGCAACGTGCACGGCGCCTACAAACCGGGCTCCGTGAAGCTCAAGCCAACCATCCTCAAGGACGGCCAGAAAGCGGTCATGGACAAGCACGGCAAGGACGCGGAAATGGACCTCGTCTTCCACGGTGGATCCGGCACCTCCAGCGACGATCTCCAGGAAACGCTCGACTACGGTGTGATCAAAATGAACATCGATACGGACACGCAATATGCCTTCACCCGCCCCATCGTCACCCACATCTGCTCGAACATCGAGGGCGTGCTCAAAATCGACGGTGAAGTGGGCAACAAGAAGCACTACGACCCACGCTCCTACCTGAAAGCGGGCGAGCAGGGCCTCTGCGACCGTATGAAACAAGCGTGCGACGAACTCCGCTCCACCGGCAAGACCATCTACAAAGCATAAGCGGGAAGGAGCGCCGCCTTCAGGCGGCGAGTCCTCTTCTCCTGTTTTCCAGAAGCCGGCCTCCACCTCGGAGCGCCGGTTTTTTCACGCGATCGACTCGCCATACGCGGCGGGCGTCAGCAGACCTTCGCTCTGCTCCGGCCTGGAGAGCTTGATCTTGAAAATCCAGCCAGCTCCGTAGGGGTCGGTGTTGACGAGCGAGGGATCACCCTCAACGGCGGGATTCACCTCCACGACCTCTCCGGAGAGCGGGGAGTAGATATCGGAAGCGGCTTTCACGGATTCCACGACGGCGATGGGATCTCCCGCATCCACTGTTTTTCCGAGAGGCGGCAGCTCCACGAACACCACGTCCGTCAGCTCCTCCTGGGCGTGGTCGGAAATGCCGACCGTGGCCGTGTCGCCCTCGATACGTGCCCACTCGTGGGAGGATTGGAAAAGGAGATCGGCGGGAATTTCGGATGCGCTCATGGGTGTGATTTGGGACTATTTCGGTTTCTTTAGAAAGGGTTTTTTCACCGTTACGGCCTTGAACCGCCTCCCTCGAACATCAATGAGAAGTGGGGTGCCGGTTTTGGAAAATTTCGCGGGCAGGTAGGCCATGGCGATGCCTTTTCCCAGCGTTGGGGATAGGACTCCGCTCGAGAGTTCTCCGAGATTTTCGCCTTCCGAGCTGAGAACGGGGTAATGGGGACGCGGAGGTGGACCCTTTTCAGTAAGTTCGATGGCGGTGAGCTTTTTCCCAGGGCCGTTCTGCTTTTGGGAAAGGAGGACTTCGCGACCGATGAAATCCGGTTTCCCCAGATCGCAGAAAAAGCCGAGACCGGCCTCGATCGGCGAGTGATTCGGCGAGAGGTCGTTGCCATTGAGCGGGTAGCACATTTCCAGCCGCAGGGTATCGCGAGCGCCGAGGCCGCAGGGAATAGCCCCGACGGAAATAGCGGACTCGAACAGGATGGGGCCGTAGGCTGCGGGGCAGAAAAGCTCGTAGCCGTCCTCCCCGGTGTAGCCGGTGCGGCAGACGATTTCCCCGGCGGGGTTTTTCGAAATCCCGTTGCGTGGAGGGAGGCTTTCGGAAGGGAAGAGCTTTCCGAAAATCTCGGCGGAATCCGGCCCCTGGATGGCGAGTCCGGCCCAGTCATCGGATTCGTCGCGCAGGGTCACGCCGGATTCGAGGTGGCTTTCCATCCACGCGATATCCTCGGGGATCATGGAAGCGTTGACTATGAGCAGGGTTTCGGTTTCGGAAATCCGGTAGGCGATGAGGTCATCGATCACGCCGCCCTTTTCATTGAGCATGAGGGTATACTGGCCTTGCCCGGGGGCGAGCTTGGAAAGGTTGTTGGTGAGCAGGCGGTCGAGCCAGTCGAGATGGTTTTCCCCGGTCACAAAGACCTGGCCCATGTGGGAGATATCGAAGACTCCCGCGCTGGTGCGGACGGCCGCGTGCTCGCTGAGGATGGAGGTGTATTGCACCGGCATCGCCCACCCGCCGAAGGGGATCAGGCGCGCGCCGAGCGCGAGGTGGGCGGCTTCGAGGGGCGAGTGGAGGACAGTTTCGGACACGGGGAAAGAGTGTGCCGGGTGTAGGAAGTCTCAAGGCCAATCTCCTGCCTAGTGGGGAGGAGGGTCATTTCCGCGCTTTCCAGAAGAAAGTGAGTACGAATACGAGGAGGGCGATTGCGCTGACGAGACCTCCGACGATCTTGATGATCATCCCCATCGATTTCACCCAAAGAGGAATCTGGTCATCGCGGTCGAAGAGGGTTTTCCCACCACTTTTCAGAACGAGGAGAGTCAGGGGTTCACCCTCGGGCGCGGCCCATCCGGCGAGCTCGCGGGGGACGGCGTCGGCGGAGATTTCGCTACCGGGTTCTAGGGCACTGAGTTTCTGCTCCAAACCCGAGATCTTTTGGATGTGACTGAGTGCGAACCGTGATTCGGGGCTTTCTCCGGAAAGGGTGAGGAAGGCACGGCGCCCGAGTTTTGCGCTGTCGGTGATGGTCAGTTCGCTGAGCTTGCCGTGATAGGTTTCCCACGTATCCCGAGGAGCGGGATCGATGTCCCCGTTGCGGAAGAAAAAGAGCCCGACGAGCAGGAACAGGAGAGAGAGGATGCGAAGTATGGTGCGCGGGTTCATTCCGAGGGGGGACGATCGGAAAAATCGTGACCAATGGAGTCGCCTGAAGCAATCGCAATGGCGGAGGCCTTCCGCTCATTGCTTGCATTGCCGGGCAGGCTGCGTGAGGCTCGCGCGGATGGAAATTTTGGACAAATGGGAGCGGAAGCTGGGGTGGATGAAGTTTCCGGGGCTGCTGCGGTACTACGCGCTGTTCCATGTGCTGGTGTTTCTCCTCCAGTTCATGAACCCGCACATCGGGGAAGTCCTGGATTTCAATAAGAGCAGGATTTTCGCCGGGGAGATCTGGCGGGTGGTGACTTTTGTCTTCGTTTCGGAAAGCGTCGGCCAGCCGGGGGCATTCGCGATGCTGTTCCTGTTCTTCATGGTGATGATCGCTTTCATGATGAGCGATGCGCTGGAAGGAGCTTGGGGAGTGTTCCGCACCACTCTTTTCTATTACGCGGGTTATCTGGGACTGCTGCTTGCGAACTTCATTTTCCCGGCACCTCTGCCCGGCAGCGGGTTTTTCATCTACATGTCCGCCTTTTTCGCCTTCGCGACACTGTTCCCCAAGCATGAGTTCCTGATGTTTTTCATACTCCCGGTGCAGGTCCGTTGGCTGGGTATCCTACTGGGCGGGCTGCACGGTGCTGGGTGTGCTGGGGACTCCGCTCTACATCGGATATCTGATTCTCGGATTCGGAAATTACCTGCTATGGGCGGGCGTTCCCGCGATGCGCGGACAAGCTCGCGTCGTGGAAGCTTCGGCACGCCGCAAAAAATTCGAGAAGAAGAAAGTTTCCGATGACGAAACGTTCCACCGCTGCGTCGCGTGCGATGCCACGGAGGTTTCCGACAGGGACCTGGAGTTCCGGATCGCTGAGGATGGCAAAGAGTACTGTGAAGATCACCTCCCGGAGTAAAATTTTGCTTTTCCGTTAGCTGCTGATGTTCAGATTGGTGCCTGATGATAAAGTATATCGGAATCGTGGTGCTCGCTCTCCTCGTCGCAGGGAGTTGGTTTATGTTTTACAAGGCCGGTGACGAGGCAAAACAGCTGACGGATCAGGCAGATCAACTCTTCGCCATCGGGGATCCCGAGGAGAAGCTCCCGGAGCTGAAATCGGAGATCGCCTCGGTGGAAGGGACCCGTATTTTCAACGGGATCCTGCTGGCGTTTCTCAGCGCGGGCCTGGTAGGGATCGTGTTCGTCACGGAAGTGCTACCGCGTTTCGCACAGAAACTCACGCATGCCGTGTATGACAGCGGCGAGGAAGTGGAGCGGGATCCTTACCACGATGCGCGGGTGCTCATGGCGCAGGGCGAGTGGGAAGGTGCCATCGCGTCCTTCCGCGAGGCCACGGAGTCGGATCCGATGAACCGCATGCCGTATGTGGAAATCTCGAAGATCCAGCGCAACAATCTGGAAGATCCGGCCGCCGCCGTCGCGACTTTGAGAGAAGCGATCGAGGGGCAGGAATGGGAGGAGAACGACGCGGCCTTCCTTATGTTCAGACTCGCGGAAACGTATGATGAAAGCATGGAGGACCGTGAGTCCGCCGCATTGATCATGGAGCAGGTCATGGAGCAGTTCCCCGAGTCGAGGCATTCCGCGAACGCGAGGACCAAACTTCACGAATGGGGTATCGCGTAGCCCCAGATGGCCACCGCGATCGGAAAGGTCTGGGTCAAGCGCCCGTTGTTTCCGCTGGCGCTGGTCTTGGTCTTGGCACTGCTTCTGGATGCCTCACAACCGGGCCTCGCGTGGATCGGGGCGCTCGGAGCGGGAGCTATCGGGTGGCTTCTCGCTGGATGGCGCGCGGCGGCTCTTTTCACCGCGACCGTATCCGCAGGTCTCGCGGTTTCCCATTGGAGAGAGAACCGCAGCCAAACTGTACGAGGCGAAATTCGGCTCGCTTGGCCTGCAGGTGGTGGAGGCAAGACTCGTGGAAGACGCCCAAGGCGAGGACGGTAGCTGGGCGGCGAACGCCCGGCTCTCCACTCCCGGTCTGCCTGCTGCGAAAATCCGCTGGATCGGAACAGGCGAACCCGCCCCCTCCGGAACGGAATTCAAGGCGACCGGAACTTTCCACCCCCTGGTGGCGGAGCGGAATCCGGGTGTGCCGGATCGACGTGAGCGACTGAGAAACGAGGGTGTTGTCGCGGATTTCCGGGCGAGCGAGATGCGCTCCGAACGATGGACGGGGCCATTTTCGCAATCCGCATACGGAGTCAAACGCGGCTTCCGGAATGCGATTACCGCCGGACTGGAACCGGAAGGGCAAGCCGCGCAAGTGATCAGGGCAGTGGTGGTGGGCGAGCGCTCGCGGGATTCCCTCGAGCTGGTCAGGCGCTTCCGCGAGAGCGGCACCCTGCATGTCTTCACCGTGAGCGGGATGCACGTGATGATGGTGGGGAGTCTGGTGTGGTTTCTCCTGAAACTGGCGGGAGTGGAGCGGCGGCGGGCGGTCCCCGTCATCGTCGCAGCCATGTTCGGCTATGCCTGGCTGACGGGAAACGGCCCCGCCGCCGTGCGCTCCGCATGGATGGGCGCGGTATTTCTCGGAGCCTTCGTTTTCCGGCGGGATACGGATCTGCTCAACGCGCTCGGGGCCGTGCTTCTCGTCACGCTTCTCTGGGATCCGCGCATGATCCGTTTACCCGGAGTCCAGCTTTCCTACGGCGTGGTGGCTTCCATCGGTCTTGCGACCGTCGTCACCCGGAAATGTTTCGCGTGGATCGCAGCGAGCGAAACACTGCTCCCGGTGAGCGAGACCGGATGGTGGCAAACACGCTGGCTGTGCTCCCGCCAGTGGCTCGCGGACGCACTCGCCGTATCCACCGCAGCCTCGCTCGGTTCGCTGCCACTCACTCTGTTCCATTTCGGAATCGTGACACCCGTCTCGGTATTCGCGACCGTAGCCCTCGTCGCCCAGGTCTATCTCCTGCTCGCAGTGGCCCTCGTTTCCGCCGCCATCTCTCCGGTCATCGGTCCATTCTCGCGTTTTCTGAATCACGGAAATGCCGTCGTGGCGAATACCTGTGCGGGCACGGCCACGATGTTCTCCGAGCTGCCCGGCGCATGGCTGGCACCCGGCATCCGTCGCTCGGAAAGCCTGATCGTTTACGATCTCGCCTACGGGAACTCCGCGGCGGTATTCATCTCCGGGGAGGGGAACTCCGTGCTGATCGATTGCGGAGGGAACTTCGCGCTCAATACCTTGGTCGGCCCCTCGCTGCGGAATCTGGGAATTTCCCCGGATGCCGCAATCTTCACCCACGAGGACGCGGGACACGTCGCGGGTCCCGATCTTGTGATGGAGATGTTTCCCATACGCCAGATCGCCATGCCCCGTCCGCTCTCGGGGTCCTCCGTAGCAAGCGGATGGACGGAAACGGGTGGCATCGGGAAAACATATCCCGCGACGGGAGACCGGCTCGATCTCGGTGGCGGCGCTTTCGCGGAGATGTTGTTTTCTCCGGAGGCGGGAAGCCGTGGCAGCGCGGCAGACGATCGCAGCCTCGTCATGATGATTCATTGGAAAAACCGTAGAATCCTATGGCTGGGCGATGCCGGACGCACCACGGAGCAAGCACTGCTGGAGAGGGGAACCGATCTCCGGGCAGACCTGGTCGTCGCCGGATTTCACGAAAGCGATTCCAGTCTCTCACCCGCGTTCGTGGCCACCGTCGCACCCCGTGCGATCCTGATACCGCGTCCTCCGGACGGGAGAACGGATACCTTTCGCGAGCGCCAGCGAAAAACTTGGGAATCAGACGGAATCCAGGTGATCGACCAGAAACTGACCGGCGGCGTCACCCTGACTCTGGAGGGAGAGGCCGGAATGACTTTCCGCGGGTTTCTCGACGGTAGTGAAACCGTCATCGGGGCGCAAGACTGAGCGGGGTCCTCAATCTTCTTTCCGGCAGCGGATCCTGTGCATCGATTTCCCCTCCCCTTCCCACTGGATCTGGAAATCCGTCTTCGGATAGAAAAAGGAATCCTCCTCCCAGGGCAGGATACCGAACATTCCGCTGTCATGGATATTCTGGCAGGCATACTCGAAATACTCCTCGTGATCCGTCATGAAAAGGAACTCCCCGCCCGGCTCCAGCGCCGTCTTCACCGCGGTGAGAAACGGAATCTGCACCAGCCGCCTCCGGTGGTGGCGGAACTTCGGCCAAGGATCCGGACATAAGAGATGGATACGTGAAACGGAAGCCTCCGGCAGCAACCACTCCACCACGTATTTCGAATCCAGCCGCAGGATGCGCGCGTTCTCCAACCCGTTCCGCAAGATCTTTTTGGAGACCTTTTTGCACCGCCCCAGCAGTCTCTCCACACCGATGAAATCCCGCTCCGAATGATGCTTCGCCAGATCGATCAGAAACGATCCATCCCCGCACCCGAGATCGATCTCCAATGGCCTCTCACCCATCCGGATCTCCCCCCTTTCAAGGCGACGGAAATAATGCGGCGGGACGAATTCGACATCTGAGATGGGAGCGCGTGGGAGAATATTCATAGCTGGGACGGGCGCAGGATGAACACACAAACTCCGCCGGTCGCCAAAAATTTTTCCACGTCTTCCGAGAACGGGGAGACCGGACAAGTGGAACCAGTCGGTTGATTCGGCACCATCGGGCCACGGGCGCTTGCGGATGATGTAGGGATCAGAAATTTCGTGTGCCCCCGTCTGCCCGGTTATGCTTTTTCCCCAAGGATCACGGAGACGGTGGGCTTCTCGGAAAAGATGCGTCTTGCCGTTTCGGTGACGATTCGCGGTGTGAGGGCGGCATAGATCTCAGGGAGCAGTCGATGGGAATCCGCGGGGTGGCCGAAGAGTAGGTCGAGGGCGGCGTGGCGGGCGTTCGACGAGGGCGATTGCTGCTGGAGGGCGGCTCCGCTGAGGACGGTGGAGCGGACTCTCTCGAAGGTGTCTTCCGGGATTCCCTCATCCGCGATTTTAACGATTTCCTTTTCCAGCTCGGTACGGGCGAGATCGATCTGCTCCGGGGAGGTGGCGAGGTAGAAAGTGAAAATGCCCTGATCGTAGCCGAGGAACTGGGTGGCTCCCACGCGGTAGGCGAGGCCGAGTTCCTCCCGGATGCGCCCGAAGAGAGGCCCGCCATGTCCGAGGAATGCTCGTTGAGGAAGGCGAGCGCGTGCTTGTCCGCGCTGGAAACGTCCGCTCCCGGGTAGGCGATCGCGAGCACCGCCTGCTTCTTGGGCAAGGTTCTCGAAAGCGATTCTCCCAGATTCCTGGTAGAAGCTGGCGCGTTCCATCTTTCGCCCGTGGGGAGGTTTTGGAAACTGGCTTCGAGCAGGGAGATGAGCTTCTCCGGATCAAAGTCACCCGCGATGGAGAGAGTGAGGTTCGCGGCGCAGAAGTGGCGGGAGTGATGGGCAGCGAGATCGATGCGGCCCAGCTTCTCCAGGCTCGCGACGGTGCCGAGCGAGTCGAGACCGTAGCCTTGTCCGGAGTAGTGGGAGTGGCGGATCTGGGAGAAACAACAATGCAGCGGATCGGCCAGAGCCTCCTCGAGAGAGGCGAGCTGGGAGGCTTTTTCCCGCGCGATGGAGTCGGTGGGGAAGACCGGGTGCTGGATGACATCAGCGAAGATTTCCAAAATCGCCGAGGTGTCGATGGCGAGGCCGGCGGCCTGGACGAGCAGGGCGTTGTTCCCGGCGGAGGCGGAAATGGAGGCGCCGAGCGATTCCAGAGCAATCGAGATCTCATCGGCGCTGCGGGTGGCCGTACCTTTCGGAAGCACGGATGCGAAAAGCTGGTTGATGCCGTTGTTCTCCGGAGTCTCCGATGGCAGACCGGCGCGGACGGCGGCCTGGAAATGGATGAGTGGCACGCGATGATCCGGCAGCAGAGCGAGTTGCAGGCCGTTGCCGAGGGTGTGGGTGGTGACGGGCTGGATCGCGGCAGCGACTTTCTTCTCCCCCGCGACGTGCTGGTAGTTTTCCGGATCGAGGGAGGTGAATGTCAGTCGGTTTCCCGTGAGTTTCGCAGCGACGCGGCGGATATCGGCTTCGGTCACCGCATTGATGGCGGCGAGGTAGCTGCGAGTGAAATCAAGATCGCGGGCTTCGTGCCAGTTCGATGCCAGATCAGAGGCGCGTCCGCTGGCGGAGGTTAGTGTGCGGAACTGGCTGGCGGCGGTCTGACGTTTCGCCTTCGCGAGATCGTCGTCCAAGGCACTGGCGGACAGCTCGGAAATCTCGGCGAGGATGGCGGACCTGAGTTCGTCCCGTTTCTCCGGGGCGCACTCGGCGGAAACGGAGAAAATTCCGGCTTCGTCCGGGCCGATCCAGGTCCATGCGGAAATCTCCAGCGCCAGCTCGCGCTGGTCGCGGAGGGAGCGGTGGAGGAGGGAGGCTTTCCCCCGCCCTAGGATAGCGGCGAGCAGATCGTAGGCGGGCGCGTCCTCGTGGTCGATGGCCGGAGTTTTCCATGAAAGGCAAAGCCGGCTGGTGGGGATATCGAAGGTATCGAAGCCCTCACGCGGGCCGACCTGTGGCGGATCCGCCTGGATGTGAGGCTCGGGGCCGGAGACGATCCTGCAATCGGCGGTGAAGGAGGTGACGAGGGAGCGTGCTTCCCCGGCATCGAAGTCTCCGGAAATCACGATGTGGGTCTTGTCGGGAGTATAACGGGTGCGGTGGTAGTTTTTCAGATCCGCGTATTCGATTTCATCGAACAGATGGCGGTGCCCGATGACAGGGTGGCGCCGTGCGTCTACCGCGAACGCGGTAGACAGCAGCAGGCGGATGGAAGCGTTGTCCGGATCGTCCAGACCCATATCGATTTCGCGGCGGATGACGTCTTTCTCATTGTCGAAATCCGCTTCGGGGATGACGGGGAAAAAGACCAGGCCGGTGAGGCATTTCAGGAACGTCTCGAGCGAATGCGCCGGGCCATCGATGTAATAGACGGTGCGGTCGAAGGTGGTGTAGGCGTTCCAGTGGCCACCACCCGCCTGCACTGCCTGGGCGAGGCCCTCGGAAGTGTAATCGCGGGTGCCCTTGAAAACCATGTGTTCGAGGAAATGGGAGAGGCCCGAGCCAAGATGATCGTTTTCGTGAATGCTGCCGGTGGCGACCCATGCCTGGACCGAGATGACCGGAGCGGCGGGATCCGGATCGAGAATGAGGGTGAGTCCGTTCGGGAGGGTGTGGCGGGTGGCGTGGGTAAGAGGGTATTCCATGGATTTCCGGCTTGGCTGGGGGATCAATGCGGCATAAACCGGTGTCATGCAACGTTGGATCTTATGGGTTGTCCTCGCAGTGGTGGGACTCGGGCTTCTCGCCGGTGGCGGACTCTACGGACTCCGCGAATATAGGAAGGGCCGACCCGCTCCGATCTGGGTGCCGCTCGGCCTAAGGGTGGATATCTCCATGGCGGAGCAAGAGAAACTAGCCAGGGAAATCGAAACGCGACTGAGGGACGAGGAACTGCTTGGAAAGGTGGTGGCGGATCTCGGGCTGAAGGAAAAATTCGGAGTTGCGGACGACGCGGCGGCGATCAAGGAACTGGATAGCCGGATTTTCGTAAAAGTCGGCACGGCGGATACTCCGGCAGGGTCGGTCCCCTCGATCAACGTGGGAGCGGATGGCACGGGTCACGACCGGGAAATTTCCGGAGAAATCGCCACCAGGATCATCAAGGATGTCTGGCGCATGATCGGGATCGATCCGGAGACCGGCAAGCCGCTGCCGGGTGCGGGCGGTGGAAAACCGGATGATTTCTGATTTCTTCCGGAGAGTTTCTGACCCTCCGGAATTTTTCCCGGCAGGATTCCGGGACCATGGACTGGGGCGAGATGCCCAGGCTACGGTCTAGTAGACGTCGCGCAGGTAGCGTTTGTCCTTTTTGAGCTGGGCGATGTAGGCGGCGGCTTCCTCGTCGGAGAGTTTCCCGTGATCCTTGGCGATGGTGAGAAGGGCGGCATCGACATCCTTGGCCATGCGGGAAGCGTCTCCGCAGACGTAGAAGGCGGCACCTTCCTGGAACCATTTCCAGATCTCCGCGCCTTCTCTGACCATCAGGTTCTGCACGTAGACTTTCTCCTTCTGGTCGCGCGACCACGCGAGATCGAGTCGGCCGAGAGTGCCGTCCGCTTGGAAGGCTTCCAGCTCGTCCTTGTAAAGATAGTCGCTGGCTTGATAAGGATTTCCGAAAAACAGCCAGTTTCTTCCAGCGGCTCCGGTGGATTTGCGCTCTTCGAGAAATGCCCGGAAAGGGGCGATGCCAGTGCCAGGACCGACCATGATCACAGGGACGTTGCCGTCCGCGGGAAGTCGGAAGGCGTTGTTGTGATGGACGTACACGCCTGGCTTGGATCCGTTGAGGCGGTCCGAAAGGAAGGTGGAGCAGATGCCGCCGCGTTTCCTACCGTGGCTGTCGTAGCGCACGATACCTACGCAGAGATGGACCTCGCCGGGGTGCGCCTTCGGGCTGGAAGCGATCGAGTAGAGGCGTGGCTGGAGTTTTTTCAGAACGGAAACGAAGTCTTCTCCGTCAGTGAAATCCGCCGGATGGTTGAGCACCAGATCGATCAGATCCCTGCCCCAGCAGAATGCTTCCCATTCCTTGCGGTCATCCGCGGCGACGAGCGCGCGCAGATACGGCGAGCCGCTGCGTTTCTGCCATTTCTCGATGAGGGATTTGTTGATATTCCCGATATCGTAGTGACGGATGAGCGCCTCGCGCAGAGTGACTTCCTCACCAAAAGGATCCGGGACCTCGCCCCCCTTGAAGGGCAGCGCAGCGATGATTTCGTCGACGACGTCCTCGGGATTTTCCGGATAGACACCGAGCGCATCTCCCACCTCGTATTCGAGTTCGGAACCGTCGAGGCTGATCTCCACGTGGTTCGTCTGTTCGAGTCCGGGAGCGTTGAGATTGTAGTTCTTGAGAACGGTGGATGGAAAGGCTTCTTCTTGGAGAAGCCTACTTCCTCGATCTCGTCGGGGACGGAGGCGACTTCCGCAGTGCCACCTTCGGGAGCGAGAATGGCGATGAGTGCCTTGGACCATTCGGCGTAAGGTTCTTCGGGGTCGACATCGACATCGACGCGATCATGGATGCGGCTCGCTCCGAGAGCTTCGAGCCGGGTATCGAATTCCGTGCCGCACTGGCAGAAATCCGGATAGGAGCTGTCCCCGAGCGATAGCACGGAGAAATTCACCCCGGGCAGAGGAGGGGCCTCATCACCCATGAGCCAGGTGTGGAGCTCGAGAGCGGAATCCGGCGGTTCGCCGTCCCCGTAGGTGGATGTGATGATCAGGAGATTCTTTTCCTTCGGGAGGCGCTCTTTGTCGTAGGTCGCCATGTCTTGCATGTTCGGCTCGAAATTCCCTTTCTTCAGGGTTTTGACGAGTTTCTTGGCGAGACCTTCGGCGGTGCCGGTCTGTGAACCGAAAAGCACGGTGACCGGGACGGCGGGTCCTGTGGGAACTCCTGCGGGCTGGGTGAGCATTTTTCCTAGGAAATCGCTAAGCCACAGGCGCTGTTCCGGGGAAAAAGGGGCGTTGTCTGGTATCTGGATCGGTGAGGCCATTTCTCTAAGGGTGGCGGTGGTTGCCGGGCTGCGGAACTTGTCGGCTGCCGGACTGTCTTTCAAGCGCAGATCGTACCAATTTCCAGGATCGGGTCTGAGTCCGGCTCATCCTCACGAGTATTTCAAGTCACGTGAGGGATCGAGCTCGAAATCCATGGAGAATTCCGCACGGGAGTTAGGCTTGATGTATTGCAGTTCGAATTTGAGGTGATTCGCATCGTCCTTGACCACGCGGAGCTTTTCCTTCGAATCAACCTCGATGGAGTAGAAAAACTGCCACTGGGACTCGGGATCAAGGTTGCGACCGGAACGGACGGAAAGGACTTCCGGGATTTTCAAGAGCCACGTCCGGCTGGCCCGCACCATTTTCTCGAGCGCGTCGTCCGGAGCGGATTCGAGCAGCTGGTGATAGACGACGTGGTGGACCATGGGAAAGTGCTCGGTAGTGAACAATGGGAGGGATCAGCTCTTCCAGTTGAGCGCGCCTTTTTTCAAGGCGTAGACGTAAGCGACAGCCAGCACACCGGCGAAGCCGGCCATACTGACCAGGGCGGTGGCGTTTCCGCCGGCGGAAAGATCACGGAACTGGACGGCCCACGGATACATGAAGACGACTTCGATATCGAAGATCACGAACAGCATGGCCACGAGGTAGAATTTCACGGAAAACCTTGGCGCACCTTCACCGATCGGGAGCATGCCGCACTCGTAAGCGGAGTCCTTGACCGCGTTGCGCTTGCCTGAGCGGCCGAAAACGACGCTGAGCGCGAGTGTCGTCACCGCGAAGCCGATGGCGACGACCACTTGAAGAAGAACCGGGAGATAGTTTTCAGGCATGGGTAGTGTTGGGAAATTCGTTACCGCTTCGTAGTGCCTGGTTCCGCATTTGGGTAGGAAAAAATCGAACGGTGCCTGTGCGGGAGATCTCCGGTCGCCCTTTCAACTTCGGGTAGAACATCCGGCGACCGGCGCCCCTCTCGACGCAAAAAACCCGTGTCATTTTTCAGACACGGGTTTTGTCAGGAAATGTAGTTGAAGTCCGGCCCGAGAGCCAGCTCATCAGGCATCCGCTTCAGCAGCCGCAGCTTCCTGGGCCGCCGCGTAGGCGCTTGATGCTTCATGAACCCGGGCAGTGCCCTCGTATTCCTTGCCAAGTTTTTCAACGAGGCCGCGATTTACCAGATTCTGCAATTTCTCGTAGGACCGGAGGCGGAGCATTTCCTCGCCACCACTCACTGCGTTACGTTGCTTCAGGTTCTCGAACACTCTTTCAAAAAGATCGTTGAACCCGAACACTTTCTTTTCAGAAAGAACGTTGCAAAGCTCATCGGTCACGTGGTCTGGAAGTCTCCGGGAAAACCGGGTTCTTTTTGTGGTTGTTGCCATAGCGGGATGATTCTACCACTCCCGTTGCAAAAAGCGACCCAAATCTTTAACCATTGATTAGGTGGTAGAAATTTAATATCGCAAGTCTTGAATCAAGGCTTCCCGAAGTTTTTTGAGAGCCTCGGCGCCGCACGGGCAAAGTATGTGCCGGTAGACTTCCCGATGCGCTTCACCGAGAAATTTTCGCCATCCCACTCCGCGCACAGGGAGATGGCGGGCGTTACGAACGATCCAGTGTTGACAATGGTTCTCCGGCTATTCGTGATCACCGCAGGCCGGTGGAAATGTCCGGTAACCAATATCTCGGCGTGCGGAAAATAGGTATCGCAAAAGTCGGCGCCATATTTACCCAGATGGATCCAGGCATCCAGCATCCGGAAGGCGCGCTGAGGTGGTGAAATCGCATCGATGATACGGGATGGGATGCTCCGCCCGTGCGGATGTTTGGCCGAGCGAAGCCTCAGAGCGATCTCCCGGGCCACCTCGTGTCTGTCCTCCGGATCGGTATCCGCATTGGGAAACGATTTCCAGATCGCCTCCACCTGATCTCCAGCCGCGAGGATTTCCCGTTTCCACGGGGAGGATTCCCGCAAGACGACATCGCCGTGAGTGACCACGATACGGCCTTCCGCCAAGGTGATCCACGCCGGTCCGTCCCAGCCGGGATCGTGATTTCCGCGTAAGAAAACCGGATCGCAGCCTTCCTCCGCACAGATTCTTTTCAGCTCGGCGAGCATGACTGCGGATCTCTGCCGCCAAGGTGCGGCCAGCTCCTCCCAGGTGTCTCCATTGAAAAGCGCGGTGCCCGCTCCCCTGAAAAGCGGGCGCAGACTTTCCACCTCCATGATGCGGGAGGCCCGGTGCCCGAGATGGAGATCGGAAAATATCCTGACTGGCAGACGCATCAGAATATGGAGAAGGGGTTTTCAACCCGTTTGCAGAGAATAGGTCTTATGGTATTTCGCAGTGAGATGAGTTCGGCGATTTTCCGGTATTTCCCACCTCCGGAGAGGGTGGGCGCACTCCGGAACACGCGGCGGCGCGTGTGGTCCCCTTTGCTCACGCTTCCCTCCTCTGACGCACGGCCTCGAACAGGCAGATACCGGTGGCGACGGATACGTTCAGGCACTCGACCTGTCCTGCCATGGGGAGCTTCGCCAGGAAATCACAGTTCTCCTCCGTGAGCCGACGCATGCCTTTCTCCTCCGCGCCGAGCACTAGGGCGAGCGGTCCTTTCAGGTCCAGCTCATAAAGGGTTTTCTCCGCCCTGTCGGATGTTCCCACAAGCCAGATCCCGGCTTCCTTGAGCTGCTCCATGGTCCGTGCGAGATTGGTTACCTGTACGAAAGGCACATAGTCCGCAGCACCCACGGAAATCCGTCGCACCGTCTCCGTGATTCCGACCGCTTTGTCTTTCGGCGCGATGACCGCATGCACCCCCGCGCCGTCCGCCGTGCGCAGGATTGCTCCGAGATTGTGAGGATCCTGCACGCAATCGAGAATCAGGAGAAAAGGGATTTCCGTTTCCGCGACAATGCGCATGAGATCCCCTTCGTCCAAGGATGGCACGGGCTTTTCCTCCGAAACCGCCTTCACATGCCGGTTCTCACGCGCCTGCCGGTTCTTGTCCCCGTGGGTCCTCTCGTTCTTTCGTCTCACAGGACAGAGGGGAGAATATGGAGAAGGGTTTTGCAAACCCTTTGCGGAGAATATGGGCGCGAGTCGCTCCCGTGCATGCCGTCTCGATGGGAAGGATTCCGATATTCCCCCTTCCGTGCTTTGACAAAAAACAACCGATGATCCCAGGGAGATCACCGGTCGGAGAGAATCAAATGAGTTCCTGATCGCGACCTAGCGACGGCGACGGAGAAGTGCGAGTGCGCCGAGCGCTCCGAGTAGCGCGGAGGAGGACTCGGGAACGACAGTTCCGGTGAGCGAGAGATTATCCAACTGGAGAGCTGAGGCCCCTGTTGAGTTCCAACCCTGGATAGTGATTGTTCTGGCAGTGGCTCCAGTAACTCCGAGCGCCGAATTGGAAATGGTTGTGATGACCGAGTTGTTCGAGTAGGTGCTCGAAAAGTCGTATGCCGTGGCACCCACCCTGAAACCGATATCTCCAGGGGCGGCTAGGGTACTACGCGCTATGAAACTGAAACCATCCAACGAGAAGGTGACTCCCGGACCCGCCGTCAGTGTGAAAGAAAGCGCGTTTCCTGCAGTCGCTTGAGTCGTGGGCGCGAAAAAATTGCTGGCTCCACTGATCTGAGCAGCGCTGTCGAATCCACTCCCTGTGAGGAAACTGTTGAATGATGAAGCCGTGCTGACATTTGACACCGTTAGGCCGGCGATGGGCGTCGCCGAGTTGGCGAGAGAACCACCGGTGAATGCGAATGTCGCAAGTGTAGCCGCCTGGCTGGAAGCAGCCGAGACGACGGAGAAGGCCGCGATGGCCAGTGTTGATCTGATTTTCATGATTTGTAGTTGTGACGATTTTCCCAAATGGCCTCTGGTGTTTGACCAAACATAGGCATCTTGGCTGAAAGCACCCCTTGTGCCATAGAAAAAGACTCACGAAACTGTCACATAGACCACCTAACCCGTTAGAAATCAACGGAAACCCTTTATCTGAAAGACATCGAAGCATACTCTTCGAAGTTTGAACCGCCCGGAAAACATGATAGGCCTGCAATGAATGCAGGATACTTGAACTCAATTGGTTGCGGAAATTCCATTTTCCCGGATTCCGGAGGCTTTCCCACCCAGCGGCCATGCGGATTTGACAAGGCCACCCGGGAGCTAAGACTGCCGGGAACGAAACCATGAACGTCCTTGAAAAAAACCTGCTTGTCCTGGCCTCCGCAGGATCCGGGAAAACGCATACGTTGAGCGACCGCATCATCGGCCTGGTCGCTTCCGGAGTGGAACCGCGGAATATCGTGGCACTGACGTTCACCCGGAAGGCGGCGGGAGAGTTCGCGGATGCGATCCTGAAGAAGCTCGCGGGTGCGGCGGAGGAACCCGAAAAAGCCAGAGCACTAGCCAGGAGCATTGGCATCCAAGGAGCGGATTACCATGACATCCTGGAAAAAGTCGTGCGACAGCTTCCGAAACTGACCTTGGGGACGATGGACCAGTTTTTCTCACGTATCATCCGAAGCTTTCAATACGAGCTGGGGGTGACGGGCGGGAAATTCGACCTTTTGGAAGGTGAGCCTGCGGAAAGCGCGAAGGACGAGCTTCTCGAAGTGCTGCTGGATGGCGGGCCGGGCGAAACTTTCCAGGAAGAATTTCTCAACACCTTCCGCCGCGCGACCGCCGGGAAGGAAGGGACCCGGGTGATTGAGGAATTGCGGTCTTTCATCAAGGACTGGCACCAGGTTTTTCTCTCAGATGCCACAACGAACTGGGGCCCGCCGGAACTGGCCGGAGTGGCGGTGGGCGAGTGGGAGAAGCAGAAAACAGGGTTGGCCGAGCAGGTGAGGAGAGATTGGCCGAATCTCGAATTCACGCATGGGAAACAGAAAAACGCGATCGAGCCGATTCTACAACAACTGGAAGCCCATATGATCGCGAGCGGCAGTCTCGGCAAGCGCAACAAGCTGCTGGAGGAGATCATGAGTGCCGCCGCCGAGGGTGGCGAAGCGATGGAGGTTTCCTACATGAAGCCCTTCCGTATCACCGGCATGGCCGCCCGGTCATTGCGGGATCTGGTGGAGCTGGCCGCACGGTGCGAACTGGCCGCCGCCCTTTCCCGCACGCGAGGAGTGCGCGATCTCATCGCTGCCTATGATGGGGCGGTGGACCTCGAATTGCGCGGCAAGGGCAGGCTGGGATTCGATGATGTGAAACGTCTGATGGGAGCTTGGATGGATGGCGAGGACGCGCGACTGAGGCGGGAAGCCGTCGATTTCCGCCTGGATGCGAGCTACCAGCACTGGCTGCTGGATGAGTTCCAGGACACCAGCCGGGAGGATTGGCGCGGGCTGCTTCCACTCATCGACGAGGCGGTGACCGACGCGGAATCCTCCGTTTTCATCGTTGGTGACAGGAAACAGGGTATCTTCGCCTGGCGCGGCGGCGAGGTCGGGCTGTTCGACGAGGTGGCGGAAAATTATTCCGGTGGACTCGTCACCGAAACCATGGCCCGCTCCTGGCGGTCTTCCCCGGAGGTGCTGGACCTCGTCAATAAAGTCTGCGGCGATGCCGGGACCATGCGTTTGCTTTTCGGAAAACCCACGGATCGCTGGCAATGGGAGGAACACGTGTCCGCCCCTCCCCTCTCAGCTCCGGAAAAGGCCGGGCATGCGCGGGTGGAGATCGTGGAAAAGGATAGGAAGCAGGAAGCCGTGATCGAGCTGTTGAAGGATCTGGAAATCGGGCGAAAGCAACTTGCCTGCGGCATGCTGGTGCGGACGAACAAGCAGGTCGGCGAGTGGGCGGACGCTCTCCGGAACGAGGGATTCGACGTGGTGGAAGAAGGTGCTCGCGAGCCGGCCAAGGACCACCCGGTGGGCGTGATGATCTGGCATTTCCTCCGCTGGCTTGCGGATCCTTCGGACGATTTCGCCCGTCGCACCGTGGAGATGTCGCCTCTGGGTCAGGAGTTGGAAAAACGGTATGGAGAGGCTTGGCAGAAAGCTTGGGAGCGCCTTGGAGGAATTGTCGCGGAAGACGGCCTCGCAGCCATGCTGGATGACCTTCTCGCCCCTCTCGTGTCAGATTGGACTGCTTTCGGAAAACGCCGGGCCATCGATCTCACGCGGGCGCTGGAGGAAATCGATAGCGAAGGCTCCGTGCCGCTCCGCGAAGTGGCCGACCGGATCGGGAAACTCAAAATCACCCAGAGCCCGGGCATGGCCGCGGTGCAGGTGATGACCGTCCACAAGTCCAAGGGTCTCGGATTCGATGTGGTAATACTGCCGGACATGGGCACCGACAAAATCCCGGATTTCGGGCACTTCAAGACGATCAGAGGCAACGGTTGGGTAACTGACGCGCCAGCTTCCTGGGTCCGCGCAATGATTCCCGAGCTACGTGCTGCGGAGGAAGCGTGGAGTGAGCAACAGACTTACGAGGCCTTCTGCAAACTCTACGTAGCTCTTACCCGGGCCAAGCGCGGACTCTATGTTTTTCTGGACGAACCTGCGAAATCCGCGGCGTCGGACAAAGCGAGCTTCCCGAACTGGATCATGCACTCACTGGGCCTCGAGCCCTCGGCCGGTGAGGTGTTCGAGGTAGGAAATCCCGGGTGGGTGGAGGGAGTGCCACGGTTGGAGCCTGCCGATGCGAGGGCGACTCGCAGTCTGGGACCCGCTGTCACGAAACGGGAACGCAGCACACCGAGTGGAGGGAAATCCGTTGCCGCAGGAATCGTCACCCCGGACTCGGAAGGTGGCCGGAAATTCGGCTCCGATGTGCATCAGGCCTTCGAAAATGTGACCTGGCTCGATGAAGCGGAAGTCCCCCGTTTCCCCCCGGCGATACGGGAAACGATACAGGCCGCGCTGGACGCTCCGGACGTCAGACGCTTGTTCGAAAAACGTGGCAGAAACGTTTCCCTCTACCGCGAGCAACGAATGGAGGCGGTGATGGATGGAAAATGGATCAGCGGCGTGATCGATCGCCTGCATGTGGTCCGCGATGAAACCGGGGAGATTCGTCTCGTTGAAATCATCGATTTCAAAACCGATCGCGTGAAATCAGTGACAGAGCTGACGGAGCGCTACAGCGGCCAGATGAAAGCCTATGAAAATGCGATGGCAGCGATCTATCCGAAGGCAGAGGTGACGAGCATCCTGGTTTCCATCGGTTTGAAAACCGTGGTGTGATTTGTCCGAATGAACGGAGGCTGCGGACCGATGCCCGCGTTCCCCTCAGTGCAAATGCTTGCGCTTGAACCGCAGCGCGGCGCTCTGCTTCGCGATGATCCCCTGAAGATAGAGGACCTCTTCCGCATCCATGTTGTGCTCGACAGTCTGGAGTTTCTCCTCGGCGCGCTTGATTGCTTCCTCGGTGGCGGATTCATCGATCTCGCTTTCGCCCAAGGCCATGTCCGTAAGCACAACGGCCTTGTTGTGCCCGATTTCCGCAAAGCCGGAGCCGATCGCCAGAGTGACGACCTGCCCCTCGCGCAAATACCGGAGTCTCTCCGGGCTGGAGAGCCGTGACCAAGCCGGCGTGGCTCGGCAGGATACCCATTTCCCCGTCCGCGCCGGGCAGATAGACATTCTCTACGGTGTCCGAGAAAATCTTTTTCTCGGGAGTGACGATTTCGAGGTGGAGAGCCATGGGGAAAATGCGGGAAAACTAGGATTCTGAAACGCTGAGACTAGGATCAGTCGCGTGAGACGGAGTCGATACCGGCTTTCATGTAGAAGTTGCCTTCGGAAACGTCGTCCCATTTGCCGTCGAGAATCTCGGCGAAGCCTTTGACGGTGTCTTCGATGGAAACGAGAGCACCCGGAACGCTTGTGAAGATCTCCGCGACGAAGAACGGCTGGGTGAGGAAACGCTGCAATTTACGGGCGCGGAACACGCTGAGCTTATCCTCGTCGGAGAGCTCGTCCATGCCGAGAATGGCGATGATGTCCTGAAGGTCCTTGTAACGCTGAAGCACGAGCTGGACGCCACGGGCAACGCGGTAATGCTCCTCGCCGACAACTTCCGGGGCAAGTGCCTTGGAGGTGGAAGCGAGGGGATCCACAGCCGGGAAAAGCGCCTGCTCGGCAAGGGAACGCTCGAGAACCACCGTGGCGTCCAAGTGAGCGAAGGTGTTCGCCGGAGCCGGGTCGGTAAGGTCGTCCGCAGGAACGTAAACCGCTTGGATGGAGGTGATGGACCCTTTGTTCGTGGAAGTGATCCGCTCCTGGAGGGATGCCATTTCTTCGGAAAGGGTAGGCTGGTAACCCACGGCGGAAGGCGTCCGGCCGAGGAGCGCGGAAACTTCGGAACCCGCTTGCGAGAAACGGAAGATGTTATCGACGAAGAGCAGGACGTCCTGGCCTTCCTCGTCACGGAAGTATTCCGCCATGGTGAGTGCGGAGAGCGCGACGCGGAGACGGGCGCCCGGAGGCTCGTTCATCTGGCCGTAGCAAAGGGCGACTTTCGAGCCTTCCGCGGACAGAACCGGATTTCCCTGACCATCGAGTTTCGGATGACCTTTCTCGTCTTTTTCCGTGGCGATAACGCCGGACTCGATCATTTCCCAGTAGAGATCGTTTCCTTCCCGGGTCCGTTCGCCCACACCGGCGAAGACGGAGAAACCACCGTGGGCGAGAGCGATGTTGTTGATCAGCTCCATGATGACCACGGTCTTGCCAACACCCGCACCACCGAAGAGGCCGCCTTTACCACCTTTGACGAGTGGGCATATCAGGTCGATGACCTTGATCCCGGTCGGGAGGATTTCCTCACTCGCCGATTGGTCGGTGAGGGATGGCGCCGGGCGATGGATCGGAGAACGGTGATCCGGGTTTTCAAGCGGCTTGTTCTCGTCCACGAGATCTCCGGTGACGTTGAAGATACGCCCGAGAACTTGCTTTCCGACAGGCACCGCGATCGGCTTGCCGGTATCGGAAAGGGACATTCCGCGCTTGAGACCGTCCGTCGTGGACATGGCCACCGCGCGCACCCAGCCGTCACCAAGGTGCTGCTGCACTTCGAGAACCAGCTTGGTCTGCACGTCGTTGAGAACGTATTGGATCTCAAGGGCGTTGAAAATTTCCGGCAGTTTGCTGGCTTTGGAGAAATCGGCGTCAATAACGGCGCCGATGATTTGGACGATGGTTCCTTGGTTGCTCATTCGGAGGTGGCTAGTTTGAAGTTTTCAGTATTCAGGGAAGAAGTTTGTAAAAATGGCAGTCGCCGGTTTTCCGAGTCCCGCTTTCTTCCTGAAAACCGAACACTGAAACCTAGCGAACTATCGGGTCATTCCATCGCCTTCATCGCGGTGGTGATTTCGAGGAGCTCCGCGGTGATCGCGGCTTGGCGGACCTTGTTGTATTGGAGCGTGAGTTCTTTGATGAATTTCTTCGCGTTGTCGGTAGCGGCTTTCATCGCGACCATACGCGCGGAGTGCTCGGTCGCGCGGGACTCGAGAAGCGCCTGGTATACTTGGAAATTCACGTAAAGCGGAAGGATGGAGGCGAGAACTTCCTCGGCGGATGGCTCGAAGAGGGAGTCGCCGCTATCGCCTTCGATCGCGCCGGAATCCCCGGTCTGCTCGGGTGGTAGCACGGGGAGAAGCTGGATCGTTTCGGGAACCTGCGTGAGCGTGTTCACGAAACGGGTGTAGGTGATGGAAACCTTGTCGTATTTCCCTTCCGTGAACTGTTTCGTCAGGAAAGCGGCGATGGCGCGTGCGTCCGCGAACGGGACCGGATCCTTCACCGAGTAATCCGCCAGGATCGTCCTCTTCGTTTTTTCCAGCATCACACGCAGCTTGCGCCCGACGGTGACAAAATCGGCGCTCTCGGTGGTGGTGGCACGGAGTTTCTTCGCGACGTTCGTGTTGAGCGGGCCGCAGAGCCCCTTGTCGGTGGAGACAACGAGAACGAGTTCACGGTCGCCCTCGCGTTTCTCGAGGAGAGGATGGGAAACCTCGTCGGAGAAATTCGCGCTGATGTCGCTGAGGACGGCGTTGAGCTGGGACGAATAATCGCGCCCGGCCATCGCCTGGTCCTGTGCTTTTTTCATCTTCGCGGCCGCGACAAGCTGCATCGCCCGGGTGATCTGGGCGGTGTTCTTGACCGATTTGATTCGGCGGCGGATATCTCGGAGGTTGGCCATGTTTTACTATGTGGAGGATATTGGATATCGGATATCTGGGATTTGTCATTCGGACTGGCTACCCAATCTCGAATTTCAAATGCCTAATTTCTATTTCCATGATTTCTTGAAGTCATCGATGGCTTGCTTGACAGCATCGACCATGGCGGCGTCTTTCTTGAGATCGGGCTTTTCGTTGCGGATGCGATCCAGCAGCTCGCCTTTGCGGGTGTTGAAGAACTCACCCATCGCATCCTTGCAGCGGCTGATATCTTTCACATCCACATCGTCGAAGTAACCGTTCTGCATGGCGAAGAGATAGATGGCTTCCATCTCCATCGAGAGCGGGGAATACTGGTTCTGCTTGAAGAGCTCCACGATGCGGGCACCGCGCTCGAGTTTCTTCTTGGTCTGCGCGTCGAGGTCGGATCCGAACTGCGCGAAGGCCTGGAGCTCACGATACTGCGCGAGGTCGAGCTTCGTGGTTCCGGCTACGGATTTGATCGTCTTCGTCTGGGCGGCGGAACCAACCCGTGAAACGGAGAGACCAACCGAGATGGCGGGACGGATGCCTTGGTAGAAGAGGTCGGTTTCCAAGTAGATCTGACCGTCGGTGATGGAGATCACGTTTGTCGGGATATAGGCGGAAACGTCGCCAGCCTGAGTTTCGATGATCGGAAGCGCGGTGAGGGAGCCGCCACCCGCACCTTCGGAAAGACGGGCGGAGCGCTCGAGCAGGCGGGAGTGAAGGTAGAAAACGTCGCCGGGGTAGGCCTCACGACCCGATGGGCGGCGAAGAATCAGGGACACCTGGCGGTAGGCCACGGCGTGCTTGGAAAGGTCGTCGAAAACGATCAGGCAGTCCTGGCCCTTGTCCATGAGATACTCGGCGATGGAGCAACCGGCGTATGGAGCGAGATATTGCATCGCGGCGGCATCCGAAGCGGAAGCGGAGACGATGGTCGTGTATTCCATCGCACCGGCTTCTTCCAGAGTCTTCTGGATCCGGGCGACGTTGGAGAGCTTCTGGCCGACGGCGACGTAGATACAATACATCGGCTTGAAGTTCTGCAGCTTGCCTTGCTCGGCAGCCTTGTTCTGCTGCGCTTGGGAAATGATGGTATCGACGGCGATCGTCGATTTGCCGGTGGCGCGGTCACCGATGATCAGCTCGCGCTGGCCGCGACCGATCGGCACCATCGCGTCGATGGCCATGATTCCCGTTTGCACCGGGACGGAAACGGATTTCCGCTTGATGATGCCAGGAGCGATTTTTTCCATCGGGTAGTAAGCGGCCGCGGCGATCTCGCCTTTGCCGTCGATGGGCGCGCCGAGGGCGTTGACCACGCGGCCGAGCAACGCTTCGCCGACGGGCACGGAAAGAAGTTTCCCGGTGGTGCGGCAGCTCGCTCCCTGCGTGACGGAGGCGTAATCGCCGAGAAGCACGACGCCGACTTCGCTTTCCTCAAGGTTCAGCGCCATGCCGGTCACGCCGCCGTCGAACTCGAGCATTTCGTTGAGCATGACGTCGGAGAGACCTTCGACGATGGCTACACCGTCGCCGACTTTGCGGACCGTTCCGGTATTGGTTTTTTCAACGCTCGAGCTGATGCCGGCGATCTGTTGTTCGATGTCCTGGAGGATGCTGCTCATTTTGGGAAGTTTGCTAGTGTGAAGGTGTCAGTTTTCAGGAAGAAAAAATTTAGAATGCCTTTGAGAGGCGGTCGAGGCGGCCCTGGACGGAGCCGTCGAGAACGTCGTCGCCCACCCGGATGCGGAGGCCGCCGAGAAGCTCGGGATTGATTTTGTAATGAATGGTCAGGTTGTCGCCGTACTCGTTGGAAAGTCCTGTGACGACGCGCTGCTGGGAGGCGAAATCAAGCTCGGTGGCGCTCTCGACAAGGACCTCGCGGCGGGCGGCATCCAGACGCACGAGACGCTGGATGGTAGCCAGGATCGCGCGGTAATCGCGTGGTTGGGTGGCGATGAGTTTGGAAACCACATCGCGCAACCTGTTCTCATCAAGCTGGCCGTTCACGTGGCACAGACCGAAGAGGCGGCGGGCGCTGGCGGCGGCGACTTTGGAGATTTTCATCGGGTGGGAAAAGGGAAAGGAATGGAGGCCGGGCGGAATCAGTTGCCGACTTTCGAGAGGGCCTCTTCGTTGATGCGGGCCTGGTCCTCGGGACCGAGCACCTTGCCGGTGACTTGCGACGTCGTGCTGGCGACCAGACGACCGAACTCACGCTTGAGCTCCATGGAGATTCGCTCGCGGTCCGCGTTGCCGGCGGCTTCCGCCTTGGCGATGATCTGCTGGGCCTGGGCGACTGCCTCCTGGGATTTCTGCTCTGAGAATGTGGCGGCACCTTCTTTGGCTTCCGCGATAAGGCGCTGCGCGTCTTCGTTCGCTTTGGCGATGGCGGCTGCGGTGGTTGCCTCGGACTCGGCGAGCTGCTGCTCGATGCGCTTGAGCTTTTCCTCACCGGCGATGATGCGGGTGCGGCGCTGCTCGAGCATTTCCTGGATCGGGCCGAAAGCGAATTTCTTCAGGACGAAGATCACCAACAGAAAGTTCACGATCTGGGCGATGAAAAACGGCCAGTTGAAACCAAAGGTGCTCTTGATGGTTTCGAAAGTGCCGGGCTCGGTTGCCTGTGCGAAAATGGAGATCATGATCGGGTGAAGTTGGTTGCCTGATGGAGGAAAAAAAGAGGGAAAGGGAAAGAAGCGCGGGACGGAACGAAGTCGCCGCCCCGCGCGGACAGATTATTTTACAGCGAATGCGGAGAGGATGAAGACACCCTCGATAAGCGCTGCGAGAATGATCGAGAGAACCAGGATCGGGGTGGCTGCGCCAGGGTTGCGGCCGGTGGCTTCAGCTGCTTTCGCGCCGAGGATACCGATGCCGAGTGCTGCGCCGATAGCTGCGAGAGCGACGTGGAATAGTGGGAGTGTCATGTGTTTGGTATGGTTTGTGTTGGTGTTTCCGGAAGCCCCACAGTCTTTGCCATGGTCAGCTTGCGCGAAATTGTTCGGAAGGAACTCAGTGGGCGTGTTCCTCGTCGTGATCGGTCATCAGCTTGAGGAAGATGGCGCAGAGAAGAGTGAAGACCAGCGCTTGGACGAAGCCTACCAGCAGCTCCACGAAGTAGAAGGGCAACGCGGGCAGCCAGGAGATGAAGATCTGGAGTTTCTGCGGGATCAGCGCCATCAGCGCCTCGAGAGTTTGTTCGCCGCCGTAGATGTTTCCATAGAGACGGAAGCTGAGTGCCACCGGACGGATCATGATGGAGATGATTTCCAGGACGCCGACGAAAAGGAAGACGGGAATCATCATCGCAAGCATGATACCACCGAAGTTCCCTTTCGGAGCGAAGATGTGGGACATGAAGCCTTTGAAACCGTTCTCGGTGATCGCCCAGTAGAACCAGAGCAGAGCGAAAGTCACGGCCATCGCCGCGGTGAGATTGAGATCCGCGTTCGCACCACGCAGAAGCGCTACCCAGCGCTCATGTCCGTGCTGGTCGACTTCCTTCCAGCCGATCGTGCCGACCCCCGGGACCAGCCCCATCCAGTTCGAGACGAGGATGAAGAAGAAAGTCGCGCCGAAGAACCAGAAGGTTTTCTTGATCATGTGCGTGCCGATCAACCCCTCCAGGAAGACGTAGAGCGATTCCACCACCCATTCCGCGAAGTTCTGGAAGCCGGTAGGAATCAGAGCCATCTTGTGCGTGGCCGCACGGCAGAAGAGGACGATCAGACCGACCGCTGCCCAGACCATGATCATGGAGTTTGAGATCGGCAGCCACGGGTGAAGCGGATCCGCGTTGAGCGGAAGCGCGTGATGTCCGCCGTCCGCTGCGAAGGCGGGGGCCAGGCAAAGGAGCCAGAATGTGAGTAGTGTGCCGAAAAAACGCGTCATGGGGCGGTCCGTGAAAGATGAGACGCCGGGTGATACCGACCACCTCCAGTCACCGCAAGATCTTTCTTGTGAAAAATTTCACAAGCTCCGCGACTTTCTCGCGAATCCCTTATTCTGTTTGAATGTCTTTGAATTTACGTGAATATGTCCGAATCGAAAAGAATTGCGGATCACCTTATTCTCTCATTCTGAGCGAATAGGACACCATGCCAACCACTTCCGCGAGGCAGAATTCCCGACCCTCCGCCCGAGACCGATCCGGGCGACAACTTGGAGAACCCCGCAAAGTCAAGGATCCCGTGGAAAAAAATCGTTTGGAAAGTCTCAGGTTTTAACTTGCCAAGATCCCCCGCCGTTCTCAAAACCCCTCCTGCCATGAACAAAGCAGAACTTGTAGAAGCCATTCAGAAATCCCTCGGAGCAGACGCCACCAAGCGTTCCGCGGAAGAAGCCCTCGACGCAGTCCTTTCCTCCATCGCCAAAGGCGTGAAGAAAGATCAGAAAGTCCAAATCATCGGATTCGGCACTTTCGAAGTCAAGAAACGTGCGGCCCGTCTCGGTCGCAACCCGAAGACCGGAGAAGCTCTCAAAATCGCCGCCTCCAAGTCGGTTGGTTTCAAGCCATCCTCCGTTCTCAAAGGCAGCCTCTGATCCGTACGCGGGAAACCGCAGGATACGAAGCCTCCCGTAGGACCTTCAGAATTCAAAAACCCCGGTCGCGATGACCGGGGTTTTTTTTATTCGGAAAGGTTCTGGCTCGGGGAAATCAGAACCAAGGTTTGCGGCCGACGACGTAGGTCGCGACGAACTCGTCATCGGTTTTCGTGAGATAGAGAATACCTTCAACCAGCCCGATGATCGCCACAGCTGACGTAGGGATGCCGCAAAGCAGAAATCCTACCAGACTGACGGCAAGCATGATGATGCCCTCCTTCTGGTAGCCGAGGTAGAATTTATGAACTCCGAACGCTCCAAGAACGATACCGAGGATGCCGGAAATCATTTTTTTGTCCGTCTGCTCCTTCGGATACTGTCCGGACGGCACCGGCGCGGCGGGAGGAGGAGTTTGTTGCGGGGCTGGCTGGACCGGCGGCGGTTGTTGGGCGGCGGGATCGACTGGTGGAGTCTGGGACGCGGATGATTCAGGTGTTGGCGATTCTTCTGACATGGTGGTTGTGGATTATCAGTTTCGGTTTTATCAAGCAAGCAGCAAGCCAACATGAAACCTCGCATCACACTCGCCGAATCGAATCCCGGTGACAATTCCGCCCTCGTTCTCCAGGAGCACGACTCCCGCCGCTACCTTCTCGCCGAAGGCCGGCAGATCTGCGGGCCATCCACCAGAGCCAGTGAAGAAGAGCTGGCGAAGCTTGCTGCCGCCCCGTTCAAGCCAGCCCGCCAACCTCGGATCTGGCTCGTCGGAATCGGCCTTGGGAAAATGCTCTCCGCAATCATCGCGGAACTTCCCCAGAAGCGCGCCACCTACACCGTCGCGGAAAACCGGAGCGACCTCCTGGACTGGAACCGAGAGTTATTTCCCGAAAACCAGCTGGATGACCCCCGCGTCGTGATCGAGAAAGATGTCGGCTCCGGCGCGCTCAACCGTGAATCCGGCTGCCTGCATGCCATCCTCATCCACCTCGACGCAGCGCCCCTGGGAGGCCGCCAGCGTTTGCTTGTGAACGATAAGAAATGGTTGGCCGCTACCTACGAGGCACTCCAACCCGGCGGCATGCTTGCCATCGGTTCCACCGTGAAAATGCCCAACCTGACCCGCCATCTGGAGCGAGAGGGCTATGAGGTCGTGGAATACACGGTCCCCTCCTCCGCCGCCGCCCGCAAACCCCGTCAGCTCCCCATCTGGCTCGCCCGCAAATCACGTGGAGACACGGATTGAACATTGCCTCCCCTTATGACACGCATCCATCCCATCTTTCCCGCCATCCCCGCGCTTGTGGCCGTCGGTGCCCATGCCGGTGAACTCACTTTGGAGATGAAACCGTTTTTCATCTCGCACACGCTCTCGGCGACCGTTCTGCCCGCCCAGTCCGTGCCACTGCGGCTGGATCCCGAGGAGTGGGCGGAGTTCGAGATCGTTTCCATCTCCATGCATGGAGCCACGGTAAAAAAGGACGCAGTGCTCGTCACATTCGAGACTCGGGAAATCGACCGCAAGATCGCCGATACCCGCCAGGCGGTTGCTGCTGGGAAACTGGAGCTGGAATCCGCCCGCACCGCCCTCGCGGAGCTCGAGCGCACCATCCCCGAGAAGCTCGCCCGATTGAAGAGGGAGGCCGCCGAAGCCGCCGAAGAACTCGCCTATTTCACCGAGACGGATAGGAAATCCTCCGAGGAATCCGCCGGCTGGTCACTCAAGCGGCGCGAACAAATCCTCGCATCCTACAAGGAGGAGCTGAAGCAACTTTTGCAAATGTATGAGGCGGACGATCTCACTGAGGACACGGAGGAAATCATCCTTCAGAAGCAGCGGGATTCCGTGGAGTCCGCCGAATTCTCGCTGCGTATGGAAATGCTCGACCACAAGCGCACGCTGGCAGTGATCCTACCTCGAAAAGAAATTTCCCTTACCGAGCGACGCGACGATACCGCCCTCGAACTCGAGACGGGCACCAAGGAACTGCCCCGCTCCCTTGAGGCTAAGAAACTGGAAACCGCCGCCCTCGAAACCGCGCTCAAGCGCGGACAGGAAGCGCTCGCGAATCTTGAAGCGGACCGGAAACTTTTTGAAATCAAGGCTCCCGAAGATGGAATTTTCTACCACGGAGCTATCGAGGAAGGAACATGGACCACAGGCGAACTGGTGAAGAACCTGCTCCCGGGAGGCTCCGCACCTACCGACAAAACCTTCGCCACCTTCATCCCCGCTACCGCACCGCTGGTCGTGCGGGCGTTTCCAAGCCAAACGGATGCCCTCGCGCTCGCCACGGGGATGACCGGAACTGCAAGTCCGGCAGGTCGCACGGAGGGAGGCGTCCCGGTGAAACTCGTTTCCATCTCCTCCACCCCCACTACCGATCAGGACTATCCCGCCGTCTTTTCCGCTCAATGGCCGGATGATGAGAAACCGGTGACCGGTGAGAAACTTGAGATCCGCCTGATTTCCTACGCCGTGGAGAAAGCCATTTCCGTCCCCGTGAAAGCTCTCGAATACGGCCCGGAAGGCTGGACCATCGAGGTGAAGCTCGCCGACGGGAAAACCGAGCAACGCCCCGTCACCCTCGGGAACTCGTCCGGAGAAGCCGCCGAAATCACCTCCGGTCTCGAAGCAGGGCAGGTAGTGATCGTTCCGTGATAGTTTGCCGTTTTCGTTCTGGAAAGGCAGATGGCTTCCCGGTTCTATCGGACATGATCAATCGAGTCACTACTTCTCCGCTGAAATTCCGTTCCATCGCCCCTCTGCTGGCCCTCAGCTGCATCCTTTCCCTCCAATCTTCTCCCGCACAAGAATCCGATCTGATCCGCAAGAACGGAATCGTCCTGAAGCTGGATGCGGCGGAACTGATAATTTCCAAAGCAATGGAGAAGGCCGTGGAAATGGATCTCAAGGTCAATATCTCGGTGGTCGATCCGGGAGGGCATCTGCTCGCGTTCGCGAGGATGGACGGTGCGCGCCCCGCAAGCATCTACACCTGCCTCAGCAAAGCGCAGACAGCCGCGTTGAAGCTTTCCGATACCGGCATCATCGGAGCCTCCGGACCAACCGGTCGACACGCACCTGAACCTCTCCATCGAAAACACCGCAGCTATGAACGGCGGCCCGTTCACCACGCTGGACGGAGGCGTGACCATCATTCTGGACGGTGAGGTGGTCGGTGGCATCGGAGTCGGCGGAGCAAAAGGCTCCGAGGACGCGGTTATCGCGAAAGAGGGCCTTGCCGGACTGCGGACAGCCCTCGCGAAATGACATCACGGAAGGCGGGAGAGCCATTCTCCAGGAAAACAAGGCAGCTATCTGGGGCCGCCGTACCTAAAAAGCCGCCCGGATGCAGCGGGCTTGCCTGAGGTGCAGGGACAGATGGAAGGCGAAAAGGCAGTTCCAGCCGTGGGCGTCGAGAGGACCGAACACGGGATGTGGCCGGGTCGCCGTTCCCCGGAGTCCGCCCAATGTCTGCAACGAATCCAAGTGATCCAGCACGGAGCAACTGAAGAGAGCAACCTGCTCGATCCCGCAGTTCCCGCCGGGCATCACATCGTTTTTGACATCGAATTCCCGACTCGGCTCGGGTTCTTCCCTCACCAGGCGAATTACGGTGCCGGAGATGGCGTGGTTGACGATGGTATTGTGCCGCAGGAGCATGAACAGGGACCAGCCACGCATGTTTTCGTCGACCCCGGGCATCGCCGGGACTTTTACCTGTTCTCCCCCGGAAATCTCATCCAAGCCTTCGGCGAGCTGCAGGTATTCCCCGAGGTAACGCCGTGACTGATCCGCTGCCGCCTGCCGCGAAGTGAGGCGAAACCGAGTTCTGACGATCGCTTTGAGGACGGGATTGGACATACGGGTTTCTCGATTTTCGTGTTCGTGGGAGCTGGCTATGCGACAAAAGACATAAATGGAAAGGGCGGGGTCGGCAGCCGCACCTATCCCCTTTCCACCCGCAGGTCCCTCATGCTCCAAAGCGTCCCGGCCAGACCGCTTCCGCTGCCCTTCATTCTTCGCGCGCCGTCTTTCCTTCCCTCCGGAAACCTCTCCCGGGCCCCCGCGAACGCCTCGTTCACGAAATCCTTGCTCCCGATCACCGCCCCATCCGTGAAATAACGCACCCGGCAGCGCAGCACTTTCGCCATCGTTAACTCGGGAAGCGTATCCGCGACCGCCTGGCGGTGATCTTCCGTCGCCACCCGGTGTTCCGCATCATTCAGCCCCGCAGTGGAGGAATCGCTCTTACCCGAGGTTCGGGTGTTGGAATCCGAAGGTTTGCGTTCCAGCGCCGTTCCCAGCAGTCGCCTGTAGCGCCTGGACGCATCCTTCCACTTGCTGGCATCGAAACCGGTATCCGTGTCCGAAGTGATCGCCCGTACCAGACCCTCCCTGGCCTTCTTCCCGTTTCCTTTCCGTCCTCCGCCGACCGCCTCCCCGTAGCTGCTCCAGCGGTAATCCGCCGGATCCTCCACCATCCCTGCCCGCACCGGATTCAGGTCGATATACGCCGCCATCGCCCGCGCCGCCGTCCCGCTTTCCACGATCACGCTCTTGAACCTGTCCTCCCACAGCGTTCCCGTCCGCTCGTGGGTGCGGTTGAACCACCGAGTGAATCTCTGCAAGAGCGTCTTCATGAACTCGCTCAAATCGTGCATCCGTTTCGTGAAACGGTCGTGGATCTCCGCAACCCGCGAAGGGTTTCCTCCCCCGGTCCCACCCTCCGCTCTAGCCGCGACCAGCTCGTCCTCAACGGATTTCACGAACGCATCTCCATAGAAAACCCCAAGTCGTCTGAGCAACTCCTCATCCCGGATCCCATCCGCGGGCATCGGCGGCACCTCCAGCAAGATATGGAAATGATTGGACATCACGCAGTAGGAAAGCACCCGGCAACCGCTGAAATTCTCCATCATACGCATGAACATCCGGAAAACCTCGCGTTCCTCATCCCCGAACACAAACCGCCTGTCCACGACCCGCGAAACGCAGTGATAAATGGACGGCTTCTCCGTCGAATCCGCCCACGGCGAGATCCATCGCTTCTTCGCATTCTTCGCTGCCATGCCCCCAATGTGTCCGTCAATCCCCCGAAATCAATCAAATTCGTTATTTTTCCTGGGAATATACAGGATAGCATGAGTGTGAGAATGCAGTGCAGAGAAGTGGATCAGAAGATCGGTAGCGTTGGAACCGGAACGGATTTTGACGTGACCACGAATCTGAGTAGCCGGGGAAGCCACTCTTAGGAGGGGGAAATGCATCTCAGTAGCCGCTTGATACTTACATCGTCTTGTCGGGCCGACTATCGGGCGGAAGCAGGAGACGGGATTTCCATGACTTGCTTATTCACGGGCACGAAGATTCTGTCGTCAGGCTTCAGTTCGATTAGGTTCAGGCCGGTGAAACGCGAGAACGCAGGAAGTATGAGGTGATGAAAATTCCGGAGACAGAAAAATGGAACGCGGACGCTGCGACGCGATGATTCCGGGACACGAATTCCGGGATGAAGGTGTCCGGCAATACCGGGCATTCCTTTGGAAAGATCATCGGGATCATGGGTGATCCTCAGGCCATCGATGTCCAGAAACGGGACGATTTCGATGGGCAACTTGTAATCGGAAAGCCCTGCCATATGATCGTGGTTGCCCTCGGTAAGGATGACGGGGGTAGGGATGGCGGCCGCCCAATCGCGGAAAACATCCAACACGTGCGGACTCATTCCGCCCTTCGCGTGGAAAAGATCTCCGGCGATTACGAGTCGCTGTGGATGGAGGCTTTCGATCAGGTTGGAAAGCTGATCGAGATCGTACCGCGAATCGCCCTCCGGGATGGGAATGCCTTGGCTACGGAAGGTCGCGGATTTCCCGAGATGCACATCGGAAACCACTAGAACAGCGGATTTTTCTAGGAAAACTCCATGGGTAGGGAGTAGCGACAGGTTCGTGTTGCCGATTTCAAGAGTCATTTTCTGGTTGCAGCCTGGAGCTGGAGGAGCATTTTTTCAAGCTGGGTGGCGGCATCTCCGGCTGGAAGGTATGCGGAAAGCCTGTCCGCCCAGAGGGGGAAGGCCATGGGGGTGAGTCGCTCGGTTTCCATGAGTTGGAAGGGGTTTTTCAAGATGGCTCCAAGGGTTTGGTTCAACCGCGCGAGTTCCAGCTGCCCTTCGAGAATTTCCCTGCGGCTCTGCTCCAACAGGAGATTATCCGGGTCGTAGCGGGAAAAAACCTCGAAGAGCAAGCGAGCGGAAACCTGGAGATCGCGTGCCGGTCGCCTGTTTCCGGGGAGATCTGGCACCAGAAGTCCCGCGACTCTCGCGATGCTGCGAAACTGACGGCGCGACATCTCGGCTGTGTTCATGCACGAAAGCAGATCGTCCTCCAGATTCTCCGGAGAGAGGGCGTCGCGCAGGATGTTTTCATCAAGCGAAAGCCCTTTGGGTGCGGTGAGAGAAAATCCGTAGTCGTTCTGCGTGGTGTGGACGGATTCGCCACTGCGGCGGGCGATGCGATAGGCGGTTAGCGAGGCAAGTCCTTCATGGACCAGCCGCCCGGCGAACGGGTAAAAGAACAGGTGCTCGCCTTCGCGGGAGCGGGTGAATTCCACCAGAAGTTTCTTCGCGGTAGGGATGGCGGACCAGGCTTTCTGGATTTTCAGGATAGGCTCAACGGCCCGCATCTCCTCGTTATCCGTCGGCGAGTGAAGTTGCCGGGCGACGGCTTGAGCCAGCTCCGAAGAAAGCGGAAGTCGTCCTCCCGCCCAGCTAGGTATGTCACCCCCGGATTTTTTCGAGGCCATTTTCACGGTGGCGGTGAGCTTGTGGAAACGAATCAGTTCCAAGCGCCGTCCCGCGAAGACGAATTGTTTGCCTGGCTTGAGCCGTGAGATGAATGACTCCTCCAGACTACCTAGGATCCGCCCACCGGTAAATTTTACCACAATCGCTGAGTCCGAGGTGATCGTTCCGATATTGAGGCGATGGAGCTGGGCGGTCCTTTTATCGGGAACGCTGAGGAGGCCATCGATCACGACCGCCTTTCGGTACTGGGGATATTGGGCAAGCGCTCCACCGTTGGTGATGAACGCCAGGCACCATTGCCACTCCGCCGCTGTCAGTGCGTGGTAGGAGTGGGTGGAGACGACTTCCTCCCACAACTCTTCCGGCCTGGCGGGTTGGCCGAGGACGAGCGTGACCAAGTGCTGGACAAGGACATCGAGCGGCTTGTCGAGCATCCTGCGAGACTCGATTTCCCGCCGCTCCCATGCGTCGCGTGCCGCTGAAAACTCTACGAGCTCAAGCGCATTGGTGGGGACGCAAAAAATACGGGATATTTGTCCCGGCGAGTGTCCTGCACGGCCCGCCCTTTGGGTAAGGCGGGCGATGCCTTTCGGCGAACCCACTTGTATCACCTGGTCCACGGGAGAAAAATCCACTCCGAGGTCCAGCGACGAGGTGCAGACGACGCAACGCAAAGTTCCTTCACGCAAACCCGCTTCCACCAGGGTGCGCTCCCCCCTGTCCAGCGAGCCGTGATGCAGCGCGATTTGATTGTCCGGGAAACATTTCATTTCGGCAAGCCGCTGGAACCACGTCTCCGCCTGATTGCGGGTATTGGTGAACAGGAGCGTCGTGTTTGCTTTCTCGATTTGCCTCAAAACCCGGCCAGCCAGCTTGGTGCCCAGATGCCCTGCCCATGGGAAGGACTCGATCTCACTTGGAATCATCGTCGTGATCTCGATCTTTTTCTCCATGTCGGCGGAAACGATATGAAAATTTTTCGGCAAGGAATCCTGGTGACGGTATAGCGGTTTCGCAGCTTCGGTCAGATTTCCAAGTGTAGCGGAAAGGCCCCATGTCCGGAGTTTTTTACCCGGACGCCATTTTCGGAGACGGGCGAGGCATAGCTCGGTCTGGATGCCGCGTTTGGTCCCCAGCAGCTCATGCCACTCATCGACGATCACATGTTTGAGCCGCGAAAGTTTCTGCCGTGTGTCCGGGTGGGTCAGCATCAGCGAAAGGGACTCCGGAGTTGTCACCAGAGTATGAGGAAACTTCTCGCGGAGCTTCGCCTTTTTGTATGAGGAGGTGTCTCCAGTGCGAGCCTCGACGGGCCACGGAATCCCAAGGTCGCTCATCGGCTCGCGGAGCGCGCGGAGAGTGTCCTGTGAGAGTGCGCGAAGAGGGGTGATCCACAGCACCTCGCAAGGAAGCCGAGCGAGCTGGGCCGCTTGCGGCATCTCGTTTTTGGAAAGATCCAGACTATCGAGCGATTGACTGAGCGGACCCAGCCATACGGCAAGGGTTTTCCCGAAACCAGTCGGAGCGTGCAGCAGTCCGGATTCACCGTTGATCGACCGGGTCCATACTTCTTGCTGGAAGGGAAATGGAGTCAATTTCTTCGACTCAAGCCAGCGGGTGAGGAGTGGGTGAAGCATATCCGGCTGCAAGACGGACAATGAACCACGAATTTCCCGATAGGCCAGCCGGACTTCGCTGAAAAGCAGTCGTAGCAGTGAAAGTAACCCTAAGGGGGGTATAGCTTGTTTTCCCGACAACGAAAAAGGAGGCATTGCTGCCTCCTTTTCGGGAAATTCGAACTTAACCTTATGTCCGGGATCAGGCAATCGCGGGAAGTCGGATGCTGGAAAGCTGGCGCATGAGAGAACGAGTCTCGTCCTGCCAGGTTTGCAGGGCCTCGCGGGAGAGCTGCACTCGATCCGCAACGGCTTTCTCCACCTCGTGGTAGTTGGCGGCGAGTTTCTCGGAAACCTGCGCCAAAATCTCTGCGGTGCGCTGGCAGTAGCCGGGGCTGGCTTGAATCTCGGTGATGCGCTCATCGGCACGACGGCGGGCTTCACCCATTTCGGCGAGAAGAATCTTGCCGTCCGGCACGCGACGGAGTCCTTCGACAAGGCCGAGCTTGGAGAGAGTCCAAATGGTCCATTTCGATGGATCCCACTGCCATGATTTCACGCCGTTCCGGTAGTCATGCTGGAATTCGTGGTGATAGTTGTGGTAGCCCTCACCGAAAGTGAGGAAGGCCATGATCGCACTGTCGCGAGCGGAGTGCTTGGTGGAATACGGCTGGCGGCCAACGGTGTGGCAGAGCGAGTTGATGAAGAACGTGCAGTGCTGGGCGACCACGATGCGGGTAACGCCGGCAATCAGAAATCCGCCGAGCGCGCCGGTCATAGGGTTGAGACCGACGAGGGCATTGTAGCCGTAGCCGAGGGCGGCGGGAAGCATGAGGCCGACGACGAGGCCGATCCAATGCGTGTATTTGTGCTGCCACATGACGAGCTTGTCCTTGCGGAGATCCGCGACGTTGTCCAAGGGTGGTTCGGGATCGAGCTTGAAGAGCAGCCAACCGATGTGCGCCCAGAAGAAGCCTTTGGAAATGTCGTAAGGATCCTCGTCGTGGTCCACGTGCTTGTGGTGACGGCGGTGGTCCGAGGACCAGTTGAGGCACGAATTCTCGAACGCGCACGCACCGAAGATGAGAGTGAAAAATTTCACCGGCTTTTTCGCTTTGAAGGAAAGGTGGGAGAAGAGCCTGTGGTAGCCGACGGTGATACTCATCATCGTGGCACAGAGAAAGAAGAAGAACATGGAGAACTGGAACCAGTCCAGGCCATGGTGATAAAGGTAGATCGGCGCACCGATAAGTGCGATCAGGGCGGTGCCGATAAGGAAGCTGGAAGTGATCCAGTTCACGCGTTCAAATGGGATTCGGAACATGTCGGGTGTGTTTCTTAGGTTTGCTCCAGTGCCCGATGTGGGCGGAATAGAGTTCGGAGCTGGTTTTCTCTTAACCCGGAAACGACCTCCTGACAAGCGGCTATTTTTTTTGAAAAATCATGCGTAGATCGGTTCATTTCGTAAGATTTTCCCGCCGACAAGGGAACCGGATCAATATACATATAGAAATAGATGAGCTAATTTTTATAAAAAATACCGCATCCATGAAGTCCTGAGATCCAAGTGGCGTATCACTTTGAGCGCTCTTGTTCACTTAATCTCCCCGTAACTTCCGTTTCGATGAAATATGGTTTGCGGAGCCGAACTGGTTTGCTACAAGTCTAACGAACTCCAAGTTCCCAACCTATGAAAACAACACCAAAATACCTCGCCAAACTCGGTCTGGCCATTGCCCTGACCCCATTCATGTCGCTCCACGCCGAACAGGCTCCCAAGGATGAAGCCGCGGGAACCCAGCTCGACGCGAGTTTCGCCGCCATTTCAGAAACGATCCAAGCCGCACGCAAGCAGGCTAGCGAAGCTGTTTCCGAGCGCGACAAGGCACTTACTGAACTTGCCCAATCCCGCAAGGAACAGCAGGAAACCGCGAAGAAGCTGGAAGCCGCCCTTAGACAGCAGAACGAGACTGACAAGAGTCTTGTCGCCGTTCGCCGTGATCTCGCCCAATCTCTATCCGCCCAGGACAAGTACAAGCAGCAGGCGGAAAGTTACGCCAAACAGCTGGAAATCGGAGACGAGGCGTATGAGAAACTTGTCGCCCTCCGCACCCAGATGCAGGAATCACTGAAGAATCTCGCGGGAATCGACGAAAGTATCACAACCTATCGGAAAGAACTCGCCTCTCCTACCTCCGCGGCAAAATTCCAGTCTGAAATCGCTTCGCTCAAGAAACGCGGGGACGATCTCGACAATCAGGCAGGCACTAGCAAAGCAGCGCTTGAGGCAGAGAGGAAACAGCACCAGCAGACAGCACAGAAAGCGGCGGAAATGCAGAAGCAACTCGTTGCGGCAAAGCAGAAGTCCGAGGAAATCGGCAAGAGCAGTGGTAAAATGAGCGCCCGTATCTCAGAGCTTGAAAAAGCACAGGCGGAAACCCTGACCTCGCTTAAGAAAGCGAATGAGGAACTTGCCCAGACCCGTGCCGATGCTGAGAAGGCCACCGCTGAAATGAAGAAATCCGGGACCGAGCAGAGTGCGTCCCTTACCAAAGCGAAGCAACAGATCGCGGAGCTGGAAAAGGCCCGCCAATCCGCCGAGCAATCCGCGAAAAACGCTACTGCCGAACTCGAGTCCGCTAGCAAAAGCCAGGAGGCACTGAAGACCGCTCTTCAAAGCAGCGAGAAGAAAGTCGGTGAACTGGAAGCCAAAGTGAAAGAGGTTTCCAAGAACACCGGGAAAACGAAGGACGTTTCCAAAAACGGGGATAAGAAAGATGAGCAAATCGCCAAAGGCGATTCCTGATCCGACTGACTCCGATTGATTTTTCCGAGCCGTGGCTGCCTGACCGGTGCCACGGTTTTTTCATGTCCCGGAATCGATAGGAACTCGGTCGTTCCGCAAATGCGGCTGAACCTTACGCCCGGCGGGACTTAGATCTTCTTCAGCGAGCCAGTGGAATCTCCGAAGCGTTTTTCGGTGGTGCCGAACTCCTCGAGCATGCGGAGGTAGAGATTGGATAGAGGCACATCCTCCCCGAGATCGACGTGGCGACCTGGCTTGAAAGCTCCGCCGCCATGCCCGGCGACGATAACCGGAAGATCGTTGTGGTTGTGGCGGTTTCCATCGGAAATGCAGCCACCGTATACGATCATCGAGTTGTGCAGCAGGGATTTCCCGTCGACGTCCTCGGTGGCTTTCATCTTCTCCAGGAAATACGCGAGCTGGTTCAGGTAGAATTCATCGATTTTCGCGATTTTCTCGAGGTTATCCTTGTTGCCCTTGTGGTGGGAAAGATTGTGGTGGCCATCGTTGACGCCGATGTTGCCGAAGGAGCGGTTGGATCCGTCGTGGGCCATGAGGAAAGAGGAAACGCGGGTGGAATCCGTTTTGAAGGCGAGCACCATCATATCGAACATCATGCGCAGATGGTCCTCGTAGGAGGCCGGTTTTCCTTCGGGAGCGGGCACGCCGGGATCGACCGGGATACCGAGCGCCTCTGCTTTCTCGATCTGGATCTCGATTTCGCGCACGCCGGTGAGGTATTCGTCGAGTTTGTGCTGGTCGGTCCGGCCGAGATAGCGGCGGAGTGCCTTGGCGTCGTTGTCGATGAAATCCAGCACGGATTTTTTCGAGGCGAGACGCTGCCCGAGGGATTTCGCACGCTCCTCGGTGGAGCCGGCTCCGAAAAGCCGCTCGAACACGGCACGGGGATTGGCCTCCGGGGTCATGGGCTGATCCTCCGAGCGCCAGGAAAGATTGAATTGATAGGCGCAGGAATATCCGGAGTCGCACTGCCCGGATTTCCGGACCCCATCGGTGGATAGCTCCAGGGACGCGAGGCGGGTCTCGGCGGCGACCGCGTTGGCGGCGACCTGATCCACGGAGATGCCGAGCTGGATATCGGAGCCTGCGGTCTTGCGCGGGCGGGCGCTGGTGAGGAACGCCGCGGTTCCCCGCGCGTGGTCCCCCGCCCCGTCGCCCCCGGATGTGGCGTTCTTCTGCTCGAAGCCGGTGAAAATCTGGAAATCCTCCCGGTGCTGCTCCATCGCGCCGAAAGTAGACCCCATCTTATACGCGGAGGTAGTTCCATCGGGCCTCCATTGGCCGATATTTACTCCATTGGGTATGTAGAGGTAAGCCATTCTAAGGGGTGCGCCGCTGGCAGTGGTACCGATCGCGCGGGCGGCCTCGGTAGCCGCCAGCAGGGGACGGTGGAATGCCTCGAGTGCAGGGAGGGTGACTGCGGCGCCGAAGCCACGCATGAAACCGCGGCGGGATGTGGATATGGCTTTCATTTCCGGGAAGGATAGCAGCGGGTGCGGCATTGGCAAGCAGACAGGGGGGCGACCGAAGTTCGCCTCCACGTCGGTCGGCTACGCCTCCACCTTTACGCGCGTGCTGCATTCGGCGGTGGAGCGGTAGATTGCTTCGAGGATGCGAATGTCGCGGAGACCCATCTCCCAGGATGCGATGAAATCTCGGTTTTCCCGGATAGCTGCGGCGAACCGGTCGTGCAAAACGGTAGGCCCATGGCAGAAACGGGCGAGAGATCTCGTACTCGGAGAACTTTCTTGAAACCGCCAGACTCGTCTCCTGAAGGATGTCCCGTGCGGCTGCTTCGTTTCCAACCAGCGAGAACTCATAGCGGAAGAGTGCCTGCTGATGTTCGGTCAGCAGCGAGATGAGTAGCTTGGTTCTTTGCACGGCAGCTTCCGTTTCCTACCCTATATCCGGGATTTCGGAGGGATCGTGCCGCTTTTTCCGGGGGGTAGGGTTTCGCCCTGAGAAGGGGCGACTACGGCCTGCGCCGGGACGGACGCAGCCACAGTCCCTTTATTTGGAACTCCTGGAGATTTTCGCCAGCAGTGCTTTCGCCTTTCCCGTGAACCCGGCCGATTTCCAAGACACGACCAAATCAATGGGTGTCGCGGGCGGATGGTCCAGCAGGAGTTCGTGAAACAGCTCCAACAGCGAGGCGATTCCGGGAATCTTCGCGGGAGGTTTTTCCAAGGCTTTCACGAGAATGTTCCGGATGTGCAGGCGGAGCTGCGGGCTTTGGCTGGCGAGCGTCCTCAAGGACGGGACGAGCCTGGACATGCCCAGAGCGAAGTCACCGTACCCCGCCAGCAGCAGCAGCCTCGCCAGCAGATCCCCCATTTCAGGGACGGCTGGTTCCAGCCTCCCGTCATCGCAGGCCTGTATGAACAGATCGATTCCGGCCTCCCGCATCATTCGGCTACTACTGTTTATCGCGGCGAAAAGATATGCCTGCACTGCCGGCCGCAGGGGGAGGCGGCGTGCGGAAAGCTCCGAGATATAGCCCTCCAGGATGCTGCGGTCCGTCGCTGATACCATCGAGTCGGACGAGTCATGCCTGATGCCGACGGCGATCAGGCCGTCCGGTAGAGCCGGGGTGAAACTGAAGCGCCATCGGAAATCACTGCCGTAGCGCCCCATGTGTATGCTTGGCCACTGGTGCTGAAGGACGTGGAGGTGATCGAGCGGAGTCTGACTGTCTGTCTCCGGCTCTGCCGGGACGGTGAAATGCTGATAATCGCAGACGACCCTGTATTCCGCCGGGACAGTCCAGTCCGGTGAGTTTCCCAAATGGAAACGACCGAGGAGGGGATGTTCCGAAATGTCCGTGAGAGGATCGCGGGTGCGGGCGGCGGCGATCCACCATGCGGCGGTTTCCGGAGTGCCATCGATCTCTCCGGTGAGAAGATAGCGGATCACGCGGGAAGATTCGTCATCCCCTTCCGGCAAGCCCGTGGCACCTGGGAGATCGCCATCCATCTGGCAGCGGCAGATGGCCTGGATGAAATCGAAACGACCGATTTCTCCGGCGGAAGCCTTCCATCGTGCGAAACGCTCCAGCAGCACGGACGGACTGATGAAACCCAGCTCGAATTCCGGGGCTGAGAGCAGCGGAAGATCACTCCCCTCGCGGATCGATTTCAACAGGTCGTTGATCCTCTCCTCGGCGAAGTTCAACGGATTCGGGAAGGAGTCGCTTCGGAAATAATATGGATCCCGGGCTTTAGCGCAGAGTGGCTGGATCACCATCTCGGGGAAATACGGTGGGTTCTCTCCGAAAATCAAAACCAGTCTGCTGGTGAAAATCTGGATCGCACAGAATCCGGTCTGATCACTCATGGTTCGTTCGATATTGCGGGAAGCCCGTTTTTCCAGTGGTACGAGCGAGCCTGCGAGTTCCTTCGGAGAAGCTGCGGCGAATCTTGCGAGGCCGTTCAGAAACCGTTCGAAAGCCACCGGATCGGGATCCAGATCGAGAAGTCCTGTCGCAATGAAGGCGATGTCCTCGACGGAATCGAGATCGGCGATCCTGGCTCCGGTTGCCATTCCGGTTGGCTCCGGGGAGGGGATCGCTTCGGAAACTTCCGGCTGGGAGGGCGTGATCCATTGGGAAAACCCGTCCCTCAACGAAGGAAGAATGCCATCCGCAAATGGCGCGAGCGCGGGGGCTATGGCGGACTGCGCGGCTTCCGGCAATTTTCGTAAAACATCAAGAGCCGCATTCTGTACGCGGGCATCCTGATTGAGCAGGCAGGTGGCGATCGCCTCGGGAACCTCTTCGGAAACATCCGCATGCACCGCGGAGATTTTTCCGACCAGCTCCAGGACTTCCACCGTAAACGGGGCGGAATCATGCTGGAGAGCCGGTGCCAAGGACGGGATGAGCGGTGCGGGATCAAATCCGGGCAAGACGTGGAAGCTCTCGATGATACGGAGCGCGAAACGAACTACGGATTTATGCGGGGAATTCAGGAACGAGAAATACTCCTGTTGGAAAGCGAGGCATTGATGCGGAGTGGGCTTCATCTGATCGTGGATTTTCATCAGATCCCGAGCCTCCACCTCGCGCTGGCAATCAAGGATGGTCTCCAGGCAGGCGCGTAGGAACGGCTGGAAATCGAATTCCCCTTCCTTGCAAAGCTCTCCCAGAGCGATGAAAAAATCCACGTGATCGGCACGATCCCCGGAGGAACTTTCCTCGCGATCAAAGTACCACCAGCCCATCGCGGATTCCCTGTTCTGTTTGCGGGACAGCGCCCGGATGTGGAACGGAACATCCCGCTCCACAAGATCCCGATTGGTGAGAAGAAACGGCTTCAATGTTTTTCCCTGGCTGTGAGCCAGGCGGTGGGCGTGGAAAACGATCCTGAGGTAGTAGCCGCTATCGGGAGGGGGCGAAACCACACCCTCCCGTATGTATCGCAAGGTGTTGAACGTTGAGCCCTTAGTATTTTCCAGAATGTCATACAGCCATTCCGGGCGGGTTTCGGTCAGGAACGCGATGACAGGATCGGCACCTAGGATCGCGGTTTTGATCCGGGTCGTCCTGGGAAATTTTTTCCTCTTATGGTGCGCGACGAGGATCGCAAGACTGAGGCAATCCAACATCGGATCAATCGTCTTCCGGGTTCTCTTGAACTCATCGGCAGGCATCTCCGGGCTGATGGGAAATTTCTCGGCCAGTGTTTTCCGCGCTATCTCCACGGCTTCCAGCAGCTTTTTGTAATCCTTGGGCGGGATGGTTCTGAGGATCTCCAGTTGAGCGGCTGGATCCGGGGCGGCGAGGGCATCTTCGAGGGCTTTCATTTCGATTTTTCTGCGGCGAGACGCACGGCAAGGATGTGGGAGCACTGGCCGCGGGCGAGTCCGAATTTCCCGAACCAGAAACAGGTGCAGCGGGCGTCCTCTCCCGGCTCCAGCGCGACGTGGTGGAACTGGTCTTCGGTGACCATGACTTTGCCCCGGATTTTTCCGCGCGACTCGCCCTCAATGGAGACCGCCCCCGCAGCCACCCATGCTTCCGCTTTCGCCAGGCGTGGATTGCTTTTCCTTACGAGAGCCGCGCTGCCGGGGAGATCGCGGGGAAACCAGCGCTGCGCCGTGTGGTCGAAACCGAGGCGGCCCTGGCTGGCGAGGACGGCGAGGGAGGTCCGGATTTCCGGGAGCGGCACGCCAAGCGCGATGGCAGCCTCATCGGCATCGAAACCGGTCTCGGAATAACCCGCCAAAGCCTCCTCCAGATCGGGATTCGAGGAACGTCCGAGATCGGCTAGGGCGGAGCCTTCCCCGGAGAAACCGCGCCAGACTTCCGGCGAAAGCGCGAGGGTGATTCGGAGGCCGCCGAGGTGCAGCGTCCATAGGGAAAGGTCGCGCGCGGGGTTGGTGGCGATGGTGAGTTTCTCCGCGTGGTGGGTGAGTTCCTGAAGGGCGAGCAGGCGTTTCGCGCCGGTGAGCCGGATGGCATCGGCGGCGGGTGTCCGGGCGATACGCGCACCCCTCGCGCCGATGTGGAGCCAGTGGGTATCCCGCCCTCTTCCTGTGGTGGGCAGGGAGCGGAAAAGCGCGATGATGGCCGGGCCGGTCAGCTCCGCGATGGTTTCACAGGTGGAGGAAATGACAGGGATGGAGGCCAGGCCTTTGATCCAGGCGAGCGGGAGATCCACTTTTCTTTCCAGGATCGCCTCTTCCCCGTGAACGAGGACGAAGGCGTTCTCGTCCACAGCAAGACTAAGGGAATTATCGTCCCGGATGCGGTGCAAGGCGGAGCGCATGGGTTGGTTGAAATCGACATTGGTCGTGCCGTGGGACTGGTGCAGCGTTTCCAAACCATGCGGAAGAAGATCGACGCGGGCGTAGAGGGAGCGGCATCCGGAGAATCCTTCGAAGCGCAGGAGCCCGTCGCCGGATGTGACGATGGGATCCATCTCCCGGCGCCTGGCTTCCACGGCTGCGTCGAACCACCGTTCACCCACCACCCTGCTCAGGCAGCCCAGTGCCCGTGCGGTCACTCTCGGCTGGAGGATGCGGCCTTGGAAAAACGGATCATCCTTTCCCCGCTCACCTGCGGAAAGGGCGAGGGTGGAGGCTCCTCCCTCCGTAGCCAGGACGGAAGGAGAGCGGTATTTCAGGGAAACGACAGCCATGGATTGCGGTCAGCATGGCCACCTGAGACGGTCTGTTTCAATCAGCTTTCCACCAGTTCCGCGCCCTTGATGAGTTTGCAAAACTCCTTCTTGGTGACGTCGTGGATAGTGCCTTCCTCGGCATCTGCAGATGTGGTCTCTTTGTAACGGATCGCCAAGCGTTCCCAAAGGACGATACGAAAATAGCGGTCGCCCTGTTTCCAGAGCTGGTTTTGTGCGAGTTGGAGCATAAGGGTCAGACGGGAGCGGAACAGCTTCCGCGCCACCGCCCCCGTAGTCGTGAAAGGAGGACGGACTTCCGGATCATGCGGAGCGTCTGCGGCGCAGCAGGAAGCCGGCGAGCGGCACCAGAGCGAGCATGGCGGCTCCCGGCTCCGGGACCGGCGTCACGGAAGCAAAGTCGTCACCGATCCTCAGCTCGTCCCAGGCGGCCTGGCTACCTGCGAAACGTGCGAACGACGTGGTATCGAACTCAATGTTGAAATTGTTCAAGGTTCCTGTCGCCGTTAGGGGTTCGGCGGCACCAGGGGTAGGATTTCGGTAAACGGTGAGGACATCCGAGTTGTTGGTGGTTCCCAGATCGAATCTCAGGACGAAAAGGTTCACGGCGGTATCTGCGACCCCGAGGTTAAGACGGAAGCTATTGTCGGGGCTGTTGAAAAGCCGTAGGCCGAAATTGGTTCCGGTTCCGCCACCCGTGTCGAAGCCCGCGCTGCCGCCGAGGCCGAGTTCTAGCTGGCGGTTACCATCATTGGCGGTGCCGTTATGGAGTTCGAAAGCACGGAAACCGGTGTCCAGTGTTCCGAGCTGCATGAGAAAGCTGACATATATGGTGGCGGTGGAGGAGCCGGTGTAGCCAGCGGAAAGCGTGCGTCCGCTCCGTCCGTTGGCATTGCCTACCAGAGACACCACGTTTCCTCCTGCGACCTGGAGGCCTGAATAGGAAAGCCCTGCGGCCACTACGTCCGGAGTTGCATCGGATCCCGACCAACCGTTCGACCAGCCGTTCACGGTTGGGTTCTGACCCGCGAGGTTCGAATCCGCTGTGTAATCGGTACCACCGGTAAGAAACGAGTCACCGGCGATCAGCAAGGCGTGGCTGCTGGAAATTCCGGCGAGGGACGAGAGAGCGATGATCAATTGGTTTTTCATATGATTGGCCGAGTTTTACTGTTGTTTCGACGCGCTTTTCCGCGAGGTGGTGAAGCTGACGCAACGAACGACCCCTTGTCAAGATCTGGAAAATACGCAAATGATCGCTCAAAGTCCGCCACCCGGTCGACAGATCGTTTCCCCGGAGGACGGGCGTACTAACGTGGTCGTTCCACCAAGGCCGGGTCCGCGCCGAGGGTGCCGACGAGGCTCTGGCGGTAGGCGGGGGTGGCGATTTCGGAGACGCGGGCTTTGGCGGCTTCGAGGCGGTCGATGACTTTCAGGCGGTCGAGCTCGGACTGGTAGTTCGGCTTTTTCAGAAAATCGGTGAGGTAGGCGGCATGACGCTTCCAGAGGGCTTCATCTACTCTCACTTTCGCGTCGAGGCGGGCCTGATACCAATCGGACTCGAGCAGTGCCTCACGGGTAAAGAGCGCGCGGACGGCTGGATCGGTCAGGGATTTCCCCTCGAAATTCCCGTGGGCCATGATGTTCAGCAGGGCTTTGAGCGGCGGGCAGGCGACATCGATGCTGCCGTCCTCGAAGTAGTTCAGCGCGACGCGTTGCTGGGTGGTGGTGATGTTGTCGATGCCGTCGACGTAGTCGTCGACGGATTGCAGCTCGGGTTTGAGCATTTCATCGGTGAAGACGCTGTCCGGTGCAGAGAACATGCGACCGAAGAAGGTGGTGACGAAGCTCGGAGTGATCCGGTAGCCGAGACGGCTGGCCTCGATGGTTTTCCCTTCGTGTTGGAAATCCTGCACTTTTTCCAGAAAGCCGTTATCGATGAGGTATTTCGGATCGCGCTCGGAGATGAACATGCGTGACCAGACCTCGGGGACGAGCAGGGAGATATCGTGATCGACACGGTATTTCCTACCGATGTGCCCGGCGGCGGAGGTGAATCCGGAGTAGCCTGTCAGAAGATAGGAAACGAGGGCGGCGTTCACATCGTGGATGGGCAGGATGGCGTTGAACGGGCCCTTCGTAAGCGCTCCCTCGCTGCCCGCGCCTGTGGTGGACGGGCTTTTCCCGGTGAGGGAGGCGATGAAATCCATGAAAAGCTCCGGCAGCTCCTGGTAATGGATGGGACTGTAAACAGCGAGGGCGCGGATGCCGGCGGCTTCGTCCGGCGGATTGTTGCGGCGGCCCGCCAGCACGGAATTGACCGGCATCGGCACGGCGGCATCAAGCGGCAGACGACGGATGAAGCGCGCGCCGAGCTCCGCGAGATACACGGAACGCGGGTCTTCCAAGTCCGGGCGGTTCTGGAGGTAGCGCGGATTTTTGGTCGGCTTGCCATCCACGATGCGCGGCTGGTGGGAGGAAATGACATAGTCCGGCTTCTCGTTTCTCACGAATGTCCGGAGCATTTTGCGCATCGGTTTGGTGAACTGCTCGAAGCGGATCGCATCTTTCACCATGGCTTCGGCATCCGGGCGGGAGATCGGCTCGTAGTTGGAGAAAAAGGTGCCGTGCTGGGAGAAATCGCTCTCGGTTTTTTTATCGTAGCCACGGTGGATCGCGTCGTCGGGGCGCTGGAAGAGGCGGTACTCGCAGTTTTTCACGAACTTGAGCGAGGGGTTTTTCAGGTCCGGATGCAGGCCGGAGACGGCATCGCGCGGGACGACCATGGAGGCGGAAATGTCATCCTCTGTCTGGATTTTCCGGGCCGGAGCGAAGTCTTTGCGGATGCCGAAGGTGCGCCAGGTGCCGTCCTCGGTGAAGCCCACGCGGAGGTATTGCGAGACGAGCCGACCGCGGCGGTAGGAAAGTTCGTGGCCGGGCTGGCCGTTGATGAGATCCACGGTGAAACGGCTTTTCCAATCGTTGCCCCAGTCGTTTTTGTAGAAACGCTTGATGACGAGCACGAGGTCGCGGACGGCGCGGTCGATGGAGCCGATCCAGGCGTTGTATTCATCCGTGTAGGCGGGATTCTGGGTGAACAGGCGCAGGACGGAGCCGAGCGAGCGTTCCTCGCTGAGTAGCGGGCGACCGGATTTGTTGGGATCGTGGCGGACCTTGTATCTACTGGAGAAGTCGTAGTTGATGATGGCCTCGGCGGCTTCCATGTCTTTCTGGAGGTCATCGACAAGCACGGGGCCGGAGATCATGGCATCGGAAAGGGACTTGGAAATCTCGGATTTCCCGCCTCCGGAAACGGTGCAGGGCTTGTGGCAGAAGGTGCCTTCCGCATTGGTGCCGATAAGGCGCCAGCGCTGGCCGGTGGAGGGTTTCACCATCTCCACCTTGTAGCCGGAGGGCAGGACGTAGGTGGTGCCGGGCTGGAGGGAAATCTTCTGATCGCCATCTGAGTTCGTCCACTCGACGGACTGGTTGTGGAGATCGATATGCACGTCCTCCGGGACGTAGAGAATGTCACGGAATTCCTTGTCGATGCCGTAGCCCTCCGGCTGGAGGTCGAACAGATTTCCGTAGCGCTCGATGACTCCGGCGAAGCGGTGGTCGACCTCGCGGGAATATTCGGAGAGCGCGAAGCCTTCGCCGAGATCGAAGGACGGAAAGGCGATGGCACCGCCGGCGTGCTCTTCCTCCGCGTTTCCGAAGAGGTTGGCGGCGTAGGAGAGCTGGGTCTTGACCTCCTTTTTACAATAACCGTAGTAGTTGTCCGCGATGAGGGTGACTACGACTCCGCGCTTGTCACGGCAGGTGATCTTGAACGCGCCGCCATCGTTGTATTTCTCCTCCGGGGAGGACCAGCACATGCCGTCCTTTTTCTGGCGTTCGGTGGCGTCCGCTTCGTTCGGCAGGCCGAGTTCCTTTTTGGTGAGAGTGATCAGTTGCGGGGCGAGGATGACGCAACCGCTGTGTCCGGACCAGTGCTCGGTATCGAGGCGGGCGTCGTTGTCCGGGAGGTAGGGATCGCCGGCGTTACCGAAAATGCTTTCCACGAAATCGAGGTTGGAGACGAGGTTTCCGGGGGCGAAGAAGCGGACTTCCATGGATTTCTCCGGGGAAACGCCGGGGATCTCAGGAGTGACGATGGGGCGCAGCAGAAGGGAAACGAAGACCTTCGCGGGGGTCTCGCTGGTGCCGGTGAAGGGCAGGGTCATGATTTCCTCCGGCGGATTCAGCGCGGCGCGCAGCAGGCGGGCGAAGACGGCTTTCGGCACTTCCTTTTTATCGGCGGGGACGGGCAGGCCTCCGTCGGCGACGTGGAAGACGCCCTCGGTGGTGCGGCGGTCGGAGGCAGGGTTGTGGCAGACTCCCTGATGCACGCGGTAGGAGCTGAGGATGGAGGACTTGAACTCGTCCTTGTCCGGCGGCAGCGAGAGCATGCGGGAAATCCCGTGACGCTCGGTGATCAGCGCGGTGGAGGGAAGCAACGGTCCGCCCTCCGGAAAAACTTCGGTGATGATCTCCTCGCCGAGGTATTCGCGCAGATAGCCGTCGATGGAGTGATCGACCGGGCAGAGATAGTCGGAAAGCAGGCGGGTCTTTTCCTGGAAATTGGCGATCAGGGATTTCCCGAGATCGAGGAACGGGAAGTCCTTTTCATCGCCGACGATGGGGTAGCCACGGGCGGCGAGCTTGAGATTGACGAACTCGCGGAGGCGGTTTTCCTCGTCTGCGGAGGAGGTTGCGGGGCCTTCCTGAGTGAAGCCGATACGGTCTTTGAGTGTGTGTGGCATGGGACGGTGTGGGAAAATGTTACTACCCATGGAAACTTACCATGGGAGGCGGACTCTAGTGGGCCAGAGTCCGCCCCGCAACCGTCGGTGCGCAAAAAAACCGGGGAAAAACAAAGAAGATCGGAAGCGGTCTACTTCTCGTCGATGGTGACATCCTTGTACTCGACTTTCATCTCGAGACCGGGATGCACCTGGAGACCGATGGGGCCCTTTTCCTTGGCGGTTTTCGAGCTGTAGTCCATGACGTGCTCGCCGTTGAGATCGACTCCGTACTGGCCGCCTTTCACCGTGATCTTCATGGTGTTCCACTCGCCTTCCTTGAGGAGTTCGGCGATGCCCTTGGCCTCCACCGGGTAACCTTTTTCGGAGGCGATGTAGGGTGAGGCGGTCATATCGCGCTTGAGGGAACCGGAGACACCGATCTGGATCTGGTCGTTCTCATGACGGATGAAAACGCCGGAATCGATGCGCCCGGTGAAGCGGAACTCGAACTCCATGGTGAAGTCGCCGTATTCCTTTTCGGTCCAGAGGATGGAGCCCTTTTTCGTGGGTTCGCTCATGCCGATGAGGATGCCGTCTTCGAAAGTCCATGGGGCCGGGCCTTTCACTTTCCAGCCGTCGAGGGTTTTGCCATCGAACATCGCTTCGGGAGCGGCGTGGGAGAGCAGGGAGGCGGCGAGGAGGATTGCTGGGATCGTTAGTTTCATAGATAGGGAAATTACTCGGGATTCGAGGGAATTGTTTCATCCGCCGGTGGAGGAAGCAAGCGAACGAGAAACGCGCAGGCCAGGAAGCAGAGGCTTAGGGCGGCGAGGGGGAGGATACCGGATTTCAGATCGGAGCCGATGAACCAGGGATGGAGTGGCGAATCCGGGACGAGCGCCTGGGTCATGGCGAAGGTTTTCAGGGAGAAAACAAGGCCGGCGTGGATGCCGATAGGCAGCCATAGGGAAAAGGTGCGGGTGCGGCAGTAGGCGAGGAGCAGGCCGAGTAAAGCGAGGGTGGCGAATTCGGTGACGAAGAACGCGGGGTTGGTGAAGTGACCGAGGGTGGAGCCGAGAATTTCGAAGCCGGAATACCACGCGCCCGGATCGGCGATTTCCAGGCCTTTCGGTGGTTTCAGGAAATGGACGAAGGAAAACATAAGCGAACTGCCGGACCAGGCGGTGGTCACGGAGCAGGCGCGCAGCCACAGGCCGAGGATGAGGCCACGGAAGATCAGTTCCTCGATCACCCCGGCTCCGAGTGCGGGGACGAAGGCCTTCGCGAGTAATTTTCCGGGGGAAACCGGTTCCCCTGCCGGCACGGATGCTCCGGCAACATGGAGGATGAGACCGAGCAGGCCGAGCGCGGCGGCCCCGGTGAGCACGCCTGCAGCGAGATGGAGGAAACGGGCGGACCAGGAAAGTTTGCGGAGGCGGAGCGCGTCGGCTTCCGGACGGGGGGTGACGGATTTCACCCGGCGGATCAGGGCAGGCAGCAGGACCAGCGCGGAAATCAGCAGACAGCGTCCGAAATACCTGTCCAGTTTCGCTCGGGCAGCGGATCCGGCGATGGATTCGATGACCGCCGGGTAATCTTTCACTGCGGCGTTCGCGGCCAGCGTCTTCCCTGCATCGTATAGAAACGGGGTGAGTAAGGCGGCCAGGACAAGAGCCACCACAAGCCAAAGCACGATGGCTCCTGCCTCGGATTTCAGGAACCGGATCATCCGCCTTTGCGCTGAGAGAAGAGCCATCTGATGACGTCGGGATCCGCGTATGTCCGGGTCCAGGAGTCGTGGCCGATGCCCGGGTAGATCGTGAGTTTCGCGTTTTTCGCGCCTGCTTTTTCAAGGCTCCGGCCATGACTTCGCTACCTTTCGGTGAGACCACGTTGTCCGCGCCGCCGTGGAAAATACGGACGGGGAGATTCTTGAATTTCTCCACGGTATCCGGATCGCCCGCGCCACAGACGGGGATCGCTGCGGCCCAGGTCTCCGGAGAACGCGCCAGCATGTCGAAGGTGCCGAAGCCTCCCATGGAAAGCCCGGTCAGATAGATGCGCTTGCGATCGACGGGTTGGTTTCCTGCCGTTTTCTCAACGAGAGCCAAAATGCCATCCATCAGCGGATTTTCGCCTCCCGCATCCGCGAGTCCTGTCCAGCCCTCGACAGGCTCCGCCCACCATTGGTCGGGCGGGCACTGCGGGGCGATGAGGAAGGCGGGTTCGCCGAGCTTTTCCGCGACCCTTCAGGATCGCGCTCACGCCGTTTTTGAGCTGGGCTTTGTTATCCGTGCCGCGCTCGCCGGAGCCGTGGAGGAAAAGCACCAGCGGGTATGTTTTTCCCTCCTCGAATTTCGTCCGGAGCGGCGAAACGGTAGAGAACTTCCGTGCCGTCCTCGGCAGTGAAAGTTTTCGCTTCCGGCTCTGCGGCAAATGAGGTGGCCATGGCGGCGAGTGCGATGAGTATGGGTTTCATGAGGTTGTTCAGGAAATGGTTCCGGAGCCGAAATAAGGGATCAGCGCCTCGGGGATTCTGATCGAGCCATCGGCCTGCTGGCACTGCTCGAGAAGCGCGACGTAGAGCCGTGGCAGGGCGGTGCCGGATCCGTTCAGGGTGGCGGGAAAACGATTTTTTCCTTCCTTGTCCTTGAAACGAAGCTTCATGCGGCGCGCCTGGTAATCACCGAAGCACGAGCACGAGGAAACCTCCAGATACTTCCCGTGGCCGGGTGCCCAGACCTCGATGTCATAGGTCTTCGCGGAGGATTGACCGATGTCTCCGGTGCAAAGCTCGATCACCCGGTAATGCAGGCCGAGCTTCTGGAGGATGCGATTCCGCGTGGCCGGTGAGTTTTTCCAGAACCTCGAAACCCGTCTCCGGATCGACCACCTGGACCAGCTCCACTTTGTCGAACTGGTGCATGCGGATGATGCCCTTGTTGTCGCGACCGGCCGAGCCCGCCTCGCGGCGGAAACACGGCGTGTAGGCGACGAGTTTGATCGGCAGATCCGCCTCCGGCACGATGGTATCGCGGTAGAGGTTGGTGACCGGGACCTCGGCGGTCGGGGCCAGGAACAGCGTGTTGCGCCCATCCGTTTCCGCCGGTTCGGTGCCATACATGTCGTCCTCGAACTTCGGGAGCTGCCCGGTGCCCTCCATGCACTCGCGCAGGACGAGGTGCGGGACATTGACCTCTTCGTAGCCGTTCTCCGACTGTGTATCCAGAAGGAAATTGATCAGAGCGCGCTCCAGCCGCGCACCTTTTCCGCGATACACCGCGAAGCCCGAGCCGGAAATACGGATCGCATCGTCCCAGGAGATCAGGCCGAGCGCCGTGGCGAGATCGACATGGTCCTTCGGCTCTGACAGCGATGGCTTTTCGCCCCACTCGCGGACGACGGGGTTCGCCTCCTCGCTATCGCCCACCGGACATTCCGTGTGAGGAAGGTTGGGGATATTCAGGAGCAGTTCGTTCTGTTGCGCTGTCGCCTGCTCCGCGAGGGTGTCGAATTTCGCGATCTCCTCGTTGATCCCGCGCACTTCCGCTTCCACTCCCGAGCTGTCTTCGCCCCTGGATTTCATCTGGCCGATCTGTTTGGAAATCGTCTTGCGCCGGTTCTGGAGTTCCTGCTTCGAGGTTTCCGCCGCGCGGCGCGATTCATCGCAGGAGATCACCTCGTCGATCAGCTTCCAGTGCTCCCCTCCCCGCGCTTTCAGCCGCTCCCGCACCTCTTCCGCTTGTTCCCGTATGATTCTGATGTCCAGCATTGCGCCCGGAGTTTCGTGGACACGATGGCGGGATGGCAAGGGAAAGGTTGCGGGAGAGTCCTCGGACAGTGTTCTTGATTTCGCACACGGTGCTCATGGCGGACTCCAGATAGCATCTGACTTCCGGGTATCCTTCAGCGGGATCATTCATCTTCGCCGCCCCGGACTGAGTTTCGTGGAAACCAGCACCGCTCCGAAAGCTATCAGCGCGGAGACACCGGCGAGCATCATGGCGCGGGAGTCGTCGCCTGTCTGGACGCTGCGGTAGATGGAGAGGGAGAGGGTTTCGGTGAGGCCGGGGATGAAGCCGGCGACCATGATGGTGGCCCCGAACTCGCCGATCGCCCTAGCGAATGCGAGTAGGATACCGGCGATGACCCCGCGCCGGGCGAGCGGCAGACTGAGCTTCCGGAACACGGACCAATCGCTCGCGCCGAGACTTTTCCCGGCGGCTTCCAAGTGCTCGGGCACGTCCTCGAAAGCGGTGCGCAGGGAGCGGACGAGTAGCGGGAAGGACATGACCGCGAGCGCGATGACTACTGCCTTCCAGGTGAAAACGACACTGATGCCGAGACTTCCGGAGAGCCATGAACCGATGGGTCCGTTTTTCCCGAAAAGCTTGAGCAGGATCAACCCGGTGGCGACGGGCGGCATGACCAGTGGCAGAAGCGCGAGGGTTTCTACGACGGATTTCCCCCGCCAGCTTTTCCGAGCAAGCAACCAAGCCAGCCCGAGCGCGAAAGGCAGGGCGACAAGCACCGCGAGAGCCGCCAGCGCGAAGGTCAGTCCCAGCATTTCCCAATCAGCTTCCGTCACCCGGTCGTGATACTCTCAAAACTCAGATCTTGCCAGAAATGAACGTCTGGCCCCGTGCGGGGAATACCCGGTATTCCCACCTTGCCTGCTATTCCGAAGGTGGCGGAGCGAAGCTGTTCCGGATGAGGATTTTCCGGGCTTCTTCCGTGAGGAGGAATTCGACAAAGCTTTTTGCCTGCCCGGAGCGGGGGGACGCGTTTGTGATGGCGGCAGGGTAAATGATGGGACCGGATTTTTCCTCGGGAACGGTGAAGGCGACGCGGACTTTTTCGCTAGAGGCGGCATCACTGCGGTAGGTGACGGCGGCTTCGGTGTTGGAAGTCTCGACGGCGGCGAGGGCGGCACGGACGTTCGGCAAAGGGACGGTTCTCGGCTGAATCTCCCGCCACAGGCTTTCCTTTTCCAACCAGGTTTTTGCGTAGATTCCGGCGGGGACGGACATGGGATCGGCCAAGGCGATTCGTTTCGCCGCGAGCAGGTCCTTCGCCCCCGTGATTCGCAGTCGGCTTGTTTTCGGGACGATGACGACCAGCCGGTTGCCGGCGATATCCCGGCGCGAGTCCGGAAGGATGAGCTTCCTCTTCTCCAGTCCATCCATCGTCCGGGAATCGGCGGACACGAAAACATCGATGGGCGCGCCGGCTTCGATCTGGCGGGCGATGACGTTGCTGCCCGCGAAGCTGGTGCGGACTTCGGATCCGGTTTGTTCCGTGAAAGCCGCGGAGATTTCCGTGATGGCATCACTGAGCGAGATCGCGCAGCCGACGGTGAGATCGGCACGGGCTACGCATGGCACGAGAAGTAGAAGGCATTGGAGAAAGACGACCTTCGCAGTCATTTCAAAAGTCACTCTCCGGGTGGAGTTCGTGGTATTTGATGGCCTCCACGGCGACGGCGGCGGCGGTGCCGAAAATGGTCTCGACGCTGGCGGTGCGAGGGATCTGCGCGGCGGGGCGGGAGAGGCCGAGAATGAGTTTCCCGTAGTTCTGTGCTCCACCGAGGTGCTGGAGCAGTTTCAAGGAAATGTGGGCGGCATCGAGATTCGGGAACACGAGCACATCCGCAGTGCGGCGGCGGTCGGCATCCGGGAGCTTGGTCTCGGCGGCACCGGGATCCATCGCCACGTCGGCCTGCAGTTCCCCATCGACGGACATGTCCAGCAGCTCGTTGGTGACGCGGTCTTTGGCGAGGGCGGTGGCGGCGACGACTTTCTGCGCCTCCGGAGTGGTAGAGCTGCCTTTGGTGGAATGGCTCAGTAGCGAGACAACGGGCGTGCGGCCCAGAAAATGGTGGGCGAGCTTCCCGGTCTCGATGGCGATGGTGGAAAGCTGTGTGACATCCGGTTCCGGGATGAGGCCGGTGTCAGCAAGGAAGAGCAGACCGTTTTCTCCAAGCAAGGGAAAATGAGGAGCGGTGAGAATGGAGACACCGAAGATGCGTGGCACGTCCCGGAGTGGTTTGATATTGTGGAGCAGGGCGCGGAAGAAAGCGGCGGGGATCGCCTGGTTCCCGCCGACAATCGCATCCGCGTGGCCGTACTGCACCATCATGGACCCGAAATAGTGCGGGCGGACGATGGTTTCCTCCGTATCTACCTGATGGCTGGCGCGATAGCGGGCCATGTTTTCCGCGCGTTTCACGAACAGCGGCAGATCCGAGGATTTTTTCGGATCGATGATTTTCACGAAATTTAGGGACACGTGATTCTGTCCGGCGATGGTGCGGATCCGCTCCGGGCGCCCGAGCAGGATGGGCACCACGGCCTCAAGCTCCACCAACCGCGCGGCGGCCTCGATGACCCGCAGATCCTCGCCTTCGGTGAAAACAACACGCTTGGGATGGCGGCGGAGTTGCTCGATGAGGTGCTGGGTGACGTTTGGTTTTGGATCTGGCATTTGTGGATCTCGGTTGGACCGTGAGGGGGGCATCCTGATCGGGAAATTTCAAAATTCAAAACTCAAACTTCAAGGAAGATTAAGTGAAGTGCGGAATGTACAGCGAAGCGCTTGCTCCCGCGGGGGAACGGTTGGAATGACACGCCTCCTGGAGGCGGCGCTCCGTTCGCTTATCGCCGGTTGAAGCGGGCCATCTCGCGTTGGGCCTCCCGGATCTCGACCTTTTTCTTGAGATCCTGTCGCTGGTCGGAGTGGGTCTTACCCTTGCCAACGCCGATTTCGACTTTCACACGCCGGTCCTTCCAATACATCCGCAGCAGGGGCAGAGTGCAGCCTTTGATGGCGGTTTCCGAGGCGAGTTTGAGAATCTCCCGCTTGCTGAGAAGCAGACGGCGGGGGCGCTTCGACTGGTGGTTGAACCATTCGCCGGCGGTCTGCCATGGCTGGATGTCACAGCCGTAGAGAAATACCTGACCGCCCTCGACGCGGGCGAAGGCGTCCGAGACGTTGGTTTTCCCGGCACGGATGGATTTCACCTCCGTGCCTTTCAGCTCCAGGCCGGCCTCATACTTGTCGTGGATATTGAAATCCCTCAGCGCCTTCCGGTTGGTGGCGATCTCTGATTTATTGGCTGCGGACATGGCCGATCCCCGCGTTTACGGTTACTGGGGCAACTCGCGCTCGATGAGCTTGAGCTTGCCTTCGATGATCTCGGTGAGCGCCACATCGGCGGCACCCATGCTGGGGAGCCTGTCGATCAGAGGCGAGCGGCCGCTGTTGAGTTGACGCACCCGTTGGGAAACGAGGTTGATGAGGACCAACGGGTCGGTGACGATTTCAGATGCCTGTTCAACAAGGTCGCTTTTCATAGTGGAGCCGGGAAGGGGCGATTGGGGCCGTGCCTGCTCGAAGAGAACGACGTTCTCAGGTTCAGGGGTCAGGGCTTTTTCGCTCAAAATAAGTTCGGTAAGACGTGGCGGGCGGGGTGTGAAACCAGATAACCGCCGCTTGTGCAAGTCCAATCCGGCCTGTTTCCCGCATTTGGTGTGATTTTTCTAAAAAAACCGCTATTTCGGCATCAGGTCGATTCCCACTTTCCTCAACAGGACGACGGTGAGCCAGAAGAAAACGGTGGTGATCACGCAGTTCGCGGCGAGCGCGCTCCAGAAGGACCAGCCGTGCCGCAGCATCCACGGGAGGATGAGGAACATCGGCAAGGTGGGGAGGACGAACCAGAAGGTGCCCTCCGCGTGGCCGGCGATCTTCCCGTTCGGCTGGCCGCCATGCCACATCCAGATCATCGCCAGCAGCGAAGTAAGGGGCAAGGCGATCAGCAGGGCGGAGAGCTTGTCGCTGAAGAGCTGGACCTTGTTCACGAAAAGGATGATGACCGCTGTGAGCAGCACTTTCACAAGATCGAAGGGTGTAACGGCAAGGATCTTGCTCCATGGTGTATCCGGCATGCGGGGATTTTCGCCCGTCCGGCCTCTCCGACAATAATAAATCCGGGAAAGTTGACCGTAACCGGCTTTCCGCTAACGTCTCCGCATATGAACGCCCCACAGATCGCTGAAAAAATTCTCGACGCCATGCTCGGGCATCTGGGTCTCCCTGCGGAGATCGAGATCCAGGAAACGCAGGACGGTGCCTGCCTGCAGATCTTTTCCTCCGAAAAGGATACCATCATCGGAGAAAACGGCGAGCGCCTGGATGACATCCAGTATCTCGTGAATCGTATTTTGCGCCGCCAGATCCAGGACGCGGACCGGGTGAATGTGGATTGCGAGCACTTCCGCTCCATGCAGGAGGACAATCTCCAGGAAGAGGTGCGGGAAATGATCGAGCTGGTGAAGACGCAGGGGAAAACCTACCGCATGCGCCCGCTCAACGCCTACTATCGCCGCCTCGCATACAACGTCATCGCGGAAGACGATGCGATCTCCGCCGTTTCCCCGAAGGGCGACGACCGGCTCAAGCGCATCAGCATCTCGCCGAATTAAATACCTACGACTATGAAAAAATTCCTCTTCGATTGCGGCACGCGAGACGCGACCGCCTCCCTCGGCCTGGCCTTCCTCCGCATCGCCACCGGCCTCATGCTCATGGTCGGGCACGGCCTCGGTAAAATCCAGAAATTCGAGATGATGAAGGAGAAGTTTCCGGTTCCGGACTTTTTCCCGCTGAAATTCATGTCCCCGTTTTTCAGCCTCATTGCCACGATCGGTGCCGAGGTCGGTTGCTCGGCTCTGCTCATTCTGGGTCTGGCGACTCGACCGGCCGCCTTCATCATCGCTTTCACCATGATCGTCGCCGCCTTCAACATCCACGCCTCCGGTCCGTTTTTCCTCGCCCCCGGAGCAGTGGGCCCGAAAGAACCCGCCATCCTCTACCTGATTCCCGCCATCGCCATCCTGCTCGCCGGCGCCGGATCATACTCCGCCGATGCCGCACTGCACAAAGAAGGCCGCCGCCGGAAATGGTAGGGCGGAAGCTCGTCGTTTCCCTGAAGTTTAACGCTTGGTATCTTGAAAACCCACCGCCTGGTCCTCCCTAGCGATCTGAACCACTACGGCTTCCTCTTCGGAGGCCGCCTGCTGGCTTGGATCGACGAGGCTTCATGGATCGCCGCTTCCCTGGATTTTCCGCACTGCCAGTTCGTGACCGTCGGGATGGACAAAGTCGAGTTCCGCCATGGTGTGCGGGACGGCACCATCCTCGGAATCCGCTGCGAGCGAACCCGGAAAGGGCAAACGTCCGTGACCTACGACGTGGAGGTGACAGATGAAAAGGAACCTTCCTCCCCACCGATTTTCAGCACCGCCATTACCTATGTTTCCGTGAACGACTCGGGGGAGAAACGGGAGATCTGAGAGGCATGTTTGAAATCCGAATCTGCCCCAACCGGTTGGCAAGGTGGGTGTTGCCAGCGATCCCGACAAAGGCTTTCCTGATGCCGAAGGGATTTTTTGGAGAAGCGTGCGTCCTGCCGCCAGCGGAACCCGAGCACGCTTGATTGAATGGGGTTCGCCCGCGACAGATGCCGAAACACCCGTGATCCCCGCCGGGCTTCATTCCGCCGGGGAAACGACCACGCGGTAGAAAGCTGCCTCCGCTGTGGTGGTGTCCGTCACCGGAAAGTCCAGTTCCGTGGTTGTCGTGGTGAAAGTCGCGATGTCTGACCAATCGACCAGAGCGTCGTCTCCGGTGCTTCTCTGAAGGACGTAGGAGATTCCCGGGATCACCTTGGAAAGGGTCACTTGAGCAGAGTCGGATGTCGGTTTGGTGAGCGTGATGCCGAAGCGGTCACCGCTATCCGAAGGGGAGTGTCCGGTCAGGAATTCCATCAGGTTGTTGTCTCCGTCCCCATCGGGATCCTGGTCGGGACCGGCGTCGAGTCGCGGTGGTTGGCCGAAGAAGCCGACCTGCCAGGAGTCTTCGAGTCCGTCCCCGGCGTATTCGCGGTAGTTGTCCGGGCGGGTGTTGCGGATCTGGAAATCGAGGATCCTTTCCTGATTTCCCATGGTGGCTTGCAGCCGGGCGGAACGGTTTTCAAAGATCGGATCGAAATTTACGATCTGTTCTCCGAAAAACTCGGGACCCAGCCGGATGGGGCCGTTCAGAACTTGCCAGACGGTTTCCCGGACCACCGTGGAGCCATCGTCGAAAACGAAGGTGGCGGAGTAGCGGTCGGGGACGGACTCGTCATGGAAAGAAATTTCAGGGACCGGATCGCCACTGTTTGAGGAAAGGACGGCGATCTCTTTGAAATCCGCGAGGCTGCCTATGAAGCCGGAGCGAAGGACATACGGTCCGCTGGAAGATACACCGCCAGGATCGGCGTTCCCGGTGCTGGTGTCGATTCGGTAGCGCCCCGCGCTGACGGTGCCACCGCCTCCTTCGGCCGTTTCCTCCTGGATCAGCGTGTAGCGCGCGCTGGTGCGGGATTCGGCGAACAATAGCGGGCTACCGGTGGCGAGGATGAGAAGTGTTCTTGCGATCATTGTCCGATGGTGAAGATGCCGTATTTGATGGAAGCACCGTAGAAGCGGAGCTGGTCGGAGGCTGGGGCATCGAATTCCAAGGTCAGGAAATACTGGATATCCGCGACGATCTTCTGATCAAGCGTCGCCGTGAACTCGTGAACGGACGGCGAAAGGCCGAGTCCGGTGAGCTGGTTGTCGGACGGCTTCACGGTTGTGAGAACGGACGCGCGGGCGAAGAGGACCGGGCGCGCCCTGATAGAGCGCTCGACTTGGTTGATCCTGGAGCCGCTGCGATCATAAACGTAGATCGTGAGCTCCTCGATTCTCGCACCGACCGGAAGATCGATGCCTGCCTGTCCCGTGATCGCCGCCTGTCCCGGAGGAACTGTCGCGTAGCTATCCGGTCCGAGAATCGGCCCGCCGGAAGAGTAGGTGAATCCGCCGGCGGGGATGTGGAGTGACCGGATCCGCTCGGAGGACGAGCGCAAGTCTCCGGTGAGGACGATGTCACCCGTGGCTTTGATCGAATCCGCCGTGATCTCCGGCACGAGCAAGCTGGTTGCCGAGATGGCAAGACTTCCGTTCTGATTGCTCATTCGCACGTCGCCTCCGAGTTCGCCGAAGGGGAGAAGCATGATCCCGCCCTGCGCGGCGAAAGTTCCTCCGCCCGCGGTGATGGTCCGCCACGGGGCGGTTGCGGAGCCGAGCGACAGGGCTTGTCCGTCATCGGGGATCAGGCTGCTTTCGATTTCTCCCCCGACCGCGAGCGACCCGGAGACAGTGGCGCTTCCGTCCAATGCCGCGTTTCCATCCCGCGTGACCGAAAGTACCGGAGCGGAGACGTCGTCCTTGCGGAGGTTGATGAGCGGGGCCGAGGCGTCCGCGTTTGAGTTCAGGACATCGAGCGCACCAGCGGAGCTTTCCGAGAAGAGGGAGGTCAGGCCGTCCTTGCGGGTGCGGAGCAGAGTCCCGACCGGACCTAAGCCACCGTTGTCGGAGGTGTTGATGGCGAAGGTCTGGTCGTCCTGGCCGTTGTCGATCAGAACGAGACCGAGATTGTTACGGGTGATGAAGCGGGAGTCGGGGCCGGGCCGTTGGCATCGAGTCTGCCGCCGACGCGGAGATCGTTGGCGACATTGAGGCTGGGGGAGGACACGGGACCCGTGGTCGCGATATTCCCCTCCACTGTCTACGGGAGAGGCATCGAGGATAATCCTCAGACAAAATGAAAGGGAATTCCCCGCATTCGTGTCCGTTCTTAATCGGGGAGAGAATCGGGACATTTGGGACACAGGAAATACCCGCCACTCCGAGGCCCGGACAGGAATGTCCAAGCTCCTTATTTGAGCATGAGCATCACGGGATCGTGGTCCGAGCTATCGCGGGGGATGCCGGGCGGGACGGTGGCACGGGCTTTTTCGAAGCCGCTGGTCATCATGTAGTCGAAGGTGGTGGGCTTGAAGCGGGTGTCGTCCGGTGGATTGTGCCAGGTGAACCGCTCCGATTTCGGGGTCTGGTCCCAGGTGTTGTGGAAGCCGGCCCGCATGAGATCGGCGACGGCGGTGCACATGGGGAACTGGCCGTCATGGTTGCTGTTGAAATCCCCGCCCACGAGCCAGCCGGCGATCTCGCGGCCCTCGAATTTTTTTTCCATCGCGGCCTTGTGGGCGATGATCTGACGGACGGATTCCTTGCGGGTGGCTGCCACGTCTTTTTCTCCCTCGGGCGTATCGCTGCCGTGATTGCTCTTCAGGTGGACGGAGTAGACCATGATCAGGCCGCCATCGGGATGCTCGAGAGCGGCGAAAGCGAAGCCGCGCCGTAGGTTGGGCAGATTCTCGCTAGGAGCGAAGGATTCGAACCAAGCGGAGTCCGCTTTCAGGCGGGAGGCGATGGCGCATTGCTGCAGGCCCGGCTTTTCGGAACCGGGCATCAGGAACTGGCTGAAGACGTTGACGTGATAGCCGGGCATGGTTTCGACAAGCTCGGCGAAGGCTTTCCCGTCGGTGATTTCCTGGGCGAGGAAAAGATCAGGTGAAATCTCTTTCAACACGCTTTCAACAGCTTTTGTCTGCTTGGTTTGCTCTGCTTCGGGCGCGAAGGGTCGCTTCCCCGGGAACCATTCGATGTTCCACGTCAGAGCCTTGACCGGCGCGGCGTGGAGCGCCGATGAAAGGAAAAAGGCGGTGAGAAGCTGGAAGGTGGTTCGTTTGTTCATCGGGAAATTTTCAATGATGAATCAGGAGCAGGACGCAGGCCACGCCATCATTCATTCGTCCCCCCGGCGTTTCTGGAAGGGGGCGGAGGTGGTAATGGCGTGGATGAGCTCGACAAGCTTGCCGTCATTTTCCTCGAGGCTGGTGACGAGCTGCCGGATGGTGGTGGAATCGTAATACTCCACTCCGCGACCGATGGCGTAGGTGAGCATTTTCTCGGAGATGGTGCGGTAAAAGTCCCCTTTCCGCTGCTCCGCCAGAATGTCCTTGAGAGCGGCGACATTTGAAAATTTTTCCCCGGTGATGAGGACGCCGGCGGAATCGATGCTCTTGCCGCTTTGTTTTTCGCGGAAACGCCCGAGCGCGTCGAAGTTTTCCAAGCCGAGACCGATCGGGTCCATGCGCGCGTGGCAACCCCGGCAATCGGGATCCTTCCGGTGGACTTCCATCATCTCGCGCATGGTCGGCTCATCCGCGTCTTTCGCCTTGTCCTTCGCAGTCTCCAGCTCCGGAACGTTCGGCGGGGCCGGCGGTGGCGGGGTGCCCAGGATATTGTCCAGAACATACAGGCCACGTTTGACCGGGGAGGTGCGGGTGGGATTCGAGCTGACGATGAGGAAAGTGCCCTGGGTGAGCAGGCCGCCTCGCTCGGGATGCTCCGTGAGATCAACGGGCTGAAGCTCCTCGCCCTCGACTCCATCGACCCCGTAGAAATCCGCGAGACGTTTGTTGAGGAACGAGTAGCGGGCGGAGATGAGTTCCTCGGCCGGTCGACCGTTTTTCAGGATGAAATCGAACAGAGCGTAAGTCTCGCTGCGCATGTCCTGGCGCAGGCGGGGATCGAAGATTTCCGCCGCCTCGTAGTTGGTATCGACCCCGAGGATCGTGGCAGTGGAGATGGGCAGGGTGGTGATGTCCCGCGCCTGGAGCCACTGCCCGATGAAGTTTTCCGTAAGCCTTTCACTGCGTGGATCATCAAGCATGCGCTCCACCTGGGTACGCAGGTTGTTCCTCAGACTTTTGTTGAAAGCCAGCGAAAGCAGCTCGTCATCCGGCACGGAGGACCAGAGGAAAAACGAGAGCCGGGCGGCGAGCGCGTATTCATCCAGTAGGACGACCTTGTCCGGGTTGTTCGGCTCCGGCTGGATTTCCACCCGGAACAGGAACCGCGGGGAGGCAAGACAAGTGGCGATCGCCTGCTTGAGGCCGTCTTGGAAGGTTTTCCCCGGCAGCCTGTCGATCTCGTTGACGATGGCAACCAAGCGATCGATATCGCGCTCGTCGATGGGGCGGCGGAAGGCGCGGGAGACGAAGGAGCGCATGATCTTCCTGGCATAGCGGTCGGCCGCGGCGGGATCGTCTTCGGGAGCCGGTCCGTCCACGAGAATCATCCGGTAACCTTTGGAATACTCCGTCTGGGAGCCATCGAGCGGACCTTGCAGTATGAGTCTCTGGAGAGAAACGAAGAGCGCCTCCTCCCCATCGGCCGGCGGGCGGGCGGGTTTGAGTGTCACCTTGATCTCACGATCGCCCTTTTCCAGCTTCGCGGACGCGGCGAGATCGATGCTCAGGCGCTGGTCCCAGCCGAGCGTAGTCTGCGCCAGCGATTCACCGCCGGAGGAAATTTCTAAAAAAGCTTCCGCCGTGGTGGCCTCGGAGGCTCCCTGGATGCTGTATTGCAGGGTGAGCTGATATTTTCCGTCCCATTCCACCGGCACTTTCAAAGTGAATTCCGCGCGGTCGGTGAACGGGATCCAGGTCGGTGGGACCGAGTGGTTTTTGAAATCCCCGGCTGGGAAATCGGCTCGGGGAACCTGCGCGGAGGCATCGTCCGGCAGCGCGAGATTCACCACGTCCTCGGCTGCGGTGATGTATTTCTCCATCAGCAGAGGGGAGATCGAAAGCACATCGCCGATGTTGTCGAAGCCGTAGCCGGTATCGTCCGGAGGAAACGCCTCGCTGGTATCGTATTCCACTCCGAGCAGGTCGTAGACCGCGTAGCGGTATTCGTTCCGGTTCAGGCGGCGGATGGTAACCCGGCCGGGATCCGGATCGTTCGGATCGAGCTGGAAGACCTTTTCCTCGATCCAGGACATGATCTTACGTTTTTCCGCGACGCTCGGCTGGGCTTCCTCGGAGGGCGGCATGATCTGCGAGCGGAGATTTTTCCAGACAGGCATCCAGTGCTGCTTGTCCGCGAGATGGCCCTCCAGATCCTTGAACTCATCCATTTTGAAGTCACCTTCGTAAGTGCCGTCGCCGTGGCAATCGAAGCAGTAGTCCACGAGAAGTGGTTCGATATCCTTGGAATAACTCTCTTCAGCTGGCGAGGCGGGGGCACCTAGCAGGAGGAGGGCGACGATACGTGTGATAGATGACATGAGGAGAAGGGGCGCGCGCGAAGATGGCAGAATACGATACGCGACGCAAACCGTGATCCTTTCCCGCTCGCACCCGCGCGGGAACGCGAAAACCCCCGGAACCGTCAGGATCCGGGGGCATTCGTTGGGGGGAGTTTTCCAGGGGGGAAATTTTCCGCGGGATCAGATCCGGCGGCGGCGGAAGGCGAGGCCGAGCACGGTGAGGCCGGTGAGCGCCGCGGTGGAGGGCTCGGGAACCACGGTGTAGGTCACAGTGACGAAGCCTTTCACGTTGACCGGGGTGGTGGCGGTCTCGATGCCGCTGTTGAAGGTAAGGCTGCCGACCTGATCAGCCTTCGCATTGATCGAGAAATTACCGGTGCCGGCATAGTCGCCGAAGAACATGCTGTTCACATCCGCGCCGCCATTGGTATTGTGAGGCATGCCGACAAGGATTGCGCCATCGGGACCGCTGCTGTCGTAATCGCCGAGACCGTCGCCCTGGTTCGGTCCGAGACTGAACGAGCCGGTATTGAGTGCGGAAACATCGTCGATGATCTGGTTGAAATTGTCGTCCAGAAGCCTGACATCCGAAGATCTCGCATCAAGGGACGCACCGAAGCTGGCAGTGAGGTTCGCAGGGGAATCCGCATCGTTGTCGATGATGAACTGGCCACCATCGATGGAGAGCGAGTAACTGACATTGACGTTGATGATGTCTGAAACGTTACCGTTGTATTTGGCGAACAGGAGCGGTGCGCTGAAATCGGGGATCCCTTCGAAATCCTTGGTTTGAACGATGTTCGTCTGGGCATGGCCGAGACTTGTGAGCGCGGCGAAAGCTGCCGCAAGCATTGCGAATTTTTTCATGGGGGGGGTGGGGGGTAAACGTTGGGGGGAGCGACTCTTTTACGAGTCACGAGGAAACTATCTGATATCCCTGCGAACGTCCACACCAAGCGGAAAAGCTAACGGAACTTTATTGATTCGGTTCCCAGAAAATCAACAGTCTGTAGGCCGTAATCCTTGAGTTGAAAGGAAATTCGGCACGTTCCGCCATTCCTTCGCACCCGTCGGTGATAATAAAAATTTATGGATTATTATTTCGAAAAACTTAACCAACCTGCAAAACAGTCGTCAGGGAGACTGGACAAGGGGGCAGGAAGAAGCTGAGTATCCGGGCCTTGAAGGAATTCGACTGGACCGGCTGGAAAGGAGAGATCGAGGCGACGTTGATGTTCGTGGTCCAGGACAATCGCATATTGTTGATAGAAAAGAAGCGGGGCCACGGCGCAGGCAAGGTGAACGGCCCCGGCGGAAAGCTCGATCCGGGCGAGTCTCCGCTGGAATGCGCTGTCCGCGAGACCCGGGAAGAGCTGCTTATCACTGTGGAAGACCCGCGCAAAGTAGGCGAGATGTGGTTCCGGATGTCGGATTACCCGGACATCCTCTGTCACGTGTTCATGGCTACCGCCTACGACGGCGTGCCGACCGAAACCGAAGAGGCCGTTCCTTTCTGGGTGCCGCTCGCGGAAATCCCCTACGAAAGGATGTGGGATGACGACAGGCACTGGCTCCCGCCCCTGCTTGAGGGCGAGACCCTGATCGGGAAATTTCTCTTCCAGGGAGAAAAACTGGTATCGAGGGAACTCACGCCTTCGACTTGGAGTAACCCTTGAGATAGCCGACGCAGTTCGCCACCTCGCAGAGATTCGACTTCCAGTTGTGCTCGTATTCGATCGAGACGTTTCCTTTGAAATTTTCCTCCCCGACCGCGTCCAGGATGCCTGCGAGATCGATCATTCCCGTGCCGAACGGACGGTCGTGCGTCCACTCACCGATTTTACCCCTGTCCTTCATATGAAACGAACGGATGCGCGGTGCGAACTTTTTCACCACCTCCAGAGGATCCATTCCGGACGAGGCCCAGTGACCGAGATCCGCGCAGAAGCCCAGGTTCTCATGGCTGCCGTCGATCGCTTTCCAGATGGTCTGGGGATTCCACAGTTTCGTCGGCTTCGGGTGGTTGTGGAAACAGACCTTGATATCGTATTCCGACGCCAGCTTCTCGAGCGTGCGAACCGCGTCGATGGATTCCGTGGTAATTCCGTAGAGTTGGAAGCGTTTGGCGAACTCGAATACTTTCCGCGCCTCCTTCTCGTCCTTGGAAACGCCCGTCACACCGAAGTTGTAGGCCACCAGTCCGTGCTTCTTCAGTTTTTCGGAAACCACGTCATAGAGTTCCTCGTCCATGCCAAGCTCCAGTTTCGCGCCACCGTGATCTCCTCCGATCTTCTGACCGGGAAACATCTCGATGCCCCCTGCTCCTGCGGCTGACGCCATCTCGATGGCTTGGAAAAGCGTGAACTCTTTGAAGCTCCAGCACTGCACGGCGATCCCGAATCCCGCGTCCGTCACAGCCTCCGGGGCGATGGGTGCGCCCTTCGAGCGCAGCGCGAGCAATACCGATGCGGCCGGGACCATGGTGAAAAGTGTTCTGCGTTTCATCATCAGTGAAGCTGCCGAGGAGTAGTGAAAGCGCAACGGATTTCCGGCGGACGATTCCGGATTCGACTTTTCCCCGGAAACACGGCACGTTTCGCTTCTCCAGCCTATGAAAACCCTCGCCGCCCTTCTTTTTCTGCTGCCCACTTTCGCCCACGCGCACCATCTGGAACGTGTCTGGACGGATGAGAAAGGTAGGAATGTCAAAGCCGAGCTGCTGAAAGTGGAGAACAACTGTGCGGTGCTCAGGCTCCCGGATGGCCGGGAGATCCCCTATCCTCTGGAAAAACTTTCGAAGGTCGATCAGGCCTTCGTCGCGAAATTCGGTCTCGACAGCCACGATGACGAGGAAACGGAAGAAGCTGGGAACGACCTGAATTTCGATGCCGAGTGGCCCACACGTGTGACCTACGAGGGCGATCCGGAAATCGAGACCATCGAGGAAGATGCGGATGAAAAAACCTTCGTCTATGAGTCCGCGAACTACCGTTACAACTGCGATGTGCGGCTATCGAAATCCGTGGTCAAAGGTTTCGCCGTGCTTTTCGAGGCGACGAACCAGTTCGTCCGCGAGCTTCCGCTCGCAGTGAATGGCGGGCGCAAAAAGGACGGGAAACACCAGATCCTCCTGTTCGAGGAAAAAGAGGATTACATCGAAGCCGGCGGACCTCCGGACAGTGCGGGAGTGTTCATCGGCGGGAAGAACATCGTGATGGTTCCGCTTACCAGCCTGGGCGTTCAGAAAGTCGGCAGCGGCTACATGCTGGACCGGGACAAATCCTCCAAAACCCTTCCCCACGAACTCGTTCACCAACTCACTCCGAACTCCTATTACTCTCCCGGTTCCTCGGGCTGGTTTACCGAAGGCCTCGCGGAATACGTCGCCGTCACACCCTACCGCTCCGGATCGTTCAACGTGCGTAGCAACTTCCGCGACATCCTCGAATATGTGACCGGATACGGAGACAAGGGACGCGGCGGACGCGCGCTCGGAGAGAAAATCCAGCTCGGCCCGCTTGAGAAATTCTTCACACTACCCTACTCGCAGTTCACCGCGGATCCGCAGATCAACTACGGCTGCGGGCTGCTTATCACGAACTACTTCATGCACATGGAGGGCGAGGAGGATGCCGCCAACCTGAAGGCGTTTCTCAAAGCCCTTCGCGATGGCAAGGAAGGCGACGAGGCGCTCGAAGTCCTTCTCGCCGGCCGCACCTACGCGGAGCTGGAGGAGGAGATCGAAAAGGCGTACTCGCGCAAAGGCGTGGATTTTATTTTCTCGAAATGAACCAGGAAACCCTCCCGGCACTTCCCGGACAATCACCCGAAGAAATCGCCGCCTGGCTGGAGACACAGGGTGAACCGGCTTTCCGTGCGAAGCAGATCCTCGATTGGGTTTGGAAGAAAAAGGTCACCGCCTTCTCGGAGATGAGCAATCTCCCCGCCGCCTTGCGGGACAAGCTCGCCACCAGTTTCCGCATGACCGCCCTCACCCATGCCAAGACCCAGGGCAGCGAGGATACCACCCGGAAATTTCTCTTCCGTCTGCACGACGGGCGCTACATCGAGTCAGTCCTCATCCCGGCGAACCCCGCTCTCTACGGGGAAAAATCCGACCGCCGCACCCTCTGCGTCTCCTCGCAGGTCGGCTGCGCCTACGGCTGCAAGTTCTGCGCCTCCGGACTCTCCGGTTACACACGGAATCTCGATGCCTCGGAAATCGCCGGACAAGTCCTCGCGGCGGAGCAGATCGCCGGAGAACGGGTGGACAGCCTCGTGTTCATGGGCATGGGCGAGCCGATGGCGAATTTCTCCAACCTGATGGCCGCCATCGCCCTGATCACCGGGCCGGAAACCCTGCATCTCGGCGCACGTCACCTGACCATCTCCACCTCCGGGCTCGCCCCGCAGATCCGCAAGCTCGCGGACCACCCGCAGCAGATCCGCTTGGCCATCTCCTTTCACGGAGCTACTGACGAGGTCCGCAGCCGCATCATGCCGGTGAACAGGAAATATCCCGTCGCCGAGCTGATGGATGCGCTGAACTACTGGAACTCCAGTAAAAAGCAGAAGCTCACCCTCGAGTATATCCTCATCCGGGATGTGAACGACTCCCTCGATCAGGCTTCCATTCTCGCGAAACACGCCCGCCGCATCGGCGCGAAGGTGAATCTCATCCCTTACAACACCGTCGAGGGTCTCGAGTGGGTCCGCCCCGCCCTTTCCCACTGTCGCTCCTTCCAGGATGTTCTCAAAAAAGCCGGAGTCACCGCCACCCTGCGCATCGAGAAGGGCCACGATATCGATGCCGCTTGCGGCCAGCTGCGCCTGAAGCAGGAGACGGCGGAAGGCATCGCGTGATCCGCCCCGGGAACCATCGGAAAAGCCCTCTCTCAGCGCGATCCGTTCCCCGGAGGTCTCCAGGAACCTCTGAGAGTTGTCATTTTCAGCTCATAGCTGTGAGGCAGGCACCGGGCGTATTCCGCTGATGCGCTCCCCCGGTCGCGAACAAACCACCCGGCACGATGGCAGCGCAGCCGAATGCCTCACCGGATCTGGAAAAGTAGGGATTGTTTGTCAGCGCGGTCTGGAGCGCGGAACTTCCGTGTTTCGCCGTTCCGGCGTGTAGACAGAGCTTCGGCATGTGTTCGGATTTCGGAAACGGCCCCGGTTGGAGGCGATGCGCGAAGCCGTTTCCGACTGCCAGGGTATTTGCCGCTCTTGACCGGTGGGAGATATGCCGTTCGCCGAAAGTCCGTGCGTTTTCCTGGTAGGGTATCGTATTCCATGGAACGCGAGTCTTCAGCTCGCCCCGGAGCACTGAGCCATCGCACTGGGGCGGGCTGAAGACCCGCGTTCCAGTCGCCCCTCTGTATAGGAGGAATCGATGCAAGAACTTTTGGCAAACGGTCTAGGGATGGAAAATTCTCGGTCAATTCCAGCACGGGCAATCCGTTTCCCCTGCGCCACTCTCTCTTTTTCCGTCAAATCCGGCCCTGAACCCCACGCACGCGTTTTCCACTGTAAGCAGAAGCCTTCCGGTGCTGTATTCATACGCCATGGACATTCTGAAAACCGACCGCCGCCATTTCCTCAAACGCGCTGGAGCGACCGCCGCTCTCGCCTCGTTCCCTCAGATCATTCTCGGCGCGCCCGCCAACAACGCGAAACTCAAGATCGGCCTGATCGGAGCTGGCGGACGTGGCACCGGAGCCGCCAGCCAGGCACTCGCTGCCGATGAGAATACCGTACTGTGGGCCGTGGGCGATGCCTTCGCCAGCCAGATCCCCGCCGCGTTGGGAAATCTGAAAAACTACGCGGAACGCGCCGAGGTGCCGGATGAACGCCGTTTCTCCGGCTTCGACGCGTATCAGAAAGTTTTGGAAAGCGGAGTCGACGTAGTCCTCCTGGCGACTCCTCCCGGCTTCCGCCCGCAGCATCTGCGGGCAGCCGTGGAAGCGGGAAAGCATGTTTTCGCTGAAAAGCCTATGGCCGTGGATGTCTCCGGAGTGAAATCCGTGATGGAGTCCGCCCGCATCGCCAAGGACAAGGGCCTCACCCTCCAGCACGGCTATTGCTGGCGCTTTTCCCCGAACACCCGCGCAGGCTACGGGAAAGTTCTCTCCGGAGAGCTCGGCCGCGTCGTTTCCATTTACGGCACCTACCTCGCGAACGTTCCGAAACCCTCCACTTCCATCGACCAGCGCAACAAGGATTGGGCGGATGTCGAGTGGCAGGTGCGGAACTGGATGGGTCACGAATGGCTTTCCGGCGGCCCGCTGATGGAGCAATGCATTCATACCGTGGACAAAGTATCCTGGGCCATGGGTGATGTCGATCCAGTTGCCGCGCGAGGTGGTGGCGGCCGCGCCCAGCGCAGCGATGACGGAAATGTCTGGGATCACTACGATGTCGCCTACGAGTATCCCGGCGGCATCATCTGCAACGTCGGCCAGCGTCAGTTCACCGGTTGTTTCACTGAAACCATGGACCGCGTGCATTGCGCGGATGGCTCCATGGAGGCACCGAGTCGTGTGCTTACCAAAGACCCGGCCGGGAAAATCAATTGGGCCTACCGCGGAGAGAACGCGAACATGTACCAGATCTGCCACAACGAATGGTTCGCCGCCATCCGCAAAGGCGCGGAACTCAACACCGGCGATCTCATGGTCCGCAGCACCATGCTCGGCCTGCTCGGTCGCGAAGCCGCCCACACCGGCCAGCGCGTCACTTGGAAAGAACTCTGGGAATCCGGTCAGGATCTCGCTCCCGACGACCTGAAAATGACCGACTCCCGCCCCGTCCCTCCCGTTCCCGTCCCCGGCATACACAAGATCTGATCGTGACCCAGGAGAAGCGCGCTTCATGCCGATAGCGGAATCCACGCACGCTTCTCCTTTCCGATATCCATGAAATAGGCGGTGCGCCGTGTATGCCTTTATCCAAGGCATCAACCCGGACATGAAATAAGTGACGGGACCAGCTTTCTGGCCTGCTGGATGGAGAGGGATTCTATCACGGCAGGATGGCAGCCTCTCCCGGTTACTCCAGCACCACCTCGAGCCGCATGAACAGTTTCCCGGAAACCGGCAGGGTGGCGGTGACTTCCTCGAAACCTACTACCGGCGGATCGAATGGAGCGGAGGTGATCGCGAAGCCGGGAGGTGTGGTCGGCTCGAACGAATTTTCCGAAAGATCCGGAGAAAACAGGAGATTGTATGCGAGTCCGCGCTGGGCGGCATCGGTGCGGCGGGCGAACGTGAACTCGAGGCTTCCGCCAGCTTCGATAACAGCGGGAGCCAGAGGCAGTCCGGATGGCGAGACGGCGGAGTTCACGCCGGGCTCGCCGCCCAGAGCGTACTCAAGTAGGTTGGGGAATCCGTCTCCATCGGGATCGTCGCCAGCGCCCTTCGATGAAAGGGCGGCCACGAAGCCTGCGAACGTTTCCTCGACCTCCAATGTGACCGTCTGCTGGATTTCTCCGCTCCCGTCCGAGCGATGCACGATCCCGACCGGAATTCCCGAAACGACGGGAACCGATGAGTAGGTGGCGGTGGCCGTCGCGGAGGACGCACCGTTCAGCGTAGCGCGACGGAGCCGGTATTCGCCGGGAGCAGGAATTTCCACAATCCAGCCCGGTGCCGCAAGCGAGTCGGGAATGCTGCCCGCCGGGAAGGAAATTTCGAGGCGCGGGTTGCTGGCGAGCGGGGCGGAGCCGTTCGCGAGGGTGACGGTGAGAGTGCCGCTCTCCACCTGACGCAGACCGGCATCCGATCCGGCGCTTGCCGTGAGCGTGACCGGATCGGGATTCGCCGGAATCAGTCGGTAGCCTTCCGGTGCCAACAGCGCGTTCACATCCGCCGTGTAGTGAGGTACGAAGGTATCGACATTGAAAACGAATCCAGGGCCGTTACCTACCGCCAGATGCACTCCCACTAGTGCCGGGCGGTTTCCAACCGTGATAAAACTGGGACTCCCGGAATCACCGCCGACAAAAAAGCAATCGTCCTGGTTTCCAAACGAATTGAGGTAGTTGAAGGTGAATGTCCGGGTCGAATCGATGTTCGCGGCCGGAACGGCGGTATCCTGAAAGCTTGTGATCATGCCCCGCCCTGCCCTCCGGGACTGGCCGAACACCGTGATCGTCATCGGCGGTGTGGAGTAGGCGGCTTCGTTCGCCAGATTCATCACGGGAAACGGCAGGATGTTCGTGTCCGGCCCGAGTGGCGCGGAAATCTTCATGATCGCCAGATCGGAAGTCCCTCCGGATCCGTTCGGAATATTTGTTTTCGTACCAAGCGAGCGGTCGAACTTCACGCCCGCCCCATTGATGAAACTAAGGTTCCCACCGCCGGAAAAGTGGTTGGCGAGCAAAACGTGCTCGGGAGTGACGAGTGCGAACTGCCTGCCCCCTTGTGTCGCGTAACCAAGCGCGGTGTAGCGGGTGGCGGTATAGAAGGCGTCCGGATTGTGGTCGAGGCTCCCATCGGGCTGGGTGACGAAACGGTCGTGCCTCTCCGGGGAGTATTCGCGGATCGTCAGCGCGGGGCATGCCTGCGTGGCGACAAAAAGGATGAACGGAAGATTTCGCATCGGCGGACTGTGTATGTATCATGTCAAACAAGGCCTTTGTCTCCGATTATTTTTTAAAAGTTCGGTGGATCGGTAATTTTCCGGGGGAATCCCCGTGGGTTGACAGGCTGGCGCGGATTGTTAACGGTGCGGAACGTTATGGTTTTCAAAAGCATGTGCAGGGATGTCGGGATCGGTGCGAACTCCTATCTGCTGGAATCCGGCGGGGTGAAAGTGATCCTGGATGCGGGAATGCACCCGAAAGAGGAGGGACTCACCGCCCAGCCACGCTACGAACTCATCGAGGACGATACGGCGGACGCGATCTTCGTGACCCACTCCCACCTCGATCACGTCGGCACCCTCCCAGTCTGCGCGAGACGCCAGCAGCGGGCGAAAATTTTCCTCACTCCGGAGACGGGAGAGCTCGCCTGCGCGATGCTTCACAACTCCGTCAACGTGATGGAATCCAAGCGCACGGAGCTGGGCATCACCGATTACCCGTTCTTCCGCCACGGCCAGCTCGACCGAATGAAGGGCACCTTCGAGCGGCGCAACGTGGGCCGGAAGTTCGATGTGGACGAGGGCGGGAAGATCCGTGCGGAATTCTTCGATGCCGGGCACATCATGGGCTCCGTGGGCGTCATGTTCGAGGCGGAGGGAAAAAAGGTCTTCTACACGGGGGACGTGAACTTCGAGGACAGCACCCTCCAGAAGGGCGCGGTTTTCCCCGAGGAGGAAGTGGATGTTCTGATCGTGGAGACGACCCGCGGCGAGCAGGCACGGCGGGCGGACTATTCCCGCCGCACGGAGGAGAACGAGCTGGCGGCGGCCATCGATGGCGCGCTGAAACGCGGCGGCTCCGCGCTCATCCCGGTCTTTGCCATGGGGAAAACCCAGGAGGTGCTGTCGATGATACAGCGCTTCAAGGAAGAGGGTCTCGTGAACCCGAAAACCCCGGTTTATATCGGCGGCCTGAGCACCAAGATGACCACCATCTATGACAAGTTCTCCGATGTCACCCGGCGCAACATGCGGGGCTTCAAATTCATGACCGACATGGAGCTGGCCGGGGGCAACAAACGCCGGGTCGGCCCGATTCCCTTCCACAGCGGCTGCATCTACGCGCTCTCCAGCGGCATGATGTCCGAGAAAACCGTGTCCAACAATTTCGCCAGGCAGGGCGTCCTGGAAAATAAGAAACACGGCCTGTTCTTCGTAGGCTACGCGGATTCGGAAACTCCGGGAGGCAAGATCCGCGCCGCGAAGCACGGCGACATGATCGAGCTGGACCGTGCCTATCCGCCGGTGAAGCTCAACTGCGAGGTCCGCGCCTTCGATTTCTCCGGACACTCCACCCGCAACGCCATCTCCGACTTCGCGGTAAGCGTGAAACCCAAGAAAATTTTCCTCGTCCACGGAGACGCTGGCGCGATGGCATGGTTCCGGGAGGAGCTGCAAACCCGGCTGCCCGACGCGGAAATCATCATCCCCGAGCCGGGCGTGGAATTCACGCTCTGACGCTGCCCCTCCCCCCTTATGCTGGACGATCCGAAGCTTCTGGCAATCGCCCTGCTCGCGGCATTCTGCATCGGCCTGTCGAAGGCGGGCTTCAGCGGGATCTCGATGGTTTCCGTGGTCCTGCTGGCGGATATCTATGGGGCGAAAACCTCGGTCGGCCTCGCGCTGCCGCTGCTCATCGCCGCGGACCTGATGGCCTATCCGGCGTTTCTCAAGCACGGCTCATGGAAGCCCGTCTGGAAGCTGCTACCCGCCACACTCGTGGGGCTTGTGCTCGGCTGGTGGCTGCTCGGGTCCATCGATGACAAGGTCGCGCGGCGGGTCATCGGTGGCTGCGTGCTATTCATGGTGCTGGTGCAGGCATTTCGGAAATGGAAACCGGTGTTCTTCGAGAGACTCGCGGAATCCCGGAGCTTCGGGATCGGCGCCGGGGCGATGGGCGGGTTCTCCACCATGCTGGCCAACGCGGCCGGACCGGTGATCCAGCTCTATTTCCTCACCCGCCGCATCCCGAAGATGGAAATGATCGGAATCGGCGCACGGTTCTTCCTGCTGGTGAACCTCATCAAAGTCCCGCTCAACGCCCGCCTCGCACTGATCAATCAGGAAAGTCTCTGGGAAAATGCCAAGCTGCTACCCGGGGTTTTCGCCGGCATACTGATTGGCAGGTGGTTGATCGGGCGAGTGCCGCAAGCCGCCTTCGAATGGATGATCGTAGGCTTCTCGTTCATCGCCGCCGCGCGGTTGATCCTCGGGTGAAGCTATGGAGAAAGGTTTTTCAAACCCCTCACACAAGCCAAGCGAATCTCTTTCCCGGTCCTTCTTGAAGGGTTTCGCAAAACCCCTCTCCCTACTGCTCACTTCCAGCTCGGCTCGCGCAGCGCTTTGAACGATTGGTAGGCGAACATACCCATGAAGATGGCGACAAACCATTGGCCGAAGTAGAAAAACGAGAGCACGGCCACTCCCGCTCCGGTGAGACAGGAAATCCAGAGCGCCAGGTTCCGCCGCGCGGGGCCGAGCGCGCTTTCCACCAGCCGTCCTCCATCCAGAGGTAGAACAGGCAGTAGGTTCAGGATCGCCCAGATCAAGCTGATCGCCCCGAGCATGTAGAGGAAATAGAAGGAATTCTGGTTCAGGGAGGGCAAGGTTTTTGCGAGCACGAGAGCGCCGATCCCCAGCACGATCTGAATCGCCGGCCCGGCAGCGGTGATCATGAGCGAGCGCGGTCTCGTCTGAGGAGCACCGGAATAGGCTGCGTAACCTCCGAATGCCTGGAGCACGATATGCACTTGGTTTCCGAATCGCTTCGCCGCCAGCGCGTGCCCCAGCTCGTGGACGAGGATCGAAACGAAGCCAGCGATGACAAAAAGCAAAAGCTCGAGAATCGCCTGCCGGCTGTCCGCGTAAAGGCCTCCGCCAATCAGAACCAAAGTCACCCAGAACCACGGCAGCACACGCACCGGGATATTGAAAACGGAAAAGGAAATCATCTGCCGGGAGTGCTACCCCTTTTCCGTGAAACACGCAACCGATACCGGGCAACCCTCCCCGGCAGGGTGCCTGCATCAGCAAGAACGAAGATATATGAAATCGTCCGAATGTGTGCTGTTTTGGCAAAAAAACCTCGGCGAAGCCGGGAAGGGTGTTCCTATGGCTCATATCCCTCCCCATCTGCGTGATCCGTTGTAAGGAACCCCTCGCAAAGCCTGATCTTCCTCCAGAGCAGGGATCCCGCCCCCTACCGCCCACCGCTTTCCCCTTGATTTCCCCGGGCATTCAAATTTTGCTTACAGAAATGACCCTTCGCAGAGACTTCCTGAAAACCACCTCCCTCGCGGGACTCGCCCTATCCACCGGCCGTTTGCTCGGCGCGGAGGACATCGCCTCCAAAAGCGAAGCCTTCGTCCCGATCCGCGCGGTCACCAAGGGACCTGGCTTCCATTGGTTCGGTTACTACGACAAGCTGAATTTCAACGCCTCCGACACGAAGGTGCTCTGCAACCGCGTCGATTTCGAAGGTCGCACACCCACGGCGGACGACGAGATCACCGTCGGTGTCATCGATCTTGGAGACGGAGACAAATGGACCACGGTCGGCACCAGCAAGGCATGGGGTTGGCAGCAGGGTTGCATGCTCCAGTGGCGCCCCGGTTCCGAACACGAGGTGCTCTGGAATGACAGGGAGGACGGGAAATACGTGTCCCGCATCCACAACCTGGAGACCGGGGAAACCCGCACCCTGCCGCGCGCCATCTACACCATCAGTCCGGATGGGAAATGGGCGCTTTCCCTTGATTTCGGACGCCTCCAGCGCCTCCGGCCCGGCTACGGATACGTCGGCATCGGCGATCAGACACCTGACGAACAAGCCCCGGAGGAAGCCGGGATCTGGCGCATGGATCTGGAGACCGGGGAGACCTCGCTCATCGTTTCGAACGCCACCGCCGCCGCCCTGCCCTACCAGGGAAAATCGCTGGAGGACAAGTGGCACTACTTCAACCACCTGCTCGTCAGCCCGGATGCGAAACGCTTCATCTTCCTCCACCGCTGGCGCCAGCCCGGGAAGGATGGCCCGGACATGGGCAAGGGATTCACCACACGCATGTTCACGGTCAATGCCGATGGCAGCGACCTTTTCGAGCTGGATCCCTCCGGTAACACCTCGCACTTCATCTGGCGGGACAACGAAACCGTCACCGCCTGGACCAAACCCGTCGGCAAGGAATGGGCCTTCTACCACCTCGCGGACAAGGATGGCGCGGTCGAGATCGTCGGGAAAAAGGAAATGAACACCAACGGCCACAACACCTACCTCAGCATCGGAGACGGCAAGACCTGGATACTCAACGACACCTACCCGCTCGGCGGAAAACGCCAGCAATGCCCCTACCTTTTCAACACCGCCACCGGCAAAAAGCACGAGCTCGGGAAATTCCATTCCCCGGACGCCTACAAAGGCGAATGGCGCTGCGATACCCACCCCCGCTCCAGCAACAACGGCAAGCTGGTCACGATCGACTCTCCTCACGGAGGCACCGGCCGGCAGATGTACCTGCTCGACCTCTCGGAGATCGTCAGCTGAAACACCCCTCCAGCACCCCGTATCCGCCATTCGTCATCGGAAGAACACAAGGCGAGTCCGACTAACCTCTTCTTCTCCGTCGTAGGAATGGCGCGCCGGCGAAAAGCCCGAATTCAATCAGACGATTTCCTCGGCGTCGCCAACTCCGCCTTGTTCTGCTTTATTTTTTGATTGGCTCGTCAGTGAATCTCAGCTCTGTCGGAACTCAGCGATCAGTACGATAAGCGCTACCAGAACGGCTAAAGTAAGGGCAATCCCAGCAAATCCGCATGCAACATCGAAAGCGACGTAACCCCAGGATTCCATCTTCCACTCTCTGATAATCTTCGCTCGTTGTCGGCTTGAGAATATGAATCTCCATCCGAGGGTTCCGGCCTTACACCAACCATAGAGTTCGTTTAGTTCGCCGATCATGTCGTTGTTGATAGCTAGGGAAATGTTGACGCGCTTGCACGGTCTTCATTTCTTGCAGAACGTCATAGAAATGGCGCACCGGTGTAAAGCCCAAATCTAATCAAACGGCTTCCTCGGCGTCGCTATCTCCGACTTGTTCTGCTTCTTATTGTATTCGACGTTTGAGTCCGTATTCAGGATGTCTACGGTCATGTCTGAGTACAACGAGGAATATTGTCTCTTCATCGACTTCATAAAGCAGATGATAGGGAAATCGCTTAAAATTGGCTCTACGAAGGCCACAGGAATCAAAATGGTGGAATCTTGGGTTCCGTTCGATGGAAGCCAAAATTACGTCCAGCTCGCTCCAAAATGCCAAAAGTGCCCTCTCGGAAACTTCGGCGTAGTGTAGGGCTGTCTCGCGAATATCTGAGGCGAGACGGGGGTGGCGAATAACTTGCATACGCTTAACGTCCGCACGCCTTCCAAAATTCCGCTACTGATAAACCCGTCACTCTACCGGACTTCAACTCCTCCAGCCGTTCCAGTGCCTCTTCGTCTGTCACATGATGTGGAGCCGGATCGAGGTCTTCGAGAAGCGAGGAAACGAGTTCGGCGCGATCAATACGATCGAGCTTAGAGGCCTCTTTGAGCAGATCTGCGACGTGTGCCATGGGAAAACTGTTGCACATTCGATACCGGAACGCCAGTCCAGATTTCTTGCAGAACGTCATAGGAATGGTGCGCCGCTGTAAAGCCCTAATTTAATCAGACGGCGCTCTCGGCGTCGCCATCTCCGACTTGTTCTGCCTCTTCATTCTTTGTAGTGATAGCGGGCTTGGGCGATCTCAATTCTCTCATCCGCGATTCGGTAGATCAGCCGATGTTCGTCTGTTATCCGTCGCGCCCAATATCCAGAAAAAGCGTGCTTCAGCGGCTCCGGCTTCCCGATGCCTTCGTACGGATCATCACGGGAAATGTCCTGAATGAGCTGGTTAATCTTCTTCAGAATCTTGCGATCAAACTGCTGCCAGTGGAGATAATCCTCCCATCCCCGCCCTGAGAAAAGAACGTTCACAGCAATTCGCTAAGTTCCTTCATTACGCCTTCACCGCGTTCTAGCTGTGCTATTCCTTCTGAGAGACGCTTCGCATTCGCTGGTGAACGAAGCAGATACGCTGTCTCTTGCAGGGATTCGTAGTCCTCCAGCGACATCATGATGACCGCTTGATCCCTCTTGCGTGTAATGATCACGGGATCGTGATCGGAGCAGACTCGGGTCATGGTTCTGGCCAGATTCTCTCTCGCAGCTGTGTAGGTGATGGCTTGCATATGGACAGGATACCGGACAAGTGACAGCTGTCTAGATTTCTTTGCAAAACGTCATAGGAATGGCGCGCCGGTGGGAAGCTCGAATTTAATCAGACGGCTTACTCGGCATCGCCATCTCCGACTTGTTCTGCTTCTTGTTCTTAGAATGTTGCACTTGCTGATTCGGCTTCGAGATCACGAAACCCTACGCCAAAAACAATCGATCCGTGGCGTGTCTTCTTGTCGATAAAGAGATCAGCGCGAAACTTTGTGTCAGGCGGATCATCATCTTCTGGCAAGAGTATCAGAACGTTGAGCGTGTTTGACGAGTCAGTAAAAAGTTCCGCTACGGTCACCCCTTGCTCATAGTCCAAGAGCAATTGGTCGAGCATTGGCAAGGCGGAATTCCAAATCGCATTCCAGTTCTCAACGAATCTACCAGTGGCGATTACTCCCAGATCTTCGGTGACGAGAAAGTCGTCGTCCTCGTCCATTATGTCGAAGCAAACCTTGTGCTCGCCATATGGGGCACATTGCAGTGTGTGTATCCGCGGGAACATTGGGAATTTCTTGCAGAATGTCTAAGGAATGGCGACGCCGGTGTAAACTCCCAATTTAATCAGAGGGCTTCCTCGGCGTCGCCATCTCCGCCTTGTTCTGCTTGTTGTTTTGTTGCCCGATCAAAGGCTACGGCACCAGAAAATACATACAGGTGTTCGCTCTTCTTGAAGTTACTTGTGAGGAACTGCTCCACGCGTCCACTGAAAATGAATGAGCGAATAAGGCTAGCCACACCCGTATCTTCGTGGATCAGGCGATCATAATTGGAAAAGTCTTCGTCTGGGCAAATCTGTTCCTCCTGCCACGTATCAGGTCTCGGAATTATCGCGTTCCTCGGAGCGCTCCAGACACGGGATACGTTCCAACCAAGTGTTGGGTTCTCCACCACGATCATTCCATCTCCACATTCGATTCGCCTGTTCGCTTCGCTTATAGTTATCACGCGCCCCTTGCAAGCTAGGCGTCTCCTAGCGACTAGGCTGCCAATCAAGATGCTGCCATACACCCAAACGTGTAGTCCGATCTGAAAAACTGTTACCGAAGCGACCAGCGCTGTAATGATGATAGCGAAAGTCTTCATTTCTTGCAGAACGTCATAGGAATGGCGCGCCGGGGCCAACTCCCAATTTGATCAGACGACTTCCTCGGCTTCGCCATCTCCGACTTGTTCGCTTGTATCATTGTATTTCGACTAAGGATTCGCCATTGGATATAAAGTTGAGGGCTCTATCCAAGTGATCAGAGAGAATCTGCTTCAGTTGCGCTTCCGAAGTATTGCCGCACCGTAACCAAATCACGGATGGAGGCGAACCTAGACGCGAAACAAGATCTACAAAATCCTTATCCTTGGTCAACACCACCGCATCGGCAGCGCGGGCACGCTCGAATATCTCTTCATCCTCCGCATCCCGGAGGCCAATCTCCCTGAGTGCTTGCGCATCGTGTCCAAGGTCTTCACGCAACCAGCGTGCAACCCGAGGCGAAAGGTGCGCATCCAACCAAATCATGCTGCGATCACCGGATGGTCAATTCCCTGCTTGGCGTAGGTGATCGCTGCCGAAATATCTTCCCGTTCGAGATCGGGCATCTCATCGAGAATCTGGTCGAAACCAAGTCCACCTGCAAGAAGATCTAAAACGTCGGTGACACGGATTCTCATACCACGAATGCACGGCCGTCCGCCGCACTGTTTTGGGTTGATGGAAATTCTTTGAACTGCCGTATTCATGCTGTAGCTTACGATCTGGGTTGATCTGGTCGAGATCTTTTTTCTTAGCGAACGTCATAGGAATGGCGCGCCGGGGTCAACTCCCAATTTGATCAGACGGCTTCCTCGGCGTCGCCATCTCCGCCTTGTTAGCACCCGAACCGCCCGCAAACGGCGCTGTTCACATGGAAGTAACATGGTAGATTGCAAGCGGTCGCTGGCAGTGTAGACCGGAATGGCAATGGTGGACAGGTGTCCCGGGAGAAGTCCCGGCCCACCGACCCCGTTTGTTAGCATGGCCGCATTCGACGCGAGTTTACCATTGGTGGCGCGTAGGTTTCCGCTTCGGCGGGAAAGCCGTGACCCCGTTTAGGAGACTGCTCATTTTTTCAGCTCGAATGCGCCGGCGGCCACTTTTCCCCAACCCCAATACCTGAGAAAATGCCAAAACGAAAACAGAGCCGCAAAACCAGCCACCTCCTCACCCAGTCCATCCACACCCACGCTGCGGGGATCGACATCGGAGCGGAGGAACTCATGGCCGCCGTTCCCGCCGACCTCGACCAACGCCCCGTCCGCCGTTTCGAAACCTTCACCGAAAACCTCCACGAACTGCGTGACTGGCTCCTGAAACACAAGATCACCACCGTGGCCATGGAATCCACCGGCACCTACTTCGATCCCCACCTACGATATACTCCAGGCCGCAGGCATCGAAGTCTGCCTCGTCAACGCGCGTCACATCAAAGGCGTGCCCGGCAAGAAGACCGACGTCTGCGACGCCCAGTGGCTCCAGCAACTCCACACCGCGGGACTCCTCAAAGCATCATTCCGACCCACCGCCGAAGTCGTCGCGACCCGCCAGCTCATGCGCCACCGCAGCTCGATGGTCAAAGACGCCTCCCGCCACCTCCAGCACATGCAGAAAGCACTCACCGAAATGAACCTCAAGATCCACCACGTCTTCAGCGACCTCGACGGCACCAGTGCCATGGCCATCATCGAAGCCATCCTTGCCGGCGAGCGCGACCCGGAAGCCCTCTGGAAACTGCGCCACCCCAACAGCCGGACGAAAAAGGAAACCTTCCTCAAAGCCATCCAGGCAGACTGGCAGCCCGCCCAACTCTTCATCCTCAAGCAATGCCACACCTCCTGGACTCAGGTCCGGCAAGCCATCGCCCGGTGCGACGAGGCTGTCAGAAAGCACATGACCGAAGTCCCCTCCGAAACCGGAGAACCCGGCCCCACCGCCCACTGGCGCAACCGCCGCCTCGCGAAAAACGACCTCCAGTTCGACGTCTATCAGGAAGCCTACCGATACTACGGGGTGGATCTTTCCACTATCGACGGCATCTCGGCAGGCAGTCTCACCATCCTCATGACCGAGCTGGGCAACGCCAAAGACATCCTGGGAAATTTCAAGAACGCCAAAGCCTTCGCCTCATGGCTCGGCCTCAGTCCGGACAACCGCATTTCCGGAGGGAAGATTCTCAAATCCAAGACCCGGCGTGTGGTCAACCGAATCTCGGGAACCCTCCGTATGGCGGCGCAAGGCCTCACCAATGCCAAATGCGCCATGGGGGAGTACTGCCGCCGGATGAAATCACGTCTGGGCAAAGCGGAAGGGACTACCGCAGTCGCCCACAAGCTCGCCCGGCTGATCTACTCGATGATCCAGAGCAAAGAGCCCTACAACGAGACCAAAGCCTTCCAAACCACCGCCAGACACAAGGCCAACCGCATGAAAATGCTCCGCAAACTCGCACAATCACTCGATATGCAACTCACTCCAATCGAAACAGTTGCAGAAACTGTTATTTAGGAGCCTCTTGGTTGTAGTTCTTTATCGATAACGCATGAACCAATGAATTGCTTCCCAAGATCAGTAACCTGCATTCGAATCTTCTCTAGCTCAGTGCGCCTCTCCGTGTTCTTCCGCATATCTTCCACGATTGCCTTTATCTGCGGGAAGTCCTCAATTCTCTTATAGACGTCCTCATTCTGCATTCTTGAACTCTCTGAAACCTCAATAAGACCCAGTCGCTCTAAATTATCTATATAACTAGAAGCTAGGGGTGGATGTTGACATTGTGCGTCTAGTCCTAAAAGAGAAATGTGTCGAAACTGTACGGTGAATGAAGAGTCCGCGTTATTGACTGATTTGATGTTAATTAGCGGGTAGAATACATTAGCTGAGAGAAACCGCATAATTCTAGCCTCATCAGGTGCCATGTTCTTTATTATATCCACAAACCCGGGGTGCGCCGAGTATGCGGTCTTACGATCCATCGCTGTGGCCAGAAGATTAGCGTAAAGATCCGCAAGATCCTTCTCTTCGCCAGTATACCGGAGCGCTTCAATCGCTGGAACACCAATGTGAGATTTTGGTGGTTGAATGTCCTCCGGTGGAACATTCTGGAGCTTCTTAGTCACGCGTTCAGAAACGAAATCACGAATAGCTTCCATCCCCCAAATGAAACCTTCAACCGGGATAAGAGCAGCGTTTACTGCCTTCGCCACCACTAGCAATCCCTTGCTTACTTCCTTAGCACTGGGCTGGATCGCATCTTGATATACTGGAACTTGCTCGGTGATAGCTGCAATTGCTTTAGCTGCATCCGTAATCATTCCAGGCTTGTCTTCAGCTGCAGGCTTGTCTCCGTCTTCAGGCATCTCTTGGTTTCTTGGCTAACGTTAGAGCAATGGCGACCCGGGGGAAAGCACGGATTTCATCAGGAGGCGCTCTCGGGGTCGCCATCTGCGCCTTGTGTGTGCCCAGCATGGGTACGTTGTAAAATGGGGTTCAAGTCCCCTGTAGAAATACCAGAACATGAATAATGAAGAAACTACCACCAGAGGCCAAGCGCGGAAGGGCGACCGACCGCGTGAAGGAAGGCTATGGGAAAGCTGCGAGCCGATGGACAAGAACCGAATAGTAGGCCGACATGGCGCGATGAGCTGGCACAACACAGCGAAATCGTCTGGTATGCCCGTGGAGGTAAATTCGGCGGCAGTGCAGCGGAGCAACGTGCAATTACCTGGGGAGATCTCACCCGCGCAAGCGGATGAGAAGTCAGCAGAGATCATAGTAATCGAGGAAACGAGCCGGAGTGCGGAATCGCACGGCAAAGTTGCCGGAGAGACTCACCCGATGAAGGATCGAACCAATGAGGAGGGGGTCGACCCCGCCACGGACAAGCCAACCGAAAACGCCAGACGGCGAGGCGAACTTGAGAGACGTGGCGGTAAGAAGCATGGAACCCCTCAGGAACGGACCATGATCAAGGATATCCTTGAACCGGACAACGTCGCCCTAGCGTGGAAACGCGTGAGGTCGAACAAAGGTGCTCCGGGGATCGACGGCATGACCGTCGCGGACTTCCCCGCGTTCTCGCGGGAGCACTGGCCGAGGTTTTCCGAAGCGATCATGGAAGGAAGATACCGACCCGCGCCCGTCCGACGGGCATGGGTTCCGAAGCCCGACGGGTCGAAACGCCCGCTGGGGATACCGACGGTTCTGGATCGTGTGATCCAGCAAGCCATCGCACAGATACTGGGTCCGCTTTTCGAGGTGGATTTCAGTGAAAACAGCCATGGATACCGTCCCGGTAAATCCGCTGGAAAAGCGGTTGCCGTGATGGAGGAAAGCTGGAAGGAAGGCCGCCGCCATGCGGTGGAATGCGACCTCAAGTCGTTCTTCGACACGGTCAACCACGACCGCCTGATGGAAGCTCTCCGCGAAAAGGTAAGGTGTCGCAAGACCCTACGCCTGATCCGATGCTTCCTCACAGCGGGAGTGGTGCAACTCGACGGCACCCTTGAGGCCACGCCTCTGGGAGTGCCGCAGGGTGGTCCTTTGTCGCCACTGTTAGCCAACATCGTGCTCGATCCGTTAGATAAGGAATTGGAATCACGTGGACACAGGTTCGCGAGATACGCCGACGACTTCATCGTGACAGTGAAAAGCATGAACGCGGCAAAACGAGTGCTGGCATCGTTGATTCGTTTCACCGAAGGACGACTGCAACTGATAGTAAACCGCGCCAAAAGCCGCGCCGCGCCGCTCAAATCCTGCGCGTTCCTCGGCTACCGATTGAACAACCGGGCAAAGCTGGCGTGGACGGAAAAGGCACGCATCCGCTTCAAAGAGCAGGTGCGCCAAATCACCAGCCGCAACCGCGGGCACAAAGTCAAAGACGTCATCGACGAGCTGCGACTCTACGTCCGTGGCTGGCTCAACTACTACAAGCTCAGTAATACCTTTAGCGAGGTGAAAGACTTGTCGCAGTGGATCAGGCGGAGAGTGAGGTTGTATTATTGGAAGCAGTGGAAACAACCACGCACGCGCCGTCGTCACCTGCTCGCCTTGGGAACAAACCCCAAGCGGGTGCATATGGCGACGCGCAGCCGCAAAGGCTACTGGCGGATGAGCCAGACTGAGATTGTGCGGTTCGCACTGAACAACCGTTGGCTGGAGGAACAAGGTGTCCCCGACATGAAAGCCATCTGGATCGTTCTTCACTACGGGCAGGATGCCCGAGTCTGATTGGAACCGCCCTGTACGGAGCCGTACGCAGGGTGGTGTGGGACCGGGGAGCTAATCACTCCCCGGGACCCGATTCTACATCTTCAATCTTATTATTCGGTTTAGCTTATCCAGAATGGTCTTTGGAGCACGGGGCACGGCTAGATCTAGAAATCTACTGCTACGGCGTTCTTTGGATGGATCGTGCGGCCAGCAGGAAACGTGCGCCAAATACATCCCAGTTCGCCGATCTTGGGTTAGAGCGATCGCCACCCCACAAGTGTATCGGCATGAACCATCTGGATAACGACCATCGAGAATGAAGGACAATCTGCCCTCTATCGAATCGAGATTATGTGCGATCAATGTCGAAGTGATCTCTGTAGAGCCACCTAATTCGCTCCCGTAGATTAGAATTGGTTGGCCGGGGTAAATCTTGAAGCTGAATCGATTGCGTCGTTCCCTTATGGCGAACGCGCATAACTTCCCAATGCCCCAGTAGCCAGCTATGTCGTTGTTACGCGAGATTAGATGTTCGCACAACGAGCGAGCGGTCGAATTCATCTCTCTGCGCTTCATTTCTTTGTAGAACGTCATAGGAATGGCGCGCCGGTGTAAAGTCCCAAATTAAGCAGACGGCTTCCTCGGCGTCGCCATCTCCGCCTTGTTCTGCTTCTTTTGTGTTGGCATCTCGTCGCCGTGTTGAACCGGATAACGCGGAACGAGAGACATTGCCCGAAGGAATGACTCACTGGAAGCTCCCTTTGCTCGTTCGGCGATTATGTCGTAGGTCTGCAAAGCAGAAATCTTCTCGGCTACGGCTAGGCTGACGAATTGATTGATGGAAATATTATCCGCATCCGCCGCACTTTTGAGGTTGCGATGAAGCGATTCGGGAAGTCTCAGGCTAAGGCTGCTCATGGTAGTAGTTGGATGAATTCGGCAGGCTTTACGACTGCGATTCCGAAGTCTTTGGCAGGGTGAAGATCCTTGTGGTTGAAGGTTACAATATGGGTAGCTCCGGACGCAACTGCCACTTCCAAAACCATATCGTCCTTGGGATCGGGTAAAAGTGGCCGCCACAAATAATAGATCGGCTGCTTGTGCGAAACCATCGCAATTCGGCCGACGATTGCATCAATAGCGCTTGCGGGGATTGAGATGCCGGAACCAGGCCTCGTTGACACATCATCGTATTCCGCCAGCAAAGGAACTGACAAAGCAATCTCGAAATCGCCCCGGTCAGCGGCCAGTAAAATCTGGTAGCTTGCTCCTGAAGACGAACGTAGCGCAGCAATAAGAACATTGGTATCGATCACGGCTCGGATCACGACGGTATCGTGGACGACATCACGGGCGATGTCAAAAGAATCTTCATTTCTTGGCAGAACGTCATAGGAATGGCGCGCCGGGGTCAAGCCCGAATTTCATCAGGAGGCGCTCTCGGCGTCGCCATCTCCGACTTGTTCTGCTTCTTCTATTCCTTATAGATCGGACGGCTCTAAGCCCGTGTGCTTGGAAATACGCGAAAGCATTCTCGGTCCGATCTCCGTGCCATCGTGGAATGAGAAAACGAAATCCGGCCACCCCTGGCGTTCGAGTATCCGATGCGATCCGCCAGTCTCACGCTTGATCGACCAGCCGATCTTCATGAGCGCTTTGAATACCTTTCGCGCTTTGGTCGAACCCCAGACACTCATGCAGAAACGGTAAAGAGTTCCGAAAGCTCTGGAGACTCTACTCCAGAGTCGATCCGGTCTGCCAAGATGCGCAAAACCAACGCTTCGACCTTGAAAATCGCCTCTTCCGCAGTCTTGCCGTAAACCATGGCACCCGGAATAGAAGCAACCTCGGCGATAAAACGACCGTCAACTTCTGTCTCTACTTCTATCTTCATGCGGTGAAACTAACCTTCCGTCGGGGGTAATTCAAGGGCTTTTGCCGACTGCAATCGCTCTTCATTTCTTTGCAGAACGTCATAGGAATGGCGCGCCGGTGACAAGCCCGAATTTAATCAGACGGCTTCCTCGGCGTCGCCATCTCCGCCTTGTTCGGCTTGTCTTCCGCGCCTCGTGTTACGCATGCTGATACCCCCAAAAGCATCATAGTGCATACGCCGAAGCCGATGCCACAATTCCGAAGCTGAAGCAATCCGACACGCCGATTCTCGTACATCTCCCAGCCGCCGATACCTGCCTCTGGCGAAGGCCTCTGTACTGCGGTGTAGTATGCATCAAAAGCATAACACAGCAGTAAAAGCGTCGTGATAACCCCCGCACCGATTGTTAAGATCTTCAAGATGCTCTGTAGCCTAATCTTCTCCATAAGTGCAAAGCGAGTTACATCCTTTTTCTTGCCGAACGTTTAAGGAATGGCGCGCCGGGGTCAACTCCCAATTTAATCAGACAGCTTCCTCGGCGTCGCCATCTCCGCCTTGTTCACCATCTTCTATTTCGCCTGACCCTAAAATGTCCGACTCAACGATCTTCGCGAAGAATCCGTCTGATCTTCCTCGCCTTCCGGTCTGATCTTTTTCGCATGCCAGGTCTTCTCTTCAATACATGCGAGGTCTGTTCTTCAACGCATGCCGAGTCTGACCTTCGTCGTTTCCTCTTCCTCGCTTCGTCTTTGCAACTCGTCTTTGCCAATGCCTCTTCCGCGAATCGGAACTATTAAGGTCTATATCGTCCTCTTCGATTTCTTTGGTGAACGTTTAAGGAATGGCGCGCCGGTGTCAAGCTCCAAACTAATCAGAAGGCTTCCTCGGCGTCGCCATCTCCGACTTGTTCTCCTTCTTATTTTTACGGGAGTTCGCGTTGACGACAGCGTAGCCCACCGCTGCAAGAACCAGTCCGATGCCAAGATATTCCCACAAACTCCGACCCTTACTCACAGCGTCCGCTTCGGTTTCTAGCGTCGCCTCCATAGTTGGCAATTCGATCCAGTCTAGAACGCTGTTGATCTGCGATGATGCCTCATGACCAGTCACCCCCACAGTCAGCATACTGTCCGGGGCTAAAATAATGTAAGTCTCGATAGAGAGTTCCTCGGTTCCTTCGAGGAGCGGTAAAACGCCTATGATGTGTCTGCCTTCGTAACCATTGTGCGTAACCTCGGAGGTGGAAGAATGTCTGAAACCTCTCTTGTCGGCACCTCGCATAAAGCTTTCAGCAGCTTCATCCAGTGACATAACGATCTCCATCTCGTTGATGGACACCTCAAAATCCTCATTGGGAGCCAGAACTCGGACCATAGACTTGATCGATGGAGGCCTCTCCGATGGAACTTCTAACGCGATCCAATCCGCAGGCACGTTCACTTCGACGGCCCGAACGACCGGTATGGCAACGAGGAGGATTACAAGCAGTAGTGAGCGAATCATTTCTTGGAGAACGTCATAGGAATGGCGCGCCGGGGTCAAGCCCAAATTGATCAGACTGTTTCCTCGGCGTCGCCATCTCCGCCTTGTTCGGCTTCTTTGTTTCATTGGTTTTGTCTTCCATGTCCACGTTCCGGTCGCGCCAGTCCGAAAGAATACACCACCAGCACACGATCGCAATAAAGGGTATTAGGACTAGGCCAAAAGCAGCAGACCCACCTGGATTAGGAATTCCGCGGAATGTATCGTGTTCCCCACCAAAGTAAGGAATGCCTAGTCCTTCAATCAGCCGCTGGATAAGAGCAAAAGCCAAGTAGATGCTCATCATGCTTGCGACAACCGCAAGTATGATCGCAGACAGCTGTTGCATGAGGAACGATCTTGCTCGCATGGTCTTCAATTTCTTTGCCGAACGTTAGAGGAATGGCGCGCCGGGGGGAAGCCCGAATTTCATCAGACGGCTTCATCGGCGTCGCCATCTCCGCCTTGTTATGCCTCTTCTATTCCAACTTACCCTGACTGCCCGATTCAAAGATCTTCGCGAAGAATCCGTCTGATCTTACGCTCGTGCCGGTCTGATCCTCAGCAACTGGTCTTCCGCGCTTCGTCTTCAGCAATTCGTCTTCTTCGCTTCGTCTTCGGCAACCCTCGCCAGTGGCGGCGAAGTGAAAACCACGCTTAAACCAACTGTGGCAACATACGCCGAATCAATCGAACGGTGCGACCCGATCTCGGACACCGATGGCTGAGCCGGAAGCCTCGCACGGTGCCAATTCCGCGACTCGGAAATATCAAGTCCGTGCGAAATGCCTCTTCGATTCTTGGCATAACGTTAGAGGAATGGCGCGCCGGGGGAAAGATCCGATTTAATCAGACGGCTTCCTCGGCGTCGCCATCTCCGACTTGTTATGCTTCTTTTCTTCATGGTTCGACGATGAAACCCTCAAGTAATTCCCCCGTCTCGAAATCAAACACAAACGGAGCATCTGGACTCTCGTGTGATCCGAGCAACCATGCCCGCCCGTGGAGCTTACCGTCGCTTAATGATTCAAAATCGATGCCGTCATAGGAGATTCTTGGACTCCGCCAAATCTCGGATTCACGCTCGAAACGCGCAACTCTCAGGCTGTCGGTCAGCGCAAATGCACCACTATCATCCACAATCCACTTAACTGCCGCTCCACTGCTCTGCGGTAAGCGCTCCTCCACTACGCGCAGTAACTCCGAACAGTTAATGCGTAGTTCATCGGAATCTGTGAGCAAGATCTCAAGCAGCTTCTGTGCATCCTCTCCATCGATTACTCCATCAGAAACCGCTAGATGATAACCGTCCTTCCAACGGCCTTGATTCAGCTCTTCATCAACGATGCGCTGAACCTTCTGGGGGAACTTGTAGCCGAAGATCGATTCAAGCTGCAGGTCGATAATCTCGCGGCTCTTCATTTTCTTGCATAACGTCATAGGAATGGCGCGCCGGTGTCAACTCCCGATTTAATCAGACGGCTTCCTCGGCGTCGCCATCTCCGGCTTGTTCTGCTTCTTCTTTTATCGCCCTTCGGCTCCACGTTGGATCACGATGGCATCGAAATTCGCACGCGGGATTGGCTCCACGTTTGCCAGTGCTTGATCTAACTCCGTCGGAATTGCACGATGAGTGTAAACGTAAAACGCCTTGCTGTAGGGTAGCAGCTCCGAATAGATCTCGCGTGACCCGGTAATTGATAAGCTCTTTGATCTCTCATAGGCTCCTAGTGTTTTGCGTGATATTTTGTTTAGCGAGTCCGCATCAGCACCGTCTAAGCTTTCGGAGGGCTCCGAGTTAGCAACTAGCTGCATTTGATGGAGCGTGTTCAGAGTGTAATGAATCGCTTGGTGTCTCGATCCGATGAAGTAGGCTCCCCCAACGCCACCAAGGATCAAGCCTATTAATAGGGAAGGAACTACGAGGAATAATCTACGTTTCATTTTTTCGGTTGTTGGTTTGGTCTTCATTTCTTTGCAGAACAGGGTATTCTGTCTCACGGAGGTTGGATCTCTCCGTCATTGAGATCAAGTTCAATTCCTTTCGACTCTCCGAAATCGTTGATTATCAGGATATTGCAAAACTATGAAGAACTTCATGATCTTTTGGATATTGTTTATTTCATGGTATGTTCGGAAATTCGATATTCGCAAGGCGGAGAATGGCCGAAATCTCAAGATATCCAAAATATCGCCGAAAACGAATCTGTCATTTTCCTGTTGCTTATGAAGATGTTTCCCTGAACAGTGGTCACATGAGCGTTCAAGACATACCTGAGGGAACCATACGTTTCGATTGGCGCGAGGATCTGGGAGCGTCCCGTGATCTTTCTCGGAATGAGATTCAGGCTATCGGGTTTATTGTCGCGTGGTTTGAGGAATGGAGACTAAGGATGGAACTGCCGCCTGGGAGGCAAAGCGCGCGGACATTCTGGAAGGATGCTGTGAAGGCGGTACCACGGCAGGATTGGCAGCTTATCCAGTGGGAGGAGGGCATGCGCTGGTATTAAAGGTGGTATGAGATCTGTCTGAATGAAGGCGGCGACGCCAGGACGATTCCGGACCGATTGCGAGCTGCCGTGCATTGCGCGGGGGCACGCAGAGGATTGAGCATTCTAACTCGTAAGGCTTATGCGGGATGGGTGGCAAGATTCGGCGTGTGGGCGGAGACGGAGGAGAGGGTGAATGATCCGGGTGCCTGCAAAATCTGGCTTGGAGAGCTGGTTTCAACTGGCAAGCGTTCGTTTTCCACACAAAAACAGGCGCTCAACGCGATGGTGTTCTTTTATCGCGATGTGTGTGGTGAAGAAGTCGTGGATCTGGAGGTAAGAATGAAAAAGCTCAAGCAAAGGGCTCCGGTGATCCTGAACGTCGCTGAGGTTTTGGCGGTAATCGATAAGCTGGAGGGACACTATAAGACGATGGCGAGTCTACAATATGGAGCGGGTCTGAGGTTGGGTGAGCTTGCGAGGTTACGGATCAAGGATGTGGATCTTGCACGCGGGGTCCTTACGATACGTGGAGGCAAGGGGGATCGAGACAGGGAGACGGTGATTCCAAACTGCCTCAAAGAGGTTCTGGCCGGGCAGATGGCGTATTCCAGAGGACCTTGGGAGGCGGACCGTGAAGCAGGTGTTCCCGGTGTTTCCCTGCTCGGGATGGAACTGAAGTTCCCTCGCTCCGGGGAAAAGTGGGCGTGGCACTGGTTGTTTCCGGCAGCCACGCTTTCAAAGGATCCGGAAAGCGGAGTCGTGAGACGTCATCACATCCTGGCCAAGGTGTATGGCCGGGCGTTCGTAAAGGCGGCGGAACAAGCCGTGGACTACAAGCGGGTGACGAGCCATGCGTTCCGCCACGCTTTCGCGACTCATTTCCTCGAAAGCGGGGCGGATATTCGGACCTTGCAGGAACTGCTGGGTCACGCAGATGTGAAGACGACGGAGATCTACGCGCATGCGTGCAAGATCGGGAATGGGAAGGGGGTGCGGAGTCCGATGGATGCGGGTTGTTTTGGGTAAGAAAATGCGAATTGTGGATTTCCGATTGGGGGGGGGTGGATTTTTGAATTTTGGTTGGTAAACTACTGTCGTCACGTTTGGTGAATCTGTATGGTTTTCGGACAACTAGTTCGTTGACCCGCTCCGAGCAGTATGGGATGCGGATGGCTTGCCTCCGCTTTGGGGCTGGAGGGCTTGCCCTCTGTGGTGCGAAGCGACTAGGGAGGAACGGAGCACACCGGATAGACCCCGTGAGGCAAGCCTCACTATCGAAAGCGGAGGCAAGCCGTCCGCACTCCATATTTTTTGCGGAGAGTTTTTCTTGGGCGGCGGAGAAAATGGCTCGGGGGTGGGAGATTTTTTCCCGGACTCTAACATGACGATCGGAGTACAGGTTGGTCGCGTGAAGGGCTTTGCCCGACGCGATGTTGTGCCGGGAGAGGAGTGAGAAGAGGGGTTTCCCGCTGGTTGGTCTTTAAAGTGTCACCTCGAGACGAGGTTGCCACGGCCTGCGCCGGGACGGCGCAGCTACGGAGGACTGCGGGCAGGATTCCCGCTGAACGGCCTGGAGCAAGATGCTCCAGCCACAATTCAATGCGCACGGACTTTTGGCAAACGGGCTACAGCTCGCGCAGGAAGATGTTGCGGAAGCGGACTTTTTTCCCGGCGAGGTTGCTGCCTTGGTGGACCTGGAGGGCGAGGAAGCCGGTGGTGGGGGTGCCGGAGGCGGTCTCGGTGTAATCGGTGGCGGGGACGCCGTTGATCCAGGTGCGGGTGCGGGTGGCGGAGACGATGGCGCGGATGTGGTTCCAGTCGGTGGCGAGGTAGGCTTCGCGGGCGGGGCGGTTGGCCTCACCGGAGAGGTCGTAGAGCCAATCCCGGCCGCTGCTTTGCTCGTAGAGGCCGCCGCTCCAGGCGCGGGTGGAGGGGTCGATCTCGATCTGGTAGCCTTGGACGTTGCCGGAGCCGTTGACGAAGCTGCGGATCTGCATGCCGGAGTTGAGGCCGTCATCGACTTTGAAATCGTAGTTGAGTTCGAAATCGGAGTATGGCGTCACGGTGCCGAGCATGGCGAGGGTGTTGTCGGCGGTGCCTACGATCTGTGCGGGCTCGCCTCCACTGGCGGGGACGACGGAGAAGAGGCTGATGGAGCCTTGTTTCATTTCCCAGCCATCGAGATTGGTGCCGTTGAAAAGGGAGATGCCGGGTGGGGTATCGGAGAGGCGGACGAAGGCGCAGTCCTCGCTGCAGATGATGCGGACGCGGTATTTCGCGAAGCCGGGGCCGTCTTCTGTGATGGAGAGCAGCTCGTAGCCGGTGGCGGCGGTGAGGGAGGTCCAGGTGGTGAGGTCGCCGCTGGTCTCCACGAAGTAATCCTCATCGAGCCGCAGGCCGTTGCGCGCGCGCCATTCGAGAACCATTTCCGGAGGGGAAACGGGATCGACGATTTCCGGGACCTGGGTGGCGGAGGTGCTGAGGGAGGGGTCGGTGCCGGAGAGGTACTCGAAGAAATCGCGCACTCCATCGCCGTCCGAGTCGCCGCTGGCGGTGGCATCGGTGAGGGAGTATCCGGTTTCCCAGAGATCGGGCAGGCCGTTGCCATCGGCATCCTTTTCGCCTGCGTCGGCGAGATCGATGGTGAGGGTGTGGGTGGTGATGCCGGGGTTGGCGGAGAAACCATCGGTGGCGGTGATGGTGAGGACGTGGGTGGTCTGGCGGCCGTAATCCAGGACGCCGTTGACGCGGACTTCCCCGGTGGAGGGAGCGATGAGAAAGAGGCCTTCGGGGTTTCCGGAGGTGATTTCATAAAGGATGAGATCCTGATCGGCGGTGCCGGAGCGGACATCGGGATCGGTGGCGGGGAGGGTGGCCAGGGTGGCCTCAAGCGCGGCATTGTCCGGGGTGGTGACAAGTGTGGGGGCGCCGGGGGCGAGAGCTGGGGCGACGTTCGCGTAATTTAAAATCCAGTCCTCGATGAGGGCAACGCCTGCGGGATCGACGACGTTTGAGGCGAGTGGTGGCATCTGGGAGTAGCCGAGATGTTTCCCGTCACCGATGGCCTCGCGGGCCTTGATGCGATTGAGGATGGCGGAGCGGTCGGGCTGGCCGGGGGTGACGGTGAAGTCATCGGGGCCGTGGAAGGCTTCGCTGACGAGGTGGCTGTAGAGGATGCCGCTTTGGTCGAGGGGCACATCCGGGAGGCCGTTCCACGAGGGTGGGGCGGAGCTGCCGGGCTGGTGGCAGTAGGAGCAATTCACCGCGAGGTAGGAGCGAACGCGGGCCTCAAGATTGGCGGAGGCGTCCTCCGGCTTCACGTGGTGAGGAAGGGTGGCGGGATTTTCGTTCAGTCCGGCGAGGTAGCCGCTGGTTTGCAGGAGGGTGAGAAAATTCCCGGAGGTGGTGCCCATGGTGCCGGGACCGTTGAGCTGGGGGGTATTGACGGAAAGGGCGTGTCCGGCTTCCGGCGTGTGGCAGGTAAGGCACTCGCCGCGGGAGGGGATGCGCCAGGTCTGTGTGTGCTGGGCGGCGTTTTCCGTAACCTCAAGATCGAAGTTCACGCCGCCGATGGGCGCGAGGGTGGCATCGGTGCCGGCCTCGTTCCAGCGGTAGGAAACGCCGTAGCTGCCGTCTTCGGTGCGGACGAGGAAGCGGGTTTCCAGGCGTTTCCGGGAGGTGCCGGGGTTGTCGCGATCCAGATCGAAATCGAAGTGCTTGATGAAAACCATGCCCTTGGGGAAGGACCAGTTCCCATCGCGCGAGTAGCCGAGGGTATCGGCGGTGTTCTTGATGGCGAAGAAGCGGGACTTGATGGCGTGGTCCGACCAGAAGGTGAGGTTCGGCTCATAGGCGACGATGCCAGCGTTTGGTGTGAGGGTGGCAAGGTCGGCGAAGGCGCCGGTCTCGCTGAGTAGCTGTGGAAAGGCGGGTCCGGTGGTCTGCTCGACAAGGCGCATGATTTTCCCGCTGGAGCGATGCTGGAGGAGGAGGATGTGGCCGGTGTGGGCGTCCACCTCGTAATCGACATGGGAGCTGAGGCCGCCGACGGGCAGCTCGGTGACTGTTGCGGGAGTGCCGCCGGTGCCGCGCTCGAGGGTCCAGATGCGGCCGGAGCCGTAGTCGCCGAAGATGTATTTCCCGAAGAGGGAGGTGTAGGCGGAGCCTTTGTAAAGCACGCCGCCGGTGACGGAGTTGTTTCCGTTTTCGTGGAAATAGGCGTGGACGGGAGGGGTGTGGTCGGCAGGCTCGATGGCGTGCGGGATGTCCGAACGCCGCTCGTTGCCCTCGTAGTAGGACCAACCGGCGTTGTCGCCCTTTCGCAGGATGCTGACTTCTTCGTAGCGGTCCATGCCCACGTCGCCGACCCAGATTTCATTGGTATCGGGATCGATGTGGAATTTGAATGGGTTGCGGAGACCGGTCGCCCAGATCTCGGTGCGGACCTTGGAGATGTCCGCGGAGGGGATGGCGGCCCCGTTGTAGAAAGGCGCGGAGCCGATGTAGGGATTGTCCACCGGGATGGAGAAATTTGCGAGCCCGGTGCTTGGGTTGATGGGGATGGTGTAGTGCGGGTTCGGCTCGAGGTTTCCAGCATTCCGGTCCACGTCGATGCGGATGATGGAGGAAAACTGATCGCGGGTGATGCTCTGCGCGTTGAGGCCGGGATCGCCCTGGCCGCCCTCGTCGCCGAAGGAGACGTAGAGATAGCCGTCCGGGCCGAAGTGGCAGTCGTTGATGGAGTGGTAGATGCCCTGCTCGGCAAGGTTGATCATGGGGCGCTCGGTAGCTTTGACGGCGTTTCGGGCGTTATTGAGTGCGGTGCTGCTGCCGGAGGTGAGCAGGGTGTTCAGGTTTGCGGCGGAGACGGTGAACTCCGAGACACGCAGGTCGCACGAGATGCTGGCATCGAAGTCGCGACCGGCCCCTTCGATGTCGAGATTGGGGATGCTGGCGGTGGCGGGGAGGCGGGTGCCATCGCCCTGGTAGTTCACGATGAAGCGCCCGTTGTTGGCGAAATCCGGGTGGCAGACGACGGAGTAGATGCTGCGGCCGCGGGTGAGGTTCGAGAGGCTACGGACGTTGAGGATTTCCTTTTTCACCGGGAGGGGAACCGTCGTATCAGGCACCATCCAGACTTCGCCCTTGATGGAGGCGACGAGGAGAGATTTCGGACGACCGGGGACCTGCGTCATGGCCACTGCGTTATCGAACGTTAGTTTGGGCAGGGCCTCCACGAGCTGAAGATTGCCGCCGGCGGGAGCGGCTTCAGGAAAAGCGAGGGTGGTGTTGGCGACGCGGGGATCGTTGGTGATGAAGACGCTGACCGTGGCGGTGCTCATTTCCCCGTCCGTATCCGTGGAAGTGTATCGGAAGCTATCGGTGGCGGAGACGCTGCCGGTGTGTGTGTAGAGAATGGTCCCGGCACCGGAATCCGCGACGGCGGTGCCGTGGGAGGGCTGGGAGGTCACGGCGAGGCTCTGGTAGCCTGCTCCGGGATCGTCATTTTCACGCGGATCGAAAGAGAGCGAGCCGCCGACCGGCACGATGATCGAGTCGTCCCGCGCGAAGGGCGCGGGTGCTGCCGCCGGGCCGACCATGTGAAGGTAGTCGATGTTCGGCCCCTGTTTCGAGGTGGAAGTAATCAGGCGGACGGTGTGGCTGCCGCTATTGAGAAACAAGGTGCGGACGGGCGTTTCCAGATAGGTCGTCCATGCACCGGTGGAAGGGCACGGGACGGCGGCACCGGCGCTGACTCCGTCGAGCAGAAGCTGGATCGGGCGGTTCTGCCCGCCCGGGTCATGGTTGGCATAGACAAATGAAAAGTCGTATTCGCCTGGTTGTGACGCGGAGATGGTGAAATCGAGGAAAAACCCGGCCGGTGGGTCGGGAAAATCGACGAATCCGGTTCCCGAGTAACCGGGGTGCATCGTGTCCACCTTGAATTTCGCGGGATCGCTCGGGGTGGAATCTTCCGCCTCGTATCTGTTACTTACCGCTTGCCCGGAGACGAGAGGGCAGATGAACAAGAAGGCGGCACAAACGGAAATTTCCCGGAAAACGCGGATAGGCTCAGTCATAGGGTTTCGCTTCCCCTATATGAAATTTCCGCGTCTGCCGAACCAAATTTCAGAAATTTCGCCACCAAGCCGGCAGCGGAAAAACCGAGAGCGAAAGGCCTGTGGATGATGAGCCTGTGGATTATGAAAATCCGAGTGTCCGGGGAATTTCTCGACAAATTCAACGCCCCTAGCTTTCCGCAAGCAATTCGCGGGCGCTGGTGCTTTTGTGGCGGAGGTCTTTCGCCTGCTCCACGTAAACGGCGTCTTCACCGATGTTCGAGGAAAGGTCACCGACGCGCTCCAGCGAGCGGACGATGAATATCAGGTGCAGGTATTCCTGGCTGCGCCCGTCCGCGCCCTCGAGACGCGAACTGTATTGGGCGGTGACATCGTGATGCATCCGGTCGAGCTCTTTGTCGCGGGGATGGAGGGAGGCTCCGAGTGTGGCGTCGCCATCGCTGTAGGCGGAGATGGCATCTCGCAGCAGATGGTCCGCCAGGGTGTAGAGCGGTTCGATCAGGGTGACGTCACCGAGCTCCGGCATGGTCATGATCTTCTTCGCGCGCTTGGCGATGTTCGTCGCATGATCGGAGATGCGTTCCAGATTCATGGAGATTTTCATGGAGGAAACGACGAGCCGGAGGTCGGAAGCGATCGGCTGGTACCGAAGGAGAAGGTCCATCCCGTTCTTGTCGATGGAGCGTTCGAATTCGTCCACCTCGTCATCATCGGCGATGACCGAGTTCGCGAGTTCCTTGTCGCGCTCGAGCAGTGCGCGGATCGCACGCTCGAGATTGTGCCGTGTCTGGGCGGCCATTTTAAGGACATCACCTTTGAGTGCGGTGAGTGCCTGATCGAAGTCCTTGATGATGTGTGGCGAGTTTTGCATTTGATTGGTTTTCGAAAGCGGTGTGTAGGATGCGCCTTGTTCCGGGACTAGGACAAAAACGCGCGGAGGGATCAGGTGGCCGCACCCGACCGATCGGATCAGGCATGGCGGATGTCCTCCGCCGAGCTGATGAAGACGACGTCTTCGGCGATGTTCGCGGCGAGGTCTCCGATACGTTCGAGGGAGCGGGAGATAAAGAGAAGGTGGAGGATGCTTTCCGTGCCGTATCCGCCGTCACCGACCATGGAGGTCAGGGTTTTGGAAAGCTTGCGATGGAGTTTGTCCACGTGATCGTCCTCCTCGATGACTTCGAGGGCAGCGTCGCGGTCGGTGTCGGCGTAGGCGAGGAGGGCTTTGGCGAGGAGGGCGCGGGCCGCTTCGAAGAGGGGCTCGACAAGGCGGACCTCGGCGCATTCTCCGTTTTTGAGAATTTTGCGGCCGCCTTTGGCGATGTTGACGGCGTGGTCCCCGATGCGCTCCAGGCAGCGGCAGACGCTGAGGGTGGAGACGGCCATGCGGAAGTCCGAGGCCACGGGATTGTAAAGGAGAAGGATGGACATGCCTTTGCTGTCGATCGCTTTTTCCTGCTGATCGACGATTTCGTCATCGGCGATGACATCGCTGCAGCGTTCGATGTTTCCTTCCATGAGGCCGTTGACGGCGGAGTCGACGGCGGTGGCGCAGAGGTTTCCCATCTGGATCAGATCGACGCGAAGTTGCTCAAGCTCGGAATCGAAAGACTTGAGGATGTGGGGTGCTTGGTTCGGGGGCATTGGCTTCGAGAATCTGGGAAAATTTTCAACCGAAACGTCCGGAGACGTAGTCTTCGGTTTGTTTGACGGAGGGGTTTCCGAAAATGGTGGAGGTGTCGTCATATTCGATCAGCTCGCCGAGATAGAAGAAGGCGGTGCGGTCGGAGACGCGGGTCGCCTGCTGCATGTTGTGGGTCACGATGACGATGGTGAACTCTTCCTGCAGCTCGGTGATGAGTTCCTCGATGCGGGCGGTGGCGATGGGGTCGAGGGCGGAGCAGGGCTCGTCCATGAGAACGATTCGCGGATTGACGGCGATGGTCCGCGCGATGCAGAGGCGCTGCTGCTGGCCACCGGAAAGGCCGAGGGCGCTGGAGTCGAGGCGGTCTTTGACCTCGTTCCAGAGGGCGGCGCGGTGGAGGGATTTCTCGACCGCTTCGTCCAGCTTGGATTTGTTTTTGACGCCCTGGATGCGGAGTCCGTAAGCGACGTTTTCGTAGATGGACTTTCGGGAAAGGATTGTATTTCTGGAAGACCATTCCGACCTGCTTGCGCAGCTCGATGGCATCGACGTCCGGGGCGTGGATGTCCTGGCCCATGATGCGGATCTGACCGGTGGTGACCTTCGAGGTATCGACCAGGTCGTTCATGCGGTTGAGGCAGCGCAGGAGGGTCGATTTGCCGCAACCGGAGGGGCCGATGAGGGCGGTGACTTTTCCGTCCGGGATGTTGAAGGAGATGTTGCGGAGGGTGTTGGTTTTCCCGTTGATCGTAGCTGAAGCTAACGTCGTCGATCTCGATCACGACGTCTGTCCTTGGAGACCGGGTTCGGATTGTTCGCCGCGTGGACGGGAGCTTGCGTGCGGGTTGATTTCCGCTGTTCGGAGGTGGGTTCATGGGACGGGAATCGGTGGCATCTCTGCGGCGGCTGTCGGGCGTGAGGCTGTGGTTACCATTTCAGTTTTTTGCGGAATTGGATGCGAAGATAGATGGAGAAGGAAGCGAAGAACATCACCATGATCAGGAAGACGAAAACCGATCCGTCCTGCATGGCGGCGGTGGCATCGGTGCGCGGAATGCGGGCGGCGACGGTGTAGATGTGGTAGGGCATGGCCTGCACGGAGTCGGTGAGGAAAATCGGAAAGCCAGAAGACTCCGTGTCGCTGGCCTCCTGCCAAGGGAGCTTGCCTTTGAGGGCGACGGCGGCGGTGAACATGATCGGGCGCGGTTTCGCCGGCCACACGGGTCACGCCGAGGACGGATGCGGTGAGAATGCCGGGAGTGGCGTAGGGGAGGACGGCGGTGCGGATGCACTGCCACTTGGTCGCACCGAGGGCGAGGGAGGCTTCGCGGAATCCTTTCGGGATCGCTTTCAGCGACTCTTCACAGGCGGCGATGATGACCGGCAGAACCATCACGGCGAGGGTGAGTCCACCGGCCATCAGCGAGTTTCCCGATGCTTTTGAAACTGAGGTGCCGCCGAACATCGGGATCGCGAATCGGGAGATCGATCGCTCGGGATTCACCGTGGTCGACGAACACGGGCAGCGGAAACAGGCAGAAGAAGGCGAAACCGAAGAGGCCGAAGACGATGGAGGGCACCCCGGCGAGGTTCATGATGGCGAGGCGGATCATGCCGACCAATTTTCCCTGCTTGGCGTATTCGTTGAGATAGACGGCGGCAGCGACTCCGACGATCAGGGCGACGACCATGCAGACGAGGACCAGCAGAGCGGTGCCGACAAGCGGCCCGGCGATACCTCCGCCGGAGTAGGAGTAGGTCTTCTTGTTCTCCACCACCGCGTCCGGATTGTCCTTGATGTAGTCACTGAAATCAGTCGGATCCATGGATTGCTTCTCCCCCTCGCCATCGGTGAATTCGACGAGGGTCTCTGGCATTGGGTGAAGAAATCGGTGTTGAGAGCCTCACCGCCCTTGTCCGAGAACACGGGCAGGAAGAATCACCGGCAGGCCCTTTTTGGTGATGTCGTAGAAGATGAAGAGGGTGCAGGCCAGGATCATGTAGGTCAGCAGGGCGAAGACGATCGCTCCGATGACGGTCTTTGTTCTTCCGGGCGTTGTGAGCTGGATTTGAAGGGATTCATGTTTCGGAAAAGTGGATTAGGCGGCGTGTCCGAAGCGACGGATGATGTTCCGGGCGCTGATGTTGATCAGCAGGGAGATGGTGAACAGGACGAGGCCGACGGAGAACAGAGCCCGGTAGTGGATGGTGTCCGCGGTGACCTCTCCCATTTCTTGGGCGATGATTCCGGTCATGGTATGCGCGGGCTGGGTTATGACCCCGAGACCGAGGCCGAAATCGGGATTTCGATCTGGTTCCCGCCACCAGAAGGACGACCATCGTTTCTCCGATGACACGCCCGAAACCGAGGAGAATGGCGGCCAGATCCCGGAAACGGCGGTGGGCACGACGACTTTCAGAACGGTCTGCAGCGTGGAGCCCCCGAGCGCGAGGGAGGCTTCGCGTGAAGGAGCGCGGGCACGTTGTTGATCGCATCTTCGCAGAGGGTGAACATGGTGGGGACGGCCATCAGTGCGAGCAGCAGACCGGCGTTGAGCATGTTCAGGCGCTCTTGCATCGGAAAGCCGGGGATCCAGGAAAGGCTCATGCGACCCGGCTGACTTCACGAAGGGCCTCGCCGAGCACGATGATCCCGAAAAAGCCGAGCACGACGGAGGGAATGGCTCCGATGAGTTCGATGACGGGTTTGATGAACGTTCTGCTGTCGGGGCCGGCGAGCCGGTTGACGTAGATCGCGGCTCCCAGCGAGAACGGGAATGGCCACGATCAGGGCGATCGACGGAGATAGTCAGCGAGCCGGTGAAAAGCGGGAGCAGACCGTAGAAATCGTGCAACGAGCTGTTGGTCACCCAGTCTTTCCCGAAGAAAAAAGAGGTGGTGGAGCTGAACCAGCCGACCGGCTTGTCGTAGCGCCACTCCTCTGAGTTTTCCAAGCTGTCCTCCAGGTAGTCCACGAGATGCGGCTCCTTTTTACGGACGCGGTCGACGAGATCACCGGCCGCTTTCGATTCCAGCTCCTCGGGCAGGGCCGCCACTCCGGCATTGAGATCCTCCTTCATCGCCGCGATCGCAACCCGGTGCTTCTCGCGGCTTCCTTCCAGAACCTTGATTTTCTCTGCGAACGGAAATTCCTCACGGATCGCGATTTCCTCCGCCTGCTTCCTCAGCCGGGCGCGGTCTTCCTCGCTTTTCGCGTTCTGTGCTCCTTGCAGAAGCGCCTCTTTCCTCGCGGCCGCGGATTTGTCGGCCAGCGCTTCCTCTTTGATTTCGGTGGTGACCTTGATCAGCTCGCCACGGAGTCCGGCAAGCTCGGAGCCGGCCTCGCCTATCCTGGCGCGGGCTGCCTCGAAGGAAGCCATCCCCTTTTCAAATCTTTGTTTCGCCTCCGCCACGAGAGCGGGCGGCTCGTCCTCCACGGGATCCCATCCGAGCATCGGCTTCGCGCAATTGCCGCCATTCGGTTTCCCCCAGCCGACCGAACGAATCGATGGTTTTCCGATCCGCCTTTCCTAGCTCCTCTTTCAGAAAATCGTCCCACTTCTTCTGGATGGGTTCCAGTTCCGCCTGGGCAAGCGCTTTCTCATCTCCCTCAGCCTCGTCGACCGCGTCGCGAGCTTCTTCCAGCTCGTCGGCAAGGTCTTCTCCGGCATCGTATATGCTCCCCGAAAGGGCACCGAAGCTATCCACGAGTCCCCGCTGGACTCCATAGGCTTCGTTCAGTTCCTGGTAGTACGCCTGGTTGGTCAGGCTCTTGAGTTCCGTATATTCATCCATTTCATGAATTACGAATCCGGCGTATTCCTGCCCCGTGAGGCGATACACCTCGAGATCCCGCTGATGCTGCGGGAAAAACAGGACGGCTTCCCGCAACAGGAAGGCACAGATCGCACCCAGAACGAGGATGGAGATCATCGCGTTTCCTCCGAAGAAAAAGCGGATCGCGTCCTGACGGTCGATTCCGAGCAGTCTTCTGCCTTTGCGCTTGAAGTGGGTGGCCATGTTGTTTCCGTGCGAGTTCGGCGGGAAAAAGGCAGGGCGCGTCTCGCGGAACGATGGACGCGCCCTGCCGGATATTTCTCTAGATCAGCTGATCACTTGGCTTCGTTCGGGATGAAGCCGACAGCGTCAACGACCTTGGCAGCATCCGGGCTGGTGGTCGCCCAGTCGATGAACTTCTTGGCCTCACCCTTCGGCGCTCCCACGGTGTAGTAGTAGAGCTTGCGGGAAAGCGGATAGGAGTCCTTGTTCTTCGGCTTGGCGGCTTCGCCTTCCACTTTCACGGAGCGGAGACCGTCCTTGTCAGCGTATGCGAGACCGACGTAGCCGATGCCGTTCGGGTTGTTGGCGACTTCCTCCGCGATCTGCTCGTTGCCAGCCATCTTGTTGGTGGAGGAGCCGTAGTCACGCTTGTCCATGGCCATTTCCTGGAAGGACTTGTAGGTGCCGGAGGTGGTATTGCGGGTGTAGACGGAGATCGCTCCGGCCTTGCCGCCGACTTCGCTCCAGTCGGTGATGTCACCGGTGAAAATGCCTTCGATCTGCTTGACGGTCAGGTCGCGCACTCCGTTGGCCTTGTTCACGACCACGGCGATCATGTCCGCGCCGGCGACGAACTCCATGAGCTCCTCCCCTTGGCGGTGAACGAGTCCTTTTCCTCAGCCTTCACGTCGCGGGAGGACATGCCGATGTCCGCGGTGCCTGCGAGCAGGTTGGAGAAAGCGGCGGAGGAACCCTCGGCGGCGATCTCGAAGCCGACCTTGTTGCCGGCGGCGGTGTAGGCCTCGGTAAGCTGCGGGACCATCTTCGCACCGAGCGTGTCGGAGCCTTTGAAGACGAGTTTGTCCTGCGCGAAACAGGAAGCGGCGGCGAGGATCGAGCCGATGGCGATGGATGCGGTAATTTTCATTGGTAGTTTGGTTGGTTGGTGCCGCTTTTTCCGGCGGCGGGCGGAAGCTGGCAAAGATTTGTCGATTTCCCTAAAGCTACTGTGCGACGAATTTGTCACATCCGTCGACCGGGATAGACGAGTTGCTTCTGATGTGAGTTTGAAAACAGGGCTTGGCGGCCGTTTCCGTGAAGAGCCGCAAGGGTAGTGGAAGTGCGCGGAGCGCGGTCGAGTTCTTTTTCTATCACGAGGTCTTGGTGAAAAACACCTGAGCAGGCGTCGAGAAAGCCGGGAGGTGGACGGATCGGCGGATCGGCGGTCGCCAGCTGTTCCAGGAAACAGCCGAACCAAGAGACTTGATCTGGCAGGACGCGATGCCGGCAGTAAATCAAGGGCGGTTCCGCGTCCGGTCGTCCGTGACGTTTACGTCACCAAAATTCCATCCCCGGCACTCGTTTCGCGCCGCTACAAGCTGCCCCGTGTCCGAGAGGCGCACGCAACACGAACAAACATGAAATACGACATCACGAACAAACTCACCCTGGCGCTCGCCTTGGGTCTTCCCGGTCTCGCAATAGCCGGCACCGAGAAAATGGCGATCGAGCCGGCTCCGGTGGAATCGAATCCCGGCAACTTCTGCGAATGGCTGCAGAACAAGCCAGGCACTATCTGGAAGGACAAATCGAATCCGTATCTCCAGGAGATCCAGATCGACGGCCGCCTCCAGTTCCAGACGGCATACCTCGACGGTGAGGATGTCACTGGCAATGACTACAGCTCAAAGTTCAACGAATTCCGCCGCGCCCGTCTCGGTGTGAAAACAAAGTTCCTCCAATACTTTTCAGCCAAGGTGGTCTACGATCTCGTTGACGACGAGCGTATCCAGAACGGCCAGGGTAGTGTCAACTGGGGCTACAAGCAGTTCGACGAAGCCTACCTCGGCTTCGATCTCGGAAAAGCCATCGGCGGTGACACGTTCGACTCGCTCGAGCTGAAGTTCGGCCGTCAGAAATACGTCCTCGGTCACGAGGCGCGCGAGTCCTCGAAAGAGATCCTGACCGTCGAGCGCTCCGCCATTTCCAACAAGGTCTACGGCAGCTACCGCCCGACCGGACTTACTCTCGCCGGTGAAAAAGGACCTTTGTATTTCGAAACCTCCCTCTACAGCTCCACCACGGATGCGAACGACGGCAACGATGAGTTCAACTCCTATCAGGACGCTCTGATCTACTATGCGGGTGTCGGCTACAAGGTGACTGACGAACTCTCCCTCTTCGCGGACTATTCCTACAACGCGGCGGACGAGACCGAAGGTGACAACAACCTCATCGCCTACGCATGGGCTTCCTCGATCAGCGCCGACTACACCTCGGACATGTGGGGGATCGTCGGCGAATTCATCTACGGCGACAACGGCGGCGCGCGCACCGGCAACACCAACGTGGATCGCCGCGACGAGTTCTTTGGCTTCATCGTGACTCCGCACGCATGGATCATCAAAGACCGCCTCCAGGCCGTCGGACAGTACCAATACCAGGGCTCCGACGCTGACGAAGGCGTGCGGGTCAACAGCCGTTACGGTCGTGCTCGCGGCACGGGGACCGGAACCGGCATCGACGTGAACAGCGGACGGGGCGATTCCCACCACTCCCTCTACGGCGGCTTGAACTACTACCTCTGCGGCCACGCGGCGAAGATCATGGGTGGTGTGGAATACCAGACCATGGACACCCCGAGCGGTGACTTCAACACCCTCACCTACCTGCTCGCTTTCCGCACCTACTTCTAAACATCACCCGTTGTTGTTGTTTCGGCAGACAGCCATCCCGGAAGGGGTGGCTGTCTTTTTCTTATGAAAGTGGCTGGGGAATCCTGCCCCAGGCCGTCCAGGGGGACTCAGGGCCCCCGTGCGAAGGTGAATCAATGAGGCAGGATGCCTCATTGAGCGGCCTGGGGCTGGAATCCCCAGCCACGCACGGTCCGTTACGCCTCCGCGCTGAGAACACCCAGCCCGCGCTCAGGGGCGGCGTGTCCTTTCCCTTCCTCGCGGGCCTTGGCGATGCCTTCCTCGTAACGCTCCGCCATGAATTTCTCGAACCCGATCAACTCCATGCGCCCGTCGTGATGCTCCACGATGGCCGTCAGGCTCTCCACCCAATCGCCGGAATTGAGATAGCGGATCTCTCCGACTTGCTTGTCCTCGGGGGTGTGGATGTGGCCGCAGATGATCCCGTCGCACTTCTTGTGGACCGCGAGTTCCTGGAGCAGTTCCTCGTATTTGTCCACGAAGCTGACCGCGGATTTCACGCGCGCTTTCACGCGTTTGCTCAGGGAGAAATATTCCTTTCCCTGCCACGCGCGGATGCGGTTGTAGTAGCGGTTGACGACGAGAAGCGTGTCGTATCCCACCGCACCCAGAGAGGCCAGCCAGCGGTGGTTGGTGGAGACGCTATCGAAGCCGTCGCCGTGGACGACGAGGTAGCGGAGCTTGTCGGCGGCGATGTGGATGTGCTCTTTGGTGAAACGGATTTTCCCGAACGCGAGTGGCAGGAAACGCGAGAGGATATCATCGTGGTTCCCGCGCAGATAGATCACCTCGGTGCCGTCTTTCTCCGTCATTTTGAGGATTTTCCGTATCACCCGGCTGTGGCGGGGCAGCCATTTGGATCCGCGTTGCAGGGCCCATCCGTCGACGATATCTCCGTTCAGCACCAGCTTGTCGCAGCGGATCTGTTTCAGGAAATCGACCACTTCGGTGGCCTTGCTGTCCGGGGTGCCGAGGTGGATGTCCGAGAGAAACACGGTGCGGAACGGCACCTTGCGGCGGAGCCCGTCTTTCGGGAGTTTCATATAGGCCTTGGCAGGGACCGGGCTGTTGCCGGAAATGTCTTCAAGGCGTGCTTCGAAGGAACGGACCACCTCTTCCCATCCCTGGTCTTCCGCCAACTCGCGGGCGGAGGTCCGCATCCCGTTGCCGGGCCGCATGGCCAGTGCGGCCTTCGCTTGGGAAATGAATGCGGATGCGTCTCCTTTCTCGGCTTTCAAGCCGTTTTCACCGTGCTTCACGAAACGCGCGGCGGCCGCGTAATCATAGGCGACAACCGCGAGCCCGCTCGCCATGCCTTCGAGAACCACGTTTCCGAAAGTCTCCGTCTCGCTGGGGAAAAGCAGGATATCCGCGGACGCGTAGTGAGTGGCGAGATCCTCTGCCAACCTCACTCCGGCGAAATGGATCCAAGGATGCTTTGCGGAAAGTTTCTCCTTCAACGGACCGTCGCCGACCATCACGCAGCGCAGGTCCGGCACGCTCTGGCGCATGGCCTCGAAAGCGCGCACCGCCAGATCCAGATTTTTCTCCGCAGCCACCCGCCCCACCACGATGGCAACCGGTGCGCCCGGCCTGGCACCCCACTCCGCACGTAAGGTTTCGCTGCGTTTCCCCGGTTGGAAAAGCTCCGTATCCACGCCGCGCCCGAGCAGATGCACGTTTTTGAAACCCTCGGTTTTGAGCTTCTCCACCAGCACCGGACAAGGCGCGAGCGTGCAGTCCGCCCTGCCGTGGAATTTCTTGAGATAGGCCATCGCCATCGGCTGGAGGCCACGGAGGCTGTAGCGCTCCATGTACTCGTGAAAGTTCGTATGGAAGCCGGTGGCTACCGGGATACCCAGTGCGCGCGCGGCCTTGACCGCGGATTTTCCAAGCGGGCTTTCCGTGGCCACATAGATCGCATCCGGGCGTTTCTTGAGCCAGCGTTTGCGTAGCTTGAACGGCCCCGGCAGGCCCACACGGACCTCCTTGTAGCCGGGGAGAGGCACCGATGCCGCTACCGTTTCCCCCCGTTTCCCCTCCCCCGTCCGTATCACATGCACCCGGTGTCCCCGGCTGCGCAGCCCGTCGCTCAAGCGTCCGAGAGTCATGGCAACCCCGTTCACATCCGGGGCGAAGGTATCCGTCACGATGTCGATCTTCATATGTCGTTGCGGGAAAACGGCTTTCGCTCCCGTGCGTAGAGAACCGGAAGATCACGGAACCCTCACGACTCCAGCGGTGACGAATCCGTCACCGGGTGGACCGGAAACGGAACACGTCACTTCCTCCACAGCCACCGCATCGCCTCGGGGAACAGAGTGCCCATCTGCTTGCCGCTATGGCCGCCGTGCCCCCAGACATATTTGAAATCGTAATCCTTGAATTTCAGCGCCGCCTGCATCGACATGTTGCCCAGCGGCCAGTTGCCGTGCTGGTTGTCGAGATCGTTGATGCCCTCCTGGAAAAATCCGCGGATGGGCTTTTTGTCCGTCTTGCGGATCATGCCCGGGTAGGCGTCGCCACCCCGGATGTTCGTGAACGAGCCGATCGATGAGGCTACCTTCCGGAACTGGTCCGGCCGCTCCCATGCCACCGTCCACGCGCAGATCCCGCCCGAGCTGGTGCCGCAGATCGCCCGCATCTCCGGGTCTTTCGTGAGATTGTAATCCTTCCCGACCAAGGGCAGGATCTCATCGATCAGAAATGTCGCGTAGTCCGCCGAAAGCGTGTCGTATTCGAAACTGCGGTTGTTGTTTTTCCATGGGCTCTGCGGCTTCGAATCGCCCTTGTGGCCCGGATCGATGAAAATACCGATCACCGGAGGCATGTCCCCGGCGGCGATCAGATTGTCGAAAACCGTCGTCACCCGGAACTCGCCCTTCGGGTTCACGTACGTATGTCCGTCCTGAAAAACCATCACCGCGGTTTCCTTTTTCGGATCGTGATCCGCCGGGATATAAAGGTGGATCCGGCGTTTCGTTTCGGGGAATACCTTGGAGCTATCGTAGATGAAATCAATGACCTGCCCTTGCGCCACACCCCTCTTCACTTTCGAATCCTCCCCGTAGGAAGGCTCCGGCATTTCCGGAAGGGAGAGTTTCGGGGACGTTTCCTGGGCAAAGGCGGAGCCTGCAAGCAGCAGGGACAGGGTGGTGAGTTTTTTCAACATGAGATGGGGACGTTAGTGAACTTGCCGAATCTTTCAAGCGACACCGCCAAACACTACCACGGTGACATCGCACTCAACCCAATGCCCCGGAAATCGCCCTTCCCCGCCCAGCGCGATTCTGATTCCCTGAATCATGCCTTGCGCCGACCTCTTCGACGGATTCACTACCACCGCCCAATGAACGCCGAAACCTTCATCGATAAAGTGCTGCCAGTGCTCGGCTTTCAGCTTTCAGGTAACCTGATCCACAAAACCGTTCAAGGTGCTCAACTGAGCGTCGATATCAAAAACAAAAATCTTATATACCCGGAAGACAAGGGACTCAAGATCAATAGCCGGGACACCTGTAATTTCGCGTCGAATGAAAACTTCGTGGTCTTCGAATGTGTTCACCGCCTGCTGGAAAAGGGTTACCTCCCACGCCACATCGAATTGGAGCCGAAATGGAAGCTAGGCCACGGATCGAGCGGCGGACGTGCGGACATCCTGATCCGAGACAACCAAGGCAAGCCTCTCCTCATCATCGAATGCAAGACGTCTGGCCGTGAGTTCAGCAAGCACTGGAAACTCACCCTTCAGGACGGCGACCAACTTTTCTCATACTCCCACCAGGAACCCGAAACCCAATTCCTCTGCCTCTACGCCTCCGATTGGGAGGACGACCACATTGCTTTCCAGAGCCATGTCATCGCCATCCGCGACAACGAAAAATACCTCACAGACAATCCTCGCTTCCAAGCCTTCAAGGACGCCACCGACCAGCGTTCCCGTTTCCATATCTGGCGGGAGACCTACAAACTCGACTTCACCCCCTACGGCATCTTCGAGCCCGCCATCGCGCCCTACCACATCGGAAAGGACAAGTACTCCATCGACGATCTCAAGCCGATCTCCTCCAAGGTTCGCGACGGACAGTATCACAAGTTCGCCACCATCCTCCGCCAGCACAACGTTTCTGGACGGGAAAACGCCTTCGACAAGCTCGTCAACCTGCTGCTTTGCAAGCTCGTCGATGAAACCGAGAACCCCGATGAACTCGGCTTCTACTGGAAAGGCGTCGCCTACGACACCCATTTCGAACTGCTCGACCGCCTCCAGCAGCTCTACCAGCGAGGGATGAAAAAATTCCTCGGAGAGGAAATCACCTACATCGGCGAGAAGGAGGTGAACAACTCCCTGCGCTTCATCCGCCAGAACCCGGATGCCACCCAACGCGCCGTCTGGAACCTCTTCATCCAGCAGAAATTCTTCACCAACAACGATTTCTCGCTAATCGATGTTCACAACGAAACCCTCTTCTATCAGAACGCCGAGATCCTCCTGAAAATCATCCGGATGTGGCAGGAATTCCGGCTTATCGACCCCGAGAATCCCAACCAGTTCCTCGGCGACATGTTCGAATTCTTCCTCGATCAGGGCGTCAAGCAGTCCGAAGGGCAGTTCTTCACGCCCATGCCGGTCTGCCGCTTCCTGCTGCAGAGCCTCCCGCTTGAGAATATGATCGAAAAGGCCGGCTCGCCTCCCCGTGCGATCGACTACGCTTGCGGCGCGGGACACTTCCTTAATGAACTCGCCCTCCAGCTCAAGCCCATCATTGAAAAGCACCTGGACGGATCCGGTCTCGAAGCCCACGAGATCGAGCAACGCCTCGCCGACCAACGCTCGCAGATCTTCGGCATCGAGAAGGAATACCGCCTTTCCAAGATCTCCAAGGTCTCCGCCTTCATGTATCAGCAGCCGGAGATCCAGCTCGCCTATGCAGACGCCCTCGTCCACGACATCAAGGATCACAGGGAAATCAAAAACGGCAGCTTCGACATCCTCGTCGCGAACCCTCCCTACTCCGTCAAAGGCTTCCTCGAAACCCTGCCGGACGAAGACCGCGCCCGCTACTCCCTCACGGAAACTGTCAACGATCCCGCCAGCGCGAACGCCATCGAAACCTTTTTCATCGAGCGCGCCGCCCAGTTGCTCGCGCCCGGCGGTGTCGCCGCCATCATCCTGCCCGCCTCGATCATTTCGAACGGAGGCGGCACCTACACCCGCGCCCGCGAAATCCTCCTGGAGAACTTCGACCTCGTCGCCATCGCGGAATTCGGCTCCGGCACCTTCGGTAAAACCGGCACCAACACCACCACCCTCTTCCTCCGGCGCAAACAGATCAACCCCTCGCCCGCCGATCACTTCCGCGACCGCATTTCGGAATGGTTCAAAGGAACCGAAGCCAGCAAAGCGAAAGCGAAAACCTACCAGGACAGCCACCTCATCGACGCCTACTCCCGCTATTGCGAGATCGAGCCGCCCGACTACAAGACGCTCTTCGACGGCGAGCCGTCCGATGCCTTCCTTGCCCATTCCACCTTCTCCGCCTACCGCGCCGACTTCGACAAACTTACCGCTACGGTGAACCTGAAAAAACAGCGTAAATTCAAATCCTCGGCGAAAAAGGAGCAGGAGGCGGAGCTGAAAAAACGCTTCCTCGCTTACATTTCAGCCATCGAGAAGGACAAGCTGCTCCACTTCCTCCTCGCACACACCCAGGACAATCCTGTCCTCATCCTCAAGTCCCCAACGGACACCAAGGAGCGCAAGAACTTCCTCGGCTACGAATGGTCATCCGCCAAGGGCGACGAAGGCATCAAACTCACCACCGATGCGGACGGCCACCACATCACGCCTCTCTACGACCCGACAAACCGACACAACACCAACAAGGTCGCCGCCGCCATCGCCGCGAATTTCCGTGGCGAACTCGCGGAGATTCCCGATTCCCTCACGGCACACATATCCCTGTATCCACTGGAAAGCCTCCTCGATTTTTCCAAAATCAGCTTCGAGAAGCAGCTTTCGCTCACGCCGAGGAAACGGATCGAGATCAAAAGTAAATGGACTGTCGAGAGTCTCGGAAAGGTAGCGGTTATCAATCCCTCGAAACGTGAAATCGCCAAAATCGCAGACAAAACCAGAGTCAGCTTCGTTGAAATGGCCTCAGTCAGTGAAGAAGGCTATATCTTGACCAAAGTGGACAAGTCCATAGGCGACCTGCGCAAAGGCAGCTTCACCTACTTTGCCGATAACGACATTATTATCGCCAAGATCACGCCCTGCATGGAGAACGGGAAATGCGCTCTTGCGGCTGACCTTACCAACAGCGTCGGGATGGGTAGTTCGGAGTTCCACGTGGTTCGCTGTGACGATGCTTGGCTGTTGCCACAATATGCATTCGCCTATCTGAATCGACAATCAATCCGAAGTGTCGCAATAACCTACATGACCGGTTCCAGCGGCCACCGGCGTGTGCCAGCAGATTTTCTGGAATCCCTTCCCATCCCGCTCCCGCCACTTGATATCCAGAAACGGATCGCCACCGAATGCGAAGCCGTTGATTTCGGAGTGGAGAAGGCTCGCGCCGGAATCGTTGAGTCCCGCGCAAGTATCGATGGCATTGTTGATGGAGTTGAACAATCCGGCGTTCCGCGACACACCATCGACAGTATCGCGACACAGATCCAATACGGCCTTTCCAAGCCGATGAACGAATCGGGAATTGGTTACAAAATCTTCCGCATGAATGAAATCGAAGCGGGACGCATGGTCGACAACAGATCCATGAAGCGCATCGACATCACTCCGGAGGAATTTGAAACTTATCGACTCAACCCGGGCGACGTTCTTTTCAACCGTACGAACAGCATTGAACATGTTGGTAAGACGGGTCTTTACGATCTTCAAGGTGAACACACTTTTGCCTCCTACTTGGTTCGCATAGTTCCTGACACCGGTATGATTCATCCGTTGTTTCTTACTATGATGATGAACTCGGATGATTTCCAAAAGGCAGCAAAAGGCAGCGCAGCGAAAGCCATCAACCAGGCAAACATCAACGCCACCAAAATGCGCAACATGCAGATCCCCGTCCCGCCTCTCGCCGAGCAAAAGAAGCTCGTCGCCAAGATCGAAAAGCAGGAAGCCATTATCGCCGCCGCCGAGGACGTAATTTCCAGCGCCCCAGCCCGCAAGGCCGCGATCCTCGAAAAATATCTCTAATAAACACCATGAAATCCGAGCTCATCCACAGCCTCACCGGCGATTTCGAATCCTTCGCGCACAAGACCCCGGAGGGAGTCGAGTTCTGGCTAGCCCGGGATCTCCAGCATCTTCTCGGCTACAAGGAATGGAGGAATTTTCTCGCCGTCCTCAATAAAGCCCAGACGGCTTGCGAAGTGAGCGGAAACCCGATTTCCGACCATTTTGTTGAGGTCAACAAAATGGTCGGCATCGGTTCCAACACGAACCGGGAGATCCAGGATTTCATGCTTACCCGCTTCGCGTGCTATCTGATCGCTCAGAACGGCGATCCTGGGAAACAGGAAATCGCCTTCGCCCAGGCCTATTTCGCCGCCCAGACCCGGCGGGCGGAACTCATCGAGCAACGCCTTCTGGAAGCCGAGCGGGTGCAGGCACGGGAAAAGCTCAAACTCACCGAGAGGGAGCTTTCGGATGTGATCGACGAGCTGACAGGCGGAGGCCAGAACTTCGCCATCATCCGCAGCAAGGGGGACAGGGCACTTTTCGGGCGGGACACGCAGAGCATGAAAATGAAATGGCAGGTGCCGGAAAGCCGCCCTCTGGCGGATTTCGCCCCGACCATTGTCCTCAAGGCCAAGGACTTCGCCACGGAAATTACCATCCACAACGCCCGAACCCACAAAATGGCGACCGAAGCCCGTATCTCAGGAGAACACGTGACCAATAACGAGGCGGTTAGGAAAACGCTTCTTGAACGTGGAATTACCCCGGAAAACCTGCCACCCGCCGAAGACTTGCAGAAGGTGAAGCGACGTCTGATTTCCGAGGAGAAAAAAAACCTGAAGAAGCCCGATTCGCTCTGATGCTGTGATGATCGAAATCGTCACCCTCCCTCCGGAAATCGCTCTCGCGCGTTCGAATGATTCCATCCGACATCGCTCCAACGGCGAGGGGTTGGCGGAGATTCGTGTGCCACTGGAAATTCCGTCCGAAATAAAAAAGCGCTCCAAAGAACCTACATCAATACCCGACGCATAACGCCTCCGATCCCCCGGAACGCGGAAGAAAAACAAACCCGCGATTATCCTCTGTCAATCGTTCAAGCCGCAACGAAAATTTTAATCCACGCCCCATCTAGGTTTATGCCCGCCGACTACCACACCCACACGCCGCTCTGCAAACACGCCACTGGAGAACCGGAGGAATACGTGGAGGCTGCCGTCGCCGCCGGGCTGGACGAATATGGCATTTCCGACCACGCCCCCTGCCGCCCCGAACCCTTTGACGACTGGCGCATGCTGGAGGCCGAGCTTCCCGAGTACTTCCAATGGATCGAACGCGCGGCACAAGCCGCCGGAGACCGGGTGAAAATCCGCGCCGGGCTGGAGTGCGATTGGATCAAAGGCTGCGAGCCGTTCATCGGGGAACTGGCCGGAAAGTATGACTGGGACTACCTCATCGGCTCCGTCCACTACCTGGGTGACTGGGATTTCGACAACCCCAAATGGCTCGGAAAATGGGCGCACACCGATGTCGATGCCGTCTGGACAGAGTATTGGAAAACCTATGCGGAAATGGCAGAGAGCGGCCTCTTCGACATTCTCGCCCACCCGGATCTCGTGAAAAAATTCTCCTACGCCCCTGCCGGAGATCTCGACCGCTTTTACGACCCCGTCATCGAAGCCATCGCCACCAACGGCTCGGTCATCGAGCTGAATACCGCCGGCCTCCACAAGCCCTGCGCCGAAGCCTACCCCGCCCCGCGTTTCCTGGAAGCTCGCCGCCTCCGCTGGCATCGGCCTCGTCATCTCCTCGGACGCCCACGCCCCTTCCGAGATCGCCCGGGATTTCCCGAAAGCCCGCGAACTGGCGAAAGCCGCCGGATACCGTGAAGCCCAGCTTTTCGAGAAAAGGAAGCGAAGCAGCGAGCCTCTTCTCTTCGTTGGGAGTTGAAGTTTGAGTTTTGGATTTTAGTGTTTCCCGCATGCAAGCCTACCACGATCTCCTCACCGATGTTCTCGAAAACGGGGAGTCACGTGGCGACCGCACCGGCACCGGCACGCTCTCTGTTTTCGGGCGGCAGGCGCGCTTCGATCTGCGCCGGGGTTTCCCCTGCCTGACCACGAAAAAACTCCACCTGCGCTCCATCATCCACGAGCTGCTCTGGTTCCTGAAAGGCGAGACGAACATCGCCTATCTCAAGGACAACAAAGTCACGATCTGGGACGAATGGGCCGATGGGAACGGCGATCTCGGCCCCGTTTACGGGAAACAATGGCGCCGCTGGGAGACTGGAGACGGTGCCGTCATCGATCAGATCAAGCAACTCATTGAAGGCCTGAAAAACAACCCGCAGTCGCGCCGCCATATCGTCTCCGCATGGAACGTGGGCGAGGTGCCGGACATGGCCCTGCCGCCCTGCCATCTGCTTTTCCAATTCTACGTGCACGAGCCGGTCGCGAACGGGAAGCCCGGCATCTCCTGCCAGCTCTACCAGCGCAGCGCGGATCTTTTCCTCGGCGTCCCTTTCAACATCGCCTCCTACGCCCTGCTCACCCATCTTGTCGCCCGGGTCTGCGGCTACGAGCCACGCGATTTCGTCCACACCTTCGGCGATCTCCATCTCTACGCGAACCACCTCGACCAGGCGAAACTCCAGCTCACCCGAGATCCGCGCCCTCTCCCCTCCATCCGCATCAATCCGGAGGTGAAAGAAATCGACGCCTTCCGCTTCGAGGACATTTCCCTGGAAAATTACGATCCCCACCCGAGCATCAAAGCCCCCATCGCCGTCTGACCATGCCCCATCTAACCGCCATCGTCGCCATGGACCCGAACCGCGTCATCGGACGCGACGGCTCCCTCCCCTGGCACCTTCCAGAGGATCTCGCCTACTTCAAACGGACCACCCTCGGCCACCCCGTCATCATGGGTCGCAAGACCTTCGAATCCATCGGAAAACCTCTCCCGAAAAGGAAAAACATCGTCCTCACCCGGGACGAAAACTGGTTTCACGAAGGTGTGGAAGTCATCCACACCCCCGACGGTATCACGGAAATGGATGGCAGGATCTTTGTCATCGGTGGCGCGGAAATCTACCGCGCGCTCGGCCCGCTCATCGATGAATGGCTCGTCAGCCACGTTCACCATTCCTACGAAGGTGATACTTATCTCGACCCCTTCGATGTCGATTTCCCCGAAAGCGAAGTCATCGAGGGTCATGAGAATTTCACCGTGAAACGCTACCGCCGCGTGTAATTTTCCAACCGCAGATCGAATCGCGGTGAATCCGGATCCTCCGCCAACCGTGTCTTCCGTGAGATCCGTGGCCAAATCTTCCTCTTTCCATACCCTCCGGCGAAATCCCTTCACCACCCGGCTGACTCCGTATAGTTCTCGGAGATGAAACTTGCGGTTTTTATCCCCCTTCTGCCTCTCATCGTCGCAGCACTCGCCGAGCCGGAGATCAATCCCAACATCGGCCACCTCCGCCATCTTCATCACTACGGGGAAAAACACGGAACCGAGACCACTTCCGCCGAGCGCTTCGCGACTTCTCGTGAGGGCGCGGCAGCACTCGTCCTTCCGCAGGAGAAAGACGCCTTCAGCTTCATCGTCTTCGGCGATCGCACCGGCGGCCCCGACGATGGGGTAGCCATCCTCGCCGATGCGGTGCGCGACGTGAACCTGTTGGAACCGGATCTCGTCATGACCGTCGGCGATCTGGTGCAAGGCTACGGCGAGGAAGGCCCGTGGCTCCGAGAGGCGGCGGAATTCAAAGGGATCATGAACGAGCTGCGCTGCCCGTGGTTTCCCGTCGCCGGCAATCACGATGTCTATTGGCGCGGCCCCCAGGGAGTGGAGCCACCTACCGGAGGCATGGAAAAAGCTTACGAAATGCACTTCGGACCGCTCTGGTACGCGTTCGAGCACAAGAACTCATGGTTCATCGTGCTCTATTCCGATGAGGGAAATTCGGAGACGGGAGAGCAGACCTTCAGGGACCCGGCGGCGCAGAAAATGAGTCCGGAGCAGTTCGCATGGCTGGAGGAAACACTCGTGAAGGCGAAAGACGCGGAACATGTCTTCCTTTTCCTCCACCATCCCCGCTGGCTCAAGGGCGGCTACGGAGACGATTGGGATCGCGTCCACCAGCGGCTGGTGGAGGCCGGGAACGTCTCCGCCGTTTTCGCCGGACACATCCATCACATGCGCTACGACGGACCGCAGGACGGCATCGAATACATCACCCTCGCCACCACAGGCGGTCACCAGCCCGGCACCGTCCCGGAGGTTGGATATCTCCACCACTACGATGTCGTGAACGTGCGCAAGGACCGCATCGCGCTCGCCGCCGTCCCCGTCGGACAAGTGATGGATGTGCGCGAGATCAGCGGCGATCTCGTCGCCGAGGCCAACAAGCTCGCCGCCCTGCCATTGAACGTATCCACCGTGCTTGATCTCGAAGCCAGCACCGCCACCGCCCAGGAAATCGAGATCACCGTTTCAAATCCCGTTTCCCGCCCGGTGGAGATTTCCCTACAAGGCCAGTCGGCGGACAGCCGCTGGAAATTCTCTCCCGATCACGCCCACCTCAAGCTCATGACCGGCGAGAGCCAGCAGCTGAAATTCACCGCGCGCCGCCCCGGAAATTCCCTTGATGGCGATTTCGAACAACCCTTTCTCACGATCAAAACCGATTACCTCGCCGAGGGCTTCCGCTACACCATCCCCGAACGGAAAATCGCCGTTCCCACGACCTTTCCGGACGGGCCCAGCGATATCGGGAAAAACCAGGCCGCGAACTTCGATGGGAAAAACAGCTGGCTCTCGGTGCCCTCGGAGCGTCTTGAAATTGGCGAGGTCTTCACCTTGGAATGCCGCTTCAAAGCCCGCGCCTTCGCCGAGCGAACCGGCCTCGTCACCAAAACCGAGCAATCCGAATTCGGCATCTTCATCAACCGCGGTGTTCCGGAATTCTCCGTGTTTCTCGGCGACAGCTACATCATCGCCAGAGCCGATTCTCCCATACTCCAGGCGGATACCTGGCATCATCTCGCGGGCGTTCGCGATGCCACGGAACTGCGCCTGTATCTCGATGGCAAGCTCATCGCACGCACGGAGGCCGTGGGGGCCAGGAAAAGAAACAAGCTACCCCTGATCATCGGCGGAGACGTCATGGGGAACAGCCAGGCCTCCTCCCTCTTCGCTGGCGAAATCGATGACGTCCGCCTATCCGGCTCCGCGCTTTACACCGGAGAAACGGCTGATCCGAAGCCTCAAGCCGATTCCGTGCCCGAAACCCTGCTCCACCTGAAGATGAACGAACGAATCGGAGCCTGGTTCCCCGATTCCTCGGAATCCCGCGCCCACGCCATCGCCACCGGAGTCGTTGAATTGCTTCCATTGCCGGAAAACTGAGGCTCTGCGATCCTGAAAAATTTCTCTCACAAAACACACGCCATTCTTGACGAGCACCCGCCGCTGTGTTCCAAATCTCCCCGACCCGATTGATTTCACGGAACGGTGGCTGAGTGGTCTAAAGTACTCCCTTGCTAAGGGAACGTAGCTCAAAAGGCTACCGAGGGTTCGAATCCCTCCCGTTCCGCCATTCGATTTTCCCCGAATGGAAAATCCGTTTCCCCCCTTCCCCGCCGCACCACCCTTCACTCACGGGAGGGATGAGAACTCCTGCGAAGCACCGGGTTTGACTGCCCCTTTCGCACTAGCGAAATTCCTCCACCACCGCGAAGCGCATCCCGCAGAGACGGAGCGCAGCGGAGTCAATCCCTCCCGTTCCGCCATTCGATTTTCTCCGAATGGAAATTCCGTTTCCCCCCTTCCGCGCCGCACCACCCTTCACTCACGGGAGGGATGAGAACCCCTGCGAAGCACCGGGTTTGACTGCCCCTTTCGCGCTAGCGAAATTCCTCCACCTCCGCGAAGCGCATCCCGCAGAGACGGAGCGCAGCGGAGTCAATCCCTCCCGTTCCGCCATTCGATTTTCTCCGAATGGAAATTCCGTTTCCCCCCTTCCGCGCCGAACCGCCCTTCACTCACGGGAGGGATGAGAACCCCTGCGAAGCACCGGGTTTGACTGCCCCCTTTCGCACGAGCGAAATTCCTCCACCACCGCGAAGCGCATCCCGCAGAGTCGGAGCGCAGCGGAGTCAATCCCTCCCGTTCCGCCATTCGATTTTCAAGTGGGGGCGATCCTCGGACAGCCCCCTTGCCTTCCTTGAAGAATGCTGAATTTCAGTAACCCCGCCTCTCCGGCATAGCCATGTATTCCTCCAGCAGGTCCAACGCCTGTTCTTTCCCCGTCTGCTTCTCAGGAATCGACCTCTCCTCCGGCGGAAGGGCGAACTGCCGGTAGAACTCGCTGTCATCAAAGCCGATCCGCGCCGCGTCCCGGATACCGAAGCCATACCTGATCTCCCCGATACGCGCCCAGTGGATCGCGCCAAGACACATCGGGCACGGCTGGCCGGTAGTATGGATCTCACATCCCTCCAGGGAAAACGTCCCGAGCTTCGCACACGCGTCACGGATCGCCACCACCTCGCCATGGGCGGTCGGGTCGTTCGTAGCCAGCACCCGGTTCCATCCTTCGCCGACGATATCGCCTGCTTTCACGACAACCGCCCCGAACGGTCCACCCTCGCCACCCTTCATCCCCGTCCTTGCCAGCTCGATCGCCCGTCCCATGAAATCCGTTTCCATGGTCCTATTCCTAGCACACCCCGTGCTAGAAGCGCAATCACTGCGCGCTGGCCAGAAAATCGCGATCCAGAGGCTCTGCCCTTGCCTCTCCCACCAGAAACAACGACCCGGCCACCAGCACCGGACCACCGTGTTTCCGGGCGGACTCCAGTGCCCCGGCGAACGAATCGTAACCCTCGGCCCCGGCCCGCAGATCCTCGGGAAGGACTTCCAGAAGCCCGGAAACAGGCAGGCCCCGCATCGTGCCGACTTTGCAAAAAACCACTCGTTCGGTGAGTCCGCCGAGTTCCGCGAAAACCCCTGAGATATCCTTCGATTCCACCGCCCCGAAGATCAGAGTTCCCTTGCCGCTCCCGATTTCCGTCTCCCATGTTTCGCGCAGCACCTTCGCCGCTTGCGGATTGTGCGCACCATCAAGGATGATTTCACAGCCCTCCGAGGAGATCCGCTCGAACCGTCCCGGCCACGAAACACTTCTCAGCCCCTCGGAAACGCTCTCATACCCGAGCCTCACGCCCAGCGAGTGCAATGCGGCCATCGCCAGCGCCGCGTTCCATTTCTGGTGCTGCCCCGCCAGCGCGATTCCGTATCCCTCCAGCGGCTGCTCGACAAATTGCAGCGGCGTGCGACGCCCGTTCGCTTCCTTCTCCAAGACCTTCCGCGCCTCGTCTTCCTGCGGTGAGGAAAACGCCGGCACGCCTTCAAGGAAAATTCCCGCCTTTTCCGCCGCGATCAGACCCAGCGTTTCACCCAGCCACTGCACATGATCGAGGCCGATGGGTGTGATCGCGCAGACATCGGCCGGCACCGCCGTCGTCGCATCCAGCCTGCCGCCCATCCCCGTTTCCAGAATGATGAGCTCGCACTCCCGCTCGCGGAACCATCTCATCGCCACCGCCAGTGAGATTTCGAAAAACGTCGGATGCGTCTCAAGTCCCTCGCACACCCCACGCACTTCGCTCAGCAACTCCGCGCAACGCTCCTCGGAAATCATTTCCCCGGAGACACGCATCCGCTCCCGGTAATCGATGAGGTGTGGCGAGGTGAAAAGGCCGGTCCGCTGCCCGCAGGCCCGCGCCACCCGGTCAATCATCGCGCAAGTACTGCCTTTCCCGTTGGTCCCCGCCACATGCGCGACTTTCACCCCGTGGTCCGGAAACGCCAGGAACTCCTTGAGCAAAAGCCGCGGCCCCTCCAACCCCAGCTTGATGCCGAACTGCTGCGTCCCGAATAGCCAGTCTATCGCTTCCTTGTAGTCCATATTTCTCGCCCCACCATCCGCTTCCCCTCTACCCCGCGCAAGACCGATCAGCTGCACCCGTCAGAGACTGGGACTTGTTCAGCGACGCCTAATTGCCGCCGTATTCTTCCGAGATCCTTTTGAGCGCCTCCACCAAACTCAGCTTCAACGCGGGGTTCTGCACGTCCATAGTATCTCCTTTGTATTCCACCACGATATTGTCAACGACCGTCGGAGCAAGTGCCAGGCCGTCACGGAGATAGTTCGGGTAAGGACTGCGATCTGCTATGTTTTGCAAAATGCGATCCCTCCACTGCACGGCATGGTCTTTTGTCGGAAAAACCGTAAAATAAAACCGAAAATTTCCATCGTCACCCATGCTGAAAACATCTTCCTCCTTGTAATCGATATAACTGATGAATCGATGCACAAAGCACTCATTGATTACATACTCATCCCAGTCTGAAATTTCCGAATTTTCCGGCATCTCGTAAGTGAAGCCGCTGTCTTTTGCTGCGTGAGAAAAGGCGTTTCGGAGCTTCCCGATTTTTTCCGAACTCTTCAGCACGTCCGGCTCCCGCGTCTGCTCAATCCAGAAAACAATGAAATCACCGCCTTCCGGGATATGGTAACTGATATGACCTCGCGTCCAAACGCGCGCCTCCCCTTTCGTCACCAGAGATGGAGCCTGGTATCGCCCACTCAGGGCATCCTCATCACCCCATTTTCGAAATCCCAGCGCGGTGAAATGCTGGTCGTAGAATCGGACAAGTTCCCGAGCCGGAACACGAGTCCCTTTTTTACTCCGGCAAGCGATCTGATAGACGATGTTCTCCCTACTTTCACTATCGTTGAGAATTTTCGTGTTATTTCCGCTCGGTAACCGGATGCCCTCTTTCCGACGCTCGAACTCCATGCCCGAGGCGAGTGGGATGTCGTAAATCATCCTTGCTAGCCCGGTATTTATTTCTGCCATACAACACGCACAAAATAAAATTTCCAGGCATATTGTTCGTATTACTGTCATTCTTTTCATTCGCTTGGAGGGCATCATCACATCGAAAACCTTCAGGAACCAGACGTTTCGGTATCACAATACACAGCGCGCCGAAACCAACTCGAAATCACTCCCCGATGCTGTCCAACGCCGAATAATACCCCGTGAAAAAGCCCACGATCTTCCACGCGATGAATGCCAGCATCAGGAAATACATCGCTTTGGGAATGTTCGTCGCCGCGGACCGCATCGCGCTCTGCGCCTGCTCCTGGAAACGGTTCGCCCAGTTTCCCATATCACGATCCAACGTGCCCGCCTCTTCCCCGGTGGCGTAGGATCGGGAAAACGCCTGTGGGAAAATCCGCTCCGCCATGAACGGAGGCCCCAGCGCGTTCCCCTCCCGCGCCACCGCTTCGATGCGGGCCCCCGCCTTCCGGACCATCCCGCTCTGCGAAGCCTCCGTGGCCACCCGCACGGTCTCCCGCATGGGTATCCCCGCCAGCAGGCAGGAGTGGTACACCTTGCAGAAGCGCGACATCGCGAGGTTCTTCCGCGCGGCACCGATCCATGGAATCCGGTTGATCGCCGCATCCATCGCCGCGCTGTCGGGTGCTTTTTTCAGCATCACCCGACCGATCAGGAAAAGCACCGCCAGCCCCGCGTAGATGATCAGCAAAGTCGTGAGAAATCCGCCGAACAGCCCGCCCGGTCCCTTCTCCTCGCTCATGATCCGTAGCGGCACCGTCCCGATAAACACCCCGAGATGCAGAATCACGATGGGATAGATCAGCCCCTTGATCGTCTCCCGCCGGGCCGCCGCCACCATCGCGAAATAGTCCGCCAGATGCTGGAAAGCCGGGCCCAGCTTGCCGCCCTTTTCCCCCGCGAAAACAATCTCCCTCTCCAGATCCGTCACCGCCTTGCGATCTCCGCCGAACGCCGCCGCAATCGATTTCCCACCCTCCAGCCCCTCGTGCAGATCCCGCAACAAAGCCTTCTGATGCGCCGGCAGAGGAGTCGAGGAAAGCACGTCCGCCGCCTTGCGGATGTTGAAACCCGCCTCCAGAAGTTTCGCCAGCTCCGCGTAGAAAAAATGCTTGTCGGAGGCGTTCGATCCCATGGCCCACATCATTAATCCGGGCCGGGCCGATCCAAAAGGAATTTCACCCGAAGTCCATGGATTCGCTTGGCAAGCGCTTGGTCCGGTGTTCTACATCCGCTTGAAATGATTTTTCAGGAACCAATCGAATGGCCGGACGAAGTGGAAATGCTCGTGGATCGACTTGAGAGTGAAATGGGCGAACGCGCCCTCAACCGCGAGGAACGCGCCCTCATGGATGTGTACGAGACCGTCCCCGTCCTTGAGAGCGAGGACTGCCTGCACGAGTTCTGGCAGAGCCGCTGGACCACCAGCGCGTGATCAAATCCTTCGATCTCGTCGGCGCGCAAGGCATCGTCGATCCACTCAACGCCAGCCGTTGGTGCGGCACCCGCAGCGAAGACCGCAACGACTACACCGAAACCGAAGCCGACTACCTCGCCACCATCGAGGAAGAACTTCCCGCCGGCATGGACGAGCTTGTGGACCTGGTATTGGAGTTCATCGAGGAAGAGCTGGAGTAGGCCGATGCGTCAATCCCGCTCCGGGAAATTTGGTTCATGCCCGCCGCAGGTCTCATCTCCCCGGACGACTACCGCCGCGTCATGGCGGAAAGCCGTCCTTCCAGGCGGCAGCGAGGCACCAAGCCGACATGATCCCGGCACGACGCTGCCGCCTGGAAGGACGGCTTTCCAGCGCGAATCCGGTCCCCTTTCCTATTCGTCATCCGAAGCTTTGCAGGACACTGGGCATAACCATCCCTGCCCCTGCCGATCCCAACACCTCCGTCCGCAACAAATTCCGCACCGACCCCGAAGTCCTCGCCGAACGGTCCACCGCCTCCCGCATCCACGCACAGGCCGCCGCCGCAATGACGACACCCCGCCACCGCCGCCGCCCGCTCCTCGCTGCTCTTCCCCGCCTACTGGACGATCAAGGCAATGCCGGTAATCGGATTCCTCCGTATCACCGTCATTGCTAGCTCCCCCGTATGATTTCGCTCCTCCGTTGGGTGCGAGGGCTTTAGGTGGGGATAATTGATGAAAGTTGGATACCGGTTTCTTGATGGCGGATCAGTTACAGAAAATCTTCCAATTCGGAGACGTCTCCAGAGATGTGTCTCCAGAGATGTTTAGAAACTATCGAGCTCCAAATTACTCAAGGATCAACCTACGATGTTGCTCTTGCTTCCGCTCTTGCTCTTGCCTCCACCTCTACGGCACTTTTGATATCCTGATAGACATTTACTTCTGTTTCTAGGGCTTCGAATGAAACTGCTAACGTGAACTTCGCGATTTCGCTGTCATCGCTACACCAGCCCTCGTGAGCATGAACCGCTACGCCAAACATCTCCGGTAGTTCGAAGGGGCGGGCTACCGTCCAGTCTTTCTGAACCGTTCCGTTCTTTCGGTTCACTCCATCGGTTTCGCCTGACTTTTTCTCCTTGTTCCCTATTGTCCATGCGAAGTTCTTGTCTCCACCGTGCTCTTTTTCGAAATCAGTGAGCGCCCTGGAACGAAAGGTCTCAAAAGGTTCATTCTTCCTACTAGACATCCAGTCCAACCATACAGCGAGATATTTGCGCCGGGACTTTCTTGTTCTGCGTGGCTCTGCCGAATAAGAGAGAGTCACGTCAATTCTCACTTCAAATTCATCCCCTTGGCGCCGGAGTGATTCAGGGATTGGAATTCCGAAAACGTAGCCATCCGTTGCGGATGCCTCGTAGGTCTGTTCAGTGACCAATGTAATGCGCTTCTCTGAGTTTTCGGTAGCACGCTGTAAACTCGGTATACCGTAGCCCAGTGTGCGGAAAACTTTCACCCTATTTTCCAGCGAAACCTTTTCCGCCCAAAGCGGCCAACGCGCTGAATTCACGATCAATGCTCTGTAAAGGAGCGGACTTTGATCGGGAAAGAGCGATTGGAGATGCCCGGCAATGTGGGCTATTTTCGGTGCTGCGTAAGAAGTCCCCACATCATCTCTAGCGTATGCCGGACCACCATGAAGTGTCGATCTGACTGTCATCGGGCATACCTCTGGGGGCAAAGTTAGTGATGGCGGACTTCCCGAATCCTTCGCCTTGTCACCTCCAAACTCCACGACTTCAGGTTTTATCCCGTCCCACATTCCAAAACCCGACCTAGTGAATGACGACGGTGAGTCGTTTCCTGCAATTGAGCGTCGATCCCCCTGCTGAAAATAAATCTGTGATACAGAACCGACTGTGATCGCCTGTAGGCTTTGCCCGGGATTGGCGATTCGACTGGATTTCTCCAAAAGATACTCGGGATAGTCACGCCCCGCTGTCATGTGGTCGATAATCCCCGGGGCATTGATCGCAGCGCGATCCATCAGATTTCCCGCGACTTGGATAATGAGAACGTCTTCACGATGACTTAATTGGTCAATCGCGCAGCCCCATGTGGACATCCGCCCAGTCTTGAAAGCACGGTTGGAAGCAATGGAATGTTGAAATATCTTCACCCCTCCCAAGCCCGAGTAAGTTCGCACCACCATCTCCAGCATCCGCGCTGGAAACATGGTTTTCCTGAGCTCGTTTCGATCATCGAGAACGCGTGCATTGATAAGGTTGAAGGGTGCCCGCACCACGCCTCCTGACGGAACAGAGTTATTGTAGAGGCACACGCCGGCCACCCGCGTTCCATGTCCCCCAGCTGGAACATGATCTGCCACGTCGTCAGTCGGAAGCGAAGGGATGAAGCAACTCGAGCCCTCTTTAATTATAGCCGCCTCAAGCCAGCGATGATTCTCCTGGATACCACTGTCGATTATACAAATCGAAGGCGCCCCCTCCAACGGTGGAAGCAACTCGAAGTCATCTCCCTCATCGGGATCGACTGCGGCTCCTCCGGCGAACGGCTGACTGACATCCTCAGGTAGAATCGCTTCAAAGATGCTTGGAAAGTTTTTTATCAGATCAACGAAGCCCTCACCGTTCATCCGAATCCGGCAGGAAAAACTATCGGAATAGTCGACGGTACCGTCTTCGGATATGTCCAGCACTTCACCACGATAGTGGCTGACCAGATCGATGATTTCAGATTCACGGGACATCCGCGCGTCATCCCATTTTTCCGCGAATTTACTCATTTCATCCGCATACTGCTTTTGCTTCGCCTCGATTTTTTCCGGGCTAGTCCTGTTCGTAATACCACGCGGCTTTGGAGGCGGATCAAAAGCGGCTACCTCGATTGAAACATCCAGGATCATTTCTCTATCAGCAGCAAAAGGCCATTGCGAAAGCAGATCCTCATCCAAGATTCGGTTTATCCTCATATTAGAAGTGGAACCTCCTTCTATGTCCAGAATTCTCGCCATCTGACCCGAACCATGGACACCGGAGACGAAACCGTCCGCAAGATCAATCACATGCTGCAAGTCCAGATCTTCAGTGGCCACGATCAAGTATCCATCATCGTATTCGGCAACGATCTCCAGCTTGAGAGTTTTTCCAATGAACTCGATTACTCCATCGTTTTCATCGGGAATCTGCAGAATAAACGGAACCCCGCCGCTGATTGTCGGGAGATTCTCCTCCTCGCGTTTTTCGACATCAACCTTCGCTTGGGCGGAAAACGCAGCAAGTTTTCGTTTAACATCCAAGCTGTGCTTGAGCCGATTCGATTGATTCTCCTTTACCTCGTCAGGATCACCTCCGCCACCTGTCATGCGCGCACGCCCACTGTCGGTTTGAATCAACTCGACGTGCGGAAAATTACTTCTTTCCATAAGACTGTTAGATGTGTCGCTTCACCTCGGTAGCGGCACTCTGAAGATCGTTCAGATTCAGAGCCTTCCTATTTTCCATCACGCAATGTTTTGCAGCGTTCTGTGCAATTTTTTCAACTTCACTGAAGCTGCACCCGTCGAGACTAGCGGCGAACCTACTGAAATCCACCCCTTTTTCCACCTTCAATGCTTCAAGCGAAATCTCCAAAAGTCGTGCGATTTCCCTAATTCCAGGAGTAGGTATCTGAATCGCTTCGTCGAAACGGCGATAGATGGCTTTGTCCAAGCTTTCGTGAAAATTCGTTGCGGCGATGACCAACCCGTCGCCGCGATAGTCTTCCAATAGCTGCAGTAGCATATTAACCACCCGGGACACTTCACCGACATCATTCCTATCTCCCCGGGCTCTGGCAATCGTATCGCATTCGTCCAGAAAAAGCGCACACGGCTGCTGTTCCGCAGATCCAAAAACTTTCCCCAGATTTGCTGCCGTTTCTCCGAAATAAGAGGAAATCAGAGTATCGAAACGAACCTTGTGCAGCGGTAGCCCTGTTGCCCATGCGAGCCTCTCCGCTCCAAGACTCTTTCCGCAGCCGGGAGGCCCATAGAGAAGAATTCTTTTTCTAGCTTTCAAACCGTACGTCGCAAGGCGAGATCTAGCGGCAAACTCCTTTTCAACCCTGTCAAATCGCCCCTCAATATCGGTGGGAAGAACCATGTGATGCCGGAGTTGATCGTGCGGGATTACTTGCACTAGGGGTATCGAATCGCGCTTGCTCGAAGGAAGTGAACTCAGGATTGCTGAACTGCTTTTCCGTGCTCCGCTGGATAATCTACGCCTATCCTTGGCGGATTGCAGCGTCTTCTCTAGGTCGCCCGCCAACTTTCCGTGCCCGAGGCGGCGCTCGTCCTCTATTATTCGATCGCACACAGCCACAATTTCCCCGTCAGATCCCTGCTTTACTGCAGTGAAAAGGCGCTTGAGGAGAGTAGCTTTCACGACGAGATACTGCCCCAAGTTGTATCGAATGCAAGGCTAACGCTACGGCCAACATCTCATGATTCACTTCCCAATCGGCTCTCCTTATCAGAACTGTGGTCTTTTGTCTGTGGGGCGGTCGCGCATTCCAGAATCCTCGTCCTCGTGAACTTTCGCGAGGCGAGGCTAAGGATTTCCCCCCAAGCACTTTGGCCAGGAGTTTTCCCATCCTCCGACCTTTCCATTACCTCAACCATTTCGAGGAGATGCTGGCGTTTCCGGAGGGGAATTGGGCGGGGGTGTTTGGCGGGGAGGGGCATCGCGGAATCCTCTGATTCGCCGATAGCAGTAGAAAAAAACCACCCACCGGGTTGGGAGCCCGGTGGGTGGGGGAGTTGAAAGGACTTGTCCTCAGAGTCCCAGTGGCCTGGATAGCGGGATCTCGAAGGATTTCCGGATGGGGCGGTTCATTTCATCGGTGTAGGGCCAGATGGCGTCGGCGGCGTGCTGGATGGCGGAGCGGCGGGTGTTGAGGGTGTCGATGAGCTGGTCGCGGGTGAGGCGGGCGGTTTCTTTCTCGACGGCGCCTTCCTGCTGGGTGTCCTCGGTGGCTTTGTAGAGATCCAGCAGGTCCTGGACGGCGGCGATTTTCTCCGGGGTCTTGAAGCCGGGGAGGTTGTCCCCGGTGGGTGCCTGATGAGGCTGACGGCGCTCTGGTAGAGGGTGGCGCGGTTCGCGGCGATGCGGGTGCCGATGAGGTAGCCGTCCAGCGGGAAGTTCGTATCCGGATCGCCATCCTCGGCGAGCATCTTGAACTTCTGCTTGGCGGAGCTCTGGATTCTCTGGAGGGCGATTTTGAGTGTTTCCGCAGCGGCTAAGGCCTCGGTGGTCTCGGTCTTCGCCTGGTCTTTGGTGAGGTCGGCAGCGGTGGTGCGCGCGTGCGCCTCCCCGATAATGGCCTTGTAGGAGTCCAGGTATTCGGCGGTGATGTCCTGGTCGCCCATGGGGACGGGGTTGTCACGGGCGGCGGTGAGGACGGACTCGGCCTCCCCGATGTCTTCGAGCTGCGCGACATTGAAATCGATCTGAAAAACATCGGATTCGAGGACTCTGACATTCGAATAGGAGCCTCTGACATCGAAAGCGGGGTCTCCGACAAAGGAAATCCAGGCTCTGACATCGAAAATTTTCCCTCCGACACCGGAGGCGGAAGGTGTGGCGGCGGGGGACGGCGCGCGGTTGACGAGGTGGGGTTTGTCGGATTCGCGGGGCTTGCCACAGGCGGGGACTCCGCTGGACAAACGGTCCGTTCGGGGCGATGAAAGCCTCACCTTCCCATGGAAACCGAACCCGAGAACCGGTCGCATCTTTGTGGTACGCATCGCGAAGAAATCGCGAGTATGGCCACCCATGCGGTAGGGATCGCTTTCAGCGCGGGGGCGCTGGTGGCGATGGTGGTGGTTGCTTCAGGGGATTTGCTCAAAACGGTTTCCGCAGTGGTGTTCGGGATTTCGCTGGTGGTGCTGTACTCCTCGTCCACGCTCTATCATTTCTCGACCACTCTGCGGTGGAAGGCACGTTTCCAGACTCTCGATCACATCTGTATCTATCTGCTCATCGCCGGGTCCTACACTCCCTTCACCCTGATCACGCTCCGGGGGGCGTGGGGGTGGTCCATCTTCGGGGCGGTCTGGGCGATGGCTGTCGCCGGGATCTTTATGAAGACCTTGTGGGGGAGGAGAAAGAATCATTGGCTGTCCACCGCCCTCTATCTGCTGATGGGATGGCTGATCGTGCTGGCGATCGTGCCGCTGTGGAGGCAGTTGCCCGGCGCTGGGATGGGCTGGCTGGTCGCCGGCGGGCTGTCCTACACGCTTGGCGTGATATTTTTCGCATGGGAGCGGCTACCGTACAATCACGCGATCTGGCATCTGTTCGTGCTGAAAGGAAGCGTCTGCCACGTGCTCGCGGTGAGTCTGTTCGTGTTCGATTGAAATAATTTACGCACCACCGCGCGGGGAAGGCATTCGCTATAAGGAACAGATCTTCCGATGGCGGGGGAAAATTCACTGACCTATGAATTAAGATTTGGACCACGGAAAATATAGAGCTGGGAAAATCAGAGGTTTCACAACTCCGGTCCTCCAAGTCCCCTTCCATCTTTTCTTTTTCCGTGTGTTCCGTGTATTCCGTGGTTCACCTCTTCTTCTTTTCCACTCCGTGTATTCCGTCTTTTCTGTGGTCAACCCTCTTCATTTCTTCGACCAGAACCGCATGGTAGGGTGAATTTTGGCCGTTCCCGAAATAAATGTCACAAAACGGTTGGCGGAACGCAATCAAGGACAGAAGCCATGAAAGCCGCTGTCCGATTTTCCCCACCGAAACCCGAAATGACCCGTGAAACCTTCTCCTGCGTGGTCCGCGACAACCACGCGACCCTGACCGCCTATGCCAGGATGATTACCGGCGACGGAGTGAAAGCTGGGGAAATCGTCCAAGATGCTTTCGTCACCGCCTGGCAGAATATCGGAAAATTCGATGTGACGCGGGATCTCCCGAGCTGGTTGCGCGGGATCGTTCGCAACAAGTGGCGGGAAGCCTGCCGCCGGGGGAACCGGGAGATCAGCATGGATGAGGAAACTCTCGCGGCGATGGAACTCGCCGTCGTCGGATGGCAGGCGGACCGTCCGGAAGTCTTCGATCGACTGGCGCACTGCCGGAGCATGTTGCCCGTCCCCTTGGCGGAGAGCATCGCTGTTTTTTATGACGACCAACTGAGCACCGAGGAGGCCGCGGTGCGCCTCGATATCAACGGAGCCACCTTGCGAAAACGCCTCGAACGGGCACGCCAGGCATTGCGCCAGTGCCTGCAACTCAATCCATCCTCCAACGCCTGAGACCATGAAACCGGACCAAGACCAGATAGAAGACCAACTGCTTGACGCACTGCTGCATCAGCAAAACCGCGGCGACCGCGAGCAGACGATTGCGGATATCGAGGCGGCGGTTGATGGGGTGAAATACTCCGACGATGAGATCATCCGACCAAAGTGGCCGAGGCGCCTGGGCACCATCGCAGCGTTGATCGCGCTGGGTTGTGTTGTCGTCCTCTGGACGATGGATTCATCAAGCAACGATGAGCCTGAGATGGCATTTCCTCGAACACCGGCAGCCCTTGAAACGGAAAGTGCCGCAACAGAGATCGCGATCCGCGAACTTGAGGACCAGGTCGAGGAACGACGCAAGATTTTGCTGACAATCAATCAGCAGAAGGATCGGGCCGAAATTTCGGACAGGCCCGACGGTCTCGATGGGGAGAAGATTCAACTGGAAACACAGATTGAAGGCCTACTGAAATACGACGGGGATCAGTTACTCATCTACGCTTCCGGCCTGGATCTTCCGGATAACATCATTAAGGACCTATATCCGCAGTATCTCGAATTGAAACGCCAGACTGACGCTTTGAGAGCGAGCGGAATGGGCGAAAGGCATCCTAACCTCCAATCGCACCAGAGAGTCCTCGACTCGTTCAAGCGAGACCTGGATGAAGGCGTGGTCAACCTTCGGACTCGTCTCCTTGGGCGACTTGAGATTGCGAACGAGCGTTTCGCAAAAATTCGATTGAAGGAAAAAGAATCCAACATCCGACCATTGGAACGGAACCTGGACACTCAAGACTACGTCGATGCGAAGCGCGACTACGATGATAAAAAAGCGCAGTTGATGCGTCTGAGACTCAAGCAAGCCGGCGACTTGGGTCTCAACGCGAACCAATCACTCGCCGCGAATGAACCGCGGGCGCTTGAAAAACCCACCGGACCGGTATCCAGGACCAAGGCCATCAGCACGATTCCGCCCTCGGACCAGATACCGCTCACTGAGATCGCTGAGAATTCAGCTCCAGCGGATTTCGGAAGGAATGAAAGTTCCGGCCGTTCGTTGCGAGACTGGGGTGGTAGGGAGGAACCTGCGATTCCCCGTGTCCGGCGTGTGCCGCCTCCGGGTGAGCAAGCGAATTCCGAACGCTACTCCCCCCTCATCGACCCCACATGGGAGCGCCCGACGGAGAACCCCCTGTCCACCTTTTCCATCGATGTCGATACCGCATCCTACGCGAACATCCGCCGAATGATCCGGGAAGGCCGCGACATTCCCGCTGACGCGGTGCGGATCGAGGAATGCGTCAATGCTTTCAAATATGACTATGAACCGCCTGCCGGGGACCAGGCCTTCGCCGTCCATACGGAACTGGCCACCTGCCCGTGGAATGAAGACCACCTGCTGGTGAAGTTCGGAATCAAGGGACGTGAGATCGCCAGTGAGAAGCGCCCGGTCTCGAACCTGGTTTTTCTGATCGATGTCTCGGGCTCCATGCAGAGCGGCAACAAGCTCCCGCTGGTCAGGGAGTCGCTGAAACTTTTGCTGCACCAGCTTGATGAGCGGGACAGTGTTTCCTATGTTGTATATGCGGGAAGGGAAGGTGTCGTGCTGCCGCCGACGAAGATGACCGAGTCGAGTCGTGTGAAAGCATTGGAGGCGCTCGATCAGCTTGAGGCCGGTGGATCGACCAATGGCGGGGCGGGCATCAAACGCGCCTACGAACTGGCGATGGAGAATTTCATCGATGGCGGGGTCAACCGCGTCATTCTCGCCAGCGACGGTGACTTCAACGTAGGTGTCACGGGGAACGACGCGTTGGTGAAACTCGTCAAGGAGCGCGCGGCGGAAAACATCTATCTGAGCGCTCTCGCTTTCGGAACGGGCAACCTGAACGACGCGATGTTCGAGGCGATCAGCAACGAAGGAAACGGCAACTATTTCTACATCGATAGCATTCGTGAAGGCCGCAAGGTGTTCCTTGAAAACCTGACCGGATCGCTCATCACGATCGCCAAGGACGTGAAGATCCAGGTGGAGTTCAATCCTGGCAAGATCGGTTCCTATCGCCTGATCGGCTACGCCAACCGCGTGCTTGAAGACGAGGATTTCAACAACGACAAGGTCGATGCCGGGGATATCGGCGCAGGCCACACGGTCACTGCGTTCTACGAGATCGTTCCCGCGGGGGTACCGCAACCGAATGGAGGCGGAGTCGATGAACTGAAGTATCAGAAACCCGGACTGGATGTGAAAGCCCCTGCCGGACCGGACGACGAATGGCTCACCCTGAAGCTGCGCCACAAGCATCCGCAGGGAGATATCAGCGCCTTGCAGGAAACGGTCGTCAAAGGCCGGGCGACCCCTTGGCAGCAGGCAGGATCCGATTTCCAGTTCGCCTCGGCCGTCGCCATCTTCGGGATGAAACTGCGCGGCATGGATGATGTTTCCGAAATCCCGTGGGAGAGCGTCCGCCAACTGGCGCGGCCGGGGCTTCTGGATGATGGAAACGAAGACCGTGCCGAGTTTGTGGAGCTGATCGGGACACTCGAACAGCGGTCCCGGTGACCTCAACCTTACCTGATCCGGAGGAAGAGATAGGAACCACGGAAAAGACGGAATACACGGAAAAGAGAAGAGGTTAGGAACGCCTCATGAACAAAGGCGGGCATCATGGACAAGGAGAGGCGGATGGTATCCGCCTTTCTTTCTTCCACTCGCGGATACCATACCCCGTGGGACACAACGTCCGCGACTCCTTGTCCGTCGTCCTGAACTTTACAACCCAACGGCGGCACGAGGCGAGCCTCTCAAGTAATCGTTGAGCCATTCCTCAGGGAAACCGGAGATTTTTTCTTCTCAAAATTCTCACTTCGATCTTTTCCGTGTATTCCGTCTTTTCCGAGGTTCACCCTCGTCCTCTTCCGAGGTCAGAGCCTGGCTACCACCTCCCACACTTCCAAGACGATCCTCCGGTATCACTCCATGACAATATACCGCCGCGCATCAGGACTTGTAAAAAATTCGGGAAGCTGGAATCCCGGAGGGATGGCCTGAACGTAGCCGGGGGTGGAGCTGGGCGGAACCCCCGGAACATGCCCCCCACACGACCGCGTCCCGGAGGGACGCCGGAAATCCGGGTCGTAAGGAAACCGGGCGGATACCGTTGGGAGGGACTTTCCCGCGGCCCTCCGGGACGTCTTGATACGGTTTGCTTTTCATCCGGGGGTTCCGCGTTGCTCCACCCCCGGCTACGCTCTCCCCATCCCTCCGGGATTTCCTCACGAAATCACAAAACCTTCCGCGCGGCAGTACCAGTCCAGCACCTCGTCCTGCACGCGGACCGTGATCATATCTCGTCGAACGTGGAGACATCGTAGTATGCCGCAGTGCCCTCGCGGTTATTGATACGATAAATTCACAGATTTCATCGATCCTTAATCCCTCAGCCCCCTTCCAGATTCTCTTTTCCGTGTATTCCGTCTTTTCCGTGGTTCACCCTCTTCCTCTTCCGATCTCAGAGCGCGGAGAGCACTTCCCGCGCAACCCGTTCGCTGTAGGAATTGATCTTCCAGTGGCCGGGGCTCCAGCCTTTCAGAAAGCGGTGGAAATCCGTCCAGGCGATGGGGAAGAGGGCGCGCCATTCGGCTTCGACGGCGGCGGGATCGATGTGAGGGTGCGCGGTGGCGAGGGCGGTGCGGAAGGTGGCGAAGTAGCGGTCAAGCAGCCCGGATTCCTGTTGCTCGCAGGCGGATTCATCGAGGCAGGAGCCGATGAAATAGGCGAGGTCTTTCATGCCGCAGCCACCACCCACATATTGGAAATCGACGGCAGCGACCTGGTCGCCGGAGGCGGAGAAGCAGAAGTTGGCGAGTTTCGCATCACCGTGGACGATGGTCCGGAAGCGGGCGTTGCTGAGAATACGGTCGATCGCAGACGCGGCGTTCTTAAGCGGGAGGTCATCGAGCGCTTCGAGTTCTTCGCTACGGGTCGCGAGATGCCAGTATGTTCCGGCTTCCCACAGCAGATCGGGAGTCGCGCTCATGAAGGTGGCGTGGAAATTGGCGAGCCAATCAAGGCAGGATCCGAGCTGTATACGGGAAACGGAGGTAAGGCGAGCGGGGTATCCGGCGGCATCGAGATCTTCGAGCACGAGCAGGATCTCATCCTCGTGCTGATCGAAGGCGAGAAGCTCGGGAATGCGGCAGCCGGCTCCGCAGCGCTGGCTCCAGTGGCGGTACCAGGCGGTCTCGACCTGATATGATTTCAACTTCCGCTGGTGGGAGAGGCTTGAGTTCCAGCCGCGCGGGTGATTCCCCGCCGTTTCCATACGGATGTGCTTGGCGATGGCGGTGGAGGTGCCATCCAAGCGGATGCGCAGGATCCGTCCGTAGCCGCTCCACAGTTCCTGGATGACTTCCGTGACTTCCATCGAGGTGGCACCAGTCGCGGAGCAGATGATGGTTCTCGAGCGTGGGTTCAGATCGCGGGACATGGGAAAGCAAGTGCGTGCGAGGATGGCGGCAGAGGAAAAGGGGTTCCAGTGTAAAGCCCCGGATAAAGATAGCTCGTTATAAAGCTTTCGACTGGTGGCGGCGACCCTAGGGTGGCGAATCGGGAGAGCGAGCGTGCCGACCCCTGCCATGATGTCCTTCTCCTCCATCCAACGTTTCACGGTCTCCGTTTCCGAGCAGCTTCGGTGTGCTTTTTCTCAGTTGGGAAAATGGCTGGCCGACTCTCCGGGACTCAGTGCGTGGTTTTACCCGCCTTCGAAAATCGAGACGCCGGCTGAGAAATACCGTCAGTTCAATGTGAACTACTTCGCCGATCTGCATGCGCAGGAGCGGATGTTGGCGGATGAGCAGCGCATGGCGTTCTATCACGAAGCCATACGCCGGAAGATCAAGCCGGGGGATCGGGTGATCGATCTGGGCACGGGCACGGGAATCCTGGCGGCATTCGCCTCGCGGCAAGGCGCCGCCCACGTATATGCGGTGGATCACTCCTCGATCATCGATCACGCGAGGGAACTGGCTGCGGAAAACGGTATCGAGAACGTGGATTTCGAGGATGTGCACAGCTCCCGTCTGTATCTTGACAAGCGTGTCGATGTGATTCTCCACGAGCAGATCGGAGACTATCTGTTTGATGAGGCGATGGTGCCGAACGTGTGCGACCTACGCGACCGCCTGCTCAAGCCGGGCGGTCTGATCCTGCCGAGCCGGTTCGAGTTTTTCTGCGAGCCCATGACGCTGCATGACGGCAGGCGCGTGCCATACATCTGGGAGCTGGACGATGTGCACGGGTTCGATTTCTCCGGCATGGAGCGGAGTCGACCGCAGAACCCGGACTACTATGCCTTGGCGAGTTGCGATCTGGGGGTGGTGAAACACTTTCTGGGAGAGCCTGCTCCGCTGGTGGAAGTGGATCTGCACACGATCACGGAATCGACCCTGCCACCATCGGTGACGTTCACGCGCAAGGTGACGATCTCCGGACCGATCGACGGTCTGGTGGTTTTCATGAAAGCCAGGGTGGATGACGATCTGGTGCTGAGCTCGAGTCCGCTCGATCCGAACCGGGCACCGCACTGGGGCTTCCGGATTCTGCGCCTGGACCAGGGGCACGCGGAAATCGGCGATGAGCTCCAGATGACTCTGACTGTGAAAGACTGGTCCGACCCGGAGACCTGGCGGTGGACCTGCGACAAGGTGATGACCTAGAGGCCTGGCCGGAGTTTCACTTTTACCGCAAGGGGGACGATGGTCGCAGAGGGTGGCAATTCTTCCGGACGGTTTGCCTCGCGTTTCCCCGCGCCCGCCGCTAGATCATGTGCATGGTTTTTGTTTTTCGGGTGGCATACCGGTCGGTGGTTGGAGAGTCGCTTTGGCTGGAAATGACCTTGCGCGGGAGGGATGGATCGATGCGGCAGGAGTTGCCGATGAAATGGCTCGATAGCGGGCATTGGCAGGTCGAGGTGGAAGCGGAGATCGGTGGGGAGGCTGGGATCGACTATCTGTACGTCTATAAAAGGGGCGGGGTTGTCCTGCGGGAGGCTGAGGGAAGAACTTGGCATGGCGGATGCCAGCCACCGCCACGGCGTATCATGTTTCTGGACGACTGGCAGTCATCGGGCAGTGAGGATAGGATTTACGCGGCCAAGGCTTTTCAGGTGATCGAGGGCGGAGAGCGGGTCTCGAAGGAACGGGCATTCTCCGGCAATCACGAGCTGATCCTCCACATGTCGCGTCTTCCCACCGGGCTCGTGCCCTGCGTCAGCGGCGGTCTCGATGTGCTGGGCGAGTGGGACTACCACCGGGCCCTACCCATGGTGGAAGTGGAGGAAAACATCTGGCGAATCGGCTTGAACCTGCCCTCGGACTATCCGGTGGAATACAAGTACGGCCTCTATGATTCCGCGCTTGGCACGGCGGTGAGGCTTGAGGACGGCGAATCGAACCGACTGCTCGATTCCTCACGCAAGGGCGTGGATTTCGTCCGTATTTCAGATGAGACGTTCCGACGTAGCGAGGATCTGAAATTCCGCGCCGCCGGAGTGGCGATTCCTGTTTTTTCTCTGCGCAGCGGGGAGGGCTGCGGAGTCGGCGAGTTCACGGATCTCAAGGCTATGGGCGATTGGGCGGTCTCCACCGGACTCAAGATGCTCCAGATCCTGCCTATCAACGACACCACCTCCACCCGCACCTGGACGGATAGTTACCCCTATTCCGCGATCAGCGTTTTCGCCCTGCATCCGATCTACCTGCGACTCGATGCGATGAGCTACCCGGTCCCGGACTCCGGGATCTTTTCCGAAATCCGCGATGATCTGAACGGCGACAAACAGCTCGACTACGAGGCGGTGATGGCCGTGAAATGGCAGGTGACACGCGAAATTTTCGACCTTCACCACGATGCCATCCTACGTGACGGAGCTTTTCTCGCCTTCCTCGAATCCAACCGGGACTGGGTGCTTGATTACGGGGTCTTCTGCGTGAAACGCGACGAGTTCAACACCGCGGATTTCACGAGATGGGGCGAGTGGGCGACCTATGATTCCAAAACCGCCGAAGCGCTCGCGGACAGCGGTGATGTCATGTATTTCGTCTGGTTGCAATACGAGCTCGACCGCCAGCTCGCGGATGCGGTGGCTTATCTCGGCAGCATCGGGGTGGCGCTGAAAGGAGATCTGCCCATCGGGGTGGACCGGGAATCCGTCGATGCGTGGGTTGCTCCGCAGCTTTTCAAAATGGATTTCCAGACCGGGGCACCGCCGGACACCTTCGCGGTGAAGGGCCAGAACTGGGGCTTCCCGACCTACGATTGGGACGAGATGGCGAAGGATGGCTACGCCTGGTGGAAGGCCCGTTTCGCGAAACTCAGCCGCTACTTCGATGCCTACCGCATCGACCACATCCTAGGATTTTTCCGCATCTGGCAAATCCCCGTCGGGCAGGTGGAGGGCATCATGGGATGGTTCGAGCCGGCCATCGCGGTGCGGCATGAGGATTTCGCGGAGCGTGGAATTGGCTTCGACTACGAGCGCTTCTGCAGACCGTTCATCCGTGAGCAAGCCCTGAAGGAAACCTTCGGCGATCTCGCGGACGGCATCAGGCAGGATTTTCTGATCGATCACGGACTCGGTTGCTACGCGATGAAAAACGAGTTCTCGACCCAGCGCGGGATCGAGGAATTTTTCGACAAGCTCGGAGATGGCGATTGGGCGAACCAGCGATGGGTCCGCGAAGCGCTCTACGATCTGGTTTCCAACGTGCTGTTTTTCGAAGTCCCCGGATCGGGCGGCACGGCATTTCACCCACGCATGTCGATGGCGGATACCACCTCGTTCGCGGCTCTCGATCCCGGACTCCGGGAGAAACTGCGCGCACTGCACGACGATTATTTCTACAGGAATCAGGAGGCCTGCTGGGAGGCTTCCGCCTATCGGAAGCTTCCGGTCATGCGCGCCGCCAGCGAGATGCTTCTCTGTGGGGAAGATCTCGGGATGGTGCCCGCCTGCGTGCCGGGAGTCATGCGCGAGCTGGGTATGCTTTCCCTGGAAATCCAGCGCTGGCCGAAGGGTGGCGGCTCGGAGTTTTTCCACCCGGCCCACGCACCTTACCGAAGTGTGGTCGCCACCGGCACGCATGATTTGTCCACGTTGCGCGGGTGGTGGCAGGAGGATGAAAACGTGCGCGCCCGCTTCGCCTGGGAACTTTTCGGCACGGCGTTTCCTGAGAAAAACCTCAGTCCCGGCATGGCCCGGCGCATCATCGAGCAGCATCTCTGGTCGCCAGGCATGTTGGCGCTTTTCCCGCTGCAGGATCTGCTTGCGACCAGCGAGGAACTTCGCTCGAACGACATCGCCGGGGAGCGCATCAACGTCCCTGCGATCATCCCCTTCTACTGGAGATGGCGCATGGAGATGACCATCCCGGAACTCGCCGCTGCCGGAGATTTCAACAACGGTCTGAAAGCACTCGTGGCCTCCGCCGGACGCTAGACCGCTGCTTTCCTCTGCCGGAAGCGGAAGCCCCGGACGTCCTCGAGGATCAGGTAGACTCCGGGGACGAGGAAGAGGGTGATGACGGTCGCGAACAGGATGCCGAAGGCGAGCGAGACGGCCATCGGGACGAGGAACTTCGCCTGCACGTCGGTTTCCAGGATCATCGGCATGATTCCTACGAACGTAGTAAGTGAGGTCAGCAGGATGGCGCGGAAGCGGCGGCCCCCGGCGGCGATGGCGGCATCCCGGAGCGTGTCGGATTCCTCGCGGTGGCGGTTCACGTAATCGACCATTACCAGCGAGTCGTTGACCACCACCCCGGCCAGCGCGACGAGTCCGCACATGGACATGATGCTGAGGTTCATGCCGAGAAGCGCGTGGCCCCAGATCGCGCCGACGAGCCCGAACGGGATGACCGACATGATGATGAGCGGCTGGAGATAGGAGCGCAGCGGGATGGCGATCAGCACGTACATCCCCACCAGCGCGGCGAGAAAGCCGATGCCGATTTCACGCACGGAATCGTTCTGATCCTTCTGCTCGCCCTCGAACGAGTAGCGGACTCCGGGAAATCTGGTGGCGATCTTTTCAAGCGTTTTTTCGGTGAAAAGGGCGACCACTTCGTTGGCGTTCGAGCCCGGGCCGACATCCGCGGTGATCTTGATCGAGCGCTGCCTGTCGGTGCGCTGGATGACGGCCGGCCCCCGGCCAGGCTCCAACGTGACCACTTGGAGAAGCGGCACTTCGTCGCCGGCGGGAGTGCGGATTTTCATGGACTCCAGGCTTTCGAGCGAGCGCCTCGCCTCGCTCGGGAAACGCACCATGACCTTTACTTCGTCGCGGCCGCGCTGGAGCCGCTGGACCTCGTTTCCGTAGAAAGCATCCCGCACCTGGTTGGCGACATCCTGGAGACGGAAGCCCATCGCGCGGCCCGCCGGGGTCAGCTCGCTGAAGCGCAGCTCGTCCTTGCCCGCCCGATTCGAATCGGAGATATCGATCACTCCGGACAGGCCCGCGAGTCCTTCCTTGGCGAACTCGGTGGCCGCCACCAGCTTGTCGAGATCCGCTCCGGTCAAGGTGACATCGATCGCGTTCCCCGAGGTGGCGGTCTCCGCCTGGATGCTGCAGCTCGACCACACCGGGGATGGTGCCGACGAGGGCGCGCCATTCCGCGACGAGTTGCTCGGAGCCGATGGTGCGCTCCGAGGCGGGGGCGAAGCTCGAGGGTCACCTCCCCGAGGTGGGTGGCGACGGGCGGACCACCGGGAGCCATGCTTGTCAGGAACGGCTGGGTGCCGGCGCTTGTCAGAAGGTGGGTGACGATGTCCGCGCCGTTCGCGGTCTTGTATTTTTTCGAAAGCTCCAGCGCGGCGGCTTCGATGCGTTTGACGACTTTCTCCGTTTCCTCGAAGGGCACGCCCTGCGCCAGCTCGACTTTCGCGCTGAGGATATCTCCTTCGATTTCGGGGAAAAACATCGCCTTGATGTGGCCGGTGGCGACGGTGGCGAGGGTCAGCACCAGAACGGCGATGAAGATCGCGGCGGTCACGTAGCGCCATTTCAGGGAAAAACCGAGAGCGGGCTGATAGACTTTTTCGACGAACGTTTCGAGACCGTCGGCGATCTTGCGCTGGAGGGCGAAGAGGCCGTCGAGCGCGCGTTTCAGAAAAAATCCGGAGCGCTTCTTCTCCGACCGGTCGCGCGGTGCGAGCAGCGCGAGGTGGGCGGGCAGCACGAATTTCGATTGCAGCAGGGAGAACGCGAGGGTCGGGATGACGACAAGCGGAATGTTCGGCCAGATTTTCCCGCTGACTCCGCTGAGGCCGAGCATGGGGGTGAAGGCGACCATGGTGGTGAGCACGCCGAATACCACGATGGTGCCGACTTCGCTGGTGCCTTTCCACGCGGCGACGCTGGGATGCTCGCCCTGCTGGATGCGGTGATAGACGTTTTCCCCGGTCACGATCGCATCGTCCACCACGATGCCCAGCACGAGGATGAAGGCGAAGAGCGAGATCATGTTCACGGAAATGCCGAACAGCGGCATCATCCAGATTCCGCCGGCGAAGGAGACGGGAATGCCGACCGCAACGAGCAGTGCGAGCGATGGCCTGAGGAAAAGCGTGAGAACTCCCAGCACTAGCAGCAGGCCGGTGGTCGCGTTGCGCTTCAGCAGGTTCAGCCGGCCGAGAAGATACACGCTCTGGTCGTTCCAGACGGAGAGCGAGACTCCCTCGGGCAGGCGGTCCGCCGAATCCTCCACATAGCGGTGGACCAGCTCGGAAAGGGCGAGCGTGTCCTCGTTGCCGACGCGGAACACGTTGATCACCAAGGAATTTTTCTCATCGAAACGGCTGCTCAGGTCCACATCCTCGAAGCCATCCACCAGCTCCGCGATCTCGCCGAGCCGCACCACGCTGCCGTCTTCAAGGGTCTTTACCGGCACGCTCGCCATCTCGCTCGCTTCGTAGCGTTTTCCAAGCGCACGCAGGATGACCTCGCCGCGCTCTGTTCGGACGGAGCCGCCCGGGAGATCGAGAGTGCTGCTCCGGACCGCCTGGGCGATGTCCGAAAGCCGTAGTTCCAGTTTCCGGAGCTTTTCCTCGGATACCTCGATGGAAATCTCATACGGGCGCACCCCGGCGATCTCCACCTGGCTGATCTTCGGCACCCCGCCGAACATGCGCGCGAAGAACGTGCCGAAGCTCGTCGCCTTCGGGGCCTCGTAGGTGAGCAGCTCGTCGCGGACGCGCTCGGCGAGCTTGCGGGTGGTCGTCTCATCGGTATCCGCGGTGAGGGTCACGCTCATGACCGGGGACTTGATCAGGATTTCCTCCAGCACCGGGGTCTCCGCCTCTTCGGGGAAATTCTCGATGGCATCGACACGGGATTTCACATCGCTCATGACCGAGCGCACGTTGTAGCCGGTCTCCACTTCGATCAGCACGCTGCCGATGTTCTGCGCGGCGGTGCCACGGATTTTCTTGATGCCCTGGAGATCGGCGATGGCCTCCTCGACCGGGACGACCACACCGCGCTCCGCCTCTTCCGGGGTCGCGTTCGGATACGGGATCGCGACCGAAACCGCGTCGATGGAGATTTCCGGGAAAATCTCCTTCTTGAGCGTGAACCATGTCGTGAAGCCGGCGAGCAGCACCACGATCATCATGAAATTACCCGCCACGTGGTTGCGGGTGAACCATTTGACAGCGTTCATTCTTCTGTTTCCGAAGGGGCTTCAGGAGCTTTCTCGATCTCCACTTCCATGCCGGTCACCGGAGCGGAAAGTCTTGTCAGGATCACGCCCTCATCCGCTGCGAGGCCGTCGTGCAGGACGGCGGTCTTTTCGTTGAGCCGGACGACTTCCACGTCGCGGAAAGCTATCTTGTTTTCTCCGTCCACCACGATGACGCGGTTCCCCTCCATCAGGGCGCGGCGCGGGATTTCCACTACGTCCTCCAGCATCTGGCCTTCGATTTCCGCATCCAGGAAAAGCCCGACAGGAGGCAGCGGGAAGTCCGTCCGATCAGCTGGGAGGACTTTCACGATCACGCTGGCGGAAAGGGTTTTCCGCTCGATCTCCGGATCCACCCGGGCGATTTCCGCTTTCCACTCATATACGCGCATTCCGATTTTCCCGGTGAGCATAACGCCGCCGGTCACTTCGCCGGCTTCGTTGCGGGCGAGAAATCCGAAATCCTCCAGGCCCAGCGGGAGCCGCACCTCCAGCTCACCGCTCGCGTAGAGTTCCGCGACCATGGTGCCGGGAGCGACCACGGCGCCGACCTCGACCATGGCCGAGCGCACTCCGGAATCGAACGGGGCGAGAATTTCCGTGCGCTCTACATCGCGCCTCGCTTTCGCCACTTCCTCGCTGGCGGAGCCGGTTTTCGCCTCGGCGGCCGCAAGCTGTGGCTTGCGCAGGACCAGAGGATTTGCCGATCCACCCCGGCCCAGCCGTTTCCAATCGAGATCCGCCTGATCGACCCGTGCCCTTTCCTGCTCCAGGGCCAGCTCCGCATCCGCCAGGCCCACCTCCGCCATCGCCAGGGCGGAGCGGGAATCCGCCGGATCGATCCGGACCAGGCGCTCGCCTTCCTCGACCTGGCCACCGCGTTTCAAATTCGGAGAAATCTCCATCACCCGCCCGCCAACTTCGGCGGCCAGCTGGGTTTCGCGCGTGCTTTCCACGACTCCCTGGGTAGAGAGTTTCACCCGGTAGTCGGATTTCACCACCCGCTCCACTTCCACGGCGGGTACGATGCGTTGCTTTTCCTTTTCGGCAGCCACCCGCTTGTTCATCACCAGCAGGATCACCCCGAGTACCATTACGCCGAGCACCGCCAGAACGAGAACGAAGGACATCACCGCCCGGACCTGTGTTTTCCTATCCGTTTCAAGTCTCTCGTTCATATCGGGCCAGGGCGATACGCTCAATTCTCCCAACCCGCTTGTCAATGGCCGGGAAGAATGCGGGAGGCTGAATACAGTGAATACGAGCGATGAGATATTTCCCGGATACCTCGTTTCTATTTTTTTGGTGCCCTTTGAAAATCATTTTCCCGCCCGGAAATCCCCGCCTAGGGCGAGGTGCAGATCCACCCTGTTCTCCAGCCGCAGCCTCCGCACGGCGACATACTGGCTGGCGGTATCGATCTCCCGCTGCTTCGCGTCGATCAGGGTCAACACATCGCCGGTGCCCGCGCTGAATTCCTCGTCCGCACGAAGCGAAGCCTCCGCCGCGAGTTCCCGCGCTTTTTTGCCGGCACGCTCGCGCTCGGAGAGAAACGCTTCCGCCGTGAGCGCCTGCTCCACCTCTCCGAAGGCATCAAGCACTGTCTTCTGGAGGATCGCCGTCTGCTCCCGCTCCGTCGCCTGGGCTTTGGCGATGTTTCCGGTGATCTGACCTCCTTGGAAAATCGGCTGGGTCAGGCTGCCTCCCACCGACCACACGCTGAAATCGCTTCTCAACACATCGCCGAGTCCCTCCGTCGCGGTGCCTCCCGAGGCCGTCAGATTCAGGCTGGGAAAACGTGCGAGCTTGTTCTCTTTCACCCGCCTGCCGGATGCCGCGAGGCCCCTTTCCGCCGCCAGAATGTCCGGCCTGCGCAATAGCAGCTCGGAAGGCAGTCCCGCCGGAGTCGCTCCGGGAAATCCCGGCAACTTCGCGCCGGCCAGGAGATTTCCCGAAGGATACCTCCCCATCAGGATCTCCAATTGCCGCACCGCGCGTTCCCGCTCCTGCCCGCGCTGGGCTAAAATCCCTTCCCCGTTCGCCGCCTCCGCTTCGGTAAGCCGCACCTGGGATGCCGACCCGCCATCGTCCGCGATAGCTCTTTCGAAGCGCTGCCGCACCGCATCCGCCAGAACCCGCCTGGCCGTCAGCGCATCCTTCGCAAGCGCCACCTGTTCGTTCGCCTCACCGAGCGCCAGCCACGCCTTCGCGACCTGGCCTGCGAGCGAAACCCGCGCCGCCTCGTAGTCGTAGGCACGCGCCTGGGCATCCGCGATCGCCGCCTCCTGCCCCGCTTTCATCCGCCCCCAGACATCCACCTCCCACGCCGCGTTCAGATTCACCCCGAATCTTTCCGAAAGGTTCGTGGGAATCCCGCCTCCACCTCCCGCGAAGGGAAATCCGATGAAATTCTGTTTGTTACGCTGCCCGTCCACCCCGAGTCCCAGGCTTGGCAACCGTCCGGCTCCCGCCACCTTCGCCTCGGCGGCCGCACGGTCCACGCGAGCCGCCGCAGCCTCCAGATCCTTGTTTCCTGAAATCGCAGCATCCACCAGCCCGTCCAGTTCGGATCCGCCGATTTTCCCGATCCAACGGCGGTCGATCCCCGCCCGGGCCTCCTTCGTCGCAGCCCAGGCGCCCGGTGCGCCCGCCGCTCCCATCCGGCTCTCCGGAGACACCGCCGCACAACCCGCGATGACCAGCACCCCCAGCCATCCCATCCCATTACGACCCATGATTTTCCAGCTCGTTTGCAAGGCCCATGCAATCGCCCGCCGTTCCGGAAATGTCAAACCCCGAGCACTTCCTCGCGAACACCGCGAATCCCGAGTTTCTAGGTTGTAAACGGCCTTCCCCGGCGGTTTCATCACTGCATGGTGACAGTCACGAAAAACGAGAACCGGCCTTCCGATACCAGCGCCGGAGTCCTCACCGCCCTCCACATCGGAGCCAGCTCCGTCTCCTGCATCATCGCGGAGCACGACGAGGACGGCACCCTTGTCCCCATCGATTTCCTGGAGCAGCCGGCCCCGCTCGCCCAGGACGTCTTCGGCGGAAACGTCGTTTCCAACACCACCACCGAGCGCATCGTCTCCATCATCCGCGGCTATCAGCGGACCCTCTCGGAAATGGGGATCGACCCCCACTCGCTCACCCGCGCAGTCGCCACCAACGTGCTGCACGAGGCCAGCAACCACGAGGCCGTGCTCAACCGTATCCGCATCGCCTGCGGCCTGCCGGTCTCGATGATCGATGACGGGGAAATGACCCGCCTCATCTACCTGAAGACCCGCCGGCGCATCCAGCACCTCCCCGCGATGAGCCACCGCACCGCTCTCGTCGTCCACGTCGGCCCCGGCAATACCCGCGCCCTGCTTTTCGAGGAAGGCCTCATCACCCGCTATACCAGCTACCGCATGGGCACCCACCGCACCCGAGAGGCCGTCGAGGCATCCCATGCGGAGGGTCCTTCCTTTCTCCGGGTGATCCGCGAGCACGCCTCGGGAAATCTCGCCCAGCTCCGCTTCGATTTCTCAGACGTCTCCATCGACGGCATCATCATGATCGGTTACGAGATCCAGTCCGTCGCCGCCTACCTCACGAAAAACGACGAAGCCTGCTCCATCAAGGATTTCAGGAAATTCACAGGAGAAACCGCCGCCCTCAGCGATCTCGATGCGGTCAAGCGTTTCCAGCTCGACTACCAGACGGCGGAAGCCCTCGTCCCCGCCCTCGAAATCAATCTCGCCATCGCCGAAACGCTCGCGCTGAAAGAAGTCCACATTCCCACCTCCGAGTATGAGCAAGGCCTGCTCCACGATCTGCTCGCCTCCCGGGAACTCACCGGATCCTTTGCCGAGGAAGTCCTCCGCTCCGCCCGCATCCTCTCGGAAAAATACCAGTCGGATGCCGGACATGGCGAGCACGTCGGCCGTCTCTGCGAGCATCTGCTGAAAAATCTCCATGATCTCCACCACCTTACCGAGCACGACGCGCTGCTGCTCCAGGTCGCCGCGATACTCCACGAGGTGGGCACCTACGTCAGCCCCCGAGCGCATCACAAACACTCGGAATACATCATCCTGAACTCCGAGATCTTCGGGCTCGACCGCCTCGATGTCACCATCGTCGCTCTCGTTTCCCGCTACCACCGCCACTCCGGCCCGAAGCTGGACCACACCTCCTACGCCGCCCTCGATACCGACGACCGCATCCGCGTCTGCAAGCTCGCCGCCATCCTCCGCGTGGCGGACGCGCTCGAGCGCACCCACGCCCAGCGGGTTTCTAAAATCGAGATCACCCGCACCGCCAGCAAGCTCCAGATCCGTCTTCCCGGCCTTGAGGACGCTGCCATCGAACGCCTCGCCATGGACTCGAAAGCCGACCTTTTCGAGCAAGTCTTCGGCCTCACCGTTGTCATCGAGGAGGACAACTGATCTCGCGACCAGATCCTCCCCGCACTTCACCGGGTATCAGACCCAGCTCCCCGACAAAGAATCTCTCCTCCAAAAGCTCCACGGGTTCTACCACCCAGCTCTCCAGAAATCCTCCGCTGATCACCCGGCACCATCCACTTATCCCCATGCCCGAATACCACAACCGCGAACTCTCCTGGCTCGAATTCAACCAGCGCGTCCTCGACCAAGCGCTCAAGGACGAGATGCCCTTGCTCGAACGTGTGAAATTCCTCGCTATCTCCGCCTCGAATCTCGACGAATTTTTCCAAGTCCGCGTCGGCTCGCTCATGCTCCAACGCCGCAGCGGCAGGAAAACCCGGGACAATTCCGGTTACACACCCGTCCGGAATCTTGCCGCGATCCGGGAGCGTGTTCTGAAAATGAACTCGGATCAGTATGACCTTCTCAACCATTCACTGATCCCCGCCCTGTCCGCGAAAGGAATCGTCCTGCTGCCACCGTCCCAGCTCACCGACACCCAGCGCACCACGACAGCCGCTGTTTTCGAGGACAACATCTCTCCACTTCTCACCCCGCTGGCCGTCGATCCGAATTCGCCCCCGCCCATCGTCCCCGCGCTTCACATCGTGCTCGCCTGCCGCCTGCACGATCCCGCCGACCAGACCACGCGCCACGTCCTGATTCCCATCCATGAGAATCTGCCGCGCCGGATCTCCGTCCAGACGGAGGACGAGACGACCGCCTTCATCCTCATCGAGGATCTCGTCGCAGCCCACGCCGGCCTGCTTTTTCCCGGCGAGGACATCACCGCCACCACCGCCTTCCGGGTCACCCGGAACGGGGATATCGCCGTCGAGGAAGAAGATGCGACCGATCTGGCGAATGAAATGGAAGACGTGCTCACCGCGCGCCGTTTCGCCGATACGGTCCGTTTGGAAATCCGTGCCGACGCCCCCCGGGATCTTTCCCGGATGATCAAGACCGTCACCGCCTCCACCTCCCAGGAAATCTACCGCCACAACGGCCCGCTCGGTCTCGCCTCCTTCATGGAACTCGCGTTTCTCCAGGACTACGACCACCTGCGGGATGAGGACTGGCCCGCCCAGAACAGCCCGGCCATCGCCCCCGGCGCCTCCATGTTCGAGACCATTTCCTCCGGAGACGTCCTGCTTTTCCACCCATACGAATCCTTCGATCCCGTCATCCGCCTCATCGAGGAAGCCGCCGTCGATCCCGATGTCATCGCCATCAAGCAGATCCTCTACCGCACCGCCCGCCAGTCGCGGATCATCGATGCTCTCATCAAAGCGGCGGAAAACGGAAAACACGTCACCGCCCTGGTGGAGCTCAAAGCCCGTTTCGACGAAGCGCGCAATCTCAACCGCGCCGATGAACTCCAGCGCGCCGGAGCACAGATCGTCTACGGGGTGAAAAACCTGAAAACCCACGCGAAGATCTGTCTCGTCCTGCGCCGAGAGTCCGGCCGCATCCGCCGCTACGTGCATCTCGGCACGGGGAATTACAACGAGACCACCTCCCGCCTCTACACGGATCTCTCCTACCTCACCTGCAAAGCGGAGTACGGAAACGACGCCTCCCTGCTTTTCAACGCCGTCACCGGTCGGTCCAAATTGCTCCGTTTCCAGCGCCTCATCCCCGCCCCCTCCGTGATGAAGCCGCGCCTGCTCGATCTCATCGCCGGCGAAACCGAGCGCGCCAAGCAAGGTTTGCCCGCGAAAATCATTGGGAAAACCAACTCCCTCCAGGACCCGGAAATCATCGCCGCCCTCTACACCGCCTCCCAGGCCGGCGTGGAAATCCTGCTCAACGTCCGCGGCATCTGCTGCCTCATCCCCGGAGAGAAATTCTCGAAAAACATCCGCGTCGTCTCCGTCATCGACCGCTTTCTCGAGCACGCCCGCCTCTTTTACTTCCATCAGGGTGGCGATCCCCACGTCTTCATTTCCTCCGCTGACTGGATGACCCGGAACCTGGAGAAACGCGTCGAGCTTATGGTTCCGATCGAGGAAAAAGCCATCAAGCGCCGCCTCATCCGCATCCTCGAAACCTTTTTCAAAGACAACCGCAACGCCTACGAGATCCTGCCCGACGGCAGCTCGAAACCCGTCACCGCGAAAAAAGGAGAGAAGCCTTTCCGCGCCCAGGAACATTTCCAGCAGCAGGCGAGAAAAGCCGCCAAGGCCCGCGAGCACGAACTCTCCATGACCTTCGAGCCTCACGTCCCGCAGGAATGAACGTGGGAACGAGTACGGACAGATGATGACGACGATTCTGGTGATTCTTGTTGTTTCGGGCGCTCTGCTTCTGGGCGCCGCTTGGGGGATTTACGGAAAGCTGCCGGAAAGGGTGGAGGGTTTCATCGTGGCGATGGCGGGAGGGGCGCTTATCGTTTCCGTCGTTCTGGAGCTTGTGGAGCCCTCTATGAAACAGACCTCCCTATGGGCGGCTTTCGGGACGGTCATGGTTGGAGCGGGCGTTTTCACCGGACTGGGTTACCTCGTGAAAAAGAAGTGGGGATCGGAAGGTGGCGGAGGACTCCTGGCTGCGATCACTCTTGATGGTATTCCGGAGAATCTTGCGCTGGGTGTTTCGCTGATAGGAGCCGGGCCGCTTCAGGTCGCCGCTTTGGCCGGTTCCATTTTTCTATCGAATCTGCCGGAAGCGGCCGGTGGCGCGAAAGAGATGTCCGGAAACGGACACTCAAAGGGCAAGGTTTTCGGGATATGGATCGCAACCGCCGTGATACTGTCCGCTGCCGCTCTTGCTGGAAATTTACTTTTGGAGGGAGTTTCAAAGGAGGTTCTGGCGCATATCAAATGCTTCGCGGGAGGAGCGGTCGTCGCCTCGCTCGCGACAGAGGTGTTCCCCAAGGCATACACGAAGGACGCCTATTGGGCCGGAATCGCAACCGCGATAGGACTGGTTCTGGCGCTTTTCCTCAATCAACTGGCTTGAGGACCCGGGGGGCTGGCGAGAACGTCACCAACTGATCCGCCGTTTGAGAATCCGCAGGTATTTCACGATCACAATCCCCCGAGATGCCACGGGACGGAAGAGCTTTTCCGGCTATCGTGCGAGCCAAACCGCCACCCACGATGATCCATTCGATATCCAGGCACGGGATGGAAAATCAACCCCGGTATCGACGCGATGGAATGGAGGCTACCCCAAATAAAAGTCTGCCGCTGGCCCCGTACGACATTCGCTCGGATTCGATGGGGAAATTTTTCGCCGCATCGATGAATAATCCGGAGAGTCGTCGGGTCGAAGCCTGCGTAACCAAAAAACAAGAAAGCTATGAAAAAACTACTCACTATCCTCGCAACCGGCACTCTGGCATTCGCCGGAATGACTCTGAACGCAGACGCCCGCCCGCACTATGGCGACGGCTACCGTAGCCAGGCACCGGTCACCTATGTCAGTGGCTACCGTCACGGTCGCCCGATCTACACACAGAAAATTTTCGTAGGTTACGACAGTTGCGGAAACGCTCGCTACACGTATCGAACGGTATCTGCACCGCGCCAGCAATACCGCCAGCAGTACCGGACTTCGAGCTACAGGAACAGCGGTTATTCGAACTACGGGCATTATGATAATTCCCGTAGATCACGCTCGGGTGTGAGTGTTCGCTACAGCTATTGCCGATAGGGATGTTCCATGAGTCGGCCGCATCAGGCTCCCAGGGGTGTTGCCCCCCGGGAGCCTCCACTTTTCTCGATATGGGGATAGATCACATGGATTCCCGACGTTTCAGGTAATGTGCCCTGGCGTTCCGTCATCCTGTGTTTCCTTTTGGAAAGCTCCCTCCATGCCCAGGATGGCGCGTTTCTGGAGAAATACTGCATCGGGTGCCACGGAGCGAAAAAGCAGAAGGGTGATTTGAATCTAGAGGCGCTGGGAACCGATGTGGCAGGTGGCGGCGACCTCGCGGAGTGGCGCCTGGTCGCCGAGCAGGTGGAGTTTCTCGACATGCCCCCGGAGGATGAGAAGCAACCGGACGAGGCGGAGCGGGCGAAGTTCTTGGAGTGGATAAGCGCCGGTCTGCTGGAGGCGCAGATGGCAGGCGGTGGGAAATCGGCCCTGCCCGAGTTTGGAAACGAGGTGGAGCACAGGCTGTTGTTCGGCGTGGAGCCAGGCCCGGTGATCCCGGGTCCCCCGCGTCTCTGGCGGGTGCGGGGTGGGATTTACGAAGGGCTCATGGCGGGCGTCGGCGACGGCGTAAAGGGTCTCAGCCAGCCTTTGGCGGGAAATGGAAAGAGCGGGATCCAGGATTACTCCGCCGGGTATGTGATCGACGAAGCGACGGCCGACATGCTCTACCGCAATGCCGAGGCAGTGGTGGACCGACAGACCGAAGACGGTGGCGGAAAATTCCGGACCTTCGGGAAACTGATCGAAGCGGACGCGGACCGAAGCGTGGCGGAAGACGCGGTGAGGCGGGAGTTCGGGCTCGCCTTGCGCCGGGGTCCCGATGCCGGGGAGGTAGAGCGATTCGTCGGTTTCTGGGAAAAAACAAAGGCCAGCGCCGGGGCGGATGCGGCGGCGAAATCCCTGCTGACCGCGATCCTGATGCAGCCGGAGGTCTATTACCGGGAGGAAACCGGGGCCGGGGAGATCGACCGGTTGGGTCGCCGCCGTCTCTCACCCGACGAAATCGCCAGAGGGCTTTCCTATGCGTTGGGGAACAGTTGGGAATCCGCGTTTTTCAAGGCTGGCGCAGACGGGCGGCTCGATTCGAAGGAAGGTGTCTCGGAGGTCGTTCTGGAAGTGCTGGAGTCCCCGAAAAGCGACGATTCGCGGTTGATGGAATTTTTCCGCGAATACTTCGGATATGAGGCGGCGAAGGAAGTTTTCAAGGACAAGCCGCCGGTCGGCTATTACAATTCCAATCTCTTGGTAAGCGATCTGGACTCGTTGGTGGAGTGGATCGTGGACGGTGACAAGGATGTCCTGCGCGAGTTGCTGACGACGGACCGTGCATTTGTGAACTGGTCCTACAGCTCCCGCGACAGCAAGGGGAGCAAGCGGGAGAAAAGCCCGTGGTCGTTCGATTACTGCCAGTCCTACGGGCTGCCGCCGGACTGGGAATGGACGGATCAGCAGCCGGTGAAACTCCCGGGACCGAGGCGCGGCGTGCTGATGCATCCCGCCTGGCTGGCCGCTTACTCGGGAAATTTCGATACGGATCCCGTGCGCCGGGGGAAATGGATTCGCTTCCAGCTTCTCGGCGGTACCGTCCCGGACGTGCCTATCGGGGTCGATGCCCGCATCCCGGAGGGTGCGGACCAGACCCTGCGGGAGCGTCTGCATTCGGCGACTTCCGCCCCCGAGTGTTGGCGCTGCCACCGGAAAATGGATCCTCTGGGCCTTCCTTTCGAGCAGTTCGACAACTACTCGATGATGCGCGCGTTCGAGATCGGAAAGCACGTGGATACCTCCGGCGCGATCTCCCGCACCGGGGTAAAGGATCTGGATGGAGAGGTGGAGGATCCTTTCGAAATGGTGGAGCGCTTGGCGGACTCCGAGTTTGTCGAGCAGGTCTTCGTCCGCCATGTGTTCCGTTTTTTCATGGGCCGCAACGAGACCGTGGGGGATGCCGGGACCATGCAGGCGGCGCAAAGCGCCTACCGGGAAAGCGGAGGCAGCTTCCGCGCGCTCGTCACCTCCCTGCTTGCCTCGGATTCGTTTTTGTATAGAACCGTAGAAACCCAGAAAAACCCGAAATGAAAACCATCAGCATCAGGACAAGGCGAGATTTTTTCCGAGGTATGACCTTCGGCGCGGCGGGTTGCTATCTGCTGCCGTTCATCCAACGGCTGGAGGCTGCGGAAACCGTCGGCCGGAAGCCGCTGCGTTTTCTGTTTTTCCTGCAGGGGAACGGTCTGATCCCGAAGCAGGTTTTCCCCGGTGGGATCGAGCAACCGAAAGAGCCCGATCGCATGCTCGATATGCGCCTGGGGACGCTGCCTTTTCCCTCGGCGCTTGAGCCGTTGGAGCCTTTCCGTGACCGCATGACTCTGGTCCACGGCCTCTCCGGCAGGGTCTGCGGCCCACCCAGCCACTCCGCGGATTTCGGTGCCCTCGGATGTTTTCCCCAGCGCATGGGTGCCTACGGGGAAACCATCGACTCCGCTCTCGCGGGCCTCGCCCCATCCATTTTCAACCACGTCGGACTCGGGGTGATGAGCAAGGACTCGACCGTGGTCTACAATGTTTCCTCGGCGGGGGCGGGCCGTCCGTTACCTACCCAATGCCAGCCCGGCGCGGCTTACCGGCGCTTGTTCGCGAGCGCGGCGGAGGGTGAGGCACGCGGGGCGTTCGATGCCCGGACAGGTGTGCTGGATTTCCTTTCGGACGATGTGAAACGGCTCCGCACCCGGCTCGACGGGGTGGAGAACGAGAAGCTCGATACCTATCTCGATGCCTTCGAAAGCATGGGAGCGCGGCAGGAGGAGCTGGCCAAGGCTTCGGCGCGCATCAAAGACCACGCGCCGGGGCATCCCGAAGCGTTTCCGACAGGTGCCGGTGGCCTCGCGCACGTGGAGGCACAGCTCGGGGTCGCCACCGGTGCGCTCGCGGCCGGGCTGACAAATGTCGTGACGGTCTCCTCGGGGAGCGGTCGCCAGTTCAGCGGGATCGCGGTGGATGGCAGCGAGCTGGGCTTCGCTGCCGGGCCGGTCGAGATGCATGGCATCGGTCACGGGAAGAGCTATTGCGGAAAAACCTCCGAGGAGCTGCACATGGCGATCCGCCGCAAGCATCTCGAACTCCTCGCCGCGGCCCTCCGCCAGCTGGAGGCCATCCCCGAAGGCGACGGCAACATGCTGGACAACACGCTCGTCGTCTACACCAGCGACCATGGCGAGGGTCACCACCCCGGTTGCCGCGAGTGGCCCTTCGTGCTGATCGGAGATCTCGGCGGACGCCTCGCGAAGGGCGGGCGCCTGCTGCGTTACCCCTGGTATGGAAAGCCCGGCCATCGCACGACGGCGAACCTCTACACCACGTTCCTGCACGCCGCGGGCGACAGGCGTCAACGCTTCGGCCTGCCGGATCTGGATCTCCGGGATCTGAATCAGGACGGCCCCCTCGAAGAACTTCTCGCGTGAAACACCGTTTTCTCCATCTCCTCGCAGGATACGTCCTGCTTACGGCATCTGTCAGCGGGAAAGAACTGACAGGTGAGGGCGGCATGGTCTTCTGCTGGTGTCCGGAAGGCGGGGAAAACGGATTCTGGATCGGGAAATACGAAGTCACGGTCGCGCAGAAATACGAGAAAAAGGGGCTGACGCTCGATGACGGAACCGTGCTTTCCCCCGATCAGCCCGCCGTGATGGTGGATCGCAAAGCAATCTACGGCTTCCTGCGCCAGATGAACGAGCGCGGACGGAAAAGCGGGCTCTGCCGGAGGGCTGGGAATACGCGCTTCCGACCGAGCAGCAGTGGATGAAGGCCTGCGGTGCGGAAACGGAACCCGCGGGAAATTTCGCCGACAAGTCCCTTCGCGGGTCGCAGGTCGCAGGAGACTTCAGCTACGCGGATGCCGGTCGCGACGACGGGGTCGCCTTCCTCGCTCCGGTCGGCTCCTTTCCCGCCAACGCGCTGGGCATCCACGACATGCTGGGAAACGTCTGGGAGACGACGGCATCGAGCGAGCCCGGCGGTGGGGTCGTTTTCAAAGGAGGCGCGTGGTGCACGCCGCTCTCCAAGTGCCGGCCGGACGAGCGCCGGATCGCGCCGGACAGGGAGAAGTCGCGCTTCACCGGCTTCCGTCTGGTGATGGTCAAGATCGATGAATAAACTACCATGAAAATAGTAATTGGCTGCGCCCTGATTTTATCCGCCACTCTCGCACTGGCGGAAGACCGCATGTTCGGGACGAAGGTGGATAGCGTGGAGGTATCCCTTTTCATCCCGGAGCAGGCAAAGCCGGTGAGGGGCATCCTCGTCCACGTTTTCAACCACGATCTGAAACCGCACGACCGGAACTCGACCTTATGCCGCGAGCTTGGCTGGGCCCACGTCAACACGGTTATTTCCGCGAAGGAAAACAACCGTCCCGCGAAGATCCGGGCGGCCATCGCCAAAGCGCTGGAACAGTTCGCCGTGGAATCGGGGAGCCCGGAGTTGCTCACCGTGCCGCGTGCCGGGACGGGTTTTTCCGCAGGGGGCATGGTGGTGAAAGTTTTGGAAACAGAGCCGGAGCTCCTGCTGACGAACGCCGTGAGCTGCTCCTGGGTCCGGGACTCCGCCGAGATGCCTGCCGAGGCTGCCGCCGCTCCGCATCTGTTTCTGATCGGGGCGAAATCCGACGGCTTCAAGATGCTTCCCGCCATCGGGAAATTCTACGATCCCGCGCTGGCCGCGAAACTGCCCTGGGGCCTGGGTCTTCAACATGGTTGCGGCCACGATTGGGCGAACTCCGGCACCCTGATGATGCCGTGGATACGCGCCGTCGCGAAACTGCGCGTGACTCCGGACGGCAAACTCCGCGATGTCGAGTATGAGACCGGCTGGCGCGGTGACAGGCGGACCATCGGGGGGACCTACGCTGCCATCGCCCCGGCGGCGGAATCCGATGTCCCGTCCGAAGCGGCCGTCTGGCTGCCCGACCGCGAAGTCGCCTTCGTGTGGCGGGCGTGGCAATCGAAAAACTCGCCGGTTTCACTCACCGCGAAAGTCACAGGCGGGACCGGAGGAATCGGAAAATTCAATCCCCGCAAGTCCTTCGGGATGTCGGTCGCGCCTGGAACGGACATCACCCTCGGTGTCGAAATCGCGAAAGATTTCCCGGTTACGGCGGTCCGTTTCTACGATGGCGACGAGCTGATCGGCACGGCAGACAATGAGCCATGGGCGCTGGAGTGGAGCCATGCGGAAATCGGGTGCAGGGCCGTTTGGGCGGAGTTCGACGGGAAGGACGGGACCGGTGCCGCGAACCCGGCTCTGATCAGTTTCGAGCCGGGGGAGTGATAGGGAGAAGGGGATCGGGAGATCGATTCGCCGGGCTTGTGCAAAGGGCTTTCAAAGCCCTTCTCCATATTGCCTCAAAGCGGCCTGGCGTAGGTGTCGCAGCGGTTGTGCCAGCCGGGGAGAAATTTCCTTTCGTTGCGGGCGGGCGGCGAGTTGGAGACGCGACGGGAGAGCACGCGTTTCGCGGAGGCGGCGAATTCCGTGGCGGCGGCCGGCCCGGCGGGGACGTTGTTCATCCCGCCGAGGACCTGGAGCAATCCCCACCCTTGGCCGTTGTATTTCTCCGTCGAGCTGGTGCCCTCGCCTTTGAAATTCACGTAATCGATCAGAGCATAGGTGCCTTGGCTGGTGGTGGAGACTTTCTGGTAGTTCGACTGGATTTTCGCACGCTCGGATGCCGGGGCGGCGGCGAGCATTTTCGAGAGCGCGCCCCGGGAACGTACGATGATGAAATCCGTCTGCAGCGTCACGGTGGAGGCCAACCATTTCCGGAGGCCAACCATTTCCGCGGAGTTGAAATTCGCCTGGAATTCGGAGCGTGTCCTCCACGGGCTGAACCGGCTCTTCGCGATCGCGGGAGGGTTGCCCCCGTTCCTTTCCGCGAAGGAAACGAAGGCGGGCCAGCTCTCCTCGAAGGGACCGTTGAAGCCCGCCGGATACCAGATGAAATGGCCTATCCCGAGCGAGGGGAACTCCTCTCCGCCGTTCCATGCGGTCAGGCCGTTGATCGTGCCGCCGGATTCGTTCTGCCAGATCTTTTTCCCTATCGTGTTCTTCTGCGCCGCGGAAAGGTTGCTTGCGGTGGCGGGCGCGGCGGTGGCACCCGGATTGGACGGGGCGCAGGCGGTCAGCAGTGCGGCTAGGGCGAGGGAAAGTCTTAGGGCGGACATGGCGGAGACTCTAGACTTTAAATCCCAAACTCCAACTTTGAATATTCGTCCGATGGCGGGTTCCAGGTTTGTTAGAAAAGCTCCAGTTGCTCGGTGTCGGCGAGATCGGTGAAACGCACGCCGACACCGAGCAGCCGGGCGGGTTTTCCCTCGGAGCGGGAGTCGGCCTCGGCCAGGAGTTCCGTGAAAATCCGACGGTCCACGACCGGGTTGGCGCGCTCGGCGGTGGTGCGGCGGAAATCGGAGAATTTCAGCTTCACTACGAGGGAGCGGATCTGGCGGTCGGCGCAGCGCTTCAGGAGTTTCTCCTCCATCTCGTCGAGCATGGCTGTCATTTCCTTACCCAGCGGATCGAGGCCGGAGATGTTCTCGGAAAAGGTGTTTTCGATACTCAGGGATTTGCGCGGGCTGTCCGGGGTGACCGGGCGCTGGTCCCGGCCCCAGCAGCGCTCCCACAGCTCCGCCCCGTATCCACCGATGCGCCGGACCCACTCGAAGCGGTCTATTTCGCGGTATTGGCCGCAGGTCTCCACACCTAGCGCGGAGAGTCTCGCGGACATTTTCCCGCCGACTCCCGGGATCTTTTTCAGGGGCAGATCACGCATGAAATCCGAGGTGCGCGGCGGCGCGACGGTGAATTGGCCGTCGGGCTTTTTCCAATCGCTGGCGATCTTTGCGATCAGCTTGTTCGGGGCGATCCCGGCGGAGGCGGTGAGGCCGGTTTCCTCCCGGATCAGCTGGCGGATGCGTGACGCGATGATGCTTCCCGGCTCGGGATCGTGGGTGACATCGAGAAACGCTTCGTCGAGCGAAAGCGGCTCCACCAACGGAGTGAAACGATGGAAGATTTCGCGGATACGCGCGCTGTCCCGCTTGTAGATATGGAAGCGGGTAGGGACCATGATGAGATCCGGGCATTTCTCCAGCGCCATGAAAACGGGCATCGCCGAGTGGCAACCGAATTTGCGTGCCTCGTAGTTCGCCGTGGTCAGCACACCCCGCCGGCTGCTGCCACCCACCCCCACGGGTTTGCCCCGCAGCTCCGGATTGTCCCGCTCCTCGATGGCCGCGTAGAAGCAGTCCATATCGATATGGATGATTTTGCGGACGGGCGTTTGCTGCACGCATGAACAAGCCCCGGGAGCCGGGATTTTGCAAGCGCGGTTCCTACCTGCAGAACCGGCCTTTTGTTTCCCTTTCCTTCCCGGCACGGATCCCGCTAACATCGTCCGATGATCGGACTTCTTGGAATCGCCGTGCTGCTCGGAGTGGCCTACGCCCTCTGTGACAACCGCAAGGCGATCCGCTGGAGGACCGTGCTCGCCGCGCTCGGTATCCAGATCGGCATCGGCATCGTGGTTTTCGCGATACCCGCCGGGCGCGAGGCGTTGAAAGCGGTCAGCGCCGGGGTGACGAATGCCATCGGCGCGGGAAAGGTGGGCGTGGATTTCCTTTTCGGCCCGCTGACCATGGATATCGATGCCTCGATCGGTTTCGTCTTCGCTCTCCGGGTGCTGCCGATGATCATCTTTTTCTCCTCGCTCATCGCCGTGCTCTATCACCTGAAAATCATGTCCGTGGTGATCAAAGTGCTGGGTGGCGGGCTGAAATTTCTGCTCGGCACCAGCCGCACGGAGTCGCTGTCCGCCGCCGCGAACATTTTCGTCGGTCAGACCGAGGCTCCGCTGGTGGTGAAACCCTACATCGCGCGCATGACCTCTTCCGAGCTTTTCGCGGTGATGGTCGGCGGGCTCGCATCCGTCGCCGGCTCCATCCTCGCCGGCTATGTGGCCCTGGGAGTGAATATCAACTACCTTATCGCCGCCTCGTTCATGGCGGCACCCGGCGGGCTTCTCTACGCGAAGCTGATGAGGCCGGAAACCGATGTCCCGGAGGAAAAGGAACTAGGCTTCGCCGAGGGTGGAGACAAGCCGGCGAACGTGGTCGATGCCGCGGCGCTCGGCGCCTCCACCGGCCTGAGTCTCGCACTGAACGTCGGGGCCATGCTGCTCGCCTTCATCGGACTGATCGCCCTGGTCAACCTGGGTCTCGGTGGTTTCACCGGATGGATTTTCGAGGGCGCACCGGTCAACGGCAGGCTCCATCCATTGAGTCCCGTCTATATCCGGATCGGAGAAATTCTCGGAGGAAACGCCCTGAGCCTCCAGCAAATCCTCGGCTACTGCTTCGCGCCTCTCGCGTGGCTGATCGGGATGCCATGGGACGAGGCGGTGAAAGGCGGTAGCCTGATCGGCCAGAAGCTCATCCTCAACGAGTTCGTCGCCTACGTGGATTACAAAACCATGCTTCCGGACCTTTCCGTGAAATCCGAAGCCATCGGAGCCGTCGCCCTCTGCGGATTCGCCAACCTCTCATCCATCGGCATCCTGCTCGGAGGCCTCGGGGTGATGGCTCCGAACCGCCGCTCGGAAATCGCAAGACTCGGTCTGCTCGCCGTCGTCGCCGGGACGTTCTCCAACCTCACGAGCGCGGCGATCGTAGGGCTGTTCGTTTCCTGACGGGAAAACCTGGTACCAGGGCGCTCGAACGGCCCGTTTCCCATCCACATTGCGTGGGATTCTCACCCGAGGTCCAGGCCTCTCGCGCCTGTTGAAATACCCTGCCACGGACTGGGCTTCAGGAAGCGGCCTCTTCCACTCCGAACGAGTCGGATATTTCAGCCCGGGGTTGCCGCAGTGAGACGCAGGCTCCCCGGGTGGAGGTATGACCGACATCCGTGAAAACCAGCTTGTCGGGGCCCTTCGTGGAATCCATGCTCGAACCCATGAAAACCATGAACCGCCGCCATTTCCTCCGCAACACCGCCGGAACCGCTCTCGCTCTTGCCAGCGTGCAATCGCTTTTCGGGGCCGAATCCTCCAGTCCCTATGTGAAAAACATGGGGCTTCAGCTTTACACCCTGCGAGATCAGATCGCCGCGGATACCGCAGCTACGATCAAAGCGGTAGCAGAGGCAGGTTACAAGCAGGTGGAGCGCCTACCGCTCGCCGGAGACCGATGCCATGATCTCCGCCGCCAAGGACAACGGACTGGCCGTCAACTCCATGCACTTCGACTGGAACACCATCGTGGAAGCCACCGATCCCGCGCTGCCGGATTTCGAGAAAGTCGTTGCCGGCGCGAAGAAGCACGGCCTCAGCCATCTCGTGATTCCCTACCTTCAGGACACCGCCCGCAAGGATCTGGATGCTTACAAATCGGTGGCTGGTAAGTTCAACAAAGCTGCGGAAATTTCGAAGGCCGCCGGCATCCAGCTTTCCTACCACAACCACAATTTCGAGTTCCAGCCGATGGCCGGAGGGAAAACCGGGTATGATGTTTTCATCGAGGAGTTCGGACCGGACCTCATGTTCGAGCTGGATGTCTTCTGGGTGAAACTCGCCGGGATCGAGCCGGTTTCCCTGATCGAAAAACTCAAGGGCCGCGTTTCCCAGCTCCACCTCAAGGATCTCAAGAAAGGCGTGGAAATGCCGAGTTACGCCAGCCCCGCGAAAGACGCCTTCAAGGAAATCGGAAACGGCATCATCCCGATGGATCCGATCATGGCCGCTGCCGAAAAGAACGGAGTCGTCCACTGCCACGTCGAACAGGACCAGTCTCCCCACCCGATCGAAAGCATCCGGGAAAGCATGAAGACCCTGATGGCGGGGTAGGCTCCCGGATGAATTTTCCGGAGCGCGCGCCATCACACCGGGGGCTGGAGTCTCCGTCCACGATTCTCCCGCCCTGAGTTTTCCAATCGACTGGAAAAGCCGGGACCGTTAGTTTTCCCGTTGAATGAAAACCGACGCGAACCTCGCCCGACGGCTTCCCCGGCTTATCCCCGTGCTATCCGCCATCGGGATACTGGTGATCGGGATCGCGGTGGCGCTGGTCGCGATCCTGCCGCTCTACAAGCAGTTGAAGACCGAGAGGATCAACTACCTTTCCTTCGCCGTCCAGACACGCAGGCAGGCGGTGGATGATTTGCTCGCTCGTTTCAAAGGCGTCGCCGACCAGATCACGAGCCGGACCAAAGCCCGCGAGCAGCTGGAGCGATACAACGCCGGGACAATCACCCGCGAGGAGCTCCAGCAATTCAGCTCCGAGTTGCTCGACGACGCTTTGAGCCGTTCCGACCAAGCGATCGGGATCATCAGGCTGGATGACAGGGGCCGAGTCGCTGCTACGGTGGGAGAGTCCGCTCCGGAAAGGCTCTGGATGGGTGTGGAAACGAAATCCCCGTTGCTACGTGGTGTGTTCGGGCTGGACGGGGAAAAGTTTCTCACCGTCCACGCGCCCATTCTCGACCGAAAGAGCGCGCGGGTCGGGACGGATGTGGTGGTGTTCAAAGCGGACTCGTTGGAACGTCTTGTCGCCGATAGGTCGGGTCTGAAAAAGACAGGCGAAATCGCGATAGGAAGCTTGGAAAACCCCGAGGGCAGGTCGTTTTTTCCGCTCCGTGACGGCAGCTCCGGAAGCGGACTCACCGACGTTTTCAACAGGACGGAATGGTCGGAGGAAACGGAGGGAGCGGTCGGCAGATCGGACATCATGCGGGCGGACGGGACCGAGGTGGTGGAGGCGGCGATGATCCTGAAAGAAGCGCCGTGGTGGATGGTGGTGAAGATGGACAAGGACGAGATCCTGTCCTCCATGCGCAGGCAGCTTGGCTTTCTCGGAGCGCTTTTGCTTGGCCTGATCGTGCTTGGCACCGCGGGGATCGCGCTTTTGCTGAGGCCCTTGGCGGGAAAAGTGATCCTGCATACGGACGAACTCAACGAGGAGATCCGCAAGAAAACCGAGGCTTACGAAAAAGCCAAGGAGGCGGCGATCGCCGCGAACCGGGCGAAGAGTGATTTCCTCGCGAACATGAGCCACGAGATCCGCACGCCGATGAACGGCATCATGGGCATGACCGAGCTGCTGCTGAATACGGATCTCACACCGGAGCAGCGGGAATACCAGAGGCTGGTCCAGCATTCCTCGGAAGCTCTGCTGGCACTGCTGAACGACATCCTGGATTTCTCGAAAATCGAAGCCGGGAAACTCGAGCTGGAGGAATTTGAATTCCCGCTGCGGGACTCGATCGGAGACACGCTCCAGACTCTCGCGGTGAGGGCGGCGGACAAAAAGCTGGAGGCTCGCCTACCACATTCCGCCGGAGGTTCCGGACCATGTCGTGGGGGATCTGGCGAGGCTGCGGCAGGTGATCGTGAATCTCGTGGGAAACGCGATCAAGTTCACCGAGAAGGGCGAGATCGTCGTTTCCGTCGCTCCCGTTTCCGTGGAGGGCGGAGGGGTCGGGCTGCGATTTTCCGTGAAAGACACCGGCATCGGCATCGCCAGGGAGCATCAGGCGAAGGTGTTCGAGGTCTTCAGCCAGGCGGACAGTTCCACCAGCCGGCGCTTCGGTGGCACCGGTCTGGGTCTGACGATCTCCCGCAGGATCGTGGAAAAAATGGGAGGGAAACTGGAGCTCGCCAGCGAGGAGGGCGAGGGCAGCGAATTCTATTTCACCGCCGTGTTCGGAAGAGGAGAACAGATCACCAGAGCGGCTCCGGCGGATCTCGGCGGGTTGCGTTTCCTGGTGGTGGATGACAACGCGACCAACCGCAGGATACTCGATGAAATCCTCCGCAACTGGAATCTGGATTCCACCACCTGCGAGGGCGGAGAGCAGGCGCTGGCGGAGCTACGGAAAGGTGTGGCCACCGGCCGGCCCTACCAGGTCGTGATCCTCGATGGCATGATGCCCGGAATGGACGGCTACGAGCTGGCCCGCCAGATCACCGCGGATGGGGAACTAGCGGATTCCAAGCTGCTGATGCTGACCTCCGGCGGTGGAAACGCGGGCGGCATCGACTTGAAAAAGATCGGCATCCTCCGCTGCCTGAACAAACCCGTGAAACGATCCGTCCTGTTGGACACGATCCTGACTACGGTCGGTGGCGAGCCCTCGGCGGGCGGCGAGGAAGACGCGCTGGCGGATGTGCCGGAGGGTTTCCGATGCCTGAAAATCCTGGTCGCGGAGGATGGCAAGGTGAACCGCATCGTCGCCCGGCGGCTGCTGGAAAACCGGGGGCATACGGTGACCGTGGTGGAAGACGGAAAGCAGGCGCTGGACGCCTCGGCGGACGGGGAATTCGACCTCATCCTGATGGATGTGCAGATGCCGGTGATGAACGGCCTGGAGGCGAGCGCGGCGATCCGCGAGCGGGAGAAAATTTCCGGAGGGCACGTTCCCATCGTCGCGATGACCGCGAACGCGATGAAGGGAGACGAGGACGACTGCCTTGAGGCGGGCATGGACGGCTACGTTCCCAAACCCGTGCAAGCGGCCCGCCTTTACAAGACTATCGAGGGATTTTTCCGGGATCACACGGAAGCCGAGCCGGAGGAAGCCGCCGATGACGTGGAGGGTGGAAACGTGTTCGATGAAAAGGCTTTCCGGGAAAATACGGGAAGCGTGGAGCTGATGGAAGAGCTGATCGGATTTTTCGAGGAGGACTCGGTGACGATGCTGGAAAAGATCGCGGAAGCGTGTCGGGCGGGCTCGGCGGAAGACCTGCACCAGGCGGCGCATTCGCTCAAAGGCATGGTCGGAAACTACTGCGGGCGGCGGGCGTTTTCAAAAGCCGCGGAGCTGGACAAAGCCGCCCGCGAGGGGGATCTGGAAAAATCCGGCGGACTTCTCGGACCGCTGGAGCGCGAGATCACCCTGCTGCTTGAACGCCTTGCGGATTTCAGAAAGACTTTGGAAAAACCATGAAGATTCTAGTTGTTGAGGATGAGCGGGCGACGCGGGCCAGGATCGTTTCCTACCTGAAGGAGTGGGGCCACGATGTCGTCGATGCTTCGGACGGTCAGGCGGCCTGGACTGTATTTCAGGACTACACGTTCGAAATGGTCATCACCGACTGGCTGATGCCGGGTATGGATGGCACGGAGCTGCTCCGGAAAATCCGCGAGAGCGAGCGCCAGACATATCTCTATGCCATCCTGCTCACCTCCCGCTCCGAGAAAAGCGATGTGGTGACCGGCATGGAATCCGGGGCGGACGATTTCGTCTCAAAACCCTTCGATAAGGACGAACTGAGGGTCCGCGTGCAGGCGGCGCAGCGAATCATCGAGCTGGAGGCGGAACTCGCGGAGCAGAACAAGCGCCTTGAGCAGGCGAACGAGGTCCTGACCACGGCGAACACGAGAATGAAGGAAAGCCTGCTCGCTGCGGCGAAAATCCAGCGCTCTTTCCTCCCCGAGCGTGCGCCGGAATCACCTGGAGCGGAATTCGCCTGGGTCTATGAACCGTGCGAGGAACTCGGTGGAGACACCCTCAACGTCGTCCCTCTGGATGACAACCACGTGGGCATCTACATCGTGGATGTCAGCGGCCACGGGGTGCCCGCCGCGCTGCTTTCTGTCCACCTGAGCCGGTTCATGACCCGGCTTGACGGCGCACGTTCGGTCCTGCGGAAAAAGAACGGAGGCGAGGGTTTCGACATCAGCCCGCCGGCCAGCGTGGCTGCGGAGTTGAACAGGCAGTTCGTCTTCGACAACGCCTCCACCCAGTATTTCACCGCCACCTACGGCGTGCTGGATATCGAGAAACGCGAGTTCATCTACACCTCCGCCGGACATCCGGGGCCGCTGGTGGTTTCCGGCGGAAAAGGCATGCTCCACAAGGCCTGCCCACCGGCGGTGGGCTTCCGGCCGGATGCGGATTTCAAAGAGGAAACCATCACCTGCGAAGCGGGCGACCGCCTGTATTTCTATACGGACGGGATCTTCGAAGTGTGCGACCGCCAGGGCGAGGAATTCGGCCAGCAACGCCTGCGCGAAATCCTCGAGCAGGCCAGCGACCAGCCTTTGGACGAAAGCCTGCGCTGCCTGGTCCGCGCGGCGAAAGCATGGGGCGATGGCGAACCCTTCGATGACGATGTCTCGCTCATCGGTGTGGAGATCCAATGACGGTCCGTGCCGCGAGAATTATGGAGAAGGGGATTGCATCCCCTTCACGGAGGACTGGGAAACGGATTCGCCCGGCCGGTGCAAAGGGTTTCCAAAACCCTTCTCCATATTGCCCCTCAGACCGCCGTCTCGAACGAGCCTGCCTTCCGGAGATAGATCTCCACTTTCGCGCCACCCGGTTCATTGCCGATCCGGAGAATCCCGCCGTGCAGGTCGATGATTTTCTGGGCGACGGTGAGTCCCATGCCGGTCGCCTCGTCCGCCGGTCTGGTGGTATAGAACGCGTCAAAAGCCTTTTCCAAAGAACCCGGAGTGAAGCCCGGCCCGCTATCGACCACTTCGATACGAACGGTCTCGTCCCCGTTCCGGATGCGGATGCCGGAGCGCGACCCCTCATCGGATGGAACGTCCGCTGCCGTTGCCAGCGAGGTGCGGATGCTGATTTTCCCGTCATCCCCGGCAGCGTGGATCGCGTTCCGGATCACGGCGAGCAGGACTTGGGAAAACTCCCTTTCCGAGACCAGCGCGGGCGGAAGGTCGTTCCGGAAATCCGTTTCGAAAACGATTTTCGGAAGCTCCGGCTCAAGCATGGACAGTGTTTCGCCGATGAGGTCGCGCACGTTCCCGGGCTCCAGCTTGAGCCGCTGCTCGGTCGAGAAGCGCATCAGGCCTTTCACCACGGTGTCCGCCTTTTTCAGGGAGGTGCGGATCGTTTCCACGGCAGCGGCGAGCTTTTCGTCCCCGGTCACCGCCTCGCTGCGGCCGAGGATGGGGAGGCTCATGTTGATCCTCGCCAGCGGGTTGCGGATCTCATGGGCGACCCCTGCCGCCAGGTAGCCGATGGATTCCATTTTCGCGCTGCGGATCAGCGATTGCTGGGCGTTGCGGAGCGCCCGGTGGGCTGAACGCAGGGAAAGCTGTGTCTCGCACCTCGCGATCACGACCGGCAGGTTCACCGGCTTGGTGATGTAGTCGTTGGCACCGGCCTCCAGCGAGGCGATCACATCGTCGGACGAGTCCATGGCCGTGGCCATGATCACCGGCAGCTCGGAGCGGGAACGGGCGGCGCGGATCTTCCCGAGCACTTCGTTCCCGTCCATGCCGGGCATCATGATATCCAGGAGCACCAGATCCGGCCCCTCGCCCGTCCCGGCGTCCGAAAAGGATGGAGCGAGAATTTCCAAAGCCGCCTCCCCGGAATCCGCCTCGGTGACCAGATAACCACGCGCCTCCAGACCGCGCCGCAGAACCAGGCGGTTGATGCGGTCGTCATCGACGATCAGGATCGCCGCAGCCCGGGCCGGGTTCGTTTTTTCCAACATATCCCGCGACCATAGACCGGGGCGTGATTCCTTGCGAAGCGAAAATCGCGGCATTGCGTCCGGCGGGAAATGCGGCAGACTGCCGGTGTGGCCACCGCCGTTTCCAGACCCCGCGCAGACGAGGCCCGCCTTTGGGCCGTGGCTGTCTGCATCTCCATCCTGGCGAACGGCATCATCCTCACCTGGATCAGCATCGAGGCCATCCGCTCGGAAGCGATCCGGGTGGCGGCGGTCCCGAAACCTCCCGCTCGCGAGCAGACGATCAAAATTTTCCCGGAAATGTTCGAGCCGGTCCCGGAGGAAAAACCGGCTTCCCTCAAGCCGGAAGCGGTCCGCACCTCCCCCGACCAGGAGTCCGCCGAGCCGCCAGCCAGCCGGCGCTTCATGGGCGAGCGCAACACCCGCGCGACAAGCGACAGACCGGCCACCCTGGATGATCCCGCCATGCCCTCGCAGCGCGGGCGCGAGCCGGTGAACGAGAACGAACTGGAGACGACGGAAAGCAAGTATCAGGACGGCAGGCTTGATTCCCCGCCCAGCAAGCCCACCCCGCCATCCGCCGAGCCGGCCCCGCCCGCTCCCGCCACACCTCCAGCTCCCCCGGCCGAAATGGCGAAGGGTGAGAAGACGGAAAACCCCGGCGATTTCCTGAAAACCGAACCCGCCGTCCGCGACGCCATCCTCGATGGCCCGAATCCGGTCGAGATCCCCGTCCCGAACGCCGAAATCCGTGAGGACATGAAACCCCGCGAGGAGAAAAAGGTCCGCGAGGGCACCAAGGAAGGTCTGGCCGACAAAAAAGCGGAGGAGAAACCCAAGGCGATGCCGAAACCCAGGCCCGCTCCCATCGACGATCCCGCCTTCGCCGGCAACCAGTCGAAAACCGCCATCCGTGGCAGCATTTCCCGCAACGGCCGCAGCGCTCTCGATGTGGCGGATACCGCGATGGGACGGTATCAAAGCAAGATCAGCCGCGCCGTGGAGCTGGAGTGGCAGAGGAACTGCGTGAAGCACCGCGACTTCATCACCCCCGGCTACCTCACCGTGCGCTTCTTCGTGCAGCCCAGCGGGAAAGTCCGCTCCGTGCAATTCGTCGGCGATCTCAAGACCGGCGAAATCCAGAAAGGCTTCACCCTCAATTCGATCCGTGACGCCCCCATCCCCGAAATGCCCTCCGCCGTCAGAAAGGAAATGGATGGGGACGCACTCGAACTCATCTTCAACTTCTATTTCTAGAGAAACTTTCCCCTTTTTCCCCTTTTTCCCCTACAGCAACAACCATGGACATCCTAGCCGACACGCCCGCCGCAGCGACCCTCGAATTCCTCCGCAACGGCGGAATTTTCATCTATCCGCTCATCCTCTGCTCCATCGCCGGACTCACCGCGATCGGCTTCAAGTTCATGGCGCTCGGGCGCTCCCGCACCGTTCCGGACGGTCTGGCGCGGGAAATGGACGAAATTTCCGAGGGTGATTCCGAGAAGGTCCTCGTTCGTCTCAAGCAAGGCGAAAGCTCCTTGGCGAGACTCGGGCACGTCGCAGCCAACCACTACGGAAAACAGGGACCGGAAATCTCCCGCGCCGTCGAGGCAGCCGCTCGCGAGGAAGTCGTGAAAATGCATTCCGGTATCGGCGTGCTGGATGTGGTCATCACCGTCGCCCCGCTCCTCGGACTGCTAGGCACCGCCTCCGGCCTGGTCGTCATCTTCCGCGGCCTCGGGGAAACCACCGACCACCTCGCCATCGCCCAAGGCATCGCCCAGGCGCTCAACACGACCATTTTCGGCCTCGCCATCGCCGTTCCCTGCGTGATCGCCCACAGTTATTTCACCCGCCGTATCGAGCAACTCACCGCCAGGATGGAGTCGGTGATGACGGCCTTCGTCTCCGCTTGCTCGGACCAATCCAGCCGGGAGATCTGATATGGAGTTCCATCGCATCCAGCGCACCCGCTCCCAGGTCCCGATCGTACCGATGATCGATATCCTGTTCATCCTGCTCGTCTTTTTCATCGTCTCCACGACGTTCAAGAAACCCCGTGAAATTCTCGAGATCGAGCTGCCGACCGTGAAGGAAATTCCCTCGGAAACCGTCACCGACACCCGCTCGGTCATCGCCGTGGACGCTCTCGGGAACATCACGCTCGACAGCCTGCTCGTCCCCGAGGGCCTTCTCGGCACCTACCTCTCCGCTTTTCAGAAACAGAATCCCGGCCGCAAACTCGAGCTGGAGGCCGACCGCCGCCTCCCCCTCGAACGTCTGCTCCAGATCTGGGACGCACTCGGAAAGGCCGGCATCACCATCAAGGAAGTCCCCGCCAGGATCAAGATGGGGAAAACCGAGTGAATCCGCGAAACATGAGGCGTATCTTTCACGGGATACCGTCCACGGGCGAAAACCACTCCAAGTATGTCGCCTTCGTATCCCCCGCACCTGCTTTCCTGCGGGTTCCCGAGCGTCTCATCCCAGCCGGTCGTCGAGGAAATCCAGCAGTTCCGCGCGTGTCGGAAAGCCGTGTCTCGCGCGGCGGGCGGGATCCGGGGGTACCGCCCAACGCGCCTCGAAAGTCCCCGCATCGACGATGCGTGAGGGCAGCCCGGTATCCGCGGCTTCGCTCACGGTTTCACCCGTCCCCCCCGCGCCGCGAGCAGCTTCGCCGTCCCAGGCGAACAGAAACACATCCGCCAATCCAAGCATCTGCCGGGAGACGATCTGATATGCCTCCGGCGCGGCTTTTCCACCGGGAGCCACGTATTTCGCGAGTGCCACTCCGGTAAGTTTCTCCGCCATCTCCCATTCCGTGGGATCCTCGAAGTCCTCCGAAAATCGTTCTTCCGGAAACGGCAGGATCACGATGGCGGGCATCCTGAGATCGACGCAGGATTTCAGGAAAATCAGGTCCGCGCCGGCTGCCGCGCTGCAAATCGCGATCAGGCGGGGGCCGTAGATTTCCCGGATCACGAGTAGCTCCCGGCGGATCGCCCCGGCGAGTGCCGCCTTGTCCGGCACGTGGCGGTGTCCGGCGAACCCGAGAAATTTCGGCTGTCTATCAGGTCCCGTGTTCATTCGAAATGTCCGAGTTCCACGACCTGCTCCGCATGCGCCGTTCCTTTCTCGCAGAGGAAATCCATCAACTCCAGGTTGTCCAGCGTGAAGCCGTATTTCGTGATCGCGGCGGCATCCTTGAGATCGTCCGGGGTGAAAAGCCTGTCGTAGCGGGCGTAGAGAAACTCCGGATTGGCGGAGGGGCGGATGAAATCGCCGATTTCCCCGTCGATGGGCGAGCCATGGCGGCATTCCCCGTGCACGCGGCAGAGCATGTCCTGGTATTGCTGGAAGGATCCCATCAGCGCGGTCGGCAGGTTTTTCGCTTGGGAAAGCACGTCGAGCATGTGCTCCGCGCGCCCGGATTTCGTCCCTCCCGTGCCGATGGAGACCAGGGATAGCTTGTCCGCGCCGGTCTCCCAACCGAGATTGTATTCCGGTAGGGTCGCCATGATTTTCAGAAGGTAGGCCGGGTTGTTGAATGGCGTGATCCCGCCGTCCTCGAAGGCGAAAACCAGCGGCTCGCCCTTCTCCCCTTTCACCTTGAGAATCTCGGGAGGAAAAAACGTCGGGGCGGCCGTGCTCGCCCGGACAAGCTGCCAGAGCGGGATCTGCAGGTTGTTTCCCGGGGAGTCCGGATTGTTGTATTTCGCGGCCGGATTGTTGGACAGCGGCCAGGGCGATCCGGTTGTCGCGTTGCGAGTCACCACCAGCAGGAAAGTCCTCAGTTTGTCCGTCCCGAAGGTGGCGGGCGTGCCATCGTCCTCCACGAAAAAGTCTTTGAGAAATCCCGTCAGGCCCGCCGCGATGAACTTGTGGCTGGTAAAACGTTTCAGCCAACCGGATTTCGTGAACATCGCGATCGCGTTCTCGCGGTAAAGGTTCTCGATTTCCGCCACCGGCAAGCCCCACGAAAGGAAAGCGGCGATGATCGCCCCGGTGCTGGTCCCGCCGATGTAGTGGAAATGATCCGCGAGCACGAGATCCGGCTTGCCGTGCTTTTCGCGCAGCAAAGTCTCGATCCGCTTCGCGAACTGGATCGCGAAAAGGCCGCGGATACCGCCACCGTCAAAGGATAGGAGTCGCGCGCGCTCGCCGGGGGAAGGCATGGTTCTCATGTGGTCTCCAGTCTTAAGGCACCAGCCGGGGCATCAAGGAAAATGAGAGAGGAGTAAGCTCACTCCCCCCCTCACGACCGCGACAGGGGGTAGATCTCACCCTCGGTGAAATCATCACCGTAGTGCATGCCGGGCCAGCCGAAAAACCACCCCAGCATGATTCCGTAGCACCGGTTCCGGGTTCTCCGGGTTTCGAAACCATCATTGCCCCGGCCCCATTCCCACTTGGAAAAGTCCTCCGGCTCTGCCACCGTGCTGCCGTTCACACCCCGCCCATGCTACCGGCTATCAAACGCTTTCTCGCGCTGCTTTTCGTCTTCGTCCTGTTCTTTTTTCTCGTCACGGCCATCCGCACATGGCGGGCCGGGGGGGAGTTCAGCTCGCTGCTCCCTGATTTTCTGAAAAAGGACGGGAAAGACCGTCCCGAGGCGTTCACCCCCTCGGATGGACCGGCGCTGGATCTCAGCCAGGTGGAAATCCTTTCCCGCATCAATCAGGAATACGCGCGCCTGACAAAGGCCGTGGTTCCCTCCGTCGTGAGCATCGATACGGCGGGAGTCCGCACCGAGCGGCTCATGGATCTCTGGGGCCGCGCCAGGGTCCGCAGCTATCCTACGCAAGGTCAGGGCTCCGGCGTGATCGTCAGCAAGGAAGGCCACATCGTCACCAACCACCACGTCATCGCCGGCCAGCAGAAAATCCGCATCACCCTGCATGGCGGGAAAACCTACAGCGCCACCATGATCGGCGAGGATCCGTTGCTCGATATCGCCGTCATCAAGATCGACTCGAACGAGACTTTCACCCCCCTGAGGCTGGGCGATTCCTCACTCGCTGAGGTCGGCCAGATCGTTTTCGCGGTCGGAAATCCCTTCGGGCTGGGCGAGACCGTCACCCAGGGCATCATCTCCGCGAAGGAACGCTCGCTCTCGGACAACCAGCGGGATCTTTTCCAGACGGATGCCGCCATCAACCCCGGGAACTCCGGCGGCCCGCTGGTCAATCTCACCGGCGAGATCATCGGCATCAACGTCGCCATCTTCAGTGTGGACCGCGACAATCCCAGCTTTCAGGGAGTCGGATTCTCCATCCCCTCCAACGACGTGCGCGAAGCGCTCGAGCAGATCATCCGGCGCGGCCGGCCCGTGCGCGGTTTCCTCGGCGTGCAGATGCGCGATATCGATGATGCCGTCCGCACCGAGCTGGGCTACCCGGATGCCACCGGCTCCGCCGTACTAGGCATCACTCCCGGCTCCCCTGCGGAAAAGGCCGGTCTCAAACCGGAAGACGTGATCCGCACCTACGATGGCACCACCGTGACAGACACCACCCAGCTCATCGGTCTCGTGCAGGCTTCCGAAATCGGAGAAAAAGTCGAGAATCGGAGTCTGGCGGGAAGGCCGGGAGCTGAGTCTGGAAGCGACCATTGCCGAGGCCACCACCTCGCCCGTTTACGAGGAAATACCGGCTCGGCAGCCCGCCCGCGACAACATGGAGATCCTCCGGAAAATGGGTGTCGAGGTGCGTGAACTGAGTACCAACGAAAAGCTCCGCGGCTTCCGTGGCGTGGTGGTCACGAAACTGCTATCCGATGGCAATGCCGCCGGGATCCTCAAGCCCGGCGATCTCATCGTAGCCCTCAACAACTCCCAGATCACCGGCTCCAACGAATTCTACCTCCACCTCGCCGCCTCCGCCGCCGTGCAAGCGACCAGTTTGCATATCCTTCGGGAAGACGCCCCGCAGCGGCTCGTTTTGCCCGTCGTGGAAAACGAATGAGGCAATGCGGAAGGGGGGAATGATCGAAACAACCTCCCACCCCCGTAGTGACCACTTCCACGTCGCCACATCCGCTCGCACCCACGGATGGATATCGAATCTTGAAATTTTTTTATGAGAAACCAAGTCCCCTACTTTTTCCTCGGCCTGGCCATCGTGCTCGCCGCCGCCGCGCTCGCCCTTCTGATCATCCGCCCGGGATCCAAGGTGCCCGTCCCGGCTCCCCTCGCCCCGGAGAGCATTCCGAAGGTCGTGGAAGATCCCGATCCCATCGAAGGATTGGATCAACCCATGACCCCGGAAACTTCCGAGGAGATCATGGATGATCTCAACATCGAATACTCAACCGCGGATCCCGCCGAGCTGCTCGCTCGCATCGGAGAGGCCCTTGAAAAAGGAGATCTCGACATACTTTCCCAGCTCATCGGCAAGGAAACGCTGGATCAGGAAACCATGGAAAGGATACAGGCCCTCGCGGCAAACGGACCCCTCCGCCTGCGCCGCCCCGGTGGTGTGCGTGAGGTCGGTGAGCTTGAGCTGAACAGACTCGCCCGTTGGGCGCTGGAGCTGGACCAACGCGAATCCGGTCGCGACCGCATTTTCTTCGACCTACGCAACGACAAGGGCAAATGGTCCATCGAGAGAATGACGCTGCCTCCCGCTCCCGGAGAGCCCGTCCCCAAAGCCATGCTCGCGGATTCCCTCGGAGTCGCGGACGGGTTCCTGCAAGCCGTTCTGAAACAGGATTTCGAGTTCGCACGCGATTTCGTGGATCCGGAAATGGTCTCCGAGGCGAAGATCGCCGCCCTTTGCATCCTTTTCGAGGAAGGTGAATACCGTATGCGCTCCTCGAAACCGCTGCGCGCCATGTTCAAGCGCGAGGACACCGTCGGTTACCTCGCGAATGTGGAAACGAAAGACGGCAAGCAGTCCGCGCAGTTCGCTTTGAACCTACGCCAACCTCCCGAGCCGGCCAACTGGCTCGTTTCCGAGATCAATCTCGACGCCCTGCTTGCGGACTATGCGAACCGCGTCGCCGACGGTGATGTCTACTATTCCCCGCTCGTGAAAAATCCGGCCGGTGGGGAGACCCTGGCCCTCTACTTCGAGTTCGACGAGGACTCCATGAGCGCCCGCACCCGCCGCCAGCTCGAGATCGTGGCCCTGATGCTGAAAAGCGATCCCGGGAAAAAGATCACCCTCAGCGGCCATACCGACGCGATGGGGACCAAGCAATACAACGACAAGCTCTCCGGCAACCGCGCCCAGGTCGTCAGTGATTTCCTGGCCGGGGCGGGCGTTTCCTCCGCGCAGATCGTCACCATCGCCAAGGGAGCCTCCCAGCCCCGCCGCCCGAACGTCACCGAAACCGGTGAAGACGATCCGGACGGCCGCCGCGCCAACCGCCGCACGGAGATTTACCTGGATTTCTAATAGGGAGAAGGGTTTTGCAAACCCTTCACGGAGGATCGGCTCGGATCGTGCGAAGGGTTTGCAAAACCCCTCTCCGTATTGGCTAGGCGAGGAAATCCGCCGCGCGGGTCTCGCTCCAGTATTCCCGACCGGTCCCGAAGCCTACGTGGCCGCCTTCGCGGGGCACTTCCAGGTGGAACATCGCGCTCTCTTCCGCCTCGGAAAAGGGGTAGCAGCCGGGGCCTAGGATGGGATCGTTGGCGGCGGTCACGAGCAGGGTGGGAATCCTGATTTCCGGGAGGAACTGCCTTGAGCTACTACGTTTCCAGTAGTCCTCGGCATCCGCGAAGCCATGCAGGGGAGCGGTGAAACGCCCGTCGAACTCGGCGAAGGTGCGCATGGTGTCCACGCCGGAGATATCCAGCTCGCCGGGGAAGCGCGCGTGCTTCTCCTTCACTTTCGTCCGCAAGGTTTTCAGGAAACGCTCCATGTAGACGCGGTTCTGCCATTTCATCAGCTCGGCGGAGCAACAGGCGAGGTCGCAGGGAGCGGAGAATGCGACGGCTTTGCGTATCCTCCGGTCGATTTCCCCGCCCCGTTCCCCGACGTATTTCATCGTGAGATTTCCGCCGAGACTGAAACCTACCAGGTCCGTAGTAGTTGCTGGGTGCGAGGCCGCAGCATGCCGGATCACTTGGTCCAGATCATCTGTTTTCCCACTGTGGTAGAAGGATGCGAGACGGTTCGGCTCCCCGCCGCACCCCCGGAAATTCCACGCCAGCACGTCCCAACCGCGTTTCAGGAGGGCGCCGGCCATGCCTTGGATGTATGTCGCCCCGGCGGTGCCTTCGAGGCCATGGGAGAGGATCGCGAGCCGCTCGCTCCGCTCGCTGCCCGCCCAGGCGAGATCCAGGAAGTCCCCGTCATCCAGATCCAGCCTTTCCTTTCTCGAAGTGACCACTGGCAACTTCCGGAAAAGCACCGGATGCACCGTCTGCGCGTGCCCGCCCCGCAACCAGGCGGGCGGGCGGTAGTTGGAATCTTTGATAACGGGCATCTGCGCGGCGGTCAGTCCATCAGGCGGACATTGTAGGTGCGTTGATTCGGAGAGATTCCTTTGATCGGGAACGGCGGTGCTTCGTAGCTCCCGTAGATGTGAACCACTTCGTCCCAAGGATTGTAGAGCACTGCCTCTTCCCGCCCGTCGCCATCGAGATCCGCGGGGATCAGGTGATACCAGCCCATACGGAACGGTCCCTGCAGGGGCGGCAGATCCGGGAAAGAACGGGAGAGCCCGGCGAGCGGATCCCACAGCATGCCGCCATTGTACAGGAAGGCCGCCTCCGTTTTCCCATCCCAGAACAGCGTCTCCATCCCGGTCTCGTTCGGCGTGCTGTTCAGGGCGAATCTGTTGAGGATTTTCCCTCCTGTGTCCACCAGCAGGGCGGGAGTCTTGTGACCGTTCCAGCGGATGACCGCCTGCGGCTCGGCGCTGCCCGGGATGAAAAGCGCGATCCTCGCTTCCTGCCCGTGCGGCACGACTTTTTTCCCAAGCGCCAGGACCGGTTTTCCTCCGGCATCCAGGACGTGACCGCCGCCCGAGGCGAGCACCCGGACATTTCCTTTGTCCCACGGTGCGATGGCGACCGAATCCATGTTCGGCGTGAAATTCCCCTCGGTATCGTCAAAGAGGACCGAGCCATCGTCATCGAGCAGGTAGCGCCCGCCAGTGACCTCGTCCTTCCCGTCGCCATCGATATCGCCGACCGCCGGGATGTAGGCGCTATGGTTCGGATACTTGTTGTGGGAGATCTCGTAATTCCAGAGAAGCTTGAGAGTCTCATCGAAAGCGAACACCCGGTCGCCGACTTTCACGATGAAATCCCTGGGTGTCGCCAAGCCCCGCAGATTGCAGATCAGGATGCGCTGGTGGACCCAGTTCGGGCCGGATCCGTTCTGGTTTCTGAAAACGGCGGGAAGGCTGGCGGGCGTGGCTTCCCGCTCCAGTTCACCGGTCGCGGCACTACGGATCTGGATGGAGACATCCCCCATTTCCGTAGCACCTGCGGAAACGGAAGGATCTTTCCAGAAATGGATCACCTCCGCCTGACCGTCCCCATCGATATCGTAGATGGCGAACGGAGCCGGCCTCGCAGGCTGGTGGCCGCCCGATCCGACACTCCAGAGCCTCTTTCCCGCCTGATCGAAGGCCCCGAGAAACACAGGGGTCATCCCGCCGTCTTCCGTGGCGCTGTATTCCGATCTCATGACGAGAAAGCCCGCCGTCCCACTTCCATCCAAGTCGCCGAGGCGGATGTCCCCGCCGTATTTCAGAGAGCTGCCTTTCACGATCTCGGACGTGGAAAGCGCGGCAGGGACATGGATCGTCTTCCATTTCCTGATTGTCGGCAGCCTCAGAACCAGCGGCTCACCTGTCCCGGAAAACTTCGGTTCTTCCGAGGAAGCACCGGTCTCAGCCGTCTGCCCCTCCACCCATGAAGTCGCTCCGAGGAAGATCAGAAGCGGGAACAGTGATGGGTTTCTGAAATGGATCATCGGGGGCGAAAACTCGCAGAGAACCCGAGATGAGGCCAGCACAGCCCTGCGTTTTTTCGTCTTTCGGGGAAGCCCTCCACATATCAACCTCATGGGAAATGAAAGCTCTCTTCCTTTTTCTCATCTGCTCCCCGCTTCTCTCCGCGAAGGAACCCGCGCGGATTTCCGCCACGGAAACGGATATTCCCTACTACGATCCGGCTGCGCTCAAGGACGCGGACGACTATCAGAAATCCCAATGCAAACTGGATGTCTATCACCCTGTCGGGAAAAAGGGTTTCGCTACGCTTGTCTGGTTCCACGGTGGCGGGCTCTCCGGGGGGAAGAGGGCGTTTCCTGATCTCAGGGACCAAGGCATCGCGCTTGTTCCCGTCAGCTACCGGCTCGCTCCTCCGGGCGATGTCCCTGACTTCATCGAGGATGCCGCCGCCGCCACCGCGTGGACCGTGAAACACATCGCCGACTACGGGGGCGACCCGAAAAAAGTCTTTGTTTCCGGCCACTCCGCCGGCGGTTATCTGACGCTGATGCTCGGCATGGATCCGAAATGGCTCGCCCCGCACGGTCTGTCACCCGCCGATCTCGCCGCTCTCATCCCCGTCAGCGCCCAGGTGACAACCCATTTCCACGTGAAGGAACTGATGGGCAACCAAGCCGACGGCGCGTACCCGGTGATCGATGAATACGCGCCGCTGCATTTCGTTTCGAAAAACCTGCCTCCGATGTGTGTCATCACCGGCGACCGGAAGGTCGAGTGGCCCTCCCGTGTGGAGGAAAACGTCTTCTTCGTCTCCACCCTTAAAAACCTCAAGCATCCCTCCGTGGAATTTCACGAAATGCCGGGAGTGGACCACGGTGGAGCTGGAAACGCCGCCGCTCCGACCATACTAAAGTATATCGCGCGCGAGCTGGATCGCTGAATTGAATGAATTTCGCTCCGTTCAGGCGATACGGCGGCGGCGCGCTGCCAGCAAGATCACGAAACCGCTTGCGAGGAGCGAGGTGGAAGGCTCCGGAACAGCGACAGTTTCCCAACCCATATCGTTAAGGAATGCGATGTCGAGATCGGTAATGTATTTTCGTGTTCCCGTGGTGATATCGGGGTCCATGACCGCCTCCTGTGTGAGATCGGATCGATAGACACCGTCGATGATCGGGCTCCCCATGAGACCGCTGCGTATGTGTGCCTCCCCGGAATCCAGAACGTTGATCCCGGTTCCCAGCATCGCGATAACTTCCGGTCCCATCCAATCAGTGCCACTTTTTTGCACATCCCACGCCCGGCTCGCTCCGAGACCGATGGAGTGGAGGATTTCGTGGACCGCCACACTGTAGAAATCGTTCTGACTGGCAGTGGGAAGGGTGTCGTAGCTGAAATTCCATGATGTCATGTCATCGAAAACGAGGGCTCCGATCGCAAAACCGTAGTTCAGATCATAGGGACCCGGCGTTGCGCCGAATTGGAAATCACCCGAAAGCAAACCGAGCGCGGGTCCGCCCCGAGGCATTGTCGCGTTCGAAGCAGCTTCCATAGCATCGATCGCACCGGGCCACTCGTTTTCGAATCCGCTACCGCCGAGACTGATACCCGCGCCTGATGGTCCGCCTCGTCCGAGTGTGGTGCCACCGAGGGTACGGCGCCCGACGACGACCCGGAACTCGTCGGCAAGGAAATCGAATGTCGTCACATCGGGCGCGTTGGCGCCTGTGTTCGGATTACTGTAGCGGAAGCTCCAGTCCACCGTTGCAGTCGTGCTGCCGTTCGTCCCGGAATAAGAACTTTGGTTCAATGCTGACAAGCTGGTCGTGACCGCGAAGCTAACATCGGAGGCTGCTTTCAGCAGAGTCGACCGGGCGAGCGGGGTGAAAAAGGTATCGGAATCGTCCTGATAGCTGAGATTTACCGTGATACCTCGGGAAGGAACCGCGAGTGCTATCGCCAGAAACGGGAAGATGATCAGGTTTTTCATGTATGCATTCACGCATAAATGACTGATGGTGGAAAACCTTTTCGGAATTTGTGTGGGTTTCCAGCGGGCGGTCGAGAGCTTTCCCCCGGCCGGTTGTTGGTCACTCTGATGAGTATTCTATTTTTTGACCCCATAAGATATTCATCTTCATCGTGTGGATAAGTCGGAAAACGGTGCGTTCCGCGCTGCTACCAAAGGCGTTCCACGGGAATGACGACATGGGGCCAACCGTGCCGTCCTGTAGTGAAACCCCAGGTGTTACGGACATCTGAAATGGTTGCCAGGGCGAGATCACAAGTTTTTCGCCCTTTATTCACAGCTTGTTAATGGGGAGGATCGCCCCCGTGGAAACGGTAGTCATCACGGGTGGAACGGGCGGCTTGGGTAGCGCGCTCGCGGAGCAGTTCCGTAGCACGGGCAGAGAGGTCGTTGCTCTCGGCAGCGGGGATCTCGATCTTTCGGATGACGAGGTAGTGCGGACCTTTTTCGCAGCCACTGCCTGCGATCTGTTGATTTGCTGCGCCGGTCTCATCCGCGACAATCCTCTCAAGCGTATGGAGGAAAGCGAGTGGGATCATGTCTGGGAGGTGAATTTCCGCGCCGCGGAGCGCTGTGCCCGCGCTGCCATCCCCGCGATGACCGGGGCGGGCCGCGGCCATGTGGTTTTCATTTCCAGTTACGCCGCGCAGCATCCATCCATCGGTCAGGCGGCATATGCTACCGCGAAAGCAGCTCTTGAGGGCCTGACGAAGGACCTCGCCGCGATATCGGGCCCCCATGGAGTACGGGTGAACGCCATAGCCCCGGGCTTTCTCGAAACACGGATGACCGAAGCTGTTTCCGAGAAGCGAAAGGCGGTGGTGAAAGGGATCCATGCCCTCGGTAGGTTCAACACGCCTGTCGTCGCCGCCACTTTCATACGTTTTCTCCACGAGCATTTGCCGCATACCTCCGGCCAGCTTTTCGCGCTGGATAGCAGGCCCTGAGGTTTTTAAAAATTTCCACTCTGATAATCTTGACACCCGGGGTCCATCCGTGATTCTTTTCCCGCCCGCAGCAAGTCTGCCAATGCACCCGTAGCTCAGCTGGATAGAGCGCCTGACTACGAATCAGGAGGCCAGGGGTTCGAATCCCTTCGGGTGTACCACTCTTTAGCCCTGCAAATCACAAGTTTGCGGGGCTTTTTCGGTATTCACGCGGGGAAAGGATTGGCATTCATCCGTGGCTTGGATTGGATCGCCCCGCGCGGATCCCGGGATAGTCCCGGTCTCCCGCGCATCTGAAAATGGATGCCCTCGATAAAATTTTCTCACGTTTCCCCTCGCTGGTGAGGGGCTTGGATGACGAGAACTGGGCGACGGGCTACGACGGGCAAACACTGAAACGTGCCAAGGACTATGCCAACGGATCCAGCATACGGTCGCTGCGGATCAGGGAGCACGGACCGGGATTTGGTGAAATCTCCGCCGAGGTGCAGGGTACCGCTTTCTCTCCCTACAAAACCTCGTTCTTTTTCGAAACGGAGGAGAAAATAATGAGTGTGCATCCGGAGTCCTGCGACTGTCCGATCGGCTACCACTGCAAACACCTCGCGGCGGTCATGCTTTTCCTCACGAAACGCGCGAAACAACACAGCGGCGTCTCACCGGTGTTTTCCGGACCGGTGATTGACTGGCAGACGCAGGATTGGCTGAAACGGATCACGGAGGCGGCGGCGGAAAGCGCCGGGACGGACGATGGCAAACCGTACAGCAAGCTCCTCGCATACTGCATCGAAAAGGATGTCTACCGGGGCCATTTGCTCCTGACGATGCGTGTCGGGACCGAGAAGAAATCCGGCGTCGTCTCGCTCACCAAGTCGTTCGCCTCCGCGGATCTGATGAAGCCCCCGAGATACATGGCGGAGGAGGATTTCCCGCTGGTTTCCCGTTTCCGGCAACTCCAGCGATCCCAATACGACTATCAGGGAATGCGTCTGGAGGGAAAAGGTTGCGGTCGGTTCCTGGCGGATGTGCTCGCGACCGGTAGGCTGTTCGTCGTCAAGGAAACGGATCAACGATTCAGTCTGGTGCCGGAACGGGTGATCAATGAAGGTCCTCCGGAAACCGTGAAGGCGGTTTGGAAACAACTCGGTGGAGGGAAAATGAAACCCTCTCTCGAGTTCTCGCGCGAGGGCCTCGTCATCACCCCGACCGACCCGGTGTTCTACGTGGATTTCCGCAACGGGATCTTCGGGAAACTGGAGAGCGATCTTCCGGGAAACGTGCTCGCGCTCTGGGAAACCGGTCCGTCCGTCAGCGAAAACGTCGTCCGCCCGCTCGGCGACAGGCTCCGGGCGATCCCCGGCAGGCAGATTCCCGCCCCGGTAGAACTGGCTGAGGAACTGATGCCCGAGGCACCGCCCGGAGGTGTCCTACGCATCCGCCGGACGGATATTTCCGGGGAAAGCACCTGCATCGCGAACCCTTTTTTCCGCTACGCCGAAAGTCCGGAAATGCGTCCTGTCTGGGAGGGAACTCCCGCGAAAACCCATACCGAGATCAGCGGGGACAAACGTCTCATCTGGCCGCGGGATCCCGATGCCGAGACCGCGCTTCTCGAGCTCCTTCTAGATCACGGTTTCCTCCCACTCAGTGAAATCATCCGACCGGAATTTCTCGGGAAGGAGACCCGCCACGGCATGTTTCGCGAGAGTCTGGCGGACATGGGCGAAACGGAGGGATGGATCGCGTTTCTCGAAGAAGGCCAGGCGGATTCCTTGCGCGAGAAGGGCTGGGAGATCGTGATCGATCCCAAGGCCGGCCTCTCCGTCCGGGATGTCTCCGAGCTTTTCCCCGAGATCGAGACCGAGCCGGACCATGGGATCGACTGGTTCCGCTTCGATGTCAGCGGGGAGATGGATGGGAAGAGATTCAGCCTCATCCCATTGATCGCCAAAGCCATCTCGGATGGCATTCTCGAGCGCCCGGAATCCCCCGAAGCGGAGACCGGAGAGGAAACTTCCGATGCCACCATCCTCGTCACCTGCGAGAATCCCGAGGACGGTCATATCCGGTTCCCCGCGGCGCGATTCATCGAGATTTGTCAGCAGGTCGCCCACCTCTTCCGGGGCGGCAGTCCGGACGGTCCGCTGCGACTCGACAGACTCGGCGCGGCGGATCTCGCGGACAGTCTATCCATCGATTCCTCTGAGACGAACCGTGCGCTCGCGAAGCTGGGGAAAGGGTTGAAAAACATTACCACGCTTCCATTGGTTCCTATCCCCGAGGGAATGGACGCGGAGCTACGGGCCTATCAGGCGGAGGGATTTTCCTGGCTTCAGTTTCTCGCCGGGCACGGCCTGCACGGCATCCTCGCGGATGACATGGGCCTTGGCAAAACCATCCAGACCCTCACCCATCTCTGCGCGGAGGCGGGGAAAACACCCGGCCTTCCCTCGCTCGTCATCGCGCCCACATCCGTTGTTCCGAACTGGGCGGCGGAGGCGGAGAAATTCACCCCCGGCCTCAAAGTCGTCACCATCCACGGAGCCGACCGGGCCGAGCTTTACGAGGAAATCCCCGCCGCGGACATCGTTCTCACCTCCTACCCGCTGCTCACCCGGGATATGGAAATTCTCGGAAAACAGGACTGGCACAGCATCGTGCTGGACGAGGCGCAGTACATAAAGAACCCCAAGGCCATCGTCGCGAAAAATGCCTGCAAGCTCAAGTCCGCACAGCGAATCTGCCTTTCGGGAACACCCATGGAAAATCATCTCGGAGAAGCTCTGGAGCCTGATGCGCTTCCTCATGCCCGGCTTTCTCGGGGATGAAAAATCCTTCAACTCCACCCTGCGCAAGCCCATCGAGCGGGATCGTTCGACCGATGCCCAGAAGGCCCTCAACCGCCGCGTCGCCCCGCTCATCCTGCGTCGCACCAAAGATCAGGTCGCCACCGAGCTACCTGAGAAAACCGAGATCATCCACCACATCGATCTCACCAGGAAACAGACGGATCTCTATGAATCCGTTCGCGCCGCCATGGACAAACGGGTGCGGGATGCCATCGCTGCGAAAGGCCTCGCGAAGTCGCACATCATCGTGCTCGACGCCCTGCTGAAGCTCCGCCAGATCTGCTGTCACCCGCAGCTCCTGAAGCTTCCCGCCGCCAAGAAAATCACGGAGTCCGCCAAGCTCGATTTCCTTACTACCGAGTTGCTCCCGACTCTTCTGGAGGAAGGTCGCCGTATCCTGCTTTTCTCACAGTTCACCTCCATGCTCGCCCTCATCGAGCAGCATTTGGAACAGGAGAACATTCCTTTTCTAAAGCTCACAGGTCAGACCAAAGACCGCGCCACCCTGGTGAAAAAATTCCAGTCCGGGGAAGTCCCCGTTTTCCTCATTTCCCTCAAAGCCGGCGGAACCGGCCTCAACCTGACCGCCGCCGATACGGTCATCCACTACGATCCCTGGTGGAACCCCGCCGCCGAAAACCAGGCGACAGACCGCGCCCACCGCATCGGCCAGACCAAGCCCGTCTTCGTTCACAAACTCGCCTGCACCGGCACCATCGAGGACCGCATCCTGGAGCTGCAAAAACACAAATCCGCCCTTGTCGAAGCCCTGCTGTCCGAGGAGACCTCCAAGCTCAAAATCGACTCGGAAACCCTCTCGCACCTGCTTTCGCCGCTGGATTGAACCATGAGACTCGCCCGTATCGCCCGCAACATCGAGACGCCAGGCCCTTTCACCCGTCGTCATGTCTTCTCTGAATTCAACGGACCGTGGGAGGATTTCACCCCGGACGAGCGGGGCAAACTGATCGAAACCATCTATTCCAACGCGGACCTGACAGGGATGAGGATCGTCGCCATCTCCATCGGTCCGCGGGAGTTCGAGCTCATCCTCGATGTCCCGGATTCCCTCGAACTGGGCCGCGAGGAAATGCTCGCCCGCCTCGAATCATACAGGAAAAGCTCGACCCACCGCTCCGAAGTCATCCAGACCTACGGGGACAGCGAAGAAGAGCGGGAACGTCTCGGAAAGCGTTTCGGTGATCTGGGAATTTTCATGAAGCACGTCAAGCAGCTCTGCACCAACCGCTACCACGCCGTACACAGCAGCCGCGGCACCATCTGGACATCCCGGTACATCGATTTGTTCGTGCAGGACGGACTGCATTCACAGATCCTCACCGCCTGGATGGATCACGCCGGGGTCCGTGCCGGTGAGATTACCGATCCCTCGGCCGATCCCTTCTCTACCTTCGGTCTCGCGTGCGGCGGGGACAAACGCGCCCGGAGAATGATCGCGGAACTCTTCGGCGGCGGGAAATCATGGCCGCTCGCAAGGAAAAACTACGAAGCATTCATCGCCGATACCACCCCTCCGCCCGGGAAACCGAGACGCAGCCAGTCCGGCCAACCGCCGCTGCTGGACAGACAGGCGCTACTCAATGCGCACGTCCCTCACTTTCGCGGCGGACTTGTCTTCGGTGACGAGGATTTCTGCGCGAAGTTCATCGCGGAAAACCAATCGTTTTTCCCGGAAAACAGAGCCTTCACAGGTCGCCCGATCACGGGCCAGAATGATCCTCGCCTCTGCACTGTCCGCCAGAAAAGAGATCTGCGGAAACCCCGCAAATAACCTTCCGGAAGCCCGCTGCCGGGAACGAGGATCGCAGCACGCATACGGCTCCCCCGTCCGGACGAAAAAAAGGGCGAATTCACCTCCAAGCAACCACGCCCAGCTCCTTCCTGCCTCGCCTTGATTCAAAAACCGGGGGGCGTAAGCTACCCGTCCTTACAGGGGAGCGAGCAATCCGGGGCATCGATGCTGACAATGTCGTAGGACATTTTCAGGAGGGAGCCACGCACGCGGGAATTTCCCGCACTCTGTCGAGAATGCGGGAAGACGCCGGGATCGGCCGTTACGTGATCGCGCAGGGTAGGGAATCCGGCGGCTTGACATCCGGAACTTGTGCGTCAATGTTGTCAACAAATGAGAACCGCAACCGTTCGAGAGGCGCAACACCATCTTTCCAAGCTTCTTGCGGAGGTGGAGAAGGGTGAGGAGATCGTGATTACCCGCCGTGGCAAGGAGGTGTGCAAGGTATCCCCGTTGGAACCGCCCGAAAGACGGAAAGTCGATTGGAAGCGCATCCATAGTGAAATGGACGAACGGCTGGGAGATATGCCGACCTTCGATTACGGGATCGTGGAAGGAATGCGTGAGGACGAACGGTTTTGAAAAACAGGAAATCCGACCCCATCGTTTGCGATACGAGCGTTTTCATCAGTGAGAGGGTTGGCGACTCTCATCGGCAAAAGGCACTGGCGTTAATCGAATCCACAGGCAGTCCGCTTCTGGTTTCACGCCTGAACCGGCTGGAGTTCACAACTGTCGTCTGCCGCTTGGAAGGCGAGGGGAAGCTCACTGCCGTGCAGGCCCGGGAAGTTTTGATCACCTTTGAGAAACATATTGGTGACGGCTTACTCCGATTGTTGGAAACGGATGAGGCAAGGCTCTGGAGTCGTGCTCTTGCGTTGGGGAAACAGTATTCCCGAACGCTCCTCGTCCGCAGTCTTGATGTCCTGCAAGTGGCCTTCGCTCTCGAAACAGGGGCACGGACGTTCTGGAGCTTCGACGGAAAGCAGAGGAAATTGGCAGAGGCCGTGGGGCTTGAGGTCAATCCGTGACACGGTGGTCTGCGTAGCTTTGGCGAAGGATTTCCAAGCCGCGCTTCAACAGGGAGTTGATCGGAACTTCCCTCCAGGACCTTTCGGTCTGATGTGGTTCCCTTTTGAAGAAACTTTCGCCACCCCTTGCCGCTTAGCGGAAGACAATATCGCCTTGCCCAAATAATATCGGCCACCGCCCCCAACCCGTTTGAAAAGTATGAGGTGTAAAGGTCAAACAGAGAACTGTCGCTCCGCCCAAAGTCGCTGAGAATTCGCCAAGAATTCAGCTCTGGAAATAGTCGGATACTGTCTGCTGCATTCTGAGCACTTAGCCCGTCATTTCCTACCCTTCGAATCAAGACAAAGTTCGAAGCGCAAACCGAGTCCCTCATCCGCACACCGGAAACAAAAGCGCTCTATATGAAAACAGCCACCCGACGGGGTGGCTGTTTTTGGTTCCGGGTGGTGTGGGAAGCCGCCCTTCCGGGCGGCCGCGTTCACATTTAGATTTGTTCATGGGCTCTGCCGCCGCCTGAAAGGACGGCTTTCCATGAGGTTCACTTCGCGTTATTGTTCTGTGGTTCATCGACGACCATGGACTCGGGGAAATCAGAAGCCTGCTCTCCTTTGCGGTCCCGCAGGCGGCTGTTCCTTATGGGTCCCATCGGTTGGTTCAGGGGGATTTCCATTCCTCCGAGACCCGCCATTTTCGCATAGAGTTCGTTCTCCATGTCCATGGCGACTTTCTGGAACCCGGACTCATAGAGCAGGTTGTGGGTTTCCTCCGGATCCTTTTCGAGATCGTAGAGTTCATCAGCATCCCAGAGACCGTAGTAGGTGATGTATTTGTATTTGTCCGTGCGGAGGGCGAAGGTGGTGGGCGTCTGCGGGAAATTTTTCTCCCAATAGTAGACGTAGAGGAAATCATCGCGCCATGGGATTTCCTTTCCTTCCGCGAGGGGCAGAAAGCTATCGCCATCCATGTGGGCCGGTTTTCTGAGGCCCATGGCATCCATGACGGTGGGGCCGACATCGATGTTGGCGATCATTTCATCGACGACGGTGCCGCCTTTGATAAGGGACGGGCATTGCACGAGCATGGGGACGCGCATGGAAGGCTCGTAGGCGACGCGTTTGTCGATCAGACCGTGTTCACCGAACATGAAGCCGTTGTCGCCCATATATATGACGAGGGTGTCTTCATATATTCCCATGTCCTTCAGTTGCTGGAGCACCTCGGCTATGCTGTCGTCCACGGAGGAGAGGGTCTCGCAGTAGCGCTTGTAGTATTCCTCGATGTCCAGATCGCTGTGGTAGGGGTAATCGACTCCGTGCCAGGAGTTCCGCTGGTCGCGCAGCCAGCGCGGCTGGAGAAGGTTTCCCGGGGTGCTGGATTCCGATGCGGGGCGGGTGAAGGGGAGGTCCTTGAGTTTCCCCTCGTATTTCGGCTCCGGGGTGAAGTTCGCGTGGACCGCCTTGTGGGAGAGATAGAGGAAAAACGGCTTTTCCTCGGGTGTGCGTTGCTTGAGCCAATCGAGCGCGTATCCGGTGAGTTCGGTGGTGATGTAACCTTTCTGTTTCACCCGTTTCCCATCGACGTTCAGGGTGTAGTCCGGCTTTGGCGGATAATATTCCCCTTGGCCGCGGAAGCTGACCCAGTGGTCCCAGCCCGGCTGCGGGTCGTCGCTTTCGCCGCCCATATGCCATTTCCCGATGAAACACGTATCGTACCCGGCTTTCTGGAGATACTGGGGGAAATACTTGGTGCCCTCGGGGATGGCGCGGTTGTTATCGATCACGCGGTGGCGGAAGGTGTAGAGACCGGTGAGGATGGAGGCGCGGCTGGGCGAACAGAGGGACGTGGTCACCAGCGCGTTCTTCACGTAGGCGCCGTTCGCGGCGATGGAATCCATGGCCGGGGTTTTCGCGAATTGGTGGCCTAGGAAGCTCATCGCATCGTAGCGGTGGTCATCGGAAAGGATGAAGACGACGTTGCGGGGTTTCGCTCCGGGGATTTTTTCCGGAACGATTTCCTTCGGGACCGGAGTGACCGCGTGGAGTGCGGAGCTGCAGGCGAGAGTGAGGAAGAGGATACCGGTGGCGACGCGGTGTGAGCGGTTGGGTGGTGGGTCTTGATTCATGTGCTGTGAGGTCGGGGTAGGGACATCCTATCCTTCAACGGCCCATTCGTCCTCTCCGGATCCGATGTGTTCCAACCCATTTTTCCCACTCTCCGGCATTAGGGGGTGTCAATCGTCTTTCGCCGCCCGGGCTTCGCTGATCCATGTGTAAAGGATCACCCACATCGCGAGAGCCAGCGCGAACAACGGGATCTGCAGGAGCGAGGGCAGCGAATAGAGGATCGCGACGATAGGAATCCACACGCCCCAGGTAGCGAAGAGAATGGGCACGATGACATCCCGGTAATATCTCCAGGTGAAAAACCGGTCGAAGTTTTTGAAACTGTATCCGGAATTTTTCCAATCGTAGCACCAGGCGCCGCTGGGCCCGGCGAATAGCGGATTGTAGACGAACTGATCCACGATCACTTTCGTAGCGACGACTCCGAACGTCACCTCGCTGCCGAACCACAGCGCCTGGCTGCGGTAGAACAGATCCACGATCATCCCGGTGCAGCCCCAGAAGGGGATGGTGAAAAGCAGGTTGGAGAAATTCGAACGGAGCACCCGGCTTTTTTGGAAAACCAGGATCCGCATGATTTCCGGGACGAATCCGCCGGCGATCACCGAGGCCAGCGCCGAGTATCCGTAGCCCCAGTCCTCTTTGAGAGCGGCGAGGCGGTTCAGGAAGACCGTTGTGGGGGGGTAGAAATAATAGCAAAGAACGAGCGAAAGCATGATTCCCTGGACGATCAGCGCCGGAATCATGTTCGCCTTCGCCGCACGGATGCCCGCCATCCATGGGGCTTCTCGGCGGGGCGGTTCCGGACTTACATTCATCGTCCGGGAAACTGCTTTCCAAGTGGCTGCTTTACAAGGGCGGATCATCGCCATAGATGGATGCACATGCGGAATTTCCTGCTCGCCATCGCTCTACTGGCTCTCCCTCTTTTCCAAAACTCCTGCGCTCCGCCACCGCCAGCGGTTCCGGAGTTTCCGCCGGTCGAAGGTTCGGACAGCAGGGAGCTTGCGGATGCCTGGGAGAAAGCCGCGACCGAAGGTCTGACCACTGTCCCAACGGCTCCGAAGGGGGCGATTCCTGTCGTTGTTTTCAGAAATCCGGGCAACGGCTTCGGAAGTGTGGATTGGGAAACCAGCCCTTCCGGCAGCTACCGATCATTTCAGGGAAAGGGAACCTCCGGCGAGAAGATGGCCCTGCGTGTGATCGGCGCACCCGGTAAAGGCCCGGTCCTGATCGATGCGCCTTCCGTTTTCACGATGGCGCCACCCGGTCAATCCGGCGAGGCGACGCGCGAGTGGAAAACCGTGAAAGTGCCCGGCTTCAAGCGGAACGTCCGCTACCACCTTCTGGATCATGCGGCTGGCGATACCAACGAGCAATGGGTGACGGATGTCTTCACCATCAGATCACCGGACGGGACGGTTTCGTCCTACCAAGCCGTTGTGGAAGTCACCGATTCCGGTCAGGCACCGGTGCTGTTCTCCAAGCTGGGCGTGAAATGAACGATAGTCAGGACACGGCGTTGTTAGGAAAAATCGTGGCCTTCGAGCTGGATGAGGCGGGTGCGCGGTTTCCTTTCACAGGCAGGCTGGCCCGCGAGCAAGGGTGGACCCATGTTTTCGCCGGGCGGGTGATCGTGGAATACGAGCGTTTCGTGGCGCTGGCGATGATGTTTCCCATGTTGATTCTCCTCCTCATCGGGATCGTGAAGCTGTTCATCGGCATCTCGCGAGACAAGCCTGTCGGCTTCCTTCTGCTTTTCCTCCTCCTGACTGTGATCGTCGGCTACATCATCGCCTCCGGCCGGAAAACACTCACCCCCGCCGGAGATCAGCTTTTGGGAAAAATGCGCGGAAATCCTTACGGGGAAGGGACTGTGGACGCGACACTTTGCGGTGTCGCCCTGCTGGGAATTTCCGGAATGGCCTACGATGAAAGCCTGGTCGGAATCGATGCGGCCCTGAAAAAGGAAATTTCCCGGATGGGTCACGCCAGCACGGCGTCCGGCGCTGACTCGGGATGCTCCAGTGGCTGCGGGAGCGGCTGCGGGGGTGGTGGCTGCGGTGGATGCGGTGGCTGCGGTGGCGATTGAAATCCCTGGAAATCCCCATCGCCAAGCGGGAGATGAATCGCTAGGAAAGCGGGATGATAACAGCCCGTGGGTTCGCGTTGACCGGCCTTTTTCTGACATTGTTGACGGGCCTTTGCCACGCCCACTCCATGAAGCAGGTGCGGAGCGAGATCTCCGTGGAGGACGGGAAATGGAAGGCCTCCGTCTGGCTGGAAGGCTGGGCGCTCTACCCGGAGGACGGCCCGAAAATCCCCACCGGCACGCCCGGTGATCCGGATACCGCCGGCAATGACTGGCTGAAAACCCTCGATGCCGCCGATCACCAGACCATGCGCGAGGTGGCGGAATACTTCCTCGGGGAGACCTTTCTCCTGACTCTCGATGGGAAACGCCTCGAGCCGAAATACAGCTTTCCCGACTACCCGCCGGAGCTTCCCGAGCTGAAGGAAACCGAGGACGGCAACGTGGTCATGCGAATCGATCTCGAAGGCGCTTTTCCGGAAAACGCCACGGGAAAACTGGAACTCGTCTGGGCGGATGACGAGGACGAGCCGCTGGTCCTCCAGATCAGGAAACCCGAAGAAAAGCTCCTTCGCATCGAGCACCTGACACCGCCGGTGACCCTCATGGAGATCAAGCCGGACGGGACGATCGAGGAGACCGAGGGGACCACGCTCTTCGGCTGGATCGCCGCCGGATTCCGCCACATTCTCCCGCTCGGGCTGGATCACATCTGCTTCATCCTCGGCCTGTTCTTCCTCCAGCCGAAGGCCAAGCCCCTGCTTTTGCAGACCAGCGCTTTCACCATCGCCCACTCCATCACGCTCGCGCTCGTCGTGCTCGGCCTGATCTCGGTGCCCTCCTACATCGTCGAGCCAGCCATCGCCCTGAGCATCGCCTATGTCGGCATCGAGAACCTGTGGACCAAGGAACTGAAACCGTGGCGAATCTTTTTCGTGTTCGCCCTCGGCCTGCTTCACGGCATGGGCTTCGCCTCCGTCATGAAGGAGCTGGATATCCCGGAGGGCCAGGTGCTCAAGCCACTCGTCGGCTTCAACCTCGGGGTGGAAGCCGGCCAGATCGCCGTGCTCGCCGCCGCCTTCGCGCTCACCTTCTGGATTTTCAAAAAACCGAACGCCTGGAACATCCTGCGGAAAACCGCCTCCGCCCTGATCGGAGCGGTGGGCCTCTACTGGACGGTCGAGCGCGTCTGGGGATGAAACGGAAAGATCCAAGAAATCGTGGCTGGGGCATCCTGCCAGTTGTGTTCGGCACACAAAGAGCTTACCCCGTTTTTCCCGCTCGAAACTGATCTGTTGTCTCCGAATCGGTTGATCGGCTCCGCTTCCGGGCATGTCCGGCGGTTCGTCTCCGGTTCGCGGACACAGCTCCGCGGCGCCCCTTTCCGGGCGCTCGCTCCGCCCTGATGGGTCAGTTCCGTTTTTTCGCGGGACTCAGCGCCGCGGCCAGCTCCTCGTCGCTCGCCCAGCCCATCATCCAGAAACGCAGCGTTTCCATCATCCGCTTGGTCGGAAGCTTGCCGCCGTGCCGCGAAAGAAGCAGCGCGGCGATCAGCGCGCAGTAGACCTGTGTGGCCACACCATCCTCGCTCTCCGCCAACCAGTGACGGCAAGGCAGCAGGCATTTCAACCACCGGAAGAATAGCTCGATGGTCCAGCGCAGCTTGTAGATCTCGCAGAGTTCCCAGGCACCGGCCTCTTCCACGGGAAGATTGGTGAGGATCACGATGTGGTCGCGTCCCGGGCCGGGAACCAGCCGGACAAGGCGCCAGCCCTCGTCCTTCGCGTCGCGGAATCCCAGCGCGACGCGCTGGTGATGGGTGACGCCCCTCTTCCTGTCATTTTCAGACACTGGGATTTTCTCGATCTCCTCGATCACCGCCTTGTCCTGCAGCCGGACGACGAAGGAGGCGCCGACCTCGTCCATGCGCCGCAGCAGTTCGTAGTCCCCGGAGTAGTTGCGGTCGCCCACATAGACGACACCGGGCTCCAGTAGTCCGTGGCGCAATACCGAGCGCTCGCACTCCCGCGCCGCCACCAGCCTGGCTCCGCCCGTGCCCGGCTCGAACAGCCGCCAACGCAGGTGCAGGCGGACCGCGTTCTGACTGGTGGAATACTGCTCGCGCCAACGTGCCCAGCCCATCCTTGGGAGCACTTCCCACAGGCTGCTGTCGATGGCCTCAAGTTTTTTCCCTCCCATGGCCTTGGCGAGCGATTCGGGAGGGTCTCCTGCCATCTCCTCCATCAGCTCGCGCAGCACTGCGCAAAGCAGCTCCGGATCAAAGACGCTTTGGGCTTCCGAGAAACTTCCCAGGCTGACGGGAGGCAGGCCGGTCCTGGTTTTGTATTCCTCGAGTTTCGAAGCGGCGCAGAGCCCGCGCATCGAGTCGATGACCGGATTGAGGAGGGTGAAGAGCACCATCGAGTAATAATCGGCGGCATCGAACTTCCGCCGGGTGTCGAGTTCGCGGGGGGATTTGGTCCGGCGCGCGTCAAGCCGGGCGAAGACTTCGCGGAAGCGTTCGAGAAGCTTGAACCCCTGAAGCTGGGATGCATCCGAAATGACGGTCTTGGACTTGCGTGGCACCAGGAAGGTTGTGCCAGTACGGAAGGCATAGTACAAGTGACAGTTTTGTCACAAAGCACCCTTGGCCTGGGAAGCAGATAGGATGCCGAACACAACTGGCATCCTGCCCCAGGCCGTTCAGGGGGATTCCAGCCCCCTGTGCGAAGGTGTTGCAATGAGCCAGGATGGCTCATTGAACGGCCTGGGTCTGGAATCCCCAGCCACGTCGTATCCTGTGATGGATCTTCTGATCGGTGGGAAAACTTTCTCAGTGGCCCAGCATCCAGGGCCGCGCGGTGGCTTTCTGTGACTGGAGTTTTCCGAGTTTGGTTTCCTTGACGCTGTTTTTCCGGATCCTGGTCCCGCTGCCACAGCCGCAGCCGCTGCCACAGGAGTGGGATTCGCGGATGTTCGGCTCGTGCCGGCTTTTCTCGTTCACTCCGTGGGCCTTGCGCAGGCCGGGGTTCATGAGTGCGAGACCTGGTGCGAGGATCATTCTCTTCGTCTCCTTTTTACAGAGCGGACAGGCGCACGGCTCGTTTCTCTCCGCGATGGTCCGGAGGCTCGCGGAAGTCGCCGCAATCCCGGCAGGTGAAATCGTAGACTGGCATGATCGTGTTATTTCACTTTTGCGAGATCGGCGCCTCCGCTGTCGACCATGATCTTCGGTCCGTCCGCGTTCGGCAGGATATCGAAATCAAAGATCTCCGTCGGCAGCCACAGGGTCGCGCAAGCGTTCGGGATATCCACGATGCCGCTGATGTGCCCCTCCACCGGCGCGGTGCCGAGGATGGCGTAGGCCTGCTCTCCGGTGTAACCGAACTTTTTCATATACGCGATGGCGTTGAGGCAGGCCTGTTTGTAAGCGACGAACGGATCGAGGTAGTGCTGCTTGCCGAACTCGTCCACCGAGATGCCTTCGAAAATGATGTGGCGCTTGTATTCCGGGGACAGCGGGCTGGGCAGGAACAGCGGGTTGCGGATCGCGTATTTGTCCATGCCGCCCTTGATGAGGCTGACGCGGATATCGAGGTAGCCGGCCATTTCGATGGCCCCGCAGAAGGTGATCTCACCATCGCCTTGCGAGAAATGGAGGTCGCCCATGGAGAGGCCGCCGTCCTTCACATACACGGGGAAATAGACTTTCGAGCCGCGGGTCAGGTTCTTGATATCGCAGTTGCCGCCGTGCTCGCGGGGCGGGACGGTGCGTGCTCCTTCGGCCGCCGCGTTGTCACGCTCGGTTCCTTTCATACGGCCCATGTGCGCCGTGTCCGCGTAGGGCAGCGTGCAGAGAGCCGGGACGCGATCCGGCTCGGTATCGTAGAGCTCCTTCTCGCGCTTGTTCCACTCGTTGAGCATTTCCTTGGAGGGAAGGCAGCCGATGAGACCCGGGTGCATGATGCCGGCGAATTCGACGTTCGGGATGTGGCGCGACGAGGTGTAGATGCCGTGGAAATCCCAGCAGGCTTTGCGCGCGTCCGGGTAATGATCCGTGAGAAATCCGCCACCGTTCGTTTTAGAAAAAAGACCGGTGAAGCCCCAGTTCGATTCCTCGAAAACGCCGACATCGAGGATGTCCACAACCATCAGATCGCCAGGCTCCGCGCCTTCCACACCGATCGGTCCTGAGAGGTAGTGGACTTTGGACAGGTCGACCACATCGATGTCGTTGGCGGTATCGTCGTTCTTGATCTGGCCGCCGGTCCAGTCGATGCACTCGACGCGGAATTCATCGCCCGGCTTGACGGTGGCGACCATGGGGATATCGGGATGCCAGCGGTTGTGGAGACAGTCCTGGGATTCCGGGGTGGCATCCAGGTCGACTTTGATCAGTGTTTTCATAGCATTGGTATTGGTTCGGGGTTGTAGGAGAAATTTTCAGACGGCGAGCATGGCTTTGATCTTGTCCGCATCGACACTGGCGCGGTCGTCCTCCCGGACCAGACGCCCCTTGTCGATGACCAGGATGCGGTCGCAGGTATCGAGCACGAAGCTGAGCACCTGCTCGCTGACGACGATGGTGAGATCCTTCAGATCACGGATCTCGCGGAGAGTGCGGGAAATGTCCTTGATGATGGATGGCTGGATGCCCTCGGTCGGCTCGTCGAGAAGGAGGACGGACGGATTGGTCATCAGCGCGCGGCCGATGGCGAGCTGCTGCTGCTGGCCTCCGGAGAGGTTGCCGCCCTTGCGTTTCCTCATCTCCTGGAGCACGGGAAAAAGGGCGTAGATTTCCTCCACGGCATCGCGCTTTACCCGGCCCTGCACCCCGGAGATGAGATTGTCGTAGACACTCAGATAGGGGAAAATCATCCGCCCTTGAGGGACGAAGGCGATGCCTTGGGCGACCCTGCGGTACGGGGGTGCCTTGGTGATGTCCTTTCCGTCGAGACTGATGGTTCCGGAGCGGCTGGGGATCATGCCGATCAGCGAGCGGAAAAGCGTGCTTTTCCCCATCCCGTTGCGCCCGACGATGCCGACGATCTGGCCCTTCTCCGCTTCGAAGCTCAGCTCCGGGATCACGAGACTCTGGCCGTAGCCGACTTCCAAATTATTTACTGCAAGCATAGTAGTTGACGGTTAGTGGCCAATGTAGACCTCGATGACTTTCGGATCCGCGCTGACTTTCTCCATGGAGCCTTCCGCGATGACTTTTCCCATGTGCATGACGGTGACCCGGTCCGCGATCTCCCGGACGAACTCCATGTCGTGCTCGATGACGATGACCGAGCGGTCCTTCGAAATTTCACGGATGAGCTCCGCCGTCTGCGCGCGCTCGCGCACGCTCATACCGGCCACCGGCTCGTCGAGCATGATGACCTCCGGCTCCTGCATCAGCAGCATGCCGATCTCCAGCCATTGCTTCTGGCCGTGGCTCAAGATGCCGGCCTCGGTATCCAGCTTGTCCTCCATGCCTATGGTCTTCGCCACTTTGTTGATGCGTCCCATGATTTCTTCCGTTCTGCGGAAAAGCAGGCAGCCGATCACTCCGCGTCCGGCGGGGTGGGAGAAGCTCCAGGTTCTCGAAAACCGTAAGATTCTCGTAGGTGGAGGGAGTCTGGAATTTCCTCCCAAGCCCCGCCCGGACGATCTTGAACTCGCTCTTCTTCCGGAGCTCGCGGCCCTTGAATTTCACGCTACCGGAGGTGGCCCGGGTCTTGCCGCAGATCAGGTCCAGCACGGTGGTCTTGCCCGCACCGTTCGGCCCGATGATCACCGCCACATGGTTCTCGGCGAGGTAGAAATTGAATCCGTCAACGGCCTTGAACCCGTCGAACGAGACTCCGAGGTCTTCGATCGCGAGGATGTCTTCGTGTTCAGTTTTCATCGGTAATCGGGGAGTTTTGAGGAGATTTCACAGAGGAGGACTTGCCGAAGAGGCCGGCGATTTTCGCTTTCATCGCGGGCAGCTTGTCGAAAATGCCGGCAAGGCCGTTCGGGAAGAACATGACGACCGCGATGAAGGTGCCGCCCATCAGGTAGAGCCAGAGGTCCGGGTAGGCCTCGGAGAAGGTGCTCTTGCTCCAGTTCACCACCAGGCAGCCGAGGATGGCGCCCATCACGGAGAGCCGCCCGCCTACCGCAGTGAAAATCACGAGCTCGATGGACGGGACGATGCCCACGATAGAGGGCGACATGAAGCCGACCTGAAGGACGAACATCGCACCTCCCACCCCGCTCAACATCGCCGCGAAGGCGAAGATGAAGGCTCGGATCATGGCGACGTTGTAGCCGGAGAAGCGGACCCGTTCCTCCCGGTCGCGGATGGCCACCAGAACGCGCCCGAGGCGGGTGTTGACGATGTATTTCGCCCCGAGGGCGACGATGAACAGCAGGATGACACAGAAGAAGTAGAGGATCTGTTGCGCATTTTCCGAACGGATGTCCCAGCCGAGCAAAGTGCGTAGATCCGTGATCCCGTTGCGCCCGCCGGTGAGTCCCTGGTTGCCATCGATGCCGAGGGAAAAGATCAGCGCGATGGCCTGGGTGATGATCGCGAAATACACCCCGCCGACCCTGCGCTGAAACAATGCCCAGCCGATGATGAACGCGACGACGGCGGGCACCACGAAGATCGCGAGGATAGTGAATGGCAGGCTCTCGAAAGGTTTCCAGATGGAAGGCAGCTCGGTGATCTGGTTCCAGTCCATGAAATCGGGGATGCCCGGGGTGGTCTGGATGGAAGTGGTCTCCGGATCGGATGCTTCGAGCTTCAGGAATGCCGCCATGCAGTATCCTCCGAGTCCGAAGAAAACTCCCTGGCCGAGACTGAGCACACCGCAGCGGCCCCACAGAAGAACCAGTCCGACACCTACGAAGCCGAAGCTCAGGTATTTCCCAACAAGGTTCAGGCGGAAGACCGGCAGGACGAGCGGTAGCACGAGAAGCAGGAAGACCGCGAACAACGCGAACGCGATGGCCTCCCCTTTGGTTTTGAATAACGATCGGAATAACGCTGAGTTCATGGGTACGGAGGTCGGGGGTTAGTTGCCGCGGGTTTTGCTCGGGAAGAGTCCTTGCGGGCGAATCATCAGGGCGATCACGATGACCAGCAGGGTGGCGACCTTGCCCTTGGTCCCTTCCAGGAAAAATTCGAGGATGGACTGGGCCTGGGCGATCCCGAAGGCGGAGGCGACACAGCCGAGCAGGCTGGCCGAGCCACCGGCGACGACGACGAGGAAAGCGTCCACGATATAGCGGCTGCCGCTATCCGGTCCGGTCGAGCCGATGGTGGTGAAAGCGGCTCCAGCGATGCCTGCGATGCCGCAGCCGAGAGCGAACGCGAGGCGATCCACCTTCCCTGTGTTGATCCCGACCGCGCCGCTCATCTTGCGGTTCTGGACGGTGGCGCGCAGCCGAAGTCCGAATTTCGACCGGAAGATGAAAAGGATCAGTGAGACGGTGATGACCAGCGAGAGGCAGAGGACGAACACACCGTTGATGGGGATATCGATCATGTCGGAGGCGGCGTAGGAACCCATGAGCCAATCGGGGAGCGTGGGGCTTACCTCGCGTGCGCCGAAAATCTGGCGGTATCCCTGTTGCATGATGAGGCTGAGTCCCCAGGTGGCTAGGAGCGTGTCCAACGGTCGGTGGTAAAGGTGTCGTATGAGCAGCCATTCCACCAACGCGCCCATGATGGCGCAGATGGTGAATGCGAAGAAAATGGAGACGATGAAATAGTAGGGACCGAAGCTCGGCGCGTATTGCTCGGTGAGGTTCGAGCACAGATACACGGTGTAGGCGCCCATGGCCATGAACTCGCCGTGAGCCATGTTGATGACGCCCATCTGGCCGAAAATGAGGGCGAGGCCCAGGCCCATGAGCAGGAGCACGCTGAAAAGGCTGAGGCCGGAAAAGCCTTGCATCAGGAAAATGCTCTGGAGTTCTTCATTGGTATATTCGCCCATGATATGAAAATGTTAGGATTGGAAAAAAGGGAAACCGGGTTTCTGGAGAGGGTGAGGAGGGCCGGGACCGGACCCGGCCCTCCTGTGGATGATTCAAACGGTCCGCGGCGCGGATCCTTCATTGATCACTGGTAGCCTTTGGGAAACGGATCGGGTTCGAGCAGATCGGACTCGTAGAGGACTTTCGCCTGGCCGTCCTTCTGCCACTGGCCGATCCGGAGCTTGCTCCAGAGGTGGTGGTTCGGGTGGACTTTCACATAGCCTTCGGGAGCGGTATCCAGCTCGATGTCCGGTGAGGCCGCGGCGATTTTGTCGATATCGAAGCTGCCCGCTTTCTCACACGCGGCTTTCCACAGATACGGTCCGAGGTAGGCGGCCTGGGTGACATCCCCGATGACGCTGTCCTTGCCGTATTTCGCTTTGAAGGCGGCGACGAATTTCTTGTTGTTCTCGTTGTCGAGACTTTGGAAATATTTCATCGCGGAGTAGAAGCCGGCGAGGTTTTCACCGCCGATGCCGAGCACCTCGTCCTCCGTGACGGAGATGGTGAGCAGCGTCTGTTTCGCACTGGTGATTCCGGCCGCGTTGAGCTGCTTGTAGAAGGAAACGTTCGAGCCGCCGACGACCGCCGCGTAGATCACGTCCGGTTTCTTGAGCTTGATCTTGTTGATGAGAGATCCGAACTGGGTGGTGCCCAGCGCGTAGAATTCCTCACCGACGACCTTTCCCTTGAGCTTGGTCTCGATGTGCTTGCGGGCGATCTTCATCGAGGTGCGCGGCCAGATGTAGTCGGAGCCGATCAGGTAATAGGTCTTCGCTTTCTTCTCTTTCGCGATCCAGTCGAGACCGGCGAGAATCTGCTGGGTGGCTTCTTGGCCGGTGTAGATCACGTTCTTGGATTGCTCGAGGCCCTCGTAGAAGGTCGGGTAGTAGAGCATTCCGTTCTCTTTTTCGAAAACCGGAAGAACCGCTTTCCGTGAGGCGGATGTCCAGCAGCCGAACACGGTGCCGACCTTGTCGCTGACGAGCAGCTTCTTAGCTTTTTCCGCGAAAGTCGGCCAATCGCTGGCTCCGTCTTCCTTGATGACTTTGATCTGGCGGCCGAGGACCCCGCCGGCGGCGTTGATCTCGTCGATGGCGAGCTGCTCCGCCTGGATGGAGCCGGTCTCGCTGATAGCCATCGTTCCCGTGGCGGAGTGGAGCTGGCCGACTGTGACGGTATCATCCGTGACGGCGAGGCCGGTGGTATTGACTTCGGCTGTGGGCGGTGCGGCGTGCGCGGTGGCGACGGCCAACGCGAGAAGAGCGCTCTTCAGCGGGAGGTTCGGTATCATGTTTCGTAGTTTCATAGGTATGGGGCTGTAGTTCATTGGCTGGTTTGGAGGGACAGTTTGCGCCCGCCTTCACACCTTTGGAAAAAGCACCCGATATGCCGTTGGCGTGGAGCGGACGGTGAAAAAAAGTCAGCATAGGGCCTGGGTGGGCGCACCGTGGAACATCCGGAAAAAGCGGGGTGGCATGGCGGGTGCTGGGTATTTCCTCCAAGAGCCATGTTGAGCAAAATTCACCAAAAGACCGGAGACGGCGCGGTGCTGCCCGTGATCGACACGGAAATCCTGGACCTGAAGCGGCTGCAGATGTTCTACGTGGCGGTGAAAGAAGGCACGTTCTCGGCGGCAGCCCAAACCCTCGGGGTAAGCCCTTCGGCGATCAGCCACGCGCTCAAAGCGCTGGAGGAGGATGTGGGGTGCTCGCTTTTCAAAAGATCCGGCCCCCATGTCAGCCCGAACGGAGCGGCGATCCGTCTGCTTCCCATCGTGGAGGACCTGCTTTTCCGTATGGCTTCCATACGGTCGAAACTGGCGAAAATGGACGGCCGGGAGGAAACTCTGGTCTTCGGAGTTTCGGCGAGCGCCAGGGCGGTGCTGACCCAGCCGGCCATGTCCGCCTTTTGCGAATGCTTTCCCAACGCGGATGTGGAGATCGTCCATATCCATAGCGGCGGCGACAGGTCCGGGGAAATGGAACTGGATTTCCAGATCGGCAGCAGCGAGAGCGTACCGCGCGATGTGGTCAGACGGCAGCTCATGGGCGAGGTCCTCCAGGTCTATGCCGCTCCCTTCCACGACATGGGCTTGAGCGGAAAAGTGACGACCGCGCAGCTCCGCCGGAGCGTGCTGGTTTTTCCTGACCGGATGGCGGCGGATCTGGTGGCTTCCGAGCTTTTTCAGAAATCCGTCCGGGGACTGAGGCGCTGGATCATGCCGGATGCCTCGGCCGCGCGGGACATGGCTCTCCAGGGGCAGTGCCTCGCGTTCCTTCCCGAGGCGTTCGCTGAACCGCACGTCTCCGCGGGAGATCTCAAACTCCTGAAAATTTCCTCGGATCCTTTGCGCCGCAGTTACAGCGCGTGGTGGAATGCCGGAAGCCCGTTGCCATGGATCGCGGAAGTATTCCTGAGTCTGCTGGCCGTGGAATGCGATCAGGAATAGGCCAGCAGCCTGGCAGTCTGCTCGTTCGCGGCGATCTGCGGAGGCAGGAGGGCGAGGCGCTGGAGATTCCGGAGTTCGGCGGCGATCCCGGAGATGTCGGCCTTCATGTCTTCGCCCGAGTTCGCGATGTCATAGCGCTTCGCAGCTTTCGCCAGGAAAACGAAAGGAATGCGTGGCCTTCCGCTCGCGTCCATACGGCTTGCGGCGCTTTCGAGAAACGTCCGCTCGGCCAGCCTTCTTCTAGCTTCCGAGAAGCTCGGCCAAGGCAGCCCCGTCGTCACAAAGCCTTTGGCAGACGGCGAGATTCCTGTGGCATACCGTGACGAACAACTGATCGGGCGGCGTCTTGGAGAAATCCTCCACCAGCGTTCCGAGATTTCTCTCCTCCGCCACATGGCCCCATGGACTCCGGGCGATGAAGCCATCGAGAGCGTCCGCCGTGAGTCCCTGCAAACGCTGGTCCATGGGCAGGAACTTGAAGATCACTTCGGGCTTGGTGCCCAGGTTGAGCGTCTCCAGCCATTTCAGGAAATGATGACGGGTGACCGAGTTGCAACTCTCGATCCCGATCTGCAGCCTGGTCGGAATTTTTTTCACCCCTGAAGTGCTGTCCGTGTGGAAACCCCTGTGAACGGCGGTCTGGAGGACGAGTTCCACCGGGCTGGGTTTCGAAAAAAAAGCGATCGTCCACTGGTTTCTCTGGCCGGGGAGCGCGAGGACTTCGGTCGCGAAGATTTCCCACGGGATCAACCCTCCCGCCAAATTTCCCACCAGCATTTCCCTGGCGATACTGCCGTAACTCGCATAGGCGGCATACCCTAGGCCGACCGCTTTGATGAATTTTTCATCGAAGAAAGGCAGCATCTCCAGAGAAGGAAGAATTCCGATCTTTTCCTGGCTTCCTGGGGTCATGGCGGATGAACTGAATTTCTGGACGGTGCTGCTTGGCAGAAATCCGATCAAGCAGTTGCTATACCAGCCCGTTCTTGCCAAACCGCTCTCCACCATGGCCGTAGGCGTGGGTCTCTGCTGGACGGTCGGACGGATCTGGGGATGATCGGCGCTCATGAGGCTCGCGAAAATTTCCGGAATACTGACTGCGGGATTTCCGCTCTGGCTCATTCTCGGGTGCACCTGGGCATGGCTGCGACCGGATGCCTGGATCTGGTTCCAGCCTTGGATCGCGACAGCTCTGGGCGTGGTCATGCTGGGAATGGGGCTGACCCTGAGATTCTCGGATTTCTCCTCCGTCCTGAAAGACCCGAAACGGATCGCCCTCGGTGTCTTCGCACAGTTCGCAATCATGCCGCTGGTGGGATGGAGTCTCGCGAGAGCATTTCATCTGGAAGCCGGCCTCGCCCTCGGCCTCATACTTGTCGCATGCTGCCCGGGAGGCACCGCCTCGAACGTGATCTGCTACCTGGCGAAAGCGAGCGTTCCGCTGAGCGTGCTGATGACCCTCTGTTCTACGATGACCGCAGTAGTCGCCACGCCTTTGCTCACAAGCTGGCTGGCCGGGGCATGGATGCCTGTCGACGCATGGGCGCTTTTCAAATCGATGGTCATCGTCGTGCTTCTCCCGCTCATTTTCGGGATTACCGCAAACACCCTCCTTGGCCGGATGACGAATCCCGGCAAAATCCGCTCATGGATCGATTCCCTCGGACCTCTTGTCAGTGCCCTCGTGGTGGTCGCCATCGTCGGGTGTATCGTCGCCGGGAAACGGGATGAGATCGCGGCGGCGGCAGGTTGGCTTTTCCTTTCCGTTTTCCTCCTCCACGCCATCGGCTTCCTGCTCGGCTACCTCTTCGCGAAACTCACCGGCTGTCCCGAAAGCCTCCGCCGCACCATCTCCATCGAGGTTGGAATGCAGAACAGCGGACTCGGTGCCGCACTGGCAACCAAGCACTTTCCAAGTATCGCCCTCGCCCCCGTGCCTGCTGCGATCTCTGCCGTAATCCACAGCCTGATTGGAAGCACTCTTGCTGCCTGGTGGAGGAGGAAATAGATCCCAAGTCCTAATTTAGGAGAAACTAGGAGGTAACTAGGAGGAAATTAGGAGTTGGGGGAAACCGTTGTAGGACGGTAATTTAAGGTCAGTTGACTGACTCGAACTTCCCCACCCATTCTGATGCACATCAAAACTGGTGGGAACTCATCATTCGTAGATTTCCGGTAGCTCCTGCCTTTCTTTCTTTTCAAACCAGGATACGGAAATCCCCTGCGGCTTCGTATTTCCTTTTGGTTGAGGCCTTACGTCTGCGAGATCCGGTAGATCAAGGTCATCGGGAAATCCCATCCAGAGTTTTAAGCTGGGTTTGTCGTATTTCTCGAAAGTTCTGATCATGCCGATGTATTTTCGACGCATCTCCGTTATCTTGCGGGCATCCAATGATAGTTCGTCGATGATTCTCGTTCCATCGTCGTTCAGCGCGTTGATTTTCCCACTGTCCGTTCCCGCCATCAATACCTCCATACAGGCTCCGTAGCCGACATCTGAGGGTGAAGGAAGATTCCTATTTCCTTTACGCTTGTTGCAGTTGTGGCAGGCGTAGACCAAGTTGGTGTATTCCTTGCAAAGTTCCGGAGCGATGCTTTGGGCGACGTCATGATCCAGTTCGAAATCACTGTCGTGAAAAGCCCATGCCTCACGTCTCAGGCAATAAACGCAACGGAAGCAAAATTCGTCCCGCAACCAAGGACGGTAATGCCGGTAGGTGGAGTAACCTGTCGGACCGTGACGTCTGGAATGTGGTTCGGATGGATACAAAAAGGGTGAAGAGTTCATAAATCCCCCTTCCACTGGCCTTTTGATTGCAGGCGTTTTTTGAGAGCTTCCAATTGGACAAAGGGCAATGGAGCGAACAGTTCACCGCGTGCTTCAGTCAGAAACTTGAGCCGATCCAGCTCCTGCAATTCCTCCTCCGTGGCGTCCTTCGTAATCTTTTTATCAATCAGCTCCGTCTTACGGATGGAGGTTTTTTCCCAGTCCGCCGTGATCGCGAGTAAATCCTCAAGCCGTTGTAAATCAGTGAAATGTGCGGGAAAATATTCTCTCTGATGAAAAGGAACTCCACGGCGCTCTACGCCAGTGAACATATCAAGAAGCTCTCTCTCAAGTTCTGGTGGAAGTTCGTAAAGTTTGAGCACTTCGGCATCCACTCGCCAATGGAGATACTTCAGATTGAGTTCGGCATCGGCCAAGGAGAAGTGAGATGAGGATGACGCACTAAACAGATCCTCTTCTGAAACCAATAGGCCTTTGGATTTCAGATCATCATATTCTTGCGCGGCCTCGAAGTAAGAATCTACCGCACGGTCAACGGAATCCATGGGACGGGAATCGATATCAAGTGGCAACGGCAGCTCTCGTATTTGCCCGGCGGTAACATCTCTTTTGGACGAAACACCGAAAGAATAGGCATTTGCGATTGGCGAGTTCAGGATCGCCCAAAGAGTTTGAAGAGAGATGTTATTCCCGCTTGGCCTGACTACTAGAAAGCGACTGGTAAGCGGGTGGCCGGATGAATCCAGAAGCGCTTTTAGTTTCCATTCGTAACGGCTGACCGGGGCGTAGTTCAGGAGAACCTGTGGAATACCGACCGCTGTTCCACTCATTGGGCGGCGGATCGTATTCTTATTTAAACTCAACCACCTTGTTTCTGGAAGACGATGAGTTAACTGAATTTCCTTCCAACCAACAAAGCCCTCTTTGGCTCCTTTGAAACGGGTATCGGAAACTCGTTCTGTTGTTTCAGATACCGATGGATCTTTTTTCCCTTTGTGAATCAACCCTTGCCCAACGTGTGCAAACTCACGAAGACAAGGGCTTTTCTTCAAGCTATTCCAAAGATTCGATAACTCTGGCAGGATAAGTGTGATCTGATCCGATTTGAGAAAATCTGTCTGATCGATCTCGGTTGAACTGGAAGGCTCGTAACTTTCTTTGAAAATTGCAACCTGCTTCTCGCGCACTCTCTGGTAGGTCATTGCCTTCCGAGCGTGTGTCTTCCGCATTGGTTTGTGTCCGAGGATTACGACCGATTCGGGCTGGCCAAATTCGAAGACTTTGTCAGCAAACAAAGTCATCTCCAAAACTTCGCATTCGTTCAACAACCTGCGTCTTGTCTCGACACCTTCCTTGCTGGTGAGAAAGGACTGCGGCATGACGAAGCCAAAGATTCCGCCACGAGGAAGGTGCAGCATTGTTTGGTCGAATACTTCCGCTGCTTTGTTTACGAGAGATCCTTTCTGCCGGTCCTTCGCCGAGAAATTTTCGTACGGAGGATTTGCCAGAACGATGTCAGATTGACTGATGCGACGTGCGAGCAAGTCTCCTTGATACATGTCAGCGTGTTCCAGTGCCCAGCCATTGGCATTCGGCACATCAGCGAGAGTTAGTGCGAGACGCGCAACCTCTTGGGAGAAGTCGTCGATATCGACACCCGAGAGTCTTTTCCGAAGGTAATCTTTTCTTTGTTGCTGATTCTGCCTCGGCATCAATTCGTCCAAAACCCGAAGCGCGCCGACCAAAAATCCGGCATGACCTGCAGCCGGCTCGAAGACTTTCCTCCTTTCCACAGGCATTTCGGCAATGAGAGGGCGCAATCGACCGAGCATGTAGTCGATCAACCACACGGGGGTGGAGTGGGTGCCCCAGCGTTTCCGTGTTTCCTTATTTATAATCGCGCTTTCGTACACATGACCGAGAGCCTCGGTGCTCATCAGTTCCAAAGACGGGAAACAGTCAATTTGCTTCGCAACTGCCTCGAGAGCCTTGATCTGATATTTTGCTACGGTTACGGGCGTGGGTTCCGAATGCTTTGACTGGTAGTGTTTGGCGAGTCTTCCAAAAGTTGTCGGGAAATCCGCGAGTTCGATATTCTTAAATCCGGTGACCTGTTTGTCTCTCAAGACCTTTGCGGCAAGTAACCAGAAAGGAGCTTGGACTAGCCATTTAGCTTTTCTGAGAGGGGTTTCATCATTCATCTCCCAGCCGAGTTCGCCGACCAAGGAGCTAAAACAATTTTCTAGCAAAGCTGCTACCTTGTCACCGAGTCCGCGTTCGACCAGAGGAAGGTAGCTGAGATCGATTAATTCCGGTTGAATCGATTTGGCTTCGGAGCGGCCCCATAGTTTTGCGCGGTAGATTGCATCCGGGTTTAGATCGGACCGGTTCTCGCGCAGGAAACCTCCGAGTTCGCGGGAATTTCCATTTCCAATAAGACGAGCCGAGCCGGAAAACGACTGCCGCCAAATTTCCCAATCGTCTCTACCACCGAGAGCGACCACTACAGGCGCTCCGGATGCTTTCATGCTTCCAACCGCCTGCTGACTTGTCCCACCGATTGGAACATTGATCACGGCGATTCCCGCGCTGCGTAGGTCGTGCGGTGCCCGGCAGTAGGCCAGTTTTGAGATCGTCAGCCCATTGTCCCAGAGATGAACGTCGCCGACAATATGCTCCGCAGCGAATTCAATGCTTTGGAGGTGTTCGGCGACATGGTCTGGAGTCAGGAAAGACACTGTTCGGAGAATAATACCGAAATCTAAACGGAATGATACTCCTGAATGCTCTGCACCGTGAACTCGATTTCCTTGAGGGAGCGGATGCCTTTCACGGTGGCTTCGGCGGCGGCCATGTTGGTGGCGTAGGAGATTTTCTGGGCGATGGCGGTGGAACGGATCAGGATCTCATCGGCGCGGGACTCGTGGGTCGCTGGGGTGTTGATGAGGTAGTTGATCTCGTTGTTCTTCATCATGTCGATGACGTTCGGGCGGGCTTGCTCCAGGACTTTGTAGACGCGTTCCGCCGGGATGCCGGCCTCGGCGAGCTTCGTGAGGGTGCCGCCGGTGGAAACGATTTTAAAGCCGAGCTCGTGAAGATCGCGTGCGACGGCGACGGCGCGTTCCTTGTCCATGTCCGCGACGGAGAGGAAGACGGTGCCTTCGGTAGGGAGCGGATTGAAGGCGGCCATCTGGGATTTCGCGTAGGCCATGCCCCAGTCCTTGTCGATGCCCATGACTTCTCCGGTGGATTTCATCTCCGGGCCGAGCACGATGTCGATGCCGGGGAAGCGGTTCCATGGGAAGACGGCTTCTTTTACGGAGAAATGGGTGGGGTGGAGGGTTTCCGTGTAGCCCATGTCGGCGAGTTTTTCACCAACCATGATTTTCGCGGCGAGCTTGGCCAGGGAAACTCCGGTGGCTTTCGAGACGAACGGGACGGTGCGTGAGGCGCGGGGATTGACCTCGATGACGTAGAGTTCCTCGTCTTTCACGGCGAACTGGATGTTCATCAGGCCGCGAACTTCGAGCTCGCGGGCGAGATCTTTGGCGGCCTTGTCGATTTTCGCTTTGATCTCGTCGGAAATGGAGATGGACGGGATGCAGCAGGCGGAGTCCCCGGAGTGGATGCCGGCTTGCTCGATGTGCTGCATGATGGCGCCGACCACGGAGGTCTCGCCATCGCTGATGCAGTCGACATCGATCTCGGTGGCGTTGTCGAGGAAACGGTCGACGAGCACGGGACGCTCCGGGGAGGCGGTGACGGCCTCGCGCATGTAAGTGGAGAGATCGGTATCGGAGTAAACGATCATCATCGCGCGGCCTCCGAGAACGAAGGAAGGGCGGACGAGGACGGGGTAGCCGATGCGGTTGGCGACTTCGATGGCTTCGGCTTCGTTGGTGGCGGTTCCGGCTTCGGCTTGCTTGAGGCCGAGCTTGTCGAGCAGGGCGGAGAAAAATTTCCTGTCCTCGGCGAGCTCGATGTTTTTTGGCGAGGTGCCGATGATGGGGACGCCGTGGCGTTCGAGATCCGCGGCGAGGTTGAGCGGGGTCTGACCTCCGAATTGGACGATGACGCCGTGGGGTTTCTCCTGATCGCAGATGTTGAGCACGTCCTCGAGGGTGAGCGGCTCGAAGAAGAGTTTGTCCGAGGTATCGTAATCGGTGGAGACGGTCTCGGGGTTCGAGTTGACCATGATGGTCTCGTAGCCGAGTTCTTTCAGGGCGAAGGCGGCGTGGACGCAGCAGTAGTCGAACTCGATGCCCTGGCCGATCCGGTTCGGGCCGCCACCGAGAATGATGATTTTCTTTTTATCGGAGGAACGTGCTTCGTTTTCATCGCCGTAGGTGGAGTAGAAATACGGGGTGAAGGCCTCGAACTCGGCGGCGCAGGTATCGACGAGGCGGTAGGTGGGGATGATTCCTTTGGCTTTGCGCTCGGCGCGGATGGTGTCCTCGGTGGGCACGTCGGCGACGGCTCCTTCGGGTTCGGCGCGGGGTGGTGCTCCGGCGGGTTGGTCTTTTTCGCCGTGGATGGAGGCGTCGTGGATGGCGGGAGCAGCGGCGCGGGCTTTGGCGATCTGGCGGTCGGAGAAACCGAGCTTTTTCGCGGTACGGAGATCGAGGGTGGCGAGGTTTTTTCCTTCCTCGGCGATCTGTTCGAGGTGGCGGAGGAACCAGGGGTCGATGTTCGTGGCCTCGTAAATTTCCTCAAGGGTCCAACCGTGGACGAAGGCGGTCTGGAGCCAGAAGATGCGCTCGCAATTGGGGATCTGGAGCTTGCGGAGAATCTCGTCCTTGGTGGGGGATTGTGGGTCGCCCTTGTCGAATCCGAAGCCCCAGCGGCCTGTTTCCAGGGAGCGCAGACATTTCTGCATGGATTCCTTGAAAGTGCGGCCGATGGACATGGCCTCACCGACGGACTTCATGGAGGTGGTGAGGACGGCGTTCGCCGTAGGGAATTTCTCGAAGGTGAAACGCGGGATTTTCGTGACCACGTAGTCGATGGTCGGCTCGAAGGAAGCCGGAGTGACCTGGGTGATGTCGTTCGGAAGCTCGTCGAGCGTGTAGCCGACGGCGAGTTTCGCGGCGATCTTCGCGATGGGGAATCCGGTGGCTTTCGAGGCGAGCGCGGAGGACCGGGAGACGCGCGGGTTCATCTCGATGACGATCATGCGGCCGGTCTTCGGATCGGTGGCGAACTGGATGTTCGAGCCGCCGGTTTCCACGCCGATCTCGCGGATGACGGCAAAGGAAGCATCCCGCATGATCTGATACTCCCGGTCGGTAAGGGTCTGGATGGGCGCTACTGTGATGGAATCTCCGGTATGGACGCCCATGGGATCGAGGTTTTCGATGGAGCAGATGACCACGCAGTTGTCCGCGCGGTCTCGCATCACTTCCATTTCGAATTCCTTCCAGCCGAGAAGCGATTCATCGATGAGGACTTCGGAAACGGGTGAGAGATCGAGGCCGCGGTGGACGATTTCCTCGAACTCTTCCTTGTTGTAGGCGATGCCGCCGCCCTGGCCGCCGAGGGTGAAGGCGGGGCGGACGATGAGCGGGAAAGTGCCGATCTCAGTGGCAACCTCACGGGCCTCCTCTTTGGTGCGGGCGATGCCGGAGCGCGGCATATCGAGACCGATTTTCTCCATGGCCTCTTTGAAAAGATGGCGGTCCTCACCCTTGTCGATAGCCTCGGCGTTGGCTCCGATCATTTTCACACCGTGCTTTTCGAGGGTGCCTGCTTTGAACAGATCCATCGATGTGTTCAGCGCGGTCTGGCCTCCAAGCGTCGGGAGGAGCGCGTCCGGCTTCTCGCGTATGATGATCTTTTCGACAACGTCCGGAGTGATGGGCTCGATGTAGGTGCGATGGGCGAACTCCGGATCGGTCATGATCGTGGCGGGGTTCGAATTCACCAGAATGACTTCGTAGCCTTCTTCCTTGAGGGCTTTGCAGGCCTGGACTCCGGAGTAGTCGAACTCACAGCCTTGGCCGATGACGATGGGGCCGGAGCCGATGACGAGAATTTTGCGGATCGAGGTGTCTTTTGGCATGTGCGCGCGAGTGTTCGTTAAACTTTCAGGGGTGTGACAGGGGATCGCCGGATTGTAAAGGCGGGGATGGTATCGTGCGGGTGAAAATCCGCGTTCCGCCGATCTAGGAATTTTCCGCGAGCTTGTGATTGAGGAGGACGGAGCGGCGTAGCGCGGACATCACGTCCACGAGACCGCGCTGTTCCTTGCAGGCCTTGGCGCAATCATGGTTCGTACTGGCGTGACGGCTGATATGGCGGCCGATCTCGGTAAAGAGCTGGCGCATCTGTGTATCGACCAAGCCGATCTCGGCACGCAGGGTGGACATGCGTTGGTTCGCCTCGCCGATGTGCTGGAAGGCGGCCGAAGCGTGCCCCCGGCGGTCTTTTTTTCGCTCCTTGATTTCGGATTCGATCGCATCGATGCGCTCATCTCCTGCGGCGATCTTTTCGGCGACGACCTGCCGTCTGATTTTCAGGTCGGCGAACTCCTGTCTGAGCTTATCCAAACGTCCGGAAATTTTCGTCAAGTCTTCTTCGGTGTGTGCGTTCTCTTTCTCGAGAACTTCTTTTTTCATTTTGACCCCATCGTAGTTTCGTCTGACTTCGCGGGCTTTCGCTACGATAAGATCCCTGTCGCGAGCCTGATTCTCCAGTTCGTTGAGGATGTTCTGGCGTTCTTCGAGGAGTTCCTGGAAAGGTTCGTTGGATACCCCCAGGAGGCTGGCGCGTTCTTCGTGTGCCTCGGCCAGGCTTTTCTCACAGGCGTCTACCTCGGTTGCGACCCGGTCGCGTTCCTTGACGAGTTTCCGGAGATTCCAGTATTCCACGGAGAGTTCCTCGATGTGTTCCACTTTTTTCCAAACGGCTTTTCCGAGAAAGGCTTCCGCTTCTTTAAGCAGATGCATCTCGCTGGCGGCATCGCCCATGCGGATGTTCTTCCGGTTGTAACCGAAAGACTGGGCGACGCGGCAGATGAGGTAACGTGTGGATGTCATTCGGGGGGGAATTATTTCTTGAGGAGCGCCTTGAGGCTTTCGATCACGCCCATGTCCTCGAGAGTCGTGACGCTGCCCGAGATCGTCCCCGTGGTGACAAGCTCCTTGAGCAACCGTCGGATGATTTTCCCGGAGCGGGTTTTTGGCAAGGAGGGAGTGAAGTAGACATCGTCGGGTTTGGCGATGGCACCGATGACTTTGCCGACGTGGTTGCGGAGTTCCATTTCCAGCTCGGGAGTGGAATCATGCCCTGATTTCAAGGTGACGAACACGGCTACCGCCTGTCCTTTGAGATGGTGGGGCCGACCGACGGCCGCAGCTTCCGCGACGGCGGGATGGGCGACCAGTGCACTCTCGATCTCCGCGGTGCCGAGGCGGTGGCCGGAGACGTTGAGCACGTCATCCAGACGACCGATGATCCAGAAATTGCCTTTCTTATCTTTTTTCGCTCCATCGCCGGCGGTATAGAGGCCGGGGTAGTCGGAAAAGTAGGTTTTTTTGAAACGTGCTTTGTCGCCGTAGATCGCGCGTGTCATGGAAGGCCAGGGCTTGCGGATGACGAGACGACCGGGGACATCCGGTGGACACTCGTTTCCTTCATCGTCAAGGATGGCCGCATCGATGCCGAAAAAGGGTCGTGTGGCGGTGCCGGGGATGCAGGGGGTGGCGCCGGGGATGGGGGAAATGAGGATGGAGCCGGTCTCGGTCTGCCACCAGGTATCGACGATGGGGCATTTGCCGGCGCCGATTTTCTCGTGATACCAGTGCCATGCCTCGGGGTTGATCGGTTCGCCGACGGAGCCGAGCAGGCGCAAGGAGGAGAGGTCGTGTTTCTCGGGAAACTCGTCGCCCGCCTTGATGAAGGCGCGGATGGCGGTGGGTGCGGTGTAGAGGATGGAGACGCGGTGTTCCTCGATGATTTTCCAGAAACGGCCCCAGTCCGGCTCGTTCGGAGCGCCTTCGTACATGACCTGGGTGACGCCGTTCGCGAGCGGACCGTAGACGATGTAGGAGTGGCCGGTGATCCAGCCGACATCCGCCGTGCACCAGTAGACATCCTCGTCGCGCATATCGAAGATATACTTGCAGGTGGAGTAGGTGCCGGTGAGGTAGCCGCCGGAGGTGTGGAGAATGCCTTTCGGTTTCCCGGTGGAGCCGGAGGTGTAGAGAATGAAAAGCGGGTGCTCGGAGTCGAAGCCCTTGGGCTCGTGCTTCGCGGAGATGCCTTCCATTTCCTCGTGCCACCAGAGATCGCGCCCGGAGGCCATGGAGATCTCGTTTTCGGTGCGGCGGACGACGAAAATGTTTTTGATCCTGTCGTATCTCTTCAGCGCCTCATCGACGACGGGTTTGAGTGGGACGACTTTTCCGCGTCTCCAGCCGCCGTCCGCAGTGATGATCGCGGTGGCTCCGGAGTCTTCGAGGCGGTCCACGATGGAGTCAGCCGCGAAGCCTCCGAAGACGACATTGTGCACCGCCCCGATGCGCGCGCAGGCGAGCATGGCAATGGCGGCCTCCGGGATCATCGGCATGTAGATGAGGACGCGGTCTTTTGATTTCACACCACGCCCGAGCAGCACGTTGGCGAATTTGCAAACCTCACGGTGGAGCTGGGCGAAGGTGATGGTGCGTTGGTCCCCCGGCTCGCCTTCCCAGATGATCGCCGCTTTGTTGGCGCGTACTCCGGTGGCGTGCCGGTCCACGCAGTTTTCCGCAACGTTGATTTTACCACCGACGAACCATTTGGCATCCGGGGCCTTCCATTCCAGGACTTTACCGAAAGGTTTCTGCCAGACGAGTTCCTTCGCTTCGTCGGCCCAGAACTTCTCGGGCTTTTCGATGGAGCGCTTGTAAAGCCTGTCGTAGGCGGCCATGGACGGGATTCGGGCTTTTTTGGAAAATTCTTTCGAAGGCTTGTGGACTGCGACCAACTCGGCTGCATGGTCGGAGGATACGGCGGATGGCTTTTTGGACTTTTTCGAACTCATGGCTTGATCTTCCCGGAAGATAGTAAGCCCCCCCGTCCTCGGCAATCGCGAAAACCTGGAGCGGGAGGATCAACCGGAGCGCCGCTCACTTCTCGATTCCGGATTGGCAGAAATCGTCATTTTCCTTGGATCCTAGGGTCGGGAGGCTGCGGCAGGCTCGAGTTCGGTTCTCAGTGCGCCGGGACGGTTGGTGCCGATGAACCGGGCACCAAGTGAGACGGCGCGCAAGGCGGCGTCCCGGGTGTCCACAGTCCAAGCCATCAGCAAGCCGTCCTCACCGCCGGCCTTCACAAGCCACTCTTTTGAAACAGGCGCGCTTTCTTTATAGAGCAGGCCCTGTGAGCCGGACCATTCAAGTTCGCCGAGATATTTGTCCGGGAAGCCGCTTTTCGAAAATTCCTTCAGTGAGGAAATGAGGCAAGCCTTGTATTCGGGCATCGTTTCCCGGCAGGCCTTCACGACCTCTTTGCTGAAAGAAATGAGAACCAGCTTGTTTTTATCGGGGCGTTTCACCGCGAGGATTTCGAGAGATCGGCTTCACGATTCTCGGCGAGTCCTTGATCTCCAGAAAAAACCATTTTCCTGCGGGAAGCTCATCGAGAATTTCGGAGAGGACGGGGATCTTCTCTCCTTTGAAACGGGGATTTTTCCATGCTCCGTATTCAAGGGCGCGAAGCTCGGCCAAGGTGCTTTTTGTCACGCGTAAGCTTTTGCCTGCGGTCCGTCGCGTGGTGTCGTCGTGGATGCAGACGACCGCACCATCGGCAGTGAGGTAAAATCGCCCTCGATTCCGTCCGCGCCTTCTCTCCACGCCTGCCTGAAGGAGGCCATGGTGTTTTCGGGAGCGGAGGCGGACGCACCGCGGTGAGCGATGAGTTTCGGCAATTCCTCAGCACCACACGGGAAAGCGGCAAAGACAAACGCCAGACAGAGAAAGAATCGAGTGAAGCCAGTTGGACGCATTGCATGGGTACGTCAGCCCCGCGTCCTTTCTATCACGCGTGCCGATTGGCACTCACTTCCCGAGCATCAGAGCGATTTCCTTTTTGTTCAGGATGGCCCATTTGGCTGGTTCGAGATCGCCAAGCCAGAGGTCGCCTATCCGGACGCGGAGGAGCTTGGTTGCCTGATAGCCGAGGGCCTCGAACATCACGCGGATCTGGCGTTTGGCGCCGTGGTCGAGCACGACCTTGATACGGCGGGCGGAGACGCGTTCGAGGCGTTTCGCCTTCAATCGGCCTTCCGGGGTGTGGATGCCGGTGAGAAACTGGTCGAGGTGCACGTTCTCGAACGCTTGGTTCGAGGTGACGAGGTACTCCTTTTCCACCGATTTCGAAGGATGCATGAGCTGCTGGGAAAGGTCCCCGTCGTTGGTGAGGATCAGCATTCCCTCGGAATCCGTATCGAGACGACCGACGTGATGGAGCGACTGGAGCGCGGCGGGCAGGAGATCGTAAATCGTCTTGCGACCGAGTTCGTCGCTACGGGTGCAGACGAATCCGCGCGGCTTGTGGAAAATGACGACGATTTCCTCTTTCGGGAAAACTCGTTTCCCATCCACACGCACGCTGTCGGTCTCGGTGACGCGGGTCGCCAGCTTGATGCATGGAGCACCGTTTACCTCGACGCGACCCGAGGAAATCAGCTCATCGCAGGCACGTCGGGACCCGACGGCGCAAGAGGCCAGATATTTGTTTAGGCGGACTCCCTCGGACATATGGGTGCAAAGAAACCGACCTCAACGGGTCGGGGAAATTGGGAGAACTGCGGGTGGTTCCAACGAAGCCGGATCAGCTTTCGTGCTTGGTCTTCGGAAGACCGATCGGCGAGTTGCCTTTTTTCCACTCGCCACGCTCTTTGAGGAGTTTGACGCGCTCGAAGCGCTTGAGGACGGAACGTTTGCCGCCGACGGTGGCTGCGGATTTGAGAGAGTTGTGCTTGGACATCGTAAAGCGGGGTTGGACGGTTGGGGCGCGGAAACTAGTCGGCCCTTTCACAGGTGGCAATGCGAAAATGGAGTTTTTTTAGAAAAATGGAATCCGGCGGGGGATGGGGATTTGATTTCAGTCGGCGGATTCTGAGATGGTGAGATCCAGGGAAGTGTGCCCGCTATTCATGATTGGTGGGTTTTCCAGGCTCGCACAGCGCGGTTCCCTTGAGGTTGTCCGCGTAAGGTCTTTACCGATTGATCGTGTCAGCACGCATTGATAGAAATTCGCATCCTTGAACATCCCCGTGTGCTTCTCATGATATCATCCAATCAAATCATCGCGATAGTCTTTTTGTTTCTGGCAGGTATCCCGTTTCTACCGGCTTCTCTGGAAGCGGGGAATTTCAGCAGGAAGGTCCTGAATCCCGATGGAAGTGTCGCCACCGATGCGGAGGTGATTGTAATTCATCGGAATGTCGAGAGATCCGGGAAGGAAATCATCACGACGGGAACGACGAATCCTGAAGGTGTGTTTTCCGGGGAGATCGAGGTTCCTGAATACTGGGAAAGAGTCGAGGTGACCACCATCGTGCTTGGGAGTGAATCCGACAAGGTCGCTATGGAATCCAGATATTACCGGGAAAACGAAGCCCCCGAAACCCATCCGGATATCACGATGACGGATTCGACAACTCTCAAGACCAGGATTGTGGGGGAGGACGGGAAACCGATCCAGGGCGTTCGCTTGAGAGTTACCCAGGTTGCGGACTCTCGCGCAAACAGCCGCATCCCGTTTTCTCAGCCTGTGCCGGTATTGCCCGGAGGCCTCTGGTCAGCGGTTTCGGATGCGGATGGTCGTTGCGTGATAGACAGGGTGCCTCAGGGTGTCCGGTTTTACCTGACGCATGACGATCCTTCCTTGTCGCAGCCATACGGGGAAATGTACATACATGTATCTTGGACGACACCGGTTTCGGATGGCGATGAATATGAAATCATCCTAACCAAGCCGGGATCCGTCAGCGGGCGCATCCTGCTTCCCGATGGTGGTCCTGCGGGCAACGTGGAATTCAACTTGTCGGAATCCGATCCCTATGTGACTTCTTTCCGTTCATCGACCTGGACGGATGAAAAAGGAAGGTTCCATCTCCTTTCCGTGCCGCCCTCGAAATATCGACTGCGCATCGATCTAATACCACCTTTGGAGACGGAATGGATTTCCCCCGAGCTGGAACCTGTGAAGGTTGGCGACGAGGCACCGACAGTATTGCCGGATATCACCCTTGTTGAGGCTGCGGAGGTGACGGCTGATATCGTCGATGCCAGCACCGGGAAAAAAATCGAAGAGCCGTTGGTCGTCCGGCTGTCTCCCGGTACCCATGAAATTTATTACCGCTCTCACCGCGCTCCTCCGAAAGGCTATCTCGATGGGACATACACATTGCCCGTTGAGGTGGAAGCTGGCGAGCGCAAGCGTATCACGTTCAAGCTGAACCCCGTGACGGATGCCGAACTCATCACCGGGAAAGTGGTTGATGAAAACGGAGCGCCTGCTCCCGATGTCGCAGTCGCACTCTTCGCGCCCGGCTCATGGGGAATGTCCTATCCTGTCAGGACAGACGAGGACGGGAGCTTCAGCATCGCCCAGGAATCCAAGCTGAAAAGAGGAACGGCTCTCGCGACCAACGGGATGGATTCCGTTTCCGATCGCGTCCTGGCGGAACCGGGAGTGGAAATGACCTTGGTTCTCAAGAAAGCGGGCTTTGCAAAAATCCAAGGAAGGGTTCTCGACGAAGCTGGCAAACCAATCCGGAAGGCGCGCGTGCGTCTGTCCCACGGGACGCTTAGCGCCGGCTTCCGCCCGGAAGCGATGTTCGGGGAAATTTTCCAGCACCCCACGCTTACCGATGATGACGGGAAGTTTTCATTCGATGCCGTATGGGCCGGTTTCTCGGACTATTACATTCATGCTTCAGCGGAGGGCTTCGGTGACGGTAGTGCGGGGAAACTCAGTTTTCCCGCCGGGGAGATCGGAAAGGTGGACATCACACTCAAGTCCGCGACCGAGTCTTTGGAAGGCATCGTGGTTGATGCGGATGGCGTCCCTGTAGCCGGGGCATGGGTAAACTGTAGCGGAGACGGCCAGCCGCGAAGAATCAGCCAAGTCCTCACCGACGACAGCGGGCATTTCGTGATGACCCCATTGGCCAAGGGTTTGATTTATCTCAACGCGGGAAAATACGATGAGGAATCCAGCCGGGAGGTGAGCATGAAGACCCATGTTCCCGGCGATCCTGTCCGCATGGTGCTGCCAGTGGCCGATGGCATGGTAGGAGGAAAAGTCATTGGCGTGGACGGAAATCCGGCCGTTGGCGTGGAGGTAGATGCCTCTATGAAAAACAGGAAAACCGTGACGGATGGCAATGGGAATTTCCGTATCACGGGTCTGATGTCAGGGTGGTTCGAGATCAAAGCCGGGATCGAATCCCCGGCTCAGGCAACCACCGTTGCCTCGCAGCGTGTCAGACCCGGCATGGAAGATATCGTCCTCCAACTGGAGCCTGAAAAACCGGCCCCCGAGGCGCGCCCGGTGGAACCTTTGGATCTTATCGGGAAACAGGCTCCCGACATAGATGTCGAAACCTGGTTCAACTCGCCTCCGCATCCGGCAAAGGCCGGAGGCAAGGTTCGCATCCTGGATTTCTGGGGACTCCAATGCGCGCCGTGTATCGCGACCATGCCGAAGATCGCGAAGTTCTGGGACAGCGCCCCTCAGGACAAACTGGAAATCATCGCCCTCACCGGATATTACCATGATGAAGAGATCAGGAATTTTCTAAAAAAGCACCCGGAGTATAAGTTCAGCTTCGCGAAGAGAACGAAAACTTCCACTTCGAATCGTGACTACGATATCCGGGGAATTCCGACCTACGTAGTAATTGACACCAATGGGAAGATCGTCTCCTACGGCCACGACTGGGAGAAAGCCTCAGCGACGGCTCTGGCGGAAATCAAAAAGGAATAGGCCACCGCTGCCGGGTGGCAGGATTCGCTTTCGGCCACGGGCCTGTCAGATCCCCACGGTCATTTCCGAAATCTTCTTCGTTCCGATGCCGATGTTGCGGTTGTGTGCGACTCCGGCGCAGGCGAGCAGCGTGTTCAGCAGGTCGCCTTGGTTGCCTTTGACACCGGTGATGAAACGGCCGGTATCTATGCTGCCGCCACCTTTGCCGGCGATGATGAAGGGCAGGTTCTCGCGGGCGTGTTTGTTTCCGTCCTCCAGGCCGGAACCCCACATCATGATGCAATTGTCGAGCAGGGTGCCGTCGCCCTCGCGCAAGCTCGCCATCTTCTTCACCATGTAGGCGTATTGCTCGATGTTGAAAGCGGTGATGGCGGCGACTTTCTCGATCTTGTCGGCATTCTGATTGTGGTGGGTCTGGGAATGGTGGGCATCCGAGAAACCGAGCTCCGGGTAGGAGACACCGTTCGGGGTGGAGCCGATGTATGTGCTGACGCGGGTGGTATCCGTCTGGAAAGCCAGCACGTTGAGATCGCACATCACCTGCATGTATTCGCTGCGCTTGTCGCCCTCGGGGATCTTGATCTCGATGGGTGGCGAGTCGGATGCCTTGCGCTTGCTCGCGGCGAAACCGGCTTTCTCCATCGCCGCGTCTTTCTGGCGGAACTCGATGGCCGCGATGCGGCGCTCCACGGAGCGCACGCTGTCGAGATACTCGTCGAGTTTATGGCGGTCGTCCTGCGGCAGTTTTTTACGCAGATCTTTCGCTCCGCCGATGACCAGGTCCAGCATCTGGCGGTCCAACGGATCCGCTTTGGAGAGGTGGCCGCGCTGACCGGTATTTCCGAAAAGTCGTTTGAGGACACTGCGGGGATTCGTCTCGGCGGGGACCGCTTGGGTGGGTGAGCGGAAGCTGCAATGGGAGTAGTAGGCTTCGTTCAGTCCCTCCTGGTTTTCCTTGTGTGTCTGCGGCATCGTGGCGAGTTCCAACGAGGGCAGGGATGTCAGCGCGCCAAGGTAGTTGGCGGCGATCTGGTCCGCGGAGATCGAGATATTCACCCGGTTCCTTTTGTCCGCATCCGGGAGTTGGGCGGTGAGCCAGGTGGAAAGTTCGAGTGCGTGGGGAGCACCGTTGAAGGGTGAGATCGGCACCCCGGAAATGCCTTTCATCAGCAGGCACTGGTCGAGCACGGGCCGAAGCGACTCGAGCGCGGGAGGGGGCGAGGATAGGAAACTCGCGGCATCCGCCGGCCAGAACCGATCCATGATCACACCATGGGGCATGTACATGAAGCCGAGCCGGACAGGTGGTTTGACGGCATTTGCTCTGCTCGTTTCCGCCCATCCCATTGTTTCCAACAGCGGCAGAGCAAGAGTGGCGCCCACGCCTTTCAGACAGGCGCGGCGGTTGAGGCGGAAGTTATTTACCATTGGATGAGAGGGCTGGGGTTTTCTGGACGCGGTGGTTGAGAAAAGGGTAGCTGCTGACGACCTCGGAAACCAGAGTATGCATGCGGAAGTCGTCCGCCGCAATTGATTCCATGAGGCGGTCCACCACGATCTGGTCATAGCCTTCCAGCGGACGGCACAGGGCGTAGGCCAGGAGTTTTTCCGTCAGATTGCGCGCTACGTCTTCCTTGCGGGTGGCGATGATGGCCTTGAGTTCCGTGGGTGTGGTGAAACTTTTCCCACCCGGCAGCTCACCGGTCGCATCGATCGCGCCACCTGAATCATCCTGATCCCGCCAGCGCCCGATGGCATCGAAATTCTCCAGTCCGAATCCGATGGGATCGAGGATCTTGTGGCAGTTCGCACATGTCGGTTCGGATTGATGGAGCTCGGTCCGCTCGCGCAGGGTCATGTTCGCGACCTCTTTCTGATTCTGCTTCTCGAGAGCCGGGACATTCGGAGGAGCGGGAGGAACCGCCTCGCCGAGAATTTGCTCGAGCACCCATACGCCGCGTTTGACCGGGCTTGTGCGGTTTGGAAAGGAAGTTGTCGCCAGTATCCCCGGCATTCCGATGACACCGCCACGATTCGTATCCGCTAGTTCCACCCTGCGCATCGCGGGGCCGGTGACCTCGTTTTCCAATCCGTAGAGACTTGCGAGGGTGCCATTGAGAAACGTGTAATCGCTGTCGACGAAACTCACCACGCTACGGTTTTCACGGACAACGCTTTCGAAAAACAGCCGTGCTTCATCATACATCGCCAAGCGCATCTCGGCAGTCATCTGCGGAAACTTCGCTTTGTCGAAGGTGACGCGGTCCAGCTCGCCGAGCCCGAGCCATTGTGCTCCGAATCCGTCGAACAACGCTCGCGATCGTTCATCCGCGAGCAGACGTTTCACTTGCGCCTTGTAGATGGCGGGCGTGAAGTTTCCCCTGATCGGCCATGGCGAGAAGCTCGGCATCCGGCATGGTGGCCCACAGCAGATAGGACAGTCGGGAAGCGAGCTGGTAATCATCCAGCGGAACGATGTCCTCAGAGGCATCCTTTCCGTCGGCAGGTGTGATGAAAAGGAACTGCGGGGAAACCAGGATCGCTTTGAGCATCAGCCGTAGGGAGGACTGGTAGCCGAGTCCGTTGTCGCGCCCGAGATCGAACACCCCGAGCAGGACCTCCGTTTCCGCTTCCGACGGAGGACGGCGATACGCTTGCCCCGCGAGGGATCGTGCGACTGTTTTTGCCATAGTCCGCTGATCCGCATCGGGCGCGGGCGGTTCTCCGAACAGGCGTTTCTGGATTTCAGTCGGGGGTGCATCCGCCGGGGCCAGAATCCGGTCCAGCACCACGTTCGCGATCCCGAGGTATTGTTCCGATTGCAGAGGGGAAAGCGTATTGAGGTAACCCGCGCCGAACACTTCGTCCGGTAGATCGTTCGCCACTTCCACATCCACTCCGAAGAGATCGTGCAAGGTATTGGCATATTCCGTCTTGGTAAGTCGCCGGATCACGAACGGGCCGGGATCCTTCGGGCTGAGGTATTTGATCAGGCTGATCGAATCGATGAACTTTCCGCGCTCCTCATCCGTCGGTTGGTCTTCGTCTTCCGGCGGCATGTCATGGGTGCTGACATTGGCGATGGCCTGTTTCCATCGCTTGTGGGCGGCGGCTGTGCCGGGTTTTTTGAGAAACGGTTGAAAGTTGATGCCGCCTTTCTGCCTCTTGTTGCTGTGGCATCTGAAACAGTAGTTCTTCAGGAAGGGTGTGATTTCGTGCTCCAGGGATTCTTTTGCCTTGGTCTGAAGTCCGGTAAATTCCTCGTCTTCAGAAGACTCCGCGACACAAGGCACGGCCAGCGAAATTACGAATGCTATGACCGTCGTGGTCAGCACGTTGCTGCGGATGGCTTTCGGATACGTCATACTTCGAGAAAAACCGGGACCATGCCTACGGTCGGACCACTTCGGTTCTTCCATCCTCCGTCTCCAGCTTATCCCGGCTCCGTAGGTGCAGTTTCGCGTCCAGATAGATTTTCCCGATGATGAGCAGGATCAGAAGCAATACCGGACTGCCGAGAGCTTCGATGAGGATGGCCCCGAACAGAATGGCGACGTGGAGGACGATGACGCGTCCGTAAGGGGCGCCCATCTGGGTGGCGAGGGAGGTGCGGCGATATTCGCCTTTCCCCAGATAATTGTAAAAAAACGAAAACAGGTGGCTGGCGACGATGGCGAGAGCGAACCAGATTCCCCCGGAGTCGAGCACACCAGGCAGCTCCCTCCGGGCCAAGGCGAACGGACCGCCCTGGATGAAGCCCCCTACCTGGCCACTCAAAAGGACGAAAACGAAGACGCCGTGGCCGAAGCAGAACATCCCGTAGTGGAAGATGAAAAAAGCGGTCAGAGACAGTCTGGCTCCGAGACCTGATCCCGGACCGGTAACAACGGCAGGATTTCGCAAGTAGTCCGGCATACCCGGATCTTCCCGGTCTTTCAAAATAGATTTCGCCTCGCCTTTGCCCGTGGCGGTCAGCATTTTCAGAACGTTGATCACACCGATCACGACGTTCTCGAACCAGTAGAGCACGACGATTTCGAACGCGTCCCAACCCCAGAAAAGAACCCCGGCGATGGGGAGGAGGTTCACTAGGACCAGCAGTACGAGGGAGGCGTTTCCGGAAAGCGGAGAGGATTTTTCCACGGCGGGGTTTTAGGAAAGGTGGGGGCGGTTTGCAACCGCCAAGCCACCCGGTTCCCGAGAGCCAGACCAAGTGACTGAAAAGCGGCAGCTTATCCCGTTGCCGCCCCGCCGGTCAAAAACGGCGGCGGCGCAGTGCCAGTCCGAGACAACCCAGCCCGACGAGAAGTGCCGATGAAGGTTCGGGAACGGGGTTGGTGAGATTCTGCATCCCCTGTTCGGAGTAGAAATTATCTAATAGAAGCGGGCTATCAAGAGCGGCGCCTCCTCCCTCCTTGAGGAGAATCGTTGTCAACGGTCCCGGATCCAGAGTTTGCCGGAAGCCGAAATCATTCGCAACCTGTTGTTGCCCGGTAAAACCAGCCCCCTCGATATACACATCGTAATTATTCGATGTGAGATCCGTTACAATCCAGATGTTGTAAAGCGTGTTGAGTCCAAGCGACCCTACGGTAGTGAAACCGCCGCCGCCCGTTCCGTTTCCATTGCGAACCCGAAAATCAGTGTTCGTGGCACCCGTCGAGACAAAGCCCAGCTGCGCGATGTAGTCGCCGAAACCATTGCCTCCGTTTGCCGTGAGGCCGACCGAGGTATCGTGGCCGTCCGGATCGTTCGCGTCGCCATTGTGACTGGTTATCATCGCTTGGAAAAACAAAGTTCCCGTTCCGTTGTCATTCAGCTGCTCCCCCGCTGTCAGAGACCGGGTTCGATTTTCCTGATTTGTCGGGCCTTCCAAAAGGGTGTTGCTTGGATTTCCCGGGTCGCTCGTCGTGCTGCCTCCGAAAGAATTTACACCTTCGAAATCATCAATCAAAACGAATGCCGCGTGGGTGCTGCTGAGGGATAAAGTGCTGATGAGCAGAATTGGACAAAAACGAGATAGCTTCATTAGATTGTGGATACCCTAATTCCCGGGCAGCTGTCAAAGGAAAAACTTACGCCACCGGTTTCATTTGGATTTCATATTACTTCGGAGATCCATATCACCGTTGATGATATACTCCTGAATTCAACGACACGCGACGGGTTGGGTTGGAACTCCGAGCCTGCTGCCGCCGGAGCGAGGATGCGCCCGCAAGGCGGGGATGTGGCGATACGGTTGTGCCAGACCGTTTGCCAAAAGTCCGTCCGTGAATTTGAATTCCGGGGGCAGTATTCTCCCGGAACGGCCTGGAGCAAGATGCTCCAGCCACGATGATATGCGCACTCGCTTTCGGCAAACGGTCTATCCACCCTGCATCCTTCCGCTCGCGGATACCGATCCGCGACTCCTTGACCGAAATCCGACAGGCCGATGCGTGAGGCAACCGGAGATCGCCCTGGCGATTGCCACTTCACGGAAGCCCGCCGGATCTGCGCAGCACCCATTCGCCGGTGAGAAGCAGGGCGAACAGGCCGAGCACCCAGGCGTTGTCCCAGAGGGAGGTTTCGCGGATTTCGTAGGCGTCTTCTTTCGCGGAGATGAAGAGGTTTTTCAGCTCGGCTGTCTGGGAGGATTTCACGACACGTCCTCCGGACAGATCCGCCATCGTCTGCATCAGCGGCATGTTCAGCGTGGTCTCCGCAAGCTCGATGGGACCCCGCGATCCGATGACACGGAAACCGGTGGAGACTTCCTCTTCCCCTCCCTCGCTGAGCAGGGTTTTCACTTCTTTTCCGGATACGCGCACCCGGTAGCGTCCGGCGTTTTTGAAGGAATCAAGTGCGACTTCGTAAAGTCCTTCCGACCCTTTCACGGAAGTCATCGGCATGGTGGTTACCAGGTTTCCCTGCGCGTTGAAAATCTCGGCCTTGGGCTCCGCGTCGGTCACTGGCGTGAGATCCGAGTTCCGCAGGCGGGCGATGATCTTCGGTTTGTCGTCCGGAGTGTAGGTGAGTTGGTCGGTGCCCAGACGGACCCGTTCGCCGCCCGCACGGAGAGTCGGTCCGGCACCCCATTGCACCAGATTTCCCCAGAAACGGTGGTGGAACACGTCCCCTGCCCCCTCGCGCAAACGCCATGTGCGGTCGGTCAGCAGCAGGGCGACTTTTCCTTTCCCCGTCTGGCGGGTAATGAGTAGCGCGTTCTCGGCCTCTCGTTTTTTCCTCTCCCCGAGTGCTTTTAGAGCGTTCTGCAGATCGGCCCCGGACGAGGCAGTGGTTTCGGTATCTGCGGAAACGGCGGTAAGCAACACCTCGGCGCCTTCTTTCACGGAAACCAGAGGATGCCGCCATGTTATATCCGGAAAGCTGGCCCAGATCTGCTCGTTCGCGGTTTCTCCGATGCTCTGTTGGGTGATGGAATGGCGAAGTCCCTCGGCGGTCAGACCGAAGCGGAACGGGCGCTCGCTGTTCTGAAACCAGGTACGTTTTCCCCATTCCATTTCCGCAGGGACAAGGGCGCGGGCGGCGTCATCGCTGAGACCGTGAGGCATGAAACGGGGACCGGAGACGAGCACGAGCATTGCCGCGCGGTCGTTCACACACCGGGAAATGATGTCCCACTGCAGGGAGTCGATGGAGCCGGAGTCCACGTCGCCGATGATGATCACGTCGAACTTACGCCATTCCGCTTCGGTGGCGGGCAGACGGGTCGCGCGGGCATCGCCGAAGGGACGGTCCGCGGAGGCCGGGATGGCGGCATCGGCCTGACCGGCGATCTCATCCGGATTTAGCAAGACGTGCTGGAGGTGGATGGATTTGTCGCGGCCGTAAAAGAGGTTCCGCAGGTACCGGAATTCCCAGCGAGGGTAACCCTCCACGATGAGAACATGGGTCCGCGCGTCTGTGATCGATGTCTCGAAATCCCATGCGTTGTTGTCCGGGAAACGCTCGCCTTCGAGGCCGGAGATTTCCACGCGGTATTCGTTCACCCCTCCCTCTTCCGGGACTTGGGCGAAGCGGATTTCCTCGCGGTGCGTGTCTTGCGGGATCTGCACTTCCCGGGTTTCCAGAACCTTTTCACCTTGGAAGAGCGTTACTTTGGCGGTCTGTCCTTTGTAGCCTTGGAAAAGCGTTTCCACGGAGGTTCTCATGCGGTCGCCGAGGTGGATGGCCTCGGGTGCGGCGATGGAAAGGATGGAGGCATCGCGAGGCGGGACTTCGGAACCGATGGCGACGATACCGATGGGTGCGTCGAGGATTCCGAAACGTCGGGCCGAGTCTTCCACCCGTGCCGGGCGGTTGTGACGGCCGTCCGTGAGCATCACCACCCCGGCCATTTCCTCGGGCGGGACCTGTTCGAGAATCGTATCCAGCGCGGCGGCGAGATCGGTGGAATCCTCCCAGCCCTCGCCTTCGCTCTCCCCATCCATTTTCACGGAACGGGCCGTGTGGAGAGTGCGGACGCGGACGCGGCCTCTCAACTCCTCCTCCAGCTTCGATGCCTCGAGCGCTGCCGCACCGATTTCCTTGCGGGTAGCGGTTTCCCCGTCATCGACCAGGCTCATGGAGGCGGAGTCATCGATGAGGATGATGACTTCGCGCTCGATCTCGCGTTTCACTTCGCGGACCCATGTCGGTTCGATGAGTATGAAACCGAGCACGACGAGGGCAAGCAGGCGGAGGGCTACGAGTGCCTTCGCCCGGCCGGGCGTCACGGCCCCGGATTCATAGCGGTAGAGCCGGATCAGACTCTCCGCGATCACCGCGCCGACGAGCGCGACGACCCACACGGTCCAGTCAGGAACGAGGCGGACCACTTTCGAAAGCCCGTTGAGAATCAGCAGGAGTCCGAGAAAAATCAGGATCGGTCGGATGATCTGTTTCAGGTATTTCATTTCAGGCCTCCTCTCCATGCGGTTTCCTCACCGAAATCGACGCGGACGTCCTCTGCGGTGCGGCGCGAACGCGAGACCCATCTTGCCAGTATGCTTTCCATGATGAATAGGATCAGGGCCGCGATAGCCAGTAGCTTCCAGATTTCCCGTCCGAAGCCTTTTCCGTCCATCACCGCGAGAATGTCCTGAACCGAGTTCGGCAGCACGAGATCGATGGCGCTGCGCATGAGCGCGAGATCGTCCTCCTGCATTTCCTCGAATCCGGATTCCTCCGCATCACGATTCACGACGAGAGGCAGCCGCCCGTCGGTGATATCGGGGAAGCGTTCGTTGAGTTCTTCGTTTGTTGCGACAAGGAAGACGCCCGGGATGGCCGTTCCGTCCACGACCAGTTCCTCACCCCGCCGGCCGTGATGGAGGGAAGCGCCACGCTGCGCACCGAGGGGATCGGTGACTGCGATGGGCTCGCCGTCCTCCCCTTCCCCCGGAATCAAAGCGGAGGAGGGAACGATTTCCTTGCTGCCTCCGGGAGGTGTCCAGAAAAGCTGGATGCCCGCGTCCCCGCTGTTCTCGGAATAGTTCACGGTGAGTTCGATAGGCTTGCCGGCTTCCAGGGCGACATCGCCGAGGTCGTGCTCTCCCTGGCTGGATCTCATCTCGGCATTGCCCTCGATCTTGAGAGTGATGTTGTCGTCGACGAAGGCGGAGAACCGGTAGTTGCCGGTGATCGGCGCCATGATCTTGCCGCTCCACCGAACGAAAAACTTGTCGCTATGCACCCCTTTCATCGGTGCTCCCCCACCCCATTTGAAATCAATGGCCGGATCGATCCTGGTCTTGGATTTGCCCTTTTTCAGGTCGCCTTTTCCTCGGAAATATTCCCCGAGCAATCCACCCCCGGTGTTGCCTAGGATAATGGAGGGATTCCATGAGGCATCGATATTGAGTTTCGCTCCGGTGCCAGCTGCCCAGGTAGTGAGTTCATGGACAAAAGGGACGAAAGCGCGCTTGGCCGGGAGGCCGCCGGATCTTGCGTCGAGCGCCGTGGTTACCAACAAGCTACGACCGATGCCGTAGTTCCGCGCCGCGATGAAGGTATCGCCGTTGCTGAAGGCGGCGGCTTGAGTCTGTTTGTCACCGTGCGGCGAGGCCTTCCTCCAGCGGGTGACGTTGGCTGTTTTCAGATCGCTCTCGCCGTCGAAAATGCCGAGCGACTCGTGGTTGAATGTTGTCAAAGCCGGGTTGACGCCCTTCGTATCGGTGGCTTCTTCGCCGATTTCCATAGGGACTACGAATCCGTCCACCCCTTCCCACGCATTGTAGAACCCGGCGTCCGCACGCGGCCCGGCGATGGTGATGAGGCCGGCACCACCAGCGACTTTCGAGGAAATTTCCCGGGCGATGGTGGCAGGCAGGCGTTGCACGTCCGCCAGGATGATGATTTCCGCCTCTTTGAGATCATCTGCCGTGAGAGCGGTGGCGTTCACCACGCGAGGGTCCATGAGAAACGATTTTCCGGAAGTTTTTCCACCCAGCACCGCCTGGGATGGAGCGAGAGCCAGTGCGGAATATCCGGATGCACGCTCGAAGAATGAGCCGGAGGGATTTCCCTCCACAAGCAGAACAGGAAGCTTCGAGCGCACGTTGACCACGTGGTCGAGTCTGTCGTCCGCCTCCAGGTCATCTTTCGCGGCGACCCGGAGCTGGACCAGTTTCGGCCCGGGATCTTTGAAACGGTGGCGGAACTCGACGGTTTCGCTCTGGCCTGCGACGAGAAGTCCAACGGGTGTTTCAGCTACTTTCACTCCGTCGACTTCGAGGGAAACCGGAGGCGGGGTTACTGCCTGGCCGCCGGTATTCTGCACCTGTGCGCGGATCACCACCTCCCTGTCGGTTCCGACCACAGGTCGGGAAAGTTGAAATCCGTTCAGGGCGATGTTCCTGAAATTCACCGGCGTCGGGAGGGTGCGGAGAATGAGTTTCGGCGCGTTCGGCAGAGACTTCCAGGTGGTTTCCAGATTCCGCCAAGCGCCGGGATTTTCAAAACGCCACCCGGCCCTTTGCGAATCCGTGAAGACGATGATTTCCTTGGAAGCGTTCGTGCCCTCGGCCAGAGCGAGAGTCGCCATGCCGAGTGCTTCGTGAGCGCGGAACGTGCCACCCACGGGAGCAAGACCTTCAAGTACTCCGAGCACGTCCGCCCGGTGGGTGAGCGGCGCGGCGGTGACGGCTTCCGGTGCGGGGCCACCAAGAACTACAGTGAACGCGGTACCTCGCGGGGATTCGTTGACTACCCGTCGGGCCTCCGCGATGGCGGTCTCGAATCCGGTTTTCCCGTCACGGAGAAGGGTCATGGAAGTCGAGGCATCGAGAACAAGGGCCACGTCCCTGCGGCCGGATGCTTCGAAACGCTTTAGGTTCACGTATTTTTCGAAAAGCACGAGCCCGGCTGCGATGATCAGCACAAGGATGGCGATCCCCCGGACGGTCCAGCGGGCTCCTTTCCCGCTCAATACGAAAGAGCCGCCGAGCAAGGCGATGCCGATGAGTGCGGCGGGCAGGACGAATAGCCAGGGCACCGAAGAATCCGGCGTGACAAACGGGCGCGCGATAGCGAGGGCAATGAGTCCGATAAGCAGGCAACGTGCGGCCATCAGCAGCAGGTCCTCCCATTCCATTTTCCGGCGGCGGACAGAAATGGTATCGAAAAGGAAGCGTATCGCCCCCCATTCAACGGGTTTGGCGGCCTGTTGGCGGACGAGATGGATCAGGATGGGAATCGAGACACCGGCAAGTCCGAGAAGCAGCCATGGATTGAGAAAAAGCATATCGGGGTTTAACTACTATGAACGTGGTATTTTACTTCCGCCCCGCGAGATAGCGGAGGAGGGAGTCCTTGAGGGGTGTCTTGGTGTTGATGGCGAGGTAGTCCGCGCGCATCCGGCCGCAGGCGCCGTCGATCTGCCTTACGAAATCCCTGAGTCTCTCCAGATAAGCGGCGCGGACGGCCTGCGGATCGATACGGAGCATTTCCTCGATGCCTTCGAGGTCTTTGAATCGTTGGAAGGATTTGAAAGGGAAAGTCAGCTCTTCCTCCGCAAGCATATGGACGACGACGAGCTCGTGCTGGCGGAAGTCGAAATGGTGAAGAGCCTCGATGATGTCCTTCGGGTCATCAAAAAGATCGCTGATCAGGACGACGAGTCCGCGTTTCGGGATCTGCTCTGCGACGTTGTGCAGCACGTCCGCCACCTTGGTGTCGGCTCCTGGTTCGATCTCGTGCAGTTTTTCAAGAATTCGGCGGACCTGGCTCGGGCGGCTTCCCGCGCGGACGAAGGTCTTTACTTCCTTGTCGAAGGTGACGAGGCCCGCCCCGTCACCCTGTTTCACGAAAAGATAAGCAAGCGCGGCGGCAAAGTGTTTCGCGTACTCGAGCTTGGAGAGCGGTATGCCGTTGATCTGTGTGGCGTGCGCTCCGGTGTAATTCATCGAGCCGGAGATATCGACGGCCATGATGGCGCGGAGGTTGGTTTCCTCGATGTATTGCTTGATGACGGAGCGATCGCTTTTCCCCATCACCCGCCAGTCCAGGTTCTTCGGGTCATCTCCCGGCGTGTATTCGCGGTGCTCGGCGAACTCTACGGACGCGCCCTTGTCCGGGGATGTGTGTCGCCCGGAAAGGGTGCCAACCATACGCTTCCGGGCATACCACTCCAAGCGCCGCATGATCGTCATGATCTCGGGCGGCAGCAGTGCCATGCATTCCGGCATTTTCAGTTCGTCGCTCATATCGGGCGGGCTGGAATCGCTTTAAACAACGATGTCGGATTTGGGGGCGAGGGTCTCCACAAGTCGGCGGATAATCTCGTCACTGGTGATACCGGCAGCCTCCGCATTGAAGGTGGTGATCACGCGGTGGCGAAGCACCGGTTTCGCAACGGCGGCGATGTCCGCGGTGGTCGCGTGGAAGCGTCCGCGCAGGACCGCGTGAGCTTTCGCGGCGGAAATGAGTGAGATTCCGGCACGGGGACCAGCTCCCCACCCAACCATTTCTTTTACGAAATCGGGAGCTTCGTCGGATTTCGGGCGAGTGGCCCGGGCAAGCTTGGCAGCGAAATCGATCACATGATCACCGACTGGAACGCGTTTGACGACGGCTTGGAGTCGAACGATTTCCTCCGCATTGAGAGAAGGGGTGACAGTGGCGTTGCTGGGGCTGGTGACGCGGCGGATGATTTCGCGCTCGTCTTCGGCCGTCGGATAGTCGACGACGATGTTGAAAAGGAATCGGTCTAGCTGGGCTTCGGGCAGCGGATAGGTTCCCTCTTGCTCGATAGGGTTCTGGGTGGCGAGAACGAAGAACGGTTTCGGAAGGTCCAGCGTGTGTTCTCCGACAGTGACATGGTGTTCTTGCATGGCCTCAAGAAGCGCTGCCTGGGTTTTGGGCGGTGTCCGGTTGATTTCGTCGGCGAGGACCATATTCGCGAACAACGGACCGTGGACGAAGCGGAAACCGCGATGTCCGGTTTCCGGATCCACCTCCAGAACATCGGTGCCGGTGATATCGGCAGGCATAAGGTCCGGTGTGAACTGAACCCGCTTGAAGCTCAGTTCGAGCGCTTGGGACAGGGTGGAAACCAATAATGTTTTCGCAAGTCCGGGAACGCCGACGAGAAGGGCATGACCGCGGCAGAAAATCGCCATCAGCGTTTGTTCCACCACCTCATCCTGGCCGACGATCACGCGACCGACCTCTTCCTTCATTTTTCCGTAAATTTGCTGGAGCTGTTCTACTGCCTGCTGGTCTTCGTTCGCCATAGGGGAAACTATACACGGCAGGAAGCATCCGACTTACAGACAAATCCCGAAATTTTCGTGGATCGACCGGAGGCTGTGATTCTAACAAACAACCCCCGGCGGTGCTCCGCCGGGGGTTGTGATTCTGAGACAAATCCTACTATGGACTATTCCGCTTCTTTTTCTTCCATGGGAGGCATGATGACCTTGTCGATCACATGAATAACTCCGTTCGAGGCTTCCACATCCGTCTTGATGACCTTTGCGCCATCGAGCATGACTGTTTCTCCGTCCATCGTGATCGTGGCCTCGGGGCCGCCAACGGTTTCGACCTTCATCGGTGAGACATCTGCTGCCATGATTTTGCCGGACACAACATGATATTTGAGGATAGAGGCGAGCTTCTCTTTATTCTCAGGCTTGAGAAGTTCTACTACGGTCCCTTCGGGCAGTGCTTCGAAGGCTGCGTTGGTTGGTGCGAAAACCGTGAACGGTCCTTCGCCTTGCAAAGTTTCAGCAAGTCCTGCGGCCTTCACTGCTGCTACGAGTGTGGAAAAGTCATCGGCGTCGGACGCGATCTCGACGATGTTTTTCTTGGCCATCGCTTCGGTGGCGGGTTTTTCCATCTTCTCGTGATGCTCCGCGCTAACGATGCCGGTGGTCGCTGCGACTGCCAGGAACGGGATAAGGATTGATTTTGTTTTCATATGTTCGATTGGTTTAGTTTGAGGGAAGCATTTGCTCCCATGCGAACAATTGACTAGCGGATCGGAGCAATTTCACGGGAAAAAATGAATTCGATGAATTCACCTTGCATCTCTTTGGAACGAATGAAGATTAGCCGCTTGGTTTACTCCAAAACAGATCCCCTCCCCTGTTTTTCGATCCAGACGCCGAGAATACCGAGGTCGGCGGGAGTGATTCCCGGAATTCGCCCGGCTTGCCCGAAGGTGGCGGGACGGATTTCTGAAAAGCGGATTTTCGCCTCTTTTTTGAGTGCATCGATCCCATCATAGTCCAGATCCGAAGGAATTCGTCGGTTCTCCATTCTCGCCATACGGTCGATCTGCTGCTGCTGACGACCCAGATGGCCTTCATATTTGAAGTGGGTTTCAATCAGCGGCCAAGTATCCTCGGAAAACTCGTTGCGTAGTTCCTCTGGAAGAAGCTGCCAATCCTGGTCCCCGCGTCGGAACCATTTGTCCAGTTTTACACCCTCGTGGGTGGTTTTTCGTGCCCAAGAGTCCGCTCTCTCCAATTCGGTCGCACGGGTTGCCGCACGAGAAACTCTTTCACCGGAGACCAAGCCGATATTGGCTGCGCGCGGGGTGAGGCGCAGATCGGCGTTGTCCTGGCGGAGTAGAAGTCGATACTCCGCACGACTGGTGAACATCCGGTAGGGTTCCGTGCAGCCTTTGGTGACGAGATCATCGATCATGACTCCGAGGTATGCTTCGTCGCGACCAAGGACGAATGCGGGTTTCCCCTGCGCTTTCAAGGCTGCGTTGGTACCCGCGAGTAACCCCTGCCCTGCCGCTTCCTCATATCCTGAGGTGCCGTTTATCTGGCCGGCGAAGTACAGGCCCTCAATCCGTTTTGTTTCAAGAGTTGGAAGCAGCTGGGTGGGTGGGCAATAGTCGTATTCCACGGCGTATCCTGGACGTAGAATTTCGCATTTTTCAAGACCTGGAATCGTTCGAAGGAAATCGAGTTGGACCTCGTATGGGAGGGAGGTAGAAACACCGTTCACATAATACTCCAAGGTGTGGCGTCCTTCAGGCTCGAGAAATACCTGGTGACGTTCCTTTTCGGCAAAACGAACGACTTTATCTTCAATGGAAGGGCAGTACCGCGGGCCGACACCTTCAATCACACCGCAATACATCGGGGACTGATCGAGGTTGTCTGCGATAATCTGGTGAGTTTTCGGGTTCGTGTAGGTAATCCAGCAGGGCATTTGTTCCACGTGGAACTTTTGGTTGCCCCACGGGTTGAGCGTAAAGATGTCGTTTGGATCCTTTTCAATGCGATCTGCCATGTAGCTGAACTTCGGGACGGGATCGTCACCCTCTTGGCGTTCGCACTTGGTGAAATCGATGGACTTGCCATTCAGTCGGCAGGGAGTGCCTGTCTTGAAGCGATCAACTTGGAAGCCGAGGGTTTTGAGTGAATCGGACACCGTCGATGTTGCGTCCCCCATGCGTCCGCCCTTTTCATTTTTGAGTCCGACATGCATTAGTCCTCTCATGAATGTCCCGGCACTGAGAATCACCGATTTGCTCCTGATTTCCATTCCCAGTGATGTGAGTATACCAGTGATCCTGTCCTCTCCGTCCACCAGGAGTTCGGCGACATTGCCTTGGTGGAGATCGAGCCGGAAGTTGACTCCAAAATCATTTTTAAGCGGAATTGGTAGGCTTTTTTGTCGCACTGGGCGCGCGGCGCACGAACTGATGGTCCCTTGGAGGCGTTGAGCATACGCCATTGGATACCTGTGGCATCCGTGTTGATGCCCATTGCGCCACCTAGGGCGTCGATCTCGCGGACCATATGACCCTTGGCAAGTCCTCCGATCGCAGGGTTGCAGGACATTTGACCGATAGTATCCAAGTTTTGAGTGAGGACGGCGACGTGCGCGCCAAGTCTAGCGGCGGCGAGAGCGGCTTCGACTCCTGCGTGGCCTGCGCCTATGACGATTACGTCGTATTGGATCGGGTAACGGAACATAAATTATTTCGGAGACGGTAGTCAGTCGTCTTGGTCGAATCAATCCCCGACTGCTATTGTTCCACGTGGAACAATATCCCAATTAATCCCGGTCAAGTATTCCCGCGCTCGCTCTCGGGAGTAGTTCGGCAAGGGTAAATTTCTCGGAGGACTCACGGTTAGCCAGAATGATCCATTCGATCCCGAACTCAGCCATCACCTGTCGGCAGGCACCACAGGGAGAGATGGGAGTGCCGGTATCCGCGACGATCGCTACACCCGTGAATTTTTGGTTTCCCGCCGCGATCGCAGTGCCGATGGCGACGCGTTCCGCACAGTTCGTGAGGCCGAATGAGATATTCTCAACGTTGCACCCGGTAAAGACAGTTTCGTCTTCACATAACAGCGCGGCGCCTACCTTGAACATCGAATAGGGAGCATAGGCGTTGTCACGTGCCTTCCATGCGTTCTCGATGAGTGAATTTTCGGTAGCCGCGCTCATTTTCGTATCAGATGATGGCTTGTGGAGAGGCCAGCGCTACAAGAACCGCTTTTTGGGCGTGGAGTCGATTCTCTGATTGTTGGAAAATCACAGAAGCGTTTTTTTCCAAAACCTCTTCACTGATTTCTTTTCCGCGGTAAGCGGGCAGGCAATGGAGGACGATATGGCCGGGTGCGGCATTGGCGAGAAGTGTGGAGTCGAGCTGATAACCTTCAAATTCGGCTTCCTTTTCCGTCTGGTCCTCCTGCCCCATGGAGAGCCACACATCTGTATTGATCGCGTCCGCCCCTTCGACAGCTTGAGCCGGATTATTGCAAATCGTGACTCGGTCGGTATCAAGTCTCGCCAAAAAATCGGCAGACGGCTGGCAAGACTCCGGGGATGCGACGGTTAGTTCGAAGTTGAGAATTTTCGCAGCCCACATCCAGGAACGGGTCATATTGGAGAAGCCATCACCCACGAACGCGAATTTCTTCCCTTCCCAGCCGCCGAGTTTTTCACGAACGGTGAGTAGGTCGGCGAGAATCTGGCAGGGATGTTCATCGTCGGTGAGTGCGTTGATCACAGGAAGTTCCGAAAATTCGGCGAAGTCCACGATATCTTGCTGGGCGAAAGTACGGATGATCACCCCGTGGACCATGCGCCCGAGCACCCGTGCGGTGTCCTTGATTGGTTCTCCCCTGCCGAGCTGGATGTCATTGCTTGAGAGAAACATGGGGAAGCCACCAAGCTCACGGATCCCCACCTCGAACGAAACTCGGGTGCGGGTGGAGGACTTGGTGAAAATCATCGCCCATGTCTGACCTGTCAGAGGGAGATCGGAATGATTCCCTCGTTCCAGCTTCAGCTTTGCAGCCTCGTTCACCAGGATAGCGATTTCGCTGGCACTGAGTTCTTCGATGGAGAGGAGATTTTTCATAATGTGGTTAAAACGGTTTCAAGGATTGCAAGGGCTTCATCGACCTCCTCATCGGTCACATTCAGGGGTGGGAGCAAGCGTATGGTCTCCGGGCCTGCGGGAACGATGAGCAAGCCTGCCCTCATGGCGGCCTTTACGATATGGAGAGCGGGCGTCTCGCCCTCATGGGTTGGGACAAGCCCCGGGTCGATGCCGATACCCAAGAGTAAGCCGAGACCGCGGAGTTCCGTGATCAGTGGAAGATTCCAGGAAGTGACGATGGAGTGGATGCGTTCAAACTGCCTGCTCGCGTTCTTCGCCAGGTCTTGCTCCCTGATTTCACGTAGAGTTTCCAAAGCAGCAGCACAGACAAGCGGATTTCCTCCGTAAGTTGATCCATGGGAGCCGGGTCCCATGAGGGATGAAAGCTTCGTTTCTCTCTGATCGATGACGCGGTCGTTGAGCCAGAAGGAACCGATCGGAACTCCCCCGCCCATTCCCTTCGCCCACGAAATGCCGTCCGGGACGATTTCCGGAGCATTGACGCGCCAGGCCATAGCTTTACCGCAGCGACCGAAGCCTGCTTGAACTTCGTCGAAAAGCAGAAGAAGATCGTGCTTTTTACAAAATCGGTCGACGGCCGATAGGAATTCCGGAGTTGCGACATTTACCCCGCCTTCTCCCTGCACGGGTTCAAGCAAGATCGCGACTGTTTCAGGACGCAACGAATCTTCCAGTGCTTCGACGTCATTGTAGGGCAAGTAGCGAAATCCGGGAAGCATGGGGTCGAAGCCCTCCTGAATTTTCGCCTGACCGGTGGCGGCCATGCTGCCGAGAGTTCGCCCGTGGAAGGATTTCTGGAAAGTCAGAACTTCGAAGCGTGGTGACCCTTCGGGTTGCGGCTTCGCGTGTCCATAGCGGCGGGCGGATTTGATCAGGCCGTCGTTTGCCTCCGCACCGGAGTTGGAGAAGAAGATTTTTCCCGGGATCCCGATGTGGTTCTTGATCATCTCTTCTGCCAGAACCCCTTGATTATCAGTATAATACAGATTCGAAACATGCATCAGCTTCGATGCCTGCTTCTGGATCGCGGAGACAACTCGCGGGTGGCAGTGCCCGAGGGAACAGACAGCGATGCCCATACAGAAATCGAGATACTCGCGGCCTTGGTCATCCCGCACACGGCATCCGTTTCCCTCGACAAGCGTGAGTGGGAAACGGCCGTAGGTGGCCAGGACGTGGTCTTCGAATAGGGCTGTGTTGCTCATGGCTTGATTCCGGACTACTACCGGAAAGGGGCGGAGACTATATGGCGCGGGGATAATTGCAATCCACTTTCGTGAGCCGTTTCGGCTCCGACTTACCGTGCCGAAGCCCTGCGGAGGCGGTCCATGATTGCGACACCGAGGCCGGTTTCGCTGACTGGCTCCGCGATGATTTCATCCAGGCCCAGCTCGTCCATTTCCCGCATCGCGTAGAACAGCCGAATGGCACCTTCGGCAAGTTTCCCGCTACCGGGGCTGAGCGCCACCACGCTATCCCACTCGTGCATGCGCACAAACTCTCCGCTCTCCTCACCCGTGTAACTGAGCAGCCCGTAGGATTTACCGGGTTCCGGGGTGAAATCCGAGGGTTTTTCTATCAAACGGAAGGGAGTCGTGGGTGCGTAGTGGCTTTCAAGCTGGCCGGGGGCTTGTAGCTTTCCGCCCGGTTTGATTTTTTCCACCCTACCGAACTTCTGGAGCTGCTCCTTGGTGACAGGACCGGCGCGATGGAGGTGGAACAGGGGCTTCTTCCCGTCACGTGGCTCGATGCGGATGATGGTGCTTTCGAGGCCCTCGTTGCACGCTCCGGCATCGACGATGAGCGGAATCCGCCCGCCGAGTTCTTTCATCACCGCGGAAGCGGAAGTCGGGGAAATGCGACCGAAACGGTTGGCGCTCGGAGCGGCGATGGGTCTGCCGAGTGCCTTGTTGACCGCGCGGAAAAACGGATGCCCGCACTGCCGGACTGCGACGGTTGAGAGTCCGCTGGTCACGAGATCCGGGACTTGGGGAGTCTTCGGTAAAATGATCGAGAGCGGACCGGGCCAGAATTCGTTGGCGAGCTTGTTCACCGTTTCCCGGATTTCCTCCGGGACGATGGCGACCGTTTCGAGATCGCGGATGGCTGCGATGTGGACGATGAGCGGATCGAACTCCGGGCGCTCCTTCGCTGCGAAGATCTTCGCGACGGCCTCGGGATTGAAGGCATCCGCAGCTAGTCCGTAGACGGTTTCCGTTGGCAAAGCGACGATTTCGCCCTTTTTCAGGAGTGCGACGGCTTCGTTCTGCGCTTCCTTCATGCCATCGTCGGTGGCCTCGATGATTTTCGTTTCGAACACGGTGTGATGATTCAAGATCCCGGACGGTTTTGCAAGCCGCTCATCCCTTCGCTCCAAGGCGGTAGAACGACCAGCGCAGTTCTTCTTCGTAGGCGTGCATGCTCGGGTAGACGCGGAGAAGTGAGAGTTCGCGCAGGGCGAGATTCATCCGCTCAGGTGGCAGCAGTGTCTGGAGATCTACCATGAGGACGGTGAGATCGAGGGTGTTTTTCATCCGGATACTCCGTTCACCGGAGAAAAGGACGGTCTCCTTGTCGATTTCGAGAGAAATCCGGTAAGGGTCGCTGCTGAAAAAGAAGTCGATTCGGAAAAATTCCGTAGGGATGTATTCAGTCGACGTAACGCGGACAGCGGGTTCGTAATCGTGGGAGCCGGAATAATTGCGGAACGGCTCTCTAACACTTGTTTTGGATACCTTGTCGCGGATGATTCTCCCGATAGCTACGAAAACCAGCTCCTCCTTCCGTCTCACCTGCTTCCGGTTCATCGCCGTGGTGAGTGTGATTTTCCCTAGCTCCAGATCAAAGCGCTGGCAGCGGAAATCGGGATGGAGAGCGGGGATTTCAAGATCATCTACTATGTCGGTAGTAATTCCGATTTCCCGCAGCCCGTTTTGGAAGGCCATTGCGTCCTCGCGGAGCAGCCCGGAGGCGACGATCCCGAACCAGTCTTTCAGAATGAACGCGCAGTCCGCCTTGGCGACCGGAGGAACTTTCCGCGAAATGTCCTCCAGTTGCTGCCGGGTCGGTTTCGGATCGAGGGCGTGGAGGAGGAGACTGAATGCCATGAAACTACAAATTTTCAGTTTCCAAAAAAAGACTCCCCATCTGTGGCCCGCCGTAGGTGGCGACGGAGATCAGTAGGAGAAGATCTCGTCTTCTTTGAAGAAGCGCTTGATTTCGGCCTGGGCTGCTTCCGGAGAATCGGAGGCGTGGCAGACGTTGCGCATTTTGGAGTCTCCGGATTTGTCGCCGAGATCGCCACGGATGGTGCCGGGAGCGGCAGCGGTGGAATCGGTGGGGCCGAGCAGGTCGCGGATGCGGGAGATCGCGTCATCCCCCTCGAGGGCGAGAGCGATGACCGGTGTTTCCTGCATGAAGCTACGCACGGACGGGAAGAAAGGCATTTCGGCGATGTGGGCGTAATGCTCGGCGAGGATTTCATCGCTGAGGGTCATCATCTTGATGCCGCGGATGACAAAGCTCTCCTTCGCGAAACGAGCGAGGACCTCGCCGGTATAGTTTTTGGAAACAGCGTCGGGTTTGAGGAGGATGAGTGTGGTTTCAGTAGCCATGGGAAAGGGCTTAGGTGGCGGAATGACGGGGTGCAAGCGTTTTCAGATGTGCGAGCGGTCGATGGAAAAGCGGAATCGCGATCCCGGTTGTGCAATGCCGCGCCAATCAATGGCAACCGAGCGTTAGCCGGAATTTTCCGTGGACCACAGTATCCGCGGAGTGAAAGCAATTACCGCTACCCTGCTATTGTCCGCCATCCGCCTCCAAGCCGCACCACCGGAGAACGATCGCGAAGCCATTCTATCCATGCTCGGCACTTTCGAGGTGAATTTCAGCTTCCGGGAGGATGCCGCACTCGCGCCGGACCGCACGATTGTCAGCAAGCCCTACAGTGAGAGTGCTACGGAGATCGTTCTGCTGGCGGATGACACGCCGGAGCGCATCATTCTCCAGCATTTGCTCGTCGTCCCGAACGAGAAATCCGGCGAAGACATGGTGATCAAGCATTGGGCGCAGGTCTGGACCTGGCAGGATACGGAAGTGCTCGACTACGCCGGCGAGGATAGGATCGATGAGTGGGAGCGGATAAGTCTCAGCCCGGAGCAAGCCGCCGGAAAGTGGACGCAGCTCGTCACCAGCGTGGACGACACACCGCGCTACGAGGCCTCGGGAAAATGGCAGCACAGGCTCGGCATCTCCACTTGGACCGGGAAGGACACACGTCGTCCCCTGCCCCGCCGCGAATATACCAAGCGCGATGACTACGATTACATTCTCGGCTCCAATACGCAGACGGTCTCGGCGAACGGCTGGATGCATTTCCAGGACAATTTCAAAGTCGTCGACCGGGACGGCGGAACGCCTGTTGCCATCGCTCACGAGACGGGACTGAACCGCTACACCCGCACCGAATCGCCCCGCACCGAGACGGCGGTGGCATGGTGGAAGGACAATCACAAATCTTGGGACGACATCCGCTCGTTCTGGATTTCCGCAGGGGAAAAGGCGGGAAAAAGTTTCACCTATACCACCTCGGTGGACGGCACGGGCTTGTCTGAAAAAACGGGTCAGCTCGTCGAAGCGAAGCCGACTCCGGACGAAATCAAAACCGCCCTGACTCCCTACATCATCGCGAACTGATCTGACGACCGTGAGACGATTTCCAATAAACGCGTTGGCGGTGGGCATGCCGTTTCTACTCGGTCTGAATGTCCTGGCACAGGAAAGCACGCTGACCGAGATCAACGAGCCATCGGCGGACCGCTGGATGTATCCGAGCAATGGCACACCCGGGAGCCGTTCCCAGGCACCCACGTTCAGCGCCCTTCCCTCCGAGGGTGGTGTGGACGACCGGTTCGGGCAGTTTCTGGTGAAATTCGATACGGTGGCGGCAGGCATCCCGGCGGGTCTGGGAGTGGGAAACTACGAGATCACCTCGCTCGTCCTCCGCGCGGTGGTCGCGAACGGGGGGAATCTCTATGACCCCACTCAGGACGAATGGTTCACATACGGAGAAATGGCCTTGGCGGATGCCGATCCGGGCCGCCCTCTTGAGCTTCACGGCCTGGGATTCCGGAACAGTTTCACCGCCGCGACTTTTCAGGAAGACTCACCCTTCGGCAGTGGTGCCGGGCGTTCCGTCCGCAATGCCTACGCGCTCGGCTTCGACAGTGCCGGCATTGGGCGCGATGTCAGCAACAGCGTGGGGGAGAATTTCGATCCCCGCGCATGGGCGATCGGGCAGACGGGGACGGTTTCTCCCGGAGCAGCCGCGCCTGCGGATACCGCGTTCACCTTCGCTCCCGATCTCTCCGATCCCGCCATCGCAGCCTATGTGCGCGAGGGGCTGGACCGTGGTTTCATCTGGTTCGCTTTCAGCTCCCTGCATCCGGCGCTGATGCAGGCTGGCGAGCTTGTTTCCTACTACACGAGAGACAGTCTGGACCATGTGATCGCGGGTGATCTCGCGCCGAGCATTCAGATCGGTTGGACCGTGCCCCTGCGTTTCGAGACCTTCGCACGAGATTCTTCGGGGATGGTCTCGCTTTCTTTCGCCGGCCTACCCGGGTTCACCTACGTCCTCCAGTCCAGCCCGGATCTGAAGGTCGGTTCATGGGTTGATCTCCAGACATTTTCATCCGCCACGGCCACCACCTTCTCCTGGCAGCAGGCCTCCCCTGCCGGGGAACGCTTTTTCAGAATCTCCCGCACAGCTCCCGCTCCCGTCATTCCATGAAACGCTCGTCTTCCGCACCCAACCGTGGCTTCACACTTGTGGAGTTGCTCGTCACTGTAGCCATCATCACCACGCTCGGCGGAGCTACTACCGCCGGGTATCTGTCCATGCGTGAAAAAGCACGCATGGCTACGGAGGTCAGCGCGGCGCGCAATCTCGCAGTCGCCTATCTGGCGGACGCATCGGATCACAACGGCCAGCTAATGGCCGGCTTCCAGAGAGACCACGAGACGACCGACCTTTCCGGCAGACCGCTCGCCTACCCGATGAACGCCCGCTACCCGTGGCGTCTTGCGCCGAATGCCCCGCGCATCGAGGGCACGTTCGTATTCAATGGCAACGAACGAGTTCTTGATGAGGAAAGCAGCGATTATCTTGTCAGCGTCCAGCCGAATCTCGGGATCAACGCTGTGCTCGTCGGCGGGCACTACGGCTCCGGCAGCCCGCTCGCTCCGACTCCACGCATCGTGGATTATTTCGGGAAATTCTACATCGACCGGCTCGCCGAGGCCGCGGCTCCCGAGAAGCTCATCGTCTTCGCTTCCGCCCGCTCGGGGAAAGACCGTCCCGGATATTTCGAGGTCCGCCCTCCGCGGCTGACAAACAAGGTCTGGTCCTCGGAGAGATTCTCCGAGGACTCTCCGGCCGCGCGCCATGGCTTCGTCGATTTCCGCTACGGGAAAAAGGCAGTGGTCGCGAATCTTGCCGGGAATGTCGAGCTACTCGCCGAGGACCAGCTCCGCGACATGCGCCGCTGGTCGAACCAAGCGGCAAGGGACGGTGACAAGGATTTCACGATCAAGCCCGTCAACTGACCCCGTCCATTTCCTGGTTCTTGGCAAACCGCCGCCATGAAACCGCAACCCGCCGTTAGCGGAAAATCGCATCACCGGGTGAAACTCTTCACGTCATGAAACACAACGCGTTTATCGCCTCCCTCGTCCTGTCCGCAAGCTTCGCCCACGCCGCCGTCCTGAGTTCCGGTCCGGATGCCTGGACCCGTGGCTCCTCCGCATCCACCGCCTATTTCGGCTGGGATGTTATCGATGCTGGCGATCCCGGCAACCCGGCCTTCGGCGGGACGATCCTGAATGACGCGACCCCGGATATCGGCACCTCACTGTCCACCTCCGTGCTCTTCCAGCAAACCACGACGGGCTACGGCCAGCGTAGTGCCACCGGGAATATCTACTCCGGCTTCACCGGAGATTCGTTGGATCTCAACGTCCGGTTCTCTTCGCTGAATCCCACCGGTAGCGGCTCCAGCACCGTTTTCCTGACTATACTCGGGAACCCCGCCGCCGACCGCGAATTGCTTCCTTTTTCCCTGAGCGACGGGATCACCAGTTTCGCCCCCATCCAGTTTCTCAGCAATGAATCCGCCGATGTCAGCGGCAGCCGCGTCTGGGTCGCCGAGTGGCAGCTCAGTGGAAACGCCGCCACGGAATACACCGTCTCCGTCCGTTCGGATGTCGCGGGTGGAAACGGAACCGATGTCGCCATCGATTCCATCACTCTGGATTTAGCGACCATTCCCGGAGCAACTCCGCTCGCGAACTCCTCGACCGACAGCCCGGCTCTGCAATCGCTCGGCGGGGTGCAAACCGTGCCCGAGCCGTCCTCCGCGCTCTTTATCGCTATCGGAACGATCTTTTTCACGACACGTCGCCGCAGATAGTGGCGGTGGCCAGTCGAGAATACGATACGCACCTTCACGCGGTATGTCTTTTCTCTACCTGCCAACGAAAGCGTGTACTCCATCTGGTTCACCTGCATTTGCGATTCGGCGGAATACGTGGTATTCGGGACTCTTTTCCCGCTCCATGAAAACCCGGCTACTACTTTTTCTCACCATCCTGCTCTGTTCGTCGGAATCAGGATTCTCCCAGACCGAACCCGCCAAGCCGGAAATATCCAAGCCGGAAAAGGCGGAAAAGGCGGAAGAAACGGGAGCGGAAGGCTACAAAGAGCAGGTCAGCTCAGCCCCACGGCTTCTCGCGGACCTGCAGAAGAAGCTCGACGAACCGCCTGCGCCCTTCGACAAAGCCGCTTGGTCCGCGCTTCCTATCGAGAAAATCGATGCGGAAAGGACCGCGACCGAGGTGGCCCTGGCAGGAGCGCGGGCGGAGACGGAAACTCTCGCTTCCAAGGATACCGAGCGCACTGCCCGCCTGGCGCGTCTGCCGACGGAAATTGCCGAACTCAGGGCGAAGCTTGATGAATTCGACGAAACCAAGACGGCCGACAAGCAGACGATAAGCGAACTCAAGGCGAAGCTGGACACCCTCGAATGGGAGCAGAAAAGCTATACCGCCACGGCCTCCCTTTTCGGCGCGAGGCAGGAGATGAGCCGTAGGCACGTCACGCTGCTGGAGCGGAAACTGAAGGCACTCCAGAAGATATTCGATATAAAGCACGCGGAGGAAACCGACAGAGCGGTGGAGGATGCCGAGGCGGTGGCCGCCCGTTACTCCTCCGTTCCGGTGGTCGCAAAGCTCGCCGATGTCAATGCCGAGCTCGCCAAGGAAAGGCAGGATGTGGGGAAAAGCGCGGCGGATGCGCAGAAGGCTGCGTTGAAATTTCTCAAAACACTCAAAGAGATCCAAAGCCAGCGTTCCACGGCCCAGGACCGAATCACTCTTCTGGAATCAGCCGGGCTGAAAATCGATACGGAGACGGGGAAACTATTGCGTTTGCAACGTCACGAACTTCCGGCGGCCGCCGAGCTGAAGTTAGAGCTTCAGGAAGTGATCAAAGCCTCCGCCAGCGCTCAGATCAAGCTGCTTGAGATCCGGAGAGCACTTACCGAGCTACCTCTCGATCCGGCGGCAGAGGCAAAGCGGCTTGCGGCGGAGGTAAAGTCGGAAGCAGTCACCGACACGGAGATCCAGGACCTGTTGTCTCAGCGGCAAACCACCCTCCGGGACCTGACAAAAGACTACACGCTTCTGATTGACGCGCTGAACAAGGTGAGTGCCGCCATCCGGAAAGTCGGCACCGAGCAGGCAATCTACAGTCAGTATCTGGACGAGCGTCTTTTGTGGATACCCAGCGCGGAGCGGCTGCACAGGGGCGATCTGGAGGTGGAAATCCGTGGGATCAAACGACTCTTCTCCGAGGATTTTTTCGGTCTGTGGCTTCAGAACCTTACTTCGAGCATCAGGTACAATCTCCTGCCATGGATCATTTCCTCCACCCTGATCATCTATCTGGTCCTGAAGCGCAAGCAGTTGCGTAGGCAGCTGAGGGATGACGCGGAACTCGCGAAGAAAAAGACGACCACGAGTATAACCCCCACGTTCCGGGCATTCGCGGTCACGCTTCTGCTCGCGCTTCCGATCCCGCTCGTTTTCGGGCTTCTGGCATGGCAGGTGCCGGAGCCACCGAACATCAGCTACGCGCTCGCGGTCTGCGCGTCCTTCTACTTCGTGCTGGGAGTGTTTCTCCGGATGACCGCGAAAAACGGATTCCTGAGGTATCATGTGAAAATGGAGGGGCACCGGGTCAATCGGCTGCACTGGCACTTGCGGTGGTATTTCACGTTCATCCCGTTCGTTCTGTTTTTCTTTCTGGCGCTCCCCGGGACGGACATCGGCCCCAGGTCGGGCGGTTGTTTTTCGTCCTCCTGCTTTTACTCCAGCTCACGTTCTTCCACTGTCTTTTCCGCCCGTCAAAAGACATGATTCCGGGCTCGAAATGGTTCGGACGTGCGGTCTGGATGGTATCGTTGGTCATTCCACTGCTTTTCATCGTCGGCCTGGCGGTCGGCTACATCAGCTCGGTCAACACCCTGAGGGAGCAGACCATGAGTTCTCTGGGACTCATCCTCGTCGGGCTGCTGATCGTGAAAATTCTCGAACGTTGGATCCTTCTTTCGCGCCGCCGTCTGGCTTTGGAGATCGCTTACAAAAAATACCAGGTGCAGATGGAGGAATTCCACAAAGAGGCGGACGACGACTCGACGGCTTCCGTTTCCCTGGAGGAGGTTGAAGCGGATGCCGCCGATGTAGTCACCGTGGAGGCCCAGACGAAAAAACTATTGCGCCTCGGAGTGAGCGTTCTCGTCATTTTCGGGATCATCAGTATCTGGGCCAGCTCGCTCACCGCACTCTCGTTTCTGGATAGGATCGAGATATGGGGGGGAGGGCAGAGCGTCTCCGTACAAAGTGGCAAGGAGAGCGCGATCCCCGCGAATCCTGTCAGCGATGCGTTCGATCTTTCCAGCGGCGAGAAAGAGAGCGCCGAGGCGGCGGAACCCCGTAGCCAGGCGACCTCCTTGCAGGATCTGATTCTGGCCGGCATCGCGGTGATGCTTTTCCTCGGGGCCGCCCGCAATCTTCCCGGTTTGCTGGAGCTGAGTTTGCTCCGGCGGTTGAATCTGAAACCCGGCGGCAATTATGCCATCACCACCATCCTGAAATATGTGCTTGTCGCCATCGGGTTTCTCGTCGCCTTCCGGATGATAGGAATGACGTGGGCCAGCGTGCAATGGCTGGCCGCCGCCATCACGCTGGGGATCGGCTTCGGACTTCAGGAAATTTTCGCCAACTTCGTCGCCGGCATCATCCTTCTTTTCGAACGCCCCATCCGTCTGGGAGACATCGTTACAGTTGGAAACGATATTTCGGGAAAGGTTACGAAAATCGAGATTCGTGCGACCACGATCATGCAGTTCAACCAGCGCGAACTCATCGTGCCGAACAAGGAGTTCATCACCGGTTCCCTGATCAACTGGACCCTGAGCAATACTTTGCAACGCTTCGAGATCCCCGTCGGGATTGCCTACGGATCGGACACCGCGTTGGCGACCGAGTTGCTTGAGAAGATACTCGCGGATCATCCGAAAGTCCTGAAAGAACCGGGATCGCAGATCCTGTTCAGCTCGTTCGGAGCAAGTACCCTGGATTTCCTGATCCGTGGGTATGTCGATCATCTGGATGATTTCGTCCATGTCCCGAGCGAACTCCGATATCAGATCGATGAAGCGTTCCGGAAAGCGGAAATCGATATCGCCATCCCGCAACAGGATATCTATATCCGTTCGCTTCCGGAATCGTTCAAGGGGTTCCCCACCCCGGCGGAGGCGGATCCGGTGGAGCGGACATCGTGAGGGCCGGTTTTCCGCTTCACCGATTCCGTATTTCCTCACCGCACGTGACCCGGCCGCCCGGCAAGTATCCCGGCGAAGAGGACCGCGCAGGCGGGTATCAGCAGAAAGGCGTAGGCCATCGTCCAGCTGCCGAGCAGCCCGCTCAGCCAGCCGATGAACCATGGAAACGGGGCAGCACATAGATATCCGATGGATTGCGCCATCGAGGAAAGATTTCCCGCCGTCTCCGCATCCCGGCTGCGCATCGCGATCATCAGCAGCGACATGCTGAACCCCGCGTTCAGCCCCATGCCCAGACCGATCGTCGCCCCGCCCACCCACTCCAGCGGCAGCCATACGATTCCGCAGATACTTGCGAGGGTCGTTGTCGCGCAGCAAGCTGCCCAGAAGCTTTGCGAGTGGGATCGGCCCGCGAGGGTGGGGATTGTCAGGCTGGCCACGCAGCCACAGAGCTGCATCGCCGTCGGCCAGCCGAACGCCTCCGTCTCGCTCATGCCACGCGCGGCGTTTTCCCAACAGATCGATAACACCGGAAAACGTGTTTCCACGCCCCCTTGGAACCGGTTTCTGAAGCAACTGCGGAATCCACAGCAGCAATGGGACAAGCGCCAAGTAGCCCCAGAACGAGAGGGATGAATTCCACCCGCCTTCCAGAGTGATAGCCAGGGGAACGGCGAAACCGATTCCGAACGAGCCGCCCAGATTCATACCGGTGGAGTAGAGGCTGGTCATCAGGCCGACTTGGGCGGGGAATCGGCTTTTCACCAATCCGGGCATCAGGACGTTTCCGAAAGCGATGCCCGTTCCGACCAGCACAGACCCGGCGACGCGTTCCAGATCCGTTCGGCCAGAATGACGCGCGGGATTCGATCCCCGGAAAGCACCACAGGCCCTCCTAATTCACCATAAGAAAACGCTTCCACATTCGAGATGGCAGCGTCTCGGCGCGGGCCTTGGAAATCCCATCCCGACGAATTCCTGCGGACCGCAACCCGCGCTCCCTTTACCTCCTACGCCGGAGAAACATTCCGCAGGCCCCGGCGGCGGCTAGCAACGCGGAAGCTGGTTCCGGGACAACACCTACAAGGAGAGTCGGATCACCATCCGGGGAGGTGAGGCGAAAACCTGCCGCGGAGCCCACACCGAAATCTGCGATCGGGACGAAGGCTCCGAAGATTCTCTGGGTAAAACCTGTTCCGCTGTCCCGTGAAAAATTGATATCGGCAGTGACAGCACCGAAGGCAGAAGTGGCTGCCTGGAAGGCGACCGCGTTTCCAATCAGGGTTCCACTTCCGTCGAAGGCCCGCAGCGAGAAATTCTCCGTCGCAGCCGCGTTGTGCTCGAATAGTATCACTCCCACTGTTGCCGGGGACGAGAGAGTGAAGTTCAGGAAGCCGGCCGGCCCTGAGTTCCCCGGATTGAGAAGCCCTGTGGTAAAACTGGCATCAGACAGAGCACTCAATGTGCTGTCATCTGGCTTCGGAGCGCTCGATTTCCATGCGATGTCATAGTCCGCCCGTGTGTTCTCGGAAACGGCTGACGCCACTTGAATGATCTGGGATGATGAATAGAGAGTAGTGCCGACAGTCGCGGTTTCCAACACATCGTGTGTCGTGGAAGTGCCCGAGCTGGTGATGGAGGAGACGGCGGTGACAGCGGCATTGGCTTGGACCGCGAGGATTCCTCCCAGAGCGATGTTCAGGGGGATCAAGGCTTTCATTAAGCGATAATTTTCAGGAAAAATTCGGATCCGTCAATAGGATTCGATTCAGCTGTCAGGTAGATGCTACCCGCTGGCGACAGAGGTCCGCTGCCTACGCGTAGCTTCGGATCGAGACTTTGACGCTTTCGTATTCGAGATTCTCCTTATGGAGGGTCGGGGTCTGCCCGGGGCCGTGGTATTCCCAGGCGGAAACGTAGGAGAACTCGTCATCGTGGCGCTTGGCTTCTCCGGGCTGGGTCTTGCCGGACTGGACTTCCGGGCTGTCTTCGGTGAACTGATGCTCGCCGCGGAAATGGCCGCCACATGATTCCTCGCGCTGGAGGGCATCGTGGCACATGAGTTCTCCGAATTCGAGGAAGTCGGCCACGCGACCGGCTTTCTCCAGCTCCATGTTCGCAATATCGGCGGTGCCGGGGATGCGGACGTCGTTCCAGAATTGCTCGCGGATTTTCGGGATTTCGTCGATAGCCCATTTGAGGCCATCGGCGGTGCGGTCCATGCCGCATTTATCCCACATGACTTTTCCGAGATCTCGGTGGAAGGAATCAACGGTGCGCTTGCCTTTGATGGCGAGCAGTTTGGAAATACGATCGCGGACCTCGCCCTCGACCTGTGCGAAAGCGGCATCCCCGGTGGTCACGGAGCCGGGTGTCTGGGTGGCGAGATAGTTCGCGATGGTGGTGGGAATGACGAAATAACCGTCGGCCAGGCCTTGCATGAGAGCGGAGGCACCCAGGCGGTTGGCACCGTGGTCGGAGAAATTCGCTTCGCCAAGGACGTGGAGGCCGGGGATGTTCGACTGGAGATCGTAGTCCACCCAGAGGCCGCCCATGGTGTAGTGGACGGCGGGATAGATCATCATCGGGCGCTGGTAAGGATTTTCCCCGGTGATCTTCTCGTACATCTGGAAAAGGTTGCCGTAGCGGGCGCGGATCGTGTCCTCGCCGAGCCGTTTGATCGCATCGCGGAAATCAAGATAGACGCCAAGGCCGGTGGAGGCGACTCCGCGTCCGTCGTCACAGGCTTCCTTGGCGGCGCGGGAGGAAATGTCACGTGGCGCGAGATTGCCGAAGGAGGGATACTTCCGCTCCAGATAGTAGTCGCGCTCATCCTCGGAAACATCGTTTGGATTGAGTTCGCCTTTGCGGATTTTCGCGGCGGTTTCCTTGGATTTCGGTGCCCAGACGCGACCGTCATTGCGGAGCGACTCGGACATGAGGGTGAGCTTCGACTGGTAATCGCCGGAGACGGGAATGCAGGTCGGGTGGATCTGCGTGTAGCAGGGGTTGGCGAAATACGCACCGCGGCGTGAGGCACGCCACGCCGCCATGACGTTGCAGCCCATGGCATTGGTGGAGAGGAAAAAGACGTTTCCGTAGCCGCCGGTAGCGAGGATGACCGCATCCGCCGCATGGGTGGAGATGGCACCTGTATTCAGATCCCGGACGACGATTCCTTTCGCGTGGCCGTCGACTTTCACGAGGTCGAGCATTTCCGTACGCGGAAACATCTGCACGCCACCCTTGTGGATCTCTTTTTCGAGCGCCTGATAGCAGCCGATGAGAAGCTGTTGCCCGGTCTGGCCGCGGGCGTAGAAAGTGCGGGAAACCTGCGCGCCGCCGAAGGAGCGGTTGTCGAGAAGGCCGCCGTATTCACGGGCGAAGGGCACTCCTTGCGCCACGCATTGGTCGATGATGTTGTTGGATACCTCGGCGAGGCGATAGACGTTCGCCTCGCGGGAGCGGAAGTCGCCGCCTTTGATGGTGTCGTAGAAGAGGCGGTAGACCGAGTCCCCGTCGTTGCGGTAGTTCTTCGCGGCGTTGATCCCGCCTTGCGCGGCGATGGAGTGGGCGCGGCGGGGAGAGTCCTGATAGCAGAAGCATTTCACCTGATAGCCGAGCTCGGAAAGGGTCGCGGCGGCCGCACCACCGGCGAGACCGGAGCCGACGACGATGATGTTGAATTTCCGCTTGTTGGCCGGGTTGATGAGTTTTGAGTTCATCTTGTGGCTGGACCATTTCTGCTCCAACGGGCCGACGGGGATTTTGCTATCGAGTGACATGATGGTGAGTGGGAAAAGGGGTGCCGGAGGTCATTTCACGATGCCGAAGAAGATGGCGAGAGGAATGGAGATGAAGCCGGCCCAGATGATGACTGCGAAGCCGAGGGAAATCTGCCGGATCAGTCCGCGGGATTTTTTCGAGCGCAAGCCGAGCGTCTGGAACATGGAGCCGACCCCGTGGCTGAGGTGGGAGCAAAGCAGGGTCATGGCGACGATGTAGAACAGGACGACGAGGAAATTCAGGAAACCCGCCTCGAACCCCCGGATGACCATGCCGTAGGCATCGAAGCGCTCGGGATCGAGCGGATCGACGAAATCCGCATCCTTGTAGGTCAGGCGGACGGTGAAATGCAGGAGGTGGAAAATGATGAAGGCGCCAATGGTGGAGCCGGACCAGATCATGATGCGGGCGGACTTGGTGGTCTGGATGACAGCCTTGTATTCGTAGTCGTCTTTCCTTGCCTTCTTGTTTTCCCGGGTAAGCAGAATGGTTGCCCAGACATGCAGGACGACGACGACCAGAAGGCCGATGCGCGCGACCCAGATCAGCGCGCCATGGCCTGCGTCATGGAGAAACGCGGCGTATTCATTGAACGCTTCGGGACCCGCGTAGATCAGAAGGTTTCCGGTAAGGTGGCCGGCTACGAACAGGACCATCGCCAGCCCGGTAAGCGCGACGACGAGTTTTTTTCCGATGGAGGAGTGCCAGTAGGCGGTGGCAGTGCGGGTCAGGGCGTTCATTGGATGGAAAATGCGGACACGGGGATCTTGGGCGATTTCCCCGAAAGCTCAAACCCTAAACTCCATTATCATTTTCCGCGTCTATCCCGGTCGGTGCGGAAGCTACTTCTTGATCGGAACCGCATCCTTACCAGCCGGAGCATCACCGGTTCCGGCCGGTTCGGTGTCTTTACCCACGGGTTCCGCATCCACTCCGGCAGGCGCGTCGCCATCCCCGGCTGGTTTGGTGTCTTTTCCAACAGGTTCGGCATCCTGCCCCGCGGGAGCGTCACCTTTACCGGCCGGCGCGGTGTCTTTCCCAACTGGTTCCGCGTCCTGACCTGCGGGTGCGTCTCCTTTTCCAGCGGGTTCGGTGTCTTTTCCTACCGGCTCAGCATCCTGCCCGGCGGGAGCGTCACCTTTTCCAGCGGGTTCCGCATCCTTACCGGCAGGCTCCGTATCTTTCGCGGGCGCCTGGGTGCCCGGTTGCTTGTCGATATTGCGGTCGTCGTTGCTCGGCCCTGCCGAAATGGTCCCGGGAGCGATCAAAATCACGCCGGAGAGCAAACTGAGAGCGACGGCACTTACGGAGGACAGGCTGAGATCGGATTCTTTCATGCGCGAAGGTAGCGTACCGTGGTCGTTTGTAAAATCGGCATCGTTGCCTCCAGGTCAAGGGGGGCCGGCCTTCCGGCGAAATTCACGGCACCCGGCTGTCGACTGCGCCCGAGACGGGCGAGAACAGTGAAGCCATTCCCGATCAGGAATCGAAAAGGTTCGTTGAACAATTACCTGCGGCGGCGGAAGAAGGCGGCAGCGGAGAGCAAAAGCAGGGCGCCGGAAGTCGGTTCCGGCACTACTGTGATCGTGCTGGTTCCGTCTCCACCTACGAACGGGTCGTAGGCGGCGTTCAGGGCGACCAGATCCGCTTCGGTATAAGTGCCTTCACCGATGATGTCGCCATTGATGCTCAGCGAGGAAAACGAGACATTCTGGGTGAGAACGACTTGCCCCGACCCGGAGAGAGCGAGCGATGCGGAAAGCGAATGACTCTGGGCGAAACCGAGGTTTCCCGTGGTGATATCGAACAGTCCGCTGAATGTGCTGGCGGCGTTGTCGAGGATCAGGTTGCGATCATTGCTGGTCGTTTGAAGCGTTCCTGATCCCGTGAGCAGTGCCGTCAGATCGAAATCCCTGCCACTGGCGCCTGACATGACGTAGGATGAGGTAAACCCGCCGGCGATCTCGATGTTGCCGGCGATCGTGATATCAGAGTCGCCACCGCCGGAATGGACGAACGAACCGCCTTGCAGGATTAGACTGGGAAAGTTGAATGTCGCCGTCCCGTTGCCGTTTTTGAAAACAAGCCGACCCGTATCGGTGATCGTGAGAGTAGACATCGCGGGGAAGTTGGTGTTTCCGGAATCGTTCGGAGTGCGGATTTCGAAGCCCGTGGGATTTCCCATGCTGTCGGAGCCGATCACATAGTCGTTGCCGCTTGAAACGCCGTTGCCATCACTCCAAAGCGATCCGGTGTTCCAGCTCTGGGAGGAATTCGAATTGCCGACCGCATAGACAGTGGCTGCGTCGGACGCAGAAATTGCTGCGGCGGATATGAGTAGAAATTGGAGGATTCCGGGTTTTTTGTTGAACGTCATACACGCTGAGGATTCGACATTATTTTTTTGCAGTCAAGATAAACTGAAATTGTTAGCTGTACATTCCGATGCACGGGGGTGAATTGATTTCACCCCCGGTCCAGTCGGTTCGATTTCTCATCTCGCCTCGGCACCCCGCGGCATCCATAGTCGGGCGAGTCGATTCAGGACTGAGAATTTACCTGCCATGAAAAACATTGGATTCCTACTGTCGCTGTTCTGCACCACTTTGATTCGGGCGGGTGAACCTTGCCGGATCGAGGTGGTGGATAAGGAGAACGGATGGCCGGTGCCGCTTGTCGAGCTGACTACCACCGGGAATGTTGGGTTCGTGACGGACAACGCGGGGATCGTGGCCTTCGATCTGCCGGAACACATGGGGAGGGAGACTTGGCTGGGGGTTTCCTCCCACGGCTACGAAGTGGCGGCGGATGGCTTCGGAAACCGTGGCGTGCGTTTCACCCCGGAGCCGGGCGGGAGTTTCAAAATCGAGATCGAGCGCAAGCAGATCGCGAAACGGCTGGGTCGACTGACCGGGAGCGGGATTTTCGCGGAGAGCCAGAAGCTCGGTCGATTTCCCGATTGGAAGGAAAGCGGGATCATGGGTTCCGATACGGTGCAGACGGCCACCTACAAGGGAAAGCTTTTCTGGATTTACGGTGATACGAATCTGCCCGGCTATCCTCTCGGCATTTTTCATACCGCCGCCGCTACCTCGTCGCTGAAGCCGATCGATTCCTTCGAGCCGCCGGTCGCGCTGCGCTACGAGTATTTCCGCGACGGGGAGGGCAAGCCGCACGGGGTCGCGGAAATGCCGGGCGATGGGCCGACGTGGGTCTCGGGATTTGTCGCCCTACCGGATGCGGAGGGCACGGAGCATCTTGTCGCGACCTATGTGAAGATCGAGGGGGCCATGTCCGCCTACGAGTTCGGACTGCTGGAGTGGCATGACGCGGCGGAGAAATTCGACAAGTTGCTGACGTTTTGGAAAAAGGGTGATGGCGGGGAGCGCCCGGAAAAGCCTTATCCGGACGGGCATCCCATCATCTGGAAGGGCAAGGACGGCGAGGATTGGCTCTACTTCAACGGCCCGTCGGACTTCAGATGTCCCGCTACCTACGAGGCCTGGAAAGACCGTTCCCAGTGGCAGACTGTGGAGAATCCGCGGAAGTTTCCCACTGTTGACGGAGGTGAGATCGAGGTGGCGTCCGCAGCCGTCGCGTGGAGCGCCTACCGCGAGCGTTGCGTGATGATCGTCCAGCAGAAGTTCGGGAAACCATCGGCCTTCGGTGAGATCTGGTATCTGGAAGGCGAGACCCCGGAAGGCCCCTGGGGTCCTGCAGTGAAAATCGCGACCCACAGCAACTATACTTTCTACAACGTCCAGATCGACCGCCAGCTCACCCCTGCGGACTCGCCCGTCCTGCTTTTCGAAGGCACCTACACGAACAGTTTCACCGACAACCAACGCAAGACTCCGCGCTACGATTACAACCAGGTGCTGTATCGCCTGGACCTGGACGACCCGGCTCTGAAGCCCGCGCAATGAGCTGTTATTTCCGGAAAATCACATGGTCCCGCACGGAGGGCAGGGTGTAGGGCATGGTGAGCTCGGTGACGAACTCGACGGGCTCCGGATCGGTCACAAGCCGGTGAAGGATTTCCACGGCGAGAGGATACCAGAGCGCGGCATCGCCTTTCCATGCGACTTGGATGCGCTTGTGCGCGGAGTCCTTTCCGGCGCGGATGAAATCAGCCTCTTGCCCGAGGATCTTTTCGAAAAGCGGAACCGGGACGCGCCCGTGACGGACCTCCGCCCAAAGCTCCCAGCGGCTGCGCTCGGTGGTGGCCAGATCGTCCATCACACGGACGAAAACGGTTTCTCCACGCGAATTTTCCATCGTCGCCGGCAGGGCCACGCAACCGTTTCCACAGAGCCAGTCGCAGAGATACTGGAGGGCTTGGAACACGTTGTAGCGGACTTCCTCGGGATCGTCGTTGGCGATCACATCCGAGGTCTCGATCGTTGCGGCGAGCACGCTGCGCAGGTAGCGGGGGTCCTCCGTATCCAGCCCGTCCGCATCCGGGGAAAACACGAATTCCAGCAACGGGATGTGCTCGGCGGGATCCGGGACGAGAGTTTTCACCAGATCGGCGACCGAGTTTCCGCCCCTGCGCCATGCTTCCACGAGTGCCAGGCCGACGCGGACGAAGGCGGGATGGGCCACCCAGAATCCGTTGAGACCGCGTTTCAGCTGGGTGGTCACGTCACGGATATAGCCGGTCATGCAGACCTCGTAGGACGCGGGATTTCCCTCCTCATAAAGGACCCCGTACATGCCGCCGATACGGATCGCACCCATCGGGGCCAGCGCTTCGACGAGGATACGGTGCGACTCGCGGATGTGATTGATGACGATATTCGGGTCCGCCTTCACCGGGATGCGGTAGCGAGGATCGTGCTTGAAAAGGCGGGCGGCGGAGGCGAGGAAATCGTGCCATCCAAGACTGCCGCCGAGAAAATGCGGGTGCAGGACGGCAGCGATTTCCCGGATGCGGAAGATCGCCCTGGGATTTTCAAACACGATGAAAAGCTTCACCGTGCCGGGCACATAGGTAGGTTCGATTTCGGAAATTTTCGATTCGGCGCAATCGATCAGCGCTTTCAGGTAGGCGGCCTCCTCCTCGTTCTCAAGCTTCGGGATATAGAAAACGAGAGCCTCGGGACGGCTGCGGTTGTGCCACAGGTGGAGCGCGAAATCGAAGAGGTGCAGTGGTAATGGGCTGCCACCGAGAAGGTGGTTGCCGTCCGGCAGGGCCAGGCCCGGGATGCGCTTGATCGGCTTGGACAGGCCCGTCCCGTCTAGCTGGTATTTCTTCCCGCTTTCCGGATCCACGATTGCCAGCGTGCCATCGAAGCATCCGATGAGATTCTCGCACGCGCTGAGAAAACTCTCCATGATCGGAGTCTTGGAGTCCTCGTTGTCCGCGCCCCAACGGGGGACCTGTCCGGCTGCTTCCGCCAGCTCCGTGACCAGCGCCGGCTCCTCCGGACTGCGACGGTTGAACGCGTTCATCGCGTTGATGGACATTTTCGCCGTATCCGGCGGGCCGAAAAGTGTCACCTGGTCTCCCACGAGAAACCCGGGAATTTCCACACGCTTCACCTCCACTGCCGGACCCGGCAGTGGGCCGACTACTACGCGCCCGCTTCCGTCCCTTTTACCAAGGACCGTATCATAGTCCGGCGAGGTATACGCCACTCCCTCGTTCCGGGAAACGCTGGCCAGCGTCTCGCGATCCATGAAAGCCCGGTCCGTCACCCGTTGCTCCAAAACATCCCGGAGACGGTCCCGTGTTTCCACGTAGACCTCCGTGACGAACCGCAAGGCATCGTCCGTCTCGATAGCTGGAAATTTCCCACGCAAACCCGGACCGACCCGAAGACCGGGAACCGCGTCTACCTTTTCGGAAATTTCCCATAGATCCATGAGCAATGGCTCCGGGAGAAAGCGTGTGTAGGCTGGGACGTCCGGTGAGAAAACCAGATCTTCCAGCCGCAGGCGGGCGATCTCGTGGATTTGCCCGAGTGCCTGCCCGATCTCCACCTCACGCGAATTTTCCAGACGTTCCGCGAAGGCGTCCAGGACTCCCTGCTTCGTGGTGAGGCGGGCGCAGATGATGAAAGGGAAATCGAATTTCTCCCGGTAGGCCCCGTTCAACCGCCGGAATTCCTCGAACTCCGCGTCCGCCAACCGGTCGAGTCCCAGGCCCGCCTGTTCACGGGCGGATTCCGTTGTCAGGTGACCGGCCCTCGCCAGTTTCCCCGCGAGATCCGGGTGGGCGCGGATCAGCTCCAGCTTTTTCTCCACCGGTGCCGCATCGACGGTCCCACGCATCGCAGCCACCAGAGCCGCAAAGTCCGAAAAGGGAGAGATCGCAAAAACCTCGCGAGCGATCCACGGAGAATGTTCGTAGATCCCGCCGAGAGCTTCGATGAATTCGTCCTCCGTAAAGGCGTGAACTTTGGAAAGTGAGATCATTTGAGGAGCGACATGGAACAAAGTGTCACCGGTTGGCGGACTCGTCATTCATGAAAGGAGAATTCCGGAATAAAGGATTTCCCCATCCTCTCATAATTTCCCAATGAAGATCGCATTCCACATCGCGCGCGTCGTCGCCGCCCTCATCCTGCTCCAGACACTTTATTTCAAGTTCACCGGAGCTGAGGAGTCCGTCTATATCTTCGAGAAAGTCGGTGCGGAGCCAGTCGGCCGGATCGGCTCCGGGATTGTCGAACTCATCGCCGCGATACTCCTCTTCGTCCCGGGCCTTGTCTGGCTTGGCGCGGGACTGGCGCTCGGAGTCATGTCCGGCGCCATCCTCAGCCATCTCACCGTGCTGGGCATCGTGGTGAAAGGCGACGGAGGCATGCTCTTGGGCCTGGCATGGGTCGTTTTTCTCTGCTGCCTCTTCGTTCTATGGGTGAAGCGCCGCCAGATTCCTTTCATCGGGAAACGGCTCGCTTGAACCTGAGGTGTGTTCGGAAACAGGGCCGTCGGAATGGTTTTTTCGAGGGAGCGGAATTGAACCGGAATCCGATCCGGAGAAGAAGATCTCGCTCAGCAGGGAGCGAGGTCGATCCCCTCCAGCCGTAGTCAGAACTCGCAATGACCCGGTGTCCTGGGGAACGGGATCACGTCGCGGATGTTCTGTATGCCGGTGACGAACATGAGCAGGCGCTCGAAGCCGAGACCGAAGCCGGCGTGGGGCACGGTTCCGTATTTCCGCAGATCCGCATACCAGCCGTAGGCTTCCGGGTCGATCCCGTGGTGCTTGAAATTTTCCAGCAGCACATCGTGACGCTCCTCGCGCTGGGAGCCGCCGATGATCTCGCCGATGCCGGGAACGAGCAAGTCCATGGCGGTGACGGTTTTCCCGTCGTCGTTGAGACGCATGTAGAAGGGTTTGATCTCCTTCGGGTAGTTGTAAACGGTGGTCGGCTGCTTGAAATACTCTTCCGTGAGCCAGCGCTCGTGCTCCGACTGGAGGTTCAGGCCGTATTTGACCGGGTATTGGAATTTTTTTCCCGACTCTTCCAGAAGTTTGACCGCATCCGTGTAGGAGATGCGTTGGAAGGGCTTTTCCACCACATGCCGGAGCCGCTCGCGCAGCCCCTTGTCCACGAACTTTTCGAAAATGGCGAGATCGGGATCGGCGAGGGCTTCGGTGACGAGGAAACGGATCATTTCCTCCGCGCAATCCATGTCTCCGGCAAGGTCGCAAAAGGCCATTTCCGGCTCGACCATCCAGAATTCCGCGGCGTGGCGGGAGGTGTTCGAGTTCTCCGCGCGGAAAGTGGGGCCGAAGGTGTAGATATTCGAAAGGGCGCAGGCGAAAGTCTCCCCCTCGAGCTGGCCGGAGACTGTCAGGTAGGCGCGTTTCTCGAAAAAGTCCTCGGCGTCCCTGGAAATCTTATCGTCCGGCAGTGTGGTCACGCGGAACATCTCCCCCGCCCCCTCGCAATCACTGGCGGTGATGACGGGCGTGTGGACGTAGATGAAATCGCGTTCCTGGAAAAACCGATGGATCGCGTAGGCCATGCGGGAGCGGATGCGGAAGGCGGCGCCGTAGAGATTCGTGCGCGGGCGGAGGTGGGCGATGCTGCGGAGAAACTCCGGAGAGTGCCCCTTTTTCTGGAGCGGATAATCATCCGGCGCGGTGCCGAGCAATTTTACGGAGGCGGCCTGCATTTCCCAATCCTGACCTTTCGCGGGCGATGGAATGAGTTTTCCCGAAACGGAAACGGACGCGCCCGTGGTCATTTTCTGAATGTCCGCGTAGCCCGGAATCCCCGCGTCGGCGACGATCTGTAGGTTTCCCAGACAAGAGCCGTCATTCAGCTCGATGAAGGAAAACGCCTTGGAATCCCGCCGCGTCCGCACCCAGCCGGCGACTTCGAGCGAGTCGGTTGGTTCTTTCCGTGTGAGGACGTGCTTGATGAGAGTGCGCATGCGGGAAACTCTAGATTTCAAACCTCAAACCTCAAGGAAGATGGCTGGAGAATGTCCAAGATTTGGAGTGCGGATGGCTCGCCTCCGCTTTGGGGCTGGCGGGCTTGCCCTCTGCGGTGCGGAGCGGCTGCACGAGGAACAGGGCACATGCCCCGACACCGGGAGGCAAGCCTCACTCGTCAAAGCGGAGGCGAGCCGTCCGCACTCCAAATCTTGCAGGTCAGCTCACGTTCACCGGGATCAGGGCCATTGGTCGGAGTGTGGTTTTATGACTTGGGCATGGCCAGTGCAAACCACGTGGACGGGTGCGACAGACTTTCACTGGCATTGGGAAATTGTTTCGCGGAAACCGTGTCAGAATTTCCCGGAGAAATCCGTGGCTGACCGATGGATCGCTGGTTTTCCGGGGATTTCGCCGGATGGCCCGGGTCGTGCGACTGTCTCCGGTGACTACAGCCTGTGGCGTGAAGCCGCAGGTGAAAAACACAAATCACAACAATACTATGAGCACAATTACCACATGGAATCCCTACCACGAGCTTGAACGACTTCAGGATCGTGTGATGCGCGCGATGCGCGTGAGTCCGGACACGGATCAGGAAGGAGGCAACTCCGCCTTGGCCAGAGCCGATTGGTCGCCTTCCGTGGACATCACGGAGGACGAGAAAGAATATACGATCACCACGGATCTGCCGCAGATCGCGAAAGACGATGTGAAAGTCGTCGTCGAGAACGGCAGCCTGATCATCAAGGGCGAGCGCAAGCGCGAGACGGAGCACAAGGACAGGAAGGTCCACCGGATCGAGCGCAGCTACGGCAGTTTCTACCGGAGCTTCTCGCTGCCCGAAGACGCGGACGGCAACGGCGTTTCCGCTTCTTTCAAGGACGGGGTGCTGCGCGTTTCCCTACCGAAAAACGAGGAGAAGAAACCGAAGCATATCGAAGTGACGGTGGACTGATCCGATTCTCCGAAAACACAACCGGAAACAACAACGCGGGAGGCGCCCAAGGGTGCCTCCCGCTTTCCATGTTTTCGCGGAAATTTTCTGCAGTACCTATGCGATCCCGACCGGGATGAGCTCGAGGGCCTGCTTCCCACCTTGGATCGCGGTTGGATTGATACGGCGGTCGAACGTCGCGAGTTTCGCTTTGTTTGCGACGGCGACAGTCAGGAGATAAAAGTCCGCTACGCTGGAGGGAACGAGTTTTTGGGGTCGATAAGAACCGAATCGTCCGAAAGGGTCGCATCCGAAGCACACCACTCCACCTTTGCCTGTCTGACAAATTTCTTCAGATTCTCGCGGACCTCGCCGGTTGTCCCTAGCGGATTTGGATAGCGCGGCTGGCTCGCGATGCGCAGAACACCGTTTTCCACGTGGGGGCAGATCAGCAAACGGACCGGAAATGAAGCTTCATACCACCGGTGGACATCATGGTGATGGATGTGTATGGGATCGAGCAATGCGAGCTACGCATTGATATCGAGAAGCATCCGGTTCATCGAAAATCATCCTCCAGAAGCTCGCGAATGACTTCGGGTGTGACTTGGCCGGCATTCTCGCTGATCGGAAACAGAGGGATGCCGTTCCGTTCGGATGCTGCCTTTCCGTCGGGCTTCAAGGCTTTCCTCACGAGAGCGGAAACGACTTCGCCGACAGGCTTGCGCTGTTGGGACGCCAGAGTCCTGGCAGTTGTGAGAATATCATCGTCGAGATTCAGCGTCGTTCTCATAGCTCGAATCATCACGCATCAGCTGTCAAATGTCGAGAGAGGGCTGATGCGGACTTCGGATGTCTGGTTTCTGGAAATTTTGCCGAGCGGATATGGCTCATATCAACGAAGCCAGCCCGAGCAGCGCGCAGGCGGCGAGCACGGTGGTGAACGGAGTCTTGAATTTCCACATGGCGATGAACCCGGCGAGCGAGACGATGGCGACGAAAACATCGAACCCAGCACCGACCGGCCAGAGCGCGTGCTCGGTGAATTTCACTCCGAGATTCAGGATCACACCTACTACGGCTGCCGTAATTGCGGTGAGGCTCGCGCCGATGCGTGGCAGATCGCGCAGCTTTTCCACGAAAGGCGCGCCTAGGAAAACGAACAGGAAGCACGGGACGAAGGTTGCCCAGGTGGTGATGAAGGCACCGATGGAGGCGGCGGCAAGCGGCGAGAAATTTCCCGGATTCTGCCAGCCACCGACGAAGCCGACGAATTGCAGGACGATGACCAGCGGGCCGGGCGTGGTTTCCGCGAGGGCCAGTCCGCTCATCATCTGCGGGTGGGTGAGCCAGGAGAAATTCTCCACTGTTTGTTGCGCGACGTAGGGCAGCACGGCGTAGGCTCCGCCGAAGGTGACCATCGCGGCCTTGCTGAAAAACACACCCTGATCCACCGGGGTGCTGTCCCAGCCGAGCCAGATTCCGAGCGCGATGATGGGAAGGCTCCAGAGAAACACGCAAGCGGTGGAGACGAGAACCGTGCGCTTCCAAGTCGGGCGGGGCGGCGGTGGGAGGTGGAGGAATCCTAGTTCGCTATCCTCGCCGGAGGTTCCGTGTGTTTTCCCGGCAGGGAACTGGGACGGGGAAAACCGATGCCCGATCCAACCGACCAGCGCCGCGCCGAAGATGATGAGCACGAAGGAGATATTGAGAAAATAGATCGCTCCGAAAGAGATGGCGGCGATGGCCCATAGCGACGGACTACGCAGGGTTTTCCCGCCGATCCGGATGACGGCGGCGAGGATGACGGCGATGACGGCTGGCAGCAGACCGTAGAATATCGCGGCCAGCCAAGGCAGGTGCCCGCCTGCCATGTAGAGCCAGCTCAGGCAGAACAGCAGGAGCGCGGAGGGCAGCACGAACAAGGCTCCGGCGGCCGCCCCACCCTTCCACCCGTGCAACCGCCACCCGAGGTAGGTGGCGAGTTGCTGTGCCTCGGGTCCGGGCAAGAGCATGCAGAAATTGAGGGCGTGGAGGAAATGGCTTTCCGAGATCCACTTGCGTTTCTCCACCATCTCGCGGTGCATGATGGAGATCTGCCCGGCGGGCCCACCGAAGCTGATGAGGCCAAGCTTCAGCCAATAGAGTAGGGCTTCCCGGAATGATGGCATGCGAGGATGGTGGGGGTGGCGGCAGGATGGGAAAAGCGGCGAATGTGACAGTCCCGTCGTTCCCGATCAGTCAGTTGCAAGGATGGGGGCGAGTGCGTTGGGCAGGGTTCCGGCAGCCAGGTGCGGATCACGCCGATCACGGAAATCGTCACCGCCAGCCGCAGGAAGATCTTGAGAGTATCGCAGAGGAAAAAGGGGAACGCGGCGTGCAGCGTGGAACCGGGATCGAGGCCGAGCCACCGGTAGACGACGAGATCGACGAGCCTCAGCGGCATGTTCCGCCTCCTTCTCATCATCGCCGCAGCAACCGCCTCCGGCGCGGTTCTTCTCATCGGCTCCGCGTTTCATGGATTCGTCGAGCTTGAGGAACATTTTCCGGAAAACTCCCGGGCTTCGCTGGTGTCTTGCTGTTCTGATTGTTCTGATTGTTCTGGTTCCAAAGGTCGGTTTTGGTTGGAAGCTTCGCGAAAGCCGGCGGCGTAGGCTTCGAAAACGAGGCGGATTTCCTCGCGGATGCGGCGGAAGGCATCCATCTCCGTCTCGCCCTCGCGGATGGCTTTCGGCGGATCCTCGAAACCCCAGCGATGGCGGAGGGATGCACGTATCCGGCGGGATCCGAGCCGGCGCCGCGGACCTCGAAGAGATCGCCCGCCGCGTGGCGCAGGATGCCCTCCGCCATGTGGCTGCGGCAGGAGTTTCCTGTACAGAGAATGAGAATCCTGTGTTTCATGATGTCTTGATTTCGGGAAGCGGTTACTTCGCGGATGGGTGGTAGCTCACGACGGCCGCTAGCGGGGCTTTTCCACTTCTGGCGCGGAGGGTGAGGACATGCGCACCGTCGTCCAGATTTTGTGCGAGGGTAACCGGTGCTCCGGATGGCTGGGCGGAGAACTCGTCATGATGAAGCGGGATGGCGTCGAAGGTGATCGGAACGTCCACGGGATGTGGAACTTTGAACACTTTTTGCCCGTAAGTGAGATTCCAATCGTCCGGGTGGATCACGATCCGGCCTGAATCGGAGGTGAATTCCTCCTTCGCGTTCCCTCCCCCATCGGGACCGGTGACCGAGCCGGTGAGGGTGAATTCGAAATCCGTGTAGTCCTCGGCGGCGTCCCGGAGGGTGAGTGTCCAGGTCTCGGGTACGAGAGCTTCCGGGCCACGCGCCACGCGGAGCAGGACGGGCCAGTTGGTGCGGTTGTAGCCGGTGACTTTCGTGAATGTGTAGGTGGAGGGGATTTCGGATGGTTTTTTTCCGTCGATCATGACTTCGACTTCCGATTTCGTACCTGCGGCGGCCATGACCGCATCAATGCGGTTGCCGGTGAAAGGGATTGTGATTTCGCCGTCTTTCCAATCTCCTATTTCTGTAGTAGTCACACGTTTGTTAGCGGGAGGGGCGATCTCCGGGTGAACGACAAGATGGCTTTTTACGATTTCTGCCATGAGAAATTCTCCATGCGCGTTGAGGTGGACGTTGTCTTTGAGAAGGGCTTGGGCTCGAGGCTGTTTTCACCGAGGTATGCTTTCCAAAGATCGCGCTGGGGGATGAGCTCGGCCTGGTATTTCCCGGCGACGGAGGGCAGGAAGACATAGTTGAACCATGGTGCCCAGTTGTCCGGGGCGAGGTTTGTCGGATCGGTCACCTCATCGAGTTTCTGGCTGGCGTTCAGGTGATCGGTTTGGAGCAGGATTTCCGTGCAGGTTTTTTCGCGAACCACTTTTATGAGTTCCTCATATTTGTCATGCGCTCCGAAGACGTGGAAAATGAGAAGATCGGGCTGGAAAGGGATGACGTCCGCCTCGGTGGTTTTCACGAGAAGCTGCGAGGAATGCCCGCCGATGGCGCGGTTTTCGATGACAAGATCCGCGTCCGGATAGGTTTCGCGGATATGTTTCTCCACAAGCTTGGTCCAGCCCTGCTCGGTGATGGATTGACCGTAGAAAAGGATGCGGACGGTATTTGGCTTTTCCGGGGTGCTTCCTGCGAGAAGCTGCATCGTGCGCTGGATCCCGAGGCTGCCTTTGTCAGGAGCGGTAAGGGTTTCCGGGGCGGGAAATTCCGCAGCCAGGGCTCTGAGGGAAAACGTGAGTAGGAGTAGGAGGGATTTCATTTCCCTTGAGAATTGGCCCAACGCTTGTTTCGGCAACAAAAAACGCCACCCGGGATTCTATCCCAAGACTTCTCATGCTCGGCGCGATACCCGGGAGCGGTGTGGCTGAAATTTTTTCCCTTGGTCCTCGTAATCTTGAAGCTCACGTTCTCATGAGACATATGAAAATTTCCCGCCGCATTCTGCTCAAGATTTCCCCGTTCATTTTCTGGCAAGGCTCCGCAACCCGTGTTCTCGCCGCAGCCGGCGAGTCGGCCATGCCCTTCGGCGCCAAATTTCCGCAACTGGATTCCCTCACATCCGGCGAATGGTGGAAGGCCGGGAACGCGGGGAAATCGGCTCCGCCACCGATGAAAGTCCCACGCGATGAGGTCGTCGCCTTCGCGCTCTACACCACGGATCGCGGCGTGTTGAAAATGACCGCCCAGCTGTTCCCCCTGATGCCGGATGAGGCGCGCGAAATGCGCTTGGAATTTTTCCGGGATGGGAAATGGGAGGAGGCGGCGAAAACGGAGGTGGTGCTTCCGGGGTGGAGCGGGCATTTCCGCATCGGTGATTGGGACGATTCCTTGGATGTGAGATACCGTGTGCGCCACGGCGGGAAAGCGATGTTCGAGGGTACCGTGCGGAAGGATCCGAAGGACAAGGAGGAAATCGTGATCGCGAACATGTCGTGCAATTCCAGCCGCACCACGGGGATGCGCCCGGAGATCGTGGAGCACCTGCTTTTCCACGATCCGGACCTGCTTTTTTTCGCCGGAGACCAGACCTACCGGGAAACGGAGCATACGGCCGGTTGGATCGAGTTCGGCATCCAGTTCCGCGATGTCATGCGCGACAGGCCGACGATCTGCATCCCGGACGATCACGATGTGGGCCACCCGAATCTCTGGGGTGCGAACGGCAAGGTGTCCGAGCGCAGGGACGGGGCCGACGGCGGATATTTTTTCCCCGCCGAGTATGTGAACATGGTCCAGCGCCAGCAGTCGTGGAGCTTGCCCGATCCCGTCGATCCCGCGCCCGTGGAGCAGGGGATCACCGTCTATTTCACCAATCTCAAGCTCGGAGGTATCGATTTCGCGATCCTTGAGGATAGGAAATTCAAGTCCGGCCCCTTCGGAAATATTCCGGAAATGGGGCCCTCGTCCGGACCATATCAACGATCCTTCGTATGATCCCGAAACCATCGACCTTCCGGGTCTCCAGTTGCTCGGTGAGCGACAGGAAAGGTTTCTGGAGTCCTGGTCACAGGACTGGACGGGGGCGCGGATGAAAGTCGTTCTCTCGCAGACGGCATTTTGCGGAGCGGTCCATATGCACGGATCCAGGGACGGCCGCCTGCTCGCGGACCTCGATTGCAATGGTTGGCCACAGACTCCGCGGAACAACGCGCTGCGCAGTATCCGCCGCTGCTGGGCTGTCCATCTCAACGGTGATCAGCACCTCGCTGCTGTAACCAAGCAGGGCATCGATGAATTTGGAGACGGCCCTTACGAATTCACCAGCCCGGCGCTCGTGAACACGATCTACGGGCGCTGGTGGCATCCGCTCGATGAGAAGGCCGGGCCGAATCCCGTCGAAGGCAGTCCGCTTCAGTGGACCGGCGATTTCAAGGACGGCCTCGGCAACAAGATCTCGATGATGGCCTACGCGAATCCGGCGGATATCAAGGACGAGAAGCAGCGTGCCGACGGATATGGAGTGGTGAAGTTCAACAAGAAGGCGCGCACGATCCGCTTCGAGTGCTGGCCACGTTTCTCGATTGCGAAGGACGGTGACAAGGGCCAGTTCCCAGGATGGCCGATCACCGTTTCCATGGAGAAAAACGACGGACGGAAAATCACCGGATATCTACCGGAGCTGGTTTTCGAAAAGACGGAGAACCCCGTCGTACAAGTGATCGCGGAGGAAACGGGAGAGATCCTCTATACCATCCGCATTCAGGGAAAACGCTTCAGGGCACCCGTCTATTCGGAAGCGAAACACAAGGTGAGGTATGGCTCCGGCAAACCTGACAGTGGCGAGATCAGGAGCATTTCACCGGTCGGAACGGACAGAAAGCGAGTGCTGGATGTCAGCTTCTGATGCTTCCGGCCCGAGTCACGAAAACGCGCCACACAGCCGCCCAAGTATCGCGTCGCCAAATCGATGCCGAACTCGTAGAACAGAGCCGATGAAAACCCTGCTAGCGATCTTCGCCCTCACGACCGCGCTCCACGCTGCGGAAAAACCCAACGTGCTTGTGCTCTACGCGGATGACTGGCGCTTCGACACGCTCGGCTGCGCGGGGAACCCCGTGGTGAAAACGCCCAACCTCGACAAGCTTGCGGCGAAGAGCGTGCGTTTCACGGAAAACTGCGTCACCACAGCGATCTGCGGAGTGAGTCGTGCCACCCTTTTCACCGGCCAGTGGATGTCCCGCCACGGCAACGAATCGTTCCAGATGTTCAAGACTCCCTGGGCCGAAACCTACCCCGGTTTGCTACGCTCCAACGGTTACTGGACCGGCCATGTCGGGAAATGGCACAACGGGAAATTTCCTGCCAAGCACTTCGATTTCGGTCGCGCCTACTCCGGCACCCACTGGATCAAGGAGAAGGACGGTTCGATGATCCACGTCACGAAAAAGAACGAGAACGACTCGTTGGAATTTCTGCGGGATCGGCCGAAAGAAAAGCCTTTCTGCCTCACTGTCGCATTTTTCGCCACGCATGCGGAAGATTCGAACCCCAAGCAGTTTCTCCCCCAGCCGCAGAGCATGGAACTCTACAAGGACACGGAAATCCCCGTCGCCTCCAATGCCACCGAGGAATCATGGAAGCGGCTTCCGAAGTTTTTCGATGAGAAGAACGAAGGCCGCAACCGCTGGCACTGGCGCTTCGATACGCCGGAGAAACACCAGGAGATGATGAAGAACTACTACCGCCTCGCCAGTGAGGTGGACGCTACTTGCGGGCGTATCCTGGAGGAACTGGAAAAGGACGGATCGCTCGGGAACACCCTGGTCATTTTCACCACGGACAACGGCTACTACCACGCCGAGCACGGCCTCGCCGACAAATGGTATCCGCACCAGGAGAGCATCCGCGTGCCGCTCATCATCAGCGATCCGCGCATGCCTGCGGAGAAAGCCGGAACCACCGACGAACATTTCACACTCAACGTCGATCTCGCGCCCACCATCCTGGCTTTCACAGGCATCCCCGCCCCCGTGCGCATGCAGGGCCGCGATATGGCGCCCCTCTACCTGGCGGAAACCACTCCGGAATGGCGCGATGAATTCTTCTACGAGCACGCGACCTACCGGGACAAGAGTTTCATCCCCGCCTCCGAGGCCCTTGTGCGCAAAGACTTCAAATACTTCCTGTGGCCCGATTACGGCACCGAGCAACTCTTCGATATCACCGCCGATCCCCACGAGGAAAACGACCTCATCTCCGCGCCTGCCCAGACCGCCCGTCTTACGGAAATGAGATCCCGTTTCGAGGAACTGAAAGCCGAGGCGAAGTAGGTTTTCTCAGGTGGAAGTAAAAGAATTTCCCGACATCCGCCTCCTCAGATCAGCGCCGCCACCACGTGGAAAACGGCGGCGAACAGCACCAGCTCCACCGCCCCCAGGGCGAGCAAGCGGTTCATACGTGCATCCGCCGGCATGGTGAGGACTCCCCATATGATCCGCATCCCGATCACAAGGACCGGTAGGCTGGCCAGGCCGAAAAGAGGATGACCCATCGCCAGCCAGGCGACTCCGAGAAATGCCGCGCCCTTGATTTCGAGCCAGATGACTCCAGCGGCGACTTTCGGTCCCCAGCGCACGGCCAGCGTGTGTTTCCCCACCTTCGCATCCTCCTCCCGGTCACGGAAATTGTTCACGGAGATCAGAACGGCTGACAACAATCCCACCTGCCCGCCCAGAAGGAACGCTTCCGGAGGCCAGGTCCCGGTCTGGACGAAAACCGTCCCTGCTACTGCGGTAAAACCGAAGAAAAGGACCACGAAAACCTCCCCAAGCCCGCGGTATGCCAGCGGAAACGGCCCGCCCGTGTAGCCGTAGGCGAGAAACAGGGAGGGGATGCCGATCGCCAGCATCGGCCAGCCTCTCTCCATCAGGAGAAATGTTCCGAAAAACGCCGCACCCGCCAGGAATACGCTACCTAGCCCCATCACCTGTCCAAAAGTCATTTCCCCGGTGCCAGTGAGCCGGCGCGGTCCGGTCCGGCGTTCACCGTCCGCACCATTTCTCCCGTCCACCGCGTCGTTGAAAAAGTTCGTGGCGATCTGGATGCACAAGGCCCCGAGCAGGGTGCATGTCCAGAGCCACAGATCGAAATTTCCGCTCAACTTCCAGGCAAGCACTCCGCCCGCCCACACCGGTACCACGCCGGCAGCGAGGGTCTTAGGTCTCGCTCCGGAGGAGACGGCTTTCAACATTTTTCCAAAAGTCATCAACAGGGAGAGGAAGAGCAATTACGGGACCCGCGGGAATTTCGAGAAATCCGGTGCGCGTTTTTCGAGAAACGCCTCTTTTCCCTCCCTGCCCTCCTCGGACATGTAGTAGAGCAGCGTCGCGTTTCCGGCGAGATCCAGCAGACCCATCTGCCCGTCGCAATCCGCATTGAGTGCGGATTTCAGACAACGTAGGGCGAGTGGGGAATGAGCGAGCATCTCCCGGCACCATTTCACGGTCTCCGTTTCCAGATCGGCAAGCGGCACCACCGTATTCACAAGCCCCATGTCGAGCGCCTGTCGCGCGTCATACTGTCGGCACAGATACCAGATTTCCCTGGCTTTCTTCTGCCCCACGATCCGTGCCAGGTAGCTGGAACCCAGACCACCATCAAAGCTACCGACCTTCGGCCCGGTCTGCCCGAAGCGCGCGTTGTCCGCCGCGATGGTCAGATCGCACACGATGTGGAGCACATGGCCGCCACCGATCGCGTATCCCGCGACCATCGCCACAACCGGCTTCGGCAGAGAGCGGATCTTTTTCTGGAGATCCAGCACATTGAGTCGCGGCACGCCGTCGGTGCCGACGTAGCCGGCGTGCCCCCGCACCTTCTGGTCCCCGCCCGAGCAGAACGCCAGATCCCCCTCCCCGGTCAGTATCACAACACCAACATCAGGATCTTCGTGCGCCAGATCGAAGGCTTTGAGCATTTCTGTCACCGTCTTCGGACGAAACGCGTTCCTCACCTCCGGACGGTCGATCGTGATTTTGGCGATCGCCCCGTCCGAACTTGTCTCATAACGGATGTCTTCGAATTCAAATTTGGAAACCCACATGGCCGGTGAATCTGGTCGCCCGGCCCTCCGGTTTCAACCGCGAAGTTGGCCGAAGCAAAGCTTCCCGCTATTTCCCAGGGAATATGCAAAAATCCCTACGGCATCGGGGATCAGACGGGAGGGATGGGGGCATTGGAAGTGTGGATGGGGAGGTCACGGATGGGCAGGTGATCCCCGAACTTTTCTCCCATTGTCTTACCGACGGCGGAGAAAGCCGAGAACGGTCATGCTTCCAAGCAGCATCGCAGGCATGGAGGGTTCCGGGACCGCTCCGGGGACGGTTGTTCCGTAAACCGTCCCGATTCCACCGCTGCTGCTCAGATTGAATTGGACCTCATCGAAGCTAGTGAGGCCGAGATCCTCCGCGGTGAGATCCAGAACGCGGTTCGCATGACGATTTCCGAAGGAAACGCCGGACCGACCGAACGGAGCCGAGGCCCCGTCTTCGAAATCCGAGAAGTTGACCGTGGCCACGCTGCCTGTGGAAACATCGAGAAATGTGATACTGCCGCTGTCTGCTTGATCGAGGTCGATGAAATCAAAGCCGAACTCCACAAGACCGACATCGAAATTCAGGGTGATCTGCCCACCTCCACCGTGGTCGTTCGGGTTGGCCAGATCCGAGTTGGTGTTGATGATCAGGACGTTTTCCACGATCAGATCCAGATCGGATCCGCCGGCCCATTGGCCCGGGCTCTGGGGGTCGGAGTTGCGCTCCAGATCGTCGTCCGCACCGCCGATTCCCTCGGTATTGTAAAGGTTGAGAGGTCGGTTGGTCGGATTGTCGGTGCTCAGACGCACGCCGACTCCGGTTCCGAAAAGATTTCGGTAAGGCTCGTTGGTAGCCAGGTCGACCGAACCGGCGTCGAGGGGATTGCCTTGGTCGTCGGTTTGAAAATCGATGAAAAATGTGGACTGGGCGGAAGCTGCGGGAGCGATCAGGACGGCAATCGCCCTGAGAATCAGGTGGGAACGTTTCATTGGGAGGGGGTGGGCTGGGGGTAGGCGCAAGATATAAAACTTTTTAGAAAAGTCAACCAAAGTTTACATAAAAGATTTGAGCAACAACCTGAAAATAAGGAAATTGCTTGAAATCCGCTCGCAGTCTCCAACGTATTTTCCCACAATAGAAAAACCCCGCGCATGATTCGTACCCGTATCCAGGCTTTGCTCGCCATCCTCCCAGGAGCCGTTATTTTGCAGACCCAGCCCGCACGAGCGGAAGCTCGAGACATGGCTCCGATGGCAGCTTATCTGGAAAATCACTGCCTGAAATGTCACGGACAGGAGAAGCAGAAGGGCGATCTACGGCTCGATACCCTGTCCCTGCCACCCCAGGAAACAGATCGCTGGCAGGAAGTGCTGGAGGCGATCGAGTACGGGGATATGCCGCCGAAAAAGGAGAAGCGCCCGGAACAGGCCCGCACCGACGATTTCACTGACAGTCTCAGGAGCATGCTGGCAGCTCACGCGGGGCCTTCCGCACCGGCCCTGCGCCGTATGAACCGGAATGAGTTCCAGAACACCGTGCGCGAGCTTTTCGGCGTGGATACCGAGGTCGCGGACATGCTGCCCGAGGACGGGCGAACTCTGGGCTTCGACAAGGTCGGTGACGGGCTGAGCATCTCCGCGATCATGCTGGAGAAATATCTGGAAGCAGCCAACGCAGCGTTCGACGACGTGATCCGCCGCACAGCGCCCATTCCCGTCGAGACCCGCCGCTCCGTACTCATCGAGGAAAAGCGGAACAAAGCCGCGCTGAAAAAGAAGCAGGGTGGCGTGTTCGAGGAGGGCGGGGCGTTCGTCGACTTCACCCCGGGCTGGCCTGCCGCGATGTTCGATTCCGCCCAGCCGCAAGACGACGGGCTTTATCGTGCGAAAATCGCCGTATGGCCACATGATCCGGGTGGCAGGACGCTTACCGTCGCCGTTTTTTCCGGACCGCTCTACAGCCCCGTGGTCAGTAAGTTCATGGGCGTTTTCGATGTCACCGGCACTCCTGAGAAGCCGCGTATCATCGAGTTCGACGTACGCATGAAGGCGGGCGATTCGCTCCAGGTCCTGCCTTGGGTTTCGCCCGAGCATGTCACTTACCGGGACAAGCATGAAAAAAGGCCGGGGGTCGGCATCGCCTGGGGCGAGGTCACCGGTCCGCTCGACCAGACGTTCCCCTCAGAGGCTCAGCGGCGGCTTTTCGGCGAGAGTGAAACCATCTCGATGGCGGAGGAAGGGCGCGTCTTCTCCCGCTATCGGAAAAACGTGGTGACCCACCGGGTGGAGTCCTCCGCTCCCCGCGAGGACGCGGAGCGAATCATCCGCGAGTTTGTCCCTAGGGCGATGCGGCGTCCCGTCAGCGAAGAGCTGACCGGGAGATTCGTTGAGTTCACCCTAGGCCGTCTGGATGCCGGACGCGAGTTCGAGGAGGCCGTGCGGGCCGGCGTTTGCGCGGTGCTGTGCTCACCGCAATTTCTACTGCTCAACTCCGCACCGGATGTCGATGACTACACCATCGCATCACGCATGTCTTATTTCCTCTGGTCCGGACCTCCGGACAAGGAACTTCTCGAGCTAGCCGCAGCAGGGAAATTGAAAGATCCCGGAACCCGCCGCAAGCAGGTCGGGCGCATGCTCACCGACGACAAGGCGGAGCGCTTCGTCGTCGATTTCACCGGCCAGTGGCTCGATATGTATGGCATTGATTTCACTACCCCGGACAAGAAACTCTTCCCGGAATACGACTCTCTTCTGGACAAATCCCTGGTCCGCGAAACCCAAGGATTCTTCCGGGAAATGCTCGCAAGGAATCTCGGGACAAGGAATTTCATCAACTCGGACTTCGCGGTCCTCAACGAACGCCTGGCCGCTCACTACGGCATTCCCGGAGTGAAAGGGCATGAAGAGATGCGTGTGGTGAAACTGCCGCCCGGCAGCGTACGCGGTGGCGTGCTGACCCAGGCAAGTATCATGAAAGTCACCGCGAACGGCACCAACTCGTCTCCCGTCCTCCGTGGCGTCTGGATGCTCGATAGGCTGCTGGGCCATCCCGTGCCACCGCCGCCACCGGGCATTCCCGCCGTTGAGCCGGACATCCGCGGGGCGAAATCCCCCAAGGAGCTTTTTTCGAAACACACGGAGAACGAGACCTGTGCCCGCTGCCACACGCGCATCGATCCGGTCGGCTTCGCGCTCGAGGAATTCGATCCCGTGGGTGGCCGCCGCGAGCGCTACCGGGACGTGCCCGATCCGGACGATCCGAAAAAACGCCGCAAGATCCCCGGCCTGCCGGTTGATTCCTCCGGGCGGACTCCCGACGGGAAATCCTTCGCGAATTTCGAGGGCTTCCGCGACTGGCTGCTCGACCATGAGTCGCTGGTCGCGAACGCCGTCGCAAAAAAACTGATGATCTATGGCTGTGGCCGGCGTATCGATGTGCTGGATGAAGCGGCTGTCGAGGCGGTTGTCAAAGCCAGCGCGAAGGACGACCGCGGTCTGCGCACCATGATCGAGGAAGTCGTAGCCAGCGAAACTTTCACAAAACAATGAACCCTGGGCACCGGAACGAAATGAAACATACATCACCATTGAACCGCCGCCGCTTCCTGCGAACCTCCGGGATCGCGCTCGGCCTGCCGATGCTTGAAAGCTTTTTCCCGCGCGGAATGGCCGCGCTCGCCAACACTGCGAACGCCGACCAGGGCATCCGCCGCATGATCGCCGTCTGCTCGCCGCTCGGCATCCACACGCCGAACCTCTTTCCCGAGGGGACAGGATTCGACTACAAGCCTAGTACATACCTCGAACCACTCCAGCCATACCGGAAGAGCTTTTCAGTCATCTCCGGCCTCATGCATCCGGATGTGGATGGCGGGCACAGCGCGGAGGCCAGTTTCCTGACCGCCGCGCCGCATCCCGGAGCTCCGAGTTTCCGGAACTCGATCTCCGTGGACCAGTTTGCGGCGGAGAGCATCGGCCACCACACCCGCTTCCCGTCGCTCGCCCTTTCCGCGAACAACAGCAGTTTTTCCTATACGCGGGCGGGAGTGCGCATCCCGGCGGAAAAAAAGCCCTCGGATCTTTTCGCCAAGCTCTTTCTCGAAGGCTCGGAGGAGGAAAAGGAAAAGCAGGTGCGCCGTCTCCAGGACGGGCGAAGCGTGCTGGATCTTGTCGGCGCGGAGCTGAGAAGCGTCGGGCGGAACGTCGCCCGGGAGGACGTGGAAGTGCTGGACCAGTATGCCACGGGAGTAAGGGAGCTGGAGCAACGCATGACCGCCTCCGAGGAATGGGTAAACCGCCCGAAGCCGGAGATTTCCGAAAAACCGCCGAAGGAAGTCGAGGACAGGGCGGATTTCGTAGCCCGCATGCGCCTTTTCTACGATCTGATGTTCCTGGCCATCCGCACGGACTCGACCCGGCTCATCACCTTCCTCGGAGCGGGTGGCGCCGAAGTCGTGCCGCTCAAAGGCATTGAGGACGGCTGGCACAACCTCAGCCACCACGGCAAGGATCCGCTGAAGCTGGAGCAGCTCGCGATCATCGAGAAAGCCGAGTTCGAGTTGTTCGGGGAATTTCTCGGGAAGCTCGATAGCGTGAAGGAAGGAGGGAGCACTCTGCTGGATCAGACCACCATCGTGCTCGGATCGAACCTGGGGAACGCCTCCAGCCACAACAACTCGAACCTGCCCGTCGTTTTCGCCGGCGGACGGTTCAGGCACGGCCAGCACCTGGCCTTCGATCCCGCGAAATCCCCTCCCTTCGCCAACGTCTTCGTCTCCTGCCTACAACATCTCGGCTTGGAAACGGAAAACTTCGCGTCCGGAAAGGGAACGCTGGAGGGTATCTGAGGACCGGTGGTGAACCTGAAAAGCGGATGAACGACATCCGCCTCCTCGATGGATTGGAAGCCGGACCGGAGGATTCCGGGAGCACTTGGTCCTCACTTTTTCGTTTTGTTCCAATAAATTACTACGTTTTTCGTTGATCTTCCGGAGGCGATGAGATCGGGTTTTCCGTCGCTGTCGAGGTCGGCTGCTTTTAGGTCCTCGCAGGCCATGGTGTCCTCGGCAATGGTCGTGTGGAGCCTCCACTCGCTGCCATCGTCGTTTACGGGAACATAGAGCCGTAGGCCGGTTTTTCCGGTATCGGAGGAAGGCTCGCGCCAGCCGGCGACGATCTGATCGTATCCGAGGCCGAGGAAATCCGCAGCGACGAGGGCGTGGCCTTGGCCGAGGGTTTCATCCACGACGAAGCGCTCCTCCGACCACATTCCCCCGGAGTTCTCCGGATTGATAACGACTTCGTTCCCATGCATCGGCTCGACGGTGGCGATGAAGCGTTCGCCATTCGGGAGTTTCCCGAGCCGGACTTCCCCCGCGCCTTTTTCCGTCATCGGTTCCGCATTCCATTTTTCTCCGGAGGGGCTGAGCAGATGCACGCCTTCCTTGCAGGCGACGAGCAAGCTCTCCGCGGTGGTTTCACCCCATGGGACGGGATCGAAATTGTGGGCGAGATGAAAGCCTTTGTGGATGAGAAAGGTCTGCCAATCCTTGTAGGGTGTGGGCTGGGGTGTGTATCCGAGAAATTCTATACCCTCACCTTCTCCGTTTTTGTTGCCGCGACCATGTAGCGGTAGGACGGCGAGAAACGATTTCCCGTCCTGTCCGGCGACCCAATGCATGCGGTGGACGGTCGGCTCATGGTGAAGTTGTTTCGCCTCCGGCATCTGGCCTTCTTCAGCCGGATAGAGGGCGAAAACGGCTCCGCTTTTCCGCGTATCGCCGGGATTCCATTGTGCCCCGATGGCGACTTCCGCCCTGGCGTCGCCATCGACATCCTCCGCGCAGATGCAGACGTGGTCTTTTTCCGTGAGCTTGATGGTGAGCATCTTTTTCTCCCAGGTCGGATTCCGGTACCAGACGGTCTCGCCGGCATCGACGAGCAGGACATCCTGTTTCCCGTCTCCATCCATGTCCGCGATCGCGAGACCGTAGCCAATGGTGATTTGCGCATCGATCACGGCGGCTTCGAAGGTGGCGGGGGGCGCCTCGGGCAGGGCAAGGGCGCTCGCGGTCAGGAAAAGGACGGGGAAAAGGACTTTCATTACTGAGCCAGATTTCATGGGAAACGACTTGAAGGCGATTCATTTCCTCAACCTATTTCTTCGGACTCATGCCGGGGGGCAGCCAGTCCTTTTTCATCGGCTTCATGGCTTCTTCAAGTGGCTTGACGTTGGCGGTCGGCGGGCGCGGGACGGAGGGGCTGTCCTGCGTGGTGCCGTCGATCCCGGCGTTGAGTTGCGCCGCGTAATCGGGGGTGAGGGAGGCGCTGTGTTTTCTGATGAGTTCCTTGAGAGCCTGCTCGGATCTTCCGCCCACGAAGCGGTCCACTAGATCGCCGTTCACGTAGAAGCGCACGTCCGGGATGCCGCTCACGCCTTGTGTCTGGGAAAGCTGCTTGGCACCGTCGACGTTGATTTTTCCGAGACGGGCAACGTTCGCATTCATGGATACGACATCGCTGAGAATCGGTCCGAGCTTTCGGCACGGGGGACACCAGTCCGCATGGAAGTCGACGATATTGAGTCTTCCCGGCTGGGATATGAAGGCTTGGAACTCGACTTCCGAGAGATCCCGCACGCTCGGGCCGCTAACGGTACCGCCGCCGATATCGGCGAGGTTGATGCCGTCGGTCCCACGGGTGCTTTGTTGGCGCATGTCTTTGAGTTCGTTGACCTTGTCGCCGACCGCATCAATATGGTCACAAGAAGGCAGCAGGAACAGAAGTGCGAGAAAGTGCGGTTTCACCTCGGGAAACTAACCGGGAATATTGATTTGTCGAGATTGTAAACCTATATGGAATTTACTTGCCTTTTGGCTTCCTATCTCGATCTCCGGTATGCTTTTTCGGGATTTTCCGGGAGATCTTCTTTGATTCCATCTCACGGGTTCGTTTGCGCCAGTCTTTGCGGGCGGGTTTCGCGGAGGGATCGGGTGCGTCGGTTTTCGCGCGGTAGTCGAAGTCCCGCAGCCGCTTGCGCTTGATACGGGTGCCGATGGCCATTTCGGTGATGCCGAGCAGGTTGAGGTCACCGCGGGGGACGAAGCTGATGGCTTCGCCCGAAGCCTCGGCCCGACCGGTTCGCCCGACGCGGTGGACATAGTCCTCCGGGTTCACCGGGAAATCATAATTGATAACATGGGAAACACCGTCGATATCGATCCCGCGCGCGACGATATCCGTGGCGATGAGCACGCGGATCTTGCCGGTCCGGAAATCCTCCAGCGCGGCGAGGCGCTGCTCTTGGGAGCGGCTCGAATGCAAGCGTGTGACGCTGATCCGCTCGCGCTTCAGGAAATCGGTCAGGCGGTTCGCCCCGTCTTTCATACGGACGAAGACGAGGACGCGGGTAAACTTCTCGCTTTTCAGAAGAGCCAGCAGCAGGGCGTTTTTCAGATGCGGCTGGATCTCGTAAACGGATTGGGAGATGCCGGCGGCGGGATCATCCCGTTTCCCCACCTGGACCCTGGCGGGCTGGTGGAGGAACCGCTTCGCAAGAGCCTCGACAGGCTTCGGGAAGGTGGCGGAGAACATCAGGGTCTGGCGACGCTTCGGGATGGAAGCGATGATGGATTCGATATCCGGGAGAAAGCCCATGTGCAACATGCGGTCCGCCTCATCGAGCACAAGGAATTCGAGATTTCCGAAGTCGATCTTATGTCGGCCGATGAAATCGATAAGACGCCCGGGTGTCGCGACGATGATATGCACGCCTTTGCGCGCGGCACGGAGCTGGGACGTCTCATCTACCCCGCCAAAAATAGCGGCACAACGGAAATTGAAATGTCGCCCGTAGGACTCGATGTTGGCAACAATCTGAACCGCGAGCTCGCGGGTGGGCGCCAAAATCAGGGCCTTGGTGCCATCAAGCCTCCGCTCGGAATCGCGGCGGGCGAGGTGATGGAGAAGCGGTAGGACGAACGCGGCGGTTTTGCCGGTGCCGGTCTGGGCGATCGCGATCAGATCGGAACCCTCCATCACTTTCGGGATGGCGGCTGTCTGGATGGGTGTGGGCTGCGTGTATCCGGCTTTGCGGACGGCTTTGAGAATGCCTTCTTCAAGGCCCAGTTTGCTAAAAGGCATGCGGGAGATTGCCTCCCGCATGCCTCAGCGTAAATGATTTCCTGTGGATCGGAATTACCTGATAGGACGTGTGATCAACTTCGGCGAGGCAGCCTTCAAGCCCTCGGTGCGGGATGCGAAGGTCGGGGAGTCGGAAATTTCAAGCTTGTTCGCTACGCGGAGCACGCCGGGAATGGTGCGGGCGGAACGCTCGGCGAGAATGGCCTGGCGGCTGTCGCGCACGTTGCCGACGAGGGTTAGGACTCCGTCTTTTTCGAGAATTTCGACTTCGGAAGCTTCAATGCGGGGATCATGAGCGAGGATCGCTTCAAGGGCATCAACCGTTTGAGAAGGCGTGTAAGATTTGTCTTCTATTTCTTCCATTTTCAGATCGTTATTCACGGACAGGCCTGATGTTTGCACTTCCATCACGCCGGTAACGTAGCTCCGGCGGATGAGACGCTCAAATTCGCCGCGACTACCCACTTCTCCGCTCCAGGTAACGATGCCGTCCCGGACTTGTGGCTTCAAATCGAGGCCCGCATAAATCGGGTCGTCGTTCATGATGTAAAGCAGTTGGCTTTCGATTTGCGGGGCAGTGCGAATGCTTGTGAAATCGACCGAGATCTTGTTTTCCACCTGGGTCACGCCGGGGATTTCGGAAACGATTTCCCGGGCCAGTTCACCCTCGTCCCATGAACCGGTTTCTCCTCGAAGGACTAGATCGGAATTCTCCGATGAAATTTTAATCCGGGAAGAATCAAGCATTTTGTGTGAAGAGAGAGCTTCGCGGGCAATCTCCGGAAGCTCGGAAGTGGACTCGGCGGGAGCTACTTGCAAGCGGTTGACGACAGCAAGTACGCCGGGGCTGGCGTAGGCACGGGCGGATGCGCGCTCGATCTGGGCTAGCGAACGGGCTGTGCCGGTAAGCGTCGCAATTCCGTCCTCGATTCGAACGGTGGTGTCCGCGCCCTCCATCATCGCATCGTGGAACATGTCCATCTGGATGAGGTCAGCGGACTCAATCGGACCCTCCGGTTCCATCTGCGGGGTAGCGAGTGCGAAAGAAGCTGAAACCATCATGGCTGCTGATGTAGCAAGAAGGCTGCTAGGGCGTTTGGTCGGAAATGAAGTTTTCATGAGGAATCTTTGGTTGAGAGCTGACGGAGCCGGGGATCGGCTGTGATTCCCAACTTGCAGATCTGATACCCGATCTTCCGTTTCTGCTTAACTAGCTGCTATTCAGTGCATTGGGGGTGTTCTTGAGTTGTGAAGTCTGTTCGTGAACGTGCGATATCCATGAATGTCTGCCTGATTTCATGCACGATGCATTCGAATCCGGGATGAAGCGGAATCCGGAAAATTTCCGGAACGATAAAAAAGTGGCTTTACAAAATCCGGAGGTTGCCTAGATTCCGCGCCCCGTCACCACGTTGGAGGCGGCCAATACCAAACAATTTCCGTCATGAGAGTCCTTTCTTCCCTCGCCTCCGCGAAACGCCGCCATTCCGACTGCCAGATTGTCAGCCGCAAAGGTACGAACTACGTGATCTGCAAAAGCAATCCGAAATTCAAGGCTCGCCAAGGTGCGACGAAGGGTACCCGCCTTTCCAAAAAGGGCGTGAAATAATTTTCCTGCTCTAGTTTTCATAGTTTATAGGTTCAAAAAGAGAGCGGCCCGGAAGGGCCGCTCTCTTTTGTGTGAAAACGCCGGCTTAGTTCTCCGGGTTCAGGAGTGCGTCGACCGTGAGTTCCACGAAGGATCCGGGCAGACCGGTGAACTGGATCGTGCCGCTTTGATCAAGCACGAGGACGGCGGGACGTGAGGAGATACGGTAGTCCGAGGCGAGTTTGTCGGCGGGATCGTAGATATTGTTCCAGAGAATGGAGCCGTCCGCCTGAAGGGTGCGGATGCGTTCGATGGATTCCGGGGTGACTCCGAGGACAGTCACAGGACGATCGTGATATTTGCTGACGAGTTGGTTGGTGAGGCCGATGATACGGTCGGTCTCCGTTGATTTAGCATCCCAGAAGAGCAGGACGACGATGCGCCCGCGAAAATCTTCGAGCTTCACGACACGGTCCCCGACATCCGTTCCGGAGAGTGGTGGAGCGATGCGGCCTTTCGTCAGAAAACGGATGATGTAGAGCTCGTCCGTGGCGATGTCCGCAACACTTCGTCCGCCGACGGATTTGTCAGCGCTCATGATGATGGCCTGGCGCAGGAAACCCAGGCGTTTTTTCATGACCTCCGGATCATCCCCGAGATGCTTCAGCATCAGGGCGGCGCAAAGCGCGGCAATGCCCTGGGTGGATTCCTCCGGGTGGGTTGCGGCGATCTTCTCAAGAATGGGGATGGAGCGGGGATCCTTGCTGCCGATCAGCGCGCTGCAGAAAGGGGCGATCCCCGGAGACTTGAGGTGCTGGCGTTCGAAGGCTCCGATCAACTGCTTACGCTGCTCGACGAAGGCCTGGCGATTGATGCCGGCATTGTCCGGGGCGGTAAGATCGCGAGTGAGATTCAGGAAAAAAGCGGAATAAGGAACGCTCCAAGGCTCGGCGAGCGAGGGGGCGATACTATCCCAGAGAGCGGTGGCAGTGGCACCTGCGTCCGGGCGTGAATCGGCGAGGGCTTGGCGCTGTTCGGGATTGGCGGCCAGCTTCGTTTCCAACACCCATTTTTCGGCAGAAAGCTCGTAGCCGCGCTTGATTCTTTCCGCCTCGGTCTGGCCGGCACGGAGGCAGACGGGGAAGAGAAGAAATACGAGAACGGTTTTGCAAAGGACTATCTGGAAACGCTGGGACACGTCGGCAGTATTCGCCGGCTTTTCAAAATCTTCAATGCCTCATCTCGCCGGTAAGCCACGCAGAAAATCAGCGTGCGACGGTCCCGAAGCCCCAGAGATTGATCCTGAAGACGGATTCGTTCCGGTCGGAGCTGGCGATATCGATCACACAATTACGTGGGCCGGTCCGGGTCGGCCGGAAGTGCAACCGCACGTTGGCGCTTTGTCCCGGCCTCAACAATTTCCTGGGGGACGCCAAGAATCTGAAGTCCCTGAAATGCAGCTCCACGAAGAGTGATCTCACCCAGTCTGAGCGGTGAAGTCCCGTTGTTCCGAATCACCAATCTCCGGAAACCGCTGTTTCTGCCGATAGGAGCAGCTCCGAAACGGATTCGGCTTTTCTCGCTCATCAGTCCATTGCCAGGAGGAGACTCCACCCCGACCTCCGGACCGCTTCCTCCGATGGATACCACATTGACGGCTCGCGGTGGTCCGAAGGGGAAAAAAACGGTCCCGACCCGCGGACGAATGCGCATTATGATCTGATCTCCGGTTCTAACCGAGCCGTTTCGAAGGAAGTCTCCGGGACGGAACGATTTCTGGTTACGAGGCAGCCACCGGTTTCTCAGGGTGGAAAGGCTGCCGACGTTCGTGACTGTGATATCATCCACGAACACGCCTTGATTCGTGTCGGTGCCGATGAACGCGCTGCGCGCGAAACTGTAGTTGAAACGCACTCGAACGGGTTTTCCCGCAAATCTGGAGAGTGATACGGAGCGTTGTCTGAAACTAGTGTCCCAGCCGGCTGAAGTCGTGGCTCCGTTTCCTGCGCGCGACCATACACGGACCCAGGAACCTCCGTTGTCCTCGGAGACTTCCGCTGAAAGTCGGCACCCTGCGGCAGAAAAGCGGAAAAGATCGTGAAATACGAGGCGGCTGTCGTTCCTCGGGATCATTTCACGGCTCAGTTCGAAAACCTGTTCTCCCGCTTCGAAGCTCGGGAATGTGAGATGGAAGGCGGAGGAACCCCCGCGTTTTACGGTCTGCTGCACAAGGGGATAAGCTCCGGCCGTCCGGTCCCTTACCTTCGGCCTTCCCTCAGCTCCCTCGTTCCATGCGTTGAAGGCGACTTTTTCGATACGCAGGCTGTAGCCATCCGCCTGTCTCACCGGAGTGAAAGGAAATTCAGTGCGCAGGTTGCGGATGGCGGAGGGACCACCGATAGAGACGGTTTGACCGAGGGTTGAGGGATCGAATGCTTTCGTCGCGTAGCTGTAGGATGCCCGTCCGTCGGGGGACCGGACACCGGAGATTATGACCCGGTAGGTGATGTCCGCCGCTCCTTTGGGCAACGGAGTCTGCGGAACCCACACGAGGGAATTATCACCCGTACCGCTACTGTTCCGGGCGACCACGGAGACCGGTATGCCGATTCCGTTCCGTGTCATGCTCACCTGAGCTACGGAGAAATCAGAGTTGGCGCGGCTGACAGACCAGCGCGTGGGGACCAAGTCAGAGGGGATGAACCCCGAAGGAGGCCATGGAACGAAATCCGTAGTGCCGGAGGTCTTGAATTCGCCAATGAACCAGGTCGAGTTTGCCGCAGGATCCCCACCCGAAGCGGGTACGTCTCCGGTTCCCATCTCCGCCGCGCGCGGGAAAAGCAGCCAGCGCCGATGGCCGACGATCAGATTGTTCGGACCGTCGTCGACCATGTAGCGATCTATGGAGTCGGGCCCGAAACTGCCGAGAGCGATGTTCGACGCCCCTGCCGCCTCCGCTCCGAACGGGGAGAAATGTGTCCAGTCGATCGGAGGAAAGTGGTTGATCGCATTGTTCGCTGAGAACATCAGAGCCGCCTGCTGGGCTTTCGCGCTCTTGAGATCATCAATGGTGATGTCAGCAGGTAACCCTGCGAGAGCCCGGTAGAAGTTCACGCGGCGGCGCACATCCTCCTTGAAAGCGGCGGTAGTGGTCCCTGCGATCCCGGAGGACACGTTCCCGTCCCATCCGATGCGTTGCGGTGCGGCCTCCGAAGCCCGGTATGCGGTATTGTAAAACGCCAGAACATCCGTCCGGTCCCATGAATTTACCGAGAATCCGGAGGAGGCAGCCGGGGCGCTAGTCCCTGGAGTCCATGCGAGAGACTTACCGGCGAGAGCGAAGAAAACGAACGCGACCGGGATGGCGCGGCGGAAGGTCGATAGTTGGGACATTGGCAGAGGCGATATAGGGTGGAAAAAAAGCGGGTTAGTGGAACATCGCTACCCCACATACACATCTATGATACTCCAATCCCCTAAAATAGCTATAAATGAATTCCCGGAACCGACTTAATGCCAGATACCTACGCGGCCCAGACCCAATGGAACACAGTCTGTATCTCGGGATGCAGGGAGTGATGGACCGGGCATCCGCGGGCTGCGCTTTCGAGTAGTTTCGCTTCCGGGTGGGAGGAGGCAATAGGCATGTGGAGATCCAGCTCCAGCTTGGAAATGCGGCGCGGAGCATCATCCGACATATGCTTGCGGACATTGATTTTCATCCCTTTCAGCGAAACATTCTTCCGTTCGGCGACGATGCCCATGACCGTGGCCATGCAGGAACCCAGCGCGGTGGCGACGAGATCGGTGGGGGAGAAGGCCTCGCCTTTGCCGTTGTTGTCGACAGGAGCATCGGTGGTGAGGATGTTGCCAGAAGGGCCGTGGGTGGCGGAGCAGCGGAGGTCGCCCTGATATTCGAGAGAAATGTTAACCATAGGAATGTCAGAGTAGTTACGCAAAAAAGCTGAGGAGGGAAGGCGGAAATGGGATGCCTTTGATTGGCTAGCCGGTAGCTCTCAGATTCTAGCCGGATCAAAGCCGAAAGGTTCCTCCCAACGCGGAGGTTCGCCTTCCCAGCCGGCGAGGAAATGAAGTCCGCGAACGGCACGCCCCCTGAGTCCGGTCATCGCACCGGCAAGTGGATCGCATTCCGATAGTCCTACGGACAACAGGTGGCCCTCCGAAGCGATGAGCGCGGTGGAGAGCAGGGAACGGAGTATATGCGGATCATCCTCCGCGCAGGCAACCATACCCGTCTTTATGATAGGGATGGTATTTCCGGGTTGAGGAAGAACAGTGCCGCCATTCAATCTGCTTGCGAGATTCCAGAAGGGCCTGATCGCAGCCATGCCCTTTGAATAACCGTCCACCCTGAGCCTTTGGAACCGTCGCTGATCCCACAGCGCGATCATTCCCCTGATTTCTCCCGAATCCTTCGCGATGATAAAATTTTCAATCGAAAGATCCCTGAGAAATGGTCCGCCGAGTTGTCCCAGATCCACAGCTGCCGAGAAACTTCTGCGTTTCGAGGATTCATCGAGAAGAATTTGCATCGCCGGGAGATCGGACGCATCCGCGGCACGAACCCTGTGAGCTGGTTTCGGGAGCCTTTGGCGCGGAAGAAGCCAGTTCACATAACGACCTGCGGGACGGTATTCCGGGAGTCCGCCTCGCCCGCTGCGCAAAAAATTCAAGGCCGGTAGATTGCGCTCCAGAACAAGTGTCTAGCCCATTCCCCTTTCTGGAAAATCTCATTCCGAACAGCGCGAAATCCTCTCGCCAGCAGCGTCCCATCCCGCCACTGCGGATGGATCCTGAGATCGGAGAGATAGCGCGCAGGCACCCTCGTCCCGCCCAGCCAGACATCGCGCCGGCCTGCGGAAAACACTCCGACCGCCTCATTGTCCATTGAAAACGCGCCCCAGACGCATGGCTCGGTGGCCTGCACTTCTGAGGCGGCGAAAAAATCCGGCGTTCGGTCGGAACCGATGCGGATCGCGCCCGCCATGGATGTTTCTGAGAACAGCTTTTCCAGAGTTCCATGATCCGCCGGAACCGCCTGGCGGAATTTCACACCAGCCACTCCGCCACCTCCCCGGATCGGTTCTGTTTTACCAGAACAGGCAATTTCACATCACCTATCCTGCATCCACTTTTCCGGGCGAGGGCGCCTGTGAGTTTCTCCACCCAGCCCGGCTTCAAAATTCCGGTTCCCGCCGGAGCGAGCTGACCGAGATCGACAGCTTGGCGAAAATACGGGTTATCGAGCAGTTTGGAGTAAATCACCGTGGCATGGTCTGCATCTTCCACCCAGATCTCGTATAGAAGCTTCTCAGGATCTGCCGCCAGAAAACCGCAGGCGCCCGCGCTCGTCAGAGCCTCCGCGACAGACTCCTCCGCGAGCTTTTCCCCGACCAGATCCGAAACCATCGTGCGTCGTCCGAAAAATCTCATTTCCGGAATCCCGTTTTTCGAGAATCCGATGATCCTCACAAGATCGCCGCTCCGGTAGCGCATCAGCCCGCCGGAAGTGGTGAGTAGCACCTCATAGTTTCCGCCGACGCGCACCTGATCCCGTGGCACGTATACTCCCGCCTCGTCGAGAAACTCGTGATAATGACATTCATGTGCGAGCCTCGCCACACCGTTTGCTCCGGACGGTATCGAGGTAATTCCCTCGGTCGCGAGCAATCCTTTCGGCTCGATCCGAATCCCGCCCAGCCTCGCCCGGAGTCGCGGAATCCATCGTGCGCTCGAAGCGTCCGCCCAGCAGCTTGCAAGTGCGAGTTTCGGCCAGATTTCCTTCCAGGTTTTCCCCGGGCGGAGGCGGGCTACTTCTGCATCGACACATAGGAGAAACGTCGGACTCCATACAGAGATGAAGCTGAGATCCTCCGTATGAAGCAGCGCTTCGGCCGTTTCTCTGAAAACCTCCCCGGCTGCTCCGCTCAACTCGGGAACCACCAACCAGTCTGCGAGCCTGGCTCCGATTTCATCTGGGAAATACGCCCCGTCGCTGTCGAGGCCTACCGGCAATCCACTTGTCGTTTTTCCCGCCTGCATACCCGGTGGTGAAATCGTCCAATAGGCTTTTCCCCTGAAGACCTCAGGACGGTTTTCCCGCCAGCCGCCCAGCCAACCCGCCATGCCGCGCGCGAAATCCTCTTTCAGGCCATCTGTCATCGGGATCAGCTTGGCGCCGGAGCTCGTTCCCGAGGTGCGCTCGAAAGCGAGGACCTCCCCGCAGGGAAGCACGCGCTTCTCTCCCTTCGCCACACGATCGATCCATCTGTCATACTCTTCGTAGTTCCTTGCCGGAACGCTTTCGCGGAAATCCGACTCATCGCGAATCGATGCGAAGTCATGCTCTCTCGCGAAAGCCGTGTCCCCGTATCGCTCCATGTCCGCGAGCAGTCGTTCCCAAGCGTTTCCCGTCCGCTCCGGGAGCGCGTCGAGAGCTGCCAGCAATGCCCGTGCGCCCGGGTTCATATCAATCCTTCGTCGCTACTGAGAAACGCCGCCAGCGCGACCTTCCGCAGGTTTCCCCCGGACATTTCGGTCAGACAGACCAGCTCCTCGCCTTGTGCGAAGCCTGGATTTTTCTCCAGGAAAAATCTCACCCACGAGTTGCCATCGGGCGCGCCGGCGATCTCCTCTTTCAGGTGCCCGGCGCTCCGCAGGAAACGGATCACGCCTTCATCCCGCTTCCATGCTTCCCCGAACATCCGCCCGGCGATATCCCCTGCCAGAATTTCCAAACCCAACTCCTCCCGGTCAGGGTGCGGATGAAACCGCTTCGCGAAAAGAGGCAGGTAGCGGTAGGTGCGGTGTCCTTTTGAAATCAGAAACCAATAGAGTTTCCGGCCGCTGGACCGTTGGAGTTCCCCCGCTCTACGGCAGAACCCTTTCACCAGTTCCTGCGTGCCCCAGCATTCTCTGTCAATCACGGTATCTCCCGAATAAATCACATCCCCCGCTTCCATTTCCCCGCACGGATTCCATGCGAAAGTGGTGAATCCTCTCACCTTCTCCATCCCGTCACGAAGCAGGATCACCTCGTCCTTCCTCTCCAGATCGGAATCGAATGCCTGACGGGCCACGCCCTCGTAATGCCGCGCCATCAGCGCGAACATTTCCTCCTTCTCTACCTCGTTGATGAAGCAGACGCGTAGCGCCTCGCTGCGGAGATCGGTCGTTTTTGTCACTTGAGACATGCGGCGAGGAGTATGGATATCATCAGGTACTGCGAGGGCATGCGGATGAGATCGGTCAGTAGGTTCAATCTCGCATGATCCGGCCCGTCCGGCACGAAAAAGATTCCCTCCGCCGGACCTGCCGTGTGTTTCTTGAAACGGAAGACGAAATGGATCTCAGCCAGGAGGGTGAGAGCTGTGAGTCCCAGCCAGATGCGTGAATCACCGCCCCGCAGCAGAAGGGCGACCAATCCCAGATGCAGGACATCATGGCAGACTCCGTACGCGGTTTTCCATTTCCCCCTCGCGCACAGAGGCAGCTCGATCACCGTCCGCACACCCATGGAAACGGCCAGAAGGAAATAGGCGGGACTCTGTAAGGCGAGTAAGATCGGCAGCACTACCCAGAGCGCGGAAACATGCACCAGCCAGGCTGCTTTCGCCCGCGAAACAGGCCCGCCCAGCCGTTGTGGAACCCGATTCTGCCAGGCATGGAATACCGGCGCGAGGAAATGAAATCCGAGCAGCACCCAGGCCGCCCACACCGGCATGAACTCCACCGCTTCCACCCACGCCTCCCTCATACCCGCAGCCTTTTTCGCTCCGGGGACATGCCTTCCAGAGATTTCCCCTCGATCAGATCACGGATCCCGCGAGCGATCGCATCCGTCTCATGATAGAGAAACTTCGCGTTCCCCGTGCGCTCCAGATCCTCCGTCTGCTCCCGCAGAATGTCCACATCCTGATCCAGAATGCGTCCCGCGAAAGGCCGGAAAATCAGATTCACCAATCCTCCGAAGGGCTCGAACCGGAACGCCAGCATGGTGAAGACCCGGGTCTTGTTTTCCGAAACCGGCGTACACTGGCTCATCACCACATACTGGTGATTCTCGCTCATCCGGTAGTCCACCCGCGTCACGTAGGGAAGCTGGAAACGGTCCGTATGGCGTATCTCGCTGCCCTCTGGCACCAGCAGTTTCCCGATCCACGAGTCCATCCTCTCTTCCCCGATGAAATCCGCCTCAATCCAGTCCGCACCCCCCGTGATTTCCAGCTCGATCTCCTTGCTCTCCTCCGCCCGGAAAAGCCCGCGATGCACGTGGGCGGTGTGAGGCACATCCAGGAAATTTTCCACACAGTGAAATGCCGCCGCCTCAAACTCCCGCTCCATGATGAAATGCCGCCAGCAACTCTCCCCCATTCCCGGAAATTCCATGGGCGGGCGACCAGGGCTTCCATCACCCATCCACACCCAGACGAATCCCTGCCGCTCCTCCGCCACGTAGGATTTCACCCGGATCGCCGAGCAATCCCCGCCACAAGCCGCCGGAATCTTCGCGCACCTGCCATCCGTCGCCCACGCCCAGCCATGATACGCGCAGCGCAAGCCATCCTCCGTCACCTTTCCCCGCGAAAGCGCCAGATTCCTATGCGCGCATCGGTCCGCCAGCACCCCGATTTTCCCCGAAACATCCCGGAAAACCACCACCGCCTCCCCCAGCAAAGTCCTTCCCACAGGCCCTTTCGCAACCTGCTCCGCACGACAAGCGATATACCAATGACCTCGCAACACGCCCGCACTGTAGGTCCTCGCAGCCGGCCGTGGCGAATCGGATTTTCACTCACTCCAGAGATTCACCGGGAGAACCCCGGTATCATCGAAATCCGCGGTGTCGCGTATCCTCAGGATGAACCCGCTGGCCAGCGGTGTTGCGGCGATCGACGCATCCGCCTCGCTTCCCGTCCGCAGAGAAAGTATCCGTCGCGGCCAGGGTCTCCGTGTTCTGAAACTGACTGAATCGACCGATTCGATCAAACCGGGATTCCACTCTTTCTCCGGCTTTCCCAACCTGTTCCCCCAGTGTATCATCGGAAGTATGAAGTCTGCCGGAATCCTGCCCATCCTCCGCCATCGCGCGGATTGGCGGACTCTGGCTTTCATCACCCTCGCACTTTTCATCTCTGTGGGAAACTGGACGGGTATTTTTCGAAACAGTCTCACCGTCACCCTTTCCTACCCGCTCGCTTTCATCTGTTGCATCGCCACCCACAACCAGATGCACCTCCCGCTTTTCCTACGCCGTTTCTGGAATTCCGCTCTTCAGGTCACCCTCGCCATGGCCATCGGCCAGCCGCCGACCGGGATCATCACCGCGCACAACGAGCGCCATCACAAGCACCCCGACAGTAACCTTGATTTCGTGAGAACCGGCGCGTCCGCTTCAAATGGAACGCTCTGAACATCCTCCTGTTCCCCATCGCCTCCATTGCCGCCATGTATCGGGAGAAACCCGATGACCTCGCCGGTTGGAAGGCAAAACGACCCCGCCTCTACCGTCAGGCCATCCTCGAAAGATCCGTCTTTTACACGGCTCTCGCAGCCCTACTGGTCGTTGATTGGCACGCCACCATCCTGTTTCTCATCCTCCCGTGGATGACCTCCCAGCTCGTTCTCGTGGGCGTGAACCTTCTCCAGCACCAGGATTGCGAAAGCGCATCCGAATACGATCACTCGCGGAACCTGACCGGGAAAACGATCAATTTTTTCCTGCTCAACAACGGCTACCACACCGCCCACCACCTCCGCCCCGCGATGCATTGGAGCGAACTTCCGGAATTTCACCGGAGCGAGATCGAGCCCCGCATGAATCCCGCTCTCAACCACCGCACCCTCATCGGCCTGATCGCAAACCGTCTCCGCCGCCCACCCGTTTCCCACGCAAGCTGAAGCACCGGACCGCGAGTCTCCAGCTCGCCCCGGTTTCCCCAGCCCCCGTTTCCCATGCAAGCTGAACTCAAATCGCCTCTCCGGAAAATCGACTTCACCTTGCCCTTCTTTCCGGCCCGCCTCACCGCGCTCCACCACACACCATCGTGGCATCTGTTGGAGGAGAGCCACCGCACCCGATACACCCAGCTCTACGCGCTCTACCTCAACGAGCAGACCGCCTTCTTCGAGGAGTTGCTCGCCTCGACCGTCTTGCCCGCACTCTACGCCCGTCCGGATCTCATCGGAAGGGATCTCGCGGAAAACCTCCGCACTTTCGAGTCGGAGGAAAAACGTCACTCCCGCTGGTTCCGGGAAATGAACCACCGCATCGATCCGGTGAGATTCTCACTGGTGCCCGGCAGCTACGTGTTCATCCCGAGCAGCCGGACCATGAACGCGCTCGGCGCATGGTTCGCCGCCAGACCCTTCGCGTTTCCCTGCTGGATCTGGCTGATGTTGCTCCAGGAAGAGCGCTCCATCCACATCGCCCGCGAATGTCTCCGCGAAACAATCCTCGACCCCAGTTTCCGCCAACTCCACCGCCGCCACATGGCGGATGAGGTCGATCACGTCCGCTGGGATACCGAGCTGATAGAGCGTGTCTGGCTGCCCATGCCGATGTGGAAACGCAGGCTACAGGCGAAGTTGTTCGGCTGGCTCATGCGCGAATTCTTCACGGTCCCGAAACGTGCGGGAAAATCCGTGCTCATTGCCCTGGTCGCGGAATTTCCCGATCTATCTCCACTCTCCGGCCAACTCCATCGGGAGCTTGCGGCGCTGAAAAATTCACCTGCCTACCACGCCAGTCTCTACAGCCGTGAAATCACCCCGAAAGCATTCGCGCTGTTCGACACGCTGCCCGAATTCGAAGGCATAGGCAGCTCGCTGCCAGCTATGGAGAAGGGGTTTGGAACCCCTTTGCACAACCCCGGCGAACACATCACCCAATCCTCCGCAAAGGGGTTCCAAACCCCTTCTCCATATTCTCTTCCATCTCGCCTGAACCTCGCGATCTCCGCCTTCCAGGTGATCGGCCTACTCGCGCTTCTTGCTGCCGCCGGAATCGTCGCATCCGGCTGGCTCCTCGCAGTACCTCGCCATCGCTTACGCGCTGCTGATGAATTCCGCCTACGCCATGCTCCACGAAGCCGAGCACGGCCTCCTCCACGGAAACCGCCGCATCAACGACACCGTCGGAGCCATGCTCGCACTCTTTTTTCCCGCACCATTCCACCTGCTCCGCCAAGGCCACATCGGCCACCACCTCCGCAACCGCTCCGATGACGAAGCCTTCGATTTCTACTTCGAGGGCGAAAGCCGCCTCTGGAAAACCCTCCAACTCTACGGCATCCTCACCGGATTCTTCTACCTCGCCGTCATCCTCTCGAACCTGCTCGCCCTCATCCACCCGAGATTCCTCAAAGCCCGCTGGGCGGATTTCGACCGACCCACCCGCGCCCTCCTCGATTCACTCAACCCCCGCTACTTCCGCCTCATCCGCCTGGAAGCCATCGCCGTTTTCCTACTCCACGGCACCTGGATCTGGCTCTGGGGCACTCCCGTCTGGAAGCACCTCCTGCTGCTCGGCAGCTTCGGCGTGCTCTGGTCCGCCCTGCAATACGTCCACCACTTCGGCACCGAGCGGGACGTGCTCAAAGGCGCGCGCAACCTCCGCACCTGGAAATGGCTCGATGCCCTCTGGCTGAACCACAACTGGCACCGCAACCACCATTCCCAACCCACCGTCCCGTGGACCAGACTCCCGGAAATCACTCCTGAAAACGACGGCCAGCGCGGCCGCGTCCTCTCCGCCTACCTCCGCATGTGGCGCGGCCCGAAGCTCACGGACGAACGAATCGAGAACCATCATGCCGGAAAAATCATTCGCTGAAAACAGGCGCGTCCAGCTCGCCATGCTGCTCTTGAATCTTGTCCCGCCCCTCCACGCGGCCGGCACGGTCGGCTCTCTTTTTCTGCCGCTTTCCTGGCCACTGAAAATCCTCTCCGCGTTTTCCCTTCTCTACCTTTTACCTCTCATCCCCGCCCGCATCCTCCGCGAGTCATTGAGAAAATCCCCTCCGGAAATTTCCATAAGTTCGGCTGATTTTCTCAAGTGGTGGGCCTGTTTCCAATGCCAGGTCCTCTTCCTCCGCTTCCCCGCGCTGGAGGAAATCATCCGCCTCATCCCCGGCTGCTATTCCCTCTGGCTGCGCCTCTGGGGATCGCGCATTGGAAAGCTCACCTACTGGGCTCCCCGTACTTCCGTCCTCGACCGCGGTTTCCTCGATATCGGAGGCAACGTCGTCTTCGGAGCCGGAGTGAAGCTCAACCCCCACGTCATGGAAAAAGGAAAGCTCCTGCTCGCTACTGTGAAAATCGGCGACCGCTCCCTCATCGGCGGATACTCCCTGCTCACCGCCGGAACCGAGATCGCGCCTGATGAAACCGTCCGGGCCTTTTTGATTTCCCCACCCTTCTCGAAATGGAAGGATCACAGACGAATCCGCCCAAATCAATGAAGACACTTCTCCTATCGCTGGCGCTCCTACTTCCCGCCCATTCCCAGCAAGGGGGACTCCCGCCCGCTGATCTGGACTTCACAAACCCCGATGAAATCCCCGCCGACCCCCGCGCACCGCAGGACGTGTCGGACAAGGCCCTTATCTCCGGTTTCACGGAAACAGGGGTTACGAAGATTCTCAACGAGGAAACGCTGGGCGAGAATATCAGATCAATTTTTGAAAAGCAGGATCTGGAAAGGAACAAACAAGCCCTCCGCGATCTCAAAGCCGTTTATGAAAAAGCCATCGCGGAAAAGAATCTGGAGCTCATCAAACCCCACCTCGCCGCCGACTTCACCGCCGTCATGATCACCGCAGATGAGGTGCGAGATTACGACGGCATCAAAGCATACTGGAAAAAGGTCGAGGAATTCATCGGCGAGGACGGCACCTACACGGTCTCCGTCGAGCCGGACGACACCATCTTTGAGGGCAACACCGCCATCGCGAAAGGCACCGCCAGGGAGCACGTCGTCCGCAACGGTAAGCCGATGGACCTCACCTCGAAGTGGACAGCTATCGCCCGCCAGGAAGGCGGCACATGGAAGCTCGTCCGCATCCAAGCCAGCATCGACCCGGTGAACAACCCCATCATCACCGCGCTGAACAAAGGCAAGCTCTGGATCACCGGAGCCGTGGCGGGAATTGTAGGGCTGGTCATTGGCCTCCTGTTGCGGCGGACAAGGAGTGGCGGTCATTCTGCCGCCAGATAAGAATTGAGAACGGAAGGCTACGCTAGTGTCGCTGAAAACTTAGATTGACGGGTAGAAACCGTCTTCGGTTCAGGCATGCGTTTTGTGCCGGGGACTGATACTGGTTCATCCGTATCTGCAAGCCCGTCGGGCTGGAGTCGAGGGAAAGCCGTCCTTCCAGGCGGCAGCGTCGTGCTGGGATCATGTTGGCCTGGTGCCTCGCTGCCGCCTGGAAGGACGGCTTTCCAACGTGGATCCGTTCCCCGTTCCTATCCGTCATCCGAAGCTTTACAGGACACTAGTATGCTGGGGTTGCCGGGCAGCAAAATGCAGCCCTTCATTGTAGCAGCTGCCTCAGAACCAGCGAAGCATGGCGGGTGCAATCCGCCGCTCCTCCCCGATCTCACGATATCCATTCGTATCGAAGGGCCATATTCGCCAATTGTCCCGTCCGTCCATTTCACTTTCCCCCGCACCGAAGACTTGTCGTCGCCAAGCCCCACCACGATCCGTCTGTCGCCCTGTGCGGAAAATCCCGAGACATTGAGCACATCCACGTGCCACGTCTTCTCCCCCTGGGAAATTTCCAGCACACTGCCTACCGCTTCGCGGGGGATCGACTTCCCGTTTCCAAGCCACCCCCGAATTCGCCCACCCGCTTGGCACGCAATAGAACTCTGAAATAATTTTTGACTCCGAGTTCTGCATGTGCGAGTTCTTCCCGCCATGGGAATTGAAGAGCGGAAAAAACGGGAGTTTGCGGAGCGGGAGGCGCGGATGGTTGCGGCGGCGGACGGGTTGCTGGCGAAAGGCGGCTATCTTGGGCTGAATCTGGATGAGCTGGCGCGTAGGCTGGAGTATTCCAAGGGCACTCTCTACCAGCATTTCTCCAGCAAGGAGGATCTGGTGTTGGCTGTGGCGAACCATCACATGTCCATCCGGGCGGAGTATTTCGAGCGCGCCTCCGCGTTTGACGGGAAGACCCGTGAGCGGATGTTCGCCTTCGGGATCGGGGATTTCCTGCTGGCACGGAGGTTTCCGCACGGTTTCCCGATCGGGCAGCTCGTCAGAACCGAATCGATCTGGGCGAAATGCTCTGAGGCACGGCAGGAGGAGTTTTTCAAACATTCGGGACGAGCGCTTGAGCTTGGGTTCGTTCTGGCGGAGAAAGCGAAAGAGAACGGAGACCTCAAGAAATGGTCGCCATCCCCGCGGCAGATTATCTGGGGAATCGTCAGCATCTCGAAAGGCGCCCACCTCCTCAGTGACAACACCCTCCTGCCGAACCAGAACGAGGACGAGGTGCTGGGGAACCTTTTCGACAACTACCACCGCTTCCTTGATGGCGCCGGCTGGAAGCCGTCCAGCCGCTCTTTCGACTACGAACAAAGCAAGGAGCGGATCGAAAACGAACTTTTTGCGGAAGAAATCGCCGCCCTGAGCAAATGAGATATTCCCTCCTCCCGGTCTTCCTGCTGACTGCCTGCTCCGTCACCCCGGACTACAGCCAGCCGGAGATCCCTATCGAGGGAACCTACTACAGCCAATCGCGGGCGGAGGAACGCACCCGCCTGAGCGCTTCCTGGTGGCGGGCTTTTGACGATTCCATCCTGAACCGGCTCGTCGGATACGTGGCTTCGGACAATCTGGATCTGGCCGCCGCCGCCGCCCGCATCGATCAGGCGGACGCGCAGAAACGGATCGCCGGGGCCACGCTCAAGCCGACTCTCGGACTGGATGGCTCCGTCCAAAGGCTGCGCCAGAGCGAGGATTCGCTGAACCCGGTTGGCATTTCCATTCCCGGTGGCGGTGGTGTGGCAGGTGTTTACGAAACGCTCTACCAGGCGAACCTGACCTCCGGCTGGGAGATCGATATTTTCGGGAGAAACCGTCGGCTGATCGAGGCGGCGGGCGCGGGCGCGGAGGCAGCTGCCTGGGATTACGAGGATCTGCGGATTTCCCTTCAGTCGGAGATCGGGCAGAGCTATGTCAGGTATCGGGTGATCGAGGCCCGTAGGCGCGAGGTTGAAAAAAATCTGGCTCTCCGTGAGCGCACTTCGAAGATTTCGCGGGATAGAAATGAAAACGGAGCGGCAAGCGGTCTCGATGTGGCCAGAAGCCAGAATGCCGTCGATGTCCTGAATGCCCAGCTACCCGCTCTGGTCGCTGCCGGGGAAGCTGAAATCACGGCCATGGCAGCCCTTTCCAATCGATCAAGCGGTGACATCAAATCTCTCGTGAGCGGAAAGGGCGGGATGCCCAGCCCGCGCCGCCTGGTCGGAACGGGTATCCCCTCGGATCTCTTGAAAACCCGCCCCGACATCCGCGCCGCCGAGCGCCGCCTTGCCCAGGCGACCGCGCAACGGAACGTGGCAACCGCGAATCTATATCCGCGCTTCTCCCTGATCGGATCGCTTGCCACCGAAGCCATTTCCTCGGGCGATCTTTTTCAGAAATCAGCTACGAAATTCGCAGTAGGTCCTTCCCTCAGCCTGCCGATTTCCCAAGGCGGTCGGCTGCGTGGGGAGATCACCGCGGCGGAAGCGGGGGTAGAGGCACAGCTCGCTGCCTACGAACAAAGCATCAACAGTGCGATCAAGGAGGTGGAGCGCGCGGCCATCGCTTTCCAGCAGGCGCGCAGCGAGACGCGCGGCTGGGCGGCTGCGGTGAAATCAGCCGAGAACGCCTACCGGATTTCCAATGTGCAATACGACGCGGAGGCACTCCCGCTCGAGCGCCTGCTCGATGCCGAGGAGGCGCTCAATTCCACCGAACTCCAGCTCATCGCGGCGGAAGGCAAAACCGCCACCTCCCTGATCCAGCTCGGTCGTGCCCTCGGCGGTGGCTGGGGCGGCAAGTGAACAACCACATCCAAGACCCCCGATTATGAAACGATACCTGTGTTTCGCCTGCTACCTCATGGTCGGCTGCGGCTCGAACGATAAAGACAAGGCCTCCCGGATCGAACTCGTCCCTATGGAGGTGATCGAAGTCCGCTCTCTCGAGAAATTTCCCGTAGAGGAAAAGTTCACCGGAGTGGTCGAGGCCAGCCGCACGGCGCGGCTCGCTTTCGAGGTGCCGGGAACGGTGGTTTCCATCGCTTTTGACGAGGGGGAAACTGTTGAAAAAGGAGCCACGATTGCAGTGATCGATACCGAAAGGCTGGAGGCGCAGCGGAACCAGGTGGAGGCATCGCTGGCGCAGGCGGAAGCCTCGCGGACGTTCGCGGCATCCGAATACGAGCGTGATCAGAAACTTTTCGAGCTGGATGCGGCGACGGGCCAGCAGCTTGAGCGCAAGAAAGAGGCGATCGACAGCGCGAACGCGGCGATCGAGCAGATCGATTCCCAGCTCTCGGCCATCGATGTGGATCTCGGGAAAAGCGAACTCAAGGCACCGTTTTCCGGGACGATCTCCCAACGGATGATCGACGAGGGCGCGGTCGTGTCCCCGAACCAGCCCGCCTTCACACTATTGGAAACCGGAGCGCTCGAAGTGCGTGTCGCGATGAATCTGGAGCCGGAGGACGTGCCGGAAGCAGGAAGCGGACTTCTGGCCGAGCTGCCGGGTGGCGAACGTCTTGAACTACCCGTCGTCCGCATCCTCCCGCAGCGGGATTCCAGAACCAGGACCACCGATGTCATCCTTTCCCTTTCGGATCGGGAAACCAGGCTCAAGCCAGGGGATCTCGTCACCGTGATTGCTTTGAAAACGGTGGATGGAAACGGATTCCTCGTCCCGCGCAGCGCCCTGACGGAAAGCTCCCGAGGCCTCTGGTCGTGTTTCATTTCCGAGCCTGCCCCGGACGTTCAGGAAGGGGCCGAGCGGATCACGCGAACCGACCTCGAAATCATCCACGAATACACGGATTCGGTCGTCGCGCGTGGCGGCGTCACAGAGGGCGACCGCATCATTGCAACGGGTCTGCAAAAGGTCAGCGCGGGGCAGTATGTCCGCGTCGTGAACACGCTCGAACCGCTCACCGTTCCGGGAAATGAGTAGGAAACCACCGGAAAAGGGATCGAGTTTCATCGCCCTGTTTTTCGACAACCGCTACCTCCTCGTCCTGACGATGGTCGTGACATTCGTCGCAGGGCTTGCCGCGATCAACGGGCTTCCGCGCCTGGAAGACCCTGTGATTACAAACCGGGCGCCTCTTGTTCTCACGAGATTTCCCGGAGCATCCGCCGAGCAAGTGGAGGCGCTTGTTACGAAAAAACTCGAGGAAAGCCTCAATGAGATCGACCAGATCAAGAACATCGACAGCACCTCCCGCGCGGGATTTTCCCTCATTTCCATCGAGCTGAAGGATGAGGTGGGGAAAGAGGATACCGTTTCCATTTCATCGGAAATCCGCGACAAACTCAGCCAGGCTTCGGCGGATTTCCCACCCCAGATCAGCGCGCCATTCCTGGACGACCAGCGAAATGCCGTCGCCTACACGCTGATCACCGCGATCCAATGGAAGGCCGCCGACGATGCTGAAAAAAGCCTCGGAATCCTCTCCCGCAGGGCCAACGAGCTCGCCGACCAGCTTCGCAATATCAACGGCACCGAGCTGGTGCGGATCTATGGCCAGCCCAGCGAGGAAATTCTGGTAACCATCGATCAGGAGGCACTCGCACAGCAGGGACTCACCGCCGCGGCTGTCGCGGCGGCACTTGGTCAAGCGGATGTGAAACTCCCTGCCGGACAGCTCAGAAATAATATCTCAACTCTTCAGTTGGAGGTCGATGGAGAGATCGAAAACCTCGATAGAATCAGGGAAATTATCGTGAAACAGGGCGAGGGAACCCGCACCGTCAGAGTGGGCGATCTCGCCAGGGTGGAGCGGAGTTGGAGGACGCCGCCCGATCAGATGGGTTATACCGGGGGGCAGCGCGCCATCTTCGTGGCCGCCAGAGTCGCGGAGGCGGAACGTGTCGATCTGTGGGACGCGAAGGCCAAGGAAACGCTGGAAGGTTTCCGCAAAACGATGGGCGATACCATCACCGCCGAACCCGTTTTCCTCCAGAGCGATTACACCACCGAGCGCCTTGGCGAGCTCGCCTGGAACCTTGTCCTGGGAGCTGCCGTTGTCATGGTGGTGATCCTGCTCACCATGGGCTGGAGGCGCTCGCTCATCGTCAGCGCCGCACTCCCGCTGACAGCAGCCGGCACGCTTTTCGTCGTTTCCCTGCAGGGCGGGAAGCTCCACCAGATGTCCATTTTCGGGATGATCATCGCGCTCGGCCTGCTGATCGATACCGCCATCGTCATCACCGATGAAATACGGATCGAGCTCGCCAAAGGACTCAAACGGAGAGAAGCGCTGGTCGCCGCGCTCCGGCACCTGACCATCCCGCTCCTGAGCTCCACGCTCACGACAGTCCTCGCGTTCGTTCCCATCCTGTTGCTTCCGGGTGGAGCCGGTGACTTTGTCGGTTCCATCGGCGGGAGCGTGATCGTCGCGGTCACCGTGTCATTCTTCTTCTCGCTGACGGTGATCGCGGCCCTCGCGGCAATTTTTTCCGCCCCATCCGAGGAAGGAAAAAAGTATCGGCTGCCGGCATGGGTTCGCGAGGGAATCAGGGCGCCCTGGTTCACAAAACCCATGATGAGAATCATCGGCCTCGCTGTGAAATTCCCTGTTCTGGGAATACTCATGGGCATTGCCGTTCCGGCTGTCGGCCTCGCGCTGGCACCAACCCTGGGAAGCCAGTTTTTTCCTAGGACCGATCGCGACATGTTCACGATAGAGGTGGAAATGTCTTCGACCACTTCGATCCAGGAGACGGTAAAAACAACCAGGGAGATCGAGAAAATTTTACGAGAAGATGAGTCCGTCGAGCGGATCCACTGGCTGGCCGGGGCCGTTTTTCCTCCGGTCTATTACAACATCATCGAAGACAAGGACAACACGCCGTCCTATGCGATGGCTGTTCTCAAAGTGAGGGATTTCGAAGTCACCACCCGCCTCGTCCCGGAGCTACAGGCAAAGCTCGACGGAAAATTTCCGCAGGCACGGATCCTCGTCAGAAAATTCGCGCAAGGCCCACCCTCGGCAGCGGATGTGGAGATGCGAATCACCGGCCCGAGCATTTCCGAACTCCAGCGCCTGGGCGACGAGGCACGCCTGAAGCTCGCCGGGCAACCACAGGTGCTGCACACGGAAGTCACGATGGCGAGGGGCGATCCGAAGTTCATTTTCAAACCGGACGAAGCCGCGGCGCTGGCAGCAGGTCTCACACCTACGGAAATTTCCATCCAGCTTCAGCACCTTCTCGAGGGCGTCCCCGGAGGCAGTCTGATCGAGGCTGTGGAAGAGCTTCCGGTGCGGGTCAGGGTCGGCGCGGAGAAACGGGATTCCATCGAGGAAATCGCCAACCTCCGCCTTGTCGGAAGTGATGGGGCGCTTGTCCCGCTCCGCGCCATCGGGAAATTTCACCTGGAGCCGGAGACATCCGCGATCACCCGTCGGAACAACGAACGGGTAAACACCATTCTCGGCTATGTCTCTACCGATGGCCTGCCTATCGACATCACCACGGCCACGAAAAAAGCGCTCGACGAATCGGATTTCAAACTTCCGCCGGGATACCAGTTCAGCCTCGGTGGCGAATCCGAAAACCAGGCGGACGCCGTGGGAAACTTGCTTCTCTATCTGCCGGTGATCGTGACACTCACCATCGCAACGCTCGTGCTCTCCTTCAAGAGTCTGCGGATGGCGCTCATCCTTTTGTCCATCGCGCCGCTGGCCGTCGGCTACGGACTGCTCGCGACCTGGGTGATCCAGTTTCCGATCAGCTTTAATACGATCCTCGGATGCATCGGACTCGTGGGACTGGCCTTTAACGACAACATCGTCGTGCTCGCGGCGATCCATGCGGACAAGGACGCACGGCGTGGCGACATTGAGGCTATCAAACGTGTAGTCGCCGGAACCGGCCGCCACCTCGTGAGCACCACGCTCACCACTATCGGCAGCTTCCTACCGTTGCTTATAATTGTAGGCGGGCAGTTCTGGCCACCTCTGGCGGTTGTCCTTGCAGGCGGAGTCGGTGGAGCGACCTTCCTCGCGGCTGTCTTCACGCCCGCCGCCTACAGGCTCATTGCCGCACGGAAATACAGAAACGAGCCCGACTGACATGAGTGAAGCAAAACTGACCGCGAAATCCTTCGAGTTCCTCGAAGGATCTCTGGAGAGCTAGTGTTCTGTAAAGCTTCGGATGACGGATAGGAACGGGGAACAGATTCACGTTGGAAAGCCGTCCTTCCAGGCGGCAGCGAGGCACCAAGCCAACATGATCCCAGCACGACGCTGTCGCCTGGAAGGACGGCTTTCCCTCGACTCCAGCCCAACGGGCTTGCGGATACGAATGAACCTGTATCAGTCCTCGGCACAAAACGTATGCCCGAACCGAAGACGGTTTCTACCCGTCAACCTAAGTTTTACGCGACATTAGGTCACCCGATGGTTCGGGCCATCAGATTCCTCATCCTCTCCTGGATTGGGTGGTTTGGAACGCGAATTTCAGTTCGCAGATCCAGTGTGAGTGCTGCGGACTAAAGTCCGCGTTCCATCCTCCACTACACGATACCCCCCTGCCGTAAACTCCCCCGAATCCGTCACCGTCCCGTCCGTCCACCTCACCTTCACCCGTACAGGTGAAGCATCATCTCCCAGCCCCACTACGATCCGCCTGTCTCCCTGCGCGGAAAATCCCGAGACATTGAGCACATCCACGTGCCACGTCTCCTCTCCCTGGGAAATTTCCAGCACACTGCCCACCGCGTCGCGGGGGACCGTCTTGCCGTTTCCAAGCACCTCGAATCCGATCCATGTTTTCTTTGAACTACCGCGGTTCTCGTAGAAGGAAACCGGATCGAACTGCCGGGTCAGCACCAGATCCGCGTCGCCATCGTTGTCGAAGTCCGCGAGCGCGACCCCACGAGCGTTTCCCAGCCGGGTCATCCCGGTGACATCCGAGGCATCGTGGAAAACACCCTCACGGTTCATCAGCACCCGGTTCTGCTGGGAGCCCCAGATCGTGTAGCCGCGCGTATCGCCCCATTTGTCCGCGTAGGAATGCACGCCGGGATCGCTGCGCGCCACCTGCCCGTTCACATACCAATAGTCGCGTGGCTTTTGGAAACGCCGGTCCATACTGTCATCGACCATCCCGTTCGCCTGCACCATGTCCGGCCAGCCATCCAGATCCAGGTCCGCGACACCCGCCCCCCAGCCGAAGCGCTCCGGGTTGAGCGCGCCACGTTCCGACGCCTCGTTGCGAAAAAGAACTTCCCCGTTTTTCCGCTCCGTCATCCACAGCAGGCTGCCTTCCGCCTGCAGCGGGGCGTGGACGTTGGAGACATGGATGTCCGGAGTGCCGTTCCTATCGAAATCCGCGATGCTCGCGTTCATCCCCTTGTAAGTATCCTTGCCGACCGATCCGAAATACCTCCCCTCGATCCTGCGGAAACCCTTGCCCTTCGCGTTCAGGTAAACGTCATCCGGCCCGAAATCCGATGCCGCGTAGATGTCCGGCCAACCATCCCCATCGAAGTCCGCCGAGTTCAGCGCCAGCGTCCAATGCGTCTCCGGCATACCCAGTTTTTCCACATCCTCTTTTTCGAAAGTCACCGTCACCACGATTCCGGTAGAACTGGTTCAGCCCGCCGTTCTCCGCCTTGTGCCAGCTCGCGTGCATGAAATGGAACATCCGCCGGTCGCCCTCGTATTCCGGTTCCGGCAGCCGGAAAGGATTCAGCGGCGTGGGTTTTTCGTAATCCGGCAGGTAGGGAGTCATCGAGTTGCCCAGCAACAGGTCGAGATCCCCGTCGCGATCCGGATCGAAAAACATCGCCGCCAGACAGGTATGGTGCCCGCTGATCCCGGACGGCTCCGTGATATCGGTAAAGGCGATTTTTCCGTCTGCGGAATCATTTCTGAAAAGCCTGCTCCGACCGAATCCCACCCCGATGAACAGATCCTGGTCCCCGTCGTTATCGATATCCGCGAACACCGCGCAGGACGGCAGGCCGTATTCAGCGGGATCCGCGCGTATCGCATCGAGAGCGGGCAAAGGGATTTTCTCAAATACCAGGTTCCCCGTATTTCGGAAAAGCACGCACCGGTCTTCCACCCGTTTCATCGGCCTGGTCAGGAAAAGATCCTGAAGCCCGTCGCCATCCACGTCCGCGACCGCCGCCGCGTCACCCACGGAGAGAATCCATTTTCCCACATGCTGGAGCCGTGGATCGATATCCGTGAGGATCGTGCCTTGCTCCGAGGGAAAGATGTCTTTCTCCACCCACCTGAAACCCGGATTTTCCGTCAACCCGCGCGGACTCCGGTCCAGCGCGAACGCCACCCCCACCAGACCCACCGCCAGCACCGCTTTCCGAACAAGCACCCCCTCCGTCGGGAAGCCCCGGGACTTTGCCCACGCCCAAAGAAACCGCCCCGTCTGCACCGTGAACGCCGCATAGAAAAGCGTGTAGTAGCCCTGCATGAAATGGAAGCCCAGATCCAGCACCGTGATCGCCGCCGCGAAGGCGATCTGCGCCCCCCTTTTCGGCGGAGAAGTCGCCGGATCCGTGAGCATGTAGAACACGAAAAGGAAAAACGCCGGCGCCGTCAGCGTCCCCAGCCAGATCGCCTCCGCAGGCACGTGGTGGCGCATCACCCAGGCGCGGAATGCCGTTTGGATGCAGTAGAAAACCAGGAACGATCCCACCAGCCAGCCGCGCCCGATTTTCCGGATGAAGACCACCATCGCCAGCCCTCCGAGAAACATCGCCACCGCCCAGGTCCCGCCCCATTGGTAGGCCGGAGCGGGGGAGATCAGCCCGCCGCCAAGCAGCATCCCCGCGATCACTCCGAAGAGCGCCGGATTGTAGACATGCTTCCCGTTCACCGTGAAAAGATGCTTCGAACCGATCGCCAGCAGCGGGGGCAGAAGCGGCAGCCAGACATTCGATCCGTAGTCCAGCAGCAGCCCCAGCCCGCACCCGGTGATCAGCCCGCTCCACGGAAACTCCGTCCGTTTCCTGAAAAACCGGTTCGCCAGGAAATCCGCCAAAGCCGCCGTCACCACCACCATCGCCGCCTGCCACGGCGTCCGCGCGAAGCCCAGAAACGCCAGCCCGCAAATCAGATATCCCCCCAGCAATGCCGCGAACCAAGGCCTCGGGTCACCAACGGCTGTAGGTTCACCGCTCATCAGAAAATTGAAGTTCCCGTCATGTCGGTGAGCATTTCCAAGGCGAGGCAACCGGCCGCGGAATTGCCTTTGGGGTTGAGCGGCGGACTCCAGACGGCGACGGAGTATTTCCCGGGATAGACGGCGACGATACCCCCGCCGACTCCGCTTTTCCCGGGCAGACCCACCTTGTACGCGAACTCCCCGGACTCGTCGTAAAAGCCGCAGGTGAGCATGAGGGCGTTGATGCGTTTCGCGCGGCGGGCGCTCAGGATTTCCTCTCCGTTCTCCAGCCGCCCGTGGTTCATGACCATGCCGAATGTCCGGGATAACTCGCCGCAATTCATGGTTACGGAGCAGGCGGCGCAGTAGAAATCGATGATGGTTTCGGCGTTGTTGTGGATGTTGCCGAAGCCTTTCATGAGGTGGAGCATCGCGTAGTTCCGGTAGGCGACTTCCCTTTCCGAGCGGGCGACCGCCTCATCGTAGCGTATGGTGGGAACCCCGGAAATACGGCGGACGAAATTCAGGTAATCGGACTTCGGGTCATCGTAGAGACTCAGCAGGAAATCGCAGACAACGAGCGCACCCGCGTTGATGAACGGATTGCGCGGGATGCCTCGCTCGTATTCGAGCTGGACGAGGGAGTTGAAAGGAGTGCCCGAGGCCTCCACGCCGACACGCTTCCAGAGCTTCCGCCCTTCCGAGGAAGCGACCATGCTGAGCAGAAGGACCTTGGTGATACTTTGAATGGAAAACGACTCCGTGCTGTCACCCGCCGAAAAGTCTCCGCCCTCCGCCGTGTGCAGATGAATACCGAATTTCTCGGGAGAGATTTTCGCCAACCCCGGTATGTAGGAAGCGACCCGTCCCTCGGGGAGGTCCGCGCGCACCTGCGTGTGGATCGTTTCCAGGATGGATTGGTAGTCCGGCATGCGTCGAGCGATACTCCCAGGTGCTTTCCTTGCAATCCCATTCTCACCTCCGGTTCCCGAACCCCGTGGAAACCCGGTTATTTTGAAATCGATCAGGGAGTAGGATTGCGTGTCCGGTCGGAGGCAGCTAAGCAGACGCCCTCCTGCCAATGTCCCACTTTGTCTACCTTTTCGAGCTGTTCGGTGTCTTCTTTTTTGCCGTTTCCGGAGCCATAGCTGCCCGGAAAAACGAGATGGATATCTTCGGGATGTTCATGCTGGCGCTCGTTACGTGCATGGGCGGCGGGACCTTCCGCAGCCTTCTGATCGGGGATACTCCGCCGGCGATACTCGTCGATCCCAGGTATTTCATGCTCACGGCCGGGGCCACCGTGGTCTCCTTCTATGCGGAGCCTCTGTGGGAAAAGTGGGCGCGGGCGGTTTCGATTTTCGATGCCGTCGGGGTAGGGGTCTTCGTGTGCATCGGCATCCAGGTCGCGCAAAACCACGGGCTGGGCTGGTGGGCCTGTGTGGCGATGGGATTGGTCACCGCGACCTTCGGCGGGGTCCTGAGGGATCTTTTCCGTGCAGAGGTTCCGTTGATTTTCCGAAAGGAGATCTATGCCACGGCCGCGCTACTCGGAGGCTTCATCTACCTTGCGGGCGATTGGGCCGGTCTGCAGCCGCGCTACAACATCCCGATCACCACGGTCATCACCGCTGGAGTTCGTCTCGCTGCCATCCGCTATGGATTCCGCCTACCCGGTCAGGCGACCGGGCGATGACTGCCGTTCTCTGAAACTACGTTTCTTTCGAGAAATCCCTTTCCGATGCCTGCAGCATGCAAAGCACTCCGGCCAGAACCCCGGCCGTGAAGCCGAACACGTGACCGAAAACGTCGACACCGGTGCCGGGTTCCGCCCCGCCGAGCCAACCGAGCAGGATGAGTCCGGCCAGCAGCGGGGCGGTGACGCGGACCCATGGCATGCGGACCTCCTCTCGCAGGTTTTCGACGATGCCCGTGCCGGAAAGGATGCCGAGCGCACCGAACACGGCGGTGGAGGCGCCGAGGGAAACGAAGGATTCCGGGTAGGTGAGCCACGAAGTCAGGGCGTTTCCCACTGTCCCGGCGGAGAGGATCATGAGCCAGCCTCTGAAGGGACCGATGGTTTTCGAAACGAGGATGCCGAAGACCGTACCGCTGGCGAGATTTCCGAAAATGTGCTGGCCGTCACCGTGCAGGAAAAGCGCGGTAAAAGGTCGCCACCATTCGCCGCGTTCCATGAGACCGATACTCGATGAAGCAAAGCGGTCGGCGAGGGCCGGATCGAGGGATTGTCTGTGAAAAACGAATAGCAGGATGGCGGCCCAGGCGATGAGACAGGGCCAGCCGGCGGAGTGCCGCGCCCAGTTCGAGGGCACGACGGGAGGCAGCATCCGCTGCTCGGATTCAGCGGCGTATTCCCTGAGTTCCTCGGAGATCTTCGGTGCCGCCCCCGCCTCGGCGAGTAGCTCGAACTCACCCGCCCGCACTCCGTTTTCAACGCGGACCGCCTCACCCATCGCCAGCGCGACAAGGCCATGGTCGTAGGCATCGTTCAAGGTGGGGTAGGTGCCCAGCTCCACCCATTCCTCCTCTTCCGGTTCGTCAGTTCGGTTCATCAGAAATTCCGGCGGATGTGGTCGAGCGCGTCCGCCGCGCGGTGGATGGCGAGTGAGAAATGGCCGAGATGATCGGTGAAGTGGAGAGTGGCGTGGGGCATGGCGGAGGTGAGTTCGCGGACGAGGGTGGCGGGAATGTTCCTATCGTCTCCGCCGTGCCAATAATGGATGGGATGGGTGATGTTTTCCACCTCGAGTTCCGGGTCGCGCAGGTAGACTTCGGCATCGGTCATCACTCCCCGTCCACCGGAGGGGCCGCAGACTCCCTCGGCATAACTCCGGGTGATCACCTGCCAGATTTCCGGACTGTGGAGCATGATCGCGCGGTCTTCTCCCGAGAGGCTTTTGAGGAGCAGGGACATGGGGAATTTCCTGGGATTCGCTTTCGAGGCGAGGGATGTGGCCCTGAATCCGGCCGTGAAAACGGAGGCAGGGAGTTTCCGCAATGGAATGAGACCGCGGTAGATGGGATGCAGGCCGGAGCTTCCCGGAGGAGGTCAGCGGCAAGGGGACCATGCCTGCGAGAACGGAGGATGCGGTGAGCCGATCGGGAATCAGCGCGGCGCAGGCAAGCACGTAGGGCCCGCCACCTGAAATCCCGATCTGACTGAAATTTTCAATCCCCAGATGATCGGCGAAGGCGGCCATCAACGGGGGCCAGTCCTTGAGTTCGCGGCCTGGGACAAGGGTGGATTTCCCCATCCCCGGCCGGTCCATGGAAATGATGCGCACTCCGCGATCTATGGCCAAGTGATGGGCAAGACGTGCCTGAAGCCGGGAAGCTCGGCCAGCCGTGGTAGTAAAACGTAGGCTTGCCCTCGGGATCGCCATACTCGTTCCAGGCGAGGAATTTTCCCTGAGCATGCTCCCAGAGATTGGGCTCTGCGGCAGGTGGTGGGTTTTCCAGAAATTCCAGCGGCGTTCGCACGGCGGAGATGAAGCCATAAACGGAGGGAACCGGCAATCCCCAGCTGAAGGCTCCGCCCGATTCATGGAAAAAGCCGCCGGAGAGGTCCGACGGCTTTCCCGAAAAAACGAATCGAGGCCGTTTTCCGACCTTCTTTTCAAACTATCTACGGCGACGGAGCAGTCCGAGTGCGCCTACGGAAAGGAGCAGCAGGGAGGATGGCTCGGGAACGCCGGCAGGAGATACGTCCGCCCATGTGTCACCGAGGCGGAGTTCGTCAAAATTAACACTGGCACCGACACCTGAAAAAAGTCCCATCCGGAGCTGGGTATAGTTGAAAAACTGGGTGTCGGTATTCACCGTGAACGTGCTGCCGCTCGTGGGTGCGGCTCCGGTTCCAAGATCCGCGGCATCCGGATCGAGCCAACCTCTGTACACCGGGGTGGCTCCCGTCTGATCGATTTGCAACACGAACATATGGGAATTGGTATCGCTGGAAGCCGGTGTGAAAGGAGTCTCCCAAATTCCCAGCGGCGGCATCCACGATGGGCCTTCCGGCTCCCTTGTAGAAGAGGGTTCCGAAGCCATTGATACCGTTTCCACCCACCCGGCCAGCGAATGTCTGTTCGTTGCCACCATCGAAGTAAGAGATACCGGCATTGCCGCCCGCAGACTCGATCAGAAAGCTCATCCATACGTTTGTTCCCGACCCTCCCCCAGCCGTCGTGAGCCCACGGAAAATCGAAACTCCATCTCCGCTCAGGTTGGCACTTCTTCCGCTGGTGGCCAATCCGCTGTAGTTGAGACCGGTTGCGTTGACAGTTGCCGCAACTTGGTTTCCCCAACCTCCGGAAAAGCCAGTGCCTCCGTTTTGTGTGGCGAGAGCACCTGCCGCGTAGTCAAAGGCATCTGACGCAATAAGAGCACCTTTGGAAACGTGTGGCATCAGAAGCACCGGGAGGAGTAGGAGGTTTTTATTCATCGAGCGAAAGGGAATCAAATTTAGGGACAAGCATACAAGGTAAATTTCACGTCATTTCTTGCACGCGTTTGCATGTATGCGAGCGCGGGAGACTCAGAATCATCCGGAATGCGATTCGAAAAAAGCCGCCAGAGAGATCCGACGGCTTTTTCGAATAAACGAATCAAGGCCGTTTCCCGACCTACCATTCAAGCTATCTACGGCGACGGAGAAGTCCGAGGGCGCCCACGGACAGGAGCAGCAGGGAGGATGGCTCCGGAACCGGTGAGACATCCGCCCAGGTATCACCGAGCCGGATTTCATCGAATGTCGCTTCCGCGACGGTACCGGTGAACACACCGAGACGGATCTGGGTATAATTGAAAAACTGGGTGTTCGTATTGACCGTGTAGGTGCTGCCACCGGTGGGGGTGGAGCCTGTCGCGAAGCTGGACGCGCTCGGATCCACCCATCCGCGATAGACCGGAGTCGCACCGGTCTGGTCGATATTTAAAACGAAAAAATGGGTTGAAGCGGTGTTGATCGCCGGGGAAGCGGAGAAATTGACGTTGGTGTTGGCTCCTGCGGTGTTGTTCAGGGGCCTTCCGCTGGCTCCGTTATAGAACAGCGTACCGACGTTCCCGTTCCCGCCGAATCCGCTGACGCGCCCGGAAAAGGTCTGCTCTGTTCCGGCGTTGAAAAACGACAGACCCGAGTTGTTAGCGGGAGAAGCGATCAGGAAGCTCAGCCATACGTTGCTGCCGGAACCGGTGCCGGCGGCTGTCGCACTGAATCCGCGAAAGTTCGTGATGCTGTTTCCATTGAGATTCACACTTCCGCCGCTGGTCTGGAGACCGGTGTAGGCAAGTCCCGCCGCCAGCACCGTGCCGGAGTTCGATCCGCCACCCCAGGCGCCGGAAAACCCGCCGGTTGCGCCACCTTTGCCAGTCAGCGCGCCCGCAGCATAGGAGAAGGTTTCTTCTGCGATCAGCGCTCCATTGGAAATATGGGGAGCTGAAGCGAACAATAACGGTAGTAGGATCTTTTTCATTGGGTGTGAAAAAAATGACGTGAACGCCGGCACATGCGCAAGAAAAATGTTTTGGAGAACCACCGGACATTGCTGTCGCGGCTCTCCCCCGGGGGACGATTTCCGGCGGTCGGGATTTCGTCACATCAGTTGCGCGCCAGCTTCCGCCAGCTCCGAACGCTCGCCGCGGTTGAGAGCGATGTGGGCGCTGAATGCTTGTCCCTTCAAGCGGTTGCGTGTGTAGACGAGGCCGTTGGAGCGGCTGTCCACGTAAGGGTTGTCGATCTGCGCGGGATCGCCGACGAGCACGAGCTTCGAGTCCTTCGACATGCGGGTTACGATGGTTTTCGCCTCCTGCGGAGTGAGCTGCTGTGCTTCGTCGAGAATGAAAAAACGGTTGGGAATCGAGCGACCGCGAATGTAACAAAGTGCCTCGATCTCCAGGATGCCCTGTTCCATGAGCGCCTCGTAAGGCTTTTTCATGACAGCACCGCCGGGTGATGGTTTCGCCTGTTTCCGCTTTGGTCCGAGCGGCACGTTCGGGCGCATGAGCAGATCGAGCGCGTCGTGGATGGGTTGGAGCCATGGACGCATCTTCTCATCCAGCGAGCCTGGTAGAAATCCCATCTGGTCCCCCATGGACACGACGGGACGGCTGACGGTGATGCCGTTGTATTTCCGGTTGAACATCTCATGCAAACCGGCGGCGACGGCCACAAGAGTTTTGCCGGTTCCGGCATGCCCGTAGCAGGTGACGAGTGAAATATCCGGATTGAGCAGGGCGTCGATCAGGCAGCGCTGGCCGAGATTGAGCGGCTTGAGCGATTGTCCGTCCGGAATCTTCAGGGCGTCCGGGATGTTGAGTCGCACGAATTTCCTATCGAACTGGAGGCGGGCGGGGATGGTCTGTTTTTCCCCGCAGCAGAGCAGGACGTATTCGTTTACGGAAATACCTGTGAAACGCTCCGGATCAAGCTCTAGCTCGCCACTGCTGGCGAAGCGATGGAGCTCGGTGCTTTCCACCTCGATACGGCGGACATCGTAGTTCGAGACCTCGCGTGCATCCACTTTGTCATTCAGGTAGTCCTGGCACTCGATGCTTACGGCGCGGGCTTTGAGCTGGAGATTGATATCCTTCGTGACGAGGGCGACCTGGCCGTCCGGATTGTATTGCTGGAGCAGGAAGCATGCGGCGAGGATGCGGTGATCGACGCGCTCGCGGTCGGGGAAGATGCGGTAGAACTGCTGTAGTTTATCGGTGTTGTGCGGGCAGGCATCCGGATCGTAGATGACCAGACGGATGGTGCCGCCGCCCTCGGTGGGAACACCTCCTGTTACCACGGATCCAGTGGCAAAAACATCGGTGAGGCGGCGGTGGACGCGCCGGGCGTTGGCACCGCGTTCGGATTGCTCGCTTTTGAACTTGTCCAGCTCGGCAAGGACGTCCACGAGAATGCAGATATGGTTTTCCTTGAAACGCTCGAGGCAGGCGGGATCGTGAAGTAGGACGTTCGTGTCGAGCACGTAGTTTTTCCCCATTTTCGAGGGGGCTTTCAGTCCGAATTCTTCGATCGCTTTGCTGGCAGTGGGTTTGCGGGATTTTCGCGGAGCGGCGACGGAGGGGGTTTCTTCAAATAGAGCGGATTGCATGGCCTCTGCGGGTGGGTTCATGGGGTTCTGGTTGATGGATGGACGCGGAAGAAAAGCGCGGGGTGGGGGAGGCTCCGACACCACATGTGCGGCGGAGGGGGATCGGGAATGATCCGGGCGAGGCCGTCAGAAAACGACCGGCTGACATCTCTTTTGATCAAGATATACGAAGTATCGATAATCGCGCCGGGATGACAACCGCTAAATCAGAGACGCCCGCTTTTTCGGAGCGGGCGTCGGTGGGAAAGGGGTGGGGGATTTAGCCTTGGGTGAGGGAGCGGACTGCCTCGTGCCAGTCGTTGTCGTCATCACCCGGGAGGCCTTGTTCGATACGGCGGCGGTAGTTGAGGTAGGCGGCCTTGGTGATCTCCTCCCAGGAAGGAGCCTGCTTCCCTGGCTGCGAGGAGGCCGTTTTTTTCACTGCGGCTTTCTTGGCGACTTTTGCAGGGGCCGCTTTCACGGTCGCCTTCTTCGCTTCTTTCGCAGGAGCTTTCTTGGCGGGAGCGTCTTTTTTCACAACAGCCGCTTTTTTAGCGACTTTTTGTGCGGCGACTTTCTTGGATGCTTTCTTAGCTGGCATGGTGGTGGAGAGTTGGTTGGTTGATAGCACGGCGGGTGCCGAGATGCGTCCGATATCCGGATTTTTCCGAGATTGCCAGCACGAATCCATAGTTTATCATGAGGCCATGGAGCAGGAATTCCGCTGGAGCGATACACGCGACTCAGGCGGCTACCGTCTCCCGGGTCCCGAGCATATCGGGCGCTGGGCGACGGTGGCCATGCTTGTCTCGGTGCTCCTTCATGTCCTGGTGTTTTTCGCGCTCGATCACGTGAAGCTCGCGCTTGGGATCCAGCAGCCGGAAGAAATCTCCACCGCACCTGTCAATGTAAGACAGTTGGAGGTCCGACCCTACGAACCGGAGCAGGCAATGCTGCCGGAAGAAGCGGTTACTCCACCGGCGGAATCCGCATCGCTTCTGGAAGAGGTGGACCTGCTCGACATGCTGCCCGAGGAGATCGATATCGATATCGCTCCGGACATCGCTGATCCTGAGTTTGCGTTGAAAATGTCCAACCCGCTCGCTGAGGGTGATCTCGAGTCGGCGGAGTCCGCGCTGTCTTCGAATTTCGAGGTCGACTCCAGCTTGCCGGAATTCGGACGCATGCAGGAGGATTTGCAGCCGGCGGCTGTCGGCCAGATCACCGTGGACCCGGGAGCTGTCGCGGTGGATGACGAACAGATGAGAAGTTTCACAGATGAGCTGGCGAAACGCGGCAACCAGGGACTGGTGGACAACGGCAAGCTCGACGGGATGGAATCGCTCGACGAGCTTCTCGACCTGCCGCCGAATCTACTACTTTCCAAGAAAACGCTGCTTCCGAGCGATCTGATCTTCGAGTTCAACCGCTCGGAGCTGCGCGAGAGCGCGAAGGTGGGACTGATGAAGCTGGGCCTGCTGATCGACAAAAATCCCGGACTCTACTGTTGGATCGAGGGGCACACGGATCTGGTCGGCGGCGATGAATTCAACCTCGCCCTCTCCGAGAAACGCGCGGAAGCGGTGAAAACATACCTGGTGGAATCGATGCGGATGGATCCCGAGCGGATCGTGACAAGAGGATTCGGCGAATCCCAACCACTCGTCACCGAGGGGGATGAGTTCGCGCAGGCCCCGAACCGTCGGGTGGAAATCAAGATGCGGAAAACTCCTCCGTCCGGCGAACCAATCAAGATCACCCCGAAGGCAAAACCGGTGGAGCCAGCCCCGATGGAGGAGGAGCCAGCGCCACCGAAAGCGATCCTGATCAAGCCGAATATCAAACCCGCACCCGAGCCACCGAGAGCGATGGTCGTTCCGGAGCGTGCGCCGACCGTGCCTAAGGCGCTGCCGGTGGAAGAAGAAGCACCAGCGCCACTTCGCGCACTGCCTGTGGAGCCGTGATGGAGGGAAATCGGTCAATCCTGGATCTGGACTACCAGGATCTTGAAAAAGTTCTCATGTCCGCCGGCGTGAAGGCGCATCACGCGAAGGCCCTGTGGGCAACGATTCAGCGTCAAGGTGTCACGGATCTCAGCGATGTGGATTTTCTCCCCCCACTTGCTGCATGGGTGGCGGAAAGCGTGGGGCCGGGAAAGGATTATTTCATCGAACGCCCGGAGCAGGTTGAGGAAATTCATTCCAGCGACGGACTCACGCGGAAATATCTGCTGCGTCTGGACGACGGTCAGGTGATCGAGACCGTGCTGATGGAGTATGAGGGGCGTTTCACCGCATGCCTGAGCTCGCAGGCGGGTTGCGCGATGGGCTGCGTATTCTGCGCTACCGGCCAGATGGGTTTTGTGAGACATCTGCGGGTCGGTGAAATCGTCGCCCAGGTGCTCCACGTGCGGCGGGCACTCGCTCGGAGTCATCCGCACCGCCGACTCCGGAATATAGTGCTCATGGGCATGGGCGAGCCGCTACACAATTACGACTCCGTGATGAAGGCGATGGGCATCGTTTCCGACCGCCGCGGCTCCGGAGTCGGCCCCACCAGGATCGCGATCAGCACCGTCGGCCTGGTGCCATCCATCCTGAGAATGGCGGAGGAAAATCGCCCGTACCGCCTTGCCGTGAGCCTCCATGGATCGACCGAAGAGGAGCGTGTGGCACTGGTACCAACGAGCCGGAAATGGAATCTGGAAACACTCATCAACGCCTGCCGGACCTACTGCGCGGCGACCGGCCAACGAATCTTTTTCGAATGGACACTGATCGCAGGAAAGAACGATTCCCCGGAAACAGCGAAACGGTTGGCGAGGTTGCTTGAGGGCATCGAAAGCCATGTGAACATCATTCCTCTCAACCCGACAAACGGTTTCGCCGGAGCGGCGAGTGGAAGTGGCGAGAAGTTCCAAGAGGTGCTGCGCGAGGCGGGGATTCCCTGCACTTTCCGGCAGAGGCGTGGCATCGATGTCGCGGCAGGATGCGGAATGCTCAAGGCAGAGAGACTGCGTAAAACGGCGGCCAACGGAGCTTGCTGATCTACGTGTTTTTCCGAGGGCTTTCCGTCATCAGGAGAAAATGAGGGAATTCCGGTGTTTCATTCCCGTCACCCTCGGTCCACCCGCAGGTCTCGCATGCTCCAAAGCGTCCCGGCCAGTCCGCTTCCGCTGCCCTTCATTCTTCGCGCGCCGTCTTTCCTTCTCTCCGGAAACCTCTCCCGGGCCCCCGCGAACGCCTCGTTCACGAAATCCTTGCTCCCGATCACCGCCCCATCCGTGAAATAACGCACCCGGCAGCGCAGCACTTTCGCCATCGTTAACTCGGGAAGCGTATCCGCGACCGCCTGGCGGCGATCTTGCGTTGCCACCCGGTGTTCCGCATCATTCAGCCCCGCAGTGGAGGAATCGCCCTTACCCGGGATTCGGGTGTTGGAATCCGAAGGTTTGCGTTCCAGCGCCGTTCCCAGCAGTCGCCTGTAGCGCCTGGACGCATCCTTCCACTTGCTGGCATCGAAACCGGTATCCGTGTCCGAAGTGATCGCCCGTACCAGACCCTCCCTGGCCTTCTTCCCGTTTCCTTTCCGTCCTCCGCCGACCGCCTCCCCGTAGCTGCTCCAGCGGTAATCCGCCGGATCCTCCACCATCCCTGCCCGCACCGGATTCAGGTCGATATACGCCGCCATCGCCCGCGCCGCCGTCCCGCTTTCCACGATCACGCTCTTGAACCTGTCCTCCCACAGCGTTCCCGTCCGCTCGTGGGTGCGGTTGAACCACCGAGTGAATCTCTGCAAGAGCGTCTTCATGAATTCGCTCAAATCGTGCATCCGTTTCGTGAAACGGTCGTGGATCTCCGCAACCCGCGAAGGGTTTCCTCCCCCGGTCCCACCCTCCGCTCTAGCCGCGACCAGCTCGTCCTCAACGGATTTCACGAACGCATCTCCATAGAAAACCCCAAGTCGTCTGAGCAACTCCTCATCCCGGATCCCATCCGCGGGCATCGGCGGCACCTCCAGCAGGATATGGAAGTGATTGGACATCACGCAGTAGGAAAGCACCCGGCAACCGCTGAAATTCTCCATCATACGCATGAACATCCGGAAAACCTCGCGTTCCTCATCCCCGAACACAAACCGCCTGTCCACGACCCGCGAAACGCAGTGATAAATGGACGGCTTCTCCGTCGAATCCGCCCACGGCGAGATCCATCGCTTCTTCGCATTCTTCGCTGCCATGCCCCCAATGTGTCCGTCGATCGCCCGAAATCAATGAGAATTTCTCAAAATGCCTGGGAATTGAACAACATGGGGAATTGAACAAGTAATCAAGGAATTCGACCGACAGGGATCTGATGGAATCAGATTTCGACAGATTCAAATCTTTCCATCCGGACAATTGACAGCCTGACTTCACGAAAAGATTTCCTAACCCTGCCATCTGTCACGAAGCGGGAATTTTTCGGTTATTCTCTCGCGTTCCGACATGTCGGGGTCTGACAGTGGCGGTGCGGAGATATCGTGTTGCGGGAGGCGAAACGGTCATCTTGTTGCATCCTGTCGTATGTGATTCCAGCTCGTGCAACGCAGCCACAGTCGGTGCCTGTGATCAGTCCCGGATTGGACCCTGGGAAAACTGCTTGCTCTGGGAGTTAACGCGCATTTTTTCTCCCTCGTACGGGCTGTGTGGGTATCTCTGGACTTTGCTTTAAGATGGACCTCGGGCCCGCTTGATTTCCGGTGCGACTTGCGGTGACTGAAACGACATGGACAAACATTCAACATTCCATGTTTCCCCACAACCCTGTGCATTTCCCAGTCAATCGCCAGTAGCTATCCGGAGAAATCTCAGAATTCCCCGCGGATGTGAATGTTGCGAGAAACAGGACGAGCGACAGGACGAAGAAGTGGTGGCATTCGGTTTCCGGGGAAACGAGAAACGGTGTCAGCGGCGATGCGGCTGGGCGGGCGGGAAGAGCACGGAGGCGAGTGCCATCAGGCTGAATTTCACGATCAGATAGAGGGCGAACATCACGGCCGCGCACATCCCGATCGCTACCACGAGGACGAGGGCGGTTGCACCAAGAACTAGCCAGAGTGGCCACCAGCGGGAATCAAGTTTCATCACGCGGCCTTGAAGACTGCGCCAGTCCAGCCACCCTTCGGGTGTTTTCTCCTCACGCACGGCGCGAGGAACTACCGGCAGTCCGTCGATCTCGACGATCTCTGCTTCGATGGTCTGGTCCGTGTGCTTCATTTACGCGCTATTATAATCTGGAACTCCAGAATGCAAAGCGGAACCGATGAGAGAACCTTTCCAAGGGAAGAAGAAGCGGTCCGACTGATCTACCCCGGGGAAAACCCATTAACCCGAAGCTCCTCAGTCGGACCGCTGGGGGAGACGTAGCACCGGACGTGCCAAAGTAGTCAATAACTTATTCATCCTTGAACAATATTTGTACCATCATCGCGACGGCACCGATAGCGGCGATGATGAAGAAGATGATGGCTAGGCCGGGATAGCCCCAGATCCGGAAATCCGTGTCGACGCGAGCGAGCATCGAGGAGCCGACGATGAACGCGGCCAGGATCAGTCCGACAGTGATGCGGTTGGCCACTTTCTGTAGTCCGATCATGAGCTGGCGCTCGTCGATCGCATCGACTTTTACCCGCAGTTTGTTCGACGAGACGAGATCGAGTATCTCATTCATCCGCCGGGGCAGGGTCCCGAGCAGATCCTTCGTCTCAGTCAGCACCCCCATTAAAGTTGCGATGGAAAACGCATCTTTGATCCGGGCGGAGGAAATGGTTTCGAGGTTGCGCCGGATGGCAGCGGCGGGATCGAAGTTCGGAGACAGGGCGATGCCGACACGGTCGAGGTTCATCAGTGTTTTCCCCAGCAGGTTGATCTCCGCCGGGATGCGAATCCCGGCCTCCGCGCACGCCTGCATCACAAGTAGGACCACGCCGCCGATCTGGAGACCTTCCAGTTTCGTCCCACGTGATTCGCCTACGAGTTCCTCGATTTTGTTGATAAAAGCGTTCCGATCAATGCTTTCTCCGCGTGGCTCGCCGATGCGTATCGCAGCCTCTGCGGTCTGGATTCCGTCGCCGTGGCTGATTCCCGCGAGCAAGTGGACGAGTTGATCGCGCAGCCGCTGGTTCAACCGCCCGATCATCCCAAGATCGAGGATGGCAATGCGGTGGTCAGGCGTGAGCAACAGGTTTCCGGGATGCGGATCGGCATGGAAGAAACCGTCCACGAGTATCTGCTGGAGGTAGGCGCGGAAAAGCTCATCCGCGAGCGAATCCCCATCGATATCTGATAGCACCGTCCCGGAAAGCGAGGTGATTTTTGTTCCCGACATGTGATCCATCGTGAGAACCAGCGAACCGCTGTAGTCATCGATCACCTCGGGAATCACGAGCCGTTCGAACGACTTGAGATTTTCCTTCAGTTCCGCGAGATGCCGAGCTTCTTTCGCATAGTCGAGCTCACGCATCAGGCTGCCGCGGAATTCGCCAAGAATCCGTCCCAGCTCGTAACGCTTTCCCACCTCGGTGTTCTCGTCCATAAAGTCGGCGATTTCCTGGAGGCTCTCGAGATCCGCGATGATTTCCGCCCGGATATTGGGGCGTTGCACCTTCACGGCCACATCCCGGCCATCGCGCAAAGTCGCGCGATGGACCTGGCCGAGAGAGGCGGCACCCAGTGGTTTTTTGTCGAAATCTTTGAAAGCTTTGGAAATCCGGACCCCGAGTTGATCTTGCACCACTTTCTCGATCTCCTCGTAAGGCACAGGCTCCACATCATCTTGCAGCCGACTGAGCGCGTCCATGTAGAGTGGGGAGATGAGGTCGCTGCGGGTGGACAGAAGCTGCCCGATTTTCACAAAAGTAGGGCCGAGTCTTTCCAAATCCTCCGCCAGTTCCGAAGCATCCGCTTTCCCCTCCGTTTCAGTGAACTCGCTGGACGAAGAGAAATCGCCTTGATTCGCGATTTCCGAGTTACCGTGTTTCCAGAAGAGAAGAGCGACATCTTTGTATCGCTTGAGGTGGGTTGGTCCTATTTTCATTCCCGAACATCCTCGCAGGAGGCGTGCCGCCGCCGATTCCCAAAAGTCGCGTCCTCGCATTCAACAGGCCGCCTCCGCGGACGTGCATAATGCAATGCTCTGTTCTCGATACCTTGCGCCATCGCAACCGGACCAACCCGGCGCAAAGACGGGATCCTTTCAGCTATGCGGCTCATGGGCGTTCGCCCGTTCGGCACGAGACATGCGAATCACTCGTCCTATCCGGTTCAGACTGATCCGGACGGAAATCATCAAACTTAAAAACATCATGGCCAACGCAGCACCAGCAAACAAATTACTTCTTATCATCCTCGCCTTCTTCCTTCCGCCACTTGCCGTGGGGCTGAATTCGGGATTTGGGAAAAGCTTCATCATCAATCTCATCCTCACGCTGATCTTCTGGATCCCCGGGGTGATCCACGCGCTGCTCGTGATTCTCTGAGGACTTCCGTCCACCTCGGGATAATCACCACAGAGAAATTTCGGTTTTTCGCACTCTGTCCCGAGCGGCTCCGGCAACAGAATAAGGAAGAGAGTGATGCCGGAACAGGGTGAGACAAGATAGAAGAACGAATTCACGCTGGTCAGCTATCATCACAGTGGGGCTGACCAGAGGGAACTCGTTCTTCTCTTGCATGGTTGACTCAGCGGTCTCTCACAAAGTGGTTGCCTAAACGACCCTCGAATCTTGTTTCGCCGGAACCCATACCCGGAGAAGTCCGAAGGAATCTCATCACCTCGTTGCCTTTGACGACATGTTCGCGTCTGAAATCCGCGCACGGCTACATCGGAGCGTTCCGTCATCGACCATCTAGGTTTCACCGAAAAATCCAAGCCCTCGGCAACCGCTTCGTCGGCAGCGGAACCCGCCGAGACGGTGGAGGTGAAACCCGAGTATACCGTTTGCCAAAGGTCCGTGCGTTTTCCTGGTAGTGTATCGTACTCCATGGAACGCGAGTCTTCAGCTCGCCCCGGAGCACTGAGCTATTGCACTGGGGCGGGCTGAAGACCCGCGTTCCATTCGGCCCTCTGTATAGGAGGAATAGATGCAAGAACTTTTGGCAAGCGGTCTAGACTGAAACCTCTGGAGGGCGGGAATCTATCCGGTTCGCAACCTGCGCTCGCTTTCTAACGGGAACGGGTGGCGGAATTCCGTTCTTTCGTCATTTTCTTTCCTGAAAAAACGCGGAGTGTGGACCCGGTCTTATGGGAGCGTGCCACCCGGGGAATCGAGAAGGAAAAGGGCAGGGTCCAGACGTCCCGACTATCCCAGCAGCTCACGCACCATGGAGGCGTTTAGCTTTTTTACGATATCCGCATCGGCGAGCAGGCCGTCCGCAAGGGCTGCTTTTTCCTGCTGGAGGCGGTGGATGCGCTCCTCGACGGTTTCCTGGCAGAGTAGCTTGTGGACGAAGACGGGTTTGTCCTGGCCGATGCGGTAGGCACGGTCCGTGGCCTGCGCTTCCGCGGCGGGATTCCACCAGGGATCGTAATGGATCACGGTGTCGGCGGCGGTGAGGTTGAGACCGGTGCCTCCTGCCTTCAGGGAAATGAGAAAAACCGGGAACCTACCTGTCTGGAATTGCTCTACGAGTTTTCCCCTGTCCTTCGATCCGCCGGTAAGCTTGAGATACGGGACTTTTTCCCCGGCCAGGTGCTCCTCGATCAGGGAAAGCATGGTGGTGAACTGGGAGAAAATGAGAATACGCCGCCCTTCCTCCACCAAGGTGGCGAGCAGGTTTTTCAGGAAATCGAGTTTTGCGGAAGCTTTCACTCCGTCGGAAAAATCCGGTGGTAGCAGGCGGGGATCGCAGCAGATCTGGCGGAGCTTGAGCAGGGCGTCGAGGAAGACGATCTGTGACTGCTCGATGCCGCGCGCGGCGATCGCTTCGCGCACCCGCTTGTCCATGGTGGCTCGCACGGTTTCGTAGAGATCCTTCTGCTCGGAGTGCAGCTCGACAAGATGCACCATGATGGTTTTCGGCGGCAACTCGGTGGCCACCTGGTCCTTCGTGCGGCGCAGGATCAACGGGGCGATACGTTTTTTCAGTAGGGCGTTTTTCTCCGCATCACCCTCGTCTTCGATGGGTTTGCGGAAATTTTTCGTAAAGGCGTCCTCGGTGCCGAGGTAGCCGGGGATAAGGAAATGCATGAGGCTCCAAAGCTCGCCGAGGTGATTTTCCACAGGTGTCCCGGATAGGCACAGCCGATGGCTGGCGACGACACGGCAGGCCGCCTTGGCGACTTTGGCCTTCGGGTTCTTGATGTATTGCGCCTCATCCAGAACCAGCACGTGGTACTGGAAACCTAGTAGTTTTTCGATATCCCGTTGCAGCAGGGCGAAGGAGGTGATGACCAGGTCCGCATGCGGGATGGAGCGGTAGTATTTTTTCCGGTCGGCCCCGTTGAGAACCAGCACGGTGAGACCGGGTGCGAATTTGACCGCCTCAGCACGCCAGTTCGGCACCACGGAAGTCGGGGCGACAACGAGCGATGGTTTCCCGCCGCTGCGTCCGCTGGTTTTTTCCTCCATCAGATGAGCGAGGGTCTGCATGGTTTTGCCGAGTCCCATGTCGTCCGCGAGGATTCCGTGCAGGCCGTGCCGGGCGAGGAACTGCATCCACTGGAATCCGGATTTCTGGTAGTCGCGCAGGGTGGCCCTGATCCCGGCGGGTGTCTCCACTTCCTCCATGCTGGAGAAATTTTCGAGGCGCTTCTTCAGTTCAGCGAGGCCCTTCGGGGTATCGATCCCGAGACCTTCCAGGCCGCCGAGAGCCGCGGCATCCAGAGCGTGGACCTGGACTTTTCCGAAAAACTTCGGGTCCACGAGGGCGGAGAGATGGTGGAGGATGCGTCGCACCCGGCCGCTGGGAAGCTTGAGCGCATCGCCATTCGGGAGTGGGGCGTAGACGAATCCGTTGTTGGGACGGTCGAGCGTTTCCTCCAGGAAATCCTGTTTCAGCAGGCCCGCGAGGATGGGCATGAGATCATAGCGGTGGCCGTCGACATCGAAGCCCACGGAGAGGCTGAACCATCCGCCATCCGAGAAATCCCCGTCGTAGGAGTCCTCTTGTTCCGCACCTTCGGGGGAAAGCTTCGTATGCCATCGGTCGGGATCGGCATCATAGACCTGATGGCCGACTCCTTCCTCGAACGAGATTTTCCAACCCGTTTCCTCAAGGTTCCCGGCAAGTTCGCCACGGAACTGATGCCAGAAGGCATCCACCGGAATCCTGCCGGGATCGGGAAACCATTTGTCGCTCCCGGGATCCGCCTTCGTGGTGCGGGATTTCATGCTTAGGAGGAAACGCCATGCGGGATTCGATTGCATGGAGGATAGCCCGGTCTCGCGTAGCTGCCGGATGGCGCGCATTTCCGCCGGGGTCTTGCCACCCTCACCCGGCTGCCCCAGCGGATTGCGGACTTTCCCATAGCTGACGAAGGCTTCGCCGAAAATCCATACCGTCGGTTCCTTCTCGCCGAGCGACTTCAGCAGCAGCTTCGTCGCCCGGTCCACCTCACCCTTCCGCACCACCAGCTCGAACTCCGCCTCGGGAGCGCTTTTCCCCTCGCCCCCATTCCCCGGCTCCCTCGCCGTCAGCTCAACAGCCACCGCTTCCGCCGCCGATCTTCCGAAAAACTTCGAAAGGCGTCGTTCTTTCGCAAGCTTTCCAACCACCGCGAACCCGTGCTCGCAGAGAGCGCCCGCCTCGCAGGAGCAAGTGGTCTCGAACCCGAAACTCCCGCCCTCTTCCCAGAATGCCCCGTCGATTTCCGCTCCGACCACATCCGCCGAGAAGCAGATTTCCCCGGTGCCCTCATCCAGCCGCAGCCCTTTTACCTTGGAAACCAAACGCGCGCCAAGACCACGCACCTCGTCATCGAATTTCTCGATCCAGGCACCTTCCGCCAGATACTCCTCCAATTCCCCGATGATCTCCACGCGGCGGACATCCTATTTTCCATCCGCCCCAGCGTCCATCCTGATTTGGAACTGACGATCGGTAGGGAAGAAAACACGGTCTCAAAACGATTTCGTCCTCCTGTCCCCGATCATTTTCCGTACCGGATACAGACCGTACCGGATACGGAAGGACGAGAGAATGAGCATTTGTTCCCATAAACGCTAATTTTTGTCCGATTGGGGGGAATTGAAGACTCCTTCTACCGGCCGGAGGTATTTTGCCATCCGCCAGACCATAAAACCATGAAACCAAAACATAACTCCCCGAAACTCTTGCTGGCCCTCTTAGGAGTCAGCTCTCTCCTCGTACCGGCTGCCAGCGCCGCCGTGCAGGCAGTCTCATCCGTATTGGCCACCCCGGCCGATCCGTTGAATCCGACCACCCCCGATCCGGATCTCAGGTTGGACTCGGTCACGAACGCTAGCGGCACCTTCCTGTTTACCGCAGCGAGCGTCGAATCGGTCGGCAGCTCGACTTTCAGTCTACATGCGGTGAATGGCAGCGGTTCGGATGCGAACAGGTACCTCTCGCTCTGAGTGATTCGCTTATCACCAGTGGCAGCGCGAACGTCGCAACGGTGGATATGATGATCGCTACCACGGTGAACGCCGGTGACATGACCGAATTCGCGATGTTTGAGATTGATGTCCCAACTACGAACGGGGATATCGATGCTGTAAGGGTATTTCCACTGGACAACGCCTTCAATCCCATAGGCAGCTACAGCTTGCTGATCTCGGCGGCAGACTATGGCGGGACTGTTCTCACTACCTTCGATTCAACACAAATTTCTACGGATATCAACGCGGTCGGCGTGACATTCGCTTTGTCGGATTTTACCACTACTGATGGAGCTGACCCTGCACTGACTGGGATTTCGGGGCTTCGCTTCACCGACGATCAAGGCGCTGTAAGCTGGGACCCGCTGATTATCGGGACCATCGCTGTTCCGGAGCCTTCGGTTTCACTACTCGCTCTCGGCGGTCTTTTCGCGGCATTCGGTTTTCGTAGGAGAAACCGGAAGTCCTGATTCCTGACAACCTGTGACGCCCGGAGAACATCCGGGCGTTTTTCGTCATCCCCGGTCCACTCCGGAGACGGAGAGGATTTCCAGCATCGCCCCGGCCGCCATCAGGCCGAAGGTGGCGGTCACGTGGGTGGCGGTGCCGTATCCCGTCTCGCAGCTCAGGCGCATGTCCGCGCTCTCGGGTCGCTCGCAGGAAACTCCGCCATCCGTCCCCGGGTAGACAGGCGGTTCGTCGGAAAAGATCGCGGTGATTTCCATCGGTTCCGGCTTGGATCCCATCGGGACTTTCGGGAAACCGTGATCTGCCCGCAATGTCTTGCGAAGCTGGTGGAGCAGGGCGTCTTTCCCGGAAAAAGCCAGATCCCGCACGCTGACGCGTGTGGCGTCCCGGCGGCCTCCGGCTCCTCCACATGTTACCACGGGGAGGTCGCGCCGCTTGCACTCCGCGAGCAGGAGCGCCTTGTGTTTCATGGAGTCGATGGCATCGATCACTCCGGCCACTTCGGCGCCAAGCACCTGCTCTATCGAGCGTTCCGTGAAAAATCCCTCGATGACCTCCAGTTCGCATTCCGGATTGATCGCGCGCACCCGGTCGGCCATCGCGGCGGTTTTTTGCCGACCGATCTGTCCGTCCATCGCGTGGAGCTGGCGGTTCACATTGGTGATGCAGATCTCATCCAGGTCCACCATACGGATTTTTCCGACCCCTGATCTGGCCAACGCTTCCACCGTCCACGATCCCACCCCGCCAATACCTACGACGACGACCCTGGCCGCGGAAAACTTCTCCAACGCCCGCGTTCCGTAGAGCCTGGCGATTCCGCCAAACCTGCTTCTTGTTTCCTCACTCAGCATTTCGGACGGAGCTTTCATCCGAACAATGTCTGGCGCAAGCCGCAAGGATTCCCCACCCGCTTTCCCGGCGTGACTTCCGGGACGGGACCGGCTATCGAATGGCCCATGATCATCCGGACGCTCACCGTTCTCGTTTCCTGTTGCCTGCTTTTTTCCTGCTCCGGCGGTGGAGGCTCGGGCGGTCCTCCGGTGCTGCCTCCCGCGAAAACGTCACCGAAAATTTTCAGTTCGTACAACCCGAATCTGAACGCCGACATGGCTCCGGGTTGGGCACGGAGCATGGACATGTCCGGCGTTTCGTTCAACGACACCCGCACCGCCACCCTGGTCACGCCACGCCATGTCGTGATGGCGAAGCACTACTCGCGCGGCCCCGCGGACGCGGTGATCTTCCATGACCGCAGCGGGCAACGAATCGCCAGGAAGCTCGTCGCCTTCGCACCCGCCGCGGGCGATGTGATGGTCGGCCTGCTCGATGAGCCGGTGCCTTCCGCCTACCATCCTTACGCACTGCCCTCCACTGACTCGGATGCCAGCGCTCTGGTCGGCCTTCCGGTGATTGTCAGCGACAAGGAGCGCAATCTGTTCGTCCACCTCGTAGCCGGTGTCGGAAGCGGAAAGATCGCTTTCAAGCAGGACGAACGGGATCTCTACGGATGGGGGAAAAACCTGATATCCGGCGATAGCGGAAACCCATCGTTTCTCATCGTCGGCAAGCAGCTCGTCCTGATCGAGACACATACCACGGGTGGCCCCGGGGCCGGCCCCTACTACGGGGAATCCGGCGTCCAGGCCTCGGTGAAAGCGGCGGTGAGAAAGCTTGATCCGGCGTATTCCATACGGACCGTCCGCGTCCCCTAGGAACGGGTCTTCCTAGTTCGTGAGCCTCGACGTGGACTTTGCCGATCTTACCGTCGAAGGCGAAGGGGCGCTTGTCGAGATACCCGAGTGAGACCGTGGAACCGAGATCCACACCGAAATCGAGGGTCTCACTGGCGGTGAAGGCGAGTGCTACTGTATACTTCAGGGCGACCTCGAACGACTTTTCTCCGTCCACCGTGACGACCACGGTGCCGGGCTTGCCGGGTCCGGAAATCGTCGTGTTGATTTCGATCTCGTGTTTTCCGGCAGCGAGTGGTTCGGCGGTTTTCCCGGTGTATTGCTCGATGATCATCATGTTGTAGAGATAGATCAGGTGGCCGTCTTCCATGTAGAGGCTGAGTCCGCCACCGGCACCGCCGAGCGCGTAGAGCACGCCGCTGGAGTTCTCCTTGGTTTCGATCTCCATCGTGACCTTGTTGCTCACTTTACCGAGACCGGGTGCGCTGAACTCGGGCATGCGTCGGGTGTTGGCATTGAAATTCCACGAGGTGTAGCTCGTCTTGTGGAGGTCGGCAGGATGGATGCGCAACCAGATACCGGCACCGATCGGGAAGTCCTTGTTGTCCTTCGCGACGGCCAGGAAACGGTCTTTCATTTCAGCAAGTTTGTCCGGATGTCTCGCGGAGAGATCGGTGTTTTGGGAGAAATCCTCGTCGAGATCGTAGAGCTGCCATTCGTCCTTCGCGGAGTCCCAATCGGCGAGGCCTTTCTGGGCGTTGAGCCATGGGTAGAGCGGGCCGAAGGTGGAGGCGAACCAACCGTCCTTATAAAGCCCGCGACTGCCGTTGTTGTCGAAAAACTGCTCTTTCTTTTTGTTCTCCGCCTCGGCCTCGCTGAAGGTGTAGGCGAAACTGGTGCCATCCATGGGAATCTGGTCGTAGCCATGCACGACTTCAGGCGGCGTGATGCCGAGCACATCATAAATGGTCGGGGCGATATCCACGACGTGGGAGAACTGGGAGCGGATGGTATCATCCGCTTCGATGCCTTTCGGCCAGGAAACGACGAGCGGATTGCGTGTGCCGCCGAAGTGTGCGGCGACGAGCTTGGTGCTCTTGAACGGAGTGCTGCCCGCCCATGCCCAGCCGGCGTGATACATGTTGTCGGTCTTCGGCGAGCCGAGAGCGTCAAGTCCGCCGATTTTGTCCAGCGCGTCGATCTGCTGCTCGATGGTGTTGGGAATCTGGTTTTGTGCGAGCAGTTCGCTGATGGACCCTTGCTGGCCTTCCGCACTGGAGCCGTTGTCGCCGAAAATATAGAAAATCAGGGTGTTGTCGCGAAGGCCGCGTTCTTCGAGTCCGCTGACGAGTTTGCCTACCTCGTTGTCGGTATGTTCGACAAAGCCGGCGAAGACCTCCATCAGACGGGTCTGAAACGCGCGCTGGTCCTCCGGGATGCTGTCCCAGGAAGGAATGGTCTCGTCGCGCGGGGTGAGTTTCGTGCCTGCCGGGATGATGCCCGAATCCAGCTGGCGCTTGTGAACACGTTTGCGATAGGCGTCCCAGCCGCTGTCGAACCTGCCCTTGTATTTGTCTGCCCATTCCTTCGCCACGTGATGCGGGCCGTGGGCCGCGCCCGGTGCCCAGTACATCATGAACGGCTTGTCCGGGGCGAAGGACTGCTGCTCGTCGATCCACTTGAGCGCCTTGCGCGTCATGTCCTCGGTGAGGTGATACGTGGGGTCGTCATGCGGTGGCTCGACCGTGTCGTAGTTTTCGTAAAGGCGCGGTTCCCACTGCGAAGTTTCGCCTGCGAGAAACCCGTAGAAATATTCAAAGCCGTAGCCGTTCGGCCAATGGTTTTTCGGACCGATGGAGGTTGTTTCCGTGGCCGGAGTGTTGTGCCATTTTCCGAGCGCGGCGGTGTGGTAGCCATAGTCCTTGAGCACCTCGGCCATGGTCGCGGCTTCCTTGGGGATGATGCCGGTGTAGCCATCGAAGGCGACGGCGCGTTCGGCGATGGTGCCGGAGCCTACGCGTGTGTGGTTGCGCCCGGTGAGGAGGGAGGCACGGGTCGGAGAGCAGATCGAGGTGGTATGGAAGGTGTTGTAGCGTAGGCCCTCCTTGGCGAGCTTGCTCAAGTTGGGCGTATGGATTTCTCCACCGAACGTATCCGAGATACCGAAACCGACATCATCGATCAGGATGACCAGGATGTTCGGAGCGTCTGCGGGAAGGCGCGCGGGTTGCGCCGGCCACTTCATCTTCGAGTCCTGCAGGCGCGGTTTGGTGACGCTTTCCGATGGCGGCGAAGGAAATGGAAGGACGGACCCATCGGTGGGTGTTTCGGCCGTGGCAGGCAGCACCAGAGCTGCGAATAACAGGAGATTTTTCATGGTGTGTGGTAGGAGGTATTCGGTCGTTCAGGGGTCAGCTCATTCTGGCGAAGACTGTGTTCCGATCGGATTTCATATCCGGGATGGTCCGGTTTTGATGCTTGGCGGCGACCAGGCTCGTTTCGGGTTTTCCGCTGCCGGGCGGTGTGAAACCGCAGACTTGCTCGCGGTCGGCACCGGGAATGAAGCGCTTGCCTCCCTCCCTGGAGATACCGCCAGGAAATGCAAGGATCGCGTCCCTGCTGTCCTTGAAGGGGGGGAACCGGCAAGGGCGACCGGACCAACCGAGACAGCAAGAACAATGACGCGGGCGAGGGGTCTGGACGGGGTATGAATCACAATTTTCCTTTTTCATTGCGGGAACCTTTCCACAACGGGAAGTCGCGGAAAAAGATTTTGATTTTCAACGTCCTCCGCTCCCTCCTGTCCGATCAGACTTCGAAGTCACAGTCCGATGTCCTTGGGTGGATATTTTTTGAAGGTCGCCCCGTGGGCTTTCAGTTTACCCAATACGCTGGCGAGCCAAGGGCTGCGGCGGTGACCGACGGGCATGGCTTCTTTCGGGTCGATATAAAGGTTGAAAAACCATGGGGAAAGACCGGTTTCCTGCAAGGTCGCATAATCGATTTCCATGTTGGCGGACTGCGGCAGAGCGACTTTCAGATGCGCCTTGAACTCTTTCATGCGGCAGGCCATCAGCTCTTTTCCCCACCAGAAATAGACGGCTTCACGCTTTGATTCTCCACCGTCCGCAAGCAGGAAGGATGTCTGGTCGATGAAATCGTAGTAGTTTCCTCCCGGTAGTTCGTCCGTGGAAACTCCGGCTAGGTTCAGAGCGGTTCCGAACAGATCCATGAGATCGAAAAGTTCGTCGCTCTCCCGGCCTGGCTCGATCACGCCTTTCCAATACGCGATACCGGGAACGCGGACGCCGCCTTCGAAGGTTGTTCCTTTCGCGCCGCGGAAGGGGGTGTAACCGGCATCCGGCCAGCCGTCCATCTGCGGGCCGTTGTCAGAGGTGAAGAACACGAAGGTGTTCTCAAGCACGCCCGCTTCATCGAGGGCTTCCATGATCGCTCCGGTGTGGAGATCTACCTCGGCGACGGCTTCCTTGTAGAAGTAACGGGCAGCGCTGAGAGGGCCGAGATCGGGGTTCGGGAAGTTGTCGCAATGGACCTTCATGAAGCAGTGTTCGATGAAGAACGGCTTATCGCCCTTCGCCAGTTCCTTGATCCGTGAAACGGTGAAATCCGCGAGTTTCTTCTCCGCACGACCCATATCCTCCATGGTCCTGATCTGTTCGAGGACATCGGTTTTTCCACCTTTGAACCCGTGCTGGAGGTGATCATCAGGTTTGATCGCTTCAAACGCCCGGGCGCGGGCCGGATTGTTCACGAGATCCGGAAAGCGACGGGCGTCCTTGCCTTGGGTGATTTCCTTCTGGGCAGGGTAGAATCCGTAGAATTCATCGAAGCCGATGTCGTGGGGACGCATGCCCTCCGGTTCGCCCACGTGCCATTTCCCCGTGAGCAAAGTATGATATCCGGCATCGGAAAGCAGGGCTGGCAGACTCTTTTCCGTATCCCACGGATTCGATGTCAACGTGTCGCCGGCGAGGATGGGCCGGATGAGGCCGGTCCGCATCGGAAGACGTCCTGTTAGGATGGCCGAGCGCGTGGGTGTACATGTCTGCTGGGAGTAGCAGGACGTGAGCTTGAGGCCCTCGTGCGCCATTTTGTCAATGTTCGGAGTCGCCGCGCCGATGGCTGCGCCACCACCGTAGCAACCCGGGTCGCCGTAGCCCATGTCGTCCACGATGATCCAGAGAATATTCGGCTTTTTCCCGATCTTCTTCTCAAAGGCAGCAAGCTTGTCCGCGACCGCCTTGTCCTGTTCCGGACGAGAAATGGCGGCTTCGAAATTTTCCTTGGTTTTGACAGAGCGATCGAAACCCGCGTCGTCTTGCGCCATGAGAGGCAATGATGCCAGGGCGAATGTCAGTAAGAATCTGATTTTCATGTTTTTACGTAGTGGAGTATTTAAGGCTTTGTGAGCGGGGCGAACAAAATGCAGTCCCCTCCGGAACGGTTTTTCGCATCGAGTTCGTATGGGAAGCCATTTCAGTTCGCCAGTCGCACCGCGACCGGCGATCTTCGAGGCACACGAGTTGAAGTTGCGCTCCGGCCTCGTGGTGGGTGTCCGGGTGGATGAAATCGTGATCTCGCCCGAACAACAGGGAGGCCTCGCGTCCGTTCACTTTCCCGAAATACATGCACCCTACAGTCGGCCCCAGCGTCCGGTAGTTCTTGCCCGTGTCGACGAGTCGACCGACTTCATGGCGACCGGTCGGCGCGTGGACTGCCGAGCGGTAGCTGATCTTGAAATCCGGGGAATCGGTCGGGTTGCGCATGACAGGCATGAGGACGATCTCACCGATCCCGGAAATGTCGTCGGAACGGCGGATGATGCCGATCGCAACCAAGGCGAGGACGCCCGACAGAATGATACGCGATGTGAATTTCATAATGGAATTCACCGGATCAGAAAGGCGGGGAAACTGCGGTGCGGGTGAACGAAACGGACCGCTCTGAAAGGCCGCGGCCGTTCTTCAGGAAAAAAAGAGACGGGCTGGTCGAGAGTTGGGAAAGGAATGCCTGGTTGGAATGTGAAGGCCCGGGTTTCGTCAGCCTCACCCGGAAGCCTCTCGCCATGGAAACCGCTCCCGCCGGCCCGAAGACTGAGGATGATCGATGAAGCCGCAGGGTCGGTCGCGTTCCGGGCGAGGTCCTTCGAATCGACTCCGGCCGAGACAAGGGATGGGTAGAGGGCGATCAGCAGCAGCGATTTGAAACTAAGCGGATTTAGGGACACTTTTTGATTTGTTGCGGTTGGTTTCTAATCGGTCTTTAGAAAGAATACCGGGCCAGGGGCATTTGGAAATAGAGCTTTCGCTCAATCGCCGCACACCGTGTCGAAACTCAGTCCGAATTTCGCGAGATATTTCTTCAGGCGGTCCGCGTCGTTGGTGACGGCTCGTTTCGTCCGGGAAACGGCGAAAATCTCGCGCCCTGCGTCTGAGAGCGTTTTTGATCTCCGGCAGACCCCCGCTACATAGGCGAGCTGCACGCGGTCGAAAGGATCCAGTTCCACGAATAGTTTCGCATCGGGAAAATCCAGCGTATCGGTCGTCTCCGTTCCCGGGCGATGCCAGTTTTTCCGCAAGCGCGAGATTTCCTCTTCCACTTCCTCCACGCGAATCCGCCCGCGCGGAGCGAGGGTCGCCATCCGGGTCACCGCCGCATTGAGATCGCGGAAATTTCCGAACCACTCGCTGTCCGCCGCCTCTGCGAATTTGAGGAACGCGAGCTTGGCCTCCTTGTTGAAAGCCGCCTTGCGCCCGCCATTCCGGTGGAAGCGGTCCAGCTCGTATTCAAGATTCGGCGCGATGTCTTCCCGGCGCTCGGAAAGCGATGGCAGGGCGAAGGTCCAGAGATCGATGCGGGCCATCAGATCCTCGCGGAAACGTCCAGCCGCCACCGCCTCGCGCAGCTCCCGGTTGGTCCCGGCGATGAGTTGGAAATCGCTGGTCACCGGTTTGTCCGCGCCGACCGGGAGGAACGTTTTGTCCTCCAGCGCGCGCAGCAGCATCGCCTGCTCGTCGGTGCCAAGCTCGCCGATCTCATCGAGGAACAGCAGCCCGCCATCCGCCTCGCGGAGCAGGCCGGGCCTGTCTTTCTGCGCGCCTGTGAAGGAGCCACGGGTGTGCCCGAAGAGCGCGGAGGCCGCCGTGTCGCCGGTCAGCGTCGCGCAGTTCACCTCCACGAAATTTCCCCTCGCCCACCACGCTGTTCGCGCAGTTCGAAGATCCTGCGGGCGAGCTGTGATTTCCCCGCACCCGTCGGGCCGGTCAGCAGCACTGGAGCTTTCGAGGCCAGCGCGACCTGCTCGATGCGGTCGATCAGGCGGTTGAAGGTCGGGTTGCGCGTCGCGATCCCGCTTTTCAGGAAATCCGTCACCTCCACCTGCTCTTTCTGGAAACGGGTACTAAGCTTATCGTATTTCGAGAGATCCAGATCGATCACTGAATATCCGGGCGACGAAGGACTCCGTGATTTCCGGGTCGAAGGCGGCGAGGTCTGGATGAGTTTCCCCGGCAGGGCGCCTGCCTCGTTCAGAAGGAAGAGCGAGATTTGCGCGATGTGCGTTCCGGTGGTGATGTGGATGAAATATTCCTCGTTCTCGGGATCGAAGGGATAGCCACGCGCCCAATCGTGAAGCGCCGCGTAAACCGTTTCCAGATCCCAGGGATCTTTCCCGAAATCCACGGGATGCAGAGTCGCCGTCGTTTCCGGGGAAACCCGCCGCACGTCATCAAGCACGCGCTCGGAAATTACCGAGAAATACGGTTCCGAGAGTAGTTCCAGCCTGTCCCAGAGCAAATCCTCGTGTTGGAAGAGGGAAACCGTCGGTCGCCAGATGTCCCAACGCCGCACATCCGTCCCGCTGTCGAGTTTTGTTCCCAGGATGCCGATGACGACTCGCTTCATGGATAAGATGCTAGCAAAATGGATAGGAAACGGAAGTGGTTTCCTTGGTAGGAAATTTCATCGAGAAAATCCAACATCTCTAACCCGGTGGAAATAAGGCAGATAGGACCTATGCGACCTATTTTTCAGAATCCTGGCACGCGCCGCGCAATCTCCCCCTCATGGCTAACAAGTCCATCTTCCAATCCCTGCGCGGCGCCCTGGTGCCTGCCGCAACCACATCCAACGATGCAGGTGCCGTCGCATACGGGCTTTCCCCGAAAGCCGCGCTTGCCCGGATGGCTGCGACCGGTTGCATCACCCGCACCTACTACTGCTCCGCCGAAGCGCAGCTCGACCGCGTGCTGGGTCTTGCCAACGAGGTCGATACGGATTTCCTCGCGCAGACCGCGATCTACTCCCGCCAGAAGGGTTTCATGAAAGACATGCCCGCCCTGCTTTGCGCCGTGCTCTCCGTCCGTGACCGCGACCGCCTGGTGGAAGTTTTCCCGCAGGTCATCGACAATGGAAAGATGCTCCGCAACTTCGTCCAGATCATCCGCTCCGGTGTCACCGGCCGGAAGTCGCTGGGTTCCGCTCCGAAACGTCTCGTCCGCGAGTGGCTGGAACGCGCCACCGAGCGTCAGCTCCTGAGCGCGGCCATCGGGAACGATCCGTCGCTGGCCGATGTCGTGAAAATGGTGCACCCGCGTCCCGCCGACAAAAGCCGCGAGGCCTTCTACGCATGGTTGATCGGGAAACCCTACGATGCCGCCGCCCTCCCGGAAACGATCCGCGCCTACGAGGCATGGAAAATTTCCAAAGAAGGCGAAGTCCCCGACGTGCCGTTCCAGATGCTCACCGCGCTGGATCTCGGTGAGAAGGAATGGACGGCCATCGCAGGGAACGCTCCATGGCAGATGACACGCATGAACCTGAACACCTTCGCCCGTCACGGCGTTTTCAAGGACAAGTCCATGGTGAAACAAATCGCCGCCCGCCTGTGCGATCCCGCCCAGGTGAAGCGTGCCCGCGTCTTTCCCTACCAGCTCCTCGCCGCGTATAGAAACACCGGCGACGTGCCGGCCGAGATCCGCGAAGCTCTTCAGGATGCGATGGAAACCTCCATCGACAACGTCCCGGTCATCGCCGGAAGCGTGGTCGTCTGCCCGGATGTCTCCGGCTCCATGCAAATGGCTGCCACGGGATACCGGAAAGGTGCGACCTCGAACGTCCGCTGCATCGATGTCGCCGCTCTCGTCTCCGCCGCTTTTCTCCGGAAAAACCGCGCCGCTCGGGTGCTGCCCTTCGAGCGGGATGTCGTGGAAGTGAAGCTGAATCCCCGCGATTCCGTGATGACCAACGCGACGGCCCTCGCGAACATCGGCGGCGGTGGAACCAACTGCTCCGCCCCGCTCGCAAAGCTCAACGCCGGGAACGCATCGCCGGATCTCGTCATCTTCGTCTCCGACAACGAATCCTGGGCCGACCCGCAAGCCCATCGTGGCACCGCCATGATGGTCGAGTGGGAAAAGCTCAAGACGCGCAACCCGAAGGCCAAGCTGGTCTGCATCGACATCGTTCCGAACACGACCACCCAGGCACCGGACCGAAAAGACATACTCAACATCGCCGGTTTCAGCGACCAGGTTTTCGAAATGATCGCCAGCTTCGCAAACGGCGGTGACAACGAATACCACTGGATCAAGGAAATCGAATCACAACCCCTTACCCCACGAATGAAAATCGCATGAACAATATGGAGAAGGGGTTTGAAACCCCTTTGCACAACCCCGGCGACCCCCTTTCCCAGTCCTCTGCAAAGGGTTTGAAAAACCCTTCTCCATATTCTCATCAATCTCGCGAATGCCCTGGAAGATTACACTTGTCGCCGGTTCGATCCCGGCTCTTGCGAAAGCAAGGTAGCTCAGTGGTAGAGCCGTTATCCCGATCTTCCGAAATCCTTGTCGCGATTTACTTTTGCAATATGGAGAAGGGGTTTTTAAGCCCTTTGCACAACCCCGGCGAATCCCTTTCCCAGTCCTCCGCAAAGGGTTTGAAAAACCCTTCTCCATATTTTCAAAAACGGCGAATGCCGGTGAAACTACATCACTGCACACTGACCAGGTCGCGGGTTCGAGTCCCGCCCGGATCACTTTCGACGATCCGGTAGCTCAGCGGTAGAGCGGGAATGTTTCACCAACTCCTTGTCGCCAAATTTTTCGAATCCGCACAACCCCAGTCTTCCCTGAAAACTGAAAACCGAACCCTAACAAACTTTTTATGAACATACACAAAACAGACGAAGCCCTCGGCTTCATTCCGCTTCCTGACGATTGCGGGAAACCGATCACCGTGATAGGCACCGATGCGATCCGTGACAACTTCGATGCCGACTGCCTCAAGCAGGCGATGAACTCGCGTTTGGCTCCCGGAGTGACGGACCTGATCCTGAACCCGGACGCCCACTCCGGCTACGGTGCGCCGGTCGGCTGCGTGATGGTCTCGCCGACACATATTTTTCCCGGCCCTGTCGGGGTGGATATCAAGTGCTCCATGTCGCTGCTGCAGATGGATATCCCGGAGGACGTCATCGCGGATAAGAAGACGCGCCGCGCCCTCATCGATGCCATCGTGGCGCGCACTCCCACAGGTGCGGGGCGCGGCCAGCGCAATGTGAAAAAGGGGAGGTCGGTCGGTCGCGATCTCGGTGAGATCGTCGTTACCGAGGGCGCGACCCAACGTGTCTGCGAGGCTCTCGGGATCCCGCCGGAATGGGCGGAGCGCTGCGAGGACTCCACGCACAAAGGTCACGACGGAACTTACGATACTCTCCGCAGCCGTCTTGAGTGGATCATCGAATCCAAGCGGGTGAAACATTTCTCCGACAAGATGGGCCAGCTCGGCTCCTACGGTGGCGGAAACCACTTCGGCGAGTGCGAGATCACCCGTGTCATCGACCGACCTTCCGCCCGTGATACATCGGAAGTTTTCGGGCTGCGGGACGGGTATGTCTCTTTCCTCAGCCACTGCGGCTCGCGCGGATTCGGCAACCTTCTCGCCCAGGGACAGTTCCGTGATCTTGAGAAAAAATTCCGCGATTGGAGCACTCCGTTTCCCGGGGGTGACAAGCAGCTCGTTTACGCGCCGCTCGGCACACCCGAGGCGAACGCCTACATCGATGACATGCACCTGGGAGCGAACTTCGCGACCGTGAACCACCTGCTCATCAACGCCCTGGTGCTCGAAGCATTCCAGGAAGTCCTTCCCGGTGCCAACGGTCAGCTCGTCTACTTCATCTCGCACAACATCGCGCGGGAGGAAATCGTCAACGGCAACAAAGCATGGGTCCACCGTAAAGGCGCGACCCGTGCCGTGCCGGGCGGGCCCTTTTCGCTGGCGGGAACACGCTTCGCGGAAACCGGACATCCCATCCTGCTTCCGGGAAATCCACGCGACGGCTCCGTCGTGATGGTCGCCCAAGGTGGTGCCGAGCGCACTGCCTGGTCGGTCAACCACGGCGCAGGCCGTGCCATGGGTCGCAAACATGCCGCCCGCACGCTCGACCAACAAACCGTCGATACGGAATTCGATACGTCTGACATTCTCACGAACTGCCGCAAGTATCCCATCGACGAAGCGCCGGATGCTTACAAGAATTTCCCCGAAGTCCTCCGCAGTGTCGAAGCCGCCGGTCTCGCCACGCAAGTCGCGAAGCTCCAGGCGAGGTTCGTGATCAAGGACGGATCCAAGGCGGATGATTAGAATATGGAGAAGGGGTTTGGAACCCCTTCCCACAACCCGAGCTATCTCCAGATCCTGCGCAAAGGGTTTCCAGAACCCTTTTCCCTATTTCCATTTATCATGAAACCAATCCAAATCGACGGCACGGAGGGCGGCGGGCAGATGCTGCGCACGGCACTGACGCTTGCCATGGTCACCGGTCAGCCATTCCGCATGACGAACATCCGCGGAAAACGCAGGAAGTCCGGCCTCATGCGCCAGCACCTCACCTGTGTGAAGGCGGCGTGCGAGGTCTCGGGCGGTACGGCGGACGGCGCGGAGATCGGCTCCACGGAAATCGTCTTCCGGGCGGAGAAACTACTAGGTGCCTCGTATCATTTCACTATCGGCACGGCGGGCAGCACTACTTTGCTTTTGCAGACACTGCTACCCGCCCTGCTTTTCGCGGACGGTCCCAGCACCCTGCGTCTCGAAGGCGGCACCCACAATCCCATGGCGCCCCCCTTCGATTTCATCGAGCGAGTCTATCTCCCGGCGCTGCGCCGCATGGGCGTGGAGGCGGAGGTTTCCCTCATCGAAAGCGGCTTCGCCCCCGCGGGCGGGGGAGTGATCGAGTGCCGGATCGAGCCTTGTGCGCAGCTCTCGAAAATCGACCTGCACGACCGGGGCGAGCTGAAATCCTCGACGCTGACCTCCATCGTCCGGAATCTGAATCCGGAGATCGCCGAGCGCATGAATGAAGCAGCCCGGAAGCAGCAGCCCTGCGGAGACGTCCGGGTGGAAGTTCGCGAACCCGGCCCGGGTCGCGGTGTGTGCTGTCTCTATGAAGCCGTTTTCGAAAATAGTTCGGAGCTGGCCAGCGCGTGCGGAGAGATCGGAGTGACGGCGGACCGGGTGGGCGCACGTGTCGGGAAGTCCTTGAAGCATTTTCTCAGCTCGAACGCAGCGGTGGGACGTCACCTTTCCGACCAGCTTCTACTTCCGATGGCGCTCGCCGGGGGTGGCGGCTTCACCACCATGATTCCTGATGACCACGTGTCGACAAATCTGGCGGTGATCGGAAAATTCCTGCCGATTGAATCAACGGTAGAAGACGTGGATCGCGGGCTGCGGGTGGTCACCCTGTCCGCGAGCTGAAGGTGTTTTACACGAGGAGTCGCGGATGCTATCCGCGAGGTTTTCTTTTCCCGCATCGATTCGGCGGAGGTCAGGGCCTTTCCCATCTCGGTGCGGGGTCGTAGGAAAAGGGTTTTCCGGCGGTGCTGAGGATGATGTCGCCCGTTTCCAGAATAGCCTCGGCAAGTGTGCCTTCGGCTACTTCCGTGAGGTCGCGATCAGCTGGCCCGCAGGTGAATGAGGAGACCTCTTCAAATGTCCGGAAGGCGGGAGTTTCTCAAATCCGCATGCGAAATTTCTTGATTCGGTGGTCGCTCGGGACTAACCGCCGCTTTACAAATGAAACCCCTTGTAGCTGGCAGGCTTCGCGGTCCCGCCGAACTCGTTTCGAAAGGTGCTGTCCTCATCATGTTCATACTCGCCGGGCAGAGCATCGCGGCGACTCGGTATGTGAGCCCCACAGGCGCGGACAGCAACAACGGCTCGTCCGCGGCGACCGCCTGGAAGACGATCAACAAAGTCAACCAGGCAACTTCGGCGGGTGACACCGTGCTTTTCAAGGGCGGGCAAACGTTTTCCGGAGGGATCTATCTCGGGCAATCCAAGGGGGGGACGCTCGCGAGTCCGGTGACTTTCTCGTCCTATGATCCGGCGACGGGGGAACCGCTTGCCACCGGTGCGGCACCGGCATCCCGGGCGGTCATCGACGCGCCCGCCTCGGATGGCTTCACTTCGTTCGACAGCGGCGGGTATGTGATACGGAATCTGAATTTTACCGGACCGGGCAGGGATTCGGCGACCAAGGACGGGCTGAAATTCTATGTCGGCGGGGGGACCGTGCGGCAGGCGCGGGTGGAGATCGACCAGGTGGATGTCAGTGGCTTCCGGACGGGGATCACGGTCGGCGGCTGGGGCAGCAGCGGAGGAATTCCCTATGGCTACGACGGGATACGGATCACGGGGACGAACGCCTTCGACAACAAACTGACCGGAATTTTCACCTACGGGCAAAAGCGCGATACCCACAGGGACCTGCTCATCCGGGACTGCACCGCCTTCCGCAACCGGGGCGATGCGGCCGCCACGGGGAACTCGGGAAACGGCATCCTGGTCAACGGCGTGACGACCGGCCTGGTCGAGCACTGCCGCGCCTATCAGAACGGGGACATCGGCTTCGGCAGCGTGGGGATCTGGACCTACGGGGTGGACGGGATCACCATCCAGTTTTGCGAAAGCTACGACAACCGCGCCAGCAGGACCAGCGATGGCGGCGGGTTCGACTTCGATGGCGGCACGGTGAACAGCGTGATGCAATACAACTACAGCCATGGCAACGACGGGGCGGGCTACCTGCTGGCGCAATATCAGAATGCGAACAGCGAGTATGGTCCGCTCTCCGAAAACGTGATCCGATATAATATTTCCGAAAACGACGCGCGGAGGAGGAGCTATGGCGGAATCATGTTCTACGGGGCGAACTCCACGGACAAGGTGGGCACGACCCATGTCTACGGGAATACGGTTTTCATGGGAGGCACGGTGACCGACGGCACGCCGGCTTGCGTCAGGTTTCTCGGCAGCAATTTCACCGGCCTGAAGCTGTACAACAATATTTTCGTCGCGACCTCCGGCAAGCGCGTCGTGAACTCGGACTCGGCCCTGGCCATTTCCAAGGCGATCCTGCTGCGCAACAACTACCACGCCCCGGACCCGGCTTTCCAACTCAAGTGGGGAGCGACGACCTATGACAGTCTGTCGGCATGGCTTGCGGCAGCCCCGACGCAGGAAACGGTGGGTGGATCCTCGGTGGCGCTGTCCGTGGACCCGATGTTCGTAGCGCCCGGGCAGGGCGGGACTTTGGGAAACACAGCTCTCCTGCCTACGCTCGCGGCCTACAGACTCAAGGCGGGATCTCCGATGGCGGATACTGGCCTGGACCTGACCGCGGCACCCTATGCCCTCGCGACTGGTGGCCGGGATTTTTATGGAAACAGCCATCCTCTCGGCACCGGATATGACATCGGTGCCCATGAGCGCGACGGCTATGCGGACCGGGACGGCGATGGCATCCCGGATGATTTCGAGGAGGCCAACGGCATGGACCCGGACGGGGACGACCGCCTCTCGGACCTCGGGGACAATGACGGACTGCCGAACCTTCTTGAATACGCCTTCGGTCTCGAACCCGGAGCGGGGGACAATCATCCGGTGGAGTTCGATGCGTCCGGCAGCCAGTTACTGAAGCGCGGGGTGCCGGTGGTGTGGGTCCGGAAGACCTTGGAGGGAACGGAATTCCTCGCGGTGTTCGTCAGGCGTAAGGATTTCAGGGCAGCGAGACTGCGCTACACTCCGAGGTTCAGCGGAAACCTGGCGGATTGGTCGAACAGCGCGGCCGTGCCGGATGTGATCGCCGTCAGCGGCGAGGTGGAGCTGGTCAGCATCCCTTATCCCGCTTCCGCGGGCGAACTTCCGGCGCGATTTTTCCGTGTGGCCGTCACCGCGAACGACTGACCGGCGTGCGTTCTGATCCGGGAAAAATTCGGTTCACTCTCTTTTCCTTCCCGCCAACCAGTCACGCGGGGTCGCCCCGGTTTCCTCGCGGAAGGCTTTGGAAAAATGGCTGAGCGACTGGTAGCCGACATCAAGCGCGGTTTCCGTGATATTCGATTTCCCGGAGGAGAGCCGCTCGCAGGCGCGCTCGATGCGGAGGCGGCGGAGATGTCGCTGGAGGGTGATCCCGGTTTCCGAACGGACTTTTCTCGAAAGGTAATGCGGCGCGATGCCGGCATGGCTCGCGAGTGCGGAGAGATCGAGCGGTTGGTCGAGATTCGAGCGGAGGTGGGCGAGAGCACGCTGCACCGGGTTACGCTCCTTGAGGCTGGCGCAAAAGGTCGGGGCCTGGCTGGCGCAGCCGGTGCGGAACAGGCGGATGGCTCCCCATTGCAGAATTTTCGATTCCGCGATGAGTTTCTGGGGGCCGGATCCGGAGGTGATTTCCGCGAGGGCTTCGAACAATTCGTTTTCCCAGATGCCCATCAGGCCGCAGAAGGCTACCGGGCAACCGTTGGCCAGCCAGGCTTTCATATCGGGATGCAACATGGTCTCGCCGATTCGTTCCCTCAGCCATTTCGGATCGATTACCACGACCTCCAACTCGTGCGCCCCCGGGTAGCGCAGGCAGGCCCAATCCGCAGGCAGCCCGCCGCCAGTCAACGCGTACATCCCGTTCTTGAGGACGAACCGATCTTTCGCTCCCCACAGAAGTCCGCTGCCGCCATGGTTCAGCCAGAGCCAGACGCTGCCTTTCGAGGGGAAGCTCCAGCGGCTGCCGGCGGTGGTGATCGTTTCGGAAAGCCTCGCCCAGCTCAGGCCGGGCGCGAGGTAGTGCCAGTGGAATCCGGGGCGGTATGGAATATCGGGCACACCCACCTTCTAGACAATAATGAGACTCAGTTGCAATAAAAATCAATTGGCGATTGCATTCACCGGGGAGTGGGATGGAGGGCCGGGTAGGGGAGGCCGCCATATTGCAGCTCGGGGTTTGTTCCGCGGGATCCGGGTGGGGATCACAGGTCCACCCGCTGGAGCCACTTCTCCCGCTTGAACCATGTCTCCTGCCGTTTCGCGTACTGTCGGGTGGCGAAGACGATCAGTTGCTCGCACTCGGCACGGGAAACTTCCCCGGCGAGATGTCGTCGGATTTCCTTCACGCCAATCGCTTTCTCCCAGTTTCCACCCACACCGGAGAGCCTGGAAACTTCCTCGATAGCTCCTCGGTCCAGCATGAGTTTCGTCCGCAGCGCGATCCGTTCGTGAAGTTCCGCCCGATCCCGGACCAGCCACACGCCGCGCAGCGTGGCATCCAGTTCGCGGGTTTTCCGCTCCCAGCCATCACGGAGGGCGGAGGCTTTTTCGCCGGATAGCAGGCAGATTTCCAAGGAGCGGGAAACGTACCGGCGGTTCGCGCGGTTCACCTGCGCGGCCTCGGTCGGATCGAGCGCTACGAGCTCGGCCAGCAGTTCCGACAAGGGGCGCGCATCCATTTCCGTGCGCAGGTCCTCGTTGCCTTTCGGCAGGGGTGAGGGCCCGTGGGTGAGAAATTTCAGATACAGGCCGGAGCCACCGACGACGATGGGCGCTTTTCCGCGCGCTTGGATCTCGGAAATCACCGGAGCGGCCATTTCGATATACCGTCCGGCATCGCAGTGCGTCCCGGGTGCGAGCACACCGAAGAGATGATGGGGAACGCCGGCCTTTTCCCCGGCGGAAGGGGCGGCACTGAGGACCTCGATATCCCGAAAGATCTGGTAGGCATCCCCGTTCACGATTTCACCGTCCAGTTTTTCCGCGAGCGCGAGCGCGTGACCTGTCTTTCCGGACGCTGTAGCCCCGCAGACGAAAATAGGAGCGGGTGATACGGGCATGGCAAGAGTTCAAGCAACATGCACAAGGGGTTTGCAACCCCTTTCTTTCGCCCCGAGCCTCCCCGCATGGGCATTCCTTTTCAAAACACCTATGTGACGCTGCCGGAGCGCTTGTTCTCGAGGCAGACACCCGCGAAGGCACCGGCTCCGGAGCTGATCCGTTCAAATCCGGCGCTCGCGATCGAACTGGGAATCGATCCCGTCTGGCTCGGTTCGCTGGCAGCACTGGCCGCTTTTTCAGGAAGCGGAGTCCCGGAGGGGGCGGATCCCATCGCCCAGGCATACGCCGGCCACCAGTTCGGCGGCTTCGTGCCACAGCTCGGCGACGGGCGGGCGATCCTGCTGGGCGAAGTGGTGGACATTCACGGGAAGCGACGCGATATCCAGCTCAAAGGTTCCGGTAGAACTGCCTTTTCGCGCGGTGGTGACGGGAAATCCGCGCTCGGTCCCGTGCTGCGGGAATACATCGTCAGTGAAGCTATGCACGCGCTCGGAGTCCCGACCACCAGGGCCCTTGCCGCGGTTTCAACGGGAGAAACCGTGAGCCGCGAGGAACCGACTCCGGGGGGTGTTTTCACCCGCATCGCCTCAAGTCACATCCGCGTCGGAACTTTCCAGTATTTCGCCGCACGGCAGGATACGGAAGCCCTCCGAATCCTCACCGATTACTGCATTTCCCGTCACTACCCGGAGGCGGCCAAAGCGGATAACCCGACACTTTCGTTTCTCGGACACGTCATCGAAGCACAGGCGAAACTGGTCGCGGGATGGCTGCCGCTCGGCTTCATCCATGGCGTGATGAATACGGACAACTGCTCGGTTTCCGGCGAGACCATCGACTACGGGCCGTGCGCCTTCATGGATGATTTCCACCCGGATTGCGTTTTCAGCTACATCGATAGGAACGCTCGCTACGCATGGGGCAACCAGCCGACCATGGCCCACTGGAATCTCACCCGGCTCGCCGAAACCCTGCTGCCCATCCTCGATCCCTCCCCGGAAAAAGCGAAAGAACTGGCAGAGCAGGCGCTGGGTGAATTCATCGATATTTTCCAGCCCGCCTATCTCGGGAAATTCAGAGAAAAACTGGGGCTTTGCGGCGAAACGGATACAGAGAAAAGCGCTGCCTTCATCAAGACTACGCTCGGAACCCTGGCGAGCGAGCAGGTGGACTTCACCTTGTTCTTCCGGCACCTGGCTCCGCTCGCTGCCGGAGCCGCCCGGGTGGATCTGACAGGACTTTTCCAGCACCCGGGTGCAGCGGACAAGTGGATCGCGGACTGGCGGGCGTTCGAAAAACCGGACGGTTACCTGGAGAAAATGAAATCCGCCAACCCGGTGATCATCCCGCGGAACCATCGCATCGAGCAGGCGATCCAAGCGGCTTACCAGGGCGATTTCTCACTCTTTCACAGGCTCGTCGACGCGCTCCGAGACCCTTTTTCCGAGGACCAGGGATATTCCGATCTGGAAGCCGCCCCCCTTCCGCACGAGCTTGTTGAAAACACCTTCTGCGGAACCTGAATCAGTCGACTTTCCCGACCCGGAGCGCATGCGAGTTCGGCTGGATGCGCCTCCCCCTGCTACGTGCGTAGACCTGGGTGAACTCCGCGCCGAGAAGAAGGATGTTCGCGGAGTAATAGACCCAGCTCAGAAGCAGGATCAGCGCTCCGGCAGCCCCGTAGGCGGAGGCGGCCCCCTCGCGCCCGAGGTAGATTCCCAATAATAGTTTTCCGATGGAGAAAAGGATCGCGGTCAGAAACGCGCCGCTCCAGACATCCCGCCACTCGATATGCGCGTCGGGGAGGATTTTGAAAATCATGCCGAACAAAACGGTGACCAGCCCGAGCGAGATCGTGAAGGTGCAGATCTGGAAAATGAATCCGGGAATAGGAAGAGCGTTGCCCAGCCACTTGATGGCCGCCGCACTAGCTGCGGACGCCATGAGCGAGATCAGCAGCAGGAAACCGATCACCAGCACCATGGACAGAGCTAGCAAACGGGCTTTCACAAGGCCTTTCACACCGCCGCCCGGCTTCACCTCGATATCCCAGACGGCGTTCATCGCGTCTTTGAGCTGTGCGAATACACCGGATGCGGTGACCAGAAGAATGGCGAATCCGACGAGTGTCATGACCCAGCTGCTACCATCCAGATACGCATTCGAAACCATGTCCTGCACCGCGGCTGCCGCCTGCTGGCCGATGGATTCCGTCAGCTCCGCCTCGATCGCACCGCGCGCCGCGTCTTCCCCGAAGATCGTGCCCGCGATCGAGATCGCGATGATCAGCAAGGGGGCCAGCGAGAACACCGAATAATAGGCGAGCGCCGCGCTCAGTCGCATGGCCTTGTCGTCGAGAAACTCTTTGACCGTCTCTTTGAGTAGGGAAATCGTGAACATGTTCCGGGCGCGGTTCAGGCAATTTCTTCGATTTCCTCATCCATGTCATCCCCTTCGGAAGGGATCACGGTCTCGGAAAGCAGCCGGCGTGTGGAGAGCCGGGTGACTCCCGCAAGTGCTCCGGAAAGGACCGCCCAGAGCAAGGCTTCCTTCCACGCGACGGAGCTGTCGGCCGGGTTGCGGGGAGCATCGTCATGCGTGATGAGCTTGTAGCCTTTCCCCGCGACCGTGCGGGATGCCTTCGCGGCGAGCATGGGCAGGAGAAACCCGAGGGCGATGAAGAAGAGCGATTTCGGATCCGTTTTTTTCATGGTGTTGGAGGCTAGGTCGGGAAAGCGGAAGACAGACGTTTTCCGCACGCCGGACCATCGCACAACTTCGGCCGGGAGCAAACAAAGGTGGACTCCGTTTTTTCCGGGAAGGGCCTGATCCTACAGCTGGATACTGTGCCGCCCCCAGAATACCCGCAGATCATTGTTGTTTCCGTTGAAAACGTTCCGTTCCATCGGGTGCGCCATGTTGCCGAAATACTTCGGGCTGCTCCAGGCGGCGGTATCGTAGTGCTTGGCGCGTGAGGCTCCGTTCTGCCAGATCACCCCACCGTACTGCCACATCGTCCACCCGCCCCAGATCCCGTAAAGCTCGGTGAGCTTGTCCGGATCCAGAGCGCCGGCGGCGATGGTGCGCTCGGTCCCGCCCGGCCCGTAAAGGGCCAGCCAGTATGGCGAGCGGCGGATGATACGCTTCTGTTCCGGGCTGGCGTTGCGCAGCCGGGAGCGGAGTCCGTCACTGTTCTCCAGATACGTCACGGGGTAGACACCCGTCCGCTCGTGGACCCGCTCGATGAATTTCACCAGTCTGTCCGGTGTGGATTTCGTATCGAAATCCCCCACCAGCAGCACCCTTTTTCCGGAAATCCCCTTCGCCCGCGCGACGGCCCGCACCCGGTTCACGAAGCTGTCCGCCTGCGCCGCCGGATCCTGGTTCGTCGTCACGAAATGATACGCACCCAGCATCATGCCCTGTCTGTCCGCGGACTTCAGGAAATCACCGAACTTGTCGTCCAGCAGCGGGCCCTTCGCCGAGCGCGCGATCAAGGCTTGCGCCCCGTTCTTTCGCATCGCGGAAACATCGTACTGGGAGAACCGGTCGCCGCCTCGCTGAACTTCCTTCGGGTCCCAGCCGGAGACATTCAGGACCGCCGGGGACTTCGCCACGCTGGTCCCGCCGAACCCGCCGCCACATTGGGTGAGGAGTGGGACGATGAGAAGGATGCAGAATCGTTTCATCCCCGAGGGAAACAAACAGCCCGCCGGACCGCAAGGAGCGAAAGAATTTTCGAGACACCCCTTCGGGCTTCACTTTTTCGAATCTTCCTATTCGATCGGGGTCTTCCGTGCCACTCCCGCGAAGTTTAGAATCTTAAGTTTATGCTCCTCACCCGCCACACCACCGCCACCTCATCCCGCTGGGCGCTCGATGGGAAAATTCTCCCCGAGTCGTTTCTCCTGACCGAACTTCTCAAACTCCCGGCCTCGGAAATCCCGGACCATCTATCGGGCCTTCCACTCGGGGAGCCAGCCACCGGGGAACTCCTGGTCCCGGCGGAACCGACCCAGGAGATCTGGGCGAGCGGAGTCACCTACCTGTCTTCCCGTCTCGCCCGCGAGGCGGAGTCCCAGGTCGCCGATGTCTACCAGCTCGTTTACAACGCCGCCCGCCCCGAGCTGTTTTTCAAAGCCAACGCCCACCGCGCCATCCCGCACGCGAAACCCATCCGAATCCGCGACGACAGCGACTGGAACACACCGGAGCCGGAGCTCACCCTTGTCATCAATTCCGCCGGGGAAATCATCGGCCACACCATAGGCAATGACGTCTCCTCCCGCTCCATCGAAGGCGAAAACCCGCTCTATCTCCCGCAGGCGAAAGTCTATAACGGCTCCTGCGCCCTCGGCCCCGCCATTGTGATTGATCCGTCCGCCGATCTGACCAAGCTCCCCATCACCCTCGAAATTTCCCGTAACGGCGAGACCGCTTTCACCGGTGAAACCAACACCGCCAACATCAGGCGCCCTCTCACCGAACTCGTCGAATACTTATACCGCGAACTCGATTTCCCTGAAGGCGCCTTCCTCCTCACCGGCACCGGCATCATCCCCGACGAGCCCTTTCCCTCTCCCACCACGACCACGTGAAAATCACCGTCGGAGATCTGATCCTGGAAAACCCCGTGGCCTGAGGCGAATCACCTGAAGACCCGTCATCAGCCTCGGCGGCGGCGACCGATCGCAAGCAGACCCAGCAGCGCCAGGACTGCGGTTGATGGCTCCGGCACGTATTTGGCCTGTAGGAACGCCTCGTTCTGGCTGATTTCCGGTGCGGAGAGCACCCGGTTGTAAACCACGATTTCCGCAATATCGCCGGAAAACAGATTGCTGTTTCCCCCGTTGAGAGCGCCCACGGTATAGTCATCCACGGGCAGCACCCCTACGGTTTCCGTATAGGAATTGGTTTGAGCACCGCTGTTAGCCCGCAACGAAACCGTTCCGGAACCAGTGGGATCTCCAACGGCGGTGAAAAGGTAAGGATCTCCATCATTGTAAGGCCCGTTCAGATCTTCTGTTTCCGAATTGTTTCCCGAACTCCCGTCAAAGCTCGCGAACAGGCTTCCCGTGGTACTGAACCTGTTGATGTACGCGAAAAACTGGTTGTTTTGTTCCGTAGTGCCATTGTTGGCATCGATCGAAAGCATGGCCCTTTGCACCCCGGTGGTCGTGGCAGCCACGATGAAAACCGTCGTCCCGGCGGTGACCGCAAAATCATCGCCCGGAGCGAAGGTGCTACGGATGGAGCCGCCGGTGAACCGAACGGCGGGCTTGCCGCCTATACTGCTGCTCCGATAGGTAGGAGCCGTGCCTACGACATCGTTGGCGTCCCGGCCGTTGCCACTCTGGTCAGCCCAAGTTGTCACCGATGTGCCATCCGCGACAGGCGTGATCTGGCTCGCATCGAGATGGATCTGCAGACCCGATGTCACCAAAGCCGCGCTCGCGCTGGCAGAAATCAGACAGAAGGGAAGGAGTTTTAAAAGTGATGTGTGAGCAGTATTCATGGGTAGGTCGGGGTTTCGTGTCACTCCTACCCTCACAATCTGAAATCTTTTTACAAGACATTTTCCAAGTGTTTAATACGAGGCGACGGAAGCATCTGGAAGCGCTCCTGCCAGAACTGAAACGGCGTTTGCTTGGGACAAGGACATCGCCATCCAATCAAGAGAATCCTTCAACTCGCAACCCCGCGCCCAGCGAAGGTTCCGGTGAAATCCCGCCACAGAAGCAGGTGGTTTCCGTATTTCGCTTCCATTCCCCGTTAATCAAGTCCATTTGCAGCGCAATTCCTTCCTCTTCCTTCGGATTTAAAATTTAAAGTTTCAGTGTCCACTCTCCTCTCCGCCAACGAAATCCGCCTCGCTTACTCCTACCAGAACCTCCTCGACGGAGTCACCCTCGCTGTCGCCGCCGGCGAAAAAGTCGGTCTCGTCGGACGCAACGGCTGTGGGAAAACCTCCCTCCTGAAAATTCTCACCAACGAGTCCCAGGCCGATTCCGGAGACATCGCCCTGCGTAAAGGCATCCGCACCGGCTACCTGCCACAGGAATTCGAGCTCGACCCCGAACTTTCCGTCCACGAAAACATCGCTCTCGGAGCCGCCGATATCGTCGAGGCCATGACCCGCTACGAAAACGGCGACGGCACGGAAACCGAACTCCAGGAATTCCTCGAACTGCTCGATCACACCGATGGCTGGAACCTCGATTCCCGCATCCTCTCCCTTTCCAACGCCCTCGGCACCCCGCCGCTCGAAGCTCCCACCGGTCCGCTTTCCGGAGGAGAAAAACGCCGGGTCGCCCTCTGCCGCGCCCTCGCCTGCCAGCCGGATCTGCTTCTGTTGGACGAGCCGACCAACCACCTCGATGCCGAGTCCATCCGCTGGCTGGAAGACGCCCTGAAAAATTTCGCCGGAGCCGTCATCTTCGTCACCCACGACCGTTACTTCCTCGACGTCATCGCCACCCGCATCATCGAGATCGATGGAGGAAAAGCCTACTCCCACCCCGGCAACTACACCGCCTTCCTGGAGTCCAAAGCCATCCGCCAACAGATCGCCAGCAACAATGAAGCCAAGCGCCAGAAATTCCTGAAATCGGAACTCGAATGGGTTCGCGCCGGAGTCAAGGCACGGGGCACGAAACAACAGAGTCGCCTCGACGCCTTTTACGAAGTGGAAGGACAGGAAGCCCCACCGGAAGAGCGCGAGATGGACCTCCTCCTCCCGCCTGCGAGCGATCTTGGCAACATCGTCATCGAGCTGGAAAAAGCCGGCATCAATTTCGGCACCGAGAAACTCCCCCGCTGGCTTTTCCGCAACCTCGACCTCTCCATCCGTCCCGGCACCTGCACCGGCATCGTCGGGAAGAACGGCGTCGGGAAATCAACACTCCTGAAAATCTGCCTCGACCAGCTCCAGCCCACCGAAGGCTCCGCCGTTCTCGGAAAACGCGTCAAAATCAACTACATCGACCAGAACCGCATGGTTCTCGATGGCACCGGTTCTCTCCTCGATGAAGTCGCGGACGGAAACGAGAAAGTCCAGTTCGGCAACGAAACCCTCGGCGCCCGCGCCTACCTCCGCCGTTTCCTCTTCAACAACGAGCGCATCAACGAGCGTGTCGATCTGCTCTCCGGCGGCGAACGCGCCCGGCTCATGCTCGCGAAAGTTCTCAAAACCGGCGGAAACCTCATCGTGCTCGACGAGCCGACCAACGATCTCGATCTGCCTTCCCTCCGCATGTTGGAGGAGGCCCTCTCATCCTTCGGCGGCAGCATTCTCTGCGTCTCCCATGACCGCTATTTCCTCGACCGGATCTGCGACCAGATCATCGCCTTCGAGGAAGACGGCATCCATGTCACCCCCGGAAATTACTCATATTACCTGGAAAAACGCCAGCAACGCGAAGCTTCCCTGAAAAACGAAGCAAAAGCCTACAAGGCCCTCAAGCCTACCGCTCAGAAATCGACGGAAAAGCCCCGCAGACTCTCCCAAAAGGAACGCGCCGAACTGGAGACGATCGAAGACAGAATCTTCGCTGCCGAGGACGAAGTCACCACCATCGAGACCCGCATGAACGACCCCGAGTTCCAGCTCGACCACTACGAGAAAATCCCTGCGGAAATGGAGAAACTCGAGACCGCCCGAGCCGCCACCACCGCCCTTTACACTCGTTGGGAAGAGCTTCAGGCCATCGCGGATGCCGAATGAAACAAGGAAGAAGTCGCCCTCTGCTGTCCAGTATACTCTGCATCATCACAAATTGTGAGACGGGCGACCCCCGCCGGCTGAGGATACCGAGCGGAGCGCGGGTCTTCAGCCCGCCCCAGTGCAATGGCTCAGTGCTCCGGGGCGAGCTGAAGACTCGTTGGGAAGAGCTTCAGGCCATCGCGGATGCGGAGTGAAACAAGGAAGAAGTCGCCCTCTGCTGTCCAGCATACTCTGCATCATCACAAATTGTGAGGCGGACGATCCTCGCCGGCTGAGGATTCCGAACGGAACGCGGGTCTTCAGCCCGCCCCAGTGCAATGGCCCAGTGCTCCGGAGCGAGCTGAAGACTCGCGTTCCATGGAATACGATACCCTACCAAGAAAACGCACGGACTTTTTGCAAAAAGTATAGCCCGGGCACTGTGGCAATGTTTTCTTCCCGCGTGCCTGATCCTCTCCATCGCTGGGTCGGGATTTTATGTTTGATATAACATTCCGATTCCATAGTTTCGCGGAATACATAAAGCCACGACACTATGAAGCCCTTCCGATCACTCAACTTTCCCAGATTTCTCGGAGCCACGTTTCTAGTGGCAGCCGTTTTCTCCCAACTCTCATGCCGGGAATGGGGGAGGCATACCCGGACAAGCTTCACCATCCAGGAGCGCCAGATGCTCGATCCTGCCAAAACCGCGGAGGAGTGGCTGGAGCGGCTCGAGATCGATCTGAAAACCAAAAGCCATTTCTCCAAGCTGATCTCCAATCTTTACGCGGAGCTGCCTCCGATGGATCAGTGGCCCGCGATCCGCGACGCCTTGGCTAAGCCTGCAAATCGCGGAGACGATCCGAATGTATCCCGGAAACTTCAGCTCCTCGGCGCGCTACTCAGGGAAGGAGATGCGGATGTCGAGCCAATGATCCGCACTCTGATCACGGAAAACGAGGTTTCCGAGTACCGCAGGGAGGAGGCTCTCCAAGCCGTCCTCATGGTCAGCAAGGACCGCGCCGCGACCTTGGAATGGCTCCGGAAAACGAATCCCGGCATCCTGGAAAAGCGAACGAGCAATCATCGCTCCTCCGCCAAAGACCCGGCCGACTGGCAAAAGGCGCTTGCCGAAAACAAGGTGGACGAAGGAATCGCTCTCTTGAAGGCGGCCATCGAACAAAAGGCGGATGCCGATAACAAAGCTTCATACTACCAGCGACTCATCCGTCTCGGTCTGGTTCTGGAGCGCAAGCCGTTGGCTACCGAAGCTTCGGAGGGGCTGACGCAGCTTCTCCTGACCGAGCTGAAAACCGAAGACAGGGTCTCGCCGTACACATATACCCTCATGTTCGATGTTCCCGCTCTTGGCAATGATTGGGAATCTATCGCGGGGACGTTCGCCGAGATCTCCACGGTCTTGGCGACGAAGAAGCATGGATCGTCTTCCAGGCGTTTCGGCCATATGGACAAAACGCACGCCTCCTATCTCACCGCGCTCTACCGCCTCGGGCGAAGTGAAGATTTCTCGGAAGAAATGGAAAGGGCGCAACGAGACGCGGCCGGGGATCCTGAGGAATTCTTCAAATTGCTCGCCTATTCCGCCGCCGGCCAACCACCACTTGGAATCCTCTATATAGATTATCTGAAAACATCCGGCGAGGACGAAAAAGCCGTTGATTACGCCCTCCACCTGCTCGCGAGAAATTCCGGTGCGGACGCCTTTTACGAAGCGGTTATCAAACTCGACAAAGCCCGCGCGAAAACCTTCATCGAGTCCCTGCATGCCTACGATCCCTTCGAGGAACGTCCCCTCATCTGGTTGGCGGAAATCGCGCGCCGTGACGGCGACCTCGACCTCGCGCAAAAAACCATAGCCGAAGCCATCACCCTCGATCCCTCCGATGGCGATCACGGAAAGGACACGCGCATGTTCTGCTACGAGGTTCTCGCCCGCATCCACGAGGATTCCGGCCGCGAGGAAAAAGCCGTGTTTTTCCGCTCTGTCGTCGATTCCATCCGCCAGGGCGAAGCCGCCGACGATTTCCTCCATGCCGGTTTGATCAAGGAAGCGACCGATCGCTACGAGAAAGCCCTCGGGCAATTCGAGGACGCCTACTGCCTGCAATCCCGTCTCGCCATGACGCTCGCCAGAAACGGTAGATTCGATGAGTCGGTGGTTCATTTTAAAAAAGCTTTCGAACTCATGCCCGTCAGCTTCGGCCCCAGGGAAAGCCATTGCTTCGGCTGCGAGGGACTGTTCGACGATCCGCGTGTCATGGAGATCGCCCTTCCATTGCTCGAAAAATTCGAAAAGGAGAACCCGGACAACGCCCGCGCCCCCTACCTGCTCGGACTCATCCTTTCGGAAAAAAACAAATCCGAGCAAGCCGCCCTCGCCTTCCGCCGCGCGCTTGAGCTTGATCCGGACTACTACAATGCCGCCCGGAAACTCCTCAAGATTCTCGATGAGGATCCGGAAAATTTCACCGAGTCGGAAACGCTTCGTGGGAAGATGTTCGAGATCGCACCCTATGGTGAGAAACCCGAATTCATCCCCGGTCAGGCGAATCTCCGGGACCACTGGAAGCGCGCGGGAAATTTCCCTCCGTCCCCGCTGAATCTGCCAGCCATCCCCTTTGCCTCCGCTCCCGAACCCGCTGCTGCCAAGGCCCAGTACGTGGAGCGGGATGACTACTCATACATCTCCCGGTATCGCGCTGAGAAAACCCAGGGACTCGATGGCTGGTCACCTTCCGAACTGCGCCGCGCCAACACCTTTCTCAAGACGGTCCAGGAAATCGATTAAGGTGAAACCGGGAATCTCAATTTGCGAAACCACCCGTCAGCCGCCAGCTTCCGCCAATGAGCGGAAACGTGTTGATGTATGGAGCGAGCGGATTTGTCGGGAGCGGGCTCGCGGGAATAATGGCGGACGAGGGTTTCACTATCACCGGGGTAAGCCGGAAAGGCAGTGGCGATGTGCGCGGGGTCAGCCGCTGGGTCACACCGGAGGACGCGGATCCCCACGGCTTCCAAATCATCGTGAATCTCGCCGGAGCACCCATCGACCAGCGCTGGACGGAGGAAAACAAAAAGCAGATCCGCGAAAGCCGGGTGGATCTTACGGACGACATCGTCGCGAAGATCGCGGCACTCCCGGAAGCCGACAGGCCCTCCGTGCTGCTGAACTCCTCCGCCGTCGGCTACTATGGCGGACGCGGCGATGAGCTTCTCACCGAAAAATCCGCGAAAGGAACCGGCTACCTCGCGGATCTCTGCGCCGCTTGGGAAGCCGCTGCCGAGGAAGCGGAGCCTCTCGGCGTTCCGTGTCATCACCTTCCGCACCGGGGTGGTCCTTGGAAAAGGCGGGCAGGCCTACGAGAAATTGATGACCGTTTTCAAGTTCGGCATCGGCGGCAGGCTAGGGGACGGCGAGCAATGGATGCCGTGGATCCATGTGGAGGACCTGCGCCGGGCCATGCTTTTCTCCATCCGCACCGAGGCCCTGACAGGCGCGGTCAACGGCACCGCACCCGAGCCGGAGCGCAACAAGGACCTCACCAAAAAACTCGCGAAAGCCGTCCACCGCTGGGAATTTTTTCCCGTCCCGGGCTTCATGCTGAAGCTGGTTCTGGGCGGCTTCGGAGGGGCTTTGCTCGTCGGCCAGAGAGCCGTTCCTGAAAAACTAGGCTCCCACGGTTTCGCGTTCAAATACCCCGAGTCGGAGACCGCTCTCAAAGATTTAACAGCCGCCGAGTGATTTTTGTCTTTGCAATGTCCCGTAGGCATAGTATGCGTTTCGCCCGCCTGAAATGGTGGTCGTAGCTCAGTTGGTAGAGCCCCAGATTGTGATTCTGGTTGTCGCGGGTTCGAGCCCGTCGATCACCCCACCTTTTTCCCCGCTTCCGGCACGGTTGCCGGTATCGGAGAGAGAGGTGAACAAGAAAGATTCTTGATGCAACCGCTGGAAAGCAGGATTCAATATAAGTTCCGCAACTCGTTCCTTTTGGCCGAGGCGCTTACCCATCCCAGCCTCGCCTACGAGTCCCAGCGCCCTCATTTCGATAACCAGCGCCTCGAATTTCTCGGAGACGCCGTGCTCCAGCTCATCGTTACCGAGATCCTTTTCAAGCGCTTCCCGGATGCCCCCGAGGGCGATCTGACAAAGCTCCGCTCCCGCGTCGTCTCGCGTCGGGCCCTCGCCAGGTTCGCCATGATGATCCACCTTGGCGACTACGTCCTACTCGGAAAAGGCGAGGAATCCACCGGCGGCCGGCGCCGGCTCTCCACCTTGGCGGATGCCTTCGAATCGCTCATCGGCGCGATCTATCTGGACTCCGGGCAGGAGCCCGCCAAGGAACTCATCATGCGGCTTTTCGAAGGCGAGTTCGACGGCATGGTCGAGAGTCCCGACGAGCGCAATCCCAAGGGCGAGCTCCAGGAATGCCTGCAGGCCATCCACCCGGTCGCGCCTTTCTACAAGATCATCGGCGAGAGCGGACCCGACCATCGTCGCGTGTTCCAGGCGGAGGTCCACTGGCAGGACAAGCTGCTCGCCGCCGGAAAAGGCAAAAGCAAGAAGGAGGCGGAAGCACGCGCCGCCGCCGAAGCGTTGCGCGCGCGGATCTGGGAATAGAGTTTGTTCTTGCGGCCCGCCCCGTGCCGGGTTTCCTTTTCCCCGCTGTCAGGGATCGTGGAGATTTGGCAAGCGAACCCCGCCAGGCCTTGATCGGAGCAACGGTAGTTTGTCCAACTTTGCCGCGGTTTCCTGGCGGCACTTTTTTTGGCCGGTTTTTCGCGGGGGATGTTTTGACATGAAAACGGCAGCTCCTACCATGCCCTTATGAATCGCAGATCATTCGTAAGCAGCATGTCGTTGGCCGGGCTTGGACTTGTCGCCGGAGGGAAGGCCTTCGCGGCTGAGGAAACACCGGGGCGCGAGATCGCCGTCTTTACGAAATTTCTCGAAAATCTGAGCTACGACGAACTCGCCGCCGCTATCGCCCCGCTGGGAGTGGCGGGACTCGAAGCTCCCCTTAGAAAGGGTGGTGCCATCCAGCCGGAGGAACTCGCGGAGAAACTTCCCGCCTTCGTGGCGGCGCTCGCGAAGAAGGATCTGCGGGTCGTGATCATGGCCTCCAGCATCAACGGAGTGGATAAAAAAGGCCTCGCCGAGAAGCAACTCGATGCCGCCGCGAAGTCCGGAATCAAGAAATACCGGCTGGAGCACCTGAAATACGATCTCTCCAAACCGATCAAACCTCAGGTGGCGAACTTCAAAGCGCAGCTCACCGACCTCGCCGCCCTCAACAAGGAAACCGGAGTGCAGGGACTCTACCAGAACCACCGCGGCAACAACTATGTCGGCGGACCGATCTGGGACATGGTCGGGATGCTCGAGGATATTGACCCTGCTCACCTCGGCATGGCCTTCGATTTCGCCCACGCCACCGTCGAGGGAGCGAATGCCTGGGAGCTCAATTTCCGCCGCGCCCTGCCACACATCGGAGCGGTGTTTTTCAAGGACTACAAGCTCAACGGCAGAAACTGGCAGGCATGCCCCATCGGTGAAGGAGTCGTGAAACCGGAATCCGGGAAACTCGTGACGAAACTGCTTCCCAAGGAAATCCCCGTCTCCATCCACATCGAATACGTCAAAGGCGGCGACGTCGCGAAAAAGACCGTCGAGGCCATGGGCAATGATGTGGCGACCGTCCGCAAATGGCTCGGCTGATGCGCATCCGCGACTCCATCCTCCGCGCATGGTGGCGCTGCCTGCTCACCGGATTTCACGGGACCGTCGCGTTGCTGGCCACCAGCCTAGTCACCGGCCTGCTGGGCTGGCTCATCGCGGAACTCACGGGCGGAGGGCCGACCCATGACGCACCATGGTGGATCATCGGCACACTGACGTTCCTGTGGATCTCTCTGCTCGGCTATTTCCTTAGAAACGGACCCGAACGTCGCGACGATTTCCCGGAAACGAGGGCCAGGGTGAAGAACGGTGTCTGGCGCAGGAATGGGTGAAAACCCACAACTGGCGAAGTCTCTGTTCCTCTTCAAAATCCTTCCGGCTACTCGTTTTGATCTTTCGTAGGATCACCGGGATCCGGAACTTTGAGAATTTCCGCCTTCACACGGAGGCCGGAATTTTCATTGGCCCCCGCATCGATCAAATCGGAGAAAGCTCCCTCCCGCAAAAGAACGGTAGTTTCCAAGGTTTTTCCATCCGGTGCCGAATTGTCCATATAGTCCAAGGTGAGATCGATCAGATCGCCGGATTCGCCAATGGTGGGTTCGATCAGGAGTTTGCTGACAAGGTCGCCTTTCGCCGGATTTCCGGAAACGATTTCCGCCCGCTGTCCCGACCTGGCAACTACCCGTATCGAGCCTTTGTCTTCGAGGGAAAGGACCAGTTGTGTCACCTCGCCTCCGGTGAACAACTCGGCAAATTGTTCGAACTTCAGCGTATCTCCCGACTTTTTGGAAAACATCACCACCGTCTGCGTGAGGGGATCGTATCCGGCGAATCCGGACTCGTCCGTGAAATCGATTCCGGATGATTCCAGAGCCTTGGTGATTTCGATCAGGCTGGAAGGAAGCCAATTTCCCAGATTCTCGGGAGTAGGGATTTCCAACCACTCCGGATTCTTCGGAAACTCTTCCGGTTCAACCGCGAACGGATCGGCGTCGGGATCCACCGTTTTCATGCCCATCAACTGCTCGAAGCCATCGCGATGATACCAATGCGTCGCGAGCCATCCGCCGGCTGCTTCCCGGATCTCCAGTCCCCGCAAGTTCCTTAGCAACGGTTCTGCCTTGCCATCGCGCAGGATCATGACGGCTTCCGCGTAGGGAGACCCGTCGATCTGCTCGGCTCGGGCCGTGACCCTGAAATCCATTCCTTTTTCACCATCGGATTTCCGAGCAACCCAGAGCGGCGTCCCCTCGGCGAGTGTGAAAGAGGTCGTCACGGAAACAGGAGGTTGGCCGGGCAGCTCTGCTTTTCCATGAAATGACAGATCGAAATAGGGGTCGTTGCGATCAAAGCCCACCGTCGCCTCGATCGCGAGACTGCCCGTCGGAGAGGAAGTAGAGGCTTTGGTTGTTTTCTCCCGTAGGACAATCCACGACAGCGTCTCGTTCGGGAGTGAGGCGTCCGTGAGTGGCGCGCCATCGGGCGGCACCTCGAAAAGCTCCACTTCCAGCCTGCACTGCACGGGGATTTTTTCCCTCCCGAAAAGGACATCGAGTTCCCAAAAGGTTGTGAGATCGGCTTTCGAGACGATACATCCAGTGGTTTTGTTCCAAACGATCCACTCCGGTTTACGATCGGTTTCCAAGTGATTCGCGGGAATGATTTCCGAAAGATCCCATAACTCGTCTCCCGGATTGAAAAACGGCGAGGCCTCCGGAGGTCCCTGCAAGCGTTTCATGCTTTTGGAATCCGAATCGGGAACGGCGTGGTGATGCGCCGGAATTTTCCAAGCAACCGTTTCCAGCGCGGATGAGATTGCCGGGTAAATCAGGAAAAGCGTTGTCCACAGAAACCCTCGCATGCTCGAAAAGCTGGCATTTTCCCGGAATCGCGGCAAGTGGGGAAGAACTCCCACCCGTTTGGGGGGAGCGTCGCGATTCTGGCGGCTGCCGAGATGTCAGAAAATATGGAGAAGGGTTTTGCAAACCCTTTGCACAAGCCGAGCGAATCCACCTCCCGGTCCTCCGCGCATGGTGGCGAGGGTGCCAACAAGGAGAAGCGTGCTTTCAGCCGCTGGCGAAGAATCGAGAACGACGCATTTGGCTTCCGTTAGCGGCTGGAAGCACGCTTCTACATATTCTCCCGGTCCTTCGTGAAGGGTTTGCAAAACCCTTCTCCATATTCGGACCGGGCAAGTGGTCGCGGGGGCGGGGCGCCCACGCTCCGTGATTGACTCTCCGGAAGCCTGCCACCACCGTTCTTTTGATGCTGGGCAAACGGGGGCTGACACAGAAGCACGCGGAGAAGGTTCTTGGCGGGCACTCGCTCGATGAGGCCGCGGCGCGACTCGCGCAGAACATGGAGCACCTTCCCGATGTTCCCGCCGGGACCGCGAAAGTCTCCACCGCCCGCGCCCGCAAGCTCTGGGAAGGGATGGGTGTCGATCCCGCTCTCCGGGAAATCCTGCTGGACCGCGAGCCGGACGATCTCTCCCTTTTCGAAGGAAATATCGAAAACGCCATCGGGGTGCTGCGCATGCCCATCGGTGTGGCCGGACCGCTGCGGGTCAACGGACTTGCCGCGAAGGGCGACTACCACATCCCGCTCGCCACTACGGAGGCGGCCCTCGTCGCCAGCTACCATCGCGGCTGCCGGGTGCTCACGGCGGCAGGCGGATGCTCCTCGATGGTCCTCTACGAAAGCATCAGCCGCTCTCCTGCCTTCGTTTTTATCTCGGCGGCGGAGACCTGCCGTTTCACCGTCTGGGTGATGGGCGAGTTCGATGCCCTGCGCGGCATCGCTGCCTCCACCACCTCGCACGGGGAACTGATCGATGTCGGCTGCACGGTGGAGGGAAACCACGTTTACCTGAATTTCGAGTTCACTACGGGCGATGCCTCCGGCCAGAACATGGTGACATTGGCGACCCAGGCGGTTTGCGATGACATCCTCGCCCGCTCTCCCGTCGCCCCCCTCCGGCATTACGTGGAGGCGAACCTTTCCGGAGACAAGAAAGCCAGCGCGAAAGCCTTCGGAACCGCCCGTGGCAGGAAAGTTACTACGGAAGCAGTAATTTCCGCGGATATTGTGGAGAAATTTCTCAAAACCACTCCCGAAGCGATGACGGAGTATTGGAAAATTTCCGCGATCGGTGGTGTCTTGAGCGGGACCATCGGCATCCAGGGCCATTTCGCCAACGGCCTGACCGCCCTGTATCTGGCGACCGGGCAGGACGCCGCCTGCGTCGCCGAGTCCGCAACCGGGGTGACGCGTTTCGAGGTCACGCCGGACGGATCGCTCTATGCGGCAGTGACCTTGCCGGGCATCATGGTCGGCACCGTCGGCGGCGGGACCGGCCTGCCGACCCAGCGCGCGTGCCTGGAGCTGATGGGCCTCGCGGGGCAGGGAAACGCCAGGGCCTTGGCCGAGGTCTGTGGCGGCCTGCTGCTCGCCGGAGAGCTTTCCATCATAGCAGCCATGAGCGCCGGCCATTTTTCCCGCGCCCATCGCAAGCTGGCCCGTGGCCGGAAATCCCCCGAGTAGAAGCCGTATGAACCGCTGGTGGATCTATCAGAAAGAGCGATTCCCGCTCGCCGCCCACGGCCCGCTGATCGCCGCCTTCAGTGCCTGCGCGGTCGCGTATTCCAGTCTTTTGCGCGGAGCGGAAATACCGCCCCTCCCGCAATTCGGCACCGCTTTCGGCGTCTGCCTTCTGATGTTCCTCCAGCTCCGCATCGCCGATGAATTCAAGGACGCGGAGGAAGACGCAAGATGGCGACCCTACCGCGCCGTGCCTCGCGGCCTGGTCTCCCTGAAAGAACTCCGCGTTCTCTTCCTCCTCGCCGCCGCCATCCAGACCGGCCTCGTGCTCCTGCTCGATCCCCGGCTGATGATCGTGCTCGCCATCGCCTGGACCTATCTCGCCCTGATGAGCGTGGAGTTTTTCTGCCGGGACTGGTTGAAGCGCAGGCCGGTCATCTACCTCGTCAGCCACATGGGCATCATGCCGCTGGTCGATTGGTTCGGCACCGCCTGCGACTGGGTCCCTGCCAATACATCGAGTCCCTCCGGAATCGGGTGGTTCCTCGCCGCGAGTTTCTTCAACGGCCTCGTCATCGAGCTGGGAAGAAAACTGCGCCAACCCGAGGACGAGGAGGAAGGCGTGGAAACCTACAGCCGCCTCTGGGGGAAGCGGAAAGCCGCCGCCGCCTGGCACGCGGCACTCGCAGCCACCCTTTTGTGCGCCGCGATGGCCGCCCGCGGCATTGGGTTCATGGTCCCCGTTGTCGCGACCCTAGGATTCCTCCTGCTGGTTTTTCTCACCATTCTTCCAAGGTATGTGAAAGGAAATCTCCCCGGAAAACGCCTCGAAATCCTCGCAGGACTATGGACACTCGCCCTCTACCTTTCCCTAGGCCTCATCCCGCTCTTCCACCACCACTGATCACCCGAACAAAAATCCGAACCGCAAAGGCCCAAAGGCCGCAGAAGATCGCAAAGCCAATCCAACGAAAATTCCTACGCAACCCAAGTCCCCTCTACCTTCCGCGTATTCCGCGTTCAAGCCTCTTCCCCTCAACCCAAGCCTTCTCACTTCTCACTCGGCACTAGTCACTTTCTTATGTTCCTAACCCCAGACACATCCGAAACCCACCTCCTCGGCGGAAAAGGAGCCGCCCTCGCCCGCCTCGGCGCGATGGGCTTCGACGTGCCGCCGTGGTTCGCGATCCCGCCGGACTCCGCCTTCACCCCCTCCGACCTTCACGACCGTGTCGACGCCCTCGGCCCCGGCCCCTTCGCCGTCCGCTCCTCCGGCCAGGCGGAAGACGGCACGGGCCATTCCTTCGCCGGCCAGTTCGATAGCTATCTGGAAATCTCTTCCGCCCAGGTATTCGGAAAAGTCGCCCAAGTCCGCGCCTCCGCCGAAACCGAAGCCATCCGCGCCTATTGCCGCGAGCAAGGATTGCCGAAACCCACCGTCCCCACCGTCCTGGTCCAGCGCATGATCCACCCGCGCTGCGCCGGGGTCGCCTTCAGCGCGGATCCCGTCTCCGGGAGACGCGGGATCGCCGTTGTTTCCGCGACCGAAGGAACCGGCGAAAAACTCGTTTCCGGAGAGGTGGACGGGGAGACCTGGCGTCTCGACCGCGAATCGAAAATCGTCGAAAAACCATCCGGAACCCTGCTTTCCGAAGCCGACGCGCAAGCCATCGCCACCCTCGCCCGCGCTTGCGAAACGGCCTCCGGCGGACCCCAGGACATCGAGTGGGCGATCGATTCCGCGGACGGAAAACTCTGGCTGCTCCAGTCCCGCCCCATCACCACGCTCGGGAAACTGCCCGACCCGGAAGACACGCTTTTCGTCTGGGACAACAGCAACATCGCCGAGAGCTACGGCGGAGTAACCACCCCGCTCACCTTCTCGTTCGCGCGCCGCGTTTACGAATCGGTTTACCGCGAGTTCTGCGGGCTGATGTCGGTTCCGCGCAGGCGCATCACCAGAGCGGATTCCGTGTTTCCGCAGATGCTCGGCCTGATCCAGGGCCGCGTGTATTACAATCTCGTGAGCTGGTATGAAGTGCTCGCCCTGCTGCCCGGATTCCAGACAAACCGAGCGTTCATGGAGCAGATGATGGGCGTGCGCGAGCCGCTGCCGGACGAGATCGTCACCCGCATCATTTCGGAAAACAAAGAGGGAAAATGGCAGGACGGAGTTGCACTGGCGAAGACCTGCCTCGGCCTCGTCACCCGGCTCGTCATGCTTCCACGGCAGACCGAAAAATTCCGCGAGCGACTCGATACCGCGCTCGCCGCACCCACAGTCCCGCTCGCAAGCATGCGCGGAGGCGAAGCTCGTCCTCCATTACCGCGATCTCGAAAAACAGCTTTTGAAACGCTGGGACGCCCCGCTGGTAAACGACTTTTTCGCGATGATCTACTACGGCGCCCTGCGCAGCATATGCGAAAAATGGAATGGCGACAAAGAAGGCACGCTGCAGAACGAACTTCTTCTCGACTGCGGGGAAATCATCAGTGCCGAGCCACCCCGCCGCATCCTGGCGATGGCCGAAATTGCCAAAAAATCGCCCGATCTTCCGGCCCTACTCGCCGATCCCGACGCAAGCGTCTCCGAAAAACTCCGCGCCATAAAAGCCCAACCGGAGCTCGCCAAAGCGTTCGAGAAATACCTGGAGGATTTCGGCGACCGCTGTCTTGAGGAGCTGAAACTGGAAAGTCCGACCGTGCGCGACGATCCCTCCAGCCTGCTCTCGTCCATCGGCGCGATGGCGCTTCGCGAAACCCCGGAGGCCTCGCCCCGTCCCGAAGTTCCCATCCCGAAGCTGGAAAACCCGATCAAGAACCTCGTATTCAAATTCGTCCTCAACCAGGCGAAAACCCGGGTGCGGGCACGCGAGAATCTCCGCTTCGAGCGCACCCGCGTGTTCGGCAGGGTCCGCGCGATAACCACCCAGCTCGGGCGCAGGCTCGCGGGCGATGGCATTCTCGAAGAACCCGCCGATGTGTTCTACCTGGAGCTGGGAGAAATCCTCTCCCACTGGGATGCCACCGGCACCACGGGTGGTCTCGGTGCGCTGGCGACCCGGAGAAAAGCCGAGTTCGAGACATTCGAGAAAGCCGATCCACCACCCGACCGCTTCATGACACGGGGTCCGGTTTCAAGATACGAGACCCATAGTAGTTCCGCGCCGGAGGACACCACCGAGCCATCGCTCAAAGGCAGCGGAGCCTGCCCCGGCCGGGTCAAGGGCCGGGTCCGCGTCGTGCTCGATCCCCGTGGCGCGCGTCTGGAGCCGGGTGAAATCCTCGTCGCCCGCCAGACCGATCCCGGCTGGGTCGTTCTTTTCCCCGCCGCCGCCGGCCTGCTGGTGGAGCGCGGCAGCCTGCTTTCCCACAGCGCCATCGTCTCGCGCGAGCTGCGGCTTCCGTGCATCGTTTCCCTGCCCGGCGTCACCCGGATACTCAAGACCGGAGACCTCGTTGAGATGGACGGAGCCACCGGCGCGGTCACGGTCCTCGAGTCATGATCACCTCGGAGATCCAGCACCGCGCCGCCTTCGAGGCCATCCGCTACGCCCAATGCTGGGAGGATTCCCGCCTACTGAACGCCGCCCTCAAACCGGCGGGAAGACACCTCGTCAGCATCGGCTCCGCCGGCGACAACAGCTTCGCCCTCCTCGCGGGTGGAGCGGCTACGGTGACCGTAGTAGAAATGAATCCCGCGCAGATCTGTTGCATCGAGCTACGCCGCGCCGCCTACCTGAAACTGGAGCACGCTGAATTTCTCGAACTCATCGGCTCCCGTGAATCCGACCGCAGGGAAAAGCTCTACCGCGCCTGCCGGGAAATCCTACCCGCCACCTGCCGGGATTTCTGGGACGGGAAAACCGAAGAGATCGGACGTGGGATCGGAGCCGCCGGGAAGTTCGAACGCTACTTCCGCCTGTTCCGTGAAAAGGTCCTGCCGCATGCCCACAACCGCCGCAAGGTGGTTTCCCTCCTTGAGAAACGAACGCCCGCCGAACGTGAATCATTCTACGAGGAGACCTGGAACAACCGTCGCTGGCGCATGATCTTCCGGCTGTTCTTTTCCAGAAAAGTGATGGGAGTCTTGGGCCGCGATCCGGAATTCTTCCGCTATGTGGAAGGCTCCGTGGGCGACCGCATCCTCGCCCGTACCCGGCACGCCCTGGTGAATCTCGATCCTTCGGAAAACCCCTACCTTCACTGGATTCTAACAGGCACACATGGCGAAGCATTACCGGAAGCTCTGGAGGAAAAGAATTTCGGTATCATCCGGAGCGGATTGGCGGAGGGGCGGTTGGAGATCGTTTCCTCACCACTTGAGGAGCTTCTGGAAACTCGTGGAGAGCGCAGCTTCGACGGCTACAACTTGAGCGACATTTTCGAGTATATGAGCCCGGAAACCACAGCGGATCTGTTAGGAAAAATCGTCACCGCCTCCCGCCCCGGCGCGCGCCTCGCCTACTGGAACATGCTCGCCCCCCGCTCCCGCTCGGACTCCATGGCGGACATGCTCCGCCCGCTCGAAGCCGAGGCGGAAATACTTTTCCAACAGGACCGGGCGTTTTTCTACAGCCGCTTCCTCGTGGAGGAAGTCACCGGCAAGGAGCGCTGCCTTTAGGCGGCGACCCGCCTCACCCTCCGCCTAAAGGCAGCGCTCCTTCACCGTTCGTGAAACCGCCCCTTCAACTCCAACGGAGTTACATCCTGAAGCGTTCGTGTTGCCGATTCTGAGATCCCGCGCTCATCCGTTTGGCTTGACGGAGCCATCCAGTCGTAACATTCTCATGCTATGAAATCCCACATCAGTGCGACTATCGACGAGCATCTCGTGGAGGATCTGAACCGCTTCGGCCGGGAGGAACGGCGCTCGCGCAGTCAGGTCATTGAAATGGCCTTGGAAGAGTTTTTACGTACCCGTGTGGGTGCGAAGGATGAAATCGTAACCTCCCAAAGCCATTTCGAGGGCGGTTTCAGCCGGGAGGAGACGTATGCACGTTGAAAACCTGACCGGACGGGTACTGGTTGACACCAACGTGCTCATCTATGCCACGCTCGCAGCCGATCCACGGCACCAGCGGGCACAGGAGGATACTCGCCCTTCGCAAGCGCGCCGGGGTGGAATTGTTCATATCCGTGCAGAACCTCGCGGAAATGTATCCGAACCTGACCGGCCCGAAAAACCAGCCACCGGACAGCCCCGCCTTGGCGCGGGAAAAAATCCAGGCCCTCTCCCGCCTCCGCGGCCTGACCGTCCTGCCGCTCACGCTCGACAGTGTCCACCGGGCTCTCGAACTCTGTGTGTCGGGCGGGATCACCAAGCAAAAGTATTTCGACCGGCAACTTGCCGCCCTGATGCTCCGCGAAGACATTCCGGTCATCCTAACTGAGAACGACAAGGATTTCTCAGGTGTCGAAGGCATCACCCCGATCAACCCCTTTGTCTGAAACACCATGCCCGCGTGCACCCAAGCCTCTGAAAATGAGTGACCCTAAGCAAACCACCCCGGCGGAGGAAAATCCCGAAGAACTCTTCGGGCGCGTCGTTTCCATCCTGGAGCAGGCGCGGGGCAACGTCGTCCGGGCGGTGAATACGAACATGGTGCTCGCCTACTGGTGGATCGGGCGGGAGATCGTCGAGGAATTGCAGGGTGGGGAGGAACGGGCGGCGTATGGGAAGAAGGTCGTCAATGATCTCTCCAGACGCTTGACCGAGCGGTATGGAAAGGGGTTTTCCATCACAAATCTGTTTTATTTCAAGCAGTTCCACCTCGCCTTTCAACAGCGGATCAAGATTCTCCACCCAGCGGGTGGAGAATTGGGGGAGACTGGAAAAATATCCCCGCTGGGGATAGAATTGAAAATACCAATTCGTCACCCCGTGGGTGACGAATTCGCAGGAGCGGCAATTCCGCACCCGTCGGGTGCGGAATCCGGGACGGCAATAGGGCACCCAATGGGCGCCCTATTGAGATTGTCACAAGGTTTCTCCCCCCAGCTCACATGGACCCACTACCGCGCTCTCATGCGGGTGAACAATCTCCAAGCCCGTGACTTTTACGAAAAGGAGGCCATCGAAGGTGCCTGGGACAAGCGCACGCTGGAGCGGCAGATCCGGTCGTTTTACTACGAGCGTATCCGTAAAAGCGGCGAGCCGGAAAAGATGCTGACCGAGGGACGCTCGCTGCCAACACCCTCCAACTCCGTGATCGATTCGTTAAAAAACCCGTATGTTCTGGAGTTCCTGGGTTTGCCGGATGCGGCGGCCCTTCATGAGTCGGATCTGGAGCGGTCCATCATCACGCACTTGCAGCGGTTTCTCCTTGAGCTGGGAAACGGTTTCGCCTTCGTCGCCCGGCAGAAGCACATCCGCATCGAGGAGCAGGATCGCTACATCGATCTTGTCTTCTACCACTGCCGCCTGAAATTTTACCTACTCATCGACCTCAAAGTCGGCGAGCTGACGCATGGGGATGTCGGCCAGATCGATGGCTACGTGCGCATGTTCGACGGGCTGTTCGTGGCTCCGGATGACAACCCGACGATAGGCCTCATCCTCTGCACGGAGGAAAACGAGACGGTGGCCCGCTACTCGGTGCTCAATGACAGGAAACAGATTTTTTCATCGAAATACATGCTTTGTCTTCCCACCGAAGAACAGCTCCGGCTGGAAATCGAAAAAGAACGGCAGGCGATAGAAGAACGCCGCAACGACCGCGATGAGCGCTAACGACTGGCTCGCCATCTCGCTTGTCCTCGGGGGGCTTTCGTTTTTGGTTTTCATCGTCCACACGCTCTCCCGCTGCTTCACCCTTTCTGCGGAAATCCCGCGGAAATCCGTTCACGTGGTCATGGGCCTTGGGTGTGCCGCGTTTCCCTGGATTTTCAGTAGCCCGCTTCCGGTCTGGATACTCGCTGCCATGGCGACCCTTCCCATCCTCGCCGTCCGCTTGGTGCCGGCTTTGAAATCCGCTCTCGGGCATGTCATCCACGGCATCGAACGCCCGTCCTACGGAGACATCCTGTTCGCCCCGGCGGTGGCAACCGTCTTCCAGCTCTCGCTCGGGCATCCGTTTCTCCATCTCATCCCCATCCTCGTTCTGGCGATCGCGGATGCCTCGGGGGCGATCTTCGGCACACGCTGGGGGAAACGTTTTTACATCGCCGGGCAGGGATCGAAAACCATCGAGGGTTCGCTGGCGTTTCTTGCCACCGCCTTCGCCTGCGTGTGCCTGCCGCTGATCATCGCGGGCCGGGTGGAGGCCCCCGAGGCGCTGCTGATTTCCGCCATCCTCGCGACTCTGGCGATGATGGGTGAGGGGTTTTCCGACCGGGGTTTCGATAATCTGGTGCTGCCCATCGGCTGCCATTTCGTGCTGGCGCGTATTATCGATCTGGAGGTATCTCCGCTTTTCATCCGGCTCATCGTGCTCGCCGCGGTATTGGCGCTGGTCCTCACCGGATCGCGCTGGTCCACGCTCAGCGGCGGCGCGTTGCTGGGCAGCGCGTTGCTCGGATACGGTTGCGCCATCGTGGGAAACTGGAAGATGGCGCTGCCTCCCTCGGCGGTTTTCATCTGCCATGTGGTGATGACCCGGCGGCATTCGCTGACCCTGGTTTTCAAGCACCGGCTGGACGCGGTGCTCTCCCACGCCATCGCCGCGATGCCTTGGGCGGTGGCGGTGGGGCGCGGATTCGTTTCCCCGGAAACCGGCCTGGCGGGGATCTCCTTCGCGATGGCCGCGCAGCTCGCGATGCTCGATACGGCGACCCGGCTCCACGTGACCGGGCTGTCCCCGAGGCCACTTCGATCCGTCGGAAAAGGCTGGCTCGTCGCGGCCCTTCCCGGGTTGGTCTGGCTGTTTCCGGGCTTCCGGGATCTCGCGTTTCCTGCGATGCTCTCCGCGATGTCCTGCCTGTTTTCCACCCTGATCTACCAGCGTATCCGAGGCCTTGGTGAAACTTCCCTCTGGATCGCGAAAGGCTTGCTCGCCCTCGCCTCCTCCACCCCCGCGCTCCTGTTCCGATGATCCGATTTTCCAACGGTCCCGGCCTCCCGGAAATGACTCTCGCAACCGGCCTTCCATCCCCGGCCGAGATGGCGGGCGAAGAGGAAAATCCTGATGCTCGTCTGTGGCTTTCCGAGGGTGAGAAAACCATCGCCCACGCCGCGCTGTGGTGGGGCGATACTCCCTTCCACGAGGGGAAGCGGCTCGGGGCGATCGGAGGATTCGCGGCGCGGGATGCGAAAGCTGCCCGGGAAATTCTCGATGCCGCTTGCTCGGCTCTCGGGAAAAACGGTTGTGAAACCGCGGTCGGCCCGATGAACGGAAACACCTGGCGGCGGCATCGGTATATCGTGGAGAGCGACGGGCGCGGGCCGTTCCTGCTGGAGCCTCGGAACACTGGAGCGCGCCCGGAATGGTGGACGGCGGCGGGATTTTCCGAGCTTTCCCGTTACTCTTCTTCGGTGATGCCTCTGGACGGTGGCGGACGCGCTTACGGGAAATTGCTCGCCCGGTTGGAGCGATCCGGGATCACGATCCGCGGCATTTCACCTGAAAACTTCGAGGCGGATCTGCGGGCGATCCACGCTGTTTCCCTGAAAAGTTTCTCGCAAAACTTCCTCTACACCCTGCTCGAAGCGGAGGCGTTTATCGCGGCCTACACAAAAGTTCGCGAGCATGTCAGGCCGGAGTTCGTGCGGATCGCGGAGAAGGAGGGAGCGGCATGCGGGTTCGTATTCGGCATCCCGGATCTGGAGGCGGCGGCACGCGGGGAACCGCCCGCGCTCATCGTGAAGACGCTCGCCGTCGATCCGGATTCGCGGAGCGCGGGGCTGGGTAGCGTGCTGGTGGAGATGCTGCATGAGGCGGGTCGGAAGGCGGGTTTCACGGAGGCGATCCATGCCCTGCAGTTCGAGGCGAACTCCTCGCTGAAGATCACGGGCAGGCACGGGGGAGAGGTCTTCCGCCGCTACGCGCTTTTTTCCAAAAAACTACGATGAACCTAGTATCTTTGCTTCATCAGCGCGCCGCCGAGCATCCCGAGCGGGCCGCGCTGGTGGATCGCGCCGGGGGGCGGGACCGCACGATGACCTACGGTGAGCTGGGCGGGAAAGTGATGGAGGGCGCGGCGGGCTTCGCGAAGCTGGGCCTCAAACGCGGCGATCATATCCTCGTTTTCCAACCGGTCTCCATCGAGCTTTACGTGTGCTTGCTTTCCGCCTTCCACGCGGGCATCCGGGTCATGCTTGCGGACCCTTCGGCGGGCCGGGAGTTTCTCAAGAACTGCTGCTCGCGCGTGCCTCCGGATGCTTATTTCGGCCCGTGGAAAGCGATGGCCCTGCGGCTTGCGGTCCCGTGTCTGAGAAAAATCCCGCTCGCGATCTCCAGCGGGATTCGTTTTCCCGGCGCACGTTCGTGGAGTTTCACGGAAGGGAAATCAAAACTCGTGGACCTGCCCGATGACGAACCCGCGTTGGTGACTTTCACAAGCGGCAGCACGGGCATCCCGAAAGCCGCGCAACGCACCCACGGTTTCCTCCTGGCCCAGCACCGTTCGCTCTCACGTGCGCTGGAGTTCGAGGATGGCGAGGTGGATCTGATCACCCTTCCCGTTTTCGTCCTGGCGAATCTCGCCTCCGGGCTGACCAGCGTGCTGGCGGCGACGGATCTCGCGAAACCCGGCTCGCCCGATGCGACTGCCATCCTCGCCCAATGCGAAAGACACCGCGTGACCCGGTGCGCCGCCTCTCCGGCCTTTTTCGAAGGACTGCTGGCCTCGCGAAATGGTCTTCCCGCGTTTCGAAAAATTTTCACCGGCGGCGCTCCGGTTTTCAATGACCTGTTGGCACGGCTCTCCGCCGCGCGCCCGCAGGCACTGGTGCATTCGGTCTACGGCTCCACCGAGGCAGAACCCATCGCCCATTTTCCTGCGGAAGAGCTGGTCACGGAAATTTCCGAAGTGACCGCGAAGGGTGGGGGACTTTGCGCGGGCGAGTCCGTTCCGGAAATCGAGCTACGCATCATTCGCGAGCAGTGGGGGAGGCCGCTGGGTCCGTTGGATGAATCCGATTTCGCAGAAACGGCCGTTCCTCCGGGTGAGGCGGGTGAGATCGTCGTCAGCGGCGATCATGTCCTGGCCGGTTATCTCGAAGGAAAGGGCGATGGGGAAACGAAAATCAAAGTCGGGGACATCGTATGGCACCGGACGGGGGATGCCGGGAAAATTGATGACGAGGGCCGGCTCTGGCTGCTCGGTCGAGCCTCGGAACGCCTGTCCGACGGGACGTATCCATTCGCCATCGAGTGTGCGATGCGTGCCGCGTATCCCGGTAAGAGATTCGCGGTGCTGGAATGGAAAGGGGGACCCACTCTGGTAGTGGAAGGAACTCCGCACCGGGATTTGGAAACGAAGGCGGCAAGCCTCGGAGTCCGCCAAGTGATTTCCCTGAAAGCGATCCCGCTGGACAAGCGCCACAATGCGAAAATCGACTACCCGGGATTGAGAAAGGCACTTGGTGGATAGCCTACGGCTGAATCGTCACCGTATCGCCGACCTCGGTCATAGCGAAGAGAGCCTTGGCGCTGGACATGGGAAGGCGGATGCAGCCGTGGGAGGCGGGGTAGCCGGGTACGTTCCCGTAGTGGAATCCGAAGTCGCTGCAGCTCAGGCGCTGGAAATACGGCATGGAGGAGCCGTAGATGGAGGAGTTGTGGGTGCGGTGCTTGTCGGTGATGACGAACTCGCCCTGGCGGGTGCGGTAGCCGGTTTTCCCGGAGGAGACTTTGGTGGAGAAAATTTCCTGTCCGCCCCCATCGAAAACCCGGGCCCGCTGCTCGCCGAGTGAAAGGATGATGTGCCGCCGGATCTTGTCCGGATCCTGACCGAGCAGCAGCTTCATCATGCGGACATCTCCGCGGCGGGAGGCGAAATTGATCGGCCAGGTATAGTTCTTGCGGGTGTAGGTGTTCTTCTTCGCTCCGGCGGCAAGCAGATGGCGGGCGGTGGCGATGTTTCCGGAATTCGCGGCAAGCATCAGCGGGGTCACGTTCCTGTCCTTTGCCAGATACCAGCGCATGTCTTTTGAGGGAACCTGTTGGAGAAACGCTTGTGAAACGGGAAGCGTGATCGGTTCGTTCGGGTCGGCGCCGGAGGCCAGCAGCTCGCGGACGACTCCCGCTTTCCCGGTCACAATCGCAAGGTGGAGGAGCTTCTGACCCTCGGGGAGTCGGAAATCCGCTCGAGCCCCGTGGCGTAGCAGCAGGGTGGCGAGGCGTCCGTCGTCCTGGCGCAGTGCGAGAGAGAGCGGGGTGTCCACGTAGGGAACAGGGGCGCGGTTGGGGTCAGCCCCGTTTTTCAGGAGAAACGAGGCGGTGAGCCGGTCCGAGGCGGTGACGGCGCGGAAAACGGCGGCTCCCGGCGAGTGACCGTAGTCGAGAAACAATTTGAGCCAGCCCGTTTTCCCGGCGGATGCGGCGACCTCGGCGATCAGCAGGCCGTGGGGACCGGGTCGCTTCGCCCGGGCACCTTTTCCAAGAAGCATGACGGCAAGATCCCGGTTTCCCTGATCGTAGGCGAGCCAGAGAGCGGGTTCCCACTCGGGGCCGCCAAGAGTTTCGCCGGGGCGGAGGACGGCGCGCAAGGTCGGTGCGTGGCCACCGGCGATCGCCGCCTCCAGCGGTGTCATGCCGCCCGGCACGGTCGGCTTGCGGACGGGGTCGGCGCCGATTTCCATCAGCAGCGGGATGAGTTCCGTATCATGCCCGGCGATGGCTTTGTCCAGTAGCGTGAAGCCGGCGGGAGACGAGAGATTCGGATCCGCCCCGGCCGCGGCGAGCGAGGGAAGCAGGCCGGTCCAGCCGTTTTCCGTAGCGAGAGCGAGCGTACCACGTCCTTGTGAATCGGTGCTGCCTGGATCCGCGCCGTGAGCGATGAGTGCTTCCACAAGATCCTTCTGGCCGGCTGCGATCGCGATGTGGAGCAGGGGGATCCCGGCATCGTCCTTGAGATGTGGATCCGCCCCCTGGGCAATCATTTCCCGGGCGAAATCCGGGCGTCCGTTGCGTATGCACCATGGGAGGATTTTTTCCCCACCCGCCATGCGGGCGGAAGGAGAGGCCCCAGCGGCGATCAGTTCACGTGTCATCTGACTTTCCCCGGCACCGAGAGCGGCAGCGAGGGGCGAGGTGCCGTCGGTAGTCGTGGCATTCACATCAGCGCCGGCTGCCAGAAGGGATGTCACGAAATCCTGCCGACCCTGCTCGATGGCGATCCGGAGCGGTGTTCTTCCGAGCGAGTCGCGTTGCTCCGTATGGACCTTTAGAGTGAGCAGCCAGGCGACTTGTTCGGGTTCGTCCAGCGTCACGGAATCGACGAGCGCGCGTCCGCTGGGCTGGATGCCGGCGCGGGAAAGCTCGCGCAGTGCGGTGCGCTCGGGACTGCCGCATGAGGCCACGAGGAGCATCGCAGCACAGAGAGCGGGCCGCCTCAGAAACCGGGATATGGGGGATTTCCGGGACACGAGGACGATCCATAGCGGTTTTTTTAGAAAAATCAAGGAAGTAAGAAAGCTGGTAGCCCTCGCGATGCATCGTGATAGCCTCCGCCGCATGAAGCTGGTGAAACTGTTGGCAAATCTGGGTTACGGATCGAGGAGAGAGGTGGATAAACTGATGCGGGCGGGCATGGTCACGGACGCGGACGGGGTGAAACTCGGTCCCAAGGATTTCCCCGGGGCGGAGAACGTGCGGTTCGGCGGCGAGGTGCTCGATCCACCGGCCCCACTGGTTCTGGTGATGCACAAGCCCTTGGGATTCACGTGCAGCATGACGGATCCCGGTGAAACGATCTACGAGCTGCTGCCGCCACGCTTTTCCAAGCGGAATCCCGGCATCAATCCGGTCGGGCGCCTGGACAAGGATACCTCGGGAATGCTGTTGCTCACCGATGACGGGAAATTTCTCCACCGCGTCATCCATCCGAAATCCGCCTGCTTGAAAGTCTATCGGGTGGATCTCGACCGCCCGCTCTCCGGAGAGGAAGCGGGTATTTTCGCCTCCGGGGAGCTCCTTTTGGAAAGCGAAACCAAGCCTTTGCTACCCGCTGGTTTCAAGGTGCTTGGAGAGAAACAAGCACTCGTGACCCTGCATGAGGGGCGCTACCATCAGGTGCGGCGGATGTTCGCCGCTGTCGGGAACCACGTGACCTCGCTGAAGCGTATTTCCATCGGCGGGCTTGAGTTGCCGGAGGATCTGGAGGAGGGCGAATGGCGCGCGGTGACGGAGGGGGAGATGGATGAATTGTTCGGGATTTCCGGGGATTGACCCTCTCCCGGAAGGGTCTAGGTTTGCCGGGTCCAACCAAATCATTCAACCGAACCAACAAATACCATGTCCATCAAAGTAGGCGAAAAAGCCCCAGACTTCACCCTTGTTACCAAAACCGCCGACGGCCCGCAGCTCGTGAAACTTTCCGAGGAGATCGGCACCGCCAACATCGTGCTGCTGTTCTTCCCGATGGCGTTCACCAGCGTCTGCACCGAGGAAATGTGCGGAATTTCCTCCGGAATCCAGGAATACAAGGATCTCGACGCGAAGGTTTTCGGAATCTCGGGAGACAGCCCCTTCGCGCAGGAGATCTGGGCAAACAAGGAGGGAATCGATTTCCCGCTGCTCAGCGACTACGAGCATGATGTCGCAAAAGCCTACGGAATCGCCTACGAGCAATTTCTCCCTGATGCCAATCTGATCATGGGCGGGGTCGCGAAACGCTCCGCGTTCCTTGTAGATAAACAAGGAGTCGTGAAGTTCGCCGACGTGAAAGAGCACCCGAAAGATCTGCCGGATTTCGACGCTCTCAAGGTCGCGCTGAAATCCCTCTGATAAAATTTGAAATAAAGATAACTTTATCATTTACAGCGCCTTAGAATTGGCGATACTTCATCCGTCCTCCGCAAGAGCCGGAGCGATTGAATCTTCCGGGGGGAAAGTTTGATCGCACTGAGACAGCGGAGTAACTGTAAGGCGCGGATCCGGTAACGGGTTCGCGCCTTCGCTTTTCGCGGAGAAAGCGGCAATGAGATCTACCCAGCACCGTTTGCGACAGATTTCCATTTCCCGGATATTTTGACTCGGTCGGCACCTGGGCAGGTGACAGGTCCGTCTTTTTTAAAATTCCGAACGGGCAGCGAAACTCTTTTTTTTGTTCCAGTGAACATCTTTTCTCTTGCGAGATGATCCGCGTATCGCCAACTTCCCGACATGGCTAGCAAATCAGCATCAGACACGGCGGCGACGGATAAGGTGAAGGAAACGCGCAAGCGGAACCTTGATCTGGCGATCTCGCAGATTCAGAAAGAGTTCGGAGAATCCGCGATCATGCGGATGGGCGACGAGCACCGGGTGGATGTCGATGTCATCCCGACGGGGAACCTTCTGATCGACCGGGCACTTGGCGTCGGCGGTTTTCCACGGGGTCGGATCGTGGAGGTTTTCGGACCTGAATCCTCCGGTAAGACAACGCTCACGCTCACCGCCATCGCCCAGGCGCAGAAGCGCGGTGGACTCGCGGCGTTCATCGATGTGGAGCACGCGCTTGATCCCCAGTACGCCCGCAAGCTCGGTGTGAACCTGGACGACCTTCTCGTTTCCCAACCCTCTTCCGGTGAGGAAGCGCTTCAGATCTGCGAGGCCCTGGTCCGTTCGAACGCGGTCGATGTCGTGGTGCTAGACTCCGTGGCAGCCCTCGTCACCCGACAGGAGCTCGATGGCGAGATCGGAGACTCCACCGTAGGCGCCAGGCCCGTCTGATGAGCGCCGCGATGCGGAAACTCACCTCCTTCATTTCCAAAGCGAAAACCGTCTGCATCTTTACCAACCAGATCCGGGAAAAGATCGGCGTCATGTTCGGCAGCCCGGAGACCACCCCGGGTGGCCGCGCCCTCAAGTTCTTTTCCTCCGTCCGCATCGATATCCGCCGCATCGGAGCGATCAAAGCGTCCGATGGCACCACCATCGGCAATCGCACCAGGATCAAGGTCGTGAAGAACAAGGTCGCCCCGCCCTTCACCGAGGCGGAATTCGATATCATGTTTTCCGAGGGGATTTCCTCGGTCGGCTCCTTGCTCGATCTCGCGCTGGAAATGGAAATCATCCAGAAACGCGGTTCATGGTTCTCTTACGATGGAGCCCAGCTCGCCCAGGGACGGGATGCCGCGAAAGACGCTCTCAAGGAGGATCAGGAACTCTACGATGCGATCGAAACCAAAGTCAAAGAAGGTCTCGAAGCCATCAAGGAGAAAAAGAAAAAGTAGCGGAGTATGCTTGTCCGGGCCGTTCCCGGATTGGTTCCCTGCCGACAATTCCACTGTGACGATCCCAACTTTCCGTGTATGAAATCGTCCCTCAGATGATCCAGATCAGTCAAAATCCCAAACTCAGGATCATCGGGCTCTGTCTGATGACCGGTGGGGTGATTTTGCTCTGTGTCTCGTATCGCTGGTGGCTTCCGGGATTCGGAATCGGATTGCTGTTGAACATCATCGCACTGCTTCTCGCCAATATCGGGACTGATACGGCTTTAACGGAGGAAGGATTCAAACTGGGGTTCACAAGACTGGATGTGTCTGACCTCAGCGACATCTATGAAAACGGGAAGGGTGAAATCGTGCTAGTGACGAAAAGCCGGCGGAGGCTTCGGCTGAAAAGATGGCACTACGAGCCGTCCGAATGGCCGGGAGTCCGTGATCACCTTCTGACACTTGGATATCTGGCCCAACCGACGGAGGGTCTTCAACCCGTCGGGTGACCCCGAACCAGGGAGAGCAAGCTTGGGACAACATTTGCCAAAAATATCATGCGATACCTGACACTCCTTATCCTTTCCCTGATGATCGGGAATATCCAAGCGGGTGATTTGGTTCCCGAAGGATTTGTCCTGCAGGTGATGGAACCGACTGGCGGGAAGATACTCCGCCCGGACGGATGGTTCTACCAAGAGGGACACCGGGAAAACTCCTGGATGTGGACGATTTCCAAGGAAGACACCCATGGCGGCAAGGACTCCTACGATACGGGCGTGAGGATCCAGGCGTTCGCAGGAGTGCGGGAAGGCGCGGGCAAGTCCCCGGAGGCTTTCGTGAAAGAATTCGTGGCTGAAAAAAGGAAGGCCGCGGATAAGATTCACAAGGAATGCGATGCGATTGACCAGGGTCTTTTCACCCGCACATGCATCGAGGTCACCGAAGCCGATTACCGGATTCTCTATTCAGTATTCTGGGGCGACGATATCGACATCGCGGTCATCAGCATCGCCGGAGCCAAGTCGACCGAATGGGGTGCGAATTCCAAATTCTTCGATGCGATGAGCGCGTTCGAGCTGATCGACATGAAACGGTTTTCAGGCGATTCCGAAACGGACTCCGAAGAGGATAGCGAAACAAAAGACTCCACGGCCAAGCCCGCGCCCACTTCGCGGTAGCGGCCGCCAGAACCTTTCGATCCCAGTCAGATTCCTGCCGGAACTACCAAGCGCAAGGCACTTTCCCGCGGTACGAGACGGGCGGGATATTTTCATATCCGGGATCAGAAAGCGCGTCTCGTGCAGCAAAGAGTGAGCGGGGAGGTAGGTCGGCGGGCCGAGTCGCCAGTCACCTGGCTTTCAAACCGCCGCGACCATCGCTTTCATTTTTCCGTGGGCGAAGCCGTGGGCGGCGGCGACGGTGGTTTTCGCGGTGGCGGGATCGGAAGCGATCTCCAGAAGGGTCGCGGCGATATCCTTGCCCTCGACCTCGTCGATCTCGTGGATCCATTGCGGCACACCGATGTCCCGGTACATCTGTCCTTTTCGGGAATCCGTGGGCTGGCGGAGGTAGACAGCGGGAACCTTGTGGCCGATGGCGAGGATGGGAGAGTGACATTCGAACGAGGCCACGGCAGCGGCCATAGCAAGAGTGGAAGTGGCCTCGGCGGTAAGCCAGTAGCGATCCATGATCTCTACCATCGGTTTCACGTCCTCTGGCAGACCATCGTAGAGAAGCGGTTTGAGAAGGCGGACGGCGTAGGACATTTCCGGGGTCAGGAAGACTTTCATACCGGTCTGGCGGACCCAGACTGTGATCGCTTCGCGGAGTTTCGCGTGATCCTTTTCGGCGAACTCTTTGTTAACCGCTTCCCGCTCCCTGATCACGGGCTTGTGATGGATTTCCCAGTAGGGTGTCCAGCGGAGGCGGGGAACGGCGCAGAGGAACCTGCCAGGTTCCAGGTGGTGTTCTGAGAGCAGCTTCGCGGCGGCAGGCGCGTCCTCCAGATCGACCGCAAATGTGGCGTCGGGACCGAACTGTGGCTGGGGTCCGGAATAGGCGGAGGCTTTGAGAGCATCCAGCGACAAAGTATCCCGGAGGAACATGAACCGTGCGCCTTCCAGTAGAGAACGATCGTTTTCGATTTCGGAATCGCTGAGCGTGATCCCGCCGAATCCGTATGGCTTCCCTGCCGCCCGGGCCATGCGCATCTCGTTTCTCCCTACGATTCCCGGGCCGGACCCGTGGAGGAAGAAGTCGCAATCGTTCAGAGCCGTTCGTTTGTCCTCATCGCTTTCGGCGATCCTGAGTTTCGGGAAGCGGGCCAGCAACAGCTCCTTCACACCGTGCCCCACGGAGGAGGGCCAGAGCGTGACTTCGGCCTGTGGCTGGTATTTTTCCAAAAGGGCGAGCATCCCCGGTGTGTGCGCGATATCGCCTATGTTGACCGTTTGCCAGGAGGATCGAAGGGTGATTTTTTTCGCGGGCGAGCCGTCGGCGGCGTGCAGTTGCGAGGCCAGGGTGGCGGCAAACGAGGTGGCGACGAAGCGGCGACGGTTCATGGATCTATGATTGTTTGAAATCGACAGGGTGGCGTGTGCGGATTCACGTCATTTCCCGCCTCCGGCAGAATCCGGCGGCGGAATAACCGCGTCCGCGTTTTCCTCCAGCGTGAAACGTGTCTCGATCTCACTCAGCACGGATTTGTTCTGGAGCATGAACGGATGGAGAATGACGTTGTAGGATTTGTTTTCAGCGCGGTCCCATACGGATGATACCGGTGGCAGGATGATGAGATCCATGGGGGTGCGGTAGGAGGAAACGGGGATTTCGCCGAGCACGGATTCGGTTTCCTCCAGATTCCTCAGGAAATCGCTGCCGGGGCGCATCTGGAACGCGCCTTTTCCAGGATAGGTGTAAGCGGCCTTGGTCCCGTGATGGGGTGTGGAGACGGTGATGAATTCCTTGCATCGTTCCGCTCCTCCGAGATGCTGGAGGTAATAGCGGGAAACGAGGCCTCCCATGCTGAAGGCGACGAGCGCGAATTTTTCGTCAGGGCCGAACTCACGGTCGATTCCCTCTTTCAAGGTCTCCGCGAGTTTGTCGAGGCCGTGCCTTCCATCGGCTGGTTTGAGCTCCGGCACGTAGCATTTGATCCCGTGTGTCTCCAGCCGGCGTTGCAAAGATTTGTAGGCATGGCCGTCTTCGAAAATCCCGTGGACCATCACCACCCGCTCGTATCTGGGCGTGCGTGGCTGCGGGTGGCACGAAACGGCGGTGGCGAATACTCCGGTGAAGAGCCTAGAAAACGTGCTGTGATCATAAAAATTCGAGTTTCAATTTTCAAACCGCGGTGGCGAATCAACCGTCCCGGAACCCTGTCTGAAAAGTTGGATGTCGGGTTTTGAATTTTGCCTAGCCCGGTGGCCATTGGAGCTGTCGGCCACCTAGAACGTGGACGTGGAGGTGGGGGACGGATTCTCCGCCGTGGGGACCGTTGTTGATCACGGTGCGGTAGCCGGTTTCCGCGACTCCGGTTTCGCGGGCCACCTTCGCTGCGACCATGAGCAGGTGGCCGAGAATGGTGTGGTCTCCGGATTCCGCATCACCTATGCGGGGGATGGGCTTGCGTGGTGTGACCAGGAAGTGGACGGGCGCTTGCGGGGAAATATCCGGAAAGGCGACGCAGATCTCATCCTCGTGAAGGATCTTCGCCGGGATCTCACCCGCATGGATTTTCTCGAAAAGTGTCATTGGCGGACTCTGGTCGTGGTGGCGCGCCGCTGCAAACGCGAAAAACGCGGACTCCCCCAGAAGGAAGGCCGCGTCCTGATGGAAAGTACCGGGACTAACGCTTCCTTCTGATGAGGAAACCTGCGGCTGCGAGCAGACCGAGCATCGAGGAGGATGGCTCGGGCACGGCATCGGTCCCGTCGAAGCTTCCGTTGTAGCCCGGAAGATGGACCTCGCCGGTGGTTGTGAGGTTTTTCGCGAAGACCGAGCCGTCAATCGGGCCGGCGGCGGTGATGGTCGCGTTCGGCGCGAGCACCTGGCCCATCATGTTCTTGGAATTGAATTTCACGGAAGTCGCCTCGTAGAAATTCCAGACAACACGCTCGCGCCATTTGTTCTGCGTGAGGTCGCCGACGATGTTACCGAACTTCCAGTCGATGACGCTTCCCGCGACGTTGATGAGGATGTCAGCGGCGTTGTTTGTGAGCAGTTCGATCTGCTGGACCTTGCTGTTTCCGAAAACATCCGCTCCGTTCACCGCGAACACGGCGAGACCGTTCGAGTCGGGATTGGCGGTGAACTTGAAAGGACCGGGCTGGCCGGGTCCGTTCGAGATCAGCATGCCGCTGCTGTTCGCCGCATAGTTCGCGAGGCTCGCGCTGGCTTGGGTCAGGTCGGTGAAAATGCCCGAGTAATCCGCTGCCGGATTCGAGACGAGCGAGCCGCCTCCGTTGAAGTTGACGATGCGCCCGTTCTTGCTCCCGCCCAGCTCGAGGCTGCCCGCGTTGAGCTGGATCGGGTTCCCCGCAACGATGTTCCCTTTGACTCGTAGGACGAGATCGCTCGAGGGAACCTGGTTCTGGAGCCTGATGCCGAAATTGGCGGAATTCTTCGAGGTGATATTACCTCCGACGATTGTCCGGCCTTCGATGTCCGAACTGGTCGAGAGATTTCCCGTCACGACCACGCTGTAGTCGGAAAGGGAGCTTAGATTCTGGGCGGAGGCGACATGGCAGGTCAGCGCGAGCGCGCATGCGGCCAATGTTACGCCACCACCTGGGGGGAACGGTGGTTTCATGATTGTGGGGGGGGTGAGGGGGGAACCCCTAATTAATCCGTATATGCGAACAAGCAACAGGAATTTTGGGAAAAATTATTCAAGGTGTCTTGATGATCGGCGGATCCGCTTTGTCGCCCTGTCGGGGGGAGCGATCAAGAGCCTTGCCATCGAAGGCGGATCCGTTCTAGTCAAGTCAGGTGAATACGGCGATCAACCGCAGAAGGAGCGAGGGTTCTTGGAAGAAAACTTTGCTTCGGGGCTTTCTGGTTTGCGCCGGATCCATGGCGATCCTGTTGCCCGCGTGGCTGCCGAACAAACCGGGGGCGCCGCTTGAGCGAGGCACGGTGGAGTTGCTTCAGGCGGCGTTGCTCGCAGCGTCGACGGTGGTGATGATAGGCGCGCTCGCGCACGCAGGTTCGCGCCGGGCGGTCTGCCGGGTGATGGCGCTCGGATTGGCCGCCGCACTTGTCGGGGAGCTGGAGGACTTTGTTTCCGGAATCATGAAATGGCCGTTCCCGGATGTCTGGATCATCGGTATCCTGCTTGGTGCCGCACTGATCACCGCGCTCCGGCACCGCCGGGTGATGGTCCGCTTTTTCGATACCATGGGGCACCACGCCGGCGCGGGATTCATCGGCGCGGCACTGCTCATCATCTACGTTTTCAACCGAGTGGTAGGCGCTCCGCAATTCTGGCAGGTATCGCTCGGCGACGCGTTTTCCCCGGAGATTCCCCGGATCTGCAAAAGCTACCTGGAGCTTCTCGCCTGCTACTTCATTTTCGTCGGATCACTGGGCCTCGCGATCACCCTGGGACGCAGGGAGGAGCTGGATTGAGCCTTGGTTTACGGGAGCCTGTTTCTTTCTCCCACCGGCTCGATGGCATCGCCGGGGCGGATGCTGCCGCCCCTGATGACTTCCGCGCGGATGCCCCCCGGTTGCGGAGCGCCTCGAAGGTGCCGGTGCCGAGCAGGCGCTCCAGATAGCGGCAGGGCGGACAGGTGGCGGATGCACGGAAACACACGCTGCCGATCCGGAAACGCCCTCCGACCAGATCTGCCAGTGAAATCCCGGTGGTGACCAGATTGCGCCGTGAACGCCCTTCCATTAGGTCGATTCCGGTCTCCTCCCTGATGCTGAGAAGTGCCTGGGATTCGATCAGGGAAACGGCCCGGTTGGCGCGCTGCCAGCGGGAGAACGTTCCCTCGCCCCGGTGGTAGCGGTCGCCGACGATGCCGGTTTCCTCCACGTCCGCCAGCCCGAGCGAAAGCATGGTTTCGCCTGCTGCGGGAGCGATCCAGATACTTTCGAGTCGGGCGATGGCCATGTGCTACGAGTGCGGCGACTTCACTTTTCCGATGGCGGAGACCGCGGCGGTGAGGAAAAGCTCGTTGAGCGCGGGGTGGATGTGGATGAGATCGAGCAGCTCGCGGACATCGTTTTTCACGTGCATCAGCATGGTGATCTGATGCAGCAGGGTCGAGGCCTCCGGGCCGATGAGGTGGCACCCGAGAATGGAGTAGTCCTCGGGAGAAACGAGGAGTTTGGTGCGCGGGTACTCGAGCCGGGTCGACATGGCCCGGGCGCTGGACAACCAGTTTTCCAAGACCGCGACGTAGGGAGTCCCCGCGGCTTTGAGTGCTTCCTCCGTGTGCCCGACGGACGCGACCTCCGGATGGGTGAACATGGCGTGGGCGATCTGGCGTTCGTCGATCGGGCCGGACGTGCCTTTGAGAAATTTGTTTCTGAGATACTGCACCTCGAAGGACGCGGCGTGCTGGAGCATGTGGCGTCCGTTCACATCGCCGGTGGCGAAGATGCCCTCAACCTCGGATTCGAGATCGCCGTCGACCGGGAGGAATCCGCGTGCGTCCACGGTGATGCCGGTCTTCTCCAGATTTAGTTCAGCTGTGCCGGGTTTCCTTCCGATGGCGAAGAGGACGCGCTCGGCGGTGTAGGTTTCCGGCGCTCCGTTTACCTCGAAGGTGGCGGTGAAAAGCGAGCCGTCGTGCGTCAGACCCGTGAGAGAAGCGTTGAGGTGGGTGTCCACTTCCTTGCGGAACTCGGGTAGGAAAACCGCTTCGATATCGGCATCCGCGCGGCCGAGCAGCTTGCCGCCCCGGGCGAAGAGTTTCGTCTCGATCCCTATGCCGGAAAAGAACGCGGCCATCTCCGTGCCTATGAATCCGCTGCCGATGACGATGAGGCTCTCCGGAGGAGTTTCAGTCATCGGGAAAAGGCTGTCGCTGGTCCAGACGGGGAGGTCGGAGAATGGAGGCGGTGTGGGATGGGAGCCGGTGGCGACAACGATTTTTTCCGCGGTAAGAGTGCGTCCGGCGGCCTCGATGGTTTTGGGTCCTACGAACCGTCCCGTCCCGCGGATGAGTGTGGCTCCGGATTTTTCCACCCGGCCCTCGTAGCGTTCATCCACCCCGCTGATCCACTCGTTGACGCTGTCGAAAACGGCTTGGGTATCGGTGCCGTGATAGGTGGCGTCCGTGAAATGGCGGTTGGCTTCACGGACGCCGCGCGCGGCTTCGGCGAATCCGATGAGGAGCTTCGAGGGCACGCAGCCGCGGTTCGGGCAGGTGCCGCCGAGCTTGTCCCGCTCGATGAGGGCCACCTTCTGCCCGGCCTGGGCGGCGGCGATGGCGAGGCCGGAGGCACGGCCTCCGCCCAGGACGATTAGATCGAATGTTTCTGTCATGATAACTAGTGGCCGGAGGATTCCTCACAAAAATCCGCCCACAACCTGTTGGGTGGTCTTGAAATGAAGCTTGGCGAATTTTCCCAGCACCTCTTTCCCATGGGTCGCGACGAGTTCCTTCCCGGCATCGACCACTTGGGAAGAGCACCCGAGGGGGATTTTCATTCCGGTTTTTTTGGTGGCGGCATCCATCCAGTCGATGAAGCGCTCGCGGGCGAGGATGGAGGCTGCCGCGACGGCGGTGTCCGACTCGCCCTTGGTGCGCTGTTCGAGTTTCAGGGCGATGTTCTTTTTCTTCAGAGCGGTCTGGAGGACATCGGCGCGGGCGAATTGATCGGAAAGGGCGCGGGGACAGCCGGGGACTTTTTTGGTGAGCTCTTCGATCACGGTCGCATGACCCCAGGCGAGCATCCGGTTGAGATTTCTGAACGAGCCGTAGATCTCGTTGTAACGCTCCGGACGGATGGCGATGACATCGAAGGCGATGCCCGGAGTCGCCTTGATCACGGCGGCGAGCTTGCGGATCGCGGCGGGAGTGGTGATGCGTTTCGAGTCCATCACCCCGCTCTTGTGCAGATGGCGGGTGATCTCCGCATCCGTATAGACCCCGGCGACGACCAAGGGTCCGAAAAAGTCGCCCTTGCCACTCTCATCGATCCCGAAATGCGGGAGGAACTGCCCGGTATCGTCCACTTCCTCCTCATAGCCCAGCTTCGCTACGCCGGTGACTTCCGGCTCAAAGGTGAAGCGGATGAAATCTTCCGTATCCTTTCCCTGGATCAGAACTTTCGGCCCCTTTTCATAAACGCTGATGTTCAGCTTTCCCTTCTTCGCCGCGAAGATCGTGTATTGCTTGCTCACGAATTCGAAACCTTTCGCCTCCAGCACGGCCCGCAGTTTTTTCACCTGGGCGGGCGTGAGCGGGGCGGTGTGGGAAGTCATCGGCACGAGGCTATGGGGAAAAATTTTCCGAAGCGAGTGATTTGGGCGCAGGGCCCTTTGACCGCCTCATTTCCGAACCGCGGCAGGATGACAGCCGCTCCTTGCGCTTCCGCTCCCCGTTGTCCAATCATACGGCGTGCCGGAAATTCTCATTACACTCGGCGACCCCGCGGGCATTGGTCCGGAGGTGGTCGATGCCGCTCTTGCCTCGGGGAAACTTCCCGAGGATTTCACTTTCCGCGTGATCGGGGATAGGACCGCGGGATCTCCGGGAAAACCAACCAGGGAATCCGCCATCGCCGCGCTCGCCGCGCTTGAGGAATCAGCGCTCCTGCTTCGTGAAACGGATGCCGCGGCCGTGGTGACCGGCCCCGTCTCCAAAGAGGGCCTGCAAGCCGTGGGCTTCCGTTTTCCCGGGCAGACGGAGTTTTTCGCGGATGCTTTCGGACTGGCCGAGCCGGGAATGCTCCTCACCGGGCCGAACCTCAGTGTCGGCCTCGCGACCATTCATGTGGCCCTCGCCGATGTCCCGGGACTGCTCACGCAGGACGCGATCTTTTCGATAGGGAAACTCACCGCCGGGTTTCTCAGGAAAAAAGGGATCGCTGATCCCAGGATCGCCGTTTGCGGGCTGAATCCCCATGCGGGGGAGAACGGAGCTTTCGGGAGCGAGGAGAAGACCACCATCTCTCCTTCCATCGCCCGGCTGAACGGAACCGGCCTCGCGGCTTTCACCGGGCCACATGTCCCGGATGCGATTTTCCGCGATGCGGCGCAGGGGAAATACGATGCCGTTCTGGCCATGTATCACGACCAGGGGCTGATCCCGCTGAAGCTGCTGGATTTCGACGAAGCGGTGAACGTCACACTCGGCCTGCCCAAGCCCCGCACTTCACCCGATCACGGCACCGCGTTCGGCATTGCCGGGAAAGGTGAGGCAAGCGCCGCTTCGATGATCGCCGCGATCCGCTTGGCGTGCGAGCTGGCGTAGACTACCTTCCGGCCCTTTTCCCCCGGTAAAACAACGCGAAGCCGGCCGTGCAGGCGGTGATGAAGCCGGAGAGAACCCACCAGAACGTCTCCCAGCCCTCTCCGTTTTCATCCACACAGATGTTCCGCAGCCAGGCGCAGAAAAACGCTCCGACGAGCGGGCCGACTCCGGCTTGCATCAGCCCCAGCATGCCCTGCGCCTGACCGCGCAGCCTCGGATCCACGCGCCTGTCCAGATAGACCTGCGCGGTGACGAAGTAGAGTGTGAAACAGACGCCGTGCAACGCCACCCCACCGATATGCCAGCCGATCTGCCCGGTGAAACCCGCGTATCCACTCATCGCGAAGCGCAGCGCGGACAGCCCCAGCCCCCAGAGAAGCATGGTTTTCAAGCGGTATCGGACCATCATCGCGCCGAGCAAAAGCATGGCCACGACCTCACTCCACTGCGCCACGGTCATCGAGGCGGTAGGCGTCTTGTCACCGAGCATTTCGAAGAGCTCGGGAGAATACATGTAGAACGCGGCGAGCGGGATGGAGAACAGCCCCGTCGTCAGGAAAAGCACCGCGTGGTCCCTGGTTTTGAAAAGCACGAAACCACCCAGCCCGAGCGCGCTCCGCCAGGATTTCCCGATGCCCAGAGGGGGGGTGTGGGGCAGGAAAAACCCGGCTAGACCGGCGCAGATTCTCGCCACCCCGGCGGCGTATCCGGAGATCGGGCTGGAGTCCGCCTGCAGTGCGTAGCTGGTGAGGAATCCTGCCGAGATCCATCCGAAAGTCCCGCCCAATCGGACAAGAGGATACTGTTTCTCCCCGTTTTCCAAATTCGTCAGACTGATGGTGGCGAGCAGGCCCCAGGTCGGCCCGGACGCGATGGCATATACCGCGAGACCGGCGACGAACCACCACGGTCCCCAGCCGGCCTGAAGCGCGGCGAACGTCAGGACGAGCATTACCCCGCAAAAGAGCGAGCACCAACCGAACAGACGCTGGGCCGCCATTTTCTCATCCGCGATGGCTCCACCGATCACCGGGGCGATGAGCGAGCACACCGGGATCACTGCGAATGCCACGGCGATCCAGCTTTCGAGTCCTTCCGCCTTAAGTATGTTGGTGAGCGCGGGAATCCAGAAGCCCGGTCCCATGCCATGGAAGAAGAACACCACGCAAAGGAGGTGGAACGCTCCCTTCCTGCGACCCGGTGTTTCCACGCCCCTTTGCATAGCCGGAACCGATCGCTTGGCAAGGCTGGTGAGTGCGGGTGAAACTGAAAGTGGTGGGCAGAGCGTTGGCCGACGGGGAGCATACGCGCCTCGCGTGTTCCGGGCTGCGCCATCGCTGCCCGGTGGCTGGATACAAGGTTCGGTGACGATTGGGGATCAAGGTTCCGAACCAACCCGAAGCTTCTTGCCGCGTTTCCGGCGTGGGCGCCGGAAACAGCAAGCGAGGCGCTTACGCTCCCCACAGATGACGCTCTGCCCACCACTTTCAGTTACACCCGGTGAGTGCTCATGCTCCACGGAGGATGATACGCGCGCAGCGATCCGCTTCCGCTAGAACCGTCGGGGTTCCGTGCCCTTTCCCGATGAAGCATCCTTCTTTCCTGAGGCGTTCCAGTCCGCGGATAACACGGGAATCCCCGGTTTTCCTGGGCATTTGCAGCACTCCGACCCGCGCCCCGCTGCTCAGGGCCTCGTAGATCATCGAAACGGAATCCTCCGTGACGTGGACTTCCCCGGTCCGTGCGAGCTTTTCCACAAGCCATCCGGGCCCGGTTCTCTGATGGGGGAAAACCACCAGGTCCGGGATTTTTTCAGAAAGTTCCGCGAGAAATCCCTCCGGCGTCCGGCGGGAGTCGGCCACCTCCAGAGGTCCGCTGCCAGCGAGTTCCAGGATTTGTGCGGCGAGCGCGTTTCCGTCCCATCCATGTATCTTCGAGGGACCGCCGATCAGGGCGAGCCGCCCGCTTTTCACTCCCTCGCCCGGCACCACCCGGTTCGGGGCGCCCCTGGTGAGAATCACGTTGTTTCCCGGAGCCCCCCTGCGGAAAATCATGCTCGGGAGCCACGCACCAACCAAACCAACTGACAGGTAGGCTGGGTTTCATCAGGACGATACCAGGGATATCGTATTTCCTGGCCGTCCGAAGAAGTGGCAGGTGGGTCGAATGCCCGGCACCGATCACGTAGTCGGGTTTTCCCGATTCACGGATGTCCTCGGCCACAAGTTTCATCGTTCCGAAAAATCCCTTGGTTCTCACCATGGAAACGGACGCCGGGCGCAGGCGCGACATGGCCTCCGCGAGTCCCAGCGACTGGTTCTCGTGCCCCGGCTTGCCATCGCTGAGGATGAGGATGCGGATCTCATTTCTCGCCATTCCGGGACATTGCGCGGAGTGGGTGGGCTTGGCAAAACGAATCCTTTCAAACCGGCGAAAGCGCGATATCTTCGCAAATGCTTCTTGGCCAGACTTCAGAAAATGTAAAAGACGTTCCGGAAAAAGTGGATATCAACCCGGGTGCCGCCCTCGAGAGGGTGGACGCATGGGTGGATGGTTTCGTGAAACTGCTGCCGAACATCGTCGTCGCCCTGATCCTGTTCGTGATCATCTGGTTCATCTCCAGGATGGTGAAAAAGATCATCCACAAGCAGCTCGGGAAACGGGACCGCGACAACCTGGGTGAAATCCTGGGAGGCTTCGTGAAATGGATGATTCTGATAGTCGGCTTCCTGCTGTGCGCCACCATCGTCATCCCTTCGCTCAAGCCGGGGGATCTCATCGCCGGCCTCGGGGTCAGCTCGGTGGCCATCGGATTCGCTTTCAAGGATATTTTGCAAAACTGGCTGGCCGGTCTGCTGATCCTGCTGCGCCAGCCTTTCCAAGTCGGCGACCAGATTTCCGTGAACGGTCACGAGGGCACCGTGGAGCGCATCGAGACCCGGGCGACGATCATCAAGACCTACGACGGCCAGCGCATCGTCGTGCCGAACAGTGACATCTACACGAACTCCGTGCTGGTCCGCACCGCCCACGAAAAGCGCCGCTCCGAGTATGACATCGGCATCGGCTACGGGGATGACGTGGACCGCGCCTGCCAGGTGATCCGCGATACCTTGCTCGAAGTGGAGGGCGTGGAAACCGATCCGAAGCCCGAGGCCCTGCCATGGGATCTCGCCGCGAGCTGGGTCACCGTGCGCGCCCGCTGGTGGACGGACAGCCGCCGCACGAATGTCGCCCACGTGCATTCGAAGGTGATCATGGCCATGAAAAAAGCGCTGGATGCCGCGAAGATCGACATGCCCTACGAGACCCAGGTCCACCTTTTCCACGATCAGACGGAATCCGAGGACGGTGTGCGTGGCTCCCAGCGCGAAGGCTGGCCCGCCCCCGATGGAGCGAAAACCAAGCCCCGCTGGAAAGCTCAGGCGGAGGAACTCGGCGAGTGAAACAAAGGGGACCACACGCGCCTCGCGTGTCCCGGAGCGCGCCTCGCGATCCGGCGGCCGGTTGAACGGAAGGTCCGCGACACCGCTATTCAACCTCCACAAACCAGACCACCCCTTCCTCTCGAAAAAAGCCCTGATCGAAAGGGCGCACGATGAACCCGAGGGCGTTTGCTCGAGTCCGGGCACCGTCAGAGCGCTGGCGCTCTACGGAACACGCGAGGCGCGTAGGGTCCCCTTTTTACGAATCGCTCTTCTTCTCGTCCGCCGCGCGGATCTTCTCGTCCGCCTCCGCGTCATCGCCGTTCTCCTTCTCCGGAGCTTCCTGCTCGTGCGTTCCGTTCGGCTCGTAGGAAAACTCTACGAACATCGGAAAATGGTCGGAACCGACACTCGGCATGCGCTCGACTTTTCTGAGGCGGAAATGATCGGAGACGAAGACATGGTCCAGCGGCCAGCGCACGATCCTGTGCCCGGCGTGGAAGGTGTTGAAGAAGCCCCGCCCGACGCGCGGATCCAGCAGCCGGCTGGTTTTCTGGAAAAGTCTCGTCGTCCGCGACCACGCCACATCGTTCAGATCCCCGAGCACGATGGTCGGCCCGCCCCTGTCTTCCACGCGTTTCCCCACCGTAAGCAATTCCGCGTCGCGATCGGTGGATGAGGTATCCTCCTCAGGGAATGGCGGTTTCGGATGCACCGCGTGGAGCCGCACGGAGGACCCGTCGGAAAGGTGGAAATCCGTATGGATCGAGGGGATGTCGTCGCGGAAAATGTATTCCACCTTGGGATCGACCAGAGGAATGCGCGACCGCATGACCATGCCGTAGGTATCCTCCTGCGGCAGCTCCACGGAATGAGGGTAGGTTTCCTCCAGCTCACCGATCTTGCCGTTCCACCACGCATCCGTTTCCAGCCCGATGAAAATATCCGGCTCGTATTTTCGGATCAGCTTCAGAAGTTTGTCACTCTCGCGGTTATACATGAGGACGTTTGAGACGAGGAAACTGATGGTCACATCCCCGGTGCCGTCCCGCAGCTCCTTCTTGTGCAACGGCGTGTAGCGGAACATCGACCACCCGAGCGCAAGCAACGCCGCGCCCAGCAGCCCGATGACAACCCAGTCCCGCGCGATTTCCGCATCGTTGAAACTCACGAAAAACAGGCCGCAGAATACCGGCAGCCCCAGGCAGAAGAGCTGGATTTTCGGGAAATCCCACGCCCGGATCAACCACGTATCGCAGCGGATCAACGGCAAGAACGTCCCGACCACCACGAAAAGCGCCAGAAGCTGAAAAATCATTTCCAATATCATGTGGCGGAGATCAAAGGCCAGTCCGGGCCGAGCGTCAAACCATGCGAGGGGGAAAAGGGCGGGAGTCAGCACGAACGGCGCGAAGGTGAAGCTGCCCGCGCCGGAATCGGGAAGGCAACACTCCGCCCGTACGCCCGGATTGCCCGGCGGCGCGGGAGCGGACCGTCTTCAACTCCGGTTAATTTCCGGAAAGGAGCGGATCTTGCTTGGTCGCGTGGCTCGGGGACTGGATGGTGGGCGCAGCTTCTCACATGTACGATTCACCGAAAAACCTCGCCTCCTACATCTGGTCTCTCGCCGATCTCCTCCGCGGCGATTTCCGGCAGAGCCAATACGGCCGCATCATCCTCCCCTTCACCCTTCTGCGCCGTCTGGAGTGTGTTCTCCAGCCTTCCAAGACCAACGTGCTTTCCGAGGCGGAAACGATCTACAAAACCGGCCTCCCCGAGGAAGCACAGGACAAGATCCTGCTGCATGCCAGCGGGCTTTCCTTCTTCAACCGCTCGAAAATGGATCTCGGCAAGCTCGGGGAATCCGGCATCGCGGCGAACCTGAATTCCTACATCCGGAGCTTCTCGCAGGATGCCCGGGAGATCTTCGAATACTTCAACTTCTCCGAGTTCATCGGCCAGCTCGACGATGCGAACCTGCTCTACAAGGTCGTCCAGCGTGTCCGCACGGCCAATCTCAGCCCGGAGGAGGTTTCCAATCATGAAATGGGACTCGTCTTCGAGGAACTCATCCGGCGCTTTGCGGAAAGCTCCAACGACACCGCCGGGGAGTACTTCACGCCCCGCGATATCGTGCGCCTCACCACCTCGCTGGTGTTTATGGAAGATGACGATGCGCTGACGAAGGCGGGCATCATCCGCACCATCTACGATCCCACCGCAGGCACCGGCGGCTTCCTTTCCTCCGGCATGGAGTATCTCCACGAGCTCAATCCACAGGCCGTCATGCGCGCCTTCGGCCAGGAGCTGAACCCGGAAAGCTACGCCATCTGCAAGGGCGACATGCTCATCAAAGGCCAGGACGTCTCCAACATCAAACTCGGCAACACCCTCTCCAACGACCAGCTCCCCGCCGATAAGTTCGACTACATGCTCTCCAACCCGCCCTTCGGAGTGGATTGGAAAAAAATCGAGGGCGACATCCGCAAGGAGAACATGGAGAAGGGTTTCGAGGGTCGTTTTGGCGCTGGCCTGCCGCGTGTCTCGGATGGCTCCCTGCTCTTCCTCATGCACCTGCTGAGCAAGATGCGCGATGCTTCGGAGGGCGGCGCACGCATCGGCATCATTCTCAATGGCTCCCCCCTCTTCACCGGTGGCGCTGGCTCCGGGGAATCGGAAATCCGCCGCTACATCCTGGAGGCCGACCTGCTGGAGACCATCGTCGCCCTGCCCACGGACATGTTCTACAACACCGGCATCTCCACCTACATCTGGATCCTCTCCAACAAGAAACTCCCGGAGCGCAAAGGAAAGGTCATCCTCATCAATGGCGTGGATCTCTACGGGAAAATGCAGAGATCCCTCGGCTCCAAGCGCAAGCTCATGGGAGACGAGGACTGCGCCACCATCACCCGCGCCTTTGGCGAATTCGAGGAAATCGCCCCCTACCCGCTCGACAAACCGGAGGAAACGAAAAGCAACCGTGGCCGCCAGTCCGCCAATGCCAAAAAGACCGCCCCGCGCACCTTCTCCGCGAAAATCTTCCGCAACCATCAGTTCGGCTACCGCCGCATCACCATCGAGCGCCCCCTGCGCGAGTCCTACCAGTTCAGCGACGAACGGCTCGCCACCCTCCGCTTCGATCCCGGAAAACCGGCTCCGCCATGGAGTGGATCTATGAGACCCACGGCCAGAGCTGGAGCGAAGCCCCCGATTGCCCATTCTATGGCATCCTCAGCGAGGACGAAGTGGAAATCCGCGCCGCGCTCAAGGCCGACTTCCCTGAGCTAAAGGAAGCACAGATCAAAGACCTGCTCGCCCCGAAAACCTGGCTCGCCCAAAAGGAAATCCTGCTCCAAGCCCGCCAACTCCAAGCCCATTCGCGTCAGGTTAAGCCGTAACGCACTGATGATAAGTTAGATACGTCAAAATAAATCGAGAAAAACATTGACAAGGTGAGCAAGCCGGCAAGCTCGGAATGCTTACAACTCCACCTGCCGGCCGCTCAAAAATCATCCTGCCGGATCTCGACCCGATCGCAACCAAAACTTCCCTTGTTGTCAGGGAATCGCCCCGCTTCACCCCCGGAGGCTTCATGCAATCTCTTCTCTCCGCAGTGGTTACCGGCAAGGCATCCTTCAACCAGCTCGTGGGTGATCTCAAGGACAGGGTTCCACTCGCCATGTCCCGCCAGTCCATGCACGAACGCATCGGCGCTGCCTCCACCGCATTTCTCATGGCCGTCCTTTCCGACCTGACAAAACAACGCTTCGCCCCTGCCGCAAAAGCCCTGGAGGGCGGCGCGATCCGGCGCATGCTCATCGAGGACGCATCCGGCCAGGTCATGCCGAAATCCAACGCGGAGAAGTTCCCCGCCCACGGCAACCATCACGGCCCGACCGCCGGAGTGAAGATCGATCTCGCCTACGACCTGCTCTCCGGCCAAGTGGTTTCCCACAGCCTGCACCTCGCCACCGAGCAGGACAAAACCATCGGCAGAGACCTCGTGGATCTGCTTCTTCCCGGCGATCTGGTACTCCGCGACATGGGATATTTCAGCATAGGGGAATTCAAAATCATCGAGGTCGCAGGAGCCTGGTGGCTCACCCGCCTGCCCCTCAATGTCGGGGTTGTCCTGGAGGACGACACCCCCATCGAATCAACCCTGAAAAGGAGCAAACAGGACATCATAGACCTGCCGTGCAAGGTCGGGGAGGAGAAAAAAGCCTGCCGTTTCGTAGCCCTGCGCGCCACCCGTGAAGTGGCCGCAGCCCGACTCAGGGAACGGAGGAAGAAAGCAAAGCAAAGCGGCCGGGTGCCCTGCGCCAAAGGATTGGTGCGCGACGGCTGGCACCTCATGCTGACCAATCTTCCCGTGGAACTAGCCGATGCAAGGAAGCTTGCAACGATCTACCGTGCACGGTGGGCGGTGGAAATCCAGTTCCGCGCCTGGAAGCAATCCCTCAACCTGGGCGAGGCACTCAAGCGCAAGAGCGGCACCCACCACATCCATGCCATCGTCCTGGCGGCAATGATCGCGCACCAGCTCGGGATGAAGATGGCCACGGCCATGACGGAGCGAATCGGGCGGGCGGAGCTGAGTTATGAAAAACTCTACGACATACTCGGCAACCAGTTGGTGAAAGTCCGGGAATTTTCCCAACTGGCGCTATTCGATCCCGACGACCGCCACATCAAACGGGATAAACGAACGCGGAAATCCCCAATAGAATCAGGCATCATCGCCTTAACCTGACGCGAATGACTCCAAGCCCACATCGGCACCGCGCAGCACGATGACATGAACGCCTACGAGGCCACCCTCAAAACCGCCTGCCAAGCCACCGATCTCAAGCTGGACACCGCCGCGAAAAAACAACTCACCTCCGCCGTCTCCTGGAAAAATCCCGAGGCGGAAAAAGTCATCAAGAAGATCCACAAAAAAGGCAGCGCCAAGCCCCTCTACGGCATCTTCGACATCGCCGGGAAAGCCATCGAATACAAAGCCGATAGCGACCTCCGCGACTACGAAAACGTCCCGCTCGATCCCAGCCAGACCGTCAACGCGCTCAACGAAGCCTATGTGAAAAAGGAAGTCCTCCCCCACGTCCCGGATGCCTGGATCGATGCCAGCAAGACCGATGCCCTCGACGGCAAGATCGGCATCGTCGGCTACGAGATCCCCTTCAACCGCCACTTCTACCAATACCAACCACCCCGCGACCTCGAAGACATCGACCGCGACCTCGATGAAGTCAGCAAGGAAATCATGAAGCTCCTACAGGAGGTGCATTCGTGATGGACGGGAAGTATAAGGCGTATCCCGAGTATCGGGATTCGGGCGTGGAGTGGTTAAGAGAAATTCCAAATCACTGGTCATCCACCGCGATTAAAAAGGGCTACGACATAGCTCTCGGTAAGATGCTGCAAAAGACAAAGAAAAATGCGGGAGATCAATATAGACCTTACCTTAAAGCGGCAAACATCCAACCTAGTGGAATTTCTGCAGACGACACTGCCTACATGTGGTTCTCGCCACAAGATAGAGCCTCTTTACTGTTGAAGGCAGGAGATCTTCTGGTCAGCGAAGGGGGCGACGTAGGCCGCTCTGCAATCTGGAGGTGTGAATTACCCGAATGCTACATTCAAAATGCCATCAATCGAGTGAGGGCTAAAAAAGAGAACTCCACCTCCTTTCTATATTATTGGATGCAAATGCTCAAAGCATCCGACTTCATCTCTACACTTTGCAACAAAGCCACAATTGCCCACTACACGGCAGAAAAACTCTCTAATAGCCTTCTATTTCTCACTCCACTCCCCGAACAAATCCAAATCACACGTTTCCTCGACCACGAGACAGGGAAGATCGATCTCTTGATCCAGAAGCAGCAAGAGCTGATCGCCCTGCTCAAAGAAAAACGCCAGGCCGTCATCAGCCACGCCGTCACCAAAGGCTTGAACCCCCAAGCCTCCCTCAAAGACTCCGGCATCGAATGGCTCGGCCAAGTCCCGGAACATTGGGAGGTGAAACGCTTCAAATTTACGATAACCGAAGGTGCATCCGGTCCCTACGGATCGTCTCTCACAAAGTCCATGTATACATCGGAGGGAGTGCGAGTTTATGGTCAGCAGCAGGTCATCCCTGATAACTTTTCAGTCGGAGATTACTACATTCCTCCAAAAAAATTTAGGGAGCTTCAACGGCACCTAGTGTCTGAGAATAACATGCTCGTAAGCGTGATGGGAACGATAGGCCGCGTAGCCATCGTTCCAAAAGATGCAGAAAAAGGAATAATCAATCCACGACTCGTCAAATACCGGATCTCCGAGGGGCAAGCTGATCCACATTTCTTAAAGGAGGTATTTCACTCCAATCATATTCAAGATTATTTCTCCCTCCACTCGATAGGAACTACTATGGATGGTCTGAATATGCAAATTATCGGGGAAGCTCCAATCTCACTCCCTCCATTAGAGGAGCAAAATTCGATTCTAAAATTTATCAATGAGTCACGAGACAGGATGGGATCATTGATAACATTTTCCGAAACCCAAATCACCCTCCTCCAAGAACGCCGCACCGCGCTCATCTCCGCCGCCGTGACCGGCAAGATCGACGTGCGCGATTGGGAGCCTGAGGAGTAGATTCGCAATATGGAGAAGGAGTTTTCAACTCCTTTGCACAACCCAAGCGAATGCCTCTGACGGCTGGACCGATAAAACGGCCTCTTCCCATGATTCGCCCATCCTCCGCAAAGGAGTTGAAAACTCCTTCTCCATATTCCAGCGGCAAGCTATCGCAGCCCAGGGCAGAGAGAAACGGTGCCCTGGGATTGGTGCGATAGGTCAGGCCGTTGGCCTTGAAGACACGAAGGGCGATTTCACAAAACGTGATGCACGGGAGTATGGACTTCGCGGAAGTTCTCGACTACGTTTCCGCCCTCAAGAGCCGAATTGACGACTTTTTCGACTACCTCTCTGCCCATACGAAATCTCTATGAAGAAGCAGCCCTACAGCTTCTGTTTCCTTGCGCTACTTTCACGAACCCCTCTCCGGAGAGTTCGCGAACGTGGGTGTCTTGCTATGGGCACCGGAGAGCCAGCAGTTACTGTTTCGCGCGACGGAGAAGTTCAGCCGACTCTCGAAGTTTTTCGCAGACTTCCACAAGGACGACTACCGCAAGCTGATCCAGCGGATCGATACGCGCTTCCGTGAGCTGGGCGAGGAACTGGCCGAGTCCGCGCCATCTTTGGTATTACCCTCGGAGCCTCAGAGCGCCCGTGACCTCGCCATACAGGTCGTGCCAGTGGATGCCGCCGCACTGCAATGGAGCCTTTCGGCAGGTGGCCTGTGCGAGTCCCCGCAAGCGGAGATCGATGACATTTCCGAGCGCCTCATTGAGTGTCACTACTCGGTGCTCGATAACTACCGCCGGGACGAAGGCATCATTTTCCGCACGGTCTATCGCCCGGTGTTCCGCCGCGAGCGTATCCAGAAGCATATTTCGCCCCATGAAATTGTCGCCCCATTGGCGCGGCACACGTTTGACCAAGCATGGAAGAACGGCGTCTGGAACGTTTACCAGCCCCTTTCCTTCGATCTCGTGAAAGCGGAAGACGTTCGCCACAAGGCACACCGCTGGTTCGGCGAGTCGCAATTTCTCGCTCAGGCGAAGGACGAGCACCGCCTGCACTTCCTGCTCGGCAAGCCCGCCGATGACCGCCATGAGAAGGCGTTCGGCGATGCAAAAAAGATCCTGGATTCGTCCAAGAGTGTCGTTCTGGTGGAGGAAGACGAGGTGGAGGATTTCGCAAACCAGCTCGAACAGGAAATCGTCCGTTCGTTTGGCGAGAGTTAAGCTTGAAATAGCTCGGATATGCGGGTCAGTAAATTCAGAAAAATTAGGTGGTTTTTCTGAAATTTTTGATCACCCTTCTTCCGTGCGATCCATTGAAGACAAGATCATTTCTCGCATCTACGGTCAGGGAAGGGGTTATGCCTTCACACCAAAGAGATTCCTGGATGTGGGGAGCCGAGATAGCGTGGATCAGGCGCTATCGAGCCTGGTGGGAAAAGGCACCATCCGCCGCATTGCCCGTGGGCTCTATGACTATCCCATACAGGATTCCGTCTTCGGCACGGCTCCTCCTTCACCTGAGCGGGTGGCCAAGGCTCTCTGCACAGAGGAAGGCGCAAAACTTCAGCCCTCGGGAGCGAATGCCGCCAATATCCTGGGTCTGAGCGATCAGATTCCGGCGAGCTATGAGTACATGACGAATCTCGATGACCGCACCCTTCAGATCGACACCCGCACAATCGTCCTGAAGCGCACGACTCCGCGGAATATGCGGATGGCGGGCAGGATCAGCGGACTGATCACTCAAGCCTTCCGCTACCTGAAAAAAGAGCGAATCAGCCCCGAAATGCTTTCACAGCTTTCACGGACACTCTCGGCACGGGAGAAGGAGATCTTACTGAAAGACATCAGCTATCCGCCGGGATGGATCGCCGAACATTTCCGCACTCTGGCCAAAAAAGAGCATTCTTCCGGGTTATGAAAGCCTTCCTCCAACTACCCGATGAGCGCAAGACGGTCGCCTACGAACAAGTTTCACAACGGATGGGGATCCCAGCATCTTATGTTGAGAAAGACCTCTGGGCCTGCTGGGTGCTTCATGTTCTCTTTTCCCATCCTGAACTAAGCTCTCAGCTTACCTTCCGGGGCGGGACTTCACTATCGAAGGGCTTCGGCTTGATCGAGCGATTTTCGGAAGACATCGATCTCGCGGTCTCGCGTATCTGGCTGGGGATCACTGATTCCAATTCTCCGGAAACCGCGACGAATCCCAGCCAGCTCGAACGTAGGCAGAAACAATTACGGAAAATCGCCCGGGAGAAAATCATTCTGGTGATAGCGCCCATTTTGAAAGACGCGGTGAATCATTTGAGACTCAAGCCGGGATCCTGGTCACTGGAGCTGAGCGATGAGACTACGGAGCTGGAGTCAGCTCGGGATCCCTACTGCATTTTCTTGAACTACCCCTGCCTCACAGGAATGCGGCAAACTGACTACATCCGCTCCCGCGTCAAAATCGAATTCAGTGCCAAGGCGGAGGGATCACCGGAGGAAAGCGTGATGCTATCGTCTTTTGTGGCCGAGCAGTTCCCGGAGGTTTTTAAAAGTTCCTATTTCCCAGCCAAGATCCTTTCACCTTCGCGGACTTTATTGGAAAAGCTCTTCATCATACACGAAGAAAACACCGCGCCGGACACCCGCACCCAGCAAGCCCGCTTGGCACGACACTACTATGATCTTCATTGCCTGATCCAAAGCGGGAAGGTGGTGTGGGACAATGAATTGTTCGAAGATGTAAACGCTCACCGCAGCGTTCATTTCCGGCAAACTTGGGTGGACTATCCCGGCATTTCGCCAGTTGATTTACAGATCACTCCGATCTCCGACAAGATGCTCTCGCAATGGCAGGGTGACTATCAAATGATGCGGAGCATGATCTACGGAGACTATCCAAGTCTCGACGAGAGCATCGCGACGATCACCAAATTTCTCAAAACAATCCCATGAGCGATCAGACTGCCGAACAGATTTTCCAAGCCGATGTTATCTCCGAAATGGAGGCCAATGGCTGGCTCCGGGGAGAGTCAAAGAACTACAACCGTGAGCTGGCGATTTATGAGGAGGATCTGATTGCGTTCGTAAAGGACAGCCAGCCGAAGGAGTGGGAGAAGTTCAGCAAGCTCTACCCGGGTCAGGCGGAGGCGAAGCTCGTGGAGCGGGTGGCGGCGCAGCTTGCCAAGGCGGATCCCAATGCCCCGGACAAGGCGCTGCGATCCTTCGGCACGCTGGGTGTGCTGCGCAATCCCGTCCGCGACCGTGGCACTCGCTTCTTTCTCTGCCAGTTTCGTCCGGAGCATGATCTGAATGCGGAGACTCTCGCGAACTACGGGAAGAACCGTATGCGGGTGGTGCCGGAGTTGGTTTACAGCCCGTGGGTGAAAAAGTCCGAGCTGGAAGAATGCTCCGAGGCGAAGGCAAAAGCATGGCGCATTGATCTCGTGCTCTTCGTCAATGGCCTGCCGGTGGCGACGATGGAACTTAAGTCCGAGTTCAAGCAGGCGGTGAACCTCGCGATCAAACAATACCAGGAAACACGTCTTGCGATTGATCCGGCCACCAAGAAGGCGGAGCCACTGCTGACTTTTAAGCGGGGTGCCTTGGTTCACTTCGCGGTCAGTCAATACGAGGTCTATATGGCTACAAAGCTGGCAGGCAAGAACACCTATTTTCTCCCATTCAACAAAGGGACCAAAGATGGCGGCGCGGGCAATGAAGTGCCGCAGGATGTGAACCGCTACGCGACGGATTACCTCTGGAACGAGGTGCTGAAGCCAGACAACCTGCTCAACATTCTCCATCGCTACATTCACCTGGAGATCAAGGAGGATGAAGATTGGGAGGGACGAAAGAAGCGCAAGGAGACTCTGATTTTCCCCCGCTACCATCAGTGGGAGGTGGTCAATCGGTTGCTCAAAAGCGCGAAGGAAGAGGCTCCGGTCACAAGTATCTGGTGCAGCACAGTGCCGGGTCAGGAAAATCGAACTCCATCGCGTGGACAGCGCATCAGCTCTCATCGCTGTATGATGAAAGTGGCGACAAGCTCTTCAACTCGGTGATCGTCATCACCGACCGCACGGTGCTGGATTCGCAGTTGCAGGATACGATTTCCCAGTTCGAGCAAACGGATGGGGTGGTGGGGCGCATCAACCGGGACGAAGGGGAAGGCTCGAAATCCGAGAAGCTGGCGAAGGCGCTGGAGCAGTCGCAGCCCATCATCATCGTGACGATCCAGACATTTCCGCATGTGTTGAAAGCGATTGAGAACAGCGTCAGCCTCAAGGAGAGGAGCTACGCGGTGATCGCCGATGAAGCGCACTCCTCGCAGACCGGGAGCACCGCCCGACAGCTCAAGGAAGTCCTGATGACGGAAGGCGAGGAGGAGGATGTGGATCTCAGTCCGGAAGACATGCTGGATGCCGTCGTGGGCTCGCGCCGCAAGTCTTCCAATCTGAGCTACTTCGCTTTCACCGCGACACCCAAGGCAAAGACGCTGGAAATCTTCGGGCGCTTGCCCAAGCCGGAGGAGGCACCTTCCAAGAAAAACAAGCCGGTGGCGTTTCATGTTTACTCCATGCGTCAGGCGATTGAAGAGGGCTTCATTCTCGATGTGCTGGAGAACTACACGAACTACCGCACCGCCTATCAGCTCTCGCTCAAAGTGCGGGAAAAGGACAGTGAGGTGGATAGCAAGCGAGCGAGGGTGAAGCTCAATCAATGGGTGCGCCTGCACGATCACAATATTTCCCGGAAGGTTCAGGTCATTGTAGAGCATTTCCGCGATAACGTGATGGGACTGCTCGGCGGCCAGGCGAAGGCGATGGTCGTCACCAGTTCACGCAAGGAGGCTGTCCGCTACAAGTTGGGCTTCGATAAATACATCGCCGCCATGGGCTACGACCAGATGCACGGCATGGTCGCCTTCTCAGGTGAGGTGCAGTTTTCCGAAAAAGATCCGAATGCGGAAGGGCTGCTCGGAGAGAAATTCACGGAGATCAATATGAACCCGGGGCTCGAAGGGTCGGGATATGCGGATCGCCTTCGATACCACGGAGTACCAGGTGATGATCGTGGCGAACAAGTTCCAGACCGGATTCGATCAGCCGAAACTCTGCGCCATGTATGTGGACAAAAAGCTCGGTGGTGTGGAGTGCGTGCAGACGCTTTCTCGCCTCAATCGGACGTATGCAGGGAAAAAGGAGAGCGGGACTTTCGTGCTCGATTTCTTCAATGAGCCACAGGAGATTCTCGATTCGTTTTTGCCCTACTACAAGACGGCGAAGCTCAACGACGTCTCCGATCCCAACCAGATTTTCGACCTATTCGACAAGCTCCGGGCAGCTGGTATTTTTCTCTGGCAGGAGGTGGAGCAATTCTGCACGGCCTTTTTCCAGAAGAACAAAAGTCAGGCGGTTCTCTCGAACATCGTAAAGCCGGCGACGGAACGCTGGAAGGTGCGCTACAAGGAGGCGATGGAGGCTTACAAGGAGACCAAGGCGATATTCGAGCGCACGAAAAAAACGAAAGACCCGGTGCTTGTTGCCAATGCGGAGAAGGCGTTCAAGGAGGCGAAGAAGGCGAAGGACACCTTGGACATTTTCAAGAAGGACTTGGGAACCTACGTGCGCTTCTATGAGTTCATGTCGCAGATCGTGGAATACGATGATAAGGAGCTGGAAAAACTGAACGTGTTCGCCCGCCATCTCCGTCCGCTGCTTCGCGAGTCGTTCGAGGACGAAGATCCGCTGGATCTGAGCAATGTGGAAATGACTCACTATCGGCTCTCAAAGATCCGCCAGCAGAAGATCAAACTGGGTGATGATGACGAAGGGCTTTCACCCAACAAAGAAGGCGGCTCGGGAAAGTCCAAGGACAAGGCGGAGGAAGCTCTTTCCCGTATCCTTGAGCGCCTTAACGAGGTCTTCAATACCGATGCTTTGACGGATTCTGACCTCATCAACTACGCGAACACCATCCGCGACAAGATGCGGGAAAACGAAACGGTCATGCAGCAGATCGCCAACAACACCGACGAGCAAGCGATGCTGGGAGACTTTCCCAAAGCACTCTACAACGCGGTTCTCGACAGCAGCGAGGTTCACCAGAACCAGAAGATCCAGCTCCTTTCTGATGCCAGGAAAGGCAAGATGTTCGCGAGGCTCATCTTTGCGATGCTCAAGCAGGCGTAGGGAGTTTGGTGGAGTCGTTGGGATTGCCTCCGGCTGTGCGGGGTGCGCTATCGCGGTCGGAATGCAAGTTCGCTACGAGCGAAACCCGGGCACTCGAACCCGGTGCTTCGCAGGGGTTCTCATCCCACCCCGGGGTGCGTTTGGGAAACCGGGGAACGCGTTATGAACTCACCTGTGAGGATGATGGGCAAATTGGCGGAGGGGGTGGGATTCGAACCCACGGAACCTTTCGGCTCTCCAGTTTTCAAGACTGGCGCAATCGACCACTCTACCACCCCTCCGATGGGACGTTTCGCGTGGAAGCGGGGGCTGATATGGCCTGTGGGGCACGGGTTTTCAAGGAAAAACGCAAGCTTGGAAGGACGCGCCGCCTGAAGGCAGCGCTCCGTCCGCATTCCTGCCTTACCACTCGGTTCCGAGGCCCTCGCGCTCGGCGAGTTCGAGAAGTTCGGGGCGCATGGGCCATTCGTCGCAGCGCTCGCTGGTGGCGTGGCGGTTGCTGGCTCCTTTGAGTGTCATGCAGCCGGTGTTGTCGCCGATCTTGCGGATGGTCTCGATCTCCTCGGGGGAGAGGCGGACGTCGGGCATTTTCCCGAATTCCCGGATCTTGTCCTCGATGAGTCTGGCACCTTCCCCGGCTTCCTGGATGAAGGTGGGGACGACGCATTCCACGGGGCTCTGGCTGAGATTCCAGATGCTGGCGAACTCGATGAGACTGAGATTGTATTTCTCTGCGATGGGGCGCATTTTCTCGACCTTTTCCATACCTCTGCCGACCCAGCCGTCCGGGCGGTAGGTGCGGTGGTCGCCTGGTTTGAAAACGTGGTCGGGGCCGCCGAGATCATCGTGGAAGACTCCGCCGTAATCGACGACGCGGGTGAGGACTTTGATGTCTTTTTTCTCGCAAGCGGGAAGCAGGAGATTGGATGGCCACGGCTCCAGCGGGTTGAGGATGAGCATGGTCCAGTCGATGATGTCTCCGAATTTCTCGAAGAAATCCAGGAGGTCGAGGGTGAAGCCGTTGGCGGGGCCGGGGGCCATGCCGAGCTGCTTGGTGAGGCCGGTTTCCTTGGCGTTGGCCATGGCTTTCCAGACGGCGTCCGAGGTGTATCCGTGCACGTCGGGGTTGTGCAGCATGAGCAGATCGAAGTGATCGGTGCCGCAGCGTTCGAGCGAGGCCTTGGTGGCGCGCTGGACGAATTCGTCATAGCCGTCCGGGCCGCGCAGCTCGGGATCGGTGAAGCGCGGATAGCCCTGGGAGCCTTTGCGTTCGCCATCGTAGAAGTCGTGGCCGATCATGCCGACGAGCGAGTAGGTGGAGCGGTCGATGCCTTTCAGGGCGACTCCGAGAAGCTCGTCGGCCTTGCCGTTCCCATACACGTCCGAGGTGACGAAGGTGCGGATGCCGGATTCGTAGGCGGTTTTGATACAGCCGAGGAAACGGTCCTCGGAAAGGGTTTCGCCGAAGTGCATGAAGCGGCCCGCGCTCCATGTGCCGTATGCGGTGTTGGTGAGTTGCATGATGTTATTGGATGTTGTTTCGGAGAAAGTTTCGGGCAGGGGAGGGGAGTTCCGCAAGGGGGAAAGGCCGGGGTGGCAAGTGATGCGTCGGAAAAACGAGGAAATGAGGTCACATGGTTTTCAGGAGCGCGAGCTGGTTGCGCGCGCGGACGAGGTTGTGGCCGGGGTAATCGGTGCGGAAATATCTGTCGCCCCGCAGGTGATCTGTGAGGAAACGGGTGGCGAGCTCGAGGGTGATGACTTTCACGGAATCCGGCAACAGGGCTTTTTCCTCCGGGGTGAGGAAATCGGAAGCGGCGGAGAGATATCCCTCCGTGAGGGCGGTCCGGAGCTCCTCGTTGACGAAAACTTTCTCCGTGTCCGGTTCGTCCTCGGCGACACTGGCGGCGGCGGAGCGAACGAGATCGCCGTAATCGAAGAGCGCGAGGCCGGGCATGACGGTATCCAGATCGATCACGATGGGCGGCAGATCTCCATCGGTCGGGAAAAGGATGTTGGAGATCTTGGTATCGTTGTGAGTGATGCGGCAGGGCAGGCCGGCTCCGGTGAGGAGGATGGCGAGGGCCTCGTGCGAGCGTGCGGTATCGAACTCGGAGCGCGCTTCCGCAAGCCGTCCGCAAGAGTCTTCTTTCGCCGCCGCGAGAAGTTTCCCGAAATAGGTGGGGGTGTGGTGGAAGGCGGGGATGGTCTCGTGCAGGGTAGCGGGATCGAGATCGGAAAGCAGAGCCTGGAAGCGCCCGAAGGCGGCAGCCGCGCGGTATGCTTTCTCCGGAGAATCGATATGTTCGAAGGTTTCGGTGCCTTCGTGGAACGGGTAGCAGCGCCAGATCGTCTGGTCCGGCAGGGTGAGCCAGCTTTTCCCGTCCTGCACCGGGATGAGGCAGAGCTGGCCGGTTTCCGGATCGCGCGCGCCGATATGGCCGGTGACGTGGAAGATGTTTTCCATCACTTTCTGTGGCTCCGGAAACACGGCGCTGTTGATCGATTGCAGGATGAACCGCGTCTCGGTTTGGCCGCTGCGACAGGTCACCACGTAGGTGGTGTTGATCAGGCCGGTGGTGATCTCGGCATGATGGATGACGGGGCCGGGCAGGATGAAAAGGGCGGCGGTTTCCGGAATGGTCATGAAAGGGAGGAAAGGTGGGATTCGTGTTTGAGGTGGCGTGGCAGGCAGGCTAGACACAGATCCGGATGAAACGAAAACTTTTCACTCGCCGCAACGCGCTGAGACTGGGGATCTACGGCGGCGGAGCGGCCACGCTGGCATACACCGCCCTGGTCGAGCCTTTCTGGCTGGAGCTGGTCGAGAGGCTTCTACCCGTCCGTCATCTGCCGAAAAGACTGGAGGGAAAAACGCTGGTCCAGATCAGCGACATCCACGCGGGAAGCAGGGTTTCGGGTGATTTCCTGATCAGTAGTTTTGAAAGAATCTCCGCGCTCGAGCCGGAAATCATCGTTTACACGGGGGATTTCATCTCGCTCGATGAGGAAACGGAAAGCCAGATGGAGAAGGTGTTTCCGCATCTGCCGACCGGCTCGCTGGGGACGGCGGCGGTTCTCGGGAATCACGACTACGGGAGCATGTGGGCGGAGGAGAGCTGGGCCCTGAAGATCATCTCCGCTCTGAAGACGCGGAACATCCCGGTGCTTCGCAACGAGGTTCTCGATATCGGCGGCCTGCAGGTGCTGGGGCTGGATGATGCCTGGGCGGAAAAAATCGATCTTCCGCTCGGGATCTCGCGCCTGGAAGCCGCACGCGCGACCCTCGTCCTGAGTCACAATCCGGATACGGTCGATCAGGGTGACTGGAGCGGATACCGGGGATGGATCCTTTCCGGCCATACCCACGGCGGCCAGTGCAAGCCGCCGTTCCTGCCGCCACCGGTGCTACCTGTGAAAAACAAGCGCTATACCTCCGGGCACTTCCCCCTGACCGGCGGCCGGGACCTGTATATCAACCGCGCTTTGGGGTATCTACATCAGGTGCGGTTCAACGTGCGCCCGGAAATCACCGTTTTCACGCTCACCGAGGCCTCAGCATAGCTCCGCGAAAATCAGCGTGCCGCCGGCCGTCTGCAGCGTGCTGGTCACCACCGCGTCCACCGAACGTCCGATCTCGCCGACCGCCTGGTTTACTACGATCATCGTACCATCCGGCATGTAGCCGACTCCCTGGTGGTCCTCCTTCCCGGTTCTCACCAGAGCGACACGGAGTTTCTCGCCGACAGCCAGAGGAACGCTGAGCGCGAGATCCAGCTCGTTGATGTTGAGCACGGAAACTCCCTGGAGCTTCGCGATCTTCGTCAGGCCCTCGTCCAGTGTCAGCAACCGTGCCGCGAAAAACTTCGCAGTCTCGATCAGGCGCGCGTGGGAAGTCTGCGCTTCCGGTGAGGTCTTCGCCTCATGGATGGAGATCTGTATGTCCGGAGATCCCTGCATCCGCTCCAGATTCTCCAGCCCCCGCTGCGCGCGCTGGCGGGTGCCGTTTCCGCTCTCGTCCACCAGGGTCTGGATTTCCTCCAGGACAAAGCGCGTCACGATCAGTCTGCCGCTGAGAAATCCGGAGGAAAGCAGGCCGAGAATGCGCCCGTCCATCACGGTCTCCGCATCCATCACGATGGGCTGGCCGGAGCTGGCGTCCTGGCGGAAGCGGACGTAGGGAATGATGAAGGCGAAATCGTCCCGGTTGCTGCGCAGAGCGAGCACCGTGCCGATGAATCCGAGGCTCGCGAAGAGTGTCACGTCCAGCGCCAAACGCAGTGCGTTCACCACCGTTTCCTCGTCACCTCCGCTACTGATCCGGTCGCGGAAAGCCAGCTCCAACAAGGCGGAAATCTCCACCCGGGTCAGCAGCCAGGCACAGAAAAGTCCCACGCCCAGCCCGAAGGTAGCGGTGGAAAACCCGCGCAAGGTGAAGCCTTGCATCAGACGCTCGATACCGATGAAAACGAACCCGATACCCAGCCCGCACAGCAGCCCGGTCGTGACGGACATCTCGATGGGAGTGCCGCTCGTGCTCAATGCGATCGCCACTCCGGCCGCCTGGCAGACGAGCAGATATACGAGTCTGGCGATGTTGACGGAGGGATTGGTCATTCTGTCAGACTATCCTTTCCTCGGTGTCACCGGCCTTCAAGTCGAATCGAAGGGATTCGCGCCCTCGGCGGCCTACTCCTCTTCGTCCTGTTCGTCGGCGGTTTCCTTGATGTCTGTCAGGGCCGCGATGAAATCCCCGAGGATCTCCACCGGCACCATGATCGTATCGCGGTTCCCGCTCACGTCCTCCGTGATTTTCACCACCATCCCACGCGAGTTCTGCTTCAGATCGAGAAAAAAGGTTTTCCTATCCGACAAAATCTTTTCCGTATGCAACAAATCACTTTCCACTGGTATACCTTGGTTGTTATTCGGAACCAGCATTAGGAAGCGGGTTTGATTGTCAAACCAATTCCTGAGTCCGCCCAGAACCTCCGCCTATGCGCGAATTCCTTCCAAACGACCGACCCGCCCTCGTGCTCGCGCCGATGCAGGATGTCACCGATCTCCCCTTCATGCGGGTGCTCGCCAGACGCGGTCCGCCGGATTGGTTCGTCACCGAGTATTTCCGCGTCCACCCGGATTCCCGACTGAACAAATACATCCTGCGCTCGATTTGCGAAAACGAGACGGGCCGCCCGATCTTCGCCCAGATGATAGGCCGGGACATCCCGAATCTCGTGCGCACCGCGCGCGAGCTATGCGAGTACCCGATCGCCGGGGTCGATCTGAATCTCGGCTGCCCCGCTCCCGTCGTGTGCCGCAAGGATGCGGGCGGGGGTCTTCTGAGATCTCCGGAAAAGGTTGGTGAGATCCTCGCCGCCTTGCGTGAGGCGATCCCCGGCCGTTTCACCGTGAAAACCCGCCTCGGCTATCACTCGCCGGACGAGTTCCCCTCGCTTCTGGAAGTGTTCCGCCGCCACTCGCTCGACGGACTCACCATCCACGGACGCACGGTGATGGACCGCTACAAGACTCCGGTCCGCCCGGGTTTTGTGAAAACGGCTGTCGAAGCCATGTCCTGCCCGGTCATCGCCAACGGCAACGTGGTCGATCCCGCCACCGCCCTCGCATACCATGGAGAAACGGGAGCAGCCGGCCTCATGGTCGGTCGGGGAGCGATCCGGAATCCATGGATTTTCCAGCAGATCCAGGCAGCCTTTCTCGGGGAGCCAGTCCCGGTCCCCACCCATCGGGACCTGTCCGCCTACATTGCGGATCTGTCGGAAGAACTCGCCCGAGAAGCCCCGGATTTCCACCCGCTGCTACACATCCAGCGCATGAAAAAGACTCTCGTGTACATCGGAGAGGGGCTGCCCGAAGGTTTCAGCCACGGTATCCGGCGCATGAAAACTCCGGAGGAATTTGACGCGCTCTGCCGGGAGTTTCTGGAAAATGATGTCCCTCTCCGGAATCTCCCCCCCTCGGAATCCCGCATATTTTGCGGCTTTTCAGACCTGCTGGAGACGCCGTGCCAAGGCGGCTGAAGAGTTTCGTGACAATATCTTTGCACGAAAGCAGGTCGGACGACGGTAACTTTTCTGTATTTACTTAGTCGTGGCACCTGAAATGCTGAACCGTTTCACGTTCATCTCGCCAGCTGCCAGGATCCGATGCATGCCCCTCAAACTCAACGACCAGAAACCGAGCCCGCCTTCAGCCTCGTCGAGCTGCTGGCGGTGATGGCGATCATCTCGGTCCTGTTGGTCGCGGCCGTCCCGATCTTTTCGAACTCCTCCAACACGGCCCGCCTCGCTTCCCGGGAAATCATCACGGCACACCTTCAGCAAGCGCGTGCGCATGCCATCGCATCGGGCACCGCGACCGCCATCGTCGTCCCGGAAATCAGCGCCAGCACCGACCTTGGCGCCCGGTCCGTGAGCCTTTTCGAGGTGGAGAAAGACGAGACGGGAAACTACAAGCCAGCCAAGGAGCAGGATGCCTCGGGAAATCCCACTCCGGAGGATGCGCAGCTCCAGCGTTGGGAGAAACTTCCTGGAAATTTCCACTTCCTCACCGCCGCACTCGTTTCCTCCGGGAAGGCCACGCTGATGGATACGACCGACAGGCTCGCGACGAACTACAAAGGCCGTGCGATCAGCGGCCATTTCATCGTTTTCGGCCCCAGCGGGCAGATCGTGCGTCCCATCGCCGGGACACCGATCCGCATCGCCATCGCCCAGGCCACCCGCAGCGGCGAAAGCCTCGCTCTCACCCAGCGTGGAGGGAGCCGTCCCGTCTTTGAATTGTTCGAAGTAAACCGCCTCACCGGGCGCACCCGCGAAGTGGAGCCATGAATGATTTTGCGAAAAAACCGGAATCCGGGAAGCGCCGTGGCATGACGCTGATGGAGGTAGTCATCGCCATCGGGGTCGTCGGCTTCATCGTCCCGGTGATCCTCGCTGCCATCGCCTCCACCACGTCCTCGCGGCTCGGCGCCGAGGCGGATACCCGCTCCGCTTGGCTGGCCGAAGACGTGCGCCGCGAGCTGCTTTCCAAGTGGGCGGACCCCGTCCGGCAATCCGTCGTCACCACGGACGTGCCGTTTCCCGCGTTTTCCAGCGCATCCGGCCCGCTCGTGCTCGCCTATGATTCGGATGGGAAATTCGTGGCGGAGGGTAGTGCCTCGGACATCGATTCCCCGAGCACGATCCCGAAGGCGGTGTACCTTGTCGCGGTGTATGGCGAGGCCCACACGCCGCCGAACATCACCCTCCCCCCCGGTGCCACCGCCCCGCTTTCCCACCTCCATATCCGTGTGCTGCATCCTGCGAAATCCACGCCGGTCAACCGCAGCGACCTCCGTTACAACGTCCTCACCTACCGCCAAGGCTCCCTGTGAAATTTTCCGAGTCATCCCGAAACGCCCTTCGTCCCGGCTTTTCCGTGATCGAGCTGCTTGTCGCCATGGCCATCACCTCCGTCATCATGATCGCCCTGTTCTCCCTCGTCGGCACCACCACCGATAGCTACACCCGTACCCAGCGGGCGGTGAACACCGTCTCCCAGGCGCGCGCCTTCGTCCGCTTTTTCGAGAACGAACTCTCCACCCGGTTGCCCTCCACCTATTTCATCCGCGACTCGGCGGACTCCTCCGGCGGACCCGAAACCTCGGACAAGATCGCCTTCGTCCGGACTCTTTCCGAGGACGAGCAGGACGTCCTTGCGGAAACCACCCCGCCCGATCCCGGCGATCTCGGAACCGCGGTCTATTACGTCGGTTATCTGGACGCACCGGGCGACGCGCTCGTCCCGGCTCTTTTCCGCAAACAGCTAGGCCCCAGGGAAACACAGGAGGCCGTCATCACCCCCGGGACAAGTGCCAGTTTCCCCACTACCGATCCCGCCAATGACGAACCCATCGTCCTCAATCTCCTCGGGTTCCACGCCCGACCGCAATTCGTCAACTCCGCCGGCGCGCTCGAGGACTGGAGCGGAACCTCGTCGGCAGCTCCCTCCGTTCTGGAACTCACCATCCGCTTTATCGACGATTCCTCCGCTAGGCGTTTCAAGACGAAAGCCGACTGGGATCGCCTCGCCACCGCCCCGCGTGACCAGGAGAAACCCCTGATCCGCGAATTCACCCGAACCCTCACACTGGCGCAATGAACTCAGCTATCCCACGGGAGAAGGAGGCACCTGGCTTCGCGCTTCCCATGTCCATCATCGCCGTCGCCGGGCTGATGCTGCTGCTTGTCGGCATGCTCACCGTCATGTCCTTGGAGCGTAAAACCGCCCGCTCCTACTCGGATGCCGCTCGTGCGGAAATGGCTGTGGAAAGCGGTCTCGCCGCCGCCCTCGCCAGCGTTACCGAAATCGCTTCGCAGGATGGTTCCGTCGTATTCCGGCTCGAAGACCCCACCGCTCCCACCGTCGCGGATACCGCTCGTCCGCTCGGCTTCCGCGAACAGTTCTTCACCTACGGGGCCGTGTTCCAGCCAACCGATCCGGCTGATCCCACGACAGGAAAATGGCGTGGCATCCCTCTTTTCAGCGGAGCCTCCGAGCGCGATGCCGGCACTTCCGAGATCGATACCGCCACCTTGCTCACCGATCTCACGAACTACGTTGGCGACGCGGAAAAACTCGTCCGGACCACGGTCAACGACCAGAATATCCCCCGTGCGAAATGGGTAGAAATCCCCGCCACCGAGCCAAAGGTTACAGCTTCCGCTACGCCTACTGGATCGAGGACCTCTCCGGGCGCATCGACGGGAAAAACGCAGGAACCATCCCCCCGGACAAACGCCTCAGCACCGCCGAGCTGGATTACGCCACCATTTTCGATCCCGCCGCGGACGCCCCCGTCATCCCACCCGAATTGGTAGCGAAACGCGGCGAACTCCGCACCCCCGCCTCCGTCCGCTCCGTCCTTGATGCGGAGCAGGCAAAACGCATCGAACCCTATCTCTATTTCCTGGATCCACCCGCCTCCCCCGGTCCTCCGAAAATCATCCCCCAGGGCTTCGGCTACGCGGATGCCGGGAAACCCGCCCACGATCTGAACGAACTCGTCAGCAACGCGGATGTCGACGGCATCGCCGACATCATCAACCGCAACCTCCCCGACTTCAAAGACCGCAAAGGCGGCTTCCCGGACTCCCAGGACTACGTCAAAACATTGGCCGCCTCCATCATCGACTACGCGGACGCCGATAGCGATGCGACCACGGGAGGGGACTACCGTGGCGTGGATTCCTATCCTTTTGTAAACGAACTGTTCGACCGATACGAGTGGGTTTCCAGTCCCGAAGGCTCGGTGAAAATCGACGTAGATACATATCTCGAACTTTGGAATCCGTCCGATCAGTCGATCTCAGGCGACATCGGATTCAAAAACATAAACAAACGAAAAATCAAACTCGGGGCGAACGGAACCAAAGACTTCAGTGAGGCGGAGTACGGTCCGATCTCTGTCAACATCCCGCCCAACGGCTTTCGTGTGATCCATCTCGGGAAAAAAACCGAAACCTTCGATGTGGATCTCGAGCCTGCCGAGCCTCTTACTTTCAATGCCGACGATTCGGACAGCTCCTTCGAACTGAGCTGGAACGGTAAGCTCGTCGATTATCCGCGCAGCGGTGTGGAGCGCACCTACAGCCTGATGAGAGCCGGCCTTTCCGAGAGACGTTGGAAAGGAAACAGCTCTCCTGCCAATGATATGGATATCGGACAGTACGGCGACCCCCGCGCATCCTACTACTCCGGGGATTTTTTTCAAAAGTCTGACTACGGCAACAATAGTAATTGGGGTGGACGAGTGATCAAACGCAAACTTTCGAACGACAAACCGTTTCGTGAAGTCCGTTTGGAACAATGGCCGGATCGGGGATCCAACTCCACGCTAGGTGTGGCTTCCGGGACGGATGCCCGAGTGCCCACCGATACTCGCATCATTCTGAAATCAAGCGGTGCTCCCATAGCCGACAAGGAATTCCCCCCCAACCAGCCGGACCTCGCCCCGGCGAGAATCTCCAATGCCGGTGAATACGAATCGCTTGGAGAATTGGGAAATATCTTCGATCCCGCCCAATGGTCGGATGTGGAAAAGCCATCCGCCAGCGCGAACGCGAAGTCCGGCGGGGGAATCACTTTGGCTGTCGGTCGCCCGGAGTTTGCCGCCTTCGACCGCGAGGGACGGTATGCTGCCCAGTTACTCGATTTGTTTTCCCTCGGACGGTCCGCCCTCCCCGCGCCCGACTTCGCGCCGATCAATATCAACACAGCACCCCGCGAGGTCCTTCGTTCCCTGATTGCAGGAATCGCTCTGGATGATGATCCGGTAGCTGACACCTTGGAAATCGCCAGAAAATCGACAGATCCGACCATCGGAGATATTTTTGCTGACCAGGTCATCGCTTACCGGACCAGTCGCCCGATGCGTTCGGTATCCGATTTGAACCTCGTTCGTGAGAAGCCTCTGATCGCCCGTGACTATTCTTCCCCGGTGGACCAGCCGTTTTTCGGAAATCCTGAGAACTTCATCAACGTACCGCATGTGCCGGAGCGCACCGATCCGAGTTTGGAATACGACCAGGCCGAATTCGAGGAATGGAACGATGCCGGTAGGGAGGAACTCTTCAAGAAAGTCATGGAGCTAGTCTCCTACAAATCGAACAAATTCCGTATCGTCATCGCGGGAGAACTGATCAGTCCATCCGGGAAACCCGCCGCACGCTCGGTCCGTGAATATCATATCGGCATATTTCCCGAAAGAGATGCCGTCGGAAATATCATCCCCGACGCTCCCCTAACCATCAGAAAGTATTATGAAAAAACTCTTTAGAACAGTCGTCTCGGCTCTGTTGCTTGTCGGGCCGACCATGGCTCAGGAAGGTAGGGGGTTTCTGAATTTCGTGAATCTGATTCCAGGCGCGAAGACCTGCGAAATACGCATTGATTCGAAAAATCCTTCTGGTGACGGACTGGAATCGGGCGACGATACTGGATGGTTCCTGTATCCCGTGGGATCGGCAAGCCTGACCATCGCGATGGAGGGACTTGAAGAGGCCAAGGGATCTTTGCAGATCAAGGAAGGTGTGGGCTCGCTCGTCGCCATCTATCTGGAGGCTGATCCGAAGCCCTCGAAAAATGACGAACCCGCCCCTCCGCTACTCCGGATCAAGAGCTTCCCGACGTATCAGGCAGAAGGCCTCGCCCTCCGTTTCGTCTCGCTCTGCCCTACTGACAATCGCTTCCAACTCGGCACACAACGCCTCGAAGTGGAACGATTCAAAATCAACGAGATCCCGGGTTGGTCCGGCGCATCTTTCCAAATCAAAAAAAACGGCAAAAACGTCGCCAAGATTCCTTCAATGCGTGAGAAAGAGCCATTTTATCTACTCGCAGGTTCGGATCTCGAAGGCAACCATACCGCAGCCCTCGTATATGGCGGAACCGTGAGCGTCCCACCATGGCGGCAGAAAAAGAAACCATCGGAAACCGGAAAGAATCCATGAAACACTTCCTTTTTACCGCTGCGTCCCTACTCGCTATGTTGGCACTTGCCTCCGCAGGGATCCTGAATGTCGTGAATCTCACGGAAGAAGCGCCGTTGGAATTGATTCTTTCCGCTGAAAAATCGGAAACACCATTTTCAGTGGAACGTCATCTATCGTCTGGGCCGTTCAAGCTCAAGTCGGGTCCGGCCACACTCAGGACCGCGTCAGAAAAACTACCCGATCTTGAAGTCCCGGACCAAGATGAGCGGCGTATCGCGATCCTTTTCCCTACCGACGATGGTGCCAAGTGGCATCTGATCCCAAGCGATGCGAAGACGAACAAGTGGTCGTTCCGAGTAATTAACCTTAGCGGCACGGCTGTGACTTTCATCCATTCGAAAAGAGAACTCACCGTAGATCATGGGAAGGAAGTCGGAATCGATGTGAAACGGAAAGATGATATTTCAATCAAGCTTCCAGAGGGAGAAGTGGGATCATACCCCTACAGAGATCCGTGTGCCGTTATCGCGCTCCTTTCGAAAGCAGGTGAAGAAACCATTTTCACCTTTGTTTCGGATCTTTAGTCGAAGTACATCCACCCGGTGGACCTGGACTACGAGGATAATGGAGAATCGTAGCTTCCCGCTACAAATCCCAGAACTCAGAAGAGTTCCGCTGAATTCGTGAGAACGAACCCGGTTCCATACCTTCCACAAGTCCCTCCGCGATCGCTCTAAGATTCCCCGGGTGATTGAGATCTTTCCCCAGCGGAAACTCCACGAATTTCTCCGGCGGCATCATCTCCGGAGCATCGGTTTCGATCAGGATACGGTCTTCCGGGAGTTTTCTGAAAACGTCTCGCGCCTTGTGTTTCCTCTCCTGCAGGAAATAGCCGGAAAAGGAAAACATGACCCCGTCGTGATCCTTCATCAGTCGCTCGGCGCTCTCGATGGACCCGCCGAAGGAGTGCATCAGGAATTTCTCCGGCCAACTCGGGGCGCGGTCCATCGCAGCGAAAAGTTCCTCCCACGCTTTCAGGCAATGCACGGTCATCACCCGCCCCAGGTCCGCTGCGATCACCACTTGTTTCGAGAAGACCTGCTGCTGCAACTCTATCCTTGGAGAATCCACCCAGCCATCCACGCCGACCTCACCGACCGTCGACCTCTCGTCTTCCTCCAGCCTCTTTCTCAACCGCCCCTCCCAACCCGCCTCCACCGTATCTGCGAACCATGGATGAACCCCGTAGGCCGGCCTCACATATCCTGGAAACTCCATCGCCAGCCCCGCCACCGCGTCCCAATCGCTCTCTCGGGTGGCATTTACCACGCACCCGGAAATCCCCGCCGCCGCCATTTCCTCCACAATCTCCTGTACCGGTTTCCCGAACCGGGCGCTTTGCAAATGGTTATGCGAATCGAACAGCATTCGAATAGTCTGGTCCAATTGCCCTCTTCCTTGAAGTTCGGAATGAGGAATTTAAAGTTTTCCAGCCAATCCCCACACTTGCACTCCCCGCATCCCCGGTGTACGCACCCTGCCCTTAGCCCGCGAAGGGCATAGCCCATTCTCTCATGATCAAGTGGATTCTCCAAAAAATCGTCGGCAGTAAAAACATCCGGGAAGTACGCCGCATCCGCCCGACCGTCGCGCGTATCAACGAGATCGAGGAGGCGCTCCAGCGCGAGCCGGTGGAGAAACTCACCGAGCTCACGGACAAATGGAGATCCCATCTCGCCCGCTATCACGATCTCACCGCGCCGCCGAAACCGGTTGTCGAGAAAATGTCCGCCGAGGATCTCGCCACCACCGCGCAGAACCTGGAGATCCGCCTCAACGCCCTGCGCGATGAATTTCCCGCTCTCCCATCCAAGGTCGATGCCACACCGGCCTCCATCGAGGCCGCGAAAAACGCGTTCCACGAAATCGAGCCCGGTTTCCAACAGGCCCGTGCGAACTATCTCGAGCAGATTCTCCCTGATGCCTACGCGGTCGTGAAAAACGGAGCGCGCCGCATGTGCGGAACGGAAATCACCGTCAGCGACCAGACGATGGAGTGGCAGATGGTCCACTTCGATGTGCAGCTCGTCGGCGGCACCGCCCTGCATCGCGGTATGATCGCGGAAATGCAGACGGGAGAGGGAAAAACCCTCGTCGCCACCCTTCCCGTTTATCTGAATGCCCTCACCGGCCTTGGCGTCCACGTCATCACGGTCAACGATTACCTCGCCAAGCGCGACTCCGACTGGATGGGCGCCCTGTTCCGTTTCCTCGGTCTCAGCGTCGGCTGCATCCAGAACCAGATGGCCCCATGGGACCGGCGCGAGCAATACGCGTGCGATATCACCTATGGCACCAACGCCGAATTCGGCTTCGATTACCTGCGCGACAACGGCATGGCCTCCTCCCGGGAGGACCAGGTGCAGCGCGGCCACTACTTCGCCATCATCGATGAGGTCGACTCCATCCTCATCGACGAAGCGCGGACCCCGCTCATCATTTCCGGTCCCACCGCCCAGTCGTCCCATCAGTTCGATAAATACAAGCCGTCCATCGATGCTCTGGTGAAAAAGCAGACCCAGCTCTGCAACGACCTCGCCGCCGAAGCGAAAAAACTCGCCGAAGCCGGCGATATGGACGGAGCCGGCCGCCTGCTTTTCAAAATCAAACTCGGCCAACCCCGCAACCGCATGCTCATGCGTTTCATGGAGGAGCCGGAAAACCGCCGGTTGATGGAAAAGACCGAGCTCTCCTTCTACCAGGACGCGCAGAAGAAGGAGCTCTTCGCGATCAAAGAAGAACTCTATTTCACGATCGACGAGAAAGGCAACGACGCCGACCTCATGGAAATGGGCCGCGAGTTTCTTTCCCCCGGAGATCCCGAGTCCTTCACCCTTCCGGATCTCGGAACGCTTTTCGCCGATATCGATACCGATCTCGAACTGACCGCCGAGCAACGCATCGCCAAAAAGGAAGAATGCCAGCAGAGCATGGACACCCAGGCGGAGAAAATTCACAACATCACCCAGCTCCTCAAGGCATACTGCGTGTATGAGAAGGACATCCAGTACGTGGTGAAAGACGGTAAAGTCATCATCGTCGACGACAACACGGGTCGTGAGATGCCGGGCCGCCGCTGGTCGGACGGACTCCACCAGGCCGTCGAGGCAAAGGAAGGCGTAGCCATCGAGAAGGAGACCCAGACCTTCGCCACCATCACCATCCAGAACTATTTCCGCCTCTACGAGAAACTCGCAGGCATGACCGGAACGGCGGAAACCGAAGCCGCCGAGTTCCACGACATCTACCGTCTTGACGTTCTTCCCATCCCTACGAACACGCCCAACGTGCGCGTCGATGAGAACGACCAGGTCTTCAAAACTCGCCGTGAGAAATTCAACGCGGTGATCGAGAAAATCAAAGAGGCCCACGAGAAAGGCCAGCCCGTGCTTTGCGGCACCGCCTCGGTCGAGGCCTCGCAGACACTCGCCCGCATGCTCAAGCGCGCGAAGATCCCGCACAATGTGCTCAACGCGAAATTCCACGAGCAGGAAGCGGAAATCGTTTCCTCCGCCGGACAGCCCGGCTCCGTCACCGTTTCCACCAACATGGCCGGGCGCGGAACGGACATCAAACTCGGCAAAGGCGTGCCGGAAGTCGGCGGCCTCTTCGTCATCGGCACGGAGCGCTACGAGTCACGCCGGGTCGACCGCCAGCTTCGCGGACGTTGCGCCCGCCAAGGCGACAACGGCCGCTCCCAGTTCTTCATCTCCTTCGAGGACGACCTCATGCGGAACTTCGCCGCCGCCGACAAGATGACCGCCATGATGGAGCGTTTCGGCATGAAGGATGGCGAGGCCCTGGAGCACTCCTGGCTGAACCGTTCCGTGGAAACCGCCCAGAAACGCGTCGAGCAACGCAACTACACCTGGCGGAAGCGCGTCCTCGATTTCGATGACGTGATGAACAAGCAGCGGGAAGTCGTTTACGGCTACCGCAACGAAGTGCTCTCCACCGAGAGCCCGCGCGATCTCGTCATCGAGATCATCGAGGAAACCATCCCCGACAAGGTCCACGAATACCTCGAGGAGCGCGATGAAAACGCACCTGACTACGCCGAGCTACTCGGCTGGGTCAACGCCACCCTCCCCATCAGCGTCACCCAGGAGGAGCTGGACTTCCCGCACCCCGGATGAGATCGCCGAGTTTCCTCGTCGGGAAAGTGAAGGAAACCTATGAGGTGAAAGTCGCGGATCTCCCCGACGAAGTCCTCGACCAGGAAGAGCGCCGCATGGTCCTCGTCGCCATCGACAAGCAATGGCAGGCGCACCTCTACAACATGGACGCGCTGCGCGAAGGCGTCGGCCTCCGTGCCCAGGGCCAGAAGGATCCGCTCGTGGAATATAAGAACGAGGCCTACAACCTGTTCGTCACCCTGATGGACCAGATCAAGCAGGAGGCTCTCACCAACCTCTTCCGCTCCGCCTCCAACCTCGAGGATTTCCTAAAACAACTCCACAGCCAGCCGCAGCAGCTGCAAAGCGACGACAACGGCATGTCACGGGACAACATGGCTACCAGCGGCAGCCTGGAGAACATCGATCCCGCCCACATCGCTCCGTCGAAGAAACCCCGAGCTCAAGCTCAACCTGCCGAAGCGCAAGCCCAGCTTCTCTATCGAAACCGCCGGTCGCAACGCCCCCTGCCCGTGCGGCTCCGGGAAAAAATACAAGCAGTGCTGCGGAAAAGAAGCGTAAGCGTGGCGTAGCCAACCAAGGAGAAGCGGATGGTATCCGCCTTTTCTCCCGCCGGGCCCGCTGCAACGGCGTGGCTGGGGACTCTGGCCCCAGGCCGTTCTTCCGGAATCTTGCCGGAAGACCAATACAACTGGTCGCTGAAGAATCGCAATCAGGCAGGATGCCTGATTGAACGGCCTGGAGCAAGATGCTCCAGCCACATTTTCACCTTCAATCCTTCGAGGACTGCGGATCCAACGCATCCCGCAGTCCGTCCCCCAGGAAATTCAAGGCGAACAAAGTCGTCGCGAAAAACACCGAGGGGAAAATCAGCATGGAAGGGGAGATCTCCATCCGGTCCGCGCCTTCCTTGATCAGGATGCCCCACGAAGAGTTCGGAGGTTTCACCCCGAGTCCCGAGGAACGACAAGCACGCTCTCCAGAAGCATGATCCCCGGCACCGCCAAGCGTCGTGTAGATGATGATCGGGCCGATCACATTCGGCAGGATATGGCGGAACAAAATCCGTGTCCGCCCCAGCCCCAGAGAAACTCGCGGCCTCCACGAATTCCAGCTTCTTCACGTTCATCACCTGCGCCCGCACGATGCTCGCGATCGTCAGCCACCCGATCGCCCCAATCGCGATGAACAAGCGGAATTAAAGTTGTGATCGGTGCCACCCGATCGCGCGGCCAGCCCGTCGTATCGATCACCCAAGTGGTAAACGCGGACGAAGGCTCGTCTACCACCAAGCGCGAAGAGAATCACCAGCACCAGGAAACGGCAGCGCAAAAAGAATGTCCACGAAACGCATCATCACGGAATCCACCATCCCGCCCACATAACCGGAAATCGCCCCGTAGATCACACCGATCACCACCGCCACTCCCGTCGCCACCAGCCCGACCAAGCAACGAAACCTGCCCGCCATAAAGCACCCGCGAAAACAGATCACGCCCGAGTTGGTCCGTCCCGAACCAATGCGCCCCGCTCGGTCCCGTCGCCGCGTTCGCAAGATCGATTTCCGTAGGATTTTTCACAAAAGGCAGGAACGGCCCCACGAAACAGGCCAGCAGAGATCACCACCAGGATCCCGAGGCTCACCAGCGCCGGTTGTTCCTGGAAAGCCGATGCCACGCATCCTTCCAAAGCGAACTTCCCTGCGATTTCACGACATCACTTGCCACACCGGGACACTAGGCAAGCTTAGCGCCCATGCAGAGAAGATTTTTCCAGAACCATGAGACAAAAGGGGGCTGATTATTTGCTTTTCCAAAAAGCCCTGGAGATCACACTTTTCGTTATGAAGTACATTATACCGTTCCTATTGGTGCTGGGTGTGTCGCATGTTTTCGCGTCCGACATGCCGCGGGGTGCCTTCAAGGCCAGCGAGTTCGAGGCCGCTCGCGCGAAGGCCGTCGAGACCGGCAAGCCGCTGGCCATCATCCTCACCTCCTTCAGCGGCAGCTGTCCGCACACGGAGGCGGGGAACGAATCCGTCGAGAAAGAGATGAAACGCGACTACGTGCTTGTCTACGATGTGCCGCGGACTCTCACAGGTGGGGATGGCCCCCTCGTCCGCGCCATGTCCACCAGCATGCGGGCGAAGGGAAACATCGTTCCCTGTGTCGCAGTGGTTGAACCGAAAACCCTGAATTATCTCGGCGGAGCTTCCTACAAGGTGATGAAGGCGGACATGAGAAAATGGGAGAAGGATCTTAGTGCCGAAATCGAGAGCGCACGCTCAGAACTTCCCGCCAGCGAAGAAGAGGAAACTGAAGACCAGACCCCGACCTCCGGGGGAGAGGCCGCATCCGGGAGCCGCGAATGGACGAATGCGAAGGGACAGACGATTCTCGCGTCCGTTGTTTCCCATGATATCCTGCACGTCACGTTCAAGATGGAGGACGGGACAATCGTCAAATATCCTCTGAACCTTTTGTCTGCCGAGAGCCGGGAAGCCATCGAAGCGGCGAATTGATATCAGAAGCTCTCGTCTTCTGCCTCTACCCCATCCTCATCGGCAGAATCCTTTCCCGGCGAATCTCCCACCCTCCTGTGCAGGACATACTTCAACACCTTTCTTCCTGGTTTCAGAACGGCCAGATCCAGGGAATCACCACCACCGCCACTCCCCACAGGATCAGGTTCAGCGGGATGCCTACCTTGAGGAAGTCGCCGAACTTGTAACCGCCCGCACCGTAGACATAGGTGTTCGTCTGGTACCCGATCGGAGTGATGAAACTCGCGCTCGCCCCGAACATGATCGCCACCAGAAACGGCCTCGCGTCCACCTCCATCGAGGCTGCGATCGAGATGACGATGGGTGTCATCAGGATCGCCACGGCATTGTTCGTCACCAGCTCCGTCAGGATCGAAGTCAGCAGATAGACCGCCGCCAGGATCGCGATCGGTCCGTATTGATCCATCACCCCCACCACACCCATCGCGATCCATTCCGCTCCTCCTGTCTTCTCCATCGCCAGCCCCAGCCCCAGCATCCCGTAGATCAGGAAAAGCACGTTCCACTCGATCGCGCGGTAAGCCTGCTTCATATCCAGGCACCCGCCGAGCACTACGACAAGCGCCCCGACCAGGGCCGCGCTCGTGATGGAGATGAAATCCAGCGCCGCCGCCAGCACCACCGCCATCAGCGTCACCACCGCAAGTATGATGCGGGATTTCTGCCGTGGTCTGACCTGGGACTCGTTCAGGCTCAGGAAACTTCCCTCCCGGCTCAGCCTCACCAAGCTCGCCGTCGGCCCCTCCATCAGCAGCGTATCGCCGAAGGCCAGCCGCATGTCCTGATACCCTTCCTCCAGGTTCACACCCTTCCGGTGGACCGCCGAGACCACGATCCCATACCTCCTCCTGATGTTCGAATGACGCACGCTTTTTCCGATGAGATCACTATGCGGCCCGATGATCGCCTCCACCGTTTTCACCTCTTCCACCGGCCCCGCCTCGGCATCCGTCCCGGCCGTCTTGCGGTGGATCATCGCCACTTCCTTCGCCGCCTGGATCTCCGCCAGTTGCTTGGACGTCGCCCGGAAAAGCAGCACGTCCCGCGCCTGGATGGTGATCGCATCCAGGGGGATGTCCTCCACCCTTCGCCCCAGCCGCAGCACTTCATAGACGATCGTCCTCTTCCCGCTCAGGAAAAGCGGATGCCCGATCAGCCGCTCCCCCACCAGTTCGGATCCCTCCGGCACCTCCACGGCACTCACGAATTTCCGGGTGTCCTCCGCATCCAGCAGGCTGCTCACCGTATCCCGGTCCGGCAGAAGGTACCTCCCAACGAAAAACAGATACAGGAAACCCACCACCGCGTAGATCAGCCCCAGACCGCTGATCTCAAAAATCCCGAAAGCCGGTTGTCCCTGTTCTTTCGCCAATCCCGAGACCAGCAGGTTCGTCGAAGTCCCGATCAGCGTGATCGTCCCCCCCAGGATACTCAGGAACGAGAGGGGGATCAGGAGCTTGCTCGCCTTCAGCCCGGTACTCCTCGCGAATGCCATCAGCACCGGCAGGAAAACGATCACCACCGGCGTGTTGTTCATGAACGCCGAGAGCGGCATCACGATGAGGGCGAGAATCGCGATCGCCCTTCCGAGCGAAGACCCGGCCCATTTCTCGAACCTCAGCGCGATCCAGTCGATCGCCCCCGTGCGAGTCAGCGCCTCCGCCAGAACAAACATCGCCCCGATGGTCATCGGGGCCGAATTGCTGAATACCTTCCCCAGGTCCTTTTCATCCAGAATCCCCAGGACGAGCATGACCCCCAGCCCTGTGAGTGCCGCCACGTCAGTCGGCAACCATTCCCTGGAAAATACCACGAAAACCCCTCCCAATATCAGGAAGGTCACCAGCATCTGGATCTGCTCAGACATCATCAGCACCAAATCTAACCACAGAACCAATCAAAACAACATGGCCCGGATCGATTTATTGAAATATTCCTCCCGCTTGATGTTCGGAGTCGGGACCCTAAGGTCCCCCCCCAGTGAAATCCCTCATCTTCGACCTCGACGGCACCCTCGTCGAATCCCTGCCCGGCATCGCCGCCTCCCTCAACCGCGCCCTGGATCTCCACGGTCTGCCCGGCCACAGCCACGCCGCCGTGCGCGGTTTCATCGGTGATGGCGCGCGCATGCTCGTCACCCGGGCGCTTGCCCCCGGCGAGGCCGCACTGCATCTGGAAAGCGTCCTGAAATCATTCGGTGACGACTACGCGATCTCCTGGCAGAACGGCACCGTTCCCTACGAAGGCATCCCGGAACTGCTCGCCGATCTGAAATCGCGCGGCATCCCGCTCGCCGTCCTTTCCAACAAGCCCCATCTCTTCACCGTCCAGATCGTCGAACGGCTTTTCCCCCCGGCCACGTTTACCACCATCCTCGGAAACCGCGAGGGAATGCCCCACAAGCCCGACCCCACCGGTGCCTCGAGCTCGCCACGACACTCGGAACCTCCCCGGAAAACTGCATCCTCATCGGCGACTCCACCATGGATCTCGATACCGCGAAAAACGCCGGCATGGAATCCATCGCCGTCACCTGGGGCTACCACGACCGGGAACGGCTGGCAGCCGCGGATCGCATCGCCGGAAGCATGCAGGAACTCGCGAGCTTTCTACGGTAGCGGAACGCCGTCCTTCCAGGCGGCTGGATCGGGAGTCGGCAAAAGGGAGAAGGGTTTTTCAAACCCTTCGCGAAGGACCGGGAACGGATTGGCCGGGGTTGTGCGAAGGGTTTCCAAAACCCTTCTCCATATTGTCGCAGGAAGCGCGGGTTGCCGGGAGCCGGACGAAGGGGAAATCCTCTGGAAACAAATCCTAGAGCTTCCGAAAAAATCGTCATAGCCTCCCCGTAGAAGCAACCGTGCGCAGCCGCCCTCCAGAATACCCTTCCATGAAAACCATCCGCAACATCGCCATCGCCGCGCTCGCCCTTTCCGCGAGCCTCCACGCAGACCCCATCCCGGAAAACCTCCGTCAGGAAGGCTGGTTCATCGGGGCGCAGGCCTACACTTTCAAAGAATTCACCGCCTTCGAGGCCATCGCCAAGACCAAGGAAGCCGGCGGCAACATGATCGAGTTCTATCCCGGCCAGAAAATGAAGCCGGACTCGGAAATCAAAGTCGGCCACGACATGAGCGACGCCGAAATCAAAGAGCTTCTCGCCGAGTGCGAGCGCCAGGGCGTGCACGCCGTGAACTACGGAGTCGTCAGGGCGGCAGCCCGGAGGAAGTGGACAAGATCATGGACTTCGCGAAAAAGATGGGCCTCTACGCCGTCTGCACCGAGTCCACCGAGCAGATCGTCGCCTGGGAAGCCGCCGCGAAACGCACCGACGTGAAAGTCGCCTTCCACGAGCACGGCGGCTCCATGAGCAAGCCGGATTACAAGGTCTGGAACCCGCTCTACATCCTCGGAGTCGTCGAAAGCCGTGACGAACGCGTCGGTGCCTGCGCGGATCTCGGCCACTGGTGCACCTCGAATCTCGTCCCGGTCGAATGCCTCCGCATCCTCGACGGCCGCATCATCAGCGTCCACCTCAAGGACAAGGCAAAGAACGGCCAGGCCGAGGTCGTCGTCGCCGGAAAGGGCGTGGTCGATGTCGCCGCCTGCCTCGAGGAGCTGAAGAAACAGAAATTCGACGGCCACATCTCTATCGAGCACGAGAACGACTGGAAGGACAGCGTCCCGCAGGTGAAAGCGAACATCGACTTCGTAAAATCCCATCCGAAATAACGGAGAGGCGAATTCCTTTCGCCACCCTCCGGATTTCCCGAACAAAGGGGAACTCACGGCGGCCTCCCTTCTTCTGATTCAGGAATTCGAACCACGGAAAGCACGGAATAGACGGAAATTAGAAGGACCTGGATGCTTGGTGAATCATCGGTCCGATGATCCGAACTTCGTTTCCAATTCCTCTCCCTTTCCGTGTGTTCCGTGTGTTCCGTGTATTCCGTGGTTCACCATCTTCCTCTTCGGACCCGACGCCATGAAACCAGAAACCTACCCCGTCCAGCCCGCCTCCCTTTACGCAGGCGAATACCCCGGCTCCCCCGATCCCGAGGCCGCGAAAATGAGAATCCGCCACCTTGTTGAAGGAGGAGTGCGGACCTTCATCGACCTCACCACCCCGGTCGATGAGTTGGAATCCTACCAGCCCGCTCTCGATGCCGTCGCTGCGAAAACAGGGCATAGCCTCCGTCGCCTTTCTTTCCCCGTCCCGGACATGAGCATTCCCGCGTCTCCGGAGGAAATGGAAGGAATCCTTGCCGCCATCCGCGCCCACCTTGTAGACGGCTCCGTCTACGTCCACTGCTGGGGCGGTATCGGCCGCACCGGCACAGTCATCGGGTGCTGGCTGCGCGGGACCGGCCTCTCCGGAGAGGAAGCCCTCGCCCGCGTCCAGCATCTGTATTCCACCCACATGCCGAAATCCTCGCGCATTCCAAAGGCACCCCAGACCGCTCCGCAAAGGGATTTCGTAAAAAACTGGCAAGGAGCGCTGCCTTCAGGCGGCGAGTGATCTATTCCCCCACCGGAGCCACGATCCAGTTGCGGAACTCCACCTCCGCACCCTCGCTCTGGATCGCCAGGAAGCCGAGCGTCGGGCTGGCGTTCCAGCCCTTGTTGACGAGTTTGCCGTTCACCACCGTCGTGATCGTATCGCCATCGCAGGTGACCTCGAGCTTGTTCCATTTTTCCCCGTCTCGTAGTCCGCATCGGTCTCGAAACGCACGCCCGTGGTCTGCTTCCAATCCGCATGCCGGAATCTCGACGCAAGCGCGTTGGTCAGTTTTTCCTCCTTCGGCATCGTCCAGGGACTGCCATCCGGATCGAAGGACGGGATCGGTTGCCCGTTCATCTTCGTCCCGGTGGATTCCAGATGGACCGGGGTGACCACACCCGCGTCATCGAACGGCCCGAGCACGATGAAATCCCCGGTGGTGCCCTCCATGATCTGCGCCTCGATGGAGGGCATCCAGTTCGTCTTGAAACTACCGTCCTCGCCGAAGCAGTGGAGCAGCAAGCCCGAGTCCCGCGCCTTCTCCTTGCGCGTTCCGGAGGTCGGTCCGAGGAAACGGTATTCCAGGCTCACGTGATAGTCCCGGTAGCGCTCGGCGGTGCGGATATACCCCCAGGTCCGGCCGCTCACCAGCAGGTGGCCTTTTTCGGAATCGAGCTTGAAAACATCCTCCGCGCCCTCCGCAGCATCCTCAGCGGTCTCCGGGTTGAGGTGGAAACGGAAGGCCTCGCGAGGCTTTTCGAGAAGGTTCACCGGCTCTTTCAGACTGATCACCTCCGCCATTTCCCCGGCATGGGACAGGATGGGGAAAAGCAGGGAAAGGGCGGTTGCGGATCGTAGGGAAAGGATGGGTTTCATGGAGTCTGGTTCGTCGGTTCCCATGGCGATTAGCCGCTCCCTCCCCCCTTCGTCAAAGGAAAAGAAACATCGTGAAACTTTCCCCGGAAATGTCCGCGAACAGGGTAACCGACGGGGTGTTTCTGCCATCATCTTGAAGCGGACCACCGGTACCATCCTCCCATGACAGACACCGAACTCAACCGACTCATCGAGCGTTCCCGACGCGGCGATACCGACGCTTTCGGGAAAGATCGTCCGCCATTTCGAGAAGCCCATCCGCTCCTGGGTCGCCGCCCACTGCCCGCCGGGAGTCTCCGCCGACGAGGTCGCCCAGGAAGCGTTCATCGCGCCTACCGCCGGCTCGACGAATTCGAGACCGGAACGCGTTCCACTCCTGGCTTTTCACGATCGCCCGCTACCAGCTGATGACCGAGGCCACCCGCCGCCGCCGGATCGCCGATTACCACAGCCGTTTCGCCCCCGAGCTGATCGACCGGGAGCTCGAGCGCCGCATCGGAAATTCCCAGCCGGAGGAACACGTCGAGCGGCTCGAGGCCCTGCGCTCCTGCGTCTCGGACCTCGGCGAGAACGGCCGGGAAATCCTCAAGCTGGCGCTATGACGAAGGCATCCCGCTCAGCGACATGGCCGAACGCACCGGGCGCTCGGTCGGCGCGCTCAAGAAGAACCTTTTCACCCTCCGCCAGCAGCTCGCCGAGTGCGTCGGCCGGAAAACTTCCCCCGCACCGGAGACCGCATGAACGATCGCTTCGACACGCTCTGGACCGATTTTCTGGAGGGCGAGCTGGACGATACCGGCCCCGCCGAACTCGCGGAAATCACCCGAGCCCACCCCGAGCTTATCGCGACGGCGACGGATCGCTACCAGTTTCACAAAATGCTCGGTTATCTGCACGGAGAGGAAAAATCCGCCGAGTCGTTCATCCGCGATACGGTCCGGAAACTTCCCGCCTCCGGTGAGACCTTCGCCGCCCGCACGCTGGAAAAGCTAGCCCCGCCGACCCCGCGTTCGCGCCGGAACTGGTGGGCGCCCTCATTCGCCGCCGCGGCCTTGATGCTTTTCGCGTTCACGTTGTTTCAGAAAGCCCCTCCGCAAGCGGTCCCTCCCGCGTCCGTCGCCCGCCTGATCCTCGCCGAGGATTGCGAGTGGCAGCCGGATTTCGCCCACCTCGTCGAGGGCCGGAGTCTTACCGCCGGCCCGCTCGCCCTGAACTCCGGCAGCGCCGTCCTTCGCTTCACCGGCGGAGCCGAGCTGGTCCTCAGCGGCGCCACCCGCATCGAACTGCTCTCCGGAAACGCCGGCCGACTCGATCAGGGCGACGTCGTGGTCCGGGCCGAGGACGGCGCCGAGGGCTTCGTTCTCGATACGCCGCCAGCGAATTCGTCGATCTCGGCACCGAGTTCACGGTCAGCGTCGGGCCTGCCGGCCAGACGAAGATGCAGGTCCTCGAGGGCGAGGTGGCCGCCGACTCGGCGTGATCACCGCCGGCCGCGCCATCGTTTTCGAAAACCCCGAGACCAAGGTTTGCCGGAAATGGACGCCGATCCGGACGCCCCGCGCTTCGCCGAAATGCTGCAAGCAGTGCGAACCCCCGCGAGCGTCGCGATCTGATGCAGGTTTACGAAGGGTTTTTCCTCGACGAGGGCACCTATCCGCTCGCGAAGTCGACGACGGAAAAGGCTGGACAGGACCGTGGCGGCTCGGCAGGCGAGGGAGAGCGTCGACGCGTCCCCGCAGCGAAAATCCCTCGAGGAAATGCGATCCTCCACGGAAGGATGCAACGTGCCTGGCCCGTTCGCGGCGGTCGGCTCGGGGCTTGGAGATTCCGCCCGGCCACCACGTTCTCCTCCGGGAAACTCGCCGAGCCGGTCGATCTTTCCAAGGACGGCTACACCTTCGTCAGCTTCATGGTTTCGGACTCCGGTTCGCCGCCGAGAGGACATGCCGGAGGATCGAATCATGGCTCTCCGCGCCTCGGACGCGTATTATCCGGGCAAGATCAGCTTCGGTTGGTCGGCCTCGCGGAAGCCCTCGGTGCGCTCCGGAGGCGGCACCATTTCCCGCGGCACCCGCACCGTCCCTTCGGGAGAAGACGGTCTTTGCGTGGCCGGATTACAAGCTCGCTCCCGCGACTCGCCGGACACCGTGCAGTTCCGCTGCTATCACGCCGGCGACTCCCTTCATCTCGTGGAGCCGGCGCAGTGGGATGTGGACGCCGCACCTGGTCGATTTTTCCTCCGAACTCGATCTCTCGGAAATCACCACCCGCAGCCGCGATCCAGCGTCTGGATCGACGAAATCCGCATCGGCCCGACCTGGCGCTCGGTGACCCCGCTTGATCCTGAAAAAATCTCCCCCTGATGAGAATTCCCACCTCCCGTTTCTCGCCCTGCTCGGAACGACCGGCTCGCGGCCTCCGCGGACGAGGCTTTCGAAACGGATATGCCTTCCTCTGATCCGAGAACTATTGCATCGAGTGCCATGGCAAGGACGACGTGAAGGCCGGGATCGATTTCACCGATTTCAAAAATTACAACGACGTCCTCCGCCACCGTGAGATGTGGGTCGACGTGCTCGATGCCGGTCGATTTCGAGGACATGCCTCCGGGAAAACAGCAGCCCACCGAGGACGAGCGGGAGATAATCGGTGGACGTGGATCGAGAAGAACGTGGTCACGCGGACTGGGAAGCCCTGGCCGATCCCGGCCGGGTGAGCCTCTCCCGCCTGACCAGGCTCGAGTATCAGAATTCCCTGCGCGATCTCTTCGGCATGGACCTGCAGAGCGGCATCTATCTCGGTCGCGATCCCGAGGGCTCCACCGGCTTCACCAACGACCGCGGCAACCTCACCTTCCCGCTTTTCGCGCTGCAGGATTTCCTCCGCGAGGCCGAGCGGGCCACCGACGCGGTGCTCAGCTACAGCGAGCCCGCCTGGTCCGAAAACTTCGACATGCCCGAGGAGTGGGAACGAAGCTCCAGCGACCGCTCCGTGGGCCTCGGCCAGGACAAGGAAGGGGTCTCCCTCGGCAACCCGAAGAAGCCCTTCCACTTCGGCGCGACCCTGCCCCACGACGGGCTCTACGAACTCGTCCTTTCCGCCCGGACCATCAACGACGAGGAAATCGGCTCGCTCGAGGTTTTCGTCGGCGGACGCTTGGTCGAAACCTTTCCGTCCGGGCCGTGAGAAGAAGGAACCTACCGCGTCATCGTCAATACGCGGACGCCGGTTTCAACGCCATCACCCTCGCGGCCCACCCGGGCTCCACTCCGCTGATCCAGCCTCGTTTCGACCCCGCCCCGGTCCCCGCCGAGCTCGAAAAGGAAGCCCGCGAAGGGAAAAGTTCCCGGTCTTCGTCCTGCCCGAGAGTTCAGGGAAGTCCAGGGCGCGAAACGCCGGGCGATCCAGCTCAACCAAGCCATCAAAAAATACCACCGTCGAGGCCCAGCTCGCGGAGTTTCTCCTCAAAAACGATCAAGCCGATTACGACACGAAATTCCTACCTGAATTTCACGCACCGCCGGTTCCGCCTACGATCATCACGCCAAACGCCTCGCCTTCATGATGGGACCTCACCAACGACCAACTCCGCTACCTTTTGCGCGACGAGGTCGGCTTCGATCTGGACGCGATCATCGACACGAACCAGGCTTACCGAAAGCTTACGAAAAACGCCATCCCGGACCGCCGATACCTCAAGGCCGGGGACATCCAGGTGGACAGCGATCGTGATCGCGAATCATCCGGAGACCCCGGTAGAAGTGACGCCGGTGAGATTCTCCACGCGTCCGGGACCAGGAAGGAGCTCGCCAAGGTTCTGGAGAAATTGGCCCGCACCGCATGGCGCCGCCCGGCGGAAACCTGAGCAACTCCAGCCATTCTACGACATCTACGCGGAAACCGTCGCAAGGAAACCGGTTCACACGTCGAGGGCCTCCGCGACGCCATGGTCGGCCTGCTGGTTTCACCGCGTTTCCTCTTCCACTTCTCCGCCGCTCACCGGCAACAGGACGCCGACTCGGACGACTTCGATTTCGCCACCCGGCTCGCCTTTTTCCTCTGGATGTCACCCCCGGACGAATCGACCTCCGGAAACTCGCGGGGCAGGGCATTCTCCGTGATCCGAACCACACCGGTGAGCTTATCGCCCACCTCGTCGGCGATCCGCACTTCGACGATTTCTGCCAGGCCTTCACCGAGCAGTGGCTGAATCTTTCGGTCATCGAAGGCCCGAGCCGACCCGGTCATCGCCGCGATGCGAAAGGAGCCGGCCCTTCTTCTCGCGGACATCATTCGCGAAAACCGCAGCATTCTCGATCTTCTCGACACCAGCGAAACCTGGGTGAACTCCGTCCTCGCCGATCACTACGGCCTGCCACCCGTCGAGGGCGACGAGATGCGGAAAGTCGCCCTCCCGGACAGCACCCGCGGCGGCCTCACCACGATGGGCGCGATGCTTGCCGCGACCTCCCCCCACGGCCGGACCAGCCCCGTCATCCGTGGCGCGTGGGTCGTGGAAAACCTGCTCGGCGAGGAGCTCGCCGCCGCCGCCGCCCGACCGTTCCCGAGCTGAAAGTAGACGACGACAAACGCACCGTTCGCGAGGAATTGGAACTTCACCGCTCCGCCGAAAGGCTGCACCGGCTGCCACGCCAAAATCGACCCCTACGGTTTCGTTTTCGAGAATTTCGATCCCGAAGGGCCGCTGGCGGGATCTCGGAAAACGGCCTGCCCGTCGATACCAGCGCCGAAGATCGACGACGGAACCAAGCTCGACGGAGTCATCGAGTTCAAGAAATACCTCCGCGATGTCCGCTCCGAGGACTTCGCCCGGACCCTCACCACCCGCCTGCTGGAATTCGCCCTCGGTCGTGAGATGCAATATTATGACGAGGCGATGATCCGCCGACATCCTCGCCGAGCTGAAAGCGGACGACTACCACGCCCGCACCTTGCTCGCCGCCATCGTCCGCAGCGATGCCTTCCGGAAGCAGAACAACACGGCAACCAACTGAAAACCCCATGAGCGCTATCCACTTACAACCGCCGTAATTTCCTCCGCACCACCGCCGCCTCCCTGATCCTGCCCTCCCTGGAGTCTTTCGCACGCGCCGCCACCCCTTCCGGTGCCAGAGCCCCGACCCGCTTCGTCTCCCTTTACTTCCCGAACGGTTCCTACCCCACCTTCTGGACCCCGGAGGAAAACAAGAACGGGGAAAACTTCCTCGGCGCGCTCGACCCGCTTTCCGCCTTCCGCGACCAGGCCGTCACGTTCAACAATATCAACCATCCCTTCGGCGGCCACCTCGGCCAGGTCTGCGCCTTCCTCACCGGCAGCGATCTCCGGATGAACCCGGAGGGAGTTCTCGAAACCGGCACTTCCCTCGACCAGATGATCGCCCGGAAAATCGGTGGCGACACCTACCTTTCATCCCTCCAGCTCGGCATGGAGCCGCCCAGCCAAGGCGCGTTCGGCAACCGCCCGCGCAGCTTCGGAAACTCCATTTCCTGGAGGCCTCCCCGCCACGAAAATCGAGCCGCAGATCAGTCCGCAGCTCGCCTTCGACCAGGTTTTCTACGGCCAGACACCCGAGGGGAAGAAACGCGCCGCCCGCCAGAAGCGCCTCATCGATCATGTCTGGGACGATGCGAAAACCCTCCAGTCCCGCGTCAGCAGTCACGATTCCGCGCAAGCTGGAGCAGTACTACGACAGCATCCGCGACCTAGAGGCGAAACTCGAGCGCACCATCGATCCCGTCGAGCGAGATTGGACCCCGCAGTCCGTCGCCGATCCCGTCCGACCCACCGTCGCCGGTATCCCCGAAAAGCATACCGACCACATGCGCATGCTCATGGACATCCTCGTCCTCGCCCTCCAGACGGACAGCACACGCGTCGCGACTTTCGTCCTCGGCCACGAGATCAGCCGCATCGTCTTCAACTTCGCGGATGCCAAGATCAAGGCGGACCACCACAACCTTTCCCACCACAAGAACTCCCCGGAAAAGATCGCGCAATACAACGAGGTCACCGAGTGGTTCGCCATGCAGACCGCCTACATGCTGGAGAAAATGCGAGCCATCCCGGAAGGCGAGGGCAACCTGCTCGACCACAGTCTGGTGCTCTACGGCTCCGGCATGAAGGACGGCAACATCCATGATCCGGTCAACGTCCCCATCGCCCTTTTCGGCGGAGCCAGCGGAAAAATCCGCACCCGCCAGCACATCGCCTGCCCGGACGGCACCCTGCTCAGCAACCTCCACGTCACCCTGAAACACGTCTTCGGAATCCCCGGCGACGAATTCAACGGCGCGGAACTCAAGCCGATTTCCGGACTGCTGGTGTAGACCCGCAGCACGGGAACCAGGGAGAAGGGTGCGTCCCGCCGCTAGCGAAGGACGGGAAACGGTTTTTATCGGCCTCCACTAGCGGCACGGGGTCCTCGCTTTTGATCCCGAAGCTCGTGGCTTCAGAAAATTGATATTTTTTGGCAAGGGGTAACCATGGTCGCGAGTGTGCCATATGTAACATGGGCTTTTATAAATCAACGTCCTGACTGAGCTCAAATCCTGAAAAACCCCTCGATATGAAAAAACACCTTCCATCCCATTTCCTTCTCATTGCCTCCGCTGTCGCAGCGTTCACCGCCTCCCCGGCTTTTGCAACGATCACCATGATCAATGGCCAAGCCGTCGCATCGACCAGCAACTCCTCGCAGTTTTTCCAAATAACACCCACGAGTTCCGATGTTCATATGGAAACGAACGATCTCGATCTGACCGGGAATCTCGGAAGCTACACCTTGCTGGTGGATGCGAATTTCAGCGTGGTCCCGAACCGGAGAGTCGGTGTGAGATTCGATGGATTCAACGGCAGCGACAACAATCTCGATCTCTGGGATCTGAGCGGGGTTGCCCCGAACTCATGGAATACCTACTCGGTGAATTTCAGTTTGGACGCGTCCGATACCGAGGGCAGGATCGAGTTCCGCTCCGGCAACACCGGCGGGGCCACCTTGGCTCCGTTCCGCATCGACAACTTTACCCTTATCTACAACGACGCGGCAGGTGGGCCGCAGGTAGTGTTTCTTGAGGACTTCGAAGACGAAATGCCCGGTGCCACTTCGACCAGTATCAACACCACCAATGGCAGCGGAGCCGATGTGGTCGCCTCTGTCCCCGAACCCGCCTCCTCCATGCTCCTCGGCACGGCCGGTATCTTCGGACTCCTCCGCCGCCGCAAGTAACCCTGTGCTGCCGGCGCCGAACTTCCGTTGCGCTCCGGAGTCTCCAAACGGCTCGGGAGGCGGATTTTTTTGCGCCACAAAGGACATCTGTCCATACTCACCCGCAAGATTTCCAAAATGACAGCACGATCCCAACGAATCCGCACCCTGATCGGCATCATCGCCCTTCTGCTTTTTCCGTCCTCAGCCCGTGCCGCCGAACTCTCCCACAGCCCTCTGGTGAAAATAGCCGGCGGTTTCGGATTTCTCGAAGGCCCCGTCTGGAACACGAAGGAACAGGCGCTCTATTTCAGCGATATGAGATCCGGCACCATCCACCGCTGGAAGCCCGGAGCCGCCCCGGAGTTCTTTCTGAAAACAGATCCGGCACCAAACGGCCTCGCCTTCGATGCGGGCGGCCGTCTCGTCTATTGCCAGCCGGGAGGAAAACGAATCGTCGCCACCGGCCCGGAGGAAATCCTCGCGGAGGACATCGGTGGCCGCCCCCTCGCGCCTCCCAACGACATCTGGGCCGGCCCGCAAGCCCACTTCTTCACCATCCCGGACCGCCGGAAGAAGGACCCGGAATTCGCCGCCGGAACCTTCATCCAGGGAGCGATCGCCGCCATTCCCACCGGTGGAAAGCCGCTCGTTGTCAGCGGAAAGCTCGCCCTCCGCAGTCCCAACGGCATCACCGGTAGTCCTGACGGCGAACATCTTTTCTACACGAACGCCGGCAAGGTCTGGCGTGCCGAAATCGGGCCGGATCTGATTCTTTCGGAGCCGAAAATCGTAGCCCTGACCGGCTGGGACGGCCTAGCCCTCGATGGGAAAGGAAACGTCTACACTACTTCGGAAAAGGGCGTCGCCATCTATTCCCCCTCCGCCGAGCTCCTGCTAGACATCCCCGTCCCGGAAAAAACCGCGAATTTCTGTTTCGGCGGCGCTGAAGGGAAAACCCTCTTCATCACCGCCCGCACCGGCCTCTATTCCACGGAAATCGATAAGAAGAAGCGTGCTTCCAGCCGCTAGCGAAGCACCAGGTCTTCAAAACCCGGCAGCCCCTTCCCGGGAAACCTCCGCCCCGTTACTGCCATTGATCGTAAACTCCACGTCTTGAAAAAACTTCCCACCATCCTCCTGGCTCTCTTTTCTGCCTCGCAACCCGGCGCCGCCTCGCCCGCCAATACCGAGCTTTTCCTCGAGCAATACTGCTGGGACTGCCACGACGATGCGAAACCAAAGGCCGGCCTCAACCTGATGGACCTCGAGTTCGATCCCACCGACCCGCACAACCTCCAGGAATGGACCCGCGCCTTCGACCGCGTTTCCGCCGGAGAAATGCCTCCGAAGGACGAGGACCAACCGGAAGCACGCGACGTGGAAGCGTTTCTCCAGGAAATGGGGAACCCGCTGCTCGGAGCCTGGCACCAGCTATACAAAGAACAGGGCCGCACCATCGGCCGTCGCCTGAATCCGGTGGAATACGAGCACACCCTGCGGGATCTTCTCCACGCACCGTGGCTCGAAATCAAAGAAACCCTGCCGCCGGATGCTTCCGTCCACGGCTTCGACAACGTTGCCGAAGGCCAGGACGTTTCCTACATCCAGATGGCCCAGTTCCTCGAAGCCGCCGGCATCGCTCTCGACCGCACCATGCTGCTGCGCCCCGAGCCGAAGGTGAAAACCGATCACACCTGGTTCACTGAAAAGGGCCGCTACCTCAGCAAGCGGGATGCGAAAGGCAAGAAAATCAAACTGCCCAAAAAGCAATTGGACAAAGTTCCCCTGCCGGAGTGGATCGATTTCACCAGCCAGCCGAACAGCGCCCAGGCACCCCGCCGCATCCAGTACCGTGGGGGCGAGGCCGGCTACTACAAGTTCCGCATCCGCTGCCGCGCCGTGCATCAGGATGAGAAGGGCAACCTTTCCGATCCGAAAAAAGGCCATGTCGCCTGGATCAACTCGGGCTCAAAACGCATCCTCGGCACTTTCGATGTCCCCGAGGGAGTCGAGGGCGGCATCGTGGAATTCACCGCATGGAAGCACGATGAGGACAGCCTCGAGTTTTTCCTCGCGACCATCGACGCACCCCAGGGCAAGGGCGCCTCCTCCGGCGATGCGATCGGCGTGAGCTGGTTCGAGATCGAGGGCCCGTATGCCACCGAGGAATGCAAGCCGGACCAATGGCCCGGGCCGAGCTACCAGGCGCTCTTCGGAGATCTGCCCAAGGAGAAATGGACGGAAAAAAGTGGTCTTCGTGAGCCGGACCGACTCCACCTCGCCCGGTCCGGCGGAAAAAAGGACGGTGTGCCGGATCCCTACCAGCTCCCCGACGGCATGACCATGGTCGCTTCGAAAGATCCCCGCAAAGACTCCGCCCGCCTGCTTCGCAGCTTCATGGAAAAGGCCTATCGCCGCCCCGTCGAGCCATCCGAATTCGAGCGCTGCCTCTCGTTCGCCACCCGCGCCATCGACGATAAATTCTGCTTCCAGGACGCCATGCGCCTCGCTTACAAAGCCGTGCTCTGCTCCCCGGATTTCATCTATTTCGTGGAAGAACCCGGTAAGCTCGATGACTACGCGCTCGCCTCCCGCCTTTCCTACCTTCTATGGCGCTCTCTCCCGGATGACGAACTCATCGCCTCCGCGAAAGCCGGGAAGCTCCAGTCGGATGCGGGCCTCGCCGCCCAATTCGACCGTTTGCTCGCCGACCCGAAGTCCGACCGCTTCGTCAGCGATTTCGTAGGCCAGTGGCTCAACCTCCGCGCCGTCAACGACACCACCCCGGACCGCGATCTCTACCCGGAGTATTTCTGCGACACCCACGTCGTCATTTCCGCCGTGGAGGAGACCGAAGCGACCTTCCGGAAAATGATCAGAGACAATCTCCCCGTCTCGACCGTAGTGGATTCGGATTTCTCCATGATCAACGAGCGCCTCGCCGAAGTCTACGATATCGAGGGCGTGCGCGGAGGCGAAATCCGCCAGGTCCCGCTGCCTGAGAAATCCCCGTACGGCGGGCTGCTCACCCAGTCCAGTGTCATGAAAGTCACCGCCAATGGCCTCGCAACCTCCCCCGTCCTTCGGGGCGTATGGGTGCTCGACCGCATTCTCGGCACCCCCGTCAATCCCCCGCCGCCGAACGCCGGCTCCATCGATCCCGATACCCGCGGCACCACCACCGTCCGCGAGCAGCTCGCCGCCCACAGCACTTCCGAGTCCTGCGCCTCCTGCCACGTCCACATCGACCCACCTGGCTTCGCGCTCGAGAGCTTCGATGTCATGGGAAAATGGCGTGAGAAATACCGCGCCGTCACTGAAAACGGTCGCCCCGGCCCGGACGGGAACCGCTACACCAAGGCCCTGCCCGTGGACTCCACCGGCACCACCTTCGAAGGTGATTCCTTCAAGGATATCTTCGAGTTCCGGAAATATCTGCTCGAAAAGGAAGACCAGATCGCCCGCAACATGACCGAGCGCCTCATCACCTTCGCCACCGGAGCCGGCGTCACCTTCGCCGACCGCGCCCTCGTCGAACAGATCATCAAAAAAACCGAACCCTCCAAACACGGCCTGCGCGATGTCCTGAAAGAAATCGTCCTAAGCGAAGTCTTCCGTAACAAATAAGGAGAAGCGTGCATCTTGCCGCTAGCGAAGAATCCAGCACGCTTCGCCAGTCCTCCGCCAGCGGCTGGAAGCACGCTTCTCCATATTGGACTCCCGCTCCTCCTTATGCGAATCTCCACGGATGTTCCTCGACCCCGAAGCTCCCATCGAAAAGCACCGGGCAAACCTCCCCCACTGGCAGCAGGGCAATGTCTGGATCTTCCTCACCTGGCGGCTTGCGGATTCCCTTCCGGAAAACGTGATCCGCAAGATCAGGGAGCAGCGTGAGGATTGGGAGAAAGCCCATCCGCAACCATGGGACGAGGAAGCGGTGAAAGAGCGCAACCGGCTGTTCACCCTCCGTTACGAGGAACTCCTCGATGACTCCCATGGCTCGTGCCGCCTGCGGGAAACTGCGGTTTCAAAAATCGTAGCGGAGGCACTGCTTCACTTCGATGGGGATCGCTACGAGATGGCTTCGTTCGTAGTTATGCCAAACCACGTCCACGCGTTGTTCCGTCCGCTTGGAGAGCATCTCCTGGAGGAAATCGTGCATAGCTGGAAGAGCTTTTCCGCGAAGAAGATCAACGGGCTACTGGGCAGAAGCGGAACTCTCTGGCAGAAGGAGAACTGGGACAGGCTGATTCGTTCGCAGAAGCATTTTGACTGGGCGAAAAGGTATATCGCGAAGAATCCAGGCAAGCTGCGGGAAAGCGACTTCCGGCTCTACGAAAAATAAGGAGAAGCGCGCATCTTGCCGCTAGCGAAGAATCCAGCACGCTTCGCCAGTCCTCCGCTAGCGGCAAGATGCGCGCTTCTCCCTATTCCCAGGGTAACCCCGCGCCGACTTCTGCCATTCATCTGTAGAACATCACCGTTTCCAATCGTATCATCCACGGACCCGAAATCCCATCCGCCACCATGCACATCCAGTCCTCAGAAAGTCTCATGAAACGCCGCACTTTGCTGCGCGGCATCGGCGTTACACTCGGTCTTCCGCTCCTGGAGGCCATGCTTCCCGTGCATGCGGCGGAAATGAAAGCGGCCACCCCGGAGAGCTTCATCGGGATCCAGACGAACATGGGGATCCTACCCCAGTATTTCTTCCCGAAAACCGCCGGCCGCCAATACGAATCAACGCCGTATCTCGATCTCCTCAAAGCCCACCGCGACCAGATGACCGTCTTCTCCGGCGTCTCCCACCCGGAGGTCGATGGCGGACACCAGGCGGAAATTTCCTTCCTTACCGCCGCCCCGCACCCGGGCCGTGGCGGCTTCCGCAACAGCATTTCCGTGGACCAGTTCGCCGCCGCGAACATCGGCCACCTCACCCGCTTCCCCTCGCTGGCACTCTCCATCGGCACGAAATCCTCCCTTTCCTACACCCAGGCCGGCGTGCAGATCCCCGGTGAGGACTCACCCTCCGCACTTTTCCGGAAACTTTTCATCCAAGGCACACCCGCCGAGGTGGATGCCCAGGTGAGCAAGATCCGCCAAGGGCGCAGTATCCTCGATTCGGTGGCCGATCGCTCCAAGCAACTCCAGAAACGCGTCAGCAGAGCGGATCGCGAAAAACTCGATAGCTATTACAACGGCGTGCGCGAACTCGAGGAACGCCTGCTCGCCGGTGAAGAGTGGGAAAAAAGGCCAAAGAAATCCGTCAACATCCCCTCCCCGCAGGACCAGGACGATCCCGGCGCACTGGTCGAGCGCATGCGCGCCATGTACGATCTCGCCCGTCTCGCCATCGATACGGATTCCACCCGCCTGGTGACCATTTTCGTCCATCAGAACGCGATCAAGCCGAACATTCCCGGAGTCGACACAGGCACCCATCCTCTCACCCACCACGGCAACCAGCCCGACAAACTCGCCGAGCTCCGCCTGATCGAGGAAGCCCAGCTGAAGGAACTCGCGAACCTTCTCGACGGCTTGTCGTCCACCAAAAGTGTCGATGGCAGCCTGCTCGACCGGACCTCCGTGCTCTACGGCACCTGCCTCGGAAACGGCAACAACCATTCGAACACCAACCTCCCGACCCTGCTCGCCGGAGGCGGATTCAAGCACGGCCAGCACCTCGCCTTCGACCAGGACAAGAACTACCCGCTGCCCAATCTCTTCGTCAGCATACTCCAGCGCCTCGGAGTCGAAGCGGACAAGTTCGCCACCGCGACCGGCACGTTCACAGGCTTGGAAATGGTATGAGTATGTATAACGTTTCCATTGCTCTGGTGGTTCTCGCGACCGGGTGCGCTCATATGTCCGCCGCAGAGCACCCCTTCGGAGAAAAGACACGGTTTTTCCTCGAGGACCACTGCTTCGACTGCCACGACGGCGCTACCTCCAAGGGCGGACTGAATCTCGAGGACTTCGATTTCCAAAGCGCCGATCCTGAAAACCTCGCGATCCTGACCCACGTCCACGACCGCGCCCTTTCCGGAGAAATGCCCCCGAAGAAAAAGGACCGGCCCGATCCCGCCGAGCTTTCCGCCTTCGTGAAAGCCACGGCCGATCCTCTCCTGAAAGGCTGGACGGAGCGCTACACAAGCGAAGGCCGCACCGTCGCCCGTCGCCTGAATCCTACCGAATACGAATATACCCTGCGTGATCTCTTGCACGCGCCATGGCTCGAAATCAAGGCCACGCTCCCGCCGGATCCCGAGAAATACGGCTTCGACAACGTCGCCGCCGCACAGGAAATTTCCTACATCCAGATGGGCCGTTTCCTGGAGGCCGCCGAGATCGCCGTGGATTCCGCCATGCTCCTCCGGCCGCAGGTGAAGCCGAAGAACGAGCGTGTCGATTGGCAGGAACTGGGACGCATGTATGGGAAGGGGGAGCTGGAGGGAAAAGGCTCTCGCGAGACCCGCGTCGTCGGAGACTGGCTGGTGATCCTTCGCCAGCCGAACGAGTCCCAGTCCCCGTTCCACATTTCAGGGAAACGCAGTAGGGAACCCGGCTGGTATAAGTTCCGTGTGCGCTGCGCCGGCGTGAAATTTCACAACGGCGAACTACTTCCTCCGACCAAAGGCCACGTCGCGACCATCAACACCACCGCCAAAAGAAATCTCGCGACCTTCGATGTGCCGCCCGGTCCGCAAGGGGGCGTCGTCGAGTTCGTCGCCTGGCAGCATGAGAACGACGGCCTGGAATTTTTCTGCGCCAGCTTGGACGACCGGCTCCAACCCAGCATAAAGAAATTCCCCTGGGGTCATCCTTACACCGGCGATGGAATCGCCGTCGATTGGTTCGAGATCGAAGGTCCTTACGCGACCGAGGATTGCGATCCCACCGTCACGACCTCCCCGTCCTACGCGCGGCTGTTCGGCGATCTGCCGGTGAAGCGCTGGACCCCGAAATCCGGATTAAAGCCACCCGGCCAGCTCCATATCCCCGATCTCACGGCAAATGCCCACGGTGTTTCCCACCCATTCAGACTGCCGGAGAAAAACAGTATGGTCGTTTCCGAAAACCCCGAAGCCGATGCCGCGAGGCTGCTGCGGGAGTTCATGGAATCCGCTTACCGTCGTCCCGTCGAGCAGGCCGAGTTCCAGCGCTGCCTCGCATTCGCGATCGCCGCCATCGGGGAAAAACATTGCTTCCAGGATGCCATGCGCCCCGCCTATCAGGCCGCGCTGTGCTCACCGGATTTCCTCTACCTACAGGAAATACCCGGACCGTTGGACGACCACGCCATCGCCTCCCGCCTCTCCTATTTCCTCTGGCGCTCCCTGCCGGATGAGAAGCTGCGCGCCCTCGCCGATACAGGCCGCCTGAGCGACAGAGCAACCTATCTCGCGGAAATCGACCGCATGCTGGCCGATCCGAAGACCAGCCGCTTCATCAACGATTTCACCGACCAATGGCTGGACCTAAAGGCGGTCAACGACACCGCCCCGGACAGGTATCTCTATCCCGAGTATTACGGCGATGTCCATCTCACCGAGTCCGCCCTCGCCGAGACTCGTGAGACCTTCGCGAAAATGCTGCGCGAGAATCTTCCCGCCTCCACCGTCATCGATTCCGATTTTGCCATCGTCAACGAACGCCTCGCGAAACTCTACGGTCTCGCCCCGGTCAAAGGCATGGAAATGCGCCCGGTCGAGCTCCCCGCAGGCTCTCCGCGCGGAGGTATCCTCACCCAGGCAAGCGTCCTGAAAGTCTCCGCCAACGGGCTGACTTCCTCACCCGTCACCCGCGGCGTCTGGGTGCTGGACAGATTGCTCGGGAACCATCCGCCGCCGCCACCGCCAAGCGCCGGCGGCATCGATCCGGATACGCGCGGCACCACCACCATCCGCGAGCAGCTCGCCAAGCACAGCACCTCCGAATCCTGCGCCGTCTGCCATGTCCATATCGATCCTCCGGGTTTCGCTCTCGAAAGCTTCGATGTCATGGGCGGTTGGCGGGATCATTATCGCGCGTTTGATCAGGGCGAGCCGGTGAAGAAAGTGGTCGCCGGGAAAGAGGTTGTCTACAAAACCGCTTCGCCCGTGGATTCTTCCGGAATTACCGCGGAAGGTCAGGCGTTCGCCGGGATCCACGAGTTCCGGAATTACCTGCTGTCCAAGGAGGAGAAGGTCGCCCGCAACCTCGCGGAGCGACTCGTGACATTTGCCACCGGGGCCGGCATCACCTTCGTCGATAGGCCGGAAATTTCCCGCGTTCTCGAAGCGACCGAAAACTCCGAACACGGCCTGCGATCCATGGTGAGGGAAATTCTGCTGAGCGATGTTTTCCTGAGAAAATGAGAACCCCGGTCCGAGCGCCCGACATCCATTTTCCTTACGAAAAGAAGTAACTGGTCTGGAGTTTCTGCCAGGGACGGCTATACCCGTTCCGATGTTTTCAAAAGTTCGCACAACATTCCTTCCGCTCCTGCTCGCGGTCCTTCCGGTCTCCGCCGAGCCGAACGTCATCGTCATCATCGCGGACGATCTCGGCTACGGCGATCTTTCCTGCTACGGCACGGAATCCTTCAAGACCCCGCACATCGACGCGCTCGCTGCCGGAGGCCAGCGCTTCACCTCCGGCTACTGCACCGCTTCCACCTGCACTCCCACCCGTTATTCCTTGCTTACCGGCACCTACGCCTTCCGTCACGAAGGCACCGGCATCGCTCCTCCGAACGGTGCGCTCACCATCGATCCCGGTATGACCACCCTTCCGGATCTCATGAAAACCGCAGGCTACACGACCGCCGCCATCGGGAAATGGCACCTCGGTCTCGGGGAAAAAGGCAAAGGTCCGGATTGGAACGGCGAGATCTCGCCCGGCCCGCTGGAAATCGGTTTCGATCACGCCTTTCTCCTTCCCACCACCAACGACCGCGTTCCCCAAGTCTATCTCGAAGACCACCGCGTGCCGAACCTCGATCCTGCCGATCCGCTCTGGGTCGGGGACAAAAAACCCTCCCCCGATCACCCAACCGGCATCACCCACCGCGATACCTTGAAGATGGACTGGTCCCACGGCCACAACGGCACCATCCACAACGGAATCAGTCGCATCGGCTTCTACACGGGCGGCGAGAAAGCCCGATTCCGCGATGAGGATCTCGCCGACAAATGGGTGGAGAAAGCCAACGAATTCATCGAAACCAACAAGGAAAAACCGTTTTTTCTCTACTTCGCCTCCCACGATCTCCACGTCCCGCGCATGCCGCACGAGCGTTTCCAAGGGAAATCAGGACTCGGCTACCGCGCGGATTCCATCCTCCAGCTCGACTGGTGTGTGGGCGAACTCGTGAAAAAAGTCGAGTCCCTCGGACTTTCCGAAAACACCCTTTTCATATTCTGCTCGGACAACGGCCCCGTCATGGACGACGGTTACAAGGACGGCGCGCTTGAAAAACTCGGTTCCCACGATGCCAACGGTCCTTTCCGCGGAGGAAAATACAGCATCTATGAGGGCGGCACGCGCACCCCGTTCATCACCTCTTGGAAGGGCACGATCCCGCCCGGCGTCTCGGATACCCACGTTTCCACCGTGGATCTCGCCGCCAGCCTTGCCTCCCTCACCGGGACGAAACTCCCGGAGGATGCCGTCGTCGATAGCTTCGATGTCATGGACGCCATGCTAGGAGTTCCGGACGCACCGGGCCGCTCCTCCATCGTCCAACAAGACGACAACGGCCACGACATGGGTTTCCGCGAGGGGAAGTGGAAACTCCAGCATCACCCTGACGGCAAAGCCAAACACATCGAAGTGGAAAAGGGTCTGGGCGGCTCCAAAGTCAACGAATACCAGCTCTTCGATCTCGATACGGATCCCGGTGAAACCACCGACGTGCTCGCCGAAAATCCCGATATCGCAGAGGGCATGAAAGCCCGTCTGGAGGTCATCAGAAAAACCGGTCGTCACCGCCCCTGAGGTCACGAAGTTTTTCCTCCCTGGAAATCACATCACAATCGACTTGCACGGACCCCCCGCAAGGGAACCCTAGCGCCGTCAGAAAAGGGGCTGTAGCTCAGTGGTTAGAGCAGGGGACTCATAATCCTACTTCATCCAGTCGCATATCGTCGCAAACTGTTGCACTATATAAGATTGAAGACTACCTCGTTGAGCGAAGAACGCCTCAATACCCCCCAAAAAGTATGCATTCTGGGGTTCAGGTATGCACGGAGGTATGCACTGGAGTTTTTCTGTGAGTTCGAGGTTGGCGTGTTGTGAATTGCCGCTCGATCCCCAATCCGATCACCATCAGCTATTTTCAATAGATCTCGGTGCCTTCCAGGATTTGTTTTCGCTCTGTCCATTCCAGAAGCACGACATCCATCGTACGGGAGAACGCGGCGCAGTGGTTGGGGTGCTTGAGATGCGATAGGAGAACACATCAAACATTCCTTCTCTCCCTCGTACGATTTTTGAAAGTTCCAGAAAAAGTCAGACCTTCCCAGCTCGAATCCTCACTTCTAAAAATTGGTCGATCTCGTGGGCCGAAGGTTCGGAGTCAAAAATACAGCTCCTGAATATTCTTTCGTAAGCATCCCAAAATCCAGCCCCGGGGTAATTAGGCGGTCTCTTAGATTGCCGCCATATCGAGTTCAGATTACGCCTCCACACAGTATTTGAGATTTTCTTACGCACGCATCGTTGGTGCAGGTCGTCAGCGCTGATCTCGCTTTCAATTTGCCATCAAATAAAATTCAACTTTTCGCATTGACTGGTATTCATTAAACCTTTAGGTAATGCCCATCGCACGCATGCGCGTGCGCGAGTCCGGTAAAACGTGCTCGATCTTAAAATAGAATTAGAGATGAGGTAATACTCAGATCTAAGGTGACGAGAAGCTTGCTTCAAATCCCAAACCTGAGCCGAGTCAGCAATGACTCGGCTCTCTTTTTATTTGGCGGACGAAAACTTCGTGCTCTCCGAGGTTCTGATAGGTCACATCGATTTCAACCCATGGAAGTCCGGAACAAATTCATGGTATAGCCGACGGTTTCTCTTCTTTTTCGGGATCCTGTCTATTTTGATTCTGCCTGGCGATGATTCCATTTTTTTTTAGGAATAGAAATTGTCGGATTTTTGTTCTGCTGCTCAATCCAAAATCCAATGTTCCCAATCGACTTCTCCCACTAGACTTCAGAGCACTCCAGCCTTTGTTTGCGTTCCCGCCAATCGGGAAGCACGGCATCAAGCATACGGAAGAACGATGTGCTGTGGTTTGGGTGCTTTAGGTGGCAAAGTTCATGGACGATGACATATTCTATGCACGGCCCAGGTGCTTTGATGAGTTCAGGATTGAGTAGGATTTCACCTTTCGCGGTGCAGCTTCCCCAGCGCTTCGGCATCCTCAGGAGGCGAAGTTTCGGATCCGGTAATGCGTAAAGGCGAAGACGCTTCAGTGCTTTAGTCATTTCCTGTGTGAACCTTGTCTTCGGCGCGTTGGCGATACCACGCGGTGAGGTGCTTCTTCACGGTGATGGCATCCTTTTCCTCCCACTGATGGATCTCGATGAAGCCGCCCTTGATACGGACTTTGTCAGGTTCCCCGCCGATGACTTTGAGGCGATACTGTCGTCCGAGATAGCGGTGGGTTTCTCCGGCACGGTAGCGCCTCGGCATCGGCTTGGGCATCCATGCAAGAAACTGGCGGCGCTGGCGAAGTATCCAGCGAGCACGCTTTTCCACTCGCTTGATTACGGCGGATTCATCCACGTCCGTGGGCGCGACGACTTCCACACGGAGATCCGGGTGAACGGTGATGCCCAGGGTTTTCCTTGCCCGGCGGGAAAGGCGGAAATCGATACGTTCGCTGCCGTAATGCACGTGCCTATCCACATGCTCACCTTCTGCTGGGGGATTCATTTCGGATAGTGGTGGCGAGCCGCCTGAAGCACCTTGTCCAAAATAAAGTCGATGGTCTCAAAGGCCACTTTGCGCCCCGCGACTTCAAGGCAGTTGATGATGCGGTCTTCGAGTTCATTTTTGATCGCGTTCTGCACGTCCGGTTTGTTCTTCCAATCCACGACCACCATTTCCCGGACGGCTTCGTCAATTTCGAGCGCGAGCGTGCTGAGCTGGGAAACATCTTCGGTGGCCGGTTCCACCTCACCGAAGAGAGCTTTTTGAAGAGTGTTGTAAAAGGCGAGAGCCGGAACATGGTCGCGCAGCACCGGCGGAACTTTGCTCATGCCGTGGGTGCGGGCTTCCTCGGCTACCTGCTTCGCTCGCTTGAGATACTCCGCAGCGGCGATGCGTTGGGCTTGGTAATCATCGATCATCCGGCGAAGGATGGCGGAGAGGCGCTGATAGAAAACCGGATCCTCGTCCATCCGCTCGGTGATCGTTCTGGCCGTGCGGTGCGCGATGGTATCCGCCCTGGCTGCGGGGGATGCTAGTTTCTCGACCTCGGCTTCGAACTGCTCCTTGTCGAAAATATCCACCAGCGGTGTGATCTGCCGGATTTCATTGGAGCCCACGTGCCGGTCGATGAGCTTTTGCATCTGGACGGCGTATTCCTTGTAGTCGAGATCCTTCGCGAACAGTTGCCGGAGATAGCGCCTGAGGTCTTCGAAAAACTTCAGGTCGTCACGATACATTTTCACGATCTTCGCAGGCGTCTTCTCGCTCCAGTCCAGACTGGAGAGTGCGATTTCAAAAGTCCGACCGAACGCACGCAGTCTCTCGACGAACTCATCCCTAGTGGCTTCATCGCGGAGAATCTCGACGTATTCTTCGTATGCGTGCGGGTTTTTCACCTTCTGGAAAAGCTTCTTCAGCGCGGCGTGATTGTCGGCCAATTTGCTGATCTCCGCGCTGATGTCGAAGATAGCGGTTTCAAGATCATCGGCATCGAATTCACCGAGGCCACCGTAGGTTTCGAGTGCTTTATCCAGATCTCCGAGGATTCCCCGGTAGTCGATGATGTAGCCGAATTCCTTACCGGAAAACTTGCGGTTCACCCGAGCGATGGCTTGGAGCAAGGTGTGTTCCCTGAGTGCGCGGTCGAGATAGAGCACCGTATTGCGCGGCGCATCAAAACCGATCAGTAGTTTCGAGCAGACGATGACGATGTCCGGATCCCCCTCCCCTTTGAAACGGGAGACAATGTTGTCCTGATAGGCATCCTCGGATCCATGTTCGTTCATCATCTCGTCCCAAAACGCCTGGATTTCCGTTTCGTTCTCTTTCGAGGTGTTGCTGTGGTCTTCGCGGTCGTCGGATTTGGAAATGACCACTTCGCAAGTCACGAGTCCGAGTTCCTTGAACAGCTCCCGGTAACGGATGGCGGACATACGGCTATCCGCCACGAACTGGCCTTTCAAGCCGGTGCCCTTGAACCGGTCTTCGAAATGCGTGCTCACATCCCAAGCGATCAGCCGCATCCGCTGCTCCGCTTTATGAAGGTGGCCGGCGGTGGCGAATTTTTTCTTCAGTTCGATTTTCTGTTCATCGGATCGGTTGCGGGTGATGCGCTCGAACCATTCGTCGATCTGTTTCTTGCTGACCTCTTGCTCGACCAGACGACCTTCGTAAAGCAAGCGCAGCACGGCCTTGTCGTTCACCGCCTGGTCAATGGTGTAGGTATCGATCAATCCGCCGAACTGGCTGGCGGTGTTCTTCTCCGCCTTCATCAATGGCGTACCGGTGAAGCCGATGTAACACGCTTTCGGGAGCGCCTTGCGCATGAGCTTGTGCATGCTTCCGAATTGCCCGGCGTAGTGCTTGCCGTGCTGGCTGCGGTGGCTCTCATCCACCAGCACGAAGACGTTGGGATCGTCATCCAGATGACCTGCATCCTTGAGTGCGTTCTCGAATTTATCGATCACTGCGGTGACGATGCTGTCCTTGCGCTCGATGCGGCGTTTCAAATCCTTTCCGGTGGTGGCACGGCCTTCGGAAACCCGGCGGCCGACTTTCGGGATCAGTCCGCAATCGGCAAAAGTGTCGCGGATCTGTTTGTCGAGATCCACACGGTCGGTGACGAGAATGAGGCGCGGATTCTGGATGGTCGCATGCAGGGCGAGGTTCTTCGCGAGCATGACCATGGTCAGCGACTTGCCACTGCCCTGGGTGTGCCAGACCACGCCTCCATCGCGGCTGCCTGATGAGCCGAGGTGGAGCACACGACGCAGGATCTTGTGGATGGCGAAATACTGCTGGTAGCGGGCGACCTTCTTCTTCCCGGCATCAAAGACGATGAACTTGCGGAAAATCTCCATGAACCGCTCCGGTCTGCAAAGCGAATGCAGCAATCTGTCCTGGCCGGTCACCGGTCTGAAATGCTCCTCGCGCAGGGAGATGGACTCATGGCGGGAGATCTTGTTTCCCACACTCTCGATGGCAGACCATACGTGCGGTGGGAGCGGGCGGCGGATTGCCTCGTCGAGGGATTTCTGATCCGGAGCCTCTTCGTGCCAGTCCGACCAGAACTCCGGCGAAGCGCCTGTGGTTCCATATTGACCGCCATCCCGGTTCACACTGAAGAGGAGCTGGGTGTAGTGAAACAGCCGTGGGATACCGTCGGTCTTCTGGTTGCGGATGTGTTGGGAAATGCCGACTGCTATCCCGTCCTTGATGAGCGGGCTTTTGCACTCGATCACTCCGAGCGGGATGCCGTTCACGAACATCGCGATGTCCGGGCGCAGGATGTCGTGGCTCCCTTCCCTCTCCACCTCGAATTCCTCACAGAGCTGGAAGGTGTTTTTTTCCGGATGATCCCAATCGAAATACCGTAGCTGTGGATTGACTGGATTACCTTCCGCCGTCTGCTCGGTGCTTTTGCCGAGCGTGAGCAGGTCGTAGATCCTGTGGTTGGTCGGCACCAACCCTTCGTCGCGGATGGAAACCACCGCATCGATCCCGGCTTCGATGGCCGCATCGCCGAAGGGATAGGTTTTGCCTTTGTAGTTGAAGGAATTCAGCTCGCGGAGTTTTGAGCGTAGCACCTCTTCCAAAACGACCGCCCGCCGCCGACCACCGCGCAGCGCCATGGCTTCCGCCGGCGTGAGGTATTCCCAACCAAGATTCACTAGCAACTCCACGGCGGGGAGCTGGGACATCGGATCTTCGCGGAAGGAGGCCATATTAATATGAAGTAACTTCGAGACGGCGCGTCACTCTGCGCTGCTCCCACGTTTGATCCGCTCAAACATAATTCTTGTAGCCTCTTTAACGAATTTTTCACGGGCATCATCAAAAATCCGCTCTCCATATCCAAAGGTGGCACTCATGCCGTCATCGGATCCTATGTTGTAGTTGAAATCGTTGAATACCACATGAACGTGGCAATCAGCATCGAACGGTGTGCGTGAACTTCCCTTGAAACCTAACAGGCGGTATTGAAATTCAATTCTTCCATATTCCAAGGCATCCTCCACGTAGTCATCGAGCAACATTGTCGCGTCCATGTCCTCCGCGATGAAGCTGGGTGTTCCTTCTATTTTCTTGTCGTGAAAAAGTTCATCGAACCGCTCAAACTCGCGGGCAAGGCTGGTGAGTAAAGGAATAATGTTATTGCGAAGCACACGGATCAATGTTGCTCGATCCTTCTTCTCGATTTCGTCGGTAGGTTGGCGATGCTTCCGCTTAAATAGCTCGATCTCCTTTTGTAAATCATCAGGCTCTTCAATACTCTCGCCTTTCGCTGCGGCGATGCCTCGATTCATCGAAGCCGACAAACGAACAGCAAGGTAGTCAGTGAGGCCGGCCAATTCACCGGCATCCGCCCGACGGAGGGCTGCGAAGTAACGATCCTTTTGCTCGGTAGGAACTATGAGGGGAAGATAGCCACTCCGCATGAGGACGTAGTTCACAAGAATCCGCGCCGTGCGCCCATTGCCATCTCCGAAGGGGTGGATGAGAACGAAGTCGTGATGTAGCTTGGAAGCGATCTCGATGGGGTGCAGATCCTTTCCGTTCAATGTCGTCCGGAGCCACTGAACAAGCTCCGCTATTCTGATCGGAACTTCGGCGGGATCTGCGAAACTGAAAATTTCCCCAGAGGCGGTGCGGACATTGTTCGGTTGTTTTTTATACTCGCCGGGAAGGATCTCGATCCGGCTTGGCTGGCCATCGGGAGTGATCGCATCTTTCCAGAAGGATTCCTTGATCAGGATGCGGTTGAAATCGCGGATGTCGCCTTCCGTGAGCGGTCGATCTTCCTGCACTAGCGCCTTCATGTGCTCGATAGCCACGTCGTGAGCCTGCATTTCCATATAATCCCGTAACCCGTGATCGCCGGTGGCTTGGCCGTGGATGAGAAGGATCGCAGTCTCGCCGTAGGTGAGGGTATTGCCCTCGATATGGTTCGAGTGGTAGTTCCAGTCCAACCTGAGCTTGCGCCAAAGCCGGTCGTTGTCATTGCGACTAAGAGGTTGGAGGGATTCCCACTCGGCGAGTTGGAGATCGAGATTTTGAAATTTGGTGCTCATGGCGGTGGAACGGCATTTTTACCTAGGGATTGTTACCCCCCTGAGTTTGCGGAAGAGATCCAGCGCGAAGGTGTCCGTCATCCCGGAGACGAAATCGATAGCGAGCAAAAGCCGCTCATACGCGCTCTCATCCGGTTTCCGATCTGGCCCTATGAATTCTTCTGGAATCAGCTTAAGCACTTTCTTTCCGAAAAGGTTTTCCCCGGGTTTTAAAGAAGGTCGGGCATCTCCGTCGATGGCTGCGACTATGAGATCCAGCAGTCCTCCGATGATTTCGAAACCGGCAGCCTCAATCTGAAGAACGTTGGGCATCGAGAAGACATCCCTCATGGTGCGTGTCTTCAAAGCCTCAAGTTTGTCTGCGGAGGGGATGAGGGAAGCCAGTTCGCCGAAAGGCTTCCCTTCCAGTAAATCATCCTGATGAGTTGCGAAGACGTCCACGACTTCGTCGATGGCCATCCCGATTGCCTTTGCTCGCATGTAAGCGACTTTTTCCGAGTTGCTCAAATGATCATCGAGACTTGAAAGACCCTTAGCTCCCACAAGCTCAAAGAACATTGTCTCCACGTCTTTGTAGGGAATTCGACCAAGACGGTAACCATCCTCAAAGTCGATGATCTGATTGCAGATGTCGTCGGCAGCCTCGGTCAGGTAAGCGAGCGGATGGCGGCACCAGCGGTCAGGGCCGTTTTTGATTAGGCCTAGCTCCTCCGCGACAACCTTCCACTGGGGGCGATCCGATTCGAAAAATCCAGGTTTCTTTCCGGCGATGCCTTGGTTGGGTTTCGGCTTGCCGGTGAAAGTCCCGGTCGCGGAAGTCGGGTACTTCATGTATGCGCCCAGGCATGCGGCGGTGAGTTTCATTCCGCCCTTGTTCCGGTAAAATTGCAGACGGCTCAGGATTCTGAAGCCCGCCGCATTGCCGTCCCATTTTTCGATGTCGGCACGCTGTTTGGCGGTGAAGCCCACTGCGATTTTTTCGGCGACCTTGGAGGTAGCAAACCAATGGCGGATCGCGTCTTCGCCTGAGTGCCCGAAGGGTGGGTTGCCTATATCATGGGAAAGCGCAGCCGCACTCACGATCATCCCGATGTCCGAGGGAGCCAGCATTTGCTTCAGGGTTTTCTTCCCCTGATAGATCTCCTTGCCGTGCTTCTTCAGAATGTGATCTCCAGCTCTTGTTCCAAGGGTTCTGGCTACAGAGGAAACTTCCAGGCTGTGCGTCAACCGCGTCCGCACATAATCGCTGGCGCTCAACGGATGCACCTGTGTTTTGTCCTGAAGCCGCCGGAAGGCGGAACAAAAGATCAGGCGGTCATAATCAATCTGCCAAGGTGGCCTGGAAGGATCGTATGCCCTCAGCTCAGAGTCGGGCAAACGGAGGGGTGAAAGTAGTTTTGGCCATTCCATAATTGTTCCGGGTTATTTGGTTGGTATGCGTATTTCACCAGTTAGAAGTTTCTTCATCAAGCCACGCTTTTGGAGGCGCCGGGAGTCGAGCTGCTGGCGGTGGAGGTGGAGTTCGCGGTCGGCGGCGTCGAGGATGGCCACGATCTTTTTTTGTTCCGTGATCGTTGGTGGAAGGCAGATGTTTTCTCTGAGAAAAACAGCGGGATCGAAGATCAATTTCTCGATGTGAACGCCGGTGCTTGCAACTCGCGCCTGGTGGATCATGTGGGGTGTCTGTGCGAGCCGTGCGAAGAATGGCATGTGCATCTTGCGCGAGTCCTTGCAGACGAAAATGACATACTCCTTTGAGACGTGGCTGCCTTCAAACCCCGCAGGAACAATGCCCCACGCTCCGTGGGAAACCTGACGTTTTGAAACCAGAAAATCGTCGGCCTTCAATTCGTGGAGATCTTGGGTCTTGTAATCGGAACCTAGCATGTCCGGTCGGCGGAACAGGCCGCCATTGCGACGGCGGAGACTGACAAGGGAAAGCTGTTTGTCGGCGTGCCACTCGATGGGACGAAAAACACGCTCAAGAATTTGGTTTAGCCGTACTTTCCGCAATTCGCCAGCAAAGCCCGGCAACCGCTTCTTGCCCGTGAGCAACTGCTGCATGAGCGCTTTTTTACGGCGTTCCTTTGCGACAATGAGGGATTCCAAAGTTTGGATGGAACGATCCCAAGCGGTTAAGATTCTTGAAATCCGGCGTTGCTCGGGAAGTGGCGGTAGAGGAACGGCAATCTTCAAAAGGCTAGGCTTCTGAAGTTTTTTCATATTCGCGCTGGTTCCTGATGCGATGGTTTTGAGTCTAGTTCGATAGGGATCGGAAGATAAAATCGCGTTGATCCAAGCAGGTTCGACTGCTGCTGATTCGCTGAAGCAAATCTGCCAGAGAGTATCGGGCAGGAAGAGTAAGGGGCAGTCGTCTAAAACCAACCCAACTGAACCGACCAAATCAAGGGTATTACTTCGACAGATAATCATCGAACCCTTGATCGGACTCGTAGAAGCTCGATGCAACTGATTCGGAAGAATCTTTTTGTTTTCAGTCGAGATAAATTTCCCATTCCTGACTGCACTTACTTTCAGCACCCCACACTCTTCCCCTTTCGCTGGGTTATTGCCGGTCAATACGCTTACGCCAGACTTCAAGGATTCGACAATTTCGCCTAGTTCACACGACGACCAATCCACCGGAATCACTCCGGCGGGAGTCCGTTTGGTTTTCGTCGAGGCGTTGAGGGAAAGCTTTGGCATGGTGGGTGGTAACCGATGATGAATTCGAGATTGGTGAGGGGTTATACTGATTATTCGTAGGTGACGATGCTAGCCCTCCATTGCTGACACCACACTTTGGATACGGAGTCGTCCGGAACGCCGAGTTCACGAAGAATCGCAGCTTCCACAATCCAACGGAGCTTTTGACTGAAATCGTGGAGGGCAAGATCATCGAGGACTTCGGGATCGGACTCAGGGGTTGGCTCTCCGTAATGCGTCCAGTAGTTGCGGGTCTTCCGGAAATGGCGGATGAACTTACCCCGGTCTCCGAGGAGTTGCTGGAGCTCCACAGGAGAATTCAAATAGGCGGACTTGGCGGCGCGATCCACGATTCCTTTGCCATCCATGTCCCCTGATCGGGCACGGTGCAGGGATTCGATTGCCTGGGCGAGAAAGAGAAATTCCTCGTTCAACCATAGTCCGCGGCGATGGCTTACTGCAAAAAAGCGGTGCAGGACGGCGGCCCAGTTTTTCTGGATTCCGTTCCATTTTTCGATAATCGCGGGAAATGATTTCTCCACATCGGAGTATGTGAAATAGAAGTCATAACTGGAACGTTTGGATACGGGCGATTTCCGGGAATGGCGGCACTTCATCCAGACACTACATGGGGACATCGTCTTTTTTCCGAGCGGCACTCTGACGTCAGAGCGGTAAATGGCGAACTCCCGGACATCGACTGCGCGCCGGGTCGCCAGACCTATGAACCACTTCCAAAGGTGGATTTCATGAAGCACTTCCGACCATTCCTTGGGCTGATCGAAGTAGAGATCGAGATACACGCGGCTCGACAAGCGAAGTTTTGTTTCTCCGTCATGCAAGTTCATGGAATAGAAGAACTCACTCTCCGAGTACCCGGAGAGTGCGAGTGGGATTGAAAGACTCCTGGCAATCGGGATGATCAGCTTGGAGAGCTTCCGCTCCCCGTCCTCCGTCTCATAGGATTCGGAATAACGCTGGAATGCCCGCCGACCTACCCATGTGTCCAGATGGTCGAGGTGGAGGCGGATTCCATGGCAGTTCAGGTCATCGCTTTGCAGATGCACGCCGAAGATCGCAGAGTCACATGAGTAGCGGTGGCTAGCCATAGCGAGAGTGCTACTCGATGATGATGCATAGCAATCGAGCAAGGTGATCGGGTGCCCATGTTGATCATGTCCATGGATAATCTTTTTCGAAGACGGTCTCATCGCCTTTTGAACCTCGTCCCCCATGAGCTTGGTCGTCTCACCCTTTTTCCCTCTAGGGCGGTTCGGAAACATGTTGGCCATGCCTTCGTAGTTGAACGACGAGGTATCGAGACGGGCAGGTTTTCCCGCTTTCCGGGATAGATCACCGCTGAATGGCTTGTCCTCCTGTCCTGGAAGCCAAAACATCCCTCGGATGCTTTTCTGCGTTTCGGTAAGATCGAGTCCCATGGTGGTTGTTTCTGTTAAATGGGGATGGTTTAAACTTGGCCGAGGAGGGAATCGATGTCGGCGAGGAGGGATTGGACGAGATCCGCACCGCGCTGTTCGCGGGTGGTTCGGAGTTCGTGGGAGATGCCTGCACTGACAAGCGCGGGCATGGCCTCATCCAGCGCCTCGCGGAGTTTGGCGGACTGGAAGTGCTCGGATTTTTCGGCTATGCCGGGAAGTGCGAGAGTCTCCATGAAGCGGGTGATGGCGGCGAAGAGCGGCATCCAGTCAACCCATCGGGGAAAGGCGCTCTGCCCTTCCGCTGGCGGAGGAAGCAGGAAATGCCAGTCTTTAGCGCGGACACGGAAGTGCTTCTCGCGGCCGTGGCGGACGGAGATGATTTGGGCGGAATCCTCCATTTCATTCAGGATCTGCTGGATGGATTTCGAAAAGTAGCCGGTGGAGCGGGCGATGGCGGCGGGGTGGCCTGAATCGTGGGTGAGCAGCCATGCCATGATCTCCGCCCGGGCGTTCACTCCGAGCAGCGCCCGCAAGGTGAAGATCAGGTTTTCCCGTGCGCGGGGATCCGGCGGCTGGCTCATGCCACGGTGTTCGAGCTTTCCGCGCAACAGGCCGTGTTTCGCGAAAACCGGCTCGGGTTCGCCGAAATGGGAGGCAGGTGTGCCGACGTCTTTGAGAAAAAGGGATTCGGTGCCAACGGAGGTGACTTCCTCCGAAAGTTTCGCGATGACGCGCCATTTGCGGTGGGCGACCTGCTGGCCGAGCACCTCGGCGATGGCGGCAAGCACCCGGGGGTCTGCGACTCCCGGCCATTTCCGGTGGAGCCCCTGAAGACGCTGGAGGCTAATGCGTCTGCCGAATTTCACGAGCCAATCAATGGACTCGTCCATCAGGCGGGACTCATAACGGGCGAAGCGGGTGGTGGCGAGCAACAGAGCCTCGGGGTCGATGATCCAATCGCCACCCGTACGCGCGTGTCCTGCGACACCGATGGAAGACCACTGGTGCCAAAGCAAATCAACCATCCTCCCGGTGAGGTGGTTAAGGGAATTTTGAAATGAGATCGGCATGGCCTAGCTCCTGGAGCAGGGTGAGAAGTTTCGGGTGGGTGGAGGTTCTGTTGATGTTGCGGAGAACCCAATGGAGGAATTCCTCGGTTTCCGCACGGGTGGGTTTCAGGCAGTTGAGATCCTCAATGTCGCGGCGCTGCTCGCGGTCGAGGGCGGCACTGAGCTTGAGCAGGATCAGGCCTTTGCGCCCGATAAAGCTGATTTTGAGGATGTCGCCGTATTCCCGGGTATCCATTTCCTGCCAAAACCATGAGGGGAGGAGGGAGAGATCGATTCCATGTAGGGAAGCAGCACCATTCAGCCAGTCCGCATCCAGCCGAAATTCTTCCGCGACTTTCGATGCGGCCTGTTTCACTGAATCCGGAAGAGGATAGGCGCTGATGATGTTGCCTTCCAGTTCGCGCAGGGCCATGACGTCCACGTCCTTCGTCTGGCGGGAACTGAGGCGCTGGACGAGTAGTGCGCTGCCGCCCCCGACAACCAACCACACGGGAGCCGATTTCGCCGAAGTGAGGAAATCGTTAAGGAGCTGGAAAGCTGTGGTCAGGTGCTGCTCGTTCATCTTGAAGAGTGCTTACACGTCCGTTTCGGATGTTTCAACAGTATTATTTGAGTCGAACACTGTTCAGCGGGATCCGCTAGGTGGTGAAAAGATCATTAAAATACCCATAGTGGATGTCTGGACACTATTTCGGAGGGAATCCGAGGTTTTTGAGATGCCCGCGCATTTGTTTGCGGACGGTGGCGAGTTGGGCTTCAAGTTCGTCGATTTCCAGTTGGACGGCCGGGAGATCAATGGTGGCTTGCTCCTCGAAGGTATCGACGTAACGCGGGATATTCAGGTTGTAGTCGTTATCGCGGATTTCCTTGAGGGTGGCGCGGTAGGCGAATTTCTCGACCGTCTTGTATTTCGTGTGTGCGGCAACGATGCGGGCGATGTCCTCGGGGCGGAGCTTGTTCTGGTTGGTGCCTTGGGTGAATTGTTCCTTGGCATCAATGAAGGGGGGGTTTTTATGGGTTTTCCCTTTGTCGAAAATCAGGATGGCCGCAGGTATGCCGGTGCCGAAGAAGAGGTTCGCAGTGAGACCGATGACGCAATCAAGTAGGTTTTCCTCAATGAGCTGGCGACGGATGGCTCCCTCCCCCGCCCCTCGGAACAGAACGCCGTGGGGAACAACCACGGCGACACGTCCGGAACCCGGTTTGGCCGTCTCTATCATGTGAAGGATGAAGGCGTAGTCGGCCTTGGACTTCGGCGGGATGCCGCGCTTGAACCGACCGAAGCGGTCGTTGGTGGCCTTTTCCGCACCCCACTTGTCGAGGGAGAATGGTGGATTGGCGACGACGATGTCGAACTGGTTGAGGGTGTCGTTGGTGAGAAGTTTGGGGTTGTTGAGGGTGTCGCCCCATTTAATCCCGGCGCTGTCGATGCCATGGAGGAACATGTTCATCCGGCACAGAGCATAGGTGGCGCTGTTCACTTCCTGACCGAAGAGGGAGAAGCTGTTGGAGGGCGAGCCGTCTTTTTCACGGACTTCCTTGGCCACCTTGATCAGCAAAGAGCCGGAGCCGCAGGTGGGATCACAGATTCGGTCGCCGGGCTTCGGCGCGACGAGAAGCGCCATGAGACCGGAAACCTCCGGCGGGGTGAAAAATTCGCCGCCCTTTTTCCCACCCTCGGAGGCAAAGCGGGCGATGAGGTATTCGTAACAGTTCCCGATCACATCGAGATTGCCGATGCGTGAAGGGCGGAGGTCGAGGCGAGGATCGTGGAAATCGGTGAGGAGATGCTTGAGGCGGGCGTTTCTGTCCTTTGTTTCGCCGAGGCGCTTTTCGTCATTATAGGAAACAGAGTGGAGCACTCCTTCGAGCTTCGCCTTGTTCGCATCTTCGATATCCCACAGCGCCTGGTCGATGAGTTCGCCGAGGTTATCTGCGTCCCGCTGGCGGTAGAGGCTGTCGAAATCGCAGCCGGCGGGAAGTTGGAACCGTTCGCGATCCAAGCGGCGCTGGATCATTTCCGGCTTTCCGGGGAATTGTTTTTCGAGTGCTTCGCGGCGTTCCTTGACGAGGTCGGATAGGAATTTCAGGAAAAGAAAGTGAGGATGTAGTCCTTGTATTGATCGGAGGACATGACGCCGCGAAATGAATCGCAGGCTTTCCAGACGATGTCGTTGATTTCGTCCTGATTGGCGGTGGGTGGCTTGGGCATGGGATGGAAGAGGGCTAGAGAGAAACGGTGAGAGCGTCGAGCTGGCGGAGGCGGGCGAAGTGGATCTGATCGGCGAGGGATTTTTCTTCGCGGATGGCTCGGGCTAGGTTGACGATTTCTGACTGGAAGTGAAGTGGCGGGACTGGGATTTTGAGCTGTTTCAATGCGCCGAGGGTAATGTTCGGGATCGAGCTCCCCGAGCGGAAGGATTTCAACTGCGCCTGAAGGGCGGGTTGGTTGAGAATAGTGGCGAGGTAGTCGGAAAGAATTTCCGCGCCTTCGATGACACGGAGCGTGCAGAAGGAATTCTGGGTGACGGTAGGGGGGAGGGAAACTTCGATGGGAACCGCGTAATTGTATTCTCCGCGGGTCATGAGGAGGACGTCGCCGGGTTTCACCCACTTTTCGGGATCCGTGTAGGATCGATCCGGCAAGTGGATGGGCGTGAGGTTATCGACATTGAGTGAACAATCCGGGCGGATATCCTTCCCTTGAATTACACGGAAGGAGCCGCCCGGATCGTCCTCAATACGGGTACGGAAGGTGTAGCCCGTCAGTATGCGGGTGAGTTTCTCAAGCGGGACTGACGGGAATCTTTCCATTTATGCCGCTTTGGATTGTCCCGCCGAGCCTGGACGCTGACCTGGCAACTGGTTCCACATCGTTTCGAAGCTCGCGGCTTCGCCTTGCAATAGCGGTTTCAAAACCTGATCCACGACTGTTGCCGTGAAGAGCTTTCCACGCTGCACATCGAGAAGGCTCATGACAGTGCCCGGAGCCACCTTTTTACCCAGCGAGTCAGCCATCATCAGGAGAATTAGCTCGGCATGCTTCTTAGCTTGGGCTTGTGGGTGATCCCGCTCAGCGACCTTTCGAGCACTGACTTCTGAGACTGGTTGGTCTTGTGGAAGTCGATGATTGCTTCGCGGAGAGGACGCCAGAAGTCGGTCTGCGGGTGGTATTTGGGACGCCACTTCACATTCTGCACCTGGGTCAATTTCGGACGGCCTCACTTGGAAACGAAGTCCACAAAATCGGTCAAGCTCACGAGGATTGTGGATGCTCCCGATCCACTGCGGTTAGTTCTGTTATTTGCTGTTGTCATTTTTATTTAATGGGTCGGGAGGTGACTTCCCGGCAGTTTCGTCAATGGCTTGACGAACGGCCCCCGAAGTGACAAATTACCGTTGCTACACGGGTGAGATGTTTCCTCTGGAAGCTGATCGCCGCCAAAGGCCCCGTTCACCACGGGGTCTTTGTTTTTGGAACAGGATTGTTCCAAGAACGCGACCATTATACACAACCCGTAGACAATGTTAATTTATTTTTGCGTAGTAGCACCCTCTACTGCAAATTTGAAGTTTCCGGACACCTTAGTTCATTTTCTCCAAATCGTCACACCACAGACCTTGGAGATTGGTCGATACACCCCCCCATAAAAGTCAGACCCTTCAAATTTTCGGATCATCGTCTTTTTGTTTATCCTGGACGGTTTTGGATTGAGCCTGCTCGGAAGGGTTGCGCTCTTCCGTAGGCTCAGGAATAAGATCTTTCAGCTTCGAAAGCAGCTTTCCAGTATCCGACCCTGGAGGGACGACTTTCAACTCTTCAGAACTCCATAGCAGAGCCTTTGTGATATCCCGCACTGCTTTCATATCGCGGAGTTCAGCGGAAGCTATCTCCACTGGATCCACCGCCCGGCCCAATGCCAGTTTGATCCCTGCCGAACCTATGATCAGCTCCACCATTCGGTGGCGTGCGTGTTGCGATGCTGCGGAGGCTCCTTTCCGCATTGCTTTGGCAGTATCCGTAATGAGCTCCTTTAGGCGGATAGTGCCTATTTTGCTAGGATCACCCTCCCGACCATCCAAGAGCTCCATATCATTCCAGACATTTGCTAGGGCAGCATGCTCCGCAGCGCCTTTAAAGCTGTTGGCTGCCGAGATCACCTGCTCTTCGAGCGCATCAAGAGCAATTTGCTCCTGATGAACCGGTTGTCCCAGAACGGCCATGATGGATTTCCACGCCTGGGAAATCTTCGTCGAAAGCGAGTTGCGAACTTCGCTCTCCAATTCTTCCGGCGTTTTCCCACGAACTTCCTGACCAGGAGCCAGAATCCCTAAAACTTTTTTCCACGCAGCGAGCACAGCACCGTTGCGAACCGCCAAAGTGTCATTTTCGATCAGTTGGATAATTTCATCCAGAGTTTTTGTCCGAGAAATATCCGGAGTCACAGGACACAGCCGGGCATAGACCGCACTGAGTTTTTCGTTCGCTATGCGATTTGCTCTCCGATCTGCATAATGAAGAATCTCACTCCTGACTTCAGGAGCCAACCCTTCCACGGTCTTAGCTCTTGGAGGCGTGACGTCTGGACCGAAAAACAGTTGGCGGGCTTTTACCAAACCGTCGTATTCCACGTTGCCGCGCAATGGCCACGCACTTTCCTGAACCCGGCCTCCGCCCACAACAGCCCGCTCGCCATCCAGCGGCTCACCATGTCCTCCTTCTCGTTCCAGCGCTTGACGTTGCCTGTTGCTTCACGCCAGTTGCGCAGGGTGTTCTCGATGAGGTTCGTGCTCAGGAAGGTGGTGTTGAGCGTGGAGGGGACGTCGAGGCGGTGGAAGGCCAGCAAGGCGTCCTTGCGACCTTCCAGGGCAAGTGCGGCCGCAGCGTTGCGATCCGCGACGAACTCCGAAAGCTCGGCGAAAGCCTCCTCCCCGGCCGCGCTTCCCTGCGCCTGGCGGAGGGTTTTGAAATGCCTGTCGAGATCCGCGCGGTCGCGCCTGCGCAGCTTGTCACGGAGATTGGAATGAGCGTGGACGAGGCATTCCTGCTGGATCGCTCCGGGCCAGATCCTCGCCACTCCCGAGGCGATCGCGGCACTGCCGTCGCGCAGGACCAGCAGCTTTCTTCCCGCTTTTTCCGAAACACCCTTCGCCACAAGGCGTTGGAGAAGCGAGCCGACGGTCGCCGCGCTTTCCGAAACGCCCTGCTCGAAGTCGAGGACGCGCTTGTTGCCTTCCGTGTCGATGCCTACCGCAACAACCACGCAGATCTCCTTGGTCAGCCACACTCCGTCGATGAGAAGGCAGAGCCAGTCCGCGTCGTCAAGGGGGCGGCTGCGGACCAGGTCGAGCTGCTCCCGGCTTTTCTCCACCCACATGCGCGAGATACTGCTCCTGCCGACCGCCTTGCCCAGGGCGCGTTCCGCTCCCCGCACGGGAAGCCCCTCGGCCAGCCCGGCGACGATCCTCCCGAAAAGCCCCCGCTGGCTCGAGGCGGCCCGGTAGCTGGCCAGCTCCACCTCACCCTCCGTCTCGTGGCGGACGCGCGGGCGGCGGATCTCCTCCCTGGCTCCGTCGAGGAAGGCGACGCCTTTTTCCGATCCCGCCCGGTGGCAGGGGCTGTCCGGATCCGGGCGGTAGCGCGGGCCGCAGAGCGTCTCGACCTCTTCGGCCATCATCTCATAAAGCCCGGCCCGGACGGCCTGGCGCATCATGGCGTTGAACAGGTTCGCTGCTTCCTTCGCTTCGCCGGGTGTAACTGAAAGTGGTGGTCAAGCGCATTTCTGCTGCCAGAAGTCGTCCCAGCGTTGATTGGCACGCATGGCGCGGAGTTGTGCCATTTCCTCCGCCCGCTCGAGCCGCCACCATGCGCCGGGGATCTTCAGGCGCTTTTGCAAAATGTGCCGATGGGCGCTTTCCACTTCTCCCGAGCCGATGGGTAGTTCCTGACGGATCGCTTCGCGGTAATCGAGCTGGTGGCGGCGCTTCTCAATGTAGGCCATCGCCGTGTCCAACGCTTCGGCTCCTTCTTTTCCCTCTATCCCTGGAGCAAGGATTTTGAGGCGCGTGATGACCGTGTCGATCTCGCTTTCGCGCAGCGATTTCTTGCAGCCTTCCAACCATGCGTTGCTTTGCTCCAAATCCATCGCCGTGCTTCTGGCTGCTGCGGCGAGGTATTCGCAGACGTGATAAAAATCCAGGTGGAACTTGCAGCGTGTCCCAAACTGCCGCTCGTATTGCTCGGCAATCCAACTGGCGCCATCCGCCACCGCGTGGATGTGCGTGGCCTCGCCCATGCCTTTGAATTCGCAACACTCCGACATCATGCAACCCACCGCCATCGGCTCCCCGACGGCAACTCCGTAGTAGGTCTCCACGCTGCCGGGCACGCGCACGGTGCTGACCCGGATTTCCTTCCAATGGCACTTCCGCAGCTTGCGTTTGTCCGGGCGCCTCCCTGCGGGATGGTCGGTGGTCGCTTGCCTGGAGCTTGGTTTTTCCTCACCGAAACCGACGATGGGCAGCATTGATCCGTCCACTTCGGAGATGAGCGTGGCAGCGGGCCGGATGGAGCCGGGGGCTTGGGAATTGAAGTGTTTGGCTTGCCGGGCGACGTCCGCCGTCGCCTTGTCGATGGTGTAAACGGGCACCTTGATGTTGTAGTGTTCCTTCAGGGCGGCGGCGGTGTTTTGGAAACTGCGCTCCGCCCCGAAGTCGGCGATGCGCCTCTGGAGCGTGCGTGAGGCCGAGCGGTCGGTCACTTTTGCAAAATCCCGGAACGGGTGGCGCAGCGGGCCTCTCCTGCCGACGCGCATGACCTGCTGGGTGAGGTGGATCACTCCAAAGGTGGTGTGCCACCGGAGTTTTTTTTTGAGTGTTTTTGGAGCTTCGGGTTTTGATTGAGGGCATCGCGCTGGGTGTTTTGAGACCATTGGAGCATGAGGTTTTTGCCAAGCTCCTGAAGGGCTGCTATCATCGCTTCCTCGGCCTGGTGGGCGTCCATGCCGTTGGCGATCTCTTGCTCGAATTTGTTGGCGATGGATTGGAACTGCGCTGCCATGAGCGGGTTGCCGCGGAGCTGGCGCAGCATGATTTTCTCCTCGGGGGTGGCTTTCAATGGTTCGTCCCCGGGTGTCGGTTTGTCGTTCATCGACTCCCGATGATAGTCATGTGTTCAAAAGTACAAGTCCAAAATTCAGGTTTTTCAATAAGTGACCACCACTTTCAGTTACACCCTGGCGAGTCGCGTTCCTTGACAATAAATCGATTTATATACACCATAATGTATGAATCGAACGCAAATCTATCTCACTTCCGACGAGATCAAGGGAGTAAGTTCCGTGGCCGAAAAAACAGGCCGGAAAAAAAGCGAGGTCATACGGGAGGCCATTGACCAGTATCTCCAGCGCTTTACCCCCCAGGACAATCTCAAGAAACTCCGGACGGCGCGTGGAATCTGGAAAGACCGGAAGGATATCGATCTCCGGGAAATACGCCGGGAATTCGAACGCTTCTGAATCATGCTTGTCGATACCGATATCCTGATCGACTACCTGCGAGGACACGCACCGGCAGTGGTTTTTCTAGAAGAACACATCGGCGCTATTTTCGTTTCATCGGTTACAATTGCGGAACTTTTCCAGGGGGTGCGGGAGGGAAAAGAGAGGAAGGCGCTGGCTTCCAGCATTTCCGCGATGACCGTGCTGCCGCTGACTGCCGAAATCGCGGAGAAGGCCGGCCTTTTCCGCCGTGACTTCCGCAACAAAACCGGCTGCGGACTTGCGGACTGCATGATCGCTGCCACGGCCGGACATCACAACCTTACGCTTGCGACTTCAAACGGGCGACACTTCACCATGCTCAAGGACGTTCCTGAACCCTATCGGAAGGCCTGAGCGCCGGAGATCCGCGCCTTTTCCCGGAAATTTCACACGGAGAGCATCAAATCTTCACATACCGCCCGCACGCTGCGGGGGTGATGAAGACAATCCTACCAACCACGCTGGCCCTCGCATTCGCGACCGGGTTCCTTTCCGCCGCCCTTCCTTCTGACGAGCCGCTTTCCCCGTATTTTGAGATCCACGGGGATCACAGGACGGATGTGTTCCCGCTGAAGGAAACCCACGCCGAAGTCGGGATCTCGGGGACGATAGCGCAAGTCACCCTGACCCAGACCTACACCAACGACGGGGAGAACCCCATCGACGCGACCTACATCTTCCCGGCATCTACTGGATCCGCGGTAAATGGAATGACAATGACGATAGGCGAGCGGGTGCTGACCGCGAAAATCGCCCGGAAGGCGGAGGCCAGGAAAACTTTTGAGAAGGCGAAGAGTGAGAACAAGTCCGCAAGTCTTCTCAGCCAACAACGCCCGAACGTTCTCCAGATGGAAGTCGCCCGCATCATGCCGGGGGATGAAGTGAAACTGACCCTGCGGTATAGCGAGCTGCTTGTCCCGGCATCCGGCGTGTATGAATTCATGATCCCTACGGCTATTGGCCCGCGCTACACCGGCGGTGGGAAGGTTGAGGATTTCGCGAAAAATCCGTTTCTTGGGAAAGGTGCGAAAACGGTCGCCACGTTCTCTGTCGATCTCGAGCTGGGCACTCCCCTGCCCCTCCAATCGCTGGCCTGCCCTTCGCATGAGACCGTCATCGACTTCCATGCGAAAGACCGCGCCACGCTGAAGCTTCCTGCCACGGTACCGGATCGTGATTTCATCGTCCGCTACCGGCTTGCGCAGGACAAGATCGCTTCCGGTCTGCTGCTACACGAGGGCGAGGGGGAGAATTTCTTCGTGCTCCAGGTGGAGCCTCCGAAGGAAGTCCGCGAGCAGGACATCCCGACCCGCGACTACGTGTTCCTGATCGATGTCTCCGGCTCGATGGGCGGGTTCCCGATCAACCTCGCGAAGAAGCTTTTCCGCGATCTCATCGGAAACCTTCGCCCTTCCGATACGTTCAACGTCGTCCTCTTCGCCGGTGCGAGCGAGACACTTTCCGAGACGCCGCTGGCTGCTACCGAACAAAATCTGGAAAAGGCGATCTCGCTTCTCTCCCGCCACAACGGAGGCGGAGGCACGGAGCTCATGGCGGGAATGCGCAAGGCTCTTGCACTTCCAACGGACAAGGACGTTTCCCGTTCACTCGTCCTAATCACCGATGGATTCATCAGCGCGGAAGCCGACGTTTTCGAACTGATCCGCAACGGAGCGAACGGGACGAATATTTTTCCTCTCGGAGTCGGAAGCAGCGTGAACCGGCACCTCATCGAAGGGCTGGCACACATTGCGGGGAACGACAGTTTCGTCGTCACCCATTCGGGAGAAACGTCCGATGCGGTCGAGCGTTTCCGGGCCGCGATCTCCCGCCCTGTGCTGACCGGAATCACGGTGACAGGCGACGGTTTCAAAACATCCGAACTCCAGCCACGCAAGCTGCCCGACCTCTTCGCAAACCGCCCGCTGTCGCTGATAGGAAAATGGGAGGGCGAGCCGAAGGGCACGATCACGCTTTCCGGGATCACCGGAGAGGGGAAAACGTATGAGAAAACTTTCGCAGTCGCGGATGCGGCGGAGGATATGGAAAACCCACCGCTCCCAACCCTGTGGGCGAGGGAAACGGTGCGAAGTCTTGCGGACTACGCGAAGCTTACCGGACGACCCGAAATCATCGAGGAGGTGACCCGGGTGGGTCTGAAATACGAATTGCTCACCCCCTACACTTCCTTCGTCGCGGTCGATGACCGGCCACGCGAAACCGCGGATGCGCCAGTTCCCGTCAGACAGGCAATACCAATCCCTTCCGGCGTCGGAAGCGGAGCCGTGGGAGGAAGTGTTCCGGAACCGGATACGTTTCTGATGATCGCCCTGGTTCTCATCGCCACCTCGCTGCTGCGTATCAGGTAGCAGCCATGTCCCCGTCGTCATTCTACAACAGCCGAGCACTCCAAAGCATGTTGTTCGTGAAGAAAAACGGAGATGCCCGCGGCACTCAAATCTCCGCGGCACTGGCTATTGTTGCGCTGCTGCTCGCGGCGATCCCGACCCTACCCTGGTATATCCTCCGCTTGCAAGACGGCGGGGATGAGCTAGCGGGGCTGGTTCCTCTGGCAGCGGCAATATGGTTTTCAATCCGGGATCGCAAAGCGTTGGGACTGACTTCACCTGGTGTATGGACAGGTGCTTTCCTCCTGCTGTTGCAAGCGGCTACGTTTCCCTTTCTCCCGGCATTGATCCGCGCCCTACTGATGATTGCTGCCGTCTCTTCCGTTGCCGGAATCTGGAGGAAGCCGGGCATCCTGTGCCTCTTCGTTCTGGCACTTCCGTGGACAGCTTCGCTGGATTTTTTCCTCGGCTATCCGCTCAGGTTGCTGACCTCGGTGAACGCGGAATTCCTTCTCGGAATTGTCGGAACGGATGTGACCCGCTCGGGAGTTCAGCTACTTTATGAAGGGCGCGTGGTCGGGGTGGATCCGGCATGCAGCGGTATGAACCTACTGTGGAACACCGGACTCCTAACAGCTCTGCTCGCGGCGGTGTTTTCGCTGCGTTGGAGAAAACTGTTTCCGCTGGGACTGGCCGCGCTGGTTCTGGCCTTGGCAGGAAACAGTTTCCGCGCGGCGGCACTTTTCTTTCCAGAGGCGGGCATTGTCGAAATGCCGCACCTTCTCCATCCGGGAATCGGAATCGCAATCGCAGGGGGATGTTTTTTCATCCTGATGAAACTCGCGCGGAGACTTTCAGCGTCCGGAGCGCTGCCTTCAGGCGGCGGGTGCAACCGAAACCTCCGAACCCGCGCGGTTCCAGCACTAACCGGCGCATCCGTCCTCCTCCTCATCACCTCTTCCATTTCCGGAAAGGAAGAACACCAATCCATTCCCACCCTATCCGTTCTGACCAGCTACCAGGGAACTTCCGTCACCCGGATCCCCCTCAGTCCGGCCGAAAAAAATTTCTACGGGAACTTTCCCGGCTCCATCGCGGTGTATGAATCGGCGGATTTCAAACTCATCGTCCGCCAGGTCAACCGCGCCACCCGCAAACTCCACCCTGCTTCCCATTGCCTGCGGGCGGAGGGTTTCCGGATCGGGGAGAAAAAGGTGGTTAAAGAGAACCGCCACCATCGGCTTTCCTATCCGGCCACGCGGGGCGGCGATACGTTTCTCGTAACGGAACACATCACCTGTCCTTCCAACGATAGGAACTGGGCGGAGATATCGGCATGGTTCTGGCATGCATTCTTCCACCCCGGCGACGGGCCGTGGGAGGCTGTGACGGTGATCTCGAAACCTGATCCCTGAAGGATTTGGTTGCGAAATCCCTCGCAACCCTACCCCAGCAGGAGCAAAGCTTCTTCTCCGGACTCAACAAAAATCCTGATGACTTCAGCTTTTGATCTCATGAAGTCCTCAAAGCCGCTCTTACGAATATTTCCAGCCCTGATCCAGATGACCTTTGGCGGCTGTCCGTATGTCACGCTGAGTTGGCGAAAGTCATCGTCTTTGGTCACAATAGCGTAGCCCTCTTTTCTTGCGAAGCTCCAGATCGCGGTATCATCGGATTCCTCGAGATTAAAAAACTTCACATGCCGCCCGTCCGGAAACAGGTCGTGGAGAGCGCGGACGTTTCGAAAGGAAATGTGTTCATCGAAGAGCAACTTCATGGCTCAGGCGATGCGGAAGCGAGATTCGCTGTCAGCGGCGAAGCGGAAACAGGCGAGGAGATCCTCATGGGTGAGTTCGGGAAAGTCTGCTAGAATTTCCTCCTCGCTCATCCCTTCCGCAAACCAACCGAAGACATCATACACGGTGATACGCAACCCACGGATGCACGGCTTGCCCGAGCGCTTTCCAGCTTCGATGGTGATCCTGTCGGTGTATTCCATTCGGAAACCTTACCAAACACAGCGGATTTATCAACGCCGTTTGCCGCCCGGAGGAACGGGTATGATTGCCTCCTTTTCATCCCCGCAGCCACAACCCTTCCCGCAACCGGATTTGCTTTTCGGACGGGTGAGGCGCCAGGCGAAAACGGCGAGGGTGCCGAGGACGCATGCGAGGGCGGTGGTGGTTTGCCAATCCATGGGAAACTTTAAACTCTAAACTTTAAATTTCAAGGAAGAGGGGACTCAGACGAATCCGAGGAGCTTGCCGCCTTGGAAGACGATGAAGGCGGCGACGTAGGCGAAGGCGGTCATGAAAACGAACTGGCCGATGGCCCATTTCCAGGAGCCTGCCTCGCGGGCTACTACGGCTGTAGTAGGTAGGCACTGGAGGGCGTAGATGAAGAAGACCAGAAGGGAGACGAGGGAGAGGGGCGTGAAGAGCGGGCTGCCGTCGGGCCATTCCGCGTCCTGGATTTTGTCGCGGAGGAGATCGCGGGTTTCCACGTCGTCATCGCTTTCCTCGACGCTGAAGATCACTGCCAGGGAGGAAACGAAAACCTCGCGTGCGGCGAAGGAAGTGAGGATGGCGGTGCCTGCACGGCCGTCGAAGCCGAGGGGTTTCACAACCGGCTCGATGAACTCGCCGATGCGACCCATCGCGCTGTACGCGAGGGCATCACCTTCATCTTCCGAATCGGTTTTCGGATAGGTGGCGAGCGCCCAGAGGAGGATGGAGAGGCCGAGGATGATGGTTCCTGCTTTCCTGACAAACGCCCATGCGCGGTCGATGACATGGCGGAAAATGTAGCCCCACTGCGGGGCGCGGTAGGAGGGCAGCTCCAGCATGAAGTGGTTGGCGGTTTTGTCCGGCCCGAGCCTCCCGCGAAGGACGCGGGCGGTGACGAAGGCGGTGAGCGTGCCCAGCGCATAGACTCCGAAGAGGATGAGAGCCTGTTTCCAGGTGCCCTCGCTTTCATGCAGCAGGAGGGGGATGATCAGAAAATAGACCGGGAAGGCGGGCGGAGCAGCTCATCCACGGGGCGACGAAAATGGTGACGAGGCGCTCCTTCGCGGAGTCGATCGTGCGGGTGGCCATGACTCCGGGGATGGCGCAGGCGTAGGAGCTGAAGAGTGGCAGGAATGCTTTTCCACTGAGACCGGCCTTGGCCATGACACCATCCATCAGGAAGGCTGCGCGGGACATGTAGCCGCTGCTTTCCAAGAGACCGATAAAGAGGAAAAGCAACACGATCTGGGGCAGGAAAATCAGGACGCCACCCACTCCTCCAATGACCCCATCAACCAGAAGCGAACGGAAATCCCCTTCCGGCATGAGTCCTTCAACCCATCCTGCGAGTGCTCCCGTGGCACCGTCGATCATATCCATCGGGATCGAAGCGAAGGAGAAGATCGCCCAGAAGACAGCGAACATGGCCGCGAGAAAAAACACCCAGCCAAAGAAGGGATGGAGCAGGATGGAATCGAGCTTGTCGGAAAAGGTGCGCTGATGAGAGTCCGGCCGGCGGGCGGCGAGTTCGCAAAGATTTGCAATGAAATCACGGCGCTGTTTTTCCACATCCGCATCTTCCTCATCCGCGAGCCACGAAGCTTCGGACGGTGGGGGAAAGGGGTGGCGGAGGGCTTGTTTCAGCTCGATGATTCCCTTGGAGGCGTTCGCCTGCATGGCGACGACCGGGATGCCCAGTTCCTCGGAAATTTTCGAGGGATCGAGGCGGAGGCCGGTTTTTTCCGCGATATCGACCATGTTCAGGGCGAGCACGCAGGGGTGGCCGAGTTCGATGACCTGGAGGACGAGCTGGAGGTGGCGCTCAAGGTTCGAGGCATCCACGACGCAGACGACAAGGTCGGGTTTGGCCGAGCCTTCGAGTTTGCCGGTGAGAGCGTCGAGGGCGACCTTTTCATCCGGAGAGTTCGCCCGAAGCGAGTAGCAACCGGGGAGATCGAGGATGTGGAGTTTGGTTCCGGCGGTGGTGTACGCTTCGCCGGTTTTCACCTCCACCGTGACGCCGGCGAAGTTGCCGACGCGCTGGTTTTTCCCGGTGAGGGCGTTGAAAAGGGTGGATTTACCGGAGTTCGGGTTTCCGATCAGGGCAACCGTCGATGGGGCGTCGGGCGCGTGGGACATCGGGAAAGACGGAAAGGGAAATTAGCGGACGGGGGAGACGAGGACTTGCTTGGCAAGATCACGGCTGATGGCCATGCGGGCACCGCAAAGGGAGCAGACAAGGTTCCGCCCGTTGGAGAGTTTGCGCAATTGCATCTGCTCGCAGAAGCCCAGATCCCGGAGACGGTCGCAACCCTGGGCCGCTGAGACCGCTGATGCGGACGTCGCAATTCAGCCCCACCTCGTTCAAGGTGACGGCACGTTCCGCAGGGCGGCCTGATGCTTGGGCTGTTGTCATCGGGGAAAACGTAGCTAATTGAGATTGGTTTGCAATAGCTAATGGAGCAAAGTCGCAGAATCTTACCTGCGCCGCGTTGCGGGTCTTTCAGTTTCGTTGAAAATACCTTTCCAGCCACTGCGATGGATCATCTCGCTGGAAGCATGGGCGCTGTGGGGATGCGTGCGTCTCGCCGCTTGCGGGGAATCGAGAACGCCTCGCCAGTCCTCTGCAAGCGGCTGGAAGCACGCTTCTCCAAAGTGCCTAGAAGCGGGGGTAGCGCGAATCCTGCAGCGAAAGAAGCCAGTTTCTGCAACTCGCTGAAAATAAAAAACCTGCATAGATTGCGGGGTGCCGCTGAATTTTCGATCAAAAGATCCGGTAAATAGTCGGGGAAATGCCCGAGATCAGAAGGATTACCGTTGATTTCTAACAACTTACAAAACTTGCGTGACGATTTTGAACCCCTTTTTCGGTGGCACGACGGTTGCTTCGATGTAGTCTCGAAAACGTCCGGCAGCGGATGTCAACTCAACAAATCAAGAATAAATAATTATGAAAATGAAAACAACTATATCTTTCGTTACAGCCATTTTTGCCTTAGCGACAGGTTCCAGCCCGGCGGCAACACTTGTCGGTTGGAATTTCAACGGATTATCAGGATACGGATCCTCCCCATTCGCAGCCACCACAACCGCTTCCAATCTTACGTCAGTTGGACTGACTAGGGGTTCTGGTGTTGGGACTTCAGGGACAGCCGCTGCAAATGGATGGGGCGGGACAAATTGGGACACTTCTACCAGTTCGGCTACAGCAATATCTGGCGGAGATTTCGCGACGTTTGCCGTTACTGCAAACAGCGGTTACACTGTATCGTTCACACAAATTGATCCGTTTAACGTAAGAAGGTCTAGGTACCGCTCCGGCCACCGGACAGCTCCAATATCAGCTCGGCACGGGCTCATTCACCAACATTGGAAGCGAGATTACTTGGGGATCGACCACTACGGCTGCGGGTAATGCTCAAACGGCAATCGGCTTGAGTGGAATCACGGCGCTTCAGAACGTTGCTGCCAACACACAAGTGACCTTCCGTATTGTGAACTACGGTGCTTCCGGATCGGGTAGTTGGTATCTTCAGGATCCGGCAGGTGCTGCCGGGAATGATTTTTCGGTGGAAGGAACCGTGACTGGTCCCAGAACCCTCCACCGCCCTTCTCGGCGCTATCGGAGCACTCGCACTTCTCCGCCGTCGCCGCTAGGCAACTGCAGTTTATTTCCAAGACCGGCGTTCTCTGCGGAACCGCCGGTCTTTTCGTGTCCCGGTGACACTGTTGAAGTTCCTTTCCAAACCGTTTCCCTTGTGCCCGTGAAGCGGAAGAATTCCGGAGAGAGGAGCCATGGGGAGTGGAACCGGCAGGCGCCGAAATGAACCAGATGCATTCCGTTCTCAATTCATGAGAAACCGTTTGATTGTGTCACTTCCGCCCCAGATGGCAGTTTGGTATTGAATCCGCTGTCTGCGAGATATGGCAACCATGTTGACTCGATCTCACATTACGAAGATTTTCAGCGCTGCTCTTGTTATACCCATGTTGGGGGCTACCAGGCTGGAGGGAGCTTCCGTTCTCTGTTCATCACCTGACGCAGCGGTTCAACCGGAATACGGAACAGGTAATCCGGATTTTTCCGTTGGCCTTTTCTCCACGACAGTCACCGGGCGGGGAACCAGCCGAGCGGAAGGCGGATCCGCCGCTTTCGTCTTCCCAGGAACGGAATGCGGGCAATTTACCGCGCTTCCCAGACTCGGACTTACGAGTAAGGCTTTAAGTCTTTCGGCCATCCCGGATGCTCATGATGTCATCCGGCCAGGATCGGAGGTTGATTCGAGCACTTGGTTGTTCGATTCCTCCTGCACGATAACCCTACGGTGCCTCCAGGGTTTTTCCGGGCAGGCGCGAACACTTCTGGGTGACCTGGCTGAGAATCAGCTATCTCCGCGTGCGGGCAGCCTTTCAGCTCCACTCACAGCGACAGTTGGGATCCAGAAGGGATCTCCGCCCCCGACTGGCCTCGGAAGCTACACAAATTACGATTACAATGCGCACGACTAATGATTCAAGGGCACGGATCCGCCCGGGAGACATCCCGCGGACTATCGCGATCCTCTTCTTCATCGGAACCTCGTACTGCCAGGCGGACACGGGCGATTCGGCTGCGCCGGAAGTACCTGACCCGCAGACAAACGTTTTCCAAGAGCCTCCTTCCGCCCTTAAGAGCCGTGTGTCCCCCGGAAAGGATCTCCCGGCTCCCGTCCTGGGGACGGCCACTCCTCTGCTGGGCGCAATGGGAATATTCATGCTTCTGCGCCGTCGCTAACCGGGGGACGCACAGGTATCGCGTCCCGCCCTGTGATTCGCGGTTGAAGTTCCTTTCCAAAAGGTTTCCTCTGGATTGGTGAAGCGTAAGAATTTCGGAGAAAGGAGCCACGGGGACAAAACCCGGCAGGCGAGGGAGAACCGTCATGTGAAACCGGCGGAGGAGAAGTTCACGCCCTCGCTGGACGAAGGTGATCTGATGCGCATCGTGGCGGAAACGGAAGTCCCTTTCCTCCTGATCCTGGATTGCGTGCAGGATCCCCACAATCTCGGGGCGATCCTGCGCACGGCGGACGGCGCCGGGGTGCATGCGGTGATCGCCCCGAAGGACAAGGCGGTGGGGATCACGGAAACGGTACGGCGGGTTTCCGTGGGCGCCGCGGACCACGTGCCCTTCGTGCAGGTGACGAATCTCGCGAGAACCATGGAGCAACTGAAAGAGGCCGGGCTATGGTTCGTGGGAACCTCGGATCGGGCGGAGAAGACCCTCTACGAACTGGATCTGAGGGGCCCGCTTGCGCTGGTGCTCGGTGCGGAGGAGAAAGGCATGCGCCGCCTGACGGAAGAGAACTGCGATTTCCTGGCGAAGCTGCCCATGGCCGGGAAAGTGGAGTGCCTGAACGTATCCGTCGCGACGGGAATCTGCCTGTTCGAGGCGGTGAGGCAACGCCGGGTGGCGCCATGATGCGGCTGCCGGTCAGGATTTTTTCCGATCTGCACCTGGGGCACAAGGCCTCGCGTGTGACCGACGTGGAAGCTCTGCGCTCGCTGTTCCGGGGGGCGGGAACGGTCGTCTTCAACGGCGATACCTGGGAGGAGCTGGCGGAGCCGTGGCGGGAAGTTTCCGAAAAAATGCTGGATGGGCTGAAACGAATACTCCGGGAGGAGGGCTGCGAAGTCATTTTCCTGAGAGGAAACCATGATCCCGGCTGGGAGGGCGAAGGCTGGATGGAACTCGCGGAAGGAAGAATCGTGGTCACCCACGGGGACGCGTTGCTGCGGGAATCCTCCCCGTGGAAGCGCGAGATCCTCTCCGGCGCGGAGACCGTGGAGGAAATCTGGAGCGGCCATCCCGATGCTGACACTTCGCCGGAGAGGAGGCTCGCCGTTACGCGGGAAATCGCCAGGCGCCTTCCATCGCTGCACCACCCGGAGGAGCGGAGCCTGTTCTCAAGAATCAGGGATGCGGCGTTTCCGCCGGGGAGGGCGCTGGCAATGCTCCGTGCCTGGACGTCCCAGTGGGATCGCGGCGCACGGTTTTGCGAGAAATTTTTCCCCGACGCGGAAATACTCGTCATCGGCCATTTTCACTGCTCCGGCGTGCGGAAGGTGCGCGGCAGGACGGTGGTGAACCTCGGATCGTTTGTGGTGCCCGGCAGGGCGAAATGGGCGGAGTGGGACGGACGAACTCTCACCACCGGGAAGATCCTCGAGTCGGCGGGGCGCTTTGAAATGGCCATCAGAAAACAACCGTCTCGAATATTTCCAAAAAGCTGAAATTAAAGACTTGCTTATTATTTTTCTTACCTTTCAATCAACGCCCGAATTTTTGAGTCGCTTTCGTGACAAAAGCTGATACGTTCGCATCGTTATGGCAACAACCACTAAAAGAACCCGGTTCTCCCGGAGACTTCCAGACCACGTGACCGATGAACTCTGCAACGTCCTTTCTGAAAAGAAAGTGTTCGGATTCAACGATCTCTTTGAAAGAGTTTTTGAAAACCTGAAACAGCGCAATGCCGTGAGCGGAGGCGAAGAAATGCTTCGTCTGCGTTCCTACGAGAAATTGCAAAATCTGGTGAACCGAGGCCTCGTCGAGAAAATGGGCAAGGAATACAAGGGCACAGCCCGGGTTCACGAAGCATCAAGCGCCTACGCGGCAGCCCAGGAAGCGGCAGCCGCTGAAGCTGAAGCCTGATCTTCAAACATATTTCCTGACAAAACCCGTGTCTGAAAAAGACACGGGTTTTTTTGTGGCGCGATCTCCGCACCTCCCTTCCCGATTCTTCTTCCTTGGAGTTTCAAGTTCAAAATCTAGAGTTTGCCCATGCCCGGTCTCATCATCGCCCCTCGCGCCAGAATCTTTCATGGCCACGAGTGGATCTACGCTTCGGAAATCAAGAAAGCCTTCGGCAATCCGCAGCCGGGGGATGTCATCACGCTGAAAGATTTCCGCGACCGCCCGCTTGGCTCCGCGATCTACAATCCCGCCTCCCAGATCGTCGCCCGGCGTTTTTCCCGCCGGAAGCAGGATCTCGATCTCGATTTCTTCACACGCCGCATCCAGCAGGCCGTTAACCTCCGGGTGGAACTGGAAGGCATCGATGAAACGCTCTGCCGCATCGTCTGGTCGGAGTCAGACGGTATCCCCGGCCTCATTGTGGATCGCTACGGCGACCACCTCTGCGTCCAGACCACCACCCTCGCGATGGACATGCGGAAAGACCTCATCCGCGAGGCTCTCGTCGCGATCCTTGATCCTAAATCCATCACCCTCCGCAACGACTCCCCCTCCCGTAAAGCCGAGGGCATGGAGCAATCCATAGCTCTCATCCACGGGGAGAATCCCGGATCGTTCCTCGTCGAGGCAAATGGCCTGAAATACGAGATCGATCTCATCGACGGGCAGAAGACCGGTCTTTACCTCGACCAGCTCCAGGCCCACAGGGAAGTCGCGAAGCTCTCCAAAGGCCTGCGCGTCCTCGACTGCTTCACCAATCAGGGCGGCTTCGCCCTCGCCTGCAAACAGGCCGGCGCGGCAAAAGTCACCGCCGTCGATATCTCCGCATCCGCGTGCGACGCTGCCCGGAAAAACGCGGAACTCAACAATCTCGAAATCGAAGTCATCGAGGCGAACGTCTTCGATTTCCTCAAAGCCGCCGAGCCGGAATACGACCTCATCATCCTGGATCCCCCGAGCTTCACGAAAAACAAAAAGACCCTCATGGACGCCATGCGCGGGTATAAAGAGATCCACCTCCGCTCTCTGAAACTTCTCGAAAAAGGCGGCCTACTCTCCACCTTCTGCTGCTCCCACCACGCCTCCCGAGAGCTTTTCCTGGAAAACCTCGCCTCCGCCTCGGTCGATGCGAAAAAGTCGCTTCGCCTCGTCGCCGAGCACACCCAGCGCCCCGATCATCCCGTGCTTATCACCATTCCTGAGACTTCCTATTTGAAAGGATTCACCTCCCAATTGATCGCGACGCGCTGATGGGGACGAAACACCACCGGGCAAACATGTTCGGCAAACATACTTGAATTTCTCCTGTCGGAGGGTATCGTTTTCCCGATGTCACAGCTCAGCATCTATCTCGACCCCGAAACGCAGCGGAAAGTGGAACTGGCAGCCCGCCGGGAATCCGTTTCCATCTCCCGCTGGGCACGCAATCACCTTGCGAAGGCTGCCGATGATGCGGAGGCAAGCGCATGGGATCATCTTTCCCCATTTGCAGGCATCGCCGGAGAAGACTTCAATCCTCCGGAGCGCGACGGATCCCACCGTCCCATCCCCGATCTGGAATCCTGACCCCGCATGTTCTGTCTCGATACCAACATCTGGTCCTACCTTCTGCGTTCTCCAAACCCGGCACTCGTCAGGAATTTCAAATCCCGCACGATCGCGGAGCTTTGCCTAACCGAACTCATCCGGGCGGAATTGCTTTTCGGGGCGAAACGAAGCTCCAAGTCAAAGGAACTGACAAAACGTATTGAAGACCTTCTGAATCCGTTCGAGCGCTTACCTTTCGATGCGGAAGCCGCCTCACATTATGCGGAGATCCGCGCGTTCCTTGAGAAAAAGGGCACACCGATCAGCCCCAACGACCTCATCATCGCCGCTTCCGCGCGTGCAGCCGGTACCATTCTGGTTACCGCCAATACCCGCGAATTCAAAAGAATCCCCGGCCTGAAATGCGAGGACTGGACGACATAGGTTCCGACCGGCCCCGCCCGCTCTACGCCCTCGCCATAGTTTTGGTGATCGCGGCTGGCCTGGCCTCCCGCTCGTCAGTGGTCTCTCGCCTCCCGGATTTTATCGCCACCTACTCCGGCGATGCCCTCTGGGCGCTGACCGTTTTCCTCGTCCTGGGATTCGTTTTTCAAAAGGCATCCACGCTCAACATCTTCATGGCAGCCGCCGCGATTTCCTTCGCCGTGGAGTTCAGTCAGCTTTACCAAGCGTCCTGGATCATCCAACTCCGCCAGACCCTACCGGGAAAACTCCTCCTGGGAGCCGGCTTCCTGAAATCCGACCTGCTCTGCTACGTAGTTGGCATCGCCACCGGAGCCATCGTGGAAATGCGATTCGGCTCAGCGGCGGCGGCACGCAAGGTTCGTTGAACCCTCGAAAATCTCGCCCCCGTCTCGTCGCCGAGAAAGGCTTTACGTCGCAACTGTTCGCCACGCGGTCAGCGGTTACTTTTCCAATTCCGATAGTTTTTCGGCGTTCCGAATTTCCAGGGTCGTCCACGGCTGTGCGGGTGCGAGATCCGCGAACTCCAGGGCTGCGAGGAAAATTCCCTCCGGGCCTGCATCGTGGAGTGCCGCAACAACCTCCGCCGGATCGAGACGGTTGAGCGGCAGCGCGGTGTAGCCGGCCCCGATATCGACGCCGTCGCTGCTGCGCGCTTCGAAGTGCAGGTGCGCCGGGTAATGCCCGTCCGCCGTGCCGACGGTGCCGATCACCGCTCCCCGCGCGACCAATTCTCCTAGCCTGGCTTTGATCTCCAGGAGGTGCGCGTACATCGTGTGGATGGGTTTTCCTTCCGTATCCCGATGAGCCAGGACGACGATGTTTCCCCAACCGGATGAGGGCTTTCCGGTGAATACCACCAGCCCGTCCCCCGCCGCGAAAACAGGGTCGCCGAGATCGGTGTTCATCCCGCCGATGCCGTTGAGATCGTCCCCCAGATGATGCCCGCCGCGCTTGTCGTTCATCTCCATGAACTTCTGCGCGTTGTAAACCAGGGCGCCGTTTTCCGATCCCATGGGCGTATCCATTTTCGTCACGGTCGGGATCTGGTTCGTCTGCCAGGCGGAGAGGAAATGGAAGCGCATGTCCGGCTTTCCGTCCTCCGGCATTTCCATCGGCGCGTCCGCTTCCTGGAATCCGACGATCTCCACTTCCTCCACACCCGTCTGCGAGCCACGCCACACCGCGTAGCCGATGAGTCCGGCGGCGATGACGAGAGCGATCAGAAGGCGGGCGCTTTTCATTTCCCGGATTACGTGGCATTTCCGGATTTTGTTCAAGCTTGAGCAAATCCCGCCGCCCGCAAAGAATCACTCATGGACACGGAGTTGGGAAAAGCGGTTGCGGCGCTGAAGCTGGAGAAAGTGGAGAGGCACATTTTCCTTTGCGCCCAGCCGACCGAGGCCAAGTGCTGTGATCCCGCCGCCGGGGCGGAGAGTTGGGATTTTCTGAAGCGGCGGCTCAGGGAACTTGGCCTCGGAGGAGCGGGAGAAAAAGTCGTCCTCCGCACGAAGGCGGACTGCCTGCGCGTGTGCATGAGGGGGCCGGTGGCTGTCGTGTATCCGGAGGGGGTTTGGTATCACTCCTGCACGCCGGAGGTTTTGGAGGAAATCATCCAGCGCCACCTGATTGGCGGGGAGGTGGTGAGGGAGTTTTGCGCAAACTGATGGCTTCTTTCCCCAACCGATGAAAAGAAGCCGGCTGGAAGCACGGCTCTCCATTACCCGACCAGCTCTCTTACCAGCGCGGGGCCTTGATAAACGAACGAGGTGTAGATCTGCACGAGATCGGCCCCGGCTTTGAATTTCTCCTGGGCATCCGCTTTGGATGAAATTCCGCCCACTCCGATGATGGGGATTTTTCCGGAAAAGGCGGAGGCGAAGGCGGCGAGGACGATGTTTGATTTCTCTCGCACCGGTTTTCCGGAGAGGCCGCCTGCTTCGATTGCCCAGGGGTGGTCTTTCACCAGCTCGCGGTCGAGGGTGGTGTTGGTGGCGATGAGGCCGTCGAGGCCGCCGTCGAGGAAAGCTTTCGCGAGATCCGAGATCTGTTCTTCGGTGAGGTCGGGGGCGACTTTGAAAAGGATTGGGACGTGTTTTCCATGCTTGGCGGCGAGTTTTTCCTGTTCCGTTTTCAGCAGGGCAAGAAGCCGTGCCGAGGAGTCCGCCGCCTGGAGATCGCGGAGGCCGGGGGTGTTGGGAGAAGAGAGGTTGACCGCGATGTAGTCGGCCACCGGGTAGGCTTTTTCGAGGCAGGCGAGGTAGTCGTCCGCCGCGTTTTCATTGGGCGTGTCCTTGTTTTTCCCGATGTTGAAACCGATTGGGCCGGTGAAGGATTTGTGGGCGCGGACGTTTTCCACTCCCGCGTCGATGCCGGGATTGTTGAAACCCATGCGGTTGATGATGGCCTCGTGGGGAATGAGGCGGAACAGGCGTGGCTTGGGATTTCCCGCCTGCGGGCGCGGGGTGATCGTGCCAATCTCGATGAAGCCGAAGCCCAGCCGCCCGAGCGCGTCGATGGTGTTGCCCTCTTTGTCGAGCCCGGCGGCAAGTCCGATGCGGTTGGGGAATTTCAAACCCATCAGCTCCACCGGCTTCGTCGCGATGGGTCTCGCGGAAAAGCCTTCCAGCAACCCCGTTTTCTCAGCAATCCGAAGCCCGGCCATACTGATGTGGTGAGCTTTCTCGGCATCGAGTGAGAACAGGATTTTTCGGGCAATGGGATATGCGGCGGCTATCACGCGGCTCTTATGAAACATCGAGAACCGAACGTCCAACATTGAACTTCCACACCCAATCAATCGGTTTGACTGATTTGCCTGATTTGGCTATGTTTCCCCAATGAAAACGCTCACCGCCACCGATTTGAAAACCCGCACCGGGGAATTTTTCGAGGCCTTGCTTTCAGAAGGCAGGGTGACGATCACCAGAAACGGGCGCTCATTCCGGCTTCGGTTGGAGGGTGAGCCTTCGCCGGTGAAGAAAACGCTCGGCGAGGCTCTCGCGATGGATATGACGGGATTGGACGAGTATGCGGACTGGGATTTTCCAAAAGTCAACACGGCTCCGCTTAAAGAAATCACCTTCGAAAAGTAGATGTTCATTCTCGATACGAACACGATTTCGCACTTGCGCGACCCGAGGCGATGGACTCCGGAATTCGCAAGCTGGGAGAGCCGCTCCGACCTCCGGAGATGCCATGTTTCGGTGATCAGCGAGTTTGAAATCCAACACGGGATCAACCGTGTCGCCCCGAACGATCCGCAGTTCGCGGGCGCACTGCAGAAGTGGCTCGATTTCTCAGTGAAACCTCAGTTCCAGGATCGCACCATTCCGGTTACATCTGATATCTGCCGGGTGGCAGCCCGTCTCGCCTCGCTCCCTACGCGCGACCTTCCGGATCTTCTTATCGCGGCGACAGCCGTCGTTCACGGACTAAAGGTGGTGACGAGAAACGTAAAACACTTCGAGGACACAGGGGTGGAGATCGTGAATCCGTGGGAGTGAATGTTTGTTTGGACGCGGACGATCATGGGGTGTCCGGGCGTCGCTCCATTTAAAAAACCTGGAAAAGTTTCGCATTTCGGGGCGGTCAGGTGTCTTACTCTCGCCGAAACCATGCATAGCCGCCCGCCGAAAAAATTCGTCCCTACTCCTTTCAGCTACCATCAGGAGATCGATTTGCGTATCGATTCGCTGACGAACCTGGGTGCCGGGGTTGGGCGGGTGGACGGGTGGGTGGTCTTCGTGCCCTATGCGCTGCCGGGGGAACTGGTGCGGACGAGGATTTTCCGGAATGACAAGAACCACTCGCAGGGGGATCTGGTGGAGGTTTTGGAAAAATCCCCGGATCGGGTGAAGCCGGGTTGCCCGTTGTTCGGCGAGTGCGGTGGCTGCCAGTACCAGCACCTCTCCTATGAGAAGCAGCTTGCGTGGAAGACCCGTCAGATCAAGGAGCTGCTCAAACACATGGCGAAGGAGGAGAGGGAGGTGAATTTCTGCGAAAGTTCGGAGCAGGTGTGGAACTACCGCTCGAAGATCACGCCGCATTTCGATAAGCCAAAGGACGGGGTGATCAGGGAGATCGGGTTCCTGAAAGTCGGCAGGCGAAATGAGATCCTGAATGTGGAAAATTGCCCCATCGCCATGGAGGAAATCAACGAGGCGCTGCCTGCGGTGCATGCGGATCTGCGGGCGAACGCGCGTCAGTTCAAACGCGGTGCGACCGTCCTGCTGCGGGCGACCCTGGGGCGGGTGGAGCGGAATCCGAAGGCGATCGCCCGCGAGGAGGTGGGCGATGTGAAGTTCGACTTCGTGGCGGGGGAGTTTTTTCAAAACAATCCTTTCATCCTGCCGAAGTTCACCGGCTACGTTGGCGAAAAGGCGTTGGCGGGCGGGGCGAAATATCTGGTGGATGCCTATTGCGGGGCGGGGCTTTTCGGGATCGCGCTGGCACGGCGTTTCACGAAGGTGATGGGGGTGGAAGTCAATGAAGCGGGTGCACAGTGGGCGAAAAATAACGTCGAACTCAACGGTCTGGAGAACGTTGAGATCCTGCAGGCGAGCGCGGAGGCGATTTTCGAAAAGATCGATACCCCTCCGGAAGAGACGGCGGTGGTGATCGACCCGCCGAGGAAAGGCTGCACTCCGGAGTTCCTCCGGCAGCTCGTCGGATACGGGCCGCAGCGCATTGTCTATGTTTCCTGTGATCCCGCGACTCAGGTGAGGGATTATAATTTCCTGAGGGATGCCGGCTATGGACTGGATGAAGTCCAGCCGTTCGACCTTTTTCCCCACACGCGCCACGTCGAGTCGGTGATGGTTTTGCTAAAAAATCACGCCGGCTCTCCGGAGAAAGAACAGCCGGAGTAGCGTTTCCTGCGGATGACGAAAGCGGAATCGGCTTGCGCTTCACCGACGCGGCCTGCTGAAAGTCACGGTTTATGAAGGACATCTGCCGCGATTTTTTCAAAATCTTCCTTGCGGAACCTTTTCTACATTCCAAACTCATCTGCAATTCCAAGCGCAACAACCAATGACCCAAAAAATCGCCTCCCGTTCCCGCTACACCGCGTCCGCAGCAATCGTAGCCACACTGCTTGCCACGCCACAGCTCTTCGCCCAGGCGGCCGAGAGCGCCACAGAGGAAACACTTCTCGACCGCTGGGTGCTGAACGGGGGGCCGACCATGATCTTTATCGGGGTCGCCGTCGTCGCCTTCATCGCGCTCGCAGTTTACAATTTCATGTCACTCACGAAGGCGAAGTTCTGCCCGTCCGATCTCCAGGCCGCACTGATGGAGCACATGACCGAGTGCCGCGTCCGCTCAGCCATCGAGCTCGCCGCATCCCATCCGTCCTATCTCGGTCGTCTGGTCGCATACGCTTTCCCGAACATCGACGCCACCCAGCCGGAAACCCTCGGGCGAGACCAGGTGGAGGACGCAATCGCGGATTTCACCAACAACGAGGCCCGCAAGTCGATGCAGTGGATCAACTACATCTCCCTCATCGCCCAGGCATCCCCGATGCTGGGACTGACCGGAACGGTTATCGGTATGGTCAATGCCTTCGGAACCCTGAAAACCGCGGGTGCCGCCGATCCCTCCGCATTGGCCGGTGACATCTCCGTCGCCCTCCTTACCACCCTCTGGGGTCTCTTCAACGCCATTCCGTGTATCCTCTGCTACTTCATCCTGAAGAACAAATACAACGCGCTCGTCGCCGAGTCCGTCCATACCGCCGAGGAGCTCCTCAACGCCGCCGTTGCCACTGTCAACGCCGACACGCTTTACGCTAAGATTCCCGAAGGTATCGCCGTTTAAGCAGCGGAAAACCACCGGGAGAACCGCCGATCAGGGGGCGCTCCGGGTTTCCCCGCTAGGAAACAGCTAACCGAAAATCCCCATGGCATCCTCAAAACTCAGAAAAGCCAACTCGGCCGATGATGATGACGCAAAGGTGGACATGTCACCAATGATCGACATGGTCTTCCTGCTCCTCATCTTCTTCATCGTCAACGCCACCGCGATCGTGGTTCAGACGGATCCGGAGGTGCTTCCTCCCGTCGCGAAAAACTCGAAGGAGCAGAAACTCGCGGCAGGCCGTATCGTCGTGAACGTCCGGGAGGACGGCACCTATACCGCCGAGCAGTTCACCACCATACTCAAGGACGAGACGGACATCTTCGATCTCGTGAAAAACGAGAAAGAGGCAAACGACGCTCTCGGCGTGGAATCCAAGCTCCACCTCCGGGGCGACCAGGACGCGGTGTTCAAGCACTCCCGCGCAGCCATACGCGCCGCCGCGCAGGCCGGCGTGGACCAGGTTATTTTCGCCGTTTTCCAAACCCACAAAGGCCTCAGAACCGACTAACCCACTCCCCGAATGGCCCGACACAAAAAATCAGCCCGCGAGCCGGAACCGGATCCGGATCTCGACATCTCGTCACTCATCGACGTCTGCTTCCTCCTCCTCATCTACTTCCTGGTTACCTCCACGATCACTCCCCGCGAGACCGATCTGGGGCTGAAGCTCCCCGCTTCCAGCCCGCCGTCGGACGAGCAGCCGAAAATCGAGCCGATGTTCATCCGAGTGGATGCTTCCGGGGCGATTTTCTCGGGAACCGGCACAGGCCAGCAGCCGCTGGACAGTGATGTCAGCGTCCGCGAAGTACCTCTTCTGGAAAGCCAGCTCGACCTCTACTCGGATGCCGCGACGAGTGCGGGCAGCAAGCCACTCGTCCAGGTTTATGTCGATCCCGGCGCGATCCAGCAGCGGGTGATCGACGTTCTTAACGCCCTCGCCGGTGCCGGTATTTCCTCGGTCACCTTCACCGATCTCATCGAGTGACATTCGGAAGGCTTTTTTCCTAAAATTTTTACGCCGTCGGACGTTACCCCTTGCAGGTATCTCCCGGCGGCGTTCTATTTCGTGGAAGTCCAACGGTTCATTCCGGCACCAGAAATCCCTGAACAAATCCAAAAAAACCTTCTTTAAAAAATTCCTGACATGAAAACACTGCTCCTGGCTCTCACCTTCATACTGACCGCGCTGCCGCACGCGGCCTCCGCGCAAGACGATCTCGGCACGCTCGTCAACAAAGGCCTCGCCGCCATGAAGGGCGGGGATTGGGAGCAGGCTCTCGCCTTGCATTCGGAAGCCGTGGAGCGGTTCGGCGGGAACAACGCGCTCATACTTTACGGGGCGAAGTTCGGAGACATCTTCTATCGGAAGGGTTTCTCCGAGCTCAAGCTGGGCAAGTTCGACGAGGCGATGAAATCATTCGAGAAGACCTACACGGATTTCCCGAACGACGAAAAAAACATAGCGAAGGGTCGCAACAGTTTCGAGAAGATGGCTCTTCTGAAATGGGGCGAGGCGGCAATGGGAGCCGGCGATTACGAGCTCGCGATCTCCCAGTGGAAAAAGTTCCTCGAAGAACGCGACCCCGCCAGGGACAAATATCCGCAGGGAGCCTTTCATATCAACATGGCCATCTCCCACTACCGTCTCGGAAATATGGCCGAAGGAAGCGAGCACCTTGAGATCGCGATCACAAACAAGAACTCGTTCCCGACTCCGAATGACGCGATCGTCTCCGGGTTCCAGTCACTGGTTTCCGCCGCCATCGCCAAGAAGGACGAGCAGGTGGTTCTCGATTTCATCGCGAAAAACCGCGGCGCCCTCATCGTGCCACCTTACGAGATGCAGCGCTTTTCCAAGCTTTTCATGAAGCTCGCCGGGGATGCCATTGGCGCGGAAATGCTCCGTACCGCCATGAGTCTCTACCAGTTCGTCCCGGCCACAGGAGTGGCCATTGACGATCTCCGCGCCAAAATCAGCGCGATGGGAAATCTCTCCCGCGTAGCGGACGGCCCGGCGCGCCTCTACAAGGAACAGCTCGAAAAGCAGCTCGCGGATCTGGAAGCGGAGCAGCGCGGCACGAAATCAATCGAGATGATCAAGCTCGCGGCGGTCGCCTACATCCATGAGAACCAGGGCAACCCCCACGGTGCTTACGCCGCCTACCTCCAGTTGGAGAATTACTTCCCGAAAGCGGAGAACCGGGCCGATAACCTTTTCCACCTCACGCGCACCGCTTCGGTCATCGGCAACATCGAAAGCACGCAGAAATACGGCGGAAAATTCCTGAAGGAAAACGCCGGCTCCGAATACGAGGCGGACGTGCAGAAGATGCTTCTCTCCTCACTGTTTTTCGAGGGCAACTACGAGGCGACCATTTCGCTTGCCTCCGACATCATCGAGAATAACAAAGCGACCGAGGGCACACCCGAGCACGACCTTGCGCTCTTCGTCCTAGGTGGCTCCTACTTCTACACCGGCCAGTATGACAAGGCAGCGCCGTTGCTCGACCAGCATGTGGAAAAATATCCGGAGAGCATGTTCATCCAGTCCTCCGAGTATTTCCAGGCATCGAACACGGCGCGGATGCAATACTGGGCGAAGGCGGCCAAGCAACTCGACGCGTTTCTCGCCAAATACGCGGACTCCGACAACCAGGCATACACTTCCCTCGCACTGTATGACCGTGCGAACGCCCACTACACCGAGGAGGAGCCGGCTGCCGCCCTCGAAAAGCTTGAGCGCGTGATCTCCGACTACCCGGACTCCCCCATCACCGACCAGGCTTACAACCTCCGGGGCAATGTCCTTCAGGGGGAGAAAGAACCCGAAAAGGCCGAGGAATCCTACTTGAAAGCCCTTGAAATCGCAGAGGAGCGCGGCAACGACGGCGTCGCCGGTGAATCTCTCTACTACCTTGTGGCCATGCTCGGCGAGGACTCCGGGGAGCGCGTGAAAGAAGCGGTTCCTTTCGCTGACAAATACTGGGAGAAATACTCCGAAGGCTCCCCCTACCGTGCACAGGTCGCGGTGGTGCAGGTTCGCGCTTTCAATGAGGTAGGCCGTGGAGAGGAAGCTCTCGAGCGCCTCCAGAAAGTCATTTCCGCCATGGCGAAAAATCCCGAGGCCGTCGGTCTCGAGGAAGCGATCAACTCCTATACCGAGGTGTATCTCGAAAGCCACACCCCGGAGGAACTCAAGGATCACTACTATGAATTCCCCGATATCACCACCAGGGACAAGGCCGCCCGCGCGTTGCTCCGTATCGCCATCATCGGAGTCTTCGAGGATGTCGTGAAAAAGAGCGAGGATGACGAGGCCAGGGAGCGCGCCGCCAAAGCGATGATCACCGTTCTGTTCCAGCAACTGAAGACGGATTTCGATCTCAAGGATCTTTCCAACTACATTCTCGTGAAACTTGGCGACTATCTCCGCACGAACACCTCGGCTCCTCGCGAGGCGCTTCCATACTATGACGAGGCGCTTGCCCGGCAGGATCAGTCCTACCGCTTCGCCGCGCTCCTCGGACGTGCCGATGTCTTCGGGCGCTCCAAGCAGGACGCGGATCTGGCCAAGGCTCTGGAGGACTTCGAGCGTATCCTTGTTGATTCGGACGAGAAGTCCGAGCGCGAGTTCGCCCTCTACCGCATCATCGAGATCCTGATGGCCAAAGAGGAATATGCCAAAGCGGCCGAGCGCGCCAATCAGTACCTCAATCGCGATGAAAAGGCCGGCGAGCTACTGGGCTTCAACAAGTATTCCCCGGAGGTGGGTCTCATGCTCGCGCAGACCTTCGAGAAACGCGGGATGATCGACGATGCCATCGCCATGTATGTCAAGGTGTGGTCCGCACACATGGGATACGTGAGGGTCTCGGCTCCCGCCATCAAACGCTGGATGGAACTTTCCTATGACAGGAACAAAAAATCCACCGAACCCGGTGTCGTGTCCGATCGCCAGGGCGCATACAACGGCGGATGGCGCTTCATCGACCTGACCGGGCGCTTCAAGGACAAGCTCGAAGAAGACGATCTGGCACTCTGGAAAGAGGTGGAAGACCTCGTCGCGAAATACGTGGCGGATCCGAACGTCAAATCCATGGAGCAACTCAAGAAAGAAGAGGAGGAAGCGCGGCAGAGACGCTAGGCTCCCACCCAAAAAAAACTCAACCCACACATACGATATGAAAAAACTTTTCCTCTCCCTACTGATTCCGGTTCTCGCCGTTCCGGCGCTTTCCCAGAACGCCTTCCAGACCGAGGCGCATCTCGCCACGGAGGACGGCGATAACTTCCCGGCTTGGATTCTGGCGGCCACCGATACGGGGATCCGCTACAAGACCACCGCGGTGTCCACCGATTTCACCGATGCGAAGATCAAGGATTTCTCCGCGATCTACCTGAAACAGCCCGCCGCCTTTACCGAGGCGATGGACCTCTACGAAGCCCGCAAATACAAGGAGGCCCAGGCAAAATTCGCGGATGTGAAGGAATACTACACACCCGTGGCGACGCTCGAGGGCAACCATCACACGCTCTCCGCGTATTACGAAATGGAGTGCATGCGCAAACTGGGCGATCTGGAAGGGCTTGCAAAAGCCCTGCAGAGCTTCGTGAAAGCGCCCCTTCAGGAGGATCATCAACTCCGCCAGCTCGATCTCTACATCATGTGGGACGCGGTGCGGAGCGAGGCCTGGGACCGGGTGCTTTCCATGGCCTCGGAGAGGGATGAGGAGATTCTACCCGGCTATCAGCGCGCCCAGGTGGCCTATTGCAAAGGGCTGGCCCAGCAGAAAATGGAGATGAACTCCGAGGCGCTCATCTCGTTCAACACCGCACTGACCGCGGACGCCGGCGGCTCCGAGGAAATCGCCCAGAGCGCCGCCATCGCCGCCCTGCGGGTTTACGTGGCAGACGAGGGGGTGCAGAAAGCCATGGAAAACTGGGGTTCGGACAGCGAGAACAAGAACTCACCAGGCTACTCCCGCCTGAAGGAAGCGGCGGCACTTGCCAAATTCTACGACGGGTTCTTCAAAGTCAGCAAGCCGCTGCCCGATGACCTCAAAGCGCTTCTGAAATTCAACGCCTAAATAGGCTGAAAAGTTTCACGAATGGCAACGGACAGGATCCGTTGCCATTTTTTTCTTCTAAGAATTCGCCTCTACCACCCGTTTTGTTCCCGCAAATGAAATCCGTAACCCTTTTCTTTTCCACGCTTATACTCCCGCTCTCAGCACAAAATTTTCTGGATCCCCTGGTGATAACCGCAACCCGTAGCAAAACGGAAGCCGGGTCGGTTCCGTTCTCCAGCGAGCTTTTCACCTCCGCGGACTTCCGGGAAAACACCGTGCGCACACTCCCGGACGCGCTCCGCTACACTCCGGGCGTTCTTGTTCAGAAAACCGCCCACGGGCACGGCTCACCTTTCATCCGGGGCTTCACCGGGCGGCAGAACCTTTTCCTGATCGACGGGATCCGCTTCAACAACTCCTCCTTCCGGGGCGGGCCGGTGCAATACTGGAACACGGTCGATCCCTTCTCGCTCGACCGCTTCGAGCTGATCCGCTCCCAGGGCTCGGTGCTCTACGGATCGGATGCGGCGGGCGGGACGCTGAACGCGTTCACCAAATTCGCGGATTTTGAAAACGAGGCCGAAGGCCGGGTCTTCTCCCATGGCTCCGCCTACTACGAGTATCGTACCAACGGCCGGGGAAGCCACATCGGGCGGGTGGAAACCCAGACCGGCGTCGGAGGGAAGTTCGGCCTCCACCTGGGTGTTTCCGCGAAGGAGTTCGGCGACATCCGGGATTCCTCCGTGGGTCTGATGCGTGGCACCGGCTATCCCGAGCAGGCGATCGACGCGAGACTGGACTACGCGTTTTCCCCGCAAACGAAGCTCACGCTCGTCCATCAATACGTGAATCAGGACGATGTCTCCCGCTGGCACTCGACGGTCGACAATCCCGGCTGGGTTCATGGCAGTCACGTCGCGGCTCCGGGAACGTTCTTCAGCCGTTTCTACGATCAGGAACGCAGCCTCACGTATTTTCGTATCGCCCACGAAAACGATGAGGCGGGCGCCGCCATCCGCAGCGTCACCGCCACCCTTTCCTATCAGGCGTCCTCCGAGAGCGAGTTCCAGAATCGCAGAGTGGGCGACCGCCGCTTTCAAAGCACCGACACCGATACCACGGGCTTCGATCTCGAGCTGGTGTCCGACATCGCGGGCGGCTCGCTGGTCTATGGCCTCGACTACTACCGCGACTCCGTCGATTCCTTCGGCTCGCGCGACCGGGGTGCTGGCTTTGCCTTCGATCCCGCGTTCCGCCCGCTGGCCGATGATTCGAGCTACGATCTGCTCGGGGCCTACGCCCAATACACCCGTCCGCTCGGTAAAAAACTCGAGCTGACCGCAGGAGTCCGCTATACCTACGCACGGGCGGAGCTGGGAAAAAATTTCATCTCTGCGGCGGATCCGAACGCGAGCGCCTCCGATTCCTGGGACGATGTTTCCGCTTCCCTCCGGGCGATCTACAAGCTGGATGAAAAAAGCTCTATCTACGGCGGCGTATCGCAGGCCTTCCGCGCGCCGAACCTGAACGATCTTTCCGGAAACGTCACCTCGCGCTCCGGGATCGCCGCACTGGGCTCCCTCAACGTGGCGCCGGAGGAATTCACCACCACCGAGCTGGGCTACCGCCAGAGTGGCCGGACTTTCGGATTCAATGCCGCCATTTTCTACACCGACATCTCCGATACGATCACATCGGTCGATGCCGGCCCGCCTGCCGTTCCCGCGCCAGTCAGCGTGACGACCAATGGTAGCGACGGATACATCTACGGCATCGAGTTGGAGGGCTACTACAATCTCTCCGAACAGTGGACGCTTTCCGGCTTCGCCTCCTGGCAGGAAGGACGGACCGAGACCCCGGCTTTCATCGGAGGGCCGGAGCAAGAGGAATACCTTTCCCGCCTCCTTCCCCTCAGCGGCTCCATCGCGCTGCGCTGGAACCATTTTGAAAAACCCCTCTGGATCGAGGGCCGTGTCTTCGCGTCCGCCGAGGCTGACAAACTCTCCGGCAACGACCGGGGCGATACCCAGCGCATCCCCACCGGCGGCACACCGTCCTACGCCGCCGTCTCTCTCCGCGCCGGATACAACCCCACCGAGAACCTTCAACTCACCGCCGCATTGGAAAATCTCCTGGACGACGACTACCGGCTCCACGGCTCCGGCCAGAACGAGCCGGGCTTCAACGCCATCCTCGGAGTGAAATACCTTTGGTGAATTTCCGGCATTTGCATTGGGTAGGGAAACCTGACATCGTCATGCCGTCACGATGATCCCAAGGTTCGCAATTCTCATATCCTGCCTCTGCCTTTTGTCCTGCCAGAAGGAATCCCAGGTGGAGCGGGCTACAAAAGAGGGGATTCTCCTTCTTGGAAATTCCAGTGACCCGAAGAGTTTCGATCCGCAGGTGGTCACCGGCGTGCTGGAAAGCAATATCAACCGGGCGTTGTTCGAAGGACTGGTCACGTTCCACCCGACCGAGGATCTTGCGGCTCCCGGAGGAGTCGCGCTGGAGCTGACACCGGACGAGACTTCGACCGTCTGGACGGCAAGGCTGAGGCCGGATGCGAAATGGTCGGACGGCCATCCGGTGACGGCTGAGGATTTCGCCTTTTCCTATGAGCGCATCCTCACCCCCGATCTCGGTGCGAAATACGCCTCGATGCTCTACTTTATGAAAGGGGCGGAGGACTTCAATCTCGGGAAGACCGACGATTTCTCAACTGTGGGGATCAAGGTGGTTGATCCCCTGACCTTCGAGGTCACCCTGCGCGGACCGACACCGTTTTTCAGGGAACTGCTTAAGCACTACACCTGGTATCCGGTGCCAAAACACAAGGTGCTGGAATACGGAACCATCGCCCAGATCGGGAATCCCTGGTCGAAGCCGGAGAACCTCGTGAGCAACGGGCCATTTCAAGATCAAGTCCTTCCGGCGGAACGATCACATCGAGGTGGAACGCAACCCGCATTACTGGGATGCTGCGAACGTTTCCATCAACGGGGTCCGTTTCCTACCGATTTCCAATATCTTCACCGAAGCCCGGATGTTCCGCGACGGACAACTCCACGTCACCTATTCGGCCGCGCCCGAGGTGGTGGATCTGATGAAAAAGGTGGATCCCTCCTCCGTAAGGCAGGAACCCTATCTGGGAACCGTCCTCTACCGTTTCAATACCACCCGCAAGCCGCTGGATGACGCCCGCGTCCGCCGGGCGCTGAGCATGTCGCTCGACCGGGAGGCCATTTGCGACAACGTCTTCCGTGGCTTCACTCCCGCGCACGGAATGACGCCGCCCATGGACGGCTACGACCCTCCACACGGCATCTCGTTCGATCCCGAAGCGGCTCGGAAACTCATGGTGGAAGCCGGGTTCCCCGGGGGTGAAGGTTTTCCCCGGCTCAAGCTCCTGATCGCTTCACGGGAAACCGCGGCGACTCTTGCGACGGCCGTTCAGGCGATGTGGCGGGAGCAACTGGGCGTGGAAGTGGAGATCGAGAACAAGGAATGGACCGCGTATATCGTCGCGACCCAGGAACTCAACTACGACATCGTGGCCGGTGGCTGGATCGGCGATTACATCGACCCGCTCACCTTTCTGGAAATGTGGACACCCGGAAACGGCAACAACAACACCGGCTGGGACAATGCGGAATTCGCGGCCAAAATCGAGGACTCTTTCAAGATTACCGATACGGCCGGACGTTTCAAAATTCTCGGCGAGGCGGAGGAAATTTTCCTGGAGGATTCACCCGTGGCTCCGATCGCATGGTGGGGGAAAAATTATCTGCTCCATCCTTCGGTCAAAGGCTGGGAACCGCTGCTTTTGGACAACCATCCGTTCACTTCCTTGAAACTCGTCCCGCAGGATTGATCCCATGCTCAAGCTTCTTGTATCCCGCTTCCTCCAAGGCCTGCTGACCCTTTTCGTCCTGGTGACGCTGACGTTTTTCCTCGTCCGCGCCATGCCGGGAAGTCCCTACGTGGAGGAAAAAGCCATCCCCCCGCACGTGCTGGAGAGGATGAAGGCCTACACCGGTCTCGACCAGCCCTTGCCCGTCCAGTACGGGCGGTACCTGAAAAACCTCATCATCCACCAGGATCTCGGCGATCTGATCCGGAAAGACGGGGTGAAAGTCTCCGAGGTCATCGGCGATTCCTTTCCCGTATCCCTCGCCCTCGGTCTTGCTTCGATGGGGATCGCGCTTCTGGTCGGTATTCCCGCCGGGGTGATTGCCGCGGTGAAGAGAAACTCACCCACGGACTTCGCGTGCCTCGCCTTTGCAATGATAGGAATCTGCCTTCCCAGCTTTGTGATCGGCCCCCTTCTTGCCGTCGCTGCCGGGCTGAGACTCCAGTCGCTCAATGTGGCCGGCTGGTCTTCGCCGACGGATTGGATACTACCGGCCATCACCCTCGGCCTCATCAACGCCGCGTACCTCGCCCGCCTTTCACGCGGAGGAATGCTGGATGTCCTGAGCCAGGACTACATCCGCACCGCGAAGGCCAAAGGCGTCCCCGGCAGGAAAATCATCACCCGCCACGCTTTGAAAGGCGGTCTTATTCCGGCGGTCGCCTTCATTCGGTCCCGCCTTCGCCGCGATGATCTCCGGATCCTTCGTGATCGAGACGATTTTCCAGATCCCCGGTATGGGCCAGCATTTCGTCAACGCCGCAAACGACCGTGAGTTCTTTCTCATCCAGGGTCTCGTCCTCTTCTACGGTTTCCTGATCGTCGCCGCGAACCTGTTGGCGGATCTCGCGCAGATCGCGCTGAACCCGAGGATGCGGTAAGCACTTTTTCCGCGCCATTTTTTCTCAATCTCTCTCCCGTCTGAGGGCGAATGAGAAGAGGGCGATAGCAAAGAGAGCTGAGGAGGACGGCTCCGGGACGGCCACGGATCCGCGTATGTTCAGCGTGATGCGGTTCAGCATGCCGTCGAACCCGGAAGCGTTCTGGCTGCGGGGATCAAGAAAGGCGGTGCCGGTGAAATTTCCCAGCGACGAGGTGTCCAGGGTGATGGTGAGGCCGCTCTGTGATTCGCCGCCTTCGATGTCCGCGAAGTCCAGGAATCCACCGAAGGTGAAGCCGGTGAACGCCCCGATATCGAACGTGCCTGCAAGCGTGTCGGCGGGGCCGAGGACGTCGTTGGCGATGGCGAGGTTCGCCGTGGAGCCGCCGCTGTTCTGGAACACGGTGCCGAAGTCGAGGGTGAAGCTGGTGGCATCGTCCTGGGAAAGCGTGGCCGCGCCGGACTGGAGAATGTAGCTCGGAGCCGCGAAGTTGTTAACCTGGGCGGTGACGGCCACTTCGGCTCCGGAGAGGCTCGTCGTTCCGAGTCCGCTTGTGCCCGCGCCGTCGCTGACCAGGGAGAGGAAGGTGCTGTCGCTGACGAATCGGGCGGTGGAGGTGTCCAGGGAAATTGCGAGGGACGAGGAATCGGTGGCACCGGCCGCGAGACCGTTGACGGAACCGCTGGTGTTGATGCCACTGCCGCTGGAGGAGAAGGAGGCGTTGAGACTTTCCGAGAAACCGTCCGCCGTCGCGGTGTTCGCGATGGTAAAGTTTTGGGAAACGACGTCGCCGACGTGGATGATGCCGAAATTGACAGGATTGGGAGTGACCGAGGGGGCGGCGAGGCGATAGGCCGCGCCGGTGATTGCGATGTCGGATCCGGCGACGTTGTCAAAGTTGTTTTCCACATGGATGGACTGGCCGGAAAGAGCACCTGCGGAAGTGGCGTTGAAGGTGACGCCGAGATCGCCGCTGTTCGCGCCGGTGGCGATAGGGCCGAAGTTGCTTGCGGTGGCACCCGCGCCGGAGATTCGGGAGTCGGTGACGTTGCCGCCATTTGCGGAGGTCTGGATGGCACCGCGCAGGGCGGGGCCGGTGGTGCCCGAGTTGGCGATCTGGTAGTTCAGCGTGCTGCTATCGCCGACGTGGACGTTTCCGAAATTCAGGGTGCCGCCTGAAGCCGCTCCGGTGATGGTCTGGGTTGTGTTTCCGGTGGCGTTGATCGCACCGGTGCCGGTGACATTCGCGCGGGCGTTGAACGCATTGCCGGTTCCGAAGTTCGCGTTGGTGTAGTCGGAGGAGACGGTGAGGTTGTTTGCCCCTAGGTTCAGGTTGGTTCCGTTGTGGGCGAGGGTGGCCGTGGAGCTGGCGAGCGTGCCGCCGCTGATGTCCAGGGCCGCGCCGCCATTGACCGTGATGGCCGAGGTGGGGACGATTCCGGTGATGCCGTTTGAGAAGGTAAGCGTGCCGCCATTGGCGGTGATGTCACCGAGGTTCGCGGGGCGGACGTTGACATTTCCAAAGCCGCTAATGAGACCGGTGCTGGTCAGGGTGGGGGCGGAAAAGGTGCCACCACGCAGGTCAAGCGTGCCGCTGTTGGAGAGTGCGTTGACGTTGTTGAAAACGCGCCCGTCGCGGAGGCGGAGCGTTCCGGCATTGCCGGTGAGCGTTTGGGAGAGTGCGGTGCCGTTGAAAGTGATCGCCGAGTTCGCTCCGCTGAGATCGACCAGGGTATCTGCGGCTATGGAAGTGACGGGTGTGCCAAGCAGGGTGAGGTTCGCGCCGTTTCCTGAGTCCACCGCGATGTAGCGGCCGCCGGTGAGGGTGCCCGCAGCGTTGTTGGTGAGCACCGCACCGCCGACCATGTTCAGCGTGCTGCCGTCAAGCGCCTGGAAGGAGCCGTTGGTATCGTTCGTGAAAGTGCCTCCGCCGCTACCCGTGAGCGAGAGAGTGCCGCCGTTGCTGGCCTGCACGATACCACGGTTGAAAAACGACGGGCCGCAATCGCTTGCGGTGGCGACGGGATCGATGAGGAGGGTCGCGCCTGAGATGTTCGCATCGATGAGCGCTTCCGGGCCGTTGGTGATGGCGAGGGTGTTCTGGCCGAAGAAGCCGCGGCCTTGGATGGTGTTGTCAGCGTTTGTCAGGCGGGAGCCGGATACGTTGCTGTTGATGCCGGTGGTCTGGTTCGCCAGGGTGATCGTGCCGCCGCCGATGAGGGTTGCGCCGCCTGACTGAATTTCCAGGTCTGTCTGGTTTCCGGCGGATGTGAGGGTGATTGAGCCGCCGTTCTGGATAAAGCCGGAAATGCCCAGATCCGTATTGTTTTCGACGACGATGTTGCCTTCGTTGGACAGGTCTTTCAGGAAAACGTCCTGGTTCGCGAGCGCACGGACCACACCATCGTCCGATGTGGAAAGCGTGCCGCCGGTGATGGAAGCGCCGCCGGTGAGTTCGATGGTGGATCCGGCGAGCGCCTCGATGAGGTTGTTGTTAGTGAAATCACCGCCACCGAGTCCGTTGAACATGAGGATACCGCCGTTGCTGGCACGGAGGATGCCGTCGTTCCGGAAGCTTGCGCCCATGTCCACTGCCGATGCGGAGGGATCAAGTGTGAGCCGGCCGCCATTAATATTCGCATTGATGAGTCCGGATGCGGAGTTGGTGATGGCGGTGTTGTTCTGGCCGATGGAGCCCTGTCCTTGGAGAGTGTTGTCCACGTTGGTGAAGCGGGCTCCGAACTGTGCGGTGTTCAGCCCGGTGGTGGAGTTGGCGAAGGTCACGGTGCCGCCGCCGTTAAGAGTCGCTCCGCCGGTTTGAATTTCGAGATCCGTCTGGTTCCCTGCGCTGGTGAGGGTGATTGTGCCGTTGTTGGTGATGCTTCCGGATATGCCGAGATCGGTGTTGTTGTCGGCAACGAGGTTTCCTGCGAGTGTGAGGTCTTTCAGGAATACATCCTGGCTGGCATTCGCGCGGAAAAGGCCGCTGCCGGTGGTGGCGAGGATGCCGCCGGTCACACTTACTCCGCCAGTGAGCTGGACTTCGGAGCCGTTGAGAGCCTCGATGCGGTCGTTGTTCGTGAAGGCGCCCCCTCCGTTTCCTGTCAGGATCAGGGTGCCCCCGCCGGTGGCGCGCAGGGTGCCGTTGTTCAGGAACGACGCGCCGGAATCGGCTGCGGTGGCGACGGGATCAAGTGTAAGCGTGCCCGCGTTTGCCTGGATGATGCCAGCCGCCGAGTTTGTGATGGCGGTGGTGTTCTGCCCGATACTGCCCGTGCCGCTGATCAGGTTGTCCGCGTTCGTGAGCCGGGTGCCGGTGAGGGCGGTGTTGATCCCCGTGGTGGAATTTTCCAAAAAGACATTTCCGCCTCCGGAAAGGGTGACCCCTCCGGCCTGGATTTCCATGTCCGTCTGGTTTCCGGTGGATTGAAGGCGGATGTTGCCGCTGTTGACGATGGAGCCGGACAGGCCGAGATCGGAATTGTTTCTCGCGATGAGATTCCCGGTGTTGGTGATACCGGTAAAGAACGCGTTCTGGCTGGTATCCACGACAAAGGAACCACTGCCGGAGGTGGACAGAGTGCCGCCGGTCACCCGTGCCGATGTCTGGAAAAGAACGGTTGAAAGATCGAGCGCCTCGATGCGGTTGTTGTTCTGGAAATTTCCGCTGCCGCTTCCGGTCATCAGTAGGATACCGCCGTTGCTTGCCCGGAGTATGCCGTTGTTAATAAAGGAGATGTCCCCGTCGGTGGCGGTGGCGACCGGATCGAGGGTCAGGGTTTGGGCGTTGATGTTCGCCTGGATGATGCCCGCCGCGCCGTTGGTGAAGGCGGCGGTATTTTGTCCAATGGATCCACTGCCGCTGATGGTGTTATCGACGTTCGTGAGCCTGGCTCCGGTGGCGCCGCCGTTTATACCGGAGGTGCTTTGGAAGTTCATGGTTCCGCCGCCGCTGAGCGTTACGCCGCCGGCCTCGATGCGAATGTTTGTGGGATTTCCCACCGCAGCCGTGCTGATGGAGCCGGAGTTCACGATCCCACCCGAGAGGCGGAGGTCAGAGTTGTTATTAAGGGTCAGATTTCCCGCGTTCGTGAGATTAGTTAGGAAAACGGTCTGCCCGCCATCCACGGAAAGGCTGCCGTCCCCGGCTGTGGAGAGGGTTCCTCCCGTGATATCAAGCGAGGCCGTCATCCGCACGCTCGACCCGGCGAGTGCGGAGATCGAGCCGCCGGTGTTGTCGAACGAGCCGCCGCCGGTGCCGGTGAGGAGAAGCGTCCCGCCGTTCTCGGCGCGCATCGTGCCGGTATTGATGAGGCCGCCTGCGGCTGACGGATCGATGGTCATGGTGTTCCCGGCCACGTTTGCACGGATGAGGCCGAGGTTGTTGATCCCGATGACATTCGCCCCGATGTTTCCCCCGCCCTCGATCGTGTGGGTGGCGGTGTTGACAAGCGTGCCGTTACCGGCGATCCGGTTCGCTGAGTTTCCAAGCCGGATGATGCCTGACCCGGTCAGTTCATGATCGCCCGCTCCGGAGATGTTCACGGAGGTGGTGTTGCCGAGGGAGTTGAGCTGGACCAGTCCGCTGTTGTCGATGTTTCCCGCTACGCTGAGAGACGTGTTGTTATTGATGAGCAGGGAATCGTCCGGGCCGATGGTGAGATCCTTGATAGTGCGGCTGGCATCCAGCGTGACAATCACCGCGGAGTCCCCGTCGTCGATGATGGCGTTGGTGGAACTATTGTTAGGTGAGCCGTTGTCCCAGTTGGTGGCATTGCTGAACAGACCGTCGCCGTTGTTTGTCCAGGTGGATGTCTGCGCGCTAGCGGTGGAGGCGATACCAAGCATGATGATCGCAGGCAAGAGTGTGCCACGGGAGAGAAGTTTCGGCTTCATGGTTATTGGGGGGGTGGTGGGGAGGAGAACGGAACAAAAATTTCACGCCATTCGAATAATCCTTTGACATGGGGAGATAAGAGAGGTCGAGAAAATTCTGCATCCTTCGCAGTCAGGGAAGATCAGGACTTCCGAACTGGAGGTGAATCCGGAGGGCGCGCGCTATGCGACTGCCGTATCAGGCTGAATCATGGGATTTCGCCCGGATCGCACTGAACATGGGGACGCGGTAGTTCTCATTCATACACGTCTTTCCGGTGCCCGGCAGTTACGATAAGAACGAGATATTCATTGTCTTGAATGCGGCATACGAGCCGGTAATTGCCAAGCCGATAACGCCATAGGCCGAACAGGCTTGCCTTGAGGGCTTTGCCAAAACGACGGGGATCCTCAGAGCCTGCGATCCGTGAATCCAGGTAGTCGATTATTTCCCGCTGTGCGGGGTGTCCGAGCCGCTTCAGCTCTTTTAGCGCCCGGTCATCGAATTTATAAACCCAGTTCACGCTTCACATCTTCGGCTGAATGAATTTTTGCAGGCCGTGCCAAGCGCTTCTCCGCAAGGTAGGTGTCTTCAAGGTCTTCGAGATGCTCAAGAATCGCTTCGCGAGCGTAGAACGTCTTTGTTCTTCCGGTCCGTTTGGCCAGTTTAGTGAGTCTTTCCTCAATTTCAGGGCTAAGTCGAATCGCGAGCATTGCCAGTTGATATCATCGCTATAAATGTATAGCAACTCGAAATCCTACACCCGAACCCGCTCGACCTTTGCGCCCAGCATGAGGAGTTTTTCGTCGATGTGCTCGTAGCCACGGTCGATGTGGTAGAGGCGGGAAATTTCCGTGGTGCCTTTTGCCCGGAGGGCTGCGAGGACGAGGGCGGCGGAGGCGCGAAGGTCGGAGGCCATGACTGGGGCTGCGGAGAGCTGCTCAACTCCACGGACGATGGCGGTGCCGTGGTCGATCTTGATATCGGCTCCCATTCGTTTCAGCTCTGCGCAGTGCATGAAGCGCTGGGGGAAAATGGTGTCTTTGATCACACTGGCTCCGGGGGTGGTGGCGAGCAGGGCGGTCATCTGCGCCTGCATGTCCGTCGGGTACCCGGGATAGGGCGCGGTCGTGAGATCCACTCCTTGGAGTTTTTCCCCCCGCTGGATAAAGCAGGAGTCTCCCGCTTCGTTGAACTCCACGCTGTGGCCGGATTTGATGATGGCGGCGGTGATGGCTTTCAAGTGCTCGCGGTTGACGCGGTTCAGTGTGACTCCCTCGCCGGCCAGCGCGGCGGCAGCCATGAATGTGCCCGCCTCGATGCGGTCCGGGATGACGGTGTGCTCCACGCCTTTGAGTTCGGTTACGCCTTCAATTACGATGCGTCTAGTACCTGCTCCGGTGATTTTCGCGCCGAGTGAGTTGAGAAAATTCGCGAGGTCGAGCACCTCCGGCTCCGCGGCGGCGGATTCGATGACGGTGGCTCCCTCTGCAAGGGTCGCTGCCATCATGACGTTGTCGGTGCCGAGGACGGTTGGGCCGCTGTCTCCGCGCAGATCAATTTCCGCCCCTTTGAGGCCGTTGGGAGCGGTGAGGGTGATGTTTCCTCCTTCGAATTCCACTTTCGCGCCGAGGGCTTCCATCCCTTTCAGGTGGAGATCGACAGGGCGGTCTCCGATCACGCAGCCACCGGGAAGGGAGATGACGGCCCGGCCTTTTCTGGCGAGCAGGGGGCCCATCACGCAGATGGACGCGCGCATGCGGCGGACGAGTTCGTAGGGGGCTTCGTCGGAAATATCGGCGCAGGTGATGCGGACGGTGCCCGAGGATCTTTCCACATCGGCACCGAGGGCGCTGAGGATCTGGAGCATGTAGTTCGTGTCCGAGACATCGGGCACACGGCGGATGATGCAGTCCTCGCCCGTGAGGATGGCGGCGGCCAGAATGGGGAGCGAGGCGTTTTTCGATCCGGAGATGTTGATGGCTCCTTTGAGAACGGAGCCGCCGTGGACGACGAGTTTATCCATGTTTTTCGAGTGTTGTCAGGGGTGTCTGGCGAAGGGAAAGCGGGTGATGCCGGAGAGGTCTTTTAGAATTTCGACTTCCGTGAAACCGCAGTTTTCCAAAGAGACGCGGAGCTGGGAAGCCTGATCGTGCCCTATTTCAAGTGCGAGGAGACCGCCGGGTTTCAGAAAACCGACAGAATCCGGGACGAAACGGTTGAGCAGGTCTAGTCCGTCGGCGCCGGAGAAGAGGGCGAGCGCGGGATCGTGGGCGAGTTCACGCTCCATGGTTTCCGCTTCGCCATCCGGGACGTAGGGAAGGTTCGCGGCGATAAGGTCGAAGGAACCGGAGATACTTTCAAAGAGATCGCTACGGGTGAGGATGACGTTTTTGATGCCGAGATTTTCCGCATTCTCCCGGGTCAGGGCGAGAGCGTCTTCGGAAATGTCCGTGAGAGTCACGTGACTTTCCGGGCACTCTGCGGCGAGAGAAAGTCCGAGAACCCCGGAGCCGCAACCCATATCGAGAATTTCCAACGGCCCTGCGGGCAGTTTTTTGAAAATCATTTCCACCAGCTCTTCCGTTTCCGGCCGCGGGATGAGGCCGCGCGCATCGCAGATGAAGTCCCTGCCGTGAAACGGAACCGCACCGAGGAGGTGCTGCAGGGGGATGCCCTCTCCACGCTTTTTCAGGGAATCCCGGAGAGGTACCAGAACATCCTCGTCCAGCGGCCGGTCGAACTGGGTGTAGAGCTGCATGCGGTCACACCCGAGCGCCCGGGCAAGCAGATGCTCCATGTTCCGGCGCGCGTCGGACACGCCGCGCTTATCGAGGTACTGGGCACCTCCGTTGATTGTTTCCAGGACGGACTTCATCGGCACGCCGCTTATGGGGCATGTCCGCCCTGCGGGCAAAGGATGAAAACCAGTGGATTTCCGGTTTTGGGGTTGCCGTCGCCCGCCAGCTTGCTACCGGAAGGGATCGCTCATTCGCACTCCATCTCAGGCATAGGCGCGCTTTCATCGCTCGGGCACAATGTGGAAGACCATTTCAAAGCCGTATCCGAAGGCCGCACCGCGATCATCGCCATGGGTGAGATTTTGGGAAACGAGAGTCCGCACGCCGGTTTTCCCGGAGCCTGGATTTCTCCGAGAAATCTTCTCACGCACAGAAAATGGAGCCCCGCTTCCATGGCCGCGCTGCACGTGGCAAAAGAGGCGGTGGCGATGGCCGGTTGGGATGCCAGGGAATTGGAAAACACGGCTCTCATCGTCGGGACGAGCCGTGGGAACGCGGCCGGCTGGCTCGACCCGTGGCCGGGGCGCAGGCCTTTCAAACTGATGGCCGCGAGCAATACGATCCACAGCGAGCCAGCCACGGCGATCACCATCGAGCTGGGTATCCTGGGGCAGAATCATGTCGTGGCCAGCGGTTGTTCCGCCGGTCTGGACGCGCTTGGACTGGGAAAAATGCTTCTGGACGGCGGCGTGGCCGAGAGGGTGCTGGTCGTGGCTGTGGATCTCCCCCTCGTCCCCCGGCTGCTGGACAACTACGCCGCTTCCGGTTTGCTCGGAACCGCCGCCGACCTTGATCCTTTCGCGCCGTTTTCGGACGGTTTCGTGCCCGGGGAGGGAGCCGCGGCGATCGCCCTCTCCGCCGGGAAATCGGGGAAAACCTTGCTCTCGCATTTCGCAAACAATTCCGATGGCGCGGATCCGGTGGGCGTGCCGAAGGACGGCGGGAGAACGCATCTGCTTCTGGAAAAGGCAGCCTCGGAATTCGGAACACCTGCAGCGATCTGTCCGCACGCCACGGGAACGCGCATCCAGGCGCGCGCCGAGCGGACGATTTTCGGGAAACTCGCATCCGGCTCCGAAACGACATTTCACCTGCTCAAACCGTTCGTGGGACACACCGTGGGTGCGAGCGGTCTACTGGAAAGTGTTATCCTGCTCCGTTTTCTCGAAGCCTCCTCACTACCACCGAACCTCCCGGGAAGAACTGCGCCTTCCGGCTGGAGCTTGCCCGAAACCAGCCTTCCCGCCGCAGGGCCGGTCTTCAAACTTGCCCACGGCATGGGCGGGCACAATGCTCTTGCCGTTTTCCAAACCAACCAATGACCCCATCAACACGCCTGGAAGTTTCCATGGATAGCCAAACGCTTGACCTCTATGTCAATGGCGAGCATTCACGCTGTTTCAGCATCTCGACCGCTGAAAAGGGCATGGGATTCACCGAAGGGAGTTTCCGGACTCCAACCGGAAGTTTTGTCATTTCCGAAAAAATCGGCGAGGGAGAACCGATATATACAAGGTTCGATGCCCGGGTTCCCGTCGGCGTATGGGATCGGGAGGGAAACCCGGAAGACGATCTGATCCTGACCCGCATACTTCGCCTGGACGGAACCGGAAGTGAAAACGCCAATACCCTCGCGCGGTATATCTATATCCACGGGACGAACCGTGAGGATCTGATCGGTACCCCCTCCAGCCACGGATGCGTCAGAATGGCCAACAAGGACATGATCGAACTCTTCGATGCCGTGGAGACCGGTTGCGAGGTCGAGATACATCCGCTGACGGAAAGCGGAACGAAACTCCTGTTCCTGGATTGCGACTCCACCTTGTCTTCGATTGAAGGGATAGATGAATTGGCAAGGCTTTCCGACCCTGCAATATTTGCAGAGGTAGAGACTTTGACCAATGCCGCCATGGACGGTGAGGTCCCCCTGGATGAGGTGTTCCGTCGCAGAATGGAAATCATCCGACCCAACAAGGAGATCGTCGAAAAGGTAAGTCGAATGTACGTCGATACAGTAGTCCCCGGAGCCGCTGAACTGGTATCAAAAGCAGTGAAGAACGGTTGGCTTCCGGTAATTATATCCGGCGGGTTCGCACCTGTCATCAAACCGCTCGCCAGGCACCTCGGCATCCGCCACGTGGAAGCCGTGCCACTCTGGTTCAACGACTTGGGAGAATACGCCGGTTACGGGGAAGATTACCCGAACACAAGAAACCTTGGTAAAAACGAAATTATCCGGGAGTGGCGGAGAGCGATCTTGCCGCAACGGGTTGTTATGATCGGCGATGGAATATCCGATCTGGAAACCAAACCTGATGTGGATCTCATGATCGGTTTCGGAGGGGTTGTTCGCAGGGAAAAGGTGCGCGCGGGAGCCGATATGTGGTTGGAGAATTTCAATGATACCGACAAGTTAATGATCGCGTTGGAAGGTTAGTTCTCGCATGTTTTTCAATGTTATGATTTTCACTTGCCTACACTTGGACTGGTAGTAGGTTCGATCCGCAATGAGTACATCAAACAAGAAAGACATCGTACGCGGCAAGCGCTACTCCGCTGAGGAGAAAAGCAAAGTCGTGTCATACGTTACCGATTATAATGCCAAGAACGGACGTGGCGGCCAAAGCAATGCTGCCTCGAAGTTCGGGATTTCCCAGCTCACCATCGCCTCCTGGCTGAAAAACGCGGGTGTGTCCGGCAAGGCAGCGAAGGGCGGAAAGGGCAGCATGCAGAACAAGCTGAGCACCATGCTCTCGCTTGGGCAGGAGATCGAGCAACTGGAGCGCGAGCTGAACGCGAAACGCACCAAGTTCGAATCCCTCAAATCCTCCCTGTAACTGCGGCATTCCGATCGCTTCCACCGCTTTCCTCTCCGAGGAAAGCGGTTTTTTTGTTTCGTCATGAATTTGAAATTATCTCTTGAAATTTCGTAGTTTCAGTATTTAGTGAAACTTATGAAGGTTGCCGAGGACAAGTTGAAGGTCGCGAAAGAGGAGTTCATCGCCCAGTGGGGTGCGCTCGGCACGCAATGGGGGATCAACAGGACGATGGCCCAGATCCACGCGCTCCTGATGACCTCTCCCAACGCCATGTGCACGGACGAGGTCATGGAAGAGCTTTCCGTCAGCCGCGGGAACGCCCATACAAACCTTAAAGAGCTGGTGAACTGGGGACTGATCCGAATGATCGTCGTAAGGGGTGACAGGAGGGATTTCTACGAGGCGGAAAAGAATGTCTGGCAGATTTTCACAATCATTGCCCGGGAGAGAAAGCGGCGGGAGATCGATCCCGCGGTCGCCTTGCTGAACCGTTGCGCGGAGGAAACCAAAGGCCTGAAAAGCCAGGACGCCAGGGAGTTTCACAAACAGGTGAAGGAACTGGAGGAATTCGTGACCTTCGCCTCGAAGATGTCCGACCGGGTGGCGTCCATGAAACACGGACTGGCAATACAACTGGCGAGCAAACTTTTAGGATGATCTTTCGGAAGGAGACAAAATGAACACAACAGTCGCAATCATCGGGGCAAACGGCTTTCTGGGTAGATATCTCTGCCGCCATTTTGCCAGAAACGGTAGGGAAGTCGTGGCGATCGCCCGCAACAAAAAGGGCTGGAGCGGCGACGGGATGTTTCTGGAATGGGACGGGAAAACCCTCGGCCCTGGGCATACGCCCTGGAGGGTGCGGAGCTGGTGATCAATCTGGCCGGGCGCAGCGTGAACTGCCGCTACAATGCGGGGAACCGCGAGGAAATCATCCGCAGCCGGGTGGAATCCACCGCCATCATCGGCAAGGCCATCGCCGAGTGCCGGGTTCCTCCGAAGCTATGGCTGAACTCAAGCACGGCAACGATCTACCGCCACGCGGAGGACGGCCCCCAGGACGAATGGAACGGGGAGACAGGCAAAGGCTTCTCCGTCGATGTCGCCACGGCATGGGAAAGCGCCTTTTTCGAGGCGAACGTTCCCGCGGAAACACGCAAGGTCGCCCTGCGGACCGGCATGGTTCTGGCGAACGAACCCGGCACTGTTTACGACGTTCTGACGGGTCTCACAAACCGCGCCCTCGCCGGAACGATGGGTAGCGGAAACCAGCGCGTGAGCTGGATCCACATGGAGGATTTCCTCCGCGTCATCGAGTTCATTATGCGTGATCCGTTCATGGACGGGATGGTGAACCTCACCGCCCCGGAAGCTCCGAAGAACCGCGATTGGATGCGCTATTTCCGCGAGACGGTTGGGATGCCGCTGGGTATTCCCGCGCACAAATGGATGCTCGAAATAGGAGCCGCGCTCATGGGCACCGAAACCGAGCTGGTTCTGAAAAGCCGCTGGGCATATCCACTGCGCCTGAAGGAGGCCGGTTTCCGCTGGCGGTATGGGAAGGCCGCCGATGCGATCGGCGATCTCGAAACCAGGAGGGGTCTCGTCGGCTTTTTCCGGGAAGCCGAACCCCGCAGCACCGGCGCCCGCGCGTGGCTCCCTGCCGCGACGCGCTGAAACGGAAAACGCCCGGCAACCTTTCGGTGGCCGGGCGTTTAAAAAATCCGAGAATTACTTGGAAGAGGAAACGTAGCTTGCCTGGCTAGCGCCTTTCTTCATCTTGGTCTGCTTGATCCAGCTCATGGTGGAGCGGAGTTTCGCGCCCACCTTTTCGATCGGGTGCTGCTCGCCTTCTTTGCGGAGAGCGTTGAAGTTCTTGGAGCCGGAGAGATACTCCTTCGTCCATTCCTTGGCGAACTTCCCGTCCTCGATGATTTTGAGCTGCTTCTCCATGCGCTTCTTGACGGAGGTATCGATGATTTTCGGGCCAACGGAAACGTCGCCGTATTCGGCGGTCTCGGAGATGGAGAAACGCATACCGGCGATGCCGGACTCGTTCATGAGGTCAACGATGAGCTTAAGTTCGTGGAGGCACTCGAAGTAAGCCATTTCCGGCTGGTAACCGGCTTCCACCAGCACTTCGAAGCCCGCTTTTACGAGTGCGGAGGCACCGCCACAGAGGACGACCTGCTCGCCGAAGAGGTCGGTGTTGGTTTCCTCGCGGAAGTTCGTTTCAAAAACACCGGCGCGTGTGCAACCGACTCCGCGTGCCCATGCGAGGGCCGTGGTTTTCGCTTTTCCGGAAACGTCCTGATGCACGGCGATGAGGCCGGGAACGCCTTTTCCATCTACGAACTGTGAACGGACGGTGTGACCCGGGCCTTTCGGAGCGACAAGAATCACGTCCACGAAATCAGGCACCTCGATGGTCTTGAAGTGAACGGCGAAGCCGTGGGAGAAGAGGAGGGTCTTGCCCTTTTCCAGGTGCGGGGCGATGTCCTTGTTGTAAACCTCGGGAATGACGGTGTCCGGAGTGGCGACGAAAATGACATCGGCTGCTTTTACCGCATCGGCGGTGTCCATTACTTCGAAGCCGAGCTTGGCGGCCACATCGCGGGACTTGGACTTCTTGTAGAGACCGATGACGACCTTGAGTCCGCTGTCTTTCAAGTTCAGCGCGTGGGCGTGGCCTTGTGAGCCAAAGCCGATCACGGCGAGCGTCTTCTTCTTGAGCGAAGTGAGATTCGCGTCCTTGTTTGTATAAATCTTCGCAGCCATACCTAATCGATTTGTGAGTTCGTTTGTTCCGCCGGAATGCCACCAAGGCAGCGACGGGGCGCACAAACTGCATAGGTGCGGGGTTTCGGTCAAGCCAATCCATGGTAAAACCTGATTCGCGCGAATCCGGAGCGCTCGAACTTGCTTTCATGCTTACGCGGTTGCCATTTTCAGCGGGTGACACGAGAATTCCTTTTCCTGAAATGAAAGCCGATCTGGTAGAAAAAATACGCGCGGAACTGCGGGCGCGCCTGGAACGCCTGGCCAGGGCCGCGAGAGCCGCCCACGAGGCATCGACGGATCCCGGCTCGAAGGCCGAGAGCAAATACGATACCCGGAACCTGGAGGAGTCCTACCTGGCGAACGGACAGGCGCGGCATGTTAAAGAGCTTGCGCAGACCCTGGCGGTTTTCGAGAACCTCACGCTGAGGGATTTCTCTCCGGGCGAGGAGATTGACGCGGGTGCCCTGGTGAAAACAAAGCGGGAGGGAAGCCGTGAAATATCGTATTTCCTGATGGCTCCGACATCCGGCGGACTGGAGGTGCCCCATGAGGGAAAAGAGGTCACGCTCTTAAGCCCGGAAAGCCCGCTGTATCAGAAAATGATGGGTTTGCGGATTGGCGACACCATGGAGGCGCCCCCTTTGAAAATTTCCGAGATTAGCTGACAATCAGATGCTTGCGGCTTCCAGCCCGAGGGCGGCGGCGCCGATGGTTCCCGCCTCGTGGCCAAAGGCGGCGGGGAGTATGGCCAGGTCGTCTTTGAAAGGACCGAGAGCTGTTTAAGAAGGTGTTCGCGGAATGGATTCAAAATCAGATCCCCGGCGCGAGCCACTCCGCCGCCGATGACCAGAGCCTCCGGATTGAGCAGCCAGCAGGCGTTCATCATGGAGGTGGCGAACATGCGCCCGATGAGATTCCAATGGTCGATGGCCACCGGATCGCCATGCCGCGCCGCCTCCGAAAGCGCGGCGGGAGAGCAGTCCTCGATGTCCTTTGAAATACCCGCCGCACCGTAGGCTGCGAGGGCGTCGCGTGTGATTTCCTGGTTGCCCACGTAGTCTTCGAGAGCGCCGAGGTTCCCGTAGTGACCACGCCTTCCCTGGTAGTCGATCGATGTCTGGCCGATCTCACCGGCGGCGAACCTGGCTCCGCGCACCATCCCGCCATTGACGATGATGCCGCCCCCGACGCCCGTGCCCAGTGAGGCGCATACGAGGTGGTTGTAACCTTTCCCCGCACCAAGTTTCCATTCGGCGAAGGCCATGCAGTTCGCGTCGTTGTCCGCGGCTACGGGAAGTCCGGTGGCCTTCGATAGCAGATCCCGCAAAGGTATGTTCTGCCATCCGCGCACGTTGGTAAGATTGAAGACGATACCTTTTTCAAAATCCACGAAACCGGGCATGCCGATTCCGATCGCGCTGATTCCTTCGTGGCGGCTGCGGAGATCCTCCACCGCCCGCACCATGGTCGCGATCAGTTCCTCGGGGCTGGCGAAATCCTGTGTCGCGATCGGCGGCGCGTGGTCGATGATTTCACTGCCGCGGACGACACCGGTCTTCACACTGGTGCCTCCGAAGTCGATGCCGATTGCGAGAGGAGTTTCTTTCATAGCCGCGCATTGCGTAGTGCCCGGGATGTAAAAGATCTATATAAAAAACAGAACGTTGCTTCAAAGAAACCTCCCTGCCGCTCCGACCGAGAGCTACCGGGTCAAAAAATCCTCCCGGCAAACAGCCGAAGCCCCTCAAGGGTGAGATCGGGATCCACCAGATCGATTTCCCCGATGTGAGGTGCCGCGAACGCCGCTCCGCCACCGGTGGCGATCACTTTGGGTGCCACTCCCATTTCGGAAATGATTTCGCGGAGGATCTCGCGCACCATCCCCCGGTGGCCGATCACCGCGCCGGATCGCATTGCCTCGACCGTGGTCTTGCCGATGGCGTTGGTCGGCTCCACCGTATCGATATGTGGGAGCTGTGCGGTCCGGGCGGAGAGGCGCTCTGTCATCGCCTCCATACCGGGGGCGATCACCCCTCCGGAAAATTTTCCATCCGGGGAAACCACACTGAACGTCACCGCCGTTCCGAAATCCACGGCGATCCCGGGTGCTCCGTATTTTTCCAGAAGGGCGATGGAATTCGCCAACCTGTCGTTCCCCACCTGCTCGGGGCTTTCCAGATCAAATCCCAGGCCATGTGGACTATCGTAACCGAGCAAACGGAACGGGAACGAATTCCTGAAAAAGTCGCGAAGCATCCCGGCCTTTCCAGGAACCACGGAAGCGCAGACGACGGCGTCATATTGGACATTCTCGAGCAATTTCTCCAAAACCTCGGGACTGAGCTCCGCGGTGGGTACCATCCCCCGCCACCCGGACAAGCGCTTCCCATCGCCGAGAGCCAGCTTCGTGCGGTTGTTCGAGTTGTCGATCAGAAGCCAGGCCATGATTTTTCCCAATCGGATGATTTGAATACACGCTCTCCATCGGAATCCCATTCGGGTGCTCCCCGGTTGGTTTTCACGCGGAGTTTCCCGTCATTAATCAGAAGATCCATCTCACCCTCCAAATCCTTGGCGCTCAGCCAGAATTTGAACCAGATGTCGGTAAAACCCCTCTCCGGGCCTCCTGCAAAGGTGCTGTCGGCAGGTTTGTGCTTCAGACCATCGGAGGTTACCAGCCACACCATCTTCCGCAGATCGTGATCGGCTTCGCCACTTTTCCGCAAATGAATCTCCAGCCACGCGTCCGAACGATCCCTGGTGAGCCGCACTCCTTCGATTTCAAAACGAGCTTTCGGATCCGGATCGGAATCGTATTCCGAAGTCCAAAGCCAGGCGGCCAGCGCGGTGGTCAGCACCACCAGCAGTGCCAGGGAAAAGCGTATCGTCCGGCGTTTCATTGTGCCCTTTAGTAACCGAAGCCGCTCCCCCCGCAAACGAAAACGGGCGAACCTTTTCAGGTTCGCCCGTCTTGCGAAAGTTCGTGGAACTAGGAATTAGCTGTGGCCGTCGCTGTAGGCAGGGGAGCCGTGCTCGGCAATGTCGAGACCTTCCTCTTCTTCCTGGGCGTCAACGCGGACACCCATGATCGCCTTGATAATTCCGAAGACGATGAGCGAGAAGATGAACGCGAATCCATACACCGAGATGATACCGATGATCTGAGAAACCATGCTGAACCCGTCACCGAAGATCGCTACAGCGAGCGTTCCCCAGATGCCGCAGACACCGTGGACGGAGATCGCACCAACCGGATCGTCGATCTTGATCTTGTCGAAGAACAGGATGGAGAAGACCACAAGCACACCACCGATGGCACCGGCTGCCATTGCTCCCATGACGGAAACAACGTCTGCTGCTGCGGTGATACTCACCAAGCCACCGAGGATGCCGTTGAGCGCCATCGAAAGGTCTGGTTTTTTGATTACAACCCATGAGGTGATGATGGAGGTGAAACCACCCGCTGCGGCTGCGAGGGCTGTGGTGGTGAAGACGAGGCCGAGTGGACCAGGGTCAGCGGAAAGTACTGATCCGCCGTTGAATCCGAACCATCCGAAGAAGAGAAGGAAAACACCGATTGCTGCCATTGGCATGCTGTGGCCGAGGATCGGCTTGATGCCGTCCTTGGTGTATTTGCCGCGGCGTGCGCCAAGGAGGAGAACGCAGGCGAGAGCTGCCGCACCACCGAAGCCGTGAACCACCGTGGAACCGGCGAAGTCTTTGAATGCGATGCCGTCGTCACCACCGAGGGTGCTAAGGAAGCCGCCACCCCAGTGCCATGAACCGGCGATGGTGTAACCGAATGCCACGAGAAGTGTGGCAAAGATCATGAAGCTAGGGAGCTTGACACGTTCTGCAACTGCACCGGAAACGATGGTCGCTGCGGTTGCCGCGAACATTGCTTGGAAAATGAAGTCACCGTAGCCGGTCATTGCGAGCGAAAGTCCGCCATATGCCCATGTTTTGCCGTTTCCGTCGTTGAGATCACCGATCGGTCCTCCGATGCTGAAGAAGCCGTTGAAATCGCCAGGGTAGTGGGTGTTGAAACCAACGAAGGCGTAGGTAAGGAGTCCGATGCAGATGATGAAGACGTTCTTAAAAAGAATGTTCACCACGTTTTTCTGCTGGCATAGACCGGCTTCCAGAGTCGAGAAGCCGAGGTGCATGATAAATACCATGGCCGCCGCGATCACCGTCCAGAGCATGGAGACGGTGAAGAAGTCGAACGCTTCGGAGACGTCGACAGGATTGCCGTCGTCATCCTCCGCATTGTAGCCATCGACGAGCGCCTGATATTCGCTCGGTTCCTCCGCCGCTTCCTCGGCGGCAGGTTCGGTCGAAGCCGGGGTTTCCGCCACCTCTTCGGTTGGCGCCGGGGCCTCCTCGTCCTGACCGAAGCTGGTCACGGGCATGAGGGGAACTGCGAAGCAAGCTGCTGCCGCAAGGGCGAGAGCTCGCAATGTCATTGGATGTCGTCTGGTCATATTGGTCGGGGTTGTCGGATATTTAGCTGCCTGACCCGCGGAGATGATTCGCCGAGGGAGCAGCACGGAGCCGGAAAGCAAACCCCGTGCCAAAATCCGAAACTTGCCCCCGACGCCTGTAAACCCGCGATCCACGGACATGCCTGATGAGGAGTGATTTCCAAAAAAAATCTTGCCAACCCCGACCCCGGAATTTACATCCGCGCCGTGCGGAGGCGTCCGTGTGACAATTTAGACTGGACAGTTCCTTAGGTTTTGTTAAATAAACCCCTGCGAAACGCTCTGTCTGATATCTGACACGCGAGACGCTTCCAACAAAGACCCTTTTCTGAACCTCAAAACTCAGTCAAGGACGCTACCAGCAACCGAAACAACAACAACACTATGCAAAACTACTGCAAAACAATTGGCGCCCTGGCCGCTGCCTCCGCCCTCGTGGCTGGCAACGCCTCGGCTCAGGACACACAGGCGGGTTACACCCAGCCGTATCAGCAAACCGCAGTCGATAACTCGACCGGCAATTCCGGACTCGAGTTCGAAATCCACGCGGGATACTCCACCGACTATATCTTCCGTGGTCTCGACTTCGGTCAGGATCTCATTGAGACCGGTGTTGACGTAGCCTGGGAATGGAACGGCCTCGGTCTTAGCGCCGGCGCATGGTATGCGACTTTCGAAAACACGAACACGGATTTCCAAGAGCTTGACCTTTACGGTGAAGTTTCGAAGGACTTCGGTTTCGCCAACCTGGCGGTCGGTTACATCTGGTACAACAACATGACTGCAGGTGGACGCGTTGATGACGCACAGGAGGTTTACTTCTCCATCGGCCGCGAGTTCTTCGGCTTCGACGTTTCCCTCACCCACTTCTGGGACATTGAAACGGATAACGACGGCTACGCCGAACTCGCTCTTGGAAAAGGCTTCGAACTCAGCCCGTGCCTCACCCTCAACACCGGTGGTGTTCTTGGCTACCAGTGGGAGCAAAGCGACTTCGCGCACGCAACAGCCAAGGTATCCCTTGACTGGGCGTTCACCGAGACAGCCACCCTCTCTCCGTATATCGCCCACTCCTGGGCGCTTTCCGAAGAAGGCCTGTATGGCGGTTCCGAGAACAACTTCTTCGGCGGTGCCATCCTCTCCGTTAGCTTCTAATCTGAAGTTTACGAATTGATTATCTCAAGAGCGGTTGCTTCGGCAGCCGCTCTTTTTTGTGTCGAAGATTTCCAACCGGCAGTGGCTTGGTATTGGGGTGGCGGGTATCGCGGTTCTGGTGGCGCTGAACACGATCAAGGAGTGGAGGATGTTATCCGCCACGACTGCGCGGACTCCTCGTAATATCTCGCGGATAACATCCGCGACTCCTTGCCAGGCGCGTGGTTCCCGCTGCCGCCTGGAAGGACGGCTTTCCACAGGCCACACCAGCAGCTATCCGTCGGGATCTGGCGAGAAAACGCTCTTTCCGAATCCGGGTCAATTTTGCGCCAACTCCCCTCTTACTTTCCCGCGGCCCAGGTCACTGCGTTTGCGAGGAGCCTGATGAAAACCGGGTCTTCAAAGGCTTCGTTGGTGTGGCCGTAGGTGGTTCCGGCGACGCGGGTGCCATGGTAATCATTCACCCAGATCACGGGATGTTCCTTGCCGTCCTTTTCGCTGGTGGAGGTGGCGAGGACGGTGGTTTGCGGCCAGACTTTTTCGATGATGTAGAGTTCGTCCATGGGGGTCGTCCAGTTTTCGGGGAAGTCCTTCATCACCGGATGATCGGCGGCTTCGACTTTCACCGGGTAGTTGCTCTGGTGGTCGTGCTTGAAGCTGGTCACTCCGAGGAACTCGCGCCAGTCGTCGATTTTCGCGGAACGGTAGGTGTGCATCGCGCAGTGGACGACTACGGCTGGCGCACCGTTTTTATGCGCCGTGGTAATTTTCCGGATGTAGTCCTCGTCAGTGGTTCCTGCGAAGCATTCGTTATGCACAACAACATCGAATGGCTTGGCCCATTCCGGATCGTCGTAGAGCCTGATTTGAGCCTTGGTTCCCGTGCCGCCTTCGTTGGCGACGGTGAATTCCGCCTTGGTGAGCTTTCCAATTCCATCGACCATCGCGGCGGACTGGAACTCGTAATCATGGCAACATCCGCCAGTGACGATGAGGACTTGCAAGGGCTTCTCCTCCGCAGAAGTAGCGGGGATCACAAATGCCACGGTTGCGAGCAGCCCTGAAGCGAGGCGTTTTCCGAAGGTGTTCATTTGGAAATGCTACGCCCCAGAATCATCGGGGCAAGCCGCTAATTCGCCCGTAGCCTGGAGCCTGGAGCGTCGATTCACTCGTCCTTAGTCTCGTCGCGTTTATTTCTGCGGTGGCGCTTTTCTTCGAAAGGATCGCCGGAATGTTCCGAGAGTTGACGGAGAAGCGCGCTGTTAGCTGAGGCCATATCGGAATAGGCTGCCGAGATGTCGTTATACCTGTCGCCGAGATCATCGGTGCGACTCTTCAGGGCGCGGACAAGAGCGCGGAGGGTGGTGGCAAGGTTCGTGGCCTCGCTGACCAGCGTGCGGTCGCGGATATCGGTGTAGCGATCGAGACTGTCCAGATCGGCACGCATGGTTTCATAGGTGTTTTCGACTTTCAATATGGTCGCCGCGTCGGCCATCCCGATGTCCGATCTTGAAAGCGAGGCTATGGGACTGACAGCGCGCCAGATTTCCGAAGCAAGAATTTTCCTGGAAAGCGTGCGGGAATGCGCGCCGGCGCCCTGCAGGGCGAGGAGTTTCGCGGAAAGGTGGTACGGCGCGGCTTCAACGCTTTCCTGGAGACGCTGGCGGACAAAGCGGTTCGCGAGGTAGGCGCTGATCACGCTGCCCTCGGCCTTTTCGCGGATTTCCCGGAAGCGGGCGAATGCGGCGGCGTGCTCCTCGGAGGGGGTTTTCGCGCACAGTTCCAGGAACTCCTCGGTGGATGACGCCACAAGGACTTCGTATTTCAGGAGGAACTCCGGGCGCTCCAGTGCGAGCATCGCGGCGAAATATTCCTCCGTGCCCTCCGGAACCACGAGCCTGCCACCCTTGCCGCCGTTCAGAGCGTGAACGTATCGCCAGAAAAAATCCGGTGCCACAAGCCTGTTGTTCTTATCCAGGCTGACGAGGACTGTCGCCTCCGGCTCCACTCCGGTGAACGCGGAATTCGCCAGAACAAAAGCCGGACCGTTGATGGCCGAGTCGTTCAACTCCGTGGAGTAGGCGCCACCACCATTGACGGTGATCGCGATGAGACCCTCGGCGGGCAGACCTTCGTGGGCTTTCTCAAGCGCCTGCCGTATCGGCCTGGACACACGTTTTTCGATCTCCTCCTGCTCCTCCAGGGATCCGGACACGGCAATCCCAAACTCCGCGCCACCCCCGGCGGTGGCCTTCATCTCCACGGTCGTTGGTCGAAAATCCCAGGTATCGAAGACCTCGTCATACACATGAAGGACGGTGGTGAGGCTGGCTTCCGAGAGGACTACGCCGGGCTGATCCGCAGGCGTATCCACGGGTTGAACAGGCGTGTCCGCCTTGATGTCCTCGAAGGGATCCGTATCGTTTTTCGCGACGACGGTTTCCTCGAAGTCGGAGAGCGGAGCCACCAGATCATCCCATCTGCCCGCCGTGCCGCCGCGAAGAGCTGGGGAGAGCGGGTTTTTCGGATCAAGAACCGAGAGGGCGTCGCCTATCATCTCGCCGAGGAGGTTTCCATCATCGCCGGCCTCCGGGGTTTTGAGCCAGCCGTGGATCTGCCAGATCCGGGCTTTGGCCGTTGTCAGACGATTGGGCTCGCCGGTATCGGTCGATTTGCCCTCCACAAGTTTCGCAAGAATATCACGAGCAGCGGAATTTGCGGGATCCAGCGCGAGAGCGAGGGCAAGCGATTGGGCGGCCGCGCGGCGTTGGGGCGCGGTTTCGAGCGGGGATCCGCAAGACAGTTGCACCAGATTCTCGGAAAGTGTGGCCATCGAATCCGTATCGATAGGCAGAAGATCGCGACGGAAAGGAGGATTCTCTTCCGCGGGAGCAACAAACGGAGCCGCCCACGCGCCTGCGGAAAAGGCGATGGACAAAAGACCGTGGAGAAAATTTCGGAAAGCGTGGGGCATGGGCTGGCAGGAAAACCGTGGCATTTTTACGGAGGCGGACAAGGGAACATTGCAGCGGAAGCGGAATTGTTGCAAAGCTGGGCGCATGGAAGCGGAAAGCGATGGAGCGGAAAAAACAATGGTGACGCGCGAGGAAGTGATGTTTTTCGATACGGACTGCGGAGGCGTGGTGCACAACCTGGCCTACCTCCGCATGATCGAGACCTGTCGCACTCGCCTGGCAGCGACCCTCGGAATGGATCTCGTGGGCATGTCCGAAAGCATGATCTACCCCGTTCTCACCCGAACGGAGGTCGATTACCGCCGCCCGGCGAAGCTCGGTGACTGGCTGGAAATCCGGGGGAAACTGGGTGATGTGGGCAGCGCGAGATTCTGGTGCGAGTTCGAGATCCGCAGGGAATCGGATGACGAGCTGATGGTCACTGCCAAGCAGGCGCTGGCGGTGGTGAAGATGCCCGAAGGGAAGGTGCAGCGGCTGAATTTCTCCAAATAGCCCGCCCCACCGTTAGTTCTCAAACAGGGATTCGAAATAGCCGTCTTTGTTCTTCACGAGCTGGACTTCCTTCTGTAGCTCCTCGGCGGAGTTGGTGTCCCCATTTTGCCTCAACTGTCTGATCTTGTTTTCAAGAGCTAGAATATACGGCTCCGACTGGTCTCCGGCACCTGCCGTGGCGCCTCCGAGGATCTCCTTCTGCTTGGAAAATGCCAACGCGTGCAGCTCCGGCGCGCCGGGCACGATGCCGAGTTCTTCCGGAATGGTCTCGGGAATTTTATACCCATCATCCACCCATTTCCTGGCCTCGAGAACGAGCTGCTCCTCCGCGTGGGTTCTGAAAACGGGATCGAGCTTCGCGATCAACGCCGCGACTTCACGTCCGTAGGTTTTCGTGAGGTTTTCGAGATCCGCTGCCGCAGGGTCGGGAGAGGCGCTGATTCCGGCGGCCATGGAGGCGCGCGTTTCCCGGAGAAAGGCATCGGCATCAAATTCGGATGTGGCGGGAGGAGTGGCATCGGGATCCTCGGTGGGAGCCGTGAAGTCCGGGGTTTCCGGCGGTTTTTCCGTAGTGCCGTTTTTGATCACTACCTCCGGCACGTCATTCTCCGGGGTATTCACCTCCTCGGGAGGCTTGTTCATCACATTGAAGTAATAGTATGCACCCGCCGCTCCCACGGCGAGCAACAGGACGAAGATGGTGAACCCGGAGGAGGATTTCTTCTTGTAAGTAGGTGGGGCGTATCTCCCGGCCGATGCGGTCGCGGGACTGGCCGTGAGAAGCGGACTTACGGGTGCGGCGGCGACCTTGTCCAGCTCGCCTGCCAGCTCCGCGGCGGTGGAGTGCCGCTTTCCCGGATCGGGATTTGTTGCCTTTTTGATAATGACGTCCAGCTTCGGGCTGCATCTGGAAAGCTGGGACGCCGGGCGTGGATCGGCGTCCGGGAGTTGCCCGGTGAGCAGCTCGTGAAGCATCACACCCACGGAAAAAATGTCCGCCCGCTGGTCGAAGCTGAATGGCGGCTCCAGCACTTCCGGAGCGGTGTAGCCCGGGGTTCCGAAAATCTGCTCGCCTTCCTGGATCTGGCTTTCAAGGGCACGCGCGAGACCGAAATCCCCGATCTTGGGGCTGGCGTTGGAATCCAGGAGGATGTTGCCGGGCTTGATGTCGCGGTGGAGAATGCCGTGGGAGTGGGCGTTTTCCAGGCCGGAGCAGACCTCGGTCACGATGCGGATCGCGTCCGCCGGATCCACCGCCTGGCCGTTGGCGGAGTGGAAAAGCGATTTCCCGTCCACATACTCCATGACGATGTAGAGCATCCCGTCCACTTCCCCGAAGTCGTAAACGCCGATGAGGTTCGGGTGGTTGAGCTTGGCCATGGCCTTAGCCTCGGACTCGAAGCCCTGGCGGAACTCCTCGTCGGTGGAAAACTCACGCGGCAGGATCTTGATGGCGGCTATGCGGTCGAGCGAGCGCTGTGTCACCTGGTAAACCGCTCCCATTCCGCCGCACGCGATGAGCGCGTGAATATCGTAGGAGGGGAAAAGCCGGGCGACTTCCTCTATTTCCGGGGCTTGGAAAGTGGCGGCGTGTTCGGTATCGCTCATAAGGGAAAATATTTTGGCTGGCTGCCGCGCTCAGGGATACACGCAAGCGGAGGGGGGAATCAAGCATGGTATTTTTTAATCTGAACTCCGTTAATTTTATAAGGGCGCATGGTATATCGTCCACTGTGGCAGAGTGATCGAGGTATTATATAGCATGTGCAGGACCACCACGTTTACCAGCGAGCCGGTGGCCTGGTAAAGGAGGGCACAGACGAAGCCGAAGGTGGCCACGCTCGCGAGGCCGTAGAAATCATAGAAATGCAGCGAAGCGAAAACCACGGACGAGAGCACGGCCGCCGCAAGCACGCCGGTCTTGTTCGCCAGCGAGCGGAAAAGAATCCCCCGGTATAGGATTTCCTCGGCCAACGGCGCTACCAGGCACGCGGAAACAATCAGGAACACCAGGCCGAAAATGCCCGAATCCATATAGGAAAGCCCTCCCGTGGGATCCTCCGTGGTAAAGCTGCGGAGCGCCCACCGCAGGAACTGGTCGATGACGACGAGAAGGGAGAAAAGGCCGATGATCACCGGCGGGTGGATGTGCCCGTTCAGCCCCGTGGCCCGCGGGATGTGGGAGGCTTTTCTGAAGAGCAGGCCGAGCGCGATCATGGTCGGCAGGATGCGCGCGGCGGTGTCCAGCAGGATGAGTCCCACCGGATGAATCCCCGGGAACTGCCCGATTCCCAGGTTCATTACCATGGTGAAGCCGATCCACGCGATAGTCGCCAGCAGAAAAATCATCAGCCCCAGGGACGGATTCCAGGCGGAAGCGTAGCCGCGCGTCTTGTTCCGGAAGGCGTTGCGCAGGCACCGTAACGATACCGGGACGAAGGCGAGTCCGACGATACCCAGCCCCCATATGATGGAGCCGGTGAACACCGCCCTGTCGCGAATCGTTTCCGAGGTGGCAGTCGGGGGAAAAGTGAAGTTTTCGGAGGCGATTTTGATATTCCACCAGGTCGGCGATCCGGGATCGTCCGATGGAATGGCGAGCTGGCTGAGGTAGCTTTCCACCGGGATCCCGTCGCGGGTGGCGCGCAGGGCCACATAGGCGTGGAATCCGGTCGGCCCCAGAGCCTGGTCGGAAATCAAGAGTTCCAGCGAGTGGATGCCGTCCGCCACCGCTTCCTCAGGGCTTTGCGCGTGGGCGAGCCAGCGCAGAAGCGGAGGGTCGTCCGCCATCGCCTCCGCCAGTTGGAGGTTCCGGTCCAGCCTGACGAGTGTGATCTCCTCGGTGCCGGGCGCGTATCCGCCGCTTCCACCAAAGTAGGAATCCCAGAGCCAGATCCCGAGGATAAAGCACAGCAGTGCAATGAGCGGCTCAGGAATCTCCCGGCCAAGAATGGCGCGGTATGGATTCGGCAGGGGTATGGACGAAGATGCGGGGATGAGGGGGAGCATCGGGAAACCCACCTCAAAAGCAAGCTTGTCCTGATAGTCATTTCATATGAAGCATACGTCTCCGGGGGTTGCTCCGTTAGCACGGAACGTGCTATCAGATGGTCATGGAAATTCGATTCATGGAGCGCGCGGTGGAGCTGGCGGGAAACGGAATGCGGGCTGGCGATGGCGGGCCCTTCGGCGCTGTCGTCGTCCGGGACGGAAAAATCATCGGTGAAGGGTGGAACCGCGTGCTCGCCACCAACGATCCCACCGCCCACGGGGAGGTCGTCGCCATCCGGGACGCCTGTGGGAATGCGGCGGACTTTTCCCTGGAGGGCTGTGAAATCTACACCACCGGCCAGCCCTGCCCCATGTGCCTTGGTGCCATCCACTGGGCGCGCATCGGCGCGATCCACTACGGCTTCTCCATTGAGGACGCCGCGGAAATCGGCTTCGACGACCGGGAGTTTTTCAAGCAGTTTTCCCTTCCCGCCATCGAGCGGAAGATCCCGGAGCAGCAGTTGGGACGCGATCTCGCCCTGGCTCTGGCCAAGGAATACGCCGGGCTCCCGTCGCGCATCGCCTACTAACGGAAACCGGGCATCCTCAGGCCAGGATACCTTTCACCACCTTCGCAGGCTCCACTCCGGTGAGCTTGTAGTCGAGACCTTGAAACTTTTTCGTAAACCGCTCGTGGTCGATGCCGAACCGGTTCAGCAGGGTCGCATGCAGGTCGTGGACGCTGACGGTGTCCCGGACGGTTGCGTAGCCTAGCTCGTCGGTCGCGCCGTGGACGTGGCCGGGCTTGATTCCGGCTCCGGCCATCCAGACGGAAAAAGCCTTGATGTGGTGATCCCGACCCGTCCCCTGCCCCATGGGAGTGCGGCCGAATTCGCCGCCCCAGATGACGAGGGTGTCCTCCAGCATGCCGCGCTGTTTGAGATCCTTCACGAGTGCGGCCGATGCCTGGTCGGTGAGAGCGGCGGATTCCGGCATCCTTTTTTCGATGTCCGAGTGCTGATCCCACCCGCGGTGGTAGAGCTGCACGAAACGGACGCCGCGCTCGAGCATGCGGCGGGCGAGCAGGCAGTTCGATGCGAAGGAGCCGTCGCCCGCTTCTTTCACCCCGTACATGTCCAGTATGTGCTGCGGCTCGCCTTTCATATCCGTCAGATCGGGGACCGAGGATTGCATCCGGAAAGCCATCTCGTACTGGGCGATGCGGGTTTCGATCTCCGGATCGTAACGCTCCTGCCCGAGCATGCCGTTGAGCCGCTGGACTTCCTCGATCACCTGCCGCTGGGTCGATTGGCAGACGCCATCCGGGCTGCCGACGTAGTGGACGGCATCGCCCTTGGACTGGAACTGAACTCCCTGGAACTTCGAGGGGAGGAAACCCGCCGACCACTGCCGGGCGGAAATGGGCTGGTGCGGAAATTTTCCCCTCGATACCATGACCACGTATCCGGGGAGGTTCTGCGTCTCGGAGCCGAGACCATAAAGCATCCACGAGCCCATGCTGGGACGGCCCTTGAGGATGGAGCCGGAGTTCATGAAGGCATGGGCGGGATCGTGGTTGATCTGCTCGGTGACCATGAACCGGACAACGCAGATATCGTCCGCAATGGAGCCGATGTGCGGGAAAAGTTCCGAGATCTCAATTCCGGCCTCCCCGTGTTTCTTGAATTTCGCGAAAGACCCTCTCGCGATCAGTTTGTGCCCCTGGAGCTGGGCGAGCTGCTGGCCTTCCGTGAAGGATTCAGGAAAAGGCCTGCCGTCCAAACGGTTGAGCTCCGGTTTCGGATCAAAGGATTCCAGGTGCGAGGGACCGCCGGCCATGCACAGGTGGACGACACGTTTCGCCCTCGCCGGGAAATGCAGCCCGCCCTGCTACCGGAGATAAGGAAGGCTCGAACCGCTGTTCGCCCCCGCGAACCGCGAGAGCGCGATCCCGCCGAGTCCGGCGAAGGATTTTTTTCAAAAAGGTGCGCCGCGACCAGTTGTTCCGCAGTGCGCTGTAAAGGGCGGCTTGTTGTTGGAGATCGTTCATTGTTTCATGGGATGGTTTTAGCGGTCAAGGTGCTCGCGTATCCATTTCGGATCGCGGCGGCAATCGATTACGGCGACGACGGTCACCCTAGTTTCGAAAAGGATGTGGAAGACCGCCCAGGGAAATGTCTTGCTGAGGAGACGGTGGAGGTTCCGGTAGGCCATCCTGTGGATTCCGCCCGTGACCTTCAATCCCTCGATATCCGCTTTCAGGTGGCTGGAGAAATATTCGCCCAACCCCGGCTCCTGTCTTTCGTAGAACCTGTGGCCGTCCGAAAGATCTTCCAGCGCTTCGTCGGAAATCCCTACAGAAATCATTTCCTGCCGATGGTGTGTTTCACGTCATCCCAATTGTGGATTTTCGATTCGCCGGATTCGATGCGTGCCAGCCGCTGGTCAAGCAGCGCCTTGTGTTCGGCAGGAACGTCGCTGTCGCCAACGCGCTCGCTGAGATCCGCCCAAAGCGTCTCCATGATCTGGAGTTTCTCGCGAAGGGGAAGGCGGGTGATTTCTGCAAGATCCATGATGAGAGAATAGGGAAGGGAAGTCTGAAAGCGAGGTGATAAATGGCGTCAGAATCGGGTGATGGTTTCGTGAAGGTTCAGGATGACGCGGCAGAGCTGCTCCATGGGATCGACGGAGGTGTCTTCCTTGCGGAGTTTTTCCAGGAAAACCGGGAGGTTCTTTTTCTCCGCTTCGGTTGCAGGGCGGGAGAGGACGAGCGCCTGCTGGGGGGAGTTCGACAGGAAACGGTCGGCGGAGCATTCCTCTCGGGAGGGAGCGTCGAAGGCGGCGAGCATGGGGTGGACGAACGTCCGCTGCCAGTGGGTGTAAAGCCCCCGGCGGTGCTGGCCGGCCCGGTCGAGGCCTGGTATTTCCGCTCGGGGAAATTGAGGTTCGCCCAGTAATCCCCCGGCTGGTGGGGTAGGATGGATGGGCCGCCAATGGCGCCGGCGGCGAGAAGACCGGATGCGGCGAGGGCATTGTCGCGGATGAATTCCGCCTCAAGGCGGCGGGGCGACTGCTCGGAAAGGAGGCGGTTCGCAGGGTCGATCTCGGCGAGCGCGGGGTTCGCGGCGGAAACCTGTTTGTAGGTTTCCGAGGTCACGATGAGCCGGATCATGTGCTTCACATCCCAGCCGGAATCGCGGAATTCCGCAGCGAGCCAGTCGATGAGTTCCGGGTGGGAAGGCCACTCGCCCTGGTTGCCTAGGTCGTCGAGGACGTTGGAAAAGCCTTTGCCGAAAAACTGTTTCCAGAGGCGGTTGGTGAAATGGCGGGCGGTGAGCGGGTTATCCTCGGCGAGCAGCCACTCGGCAAGATCCATGCGGGTGAGCCGCTGCGGGTGTGTTCGCGCTCGATGACATTCCGAAAAATATTACCAGATGGACTGTGCTCTGATTCTCCGGGGCGGGCTGAAGACCCGCGGTCCTTTCCCGGAAATGTCAGGTTCCCGTTGCGGTCGCGATTTCCAAATCGTGGTTGCTCTCCTAGACTATGCCTTCCGCGGTCTCCTGTTTCAGCCGTAGCTGGCCGCAGGCGGCGTCGATATCGTGGCCTTTTTCGATGCGAAGGGTGGCGGTGACTCCGGCTTGTTTCAAGACGTCCTGAAAGGCGCGGCAGTGGGAGATGGCGGGGCGTTTCCACTCCAGCCCCTCGACGGTATTGTAGGGGATGAGGTTCACTTTCGCTCCGATGGAGCGGGCGTGCTTCGCGAGGATGGAGGCCTGGGAGAGGGCGTCGTTCACGCCCTGGATCAGTATGTATTCCAAGGTGAGCTTCTGTTTTTTCACCGTATTCCAGTGCGCTAGGGCGTCCATCAGTTCGGCGACAGGATACTTTCTGTTCACCGGCATGATCTGGCTGCGGACTTCGTCGGTGGCGCCGTGGAAAGAGATGGCCAGGCGGATCTGCTGCGGGTGGTCGGCCAGCTTGCGGATCTGCGGAGCAAGGCCGGAGGTGGAAATGGTGAGGTGCCGCGCGCCCAGGTGGAGTGTCTCCGGCCCGGTGATCAGGGCGATGGCCTCCATGAGGTTTTTGAAATTCGCCATCGGCTCGCCCATGCCCATGAACACGAGGCTATCCACACGCTCTCCGGAAATCTGCTCCGCCGCGAGGACTTGCCCCGTGATCTCCGCGGCATCGAGGTTCCGGGTGTATCCGGCGAGGCCGGAGGCGCAGAATTTACAGCCATACGCGCAGCCCACCTGGGAGGAAACGCAGAGGGTGCGCCGGTCGGACTTTTCCCCGTAGAGTGCGGGGTTCGCGGGGATGAGAACGGATTCCACATAGCGGCCGTCGTGTAGCCTGAAGAGAAATTTCCGAGTGGTGTCCTCGCTGCCCTGGGTGGTGCTGTGGGTGAGTGCGGTGATGCGGAAAGCGGCGGCCAGCTTCTCCCGGAGACCGGCGGGGAGATTGGTCATATCGTCGAAGGACGCGACCTTTTTCTTCCAGACCCAGTCGAGGATCTGCTTCGCGCGGAACGGAGGCTCGCCCTGGGCGGAGAGCCATTCGTCAAGGGATTTCGGGGGATTGTCCGGGAAGGGCGGGAAGGGTCATGAACTACTAGATTTCCAGTAAATTGATCTATTCGGAAAACGTGAAATCCACGCCTTTGCGAGAGTACGCCTTCGCGATTTCCTCCTCCAGTTCCTCGAATGTCTGGCCGTCCAGCAGTACGTTCAGGGCCTCCTCGCCCTTTTTCCCCTCGTTCAGGGCTTTAAGAAAACCTTTAAGCCGCGCGCCGTCCTCCTCGCGGTCCGATGTGGAGGAAGTAGTTCGTGATGAGCAGGCCGCAACCGTAGTTGACCTGGGAATTGGCCGTGAAGGAAGAGTAGGACTGAAGCATGAAATCCCGGAGGCTGCCGAGGTTGATTTTCTCACCCAGCGCCCGCCCGCCATCGCCGTCTTTCCCGTAGGCGGTGACGTATTCGACGATGGGCTTGAAATTCAATTTCACATTGTATGAGCCCGAGCGGTATGGGGTGACGGCCACGTATTCGGCGATCCCCTCGGTGAACCAGCCAAGCGAGCCGGGCGCGTAGTAGCGGTTCGGAGTAAGCTGGTGAACCAGCTCGTGCGGCAGGGTCTTGCTGGATTTGTCACGGTCGAACATGTAGCCGCTGCCCACCGGGCGCACGCCCAGGCTGGTGAGCGGCACCATCACGATGTTTTTCCCGCCGATGAAAACCCCGGCGCTTCCGGGCGGCCCCCGGCCTTGGTGTAGGCGCTCTCCCGCTCGAAAAGGTAGATCTGGTATTTCCCGTCCTTCTTTTTCCCGCCATTGATCGCAAGCGGCATCTCCCGGACAAACTGGTGGGTCGCCTCGAACATGACGGCGAAGCCTTTTACGACGGACTGCGAGAGCCGCACGTCGCAGTTGTAGCGGTAGTTCGCGGATTCATATATGAAATCGCCCTCGTCCGCGTCCTCCTTGATGGTCTGGATCTCGGGATCACCCTCGAAGGTCACCCGGCTTGGCCAGGGGTCTTCAAAATTCAGCAGCGGCGCCTCCTCCTTCTCGTCCTCGTGATCCTCCCCGAGCTCGAATTTTTCGATGAAGGCCTGATCGATCCTTGAAAGTTTCTCTATGGGAAAAGGCACCTCGCGCCCGTCGGGAAGGAGAAGCACCGCCTGGTTGTTCTCGATTTTCAGCAGTTCCGCCTTTGTTTTGCGCCCCTTGTCATCCGTCCAGACGCGCTCAAGATGGTGCGCCACAGCGCTGCCAGCAGTGGCGACGAATAGAAGAAGAGCGAGGGTTTTCATGGCGTCCGGAAGGAGGATGCCGCCTTTGGCCTGGGAAGTCGAACACGGAAGTTGCTCCCGCCGTTCTCGAAAACGCCGGGAGCGAACATGAAAGCGATTGCCCCCGGCGGATTTGGCGACAGGATCGCGGCAAGCATGAAACGCAGGTCTCTCACGTCGGTTTTTCCCGCCGTATCCGTCATCAGCGCCCTCCGCTCGAACGGTGCCGCTGTGAGGGTGGATCCTGTGACGCCAGCCGGCTTCGGGATCGCCATCCAGTGCTGGAGCTTTCGTAAGTTCACCTTGTTCGACTCCATCGAAATGGCGGCGCAGGCCGGAGCGGGGGGAGTCGAGTTTTTCCCCGGCCAGAAGATCGGCGGCAGCCACGGCAACGCGAAATTCGGGGTAGGAATGGATGGCGTTCTGGTTGATGCGGTTCTGGAAAAACTCGCGGAATCCGGTTTGAGAGCCTGGAACTTCGGCATCTGCCCGGTTCCAGCGGATGAGGAAAAAGCGCGCGGGACATTCGAGTTCGCGAAAACATTCGGACTCTACGGCATCACCACGGAATCTCTCGGATCCATCGACACACTGGAAAAGCTCGCCATCGAATTCGACATGAAAGTCTGTTTCCACAACCACCCCCGCCCCACGAAGCTCTGGGATCCGGATACCATTCTGAAAGCTCTCGAAAACCGTCACCAAAACCTCGGCCTCTGCGCGGATCTCGGCCACTGGGCTTCCTCCGGACTCGATCCCCACGAAGTCGTGAAAAAAGCCGCGCCCCGCATCCGCTCGTTTCACATGAAAGACCGGGAAAAAGTCCTCGAATGGAGCCACGACCGTCCCTTCGGAACCGGAGTCATCGATCTCCCCGCAATCCTGGACGAGGCGCGGAAACACCATTTCAGAGGCAACGTCTCCATCGAATACGAGCACAACTGGAAGAGCAACCTCTGCGAGGTCGCGCAATGTGCCGGCTTCCTGCGCGGATACTCCGCGGTGGGGTGATGGATTTTTCGGTGCCTTGCTCCTACTCGGGAGCCGCAGCAAGTAGAGGCGCGCCCGTGGCGGGATCGTCAAGAACCGCCCGGCCACCGTATTGAAGCCAGCGGTAGGCCACCGTCCACATGAGCCACATCATCGGAAACGCGAATAGGATGCCGACGACCAGTGCCATGCATCCCGCCAGCATGATCCCGACGGAAAAAAGGGAGATGACGAAGAGGTTCATTTTGTTACCGGCGGTGATTCTGGAGCTGTACTTGAACGCCTCGATCACGGACAGGTTCTTATCCACGATCGCGTTCTGATACATCCCGAAGCGCAGCATGAGGTAGATGCCGGGGAAAATGAACAGCACAAGCCCCAGGGAGATCATCAGGTAATACAGGATCAGCCCAATGTAACCGTGGAGCAGCCATTTTCCCCCGCCGAACAACATCCCCACCCCGAACGGTTTACCGGACACCACGTTCAGGGCGATCCTGGTGAAGCCGAGCATGAAAAACGCCATCACCAGATAGGAAACCAGACTCATCGGTATGCTCATGCTCTCGCTGAGAAAGCCGTGCTTGAAATGATCCCAGCTATCCGCGCCGACCGGCACCTCGGCGGGCAGATCGCGACCCGGGCTCAGCCCCAGCGCGATGTCCAGACGCCCAAGCGCCTCGTCGATCACCGCTGTGATCACGAAATAAAGCAAGCTGATGAGAAGCAGCGGCCCGATGTGCCTGACGGTCAGATCCCATGCCCGTTTCACACACGCCGTGGGGATGATCGGCTCGCTGCCGGGGACGATTTCCTCGATGGCCCCGGTGCCTATGGGATAGGCGAAAGGCTGGGCGGGTTCGAGAGCGGACTCCCCGGCGACGGATACCGCGCCGCTAAGCACGGAGACCTCGGACGCGGGAACCCAGTCCGTCATACCCGGGTTCCAGACCAGATCCTTCGCAGGATCGATCGTTCCGTTCCGCACCAGGTCCCGCATCGCTTCGAGACCCATCGGTCCGGTCTGCTGACCGCCCTTCGCATAATACCATTGCTCCATGCCCCGGATGCATAACGCCTTGGCGAACCGGCGACAATCGAATTAGCGCGACGTGGGAAAAACCCTTCCCATCGCCTTGTTACCATATGATCGTTCAATCATGCGTCGCATACGTGAATGCCGGTCACGTTTCCAAAAGGTAACGGTATGGAAATCGGAGCTTGCCACCGAGTTCCGCGTTGCCGGTGCCATCCACGCCTCCTTTCACAGGAAACGCTTTCTCACCGGCCTCGCCTGGGACTTGCTGGCCGCCGCAGCCCTGCTCCGTCCCGCCGGGGAGCCGAAATCCATTCTCATGCTAGGAGTCGCTGGCGGCACCGCGCTCCGCACCCTCCGTCACTTGCTTCCGGATGTTTCACTAACCGGAGTCGATCTGGACGGGGAGCTTATCGACCTGGCCCGGGAGGAAATGGCTCTCGGGGAAACCGGAGCCGAGATCGTCATCGCGGATGCCTTTTCCTGGATACAAACAAACCAAAAGAAATATGATGTCATCGTCGACGATCTATATCTGGCCGGGGAAAATGATGTGTTTCGCGCCGATTCCTGCGATGGAAAATGGATGGATCTCCTTAGGAATTCCCTCGAACCAGATGGCATTCTCGCGGTGAATCTAATCATCGGCGCGGGTCACAGGAAGCGACAGACGGCCTCACGAAAAGATCTCATCGGGCGTTTCCCCTCCGTCCGCAGCCTCCGCACCGAGGACAGCATGAACGAAGTCCTCATCGCGGGAGAGCAAACCGCGACAGCCTCCCGACTTACTCCATACGCCGGAAATTTCCCCGACTGGCGCGACCGCATGTTCTGGAAACGCATCACCGTCCGGAAGCTGAAATAGCCACATTTTCCTGCTTTCCTGCCTTCCTTATTCAATCCGAACCCATTGGATCCTGAAGAAGGAAGGCAGGGAGAAGACCGGAGTGCGAAATTTCTTCCCTTGGAGTTTAAAGTTTAAAACTTAAAGTTCAACAGACCATGTCCGACCTGTTCTCCACCCCGCAGCCAAAAGCCGAGAAGCTGGGAACCTCCGCGCCACTTGCCGCGCGTATGAGGCCGCGTACACTGGACGAGGTGCTAGGCCAAGGCCACATTCTCGGGGAAGGAAAGCTCCTCCGCCGCGCCATCGAGGCGGATCGGTTCGCTTCGCTCATCTTTTACGGCCCGCCGGGCACCGGAAAAACCTCTCTGGCCGGAGTCATCGCCAAGACAACCGGATCCCGCTTCGAGGCACTTAACGGAGTCGAGTCCAACGTCGCCGAGATCCGCGAAAAAATCGCCCAGGCAAAGATGAACCAGGATCTCCGTGGCGAGACCACCATCCTTTTCATCGACGAGATTCACCGCTTCAACAAAGCCCAACAGGACGTCCTCCTCCCCCATCTTGAGCGCGGCACGGTTCGCTTCATCGGAGCCACCACGCACAACCCCTATTACTACGTAAACTCCCCGCTGGTCTCCCGGTCACAGATTTTCCAACTCGAAGCCGTCGATACCGAAAGCATCCAGAGCCTCCTGGAAAAAGCCCTCGCCGACCCGGAGCGCGGACTTGGCGGGCAAGGCATCACCGCCGATCCGGATGCACTACTCCATCTCGCGAAACTCTCCGATGGCGATGTCCGCAAGGCTCTCACCGCCCTCGAACTCGCCACCTGTGGCGACGCCCGCATCACCCTCGCGGATGCCGAGGAATCCATCCAACGAAAAGCCATCGCCTACGGGTACGAAGGCCACTACGATACCATCTCCGCCTTCATAAAAAGCATCCGTGGCTCCGATCCGGACGCCGCCCTCTACTGGCTCGCGAAAATGCTCCACGTCGGCGAAGACCCGCGTTTCATCTCCCGCCGCCTCGTCATCTCCGCCTCCGAGGACATCGGCCTCGCGGATTCCGGAGCGTTGAGAGTCGCCCTGGATGCCCACAACGCCCTTGAATTCGTAGGCATGCCGGAAGGCCGCATCCCCCTCGCCCATGCCACGGTTTACCTCGCCACCTCCCCGAAATCCAACACCACCTACGCCGCCCTCGGCGAGGCCATGAAAGACGTGGAGTCCGGCCGCACCCTTGCCGTCCCAGCTCACTTGCGCACGAAGTCCCGCAAGAAGATCGCCGCCGCCAACGGAACGCCGGACAAGGAAATGGTTTACCTCTACGCCCACGATCACGAAGGAGCCTACATCCCCCAGGCCTACCTCCCCGAAGGACGCACCTACTATCACCCCGGCGAGCAGGGTCTTGAAAAACGGATCAAGGAACGTCTCGATCACTGGCGTTCTCAGCAGGGGAAATTTTAACCAAAAAACGAATGCCAACCTCCACACTCGTATTTCTCCCCGCCTTCATACTGCTTCTCAGCCCCGTCATGAACCTCCACGCCGAAACCGACCCCACCGCCTTCCGCACGGCATTGGTCTATGACGAGATTTTTCTGGAGCACGATACCGGCACGGGCTTTCCGGAGCATGCGGATCGACTGCGCCGCCTGACCCGTCACCTCAAAGAGCATCCGGTTTCGGAGAAACTGCGCTGAACCGAACCGGATGAAAAAATCGATCCCACCCCGTGGATACTCCGGCTTCATGATGCCGACTACGTTGCGGAACTGAAACGCGCCTCCGAGGCGGGCGAGAAACGCATGCACGGCAGCGCGGACAACCCGATTTCGGAACGCACCTACGAGGTCGCGGTCAAGGCCGTGGCCGCGGCGATGACCGCAGTGGATCTGGTGATGCAAGAGCGCGTGACCAATGCCTTCGCCGCAGTCAGGCCACCGGGACATCATGCCATGCCCGGGAAGGCCAAAGGATTCTGTTTCTTTTCCAATGCAGCCATCGCAGCGGTCTATGCGCAAAAACATCACAAGCTGGAGCGGGTCATGATCGTCGATTGGGACGTGCATCACGGCGATGGCACCCAGGAAATGTTCCTCAAAGATCCATCGGTCTATGTCTTCTCAACGCACCAATACCCCTTTTACCCCGGGCCGAGCGGAGCTCCGGAGATCACCGGCGAAGGCGCGGGTGAGGGCTTCAATCAAAACATTCCGCTCGAGGCGGGCAGCGGCGACCAGGCCGTTATCGAAGCCTACCAAACGCATCTCACCGAAGCTTTCCGGAAATTCAAACCCCAACTTCTCATTGTTTCCGCGGGGTTCGACGCCCACGAGTCCGATCCTTTGGGCGAACTCGGATGGTCGAGCGAAGTCTATGCGGAACTTACCGGAATCCTCCGGAACCACTGCCGGGAACAAGGCCACGAACGCATCGTCTCCCTGCTGGAAGGAGGCTATAGCGAGCGCGGCATTACAGAAGCAGTCCGCCACCACATCGAGGCGCTGGAGGCACCCCCGAAAAATCCGTAAGCCACCGGGGAGTCCGCATCACTTCCTCCACAGCCACCGCATCGCGTCCGGGAAAATGGCTCCCATCTGCTTTCCGCTGTGGCCGCCATGGCCCCACACGTATTTGTAATCGTAGTCCTTGAATTTCAGCGCGGCCTCCATGGCCATGTTCCCAAGCGGCCAGTTGCCGTGCTGATTGTCCAGGTCGTTAATCCCTTCCTGGAAAAATCCACGGATCGGTTTCTTGTCGGACTTGCGAATCATGCCCGGATAGGCATCGCCGCCACGAATGTTCGTGAAAGAGCCGATGGACGAGGCAACTTTCCGGAAAGCATCAGGTCGCTCCCACGCAACAGTCCAAGCACAAATTCCTCCCGAGCTGGTGCCGCAGATCGCCCGCAATTCCGGGTCTTTGGTGAGATTGTAGTCCTTGCCGACGAGCGGGAGGATTTCGTCGATGAGGAAAGTCGCGTAGTCGGCTGAGAGCGTGTCGTACTCGAAGCTGCGGTTGTTGTTCTTCCACGGGCTCTCGGGTTTCGAATCCCCCTTGTGTCCCGGATCGATGAAGATTCCGATCACCGGAGGCATGTCCCCGGCGGCCATCAGGTTGTCGAAAACCGTGGTCACGCGGAACTCACCTTTGGGATTCACGTAGGTATGGCCGTCCTGAAAAACCATCACAGCGGTTTCCTCCTTCGCATCATGGTTCGCAGGAATATAGAGATGGATCCTGCGCTTGGTTCCGGGAAACACTTCGGAATTTTCAAAAACGAAATCGATCACCTTTCCCTTAGGGACTCTCGCCTGCGCTTTCGAATCCGCCCCGAAGGAAGGCTCCGGCATTTCAGGGAGGGATAGTTCAGGCGAATTTTCCTGGGCGACAACGGAACCTGCGAGGAGCAGGGAAAGGGTGATGGCTTTTTTCAACATAAGCAGGAGACGTTAGGGAACTTGCGGAATCTTACAAGCCGACCTAAACCTTCCGGGACGAATGCCCGCCGATTACCACACCCACACGCCCCTCTGCAAACACGCCACCGGCACGCCGGAGGAATACGTGGAGGCTGCCGTCGCGGCCGGGTTGGACGAATACGGCATCTCCGACCACGCCCCCTGCCGACCGGAACCCTTTGACGACTGGCGGATGCTGGAGAGCGAACTTCCCGAATATTTCGAATGGATAGCCCGTGCGAAACAAGCCGCCGGTGACCGCGTGAAAATCCGCGCCGGGATGGAATGCGATTGGATCGGAGGCTGCGAACCGTTCATCGAGGAACTCGCCGGGAAATATGATTGGGACTACCTCATCGGCTCCGTCCACTACCTCGGCGACTGGGATTTCGACAACCCGAAGTGGCTCGGGAAATGGGCGGAAACCGATGTAGATGCCGTCTGGGCGGAATACTGGAAAACATACGCGGAGATGGCCGAGAGCGGCCTTTTTGATATCCTCGGCCACCCCGACCTGGTGAAAAAATTCTCCCACACCCCGGAAGGAGATCTCGACCGCTTCTACGATCCCGTCATCGAAGCCATCACCGCCAATGGCTCCGTCATCGAGTTGAACACCGCCGGCCTCCACAAGCCCTGCGCCGAAGCCTACCCCGCCCCGCGTTTCCTGGAACTCGCCGCCTCCGCAGGAATCGGGCTGGTCATTTCCTCGGACGCCCACGCTCCCACAGAAATCGCCCGCGATTTCCCGAAAGCCCGCACCCTCGCAAAAGCCGCGGGCTTCCGCGAGACCCAGCGCTTCGAGAAGCGCAAGCGTATTGGAGAGCCGTCTCTGTGACCGGCAATCTCCTTGCTATCTTTAAAAAGTAAGGCATGATCTTTCAGGTATGCAAACGGAAGAAGCACATTCGATTCTCACAAGCAAGGGGCAGACCACCGTTCCTTCCCGAATTCGCGAAGCCTTGCAGCTCAAGGCCGGGGATCGGATTCTTTATGAAATCAAGGGGGATTCGGTCATCATCCGCCCGCATCCCGGCGCGATGGCGGTTTTCGGCTCGCTGAAACCTTCCGGGGACAAGGCCGGTGTCTCCTTCGCCGATGCAAGGCTGGGCGCGCGTGAAAAGCGGATCAAGGGTCAGGGCAAAAAGGCTTCCCGATGAAAACCGCGCATTTGGACACGAATACGTTGGTTCGCTTCGTGACCGGCGAACCGGAGGGTCAGGCGCGCGAGGTCGCGGAACTCATTTCCGCTGCGGATTCGGGAAAGATCCGCCTGTGCGTGATCCCCATCGTCCTCGCCGAGGCGGTTTACGTGCTGACAGGTTTTTACGGTCACCCTCGAGCGAAGGTTGCCGCCACCCTCGCACACCTGATCGCCTGTCCCGGCTTCCAATCACCGGAACACGCAAGGATGATCCACGCCCTCAAGCTCTTCGGCGCGAACAAGATCGATTTCGCCGATTGCTATCTGGCCGCCGTCTCCATCCTCGATCAAACTACCGTCATCTCCTACGACCGCGATTTCGACAAACTCCACGGCGTAACCCGCAAGAAACCCGAGGACGCGTTGTGATCCTCTCCGCGAAAAGGCATCACCATCTTCCTTGAGGTTTAAAGTTTAAAATCACAGTCATCCCATAGCTACGTGATTTGGGGTGAGAGCTGTTGATTTTGTAGGGTTCTAGCGAGATTCTCGCAATTTCCTTTTTCGACTTCGTCAGCAGGTGCTCCAGTTTCGTATCAATTCCGCCCGCGTACTGTCCCATGGCTTTATGGCGAAAATCCCGGCAGATATGCCCCTTCGCAGCACGTTCGCATCCGGTAGCTTCCACCCGCTGTCCCATAGGATTTCAAGAGCGCGGCAAGATCCAACCGATCCCAGACCACGCCCCTGACCACTGTGAGGAGGCGCGAGAAGCTGTGCGACCAGCCTGCCGCCTGGCCTTGCCAACGCATCAGGATGTAAAGGAGGAGCGCCGCCCAGAGCTGCCAGCGGATTGCTTCCTTGCTGTGGCCGAGGAAGTCGCAGACCTGGAGGGTTTGCTTGATCTGTTTGAAGAAGACTTCGATGCCCCACCGCGCCTGGTAGAGTGCTCCAACGCTGGTGGCCGCCCATTGGGTGTTGTTGGTTATGAAGACCATGACGGTTTCCTTTCCATCCACTTCGACGAGCATTTCCACCCGACGGATCAGTTCGGGATACTGGCTGCGGCTTTTCGCCCCTTTGAGCAGGATGAGGTCGTCGCGGAGGATTTTCCCGGCAGGGCTTGGCGAGGAGTTTTTTCCTGACGATGTAGGCCATGTTGTCCTTGGCCCGGGTGACCCACTGGACGCCGCGCGCGGTGCAGGGCGAAGAGGTGGAGGAAGTTGATGTAGGCTTTGTCGAACAAGGCGATTTCCCCGTCCCTGAGATGGGCGCAGAGGGCGGAAGCGCGGGTGTCGTCGTGGTGGGAGGCTTCCTCGATGATCGCGCAGGAGGGGAGGAAGGTCTGGAGGTTGAGGCGCAGGTGAAGCTTGGCGGCGGCTTTGCGGCGGCGGTGTTTCGCCCACGACATGCAGTTGGCAAGCAGCGCGATGGTGGAGGAGTCGATGGCGCTGACGGTTTTTTTGAAACGGCGAGGCACGCCTTTGTAACGCAGCCCGAAGCCGCCGGGCAGGGAGTTTTCGAGATGGTGGAGGGTTTTCCAGAAGAGTTCCTCCATCATCTTGCTGTCGCGGGTTTTGTTGGCGTGGGAGAGGGTGTTGCGAGGCGGGGCGGTGGCTCCGCGCAGGCTGCCGAGCCAAGGGCAATGGTTGCGGAGGGCATCGCAGACGTCGTTGAGGCTCGTCGCGTGGGTGAGCTGCGCAAAGAGCAGGGTGACGACGTGGCTCCACGCCGAGAAGGTGCGGGCCTGTTTGTCGATGCCGTGCTTTTTGGCGAGGCTGGCGGTGAGGTGGGTCGGGATCAGCTTGCAAAGCTGGGCGAGGACGGGCAGCTTTGCTGCGGCTGGTTTACGATTTATCATCAGGCCGATCCTGAGTGGGATCGGCCGCCAGTCACCCTACAAAAATCGCGAGCTATGGGATGGCTGTGGTTTAAAATTTAAAGTTTCCCTCATGAAAGCCTACCACGACCTCCTCACAGACGTTCTCGAAAACGGGGAGTCGCGAGGGGATCGCACCGGCACCGGCACGCTCTCGGTCTTTGGCAGGCAGGCGCGCTTCGATCTGCGCGAGGGCTTTCCCTGCCTGACCACGAAAAAACTCCACCTCCGCTCCATCATCCACGAGCTTCTGTGGTTCCTCAAAGGCGAAACCAACATCGCCTACCTCAAGGAGAACAAAGTCACGATCTGGGATGAATGGGCGGACGAAAACGGCGAACTCGGCCCCGTCTATGGAAAACAATGGCGCGCATGGGAAACGGATGGCGGACGTGTGATCGACCAGATCGCGCTCCTCATCGATGGCCTGAAAGGCAACCCGCAATCCCGCCGCCACATCGTCTCCGCATGGAACGTCGGCGACGTCTCCCGCATGGCCCTCCCACCCTGCCACCTGCTGTTCCAATTCTACGTCCACGAAGCGGTCGGAAACGGAAAGCCCGGCCTCTCCTGCCAGCTCTACCAACGCAGCGCGGATCTCTTTCTCGGCGTCCCTTTCAACATCGCCTCCTACGCCCTGCTCACCCATATCGTCGCGCAGGTCTGTGACTACGAAGTCCGCGATTTCGTCCACACCTTCGGGGATCTCCACCTCTACCAGAACCACCTCGACCAGGCAAAACTCCAGCTCTCCCGCGATCCCAGACCGCTCCCCAAACTCCTCCTCAATCCCGATGTGAAAGCAGTGGACGGCTTCCGTTTCGAGGACATTTCCCTCGAAGGCTACGATCCCCACCCGACCATCAAAGCCCCCATCGCCGTCTAACGCAAAAGAAGCGCTGTCTTCAGGCGGCGAGAACAAACATGCCCCGTCTAACAGCCGTAGTAGCCATGGATCCCAACCGCCTCATCGGGCGCGACGGCTCCCTCCCCTGGCACATCCCCGAAGACCTCGCCTTCTTCAAAAAAACCACCCTCGGCCACCCCGTCCTCATGGGCAGGAAAACCTTCGAATCCATCGGACGTCCCCTCCCGAAACGACGAAACATCGTCCTCACCCGCGACAAAACCTGGAGCCACGAAGGAGTCGAAGTCATCCACAGCCCCGAGGAAATCCCTGATTCAACCGGAACCATCCACGTCATCGGCGGCGCGGAAATTTACAGAACCCTCACAGACCGCATCGACGAATGGCTCGTCAGCCACGTCCACAGCCACTACGACGGCGATACCTACCTGGCGGAGTTCGAGGAGGATTTCCCCCGGGTCGAGACCGTGGAAAGCCACGGGGAATTCACCGTGAAGCGGTATCTCCGTGCCTGAAAAAATTCTCATCTCAGACCAACCGCATACTTGACGAGCACTCCCCGCTGTGTTCCAAATCCCTCCGACCAAACTGATTTCACGGAACGGTGGCTGAGTGGTCTAAAGCACACCCTTGCTAAGGGTGCGTAGGGGTGACTCTACCGAGGGTTCGAATCCCTCCCGTTCCGCCATTTAAATTTCAATGAGTGGCAAAGCTTCTTTCCACCTTTCAACGCGGAAGAACTATTCCGGCAAGGGAGGGATGAGAACCCCTGCGAAGCAGCGGGTTTGACTGCCAATCGAGCGCTGGTGAGAAAATCATTCCTTCCGCGCAGCGCACCCCGCAGAGACGGAGCGCAGCGTAGTCAATCCCCCCCAGGGTCGGAATTCGCTTCAAGGCAGATCACGGAAAGAGCCGGCCCCTAAGCGAGTTTTCTATCAAGACCGTCTGCCCAGAGCCTGGCGACGATATCCTCTTGGGCGGCTTCCATCGTTTTCCGGCTTTCCTCGTCCGCGTCCTCATGCCCGGCGAGGTGGAGGAGGCCGTGGACGAAATAGCGGAGGATTTCCCTGCCGAGCGGCTCCCCGTATTCGGCGGCCTGGCGTTTGGCGACTTCCGCGCCGATCACGATCTCGCCGTGGTGGAAGGTGATGACATCGGTGGCGCCTTCGATTTCCATGAAATCCATGTGGACCCGGGCGCTTGTTTCATCATCCACAAGCGCGACCTCCAGCGTGGCAAGGTGGGAGAGCGGGCTGTCTTGCTCGGCTGCGGCCTGGAGAGCCATTTTCGCGGCGGCCTCGCCCATTTCCTCAAGGGCGGTAGTCCACGGGAGTGGGACTTCGATCGCGCCCTGGTGGTTTCCGATGATGACTTCGAGTGACATGTCTGGCCGGGGCTTCGGTTACTCGCTCCTCTCGGCGACGGTGGTCAGGCGCCCGGTCTGGGAGCGTGGGTCGCGGCTCATGTCGGAGCCGCGTTTGGAGCTCTTTTCCTCAGGCTTTTGGTAATCGATGCGGCTGTGGAGCATGCTGCGGAGGGTTTTGGCGAAGCTGTCTTTCACCAGGGCCAGTTCGCGCAGGGTGAGCGGGCAGCCGTCGAGCTGGCCGTCGTTGATCTTGGCGCGGACGAGTTCCTCCACGAGGGCGCGGATCTTGGCGGGGGTGGGCTTGCGAAGGGTGCGCGAGGCGCTCTCGATGGTATCCGCGAGGCAGATGATGCCGCTTTCCCGGGTGCTTGGGCGTGGCCCGGGTAGCGGAAATTCTTCTCCTCGACCTTGGGCAGATCTTCCGGATTTTCCAGGCGCCGATCAACCTTCTCCATCTCCGCTTTTTTCTGCTCCTGGGCTTTCCGGTAGAAGAAATACACGAGCGAATCCCCGTGATGCTCCTGAATGACCTCGATGATGCGGGGGTTGAGCTTGTGCTTCACCGCCATGTCGATGCCGTCCTTCACGTGGGCGGTGATGATGAGGGCGCTCATCGTGGGGGTGAGGGAATCGTGGGGGTTTTCCCCGCCATCGTGCTGGTTCTCGATGAAATAGCCGGGCTTCTTCAGTTTCCCGACATCATGGAAATACGCGCACACGCGGCACATGGAGGCATTGGCCCCGATTTTTTCCGCAGCGGCTTCGGAAAGCGCGGCGACGACCAGGCTGTGGTGAAAGGTACCTGGCGCCTCAAGCTGCATTTCCTTGAGAAGCTTGTGGTTCAGATCGGTGAGTTCCAGCCAGCTAATGTCCGTGGTGAGGTGGAAGGCTCCCTCGAACATGGGGAGAAACCCGCTGATAAGCATCGCGGTGGCGAGCGCGGTGGCGAAGGCGATGAGGCTGCCGGTGCCGAGGATCTGAAGCCTGTCCATCGAGCCGGGGCCGAACACCGCCATGGCCTCCAGTTTCCCGAGAACGAGGGCGAGAATGACCATGACCACCCCGACGTAGATCCCGGCGCGGATGAGCTTGATCCGTTTCCTGACCTTGTCCGTGCAAAGGACGGCGGTCATCCCGGCCACCAGGCTGACGATGAGATAGTTCATCACATCCCCGGAAGGCACCAGAAGGCTGCCGATGAGGCTGACGTAAACGGCGGAAAAACTGCCCACCGACCGGCCAAGCAAAACCCCGTGAAGCATGGGCGCAAGCGCACAGGGGACGAAAAGATAGCGGTAGGTCTCCTGAATGCTCCCGGCATCCGCCAGAACCATCACCAGTCGGACGAGAAGAAGGTGCCCGATCATCCCGCCGAGGACGAGGACCACCCGGCTGTTGCGGCGGCATACCTGCTGGTGACCCACGTGGAACATCGCCAAGGCGGTCAGCGCGAGCGCGAAGCCGTAGAGCATTCCTTTAAAAGGATCCGCCGCGAACGTGGCTCCGGGCGAGGCTTTGAGCACAAGAGCCGCCGACCCCACCGCGAACGCGATATAGAGCGCGAGCCTGACAAACTGGCTGTCCTCCAGAGTCCTTACGGTAGCGCTTTCCCCGTGGACACGCCGCTTAACCCCCAGGGAGAAACCTTTTTTGGCGAGTCGCCAACGCTTGATGGTATCAAGAAATCCCAAAATGAACTCTTTGTTTGTTTTGCCCGGGGGAAGCTGAAACCACCTCCGGGAGGGCGGGAAACTAGACAACAGGCGGCATCTTGGCAATGAGCATTTCCCGCGCCTGAAATCGAAGAACTATCACCAGGGAGTGGAAAGAGTGCGAACCACGGATGGACACGGATGGACACGGATCTGGAATCGTTATTCTAGGGCGGAAATCATTTCCAGGCATGCCTTTACCGCTCACATATTGGAAAAGCGGAGAAGCGCCCCCGTTTCAATGGCTCTTATCCGCGTCCATCAGCGTCCATCCGTGGTTCTCTTCTCCGAATTGCCCGGGTCTTTCCCGAGAGTAGCGGCTCTGCGTATCAGATCGGGATCTTTGAATCAGCCAGCCTGGTTAGGATTGGAAAGCTTCCGGTGCTTTACGATGGCGATGATGAATAAAATCAGCGAAACCATGGCAAACGGGACGCTTATCAGGCTTGCCATTAAAACGTTGGAAATATTCCCGGCAAGTGAGGAAGGATCGGCGGATCCGGCTGTCTGCAATTTTTCAAAGGCACCGGACATACCTATCAGGACGGCGGCAACACCGCCGCAGATCGAGATGACCAGGACGATGGCGGAAATCCAGATCATGTTTCCCCAGAATTTGCGTTTTCTTTCAGAGTTTGTCGGCGGGTTCATTTTGTTGGGAGGGTTTTGGATTTATCGGGCGAAGAAAGCCGGCTGAAGCGCGGCTCTCCATGAGGCTCGCCATGATCATGGCTGGTTGCGCATGAAGTCGGCGGTTTGGGCGAAGAAGGGATCGAGAAAGGCCCGTGCGAAGGCGGGAACCTGTGATTCGTCCATGGCTTCGCCCATGAGCTTGAGCCAGCGGTCGCGCTCGGCGATTCCTATTTTGAAAGGGGCATGGCGCATTCGCAGGCGCGGGTGGCCGCGTTTTTCGATATAATCGTCGGAGGCTCCGAGCCGAAAGAGCAGGAATCCCGCGAGCCTTTCCTCCGCGCCCTTCCAATCGCCCTCCGGATACATGGAGCCGATGAGATCGTCGGTGCGGACTCGGCGGTAAAAGGCTGCGACCATGGCGCGGATGCCGGGTTCTCCGCAGGCTTTCAGGACATCGGCTTCGGTGGGGGTCATCATGAAATTGGAAAATCACATCCCCGCTTCGGCGAGGCGTTCGGCCATTTCATGCTTCATCAGCTCGGCGGTGACCTCGCCGAGAGCGCCGCCCATGATCCCGTCGAGATTGTGTGAGGTGAAGCCGATGCGGTGGTCGGTGCAGCGGCTTTGGGGGAAATTGTAGGTGCGGATTTTTTCCGACCTGTCCCCGGAGCCGATGAGAGAGCGGCGGTTTTCGGAATACTCGGACATCTGCTCCTGGAGCTTCGCCTCGTAGAGACGGCTGCGCATGATCTGGAGCGCCATTTCCTTGTTCTTGGTCTGGGAACGACCGTGTTCACAGCGGACGTAGAGGCCGGTGGGAAGGTGGAAAATCTGGACGGCGGAGTCCGTGGTGTTCACGTGCTGGCCACCCGCTCCGCCAGAGCGGCAGACCTCGATGCGGAGGTCGTTCGGGTTCATGTCCACATCGATTTCCTCCGCCTCCGGCATGACTGCCACGGTGATGGTGGAGGTGTGGATGCGCCCCTGTGTTTCCGTGGCCGGGACACGCTGCACCCGGTGGACGCCGGACTCGTATTTCATGTGGCGAAACACCTCGTCGCCGGTGACTTTCAGGATCACTTCCTTGAAGCCGCCGACCTCGGAAGGGGAGCTTTCCAGATGCTCTGTCTTCCAGCCCTTCGTATCCGCGTAACGCTGGTAGAGGCGCATGACCTCCCCGGCGAAGAGGGAGGCCTCGTCACCGCCCGCACCGGCGCGGATCTCGACAAGGGCATCGCGGTCTTCGTTCGGGTCGGCGGGGAGGAGGGCGTATTGCATGTCCTCGCGGAGTTTCTCCAGGGATTTTTCCAGCTCGGGAATTTCCATCGCGGCCATTTCCGCCATCTCCGGATCGTCGGAGCGGGCGAGTTCCTGGTTCTCCTCAAGCTGCTTTTCAGTGGACTGGAGGGTGTCCCAGAGTTCCAGCGTTTGCTGGAGCTTGCGGTGCTCGCGGAGGATTTCGGTGGCGCGTTTCTGGTCGTCGAACAGGTTCGGATCACCCACCGCCTCCTCAAGTTCGCGGAAGCGGTGCTGGCGTTTTTCGATGAGCTGGGAATAGTCCATTTTTCGGTAAAATCTGGGAGGCCGGGATTCTGAAAATACCAGCGGACGCAGTTCTTAGCGTGGAACCGGCGGGGTGTCCAATCCTGAGGATATCCTGGGGAGAAATTGGCCGGAGAAAAGCGGAAGCCACCCGTGAAAACGCGGCTCTTGGCCGGCGGGAAAAGTAAGGCCACTACCCTCCCCTTACTTCGTGGAGTCCTTCCACAGACCCACGTCCTCACGCTTCGCCTTGCGCTCAATGATGTCGAGTTTGCGGCGGTATCTTTTCTCATCCGTGCGCTCCGGCCAGGCGGCCGGCATCCCGAACGAACGGGCGAGTCCCGCTTCCAGAAGAGCCTCGTCGAGCCGATCACCCTTCTCGTTTACGATGATCGCATAGTAGCGCGGCTTTTTTGACTGCCCGCGAGCCTTCAGTTTCACCGTATGCACCGTGAAGGGTCTGCGGAGAAACTTCTTTGAAAACTCCTGAGCGTCCTTCCCCCACTTCACCACCTCGGACGGTTCGATCCCGAAGTCCTTGCCCTGCTCGATCAACCGATCCAGATAACGGGTATCCGTCTCACCGCAATCGACCCCGTAGAGGCGGAAAACATAGGTGTGGCTGGTCTGCGTGCGGACATTGAACGAGTCCCCGTCGAAATACTTGTCATCCACCAGGGAGCATTTTTCGTAGGTGATCCAATTCTCCGCGAAAAGCCGGGGAGAAAGGACGGCGAGTGCGAAAACCAGAAAAAGCTGGAGGAATTTCATGACTCGCATGTTACGCCCGATTCTCCGGAGGGCAAGCGGAGCGGCGGGCAATCTTCCCGTGATCCGCGGCTCGTGAGCTTGGGTTGTGCAAGCGGCTGGAAGCACGCTTCTCCATGCAAAGCCTACTCACGTCGGCTGCTCGCCGCGGGCCATGACGACCTTGCCGGTGCGGATCGCATGAATTCAGCCATTGCGATCTTATCGCGAACCCGCTAAGTTCCGAACATGAAAGCCGAGGAGCTTAGATCCGAAGTGGATGGCCTGTCTTTGGACGAGCGCCGCCAACTGACTGCTTATCTGGTTTCCCTTCGTCATAAGGAGCTGGAGGGGTATCGGGAAGGTCTCGCCGAGAAAATCGACGACAAAAAGCACGAGAACTGGGTTTCTTTCGAGGAATTTGATCGTCGGTTGGGTGCTTGAGGAATGGAATACCCGCTTCTCATTTCACTGGATGTATTGGAGTTCACCGAACGGCTTCCGCGAAACACACGGGTGGGTCTGAGGAATACGATATCAAAGATCGGTGGTGATCCCACGGGCATGTCCGACGCGACCGGCTACGACTCCACGGGGAGAATTGTCCAGATCACGGTGGTCGGCGATTACGCGCTTACCTACTGGATCGATGATGCGGACAGACATGTGAAAATACTGGATATCCACTCCGCCGACCGCTGAGCGCAGGGTGAAATTTCACGTCGGCTGCTCGCCGCGGGCCATGACGACCTTGCCGGTGCGGACGGTCTCGATGATCTCGTATTGGGAGAACATCGTGACGGCGGCATCGACCTTGGGGCTGTCGCCGGTGATCATCACGACCATGGAGCTCGGAGTGAGATCCACGGTTTTTCCGCCGAAGTGCTCGGTGATCTGGAGAGCCGCGGAGCGGTCTTCAGAGGGGCAGAGGAGCTTGATCAGGATCATCTCCTTGGTGACGGAATCGTTGCTGGTGTGCTCGAAGCAGTGGATCACATCGATCAGTTTCCCGACCTGCATGATGATCTGGTGAAGGCCGGAGGGATCCCCGGAGATGCCGATGGTCATGCGGGAAAACGACGGATCGCGGCCTTGGGAGACGACGAGGGAATCGATGTTGAAGCCGCGCCGGGAGAAGACCTGGCAGATGCGCATGAGGACGCCCGGCTCGTTGTTCACGAGGACGGAGAGCGTGTGCATGGGGCCGCCGATGGGCACGGTGACGGGAGTGTCTGTGGTGGTGATCATTTTTCGGAAACTTTAAATCTTAAACTTTAAACTCGAAGGAAAAAATCAGGTGGAACCGACGGGTTTTTCCATTCTGGCTTTCGGGGCTTCGGTGATCATGTCCTCGAGGGCGGCGCCTGCGGGAATCATCGGGAAGACGTTGTCGGTCTTCACGCACTCGGCGTGGATGAGGATGGGGCCCTCGTTGTATTCGAGTGCTTTCTCGAGCTGCTTGGTGACGTCCGCCGGGCGCTTGATGTAAACGGAGGGGATGCCGTAGGCGGCGGCGAGTTTGCAGAAATCCGGGTTGCCGATGAGATCCACGCCGGAGGTGCGGTCTTCGTAGAAAAGCTCCTGCCACTGGCGGACCATGCCGAGATAGTGGTTGTTGAGAACGACGATTTTCACCGGGAGCTTGTGGATGGCTGCGGTGGCGAGTTCAAAGAGGGTCATCTGGAATCCGCCGTCGCCGGAGATGGAAATGACGGTTTTGTCCGGGCATGCGAGCTGCGCGCCGATGGCCGCCGGGAAGCCGAAGCCCATGGTGCCGGCGCCGCCGGAGGAGAGCCAGTGGAAGGATTCGTGGTTCTTGTAAAACTGCGCGGCCCACATCTGGTGCTGACCGACGTCGGTGGAGACGATGGCCTCGCCGTTGGTGAGGTTGTAAAGTTCGTCGATGACCTGCTGCATGCGGAGACCGCCCTGCTTCTTGTAGCCGAGGGGAAATTTCTTCCTGTAGGCGTCGAGCTTGGCGTTCCATTCCGGATGTTTCACCGGTGCGATCTTCTCATTGATCTCGGAAATCGCAGCCTTCGCATCGCCAACGATCATCACATCCGGCTGGATCATTTTCCCTGCCTCGGCCGGGTCGATGTCGATGTGGATGATCTTCGCGTCCTTACAGAATTTCGCGGGCTGGCCGATGATGCGGTCGTCGAAACGCGAGCCGATGTTGATTAGGAGGTCGCACTCGATCATCGCCTTGTTCGCGTAGGCGGTGCCGTGCATGCCGAGCATGCCGAGCGAGAGCGGGTGGTTTTCCGGGAAAACTCCTTTACCAAGCAAGGTCGAGGTGACAGGGCAATCGAGGGTTTCCGCGAGGTGCATCAGTTCCTTGTCGGCACGTGCGATCATGCAGCCTTGGCCGGCCAGGATGACCGGGCGCTTGGCGGCGGCGATCAGGGTGGCCGCATCGGCCACCGCTTTCTTGCAGATGTCGAAGTCCTTCTCCGGCTTGTAGCCGGGGAGGTTGATCTCCGGATTCATGTCTCCGGAGAAAGGCCCTGGGAAATGTCTTTCGGGATATCGATCAGCACCGGGCCCGGACGTCCCGTGGTGGCGATGTGATACGCCTCGCGGGCAACGCGCGGGAGGGAGTTGGTATCCTTCACCAGCCAGTTGTGTTTTACTACGGGGATAGTAATTCCGAAAATATCGGCTTCCTGGAAAGCATCCTTGCCCAGCATCCATGTCACGGTCTGTCCGCAGATCACGATCATCGGGACGGAGTCCATCATCGCGGTCATCAGGCCGGTCACCGTGTTGCCCGCACCGGGGCCGGAGGTCACAAGAACGGCGGCGGGCTTGCCGGTGGCGCGGGCGTAGCCATCCGCCATGTGGACGGCTCCCTGCTCGTGGCGGACGAGGATGAATTTCATCTTGGTCTTCACCGTTTCGAGGGCGTCGAAAATCGGGATCGCCGCACCGCCGGAGTATCCGAAGATGTATTCGATCCCGAGGTCGTCGAGCGTTTTGATGAGCGCTTGCGCTCCGTCGATTTGTTGCTTGGCCATAAAAGTGGGGTTAGAGGGCGGAAAGTGCGCGATTTATAGGGAAAGAGCAATCGAAAATTGGCAATTTTTCTGTAAGATGTGGAGCTTTGCCAAATTCAATCTACAAAGATCGCCATTTTTCACGGAACAGGCAGAAGTCACCACTCTAACCCTGCTTACTTTTTCGTGAAAATGCCAAATTAGGTGTCCTATCACTTTCCGCCGATTGTGAAAGATTGCCTTGGTGACTTCCCGGCATCCGGGCTAGGACTTCCGCGCGATGTTCCGATTCATGATTTTCAATATCCCGGTCACGGTTCAGCCGTGGTTCTGGCTGACGCTCGCCTTTATCAGCGGGCGGCTGTTCGCGGACAGCACGCAGGATATTATTTTCCTCCTGCTGTTTCTTGTCGCCGGGTTTATTTCCATCCTTGTCCATGAGCTGGGACACACCCTGACGGCGAAACATTTCGCGCAGCGCGTGGAAATCGTGTTGCAGGCGTTCGGCGGTTACGCGGCTTACAGCGGGACGCGCCTCAGTCGCAAGCAGTCGTTCATGATCACCGCGGCGGGCGGGGATTCAGATCGCGCTCGGGGTTTTGGCGCTGGCCGTCTGGCGCGCTGTGCCGGGAATGAGTCCGAACCTCAATTATTTCCTTACCGTTCTCGCCACGATCAGCCTGATCTGGGCGGCGCTGAACCTGCTGCCCATTCTGCCCATGGATGGCGGGCGGCTTGTTGAGACGGCGCTTGGCCCAGGGCGCCGAAAAACCGCGTTGCTTGTTTCCGCTGTCACAGGAGCCGTGATCTGCCTTCTTGGGCTCGCCATAGGGCAGCCGATTCTGGCGATTTTCATGGGCATGTTCGCCTACCAGTCTTTCAAGGGGCTGAAAGAACCATCATGGCGCTAGCCCCAGAGCAGCCGGAGCGCGGCGACAAAAGAGAAGCCCACAATCATCCACTCGAAAACCGCCTGCGGCACCCTTCCTATCAGCCAGCGCCCGACGGCGATCCCGAGAAACACGCCGGGCAGGAGCTTGGCGTTTTCCCAGAGAGTCTCCTTTGTGATGATGGCGAGGCTGGCGTTCATCGGGACTTTGATGATGTTCACCAGCAGGAAAAACCGCGCACCTATCCCGATCATTTCCATCTTCGGGATGCGGCGGGTGAGGAAATAGAGCTGGATCACCGGCCCGGCGGCATTCGCGACCATCGTAGAAAATCCGCCAAAGCCCCCTGCCGCGAACCCGAATCCGCGCGAGTCCGCCATGGCCGAAAAACGAACGGGGCTGATCTTGCGAAACGCCTGTAGGAAAACCATGAAGAGCACGCACGCGCCGATCAGCCGTTTGAGCGTCACCCCGTCGATTTTGGAAAGCAGCCACCAGCCAAGGACGAGACCGACGAGAGTGGCGGGAAGAAGTTTCCACACCGGCTTCCACGAACCGTGTTTCAGGAAAGCCGGGTAGGCCATCAGATCGGCGGCGATCAGCAGCGGAAGCGCGAGGCCGACGGAAGGCTTCGCCCCGTAGATTTCCGCGAAGATCACCACGGAAACCATCGAGATCCCGCTGAAACCGGCCTTCGACAACCCGATGCACACGGCCGCGAGGAGAGCGATGACAAGCAGTTGCGGTTCGTCCAACATCCGCGCGGACACTGCACGGCGGAGAGCGCGGGTAGAAGTCTGAAAACCAATTTCCACGGTCACCCGATTTCGACTTTTCCCGACTTTGCGCTAGCATACCGCTATGCGGAAACATGCGGTGATTTACGGGGCGAGCGGATTTGTCGGAAGCGGCCTGGCCACGATGCTGGCGAAGGAGGGTTTCGAGGTCACGGGGGTCAGCCGGAAAGGCTCCGGAAATGTGGAAGGCGTTTCCAATTGGGTGAAACCGGATGCGGTGGATCTCGCCGGATGCGGGGTGGTGGTGAATCTCGCCGGCTCGCCCATCGACCAGCGCTGGACGGAGGAGAAAAAGAAGGAGTTTCACGAAAGCCGGATCGGCGTCACGGAGGACATCGTGAAAAAAATCGCGGCCTTGCCGGAGGACGGGAGACCGGAAGTTTTACTAAACGCCTCTGCCGTCGGAATCTACGGCGGGCGCGGCGACGAGCTTTTGGACGAGGACTCCACTCGCGGCGAAGGCTACCTCGCCGATCTCTGCGATGCCTGGGAGAAAGCCGCGGATCGCGCGGAGCCGCTGGGCGTCCGCGTGGTGAAATTCCGCACTGGGGTGGTTCTCGGAAAAGGCGGCCAGGCATGGGAGAAACTCGTCACCGTTTTCAAACTCGGCATCGGAGGAAGGCTGGGCGACGGGCAGCAGTGGATGCCATGGATCCATGTGGAAGATCTGCGCCGGGGGATGGTTTTTAGCATCACCACGGAAGCCGCCGCGGGCGCGGTCAACGGCACCGCACCGGAACCGGAAAGAAACGTCGATCTCACCCGCAAGCTCGCGAAAGCCGTGAACCGCTGGGTGTTTTTCCCGGTGCCCGGCTTCGCGCTGAAAATCGCTCTCGGAGGATTCGGCGGGGCGTTGCTCGTCGGCCAGAAAGCGGTTCCAAAGAAACTGGAGAGCCTGGGATTCAATTTTCGTTACCGGAAGCTGGAGGATGCCCTGGAAGATTTAACGGCTTAGATTCGATTTTTCTCTTTGCAATCACGGGGAGGCATTATAAGCGTTTCTCCCGCTTGAAATGGTGGTCGTAGCTCAGTTGGTAGAGCCCCAGATTGTGATTCTGGTTGTCGCGGGTTCGAGCCCCGTCGATCACCCCACCTTTTTCCCCGGTGTCGGCCACGGTTGCCGGCTTCGGAGAGAGGGGTGAACAGATAACTTCTTGATGCAACCGCTGGAGAGCCGGATCGACTACAAATTTCGCAATTCGCTATTATTGGCGGAGGCGCTCACCCATCCCAGCCTCGCCTACGAGTCCCAGCGGCCCCACTTCGACAACCAGCGCCTTGAGTTTCTTGGCGATGCCGTTCTCCAACTGGTGGTCACCGAAGCGCTGTTCAAACTTTTTCCCGACGCCACCGAAGGTCACCTGACCAAGCTCCGCTCCCGCGTCGTCTCCCGCCGTGCCCTCGCCCGTTTTGCGATGGTCATCCACCTTGGCGATTACGTTTTATTGGGGAAAGGCGAGGAGGCGACTGGTGGCCGCCGCCGCCTCTCCACTCTCGCGGACGCATTCGAGTCGCTTATCGGCGCGATCTATCTCGATACCGGACGGAGGGCTGCGGAAAAATTCATCCTGCGCCTTTTCGAGACGGAGATCGACGGGATGGTCAGCAGTCCCGACGAGCGCAATCCCAAGGGCGAGCTGCAGGAATATCTTCAGGCAATCTACCCCGTCGCGCCTGTTTACCGCATTGTCGGCGAAAGCGGCCCGGACCATCGCCGCGTGTTCCTCGCGGAAGTCGTCTGGCAGGACAAGATCCTCGCCGCCGGAAAAGGAAAAAGCAAAAAAGAAGCCGAAGCCCGTGCCGCAGCCGAAGCTCTTCGCGCGCGAGCTGGGAAGACTGAAAACCGGACTTTGTTGTTGCGGCGCGAGCCGTGGTGGGTTTTCGTTTCCCCGCTGTCAGGGATCGTGGAGATCCGGCAAGCGAACCCCGCCAGGCCTTGATCGGAGCAACGGTAGTTTGTCCGGATTTGCCGCGGTTTCCTGGCAGCACTTTTTTCACCGAAAGGAACCGCGATGTGGAAATCGACAATCCGAGATTGCAGGAAATGCACTTCCTCCTTGCAGACGCGATTTCCAAATCGCGGTTCCCTTCTACTTTGACACGAAAAGCAGGGGTCTAGTATCGCCGCATGAATCGGAGATCGTTTGTAGGCACGGCATCGTTGGCAGGACTTGGACTTATGGCAGGAGGTGGCAAGGCTTTTGCTGCGGAGAGTGCCACTGGAGGAAGGGAGATTGCGGTGTTTACGAAATTTCTTGAGAAACTCAGCTACGATGAGCTGGCGAAAGTGATTTCTTCCATTGGCGTCGATGGCTTGGAGGCTCCGCTGCGGAAGGGTGGGCATATTCAGCCGGGGGAACTGGCGGAAAAACTCCCCGCCTTCATCGAGGCGCTGGCGGAGAAGGATCTCAAGGTCATCGTGATGGCATCAAGCATTAACGAGGTGGATAAACAGGGGCTCGCCGAGGAGCAGCTCCGCGCCGCAGCGAAGGCCGGAATCACAAAATACCGCCTGGAGCATCTGAAATACGATCTTTCCAAACCTATCAAACCACAGGTGGCGAACTTCAAAGCGCAGCTGGAAGACCTCGCCGCGCTGAATAAGGAGACGGGGGTTCAGGGTCTCTATCAAAACCACCGTGGAAACAATTACGTCGGCGGCCCCATCTGGGATATGGTGGAAATGCTAAAGGATACGGATCCCGCGCACCTGGGGATGGCTTTCGATTTCGCCCACGCAACAGTTGAGGGAGCGAACGCCTGGGAAATGAATTTCCTCCGCGCGGTGCCACATATCGGCGCGGTGTTTTTCAAAGACTACAAGCTCAGCGGAAAAAACTGGGTAGCCTGCCCCATCGGCGAAGGTGCGGTGAATTCCAAAGCCGGAAAATTGGTGTCGAAAAAGCTTCCGAAGGAAATTCCTATTTCCATCCATATCGAATACGTCAAGGGCGGCGATGTCGTGAAGAAAACCGTCGAGGCGATGTCCAACGACCTGGCGACTGTGAGAAAATGGCTTTGATCATTGATGGAGAGCCGTGCTTCCAGCCGGCTTCTTTTTCATCGGCAGGGAAGCCGGCCACAGGCGCGGCTCTCCGGTAGGCTCCATTTTTACAGCAGCATCAGCGCCGGGTTTTCGATCAGCTTTTTCACTTCCGAAATGTCGGCGGCGCCCACCGCGCCATCGACCACGCGGTGATCCGCGGAGAGACCGATGTTCATGCGGAGACCGACGGCAAGCTCGCCGTTTTTATCAACCACCGGCTTTTTGACAGCGGCTCCCACTGATAGGATGGCTGCTTGCGGCGGGTTGACGATCGCGTCGAAGGAATCAATGCCCCATGCTCCGAGGTTGGAGACGGTGATTGTGCCGCCGTCGAATTCGTTGGGCTTGAGTTTCTTGTCCTTCGCACGGACGGCGAAGTCTTTCACCGCGCGGGAAATGGCGAGCAGGGATTTGCTTTCCGCCTCCGTGATGACAGGGGTGACGAGCCCGTCTTCCACCGCGATGGCGACGGAGAGGCCGACGTGTTTGAACTTCACGATGTGGTCTCCGGCAAAGGAGGCGTTGATCGCAGGAACCGTTTCGGCGGCGTTGATCGCGGCTTTGAGGATGAAATCGTTGACCGAGTATTTGTTTCCGTGGGTCTTCTCCGCCTGGTCGTTGACCTGCTTGCGGAGAGCCATGAGCGGCGCGGCATCGACCTCCACGTGGAGATAGAAGTGCGGGATGGTCTGCTTGGAGGTGAGCAAACGGGATGCGATGACCTTGCGCATGGAGGAGAGTTCGATCCGCTCGTCGCCTTCTTTCGCGACCGGCTGGATTGCCGCGGAGGCTGGCGCGGGAGAGGAGGCCTGCGAGGAACCTCCGGTGGAGCGGGATTTCGCCGCTGCGGAGAGGCCTGCGGCGGCGCTTGCCTGGGAAGATTTTTTCTCGCCGGAGCCGGAGGAGGCGCCATCGACATCGGCTTTCACGATGCGGCCACGGCCGGTGCCGGATACGTTCGAGAGATCCACTCCCTTTTCCTCGGCGATTTTCCGTGCGAGCGGAGACGCCTTGACGCGCCCACCGTCCGATGAGGTGGCGGATGGGGCAGGAGAACCGGAGATGGTTTCCGGCTGGGAGCCTCTTCTTTCTCGTCGGAGGCGGCTGCCGCGGCTGCGGATGGAGAGGGGCCGCTGGCGGCTTCCTGGGCTGGCGCGGCGGATGATTCGTCGGAACCACCACCATCGTCTCCGTCGAGAACCGCGAGGACACCGCCGATCTCGGCCTTGTCGCCTTCCTGGATGCGGATTTCAGTAATCGTGCCCTCGTCGAAAGCCTCCATTTCCATGGTGGCCTTGTCCGTTTCCACCTCGGCGAGGATGTCACCGATCTCGACCGTGTCGCCGACCTTTTTGTGCCATTTGATGAGGGTTCCCTCGGTCATCGTGTCCGAGAGTTTGGGCATTTCGATATTTACTGACATGGTATGGGAAAAACTGGTGTTAGGCGGGTAGGATGGGAGAAAGTGCGGGTATTTCCAGCCTTTTTCCCCGGGTGTGGAAACAAAAAAGCGCGGAGGGCATCTGCCGCACCGCGCTTTGATGGAAATTCAGTGAAAGCAGGCTTACTCGGCGAGCTTTTTCATGGTCGGGATCAGGCCGATGTGCGGACTGCCGGTCGGCCCCTGGGCGGTTGCCATCTTGATCGTGCTTTCGGAAGTGGTGCCACAGCAATCCTTCTTCGGGCAGTAGTAGCGGGTGCAATCGGAGCAGGGAACCCTGACCTTTTTGGTGACGGTCTTGTAGCGGGGAACCTGTTTTTCGACGGTCTGCATCATGCCGTCCTTGCCGCCGGTGAAGACTTCTTCGGTGACGGTCTCATAGCCGCAGGTTTTTA
>CAVSNV010000010.1:0-472501 GCA_963729485.1 uncultured Verrucomicrobiae bacterium
GACGAATCGCCAAAGGAAATTGCCAGGCCGGGCGGTGTTCCAAGGGCGCGTCTCCGGAGAATGTTTTTCCGAGAAAAAACCGGAGACCGCTGGCTCTGCACCCGCCCTGATACGAATGGCGGCGAAACCTGCTGGAGAAGGGCCCCGTCCTGATGGATCCTGCTGCAAATCAGTCCCGAAATGCCGCCCCAAACGCTCTCTCCGCTCCAAGCGCGGCGTTCTTGCCGTCACCCTCTCGCTGGCGACCGTCGTTTGGCTTGTCGCCATCCTTTCTCCGGACACGGGCGAGGGAGTCGATCCCATGTCCGGACTTGATCCCGGTCCGCTTTCCGCGAATCACTCTTTCATGGAGACCCAGTGTTTCCGTTGTCACAGCGATCAGGAGATGACTCCGGCCTCACTCATCGCTCTGCACGGGGAGACCGCCCACCATCGCGCCATCGACGATGGGAAACTCTGCCTTGCCTGCCACGATATGATCGGTGGCGAAGGCGGTAAATTCGCGTTCTTCCCACACACTGCGGAAGGGGTTCACCAAGACTCCACCGGAGAAGGAAAGTCCGGAAAGCTGATGATGCTGGCCGCATCGGGCATCGCCAGCAATCACCTCGCCACCAGCGGCATCCAGTGCGCCACCTGCCATCAGGAGCACCATGGAGAGGAGTTCAACATCGCAACCCTTTCGAACAAACAGTGCCAGACCTGCCACTCGAACCAATTCGAGAGCTTTTCGAAAGGCCACCCGGAGTTCTCCGCCTCCAACTATCCTTACAGCCGCCGCACCGGCATCCGTTTCGACCACTATTCCCATTATCAGACGCACTTCCCCGAGGAGCTGAAAAACAATCCCGGCACCGTGCCGGCCGGCTTCGATCCGGGTGCCAACCACATGGAAAGCAAATCCTGCGCCGCCTGCCACACGACCGGGAAACGGGGCGAACCGATGGCCGTGCGTTCTTTCGAAAAAACATGCGCCGCCTGTCACGGGGGTGATACCCGCAGCGGATCACCTCTCGCCTTCCTCGCTTTCCCTCCGCTCAACAAAACGTCGCTCGATGCGGGCTTGGCGAACGAGGAACCACCCCGCTCCATCGGCACATGGATCGAGGAACCCGCCAACACCTTCCCCTGGCCGACCCTCCAGCTCCTTTCCGAAGAGGCTAGGGATGCGTGGACCCGTCTCCGTGCCGCCGGCGTGAATCCCTTCGACGACGCTGTCGAAATTCCCGCCGACTCGCTCGCCGATGTCGAAACCGTTGCCTGGGGCGTGAAGGAACTCGCCCGGGACCTTTCACAAAACCAGCCCTCGGAAAACCCTTCGAACGCGATCGGTCAGGACGAACTCGTCCGCCGCCTGAGCGAGGCCGGCTTTCCGGATCCCGAGGCTCTCGTGAAAGGCTTCCCCGCCGGAGCCTTCGATTCCATGCGCCAGGGTTTCTCCAAACCTTCCTATATATCCCTGCTCTCCGAAGTCTCCGCGAAACGCGAAGGGACCTATCCTCCGGCGATTCCAAAAGAAGAACCGGCGGCAGCAAGCGACGAACCGGACGTGGACACCACCTCCGCCCCAGAATCCTTCGGAGACGATACCGGCGAGTCCTTCGGGGATGACACGGGTGAAACCTTCGGATGGCGAACGAGACGTCGGAGATGATACCGGAGAAACCTTCGGCGACGACACCGGGGAAACCTTCGGAGACGACACCGGAGAAACCTTCGGTGACCTACGGAAGAAATCGTTCGCGGAGACGATACCGGCGAAGTTTCGGAGGCGGTGATGAGGAATTCGGTTCGGACACGCCCGCAAGAGGAAGACCCTCAGGAAGAAGCTCCCAAGGAACTCGAGGCCATTGATCCGGTGAACTGGGCCGCCCGCGGTGGCTGGTATCAGCAATATGGCGCACTTCTACTATCGCTCCACCGGCCATGCGGATCCTCTTCTGAAGAGCTGGCTCGATGCGCTTGCTTACCCGTGTCGATTCACCTCTGGCTCTAGCCCAGCTCAAAGAGGGATTCGATTTCCGCTCCGGCGTGGAGTCGAAAGCCTCCGGAAGCTGTCTCAAATGCCACGCAGTCGATGAATCACGAGATGACTCCGGCACCCTCACCGGCGCCAGGGTCCGATGGGAAAGCAATGCTTCGGGCACTCCCGGACAACCGTTCACCCGCTACGATCACGCCACCCACCTTCTCCTCGCGGATTGCCGCTCTTGTCATACGACATCTACCGGGGAGACCGACTTCCTCTCCGCTTTCCCGGAGGCAGACGATTGGGACGAGGCCACCAACTGGTCGACTCGAAAGCGGATCCAAATGTTTTCCAAAGCAACTTCAAGGCGATCATGAAAGACACTTGTGTCGAGTGTCACCAACCGAACAAGGCCGGAGATAGTTGCATCCAGTGCCATCTTTATCACAAATCCGAACACTCTGTCCCGTTTGCTAACAGTTCCCGAAATCGAACTAACTGTTTGAGATTGTCATGTTTCCGGCACTTAATCTGCTTTTGTCCTAGACTTCCGTCCAAAACTTTAATATACGCACGCTATGAACATGATACGTCCCTTCAAGGCTCTTGGTAACTCTGAAAAGTCACAAGTCCGCCATTTCCCGCTGGATTCCACTCCTCTCCGGGTTGGCCAGTCTTGGCGTCCCTTGCGTTAGCTTTCGGATCCGGCAGTCTCCAAGCTCAGCGCGCAGGACCAGATCGGGATCAAACCTGCCATGGAAGAACCCGCCTGCGGAGGTTACGGAAGATCCGGTGAAAGACGCGATCAAGGCCGCGGAGACATCTGATGCCACCGCACGACAAGACCATGTGACGGAGAGCGACAAACCAGCTCCTACCGGCAATTCCATCCTGCCACCGGGCGGGGAGGAAATGGAGGAAGGGTTCGGAGACGAAGGTTTCGGGGATGAAGGATTCGGTGGCGAGGAGTTCGGGGAGGAAAGTTTCGGCGGAGAAGAATTCGGCGCGGGCGACACCGGCGGTCTTTCGCTCGAGGACCAGGTTTTCGGAAACCCTCCGGAAGAAGAAGAGGAAAGGGAGTCCGTGACCACTTTCAAGAACGCGGCCGAAGCGCACATCCGCTTCCTCGACCTTCTCGAAAGCGAAAAACGTTTCCCCTCCGCTGCGGCCTGCGCCGCGTGCCACCCGGACCACTTCCGCGAATGGTCCGTATCCGCCCACGCCTACTCTCAGGTCAGCCCCGTGTTCAACGCGATGCAGGCCACCCTCTTCGCAGCCACCTCAGGCACGAACGGGGATTTCTGCATCCGCTGCCACACGCAGGTCGGCATGCAGCGCGAGGAGCCCATCCTCACCAGCAACCTGAAGCGCCACCCCGCATCTCTCGAAGGGATCACCTGCGTCGTCTGCCACCGTATCGATAAGAACTACGGCAAGGTCAGCGGACGTACCTCGGTCGTCACCGGTGACGTGTTCGATCCCGGTCTACGGCCCGAAAGGCAACGCGATCCTCAAAGAGGTGCTCTCCGAAGGACGCGACCCTCAAAACCTCCGAGGACGATACACGGCCAGCGCAAGATCCATGCGGAAGCGAAGAAATTCGATCCCATCGCCACCTCCGGATTCTGCGGATCCTGCCATGATGTGAACCTGCTCAACGGTTTCCGACTTGAGGAAGCATTCACCCAGTTCAAGAACTCGCCCGCCAACGCGGACGGTAGAAACCTGCCAGGACTGCCACATGGGCAAAGTCCCAGGAGCTGCGGTCGCCAAAGGCGAGGCGAACTACAACCGCGGACCCGGCGCCCGCATCGGCGGAGACATGTGGGCTACGGATCCCGAAAAATCCGGCTACGGCAAAGCCACCGCCGACCGCAAGCGCACGAACCACATGTTCGCCGGTCCCGATTATTCCATCATTCACCCCGGCCTGTTCCCGCACTCGAAGGCGATCCGCGACCAGCTCTGGGACATGCAGAACCAGGTTCTCAAGGACAACGGGGATATCGAGGTCAAGGAACGCGCCAATCTCCGCCACGTCATCAATTTCAACTGGGAAGACGGCTGGGGCGATGCGACCAGCGCTTTCGAGAAGCGCGTTGCCAAGAATCCCAAGCTCGGAGAAGCCATCCCGTGGCCATGGAACGACCTGCAAGTACCGCACCGATTTCCGCGCCTCACTCAACAACCAGTTCCGCCTGCTCAATGTGATCAACACGGAGCGTCACCAGGTGCTCCGCCGCGGCTACCAACTCGGTCAGTTCAAGGTCACCAGAAACGATAGCAAGGCCCTTGAGTTCGAGGTCGAGGTCAAGAACGGTACCGACGGCCACGGCATCCCCACCGGATTCGATGCGGAACGCCTCGCGTTCCTGCAAGTTACTGTCGTCGACCGCTACGGTCGCGTCGTAATGAAGTCCGGCGACCGCGATCCCAACGGTGATGTCCGCGACACCCACTCCACTTTTCGTCCACCACAACGCGAAAAAAACCGGTGACTTCCTCGCTGCCAGCGATTGGAAGAAAAAGGCCGGTCTGTCTCTCGTGAAAGAAGACAAGAACTGGAGAGTGGATGACCAGCTCTTCAGCCTCCAGTCCAAGTTCCTCGTCCGCAACCGCTTCGGCGGTGAGCGCGAGCAGGTGCTGACCGTCAACTATTCGATCGATCCCCTTGCCGTACATCCGCCCGGATACCACCCCCGGCATCCTCGCGCGGTCGTCCCGGCGGTGCCAGGAAACACGCGGTGGGTATCCCGCCGAACGGCAGGCGCGTCGCGAAATACAAGGTCCCTGCCAACGAACTCACCGGCACTGGTCCCTACAAGGTGAACGTGAAGTTCATCACCCAGATGGTTCCGGTCAACCTCATCCCGGAAATCGCCGGTGTCGGGTTCGACTACAACCTCTCGCCAAGGGAAGTAGCCAAGCGCGTCGTCCACGGCCATCGCATGAGCCTTCGAAGGCGGACTCCAGCCGACGTGGTGGAGCACAGACCCTCTGGGACAGGACCATGTTGCTGGACGGCTCACGCAGCGATCTGGAACCTCCATCCTACGGAAAAGGACATCATGCAGGTTCCCGAAGGGCCGTTCCCGTATGACCCGAAGTTCAACGAAAAACAATCCGAAGGCAACGGGCTCGGTGGTGGCGGAGGCCTGATCATCCCGATCGAGGAGCCGCCACTTCCCGAAGCGGAGCAAGCTCCCCTCGATTTCACCGAAGAGCAGTTCGGCGAGGAAAGCTTCGGCGAAGAGAATTTCGGGGACGAACCGGCTACCGAAATGCCCGCTCCGGCACCGGAGGAGAAACCTGCGGTCGAGGAGGAGCCTCCCGCCAAAATCACTCCCGACGCGCCGGACAACGCGCCTCCGGCCGTAGAAAACAAGACCGAACAGGAGATCTCCAAGGAAGTCAGTCTGAACGACTGACCTCCCGGTCGTCCGAGGTCGCCACCTATCTCCTTCCCAGCACCCATGAACAAATACGGAAGTCTCCACCCCAGTCGCCATCCGGCCCACCTCCTCGCCCTCCTCATCACCACCCCTGCCGCCGTCCAGGCGGCGGTCCCCGGAGAACTCTTGCTCAGCGACGAAGCCGTCCCTTGGGAGGAAATCGGGAAGGATTTCCCGGAAAGACCGGCACTGGTTACCGAGGTGATCGAGGATCTTGTTTTCGAGTCCAACCGCGAACGGAAGGAGATCATCAGAAGGCAGAATGAAACCGGCGAGGATCTCGATCCCCCGGAACGGAAAACGATTTTCGGCGCCAACCCGTTCCTGAACTCCGGCACGATTTTTCCCGGCTACGAAATGCCCGGGGGCGCTGTCTGGCAGCCCACCGTGGTCATCTACGGAACCTACCGGATGGCCGCGCAGCACTTCGACAACGGCGTGACCAACAGCGAGGAAATCGCCACCCGGCTCGACCTTTTCACCAACGTCTACCTGACCCCGACGGAACGGCTTTTCTTCAGCATTCGCCCACTCGACCAAGGAGGGAATTTCACATCCTACCAGTTCGATTCCGATGACGGCTACAACGACGAGCTGAACGGACGCATCCGCAGCCTTTATTTCGAAGGAGATTTCGGCGAACTTTTCCCCAACCTCGACCCGAACGATACCAAGAACCTGGATTACGGCTTCGCCATCGGCCGGATGCCTATCAACTTCCAGGACGGCATCATGATCAACGACGACATGGACGCGTTCGGTATCACCCGGGCCTCCATGTTCAACTTCGGTGCTTCCGCTTCCCGCCTCACGGCGCTGGTCGCATGGAATGAAGTGAACCGCGGAGACAACCGGGATGACAGCGATGCCTCCCTCTATGGTCTTTTCTACGCCGCCGATTACGAGAAAAGCACCTACGAAATCGATCTGGCCTACGTTCACAGCGATCTCGACCGGACAGGTGATGGCGCCTATTTCGGGATCGGCCAGACCCGCCGTTTCGGGAAATACAATTCCACGCTCCGTGCGAACTTCTCCTACGCCTTGGATGACGAAGGCCCCGCCATCGATACCGGAGCGTTGCTGTTCTCGCAGATTTCCCGGACGATGGATTACAACTTCGACCTCGCTTACCTGAACACCTTCGTCGGCCTCGGCAATTATACTTCCGCTTCGCGCAACAGCGCCGTCGGAGGACCCATCGGCGGCATCAACGGCCTTCTGTTCGGAGCCGTAGGTCTGGGCAGATATGGAAGCGCTATCTCGAACCAGAGCAACGAAGCTGTCGGTGGTGCCCTGGGATATCAGCATTTCCTCGACGGTCAGTTCAGCAAGCGGAACATCATCGCGGAAATCGGCGGCCGCATTTCCACAGACGGAAACTCGCGCTCTGCGGGCGGCGTCAGCCTCGGATACCAGCAAGCTCTCGACCAACATACCATCATCCGCCTCGACAGCTTCCTCGCCGCCTACGATGACGGCGAGTTCGGGTCCGGTCTCCGCTTTGAATACAGCTACCAATTCTGATTTTCTGACATGACTCCTATCGAAACCACCGCTTGGGCCATTCTCGCAGCCGGAGCATTCGCCCTACTTCTACTCGGATACCGCCAGCTCTCCGCGATCCGCCGCGACGGTGATATTTTCCAGGGCGAGATCGCAGTGCTCGGGGAACGCCTGAAAGCAGTCCGCTCGAAACGCGAAGCGATCGAAAGTGGCCCGACTGCCTGGAATGGCATCCGAAAGTTCGATGTCCACAAGAAGGTGGAGGAGAAAGGCGGCATCTTTTCATTCTATCTCACCCCGCACGACAGGAAGCTTCCGCTTCCTTCCTTCCGCCCCGGCCAGTTCCTCACGTTCAATCTGATGATCAACGGCAAAGCGGTCGCCCGTTGTTACAGCCTTTCAGACTCCCCGAAACCCGACTACTACCGCGTCAGCATCAAGCGATGTCTCGCCCCTCGCGACAGTGCCTTCCCGGAGGGTGTCGCTTCGTCCTTTTTCCATGATCAGATCAGTGAAAACGACATTCTCGATGTGAAAGCACCCGCCGGAGGATTCGCGATCGATCCTGCGGAGGGCGGTCCTCTCGTTCTATCCGGTTCGGGCGTCGGACTAACCCCCGTTCTCAGCATGATGAACGCCCTTGTGGAAATTGATTCACGGCGTGAGACCTGGTTCTTCTATGGCGTTCGCAATGGCTCGGAAAACATGATCGCCGAGCAGGTGAAGGCTTGGAAAGCACTGAACAAATCCAATTTCCACATCCATATATGCTATTCGAACCCTTCGGAAAGCGATGTCCCAGGGGAGGATTACGACCACAAGAGCCGTGTCGATATCAACCTTCTCAGAAATCTCCTGCCGTCGAACAACTACAACTTCTATACCTGCGGTCCCGGACCGATGATGCAAGGCCTCAGAGATGGACTTACCGAGTGGGGAGTTCCCGAGGAAAACGTTCACGACGAGGCGTTTATCGCCGTCAGAAAAGTGGTCGAAGTGGGTGCTTCCAAAGTTGAACTGAAAAAATCTGAAAAAACGATCCAAGTGAGCGGTGAAGCCACACACCTTTGGGATCTGGCGAACGATGCGGGTGTGGAAATTCCCTACATCTGCCTCGATGGCAAATGTGGCACATGCCAAACCGCTATTGTTTCCGGAAAAGTGAAAAACATCAAAACACCCGAGTTCAAAGCGGAAGCGGGTTGCTGCCTCCCGTGCGTCTGCCTCCCGGACGGCGATCTCGTGCTCGATGCGTGATTCCGTCCACCTCGTTTCTCCCGCTTTCCTTTGACCCGCCGTCCGGAATCACCGAGGCTCGGCACCACCAAGCCACGTCCTATCATGCGCCCCATTTTTCTTATCGCCCCGATCGCCGTCTGCTCCCTCTCCTCCTGCAAGGACAACGAGGTGCGCACCTATAAAGTCGCCACGGATTCCGACGCGCCCGTAGCGGATGCCGCCCCGCATTCGGTGGATCCTATTGGAGCCGCCCCGAAACCGGAGGAGGAGAAACCACACGATCACGCCGCCCACTCGAACAGTATCACATGGCGAGCGGGGGACGGCTGGACACAGGAACAAGCAGGCCAGTTTCTCACCGCCGCCTACGCGCTTCCGGAAGGTGGTCGCGTTACCGTTTCGAAACTCGGGGGTGATGGCGGTGGCCTCGCGGCGAATGTGAACCGCTGGCGCGGACAGGTCGGCTTGCAGCCACTCGAGGAAGACAAAATCGGCGGACAACCTATGAAAATCGCTGATTCCGCCGAGGGCATGCTGCTCTACAATCTCATCCCTCCCCACGCGGCGGACGATGCCGAGGGAATTTTTGCCGCCGTCCTACCCCTTGCCTCCGAGACCTGGTATTTCAAATTCACCGGACCATCGGCAGTCTTGAACAAATCCGGCGGAAAATTCATGGATTTCCTCCGTACCGTGCGTGTCCCTGCATCTTCCTCCACATCCACCCCGCCTCCCGCCGCAGGAGCCGAAAAGAACCCGCAGATAAAAGTCATCCCCCCGGAAAGCTGGACACCCAGCGAAGGCAGCGCCATGCGCGCCGCCAGCTACACCATTCCCGGACCGGATGGCTCTCTCGCGGATGTCTCGGTCATTCCGCTTCCCGGAGATTCCGGAAGCGTGCTGGACAACGTCAACCGCTGGCGATCCCAGGTCCAACTCGCTCCGCTCGATTCGGAGACGGATCCGGAACTCGGAAAAACCGTCTCCGGTCCCGCTGGTGATTATTTCCTGAGCCACATGGTCAGCACCGAGCCACTGCTGGAGGAGAAAAAAGCCGCCATCGGCTCCGCGATCATGAAGAAAGAAGGTATGACCTGGTTTTTCAAAGTCACCGGAGAAGCTCCCCACATCGAGGCCATCATGCCCGAGTTCGAGGCATTCGTCCGCTCAGCCACCTTTCCGTGAGACCGTAACTGATGCCCTCCGCCTCCCGAAATCCTCTCGCGATCCTCAGCTCGCTGCGTCTCACCGTCGGCCTGCTCGGTTTCGCGATGGTGCTGATCTTCGTAGCAACGATCACCCAGGTAGAACTCGGCATCCACGAGGTGCAGGAAAAATACTTCCGCTCATGGATCGCGTGGTGGGACATCGTCCCTGGTGAGAAACACTTCCCCATCCCGATTCCCGGCGGGACGCTGCTCGGCATACTTCTCATTATCAACCTGCTCGCCGCCCATGGCGCGCGCTTCAAATTGAAGTGGAACAAAGCCGGCATGATCGTGATCCACGCCGGCATCTTGCTCATGCTTCTGGGAGAAATTCTCACGGGACTGCTCGGTCGCGAAGCGCAGATGTCCGTCAACGAAGGGGAAACGCTCAACTACTCCACCTTTCCCCGTGAAGTGGAACTCGTCATCATCCAGCCCGATGGCTCTGGCGAAGAAACCGTCACCGCCATCCCTCAAGGTGATCTGAAGGACGGAGCATCGTTCCGATTCGAAGGATTTTCCGTGAACATTCACTCTTACTACCGGAACTGTGAAATCCTTCCCGCCTCCCCGGAAACGGAAGAGTTCGACAAAATCAGAGCTACCCAGGGCCTTGGTAAGGGCTTCGCGGTGCGCCGCACCCCACCGGAAACCGCAATCGACCGTCGCGACCTGACATCCGCCTTCATCGACATCGTCCCCGAAGGTGGGAAATCCCAAGGCCGCTGGCTGCTTTCCAACGCGCTCAAGGGAGAACAGGAATTCGCCATCGATGGGAAACCTTGGAAAATGTCGATCCGCCAGCGTCGTCTCTACCACCCCTTTTCGATCAAACTTCTCGACTTCAGCCACGACCGTTATCTCGGCACGAACGTCCCGAAAAACTTCTCCAGCAAGATCCGGATCATCAACCCCGCCACCGGAGAGGACCGAGAGGATCTGATCTACATGAACCATCCTCTGCGTTACGGTGGCCTGACATTCTACCAATCGGGATTCGATAACAACGATTCCACCAGCATTTTCCAAGTCGTCCGAAATCCGGTCTGGACCCTTCCGTATATCTCCTGTGCGATGGTCGGACTCGGCCTGCTCTGGGTCTTCTCCCAACACCTTGTCAAAGCCGTTTCCCGGCGAAACCGCATCGCCGCCGCATCATGAGTGCCTTAAGGAAAATCGCCGCCTGGCTCATCCCCGCGTTCTGCGTCCTGTTCCTCGCAGCTGCCGTATTCAAAGCCTTCCGCCCATCCCAGGGCTCGATTTCCGGGGCTTCGCCACACTGCCCGTCGTGTCCAACGGTCGCGTGCAACCACTCGATTCACTCGCTCGCAACGCGCTACTCATCATTCACGGAAAACAGCGTGTTCCCGGCGATGGCGCACCTGCCACTCCCGCCGCTTGGCTCGCCGAACTCGCCTTCCGTCCCGACCTCGCTGACACCCGAAAAATTTTTCTCATCCACCATGACGATCTCCTGGGCCTGACGAAACTGACCCGTGGTGAGGTAAAATCGTACTCCTACGCCCAGCTCCAGGGGTCCTTCCCGGAGCTGGAACCGGAAGCGAAACGAATCGGTGCCACCGAGTCGAAAACCTGGACACCCTATGAGAAAGCGCTGATGCAGCTCACCCGGAGCCTGAGTCTTTACAACCAGCTCAAGCACGCTCTTGCGATCCCGGGAAAGCAGCACGTCGAGTCAGAGTTCACGATTTTTCTTTCCAGTATCGACGGAGCATTGGCCGAGGCGGAGAAGAAAAACAAGGGAGAGGACTTCAACCAGGCGGCCATAGATACCGCCGGAGCACGGATGCGTGAAATCCTCGAGTGGACGCCGATGACCCAGGTTTTCACCACTCCCTCGGGCGAGGGAAAGGACGGCTGGAGAAAACTTCCGGATTCCGTGATCGACGCGATCGATGCGCACGGTCTGCACCCATCCACCCTCGCTTATGCCAGGCTCGGAGACGCCTACCGGGCCAACGACGAAGCCGCTTTTGGAAAAGCCGTGACCAGCTATCGCTCCTGGCTATTGGAAAACCGGGAGGAGAACGCGGACAAAGCCTACGCTGAAACAGTCTTCAACCGCATCGCGCCCTTCTATCTCTGCATGGTGCTTTACGTCGTCGCCTTTCTCTGCGCCATCGGTTCATGGCTCTGGCAAGGCACCGTCTTGCGGCAGGCCGGCTTCCGCGTCCTTCTGATCGGCCTTGCTCTCCACACTCTCGGTCTCATCACCCGCATGGTGTTGGAAGGTCGCCCTCCAGTCACGAACCTCTACTCATCCGCCATTTTCATTGGCTGGGGAGCCATCGTTCTCAGCACCGCCATCGAGCTTTTCCACCGGAACTCCATCGGTACCGCCGCTGCCTCGGTGGTCGGCTTCGCCACCTTGCTCATCGCCCACCACCTGTCCCTTTCCGGAGACACCCTTGAGATGATGCGTGCCGTACTCGATACGAATTTCTGGCTAGCCACCCATGTCGTCGTCATCACGCTCGGTTACTCCGCCACTTTCCTCGCGGGAGGAATCGCGATCTTCTACCTGATCCGCCGCCTCTTCGGCCCCATCCCCAAGCGCACCTCCGAGTCACTGAAAGGAATGGTTTACGGAGTCATCTGTTTCGCCACGCTCACCAGCTTTGTCGGCACAGTGCTGGGCGGGATCTGGGCGGACCAGTCATGGGGCCGCTTCTGGGGTTGGGACCCGAAGGAAAACGGAGCGCTGCTCATTGTCATCTGGAACGCCATCATCCTCCACTCCCGCTGGGGAGGACTCGTCAGAGACAAGGGGATCATGGTCATGGCCGTCTTCGGAAACATCGTCACCAGCTGGTCGTGGTTCGGCACCAACATGCTCGGCATCGGCCTGCATTCCTACGGATTCACGGATGCCGCCTTCGTCTGGCTCACCGCCTTCATGATCAGCCAAATCGTCATCATGTCGCTAGCCCTGGTTCCGAGGAACGGGAAGAGAAAGAGCATTGCGGCCCATTGAAGGTGTTTGCGATCTGAAAGATCGGACCAGATGTAGCGTAGCAATAGGGTTACCCCCGAAAATGCGACGCTTGGCAATACCCCTCCGAAGTCTCGTTTTGCTGGCTTACTCCGCGTTCGCACACGCGGATGAAGATTATTTCGCCAGGGAAGTCTGGCCGAAAGTCGCATCCAAGACCTGCATCAAATGCCACAAGGCCGGCGGCGACGCCGAGGACAGCGATTTCATCCTTCTCGAACCTGCCCGCAGCGGTGCGCTCGTCCACAACCGCGATGCCTTCACAAGAATGGCGGCGGTGCGCAAGGACGACCGCTCCCGCATGCTCCTTAAAGTCGTCGGAAAACTAAAACACGGTGGTGAAGACGTGCTTGATCCGGAATCGACCCGGTACAGGATTCTCGAAGCCTTCGTGAACGGGACACCCCCACCCTCGCGTGCCGAAATCCCCGCAGGCGACTTCTTTCACGGTGTCACCATGCTCGACGATCGTCGCCTGCTCCGACGTCTGACCCTTTCGCTCGCGGCACGATTGCCGACGCGTGAGGAGATGGAAGCGGTGACTTCCGGAGGCCCCGATGCCATCCAGTCCGTGCTCGACCAACTCATGACCGAGCCAGCCTTCTACGACCGGCTCGCCGAGGGATTCAACGACATCTTTCTCACCATCGGCTACGACGGCGTTGCCGAAAACGCCCTCTCCTACGAGCATTTCGAGAAAACCCGTCACTGGTATCAGCACCGGGATTTCAGCAACATCGCCGACAAGAAGGAACGCCAGAAGGCCGGCTGGGAACTCGCGCGCGTTTACCGGGAATCCATGCTTCGGGAACCGATGGAACTGGTGAAACACATCGTCCGCGCGGAACGCCCGTTCACGGAAATCATCACCGCCGATTACATCATGGTCTCACCACACACCGCGCGGGGCTATGGGGTTTTCGAGGAAAATCGGGGGCGTTTCGAAGATCCCGAAAATCCCTTCGAGTATGTCCCCGTCCGGTTAAAAGCTCTGACCGGTCGCAGCAGAAGCACGAACCAGGAATCCGCCACCGGCTTCTATCCCCATGCAGGAATCCTCAGCACTTTCCAGTATCTCATGCGTTTTCCGACCACCGAGACGAACCGCAACCGCCTTCGTGCGCGCATGTATTTCGAGCAGTTTCTCGGCATAGACATCCTGGCACTCGCCCCACGGGTCAACGATGCCGCCGCCATCACCTCGCGATATGAAATCCCCACCATGCAGGCCGCCGACTGCGTGGTCTGTCATAAGATCATCGATCCCGTCGCAGGGCTTTTTCAGGACTACTATGTCGTGGATGCGAAAGGCGTTTTCGGACTCCGGAAAGAAGGATGGTTCGAGGATATGTTCGCTCCGGGCCTGGATGGCGAGCCACTGCCCGATGCCGAGCGCTGGCGTGCCCTCCAATGGCTGGGCGAGCGCACCGCGAAAGACCCCCGCTTCGCAAACGCCATGGTCGGGCATGTCTGGTACATTCTCACCGGGCGGAAACCCCTGCTCCCGCCGGAAGACATCGGCCATCCGCTCTACTCCGCGAGACAACGCGCCTACCGCCAGCAGCACGATGAGATCGAAGCCATCGCGCGGCGTTTTTCCGAAAACGGATTCAATCTCAAATCCGTTTTCAAAGAACTCGCCGCCTCCCCTTTCTACCGCACCGACGGTCTGACCACGAAAGATGTTGATCCGGCGCGGCAGGCCGAGCTGGACGACCTCGGTCTCGTGCGCATTCTCTCCCCGGAGCAACTTGAGCGGAAATTGAAAGCCATCTTCGGAAAAGGCTGGGGCCGCCTCGATGATCCGGAGCAGTTTCTCATCCTCTACGGCGGCATCGATTCCAAAGAGATCACCGAGCGCATTGCCGATCCCAGCGGAGCCATGGGAGCCATCCAGCGCATGATGGCCAACCACATGGCCTGCAAAAACGTTGCCCTCGACTTCTCTCTCAAACCAGAGAAACGCCGTTTGTTCCCCGGCATCGAGCCGGACGCACTGCCCGGTACCGACGAAACGCGGATTCGCGCCGCCATCGTCCACCTCCACGGCTATCTCCTCGGGCGCTTCGATTCCGCGGATTCGCCCGAAGTTGATCGCACCTACGGTCTTTTCGCCGGTATCATCGCCGATGCCGAGGCACGCGGCGGCTTCGAGAAGGTGGAGATGTACGGCTGCGGTGCCACGCAGGAAGACCGTTTCCCTGATCCCTTTTTCACCGTCCGCGCCTGGCGCGGGGTGGTCACCTATCTGCTCCGCCAGCACGAATTCCTCTACGAATAGCCATGAGACGCGATTTTCTAAAACTTTGCGGGCTGGCTGGGCTCGGCGTCGCCGCTCCCGTCGGATGGTCGGGAATTGCCCGCGCCGCGACCAAGGAGCCTGAACCCTACGACGGCCCCTTTTACGCCGTCTTCAATGCCTCCGGCGGCTGGGACACCACCTATCTGATGGATCCGAAAGGCACCGACGGGATGAACCGGCTTTACCGGGAAGGCGATATCCTGACGGAGGGGAAACACAAGTTCGCCCCGAACGCCGCCCACATCGCCAAGGGCCTCAGCAACGAGGATTTCTTCCGCCGCTACGCCAGCGAACTCCTCACCTTCAACGGCCTCGACTACTCGGTGAACAACCACTCGCCCTGCTCGCGCTACATGGCCACCGGCAAGCTCGACAGTCTCGCTTACCCCACCTTCGCCGCACTCGCCGCCGCCTGCAAAGGCCCCGAGTGCCCGCTCGCCTTCCTCACTTTCGGAAACTACTCGGCCACCGGCAATATCGTGCCCATGGCGCGCGTCCCCTACCTTCCCACCTTGGCGAAGATCGCGAACGCAGACTGCGTGGAGGGGAATGCCAACGCCCCTTACCACGACGACTTCGTCGCGGACCGCATCGATGCCGCCCTGCGCGGCCAGATGGACGAGCGCGTCACCCAGGCGAGGCTTCCGCGCATCGAGCGATCCCAGAGCATGCTCTACGCCGCCCAGTTGAACTCGAAAGCCCTCCAGCGGGTCACGCCCTACATTCCGGAAAAATCCCCCGAAGGCCGCCTCGAGCGCCAGGCCGAGATCGCCCTCGCATCCTTCAAAGCAGGCGTCTGCGTTTCAGCGAACCTCTCCATCGGCCAGTTCGACAGCCACGCAAACAACGACAGAGACCAGATGGCACTCATCCCCGAATTTCTCGGAGGCATCGACCACACTCTCCGCCGTGCCGAGGAAATGGGCATCCGTGACAAGCTGGTCGTCGTCATCCAGAGTGAAATGGGACGGACACCGCATTACAACAAAGGCAACGGCAAGGACCACTGGTCTATCGGATCCATCATGTTCCTCGGCGCGGGGATCAGGGGAAACCGCGTGATCGGTGCCACGGATGGCGGACAGTTTCTTCAGCCTATCGATCCCCGGACGCTGGCGATCGCCGATGACAAATCAAGAGGCCTGCGTGTCCGTCCCGAGCACATCCACCAGTCCCTCCGCGAGTTCGCCGGTATCGACGGACATCCTTTCATGGAGAAATTCCCCTTTGTCATACCGGAGGCGGAACGGCTCCGCGGATTTTTCGCCTGACTGCCTTTCTGGTCGAAACGGCTCCTTCGTTTCTCGGGAAACCGATAGAGGAAAAGCTGGCGCGGCGATGGCACCATCATCAAGAACGAGTCCGATCTATTCCACCGGGCGCGCGCGGTAAAAACGTTTCGGCATCGTGCCGGCATCCGGATCGCGGACGAAGAGAGTCTGGCCTGCTGCCAGATTTTCGTGGCGGACCATTTCACTCCATGAATCATCAGCAAGGGTCTCGGTGGCTTCGATACAATAGGTTCCTGCGGTCGGAACCGTCAGCTCGAGCTTTGCCTCACCGGACCGGTAGACAGGAGCACTGAGAGAAAGGGAGGACGGCTTTGCGCGCCCGAAAACCTGGATGCCATCAAGCCGGAACGTGCGCCCCGCTCCACCGAAATTCCAGCCGTGGATACGGAAAATCACCGGCCCTGCCAGATCCTGCAACGCATCCACCGTGAGAAGCGGGAACGCGCGCTCGGTCAAACCGGCATTGCTGCCGGGAACCGTCGTGCGGCATGGCGCCTCAAGAAAGGTTGTACCTCCGTCGGTACTGAATTTTAATACGACGTTTTCCTTCGCAGTGGAACTCCCGTTGCGCGACCAGATGGCGAGGAAAAACAGTTGCAGGGGATCTTCGCTCGGGGTGAGCGTGAACTCGTAGTAGGAGTTCTGGTCATTGAAGCCGCTATGGGCGAGTTGGACACTGTTGATCGGCCCGGTCTCCGCTTGGAACCCGTCATTGTCCGGCCCACCCGTCGAATCGGTTCCGCTGGCTGCAACCACACTCGCATTTGCGCGGGGACTGGTCACCGCAGTTAGGGATTTGCTGGCGAAATCATACATTGCCAGTTGTTCGCCGATTTCCCCGCTCATCGCAAAGATCCGGTCATCCGCCGCCCACGGCAGTGGAATCACCTTGCCGTTCGCAAGCTCGTTCAAGGTATCCCTGGCTTTGAGCGCGAGACCTCCGACATCGGTGTCACTGTAGGCAACAGATGCGGACGGGCCATATTGCCCGGCACCCGTTCCTCCTCCCGTCGTCCCGGTGAATCCCCCGTCGGAAAGTCGGAAGAGCGCCAGATTTGAGGCCTGCTTCGCGATGAAAGTATCACGGGTCTCGACGGGCATCGGCGTCTCTAGCGATGTCTGGAGATTGAATACCAGTTGGGACGAGTTGTAGGTGTAGAGCAAATTGGTGGGAACCACGTTCGTCACCTCGTCGAGTGCCGTCGCGAGAAGAGCGTCCGCATGCGGGATGGGAACATCGAAACCCTCGTAGAACGCGGCGAGCTTATGACCTCCGTTCAGCGCGATATAGGGTTCCTGGTTCTGTGCCGAGGAAAGATTTCCCCACAATCCGGTGGTGGAATCCTGATACGTGGGCAGATGCTCCCAAGCCGCTGCAAGAATCTCTTCGCGCAGTTCCGGATCAAGCGCATTGATGAGAGAATTCTGCCCAAGAATCGTTGTGCCCGGAGTCCACGAGCGATCCCAGTCGAGTGTATCAATCCAGTCTTTGAATGCCTGCCCCGAAGCCAGATGGGAAGGTACCGCTCCCGTGCCGGAGCCTGGCAGCGGATGATCCGGCGTCGCCCCCAGAAGCTCGATCAATCCGGTGGCAAATCCAAGGGCCCGCCCCGAGTCGCGCTCGGTCACCGTCGCCCCGTTGTTGCCAGGATCAATCGTTGGGTAGTTCGCATCGAGAAAATATCCATAGTAGCTGTGCCCGGGATCCCCGATCTGGCGGGATTTCATGAAATCGATCATCGCGTCTCTCTCTCCCGCCGGGACGCGCGGCACGATCTCCGACCACTCGATCACCCGACTGTATTTCGAGGTGGATTCTATATGCGGCGGGTAGAGATCAGGCCTTTCCCGGCTCGGAAACGAATAGAAAGCACCCCCGCTCGGGCGGTCATACATGCTGCCGAACCAGCGAAAATAACTCGAGTAAACCAGATCTAGCTGGCGCAGTGCCTCTCCGGTATCGCCCGGGGCACGGGAGGCGAGGCAAACGAGAGCTAGTAGGAAAATCGGAATGCGTGACATGTGTGAAACTGGTGAACGAAAGTGCAGGACTTCGCGGATCGGGGGATGGATGACACGTCAAACGACGTATGGCCCAAGTCTTCTCTTACGAACATTTCAATCAGGCCTTGTCAACTTTCATGCAAGCTCTCACAGTCACGGACGCCAGTCAATGGCGGATCGGATCATGAAAAGCATTCTTACACTCGCCATCGCCCCCATCGCCCTGCATGGCACGGCCACCGCTGCAGTTCTCGCTGGCACACTCTCCGGTATCACTGTCACCCAGGCAGACCTCACCACGGCAGGCGGTCTCGATTGGGTCTACTGGGACTCGAGTGATGGAGGTACGGATTCTGGAACGACCTCCGGAAATGCCGCGACGGTAACCAACTCTCGCAGCGGGGGCACCGGAATAGGGAATTTAGTCTATAACGATGTCAACGGTAGCTCATTGCTCGGCCGGAACGTCGGCCACGGGTTCACCTACAGCGACGGGGTCTCGCCGACTTCTGAAACCGTCGGAGGCAGCGAATACGGGATCGATATCAGCGGCGCCGAATCCGACATCGCCGGTGCCTCGCTTTCCCTCACAATTATGGCCGCGACAACGGAGGCCCGGGTCCTGACCATATACGGTCACAATCGCCGCACCGGGACATCCATCACCTCTTCCTTCAGCGGAGATGCGACGACGGAACTGGATACTTTCGCCGGCGAAGATGGTGGAGCCGACTGGCTTTATGTTCTCAACTTCCAAGCCGACAACGTAGGCCAGGTTCTGACCGTCAACCTCTCGCCGGACGGGAATTCGACCGATCCAGCCAATTCCTCGAACAGTCTCCGTGTGGCTGCTGCGACGCTTGCCGTGCCTGAACTTAGCTCTTGCCTGCTTCTGGGTCTTGGCGGGCTTTTTCTTCTGGTGAGCCGCCGCCGCTAAGAGGCTTGCTGGAAATCCCCGCAACGCAATCCCCGCACTGCGGCGTAGGGGATTACTATCCGTTTTCTCCGGTATCCCAAACCCTCACGAGCGATGGGTCCGTGTCAGAATTCCGCAATCACCTCGGTCCAGGGGCCAGTATCTCATCGGTTCTACTTTTCAACGCTTGCGGCGAAGGAGGGCGATTGTTCCCACCAGACCGGATAGTCCTGCTACCGATGGCTCCGGGACGGTATCGAAAGAAACCGCCGTGTAACCGTGTTCGCTATCGGCACCCAGGTTCCACCCTTGGGTCTGAAGTCCGTCCACCGTTGTAAGTTCGTAGCCGGCAGCGGAAGTGAAACCTCCCACTTTGTCGGAACTGTCGTTGTAGATCACGGTCTGCCCTCCTGTGGCGCTGAGGGACTGGGAGTTGTCGACGTCACCATTGATGGAAATCGCGTCGTATACAAGACCGCCTGCGGTCGCGTTGATGCCGAGAGTCGCTGTTGACGCATCGGTGTCGCTGGTGCCATTTACTGAGATCGGGGCTTGCTGGAGAACGTTGTAGAAACTAGCTACGCCGATCTGGAAGTTCGCGGTCCTAACTCCTTCATTGACCTCGACATAAATATCGCTTGTTCCGATATTCGGATTGAGCAGGTAATAGATGGCAGAGTTGTCGCTAGTTGCAACTTCATTCGTCCGCGCGGAGATCGCCTGTGTCAGATTTACTCCGCCGCTCCACCCCGCGGTGAGAACGACCATTCCTGCGGAGGTCATCGTAGGGGCATTGTTCGCGGAACCGCCGAACGTGACCTGGGTCACGCTGTCATAATCCTCTCCAGTGACCGAAATCACCAACAGGCGGTTGGTATTGTTTCCAACCTCGAAATCCCGCAGGATCTCGAAATGCCGGGTCGTGGGTTGGCCCGTGATTGGCAGATCGCTCGCAGGTGAGTTCGCGGAGTTGTCGAACACGATGGCAGCGGATAGTGGAGCGGAACCAGCCAATAAAACGGCTAAGGACCTGTAGATCAAGGCAAGGGGGTTTTCATTCAAAATTTTCATCGCTATTAGGTGATAGATGAATCGGGCACTTTCTGTCAACGGGGAAGTTCCTAACGGATTCAGGGTAGATACTGGGTTCGAGCGGAAATCCGGTCACTTCGCCACCTTGTTGACCTTGCCGTGAACGGCGAAGGCGAAGCTGTGGCTGGGTCCTTTGGCATCCGAGGTGAAAACGGTTTCCCATTTCTTGGCGTCCTCGCTGCGTAGGACGGTGTTTCGGTTGCGGTCCACGTTGACTAGGGTGCCGGTATCGGCCTCTACGAAGCTACCGGCGGGCGTATCTTTCGGGAGATCTTCCCAGGTGATGCCGTCTTTGCTTTTGCGTCCGGTTCTTCTTCCTCCGGCGGTGAGCCAGAACTCGCCTTTCACGAAACTCAACCCGCGCCATGCGAGCCTGCCGCTGAGGCCGTGCGGATGGATGGTCCATGTCTCGCCGCCATCGGTGGAGCGGGCGACATGCTGAGGGAAACTGCAGATGAAGATTCCGTTTCCGAAAGCCAGGGCATCCTGCTTCGGCCCGGCATCCTCCGGCAGGCGGAAATGCTCCCATGAGCGCCCGGCGTTATCGCTGACGAACACGTGACCGAAGTCACCGATGATCACGAAACGTCCGCCATCGAAATCGCCGTGGGCGCAGATCATGTGCTGGGTTTTTCCTCCGTCGAGAAATTCCTTCACGGCATGAGCTTCCCATCCGCTGAAACCTTTTTCCGAGGTCATCATGCCGCGCCACTGGTCGGCGCTTGTCAGCATGACCCCTTCCCCGCCCACCGCGTCCCAGACACTGTTGAGCTTGGTTCCTTTTTCATTCAGATGGCCCCAGTTCTCTCCGTCTTCTGAGCCGATATAAACGCCATCCGCCCCCCACCCGGAAAAAGCGCCGATCACCCCGCCGGCGTAGGCCATGCCATATACCGCGAAATTCCCGTGGTAACCACCGTCCTCCGGTTGGTCGGTTCCGAGGAAAACCTGCTCCCACTTCTTGCCGTCGTCTCGCGAAACGAGAATACGCATCCCCTGCTTCGAGCAGACGGCGAAAACGGGTTCCTCCGATTTCGGGGCTAGTTTTTCCAGAAACGGAATGTCCTCGCGGACGGGGGCTTTCTTGCGCTCGGCGTGCGCCAAGCATGGGAGGAGGAAAATTACAGGGAGAAGAAAACGGATCGGTTGCATGGGATTTCCACACTCTAGATTCCGAATCATGGGGAAGTAAAGAGCCCACGCGTGCTGGATGGACTCGCTCGCCGGGGGATGATCAGACTATCCGGTGAGCGAGGCGATGTCCTCAAGCTCGTCGAAGATTCCTTTAAGAATTTTCCCGTCCGGAAAGATGGCATCCGGGCCACGGGCATCAATGGATTGGAAGGGCTGCTCGTAGAGTCCCTCTGGAGCGAGGACTCCGGTTTTGCAAAGATGATCGATGATTAGCTCGATGAACCGGATCTGGGTGGGGTTGAGCGAGTGTTCCACCACGAAGTTCGAGAATCGCGCCTGCACCGCTTTCCGTTCCATCCCCACTTGGCTGCGGATGAAATGGCCGAGGCTGGGCGACTTGCTCCTCTCGAGAGCGCCGATAAGTAGCTGGTCTCCCTCACTGCCTCCGAGGGCGGTCATGATTTTTTCGAGTTCGGATACGTCCTGCGGAGTGAGTGGCTCGCCCTGCCGGAGTTTTCGAATCTCTATGCGGTCGAGACTCTCCGTCAGAGCCGCGAGAACCTTCTTCTCATACTGAGGGCCGGTCATTCTCGGGATGCTGATCGGCGTATCATCCTGGACAGCGATGACCTTGTCTTCGAAGCCGGTATAGACATCTGGTTTGAAACCCTTTTCCAAAAGGTGGACGAGGCCGCGCAGGCGGAGGCGAATATCTTCGAGTTGATCAAGGCTGGGGCACTGCCAGAACTCCCCTTCCTGCATGGCTTTGAGCAGGGTAAGCTGGGCTGCGATGATGGGGATGTTGCTTTTCTCTTCGAGCGCGGCGGCGGTTTCCGTGAGGGTACGGACGAGCGAGGAAAATTTCGCATCGTCTCCGGTGAGATGCGCGAGCTGGGTGGAGAGGATCGTCGCATCGAAGCAGCGTGCTTCGAGGGGTTCCTGCTCCTGTTCAATAGGGAGTTGGGAAATCTCATCTGTCAGGCTGCGGAGCTGTGCGTCGGTGAAGTTTCCGGCTTCCCAGGTTTCGTCGCTCTGGAAGAAATCCACTTGCTCGCGTTTCATCCGCACCATGAAATTCTCCGGTGTCAGAGAGCCGATCTGTTGGCGGAGGATCGTTCGGATGCTGTTGAAGGTCGTTTCCTGTCCTTCGGCGAACTTGCCCTGAACGCCGGCGATGATGGCGACGCGTTGCCTAAAAATACGGGTGGCGAGCGCTTCCCCACCGGTGCCGGTGATCCCATCCGGGTTCTCATTGAAGAACTCGAAATTCCCGCAGAAGTCGAAGACGCGGAAATCCGTCTTGTGAAGTCCATCCCCGAAGAGGTAGGGACAAAGGCGGGTGCCACGTCCGATCATTTGCCAGAACTTGATCTTGGAATAGACGGGTTTGAAGAACACGAGATTGGCGACTTCCGGGACGTCGATGCCGGTATCGAGCATGTCCACGGAAATGGCGATGTGCGGGTCCTTGTCCTTCTTGGAAAAATCGTCGATGAGCGATTGCGGATAAGTCGCGTAGTTATCGATCACCCGGGCGAAATGGCCTTTTTTATCGGGGTAGTGGTGGTCGAAACGCTCAGAGATGAATTCCGCATGCTTGTGGTTTCGCGCAAAGACGATCGTCTTCGCAAGTCGGTCGCCTTCCTCCACCTTGTGCCCCTCGGTCATGAGGATCTCGATCATCTTGTCCGCAGTATCCTTGTTGAAGAGCCAGTTGTTGACAGCGGGGGCGGAGACTTTTCCGGATAGCTTCACCCCGTCGCGGTCGCCCCATTCCAGCTCGTCCCACTCGGCCTTTTCCTCATCGCTCAGATCCGCGTAGGAGATGCCTTTTCTAGGGAAACGCATCTCCACTTTCTTCGCGCGGGGCGGGACGAGGAATTCGTCGGCCACGGCGGTTTTAAGCTCATACGCATCCGTCGGCACACCGTGTTCGAGGTCGAAAAGTTCGTAGGTATTCTTATCCACCTCCTCGCGGGGAGTCGCCGTCAGGCCGATGAGAAATGAATCGAAGTATTCGAAGATCGCGCCGTATTTCTGATACACGGAACGGTGTGCTTCATCGATGATGATGAGATCGAAGTGGCCGGGGGAGAAGCGGGCTTGCCCATTTTCCTGGGTGTCGATCAGCCCCATCATCGTCGGGTAGGTGCAAGTATAGACGCGGCTGGTCTTGTCTTTCTCAGTGACGAGGTTGACCGGGTTTGACTCGGGGAAATGCTTTTTGAAAGCGCCCGTTGCTTGATTAACCAGAGATGTGCGGTCGGCTAGGAAAAGCACGGACTTCACCCAGTTGAAGCGTTGCAAAACATCAGCCAATGCGATGGCGGTGCGGGTCTTGCCAGTGCCGGTGGCCATGACGAGCAGGGCTTTGCGGCGGCGCTCGGCAAGCAGATTGCAGATGCTGGCGATGGCGCGGTGCTGGTAGTAGCGCTCGACGATCGTGTGGTTGGGCTTGGCCTTACCATTCGCGATTTCCTTGGCGGTGGTGCGGCGCAGGATGAGACGTTTCAGCTCGTCCTGTTTGTAGAATCCGGCGACTTGTCTGGGCGGGTAATTCGTATCATCCCAGAACCAGGTGGTGTAACCGTTGGTGTAGAAAATGAGTGGACGCTGGCCGGATTCGGCTTCGAGGCAATCGGCGTAGAGTTTGGCCTGCTGGCGGCCTTTCTTCGGATCGGCGGTGGTGCGTTTGGCTTCGACCACGGCAAGCGGTTTTCCATCGTCACCCCAGAGCACATAATCGACATAGCCGGTGCCTTTGTTGTTCGGCATTCCGGTGACCTTGTATTCGGTGGCGTTCGACGCTCTGGGATTCCAGCCGCTGCGGATGAGTTCCGCATCGATCAGGTGCTTGCGAGTGTCTGCCTCCGAGTAGTCGTGGGGATCGGGGACCGCTTCGTTGGCGGCTTTTGCGGCAGCGACTTCGGCGCGTAGCTTCAAGAGTTCGGCATCCTTGGCGGCGAGGAGTTCGTCGCGCTCGGCGAGTTTTTCGGATTTCGCGGCGAGTTCCTCTTCCTGTTTCCTGAGTTTTTCCTGATCCGCCAGTTTCGGGATGGCGGTGGGAAAGGGAACAAGTTTCTGGTTGAAAGCGACATCCGGGACAACTCCGTTGCGCGAGTAGGTGCGTGCCAGCCAGTAGAGGATGTGCTGAAGCTCTTCCAAGGCATGGAGGGCGGTGAGCTGATAGACTTTGCCTTTCCCGTGCACCGCTTCATTTCCCCAGCGCTGGATGAGACGGGTTTTGGCGAAGACTTTTTCCGGGAGAAGCTGTTGGAAAGTGGGTTCGTGAAGGAGGGCACCAAGTGTCTGCTCGTAAGGAAGCCGGAGGGATGGCTCCATACGATAGAGCCAATGGACGGTCAGCTCAAGGGTGCGGCGGCAGTGGAAGCAGGCGGCGTGGGGATCCGGGAAAACGGCCTTCTCCGCGAGTTTCGCCGCCTCTGCCAGAGCCGAGAATTCGGATTCGAGGAAGGTGAAGTTGGAATCCATGGGAACTGCAGGGAATTCAATCAGTTCGGGCAGTTAGAAACCAGCGGAAAGCATCGGGTCGTGGAGTAGACGCGTCTCCGCGCCTTGGGTTCAAGCGGGTGTCTCCACCCGCAGCAGTAAAAGAGCTTTCCTCAGGCGGCGGAGACGCCACCCGGAACTCAAGGCGCGGGGACGCACCTACTCCTTTTGGCGGCCTACGTGAGTTGCTCCTCGGTCTTGGTGATTCCCAGATCAACCGCTCCCTGCACCAAAACGCGGACAGTTGGAAGACAGCCGCGAAATACCAATTTTTCCACCAGGGCTTCGCCGTGATCTGCGATCAGGCCGGTGATGAGGGCGTTGATGAAAGAGCTGTTGGCAGCCCTCACGCCGTTGAAATCGAAGATGATTTGGTCGCTGGTTGCGACGTAGGGATCGATTTCAGCCATACGAAAAGCATACGCGTCAGCCCCATTGCCTAGGAGACGTCCAAATCTTTCGGCGAGTGGGATGGTGAGTATCATGTGAAACAATTAGCAATTTGATTTTGGAAGAGCAAGAGCACCATTCTATCGTGATTGACGAATTGGTTCTTTTTCTCTTCTGTAAATTAGATTGACAAAGGTGGAAATCTAGGATTCAGGATTCAAAAATCGAGCTTGCGTCGACCGGTCGTCGGTGCGAATCTTCCTGTGCACTGGAGGTGGAACGGTGATGGCTCTGCCAACGCTCTCTGCCGAAGGAGGCAAACATGAAGAAAACGACAACGCACCCCGCGTAATCAAGTTTAATGAAAGACGCCCTTGCTGATGGCGGAACGGTGTTGGGTTAGCCAATGCTCTCTTCCTCGGTGTTATGGGCGTCTTTTTATTGGCCGTATTTCAGGAAATCGTAGATCTTGATCATCCGGCGCAAATTCGTCTTGGAGCCGGGATTCTCTTTGTGAAGAATCCCTGGATTCTCTTCCAAATATTTCTTCAAGAAGGACTCGATTTGAGGAACGGAAGATTCCAGATCATCCGCTAGCGGTAGTTGAGCTAGCTTTTTATCCGCTGCCAACGTCGTGTCTTTGAGGATTCCCTCAACCGTCAGATCCGGTTTCTTCTTTTTCTCTGTGATCAGGGTTTTGTTAAGGAGCTTTTCAAGCTTCTTCGGTTTGATGGCTCTTAGATTCGGAGGGATTTTGCCGAATTCTTTTTTGTAGATGCCCAGATATCGGCAGATGGGAAGGCTGTAGCTGTTGTGGATCAGCAGTTTTTCGAGTGCTCCTTCCACCAAGGATTTTACATTAAGTTTGGCGTTCTCTAAAACAACGTCTTCGAAGAGAACCCAATTCTCCGGAATGTTATGACCGTCGTGCCCGTTGACTCCGGGAGTATCCACGGGGATCACACCAATGCCAACCAGTGTTTCGGCTTTGGAAATTTCGTCATCGTTTTCGATGTCTGCGATGCGGAACCGATCGACTTTTTCGTTGGTTGTCGCCAAATGGTAGATGTCCCTCTTGAGCTGTCTTAGCAGGCGGGGATTATACTGATACTTTTTCGACTGTAGAACGCGGTAGAGCGGTAGAAACCCGTTCATGCGGATCTTGGTTAGTTCGAGAGCGCGGGAATTCCCCTCAAACTGAATGGAATGGGTGCTGACCACCGGTTCAGGCAAATCATCAGGCGTATATTCCACGAAAATCAGTCTTTGCTTCAGCTTTCCAAGATTTTCTGTGCCGAGGCAATAAATGATCGCTTCGAGTATTGAGCGGATATTGTCGTCCCCTAGGTTGTAGCCGAGGAAGATCATTGGATGCTCGACAAATATTGTGAGTAGTTTGGCGGCAAGATAGGCATTTCGCTTTTCGAAGTCCTTGTAGTCTTCTGCGTTCAACACGATGGAGTCGGGTTCGGAGCAGCAGCCGTGGATTTTATAAATCTCCGCGACGCCCTGTGTTTTTCCAAAGAGCAAAGGCTGTTGGCCGACAAAGATCCGGTAGTTTTCGAAGATCGATTCGAGTAGGGAGTCGTAGTTGGTCGTGATGATTCCTGCGATACTCCGCTTTGATACGTTCTTGAGGAGCGCCAGTTCGTCCTCGATGGTCTTGTCGCCAGTGAGATTCTTCGAGCGATTGAAGTAGGCAGCCACTTCGATTTTGAAAGGCGAGACGTTGTTGCGAACCAGCTCCTGATGCTTCTCCCTTTCGTCGGCGTAGTCTGCCGAACTCAGCCACAGTGAATTGAACTGCTTTTCAATAGCGCTTGCGGCTGCGGGGAGATCTGGTTCTGCGCCAGTGCCTGTGAAGATCTGAAGCGCGAGCGGATTGGTTGGGTGGATTATTTTGGCAAAGTGTTCTAGTAAGCCTTTCCAATCCGGGAGACCGCGATACCTGCGCGAAAGACCTGATCCTACGAAGAGAAAAGGCAGATGCTGAATCTCTGCAAATAGATCCGTCAGGGTTGTGGGCGAGGAATTGGAGGGCATCGGGAAGTATGATTAGCACATTACAGCTCGCCGGAGAAGGCGCGGGACTGGAGGGAGGCGAAGAGGGTGTCCAGCTCGGCGAGGTGGGCGCGGTGGCGGGCTTTCTGGGCTTCGATCTTCCAGACGATGGCGGCGAAGCGTTGTTGCAGGGGGAGGGGGGGGAGGGGGATCAGTGTTTTCTTCATAGCCTCATGATCGAATTTTTTGGTGCCATGTCCTGCCGTTGAAACTACCGATAGAATTTCCCGTTTTTGCGCTTTAAGGCACGAAAGCAGGAAATTTAGAGAAAATTCTTTGATCGGACAGATTGCCTTCATGTCCTGATTAATTGTCACGGAAGTGGTGTTGATCGCTACTGGAAAGGAGTGAGCGAGAATCATACCCCGTACGACCGATTAGAAGATGATTTGGCGGTAGTAACTTAATGTTGGTTTCTGTCAGCGCTAATTCTGAAATATGATCAATACTGTCATCAATTCGCTCACGCTTCATGTCTTTGGGGCTGACCCAAGGCGTTGTTCCTGTCCAAAAATCATCTCGCTTCTTGCTTGGAGTGGCACCGCTTACAAACTTACCAATTTGAGTGAATGGAACTGTCTTCCATCCCATCGGGTTGGTGACGGGGTCGCCGAAGAGGGTGAGGAAGGTGGATTGGAGGAGGTCGTCGAGGTGGACGAGGGCTTGTTTGCGTTTGGCGCGGAGGGCGTCGGCGGCGTCGAGGATGGCGGCGATGCGCTTCTGCTCGGCGAGGGGCGGGAGGGGGATTTTGAATTTGTAAACGTCTGCTGGGCGTGCGCGTAACAAAGATCCTCCGACACCGGTAATCGTTCCCATGAACTTCCGGTGGAAGGCTCTGAAATAAGGAAATGGCGGAGAAACTCCGGCATGAGCTTTTCAGTTCTAAATTGAATCCACTCCCCGGATGCGATCTGGCGATGTTCAGTTTTTGGAGGAACGATCCAACAACGACGGATATGGGGCACAATCTTCGAAATCAGAACATCGTTAGGTTCCACGCATTTTTTTGAGGAGCCAATCTCCGCACCCATACAAATGTCGGGAGTGCCAGCATCGAAGGCGGGAATGCTGAGTAGTTCAAATGTTTCATTCTTGAACTTGCTAGGATCTACGGAGCCGCCCCGCGCTACTGCAAATTCCCCGAGCGGTTTCTGTTCCCATTTCATCCGATCAGCCCCTCCAGTTCTTTTTGTCCTTGTTGGATTTCGGTTTCGAGGTGGTTGAGTCGGGTGAGGATTTCCTGCGGGGAATCGTGGTGGATGGCTTCGTATTCGACTTCCTTGTAGCGGTTGAGGGAGAGGTCGTAGTCGTTGGTTGCGAGGTCTGCCCGAGGGACGAGAAAACTCTGGTCGGTGCGGGCGCGTTTCGCCTCGGGAGAGTTTGCTAGTTTCAAGTTTTCAGTTTTCAGGGAAGACCATCGGGCGAGGATGTCGGGGAGGTCGGATTTTTCGGGTTGGGGGGTGCGTTTGTCGTCGAGGGAGAAGCCGTCCTGTTTCATGTCGTAGAACCAGACGTGGTCGGTGCCGCCGGATTCGGTCTTGGTGAAGAAGAGGATGGCGGTGGAGACGCCGGCGTAGGGCTTGAAGACGCCGGAGGGCATGGAGACGATGGCATCGAGTTTCTGATCCTCGACCAGCATGCGGCGGAGTTCCTTGTGGGCTTTTGAGGAGCCGAAGAGGACGCCGTCCGGGACGATGATGGCGGCGCGGCCACCGGTTTTCAGGAGGCGGAGGAAGAGGGCGAGGAAGAGCAGTTCGGTCTTTTTGGTTTTGACGATGCTGAGCAGGTCTTTGGCGGTGGATTCGTAATCGAGGCTGCCGGCGAAGGGGGGATTGGCGAGGATGAGGGAGTATTGGGCGGCGTCGGTGGAGTGGGTTTCCTCGAGGGAGTCCTTGTAGCGGATGTCGGGGTTTTCGATGCCGTGGAGGAGCATGTTCATGGAGCCGATGCGGAGCATGGTGGAATCGAAATCGTAGCCGAAGAAGGTGGATTCTGAGAATCGCTGGCGGGCGGCGGCGTCTTTGAAGACGGTGGCGCTGTGGTTCGCGGCCATGTGCTCGGCGGCGGCGACGAGGAATCCGCAGGTGCCGCAGGCGGGATCGCAGATGGTATCGGCAGGCTGCGGGTCGGTCATTTCCACCATGAGGCGGATGATGTGGCGCGGGGTGCGGAACTGGCCGTTCTGCCCGGCGGAGGCGATTTTCCCGAGCATGTATTCGTAGAGGTCGCCCTTGGTGTCCTGATCGTGCATCTCGATGGAGTCGAGCTGGTCGATGACGTTGGCGAGGAGGGATGCTTTGGGGAAAAGGAAGAGGGCGTCCCGCATGTGCTGGGCGTAGGTGGAGTCCTCGGTGCCGTCATCGCTGGTGCCGAGGCTGGCGCCAAAGGACTTGATGAAGGGGAAGACTTTTTCCGAGATGAGTTTGAAAAGCGGCTCGGGGGCGAGGTCTCGGAAGTGTGTCCAGCGGTATTCGTTTTGCTCCGGAGTGAAGACGGGGTCTTCGATGGGCTTTTTGAGGAGGTTCGCCTTGGATTCGCGGAGGGTGTGGATTTCATCGAGGCGCTTGATGAAGAGCAGGTAGGTGAGCTGCTCGATGACGGTGAGTGGATTGGCAATGCCGCCCGCCCACATGGCGTTCCAAATGGAATCGATTTTTGTTTTGAGTTCTCCGGTGATCACGGGGGGAGATTGGGGTAGATGCTGAAAATCTGAAACGCTGAAAATCTGAAATTGGAAGAAAGCTGACGGGTTTGTAAATTTCTTGGGGAGGTATAGAGGGGCCATGAAGTCCCTCTATACGGACTGGGACTGGAGTCCCCAGCTACTCCTCACATACCCCGAGACGGGGTTTCCTCGACCTGCCAAGGGACGCGGCAGCTACGGCTATTTCAGGAAAACCTCGCGGGCCTTGGCTCCTTCGCCGGGGCCGACGATGCCGCGTTGTTCGAGGATATCGACCATGCGGGCGGCGCGGGTGTAGCCGAGGCGGAGGCGGCGCTGGAGCAGGGAGGTGCTGGCTTTCTGCTCCTGGCGGACGACCTCGATGCACTTGATGATGAGTTCCTCGTCGGCATCGGAGACTTCGTCCTCGTCCTCCATTCCGGCGTTTTCAATGACTTCGCCGGATGTCTTTTTCATACCGGGGATTCGCCTGTTTGGAGCAGTGCTCGACGATGCGCTCGACTTCCTCGTCGGAAACGAAAGCACCTTGGGCGCGCTCGAGTTTCGCGGAGCCGGGAGGGAGGTAGAGCATGTCGCCTTTGCCGACGAGTTTGTCGGCGCCCTTGGTATCGAGGATGACGCGGGAGTCCAACGCGGAGGAAACCTGGAAGGCGATGCGGCTGGGGATGTTCGCCTTGATGATGCCGGTGACGACATCCGCGCGCGGGGTCTGGGTGGCGATGATGAGGTGGATGCCGGCGGCGCGCGCTTTCTGGGCGATGCGGGCGATGCACATCTCGACATCCGCCGGGGCGGTCTGCATGAGATCGGCCAGCTCGTCGATGAGGACGACGATGTAGGGAAAACGGTCGGGGATTTCATCCTCCTCGATTTCGAGATCCTCTTCGTCCGCTTCGGGGCCGAGATCTCCCTCACCGAGCGCGATAGCGATATCCTCGATTTCCTGGAGATCCACTTCCGGCTCCTCTTCTTCGGGAACTTCCACGACCTCCTCTTTCTGCTCGCGGGGACGGTTGTTGTAGCCGTCGAAATTCCGCACGCCCGTTTTGGCGAAAATCTTGTAGCGTTTCTCCATCTCGTTGACCACCCACTTGAGGGCGGCGACGGTCTTTTTCGGATCGGTCACGACCGGGACGACCATGTGCGGCAGCTTGTTGTACATCTGCATCTCCACGACCTTGGGGTCGACCATGATGAAGCGCAGTTCGTCAGGGCCGAACTTGAAGAGGATGGAGGCGATGATGGAGTTGATGCAGACGGATTTTCCCGAGCCGGTGGCACCGGCGACGAGCAGGTGGGGCATGGCGGCGAGGTCTCCGATGACGGTTTTCCCGTAAACGTCTTTCCCGAGAGCGAGCGGGATCTTTTTCTTGGCGGAGCGGAACTCGGGGTCGTGAAGCAGCTCGTGGAGCGGGACGGCGACCTTGTTCGAATTCGCGATCTCGATTCCGACCGTGTCTTTGCCGGGGATGGGAGCGAGGATGTTGATGCGCTCGGCGCGTGTGGCGCGGGCAAGGTCCGCCTCGAGCTGGGAAATGCGGGAAACCCGGAGACCGGTGGAGGGGTAGATCTCGTAGCGGGTGATGGTCGGCCCCTTGGTGATATCCCCCGCCGTGACATCGATGCCGAAGGCTTTGAGCGTGTCTACGATGGTCGTCTGGATGCCGATGAGTTCCTCGTGATCGGCGGCCTCCGCCTCGACTTCCACTTCATCAAGGAGATCGAATCCGGGAAGTTCGTAGTTTTCGAAACCGGTAACTGAAAGAGACTGGTGTCCGGAAGGTTTTCTTTCGAACGGTCGCGTGCCCGCCGTTTGAGGATCGACCGACCGGCGTTGGGACGAGTCGATGATCTGCGGCTTGGGAGTTTCCCGCATCGGGAGTTCCTTCTGGCCGGGTTCGTCGGTTTCGGCAGCCTTCAGCCGGGTGATTTCCCGCTCAATCCGGCGGTGTTCGCGCTGGCGTTCGCGTTCCTGGAGAAGCTCGCGCTCGCGGGAATCGGCACGGCCCGCTTCGGTGCGACTTTGCTTCCAGTCATCGACCTTTCTTTCGAAGAGGCGCCAGCATCCGCGCACGAATTCGAGCGGCTTCTGGCCGGTGAGCCAGATGAGGCCGATAAGATAGGCAATGCTCGCGATCATGATGGTGCCAACTTTTCCGGCGATGTTCATGAAAACGAAACCTCCGAGACCGTTGCCGAGCACTCCGCCCGGGCTGGGCATGCGGCAGCGCGCGGCCCATTCGTCGAAGAAAACCCCGGAGGCGTGCAGCCAGACGGAACCGGCGACGAGAACGAGAATCAGGCCTGAGGCGATCCTTGGCCAGAGGGTGCCGCGGAAAGCGAGTTTCAGGATGCCGAACCAGATGAAGCCGAGGGCGAGCATCCATCCGGCCGCGCCGAACAACAGGATCTGGATAAAGGCGAGGATGCCGCCTACGGGGCCGAGCCAGTTTTCGCCGACGGTTCCGTGCTTGTCCGCGAAGGCCTCGAACATACCCCACTCCGGCAGATCCGCCGGGGTGTATGAGAGCTGGGACAAAAGCAGGATCAGCCCGCCCGCCATCCAGCAGATACCTGAAATCTCTGCGGACCACTTCTTTGGCTCGTCCGCCTGCCCGCGTTTTCTGTTCACTCGATTCGCCATCCGTCGTTCAATCCCCGAAGCATCCCCCTACTTCAAGCTTTGGGCAAGATTGTTTTAGCTCTGTTGATTTTCTGGAAAACAAGACAAAAGGTATGAACTAGGATGGCTTCCGTCGCGGAGAAGTCGCCCCGTGGATTTGCGCGGACCGGATTTTTGTGTGCCGGGTTTTGCCATGAATTTTTCATGACGCCTATTTCTTCGCCCGGATGAGGGCGATGCGATCTCCAGCGATAGAGGCGGGCGCTCCGGTTATTGCGATCGCCGAGCCTCCGGCGATGGTTGTCACGGAACCTTCGACGAGTGGTCCTCCGTTTTCCGGATCGAACCACATGAGGCCGAAGGCGCCTTTTTCCTTCTTCAAGTCGAGCGTGATCTCTTTGCCTTCCGGAAGGTAGATCACGTAGGTGAGGCCTTCGCGGGCGAAGCAGAATCCTTCGTCGGGTTTGCACTCTGCGTTGCCGATGAGGTAGTCCTTACCCCTCAGTTCATGGAAAAGAATTTCGTTTTCCTCAAAAAATCCGAGGGCGAATCGGCAGCGGTCCCACCATTCGTCACGGCTGCGGAAGTCCTGGAGAGTGAGATCGGAATGGGCGTATTTGTAGCCGAAATACCATTCGTTGCCAGCTCCTCCTGCGAGCAAGGTGCCCCAGAGCGCGTTTTTCATGGCGTCGTTGTAATTGCCTTTCACCTTGGGATCCTTGGTGTTTTCAGCATCGGTGGTGAGGCCTTCGCTGGCGTTGCCCGGCTCGTCGTAGGCGACCACCCAGCGCTTGCCAGCGGTTTCGGATTTCACGACCCACTGGATCACATCCGGATGCACATCGCGGAACGCGGGATCCGAACCCTGCATGGAAAGACCGGTAAGGGCCGATGCGTTCCCCAGGAGCGGCGTCTGGATTTTGCCTTTCTGCTCCGGGTAGGTATGGATGACAACGTTGTGCCCGTAGGGATCGTTCTCATGAAAATACGCGGCCATGGCTTTGCGCTGGGCATCGGTCTGGCCATGGTTTTCCTCGCCGAGATTCCAGTTGAGCGCCAAGTGGTGACCGAACCGGGCTATGAGTTCGCGGTAGTAGAGTTTCCGTTCCACCCCGAGGTCCCCGCCGTCCAACAGTTTGTCGTTCTCCGCTTCCTGGGTTTTGAAATGAAGGTGCAGGCCCATATGGTCCGCGTGGTTCATCACCACTTCCCATTGGTCCATGCGCGATACATCGATGCGTTCGCGCTCGTCGTAGTCCGTGTAGGGAAAGACGTTTTTATCATCCCCATTGATGTTCATGGTGAGGAACGAAACGGAATTCATGCCCTCTGAGGCGAGGTAGTTGATGGCTCCGATCAAGCCTTTTCCTTTGCCATCCTGCCAGGTGGGATCGCCATCTTTCCAGTCGCCAAGATGGGGTTTGTAGGTTTTCACCAGCTTGTCCTTCTGCCCGTCTGTTTTGAAATCTCCATCGAAATCCTTGTAGGCGAAAAGGTTTTCCGGTGCATCCGCTCCTTGTTTCAGAAAGTAATCGCCAGTCTCCGCCCAACGCAGATAGCGCTCGCCCACGTAACGCAGGTTCCCGCGCGAGCGGTTGTCGCGTCCGGTCTTGTCGCTCGGGGCGATGGTGAATTTTCCCGCGACCGTTCCGCTCTCGTCACCATCAAGGGTAGCGGGCGTGCCTTTCCCGCTCTCAACCGCGATGTTTTTCCCGGCAACGAGAGTCGCTTCGAAAGTCCAGTCGCCCGTTTCGGGCGGGGAGAAATGCGCACGCCAGATGTTTCCGGAATCCGCGGAAGTCTCACCCGCCCGCCCGTCTGCGGCGAAATACCCCGGGACTTTGAGTGTGATGCCGGAAAGCGTGTGGGTGAAGACCACTTCCAGCCGGTAGTCGAGAAACGGATTCGGATCAGCGTCCTCGGAGCTTTGCGGGCCAGCAAAGGAAATGTTGATGCGATGCCACTTTTTCAGCTCGCCCTGGATGCCTGTTCCGGAAGCTTCGGGGAAGACGGCGGCGGGAGTCTGCCCGGTTTCGGCGTGGGAAAACGAATGGAATGCGAAGGTCGCGGCGAGCAGGAGAGGAAGTGGTTTCATGAGAAGGCTTTGAGACGGAGACTAACGATAAGAAACCGCTCATCCAGTGGAATTTTTCACCGGGAGAACGCCATGCGCGGTCCGTCTCGATGCCCTCGCTCCAGGAAGCTCACAGGATAGGAGCCAAGAGGCGGGAGATGCGTGAGGCCAGGCGGAAGTAGAAAGGCTTGGAAGTATAGGAGGAGGCGCCCACCTCGATGGAATCACCGAGGTCCGCCTCCAGCATGGTTTCCATCTTGCTGGCGAAGGATTTCCCTTTGACGACGAGGGTGATCTCGAAGTTCAGGCGGAAGGAGCGGTTGTCCATGTTGGCGGAGCCGACGCACGAGAAATCATCATCCACGAGCATGACTTTCTGATGCATGAAACCCTTCTGATGGTGAAAGGTACGTATCCCGGCTGTTTCCATGTCTTTCAGAAAGGAATACGAGGAAAGACCTATCAGATGGCTGTCGTTTTTTTCCGGGATGATGATGCGGACGTCCACACCGCGCAGCGCGGCCATCTGGAGCGCGGAGATGATGGACAAGTCCGGGACGAAATACGGTGTGGCGATCCAGAGCCGGTCCTCCGCGTGGTTGATCGCGGAGAGGAAAAACAGATTGCAGGTATCCAAGGGGTCGGCGGGGCCGCTCGGCAGACAGAGCACCTCGGTATCCCCTCCCGGGGAGGCTTGAGCCTTCCAATCGAGATGATCGAGGAGCTTCCCGGTTTCCCAATACCAATCCTCGGCGAACGGTGCCTGTAGAGAAACGGCGGCGGGCCCCGTGACCCGGAGATGCGTGTCTCGCCAGGGTGAGAGTTCCTCGTTTTCCCCGATGTAGTCGTCGCCGATGTTCAGGCCGCCGGCGAAGCCCGTCTTCCCGTCCACCACCACGATCTTACGGTGATTGCGGAAATTGATCTGAAATTTCCGACCGTCCCCCTGGCTGGTGGTGAAGGGGTGGATCTCCACACCGGCATCGGAGAGCTCCCGCACGTAGCTTTCGGGCAGACTCAGGCTACCGATCTCATCGTAGAGGAAATAGACTTTCACGCCTTCCTTCGCTTTTGCGATCAGCGCGTCCTTGAACTTCCGCCCGGTCTTGTCATCCCGCACGATGTAGAACTGGAAGAGGATGTATTTCTCCGCCGAGGAGATGGCCTCGAGCATGGAGGCGAACGTCTGCTCCCCGTCGATGAGAACCTCGGTTTCGTTCCCGCGGGTGAAAGGCATCTCCGCCAGAGCCACCATGGTTTCCTCCAGCTTGTCCGACGGCTCCGCGATCAGATCGTTTTCCTCCAGCGAATCCTGGAACGTTTCCCTGATCGGCTGGAATTTCCCGGAGTTCGAGCGTCGCGCCACGGTGTAGCCATCGAACTCGGAGTGCCCGAAGGTCCAGTAGGCGGGAACCGCGGCGTAGGGAAAAAGGTTCAGGGAAATCGCCCAGGCGACGGCTCCTTGCGGGGTTCGGTTCTGCATCACCGCTTCGAGCGAGGTGAGTCCTCCCGCGATGTGGGCGATGACGACGAATCCGGCGATCAGGCGTTTTCTATACATCCGGTAGAACACGCGGACGCGGTTGAAGCGCTTCGCGCGTGGTTTTTCGGTATCTTCCATGATTGGTAAGGATCACTCGGGGACTTCCAGGCCCGCGTGCCCGGCGAGCACTCTCTGACGGGCATCGAATGTCAGGAATTTTTTCGCACCGAGATGAACGGCGGTCGCGATGTGGAAAATGTCCAGCGTGCGGTGGCCGCCGTTGGCCGTGTGACGGAGGGAAAGGGATTTGGACAGGCTGAGGACCGCGGACATATCGAAGGGGACCAAACGGTTGATGCCTGTACCGATATCCGATTCCCAGTCCGCAATCATGCGGTTCGCTTCGTTGCGGGAGTACCCGCGGGTCCTGTCGTTGGAAAACAGCCAGACCTGCAGTTCGATCGCCTGGAGGAATTCGAATTCCAGCAGAGACGTGTAGTGGAGCGGTTCGTTGAGGTTTGCCCGGAGACGGTCCGCCGTCGGCGAACGATCCTGCTCGCGGTAAATTGAACAGAGGAAACTGGTGTCGGCGTAGTGGATCATGGCTCGCCGGTTTCAAGCTCCCTCATCTCATTGACTTCCTCCTGGCTGAAGGATCGGTCGCCCCAGATTCTCTTCCGCCGCGCTGCAAAATCGGGAAGCGGGGTCAGCGATTTTTTTCGCGCCTCCTCCGACTGGATCCTGGCGATCGGCTTCGAGTGCTTGGTGATGACGATTTCCTCGCCGCATTCCAGCCATGCCTCGATCTTTGGAAAATCGTAGCGCAGATCACGAACGGTGGCGGTCTTCATAAGATCACAATTTTGTGATGTTTTTCCCAAAAGTCAATTCCCCGCCGCCGCTTCCGCGCATTTCAGGCCGTCGAGTGCGGCGGAAACGATTCCCCCGGCGTATCCGGCGCCCTCGCCGCAAGGGAAAAAACCGGAGACTTCCGGGTGCTGGAGTGTCACGGGATCGCGAGGGATGCGGAGGGGAGACGAGGTGCGGGTCTCGAAGCCTAGCAGCAGTGCCTCGGACGAGGCGTAGCCCTTGATCTGTCGGTTGAAAAGCTTCAGCCCGCTGCGGATGCGGTAGGTTACCTGTTTCGCCAAAAGCTCGTGCAGGGGCGCGGATCTCAAGCCGGGGAAGTACGATGTCTCTGGTAGATCAGTGGAGGTTTTCCCGGAAACGTAGTCGGCCACCCTTTGGGCGGGAGCCACCTGGCCGAGACCATCGTTTCCGCCTGCTGCCTTCGCGGATTTTTCCAGCTCTTCCTGAAAAGCGATCCCGGCCATGATGCCGTGGGCGGGGATGAGTTTCGCTATGTCCTCCGGCTCGATGGTAGTGACAAGACCGGAATTCGCGAAGGGCGAGTCGCGGCGGGAGAGGGACATGCCGTTGACGACCACCTGCTCGTCCGAGGTCGCCGCCGGGACGATCCATCCACCCGGGCACATGCAGAAGGAATGCACCCCGCGGTCTTCGATCTTCGTCGCCAGCCGGTAGCGGGCGGCGGGCAGCAGATCCGGGCGCGGGCGGCCCTCGGGGATGTTGTATTGGTTCCTATCGATGAACGGCTGCGGATGCTCGATGCGGAAGCCGATCGCGAAGGGCTTGTGCTCCATCAGGATTCCGTTTTCCGCGAGCAACGCGTAGATATCCCGCGCGGAATGCCCGGTGGCAAGTATGGTCGAGTCCGCGAGAAACTCTTCATCGGCGGTGGTCGTGACTCCCCGGATTTTCCCTCCGGAAAGAAGAAGCCCGTTTACTTTCGTTTGGAAATGCACCTCGCCGCCATGGTCCAGAACCGATTTCCGAAGGGCTTTCACCACGTTCGGCAACAGGTTCGAGCCGATGTGCGGATGGGCGTCGATCAGGATGCGGGCGGGCGCGCCATGCGCCACGAGCACGCGGTAGATCTCCGCGACGGGACCCCGCTTGGTGGCGCGGGTGTAGAGCTTCCCATCGGAAAAGGTCCCGGCGCCGCCCTCGCCGAAGCAATAGTTCGAGTCCTCGACCACGCGGCCCTCGCGGAGTATGGGAGCGAGATCGAAGCGGCGGGCGGAAGCATCCTTCCCGCGCTCCAGCACGATCGGTTTCGCTCCCAGCTCCAGGCATTTCAGCGCGGCGAAAAGCCCGGCGGGTCCGGCCCCGATGATGAGCACACGCCTGGCATTTCCCGGCAGTGGCGGGCAGCTCCAGACCGGCGCCGGCTCCTCGGGAAGACTTTCGTCCACGCCGATTTCCAAGCGCAACTGCACCTTCACCTCGCGCTGCCGGGCATCGATGGAATGCTTCCTCAGACGCATGTCCCGCACCCTTTCCGGCGCGATCCCAAGCGTTTTGGCGACCGCGTTCCGGCGGGCCTCCGCGCTCTCGGAAACACCGAGCGGCAGGACGATATCTAGCGTCTGGATCATCTGGACGAAGGCCGCGCCAACCGGTCAATGGCTGGCGTGGTGGATGGAGAGCAGCTTGACGAGCAGATCCTCGATGAACTCCAGGGGGATCTGGTTCGGCCCGTCGGAAAGGGCGTTCGCGGGATCCGAATGGACCTCCATGAAAAGTCCGTCAAGCCCGGTGGCCACCGCCGCGCGGGCGAGCACGGGAGCGAGCTCGCCATCTCCACCGGTCGCGCCACCGAGCCCGCCGGGGCGTTGCACCGAGTGGGTGGCATCGAAGATCACCGGGATGCCTTCCTTCCGCATGATGTGCAGGGAGCGCATGTCCACCACGAGATTGTTGTAGCCGAAGGTGGTGCCACGCTCGGTAATCAGGAACCGCTCGCAGCCGAACGCCCGCATTTTATCGGCGATGTTCACGCAGTCCCACGGCGCGAGGAACTGGCCTTTTTTCACGTTCACCACGCGGCCGGTTTTCGCGGCGGCTTCGAGCAGATCCGTCTGTCGGCACAGGAAAGCGGGGATCTGGAGCAGGTCGATATGCTCGGCGGCGATTTCCGCATGCTCGGCGGTATGGATATCCGTAGTGACCGGGACTTTCAGCTCTTTGGAAATTTCTCCGAGGATGCGGCAGCCCTCTTCGATGCCAGGGCCGCGGAAGGAACTCACGGAAGTCCGGTTCGCCTTGTCGAAGGAGGCTTTGAACACGAAAGGAATGCCCGTGCGGTCGGCGATTTCCTTGAGCGAGCGGGCCATCTCCCAAGCGAAATCCTCCGTCTCCAGCGCGCAGGGGCCGAGGATGAAAAACGGAATCGGTCCTCCGACGGGAACATTGGAAATCTGGAACGGTTGGTAAGTTTTCATGAGTCTGAGGGTTCGGAATTTTCGAGGGTGGTGTTGTAGAGCGGAAGCAGGTTTTTCAGGGCCATGTCGAGAAGTTTTTCCTCCGTCTCGGTGAGGTTGCCCGCGGTTTTCCGTTTCAACATCGCCAGCGAATCGATCACGGATTTCGCGGCACGCAGACTCACGGATTTCTCGCCGGTCCCGGGCAACGGGATCTGACCGAGGAAGAGCCCGGCATTCTGGGCCTGGAGCAGGACGAATTCATTGAAGCGGGGATCGGCTTCGGGAACGGATGGCATGGCGGGAGAATTGGTGACTGCCGAGACGGATGCAAGGAGAAGCGCAGCATTCTCTTCATTCCGGAACGCCCCACGATACTGCCCCTGCCATCTTGCAATTTCCTCATATGAACCGCGCAGGACCCTTACAGGCATTCCCGCTCAAACATACTTTCAATACCTGATGACACGGGGGCGGTACGGATTTCAGCATCTTGACCCCGGGTAGCTTTTTGCTACCGTCCTTCCATGAGCCAACCTGTGAAACTTTCCGATACGCTGGTCCTTGACGCCCGTCTCACCGCCGAGAGCGCGGAACGGTCGATTGCCGGCCAGATCGAATTCTGGGCGAAACTGGGTCGTGCGGTGGAACCACTCCTGCAGGGAGTCCAGGCGATGGCCTTGACACGCGCCGGTGCCGCCAGGCCGCTCTCGGAATGCCTTGAATCCGCAGATTCACCCGAGGGGCGAAAGAGCGTCGCCGAGCACCTTAAAACTCTGCCGTATCCTCATTACGAGCAGTCCGATACGCCGGGTCTGTTGGTGCGGATCACCGCTGATGGCAAGCGCAGCACCGGGCGCTTCGTCAACCGCAAGTTTGAGGTGGTGAAGGCTGCGAAACGATGAGTTTCCCGCTCGATCGACGGCCATTGGTTGTGGCGGTGACCGGCTCCAACGGAGCTGGCAAAACCACGTTTTATCACGCCCATCTCAAGCCCGCCGGACTGCGCTTCGTCAACGCGGACGTGCTGGCGAATGAACTGGACATGGAATCCTACACTGCGGCTCGGGTGGCTGGAACCCTGCGAAGCGCACTGGTGGACCAAGGGGAGAGTTTCGTATTCGAGACCGTCTTTTCCGATCCGGTCGGCGAAAAGTTGGAGTTTTTGAAGGATGCGGCGGCACGCGGCTACACGGTGATCCTCTGTTTCATCGGGATTTCGGGTCCGGAAGTGTCGGAGCAACGCGTGGCGATGCGCGTCTCCCAAGGGGGTCACGACGTGCCAGCGGACAAACTCATTACCCGCTACCCGCGCACCCTTGCCAATCTCCAGGCCGCCATCCGCGAACTGCCGCATGTCTGGGTTTTCGACAATGACGATCTACGTGAACCCTTCCGCAAGGTCGCGGTGTTTGAACAAGGCCGAAGGATCTTCGAAGGGAAACCCGCACCCAAGTGGCTACGACGCAACCTCAAGGATGGCTCCGGGAAGTGAACCGCGATCCCCGCGAGCATGGGTTGTTTTCGCCACATGAGATTTCGGACATCCCGCACGTCCTGGCTAACGAAGTGTCCGCTGGGTGTAACTGAAAGTGGTGGGCAGAGCGTCATCTGTGGGGAGCGTAAGCGCCTCGCTTGCTGTTTCCGGCGCCCACGCCGGAAACGCGGCAAGAAGCTTCGGGTTGGTTCGGAACCTTGATCCCCAATCGTCACCGAACCTTGTATCCAGCCACCGGGCAGCGATGGCGCAGCCCGGAACACGCGAGGCGCGTATGCTCCCCGTCGGCCAACGCTCTGACCACCACTTTCAGTTACACCCGTGTCCGCTCGCCAATTTTGTCCGACAACGTAGTCTTTTGCGTTGACCCTGGCTCCCGAACTTCCTGACACCTGGAAGCAACTCCTCGGCTTGGACTCTGCCGATGCGTCGGATCGCGCCCGTGAATTGCTCGTCATCTCCGGCTTCGCTCTTCGGCAAAGTCCTGATCCCGCAAGCGGTGCTGGAGGAACTGCGGCATACCAAGCCTCCGGAAGCGGTGAGACTATGGCTCCGGGAACCACCGTATTGGCTCCACATTACGCCTGTCCAGCTACTGGATGAGATGATGAAACTCGGGAAAGGCGAGAATAAGGCCAACACCGGGATCACCTTCCGGAACGGATGGCATGGCGGGAGATTTGATTCGCAAGCGCCACAAGGCATGGTTGGAATCACGCCAACTCACGCCATGGAACCTTTTAAAAACGAACTTTCCTTCGAGAAAGCCAAACTGCTCGCGAAAAACCTGAGGCGCGTTTCTCCTGCCTTTTCACGGGAGCTGTTTCTGCGAAACCTGGAATCCGCTCTCGCCCCGCTCGAGATGAAGCAGCGCGTCAACCTGCTTGCGGATCGGATCGATGCCGCACTGCCTCTGCCTCCACCGGCCCAGTTCGAGGTGATGGTCGCCGTTCTCGCAAATAACGAAAACTCGAAAGAAGGCCTGCGCGGCTTCATCTTCTGGCCCTTCACCGAGCTCGTTGCGAGAAAAGGCTTGGATTACTTCGACGAAGCGACCTCTGCCCTCCGTGCGATGACTCCACATATCTCAGCGGAATTCGCGATCCGTCCGTTTCTCCATCATCAACCCGAACGCACCTTGGCGCTCTTGCACGGATGGTGCGCCCATCCGGACGAGCATGTGAGGCGACTCGTTTCCGAAGGCTCCCGTCCGCTCCTCCCATGGGGCGAGCGGCTTCCGGAACTGCTCGCGAACCCGGAAAAAGGCCTTTCCCTCCTGGAAAAACTCCACACCGACTCTAGCGAATACGTCCGCCTCTCCGTTTCCAACCACCTCAACGACCTCAGCAAAGCCCATCCCGGACTTGTCGTGGAAACCCTGCGAAGTTGGAAAACAGAGTTTCCGGAAAGCAAGGAACTCGACAGAATCTCCCGCCACGCCTGCCGCACGCTCCTGAAAAAAGGCCATCCCGGCGCGCTTTCCCTCCACGGATACGGGGAGCCGGAGTCCTTCGAGGTCGTCTCGGTCTCCCTGGATGAAACGGAAATCCCGATGGGTGGCAGGCTATCGTATTCCATCACCATCCGGAATGTTTCGAAGCGCCATCAGAAGCTGCTCTTCGACTACGCAATCCATCATCGCAAGGCGAATGGCGGACTCGCTCCGAAGGTATTCAAAGGCCGGATCCGCGAAATGAAACCAGGCGAATGCGCAGAAATCAAAGGCAGGCACTCATTCAAGCCGATCACCACCCGCCGCTACTATAGCGGCACCCACCGCTTCGAGCCACGGATCAACGGTCTACCGCATCCGTGGCTGGAGTTTTCCCTCGATGCGGGCAATGAAGATCGGGATGATGCTTGACGCACTTCGGGGCGAGTCCGTACCTTTTCCGAGTGAAGGAGTCGCGGTGACTCCCTCATACCTCTAAATACCAAGAATTTACACTCCGTGGACCTCAAAGAAATCCGGCTTATCGTGGAACTGATGAACGAGCATGGTCTCACCCACTTCGATCTTTCGAAAAAGGACTTTCATCTGAAACTCAAAAAAGGCCCCGACATGGAGGAACTCAGCGGACTTCTCGCGAGCCTCCCTTCCGCCCCGGCCGCCGCTAATTTCTCCGCTCCCGCAGCAGGAGGCGCGCCCGCACAGGCGGCGGCGGCGGCACCGGCACCCGCTGCCGCCGAAGGCGCGGAAATCGCTTCCCCCATGGTTGGCACCTTCTACCGCAAGCCCGCCCCGGACGCACCGAACTTCGTGGAAGTCGGCACCGCCGTTTCCGAAGGACAGACACTCTGCATCATCGAGGCCATGAAAGTGATGAACGAGATCAAGGCGGAGCGCTCCGGCACCATCTGCGAGCTCGTCGCCGAGGACGGAAACCCCGTGCAATACGGCGACGTCCTGTTCTGCATCAAGTAACTCACTCCGTTTTGGTCTTCCTGAAAACCGAACACTGAAACCTAACAAACTCCCTTCATGTTCAAAAAAGTCCTGGTAGCGAACCGTGGTGAAATCGCGCTCAGAATCATCCGCGCCTGCCGCGAACTCGGTGTCGAGTCCGTCGCCGTGTATTCGGAGGCGGATGTCGATTCCATGCACGTCCAGCTCGCTGACGAAGCCGTATGCATAGGGCCCGGCCCCAGCAAAGACAGCTATCTCAAGCCCGACCGCATCATCGCCGCCGCAGAGATCACCGGGGCGGACGCGATCCATCCCGGCTACGGATTCCTCTCGGAGAACGCGCGCTTCGCCGATATCTGCGAGACTTCCGGCATCGTCTTCATCGGCCCCTCCGCCGATGTCATCCGGATGATGGGAGACAAAGCCACCGCCCGTGCCACGGCCGTCGCCAACGGAGTACCCATCACCCCCGGTTCGGAAATCATCGAAGACATCGACGAGGCACTCGCGAAAGCGAAAGAGATCGGTCTGCCTGTCATGATCAAGGCCACCGCCGGAGGTGGCGGACGCGGCATGCGCCCTTGCTTCAAGGAGGAGGAGTTCAAATCCCTTTTCCAAGCAGCCTCCAACGAAGCCATGGCCTGCTTCGGCAACGGCGATTGCTACCTTGAGAAACTTGTTCTCAATCCCCACCACATCGAGTTCCAGATCATCGCGGACTCCCACGACCATTTCATCCACCTCGGCGAGCGTGATTGCTCCATGCAGCGGCGGAACCAGAAGATCATCGAGGAATGCCCCTCACCCCTCATTTCCGAGGAAATGCGCGAGAAGATGGGTAACGCATCCGTCGCTCTGATCAAGGCGATCAACTATCAGAACGCCGGCACCATCGAGTATCTCGTGGATGAGGCGGGAGAGAATTTCTACTTCATGGAAATGAACACCCGCATCCAGGTGGAGCATCCCGTGACCGAGGAAGTCATGGGTTGCGAGCTGATCAAGGAGCAGATCCGGGTCGCCGCCGGAGAGTCGCTCTCCTGCCATGTGCTGAACGTCAATCCGCGCGGCCACGCCATCGAGTGCCGCATCAACGCGGAGGATCCCTACAACAAGTTCATGCCCAGCCCCGGCACCATCTCGCTCTGGTACGCGCCCGGCGGAAAAGGCGTGCGGGTCGATACCCACGTCTATTCCGGCTACTCCGTCCCGCCGTATTACGACTCGATGATCGCGAAGCTCATCGTCACCGGAGCGAACCGCGAGATCGCCATCGCCCGGATGAAACGCGCGCTCGGGGAGTTCACCATCCACGGCATCAAGACCACCATCCCCTTCCAGCAGGAAATTCTCAACCACCCGGATTTCGAGAACGGCACCTACGACATCGGCTGGGTCGGTCGTTTCCTTGAGGAAAAGGGTCTGTGACTTGCAGCGTGGGCCTCTCCTCCACGTCAATCGGAAACAAACCGTCAGCGAACATGCGCCCGGAACTAACAAGCGCCCACCTCTACGGCATCGTGGACTTCGGATACGTCCCGGAAAACGCCGTGGAGAAGGCCACGGAATCCCTCATCTCCGGCGGGGCGGATATCATCCAGCTCCGTGCCAAAGGAATATCCCGGGAAGCCATTTTCAGATCGGCGGAAAAAATCCTCCCGATCTGCAGATCCGCACGCATTCCTTTCATACTCAACGACTTTCCCGAAATGGCCGTGGAACTTGAAGCAGACGGGGTCCACATAGGCCAGGACGATGGCTCCATCGCGGATGTCCGGAAGCTGGTTGGTGAAAAAATGATCATCGGTCGCTCCACCCACAGTCTGGCACAGGCGAAACAAGCGCTCGCGGATCACGCCGACTACATCGGTTTCGGTCCGCTTTTCCCCACCCCCACCAAAGCAGGCCGCCCGGCGATCGGGCTTGATGAAGTTTCGAAGATGGAAGCGGAAGTAGGAAAACATATCCCCGCGTTCTGCATCGGCGGGATCAAGCCGGGGAATCTGGATCTCGTCCTCTCCTCGGGTGCGAGGCGGTGCGTGATCGTTTCCCACCTCCTTCTCGCGGACGACATAGCTGCCTCCACTCGGGAAATGCGTGGACTCCTGCCGTAAAGCATCTTCGATGTTCATCCCCGGAGCACCGTCAACACGGCCACACGCTCCACACCCGAGGCCTTCAGCACCTTCGCGCACGCGTCCACCGTGGAGCCTGTCGTGAACACATCGTCGATCAGGATCGCGCCTGGAGTCGGCTCGAAATCCTTTTTCCCGAACAACCATCCGTTCTTGCCGATCGCGAACGCACCTTTGAGGTTCTCCATCCGCTGCGCCCGGCTGAGACGCGTCTGCGTAACCGTTTTCCGGATACGGCGCAGCCGGTTCTCCACTACCAGACCCGTTTCCTCCCGCACTGCCAGCGCGATCTCCTCCGCCTGATTGAAATACCTCTCCCGTTTCCTCGAAGGATGCAGGGGCACCGGCACCATCGGCCATTTCTCCTCCATCGCCAACGCTAGCCTGCGATCGGAAAAGGCCTCGGCCGCAAGTCTGCCCAGTTCCCGCGCCAGATGGATCTGCCGCCCGTATTTCAACCGGTGGATCAGGTCCAAAGCTTCGTCGGACCGATCCATCGCCGCCCGCGCGAACTCGAAGTGGAACGACAGCCCGGTGCAGTTCGGGCACTCGAAGGATCCCTCGATATCACCCGGAAAACTCTCTCCGCAAACATCGCAGAACGGAACCGAGATTCTGGGCATCGCATCCGAGCATCCATCGCACAGCCAGCGCTGGCCTTTCAATCCGGCCTCGCACAACGCACAGGACGGAGGGTAAAGCCAATCAAGCGGATGGGTCCGCCACGGAGTCACGGCGTTTGAATGAAGTTCCATGGGTGATGACAAATGTGAGTCCGCCGACGACGATCACTCCGAGCAGCGGAACCACACCTTCGTGCAACGATCCGGTAGCCACGTATCCTGCGATCGTATCCGGGACCGGAAGCGCTTGGGTCGCTTTCGAAAAAAGTGAATCGGCGAGCATCCATCCGGTCAGAAGTCCGGTCGGCAGCCACATCGAAGCGGTCCGCCACCGCGCCCACCCCAGGACGCAACCAAACGCGAACCATGGCAGGAAAACCGCCGCCAGCCGCCACATCGGATCACCACCCGTGACGAGCAAACGACCGAGCTGGAACGGGGTGAGGGTTTCTGCATCGCCCGTGTCCGGACGGCTCAATCCGCTGAGAACGAAACTCACCGCACCGAACATCGCCGCCGCGAGAATCACCGCAGGCACCGCTCCCATCGCACGAAGGAAAATCCCCAGCACCATGCGCCGGAAAAACGTCTCCACCGCGATCGCTACAGCCACCGCCAGCCCGAGCTCCATCCACAGTCTCTCGCTCCACCCCCCTCCCCCGCTCTTCCAGGCGAAGGATCCGGCGCGCACCATGGCGTAGCCGATCAGAGCGAAAATGCCGAACGTCAGGCAGAATCCTATCATCGCATGCAACGGCCCCCAGCGGTTTTTCACGATGATTTGCCCGCTATCGGGATTGGATCGGGCCGCGTGAGGGAGACGCACGGACCAGGCATTCCCACCGCGCCTGCGCTCGGCCAGCCGCAGCCATTCGATCAGGGGAAACAGCAGAAGCAGACCCGCCAACGGCCAGCAGACTTTGAAGAAATCGTCCAGGCGCGCCGCACCACTCCACGCGGCGAACTTGTTCACCAGCCCGTTGAAATCCTTTGAGACAGAGAGTTCGGAAAGTGCTTTCCCGCCATTGAACGCTACCGGTGTGAATACCAACCCGAGCCCCAGCGACGCCATCGCCCAAGCCCAGATCCTCAGCACATCTCCCATCGCGGAACCTCGCACGTCCCCGTCATCTCACAAACCCGGCCGCGGTTCAACACACATCGTAGGAAGACACAGTGGGGGCAATCTCCGGTCGCCCACCGGATTCAAAAATATCCGTCATCAGCCTTTCGACCTTGTCGGAGCTGAGCCACATCGTCACGGGTGGCGAAGTGCGCGAGAATGTCCGTGTCACACTCCTTCATCAAGCTGCGGGAGGGTTTCGGGGGAACGGTGACTTTCCCCCTGCTGGTGAGTGCCGCCTGCATTCCTTCCGTGAGGAAAGGATTTCCGCCTGGGCGTCAAACCGGAGGAGGAACGGTGGCTTAGCCGGATAGGGAGAAGGGGTTTGCAACTCCTTCGCACAAGCCCAACGAACCGATTTCCTGATCCTCCGCAAAGGGGTTGCAAACCCCTTCTCCATATTGGTGTCAATGTGCCGCGAGCCAGTTTTTCCCGGTGCCTTTTTCGACCAGGATCGGTACGCCATGGGGTAACGGGAGGGCGGTTTCCATGATATGGAGGATTTTCGGAACTAGCTCGATTTCCTCGTCGGGGTGGAGGTCGAAGACGAGTTCGTCGTGGACCTGGAGCAGCATTTTGGTCTGATAGGGCTTCTTGCGGAGCAGGGCGTCGATCTTGATCATGGCGAGTTTGATCATGTCGGCGGAGGTGCCTTGGATGGGCATGTTGATGGCGGCGCGCTCGGCGTTCTGGCGCAGGCCGGCGTTTCCGGAGGAGAGGTCGGGATAGGCGCGGCGGCGGCCTGCCAATGTTTCGGCGTAGCCTTTTTCCCGGGACTCGGCGATGGTGCGGTCCATGTATTCCCTGATGGCGGGGTATTCTCGGAAATAGGCGTCGATGATTTCGGCTGCTTCGGTGCGGGGGATGGCCAGGCGCTGGGAGAGGCCGAAGGCGGAGATGCCGTAGATGATGCCGAAGTTGACCATTTTCGCGCCGGAGCGCATGTCGCGGGTGACTTCCTCAGGGGTGACTCCGTGCACCTTCGCGGCGGTGATGGTGTGGATATCGGCTCCGTCCTGGAAGGCGGAGATCATAGTCGGATCGCAGGCGAGGGCGGCCATGACGCGGAGCTCGATCTGTGAGTAATCGCAGGAAAGCAGGGTGAAGCCTTCGCGCGGAACGAAGGCTTCGCGGATTTTCCTACCCGCCTCGGAACGGACAGGAATGTTCTGGAGATTCGGATCGGAGGAGGCGAGGCGACCGGTGGCTGCCAGGAGCTGATGGTAGTGGGTGTGGATGCGGTCGGTCTCCGGGGCGACGTGGGTGGGGAGGGCGTCGAGGTAGGTGGATTTGAGCTTCGAAGACTCTCGGTAGCTCAGGATTTCCCCGATGACCGGGTGGATGCCGATGAGGGTGGAGAGGGTTTGCTCGTCGGTCTTGTATTGGCCGGTTTTGGTTTTCTTCGGTTTGTCGAGCAGCTTGAGATGATCGAAGAGGAACTCGCCGAGTTGCTTGGGTGAGGCGATGTTGAAGGGACTCGGCGAGAACGACTGGATCGCGGCGACGTGCTGCTCGATGGATTGCTGGAGGCCGGTGGCTATGGTTCCGAGCGCGTCCTCGTCGATGGCGATGCCTTCCATCTCCATCCGGACCAGCACGGGCATGAGCGGAGCTTCGATTTCGGAAAATATCCTTTCCTGGCCGGTTTCCGAGAGCAGGGGGCGGAGTTTCTCGGCGAGCTGGAAGGTGACGTCGGCATCCTCTGCGGCGTATTCTGCGAGCGCCTCCAAGGGGATGGATTCCATGTCGAGATCCTTGGATTTTTTGGCCTTTTTCTCGGCATGGGCGAAGAGGTCGTCCTGGGCGGAATCATCGGCCGGGGCGACTGCGATATCGGCGAGTTTCACCGGTGAGTATCCGAGCAGGATTTCGGAGAGGTAGTCCATGCTGTGTCGGCGCTCGGGGGCGGCGAGCGCATCGGCGAGCATGGTATCGAAGAAGGGGCCGGCTACTTCGATGTTGTGGGAATGAAGGACGGAAAGATCGTATTTGAGATTGTGACCGATTTTTTCAGCAGGGCTGAGGAAAAGGGATTTGAGATTCGGGATTTGAGATTCGTGGTAGGGAAGATACCAGCCTTCGTGCGCTTTCCACGAAAAGGCGATGCCGAGGAGTTTCGCGGAGTGGCGATCGAGGGAGGTGGTTTCGATGTCGAAGCAGAAGGATTTCTTCTCGGCTAGTTCGGCGAAAAGTTGCTTCCGGAGGGCCGGGGTTTTCGCCAGGCGGTAGGTGTGGGGGACTTCCTCGATGGTCTTGAAGGTGTCGAAGATGTTTGTGCTCGCGGCTTCGCCAGGCGTTGGAGGCGGACTGAAGTCCGCGGTCCGTGTTTCGTCTCCGAAGAGGCGTTTGGTGAGGGTGCGGAATTCGAAGTCGGTGAAAAGCTGTTTGATAGCTTCGTCGTCGCGCCGGGAGACAAGTAGGTCTTCCCAGGTGACTTCGATGGGGCAGTCGATGATGATGGTTGCGAGGTCCTTGGAGAGCAGTGCCTGGTCTTTGTTGGCCTCGACGTTTTCCTTCTGCTTGCCTTTGAGTTTGGAGGTGTTGGCGAGCAGTTTCTCCATGGAACCGTATTCCTTGATGAGCTTCTGCGCGGTCTTCGGACCGATTCCCGGGATGCCGGGGATATTGTCGGAGGCATCGCCCATGAGGCCTAGCAGGTCGATGATCTGGTGAGGTTCGGAAACGCCCCAGATGCCTTCGAGCTGCTCCATGCCGATAATTTCGTATTCGCTGCCTTTCCGACCCGGTTTCCACATGTAGGTGGTGGGGGAAATGAGCTGGGCGAAGTCCTTGTCGGGCGTGACCATGTAGGACTCGAAGCCATCGGGTTCCGCGCGTTTCACAAGGGTGCCGATGAGGTCGTCCGCTTCAAAACCGTCAATCTCCAGGACGGGGATGGCGAACGCGCGGCAGAGGGCTTTCACATGCGGGATGGAGTCGGCGAGTTCTTCGGGCATCGCGTCGCGCTGGGCCTTGTAGGCGGGGTATCTGATATGTCGCGGGGTTGGCGCGGAGGTATCGAAGGCGACCCCGAGGTGGGTGGGGGTCTCCTTTTCCAGGATGGAGAGCAGGGTGTTGGTGAAGCCGTAAAGGGCGGAGGTATTGACGCCCTTTGAGTTCCGGATCGGGTTGTTGATGAGGGCGAAATGCGCCCGGTAGATCAGGGCCATACCATCGAGGAGGAAGAGGCGTTTCATGTGGGGAAACTCTAGATTTTAAATGTCAGACTCCAATGAAGAATTTCCGGGAGGCTCCGCTTGCTGCTGAAAGGATTTCGAGCATTGCAGGGTAGGCTGTGGGTGTTTAGTTTGGAGGAAATGAGAAAACCCCGATGGATTGCCGTATGTTCCGGAATTCTGCTGGCCGGGTGCCAGGAGAAACCCATCGTATTTTACCATGAAGCGGCGGTGGTTGAAAGAAGCTCCGGCAATGGTGCTACCTGAGGAAATTTCCTTCAACGAGCACGTCCAACCCATACTCTCCGAATACTGCTACCACTGTCACGGTCCGGACAGCGGGACGCGTAGGCCGGACAAAGAGCCGCTGCGTCTGGACATGGAAAAGGAAGCTTTCAAGGTGCGTGATTTCGGCGCACCGGTGATCATCAGAGGCAAGCCGGAGGAATCCGAGCTGGTGAAGCTGATCAGATCGAAGGACGAGCATGAAGTGATGCCCCCGCCCGAGAGTCACAAGACCATGGGCGCACGCGAGATCGCGATCCTGGAGAAATGGATCGCGCAGGGCGCGGAGTACGAAGGGCACTGGTCCTATCAGCCGGTGAAACGGGTGGAGGCGATGAAGAACGACTGGTCGGAGAAAGCTATCGATGGCTTTGTTTTCGAGAAGCTGGCGGAGGCTGGCCTGGAGCCGAACGAAGCGGAGGACACACGCAGATTTCACCGCCGGCTGTGCTTCGATCTCACCGGACTACCGCCGGAACCTGCTGAAACGGATGCCTTCGTCGATGCTTACGAAAAAGATCAGGAAGCTGCCGTTTCCGAGGAAGCCGATCGCCTGCTTGCCAGCGTTGGCAGCGCCGAGCACCTCGCCCGGCATTGGCTGGATGCCGTGCGCTACGCGGATACCCATGGCATCCACATCGACAATTATCGCGCCATCTGGCCCTTCCGCGACTGGGTGATCCGGGCTTTTAAGAAGAACATGTCTTGGGATGAATTTACAAAAGAGCAGATCGCCGGCGACATGTTGCCGCGGCCCACGCTCGATCAGAAAATCGCCACGGGCTTCCTACGCTGCCTCGCCACCACCGGCGAAGGGGGGGCGATCGCGGATGAATATTTCGCGATCTACGCCGCGGACCGGGTCGATACCATGGGGGCCATCTGGCTCGGTCTGACCGCGAGTTGCGCGTCCTGTCACGACCACAAGTTCGATCCCTTTTCCACCAAGGAATTCTACCAGCTCACCGCTTTTTTCCGAAACAACGACATCTCCGCGCTGGACGGGAACAACGCAGAACATCCCCCGACCGTGTTCGTCCCACTGATGGAGGACAGGGAGAAATGGGCGAAAATCGAAACCGGACTCGCGGACGTGGACAAGCGCCTGGCCAACCGCCGGGAGGCGGCGAAAGCCGACTACCTAGCGTGGCTCTCCGGAACCGCTGCCGTAGAATCCGAGGAAACCGATCCCGCCCTGGCCATCCATTTCCCGCTCAACGGGGCGGAAGGAAATATCGCAGGGACGGTCGACGGTATCACTCGGGAACTGCAGGCGGCCCCGGATCATATCGATGGGCCGCTGGGTAAAGCGGTCGTCGTTACCGACAGCAATATCGAACTCGGCGACATCGGTGGATTCTCCCGCAGCGATCAGGTCAGCTACGGCGGATTCGTCTGGTTCGAGGGAAGCCCTACGGGTGCCGTCATCGCGAAAATGGATCCCGGCCAGGCATTCCGCGGCTGGGATATCTGGCTGCAAGGAGGGAAGGTCGGCGGACACGTCATCGATTCCTGGAACAATTCCGCCAACAAGATCGTTTCCAACCAGAAAATGGAGGCAGGAAAATGGTTCCACGTCATGATCACCTTCGATGGAAAGAAAGATCCCAAGAACGCGATGCGGCTTTTCATCGACGGCATCCCGGCGGACGGCGCCCTGGATCCCGGTACCTTGGGAGATTCGCTGGAAACTCATGTTCCCCTGCGTTTCGGCTCACGCCACGGTGGCGACTCCGGCTTGAGCACGAAGGTCGCCTTGCAGGATTTCCGCTTCTATCGGCGTCTACTCGCGGATGAGGAAATCAATGCCCTCGCCGATTCCCGGATCGCCGAAAAGCTGGCAGCACTTCCTGAGGGGCAGCGTACGCCCGAGCAGGAAAAGATCGTTTTCACGCATTTCATCACCTCCGTGGACGGACCGTCCCAGGATCTGACGCGAGAGAAAGACGCTTTGAAGGCGGAGCAGGACAAACTCCGGGAGCGCGGTTCGCCATCGCTGGTGTATGAGGAGAAAAAGGACGGTAAGCCAAGCGCGCACGTCCTCATCCGTGGTCAGTACGCCTCGTTGGGCGACGAGGTCTACGCAGCCACCCCCGCCATGCTCCCGCCCATGCCGGAGGGCGCTCCCGCCAACCGTCTCGGCCTTGCGATGTGGCTGAACGATCCGGAGAATCCGCTGCCCGCGCGGGTGACGATGAACCGCCTTTGGAGCTACCTTTTCGGAACAGGGATCGTGGAGACGACGGGTGATTTCGGCATCATGGGTGCCCGCCCCACCCATCCGAAACTGCTCGATTGGCTGGCCTCGGAATTCGTCGCCAGCGGCTGGGACTACCGGCACATGATCAAGACCGTCGTCACATCCGCCACCTACCGCCAGGCGGGTGGGATTTCTCCCGGCAAGCTGGAAATAGACCCATCGAACCGACTGATTTCGCGGGGACCCAGAACGCGGCTCGATGCCGAGCAGCTACGCGACCTGGCTTTGGACAGCGCTGGCATCCTTTCGGAATCCGTGGGCGGCCCTCCGGTGAAGCCCTACCAGCCGAAAGGTATCTGGGAGGCGGTGGCCATGAAGGAATCGAACACGAAAAACTACGAACAGGACACCGGCGAGGCCCTGCGCCGCCGCTCCCTCTACACCTTCTGGAAACGCACTGCCGCTCCTCCTTCGATGGAGATCCTCAACGCTCCCACTCGCGAAACATTCTGCGTCCGCCGCGATATGACCAATACCCCGCTTCAGGCTCTGGTAATGATGAACGACCCGCAGTTTGTCGAAGCCAGCCGCGTCCTTGCCCAGAACGCGGTCAAATCCAGCGAAAATTTCGACACCCGCGCGGATTTCGTTTCCCTCCGCTTGCTCGACAGGAAACTCGATCCTGAAGAGCGCTCCGCCCTCCGGGAAACCTTGGACCAGGCAAAAAACTACTACACCGCCAGACCCGAACAGGCCCGCCTGGCAATCGAAATCGGAGAACTCGAGCCGGACGGAAGTATCGACGCTGTCGAGCTCGCCGCGTGGACCCTGGTCGCCAATCAACTCTTCAACCTGGACGAAACCGTCACCCGCTAGAATCCACTTTCCAACCTCTCCCGCTGATCTCCGGGCAGTTTTCCTATGAACAATCTCGACCAATACAACAACGCCCTGACCCGCCGTCAGTTTTTCAGGAAATCCGGCACCGGGCTGGGTATGGCGGCAATGGCATCCCTACTCGGAGAACGGGGATTCGGTGCGGCGGAAAGCACGGGTAACGCGCCAACCCCGCAGTTTGCCCCGAAGGCGAAGCGGGTGGTGTATATCTCGCTCATCGGCGCGCCCTCCCAGCTCGAGCTGTTCGACTACAAGCCGGATCTGGAAAAACGGTTTCAGGAAGATCTCAAAGGCTACCTCGAATCACAGGGCCAGAGGCTCACCGGGATGACCTCCGGCCAAGCGAAATTCCCGTTGGCCCCGTCACGTTTCAAATTCTCCCGACACGGCCAATCAGGGACTTGGCTCAGCGAGCTTCTTCCCTGGCATGCCAGGATGGCGGATGATATCTGCGTGATCAAATCCATGCATACGGATGCGATCAACCACGAGCCGGCCAACCAGCTCGTATGCACCGGATCGATGCAAAACGGGAAGGCCTCCATCGGTTCGTGGATGTCTTACGGACTCGGCTCCATGAACGAGGATCTGCCCTCGTTCGTAGTCCTTCACGCCACCCACAGTTCACCTTTCTCCAACGTCCAGGCGATTTCCTCACGCCTCTGGGGCAGCGGATATCTACCAGGGAAGTATTCCGGAGTCGCCCTGCGTTCGTTGGGCGATCCCGTTCTGTTCCTCAAGGACTCGCCAGGCATCCCGCGCGAACTGCGGCGCAGCATGTTGGACGGCCTCGGAAAAATGAACCGGATATCCTTCGAGAATGTGGGTGATCCGGAAATCCAGACCCGCATGCAGCAATATGAAATGGCATTCCGCATGCAGTCTTCCGTGCCCGAGCTGGCGGATCTCAGTGGAGAAACTGAGCAGACCTACGGGATGTACGGCGAGGATAGCAAGACACGCGGGACGTTTTCCAACTCCACCCTCATGGCACGCCGGCTCCTTGAGCGCGGTGTGCGTTTCGTCCAGATTTTCCATCGTGGCTGGGACCAGCACGGGAATCTCCCACGCGATCTCGCATCTCAGTGCAAGGACGTGGACCAGGGCTGCTACGGCCTTATCCAGGATTTGAAACAGCGCGGGATGCTGGAGGATACACTCGTTGTTTTCGGCGGCGAATTCGGCCGCACCGTCTACTGCCAGGGCGAACTTTCAGAAACAAACTACGGTCGCGACCACCATCCCCGCTGCTTCAGCCTCTGGATGGCAGGAGGGGGAATCAAGGGCGGTCTGACCTATGGCGAGACCGATGAGATGAGTTACAATATCACCAAGGATCCCGTACACATCCGCGACCTCCACGCCACCATCCTCCACGCCCTCGGCATGGATCACGAAAGGCTGACCTACAAATTCCAAGGCCTGGACCAGCGCCTCACGGGAGTGGAGCCGGCCAAAGTCATCACGGACCTTTTCGCCTGAGGCTGCCGGAGTTCAGGCCATCGTGAATCCAAGGATCTTCCCTATACGGTCACGCATCTGGGACCGGGGCACGATCGCATCGATCAGACCGTGGGAGAGCATGAACTCAGCCGTCTGGAACCCGGGAGGGAGATTCTGGTGGGTCGTTTCCTTCACCACGCGTGGTCCGGCGAAGCCGATCATGCACTTCGGCTCGGCGATATTGATATCTCCGATGGTTGCGAAAGAGGCTGTTACCCCTCCCGTTGTCGGATGGGTCAGGACCGATATATAGGGAAGGTGAGCTTCGCCGAGACGAGCGAGCGCGCCGCATGTTTTCGCCATCTGCATCAGGGAGAGCATTCCCTCCTGCATGCGCGCGCCGGAGGAGGCGGAGACGATGATCATGCCCCGCTTCTCCGCGATGGCCGTCTCGATCGCACGGGTGATTTTCTCCCCGACTACCGATCCCATGGAACCGGCGAAAAATTTAAAGTCCATCACCGCGATCATCGCAGGCTTGCCGTGGATTTTCAGCTTACCGGTGACGACGGCGTCGTTCATGCCGGTTTTCGCGCGCAAACCTTCGATTTTTGCTTCGTAGCCATTGAATCCGAGAGGATTTCCCGAAAACAGACCGGCCTCCGTTTCCTCAAACGTCCCGGTATCGGCGAGCAGTAGGATCCTATCCATGGAATCCATGAGAAAATGGTGGCTGCAAGTCGGGCAGACCTGGAGATTTTGCTTCAGTTCCAGCGCGTGGACCATCGCACCGCAGTCCGGACACTTGGACCACAAGCCCTCGGGCATGTCGTCACGCTTCTGTTGGCTGCGGAGGAGTGGTTTGCTGAAAATGCCCATGGAGGTGATGTGAACGGTGGTTTGAGAACGGAGACGGGGCCAGGATAGTCTTCTCGATCAGTCCAGACAACCCCGTTTTGCGTCATTGAATCCCATGTCATGACGCACCATGTCCGATGAAGGGGAAAGACAGCGTCGATCTCGGAACATCACCTGTGTCTCGGCCCATGGCCCGGTGCCCAGTGCCTGATCGGAGGGCTTCCCCGGTGTTGACCCGGCGGAAAGCGGTTGCTAGCTTCCGCGCCCGCCATGAGCACCGCCCCGAATTACAAAGACACGCTGACACTCCCCCAGACCTCGTTCCCGATGCGGGGCGATCTGGTGAAAAACGAGCCTCAGCGCCTGGCGATTTGGGAGAAAACCGGCCTCTACGGGAAAATCACCGCCGCCCGCAAAGCCGCCGGCGCACCTGATTACATCCTTCACGATGGCCCGCCCTTCGCCAACGGCGACGTACATATGGGCACAGCTCTGAACAAGCTGCTGAAAGACATGGTGGTCAAATCCAAGACCATGGCCGGATTCCACGCACCTTTCGTCCCCGGCTGGGACTGCCACGGACTGCCCATCGAGTTCAAAGTCGTCAAGCAGGCGGCCGGACTGGAGCCTGCCGAAATCCGCCGCCGCTGCACCGAGTTCGCCTCCGGCTTCATCGATATCCAGCGCGCCTCTTTCAAACGCCTCGGGGTCTTCGGCGACTGGGAAAATCCTTATCTCACCATGGATCCCGCCTACGAGGCGAACATCCTCCGCGTCTTCGCGAAACTCGTGGAAAGCGGCAGCATCTACCAGTCCAAGAAGCCTGTGCAATGGTCCTACGGCGCACAGACAGCGCTCGCCGAGGCGGAGGTGGAATACGCAGACAAAGTTTCTCCGGCCATCTTCGTGAAATTCCCCCTCGTCTCCGGAGAACTCGCCGGGCAGGCATCCCTCCCGATCTGGACCACCACCCCCTGGACCCTTCCGGCAAACCTCGGCATCGCCCTGCACCCGGAATTCACCTACCTTGCCGGGAAATTTTCCAACGGTGAAAACGAGGAAAACTTCATCCTCGTCCGCGAGTCGATTGAATCCTTCGCGGAAAAAACCGGTTACAACCTCAAGGAAACCGTCCGGGAATTCAAAGGCAAGGAGCTCGAAGGAGCCGAAGCGAAACACCCGTTCCTCGACCGCACCTCGAAAGTCATCCTAGCCAATTTCGTCACCACGGACACCGGCACCGGCGCGGTCCACATCGCCCCCGGCCACGGCGCGGACGACTACGTCGCAGGCCAGCAGAACGGCCTCGGCGTGCTGTCCCCCGTCGATGACGAAGGCCATTTCACCGAAGAAGTCGGCTTGGAAGAGCTTGTCGGGAAACACGTTTTCAAATCCAACAACCGCATCATCGAGATCCTCAGGGAAAGCGGCCACCTGCTCGGGCAGGAGGAATACAAGCATTCCTACCCCCACTGCTGGCGCTCGAAAACGCCCATCATCTTCCGCGCCGTCGAGCAGTTCTTCATCTCGCTCGATACCCTCCGCGGCCAGGCTCTCGAGGAGATCGACAAAGCGAAATGGCTTCCCGCCTGGGGCCGCAACCGCATCCACGGCACCGTCGAATCCCGCCCCGACTGGTGCATCTCCCGCCAGCGCACCTGGGGCGTGCCGGTCCCGGTTTTCTTCGATGAAAACAACCAGGCTATCCTCACCTCCGAACTCGCCCTGAAAGTCGCCGACCTCGTCGAAAAGGAAGGCACCAACGTCTGGTTCGAAAGCTCGGATGACGAACTCGCCGCCAAGCTCGGCCTTCCCGCCGGTCTGAAAAAAGGCAAGGACACGCTCGATGTCTGGATCGATTCCGGCTGCTCCCACGCCGCCGTCCTGGACACGCATCCCGAGCTGCATTGCCCGGCCGATCTCTACCTCGAAGCCACCGACCAGCACCGCGGCTGGTTCCAGAGTTCCCTGATGCTCTCGACCGCCTATCGTGGCCACGCGCCATACAAAACGGTCATGACCCACGGTTTCGTAGTAGATAAGGACACCGGCAAAAAAACCTCCAAGTCCGACGATAAAAAGAAAGGCAAACCAACCGACGCCGCCCATTTCTACAACCAGTACGGAGCCGATATCGTCCGCCTCTGGGTTTCCAGCGTCGATTGGCAGAACGAAGTCCCCTTCGGCGAGGACCTTTTCAAACAAGTCGCCGAGCCATACCGCCGACTCCGCAACACGCTCCGCATCCTTCTTGGGAATCTTGATGGCTACGATCCACAATCATCAATCCACAATCATCAATCCACAATCCTGGACACCTGGATCCTGGAGCGCCTCCACACCGTCACCACCGAGTGCCTAGCCGCCTACGAAACCTTCGAGTTCCGCAAAGTCTTCAACGCCATCAACCAGTTCTGCACCGCCGATCTCTCCGCCATCTACATCGACGCGCTCAAAGACCGCATGTATTGCGACGCCCCGGATTCCCCCCGCCGCCTCGCATCCCAGGCCGCGATGCACGAGATCTTCACCACCATCACCAAACTCCTCGCCCCCGTCCTCGCCTTCACTGCGGACGAAGCCTGGGAGCACGCCGCGTTCACAGAAGGCAGCATCCACGAACAGGATTTTCCGAAACCGGATCCCGACCACGCCCCGAGCCAGGTCAGCAAAGACGTCGAGCGCCTTTTCCAGATCAAAGCCGCGATGCAAACCGCCATCGAAGCGAAAGTGCAAGCCAAGGAATTCTCCCGTAACAACGAGGCGGAAGTGGAACTAACCCTTCCGGAAAGCGACAGTGGATTGATGGAAAAACTACAGGACCGCGATTTCGCGACCGAGTTCTTTATCATCGCCGGCCTAAGCGTAAAAGCAGGCCCGGAAGTCACCGCCACCGCAAAAAAAACCGACCTCCCCCTCTGCCCCCGCTGCCGCAAACACGAGCCGGTCGTAGCCTCCGGCCTCTGCCAGCGCTGCGAGGATGTGGTCGCGTGACTCTTCCTTGGAGTTTGAAATCTAAAGTTTAAAATTTGTGACATTCCCGAAGCTCCTGCTCTTCCTCACCCTGCCGCTCTACATCCTCGATCAGGCGACGAAGGCGTGGACGGTCTCGCATTTCCCGCCGCCGTGGTCGCAGGACGCGTTCGAGATCTGGATCGCGCAGGATTGGTTCCGGTGGATTCGCGTCCACAACCAGGGGGTCGCCTTCGGGCTGGGAAACGGCACCGACTGGGCACCCGTGGTGTTCCTGCTGGTGCCTTTGCTCGCGCTTTTCATGATCCGCTTTTTCTGGAAAAAGGGAGTCTTCGACCACCCGCTCTCAAAGATCGCGGTCGCCCTCCTGCTGTGCGGGATTTTTGGAAATCTGACCGATCGACTGGTGCAGGGTTTCCTGCTTGAGGAGGTGAAGGACGGTTCCCTGTGGCATCGGCTCGCCTCCGGCTACGTGGTGGATTTCATCTCGGTGAAACTGCCTTTCTACGAAAAAATCGCTCCCAAGAGCGGCGGCTGGTGGCCCACGTTCAACGTCGCGGACTCCTGCATCTGCATCGCCGCCTTACTGCTTTTCATCGGCGGGATGAAGGACGAGAATGCGAAGGCCAAGGCTTGATCCGCTTCAGAGCGCAACCGATCTCCGCCATCAATTGTGATTGATGGCGTTGTAACGGGTGTTATATTCCACCCGTCATGACCACCACCGTCAAAATTACCAGTATAGGAAACTCCGCGGGCATCATCCTTCCGAAAGACCTTCTGGAAAGGTTGCGCGTTTCGAAAGGGGATCTGCTTTCAGTCACGGAATCGCCGGACGGAGTGAATCTGAATCCATATGACGAAAAAATCGCCCGGCAGATGGAAGTCGCGGAAAAGGTGATGCGGGACAACCGGAACATGCTCAGGAAACTGGCCCAATGAGCGCCGAACCCGAGTGGGTGGAAACGGGAACCGTCCGTCTGTTCCATCAGCGCCAGCTCGCCGAACACGGAGGGATGAGCGGGATCCGCGACGAAAACATGCTCATGTCCGCCCTGGCGAAGCCACAACAGCTATGGTGTTACGGATCCCCTCCGCCTGATACCTGCGCGCTTGCCGCCGCATATGCCTTCGGTCTCGCGAAGAACCATCCGTTTCTCGATGGCAACAAACGCACCGCTGCCATCGCCTGCGAAACCTTCCTGATTCTCAACGGACGCTGCTTCACCGTCGGAGAGGAGGAGAAATATCCGCGTTATCTCGCCCTCGCCGCCGGAGAAATCACCGAAGAAGAGTTCACCACCTGGCTCCGCGGGAACACGGCGGCCGTTTGAGGAGTTTTCCGATCATCCTCCTTTGACAATCCCTCCGCCGCCCTACACGCTCCCCGCGAACTCACTTTTCGATAAACCATTATGTCTTACGATCTCATTGTCATTGGTGGCGGCCCTGCCGGTTATGTCGCCGCGATTCGCGCTGCCCAGCATGGAAAAAAAGTTGCCTGCGTCGAGGCGGACCGCGCCGGAGGCACCTGCCTGAACTGGGGTTGCATCCCGACCAAGGCACTGCTGAAAAACGCGGAGCTCTACCAGACACTGATGCACAAAGCCGGCGAAATGGGTCTCCAGATCCAAGGACTTTCCTATGACTGGTCCACGGTGGTGGGACGCTCCCGCAAGGTTTCCGACAGGCTGGCAGGCGGCATCGAGTTCCTATTCAAGAAGAACAAGGTCGACTACATCCGGGGCCACGGCGCACTGGAATCCGAAGGAAAAGTCGAAGTCACTGCGGCTGACGGCTCCAAGCAGGTTCTCGAAGGGAAAAACATCATCGTCGCCACCGGTTGCGTATCCCGCCCTCTTCCACCGCTTCCGTTCAACGGGAAATCCGTCATCGGCTCCAAGGAAGCCATGGTCCTCAAGGATCAGCCGAAGGAAATGATCATCATCGGCGCCGGCGCGATCGGGGTGGAATTCGCCTATATCTACAATGCCTTCGGCACGAAAGTCACTCTCGTTGAAATGCTTCCGAACGTGCTTCCTGTGGAGGACACGGAAGTAGGCGAAGCGCTTGAGAAATCACTCACGAAACAAGGCATCCGCTGCCTCACCAACACCAAGGTTACCGCGACCAAAGACCACGGCGACCGCGTGGAAGTCACCGTCGAGGGACCGAAAGAGAACGGTACCATTTCAGCCGAAGTCTGTCTTGTCGCCATCGGCATCCAGCCCGTGCTTCCAGGTGGTCAGCAACCGGAACTCGACCGCGGCTACATCAAGATCGGCGATCGTTACGAAACCAGCCTGCCCGGCGTCTACGCCATCGGTGATATCAACGGCCCGCCATGGTTGGCCCACGTCGCCTCTTTCGAAGCGTTCCAGTGCGTGGACGGACTTTTCGTGGATGGCTACACGCCCCGCAAGGTCACGAATTTCCCCGGCTGCACCTACTGCCACCCGCAGGTCGCTTCCGTCGGCAAGACCGAGCGCGCGCTCAAGGAAGAAGGCATCGAATACGTGGTAGGAAAGATTCCCTTCGTCGCCATCGGAAAAGCGGTCGCCTCATCCGAGACAGAGGGTTTCACCAAGCTGCTCTATGGTAAAAAGCACGGGGAACTGCTCGGTGCCCACATCATCGGTGACAATGCCACGGAACTCATCGCGGAAATGGGCCTCGCCCTCGATCAGGAACTGACCATTGACGAAATCCACGCGACGATCCACGCCCACCCGACCATGTCGGAGGTCATCCACGAGGCCACCCTCGCGGCGGAAGGCCATGCGATCCATTTCTAGCGAAACGGATTGGAAAGTGGACATCAGTCCACAATCTCCCGAAGAATGAAAACCCACCTGTTTCCTTGTCTTGTAGGAATCGCATGCCTCGTTAGCTGCGATTCCTCCGAGAAAACGTCGGCCTCGTCCCCTCCTGAGACGAAGCCTTCCCCACCACCGTTGGCACATTTCCTGGAGGCTGAATCATGCTCCGTCCAGGGGGAGATTTCCGAAAGCCCCCGCGCCTCGGGAACCTCGTTCGTGAAGCGACAGTCTGGTAGCTACGAGCCCGTGCTGCGCTGTGCCATCCCCGTCTCCGAAAAGCCGCTTAACGTCTGGGTCCGTAGAAACGGTGGCGGGACGCAGATGAAAATTTCCGATGGCGACGGCCAGATCGATGGTCCTTGGGCTTACGACCAGCAGGAGCAGTTCGTATGGACCTCGTTCGGCGAGGTCCCCCCGGGCGGAGAAGGACGCGAACTGACCTTCATCGGCAACAACAAGGAGAATGAGACAGTATCCATCGACTGCCTGCTCTTCACCGAGGGATCGGTTGATGACAAGGATTCCTACCTGACGCCCCTGCCGCCTTTGGCGATCGATCCCGCTCGTATTTCAGGAAAATTCCGCACCGCACCCGAGGTCTGGGGAGTGAACCTCTTTTCCGCAGGTGATCTCGAAACTCTGGAAGACGCCGCTTACATGGAGAATCTCGCCCATCTCGCGCCACATCTGGTACGCGTGCACAATGCCGGGAAGCTCAGCGACTCAAAGGAGAACAGGCACGGCTTCATCGATCTCAAAAATAAGACGTGGGACGAGGAGAAAGTCCGAGCCGTCATCGCCGGACTTCTCGATCTTCGTGAAGTTGGCGAAATCATGATCAACATCCCGCTTTGGCCCGATTGGATGGACGAAGACAAGGACGGCTTCCTCGATGAGAAAAGGGAGTCGGAATACGCGTCTCTCGTTGCCCGCTTCGCGGAAATCGCCTGGGAGTTTCCCGCCGCCCGTGAGCGAATGCTGTTCGAGATCACCAACGAGCGGGACAACCTCTACCATGCGGATCTAGTTCGGGAGAAAAAGAAGCACCGCGTTTCGGACCTCGCCCGGATTTACCTCTCCGCAGCGCAGAGCATTCGCAGGGTCGCCCCGGGCGCCCGCATCGGCGGACCCTCAGTGGCGAACTCCTACGACATGGACTTCCACGAGCTTTTCATCGCCATCACCGCTCCGGAGCTGGATTTCTATTCCACCCATATCTACATCAGCGGGGATAAACGGGAATCTGACTCACACATCCTCGCCCGCTCGGATGCCTCCTATCCGTTGGGAAAAATCCGTGAAATCCTGGACCGGAACTCGACCGACCGGCACATCCCCCTTTCCCTGAACGAATACAACATCGCCTGGGGCTGGGAGGACCGAGAGCCGCGCATGACCGAGACTTTTGGCGCCGTCTGGGACGCCTCATTCATCATGTCCGCCTTCGCAGCCGGGGCCGATTCCGCCGCCGCTTGGAATGAGGGTGATGGGATTTACGGGAAATTCTCTCCCGATGGGAAACGCCGCCCTTCCGCCCATCTTTACCATGTTCTCAACACGAAGTTTACCGGACCATGCGGGATCGTGGAGACGGAGGATCCGGAACTGATCACCACTCTCGCCACCGAATCGGGAAATCGCCTGCTCCTCGCCCACCGCGGTCTCCGTACCCGCTCCATCACTCTCCCGAAAGGAACTTGGACCGGATGGATACTGAAATCCGCCAGCGAGACCCCGGTGGAAATCTCCGTCAGCGACGAGACCGAGCTCCCCGCCTGCTCGCTCTTGTTTCTGGAGCGCGGAAAGTAGGTTCACGTTCCGAATCGCTAGACCAAGCGCTCCATCTCCGCTTTCGACCGCACCCGTTTCGCGACCCAGCGGCGGAAGACATCGAACATCCCGCTCGCTCCTTCTGTCAGCCACCAGTAAATTCCCAATGGGATCGAAAGATAGAGGGTGAAATTTTCCAACACCGTCCACACGGAAGGCATCGAATGGGTCGTCAGGCTCTCCACGAAAATCAGATACAGTAGATAGCAGAGCCCGAATCCGCTCAGGTAAACCACCGGAATGGCTGCGAGTCTCGGCAGCTTCAGCAGTTGGCAGAAAACAAATCCCACGGCGGAGGCGGGAGCAAAAATCCCCCAGCCGAATACCGCGCACATCAGGACGATCGCGATGATTCCTCCGGGAAAAGCAAGGGGGCTCCCGATACCCCCACCGAACACCACTGCTACGATGAGCAAAACGAAATATGTGATCGTCCAGAGCAAACAACCCACCACAATCGCAAAAGGAACGACCAGCAAATGCCGCGCTGCGAAAGTCACGATGGGCAGCGCCGCCTTCAGATTGTCAGGAAACGGCATCGCCCAAAAATTTCGAAATCCGTTCCAGCAACCACTCCTGATTCTCCCAAGGCACCCGGTGGCCCGCATCCGGTGCGATGGCAACTTGGAAATTACCAGCCAGCGATCCCGCTTCCTCCGCGATTTCTGCGAATTTCCCGTCTTTTCCCCCGGCAACCCACAGCACCGGGATTTCGATCTCCGCAAGCCTGTCCCAAAGCGATTTCTGATTACCCACCGACCAATCCACGAAGCTTCGAGCGATTTCCCGGCGTCGCTGCATCAGCTTTTTGTCCTCCCTCTCGTCACGCATGGGTTCGCCCAGGATTTTCTGGGAGTTCCAGTTTTCGAGAAACTCATCCCAGCGGGAGGTAAGCGCGCGCGTCGCCCACACGGTATCACTGGCACGACGGGCCGAGGCTTCTTCCGAATTTCTCAAGCCCGGATTTGCGGAGATGATAACCGCCGCGTCCCAAGGGCCTCGCTCCAGAAGCGCATGCAGAGCCAGGCGTCCGCCCATCGAGTAGCCGACCAGAATACGCTTCTGCCCGCGTGAAACCTCGCCTTCCGCGTCCGCGTTGAGCCGCTTTCCGAAATCCGGCATCGGCACGCTCTCGCATTGCAGGAAACGCCAGAGATCCACCGACCGCGTGGAAACGCCATCCGCTGCGGCCCACTCGCGAGCGCCCGCCAATCGGATGCAGCTCCGACCGCCCCGTGCAGGCACCAGCATTCCACCGGCACCACCGCCTCGTCGGACGCTTTTACCCCGCGCCGGGCGGCGGCGAGCTTTTCATCCGTTTCTTTCGAAGTCTGGATCATTGCTCAGACCTCAGCTCCTGGGATTTCCGGATGAAATTCTCGATCGTTTCGCGATAAGGATCGTCCGGGGCGGAATTCGAAAGCACCACGCCGGCGAACACGGCTATCACGATGGATAGGACGACCGGAGTCCAGGTACAGGAAACCCAGCACCCAGCCGATCCCATCCAGTTTCTTGTGCGCGGAGTAACCTTCCGGGCAGGCGAAAAGCCGGTAACCGAGCCAGAACTGCAGGAGTGGCACGACCAGCCCCGGAAACCAGGCCCGGGTCATCCCCAGATTCTTGAAACGACCGAGAACCACCGCGAAAACGACGATGATGGCGACCAGCCATGAGGCGATCACCCCGTAACCGAGAAACCTCCCCTCTACCTTCCCTTCAAGAAATTTCGCAAGATACGAGATACCCAGAATCCAGATGATAGGGAAAACATACGCCATGAAAATGAAACCGCTGCGGCTCGTTCCGCCCCATTTCCCTTTCATCAGCATCCGGGTCTGCTTGCTTTCCTCCGGCTGGAAATCACTCGGGGCCGGTCCCTCTTCCTTCTTTTTCTCAACCGCTTCCGCTTCCTCGTTCTTATCGAACAGACCTTCCAGTTTTCCGGAAGGAATCCAGTCCGTCATGCCTTGCTTCCAGACCATGTCCAAGCGCGGGTTCAGCTCCCCGCGCTCCGCCTCGTATTTCAGATCATCAATGGACACGGGGCCGAACTGCTGACCCTCGTGAGTCACGAACCATTCCTTGGTCAAATCGGCGGTATCCATGGCAATCGCTTACCAGACGGGTTCTACGGTGTCAACGAAAGCGCGGTATCAGGAATTGCACTCCCGGGCGGGAAGTGGGAACGTGGAATGCTAACGGAAGCCATGATGGGAACGACTGACAAGCTGGGGAGAGGAATGCGGGATCTGAGGATTTCGGTCACGGACCGTTGCAATTTCCGCTGCCGCTACTGCATGCCCGCCGAGGTCTTCGGCCCCGGATACGCTTTCCTGCCGAAGGACGATCTCCTGAGCTTCGAGGAAATCATCCGGCTGGTCGGTATCATGATACCCATGGGTGTCGGGAAAATCCGGCTGACCGGCGGCGAGCCGCTGCTGCGCCGGGGGATTTCCGATCTGATCGCGATGATCGCCGCGGTCGAAGGGGTCAAGGATCTGGCCATCACCACCAACGGGATCCTGCTCGCCCACCACGCCGAGGAACTCGCTTTGGCCGGACTGAACCGGGTGACCGTTTCCCTGGATGCCCTCGATCCGGAAATTTTCGGAAAAATGAACGGCACCGGAGCCAAGGTCGACCGTGTCGTGTCCGGAATCATGACCGCGAAAAACTTCGGACTACCGGTGAAAGTGAACGCCGTGATCCAGCGCGGAGTGAACGAAGCTGAGATCCTCCCCCTCGCCCGATGGGCCCGGGAATCGGACGTGGATCTGCGTTTCATCGAATATATGGATGTCGGAGAAACCAACGGATGGGACATGTCGCAAGTCGTCACCGGGGCGGAAATCCTGGAAATTCTTTCCACCGAATTCGGGCTTGAGCCCCGCCCCGCCGCGTATCGGGGCGAGGTCGCGGTGAACTGGAAACATTCCGGCAGGGAAAACGAGATCGGCCTCATCCGCTCCGTCAGCGCACCCTTCTGTGCGGATTGCCAGCGGCTACGGCTTTCCGCAGATGGAAAAATCTTCACCTGCCTCTTCGCCGAGCACGGTCACGATCTCCGCGCCATCCTGCGCGACAACGAGGGCGACCGCATCCTGTCCCAAGCCATCCGCGCCATCTGGACCACCCGCGCCGACCGCTACTCCGAACTACGCGGAAAGGTGGCCATGAAAAAGGCGGAGATGAGCTACCTGGGCGGGTGAGTTCCTCGGAGACCGTTGCTCAGAAAGAAAGGCTGATCGCGGAGGCGTTTTGCTGGTCTGCCATCGCTTCCAGGCGTTTTTTCAAGTCGGTTTTCGTCGCCCTGCGGAGGCTTTCCAGCATTTCCCGATAGTGGTGGATCTCCTTCTCCAGCTCTTTGCGGATGCGCGCGGGGTTTCCAGGTTTGCCGGTGTAGGGATCGGTGAAACGCCGGAGGGCGAAATACTGAGGCTCGTCGATCAGCCAATCGGTCTGCCTCTTCTGCTCGGCGATCTGCTCCTTGAGGACGGCGGAATACACCTTGAGTTTCTTGTCTCCGGCGGAGGCCAGGTTGGTCGCTTCCTCGCCCAGCCACTCCATCTCGATCTGAAGAAGCTCCCGCAGGTCTCCTCCGGAATAGGCGGTGGTGAGGCGTTTCATCCAAACCTCCTTGTGGCTTTTGAGGGTGGCATCGGTTTCCAGATCGGGGTGGAGGGCTTTCGCGAGTTGTTTGTAAAGTGATTTGAGATCGCGTTTTTTCGCCTCCTCCTGCTCCTTGAGGCGGCGTTCCTTGCCGATCTGCGCCTTGGTTTTCTTGCGTCCGGGCTTCTGCGGCCCGTTTTCCCGCTTGTCAGCCGCCTCCTGTAGCCGTTCATGGACCACGCCCTCGAACTCCTCCGGGACCATGCCCGGATCAAGGTCGGTAAGGTCAAGATCCAGCCCTGCCTGGGCGGCGACGGACTCCATCATGCCGCGGAGGAAATCGAATTCCTCCGCCTCGTCCTCATCGCTTAGTTCATCCTCGGGGGAATCGAACTTTCCGATCAGGGCTTCAAGTTCCGCCAGATCCTTTTCGCTCATCCCCACCTGATCGTGCAAAAGGTTCTCAGCTTTCCGGCAGACCAGATCCTCGAGTCCCTCCCGCCGGATCCTGCTCAGTCTGACCGTATCGAACGCGCCCGCGACCTCGCGTAGGATTTCAAGATCGGTCTGGTTGAACGTCTCGACGAGAGGCACGAGTTCACGGCTTGTGACCCGCAGCATGTCATCCAGCTTCACCTTCTCGCGGGCGTGTTTCGCACGGGCGTTTTCCAAACGCTTCATCAGCCGGTTGAACTCGGTCTGGGCGGAGCTCAGAGCCTGCTCGGGAGATGTTGTGATCATCAGGCCGGGCTGGGTTGGAGAATTTTTCGACTGCTTTTTCGGCATGCGTTTGGCTAGCGGTAAACACCCCACCCGTCAATGGAGGGCCGGATTTCCTGTCGAGAGTTGAAAATTCGAAAGTTTCCGGTTTCCAAGCACGGGTTGCCGTCGTTGAATGCGCGCACGTCCCAACAGCCATGAGCCATTCACCACTCCGCATCGCCGTCGGCGCCGATCACGGCGCCTTTGAAATGAAGAACGAGATCGTAGCACTCCTCCGGGAAAAAGGCTACGAAGTGGAGGATTTCGGCACCCACGGGCCGGAATCCGTCGACTATCCGGACTACGGGAACATCGTTTCCCGCAATGTCGCCGACGGCACCTTTGATTTCGGCATCCTCGCCTGCACTTCGGGCGTTGGCATGTGCATCACCGCGAACCGTTTCCATCACGTCCGCGGTGCCAACGTGCGGAACTTGGAGGAAACCGTCACCACCCGGAAACACAACGATTCCAACGTCCTCTGCCTTTCCGGAAAAGCCACCGATATCCCGACAGCGAAGGAAATGGCCGTGGCTTTCCTGACCACGGAATTCGAGGGCGGGCGTCACGAGCGCCGCGTCGCGAAATCCTCCGGCAGCGCCATCGCCGTTTCCGATCCCGAGATCTACGAAGCCATTAGCGGAGAGGAGCGCCGCCAGCGCAATCACATCGAGCTCATCGCTTCGGAAAACTTCGCCTCTCCCGCCGTCATGGAGGCACAGGGGTCCCTGCTGACCAACAAATACGCCGAGGGATACCCTGGAAAGCGTTGGTATGGAGGTTGCGAATACGTGGACATCGTCGAGAAACTCGCCATCGAGCGGGCCAAGGAACTTTTCGGAGCGGATCACGCGAACGTGCAGCCGCACTCCGGCTCCCAGGCGAACACAGCCGTCTACTTCTCCGTGCTCAAGCCAGGCGACAAGATCTTCACCATGGATCTCGCCCACGGCGGTCACCTCACCCACGGCCACAAGGCGAATTTCTCCGGACGTTTCTACGATGTCACCCACTACGGGGTTTCCGAGGAGGACGAGCGCATCGATTACGCGGAACTTGAAAAAACCGCCCGCGAGCTGAAGCCCGCCCTCATCACCGTCGGTGCCTCCGCCTACTCCCGCGAGATCGATTTCGAACGTATGGGAAAACTCGCCCGCGAAGTCGGCGCCTACCTCTTCGTCGATATGGCGCACATCGCCGGACTCGTCGCCGCCGGGCTGCATCCGAGTCCCGTGCCGCACGCGGATTTCGTCACCTCCACCACCCACAAATCGCTGCGAGGCCCGCGCGGTGGCATCATCCTGTGCAAAGAGGAATTCGCGAAAAAAATCGATTCCCAGGTCTTCCCCGGTATCCAGGGCGGCCCGCTCATGCACGTGATCGCCGCGAAGGCCGTGTGTTTCGGAGAGGCTCTCAGACCCGAGTTCAAGGACTACTCCGCGCAGGTCATCAAAAACGCCCAAGCCATCGCCGCGCGCCTTGCCGATCACGGCTTCCGCATCTGTTCGGGCGGCACGGACAACCACGTCATGCTCGTAGATCTACGCCCGAAAGGTCTCAACGGCTCAGAGGCCTCGCTCGCCCTCGATGAAGCGGGCATCACCGTCAACAAGAACGGTATTCCTTTCGATACCGGCAGCCCGATGAAGCCCTCCGGCATCCGCATCGGCACCCCGGCGGTCACCACCCGCGGGATGAAGGAAGCCGATGTCGAGCAAGTCGCCGACTTCATCGCCGAGGCCCTCGCCGACCACACCAACACGGAAAAGCTTCACGCCATCCGCGATAAGGTGTTCGAGTTCAACCGCGCGTTTCCTCTGCCCCATTAGCACAAGCACAAAACCCCTCTCATGAAAAACCTGCTCCGCCCCGCCCTGCCCGCCCTCGCGTCGCTGTTCCTGTTCTCGTGTGGTGATTCCTTTGAAAAACTCGCGAAAGATCAGATCTCGTTGCAAGACGATATCACCGAGGTGCTCAACGATGTGGCGGATGGTGATCTGACTTCTTCCGAAGCGGCGGCGAAGCTCGGGGAGCTGGTGGAGAAAGGCAAGGATATCTCCGAGCGGAAACTTGCCCTGGTCAAAGATTTGACCGGAGAGGAGATCGAGGAAATTGCGAAAGAAACCCGTAGGAAAGTCTTGAAAGCCAATGTCGAATACTCGGAAGCCCTTGGCAATGTGGTGAAGTCAGGAAAATTGACTCCGGAACTCCTGAACTCACTCGACACCGCGATTTCCTCAGCGAGCCGGAATCCGGATGTCGAGGCGATGGAGGCAGCCGGCAAGCAGCTCTTGGACGAAATGAGCAAGTGACGGATTTCTCCGGAAACGACTCCCTACGTAAAACCATCGGGAACCTCCGTCTTCCCGGGGGGATGCCTCGAACGTAGCCGGGCGGTGGAGTGAAGCGGAGGGCCGCAGGAAAGACAGTTGCAACGGGGCGGGCTGAAGACCCGCGCTCCGCTCTGATGACACCGCGCACCAGGTTTTGTGGATGCTCCCGACCGCGTTTCCGACAACGCCGAAGGTGTTGCGTCGACCCGCCAGGAAGGGTTGCGCCCCGGAGCGGTCTCAAGCTCCGCCTTTACAGAGCATCCCGAACCCCGCCATCATCGGCGCGTGCTTCAGTTCTCGGATGCTCCCTACCGTTTTTTCGAAGCGCGGCCCTCGTCGGCGATCATCGGGCTGGAAAGGCCCTGAACCGTCGGTTGATCCTGCCGGGAAGGAACCATCTGGTAAGCGATTTGGAAATTTCCGGAGAGACCGAGGCTTTGCGGGAGGCTTACGGGAAAGGCGAGCGGCTGATGTTCGTGATCAACCACCCGACCCATAGCGATCCCCAGGCACTCACGGAGGTGCATCGCCGTCTCGGGATTCCTTCCTGCTTCATGGCTGCCTATGATGTGTTTCTCCGCAGCCCGCTCACGGCATGGAGCATGCAGCACATGGGGCATTTCTCCATCGATCGGGACGGAGCGGACCGGAAAGCGATGGCAGCGGCGATCGCCATTCTGAAAGAGGGTCGTTTCGCACTGAACATTTTCCCGGAGGGAAACGTTTTTCTCACCAATGACCGGCTCGCGCCGTTCATGGATGGCGCGGCATTCATCGCGGTCAAGGCGCTCGCGGCCTTGGATGGAACGCCCCTGAAAATCGTCCCGGTGAGCTTGAAATTCACACACCTGTGTGAGCCCCGCGAAGCGGTGACCGCACGTATGACGCAGCTCGCGAAGGACAGTGGTTATCGGTTTCCTCCTGAAGCTGCCGACTCTCCGGTGGATGCCGTGCTGGGACTCGGGCACCACATCATCCGGGAATTTCTGGCGGAGCACGGATTTCGTGATGAAATGCGGGGGGACGACCGCGCGATCTACGAAACTCTCCGGAAATTCACAGCCAACCTCGTCCGGACGCTTGAAGTGGAATTGGAAATCGAATCTCCCGCCGACGCAGAATTCGCCACCCGTATCGCAAAAGTGCGCTCCCGTGTCCACCAGCTCCGAATGGAGACCGGCCCGGATTCCCACCCGGGGATCGCGGAAAAGGCGATCCTCGCGTTGCGCGTTCACGGGTATCTCGAGCCGTATCTCACCGCCCGACCCACCATCGACCGCTTCGACGAAACCGTGGAGCGGATATCCGAGGATTTCTACTCACGCGCCATGCCTAGGACCGGACCGCGTCGGGCGCTCGCTCACATCCACTCACCCGTTGATCCCGCTGTTTTTCTGGAAGCGGCGGGTGGGAAAACACGGGACGCGATCGGCAGTCTGACTACCACGCTTCAATGCAACGTCCAGTCAGGTATCGACTTGCTGAACAAAGGCAACGATGCGGCGGGCGGAACTCTCATATGATCAGATTTCAAAACACAAGAAACCCGCCACCGGCACGGGCGGAGGCGGGTTGATATTTGAGAAACGCGGGGATCAGCGTTTGCGACGCAGCAGGAGTCCGGTTCCGAGCAGACTGATCAGAAGGGCGGACGGCTCCGGGACCGTATGCTGGTTGTTCACGTCGAAGAAGTCGCTCTTCTTGATGTCGAGTTTCGTCAGACGCCCCTTCTTGTCATACTCCGTTCCTGAACTGAGCGTGAAGGTGTGAAACCAGATGCCGACCTTCGGGCCGAACTGCGCCCCGTCCCATTCTTTCCCGAGGTTGTAGGACGCGGGCCAATTCGAGGAATCATTGGTAGCTTTCACGTTCGCGGAAAACGCGAACGTGGTCTTGTCGCCCGAGCGTTCGGCTTTGGCGCTGAGACTGGTTCCGGTTTGCGAGGATTCCAGGAATTTCCCGGGGTTCTTCCAGCTGTCCGGGCCGTTGACTCCGTCATACACATAGGAGGTGAGGATAGCGGAACCGGAAGCGGTGGCTTTCGAGGCATCGAAGTAGAAGATCGCGTACTCGTTCGCGTTGTTCTTCGGGTCCGGTCCGTCGCTGACGACGAACCAGAAGCCGTCGGGACTCGCGGAGTTCTTCGAGAAAGTAGCGGAAAAATCGAGATTCCTACTACCCGGATTGTACATCAGGGCGAAATCGTCGATAAACGAGATGGACGACTGGTAGCGGATGTTGCCCGGATCGAGGACCGAATCATGGTCCGGATCCTGAGCGTTGTAGCTAAACGACTGGGCGGAAGCCAGACCGGTGGACACGACAAGGGAGGCGCAAAGCGCGCTAACTATGTTTGTTTTCATGGGGGGTGGGGGGTGACCTCCCTTATACACGATCCGGACGAAAGTCCCGCATCGTTCGCATACGAAGCATATCAATGGATATTGACCTTGAATCTCGTCCATATGTTAGATCCAGGCCGGGCATGCCCCTTTTCTCCCGCACTACATACAAATTTCTCCAACTGATCGGTTGGACCCGGAAAATCGCGGTGTTGCCGGGAGCAGGTTACAGGGCATGCAGCTGACGTATCCGAGCCGGTGAAAATATTCAGCACACATGAAGCAACATGCATTTCACCATCGTCCGATCATGATCTGACGATATGATTGTTCCGCCGGAGTGTCGGTTTTCACGCGAAGACTTCGCGGATCGCAGAGCCTTTCCCGTCTTCAGTCGCATAAAACGGACGGCGCTCGATCTCATACATCGTCTCCGGGCTGATGCCCATGGCGGTGAAAATCGTAGCATGGAGATCCGAGATCGTAACGGGATTTTCCACGGCGATCAGAGGCCGTTCGTCTGCGGTTTTTCCATACACGAAACCTTTTTTCACCCCGCCACCAAACATCACCACGGAAGTCCCGCCGGTGAAATGACGGTGCAGCCCGTAGTGGGCAGGAATCTCCAAAGTATCGGATTTCACCGTGGCCTGATCCTTCGCGTCTGAGCCTGGCACGCCCTCGATCATCGCATCCCGACTGAACTCGGAAGCTATGACTACCAGGGTCCTGTCCAAGAGGCCACGCTCTTCGAGATCAAGAATCAGGCGGGCGACGGGCGCATCCACTTCCTTGTGCATCCGATCGGCGACCTCGTGTCCGTCCTTGTGGGTGTCCCATTGGAAAAACGGTACATACTCCGTGGTCACCTCTACGAAACGCGCACCTTTTTCCACGAGATTCCGCGCCAGCAGGCAGCCTTGACCGAAGCGGCTATCGCCGTAGGCGGCGCGGGTTTCCTCGCTCTCCAATTCAAGATCGAAGGCTTTCGCTTCGGGTGAGGAGAGCAGCTTGTGAGCGCTTTCGAGGGAGCGCATCATAGACCGCTGCTGATGGTCGGACATCAGATCCCGGTGCGGACTGTTATCTACGAGCTTCTTGAAAAACGCCCGACGGTTGGCGAATCGGGACGGCCCCATACCTTCGGGCGGACGCACCGCGCGCATCGCTTCCGATGGGAAGGGAAGGTTCATCGGACCGTGTTCGGTCCCGAAAAAACCGCCGGTGGTGAACGATTTCAGCTCCTCGGATTCGCCGATTCCCTCGAGCCGCTGGCCGACGTTTATGAAGGCAGGCATGACAGCATTTCGTGGGCCGAGAACCTTGGACATCCATGCGCCGATGTGTGGCGCGGCGACAGTCTGAGGCGGCACGTAGCCGGTGTGCCAGTGATACTGGTGACGGGAGTGCAGGATGCTGCCGAGGTCTGGCTGGATGGCGGAGCGGATGAGCGTCGCCCGATCCATCACCTTGGCCACGTTCTCCAACCCAGCGCAGATCTTGATACTGTCCACCGAGGTGTCGATGGATGGGAAGGTGGAAAGAATGTCGCCGACCGGGACTCCTTTGACGAAGGGTTGGTAGCGTTTGGGATCGAATGTTTCCGGAGCGGCCATCCCGCCGGCCATCCAGAGAATGATGCATGAGTCCGCCGTGGCGGCAGGGTGTTCGATCGTCTCCGCGGAAGCGACGGGCGCACCGGAGCCGAGTGCGGCGAGGGACGCGGCGGAAAGTTTTCTGAGAAAATCCCGGCGGGTATTTTCTGGATCAAGGGGAAGCGGGTTCATGGCGATTTCAGCGGATGATTTGGAATTCCGGCATCATCAGGATACTCCAGAGCAGATCCTGGACGGCGATATCGGTAGGTTTTTCTCCCAGTTGGGCCAGCACGATCTCCATTTCCCGCGTGGTGGGATCACGGCAAAGGGCGGAGCGCCAGAGATATCCGGTGAGCTCGCGGGGAGAGGCAAAATTCATTTTCCGAAGTGCCTTCGCCCCCTCACCCAGACGCTCGTCGAGGATGGCGCCGTTGTTCAGATCCATCGCCTCGAGCGTAGTGAGATCCTCGGGGCGGGTGGTGACGATCTGTTCCCGGTTCGGCCGGCCGAGGGTGCGCATCAGCAGGTCGGATTTCAGCAAGGACGCACGTATCATTTTCCGCGGGGTCAGCTCCGAAGCGAGCATTCCGGGGAATCGATCGGAAACTTTTTCCCACGGATCGGAAGGTATCTCGATGGCCGGTTTCCAATCGTTTTTCTCTGGTTTCCCGTTGGCGGCTTCCCACCCGGAGTCGCTGACAATTTCCGCCCACGCACCATCCGTTTTCATGGCGATGTGGAGGGCGGCACCCGCCGGGTTGGGAGTTTCTCCACCATTGGTGACGAGCAGGGATATCTCATTTCCACCAAGTTTCAACACGTTGCCGAAATCAGCGCTCACGGGTTTCGTCCAATCGTCGCCCGAGAGGATTTTCTTTCCGTTCACCCGCAGCTCGAAAAAGTTGTCCGCGCTGACCGCGATCACCGCGCTTTCCGGAACGCTGCTGAGAGTGAAATTTTTCCGGAAGGTGGCCGTGGCTCCCGCGGGGCTTTTGCCGGGTACTCGTCCAGATCCATTTCGCTATCGCTGAAAACCCGGGCACTTCCGCTCCGGTCACGGTGGGGCGCGAAATCGGCGCATCGAATTTCTGCGGAGCGATCCCGCAAATCTGCCAGATCGCATCGGTGAATTCCTCGGCGGTCAGGCGTTTCGGACGCGGGCCTTCATAGACGTATCCGGCCTCTTTCGGCGCTTGTCGGAAGGATTCGGATTGGGACTGATACGCGTGCGAAAGGCAGATCAGACGCATGGTCTGCTTGAGATCATACTCGCTTTCAGTAAGATGGGAGCCGAGGAAATCGAGCAGATCCTCGCTCCACGGAGCGCTCTGCATGGCATCCACCGGATGCACGATTCCCCGACCCATCAGGCGTTGCCAGATGCGGTTGGTGATAGCGCGCGGTGTGCGCCCGTTGTCCGGATGAGTGATCAGTGCGGCGAGCTGCTTCAGGCGCTCCGGGCGGGGCAGGCTGTTGTCCACGGTGCCGATCTCAGGAAAGAGCCAGGCGGCTTTCGCGATCTTTCCGGTCGGCTTGTCGCAGCGGGACATTTCCAGGGGCGTCTCCGAGTAGATCGCGGCCAGGCCGTAGGCGTCGCTGAGCTTCCACCGGTCGATAAACGAGTCATGGCAGGAAGCGCATTTCAGATTGATCCCGAGAAATGTCTGACCGACGGACTGGGCGTATTGCATCGGAGTGATTTGCGCGGCAGAGACACTGCCGCGCCATTTGATACCGGCGGCGAAACCCTCGCTTGCAGGGGTCGGCGCGACTAGCTGGCGGACGAATTCGTCGTAAGGCATGTTGCTGACCAGGCCTTCGTAGAGCCAGCCGCTGATCTGTTTCCGGCCGCCATCGATGTAGCCGGTGCCTTTGTAGTCGTTGCGTAGTAGATCGTTCCAAAAGGTCAGCCAATGCTCGGCATACGCGGTGTTGTCAGCGAGCAGTCCGTCGATTTTTTTCGTACGTTTGTCGGAGGATGCATCAGTGGCAAAAGTTGCGACCTCCTCTGCCGTGGGTAGCAGGCCGGTAAGGTCGAGATGAATGCGGCGGAGAAACGCGGTGTCATCCAGGGGGGCTGGCGGGGTGAGTTTTTTCTCCGCAAGATAGGTGTCGATAATTCGATCGACAGGGTTCTCGCGTCCCGCGACTGCGGCGGGAAGATCGGGCATCCGGGGCCTGAGAGGCGGCTCGTAGGCCGGCTTTTCGAACATGAATCCGGCTTCCCATTTCGCTCCGGCGGAGATCCAGTCGCGGATCAGAGCGACTTCTGCGGCATCCAGACCGTCCCCCTCGGGAGGCATGCGGTAGTCTTCGTCATCCGTGGCGACAAGCTGAAAAACCGTGCTCTTCTCAGCATCGCCCGGCACCACGACAGGGCCGTCCTCCGAGCCTACCCTGAACGATGCCTCATCATTGATGGAAAACCCGGCTTTCTTCTTGGTATCGTTGTGGCACTTGAAACAGTTCTTTCGCAGAACCGGCACGATCTCATGAACGAAATCAGGCGCGGCTGCGGTGGTGGAAACGGGGAGCAGGACGGAGAATGCGACCCCCGTAACGATCAATCCCCTACCTATGGTGAAATATCTCATGCGTTTGGGACGCATGGTTGCACGGCAGCCCTGTTTAATCTGTCAAAATCTTCGGAATCGTCGGTCACCTAAGGTTTCGGAACCTCGTCTCCCAGGATTTTGTCGATGGATGCGACCCGCTCCCAGGGACAGCGCTTACGCTGATATTTTTTCCAGACGATATCCCGGAGCGCCCGCCAGACTTCCTCGGGAGGTTCTTCCAAGTATTCCCAATCCGGATCGGTTTTCAGGGTCGTGATGATGCGCCACTCGTTGCCGTGGAAATTTCCCCGGTAAAATCGTTTTCCCTCATCCGTGCGTTCATTCCACTCGTGCGACTCCATAGAAGGGAGGGAAGAGTTTCCCGGAGGGGCATGCAAGCAAGGATTGCCCCCCTCGGCAGAAGGATGTTCCGCCCGGGATGACCCGTTCCATCCTTCACTGTTGTTCTTGTCCGAACCGTGGCCGCTTAAATCCGGTGCCGTCCTTCACAATCGCTCTGCTGCTGGCTCTCTGCCGGGCAGCTTATTGCGAAGATTTGCTCTTCATCGGAAACAGTTTCACTCACGGATTGGATCCGAGACTACAGCGGTACGGCGGTATTCCAGGGGTTTTTCAAGGCTCACCTGTCGGGGCGATCCATGATTATGATTTCGAAACTTTCAAAGTGGAAGAATCGGTCACAGGGAAGCTCCATGGAGTGGAGGAAGAACTCCGGGAGAAACCGGAGCGATGGTCACCAGTTGATCGGACTTATGAAAAACGGGTCGCTGACCTTTTCCCCCCCGTTGGTTTCGATGATCTTCGTGATCTGCTCCGCGAAGATACGGGCTTCACGCCGTTGGGTCCCGTAGTAGGTGAACTTCCGGGTATCGAAGAGAGAAAGCTGCGGAGTCTCGCGATCGGCGAAGGCGAAGATCGTCTCACCGGTGCGGGCATCCTTTATGCGACCTTCGACGCCCACTGACGGGCGGTTGAGCAAGGCAGTGAAGGGCACCAGGAAATTCGCGACCTGCGCTTCCGGTTTCCCGGGCACGGCCTGGACCAAATTCGTCTCGAGCACGAGTGTATCCCGTCCCCGACCCGGCTTCGAAGTGATCTTGGCTTCACGTCCGGGGCTGTCATCGATTTTTTCCTGGAGCTGGGATGTTGCGAAGGTCGCAAGCTCGTCAGCATCGTCCGCGTGATTCCCGATGATTCTCGTGGTGCTGAGCGCATCCACCCCGTTGCCCAGCGACATCAGTTTGTCCGTCCTCATGGGCTTGATATCCACACGCTTGTAATTCGCCAGATCCACATCGGGATTTTTCCAAGAGCGCTGAAACGGATACGCTTTGTTTTTGGCTAGCTTGGCATCGTCAGTCCCGAGAAAACCAGAGGGGGGCAAGGACGAGTTGCAGGAGGAGAAAGCGGCCGAGATGGCAATCAGGCCGAAGATCGTTTGGATTCTTTTCATGGGCGAATCTAGGCCGCAAGCTTTCCGGCGCAACCGGTTTACCGTTTTCAGCGGAGCCGGTCGCGCCAGAACGATCACCTGGGATTCCGCCCGGCTTATTGCATTCCGGACATTTTCTTAGCGAGCGCCATGGATTTTTCCTGGAACTCCTTCATGAGATCCGGATTCGCGCTCAGGACCTGCATCGCACCCATCGTGGATTTCTGCATGCGCTCCTGAAGCGGCTGCATTTTCTCCATCATGGCCTTCTGCATTTCCATCCCCTGCTCCTCACTGACAACCGTCTTGTCCATGCCCTTGGCCATCTCGCCGATTTTCTCATACTGAGCACCGATGTCGTCGAACTTCGCGAGTGCCGCCTTCGCGGATTCCTCGTCCTTGATGCTTTCCATCAGCTCTGCGTAGTCCTCGGTGGCCGTGTAGGTGGCATCCATCAGCTTCTGCGCGGCGGCACTGCCACCCGCATCCGCATCGTCGATCGCTTCCGCGACATCTTCCTCCACAGCCTCCGCCGTCTCGTCGAGCTGCTCTTTCGTTTCCTCGACCGCCTCCTTCATGTCTTCCTTGGTGTCCATCGAGGAATCCTCGACCGATTCCTTCACGTCCTTCGCTTCGTCAGCGGTTTCGGAGGATTCCTTGCAAGCGGGGAAAGCGAGCAACGAAGCGGCGAGCAATCCGGAGGTGGCGAATGTTTTGATTTTCATAGTCGGGAAAGTTGCCTTGGAGTACTTGGGCCGTCAAATCAAGTTTCGAAACGAGATCCGGCCCCCACGGCAAACAAGCCAGGGACAAGTTGCCCGGCATAAACGGATTCTGACCACGGATTCCACAGAAGACACAGATGCTTTGGATGAATGATCAAATGTTCCATCCGACCGGATCGACTCAGCTTTCGAAATAGGTGTAGCCACCCAGGCCGTCGCGGTAGAGGTCCATGATCTCTTTGCGCTCCTTCGGGGAGATCCTGCCGTCGTTGACGGCTTTTTCGGCGAAATTGCGGAATTTCGAGACGAGTTCCTTGGGGTCGAACTCCACGTACGAGAGTACGTCTGCCACGGTGTCGCCTTCCATTTCGTGGGTGTAGACGGGTTTACCCTTTTCCAGATGCACGCCGACGACATTCGTGTCTCCGAGAAGATTGTGAAGATCTCCCAGGGTTTCCTGATAGGCTCCGACCAGGAAAATGCCGATATAATACGGTTCGTCGGGTTTCAGTTCGTGGAGGGGAAGGATTTTCGCCACATCCTCTTTGTCGATGAAGCGGTCGATCTTACCGTCGCAATCGCAGGTGATGTCGGCGAGCACCGCGCGGTGCTTGGGTTTCTCATCCAGCCGGTGGATGGGAAGGACGGGGAAGAGCTGGTCGATGGCCCACGAGTCCGGAAGCGACTGGAACAGCGAGAAATTTCCGTAATAGAAATCGGCGAGGCCGTTGGCGAGCTCGGTGAGTTCCTCCGGCACGTCGTCCATATCCGCGATCATGTTCGAGATACGTGTCAGGATGTGCCAATACCAGGCTTCGGCGAGGCCGCGCTCGCGCAGGGTGGCGGCGCCGTAGAGGAACATGGCGCGGACCTGGTCGCGGTAGTAAACAGCGTCGTTCATGGCTTCCTGAAGATTTTTTTTGCTCAGGGTCTTGTTGACATGGAAGAGGTTGGTGAGATTCTGAGGGGCCTTGTCCGGCATCACCGGCTCTTTCTCCGAGGTCTGGGCGGAGGTGACGTCGAGAATGTTGAAAACCAGAACGGAGTAATAGGAAACCACGGCGCGGCCCGATTCCGAAATGAGGTTAGGATGTTTCACGCCTACCCTGTCGCACTGCTGGGCGACGACTTCGACGATGTCGGTGCAGTATTCCTGGATGGAGTAGTTGCAGGAGGATGCGAAATTCGTGTGGGAGCCGTCGTAGTCCACGGCCATGCCGCCACCCATGTCGAGCACTCCCATGGGCGCGCCTTCCTTGACGAGATCGCAATAGATACGCACGGCCTCGGTGCAGCCCTCGCGGATCGCCGCGATATTCGGGATCTGGCTGCCCTGGTGGTAGTGGAGCATTTTCAGACAGGCCAGGTGGCCGTTTTCCTTGAGCTGGTCGACGACTTCGATGACTTGCGCGGCATTGAGGCCGAACACGGATTTGTCACCGGCGCTTTCCTGCCAGTGGCCGCTGCCTTTGGTGGAAAGGCGGATGCGGATACCGAGGTTGGGGAGAATTCCGATTTTCCGAGATCTTTCCAAAATGAGATTCAACTCGCTGGGCATTTCCAGAACGAGCATGATCTTCATACCCATTTTCTGGGAGTGCAGGGCGAGATCGATGAATTCCTCGTCCTTGTAACCGTTGCAAATGATATATGCCTCGGGGTCGTGCATGTGGGCGAGGGCGGCGATCAGTTCGGGCTTTGATCCGGCCTCAAGCCCGTAGTGGTACTTTTTCCCGAACTCGGCGATTTCCTCGATGACCTGACGCTGCTGGTTGACTTTGATCGGGTAGACGCCCCGGTAGTTTCCCTGGTATTTCGTGACCCTGATCGCCTCGCGGAAGGCTTCGTTGATCTCAGTGATACGGGAATGCAGCAGATCGCGGAAGCGAAGCAGGACGGGAAGGTGTGTGCCCCGGTCGCGCAGGCCCTCGATGATGTTGTGCAGGGAAACTTTCGCACTGCCCTCGCCATCCTCAAGCTTCACGGCGACGTGGCCGTCCTTGTTGACGCTGAAAAATTTGTGGCCCCAGGACTCCACGCCGTAGAGTTCGGAGGATTGTTCGGGAGACCAGGATTTCGAGGACTTGGACTTGGAGGATTTCGGAGTGGCTGCGGATGGCGGAATCACGCGGCAAGCTGGCACGCGCTCCGTCAACTTTCAATCGGATTTCGGTGACAGGAGATGCCGGGCGATCAGATGAGAAGAGCGGAAAAGAATCGGGTCGCAGGATCTGGATTGGAATCGCTGAAAAGGCCGGGCTTCTGGTGAAGACCGGCCTTCGGTTCTTCACAAGGCTGGAATCAGCCGTGGAGATCGGTGTAGGCGCTTTCTCCGTGGTCGGCTTGGTCGAGGCCGGTTTCTTCGGTTCTCTCGCTGACGCGGAGGCCGATGGTGAACTTCGCCACGCTGAAAGCGATGAAAGCGGCTACGGCGCTCCAGCCGATGGTGATGAGGACGGAAACGGTCTGCCCCCAGACCTGCGCACCCATGGTGATGGTATCGTTGTAGGCACCCGATCCGCCCATGTTCTCGAAACAGAAAACGCCGGTAAGGATAGCTCCCACGATGCCGCCGATGCCATGCACTCCGAAGACGTCGAGCGAGTCGTCGTAGCCGAGCTTGTGCTTCATTTTGATCGCGAACACATAGCAGAGAATGGCGGAAACCGCACCGATGCAAAGCGCTCCGGGGATGCCCGCGGTGCCGGAGGCGGGCGTGATGGCGACAAGGCCGGCGACTGCTCCGGTCGCGGCACCCACGGCAGTGACGACTTTCGTGAGCAGTTTCTCAATGATCATCCAGACCACGACGGCGGTGGCGCAGGCGACCTGGGTGACGAGCATGGCCATGCCGGCGGTGCCGTCCGCGGCGAGCTCGGAGCCTGCGTTGAACCCGAACCAACCGACCCACAGCAGGCACGCGCCGATGATGACGAGCGGGACGTTGTGCGGGGTGAGCGGGATTTTCTGGAAACCTTTTCTGGGGCCGACCATGAGACAGCCGACCAGTCCGGCGACAGCTGCGTTGATGTGGACAACGGTCCCGCCGGCGAAATCCAGGACATGGAATTCATGGAAAAACCCGCCGGAACTCCACGCCATATGCCAGATCGGCAGATAGGAAATGGTGAACCAGATGATGCTGAACATCATCACCGCGCCGAACTTGATGCGCTCCGCGAACGCACCGACTATGAGGGCGGGCGTAATGATGGCGAAGGTCATCTGGAACATGATGAAAATCGTTTCCGGGTAGCCGCCGGCATCACTGTCCGGGGTGACTCCTTTGAGAAATACTTTCGACGCGTTTCCGATGAACGCGTTTTGATCGGTGGTAGCGAACGAGTACCCGTAGACGACCCAGAGCAAGCTCATCACGCCTGCCAATGCGAGGCACTGGACCAGGATGGAGAGCACGTTTTTCGAACGCACCAGGCCACCGTAGAACAGCGCGAGCCCGGGCAGGGCCATCAGTAGGACGAGCACCGTGGAGATGAACATGAACGCGGTGTTTCCGGAATCGAAGCCCGGCGTTTCCTCCTGCGCGAGGACAGGCAGGGAGCAGGCGGCGAAGACAGTGGCCGCGGTGGAGAGAAGCCTGCGGAAGCTGGGTTGAGGGAGATTCATAGTGGGTGCGGATGACTATGAAACGCATCGATCCCGGGGGTAAAGGCGTTTCTGAACGCGCGAAAGTCAGAGATCCGGACGATTTGCGAGGGTGCGTGCCCGCGCCTGTTCCTTCCGCCAACCGGCGATCTTCGCGTGGTTCCCTCCGAGCAGGATTTCGGGGACCTTGTGCCCCATGAAATCCACCGGGCGTGTGTAGCAGGGAGCTTCGAGAAGATTCGGATCGGAAAAGGATTCCTCGATCGCGGAGCGTGAGTCGCCGAGCGCCCCGGGCAGCAACCGGACGACGGCATCGCAGAGCACGGCGGCGGCGATGGCTCCGTTGGTCAGCACATAGTCGCCGATGGAAATTTCCTCGTCGATGAGCGTCTCGATGATGCGGTGGTCGATGCCTTCGTAATGGCCGCAGACGATGAGCAGATGGGTATCCGAAGAAAGCTCGCGGACGCGCTCTTGTTTCAGCGGCGCTCCCTGCGGAGTCATCAGGATCACGCGGGTGTTCTCCTCTTTCAGAGAGGTGATGGCGGCATGCAAGGGGCCGGGCTGGAGCACCATGCCGGGGCCTCCGCCGCAAGGGGTGGCATCGACGCGCTTGTGCTTGTCTTCGGACCAGTCACGGAGGTTGTGGCCGTGGATTTCCACAAGCCCGGCGTCCCGCGCACGCTGGATGATAGAATCGCTCAGGGGTGAAAGGGCGATTTCCGGGAAAAGGGTGAGGATGTCGATTTTCATTCAGGATAAATCCGCGAGGAAATCTGATTCGAGCGAGACGGCGGTGAGAGCTGCGATGGTCTTGCCGGTTCCTGCGGAGCCAGTGATGCGCGCGGGGCCGTTGTAGGATTTCTCCGCGTAAACCCGCCGCGAGGGATGGAGGAAAACCGTCCGTTTCTCCCACGGGTATTTCATGGCGAGTTCCAGTTCCTTCTCGTCTTTGATCAGACGGAAACGGCGCTGCGCATCCGGGTGGGCGAGGCCGTCGTCCGTGGATTTGGCGGGCTGCGGCTCATTGCCAGTCGCCAGCTCCAGTAATGCCTCCGCCGCCTCCTGCGGAAGGTGTCCTGCAAGATCGAGCACAGATGCTTTCACCGCCTTCTGCTCCCGCGTGGTAAGGCGGGTGAGGCAGTCTGCGAAGGTATCGGCGAGGAGGAAATCCATGAGTGACGATGGCTTATATGGAGTTTGCAACGGTTTGCGTGTTTTTGGGAAACTCTAGCAAACTCACTTAAACTGGTGGTCGGGTTTCTGTGAAATCCGGCATAATCCTCTTCATGTATTGGTCAAAAAGGGGAACGGTGAACGCGGTGTCTCCATAGGAAGGACTCCAAACCATTCCCTTGCTGATCAAGTGGTTGCGGAGTTGTGCGCTGGTTTGGACGGATTTGCCCAATTTCTCCGCGATATCCCCGGAGCGGTGTGGGCCGGTGCCTATTTCCGCCATCGCACGCAGGTATTCTTTTTCTTTCGGTGTCAATCGGTCGAAACGGACATGAAAAAAGCCAGCGTCAAGAGCCACTACCGCCGTAATAGAAGCGGATTCGACATCTTCGAGCGTGATCGGGGATTCATCGGCGGCATCCCACGAGTGTTTTCCCCATTCCTGGAGGAAATAGGGATAGCCCTTTGTCTTTTCCAGGATGAAACTGACGGCATCTTCCTCGAAGGTCGCGCCTTCTTCCTGAGCTGGATTGACGATTGCAGCCCGTGAGTCTTCCGGGGTGAGAGGGCCGATAAAGGGAAAATCAAAAAGCCGCTCCGCATAAGACTTCGCTTTTCCGAGGCGCCCGGGTAGCTGCGGTAAACCTGCCGCCACCAGTATCACAGGAAGGTTTCTTTGCGCCAGCCTGTGCATGGCCATGATCAGCGCACCTAGCTCGTCCTCCGCCACATACTGGAGTTCGTCGATGAAGATCACGAGAGCAGTATCCGCTTTTCGGGCAGCCTCACCCGTTGCTTCAAGCAAGTCCTGAAGATCGCTTTCCAAATCGCCGTTATCTGCGAGACCCTGCTCAGGATCAAAATCCAATCCCACCTCAAGATCCGCGTATTTGATTTTCAGCGCTTTGGAGAAGCCCGCAAGTGCTCTCAAGGCGCGTGTCGCCAATCTCTTTCGCCCGCTATGCGGGACATTTTCGCGCAGTTCGTTACGTGCCTGCGAGTTCCGGTGGCTGGGTGCCGACACAGGAGAATAGGGATTGCGAATCGCCATTCCATAGCCTAACTTTTAGAATGTTTGCCTTAGTTTGCAGGATAAAGCAAACTTTGGGAATGGTCTTGGTAGTTGGAATTGTTTTTCCCACGGAGTGCACCGGAGAACACAGAAGAGGTCTGAAGAGAGTTTTTGCTCAAGCTCTGTGATTCGTCTGTGCACTCAGAGGTAAAATCTCTTGTAATTATCACATCCTGGAGGTCGGTTCCTAGGGCTTGGTGGAGTTTTTGGCGAAGGCGAACGGGAAGCAGTAGACTGAGTGTAGAAGTGAGATGTGGATCAAGAATGGAGAAGCGTCGGGGCTGGCCTTCCAGGTTTGAAACCCCGGGTTTGCGGGTTGCTTGAGGAAAGAGCTTGGGTTATGAAAGGGCTTTGCAAACCCCTTCTCCATGTTTTGAGGTGGCATTATTCGGCTAGGAAGAGTGACATCGTTGACATCGTTGACATCGTTGATATCATTAATGACATGGCGAGCATTACGATCAGAAAATTGCCGGATGTGGCGAAGGAGAAGCTGCGGGTGGATGCGGCGCGCCGGGGGATTTCCCTTGAGGCGTATGCGCGGGAGATCCTGCGGGAGGCTTCCGGCGCGGCGGATGCGGGGGCGGTGAATCTGGGTGAGCTGGCGCGGGAGTGCTTCGGGGAACCCGGTGGGGTGGAGCTGGAGTTGCCGGCGAGAGGTAGTCGGAGGGAACTGGTGGACTTCTGCGAATGAAAATACTGGATACGAATGTGGTGTCCGAGCTGATGCGGGAGGTGCCGGACGGGAAGGTCGTCCACTGGGTGGAGGCGCAAACTCTTGAAAGCCTCGGTGTGAGTGTGATCACCCTGGCGGAGATTGGACGTGGCCTTAAAAGGCTGCCGGTGGGGAAACGCAGGGACGGGCTGGAAAGGCGTTTTTCGGATTTCATTGAAAGGGGCTTCCGTGGGCGGGTATTCGCATTCGGTGAAAGTGCGGCGGAGTGCTACGGAAATATCGCCGCCAGGAGGGAGGCTGCCGGGCTGCATGTGGATGCGGTGGATATGATGATCGCCGCGATCGCGAAGGATGCCGGGGCGGCGGTGGTGACGAGGAACACCGGGGATTTCGAGGGCTGCGGGATTGAGCTGATCAATCCGTGGGGGTAGGGACGCGGGAGACTGGGGTTGGTGTATAGGAAAGAGTGGTTTTCTAGGTGTGTTCCGGGGGAAGTGTATAGAAAACGTGGGTTTTCTATACACTTCGGAGGTTAGAGGGGTTCGTCGTCCTGGGAGAGGATGGCGAGGTATTCGGTATATGCGTAGATACGGCCGTAGTTGCTTCCGGTCATTTCGTGAACCAGACCGAGGGATTCCAGCTTGCGGAAGGCGTTGTTCACGGTGGGGGCGGAGGCCTGGATGATCTCGGCGGCTTTGGCGGAGGAGAGGATGGGCTGGATCTGGAAGGCTTCGTGAAGGCGGAGGACGGAGGCAGCCTGGTTCTGAAGGCGGGCGCGGTCTGCCTGGAAGAGATCGAGGAGGCGGCGGGCGCTGGAGATGGCTTCCTGGGATGTTTCAATGACTCCGGTGAGGAAAAAACGGAGCCAGTCTTCCCATTTGCCCTCAAGACGGACTTCCTGGAGGAGCTGGTAGTATTTTTCCCGGTGCTGCTTGAAATGGAGGGAGAGGTAGAGGAGTGGCTGGCTGAGAACGCCTTCCGGCGCTCCGGAAGGATGGTGTCGTTCGGCTGGCCGGTGGGGTCGAGTTCCCTATGCCGTGCCGGATATTGATAGGGGGGAGTTGAGGATTGGTTTCTCGAAAAAGGTCTGCGCCATGGTTGGGGGTTTTTATGGATCGGGCCATATGGCGGCAAGGTCATTCGGTGCTTTGGGAGCGCCAGAAGTCCAGGCGTTCCTTGATGCGTTTTTCCAGGCCCTGCTCGCCGGGGTGGTAGTAGGTGCGGCCTTCGGGTAGGTAGGCCTGGGGGGTGTAGGCTCCTTTGTAATCGTGGGAATAGAGATAACGCATGGACTCCTCGGGCTTGCCGGTGAGTTTTTTCGAGGTGGGGGTGCGGAGGTGTTCGGGGACGGCGAGGGTGCGGCCGGTTTCGACGTCTTGCTGCGCGGCTCCGAGGGCGGCGTAGGCGGTGTTGGATTTCGGGGAGGTGGCGAGGTAAACGGTGGCGTGGGCGAGCGGGATGCGGCCTTCCGGCATGCCTACGAATTCCAAGGCGTGGTGGGCGTCCAGCGCGACCCGGAGTGCGCCGGAATCGGCCAGGCCGATGTCTTCGGAAGCGGCGATGACGAGACGGCGGGAAATGAAGCGCGGGTCCTCGCCGGCGTGGAGCATTTTCGCGAGCCAGTAGAGGGCGGCATCGGGATCGGAGCCTCGGATGCTCTTAATAAAAGCGGAGATGGTGTCGTAGTGGCCCTCGTCGCCATAATGTACGGCTTTGCGCTGGATGGATTCCTCGGCGATCTCCAGGGTGATATGGATTTTTTCCTCCGGTGAAACGGTGGCGAGTTCGAGGGCGGTGAGGGCTTTGCGGACATCACCGTCGGAGAGTTTCGCGAGGTGGTCGAGGGCTTCCGGATCGTAGGTGATTTCGATTTCTCCGAGGCCGCGATCCGGGTCGGCGATGGCTTTTTCCAAAAGATTTCTGATGGAGATCTCATCGACGGCTTCAAGCTGGAAGATCTGCGAGCGGGAGACGAGGGGGGAGTTCACGTAGAAGTACGGATTGTGCGTGGTGGCTCCGATGAAGCGCACGGTGCCGCGCTCGAGGTGCGGCAGCAGCACGTCCTGCTGCGCTTTGTTGAAGCGGTGGATTTCGTCGATGAAAAGGATGGTCGTCTCGCCGCGCAGATCGCGGTTCATTTTCGCCTGCGCGATTTTTTCCCGGATCTCGGCAACGTTCGATTCGACTCCGTTGAGCGATTCGAAGCGCGAGCCGGTGGTGCGGGCGATGACGTTGGCGAGCGAAGTTTTCCCGGTGCCGGGCGGGCCGTAGAAAATCAAGGAGGTGAAACGGTCCGCCTCGATGGCGCGGCGCAGGAGTTTTCCTTCTCCCAGAATGTGGCCTTGGCCGAGAACTTCATCGAGCGTACAGGGGCGCATCCGGGCGGCAAGCGGCTCGGCGACGGCGGATTTTCCGGGCTTTGCCTGTGGTGTGGTGAAAAGATCGGACACTTGCCAGAAACCAGAGACCAGAAACCCCAAGCCAGCAAGAGTGATCTATTTCAGCTTCCGCACCTTGATACGTTTCCAGAACATGCGGTCTCGCCAGTCGGGAAATTTCTCAAGAAATCCGCTGAGATACGCGGCGGTGGCGGTGGCTTCCCCGGCGATGAGGACTTCGTTGAGACTGTCCTGGGTGGTGAGCGAGCGGACGGAGGAGAAGCGTGCGATCAGGTCGCGGCGGACGGCGGATTGCTTGGCGCGGTGGCCGGGGCCGATGACGAGATTCAGGGCGAGGATACCGCCGGGGGAAAGGGAACGCTGGAGGCCGGAGAGCCAACCGGCGTTGCAATTCTCGCCGCGGAAAACATCCCTGTCCCCTGCGAGATACAGATCGTCTATAATGACATCGAACATCCGGGTGTTGGATTCCATCCACTCGTAGGCGTCCGCGATGGTGATTTCGGCACCGGTTTCGGATAGGAACATTTCTTTTCGCGCGAGGTTGATCAGATCGGCATCGAGATCGATTCCTGTGAGCAAGGCGTCCGGCAGCAGATGGCGGAGGGTGCGTAGCGCGGTCCCGCCGGCGACACCGAGCATGAGGATCTCGCGGGGAGGAGTGGCGGTTTTCAGAAGCGCCCCGGCGGCGATGAGATCCCACGCGAGACCGGTCAGGAAGCGATTCCGGTGATAGGACGCATGGGTCGCTCCCGCCACCCGGAACTCGGTGGCGAGATCCGATTTCCAGACGGTGATTTTCTGGAATCGGGTTTGGATCTCGCCAGTCCTTCGCATGTTCTCCATGAGATCTGGCAGGAAATGGAAAGGAGGGAAGAAGAAACAAACATATGCGGACTCAAATGCATTGCGGTGAGAGCACGGGGAAGATAATACCCGCAGTGATGACTCAGTGGTATTACGCGAAGGACGGCAAGCAGGTACGGGCCGATGGCATTGGAAGATTTGCGTTCGCTGGTCGCTTCCAGAGCGATCAATCCGGCGACGGACCTGGTATGGAACCAAGGAATGCCGAACTGGATCGTAGCCGCGCAGGTGCCGGAAATCGCGGGAGATGCCGTGGTGTCGGGAGGCTATCAGCAGCCTTTCGCTTACCGAACCACCGAAGGTCCGCTTGTGTATATCAAGCCGGGCAGCGAACCCATCATCGCAACGGCTTGCATCAAACGCGGCTTCCAGATGACGGTGGCCCAGATCGGACCGATGATCGTAGCATCCGTGATTTATTTCGTGATTTCCATCGGACTTTCCTTGGGAATCAGCTATCTGGGCGGGAAGCTTGGATATTCGGAACCCTTTCCTCCTTCGAGTCCCGCGGGACCCGAACAATCTTCCGCCGCAAGAGTCGGATTCGCCATTGGAACGAACCTGGTTTCAGCCTTCATTAATATATTCCTTTTGATCGGAGCCACTCGGATGGCGCTCGATGCGGTTTCGGGAAAGGCCGTTTCCGTCGGTCAGTTGTTCGGAAGCGGAAAATATCTGCCGCGTGCCTTCGGCGGTTATCTGCTCTACCTGATCCTTGTCACGATCGGCACAGTTTTGCTGATTTTTCCGGGCATCTATCTCGGGCTTCGCTACAGCCAGTATCTTTCGGCGATCCTGGACCGTGACATGGGCGTGATCGAATCGTTCAAATACAGCGCGGAGCTGACGAAGAACAACAAACTGCACTTGTTCGTGATCTGGCTGCTGTCCATCGTGATGTGCTTCGCGGGATGCATGGCGATTGGTGTGGGCCTGATTTTCGCCTACCCCGTGATTCTGGTGTCATGGGTAGTCGCCTACCGATGGATGCAATACGGAGGGCGGGCGATCATGGACAATCCCATGACCAACAAGCCAATACTTGCGGATCTTCCCGACTGATCGACTTCTCCGAATTTTTGCCCCCCGGATGTCGGACCCTGCTTGACGGCAGACAGTGCCCGTCATAAAGCTTGCCCGAACAAGCGGCTCACGCTTTCCTTTCCCCTAGCAATTCAACGTTTCCCGTAAAGTCATGAAATCCACCTTCTTTTTCAGCCTTCCCGCTCTGGGATGCCTCGCTCTTGTTTCCTGCTACCCGATTCCGGACAAACCTCGCAAGCCGAAGCCGGGCGCCAACGCCGCAAATGAAACGGTGACCAGCCAGGACCAACAGAAGATCCAGGCACAGCGCGACCGGATGAAGGCTGCTGAGAACAAGAAACGCGAGTCGGAGCAGGCGGCCAACGAGATGAACGACAAGCCGACCAGCAACGACACGACCACGACCACTCCGGACAAGCCAGCCACCGAGAAAAAAGCCGATTACGCCTTCGCGAATCCCGTTCCCGGCAAGGAAGGTTTCGTCTTCAGCCCGTATAACAACAAGCTCGTGGACGTGCGTGACATTCCGAGCGGCACCCTCGTCCAGGATCCCACCTATCCGGCTTCCGAGAAAAAATACTTCCGGGTTCCTTGATCGACGATCGCCCGCATTGAGCGACCGAATTCATTTCGGACCGGGTCCAGGCACTTGGGTCCGGTCTTTTTCATGAACGAGATGTTTCGAAAAACCAGCGTCTTGGGAGGCGGCCTGCTAGGCGGCTCCCTCGCGCTGGCATTGCAGGGGAAAACCAATACCTGCCTCTGGTTCCGCAAACCGAATGCCGTGGAACCTGCCCGTGAGGCGGGAATCTCCCACGCCACTTCCGATCTCGCCGAGGCGGTCGCCGGAGCGAAATTGCTCATCCTCGCCGTCCCCGTCGGTGCCATGCCCGCCCTGTTGGAGGCAGCCGTGGAGGCAGGTCTTCCATCGGATTGTCTCGTCACCGATGTAGGCTCGGTCAAGGCCGCCCCCCACGCCTCCCTCGCCCCCGTTCTGGCAAAAAGCGGCAATCCCTTCATCGGCAGCCACCCCATGGCCGGCTCCGAACAGAACGGCCTCGTCGCTGCCCGGCCGGACCTTTTCGACAACGCCGCCTGCCTGCTGACAAACGACTCCGGCGCCTCCGACCCGTTGTGCGAGCGACTGGAGTTTTTCTGGCAATCCCTGGGCTGCCGCGTCCATTGGTTCGCCGCCACCGAGCATGACGAACTCGTCGCCCGCATCAGCCACCTCCCCCACGTCACCGCCGCGGCGACCTCCCTCGTCTCCCTGAAACGCACGGAAATGGGCCTCTTCGGCGGCGGGGGACTGCGCGATACCACCCGGGTAGCCGGTGGGAATCCTGAAATGTGGGCGGAAATCCTGACCGAAAACCGCGCCGCCATCATCCCGGCCCTGCGGGAAACCATCACGGAGCTTCGCGAAATCCTTGCCAGCCTCGAAAAGCCCGACCAAGAACATACGCGGCATTGGTTGGCCGGGGCGAAACGACTCCGCGACACCTTGCCCACCGTCCCCTGATCTCCCATCATGTCCAGCCTCCGAGTCAAATCCATCTCCTCGCTCAATGCCGAATTCCGCGTCCCGGGCGACAAGAGCATTTCCCACCGTGCCGCCATCTTCGGCGGACTTTCCAACGGCACCTGCGAGTTCTCGAACTTCCTTCCCAGCGAGGACTGCCTGAACACCCTCAAAGCCATGCGGGCCCTCGGCGCGAATTTCGAAATCCTCGAGGAGCTCGACGGCTACGGCCCCACCCGCCTCCGTATCCACGGGCGCTCCATGAAGCTCCACCCCCCCGAGGCACCCATCGATTGCGGGAACTCCGGCACCGGCATGCGCCTGCTCGCCGGCCTGCTCGCCGGCCAGGATTTCACCTCGGAACTCTTCGGCGACGATTCCCTCTCATCCCGCCCCATGGGCCGCATCACCGTTCCGCTTGAGGAAATGGGAGCGAAGATGGAAACGCTGGGTGAAAAGCCCGGTTGCGCCCCACTGAAGATCCACGGCGGGAAAGTGAAACCCATCACCTACGAGATGCCGGTCGCCTCCGCCCAGGTGAAAAGCGCCGTGCTGCTCGCAGGAATGTTCGCGGAAGGCACCACCACCGTCATCCAGCCCTCCGTCACCCGCGACCACACGGAGCGCATGTTCGCCGCCTTCCGGGTTTCCCACCGCAGCATCGACAACCGCATCACCCTGCCCGGCGGCCAGATGCCGGAATCCTGCGATTTCACCGTCCCGGGAGACATTTCCTCCGCCGCTTTCTGGCTCGTGGCCGCCGCCGCGATGGAAGGTTCCCGCCTCCTCATCCAGGACGTGGGCCTCAACCCCACCCGCACCGCCATTCTCAAAGTCCTCTCCCGCATGGGTGCGCAGATGACCGAAATCGTCCACAACTCGGATGGCGAACCCATCGGCGATATCGAGATCAAAGGCGCTCCCCTCACCGGCACCACCCTGCTCATCGATGAAATTCCCAACCTCATCGACGAGATCCCCGTCATCGCCGTCGCCGCCGCCCTCGCCGAAGGCCCGACGCATATCCGAAACGCCAAGGAACTCCGGGTCAAGGAAACCGACCGCATCTCCACCACCGTGGAGAACCTCCGGAAAATGGGCGTGGATGTGGAAGAATTCATTGACGGCATGACCATCCACGGCGGCTCCGCACTCAAAGGCGCGACCATCGAGTCCCACGGCGACCACCGCATCGCCATGGCCTTCGCCATCGCCGGACTTTTCGCTAGCGGCGAGACCGTGATCAACGGCACCGACTGCATCAACACCTCCTACCCCGGCTTCGCCCACCATCTCGCCGCCATCCGCGCCGAGAAAACCGCTCCCGAGGATTACATGCTACCCACCACCATCCGATGACCTACCACGCGATCGCCATCGACGGCCCGGCCGCCTCCGGGAAAAGCACTCTCGCCCGGACACTCGCCGAGCGGCTCGGCCTCGTGATGGTGAACTCCGGCGCCATGTACCGCGCGGTGACCTGGAAGATCCTTCGCGAAAAAATCGATCCGAAAGACTCCGCCGCGGTGGTGAAGGCACTCGGGAAAATGGAAATCACCTGCGGCCACGACGGCGTCTTTTCGACCATCCTCATCGATGGCACCGACCCCTCCGCCCACCTGCGCGATCCTGAAATCAACGCGAACGTCTCCGCCGTTTCCGCCATCCCCGAGGTCCGAGCGAAACTCGTCGGCCTGCAGCGGGATTATCTGAAGGAGACACATGTCGTGATGGAGGGTCGCGATATCGGCTCCGTCGTTTTTCCCGATACTCCTTTCAAAATCTATATCGACGCGGACCCCGCCGTCCGCAACGGTCGCCGATCCGACGATGGCGAGATCGACGCCGTCGAGAAACGCGATGCCGCCGACAGCTCCCGGAAAACCGCTCCGCTCGTCGTCGCGAAAGGCGCGGAAGTCCTCGATACTTCCTCGCTCTCTGTCGTCGGAGTCGCCGAGGCAGCCATCGCCATCCTCCGCAAGCAGGGCTTCCCCATCCCTTCGGAGATCCCGGCGGAGCTTCTGGAGGAAAAGACCGGCGGCAGGCAGATGCGCTGGATCTACTGGCTCGGTTGGATGTCCTTCGGCGCCGCCTACCGCACCCTCTTCGGCCTGCGCATCGTGGGCGCGGACAAACTGATCCGCACCGGCCCCGTCCTCATCGCCTCGAACCACCAGAGCTTCCTCGATCCCCCGTTGATCGGGAATCTCTACAAGGACGAGATGGTGTTCTTCGCCCGCAAGACCCTCTTCAAAGGCCCCGCGAAATGGGTCTATCCGCAGTGGAACGCCATCCCTGTCGATCAGGACCGCCCGGACATGAGTTCCATGAAAACGGTCATCCGCAAGCTCCGCGAAGGCTGGCGCGTGCTCGTTTTCCCAGAAGGCGCACGCACCCTCGATGGCGAGATCGGCCAAGCCGCCTCCGGAGTCGGCCTCATCGCCGCGAAGGCCGGCGTACCGATCCAACCCGTCCGCATCTGCGGCGCCGACAAGGCACTGCCCCGAGGCTCCGGAAAAATCCGCTTCGAGAGAATCACCGTGAAAGTCGGAGATGCCATCATCCTCTCCCCGGAAGAACTGAAATCCTACTCCGGAAAAGAAGGCTACCAGGCACTCACCGATCGCATCATGGATGCCATCAAGGCACTCTGACAGGCGGGGACGTTTTTCCGAAACGTCCAGATCTGGCGGCTGTTTTTTCCGGCTCGTTCCCAACCCGTATCCACCGGTGCGAGATATGGGCGGCTCGGAGAGGCCGTCCCTGCCTGCGACTCAGAAAACAACCCCCGCCGCCGCCATCGCCGCGTGGATCTTGAAATCCACCAGCATCCCCTCCTCCTGTTTCGCGGAAAGGAAATCCCGCGAGCCGGAAACCGGCACATGATGCACCGTGATGTTCTCGGATTCCGTCCCGCCGCCATCGGTCTTCGCGCGTCAGCTCGGAGGCGCGGAATAGGTGGGTCGATTTCCGGAGTCATCCCGGCGGAGGTCGGCGAGGAAATCAGCAGCTCGATCCGCCCCGCCCGGTATCCCGTTTCCTCCAGCAACTCCCGCCCCGCGCTTTCCGAAAGCGCCTCGCCCTTGAATTCCGGCTCGTCGCCCACCAGCCCCGCGGGGATCTCGATCACCGTTTTCCCCATCGGCACGCGGAATTGCTCGACCAGCAGCACCTCGTCGTCTTCCGTGATCGCGAGGACGCCCACGCAGCAGTCGGAGTTCGGCCGGCGCACGTAGTCCCAATGCCCCCTGCGGTAGAGACCCAGCCATTTCGATTCATAGAGCACGGTTTCTTCGGACATGGGCGGATGGTAGAAAGGCGGCGGAAAATCACAATCCCGGACTTCCGTCCGAAAGAAAGGTTGGCCCCACGGAGTAAACCGGGTTAGTTACGCGCCCCGCACAAGCCGGACCTCATGGAACGCCACGACTTCGAAATTCCCGTCACTTTCACCCACCGCGTGATTTTCACACGCGAGGCGTTTGCCACGGAAAACAAAGCGCTCGCGGAAGTCCTCAAGGAAGGCGGCGGGCCGCCGGGTCATCGTGTTCCTGGAAACCGCCGTCGCGGACTCGTGGAAGGGTCTGACCGATGAAATCCACGGCTATTTCAGCAGACTCGATTTCGACTTCCGGGGAGTCCGGCTCTTCGCCGGCGGGGAAAACTGCAAAGCGGACGAAGATCTCGTCCACGAGGTATGGCGGGAGATCGATATCGGCCACATCGACAGGCATTCCTACGCCTTGGTAATCGGTGGCGGGGCGTTTCTGGACGCCGTCGGCTTCGCTGTCTCCACCGCCCACCGGGGCGTGCGTCTCGTCCGTTTCCCCACCACCACCCTCTCCCAGGACGATAGCGGAGTGGGCGTGAAAAGCGCGATCAACGCCTTCGGGAAAAAGAACTGGGTCGGCTCCTTCTCCGTGCCCTTCGCCGTGATCAACGACTTCCGTTTCCTCGAAAGCCAGGACGCGGAGACGAGCATCGCCGGACTCATCGAGGCGGTGAAAGTCGCCCTCGTCAAAGACAGCGGATTCTTCGAATGGATCGAGCGAAACGCCAATGCGCTCGCCAAGCGCGACCGGGCCGCGTTCGAGGAATGCGTGAAACGCTCCGCCTTGCTGCACGCCAGACATATCGCCACCGGAGGAGACGCTTTCGAGACTGGTTCAAGCCGACCGCTCGATTTCGGCCATTGGGCGGCGCACAAGCTGGAGGCCCTTACGAAATACCAACTCCCGCACGGAGAAGCGGTCGCCGTCGGCCTGGCGCTGGATACCGTGTATTCGCGGAAAAAAGGATTTCTCGGAGAGTCGCAGGCCGCCCGCATCCTCGAAGTCATCGGCCTTCTCGGCATGAAAACCTATCACCCGGCTCTCGATTGGACCGATAAACAAGGTGCCCGCCGCGTGCTCGCCGGTCTCGACGAATTCCGCGAGCACCTCGGTGGAGAATTGACCGTGCTGCTGCTCTCCGATATCGGCTGCGGGATCGATGTCCACGATTTCGATCTCCCCCTGTTGGACGAGAGCATCGAGGAACTGCGCGTCCGGTGGGAGCAGTCCGAGGAAGGCGGCTAGAATTTCTTTGAGTTCCGCGCAGGATTTTCAGAGTATGTTAGGAGATGAATCTCTCCCTTACTTTCTCCAATACCACCGCCATCCTCGTATTCGACCGCGAAGGGTCATCCGCGAACATTTTCGACTCCGCGACGCTCGAAGAGCTGTCCGAGAGGCTAGACGAACTCGTCGCCCAACCTGAGGTCACCGGCCTTCTGATCCGTTCCACGAAGCCGACGATCTTCATCGCCGGAGCGGATCTCAACGAGCTCTCCAGTGCCCGGGGCGAAAAGCTCAACCGCCTGATCGCGACCGGGCAGACGCTTTTCAACCGCATCGCGGACCTCCCCTACCCCACGGTCGCAGCCATCCACGGGGCCTGTGTCGGCGGCGGCTTCGAGCTCGCCCTCGCCTGCGATTGGCGCGTCGCCAGCGATGCGCCGGAAACGAAGATCGGCCTCCCGGAAACCCAACTCGGCATTCTCCCCGCCTGGGGCGGCACCAGCCGATTGCCGGAACTGTTGGGCCTGCAGGAAGCGCTGCCCGTGCTCCTTTCCGGGAAACTCCACTCCGCCGCCTCCGCCAAACGCAAAGGCCTGGTCGGATGAGACCGTCCCGAAAGAGCATCTCAAGACACACGCGCTCACTTTCCTTGAAAAAGGCAAACGCCACCTCACCCACAATCCCATCACCCACAACCAGGCGGTCGCCGCCCTCACCCGCGTCCAGGCGCAGAAGGAACTCCAGAAGAAAACCCGCGGCCACTATCCCGGTCCGGAAGCCGCGCTGGAAGTGGCCGTCGCCTCCATCGGCCGCACCCGCGCCCAGTCCCAGCAGGCGGAGCTCGATGCCATCCTGCGCCTCGCCTCCCTGCCGGAAACCGAGCAACTCATCCGCCTGTTCTTCCTACGGGAACGGGCGAAAAAACACAGACACACCTCCGCCGAGCCACGCGAAATCGACCAAGCCGCCGTCATCGGAGCCGGGCGCATGGGCTCCGGCATCGCCTACTGGATCTCCACACGCGGGATCGGCACCACCCTCCAGGACATTTCTCCGGACGCCCTCGCCCATGGCATGAAAACCATCACCGGCCTCTACGCCGATGCGGAAAAGCACCACGTTTTCTCGAAAACCGAAGCCGCCCGCGGTCTCGACCTCGTCCGCCCCGCCACCGGAAGCGTGCCCTTGGAGAACTGCGATCTGATCATCGAGGCCGCCGTCGAAGAACTCTCCATCAAACGCAAGATTTTCGCCGATCTCTCCGCCCGCTGCCGCCCGGATACCATCCTCGCCACCAATACCTCCGCCCTCCCCATCCACGAGCTTTCCTCCTCCGTCACCCGTCCGGAGCGACTCGTCGGCTTGCACTTTTTCAACCCCGTCCACCGCATGCAGCTCGTCGAGGTGGTCCGCACGGAAGAGACCTCGGACGAGACGCTCGCCACCGCCGTCGCTTTCGTGCGCAAGATCGGAAAGCTCCCTGTCGTCGTCGGGGATTCCCCCGGCTTCCTCGTCAACCGCATCCTCATGCCCTACCTCGTCGAGGCCGCGTCCATGTTCGAGCAGGGAGGCGATCCCGAGGAAATCGACAAAGCGATGCTCGATTTCGGAATGCCCATGGGACCGCTGCGACTGCTCGACGAAGTGGGCCTCGATGTCGCCATGCACGTGGCGGAGACATTGGCCGCCGCCTTCCCCACGCGGATGGCCGTGCCGCAAGTCGTCGCGAAACTACTGGAATCCGGTCACACCGGGCGCAAGGGCGGCAGCGGTTTCTACGTCTATGACAACGCTTCCCCCGCCGTCAACGCGGAGGCCATTTCCTGCCAGACCGGGACGGAAGAAACGCCGGAGAACGCACAACGTATTCTGGCGAATCTGATGTCAGAAGAAGCGAGACTCTGCCTCGAAGAAGGCGTCGCAGAAACGGAGGAAGACATCGATCTGGCCATGGTCCTGGGCACCGGCTACCCGCCCTTCCGGGGCGGACCGATGCAGCTGCAGGAAGACGGACTTTGATCCGCCTTCCCCGCTCCACAAGGAACACTGACCGCTACCGCACGCCGCTGATCTCGATGGCGTCGATATACACGAAGTCCGAGTTGTCGCTCAATCCGCCCAGAAGGCGCAGCTTCTGCGCTCCGTTCGAATTCATGGGGACGGAACTCAGATCGTAGGTATATGGGAGATAGCTCGTGTTCGAGGTGAACGTTTCCAGATCGATCCAGCTCGCCCCGTCATAGAACTGCAAGGTGGCGCTATCGCCCTGTTCGAAGAGGTAGCAGCGGATGGCGGCCTTGATCGTGACCTGGGTGGTGTTGGCAAGATTCACGCTGCGAGTGAGGCTGGCACCCACACCTTTGATCTGCGCACTGTAGGTTCCGCTGTATTTCAGGGTGCTGATATAACTTGTACCTGCACGCGCCCATCCCGCATCCGACCATCCGGTGCCGCCTGTCCAGTTGTTGCTCTCGAATCCTTCGGTGGCGATCACCGTGGGAGCAGTCGGCATCTTGTTCAGGTCGAAGTAGTCGAACCCGATCTTATGGCCGGAGGATGCCGCGTTCTTCCCGGTAACCTTGAACCGGAGCTTGTGCTGACCGGCGCTCAGGGTCCTGTTGCCGAGGTCCACATCTACTACTTTTGTCGTATTACTATATGCATCGTAGCCTGAACCTTGATTCGTCCCATCGATGGCGAGCTGCCATTTTCCGCGTGAAGACTGGGCGGAAGCTCCCACACGGATCTGATAAGTGCCGGGCGCGGTGAGGTTGATCGTGTATTCGATGTAGTCGCCGGTCGTGCAGTTGGTCAGGTAGCTGTATTCGCCACCGCTGTAGATTCCGCCGCTGTTCACGCTGGTGTCGGAACTGGCTGTCACAGGAAGATCCTCCGCCTCCGCGGCGTAATCGCCGCCCACGGTCTGCACTTCATACGCACCGATCTCGGGGGCGCTGCCGCTGAATCCGTCCGTGATCGACGGAACGATCGCTCCCGCATCGATCAACGGACTTCCGGCGGCCGGTGCGAAGTAAGGATCCGGCTTGTTTCCGGAAAGCTTGAACTGAGGGTTCGCAATCACAGGGGCGTTCACTCCCGATTGGGCGCCGAAGGTCGAACTCCAGCCATTATCCGAGTTGTAGCGGATGTCGTTGCTGACCACCGCGTTGATCGGATCAGCCGCAGAGCCGGTCTTGAAGAATTTCCCCACGCGAGTGCTGTCGCAACGGAACACGTTGTTGCGCACGTCCCAGTTCTGTCTGGCAGCGGGGTCCCTGTTCTCGATGAAACTCGGAACATGGGTTTTCAGGTAGCCGGGAACGGATGTAAGGGATCCGGTCGTGGCCGTGTTGTTGTAGATCCTGACGTTGTTGCCGGTCAGGTTGAAGATGCAGTTCTTGGGAACGTTCTCGATCACGTTGTGATGAATGAGCATGTTGTGGTTCGCGACTGTCCCGAACTGGAGGATGGCACCGTATCCGTTTCCTTTGTCGGGAGAGGGATCGATATCGAAATGCATGTAGTTGTGGTCGATTTCCATATCACCCATTCCTGCCTCGATGCCGTAGCGTATCGTGTAGTCCCAGCGGTTTCCCCAGACACGGATGCTTCCGTTCGGCTTGTTCGCCGTCTGGGACTTCGAGCCTTTCACCAGGGAAACAATTCCGTTGAAGCTGTTCTGGTAGATCTCGCAATCGATGGCATCGACGTTCACCCACTCGAAGTTGAAGGGTTGCTGGTTGTTCCATCCGTAGGTCGTGTCCCCGTGGGTGTGGAACGTGTTGTGATGGATTTTCACCCGGGTCATGGTTCGTCCGCCCCCGGTGTTCCATACGTTCCATACGTTCCATCCTTTGCCCCTTTCCTCGCGGAAGGTGTTTCCGTAGATTTCACAATCCTTCAGGTTTCCGCTTCTGGAGCCGAATCCGCTCCAACTGTTCCAGGCTCCGAGGTTGATCAGTTCGCAGTTCCGCAAGACGGAGTTGCTGATCCCGTCCCATTTCCCGAAGCGCAGACCGCTGCCATGGAAGCCCTCGAGTCTCAGGTCCTCGACGGTGAGTCCCGAGCCGAAATCGATCATCAACCCGAAATAGCGGCCGTTGGTTCCTTCCTGGTTCTCGCGTCCATCGAGGAAAAAGTCGCTGATCGTCTGGTTGTAAACCTGCGGGACGTCGATCCTGCCGAAATAGGATGTGGAGGTCTTGCCTTGGCCGCGTAGAGACACGTTCCGCGGCAAGGTGGCCGGGGTTTTGGTGCTATCGAATCTCTCGGAATCATAGAAGAGCCCGGATCCCATCACGATTGTGTGCCCCTGGTTCGCAGGAACAGACAAGCAGGCCTTTTTGAGGGTTCGCCATGGTGACGAACTGGATCCGTTGCCGTTGTTGTCACTGCCTCCGGTGGCAATGTGGAAATTCTGACCGGCGTGGAGTGCGGCCGATGTGGCAAGCAGAACGAGACCCTGCCCGAGCCGACCAAGCAGTGGCCGGAGACTGATGTATGTGTGCATTTTTTTTGGTTTTTGAATTCAGAATCGCTGAATGTCGGTTTTTCTGGAGAGGATTTTCGATTGTTTACCGCACGCCGCTGATCTCGATGGCGTCGATGAAGGTGAAGTCCGAGGTGCCTTTCTGGGTGCCGTTGGGGTTCATCGGGACGGCGCTGAGATCGTAGGTGGGTAGCCGTATCGGAAGTCGGAGATCGGTACGCCCTTCACCGTCCCTGGCGAGGCATTGAAGCTGGTGCTCACCAAGTCGCCCGGAGTGAGGCTGCCGGATGTGAAATCAAGGGCGGTCTGTGAGATTCCGGAGCCGTCCGCGAGTGCTGCGGTGGGATGCAGCGCGGAAGCAAGAACGCTCGCAGCAACGAGCGGTCCCGGACGGCATTGCTTGGTTATACTTCGCGAATGCACGACGAGTCTACAATTCTCCGTTCTTTCCTCGAGATACATGTTTTCAGGGTTTTATGGGTTTTCCCTAAGAAGAAACCGAACTGGCTTCCTGTCTCTTCTTCGGATGCTCTCATGGCACCGATAGCAACGGAGACCTGAGAGCGGGATCGGTTTTCAAAAAAGGCTATTCGCCGATTCAAGAATCTAACATTTCAGAAAAACTTTTCCGAAGATATTGTCCGATCGGACAATAGGGACGAACCCCGCGGTCCCTCTGGAGAACATGAACACCCGGTTTCCAAATCGTGGGGCAGTGGAAATATGATTGCAGCTCAAAATCAACGATTCAGCGGTCATCAAGCCAACGGGATCGACATTCAGGGAAAACCGGTAGACAGTCCCCAACCCTGAACACCAGCAAACTTCAATGCGAAGATTCCGCCATACCACTAGCTCCGAAACGACGGGAAGCATCGATATCTCCCCGCTCATCGATGTCGTTTTCCTCCTGCTCATATTCTTCATCGTCACCACCGTTTTCGTGAAGGAAACCGGCGTGGAAATTTCGAAACCCCGCGCAGCCACCTCGGCGGATCTCGATCGGCAGGCGATCCTCATCGCCATCACCGCGGAGTCCCGTGTCTGGCAAGGAGGCCGCGAGATCGGTCAAGACGGAGTCCGCGCTGTGGTCGCCGCCCTGCTTGAGGAAACCCCGGACACTCCGGTCATCATCCGCGCGGACGAAGCCACCCCGACCCAAGCCACCGTCTCGGTCATCGATTCCGCGAAACTTGCCGGAGCCACCTCGGTCTCCCTCGCCACCGAAAAATAGCCCGCAAGGAAGGCGTCGATCACAGTCTCTTTCGCAGATCACCCGCCGCCCGGCGCGAATCGATCGGCGCACCGCCACCCCCACTTCCCCGCCCCGGCCTCATCCGTGCCCGACGGTGCCATCGCGGTCAGCGTGATCGTCACGATGCTGAACGGTCGTCCCCAATGCCGCCCAATCTATCGTTGAAATCCCCGCCACCTACTGCAACCTTCCGGCCTCGTTCCTGACCTCCCATCGAGAGTTGAAATTTGAATTTTAGAGCCACCATCGTCGGTATAGCAGCCTCCGCCATCCTTCTGGCGGTGCTTGGAGTCGCGCGCCTGTTCACGATGGAGAGCGCAGTCCCGGAGCTTGAAATCCGGGAAATCGAGACAGTGGATATCGAGCCACCTCCCCCCCCGCCACCGATGGAGGAGCCACCTCCCGATGCCCCGCCACCACCGCCCGCTCTCACCCAGGTCAGCACCCTGCCGGATCCCAGTCGCGTGCCGATTCCTCAAGCGCAGGTGCCTATGGACATCACCGCTCCGGTCGAAAACTTCTTCACCGATCTCGCACCCGCCCCACTACCGGTCGCTCCGGAACCGGTCCGCACCCGCCCGGCGCCCCGCCCCAGCACACCATCGCCGAAACCGGCCCCGGCCCGTCGTCCGACCCCGCCTCCGGTCGCGAAATCCCACTACAGCGCCAGCGAGCTGGATGGTTCCCCGCGCTTGCTGCGCCACGGCTCCGCCTCCTTTCCCTCCGCACTCGCCCGGAGAGGAGTGAACCGCGGCACCGTCACCTTCGAGGTGGAGCTTCTCCACCTCCGGTTCCGTCAGCATCCGGCGTGTCGTATCCTCTACCCACCCGGAGCTTGTCTCCGCCGCACGCCGTGTCGCCTCCGGAGCGCGCTTCACCCCGCCCAAGAAAAACGGGCGGGCCGTCAAAGCCATCATGCGCTGGCCCATTGTAATTGAAAAATAGATATCAGTCATGAATCCCAGATCTTTCATTCGCCTCCATTCGCTTCCATTCGCGTTTTTTCCATTTACCATAACCCTGGCATTTTCCGCCGAGCCACTCCCGCTATCCACCTCATACTGGAAAGACCCCGCGTTCCTGAAGTCTTTCAACGGCTCCTACCGCATCGAAGCCCGTATCGAACCTTCCGTCACCACGGAAGAGCGCGGACTTCTTATCGAGGTCCAGACGCTTATGGCCGCGGAGAAACGGGAAGCAGCTCTGAAGAAACTCGCATCAAGTCCGCTTACCAAAAAGTCCTCCGCCCTTACCTTCAATCTCGCCAACCTGTATTTCGAAACCGGTGAGATCGAAAAGTCCATCGAATCTTACCAGTCCGCACTCGAGGGATACCCCTCCTTCCGTCGCGCTCATCACAATCTGGCACTGGCCTATGTGCGTGAGAAAAAGCTCTCTGAAGCTCTCACCCACCTGACCGAGGCCATTCGTCTCGGTGATTCCGAAGGCAGCACCTACGGTCTTCTCGGCTATTGTCGCCTCGCTCGCGAAGAATACGCCAGCGCCCTCCAGGCATACCGTCTTGCGCAAGTTACCGAGCCGGAAACGGCCGAATGGAAAGCCGGAATCGCCCAGTGCCTCCAGAATCTCGATGCGAAAACGGAAGCCGCCGTCCTGCTCGACGAGGTGATCCGCCAGCGCCCGACCGAGGCTTCCTACTCCGTCCTCCAAGCGAACATCTATCTCGATCTCGATCAACCCGGATTCGCCAGCAAAGCCCTGGAGCTTCCCTACCGCCTCGGAATCCTCGCTCCGGATCCCACCCTTCTGCTCGCCGATCTCCACCTCCGCGCCGATCGGAAATCCGCTGCGGAGTCCGCGATCCAATCCGCCTTTTCTGATGAGGAAACAAAGCCCTCCGCCACCTCCGTCCTCCGCCTCATCAATACCGCCAGCGCCCGCAGCGAATGGCCAGTCGTGAATGAGCTTCTCGAGAAAACCGAGGATGCCGAATCGCGGCCGCTCCGGCTCGCTAGAGCAAATTACCTCATCGCCTCCGAGGAGAATCCCTCCTCCGGGGCGGAGCTCCTCAAATTGCTTACAGAGGAGGATCCCACCGATGGAACGGCCCTGCTAGCCTACGGAAAGAACCTTGCCGCGACTTCACAACCCGACTCCGCGGAACTCTTCCTTGAGCGCGCAACCGCCGATCAAGCAACCGCTTACGAAGCGCACATCGAGCTAGCCCGCCTCCATGTTTCCCAATCCCGCTATACCGATGCCTTGAAATCCGTTGATACGGCTCTCGCACTCAATCCGACCGACGACCTGCGGGCCTACCGCACCGCCCTCCAGCAGACACTAGCCGCATCGGAATAGCGTGGCCCGCTCGCCCTCGATGGCTGCTTTCGGAAGGGTTCCCACATTCGTTTCCGGACTCCGAAGCGCAAGAAAGCCTCCGGACAGAATCCGGAGACTTTCGGTATAGTCGCGTCGCGACATTTTAGAACTGGAAAGAACCTTCGCTCACCCCCCGGCTCGCGGCTGTCCCGACCAGAAGGTATATATCATCGGGATGCCGCGTTCTCGATCGCGTTGCCCGTCGTCTCCACGTCGTGTCCGAAGCCATGCACGGTTCCACAGGACGGGACGGATGCCGCAGCGAAAAGGAGTGATAGACCGGAGCAGACGAATGCGAGACGAATCTTGGAAACTTTGCAACGGGAAGTGACTGACCTTGAGATAAGAATAGGATTCATAATGCCGATCTCAATCGCATGTCCCGGACCAAGTCGGGTAAATTCCTCAATCCTTGTGACTCAAAGCCTTCAGGGAACCAAGCCGTCGACGGCCACCTCGAACTTGATTGCAAGTTGCCAGTCGGAGGTAAACTTGCCATCATTTTGCAAGACTGCCCTGACTGTCCGATGAATACCCAACCCCCGGCACTACCTCCAGTTTCCCCCGGTTCCAGCAGTGAAGACAGGTTCTGGATCCTTGCTTGCCACCTCTCTGTGCTCGCGGGCGTGGGAATCATCCTCCCGCTCGTCGTGCATCTGGTGAAGAAGGATGAATCGACACTCGTCGCCTACCACGCGAAGGAAGCACTCAACTTCCACCTCTCCATACTCATCTACTCGGCCATCTGCATCGCCACCTGCGTCGGTGCCCCGTTCGTGATAGGGATCGGCATCGCAGGCATGGTGCTCTCCATCATCGCCGCGGTGAAATCCTCTGATCCGACCCGCTACCGCTACCCCCTCACCCTCCGGCTGGTTCCGTGAGTCCGCGGATTCGGGAAACGGAAACCGACTCAGCTTCCCGGTGGCAAAGGAATCATTTTTTCCGTCAGCTTCGTCAGCGCGGAAACAGTCAGGAACTGGTCGACAATTTTCGGGTTCTCCGTGATCGCTTTGGTGATCACTCCGCTCAGGGTCTTCGAGTAGGTGACCTCCCCGTCCTCGTGATGGAATATCAGGAGGTAGCCATCGTACTTGTAACCGCCGATATTGCCCTTGCCCTTGTTGTCCCCGTCATACGTCGTGATGAAATCCGTAAGCGGCACCTCCTGCTCTTTACCTGCCTTCGGAGAGATTTCGAAATCATCTACGGAAAGCACCTGATAGATGCTCTCCATCTGCTGGTTCTGTCCGATGAACACCAGCCGCGCTTTGGTCGCCGGGAAATCCTTCTTCATACTGCGGTTCGAAATGACAACCTTGCCCCCGACGGTCATCGACTTCATGTAATAACTCCCGTTCGCCGTCTTCCTACGCTTGCTCACCACTACGTCCGCGTCGAATCTCGGATACTCCACCGGCAGCTCCTCCGCCTGCTTTTTAAGCAGCTCCACGGTTTCCGGGGAAAGTAAGGAGAACGCCACCTCGAAGGGCGCGCTGGCCGCCGTTTTCTTGAACTTCGCGCTCGTTTCCCCCACCGAAAGCAGCTCCGCACTCAGCTTCCTGCCGCCTTTGTCGATGATCTCAACCACCGGACCCGCGAGGCCCGTGATACCGACCACAATCCACACGACGCATGCGAACCAATATCCCCTATTCATGCAGACATGCTTTCTCCACGGTACTTTCCAGTCAACTTCCAATTATATCGAAAACGGGAGTCGCGGAGGTTTTACATCACCTTTACGGACGCACTGGTGACCCCGGTTTAAAAAAGAGTCGTTATGAAAACAACAAACGCATTGGCTATCACATCCGCCGCCTCACTCGCGATTCTCACGGTCATTTCCGCTACGGGGAAGCCCGCTCCGGATCCTCGCTCCCTTATCGAGGAACCCCAGCCCGAACCGACACCACCGCCGCAGGACGACAACCGCGATGCGAAAAACCGTATCCAGATCGCCCTCCTGCTCGATACGTCAAACAGCATGGACGGCCTCATCGACCAAGCCCGGACGCAACTCTGGAAAGTGGTCAACACGTTCATCGACGCCCGCCGCGATGGCGAGGCACCGTTCGTAGAAGTAGCACTCTACGAGTACGGAAACAACGGCAACGCCATCGGAAACGACTGGGTCCGACTTGTCAGCCCCATGACCCGCGACCTTGATTCCCTCAGCCGCCAGCTCTTCGCACTGAAAACCAATGGTGGAGACGAATACTGCGGCGCGGTCGTCCAGCGCGCGCTCGGCGATCTCGCGTGGGATCCCCGCGAATCCACTTACAAGGTGATCTTCATCGCCGGCAACGAACCATTCACCCAGGGTAGGATTGATGCCCGCTCCGCCTGCAGGAATGCATTTTCCAAAGACATCACCGTAAACACCATCCACTGCGGATCACGCCAGGAAGGAATCCTAGGTGCATGGCATGATGGTGCCGCCATCGCGGGAGGCGATTTCCTGGTCATCGACCAGGACAAAGCCGTCGCCCATGTAGATGCGCCGCAAGACAAGCGGATTTCCGATCTCAGCCGCAAGCTGAACGAGACCTATCTCGGCTACGGGAAGCGCAGGAAAGAGGCAGCCATGAATCAAGCGTCCGCCGATATGGATGCGGAAAGACATGCGGAAGCCGGGGCCTCCGTGCAACGCGCCGTCACCAAAGCCAGCGGAAATTACTCGAACGCCGGCTGGGATCTTTGCGACGCGGTCCGCGAAAACAAAGTCGATCCCGCCAAGCTCGACGCCAAGGACCTGCCCGAGGAAATGCAGGAACTTGCCCCCGACGAAAGAAAAGGATTCATCGAAGAAACCTCCGCCAAGCGCGTTGCCATTCAGAACGAGATCAAAACTCTCAACGAAAAGCGTGAAGCATACGTCGCCGCGGAAATGAAAAAACAGGCGACCGCCGGAGACAAGACCCTCGACCAGGCAATGATAGAAATCACCCGCAAACAGGCATCCACCCTGGGATACGAATTCGGTAAATGAAAAAATATGAACCACGGATGGACACGGATGGACGCGGATGAAGACTCTAAATCATGATTGGTGTTCGTGATTCCAAATCACACGATGGCTCTCCATCAAAAATATCCCGTTTTTAATTTCTTATCCGCGTTCATTCGCGTCCATCCGTGGTTCTCTTCCGCACTCAACCCGAGGTTTCATCCAGTGGGCTACTCTTGCGACCCTCCCCCTCACCTGCTTTCCTTGGAAACTCCCCATGATCGAATCACCCGTCATCCTCGTCATCGAAGACGATCCCGCTGTCCGCACCGGGATCGTCGACACGCTGGAATACGGCGGTTATCGGTACTTTGGAAGCCGGCAACGGCCATGAAGGCATGAAAATGGCTCTCCGGGCGACCTACCGGCTACTCCTTCTCGATGTGGTCATGCCCGGTCCATCTGGCTTCGAAATTCTCGCCGCCCTGAAAAAGGTCCGCCCCGGCCAGGCGGTCATCATGCTCTCCGCCCGTGGCGAGGAACGCGACCGGGTGCGAGGCCTCGTCGATGGTGCGGACGACTACGTGGTGAAACCTTTCAGTATGAAAGAGCTACTAGCCCGGGTCGATGCCGTGCTGCGCCGCACCCACGAGCGCCCCTCCCCGGCGGCTCTCCACCAGTTTCCGGGAGTGGAAATCGACCTCAACGAAAGCCGCATCCGCTTCGCCGATGGCACCAGCGCGGAACTCAGCGAAAAGGAGACCTCCCTGCTCCGCTATCTCATCGATGCCCGGGGCCGCATCGTCACCCGCGCCGAAATCCTGCGTCATGTCTGGAATCTCGATCCCTCGCGCATCGAGACACGCACCATCGACATGCACATGGCCCACCTCCGCGCGAAGCTCGGCCCCGGCCTTGCCACACGCATCGTCACCGAGCGCGGAAAGGGCTACCGATTTACCCGGGAGGAAGAGCCATGAAGGAGGAACAGCGTTGAAAAACCGGAACTGCGGAATCTGGATCGCGTTCGCGTGCTGCGCCTGCCTTGTCATCGCGGCGATGCTCTGGCTTACCCGAAGCGTCATCCACACGGAGCGTGACCGCGCCGTGGCGGAGATCCGCGCCGAGCTTCAGGAGCGCGTCCGCCTCTCGCTCTGGCGCATGGACTCGATGGGCGCCTCCATCCTTTTCGAAGAAAACGCCATCCCCGCCCGCTTGTTCCTCGCGGAACCGGAGACCGCTTTGCCTGTGAAAGCCCGTTTCGAAACACCTGACGGAGCAGCCATCCGCGGCACCGGCGACCCCGCGTCCTTCGCTTACTGCACCGAGGTGCTTCCGGTCCTCGTGAAGGCCCCGGAATCCGACCGGGTGCAAAAGCGCGAGGTCTCCGAAATTTCCCGTGAATACGAAGACTACCGCCCACCCGCGCAGAGCAAGCTCAAAGGCGGCGCCGAGATACAGAGGGAAGCCAACCTGGCGGAAAAAGCCACCCGAAGCCGCTGGCTGGACAACGCGCTTTCCCAGAAAGACACCACTTACAACGCCATCAAGCCTTCGCCAGTCGTCGCGGCCGAGGCACCCGATATCGTCGGTGGCTTCAATCCCGGCTGGCACGACGATTCCCTGTTCCTGCTACGTCGGGGGACGGCCGCCGGCTTCGCCCAGGGCTCTCTGGTCGATGAGAAAAAGCTCCGGAGACTCCTTCTCTCCGAGGCCTTGCAGCTTCTCCCCCACGCGTCCCTCATCTCCGCGCCAGATGATCCGGACGACTCCTTCATCCTCGCCTCCTTCCCCTTCAAACTCGTTCCCGGCGGCATCGGAGCCACCGCACCGGAAGCCATCCCGCGCACCATTTCACTCTCGCTTCTCGTCGGCTGGCTCGCGGCAGTCATAGCGCTCATGGCCGCGTTCTTCCTGATCGCAAACGTGATGAAACTCAGCGAGCGCCGGGCATCGTTCGTCTCCGCCGTCACCCACGAGTTGCGCACGCCGCTCACCACCTTCCGCCTCTACTCGGACATGCTCGCCACCGGCGCGGTCCGGGAGGAAAAGCGCGCCACCTATCTCGGCGTCCTATCACGCGAGGCCGACAGACTTTCCCATCTCGTGGAAAACGTGCTGGCCTTCTCCCGGATCGAGCGGGGCAGCGCCCGCAGCAGCGTTTCGGAAATCGATCTCGCCGCCACCCTGGAGTCCTTCCGCGAGCGGTTCCGGACACGCCTCCAGGCCGCCGGACTCGATCTCGAAATCAAGCCCGTCCCGCCAATCCGAATCACGCTCGATGTCTCCGCCCTCGAGCACATCCTCTTCAACCTCATCGACAACGCCGCGAAGTATGCCGCCACCTCCGAGCCTGCGCTCGTGGCATTGGAAACCTCAACGCAACCCGGCAAGGTCGTCATCACCATCCGAGATCACGGTCCCGGCATCCCGGACAGCGAGGTCCGACGCATCTTCCGGCCCTTCCACAAATCCGCCAAGCAAGCCGCCGAGTCCCAGCCGGGAGTAGGTCTCGGCCTGGCTCTTTCGAAACGCTTGGCAAGCTCCATGGGTGGCCATCTGAGCTGTGAAAAAACATCACCCGGAGCCGCCTTTACGCTCACGCTGCCCATGAAATGATCCCCACCACCAGGGGGGTCGATTTCTGAAAAATGGGTTTTCCCAAAAGCTCTCCTGAGCCAAACCCCGATCGGGGTCTATCGGGGTTTGGCATTTCAGCCCGTTGGGCTAAAAACACCAGACACAGGACCGCAACCCAAGTCTTCCTTCCGTGTATTCCGTGCTTTCTGTGGTAGAAAACTCTTCCCCACAACCCCGGTCTTCCCTCCGCGTATTCCGTGGTTCCGAACTCCTCCCATCAACACCCCTCACCTCGCCGCGTAAGCCTCCACCGAGTCACAGGTGCAGACCAGATTCCTATCCCCATGCACGTTGTCGATCCGTGAAACCGCCGGCCAGAACTTGTGATTGCGGAGATACGGCAGCGGGAAGCCGGCTTGGGAACGTGAATAAGGATGCGTCCATTCGTCCGCGCACAGCATGGCGCTGGTATGCGGGGCGTTTTTGAGCGGATTGTCGGTGGCATCCATTTCACCATTGATGACTGCCCGGATCTCACCGTGGATCGAGATCATCGCATCGCAGAATCGATCGAGCTCCGTCTTTGACTCGGATTCCGTAGGCTCGATCATCAGCGTGCCGGCAACCGGGAAGGACATGGTCGGCGAGTGGAATCCGTAATCCATCAGGCGCTTCGCGATGTCCTCCACGCTGATGCCGGATTCTTTGGAAAGCGGACGGCAGTCAATGATGCACTCGTGCGCGACAAGTCCCGTTTTTCCCGTATACAGAATAGGGAAAGATTTCTCCAGCCGCTTGGCCACATAGTTCGCATTCAGGATGGCGATCTCCGTGGCGGTTTTCAAACCGGCGGCTCCCATCATCGCGATATACATCCATGAAATGGTGTTGATCGAGGCGCTGCCATAGGGGGCGGAGCAGACTGCGTGGGATTTGTCCTCCATGGTGAAATGGCCGGGAAGGAACGGGACGAGCTGCGGAGCGACTCCGATGGGGCCGACTCCCGGGCCACCTCCGCCATGCGGGATGCAGAAGGTCTTGTGAAGATTCAGATGGCATACATCCGCGCCGATCAGTCCCGGCGAGGTCAGACCGACCTGCGCGTTCATGTTCGCGCCATCCATGTAGACCTGGCCGCCGGCATCGTGGATGATGGCCGTGATCTCGCGGATGGTTTCCTCGAAAACCCCGTGCGTGGAGGGATAGGTGACCATCAGGGCGGAGAGATTTTCACGGTGGGTTTCCGTCAGCGAAACGAAATCCTCCATATCGATATTGCCTCTGTCATCGCATTTCACACCGATGACTTTCATGCCGCACATGACGGCGGACGCCGGGTTGGTGCCGTGGGCGGAAACCGGGATGAGGCAGATTCTGCGATGCCCTTCGCCACGGGATTCGTGGTAACGCTTGATCGCCAGCAGACCGGCGTATTCGCCTTGGGAACCTGCGTTCGGCTGGAGGGAAACCGCCGCGAAACCAGTGATCTCCGCGAGCCAGTTCTCAAGCTGGGTGAGCATTTCCGTGTAGCCCGTGGTTTGGGATTCAGGCGCGAAGGGGTGGATGGTGGAAACTTCCGGCCAACTCAGTGGAATCATTTCCGAGGTCGCGTTCAGCTTCATCGTGCAGGATCCGAGCGCGATCATCGATTCGTTCAAAGCGAGATCCTTGGTTTCCAAACGCTTGATATAGCGCAACATTTCCGTCTCGGAATGGTACGAGTTGAAGGCGGGTGCCGTCAGGAACTCCGAAGTGCGATCGAACGACGAGTCCCATTCCGTCCCGTCCGTCCCGTCCGTCCCGCCCGTCCCGTCCGTCCCCTCGAGGCGGGAAACTTCGAACAGCCTGCAGAGCGACCAGATATCCGTGGAAACGACCGTCTCATCCAGAGAAATCCCGACGTGGGACTCATCCAGAAGGCGCAGATTGAAGCCATGCTCCGGAGCGTTTTCCACCAGCTCCGCCGCCTTGTCCGTGCTCACGATAATGGTATCGAAAAACGCGCCGTCCTCCACCTCCCGTCCGCCAGCAACCAGAGAAGCCTTCAGCTCCCGCGCCTGCGAATGGATTTTCCCTGCGATCTCCCTGGAGCCCTTCCGGCCCGTGGTAAACCGCATACATCGAGGCCATCACGGCCAGCAGGACTTGCGCCGTGCAGATGTTCGAGGTCGCTTTGTCCCGGCGGATGTGTTGCTCGCGCGTCTGAAGCGCGAGCCGGTAGGCCGGCTGCCCGTGCGCATCGATGGAAACCCCGATCAGGCGACCCGGCATCTTGCGTTTCAGCGCGTCCTTGCAAGACATGAAGCCCGCATGCGGCCCGCCGAATCCGAGCGGCACGCCGAAACGTTGCGAGGAGCCGACGCAGATATCCGCTCCGAAATCTCCGGGCGATTTCAAAAGGGTCAGCGCCATCAGATCCGCCGCGCAGATGGTCACCGCACCCGCCGCTTTGGATTTCTCGAAAAAGGCGGCGAAATCATCGATACGTCCGCGTGTATCCGGATACTGTACGATCACCGCGAAAAGCCCTCCGACGGATGCCGGATCGAACGTTTGCCAATCACCGACGATCACCTCGAGAGAGAGCGGCTCAGCGCGTGTCCGCACCACGTCGATGGTTTGCGGGTGGCAGCGGTCGGAAACGAAAATCGCTTTTCCCTTAGGATTTCCTGACAGGGCAAGGGTGACCGCCTCGGCAGCCGCCGTGCCTTCGTCAAGCAATGAAGCGTTCGAGACATCCAGACCGGTGATGTCCGTAACCATGGTCTGGAAATTGAGCAAAGCCTCCAGGCGTCCCTGAGAAATTTCCGCCTGATACGGAGTATATGCCGTGTACCAGCCGGGATTTTCCATGATGTTCCGGAGAATCACGCCGGGTGTCAGCGTGCCGTGATAGCCTTGCCCTATGAAACTTTTCAGCACCTTGTTCTGCGCCATCCACGCACGCAGAAGTGCCAGCGCCTCGTTTTCGGAAAGCGCCTGCGGCAGATCCATTTCTCCGGCCATCCTTATGCCGCCCGGCACCGCCTCGGAAACCAGCTCGTCCAGCGAACCATGGCCCACCTCTGTGAGCATTTCGGATTTCGCGGATTCCGTGGGTCCGATGTGACGAGGGAGGAAGGAAGAAGTGGCGGCCATGATCGTGCCCACCCCTCATGCAACAGGAGAAGCTCCGCTGCAACTCCGTAGATACCTATTTCAAGAATCAGTCCGGCGTCTGCGGGCGAGCAGGGCAAGCGATCCAAGGCCGGCGAGGAGAATTCCGGATGGCTCGGGGATCACGCCTGCTACCAACGAGGGATCGGCCCCGTCACTCGTCACCCGCACTCCGGCGATACCCGATTGCCCGAACTCACTGTTCGCGATAAAAATCCCGTAGATATTCTGATTGAAATCGCTTCCGCTATCGCGCGAGAAATCGAAGGACACTCCTGTATCACCTAGATCCGTCACGGAAGGCGTTCCATTGATCCCCAGCTGCTTACCAAAAGTGACCGCGTTCCCGACAAGTGCCCCGGTCCCATCAATTGCGCTGACGCTCCAGCTTTCCGCACCTCCGGTCACACTGTCGGGATTGAAAAGAAGCACACCAGAGGTTGCCGCCACATTGAAAAAGAAATTCACGAACCCCGCCCCCGACGCTCCGGGATTGAGAAGTCCGTCGGTGACGTTCATATTGAGAAACACGGAGTCGAGAGAGCTGTCCGAGGGCTTGACATCGCCATTTCTCCAGAAAATGTCGTAATCCGCCTGGACGTTCTGTGAAGCCACGCCCGAGAGTCCCACAAGCTGGGACGTGTTTATGGTGGTACCGCTTTGCAACGACGCTCCGGTGAGATTCGTCCCCCCGCTGAGCGTGATACCCGTAACCATCGTGGTGGCCGAGACGTGATTGGAGAGAGCGGATACCAAAAGGGACATCACGAACAAACCGGGGGCTTTTGTTTTCTTCATATCCTCAGAATGCCTGAACCCGAATTTTTTGCAAGAAGACACTCGCACTCGAATTATCGAAAAATTTCTGTTCCTCAGGTTGACCGCGGGGGCAGTCCGGGGGAGATTGGAGAATGTCAGACAATCAGAATCTCATCGCCCAGGAAGCTGTTTCCAAACTCCAGGAACTCGTCGAAAAATCCTCCACCTGCATGTTCGCCACCCGTCTGGGAGAGGCACCGTTCCACGTCTGCCCGATGCAGGTCCAGGAGGCCGATTATGACGGCAATCTCTGGTTCTTTAGTGGAGCGGACAGCACGCACAACGCCCAGATCAACGCGGACCCGAGAGTGCAGCTCATCTTCACCAACACCTCCGACATGGAGTTCCTCACCGTCTTCGGAACCGCCAGCATCTCCACGGACAAAGCGCAGATCGACCGCCTCTGGAACCGGATGGTCGAAGCATGGTTCCCGGAAGGAAAAGAAGACCCCAACGTCACCCTGATCAAAGTCCAGCCCGCCGCCGCCCATTACTGGGACACCGAAAACGGCAAGCTCGTGACCATGGCCAAGATCATCACCCGCGCCGCCACCGGAGCCGATATCGAGGTAGGGACGGAGGGTGACCTGAGCATGTGAGATGACTGGATGCAGCAAATCGTAACCATTTTCGTTGTTTGCGGAGAAGCGGGACGGAAACTCTTCGATGACTCGGGATCCAGACTGACCGCCTCCGGTCTGGACTGGAACCGAGATCAGACGGTCGAGCGTGGTCAGCTGGTTTTTTGGGCAAGTTTCCTCGACGCATGGTCGATGGGTGACACGTTCGATAAATTCATCCGATCAACTGAAATACTCCGGACCTGCCGGGCGGGGTCGCATCAAATGATTTGCTGCCGTCGCGAGTTTGCGAGAATAGCTGGAAAAGCTGCGAACGAGGAGGAGGAAAGACTGAAACAGATCCTGCTTCAGGCTACAACGGCATACCAAGGTGCGACTGATGAATCTTACCTTTTCCAATTGAGGTCGGTCTTCGCAGCTTCCGAAGGGTTGCATTGGGAAACTCATCAGAATGCGGACAGACGGGACTAAAATCGAGGACTCACCACTCTGCCTCCGGATCACGAAAGCACCCTATCTGATTGACTTTCAGGGCGGAACGTGATGACTCCCGGGCTATGTGGTGTCCTTCTCCCGTATTTCTTCTAGCGAGCGTTCTCATGATTTCCGTGGGCGGAGAGGCGTCGGCGAAGCAGAAGGCCTCACCTGACGGCATCTGGACCTCCGAGGAAATCCAGGGAAAAGGGGCGGTTGAAAAACCCGGAACGGTTTTCCGTGCCGATCGTGGACGCTTGGGAAAATTGCTCTCCGTGGCTCCTGCCGAGGATGGCGGGGCGGCCGGGCGGGAAATGTCGATTCCTCAGCCGGACGGGACCTTCCGTTCCTTCGCGATCTGTGAGTGTGAGGTGATGGCTCCGGGCCTGGCCGCGCAGTTTCCCGAAATGAAGACCTATACCGGCACGGCGACCGATGGCTCCGGGGCGACGGTGCGCCTGGACACGGGTCCTCACGGAGTCCACGCGATGATCCTGGACGGGCACGAGCAGATTTTCATCGATCCTTTCACCAGTGGCGATCAGGAGCGGGTGGTGGCGACGAAACGCCGCGAGGCCGAGGCGCCCGAAGGCGGCTGGCATTGCCATTCGGCTCGTGAAAAGGCAGCCGGAGGCAAAAATCCGATGCCGACTCCCTCAGGAAAAGCCGTCCCCTCCTCTGCGGCACGTCCCTCCTCCGGCAGTGAACTCCGGACCTATCGCCTGGCGGTGGCGACGACCGGCGAGTACACCCGCTTTCACGGTGGCACGGTCGGGCAAGGCCAAGCGGCGGTCGTCACCGCGATCAACCGCGTCAACGGAATCTACCAGCGCGAGCTTTCCATCCGGTTGCAACTGGTGGCAGGAAACAACAGACTGATCTTCACGAATCCGGCGACCGATCCCTACGGGAACTCGGATGCCAACGCTCTGCTCCGCCAGAACCAGCGCACCATCGACAGCGTGATCGGATCGGAAAACTACGACATCGGCCACGTGTTTTCCACGGGCGGGGGTGGCCTGGCATCTTTCGGCGTCGTGGGAAGAGATGGCTCCAAAGCAGAAGGCGAGACGGGCTTACCTCGGCCGGTGGGAGATGCTTTCTGGGTGGACTACGTGTCGCACGAAATCGGTCATCAGTTCGGCGCGGACCATACTTTCAACGGCGATAGCGGAGCCTGCGCAGGAAACCGCGAGCCCGGGGCCGCCTTCGAGCCAGGTAGCGGAACGACGATCATGGGATACGCCGGTATCTGCGGGAACGACAACATCCAGGCCAACGGATCTCCGTTCTTCCATTTCAAAAGCCTGGATCAGATCACGGACTTCGTGGATCTCTCCATCCCTACGGTGGGCCGCCGGAACCCGACTCGCAACAATCCTCCGACGGTCCAGGCCGGAAGGGATTTCACGATACCTGCCGACACGAAATTCATGCTCAGAGCCTACGGTAGGGATATCGACGGGGACTCGGTCCAGTATTCATGGGAGCAGATGGATCTGGGACCGGCGCGCGACCTGCGCGCCCGGGATGATGGATCCAGCCCGTTGTTCCGCTCATTCCCTCCCACCGCCTCCCCGGTCCGGTTTTTCCCGAGATCCCAGGATGTGATCCTCAACCGCGAGACAGCGAGTGAGATGCTCCCGAAATCCGCCCGTCAGATGCGTTTCCGTGTCACAGTGCGTGATGCCAAGGCCTTCGGCGGAGGTTTCGGCGGAGATGAAATGACTGTCAGGGTCGTAGATACGGGCCGACCGTTCCGGGTGACGGTCCCGAACCGACCTTCGGAAAGATGGCAGACAGGATCCTCTCAGATCGTGCTCTGGGACACGGCGGGCACCAACTGGAATGCCATCGGGGCTGAATTCGTGGATATCCGTCTCTCCGTCAACGGGGGGCGCAGCTACCCCTTCGTGCTCGCTAGCCGGGTGCGGAACGACGGCCGCCATCCGGTCACCGTCCCGGGAGTTTCCACACGGCTGGCGCGGGTGCAGGTCCGCAGCTCGGACAGTATTTTCTACGACACCTCGGACACGAATTTCACCATCGCCGGGGGGCGTGGCTTCGTCCTCAAAGGAAGCCCGTTTTCCAGGGATCTGTGCCAATCGGAATCCACGACATTCCGGATCGCGGCAAACGGATTCGGCGGAAACAACGGTCCGGTAACCCTCTCCGTGGCAAAGCTCCCTCCCGGCGTGCGGGCCAGATTTTCCAGAAATCCGATCCGTCCCGGCCAGACCAGCACGCTCATTCTGACGGCAGGTCCCCGCGTGGCACCTGTGACGCGGGAATTCGATGTCAACGGCATCGCCGGAGGCTTCAGGGGGACGAGAACACTGGAACTGTCCGTCCGCACGAGAGTGCCGCTGCGGTTCGCCACGCGCGTTCCCGAGGACAACAGCGCCTCGGTTTCCGTGCGCCCCACTTTCGTCTGGGCGCGTTCGCAGGGCGCGGACTCCTACGAGGTGCAGATTAGCGAAACCAGGACCGATTTCTCCGACGTGCTGAGAGTTCGGACGACTTTGCTCTCCACCAGCGATTTCGAGCTGAAGCCGGGCACCCGATACTATTGGCGGGTTGTCGCCCTGAACGGTTGCGGAGTGATTCGCTCGGAAACGCGGACGTTTTTCACCGCACGAGGGTTTACTGGAACGACCACGGACGTTTTCCAGACGATCCCTGACAACAACGAGACAGGAACCAGCAGCGTGGCGAGGATTACGGAAGGTGGAATACTCTCCGATCTGAACGTGGCGCTCGACATCCAGCACCCGTACGTGGGCGACTTGAGCGTCTCATTGACCCATGTGGACACCGGCACGAAGGTGGACCTCGTCCGGAATCCGGGAGGTGGCGATTGCTCGGGCGAGAACATCGAGATCGTCCTGGATGATTCCGCGGACCGTCCGGTGGACACCTCGTGCGCGGACGCGAATCCCGCCTACCCGGGGAAGCAATCGTTCCGTCCGAACGGTTCGCTGGGCGCTTTCACCGGCGAGGACGCGCAGGGACTCTGGCGGCTCGACGTAGTCGACAACGGTCCGGGCGATATCGGCACCCTCCGAACCTGGAGCCTGATCCCGACAATCGAGCAATTCGAATCCCCCTTCGGAAAATGGCAGGTGGCGAATTTCGGTGAGAAAAGCTCCGTCAGCGGTCCCGACGCGGATCCCGATGGCGACGGAAACCCGAACTCCTTGGAATATTTCTTCGGCAGCGATCCGCTGAAAAAAGACGGGGAGCCGAACCGCTGGACCGCCGGACCGGATAGCGCGGGCACCTCCGGATTTCTCCGCTACCGTCGCAACAATCTCCGTTACGATGCGACCGAGACCGTCGAGTTTTCCCCGGATATGAAAACGTGGAGCGAGGTCTCCGGAAAACAACTCACCTCCACGCCTGCTTATCAGGTGATCGAAAACAAGGTCCCACCCGGTTCCGGGACCGAGGGCTACTTCCGTTTCCGTATCTCCATCAACGAATAGCCGGGCAGATGCGGATTGCCAAAGCCCGCCGTATCGGCGGGAATAGTGGAGCGATGCAAGGCGAGGGTGAGAACACGGAGGAGCGCGGGGGGCCCGGAGAGAAAAGGGGTCTCTGGGGCCGCGATGTCGCGGAGTGGGTTCCCGGCATGGGACGCTTCGGACGCTTGGGAAAACGCTCCGCGGACCAGGTCGGCGCGCTAGTCGATGCCTTCGCCGCTTTCGCCACCCTCGACGACGTGCTGAGCGCCACGGAAGCGGACCTGATTCTCGACATGCTCCGCAGCGCTTTTCCCGAGGTGGACCATAGCTGGCTGACCCGCAGACTGCGCCGCGCGGTAAAAAACCCGAAACCGCTGCAAGGCATCGCTACGGATCTGAGGAAAAGTCTTGATGATACCGAGAAACTCGCGATCGGCCTGCAGCTCTACACCTTGGTGGATGCTTCCGGCCGCTCGGAGCGCAGTCGCGCCAGCTTCGAGATTTTCATGCGGCGGCTCGGAAATCCGGAGGTCGGTGCGGCCATCCTCAGAGAGATGCGCGGGGATGGCGTGGATCCGGCGGACGAGGAACTGCCCTTCGAAAAGCTAGTATTCGGCACTGGCCCGGCAGACGTGCGCCTCCTCCGGCGGCCGGCGCGCAGGAGTTCCGCATCTATCGCACGGGCGATCTCATCCTGCTGCGCAACACCGGCCCCATCCCTCTCTGGCTGCGTGGAAAATCGCTGGCTACCGGCGCGTTCATGCGTGTCCGGGAGCGGCAGGAAATCGTCATCCCCGGCTGGCTGCTTACTTACGACGATCTCCGCTTCTTCATGGACGTACACAAAATGGGCAATATGCCCGCGCTCTATCTCGAGTCCGGCGAGGACGGTCTGGTCGCCGAGCGCACCAGATCCCGCGGCAGCGAGCTACGCGTCCGATTCGGACTGGAGGCGGAGATCGAGGTCCTTTCCGCGACGGACCTGCACGTGGGCAGCCGGGGTTCATTGAAAAAGGGGGAAGTCATCAACTGCCGGAATCACGAACGCATCGGCGGTGCGGCGGGATTCAGCCTCACGGTGAACGATCTCCGCAAGCGCGCCCTTCAGGCGGGTCGCCGCTTCCGCCTGGCCTCGGAGAAACAGGAATACATCGTCTCGAACGACGCTGGCGCGCTGGGCAGTGGCGACCTGCTGCTGGGTGCCAAACTGGCTCCACGCACCGTGCTCTTCATCCGCTACGACGGCGAGGGAGCGACTGGAAATCTGGAAGTGATGGAAGCGGGCGGGACCGTCCTTGTCGATGGCCTGCCCGTCCGCCAGCGCGCCCCCCTGCGGGACGGCTCACTCATCCGGCTCTCCGGCAGCCAGGCGGTCAGGTGCCGGTTTTCCGAAGGATTTCTCGATGAGGAACGCACCCAGATCGAGTCCTTGGAAGTGGACGGGATGAACCACGATTTCGGCAAGGACTCCCGCGCCCTGGACCAGATCAACTTCGAGGTGCGTCGCGGGGAAATGCTTTGCATCATCGGGCCCAGCGGCAGCGGGAAAAGCACTTTGCTCGCCGTGCTTTCCGGCCAACGCAAGCCCACCCGCGGACGCGTCAACATCAATGGGATCTCCCTGTATGAAAGACGCGAAAGCCTGGTCCCGTTCGTCGCCTACATGCCGCAGGAGGAAGCGCTGAATCCACAGCTCACCGTGCGTGAGCACCTGCGTCACGGCGTGATGGTGCGTCGCCCCGGCCTGGGGGTGGAAGAGCACGAACGGCGGGTGGACAGTATGCTCGCGGAGCTGGGCCTACAGCGCATCGCGCGGAGAAAGGTCGGTTCCCAGGGAGAAAAAACCATCTCGGGAGGCGAACGCAGCCGTCTGAACCTGGGTGTGGACCTCGGTAGCCGCGCGGAGGTTTTCCTGTTCGACGAACCCATTTCCGGCCTCTCCTCGAAGGACTCCGAACACGTCGCCGAAACCCTCCGCGCACTCGCCCGAGAGAAATCGTGATCGCGTCCCTGCACCGCCCGGGTGCCAGCGTGCTGCGCCTTTTCGACAAGGTCCTGCTGCTGGATGGCGGAGGAAAAATGGCGTTTTTCGGCACTCCCGCTTCCATGGTCGGCTATTTCCGGGAGGCCTGCGAGGAGCTGGAAATTTCCCATCCGTCCATGGCCGCGAAGACTCCCCTCGGTGCGGATTTCGTGTTCGATGTGCTTGAAACGCCGATCAGCAGCATAGGCGACGGAGGCAACACCGGAGCGGCCCGCCGCTTCCCTCCCACCTTCTGGCAGGAACGCTACGAGAGCCTTTCCCTACTACGCTCTCTCCAGAAAGACGCCACACGGCCCAGCCGTCTCGGCGAGTTCGCCAGGGGCGACCGCCTCCCGGTGCCGCCCACTCCGACCCGGCGCTGGCGGGCGGTGCTGCTTGTCTTCGCAACCCACTTCGAGCGCTCGCTGCTCTCGAAAATGCGGAACCGGGGCACGCTCTACAGCACTTTCCTGGAGGCACCCATCCTGGCGGCGCTGATCGCGATCACCCTCCGGTCCTCACCCACCGGACAGTATGCCTTCGCCACCGCACTGCATATCCCGGCATACATTTTCCTAAGCGTGACCGTAGCGATGTTCCTGGGGCTTACGAACTCCGCCACCGAGATCCTCCGGGACCGTGCGGTGCTGAGGCGTGAGCGGAACTGCCAGCCGGGCGGACTCTCCTACGTCACCGCCAAACTGCTCGCGCTCGGGCTGGTCGCAGCGGTGCAGTGTTTCACCTACCTGCTTGTCGGGAACCATTTCCTGGAGATCGAAGGCGTGCTGCTCTACCACTGGATCTGGATGACTCTGACTGCGCTGACCGGCACGGGCATGGCGCTTCTCGTCTCGTCTCTGGTAAAAACAGAGCGCGCCGCTCTCACCGCCGTTCCGCTGCTATTGGTCCCGCAGATGCTTTTGGCAGGGGCTCTCGTTCCTTACAAGGAGATGAACCGCGGCCTCTTCAACGATGTGAAACTGGAGCGCGAGTATGGTGGCGTTCCCGTTCCGGCCATGGTCATGCCTCTGCGCTACGCCTTCGAAGGCATGCTTGTGGCGCAAGCGACGCGCAATCCCTTCGAGCTGGAACGAATCCGGATGCAGCGGCGGATCGAGTCCGCCCGCGACGCCGGTGACGATCTCGGGGAAGACGGCATCAGACGCTTTGAGATGGTAAAGGAAGGTCTGCGCCGGCTGCTCGCATCCGGCGCCCGCACCGAGCCGGAGGCACGACTGCTCGTCGAGCGCATCCGCCGCATGGTGAACGAGGGCACCCCGCTCGAAGTCGCCAGCATGAAGGTCTGGCCGGATGGCGATGGCGTGAAACCGACTTACACCTTCTTCGTCAACGAACGCATCGATCTGCTCGTGCGCGAGGCCGAGACTTTCCGCAACGACTACCGGAACAAAAAACCCAAGCACGTTTTCCTCGCTTTGGAAAAACCGGTCCCATTCTACGGGAAAGTGAAATCAATGATCGGAGAGGATGGGAACCCGGAGGCGACCGATCTCCTGGAGATCGACATGCCGGAAGAGAGCGGCCAGATCGAGACCATGAAATTCTGCGGCTGGGTTCTGCTGGGCGTGAGCCTCGGCTGCTCCGGCATCACCGCCTTGGTGATCGGCCGCCAGAACAGAGCTGTGAAGTGATCGCAATTCCCTCCGCCATATCCTCACGGAATATCCAGCCCGTTGATATTTTTGAGCACATTGTCAGGAAGATTCGCCGACCCGATCCAACGGCGCGCCGCGTCCGGCTCCTCCTCGATCCAGGCATCCAGCAGACGATCGTAAGTCCGGTTCCGGCGACCCTCGTTCTCGATCCCCGCGATCTGTGAAACCGCAACTCCCGGATCCTTCTGAAACGAGTTCCACACGAAATGCTGCACCATACGGTCGTCCCTGTCTTCGGGAAAGCGATTCATGAGATCAGCCGCCGCCTGAGGATCCTCCCTCGCTTCGATCGTCACCATACCGCGCAAAGCCCGGCTGCGCGCATCGCCTTCAGGAATCGTTTCAAACGACCCGAGCGCGGCCTCGGGATCGGTCTTCGCCCATTCTTCGAAGACTTCATCCACACTGCGGGTGGACGCTTCGCCTAAGTTGGCCAGCAACCATGAGGCCGTCCCCGCCGGATCCTCCTTCGCGAGTTGTTCTGCGAAACGGCCCGTCGCCCCATCCCGCAGACGTTCGTCGGAAAGCTCGGCGATCCAGCCCTTCGCCGCATCGGGACCGAGCTGGAGCAAGTGCGGCATCATCGCGCCGAGCGCCTGTCCGCGCTCCCGGCTGTAGGGCATTTCCTGCAACAGTCCGGTGGCACGCGGGGCATCCGTCTCCGCGAGACCACGGATGATTCCGGTCAAATAGGGATTCGCATCATCGCCATCGTAGTTCGCCTTCGCCCACGCGATCGCGGAATCGGGATCGCGGCTCGCCCAAGCGGTGAGAACCGTATCCGTAGCCATCCCTCCCTGGGTGTTTTCCGTTGTGTAGGCCAGCGCCGCCATCGGGTCCACCTCCGCCCACGCGGTCATCAGCATCGCATACTCGCCCATGCGCGCCTGAGTGAGACCAAGGCTACGGAAACGCGCGACAGCTTCCTCAAACTCCGATGGTGCGAGGGAATCAATCCAGGCGAGCATCGCCCGTCCGCGGTCGAGAGCGTTCTCTCCGCGGATGATCTCCTCCATGGATCCGAGGCGTTCGTCAAAAGTCGTGCCCGTGCGCGAAGACATCCTCGTCCGGTCGGAAGTCCGGCTGCTCTCACGCCCGGCGCGATCCTGCGTGGCGCTCCCTACGGAGGAAATTCTCTCGGAACGGCTCAGAAGCTTGTCGGCTTCCGTTGGTTCGGAAGGAGCTTGGGAGATCTTTCCGGCGGCAAAACCTGCAATCCCGACGATCAGGCAGGTGGCGCTTACAGTTGTCGCGTTCCATTTCATATTGGTTGGGAATCTAGACGAATCGGGCCCGTGCGCAACGGCGGATTTTTCTTCCCGTTCGCCTTCCGAGTTGCGTGGAACAAGGGAATTGGCATACTTGCGGGATGAAAGCCGCACTCCTGATAATCACCTTGCTGGGCTTCGTTTCCTGCCAGAAAAAACAGGATGGCCCCAATGCGGTTGAGGCGGAACCTACCATGGAAGCCACGCCCCTCCCCCCGGTTGATATTTCAAAGCCGGATTCACTCGTCGGCCAGCCGCTTGAAAAGGTCCAGGCTGCCTGCGAAGCGGCGGATGTGCGGCATCGGGTCGTGGAGATCGATGGGAAACCGCAGGCAACTACCAGGGATCTCCGTCCCGACCGACTCAATTTCTCTATCCAGAACGGTCTGATCACAAAAGTAACGAAGGGATAGCCATGATCCGGCATGCGGCTCGCGATTCCACCTAACCCAGGATTTTCCGCTCTGCATGCCTTGGCTGTAAAACCCGTCCTGCCAGTGGCGGATCCCCACCTGACGATCCACGCCGAGCAATTCTGGATCCACCCGACGGGCGGTGTTGCGCCGGCTGAGCTTCTCGCCTGATCCTCCCCAGCTCCTGGCAAATGAAACGAACACGGTCCGCTCCTCCGGTTGCAGGATGTTCCCCGAGTCAAGGACGACGGCAGCCCCGGACACTTTGCCTTCGGGCCCCTGCATCGGCTTCGCCCAAGGGAAATCCTACCTCTGTGACTCGTGCGCCACAGCACATCGGACAGCGCGACCGGATCGTAAAAGCACCGCGGCCACGGGGAAACCTGCCTAGACCGCCTCGAACACGACTTTGAAAGCGCCATCTGCCCTTTCGAAATGACGGATGCCGGCTATCGGTTCTGACCCGCGTCAGGCCGTTTGCAGCTTCGGGATGGAGGCGAGAAGGCGCTTCGTGTATTCATCCTTCGGCGCGTGGAAAACCTCTTGGGCCGTGCCCGTCTCCACGATTTTTCCTCTATACATCACCGCGATCCTGTCCGCGATGTAATGGACCACCCCGAGATCGTGGGAAATGAACACCAGCGTCAGACCGAGATCCCGCTGAAGATCTTTAAGCAGATTCAGGATCTGGGATTGGATGGAAACATCCAGCGCGGAGACCGGCTCGTCCGCGATGATCAGCTTCGGCTCCGGTGCCAGCGCCCGCGCGATGGCGATACGCTGCCGCTGCCCCCCGAAAATTCATGCGGGTAGCGCTTCATCTGCCCCGCGTCCAGACCCACGGTGGACATGAGTTCCACCACCCTTGCCTCCAACTCCGTCCCCTTCATCCCCCGGTGCCGTTGCTTCACTGCCTCCGCAATGGTGGAAAAAACCGTCATGCGCGGATTCAGCGAGGCATAGGGATCTTGGAAAACCATCTGAAAATCCAATCTCCGCCCCCTGATCTCCCTGTGGTTGAGCATGGAATAGTTCTTCCCGTCCAGAACGATGGAACCCGAAGTCGACGGGATGAGCTGCATCACAAGACGCGACAAAGTCGACTTCCCGCAACCCGATTCACCCACCAATCCGAGGATCTCGCCCTTCTGAACTTCCAGATCGACCCCGTCCACCGCTTTCACGGTCTCCGTCCGGGGGGATAGCATCCCGCCCGTTTTCTTCACGAAATGCTTCTCCAGTCCTTTGATTTCCAGATACGCCACGCCCCGGAGTCAAACACCGGGACACTCGGATCGCAATGAAGTTCGCAAACCGGCAGAAAGTAACCTGGATAAGCAGGAAAAAGCCGTCCCTGTGTTCAGGGACGGCGATGACAAAGAGTATCCGGGTCGGTATCCGCCTTTCTAGACCGTTTGCCAAAAGCGCATGCGCATATCATCGTGGCTGGAGCATCTTGCTCCAGACCGTTCGGGGGGAATCCTGCCCCCGGAATTCAAATTGACGGACGGACTTCTGGCAAACAGTCCAGTTGCGCCGATCGCGAACTATGAGTCCGAACTCCGCGAGGCCGAGCGGTCCGTGGACTAGATCCACGCCAGATCAAGGGTTCATCGACCAAATTTTCGCGCAGCGGCTGATCTGAAGATCAGTCGTTCAAGAGAGAACAATCCAACGGACGAGGAATCACCGCCGACGACGCAAAAGAACCAGCGCTCCGAGCGCTCCGAGCAATGCCGTCGAAGGTTCCGGAACCGCTGCCGCGAAAAATGCTGCGGACTGCGCCCATTCGGAATTGCCCGACGTGCTCCACGATGCGGATTCGTTCGCTGCGAAATTTCCGATCTGGTAGCTGGCAGCAACCGTGTATCCGCCGTTGTTGCTTTCTCCGTCCGCAAAAATCGGAGTCTGTCCGGCGCCTGCGGTAACCGTTGCCTGGTCGTTGTTCCGATCAAAGACATCGACGATCAACCCGTCTCCCAGAGCTTGCGTGAAGGTGACATTCGTATTCCCTGAGCCAGTTGCATTGTCAAAATTTGTCTGCGAACTAGGCGCTTGCTGGGCGACATCGGCGAAACTGGCAGCACTCAGATGCCAGCCACTGCCCGAGTTGGTGGTATTCGCAACGATATTTCCAGTCCCTGAAGCAGGATTGAGCAGATACCAGATCGATGCCGCGTCCACGCTACCTGTCGCCGCGTTCGTCGTGGCAAAGGCCGCTTGAGTTAGTCCGACACCGCCGTAGGTCACGCTGGTCACGGAAGTCAGACCCTCACCAGCAACGAAAACAGTCAGAAGTCGGTTTGCGCCACTCCCGACGGAAAAATTGGAAAGTGTCTGGGTAGTCGTACTCCCAGAAGCGGCTACGAAGTTTCCGACCACGTTGTCTACAGTCACCGCCGCCTCACTGTTGTTTAGAAAAATGGCGAATGCGGCTGTAAAAACTAATTTGGATTTCATGGGATTGGGATTTTCCTTTTCAAGTGATCGCTCAAAACCAATTCGAGCGGGTTACACTTGAAGATCACCCCCCCTAACAGTCAAGTGCAAATGCCGGCTAGAATCAATAGTCGATTCACTGAAACCGAACCCCCACTTTCCCGACAATACGTCAACTTTCAATCGGCCAACTCGCAAAAACCGACAGACTTCCCTGAATTTTCTCAATTTACGATTGCACTTCCATTCCAAAATACCCACTTTCCGCCTCCAACTCCAATTTTTATGGCCAAGCAACAACTGGACGGCGCACAAGCGCTCATCAAAACACTCGACGATCTCGGGATCGAATACATCTTCGGATACTCCGGCGGTGCCGCGATCCCGATTTTCGACGCTCTCGAAACGGTGAAGACAAAGATGAAATTCATCCTCGTCCGTCACGAGCAGGGAGCCGTACACATGGCGGATGGTTACGCGCGTGCCACCGGCAGGCCGGCCGCCGTACTCGTGACATCCGGCCCTGGCGCCGGCAACACCGTCACCGGCCTGATGACCGCGATGATGGACTCGGTCCCCATGATCGTGATCTGCGGACAGACCGTAACGTGGATGCTCGGCAAGGATGCGTTCCAAGAGGCTGACATTTTCGGAATTACTATCCCCGTAGTAAAACACAACTGGCTGGTGAAGGATACCAACGCCCTCCCGCGCGTTGCCAGGGAAGCGTATCACATCGCCACCACGGGTCGCCCCGGCCCGGTGCTGATCGATATCCCGAAAGATATTTCCCAAGGCCCTTTCTCCGGTGACATGAATCCGGAAATCAGCCTCCCCGGCTACAATCCGGAGAAGGACTTCGACATCTGCAAGAAAGCGGTGGCCGATGCGGCCACCCTCATCGCCGCCGCCAAGCGACCGGTCATCCTCGCCGGCCAGGGCTGCATGATCGCCCGTGCCGACAAGGAGCTGATGCACCTCGCGGAAACGCTCGACTGCCCGGTGACCTCGACCTTGCTTGGCAAAGGGGTGTTCCCGGAGAACCACCCGCTCTCGCTCGGCATGCTCGGAATGCACGGCACCGCCTACGCGAACAAGGCGATGATCGAGTGCGACCTGCTCATCAACATCGGCTCGCGCTTTGACGACCGCATCATCGGCCAGCCCGCGAAATTCTGTAAGGACGCGAAAATCATCCACATCGATATCGATCCGGCCGAGGCAGGAAAAATGATCCAGCCCGATGTCATGATCGTAGGCGATGCGAAGGCTGCTCTCGCGGAAATCAACGAAAAGATCGCACCGCACGAGAATCCCGAATGGATCGCGAAGCTGGATGCCTATAAAAAGAAATTTCCGCTCGGCTATAAAAAGCAAGGCGGCCTGCGCATGCAGCAGGTGATCGACGAACTCTACAACCTCACCAATGGCGAGGCCATCGTCTCCACGGACGTGGGCCAGCACCAGATGTGGGCCGCGCAGTTCTACAAGAACCACGAGTCCTTCCATTGGCTCTCCTCCGGGGGAGCCGGCACCATGGGCTTCGGCTTCCCGGCAGCCATCGGCGCGCAGTTCGCCTGCCCGGACAAGACCGTCATCTCCATTTCCGGCGACGGCGGCTTCCAAATGACCTTGTTCGAGCTCGCCACCGCAGCCATCCACAAGCTCCCGGTGAAAATCGTCGTGCTCAACAACCACTACCTCGGCATGGTCCGTCAGTGGCAGGAGCTTTTCTACGAGGACCGCACTTCCGGAGTCGATCTCATCGGCAACCCGGATTTCTGCAAACTCGCCGCCGCCTACGGCATCCCCTCCGTGTATATCAAACGCCCGGCGGATGTCACCAAGCAGCTTGAGAAAGCCCTCGAATACAACGACGGCCCCATCCTCATCCACGCGGAGTGCGTGAAGACCGACAACGTCTTCCCGATGATCCCCGCAGGTGCCGCCCTCGAGGACATGATCACCGAGGCCCCGAAAGCCAGGATGGAGAAACCCGTCGGTTCCACGTGAGCCTTTCGAGTTTGCCAGGTTTCAGTGTTCAGTTTTCAGAGTCATGGATCGGGAAACTTTCGCTGAAACGGCAGACTCACCCAACCGGGCTCTTCTCTGAACACTGAACACTTCCAACTGACAAACTTTTCCAAAATGATAACCACCACCGACACTCCCGTCGCACCGAACCTGAGCGGCTCCGGTCACACCCTTTCCGTCCTCGTGAACAACGATCCGGGTGTCCTCATGCGCATCTGCCAGGTCTTCTCCCGGCGCGGTTTCAACATCGACTCCCTGGTCGTTTCCCAAGGCCGCGATCCGCAGTTTTCCCGGATGACCATCGGCATTTCCGGCGATTCCTCCGGTCTCCACCAGATCATCATGCAGGTCGGGAAACTGATCGATGTGATCCACTGCTTCGAGCACACCAGCGACAACTCCGTCACCAAGGAGATGATCCTCATCAAGATCCTCTGCTCCACCGACGACCGCTCCGCCGCCCTCCAGATCACCGAGCATTTCGGAGGGAAAACTGTCGATCTCACCCCCAGCTCCATGGTCGTCATGATTACCGGAGACAGCCCGAAAGTCGATGCCGCCGTCACCATGTTCTCCCAATACGAGATCATCGAGACCGTCCGCACCGGCAAGGTGGTGATGGCCCGCGGCGAGCAGGCGACGTGAAAAAAGGGGCGATCTCCGGTCGCCCCTCGTTTTCACGACGAGCAGGTCTTGAGCGCCTGCAGGATCAGGACTACGGCGGGCACGGTGATCCACACCGGCAACTCTGACATATCTTTGCCTAGAAACGTGGTCTCCGACGCCTTTGCCGAAGGGATGGATGGATACCACTTCTTTTTCAAGCGACGAATTTTCCCTTTGAACTCCGGGACGAGCCGCGCGACGGCGAGTTCTCCGAATTTCCGTGTGCGGGTGCTTCCGAGATCATTGTATTTGCTGAAATAGACGACCGCCCCGGTCAGGTCTTCCTTCGCAGCCTCGAGGTCCCCATCACTAGCCGCGAGCACGGCTTTCGCCGACCGTCCGACAGCACCGTAAAACTCGTTCACGGAGGACGGATCGTATTCCGCTAGCAGCGCGCGGGCCTCTTCCGCCCTGTCCGCAAGAGCGAGGTGGAGGGCATGGCTGGCGCGTAGGGACTGGGAGTAGGCGGAATCCGGGAAACGATCCCAAGCCTCCGCGAAAATCTCGCCCGCGATCCGCCAGTTGCTCTCCTCGCTGCCCGGGCATCCGCTGTGAAGCGCCCCCAGATTGAGATACGTGGGCGCGTCCATATCGTCCCGGCGCTGTGCCCAATCGCACAACCAGTCGACTCCGTCCCGGGTTGCGTTGATCTCCAGAAACGACTGCCCGAGCGCCCTCCACAGTCTGGCGTTCGCTCGGAATTCGGCACGGTTGGCATCGCGTAGATTCCGGAGAGCTTTGAGATTTTTCAACTCGGCGGTGCCTTCCAGCAGACTCGCCCAGGCCGCCGTTCTCGCGGGACTACCCTCCTCCTCGCGCAGGATCCATTTCCGGGTTTTCCTGGATGAGTTGGCATCCGGGGAAATCCGCAGGAACGCGACGAGGGAGCCGGGCGCGGCGTGGGTGGATTCCCGCATGCGTTCGGTGAGAAACTCATTCCATCTCGAGCGCACCCCGTTGCTTCCGAAAAGTTCGGCCGCGATCGCGAAAACCTGTTCGTCCGCCATCGGATCGGCGAGCAATTCCCCGGCATGTGCGAGCGCCTTCTCCGTGTCTTCCTTCTTCAGTGAAAGCTCGATGGCGTCACAAGTGATGTAGGGTCCGGAAGCGTAGTGCCGGAGGCGGGCGAGGGTGGCCTCCGCCTCGACAAACTCGCCGTCTTTCATCTGCAAGTCCATAAGCTGGCGAGCCGTGTGGATGTTCTCCGGATCGTTCGCGTTTGCCCGGGAAAACGCGGACTTCGCGGCTTTCGGATCTTCCAGTGCGAGCTCCGCCATGCCGAGATAGCCGAGCACCCGGGAATCGGTGGGCGACGCACGCAACCAACGGGTGCAAAGATCGCGGAGTTCCTGCCACTCGCTGCGACCGTAGTGCCAGTCCGCCAGTTCCTGGAATCCCCAGGCATAGTCAGGCTCGCATTCGACCAGCGCTTTCATCTCCGCGACACCTTTCAGCGGCTGGCCGGAACGCATCAGGATCCAGGCATGCCTGCCCCGGAGATTCACCGGGGCGACGATTTCATTTCCCACCGGCTGGCAGGCTGCCAACGCTTCCCCGAATTTCATTTCCCGGGAGAAATCCATCGCCAGAAAATCCCGGAGCGACGCATCGGTGGGAGAAAGCGCGAGCCCCCGGCGGATCGATTCCCGCGCCTCCTCCCGCTCGCCGAGAGTCCCCCAGGTCTCCACCGCGATCCCGTGCCAGCGGCGGTGGTGACCGTGTTTTCGCTCCGCTTCATGCAAGAGTTCCGAGATCTTTTCCGGCTTCCTGTCCGCCACCGCCCACGCCGCCGCGGTGACCCAGGCCCAGCCGTAGAATGGTGCCAGGCGTATCGATTCGGCGAGCGTTTCGTAGGCTTCGTCCTTGTGGCCGAGGCGGCGGAGGGAATCGGCGAGTTCGCCGTAGTTCGGCCCGTTGAGCGGATCCAGACGGCAGGCGCGGCGGAGCACGGTAACGGCCTGATCGTGCTTGCCGAGCCGTTCCAGGACCGCCGCATGGGCACGGGCCGCCTCGTCCCAGCCGGGGGAAATTTCCGCGGCCCGGGCGATGGATTTCTCCTCCTCCCCATACCTGCCGGCGGCCCTGTGGACCCGCCCGAGATCCAGCCAACCCCGAGGAAGGAGCGGGAACCGGGTGGTCAACTCCTCGGCGGCCGACAATGCGCCATCATCGAAGCGCATGTGCAGCGCTTGCTCGACACGGGCCGCCCAGGTCTGCCAGAGATCCGGCCTTTCGCTGCTGAAATTTTGCAAACGCTCCAGCAGCTCCGGAGGATCGATCAGACTCCATGCGATCGCCTGATAGGCCAACAGGATCTCACCGTTGGAAACCTGCCGACGCATTTCCCCTTCGATGAAAGCGATCGCCTCAAGCTTTTCCGCACGGTCCGTGGCCAGACCCACAAGCCTCCAGGATGAAGCGGAGAAATCCACGCCGAGCCGGATCGATTCCCGGAAAGCAGTGGCGGCTTCGGTGGGGTTTCCACACTCTTCCAGCACGCAACCGAGCGTCCAGGACGCCTGGGGCGACCAGGGGTTCAGCAAAACCGCATGCCGGGCATCCGCCTCCGCTCCGCCATTGTCGCCCGCGTGCAATCTGCGGATCGCACGCTCGCGGATGACCCAGTTGTCCTCCGGATTCAGCGCGATGGCGCGGTCGAGCGCTTCGAGCGGCCCGCGTTTCGTATCGGCCAGCCACTCGGCCAGAAGAATCCATAGCGAGACATCGTCAGGATAGGAAGCGGTTGCCTCGTCGAGCATACGGATCGCCTCTTCCTCGCCATCCTGCTCGGCGACGTTGCGGGCGAGTCCTCGCCAGGCATCGGGCGACTGCGGATGTTCCCGCAGGACCGCGCGCCACCATCGGATCGCCGTGGCCCGGTCTCCGAGAAACGAAGCGGTGCGGGCGGTGGAGGAAAGCCAATGGAGCTCCGGCACCGCGCCACGCGATCCTTCCATCCAGGCGAGACCGGCTTCCCTGTGGTCACCACCCCAACCGACCATCAGCTCGCCGGCGCTGAGCTTCAGTTCACCGTCATCCGGGCGGGTGGCGACGGCTTCGGAAAGCACTCGCTCGGCCTCGTCCGGGCGGTCGATGGCATTCAGCGCTTCCGCCAGAGTGAGCCACGGACCGGCCGATTTTTTCCCCATCCGGGTCACCCTTTCCCGCAGGAAATCCAGGCCCTCGGCGCTTTCCCGGAGCGCGCGGCAGGCATCGAAATATCCCCGCGAATACGGCTCGAAACTCCCCGCGAGAGATGCGGAAACGCGGCGGAAACGGGCTGCCTCCGAGTGCTTGTTCTGCACGCTCAGGCAGCGCCCCATGGACTCGAAGACGCGTGCCTCCCGCCTGCTCCGCCGTATCGCCTTCCACAGATAGCGCTCCGCCTCCGCGAGATGGCGGGCATCCTCCATCAGCAGCTCTCCCAGGTCCGCGTCGAAAACCGGGTCGCTGTTCTTCTTCGCCGCCTGCTCCCGTAGAAACGCCCGCAACTCCTGCCAGCGGCCGAGCCGGCGCAACGCCCCGGCCTTTTGCAAAAGCGTGCCCTGGTGCTCCGGTGCGATCTCCAGACCGGCATCGATGGCGGCGAGCTGCGCGGCCCAGTCGCCCTTCCAGATCGCGATCCGCTCCCCGCCTTCCAGATTGAGCGGATGCCCGGGCGCCACCGTGCGGAGCAGCGTGCGCGCGTATTCGATTTTCAACCTGTCGTTCGAATCCAGCGCCAGCAAGAGTTCATGAAACGCATCGTAGGCCGCCTCGTCGGGCAGCAGCAGACCATCGAGTTTCCCGCCTTCCCCACTGGGAACGATCACCATCCCGCGCGGCCCGGCGAACGGGTGCTCCTTGACAAGTCCTGCGACGACCACCTCGCCGAAATGGCGGTGGGTCGGATCCCTCAGAATCAGAATGCCGCTGCGTTCGTCATAGCCGATGCATGCCTGGAGGTGGGCGCTGGTCGCCGCCTGCGTGGTGAGAGTGAAAGGAATGCCCCGATCGAGAAGCTCGCGCGCGGACTCCCCCGTCACCCTGAACTCCCGCGCGATGAAACCGTTCTCCTCCGCCCATTTCCGCTCCTTGTGCCAGGGCGTGCCCTCGTGGCAGATCGCGTCCGCGATGGCCAGGTGGTCGTGATCCTTTCCCCAGAAACGGGAGAGCGCGGCGAGAGTGGCCGGCGCGCAGGTCATGTTGTGCTGGCGGACGAAGGGGACCCGCAGCCTCACCCGGCTCTTCGCCCTCGCACCTTCCTTCCGCAGGTTTTCCGAAACCGTCTTGTGAAACCCTTTCCCGGCGCGATCCGCCCATTCCAGGAATCCGTCGATATCGCCGGCCATATAGAGGAAATCCGCACGCCGCCCCGCGATCCACTCCCGCAAATCCTTGTCCGCGAGCGGCGACCGACGCTCGAATCGATCCAGGCATGCCAGGCCTTTTTCAAAATCCTCCCGCTCGCTGTGGAGTCCCTGCAAACGGCCCGGGAAAGCCGCGTTCTGCGTCATACGATCCGCCTCCTCCAGCATCGCGATCGCTTCCCCGTCCCGTCCCAGATGCACCAGCACATCCGCTCTCTGCAGCACCGCGGCCCGGTAGTAGGGACGCAAGGCGATCGCCTTGTCCGCCGCCTCCAGCGACTCCTCGTATCGGTCGGAAATTTCCAGGATCAGCGCGTGCTGGACCCGGATCCATGAGTCTTCCGGAGCGAGATCGAGCGCCTCGCCGATGCGATCGAAGGCCGGACCGAAATCACGGAAACTCGCCAACAGATAGCCCTGGAATGCGAGCAAATCCGCCCGCTTGGCGGGAGCGAGCGATTGATCGTTCACCAGAAATTCCGTGATTTCCGGAATCAGTCTGATCTCCGGGGTGACACGCATCCGGCTGAAAAGCGCGTGCAGATAAAACTCCGGATCGGTCTTGTCGGCGCGCCAGTTCAGCCAATCGAGATTCTGCGAAAGGCGGTTCGCACCCAGCGCGGAAGCCAGCATCGCCGCCACTCGGCGTTCTTCACCCTGTGGCCATTTTTCCAAGGCGATCCCGGTCCCCCGGGCAAGCTCCCACGCATCCAGCATGCTGCCCGAGTGAATGAGCGATCTGATTTCCGAACAGGGTATCGTGGACATGGTTTGGTCGTGAGAAACATCGATATTTTCCGATATCCTAGGCGAGCGAAAAACACACCGCCTACCGTCGTCGCTGGCTTCTTGAAATCTTCGGAGCAGCCCAAGCCAGCAATGCCAGATTTCCAGAACAAAAGAAAGATTTACCCAATCCTTCCAGTAGCGTATCCCTACCAGTCATGCGCATTCCCAGACCCCTCGCACTCATCCCCCTCCTTCTCTGTTCTCCGTTTTCAAACGCCGATGAGTCCGCGAAACCAAACGTCATCCTGATCATTTCGGACGACCAGGGATTCGCCGACTACGGATTCATGGGGCATGAGCGGATCATGACCCCGCATCTCGACAAGATGGCGGCGGAGAGCCTGCTCTACACGCGCGGCTATGTGATGCCCGTCTGCTCCCCTTCCCTCGCGTGCATGCTGACAGGAAAAATGCCGGGCGAGAACGGGATCACCGGCAACGATCTTTCCGGGAAACGCCCGAGAACCGGCCATCGCGACGCCCTCGCCGATCAGCTTCTCGGTAACTCGCTGATGCTCCCGAAAGCCGTCACGGATGCAGGCTACCTGACGTTCCAAACCGGCAAAATCTGGAACGTCACTTACAAGGACGTAGGCTTCACCCACGGCATGACGGCCACGGCGGGTCGCCACGGGGACGCGGGTCTCGCGATCGGACGGAAAGGGATGAAACCCATCTATGACTTCATCGAAACCGCCCGCGCGGAAGAGAAGCCTTTCTTCATCTGGCACGCGCCCTTCCTCCCGCATCAACCCCACAATCCGCCTGAGGAAATTTTCCGGAAATACAAAGGGAAAGGCCCCACGCCCGCTGCCGAAAAATACTTCGCGATGGTCGAGTGGTTCGACAACACCTGCGCGGAACTCGATGGGTATCTGGAGAAAAACGGCCTCAAGCAAAATACCGTCATCCTCTACCTCGCCGACAACGGCTGGGACGCGGAATACGCCCATGAGCGGGACCGTGCGAAACTTTCTCCCTACGAAAACGGCATCCGCACCCCCATGTTCGTCCGCTGGCCCGGCAAGGTGAAACCGCAGCGCGATGAGGAAACCCTCGCCCACATCATCGATATCGCACCAACCATCCTGGACGTCACCGGTGCGAAAAACCCCGGCGACCTTCCTGGTCTGAACCTGCTCGATCGCGATGCCATGAAGGCCCGCGACACCGTTTTCGTGGAAGCCTACACCCACGACATCGCCGATCTGGCGGATCCGAAAAAAAGCCTGATCGCGGATGTCGTCATCGATGGCTGGTGGAAACTCATCGTCCCCGGCCCCGTCAAACCCGACCGCCCCTTCGCCGGAGTCCCCGCGGCGACCGTGCTCTACGATTTGAAAAACGATCCTCTTGAGAAAACCGATCTCGCGGACGCGCACCCGGACACCGTGGCGAGGCTCAAAGCGAAGTTGGAGAAACGTTGAGCACCCGCGCTTCGGCGCTACTTCTCAAGTCGGCTTACCCGGCCGTCCCTTTTTTCTGATAGCTCCGTGAATCTCTTTTCATCCCTCATCCTCTCCATCGCCTTTCCCTGCATACTCACCGCGCCTCCCGTCGAAGTGGTCGAACAGTCTCCTGTCGAAATCACCAGCCCTGCCGAGGACACAGTGCTCATCGATTTCGATCGGAATCCCCGGTTCCCGCGCTTGCGTAGATCCAGATCTCGTTCAGTCCCGGACCGTTGCCGTAGTAGGAATTCACCGTGAGCTTGAGATAGCGGGCCTTGGTTGGCGTGATGGGAAACTTTTCGGACACGAACGAGGAAAGTTCCGTGGAAGCGATCGAGCGGAGATTTCCAGCGGCGAGCTTTTCGAACACTTTGCCGTCATCAGAGATTTCAATGGTGAAGTTTTCCAACCCCCTGTCGCCGTGGTTGCGGTTGCGGGTGTTCTCGAGTTCGATCAGCGCGATGGTTTCCTGCTTCTGAAGGTCGATGGTGAAGGAGGCCTTGGTATCGTTCTCGGCAAGCCAGAAGGACCAGTCGCCGGGTTTCCCGGTATCGCCACCGAGTCCGTCGGTGAGCTTTCCGGCGGGGAAAGTTTCGTTGCCTCTGTTATAGCTCGAGGTGGCGGTGACGGGTTTGTGGAGCGCGATGTTTTCACCGACGCCCTTCACCCCGAGGTCCGGGGCAGGAAACGCGACCTCTGGAGCATGTCTCGCGAGGAAGTCATCGCCGGTGGTGTCCGGGATGGCCTCCCGGAGTTTCGCCAGGTCGGCGGATGAGAGCCCGGTTTCGGAGACGTAGAGAGTTTCGAGCGCTTTCAGGGGCGGTATATCGGTGGTGGCGTTGCTGGTGAGCGGAGTGCCGAACAGGATGAGATGGTTGAGGTTCGGCAGGCAGGGCGCTTCGGGAATCCAGTCCGTGCCTACGCGGGTGTGGGAAAGGTTCAGCATTTCCAAGGAATCCGCTTTTGAGAGAAAGTTCCTGAGACCGGCAGCCGTGATCCGCGTGCGGGAGAGATCGATATCGACAAGATAGGGAGCGAGCGGCTCGAGCTCGGCGAGCTTCGCATCGTCCATCGTCTCGCGGAAGTTCACGGCGGAAAAACTCAACAGATGACCGGTCTTGTCGACCCGCGAAATACTGCTTTCCATGAGCGATTCCACACGGGCCACATCCTTGTCGAAGGTCGGTGAAACTTCGATCGCGGAGGCGCAGGCACCCACGCACAAGCTTGCTGAGATCCGTGCGGTCAGATGAATTTTCGGGAAAAACATTTTGAGTGAGTTTTAGGAAACCGAATCAGGCGAGGATTCCTTCGATGAGTTCCCCGTGGACATCCGTCAGGCGGAAATCGCGGCCTTGGAAACGGAAGGTATGGCGTTCGTGATCGATGCCGAGCAGGTGCAGCATGGTCATGTGGAGATCGTGAACGGAGGTGGGGTTCTCGACAGCGGAGTAGCCGAGATCGTCCGTGGCGCCGTAGACCGTGCCACCCTTGATTCCGCCACCGGCGAAGAAAACGGAAAAGCCTTTGATGTGGTGGTCGCGCCCATCGCCCTGGGCCATCGGGGTACGCCCGAATTCCCCGCCCCAGATGACGAGCGTGTCCTCCAGCATCCCGTGCATTTTCAGATCCTTGATAAGCGCGGCAGTCCCTTGATCGACCAGTTTCGATGCCGTCTCGAATCCCTTTTTGATTTTACCGTGGTGATCCCAACCGCGGTGGTAAAGCTGGATGAAACGGGTGCCACGCTCGGCGAGGCGGCGGGCCATCAGACAGTTCGAGGCGAAGCTGCCGTCTCCCGGTGCGCAGCCATACAGGTCGAGAACATGCTGCGGCTCCTGACTGAAATCCGTGAGCTCGGGAACGGATGTCTGCATCTTGAAAGCGAGTTCATACTGCGCGATGCGGGCGGCGATTTCCCGGTCGTGGCTTTCCTCCAGCTTGAGTGCGTTCAGGCCGTTGATGGTGCCGATGAGATCACCTTGCGCGCCGCGACCTATCCCTTTCGGGTTGCTGACGTAGTTGACCGGCTCACCCTTGGAGTGGAGCCGGACACCTTGGAATTTGCTCGGAAGGAACCCGTTGTTCCACTGTTTCGCGGAAATCGGCTGGGCCTGCCCGCCACCCTCGCTGGTGAGAACGACATAGCCCGGGAGATTTTCAGAAATGCTTCCGAGCCCGTAGAGCGCCCATGATCCCATGCTGGGCCGCCCCGGGATGATGGAGCCGGTATTCATGAATGTATGGGCGGGATCGTGATTGATCTGCTCGGTATACATGGATCGCACCACGGCAAGCTCATCCGCCACGCTGGCGATGTGCGGAAAGCGGTCGCTGATCATCATCCCGCTTTTCCCATGCGGGCTGAATCCGAAATTCGGCCCCATGACTTTCAGTGCCTTCCCCTGCAGCTGCGCGAGTTGCTGGCCCTTGGTGAAAGACTCGGGCATGATCTGGCCGTTGAGCCGCTCGAGCTCGGGTTTGTAGTCGAAGGACTCCAGATGCGAAGGCCCCCCGGCCATGCACAGGTGGATGACGCGTTTCACCTTCGGGCGGAAATTGGTTCCGCCCGCGAACGTTCCTCTCCAGGGTGCCTGACTGGCGGACTCCGCCAGCAGGTCTCCGAAGGCGAATGCTCCGAGGCTGGTCAGCGAGCGTTTGAGAAAGGTGCGGCGGTTTGCGAATGCCTTGAACTCCTCGACGGATTTGAGATCAGGTTTCATGGTTCAGTAGCGGGTGATGGTTTCGTGCAGGTTGAGGAGAGCGCGGGCGACGCTGGTCCATGTGGCCAGCTCCACGGGTGCGATCGCTGGATCGGGTTCAAGCGAAACGCTGTTTCCGAGAAATTCCGTCGCGGTGGCCGGGTCCGTTTTGAAACGCCCGTTCTCGCGGGTGACGAACTTGCCGAGAAGCTGCCTCTCATCTTCCGTGGGGCTGCGCATGAGGACACGGAAGAAGGCGGCGTCGATACGCTCGGAGTTTTCGGAAAAATCCTGGATCAGCGATTGTGCGAGGGCGGTGGAAGCTTCGAGAATGCTGGGATCGTTCAGCAGGGTGAGCGCCTGGAGCGGGGTGTTTGATTGCGGCCTGGCGACGACACACTCATCGCGGCCCGGCGCATCGAAAGAGAGCAGCATGGGGTGGAGGAACGTGCGTTGCCAATGGGTGTAGCGCCCGCGCCGCCACTGGTTTCGTCCGGTAGACGGCTTGTGTTCGCGTTTGGGGAAATTGAGCGCCTCGTAATACCCGGCCGGCTGGTAGGGATTGACGCTGGGGCCGCCGACTTTCCTGACGAGCAATCCGGAAACGGCGAGCGCGTTGTCGCGGATGTTCTCCGCGATAAGACGGCGCGGGGTTTGATGAGCGAGGAAACGGTTCCCGGGATCAAGCTCTGTCAGTTCAGGTGTGCCGCGGCTGGACTGGCGGTAGGTTTTCGAACGCAGGATGGAGCGGACCAGGTGTTTGATATCCCAACCGGAGTCCATGAAATCGTAGGCGAGGAATTCCAGCAGCTCCGGGTAAACCGGATACTCTCCCTGCATGCCGAGGTCTTCCGGCGTGTTGGAAAGCGGCGTTCCGAAAAACTGCGCCCAGCGGCGATTGACGAAGGTCCGGGCGGTGAGCGGGTTCTCCTTGCTCACGATCCAGTTCGCCAGATCGAGGCGGGTGAGGCGTTTTCCGGGAGTGGAGACAGCCTTGAATTCCAGAAAACCCGGGGTGGCGGGCTGGACGATTTCACCGGTGGTATCCATCCAGTTCCCACGATTCAGAACGCGGGTTTCACGCGGCTCCGCGCTGATGGTGAGCGGGGTGAAACGTTTCCCATCGAGATCGGCGCCTGGCTTTTCATCGGCTCCGTAGGCGGTGGCGTTGTCCATGAAGGTCCGGTTGGAGACCTCCAGCCTGGGGCCGAAACCGTCGTCGCTGGCCAGAGGATCGCTGAGGTACCCCGAGATGTCCTTTTCCTGATAGGATCCGTCACCGTTCCATGCGCCTTTTTCCAGAATATCGGCGAAGAAAGCCCCCATGGAGTAGAAGTCCCTGGCGGTGAAGGGGTCGAACTTGTGGTCGTGACATTCCGCGCAAGCGAGAGTCGATCCGAGGAAAGTCGTGGTGGTGGTGCGGACACGCTCCGACTGGTATTTTTTCAAATACTCCGCGTCCTGGATGCCGCCCTCCGCGCTGATCTGGTTGAGGCGGTTGAACCCGGCTGCGATTTTCTGCTCTACGGTCGGGTCTGGCAGCAGGTCGCCGGCGATCTGCTCGGTAACGAAATCGGAGTACGGCTTGTTGGAATTGAAAGCGTGGATGACGTAGTCACGGAAGGGCGACGCATCGCGGGATTGGTCGCCATGGTAGCCTACGGAATCCGCGAAGCGCGCGGCATCCAGCCAGTAGGTCGCCATGTTTTCGCCATACGCCGGGGACTCCAGCAGACGGTCCACGAGTTTTTCGTAGGCATCCGGCGAGGTATCGGCGAGATATCGGCGCGCTTCCTCCGGAGTCGGCGGGAGGCCGGTGGCATCAAGGAAAACCCGACGCATGAGGGTGGCTTTTTCCGCAGGTTCGGAGAAGCGGAGATCGCGCTTCTTGAGTTCCGCACCAACGATTTCGTCGATCGAGGAGCCTGCCGGTTTGGCGACTTTTCTATAGGACCAGTGGAGATCGTACTTCGCGCCCTGATCGATCCATTTGGTTAGAATCTGTTTCTGAAGATCGGTCAGAGGCGGTTTCTTCGCGTCGGGAGGAGGCATTACCTCATCGGGGTCATCACTCGCGACACGCCAGATGATGTCGCTGGATTCGCCATCGCCGGGGATGATGGCCAGCTCCTCGATGGCGCTCTCGCGAAGATCCAGGCGGAGGTCGGAATCATTGTTTTTCGAATCCGGACCATGACAGGCGTAGCAGGAATTCGAGAGGATGGGCCGGACATCCCGGTTGAAATCGACATGATCCGGGACGCTTGCGGCAGAAAGCGGAAGGGTGGTAAGGAAGGACAGAAGGAAAAATCGGGAATTCATTGAGACGGGTGAAGATGTGAAACTGCCGGTTGTCTGTTTATACCACGCAGGACCGGGATATGACGGATTCATTCGAAAATTCTGATTTCATTGAGGCCGACTCCGTTGAATCGATCTGCCTCGCCAGGTGTTTTTTCGACAAAACCGGTGAAGCGCACATACCGGGCTTTGACTGAAGGAAATCCGAAAGACTGGAAGGAAAACTCCGGCGTCTTCTGATCTCTCACGGAGGCGAGCGTATCCTCGAGGAGCGGAGTGAAGGTCTCTCCGTCGAGCGAGGTTTCGAGCCGGAACCGGCGGGTCTCGCGGTCGAGATGGCTACGGTTCCGCGTGTTCTGGAGTTCGATACGGGAGATGTCCGAAGGCTCCAGAAGATCGACGGTAAAGCTGCCGTCCGTGTCGTTTGCTCCGAGCCAGAACGACCAATCCCAAGGCGACCCGCTGTCGTTGTCGCGGTTGTCGGTGAGTGCTGCCGGACCGAAGATCTCACCGTTGACCGGTCTGTTGTAAAAGGCCGGGGAGGTCACCGGCTTCCCGCCTGCCAGGTTCTTCGTTGTCCGGATGTTTTCGGTGGATTCGGAAAGCTCGAACGTTGGCTCGATCTTCACCGGACCGCTCCCGAGAAAATCCTCGATGACTTGGTGCGAGCTATTCCCGATGATGGCAAAGGCACCGCCTTCCGATATGGTGAAAGGACTTTTCTCACCTCCGTCGAAAATGACTTTCCCTTCGTAAACTTCCGTCATCACGATCGAGTCATTGACTCCGTTTCCGACACTGACTCCGAATTTCGTCCCCATCTCGGTGAGTCGCCCGACGGGGGTGAGAACTTTGAAACTCCCGGGTTTTCCGCGATGATCGACCGTGATCGTTCCGGCGGAAATTTTGAGAGTGTTGTCATCCTGGATCTGATACCAGGCGGGCCCCTCTATGACGGCCCGGGTGTCTCCTGGGAAACGGATCGCGACCGCACCACGCATGAGGTGCATCATGGTGGTATCCGCGCGCTGGCCTTTTTTTACCGTTTCCCCTCTGAAATCCACGTCCCGCAGGGAAACGTAGTGCACGTTCAGGGGCTTTTCGCCGCCAAGGTGGAGGACGAGCAGTAGTGCCAGGACGGCAGCGGCGCCGAAGCCCGCGCCCCAAGGAAAACGGATGATTCGTTTCTCACGGTCCCCGGCGAAGGAAATGGGTTCCGCCGGACTGTCGACCACGGAGTATTCCTCCAGCGCTTGCTGGATTCCCGCGAAAGTCTGGTATTGGCGGCGTGCTACGGGATCATTTTCCAGAAGCTTCTCGAAGGTATCGAAGTCGCTGGCGGTGAGCTCGGAATCAAGATACTTCCAAGCCATTTCTTCAAAATCCGGTGACGCTTGATTCATTCTTTCAGGAGGTCGGGTTCAGCTGGCCTCGGATGCACAGCGACAGGCTGGCGCGCAGTCTACGGAGCATCTGGGAAAGGGAATTGGGGGTGCAGCCGTGTTCTGCCGCAAGGGTTTCGACGGAAATTCCGGGATCGTAGCGCCTTAACAGGAGCTTGCGTTTCACCGGGTCGATCTGCTCCAGGCAACGGTCGAGGGCGCTCCGCAGCTCACCTTCCGTCTCGAAGGCCGGAGGCTCGTTGGCGAGCGTTTCCATGACTTTCTCTGAAAAAACGATACGCTTTTCAGCCCTCGATTTATCGCGGAAATACGCCTTCGTCTGGAAGTAGGCGATACGGTAGGCCCATTTCAGGAAAACCGTCGTCGGATCCCAGTCCATGCGCTTCTTGAAAATGACCAGGTTCGTCTCCTGCAGGATGTCATCGCATTTCGCCCGGTCGCCCACCAGCTTCCGGATATACGATCTCAGTGCGGTCTGCGATTGAGTGATTTCGCGGATGAAATCCTCGTCAAAATTGTCTCCGCCGGATTCTGCCATACTCCTTTATACCCGAACGGTGGAGGATATGACGGACTTTTTCGAAAAATCTCCACGACTCGCACCGCCCCTGCGGTCGGCATTCGGGTGGAGAAACTCCGGTGCGCTTTTTGAAATGTCGGGAACTTCCCATGACAGGTTCAAACGCACTATCCCTGCGACTCTCCACAGGGTTCCTCTCGTGAGTAGGAAGTGATGACTGTTCCGCATATACCTGACCCACCTCGTATCGTCCGCCGCCTTTCTACCATCGAGGAACCCGAACGCACGGCCTCCATCGCGGAGAGCACCGCATGGTGGCTCCACGGCGAAGCCATGGAAGGCAGCAAACGCCTTTACCGTTGGAAATACGGGACCACCGAAATCCTTTTCGGCGACGGTTCCATGCGCCGCCTTTTCCGCGTGATCGGTAGCATTCATCTGAAAATCCGTCCGGGAGGCGCTTTCCCTTTTCCTCCAATCCTGCGATTGTGAAACACTGGCGGAGAAAAAACCGTTCTCTACTCCTCCCATGTTTCCCAGAAGTCTCATCCTGCTCATACTCCCCGCTTCCGCCCTCCCGGCGGTGCCCGGCCCAAGCGAGGACCCGACTTTCAACCGCGACATCCGCCCCATCCTCTCGGAAAACTGTTTCCTCTGCCACAGCGCCGACCCTGACCACCGGGGCGGAGACCTGCGCCTCGACATCCGAGAGCAAGCCCTCGCCCCGCGCGACGAAGGCCCGGCCATCGTTCCTGGGAAGCCTGACCAAAGCGCGATGATCAGGCGCATCCTCGATCCCGATCCGGACAACCGCATGCCGCCACCCGAGGCCCACCTCGTCGCGCTCAAACCCGAACAGATCGAAACCCTGAAGACATGGATCGCCAACGGCGCGGTCTATGAGAGACACTGGGCGTTCGAGCCCCCGGTCAAAGCTCCCACCTCCGCCACCAATCCCGTGGATTTTTTCATCCGCACCCGCTTGGAGGAAACGGGTCTCGCGCCCGGTCCCGAGGCGGCTCCGGAAACCCAGGTGCGCCGCCTTTTCCTCGACCTCACCGGCCTGCCTCCCACCCCGCAAGATACCGCCGCTTTCCTCGGAAATCCCGCACCGGACCGTCTCGCCATGCTCGCCGACCGCCTGATGCAGACACCGGCCTTCGCCGAGCGCATGGCGATGCCCTGGCTGGACGCCGCCCGATATTCCGACACCCACGGTTTCTCCATCGACGATCACCGCGACATGTGGGGCTGGCGGGATTGGGTCATTGCCTCCTTCCTTAAAAACCAGCCATACGACCAATTTCTAACCGAACAACTCGCCGGAGACCTCATTCCGGGCGCCACCCCGGATCAGATCGCCGCCACCGGTTTCCTCCGCAACAGCATGAACACCCACGAGGGCGGAACCATCCCGGAGGAATACCGGGTCAACCAGGTCATCGACAAGGTCGATGCCGTCGCCACCTCCATGCTCGGCCTCACCGTGAAATGCGCCCAGTGCCACGATCACAAATACGACCCGATTTCCCAAAAAGACTACTACCGCTTCTATGCGTTTTTCAACCAGTCCTCGGAGCCGGGAAAAGGTGCGCAGAACGCCAGCACACCGCCCGTAATGGATTACACCCCGCCGCTCGGGGACGGAGGGATCCAAGGTCTGGAAAACCGCATCGCCGAGTTGAAAAACCTCCGCATCCACCCTCCCGAGGAGATTGCCATGGCGCGTGAGAAATTCGTCCGCAGCCCCGGAGCACAACCCGCCGTTCCGCGTGGCTTCCCGTGGGAAACCCTGGAAACCGCAGCCATGAAATGGATCTGGGCCGGCACCCCCCTCGCCAACCAGACCGTCACCATCCGCCGCGCGATTCCTGTCGATGCGCCCGTCGAAGAGGCATGGCTCTTCAGCACCTGTGACGATCGCGTCAAGCTCACTCTCAACGGCCAACCGGCCGGAGAAGTCGCGCTCTGGTCCGAACCGTCGCTCACCGATGTCACAAGGCTCGTGAAAAAAGGCGGGAACATCCTCGAAGCGACCGCTGCGAACAACGGCGGGCCGGGCGGCTTCATCGCCTCACTCGCGATCCGCACCGCCGCCGGTTGGCAGATCGTTTCCTCGGATCAATCATGGACCGCGAAAAGCGAAGAGACCGGAACTTTCGCTCCCGCCACCATCGTCGCCGACTTCGGAGCCGCCCCGTGGCACGATGTCACGGAATCCGCCCGAGGCGCGGAGATCAGCCCGGAGGCGCTGAAGGGAATCGCCGCCACCCCGCCTGCCAAGCGAAGCCCGGATCAATGGAGCATACTCAACAAAGCCTTCACCGCCTCCGACGACCCGCTCGCCCTGCGCATGTCGAATCTTCTCAGAACAATCGATCTCGAGATCGCCGTGATCCAGCAGGATATCCAGCGCGGCAGCACCACGGTCATGGTCATGGACCACAAGCCGGAGCTACGCAAAACCCATCTCCTCACCCGCGGCGCCTACGATCAACCCGCCGGGGAGGTCGCGCCCGGCACCCCCTCCGCCCTGCCGGAAATGAAAGCGGAAAATCCCACCCGCCTCGATCTCGCCCGCTGGATCACCGCCCGGGAGAATCCGCTCACCGCCAGAGTCGCCGTGAACCGTCTCTGGCAAACGGTCTTCGGGCGCGGCCTTGTCGAGACCGCCGGGGATTTCGGAAACCAGGGTTCCTGGCCCAGCCATCCCGAGCTGCTCGACTGGCTGGCCGTGGATCTCATGGAAAACGGTTGGAACCTGCGCCACACCCTCAGGACCATCGTTTCTTCGGAAACCTACCGCCAATCCGCCGCCACCAGCCCCGAACAACTCGAATACGACCCACGCGACGAACTACTTTCCCGCTCGCCGCGCCCGCGCCTTGCCGCCGAGATCCTGCGCGACCAGGCACTCGCCGTCAGCGGCTTGCTCGACCCCGCGCTGGGCGGCCCCGGAGTGCATCCGCCGCAGCCGGACCTATGGAGCGAGATCAGCCACTTCGGATACAACCCGCCCTTCACCTCCCAGATTTTCCTGCCCGGAAAAGGAAGCTCCACCCACCGCCGGAGCCTCTACACTTTCTGGAAACGCACCTCGCCACCACCGTCGATGGCGCTTTTCGACGCGCCGACCCGCGAGACCTGCTCCGTCGTCCGTGGCAGCACCAACACCCCGCTGCAGGCCCTTGTCCTGATGAACGACCCGCAATACGTCGAGTCCGCTATCGCCCTCGGACGCCGCATGATCGTGGAAGGCGGCACCACCCCGAAGGAGCGCATCGACTTCGTTTTCAAAACTGCCTTGGGACGCACCCCCGCATCCGGGGAACTGAAATTGTTGGAAAAATCCTACACCAGACACCTGACCCGCTACACCGCCGATCCAGCCGCAGCCAAATCCTACACCGGAGAAAACTCCCCGGAAGCTCGCCACCTGCGCCATGATCTCTTCCATCATCCTCAACCTCGACGAACTCGTCTCCCGCCCTTAGGCTAATATGGAGAAGGGGTTTTCAACCCCTTTCCCCAAACCCGAGCTATCTCCCCATCCACTGCAAAGGGGTTGCAAACCCCTTCTCCATATCATGAACTACCACAACCGCCGTAGTTTCCTCGCCCTCAGCGGCCTCGGCCTGGGAGCCATCGCCGCCCGCAGCCTGCTTGCCGCAGATTTGAAGACACCCGGCGCCGCCCCCGAGATCCCGGCGACCAACCCGCATTTCGCCCCGACCGCCAGGCGGGTCATCTACCTTTTCCAATCCGGCGGCCCCTCGCACATCGATCTTTTCGACTACAAGCCGGAGCTGGAAAAAGTCCACGGCCAGGACCTCCCGGATTCCGTCCGCCAGGGCCAGCGCCTCACCGGCATGACTTCCGGGCAAAAGAACCTGCCCGTCTGCCAGAGCATCGCGAAGTTCGCGCGGCACGGAGAGAGCGGCCAGTGGATCAGCGACCTCCTCCCGCACACCGCCAAAGTCGCAGACCGGATCGCCGTCATCCGCTCCATGCATACGGAGGCGATCAACCACGATCCCGGCATCACCTTCATCAATACAGGCTCGCAGTTTCCCGGCCTGCCGAGCATGGGTTCGTGGGTTTCCTACGGCCTCGGCAGCATGAACCGGAACCTGCCCTCCTACGTCGTCCTCACCTCCCAGGGCACCGGAAAGAACCCGGGACAGCCGATTTTCTCGCGTCTGTGGGGCAGCGGGTTCCTGCCATCCAGCCACCAAGGCGTGCAGTTCCGCAGCGGTAAGAACCCCGTCCTTTTTCTCAATGATCCGGAAGGTGTCTCCCGGGCGGACCGCCGGGAAATGCTCGATGATCTCGCCGGACTGAATCATCTGCGTCACGGCGATGTGGGAGATCCGGAAATTCTCACCCGCATCAGCCAGTATGAAATGGCCTTTCGCATGCAGACATCCGCGCCGGAGCTTGCGGACCTTTCCGACGAGCCGGATTCCGTCTTCGCGCTCTACGGGGAGGACGCGCGCATCCCCGGCACCTTCGCTTACAACTGCCTGCTCGCCCGGCGCATGGCAGAGCGCGGAGTCCGCTTCACACAGCTCTTCCACCGTGGCTGGGACCAGCACATGGAGCTTCCGGTCCACCTCGCGGCCCAGTGCCGAGATACCGATCAAGCCTCCGCCGCTCTGATCACGGATCTCGCCCGGCGCGGGCTTCTGGAAGACACTCTCGTCATCTGGGGTGGCGAATTCGGGCGCACCGTTTACAGCCAGGGCAAGCTCGGCAGCGGACGCGACCACCACGGGCGCTGCTTCAGCATGTGGGTCGCCGGTGGCGGAATCAGACCCGGCACCAGCTACGGCATGACCGACGACTATTCCTACAACATCGTTGAAAACCCCGTCCACATCCGCGATCTCAATGCCACCGTCCTCCACTGCCTCGGCATGGATCACAACCGTTTCACCTTCCGCTTCCAAGGCCTCAACCAGAAGCCCACCGGAGTCCAGCCAGCGAAAGTCGTCACCGGGATCCTCGGCTGACGGAGCGCTGCCTTCAGGCGGCGTGTCTCAGGATGGGTACGATCACGGTTGACGATCCCGCCCTCTCGAATTCGCGCTTTCCGTCGACCGTTCCATCGCCCCATGGTTCCCTCAGAAATGAAAAGAATTCCCACCGTCGTATTGGCGATCAGCCTGCTTCCTTTCGGTACCGCCCGGTCAGACGAGGAGGAATCATCCGACGATCTGCTTGCCCGGATCGAGATGGTTCCTGACGGGAAATCCGGCCTCAACGAGTCGGAGCAATCCTACATAGAGGAGGTCCTCAAACACGAAAAAGAAGCCATCCCGCGTCTCGTGGCGGAACTCTCGAACCCGGATGAGAACGTAGCGGAAATCGCGGCGGCAGCACTTGCTGATTGCACACACATCGACGAAAAGTATCTCCCGCAGATCATCATCGGGTTGGATCGGGGGATAGGGTGGCTCCCGAGTGCCCTCGGCAAGATAGAGAACGCACTGGCGGCGAAGGAATCGGTAAAGCGCTATTTGAGTGCCGACTCATCCCCGCACAACCAGGAAGCCAACGCGGTGAGGAACCAGGGCTCCAGGGCGATTCCATTCATCATTCAGGCAGCAAGCACGAATGGTGGAAAGGATTCGAAAGTCTATGGTTTGCTCGGATACGTCCTGGGAGAGATGGAGTCCGCCGATCGGAAAAATGCCGCTGCCGCTCTGTTATTGATCCTCGATGATGGGCGCGCATCAGACGATTTTCTGAGCGGAATCCTAACCCTCATCGGTCATCTGGAAGAAGACGGACTCGGCGTTGAGGAAAAACTGGAGGAATTACGGAAGAGCAGGCCGGTCCTGGGTAAGGATATCGACCGGGCATTGATAGGGATTCACTCCTCCCAGTCCGGTAGGATCTATGCCGGGATCTTGAGAGAAAATCCCGACCATCTGGTCCTCAGGGATATTTCGGAAGTCGGTGAGCCGGCCAATGACGCGGGCGAGGAAGTGGCGAAGTTGCTGAACCATACGGATTGGGAAATCCGCCGGGCAGCCGCGAGGACTATCGGTTTCATTGGATACGAAGAAGCCATTCCCAAACTCATTTCCCTCCTGGATGATCCGGGTGATGTCGTCATCAACCGGATTTCAGCGGAATCCTTGGGAAGGCTTCATGCGAAATCCGCTGAAGACGCTCTCACGAAAACAGCTGCTACCCACTGGCATCCTTTCGTACGCGCGACGGCGGAGACGGCGCTGTCCCACGTGCGATCCTCGAAGCCCTACGAATTGAAGTTTCACCCGGACAACTTCGCCTTCGAGTTCTTTGACTTCGATCATTTCCAGACGGAAAACACGCCCCCGGACACACACGCGGGGATCGTGGAACCTTTGGAACTGAAAATATATAGGTCAACGGGACCGGAGAGAGTTTTTGAGAAGCTTTCCTATCCGAGTGAGATCGTGAGCTACGGCGCAAATGATGAAGAGGAGCAAAGGGACGCGAAGGGGGAGGATGGCATAATTGAAGTCCACGAAGGAAATATCCAAGAGAACCGGGAGCCGATCACCCAGACTCCGAATGTAGCGCTCCGAGTGGACGGAGGTTGGCTCGGGGGCAGCAGTCGCGGCGAATGGGGCGGGGAGCTTGTCTTTCTTGCCGACGATGGAACCCACCAGTATGTGAACCATGAGAATACCAGTGATCTTTTCACCCTCGGAACGAAGCGCGTGGCGGTCGGCGGTTTGGCTCATCTCACCATGAACTCCGGCATGATCTACGAATTGACGCGCGGCGCGGATTCGAAATGGAAAGCCACACCGTGGCGGGCGCTTCCAGGTGCACCGGGATCATCGGAAAAGACCGAATCCGGCGAGATCCTCATCTCAACCTATGGCGGTGGGGATGTTGTATTGTCGGAAGATGGCAGCTTCAGAATGGCTGCCGACTGACTTTCCGGCTCTCGCGATCAGGGAGCTTTCCACTCGGGAAATTCGGAAACGAGCTGGGCTTTGAATTTCGCCGCCTCGGCGGCTTTGCCCTGTTTCTCCAGTACTCCTATGTGTTTGTGGATGGCGAGAGGTTTGAGATCGGCGTCTTCCTGGAACTGGATCACGTAGAGATAATCGGCGGCTGCCTGGCCAAGGTTTTTCTCCTGCACGTGGAGGTCTCCGGAAACGATACGGAGACCGGAGGAAGTGCGACCCTGAGGGCGGAGAGCCAGGGCTTCGTCGGCGGCTTTGCGGGCCTCACCGTAGCGCTCGAGAATCAGCAAGGCACGGGCGCGGTCAAGCAGGCCGTCGGCTTTCCAAGCGGGATTGTCTTCGACTTCGAGCAAGTTGGCGATGGCGGGAAGAGCTTTTGAAGCGGACCCTGTCTCGATGCGGGCTTTCGCAAGATAGCGCCATACTTCTTTTGGTGTGACACGTGGCTCATCGTCGTTGGCGACAAGATCCAGAAAGCGGGCGGCGGCGGGAAAATCGCCGGCGTTGTAGGACTGCATTCCGGCCCACTGCAGTGCCTGGTCGGGAATGTCCGACACGTATTTCCCTTCGATCGCGAGATCGATCTCCGCGACGAGACCTTTCGGATCCTGGGCGGCGAAGTAGGAGAGCGCGAGCAGGAGTCCGGCATGTTTCCCGTAGGCATCCTCACGCAAGTCGCGGGCGCTGTTGAGATAGGGAGCGGCTTCCTTGGGTTGGTTGGACTTCACCATGCCCCAGCCGATCCAGTAATTCGCCTCCGCCTTGAGATTGTCCGTGAGGTCCGCGACATTCGTGAGCAGGCCTTTGTAACGCACGAGCATATTCTCGATATTACCCTCTTTGCGGCGTGTGCGGGCGGATTCCAACCAGGCGAGCGAGGCGAGATCGGATGGCGCCGCCTTGTCAGTGGTGAGCCGGTCGAAGTCCGCGATGGCACGGGCTGGTTCGCCCGCCTCGGAGTATGCTTTGGCGCGTTTCACGAGCGCGGGGAAGACACGTTTGTCCTCCGGGTATTTCGAAATGAAATCCGTGAGCGAACGGATGGCTCCCTGGAAATCCCCCGCTTCCGCGAAGCACCAGCCACGTTGGTAGAGCAAGCCAGCGCGGTTCGCTTCACTGAGCAAGGTGGCATCGATCTTCGCATACGCTTTCGCTGCTTCCGCGATATCGTTTTCCGCGAAAAGCGTCTCCGCTTTCATAAGCTGCGCGGTGTGGATACGGGTGTCGTTCGGGTGGAATTTCCCGTAGATCTGCAGAAACGCGTCAACCTGGTCGACCACGTGGCGGCCCTCGATCTGGAAAAAGCAATTCAGCCGGTAGAAGGACGCCTGGAAGGCCAGATCGTTCTCCGGCTCGACCAATCGCTCGACCTCCCGGAACAACTCGCTGGCGCGCGCGGGTTGGTTGAGCTTCATCATGGCGCGCGCGGCGATCATCAGACGCAGCGCCTCCTTCTCACCCTCCGCCTTGATGGTGCTCTGGGCGTAGATATCCAGAACTTTGGCGTATTCCTTCTTCTTATAGTGGTTCTCCATCAGCGCGGTCTGCGCATCCGGGCGGAACTCGTCCATGCCTGGAGTCGAGAGCAGGAAACGGAGATACTTCTCGGCGAGTTCGGTCCGGTCCAGCTTCGTGGCGGTGATGGCGGCCTGAAGTGCTGCCTCGCCACGGTATTTCACCGGAGCCGGCTATTGGCCACTTCCTCGAATATTTCCAGAGCTTCCTGCAGTTTTCCGGTCTTTGCCAGCAACGAACCGATGGCGACTTTCGCCTGATCACTGAAAAGCGCGCCTGCCGGATCGGCGACAACGCGTTTATAAGCGGCGATCGCCTCACGATCGCGCCCGAGGAGGCGGTAGCAGTTCCCTGCGAAAAGATTGCCCTTCGGCTTGTCGCCAGCTCGCGTGGCGTTCGCGGCGAATTTTTCGAAAAGAGGCGCGGCGAACGCGTATTCACGCTTGTTATAGTGATCCGCCGCCACGGTGTAGGCGGCGGCGGCGGCGTATTTCCCCTCCCCGTAACGGTTGATGAGAGTGGAGAAACAGCGCTTCGCCTCATCGATCATGCCGGCCTGATAATAGCTGCTGCCCTGATACCACCACGCGGCCTCCGCATTGCGGTGGTTCGGAAATTCGCTCAAGTAGGCGCCGAAAATCTGGGCGGAACGAAGGTAGAGCTCGCGACGTGTCTGGAGGTCGACGGCCGCCTGGGCACTGTCATAGAGGTTTTTCCCCCTGGCGAAAAAGTCGGTTCCGGCATCCGGTTGCAGATCCTCCTCCACCGGTTGGGCGCGCAGCGGCCTGTCCTGCGCCGTTGAGCTGGCGGGCATCGCAGCCAGCATGACCAGGGTCAGCGGGAGGGAGGAATAGTGAAGGGATTTCGGCATGTTCCGGGTTGCTGGGAATTACTGGGTGGGTGCGGGAAGCTGCGTGGCGAAGGAAATGTTCCAGATACCCGCTTTCTGGCAGGTATCGATCACCTCGACGATACGCTGGTAGGCCACACCGCCATCGCCGCGGATACGGACCGGCTGGTTCTCAAAAGCGGCGGCGATGGGCGCGAGTTTCTCAAGAAGCTGGGCGAGGTCCACAGTGGTGCCCTCGATGCGGATCGTGTTATCCGCCAGGATATTTATCACGATCTCCCCGCGTTGACGCTCCGGCTCGGCGCCTTCCATGGCGGTGGGGACGGAGACATTGAGCTCCGTTTCCGACCGGGTGAACTGCCAGGTGACGATGAAGAAAATCAGCAGCAGGAAAACGATATCGATCATCGGCGCCAACTGCATGGTGGCGGATTCCGGTTGGCGGCTGGAGAATTTCATACAGGCCGTGTTTTAGATGCCGTGGAGATCCGGCCTGTCGCTTCCCAGCGGGGAAGGCACCGGCATATCGTAATCCTCACGGGCGCGCTGCGCGGAGGTGGCGTGGGAAGCCCGTTCGTGTGGTTGCTGATGCTCCACCTGCGTGTGAAGCAAGGCCATCAGGTGGGTGGCGGCGGCCTCCAGCTCTGCGATGTATTTCTGCACCCGGCCCCGGAAAAGTGAGTAGAACACCAGTGCGGGAATACCGATGGACAGACCGGCCGCTGTAGTGATGAGCGCTTCGGAAACACCCTCGGCGAGTTCCATTTGTTTCACCCCCGCGAACTCGGAGATCTGCAGGAAGGATTTGATCATGCCGAGCACGGTCCCGAGCAGACCGACCATCGGCGCGATCGAGCCGATATCCGCCAGATAGGTGATACGCGAGGAAAGCAGGCCCGCTTGGCGCGAACCCTCCGCTTCAGCGACCTCGCGGACTTCACCAAAGGATGCGGATGGATATTTCGTAAAGAAATCCAGGGTCTTCTGGGTGACCCTGGCCATGGATTCGTTCTGACGGTGGCAGTAGGCGACAAGGCCCAGGTAGTCGCGTTTCCGGATCATGGCTTCCGCCGCGTTCATGAAACGGTCGCTCACCACCGCGTTTCTCCGGATGGTGAGCAGGTAAAGCAGGACAAGCACGACACCGATCACCGAGATCAGCGCGAGAGGATACATCATGACTCCGCCGGCAGCGACGATCTCGAGAAAGTTCGTCTGCTTCGTGGCGACAGTTTCAGCGGCTTCCTGAGCGGAAGCACCGAGTGCGCCGCAAAGTAGCGCGGCGGTGGAAAACGTAAGGCACTTCATTGAATTCGAGGGAGTGTAACGGAGGTAACCCGCTTGGCAAGCCTGCGTAGGGTCGGGCGGAGATAGCAATACGCGGGCCGGAGCCCGATGTTTCCGTGGAAATCCCGCGTTCGTTCCCAGTCCGGTGGTCTTGCGTGAAAAAAAACCGGAACGCTTTCACAGCGAGGAAACCCGCTCACCCGGCAACCCACCCGGGCCTCCCGGAAATCGACCCGGTTGTTCCCACGTAGGACATGCCACGTTCCGGAGATATTTTATCTTGCGTCCGATATGATAACTTCACCTTATATCCATATACGATTTTCATGGATTGGAAATCCATGCTTTCCATCGAAACCATACGAACAAACGAAACAAACTTCCGATGAAGCTCCCGCTCCGCCTGCTCCTGCTGTCCGCCACCGCCCCCCTCTCCCAGGCGGCTCTCATTTTCCCTGACTCAGCCGGCGACGTGCGACTTACGCCTGGCGATAGCGGAGAGAACAACGTCCTGATCCTGCCGGGCCAGCCCTCCGGACCGCATGAGATCCGCCTCGCTTCCGGCACCCTCCTCCGCTCCACCGGTCCCGGCCCTGCTTCCATCGATATCCGGACCACGCGAGACGAAAGCTCGTCCTACACCGTGAACACCTCGCGGATGACTCTGATCGACGCCGGAGACCACGATGCGATCACCAACCGCCTCGCCGCGACACGCCCTCAGGATCTGGTGGTGAACCTTGGCGGCACGATCCGCGGAGGCAACGGGATTGTCTCGGATTCCAGATCGCTCGCCGTCACCAATCTCGGCTCCGTGGATGCTCGTCAAGGATCCGGCATCATATCTTCCGGCACACTCACGCTGACGAACGGGACGCTCGTTGCACCCTTCCGCAACAACATCGAAGGCAGGGAAAGCGGCATCACCGCTTCCGGACCAAGCTCCACGATCGACAACTTCGGAGTGATCTCCGGAGATATCGGTATCGTTCTGGGAAACGGCGCCACGATCGGGAATCTCACCTCCATGCCGAGAAACATGTACGGTGTCACGCGTGCGGACGGAGCGTTCATCCGGGGGTTCGAGGTGGGGATCATGGCGCTGGATCGTCTCACCTTCGTGAACCAGAGACTAAGCACGCTCCGTGGAACGGAAACTGTCGGAATCCATGCCCGCGACAACGCCAGGATCACCAATGAGGCGGGAGCGAGGATTTTCGGGGATTCGGGGATCAATGCCGGTGACTCACTTACCCTGAGGAATCTCGGCATAATCTCCACCGAAGGCGGCATCGCGGTGGCTGGGGGTGCGGGTACGCGGATCGTCAATCACGGGATGATTCGAACCTTTTCCGAAAACGCGACCGCCATCCGGGTTTCCGGCAATAGCACCATCAGCAATTCCGGCCTGATCGCGGGCGACAGCAACAACGCGATCACCGTCGACTCCTCGGACTTCGGGGACACGTTCAGGCTCTCGAACTCGAGAGTCATTTCCGCCGCGGACACCGCGATCAGTTCCGGCTTCTCGGACGATTCCATCGACCTTCACCTCAGGTCCAGGATCGTAGGCGATGTCGAACTCGGGACCGGAAACAACAGTATCAACTTTTTCGACGGACTCGCTTCTCCAGGCGGCTTCGGGAACTCGATCTCGGGAAACGTCCTGGGGGTCGGAACGATTACCAAGGTCGCGGGTAGCCGGGGGACGGCTTTCATAGGTCTTCCGGGGGACGGGAATTTCGGCGTCTCCGCCTCCACCATAAATATCGATGGTGGCGGACTATATCTGAATGCCGATCTCATCGGCTTGACCAATCTCTCCAAGATCAACGCGAACGGAACGGCTCTTGGCGGGACGGGCAGATGGGAGGCTGTCGTCGATATCGGTTCCGGGGGAATCAGCGCCGGTGCCATCCCTATCGATCTTGATGAGAATCCCGCCAATTCCATCGGGCTTCTGAGCTTGGTCGGCCCCGTCAACCATTCGCCGGGGACTTTCATCCGCTTTGATGTGAAATCCGGTCCACCCGCAGGTGCCGGGCGCGACAGCGACCTCATCTCCCACCGCGGGACAGCGGGTCCGTATTCCGTCTCGGGCGCAGGCATCCGCATCGCGTCCACGGATAACAACCGGGTCATCCGCGATGGCACATACACCGTTGTCGACAGCATTCTGCCCATTTCAGGCATTCCGGGCCGTGTGACCCTGCAATCAAACCCGAACGTGAACGCGACCGACACCGGGTTCGTAGGATCGGAAATCGATCTCTCCGCCACCTCTTCCTCCGAGATCACCACCTCGGTGCTCGCCAACAATTTCTCCATTGCGAGAGTATCCGAAGACGGCACCGATATCCTGCTCGATGTAAAGCACGACTTCTCCTCTCTGGCCACGACTCGCAATGCGGCGGCCCTCGGCAACGCGCTCGATGCCTCCATCGCGAGCGACGACGCGGACACCGGGGACTTCATCGCAGCACTCGATTACTCGGACCTCCCCACCGTGCGGTCCGTGCTCGGGAGCCTGGCTCCGGACTCCACTCTCGCCACCGCGAGCGCGATAGTCAGTGGAAACCAGCAGCTCAACCGGCTGGCGCAGGATCACCTAGCCCTCGCCCGGGCGGAATCCGGATATGCCCGCTCCTACGTGGGCAGCTACCCGGGTCCCGCCCCGCAGCCGCTCGACCGCACCCGGGGAAATGTCTGGGGCACCGCTTCCTACCAGTGGAAAAACATCGGGGCATCCGGTGGAAACTTCGATGGTGAGAACGCGTCCTTCACCGCAGGAGTCGATTACCGGATCGCTCCGAACCTGCTTTTCGGACTGCTGCTGGATGGCTCCACCGCGGACTACGACTCCACGGGTGGCGGCTCCGATGTGGACAGCTACCGCGCCGCGCTCTACGCCACATATGGCAAGGCGACCGGCGTTTATGCCGATTTTCTGGTCGGCTACGGAGATCATGATCTCGACCTGCGCAGCACCTCGCCACTCGGTCCGGTGACAAATGGCACGGGTGCGGAAAGCTTGCAGGGTATGCTCAACATCGGCTACTCGATGCGATCCGGCGCCTTCAGGCACGGTCCGTTCGCGGGTATCGAATACCAGGACCTGGAGGTGGACGGCTACGTTCAGAGCAGCGCGTTTCCCATCCTCGTGAATGACTACGGTGTCGATTCGCTGCGCCTTTCCGGCGGTTACCGGGTCGAGGCAGACTACGGGAAATTCACGCCCTATGCCTCCGTCGCATACGCCCATGAGCTCGAGGATGACGACATCTCCGCACGTGCGTCGATCGCCAGCGGTTCCATCTTCCGTGTTTCCGGCGAGGGCCTTGGCTCAGCCGTCCTCGTTTCCGCTGGCACCGATTACAGCTTCACCCGCAGCTTAAGCATGTACATCGGCTATCACGGGGAAATCTCCGCCGATGGTGGCGGAACAGACAGCCACGGCGCGTCCGTAGGGCTGAACTGTTCGTTCTGAACGCTGGTCCCGGAGCCTCCGGGCCGCTCCGAGCGGGCGTTCCATGATAGGACCGGAACCCGTGTGATTCACATCGCCTCGACCACGGTTTTCGCGGTTTTCCGACCTGTCGCAAGGGGGAAAAATGATTCATCCCTTGAACACGGCTGGAACCATGTGCAAGGGTCGCCCCCTTCGACGACAATCAAAAGGAAAGAGAACACATGGCAATCGGTATTTGGATAAGTTTAATTTTGTATTTCGGGCTGATGATCGCGATCGGTTTCTACGCCGCGAAAAAATCCACCTCCAGCTCGGAGGAATATATGCTGGGAGGGCGGAAACTACACCCCGCCGTCGCCGCTCTGTCCGCGGGAGCCTCCGATATGTCGGGCTGGCTCCTGCTGGGACTGCCGGGCGCGCTCTACGCCACCGGGATGATCGAAGCCTGGATCGGAATCGGTCTGTTCCTCGGCGCGTTAGCCAACTGGATCGTCGTCGCACCCCGCCTGCGCGAGCAAACCGAGCGCTATGACAACGCCCTCACGGTTCCTCAATTCCTAGCCAACCGTTTCCCCTCCAAAGCGATGGCACTGCGCATGATTTCCGCGATCATCGTGGTGGTGTTCTTCGTCGTCTACACCGCCTCGGGACTCGTCGCCGGGGGAAAACTTTTCTCCAGCGCATTCGGAGATCTGATCAACCTGAGCTTCATGAGCGACTACTCCTTCGGCGTCTGGTTCACGTTGATCGTAGTTCTCACGTACACGGTGATCGGTGGATTCCTCGCAGTCAGCCTCACGGATTTCGTGCAAGGCTGCATTATGATGCTCGCGCTGGTCGTCATGCCACTGGTCATTCTGACAAGTGGGCAGGGCGATGGAATCGGTGCCGCTGCCGAGCGCCTGAAAGCGATCGATCCCACCTACATGTCCCTCTTCGATGGGCTGACAGTCATCGGTTTCCTGTCCGCGATCGCCTGGGGTCTCGGCTATTTCGGGCAACCTCACATCATCGTCCGTTTCATGGCGGTCCGGTCGGTCGCGGATGTACCGAAGGCGCGCAACATCGGGATGAGCTGGATGCTGATCTCAGTGCTTGGAGCCATCGGCCTCGGCATCTTCGGACGCGCCTACATCGAGCGCAACGGCATCAGCATCGAGGATCCTGAAACGATTTTCATCGTTCTGGCCGATCTGCTGTTTCATCCGCTTGTAACCGGGTTCCTCTACGCCGCGCTACTCGCAGCGATCATGTCCACGATCTCCAGCCAGCTTCTCGTCTCCTCATCATCTCTCACGGAGGATTTCTACCGCCTTTTCCTCAATAAAAAGGCTAGCCAGGCCCAACTGGTGAGAGTCGGGCGTATCAGCGTTCTGATTGTGGGAATCATTGCCGCCCTCATGGCCGGCGATCCGAAATCCGAGGTCCTGGGACTCGTTTCCAATGCTTGGGCCGGTTTCGGCGCTGCTTTCGGGCCGATGATCATCCTCTCGCTGACCTGGAGTAAAATGTCCGGCACCGGCGCGATCGCCGGGATGCTGACAGGCGCCGTGACAGTGATTCTCTGGATCAGTCTCGGCTGGGGCGAATCATTCCTCGGCGGCCCCGGTGTCTACGAAATCATCCCTGGATTCATCCTCTCATGGCTCGCCATCGTAGTCGTGAGCCGCGCCACTCGGACAGACGGTGAATTCCGTCCCGCCGCCTGAACATAGGAAGCCTCTGCTAGCCGCCGGATTCCCCGGGGTGGAAAAAACGGCGGCAATATCCGGAGGCGGACCGACGTGGGAATCCTCAGCTGAAAAGCTCCCGGATCGGCTTGCCCTCTTTCCCTCCCATCTTGAACGGTCGTTTCGAGGGGGAGTTCAGCACCAGATCATAAGGAATGCCGAGCGCGAAGGCGATGCTGGCGTTGAAGTCCGCCGCTCCGATCTTGTTCTCGATCACGTTGGACGCCGTTTCGTCCGTCTTCCCATAAGCCTGACCGCCCTTGATCCCGCCCCCTGCCATGAGCGCGGAGAAGGCTTTCGGGAAATGGTTGCGCCCGGAGTTGCTGGCGATCTCCGGGGAGCGGCCGAACTCGGTCGCCACCACCACGAGGGTTTCCTCCAACAGCCCTTTCGCGGAAAGATCGGCCAGCAGGGCGGAAAGCGCTTGGTCGAGAACGGGAATTTTCTCCTCCATCTGGTCGAAGTTGTCAGTGTGCCAGTCGAAGCCCCCGTACTCCACCTCCACGAAACGCACGCCGCGCTCCACCAGTCTCCTTGCCAGCAGCACGCCCTGCGAGAACCTGTCGGTCCCGTAGGCGGCGCGTGTGTCCGCCGTTTCCCGGGAGAGATCGAAGGCTTCCAGATCCTCGCTGCGCATCAGTTTCACGGCGGAGTCATAGACCTCGTTGTAGGCGCGGACGGAGCGCTGGCCACCGTGGAACTTCGAGTCGAAATCATGGTCGAGTTCCTGGCGGAGAGAGAGCTGCCTGTCGAACGAAGCGTTGTCTGTATCGTTGCGCTGCCTGACGTTGCGCAGACCCTTCTGGGGATCGCCGATGGGAAGGGGGCCGTAGTTCGGCTCGAAAAATCCCGCTCCGGGGTGACGGTTCCCGCCACCCACAAGGACGAAGGAGGGCATGGTTTCGTTCGTCTGCCCGGCGAGACGGGAGACCCACGCACCGGAGGACGGGTGAGCGATCGTGCCACGCTGGGTGTAGCCGGTATGCATGAGATATTTCCCCTGCTCATGCGCCCCCTGCGTGGTACTGAGCGAGCGGATGAGAGCGACTTTGTCCATCTGTCCGGCAAGCTGCGGCAGACAGTGGCCGAGCTGGATTCCATCGGCCTTGGTTTTGATCGCCTCGGTGGTGCCGCGCACGTTCGCGGGCGCGCCCGGCTTGGGATCGAAGGTATCGATGTGCGTCATCCCGCCGGACATGTAGAGGTAGATGACGTGCTTCGCTTTTCCTCCTCCCGCCTTCAGGATGTCAGGATCCGCCGCCAGCGCTTCCGGGGTGAAAAGCCGCGAGGCAGAGCCGGCGATGGTCAGGCCGAAGCAGGTTTTCGCAGTGCGGGCGAGGAAATCGCGGCGGGAAAGTTCGTTGAGGCGGTTCGGGTTCATGGCGTGGGTTCTATTGGACGAAGATGAAGCGGTTCGAGGTGAGCATGGCGCGGGTGAGATCGCGGAGGGAGGTTTCGTCCTTGGCAAGAGGCTGGAATTTCTCCCGCTCTTCCGCTGTCGGGAGGCGGGAGTAGAGGCGGAGGAAAATGGCATCCAGCTTCCCGCCCGGAGTCCTGGCGACGGAGATGCGTCGACCGAGGGGCGACCGCCGTCCGCCGACGATGTCGGTCTGCGGATCGTTCAGCAGCGCGAGCGCCTGAGGCACGGTGGGGATAGTATCCCCGGAGGAGGGCACGGTGCGGTCGGAGCCGCCGAACTCGCGCACCAGGGTGCCTGCCTTGAAGGGTGCCGGGTGCTCGGAGGCGCGGTGCGCGGTGCGCTCGCCGCGTTCCCGGCGGCCACCGGCCATGGACTCTCCCATCTCGCTTTTCATCTCCATTTCCATGGAGTTGCTCATCATGGCGACTGGGTTGCGGGCGCGCTTGTTGTCCTCGGCTTTCTCCCGCGCGTCACGCATCGCGATCTGGATCTCGCGGCGCTCCGGGATGGAATCCGCTTTTACGAGCTGCATGCGGAGGCTCCTTGCTTCGCTCTGCGCTTCCCGGTAGGCGGCCTCCGCCTGCGCCGCGGATTCGCCCAGGACCATGAGATCCCTGGATTCCGCGCCGAGCAGTTTCTCGACCGCCCGGGTATATGCGGCCCACTCCGTCTCCTGTATCCGCGAGGGGCCGTCGTCCACTTTCCCGCGAGTCAGGACGAGCATCGAGTCGAAGAGCTGCTCGGCGCTCATCCGCCGCAGCACGGGTCCGCGCACCAGGCGGGCGGTTCCCGGCTCCGGCTCCTCGATCTCGCACTCGCGCTGGAACAGGTTCGTCTGGAAAAGGATACGGGAAAACTGCCGCAGATCGTAGTCCGCCGCTTTCATCGTTCTTTCCAGAAAGGCCAGGACCTCGGGATGCACCGGCTTACTGTCCTCGCTCCAGTCGTCGATGGGTTCGAGCAGTCCTTGGCCGAACGCGCGCGCCCACATCCGGTTGGCGATCACTTTGGTGAAAAACGGATTGTCCGGAGATGTCACCCATTTTGCGAACGCTTCCTTCCTCTCGCTTGGAGAAACGTTTTCAAGATGCGATCCGAAGAGTGTCTCCGGGTCCACCCTGTCACCGGGTGCCGCGTCCTTGTACTGGTAGTCTTTCGGGAGCGTGAGGACTTTCCGGGGATCTTCGAAGACGGCGTTTTTCGTGAAATCCTGGAACAAGGGTTTGAGTGTTTTCTGCGCGACCCCGCCTTTCCGGAATTTCGTCCGCGCCATCTTCCCGTTCCGCTTGCCGTTGCGTTTGACACCTCCGGTCCTCATCGTTTCTCCCAGCTCGCGTGCCACCCTGAGAGCGGTGTCCTGCGCTTCCTTGCTACGGTAAACCATGCCTCCTCCGAAGGCCGCCATCTGGTAATACTCGTGCTGGGACCAGTCGTCGAAGGGGTGGTCGTGGCACTGCGCGCAACCGATCTGGCGCCCGAGGAACACCTGCATGGTGTTGCTGAAATTATCCAACTGCATGTTGCGGTCCCGCAGATAATAGCCGACCGCCGGATCCTTCGCGGCGTGGCCGGTGGAGCCGAGCATCTCCCTCACCATCACGTCCCAGGGCTTGTCTTCCGCCAGCGATTTCCGCAGCCACACATGCCAGCCCTGGCCGAACTGCTCCTGGGTTGTCTGAAGCCGCAGGAGGTCCGCGGTCCAGTTGAAAAGGTGACTGTCAAATCCCGGCGAAGCCACCAGCGTGTCGATCAGCGCCGCCCGTTTCCCTGCCGATCCATCTTCGAAAAACGCGACGGTTTCCTCCTCCGTCGGAATGCGCCCGATGATGCCCAGATACGCCCGCCGCACGAAAGTCCCGTCGTCGGTACCGACCGTTCGGCTTCATGCCCGCCGCGTCCAGATCCCTCGCCACCAGCGCATCGATCCTCTCCGCCGCCGCCCGGACGTCCTCTTCTGAAAGCGGTTTCGCCGAAATGGAACAAATTCCCAGCGGAAAACAGACAAGGGCCAGCGTGCGGAACAGGATTTTCATAGAACTAGGGATCAAACCACGGAAACGCGGAAAAGTCGCGCAGTCTTCCGCATCCTGAAGTTTAAAGTTTAAAATTCAGAGTTTCAGCCTAGCCTTGCTCCATGCTTTCCACAGAAAAACTTGCCGGCTTCGCCGACGAAGCCTCCCGCGATATCGACAAGCAGATCGAGGCCACGAAAGCCCTTGGCTGGTCCGCCATCTCCACCCGCATGGTCGGTGGCGCGAATATCCATGACATGCCGGAGGACGAATTCCGAGCTACCGCCGACAAGCTCGACGCAGCCGGCATCACCGTCCCGGAATTCGGCTCCGCGATCGGGAACTGGGGTAAGAAGATCGACTCGGATTTCGCCATCACCCTCGCCGAAATCGAGCGCGCCATCCCGCGCATGAAGCGCCTGAAAACTCCGATGATCCGCATCATGTCGTACGCGCAGGAGCCGTGGGGCCAGGATCAGCACGAAGAGGAGCGCTTCCGCCGCCTGCGTGAGATCGTGAAACGTTTTTCCGACGAAGGCATCACCGCCATCCACGAGAACTGCATGAACTGGGGCGGCTTTTCCGCGGAACACTCCCTCCGCCTCGTAGAGGAAGTCCCGGGCCTCAAACTCGTGTTCGATACCGGAAACCCCGTCTTCCAGCGCGACCGCTCCAAGCCCGAGCCCCAACCTTGGCAGGACCCCTTGGATTTCTGGCTGAAGGTCAAAGAGCACACCGCACATATCCATATCAAAGACTGCATAAACCCCGTCTCCGACGATGTGGAACCGGAATACACCATGCCCGGCGAAGGCCAGGCGAAGCTCCGCGAGATCCTCACCGATGCCCGGAAATCCGGCTACGATGGTTGGATCGCCATCGAGCCGCACGTCGCCACCGTTTTCCACGCCCCCGATCCCTCCGCGGTCGATTGGGACCAGTGCTACAACTCCTACGTGGAATACGGCCGGAACTTCGTCCGCCTCATCGCCACGCTGTAGGGGCCATCTTCGGTCGCCCCATCTTTTCAAAAACATGAAAATCCCCGGCATATTTTGGCTGTTCCTCACAGCCGCGGCCTCCGCCGGAGAAATTCTTATCCATGAAGGCCCGACCGTCTCCATCCCCGGCCTGAAAATCCTCGGTCCGGACGGAAAAGGTAACGCGGAGCCACCGGAACTCACCTACATCAAGCGATTCTACGGCGACGAGAAGCTGTTGGTTCGCGAGGACCCCGCTCCAAGCCGGGTGGCCACCGCCTCGCTGCCCGCCACCGAAGCGATCACACTCGCTCTTGCCACCATCAAGCCGAACCATGGCGACTACGTGTTCGTCACAAAGCTCGAGCTCCTCGGGCTGGAGCCGAGCGAACCAACCCGCCCCGGCTACTACCTCATCACCATTTCCGTGACAGGATCCGAGGAGCACCGCCTGGTCATGATGGACGGGACAGTCCTGACTCCCCGACTCAAGCGCCTGGAGTGAGATACCAGCCCTCCCGGGAAGTGACCGGACAATACCGTAGCTTCCTTCACACACGCCGGAGAGTCGGGCCGTGCCCACCTCTCCCTGACCGCTATCTGCATTTTTCGAAACTCACATCCGACGCGTTCGGACAAGCAAACCAGACGGAACCGAATGCTGGCGGAATCAACGTTCGTGACTGAGTCATTCGCGATCGGTCGCTATTCTTGCGATCGAATCTCGCTCAACATACCTGGCGAAGCCTGCCGCACCCCGGTTTCGGAGAAGCTTCGTCCCGGCCCCGTATGGTTCGGCAGCTTGCAAACTTCCTGAAAAAACTCCCTCTGCCGTCATGAACTCCCCCGAAGCCCATTCCAACCCCTCTCCCATTCTCGACGACTCCGATGTCTGCCGGATGATCTCCACTCTCGGCAAGGTTGCCGGACTCGACTCCGGGCTGGATGAAAAACGAAGGCTACTCCTGCAAGGCCTCTCCGAGCTCATCGATGCCGATTGCCACTACTGGGCGCTGCTCGGCCGCGACGTGGCCGGGGAACTGCCGACTTTCACCGTGTTCATCAAAGGAGGGTTCACCGAGGACCAGTTCGCGAAGTACATGAAGGCGCAGGAACACCCGGACATGAAATTTCTCAACGCGCCCATGCTTCAGGAACTCCGGGAAAAACGCACTCATCTTACCCGCCTCCGGCAACAGATCGATAGCGAAGGCCGGTTTCCCGAAACCGATGTCTTTCCGCTCTGGAAAGAAGCGGATCTCGCCCCGCTCATCCTTTCCATGCGCCCCACCTCGAACGGTCAGATGAGCGCTGTCGCTTTTTTCAGAAAGTTCGACCGTTCGCTTTTCACCGACCGGGACAACCGAATCGCCCACATCATGCTCAGCGAGGTGCCGTGGCTCCATGACAACGCCTGGTCCGCCCACCCGCGAGCCGAGATGGCAACCCTTTCCCCGCGCCTTCACACCGTCACCAATCTCCTTTTCCAAGGCTGGCAACGCAAAAAAATCGCCTCGGAGATTGGCATTTCACCTCAGACTCTGAACGGCTATGTGAAAGAAATCTACGTCCACTTCGATGTCCATTCACAGTCCGAACTCATCCGTAATTTCATGACCGGCGATGGTGGGGACCGGACCTAGAGCGCCCGCGTGACGGGCTATCTCTGTCAACCCCCCTGATTTGGGGGGTAGCCGTAACCGGGATTTTTTGCGCTTCATTGACCCGTTCTCCGGCAAAACTTTCCGAGAGCGGCTGCTGCGTCGCGACTGATGAAATTTTCCGGGCGGCAGATGTGCTCATTGCGAGCGGTGGCGGGTGTCACCGCTGACCGTCTCCGCCCGGATGCTCTTCTTGCAAAAACGTGAGCAATCTACGGTCGACCCGCCGGGGCGCCAAGGGAATCGCCGGAAAGCCTCATACCGAAACCCCGAGGTCATGCCCGAGGATCACTTGCCGATCACCACCTCCCCCTCGGTATCCCCGGAAACCTGCGCCCCCGGCCAGACCACGCTGTCCGTGATCCGCACTCCCGCCGCGATCACCGACCCTTTCCCGATCACGCTGCTCTCGATCACCGCACCCTTGCCGATCATCGCTTCCGGATGCACCGGCTCTTGCAGAGAAAGCACACGATGCGCCCGGAGATAGCTCTCCACGTCGCCCAGATCCATCCACTCGCCATCATCCAGCACCACCCCCCCGAGTCCTCCCTCGCGCACGAGTTCTTGGAAAGCGGGAATCACCGCAATCACCTCGGCTGCGGGAAGGCGCCTGAGAAACTCCTTTTTCACACAGTAGATCCCGGTGAAAACATGGGTTCCCGGCAGGCTCCGGACCTCACTGCGCACGTCCTCAACTCTCCCGTTCTCTCCTAGTGAAATCCGCTTCCCACCACCCTCGGAGCGCAGGGCGAGAGTCACCTGATCGCCGGAAGCCTCGTGAGCGTCCACCAGTTTTCGAAGGTCCATGGACGAGAAAATGTCGCCGTTGTGTATCAGCAGGCTGCCCTCGTCCATCCAGCTCTCTATGTTCTTCAAGCCCCCGCCTGTCTCCAGCAGAACCTCCTCATGGAAAAATGAAATGTCCCGCCCCTCGCCGAAACCCTGCCATTTCTCCGGGAGGTGATGGGTATTGATCGCGAAGCTCCGGCACCCCACCGCCTCACAAGCCTCCACCGCCCACATCGCCAGAGGCTTGTGGAAAAGCGGCACCAGCGGCTTCGGCAGCACATCCGTCAGGGGTCGCAACCTCGTCCCCAACCCCGCCCCGAGAATAAAACCCTGTGTGATCATCCGGCGTTTTCTAAACTCGAAATCTTAATCAGGAGCAACGATTTCCAGGGTCTTTCTTTGGTTTTAATTTTGAAATTCGAGTTTTTCAAACCGCCCGCAAACCGTCCACCCATTCCGCCGCGACATCGGTATCTTCCGCCGCGAAAAGCAGTGCGATGAGCATGGCCCGGGCGGAACTGTCTCCACCGGCCATGGCGTTGTCGCTGAGGGTTTTCTCGTAATCCGTTTCCGGCCTCAGAAGGAAATAAAGTGCCAGCGGAAACGCATTGTTCACCCCGCAAGCCTGACCCAGCTCCTCTGCGACACCCGGAAAATTCTCATCCCGCAGCTCGCGCGCCTTCTCCAGATGATCCGCCACATTCAGTTTCCCGTAGTCTCCTTCTTCAGCCGCCGCATCCAGGGCGTCCTCGAAAACCGCTCCATCCTTCACCGCGTAGGTTGCTCTGGTGAAAAACTCCGCCGCATCCGCCACCGCCATGTCGCCGTGCGTCAGGCTTGTCTGCGCCCGCGCGGCGGATACCGCGCCGTCAAGCGGCAGATCCAGATCCATGATGGCAGCGATCCGTGCCGCGCCGCCGAGATCGCTCGACGGCGACGGCACCTTCCCTTCGGTTTTCAAAGTCTCTTTCGTCGCCCCGTCGACGTAGCCGCGGAAGCCCTTCATCGCCTCCAGCCAGTCTTCCCTCCAGCCATCCGCATCGAATCCATCCCGCTTCTCGATCGAGTCGTGCAGCATCAGCGCCTGGTCTCCGTAATGGGTGAGATCGCCCGCACGCTTGCCATCATGGTAATCTACCAGAGGCGCGGAAAACTCCCGCATCCCTTGCGGATATGCCTCTGCGATCTCCTCCTGGTCATACACCCAGTGCGCTCCGAGAGAGAACGCGTCCGCTACCAGAGCCGCATGGAAAAATGAATTCATAGGGGATTCAAACATGGAAGGGACCGGTGATCAACCCCCCGGATTTGATTCGTGGCAAGGAGACGGGAGTTCACATTTTCCGGGACTTTTAAAAAAATCATGACAGATATAGGCATTATTATAAAGCCCATGAAACATATCCGATTTCTGCTGCCGCTCGCGCCCCTATACTGCCTCACCGCGTTCGCCGCCGACGCCCCTCCCGAAAAGGCTCTGAAATACCACGCCGCCCTGCTCAAGCGCCCGGACAACGCCACCCTCTTCGACCGCTTCTTCGGCGCATGGATCGATGAGCAACCCGTCGAGTCACTCGAAAAATTCCTCGTTTCACGGGCGGAAAAAAACGGAGCGCAGGACCTCGCCGTGCTCGCCCGTTACCAGCTCCGGCGCGGGAAAGAAGAAGACGCGCTCGCCACTCTCGGAAAAGCCATCGCCGCCCTCCCGGACGATTCCGCGCTCTCCATGGAGCGCGGGAAAATTCTCCTCCGCAGGCTCGAGTTCGAGGCCGCCAGAGAGGATTTCGCACGCGTCGCATCCGGGAAAAACGAGACCCTCGCCACCGAGGCAGCGAAACTCACCGGAAAATCCTACCTCCGCGAAGGCAAGCCGGAGAAGGCCATCGAAGCATGGGACGCCCTGCTCGCCACCCGCCCCGAAGACGAGGATCTGCTTGAGGATCTGGTCGAATCCGCCGCTGCCGAAAACGAAACCACCCAGGCGCTCGCCTACATCGACAAGCTCATCGCAACCACCTCGGATCCTTATAAGAAAACCCTGCGCCAGCTCCGCCGCGGCGATCTGCTCGCGCTCTCCGGCAACAACGACGAAGCCGTGAAATCCTACTCCGCCACCCTCGCCAACGTGGGTGAAGGCTCCTGGCTGGAGCGCGAAGTCCTCGCACAGATCGAGTCTCTTTTCCGGAAACAGGACAGACTCGACGACCTTTCCGCCACCCTCAGGAAACTCGCTGAAGAAAATCCACGCCGCCTGCTTCTCCACCGCCAGCTCGCCAAACTGGAAGCAGCCCAGGGCGAGATCGATTCCGCCATCGGCCGCTTCCGCGAGGTCCTGAAACGCTCCCCCGGCGAGCGCGAACTGCGCGAGGAGTTCGTCCGCCTGCTCACCGATAGCGAACGCTTGGAGGATGCCGCCGAGGAACTCGGAAAAATGATAGACCTCGCCCCCGAGGACGCCGCCCTCAGGCTCCAGATGGCCGCGCTCGCCCACCGTCAGGAGAACAAGGAAGCCACCCTCGCCGCCCTCGAAAAAGCCCACGGACTGCTCGGAGAGAACGAATCCGATTCCATCCGCATCGCCAGCCTGATGCTCCAGTACGACCTTACGGAAACCGGTGAGAAACTCCTGAAGAAACTCGTCGCCGCCCCGGATGCCACCGCCGCCCCCTCCGAGGCGCTCGCCGCCGAATACGCCCGCACCAACCGCAAGCCCGAAGCCCTCGCGCTTCTGAAAGCCCTCGCCGCTGAAGCGGAAATCGACGTCCTGCTCCGCACCGCGTCCTCCGTTTCCGCCCTCGGGGAAAGCGCCACCGCCTTCGATCTGCTCTCCTCCCGCGCCGCCGAATTCGAGGCGGGTCCGCGTTTCCTCGTCGCCATCACCCAGACCGCGCTCGCCGCGGACAAGCCGGAGGAAGCCGTCGCCCGCGCCGTGAAACTCGTCCGCCTCTCCAAAAACTCCGCCGACCTCGCCGACAGCATCGGCCTCGCTCTCCGCGTCATTTCCGCCGCCGACAAAATCCTCGAATGGCGTGAAACCCTGGCAAAACTCCCCGAACCGACCCTTCCGGAAAAATGTCTTTCCGCCGCCCTCGCGGAAAGCCAGGGAGACTTCGATGCCGTGGAGAAAACCATGGCCGGTGCCAGCGATCCGCTGCTACTCCGTTTCCACGCCGCCCTGCTCGACCGCCGCGGCGCCTTCGACGAAGCCATCGCCACCCTCTCCCGCCTCGCCGATACCGACGAAGGCCGCAAGACCGCCTTTTTCAAAGACATGACCGAGCTCCAGCAGCGCGCCGGGAAAACCGAGGACGCGCTCGCCACCGTGAACCGCTGGCAGCAGAGCTCCCCCGGCGACAAATCAGCGTGGATCTCCGGCAGCCGCCTGCTCCGCGAAATGGGCAGGCCCGATGAGGCCGTCCGCATGACACGCCAGGCCGTCGCCCGCTTCGAGGGCGATGCGGATCTAGCCGCCAGCCTCGCCACCCTCTACACGGAGGCCGGCCAACCCGAGGACGCGGAGGATATCTACTGGCGTCTCTACGATGACTCTAGTAGCCCCAACGACCAGGTCCGCTGGGCCACCCAGCTCGCGCAACTCGCGCTCCAGACCGGCCGCACCGAGGACCTCGATGAGAAACTCCGCGAACGCGCCCGGGGCAACCGCCGCTCCATCGGCCCCGTCCTCGCCCAGGCGGAGCTCGCCCGCGTCCTCCGCAACGACGACAAACGCCGCGACCTCCTGCTAGAGGCCGTGCGCCTTCAGCCGAAGGACATCGACCTCCGCCTCCAGATCGCGAACCTCGAGGAACAGAGCGGCAACCCCGACCGTGTTATCGGAATCCTCGAGGACGCCGTGGACGGAGACCCGTCCGGGCGTATCCGCAACGCGCTCGCCCAAGCCTATCTCCGCCAGGGCCAGACCATGAAAGGCATGCGCGAGCTACGTGCCCTCTCAGCAAAAAAAGGCAAGGATGACCCTCGCTCCGTGGAGATCAGCGCCGCCTCCCTCGCCAGCGCCGGCCTCTACGAGGAGGCCATCCGTTTCCTCCGCGAATCCCTACCGGACGGTGGCGACTGGCGCACGAAATACCTGCTCGCCACCATGCTCGAACAGGACGGCCGCGAAGCCGAGGCTCTGCCCCTTTTCCTGGAACTCACCCAAGCCACCGGCGAGGTCATGCCGACCCCGAAAACCGAGGATCCCCGCGCCAATTTCCTGGCCGAGTATTCCGAGGAAGTCCGGAAACTGATCGGATTCTCATCCAACGTGATGACCGCCTACGCCCACCGCGGCGACCGGAACAGGGGAGGTTATTATCGCATGCCCGGCACCTCGACCGTTGGTATTTTCATGCTCCCCGATCTCGCGGAAAACGCCCGGACCATGGCCACCGTCCACCTCGCGAAACTCTCCAAAGCCCCCGGCATGGATTCCGGGAAAGTCCTCGGCCAGCTCAAAGCCGTCGGGATCGACAACGCGCCCTTCCTCTTCGATCTTGTGAATAGCACCAGGGACGGCAGCCCGGATTACGCGGCCCTCTTCGAAAAGCATACCACCGTGCCCGGCATGCTCGAGATCGCGCTGCTCTACGGCAATCGCTACGGAAACGGATACGACAGTTCGCTCGACAAGGATCTGCTCGAAAAAGCTCTCGCTGAAACGAAAAACCTCACACCCATACTGCGCTTCCGTGCCGCCACCGCCCTGATCAAAGACGCGAAGGAAGACGATCCCGCATGGGAGACCATGCTCACCGCCGCCCGTGATTCCCTGGCTTCCGATGATGAGAACGTCTCGCGCTCCATCTGCTACCAGCTTCTCAGCATGTTGGCTCCCCGGACCCAGATCGACATCCCGGACGCCCGGAAAGGAGAACTGAAGAAAATCATGCTGGATTTCGTGGCCACGGACGATGGAGATGACGCTGAAAGCAGCCACATGCGCCTCATGATCCAGGCCGGGGCCGGCACCCGCCGGCAAGCGATCGATGCGCTCAACCGGGAAGTCGCCAGACACCGGAAATCTCCTGCGGAAGATCCCTCGGGAATGGCCGCACAGCTCCGCCAACGCATGGCCTACGCTTCGCAATATGGAAATTACAATCCTTGGAGCAACGGGCAATCGCCCTTCGTCCTACCCCAGCTCCAGCACCTCACCCTACCCTCCCTCCCGAGCATAGCCCTGTCCACCATCCGTCCGGAAAACGAGAACGGATACGGTGGTGCTTCGCTGAAACCGGAAGAACTCATTCCGGATCTCGCCACCGTCGATTCTCCTGCTCTCCGCGCCTGGATCGCCCTCCGCGCCGATGACAAGGAAGCCATCAAAAAGGCGCTTTCCGAGGAGCCACCCGCCGCCGAAGCCGCCGACTTCGACCAGCTCCGCGCCATGGCAGCGCTGGGCGAAAGAGACTTCCCGAAAGCCTACGAACTCTTCGAAGCCGCCCGCCCGACCTACGCCTCCGACCGCAATCTCAATGCTTGGCTGAACCTGGCCCTCATCGCCATCGCCTCGGAAATGACCCCGGAGCAACGGACCGAAATCTCGGAGAAACTCCGCCCCATCCTCATCCAGACGCGCCAGGTGCTGGGCGTGACCGGTGCCCCCGTTCTCGCGGCGAAAGCGGAAGAACTCGGCTTCGTGGAACTCGCGAAACGCTTCCGCCCGCAGATCGCCGCCAGCTCCTCGGCAGGTGGATCCCGCCTCGGACCCGCCTCCATTTCCCGCTCCGGCAGCTCTTCCCCTTCCTCCGCCGGCTCGATGGACAAACTCAAGAAATTCACCTCCACCAAGAAATACGAGGCCGCCGCCCGCGAGGCCCTTCTCCTGATACGCAAAGCAAATGCCAGCAGCTACCGGAACAGCTACGAACTCAGGCAGATCAAGGAAGCGCTCAACGATGAGATCCGCGCGGAACTCGTCCGCATGGTGGATCCCGGAGAATCGAAGTCCCTCACCAAGCGCTTGGAGTACGCGGATATCTGTGCGGAGTACGGGAAAAAGGAAACGGCCATGAAGGTCCTCACCGCGCTCAACGAAGAGCGCCCGGAAGACCCCGCCGTCGCCGCCAGGCTCGCGTTTCTCCTGCCTGCCAATCAGGAAGACCTCGCCCTCTCCCTGCTCACCAAAGCCGCCGCCACCGATGAATTCGTCGGCATCGCCTCCGCCCACGCGGAAGATTTCTCCAACTCCAACAACGAGGACGCCTCCCGGAGCATCGCGTTCTACAACATCGTCGCACGCTGGCTCGAGGGATCAGATCCCGGGAAACTCGACGGCACCAACCTCACCTGGATCTCGTATTACGGGAAAAATTTCTTCGAGCGAGGCGCTTCCCGCAGCCTTCGAAGCCTCGTCAGGGAGCAGGGCGAAGACGCGGAAGAGGACAAGGATTACAAGCCATACGTCGCCACTGCCAAGCGACTGTCCCTCGCGATGATGCGGCATCCCTCCCTCGCCGAACAGGGCTTCCGGCTCTACTCAGCCTCGAAGGCATGGGAAACCCCACCCGCCGAACTCGATGAAATGATGCGCGCTACCCTGCTGGCACTTCGCATCGATTCATCCCCTCAGCGCGGCCGCAACCACATCTACACCCTCGTCCGCAGCAACGGCGGCGGCTCCTCCAGCGGCGATGATCTGCCATCCCACTCTTCGGGGAAACTCCTTGCGGAACGGCTCGCCGGATCCGACTCCCCGGACCAGATCCTACCCCCCGCCTACCTCAAGGAGCTGAACGAAACCAACCCGGAAGTCGGCAAGCTCGTCTCCGCCATCGCCACTCTCGATTCCAAGGAAAAGGTGTCCGGCCTTTGGGAATCCGGCCTCCTGGAAAAGGGTGAGGACGGCGTATCGACCATGTTGCGCGAGGCGTTTCTCAGCCGCGCCGCCACCATCCCCGGCTCCTCCGCGTATTTCCTGAACCTCGTGCGTGAGATCGACTCGGAAAAACTCCTTCAGGAACTGAATCGCGGTCAGGGAACCGCCGAGATCGGCCTGCTCGGAGCCGCCCTCCGCTCCGTCGGACCCGCAGCCGATCCCGATGCCCTCGATGAGGTCGCCGAAGCTGTTTCCGCCGCGGTTTTCGGAAAGGAAATCAACTGGGACATCGCAAAGGACGAAGGCATGAACTTCTATCGCGGAGTCGGCGCCATGGCGAAAATTCTGGAGACTCTCCAGTCGGACGACGGCTCCTCCCTGCGCTATGTGCCCGCCTTCCACCGCCTCGGCACCCCGCTCGGGCAGAACGAATACTACGTGACTTCGTTTCTGGAAAACAAACAACTCGCGACCCCGGAGGAAGCCGAAAAATTCCTGGACTCCATCGGATTTCTCGAAGATCTCCCCGCATGGCGCCCGCTCGTCGCCACCATCGCGAACATGGATCAGATCAACGGAGTCATGACCGCCGCGAAAAAGGAAATCCTCCTCAACGAAAGTATCTACCAGCGCATCAACACCAGCTTTTCCCGCAGCGATCTCGTGAAACGCCTGAGAGAACGCAAGCCTCGCACCTTCGGGAATCTCATCACCGCCGCCACCATCTCCAATGGCGGCGAGCGCGAGAAACTGACCGCCGAAGCCTTCGCTCTCGCCGCCCCCAGGCTGGCGGAGCTCCGCCCGAACGGGTCGCCGGCCTCAGCCTGCTCCTGCCGTGGCTCCCTGCGGATGCCATCGCCAAACTCCCCCCTTCCTTCCGGGAAAAAGCCCGGGAAGCCGACAAGGAACGCCTCGCCGAACTCACCAAGAAAGTCGACGAATTCATGAACGCCGCTGCGAATCAGAACCAGCACGAGCGCGCCTTCGACCAGATGGAGAACTCCATCGAGCAACTGCTCACACTCGATTTCGACAAAGCCGTCGAAGTCTTCCTCGAATGCGAACGCCGCTTCACCGCCTCCCTCCTGGTTGGCGGAGACCTCTCTTCCTACACCTCGAACGACCTGGAAATCACCGAGCGCGACGAAGCTCTCCAGGATCTCATGCGCTCGAGCGACAGCCCGCTGAACCGGAACCCCGCGCTCGCCCTCCGTTTCCACGCGGCCATCGCAGCCAGCCCGGAGAGCGGTCGTTTCGGATTCAACATGCCGTATGACTCCAAGCCACTGCTCGGCTACATCGGAGAAAGAATCCACGAGGTAAACCCACCCCCGAAAGGCCAAGACAGGCCAGGTTGGCGCCCGGCCTACGAATGGGCTACCAAGCAACCCGAAGAAATCCGTAGAGACGCGATGCTCGCCGTCCTTTGCTACCAGACCGCCAACAAACAGCTCTCCAGAATCATCAAGGTCTCCACGAACCGCACGAAACTGGCGGAAATCAAGGATATCGATCCGGAGATCGCTCGCCTGCACTCCTTGAGTATCGGCATCAGCGATTGGGACAGCCATGGGCAAAATGACCGTGACCTCACCGCCCAAGCCTTCGTCTCCCTCATCACGGACAAGACCATCCCCGTCGCCACCCGCATGGAAGTCACCACCCTCGCCTCCACCGCTCCGGACATGCTCGCACATCCGGAAATCGCCGCCGCGGTCGCCGATACCTACGCCGCCTACGCGGCGGAGGAACGCAGCATCGTGAACCCCATCGGCATCGGAGCTGTCGCATGGATCAGCGCCACCAAGCCGAATCCCGCGACCCTGCCCCAGCTGAAACGCATCAGCGCCACCTTCTGGGAAAACGCGAACTCATCCAAAGCCGGCGGTCACCCGCCCATCCCGCCCTCGCAGAGCAAACCGCTCTTCCTCGCAGCCTCCGCCATCGGAGATATGGAAACAGCGAACAAACTCCTGAATCTCGTCCGCCCCGAGATCGAAGGCAGCGTCCCCATCATTTCTTCCCTCATCCTCGCGGGAAATTTCGATCTCGCGGAAAACCTACTCAATTCCCCCGGCCGCATCTACCGGAAGAACACCAACGAAATCACCCCCTACACCGCCACCTTCGAGAAGCAGCTCGCCACATTCAGAAAGCAATCCGGCCTCGACCCGCTGGCCATCCTCCGCCTCGAGGCCCAGCTCACCGAGGCTCCCGCCGCGAACGACAAGGAACTCCCCGCCGAGGACCGCACCACCCGCGAGTTGCGCTTGGCATCCGTGTACAAGGAAAACCCGCCTGAAAGCCGCCTCCTCCGCACCGAGATCCTCTCCACCCTCACCCGGGACTCCATCCCCGCCGCCATCGTCCTGCGCTCCGAACTGGCCGCCCTTTCAAAACAGATCGATCTGGACAAAGCCATCGCCGATTGGCGCAACAACACCGGCGAGGCGAACGCCCCCGCACCCCGCCGCGAAGTCGGCCCCGCCGAATGTGCCATCGTCCGCCAGTCCGCTTTCACCGATTGGTTCGCTGGCGATCCCACCGCCCTTCGGAACCTCGTGGAAGCATGTGGGAAACAACCCTCCGGTGGCTACACCGTGCGCTCCTTTTTCGACCGCATCATCGTTTCCGCTCCGGTCTGGACCGCGGAGGCCATCCACCGTGACAGCACGGGATCCTTCGAAAGCTCGTTCGAAATCTTCGCGGACCTCGTCATCACTGCCGACAAGCGTAAGGAATTCACCGGCTCACAGATCCATGATTCCCTCGCGATGGCCGAGTTCATGGCTTACTGGGAGGGGAAACCGGAGCGTTTCACCGAACTCAAAGACCGTATCGTCCGGTCCAAAAGCAAGCTCGCTCACTTCAAGATCCCGAAAGGTCCCTACCACCTCGCCACCGTCGGCAACAAGCATGTCACATGGCGCCAGCCCTCCTTTGCCCCGGCCCGCCGCAGCCTCCTCATGGCTGCGTTCACCCGCCCGGAAACGAAGAACTATTTCACTGCGGACACCTACTGGCTCACCAGCATCGCCGACAAGAACGACCTCCGCGGAGACATGCTCGCCCTCACCGATCCTCTTCCCGAAGGCCTGCATCCGCACCTCCCGCCCGCCCTGTGGTTCTACCGCGCCATGCAGGAAATGGAGAAAAAGGAATTCGAAACCGCCGAAAAATCTTTCCGCGAATCCATCGCCGTCGCCGATTTCCCGGAGTGGAAAAAGAACCGCGCCGCCACCGTCGTGAAGCTCGTGGACGCACTGCTGGCCCAACAGAAATTCGAAGAAGCCGCCACCGAATTCAAAACCATCGAAACAGACGACATCGGCGACTGGTTTAAAAAAGACTACGACGAACAGGCCAAAAAGATCAGAGCCACCAACGGAAAATAGGCAGCCATCCTGCTCTACGAATCAAAGCTCGGAAATTCGAACCACGGAACACACGGAAGGTAATAAAACCACAGCTTCAAAATTTTTCCGTGTGTTCCGTGTATTCCGTGGTTCCCCCTCTTCATTCTCAAAACCAAAGCACCATGAGAATCCCCACCCAAGTAACTGCCGCATCCCGCAGCAGGCCGTTCTTCCGGAACCTTGCCGGAAGCCTCTTGTTGGCGACCGTAGTCTCCACCTCCGCCGCCCCCCCACCAAAAGCAGAGAAATACCACACCGCCCTCTTAAAACGGCCCGAAAATCCCACCCTCTTCGACCGCTTCTACAACGCTTGGATCGACGAACAACCGCTCGAAACCCTCGAAGCGTATCTCATCGCCGAAGCCGGAAAAAATGGCGGCCCGGACCTCGCCATCCTCGCCCGCTACCACCTCCGCCGCGGCAATACCCCTGCCGCCCTCGAAGCCCTCGGCAAAGCCATCACCGCCCTCCCGGACGATCCCACCCTGCCGATGGAGCGCGGGAAAATCCTGCTCACCGACCTTAATTTCGAAGCAGCTCGCAAGGATTTCACGAAGGCCGCCACCGCCTCCGATCCCGCCCTCGCCCTCCAAGCCGCCCGCCTCATCGGGAAATCCTTTCTCCGCGAAAACAAACCCAAGGAAGCCATCGCCACGTGGGACGCCCTGCTCGCCGCCCACCCGAATGATGAAGAACTGTTAGAGGATCTCACCGAGTCCGCCGCCGCCGGAGGCCAGACGGAGCAAGCCCTCGTTTACATCCGCAAACTCATCGAGATCGGCAAAGACCCCTACAAAAAGGCACTCAGGAAACTCCGCGAAGGAGACATCCTCGTCCAGGCAGGGAAATCCGATGAAGCCACCGCCACCTACGCCGCCACCCTCGCGGAAACCGGCGAAGGTTCTTGGCTCGAAAGCGAAATTCTCGCCCGTTTCGAAAAAGTATTCCGCCAGCAGGACAGACTCACCGATCTCCTGGCGGAGCTGGAAAAACTCGCCGAAGCCCATCCCCGCCGCCTCCTCATCCACCGCCAACTCGCGAAAATGGAAGCCGCCAGCGGCGACATGGATTCCGCCATCGGGCGCTTCCGCGTCGTGCTCCAGCGCTCGCCCGGAGACGCTCCCCTGCGCGAGGAATTCATCCGCCTGCTCATCGATGGTGGCCGCCTCGACGAAGCCGCCGAGGAACTCGAAAAAATGATCGCCCTCACCCCGGCCGATCCCGAACTCCACCTGCGCATGGCCGATATCCGTTTCGCCCAGGAGAACCCGGAAGCCACCCTCGCCGCTCTCCGGAAGGCCCGCGAAAATTTCCCCGGCGACGAGCCTTCCGCGATCCGAATCGCCAGCCTGATGATCCGCTACGATCTCGGAAACGAAGGAGAGACCATTCTCGAATCCTTGCTCCCCTCCGTCCCCGCCGCCGAAGCGCTCGCCACCCAATACACCGCCACCAAGCGCAAACCCGAGGCCCTCGAACTACTCAAAACGGCTACCGAAGGACTGAGCGATCCCGAGACCCTGCTCCGCCTCACCTCCACCATCGCCACCCTCGGCTCTCCGGAAATTTCCCACACCATCCTGGAATCCCGCCTGCCGGATTTCCCCAAAGACCCCCGCTACCTCACCGCCTACATCCGCTCCGCCATCGCCTCCGGGAAATCCGGGGAAGCCGTCGCCCAAGCTCTCACCCTCGTCCGTTCATCCGGCAGTCCCTCCGAAATTTCCGACAACACCCGTCTCGCCACCCGTCTGCTGGAGGCTGCGAAAATGACTACCGAAACCCGTGCCGACCTCGCCGAGAAACCCGACCGCACCCCCGCCGAAACCTGCCTGCTAGCCTCCCTCGCCGCCGCCGAAAACGACCCGGAAGCCGTCGCCACGCTTTTCGAGAAAACCGAAGACCCGCAGCTCATCCGCTTCCACGCCTCGTTGTTGGAAAGCCAAGGAAATTTCCCCGCCGCCCTCGCGGAGCTCGAAAAACTCTCCGCCACCCCGGAGGGCGCGAAAGCCTCCTTCCTGAAAGAACTCACCGAGCTCCAGATCCGCGCCGGGAAAACCGAGGAAGCGCTCGCCACCCTGGAAACATGGAAACAGACCGCGCCCGGCGATAAAACCCCTTGGCAGACCGCGATCCGGCTCCACCAATCCATCTACCAGATCCCTCAGGCCATCGCCACCGCCCGCCAGGCCACCGCCCGCTTCCCGAAGGACGCGGATCTCGCCGCCACCCTCGCCGCCCTGCATGTCCAGTCCCGGCAATTTGCCGAGGCCGAGGCGATCTACTGGCGTCTCTACGATTCCTCGGAAACCCCCTCCGACCAGGCACGCTGGGCCGCTCCGCTCGCCCGCATCGCCTCGGATTCCAACCGCGTCCCGGAGCTTCAGGAAAAATTCCGCGAGCGCGCCGCCGGCAACCGTCGCTCGCTCGGCCCCATCCTCGCCCAGATCGAGCTCGCCCGCGTCACCCGTGACGACCAGTCCCGCTGCGATCTCCTACTTGAAGCCCTGCGTCTCAAACCCACCGAAATCCCGCTTCGCATCCAGGTCGCAGATCTCGAGGAAACTTCCGGAAACCCGGACGAAGCCATCCGCATCCTCGAAGTCGGCATCCCCGCCGACCGCACCGACCGCCTGCGCTCCGCCCTCGCCCAGACCCACATCCGCCAAGGCCGCGTCCTCAAAGGCCTGCGCATGCTGCAGGCCATTTCCGGCACCGCCGCAGACGACCCCCGAGCCGCGGAAACCACCGCCCTCACCCTCGCTAGGGCCGAGCTCTTCGACGAAGCCATCACCCACCTCCAGACCTCCCTCCCGGATGACGGCGACTGGCGCACCCGCTACCTGCTCGCCTCCATGCTCGAATACGACGGCCGCGAAACAGAAGCGTTTCCCGTCTATCTCACCCTGCTCGATGCCGAAGGCGAAATCCCCGGCATCTCTCCTCCGGCAAACAGCCCGGACATCAGGCAGGCCGCCACCCTCACCGGCGCGAACCGCATCAACCAGATCCTGTCGATGGTTTCCCAGAACCAACGCTTCGACCGGAACGCCCGCGGCCAGAATCCTTTCCAGAATTTCTCCTTCCCGACCAGTCCTGCCGAGACCCGCACCCGCGCCGAAATCTCCCTCGCGGAAATCACCCGGGGTGACGAATCCAAGCTCGCCCAAGCCCGCTCCGCCGGTGCCACGGATATCTCCTTGGTCGCGGATCTGCTCGCGTCACGGACCGGAGAAAGGCCGGACATGGTCGCGCTTTTCAAAAAACATCCCGATCGGCCAAGTCTCCTCGAAATGGCGTTTTCCTATGATCCCGGCGCCCACAGCGATCCCGAGCTTCTGAATTTGGTCATCGATTCTCCCACGATCAATCCCTCGAAGAAGCTCGCCATCCTCAGCTCCGCGCCTCCCGATCTGCTTCCTCAGGAAAAATTTTGGGAAACCATACTCGACCTCGCGAAACGCTCCATCGCGGAGGCGGAGATCGGGAATGTTCCGTTTTACCCCATCCTCCAATTCATTTCGAATCGCAGCCGCCCCATCCCGGAGCAAACTCGCAAGGAGCTTGAAAACATGCTTCTGAAAGCTGCCTCCGGCTTCCCCGAGGACGATCTCCACTACGGGAACATGAAGCTTTCCATCTATTTTCAAACGGGTGCCCGCGAGTTATGGATCGCCGCTCTGAACGACGTGATGGATCAGACCCGCGAGGCCGCCGCGATGGCCGCTGCCGCCGTCCCGGCCAGAGGGCACCACCCCTACTCACCGTGGAGCAACCGCGGCTACCCGAATTTCACTGTCCCGAACATCAGGAGCCTGCCGCTCACCACCATCCAGTCCGGATACCTGAACTACATCGTGCCCGCAAAAGAAGGCGCGGCCAACCGTATCCCCGAAGCGTTCTACGCCGAGGCTCTGGTCGAAACCATCGATTCCTTCCGCTCACCCGTCGTGCGCGCCTGGATCGCCATCCAGGCGGACGATGCCGGTGCCATCGCAAAAACCTTTTCCGCGGAAACCACCGAAGAGGAAGCCGCCGATCTCCGCATCCTCGAAATCGGCCGCCAATTCAGCCTCAAGAACCACGCTGCCGCTTGCCGTCTGCTCATCGCGGAGCGGACCCTGCGCGGGGAATCACATCCTCTGGCGGGATGGCTGGACCTTACTCTGCTCGCAACCGCCCGGACCGCGCCCGCCGAGGTCCGCGCACCGCTTGAGAAGGAACTCCGCGCCGCCATCTCCCGTTCCTACAAGGCCTACGATATCAGCCTCGCAAACACATTCGCAGAGCAGGCCACCTTCTTCGGATTCACGGATCTCGCGGAGGAAATCACCGTCGCCGCGAATCCAGCCCCCGCCCCCCGGGTCGCGAATGGTTCCTGCCCGTCCACCCTCGGCCCCGCCACCTTCGCCCCCAGCCGCGTGCCGAGGACCTCGCCCGCCGTTTCAAAACCCGTCACTCCCGAGCAACGCGTCAGCGATCTCGTGGTCGCGAAAAAATTCACCGCCGCCGCCCGCGAAGCCCTGAGCATGATCACGCTGCGGACCCGCCAGGGAAACACCCCTACCGATGCCCTGCGCTCCCTCGAAAAAATTCTCATCCCCGAAGTGAAGGACGAGATCCTTCGACTCGCCGCCCCCGGAGAAACCCGCAGCCTCACCAGACGCCTGCGTTTCATCGAACTCGCGGACGCGCTTGATCGCACCGACCTTTCGCTCTCCGTCCTGAAACAACTCGCTACCGAGCGCCCCGATGATGCCACCGTCACCACCCGTCTGGCCTTTCTCCTGCCTCGCGAGAAATCAGACCAAGCCCTGAAGCTGCTTGCCCATGCCTCAGCGTCCCCGGACATCATTCCCGCCATCCAGCTCGCGCTCCAGGAAATGAGAAACCATCGCGATCCCGGGGAAGGAATCTCCGCGTTCTTACTGATCGCGGATTTTCTGGAGTCCGGGAAAACCGGTGACGCTGACCTCAGCTGGATCGCCTACCATTCCCATCTGTTTTTCCAAGGCACCTACACCTATTTCATGGGGAGCCTACTGGCCCCGCCCCGTGCAGAGCGGGAGGGGGACGCCGGAGTATCGCGTCAATTCGAAGCCCTCGCCAACCGCCTCGCCCGCGCCATGCTGCTGCACACCGACACGGCCGAAGAAGGCTTCCGCTTGCTCGCATCCGCAAAAGCCTGGGAACTCGCTGCTGCGGAAATCGATGCGCTTGCCCGGAAAGCACTTCTCGTCGGCGAGCGGAAACCGGCCCACGGCCAGAAGGAAATCCAGTACTTCACCGTTTCGAACCGTAGCTACGGGAACCAGCGAAGCGGGAACGGCTTGGACGTTTCCTCCGTCGGCTGGCTCGCCGACCGCATCACCAAAGGTAGTCCCGCGGCGGAAATTTTGCCCGGGGATTTCCTGAACCAACTCACAAAACGCAACCCTCCCGCCGGACAGGCCCTCGCCGCGATTTCGGAAATGAAAACCCCTGCCGATGTGATCGGGGCATGGGCCAATCTCTCCGACGAATCCATCTACCGGGATGCGATCCTGCTCCGTGCGAAATCCATCCCCGGTGCCGCCCGCTTTTTCATCGACCGCATCCGGGAGATGAAAAAGGAGGAAATCGACGAACAGCAAGACCCGTTCGCCACAGTTTCCGCCCCTGCGATCAACCTCTGCCGCGCCGCCATCGTCGCTGCTTCCGGCTCCGATGAAAAACAGCTCCGCGATGTCTGCAAAGTGGTCGCCGAAGCGCTCTTCGGCCCAGAACTCGATTGGGATTCTGAAGACCTGGCAAAGTCCAACCGCCTTTCCCAGGGAAGCAGTCATCTCTATCGCATCCTCAGTGAAGCGGATCTCGATCCTGCTGTTCTGGTCCGGATCACCCGCTCGTATCACCGACTTGGAATCCCGACCCAGAACATGGAAAGCCTGTTGCAAAACTCCGTGTCCGCCAACCGTCCGGAAACACCCGGAGAAGCGTTGGAACTGATGAAATCATTCGGTTGGCTCGAGGGCGTGGACGCATGGGAACCCTTCGCCGCGACATCTACGAAGTCCATTCGAACCGGGAACACCTACCGCACGGAACTCGTTGATCAACTCTTACTCGACGGCATCGCCCCCCGCATCTTGAACAACATCCCCCGGGACGAATTCGACAAACTCCTTCTCGCTGATGAGAAGCCTTCCTTCGGCACCCTCGTCACAGCCGCCGCCATCAACTCCGGCCCCGGTCGCACCGCCCTCACCGCTCGCGCCTTCACAGAAGCCGCCCCCTATCTCTCTCACTCCAAACCCGAGCGCCTGGAGGATTTCACCCTGCTGCTTCCATGGCTCCCCCGCGAATCCCACGCGTCCCTCCACCCGTATTTCCAGAAACTACTCAAGGAGACCGACAAGGAACGCCTGGCTGTGTTTCTCGGCCAAGTGGAGGAGCAGAAACTCGCGAGCAAACGCCAGGGCGGAAACATGTACCTGGAAAACATCCCCGCCATCATCTCAAACATCGCCGCGCTCGATCTCGATAAGGCAGTGGAAATCTTCCTCGCCGCCGAGCAGGAATTCACCGAAAGCCTCGCCAAAGGTGGGAAAATTTCCAGAGACGGCCGCTGGGAGAATGCCCGCGACAATTCGCTAAGTCAGATCCTCTCGAACTTCTCGCTCGCTACCTCGATGGATTTCATCACCGCATTCCGTTTCCTTTCAGCCGTCACGCGGAGTGACGCAGCCGGGCGTTTCAGTTTCGCCAGCTCGAGCGACAACGGCTCTCCCCTGCTTCGGGATCTCGGCTACCGACTGCAGAATCTGAACAGAAAGGAAGATCCGGGCCAGATCCCACATCTCCGTGAAATGGAAACCGTGATGCAATTTCCTGAGGACATCCGCACCCAGGCGCTTCTCGCCTGCGTCTTCCACCAGTACCAACTACAGTGCTTCCAACCAACCCGTCGAAGAGCGCTCGGCACTCGCCGCCTCAAAAGGACTCACTGCGGAAGTCATCCGCTTCCGCAGCCTCGCCATCGGAATCATTTCCTGGAAAAGAGATACCCCTGAGGGCAAGGAATCCACTCTCGAATTGCTCGCGGAAATTCTCGACGACGACTCTATCGACCTCATCGCCCGCACCCAGCTCGCCCTTGCCAGCGCCATCAAAACCCCGGAAATTCTCGCCCACCCGGCGACCGCCGCCCGCATCGCCGAATTCTATGAGACTTTCTGCGCCGAAGATCGCAGCGCCATCAATCCTTTCTCCCTCGGCCTCATGAGAGCGGTCGGCAGCCTCGCCCAATCCGCCGGTGCCAACCCCGCCCTGGAGCGCATCAACACCGCCTTCTGGAAAAACGTGAACTCCACAAAGCCCGGAGGCCATCCCGAGATCCCGGAATCCTACGCGAAAGTCCTTTTCGAGACCACTCTGAGCCTGAACAACCACGAAAACATCGATAAGATTTTCCCTCCCCTACGCTCATCATACCAAGGGGATCTCCATATGATCCTCACCCTGATTTCCCAGGATCGCTTTTCTCTCGCCGCCGAAATCCTTCAGGATCCCGAGCAACCCTACCCATGGCTGAGCTCCAGCTTCACATTTGATCCAGAGCTTCACCCGAAGCTCCTCGAATTTCGCAAAACAGATTTCAAAACAGATATCAAAACAGATATCGATCCCATCGCTATTCTCAGACTTGAAAGCGTCCTGCTGAACCTCAACGGGCCGGACAGGAAACCCTTGGAAACGGAATTCGCTGCGGAGTGGAGGAAGCACCTGGTGACCGCTTATCTGGAGAATCGCCCTGAGAGCGAACTCGCCCGAGTCGAGATCGTATTGAAGATCGCAGGCCCTCCCGGCTCTCCGGTCACCGCACTTGATCACGAAATTGCAGAACTCGCAGCCCGTTTCGATCCCGGAAGCATCCTCACCGAAGCCGGCTCGAAATCGGATCAGAAAGCCGCTTTCTATTCGATGATGAAGTGGGATTTGCTCTGCCGGGCCGCGTGCGACAAACTCCGTGAGGGTGATTCCACCCATTTCCTCCCCATCATCGAAGCCGTGAACGAGCGGGCGGAAATGGTCGGGGACAAATATGACAACACCATCCGGGCAGCCCAACAGACCTTGCTCGAAAACATCCTACCCGGTGTCTGTTTTGCCACCGGCTCCGGCAAAACCGCCGAATTTTCCGCACTTGTCGATCCGCTTGGCAAACTGAGTGTCGCTCTTTCAAAGCTGAAAAATTTCTCATCGCAAGACGTCCACCGCACTCTGGCCGTCACGGAATTTCTAGCCTACTGGGTCGGCAAGCCGGACTCTTTCCGGAAAGTCCTGTCAGAAATCGATGACAAGGAGGGAAGATTCGTCCCGAAATTCTCATTTCCCCGGCACGACTCCAATTTCGATTACTCCGTGCGGACCATGGGGGATTCCATTCGCACCCGGTCAGGAATCGTAGCTCCCGTCTATCCGGAAACCACCGCTTTCCTGCATGCGATTCTCACCCACCCACCCGCAGCGGATCTTCTGCCTTCCGACATCCCTCTGTTAGACGCTTTCCGGAACAGCGGAATGCGCAAGGAGATCGATACACTCACGAAGAATCTTCCTGAAAGTCTCTCCCAAGGAGGAAAAGCCCTTTTGCTTTACTACGATGCCTTGGATATGGGACGCAGCCGGAGTTATCGGTATTGGAAAGCCTATCACAAGGCCCTGCCGCACATCCCGCCGGGTGAACCATGGAACCATATCAGGTCCACCGTGCAATCGCTTGTGGTATATGGGCTGCTCGACGAACCTAGCGATTCGGAAACGGCGCGAACGATTTTCGAATCGATCAAGCCGGACGAAGTCCCCAAAGAATTGACAACATTCTATAAAAGTCTCCCCAAACGCCTCAAAGATGCGGAGACTCGGGAAAAGGAACAGGCTGCGAAAGAAGCCGAAACAAAAACCAATTAACAACCCTTCTCTCTTTTCCGTGTGTTCCGTGCCTTCCGTGGACAAAAATCTTCCTCTTTGAAACAGCCATGCACCGCCCAGAAATCGAAGTCCTTACCTCCCGTGTCGCCCGCCGCCACGATGGCTTCCTCGTGCGTCGGATCGCCATCCTCACCGTCTCCGCCACCGCCGGCCTGCTGATCCTTCTCTCCCTCTTCTGGATCCTGCGCGGTCACTCGGTGCCTCTCGTGGTTTCACTCGGCATCGCCATCGCCGCCGCCATCGCCGCCTTTGCATTCTACCGCACCCGCCGGATGCGCCCCACCGCCGCCACCTTCGCCGCGGATTCCCATTTCGATCTCAAGGACGGGATCACCACCGCCCGCCACCTTGCGGAAGACGCGCCGGACGCACCCGCCACCGCCCGCCAATGGGAATGGCTGGAACCCCGCCTCGCCACCTGCGATCCCGCCACCATCACCCGTCCGTTTCCGAGAAAGCAGATCGCACTCACTACTACGCTCGCAGTAGTCGCGCTCATCCTCTGCCTGCTCCCGCCTTCCGCCTCCGTGCGCGCCGCCGAGAAATCCGCCGCCGAGACCCGCGCCCGCGTCGCCGAATCCAAGGAGCAGCTCCAGCAACTCATCGAGGAACTCGAAAAGGATTTCATGGCGGACGAGGACAAGGAGAACCTCGATATGGACGAGTTCCGGAAAATGGTCAAAGAGATCGACGAGACCGGGGACCGCGCGGAAGCCGCGCGCCAGTTCGCCCGCATCGAGCGCAAGATCCGCGACGCCACCCGCGGTCTCGACCAACAGCGCGACGAGGAAACCCTCAAGCTCGCCGCCAAGGAACTCGCCAAAGCCGAGGACACGGATGCCCGCAAGCTCGGCAAAAAACTCGACGAAAAGGAACTCAAGGAAGCCGCGGAAATGCTCGAAAAGCTCGCCGCGAAGAAGCTCGATCCAAAAGAGCTGAAAAAAGGCGCCGCCGAGAAAAAGAAGGCACTGGATGAAGCCAAAAAGTATCTCGCGAAAATGCGAGCCGCCAGCAAACGTATGGCCGCCGCCGGCAAGCAGCGCCAGGCCGCCCGCCAAGCCCAGGGAGCCGGTGCCGGTGCGAACGCGAAAGGCGGAGCCGGTGGTGAGGGAGCACAGGCCGGAGGCGAGGGCCAGGCGCTCGAAGACATGCTCGCTGAGCTGGACGAAGCCGCCGCCGAGATGGAAAAAGACCTTGAGGAAATCGAGTTCGACCCGGATGCCGAATGGGACGACGAGGCCGGGGAAGCCATGGCCCGTATGAAAGGCAAGCTCGGCAAACACATGCGGAAAATGCACGGCAAGCGCATGGCCAGAAGCAAACTCGACGCCCTCCGTCAGGCGCTCGCCCAAGCCCAGGCATTTTCCCAAGGCCAGTCCCAGCAGCTCGGCCTGAGCGCACCCGGCGGCAAGGAAGCCGGATCAGGCTCCTCATGGTCGGAGCGAAAGGAACGCGACGACTCGCAGAAAAACGGCTCCCTCACCCAACTCCAAGGCCAGCACGGTGACGGGCCGTCCCTCAGCGCCGTCGAGGATTCCGAATCCGGCACCGGCGTCTCCACCCGCCGGGGCACCGCGAAACAACGCGACTTCACCCGCCAGATGGAATCCTTCGTCCAACGCGACGATGTCCCCGAATCCCTGAAACTAGGCGTCCGCAACTACTTCGAAAACCTACAGTCCGCCCAAGCCGAGTAAAGGAACCCGTCCCCAGCTCTTCCTTGAAAATTGAAAATTATGACCGCCACCGAACCAGACACCACCCACTTCACCGAAACCTTCGGGAAAATCCGCACCGCCGTCTCCACCTTCATCGTCGGCCAGCAGGAAATCATCGATGACGTGCTCATCGCCATTTGCTGCGGCGGCCACGTGCTGCTTGAGGGCGTGCCCGGACTCGGGAAAACCTCGCTGATCAACACCATGGCACAGGCCATCGATGTCGATTTCAAACGCATCCAGTTCACGCCCGACCTACTGCCCTCCGACGTGGTAGGCACCCAGATCCTAATGGACCGCGGAGGCAACCGGGAACTCGTCTTCCAACCCGGCCCAGTTTTCTGCAACATGCTGCTCGCCGACGAGATCAACCGCGCCACCCCGAAAACCCAGTCGGCCCTGCTCGAAACGATGCAGGAAAAGCGCGTCACCGTCGCCAACCAGACCCATTCGCTCGACCTTCCGTTTTTCGTCATGGCCACGCAGAACCCGATCGAAAACGACGGCACCTACCCGCTCCCGGAAGCCCAGCTCGACCGCTTTTTCTTCAAACTCCAGGTCGGCCTGCCCTCCCACGACGAATTCAAGCAGATCCTCGACCGAACCGGCGGCAACTCCCGGCCTCATGTGAAACCCGTCGCCCACGGATCCGATATTTTGAAAATGGGAGAAACCCTGCGCGAGGTTCCGGTCGCCCCCGAGGTGCAGGACTACCTCGTGAAAGTCGTTCGCGGGACGCACCCGGATGAAAATTCCGCGAAAAACATCCGCCAGTTCGTCCGCCACGGAGCCTCCCCCCGCGCCGGCCAAGCCATGCTCGCCGCCGCCCGCGCCCGCGCCCTGCTCGACGGACGTTACCACGTCGCCCGCGAGGACATCGATTCTGTAGCTCTCCCCGCCCTCCGCCACCGCCTCATCCTCTCCTTCGAAGGCGAAGCCGAAGGCATCCAACCCGACTCATTGGTCAATGATGCCATCCAAGCGGCCAAGGCATGAGTTTTTCACCGCAGAGGCGCAGAGGTCGCAAAGGAGCGCGGAGCCAGTCCTATGAAAATTTTAAAATCCAATTGGTTTCTTCCACTCAACCGAAGTCTTCCTCCGCGTCCCTCTGCGACCTCTGCGCCTCTGCGGTAAAAAGCACAACCCCAGCCTCCTCCTTGATCGTTGAATTGTGAAAGTTGAAAGTTTAACAGACCCCGCCTTCATCCGCCAACTCGAGGCTTTGAACCTGCTGGCCCGTCGTGTTCTCCGTGGTTCCCTCCAGGCGGACCGGCGGACGAAGCGACGTGGCACCGGCATCACTTTCGCGGATTACGCGCAATACAATCCAGGCGATGACTACCGCGCCATCGACTGGAAGATCTATGCCCGCACGGAGGAGTTGCTGATCAAGCTTTTCGAAGTCGAGGAGGATACCAACGTCTATATCCTTCTCGATTGCAGCCGCTCCATGGCCACGAAGTTTTTCTACGCGAAAAAAATGGCTGCCGCGCTCGGTTACATCGCGCTCAACGGCATGGACCGTGTCGTCGTGCATGGCATGGCGGACAAGCTGACCACCGTGGTCGAGTCCGCCCGCAGTCGCAGCCAGGTGTTCTCGTTTCTCCGCGATCTAGAAAACGCCGAGACCTACGGCACCGATACGGATTTCACCACCTGCGCCCGCACCTTCCAGGCACGTCACCGGAAAAAAGGGGTGGTCCTTGTCGTCTCGGACTTCCTGTTCCCAGCCGGGTACTCCAGCGGGCTGAAATTCCTGCAATGGTCCGGCCATGATGTATTCGCACTGCAAGTCCACGACCCTGCGGATCTCGAATGCCCGCACCTCGGGGATCTTGAAATCGAGTGCGTGGAGACGGCGGAGAAACAACGCGTCACCGTCACCGAGAAGGAGGCCCGGCTTTACCGCGAAGCGGTCGCGGGTTGGAACGAGGAGTTGCGTAGCGAGTGCGCGCGGCGCGGGGTCGGCCTCGCCAGCACCACTTCCGAGGTGCCGTTCGAGGTCGTGATCCAGTCCATGCTTCGAAAAGGAGGGCTGGTCGCATGACCTTCGGACTTCCGGGATTTTTCTGGGCCGCCCTGGCCCTGCTGCCACTCGCGGCGGTGTATTTCATCCGCACCCGTCCGCGTCGACAGCCGGTCAACGCGTTTTTCCTGTGGCAGCAGGTTTTCAAACAGAAAGCCGCGAGCTCTCTTTTCCAACGCCTCCGCAACCTGCTCTCCCTGCTACTGCTCGCGCTCGCGTTTCTCGCCGCCGTCTTCGCCCTCACCCGCCCGCGTTTCGATAGCGGAAACACCCCGGATCTGCTCATCATCATCGACCGCTCCGCTTCCATGCGCGGCGAGGAGGACGGGAAAAGCCGCTTGCAGCTCGCCAAAGACATGGCGGATTCGTGGATCACCGCGCTCAGCGGATCGCAGCGGGCGGCCATCGCCGGAGTCGCGGGGAAACTCGAATACCACGCGAATCTCACCACCCGCTCCCGCCTGCTGCGCGACGCCCTCGATGCCATCGAGCCTTCGGATCTGGCGCTCGATCCACACGCGCTCGACGAGCTTTCCCTACTCTCCGCCGCCTCCGGTGACAGCTCCGGGAAAACCCGCATCCTGTTTCTGACCGACCGCCGCTCACCCGCCACCGGCATTCCGGAAGGGGTCGAGATCGTCAGCATCGGGGAGGATGCGGGAAACATCGGGATCACCGCCGCGGATTTGCGCTGGGACTCACCCGGCGAGGCCACGCTTTTCACCACTCTCACCTCCACGTTCCCCGAGGAGCGCGAGGTCGAGCTGGAACTTGTTTCCGCGACCGACGGCACCCTGATCCGGCTGTTCACCATGAAGATTCCCGCCAAGGACGAGGCCAGCGAATCCATCGCACTCGAATCCATCGACCCCGGTGCCTATCTGCTGCGCACCACTACCGACGATGCCCTCGCCATCGACGATGCCGCCCCGCTCGGCCTCAACTCGCCGCAGGCGATCCCCGTGCAGGTAAAGGCGAAGAACCCGTTTTTCTTCAACCAGGTCATCGCCGCTTTCTCACGCGCGGACTCGCTCTTCGAGCCGATCGACGATTTCGCACGGCTCTCCCTTTCCGAAGGAAATCCTCCGGAAACCGAGGCTTCCGTGATTTTCGCCCCGGCTGGCGAGGCGCCGTTCTGGGAAGATCTCGGAGAAGAATTGCCCCCCGGTCCTGCGGAGATGGTTTCCAAAGACCACCCCCTGCTCGCCCGGCTCGATCCATCCCTGCTCACCTTCGATGGCGCGCGCGAACTCACCGCCCCGGAAGGCGCGGTCATCGTGCTGGCACATGCGGATGGCACCCCGCTGATCTACACCATCTCCACCGCCGGAAGGTCCGCCGTGGTCTTCAACTTCGATCCCTCCCGCGAGGAGTTTTTCCTTTCCCCCTGGTTCCCCGTCTTTGTCCACGATGCCGCCGTGCTTCTGACAGGCAGGGAAAACCAGTTCCCCTCCGCCATCGCCACCGGCAACCGCATCGAGATTCCCGGCACGGAAACCACCGGCAGCGCCAATTTCCGCAGCGGAGACACCACCACCGAGCTGCCCTTTGAAACGCCCGCCCTCGTCAGCCGAGTGGGAAACTACGGCTTTTCCCGTAATTCGACCCCGTGGAATCTCGGCGGAGCCTTGTTCTCCCCCGGCGAATCCGGCGCACCCACCGGCGAAGCTCCACCCATCGAAATCACCCCCGCCTCCGGCTGGCCCCTCGCCGCCTGGCTGTTGCTCGCCGCCGTCCTCGCCATCCTGGCAGAAGAAACCCTCTACCACAGGAGGAAAGTAGGATGAAAAACTTAAGCCCGTGGCTGGGGCATCCTGCCCCAGGCCGTTCAGGGGGATTCCAGCCCCCTGTGCGAAGGTGTTGCAATGAGCCAAAATGGCTCATTGAACGGCCTGGGGCTGGAATCCCCAGCCACCATCCTTAAAGTTTAAAGTTTTGCAACTCTCCACCCTCATCCCTCTCTGGCTCCTCCTCGCCTGCGCCGCCGCCAGCGTCTTCACATGGCGACGCTCGCTCGTGGACAGACCACCTTTGCGAAAATGGCTCGCCCACGGGCTTCGTCTGCTCGGGGTGGTTTGCCTGATCCTGGCGCTTTGCCGCCCCTACTGGCTTTCCAAAAGCGATGATCTGCACGTCGTCTGGCTGGTCGATATTTCGGAATCGGTCGATCCCGCTTCAATCCGCCTCAGCGCGGACGAGATCGAGAAATCTTCTGAAAAGCTGAAATCGTCCGACCGCTCGTCGGTGCTTTCCTTCGGCAGCGGACTCCGCTCCACCGATCTCGCGACCCTGCGAAAAACAGCCGGTGAGGCGGAGAAGGGAACCGCGGATGCCTCTCTGCGCGATTCCACGAAACTTCCCGAAGCCTTGCTCGGATCCCGTCTCGTGTTCGATGCAGAAATGGCCCGGCGCCTGGTGGTTTTCTCCGATGGTTCGTCCACCAGTCCCGGCGTTTCCGAAGCACTCAAAACTCTCCGCGCGGAGGGAGTCGATGTGCGTTTCCGCCCGATTGAGGGCCTGAAACGCCCGGAAGCGGCCGTCGTTTCCCTGGAGCCGCCTCCACCGTCGCCTACCGCGGCGAGATCGTCCGGATGCGCCTTACCCTGCGTGCGAACGAGAAAATGAACGCCACCGCCCGCATTCTCCAGCGCGGTGTCGCGGTGGCATCGGCACCCGTTTCCCTGATCCCCGGCACGGATACCGAAGTGACGCTGGATGTGGTGATGACCGCTTCCGGTGAAAGCCGCTGGGAGGCCGAGCTGCTGCCGGAGGAGGACTGGTTCCCTGTGAACAACCGCGTCGCTACTACGGTCACAGTAAAAGGAGAACCCCGCATCCTCGTCCTGCACCGGGATGAGAAACAGATGCGCCCGCTCGCCCGCTCGATGAAAAAGCAGGGCCTGGATCTGGAGCTACGCGGAGAGCGCGGCCTGCCCGAATCCATGGCGGAGATGCTGGCCTTTGACGCGGTGGTCCTGGCCGATGTGCCCGCCACTTCGCTCACCACCCGCCAGATGGAATTGCTACGGCGCTATGTCTCGGATTTCGGCGGTGGGCTGGCGATGTTGGGTTCGGAAAACTCGTTCGGTCTCGGCGGTTATTTCCGCACCCCGGTGGAAGAAGCCCTGCCGCTGACCTCCCGCTACGAGAAGGAAAAGCAGAAGCCGAGTCTGGCGATGGTGCTGGTGATCGACAAAAGCGGATCGATGTCCGGCCCGCCCATCGAGCTGGCTCGCGCCTCGGCGAAGGCGGCGGCCGAACTTCTCGGAGCACAGGATCAGATCGCGGTCGTAGGATTCGATGGCTCGCCCCGCGTGATCCTGCCGATGACCGGTGCCTCGGACAAAGCGACCGTGCTCGGAGCCATCGATTCGCTTCAAGCGGATGGCGGGACGGACGCCTACCCAGGCATGGCCGAGGGCAAGCAACTGCTCCAGAACGCCACCGCGAAGGTGAAACACATGATTGTTTTGTCTGACGGACAAACCCCGGACAACGATTTCTCCGGCCTGGTCCGCGACATGCGCGCGCAGGGCATGACGGTGTCCAGTGTCGCGCTCGGCGATGGTGCGGCGAAGGACATCATGCAGTTGATCGCCCAGGAAGGCGGCGGGCGCTACTACGAGACCAACGACCCGAACAACATGCCGCAGATTTTCACCAAGGAGACGATGCAGGCCTCCCGCTCCGCGATCAAAGAGGATCTTTTCGGCGCGGTCGTCACCGGCGAGCACCCCATCCTCGCGGGATACGAAAAAAGCGAGCTGCCTTTCGTGCTCGGCTACGTGATGACCCAGCCGAAACCCACCGCCACCCTGCTTCTGGCGGCGGAAACGGGGGATCCGCTGATGGCGATCTGTCGCTACGGACTGGGCACCGGGCTTTGCTGGACCTCTGATCTCACGGAAAAATGGGGCAGCGAATGGCTGGACTGGGGGAATTCCGGGGCTTTCTGGGCTCAGATTTTCCGAGGCATCGTGCGCAAGGAACAATCCACCGGACTCGCGGCCACCGGGACGGTTTCGCGCGAGCAGTGGAAGATCGATATTTTCCGTAGGGACGAAGCGGACCGGCCTGTGGACGGAGTGCGCTGGGATGCCAAGGCCATTGATGCGGCGGGCGGGGAAGTTCCCGTTTCCGTGCGGCAGACGGGAGTCGGAAAATATGAGACCACTGTCGATCTCGCGGGACGGGACCGGGTGAATCTGAGTCTGCGTGATCCGGATCACTCGCTGATGAAAACGCTCGGCTGGCAGCGGGATTATCCGGCGGAATACCGGTTGGACAGACTGCCGGATCCGGCGCTTGCGGCTTTGGAGGATTTTGATGCTGAGAATGTGCGGGCCGCGTTGCCGGAAACTCCGGTGTATCAGGATATCGCGCATTGGTTCGTGTTCGCGGGTTTCACCTGCCTGATCGGCGGGGTGGCGATGCGGCGGATCTGATGGATGGAACGCGGACTTCATTCCGCAGCGTGACCCAGGCAACGGAGCAAAAATGCCTGTGGGCATCGCGGAATATGGAGAAGCGTGCATCTTGCCGCTAGCGAAGCACCCAGCGAATCGTTCCCGATCCTTCGCTAGCGGCGGGACGCACGCTTCTCCATGTTCGAGCCTTCGGTTCGAAGCCCCGGGCTACGATAGGATGCCCCCTCGGGGCGGAAGAGCTTAACTTGACACTCCGCCTGAAGGCGGCGCTCCTTCCGCTGCGGACTATCTTTCCAGATACAATGCGGCTCCCTGGCCTCCGCCGATGCAGAGGGTCACGAGGGCGCGTTTCTGGTTGTTGGCTTTGAGCTGGGAGAGGGCGGTCTGGATGAGGCGGGCGCCGGTGGCCCCGACGGGGTGGCCGAGGGCGATGGAACCACCTCTGGAATTCAGTTTTTCCGGGGGAATTTCGTAGGCGGGGAGGTCGGTTTCCGGGTTTTTCAAAGACGCCAGGACTGCGAGAACCTGGGCGGCGAAGGCTTCGTTGATTTCGACAAGATCCGCATCATCGGGGGTGAGACCGGAGAGCTGTTTCGCTTTTGCGATGGCGTGCACGGGGCCGAGTCCCATGCGGGCGGGGTCGCAGCCGGAATACGCATACGCGGCGAGGCGGCCGAGCGGTTCGATGCCGAGACGGTTGGCCGCCTCCTCGGTGCCGACCAGCAGGGCGACGGCACCGTCGGTGATCTGTGAGCTGTTTCCGGCGGTGACGGTGCCGGTGGTGCGGTCGAAAATCGGGCGCAAGGTGGCGAGTTTTTCCGGAGTGGAATCGGTGCGGATGCCGTTGTCTTCGGTGATCGCATTGCCGTTCACATAGACCGGGGAGATTTCTGAGTTGAGTTGCTCGCGGTGAGCGAGGGCTTTGCTATGGGATTTGGCGGCGAAACGGTCCTGCTGCTCGCGGGAGATATCGAACTCGCGCGAGAGGATCTCGGCGGTATCTCCCATGATCATGCCGGTGTAGGGATCGGTGAGGCCGAGCTCGAGTCCGACTCGCGGTTTGAAATCGGAGAGGTGGAAACTGGCGGCGGCGGAGAGTTTCTGGCCGGAGGATTTCGCGCGGTTGAGCTCGGAAAAATGGAGGGCGGCTTCGTGGGGGAAGAGCAGGGGGATGTGGGTCATGCTCTCGGTACCACCTACGAGAAAAAGATCGCCCTGACCGGCGGCGATGCGCTGGTGGGCGGTGGTGACGGCTTCCATGCCGGAGGCGCAGTTCCGGTGCACGGTCATGGCGGGGACGTGCTGCGGGATGCCGGAGCGCAACGCGATGACGCGGGCGATGTTCGCTGCCTCGGCGGGCTGGGCGACACAGCCGAAAATGACTTCGGAAAGCTCTGCGGGATCGATGCCGGTTTCCGAAAGCAGGCTGGTGCTGGCGGCGCGACCGAGATCTGCGGCGGTGAGGGCGGCGAGGTCTGTGCCCATTTTGCAAAAGGGCGTGCGGGTGGCGGCTAGGATGAACATGGTGGTTTTAAAATTCAATTTTCAACTTTCAATTCTCAAGGAAGTGGAGGAAGTGCCGAGTGAGAAGTGAGAAGACTGGTGGGCGCGTAGGAAGACTCGAGTAGTGATGATGATTCAAATTTTCAGAGGATGGGCTCTGTGACCCTTTGCGGACTCTGCGGCTCTGCGGTTATGATTTATTGGTGGGGAAGGGGCGACCGGAGATCGCCCCCACGGTTGTCTTTGACTTTCTGCTCTTTTAGTTCCTTGCCTACGCCCTGGAGTTTTCGCATTTCCTCCCAGGTGTGGAAATGGATTTCGTTGGGGGCGAACTCGGTGGCGGATTCGAAGCGTTCGTGGATGGCCTGACGGAGGGTTTCCTCGTCGCCTTTCATGGTGACGGCGTGGACGAGGACGATGTCACTTTCCAAGGGGTCGTCGTTGCGTTTTCTCAACTCGATCTGCCAGGCCCCGAGGCCTTCGGTGTCGTCGAGGATGTTTTCGAGGGCGTTGAAATCTACGAGGGTGCCTTTGAGTTTGTCGATGCGGAGGTTTTTGAAATCCGATACCCGGGAGATTTTTCCCATCAGTCTCGGGCAGGTGCGGCCGCAGTGGGGACAGGGTTCGTGGGTGAGGCCGTGTTCGATGAGATCGCCGGTGCGGTAGCGCAGCACGATGGTGCCGCGGGCGTCCAACTGAGTGAGGACGATTTCTCCGGAAGTGTTTTCCGGGACGCGTTCTCCTGTTTCAGGATTGATGATTTCGATGAAACACATATCCGGATAGATATGGAATCCGGAGGGCTGGTCGCCGTTTGTCGGGAGGCATTCGGTGAAGGCCATTTTCGCTTCCGTAAAACCGTAGGTGGACATGACGGCGACATCCGGCGCTCCCATTTCCGCGCAGAGTTCTTTGAGCTTGCGTCGCATCCCGGCGGGGACTTTCTCGCCCCCCAGGACGAGGCGTTTGAGATTTTTCCAACGCGATCCTCCGGCAGTGCCTTCCTGCAGAAGATGGTAGAGAAAGGTGGGCATGGCGATGATGGCGTCCGGGTCGATCTTGTCGATGATGCGGACGTTGCCATCCGTGCCGATGGTTTTGCCGCCGCCGGTGGAGAGCAGAAAGGTGTTGTGGGCGGTGCCGGCGTAGTGGGCCTGCCAGAAGGCGAGGTGGGGGGCGAAGGGGAAGGCGTTCACGTGCTTGAACTCGGTCGCGGATTGGCAGAGTCGCATCAGGCGGCGGCCTCCTTCCTCGAGCCGGGCGATGTCGTGGGCGGTGTAGAGAAAGGGAACCGGAGCGGAGGAGCGCCCGGTGGTGCTGGTGAGAAGGATGGGGCGGAGCCTCCTTTTCGAGAGCGGCTTTGGTGGCGGATTTCCCGGTGGTGAGCGCGCGGACGATGGTGCGCCATTGCTTTTTCAGGACGGCTTCGTCGGGGATGATGACGAAGTCGCGGGGGTTCTCGAAGTCGGCCTTCGAGGTGAAGGGGAGTTTCACCAGATCATCGGTCGTGCGGATGTCCCGTGGGTCGATCCCGTTTTCCGAAAACATGTTTCCGTAGAATTTCGTGAAGGGCACGGCGCGGGTCCGCAGGAAGCGCTTGAGTAGCGCGTCCTGATGGATGCGGATGTTTTCAGGCGACGCGTTCGCCCACCAGGTTGTCGTCGGTTCGTTCATCGGGTCGGGTTTCTTCCAAAAGGGCGCGGATTTCACCGAGATTCTCAAGAGCGACTTTCCGGCCGGCCTCGATGAAGCGGGCGAAGTTCGAGTAGTCGTTCCATGGGGCGGAAAAATGCTCGGGGCGGAGGACCAGGTCGGCGCGTTTCAGCGAATCGTGGGCGATGCGGACCTGGGCGCACCGGATGGACTGGCGGAAGGTATCCACGATATTCCCTTTCGCGAGGAAGTTGACGTTGCGGTTGATGGCGGAGAGGAAACGCCGGGAAAGGGAGGGGGGCAGTGGCTCGTCCTCGTCGTTGACATACATACCGGCATCGACTTCCTCAAAGCTTGGGATCACGGAAACGGCGATGACTCTGTCGACTTCCGCGAATTTTTTCAGGGCCGCGACGGGGACGGGATCGACGACTCCGCCATCGACGCAACGGCGCCCGTTCAGATCGACCGGGGCGATGATGCCGGGCATGGCGCAGGAAGCATGCACGGCATCGACGATTCTACCGGAACGGAGGACGAGGCGCTCCTTGGTATCGAGGTCGGCGGTGATGACGAGGAGTTTCCTTTCCAAATCCTCGAAGCGCAGGTCGCCGAGCGAGCGCTTGAGATGGGCTTTCGCTTTGAGTCCGTGGAAGAGGCCGCGGGTGGGAGGGAGAACAGGGTCGGCGAGTTTCCAGAACTGGCGGCGGTCGTGCATTTCCTCGGCGAGCCTGGCTAGATCGCCGCCGGAAAATCCCGCGGCCCAGAGAGCGCCGACGTACGACCCCATGGAGGAGCCGGAAATCGCGTGGATCTCGATACCGTTTTCCTCGAGAACCTGAAGCACGCCGACGTGGGCGAGGCCGCGCGCGCCTCCGGATGAAAGGGCGAGGCCGATCTTCGGTTTCGCGAGGGCCGCCTCCAGAGGACGTTCCTGCCGTTCGGGGCGGGGATCGTTTTTGAATTTGCGGAAGAGGGAGCCGAACATGGGTTGACGGGATGTGTGAAAACGGGTTTACCGAACTCCCTAACACTAGTGGAATCGGTGGGTCTTGCAAACCTTTCCCAGCGGATCCGTGACTTCGGATCCTCACGTGGTTGGGAGTTGAGTTTTGAAATGCGAAACCTAGCGTTGCCCTGTGCCCGCCACCTACACCACTCATGATCTTCCCGGCGGACCCCGGCTCGCCCACGCCCGGCTTCCGGATTCCGAATGCGCCGCGCTTTCGATCTATCTCCCCGTCGGCTCCCGCGATGAGACTGGGAACATCCCCGTAGGTTTGGCCCATTTCTCGGAACACATGGCTTTCAAGGGCACGAAGACCCGCTCTGCGAAAGAACTCACGCTCGCCATCGAGTCGGGGGGCGGTCAGGCGAACGCGGGCACCTCGGAGGATCACACGGTCTATGAGGCGCAGGGCGAGGCGGAGCTGATGCCGGTACTGATCGATGTGCTGGCGGATATGGTCTGGCATTCGGTCTTCCCGGAAAACGAGATCGAGCTGGAGCGGGATGTCATCGGTGAGGAAATCACGATGATCCGCGAGTCCCCCTCCGACCACATCGGGGACCTGCTCGCCGCCGCGCTCTGGCCGGAGCATCCGCTCGGGCAATCGATTTCCGGCTCGCTCGAATCGATTGAGGAGATCACCCGCTCCGGCTTGCGGAATTTCGCGAAGGAGCACCATTTCCGGAAAGATCTCGTGATCGCCACAGCCGGTCCGATGTCTGCGGAGGAAATTTTGGAAACGCTGCTTCCCCGGCTTCCGAAAAAGTTCCGTAAACCTCCCCTGCGTATTGGCTACGACCCCTCGCCATCCAGAGAAATCATCGAGAACCGGCCCACCGACCAGCTTCAGCTCGCGCTCGCCTGGCATACGCCGGGCCGGCATGCGGAGGAGCGGCATGCCCTGCGGTTGCTCTCGCTGATCCTTGGCGAATCCTCGTCATCGCGGCTTTTCACGGAGCTGCGCGAGGAGCGCGGACTCTGTTACCAGATCGGGTCCGAGACTTCGCTTTTCCATGAAACCGGTGCGCTCCAGGTGCTCGCAGGTCTCGATCCGGATTCCCGCGAGGAATCCTTGGAAACCATTTTCCGGGAAACGGAAGATCTGGCGACGAACGGCCCCCGCCCCGGCGAGCTCGAACGCGCGAAGCGTCTGGCGATCGCGCAATCCAAGCTGGCGTTCGAATCAACCTCCGCCCACGCCGCCTGGGCCGGGGAGGGTCTGCTTTTTCAGAATCACATCACCTCGCCGTCGGAGGCCCGTGAGAATCTGCTGAAAGTCACGGATGACGAAATTCAGGCGATCGCGCGGGAGATTTTTTCGAAAACACCTGCTTCGGCGGAAATCAGGGCGTGACAGGGTGTTTTTCGGGAGGAAAAGGACTGTAAAAGCTCGGAAATCCAGCGGTTGACTCAAAACTTGACTGATAGTGGACCAATCGACACGCACTGACGATATGTCGATTTACGGGCCAATTATCGACATGAACTGTTGACGTGTCGATAGGATCGACACATCGTCAGGACGCGTCGCAAAAATTCATTTTCGTAAACATGTCATGGTATCCGGAAAAACCTTTCAACGACCTTCCTCCACTTCCCCCGGAGGCGGAATTGGAAACCACCCGCGTTCTCAAGCAATGCATCCGCTCGCGCACCGCACTGGCGGAGCTGAACCAGGCGGCGGATTTCCTCCCTGACAAGGAATTGCTCATCAATGTGATGCCGTTGCTGGAAGCGCGCGCCAGCTCGGAAATCGAAAACATCGTGACCACCACGGATCGGCTCTTCCGGAGCACGATCCTCGAAAAACAGGTCATCGACTCCGCCACAAAAGAAGCTCTAAGCTACCGGAAAGCCCTCCACGCCGGATTCCAGAGCATCATGGAAAGACCGCTCTCCACCAGCACCGCGGAAGCCATCTGTAGCGTGATCAAGGGGAAGGAAATGCGAATCCGCCAGGTACCCGGAACGACCCTCATGAACGACCGCACCGGGGAAACCATCTACACCCCGCCCGCCGGAGAGCACCTGATCCGCGAAAAGCTGTCAAACTGGGAACGTTTCATCCACGATGCGGAAACCGAACTGGACCCGCTCATCGTCATGGCCGTAGCCCACTACCAGTTCGAGGCCATCCACCCCTTCGCCGATGGCAACGGACGCACCGGGCGTGTCATCAACCTCCTGCTGCTGGTCAGCCTCGGTCTGCTGAAAGCCCCCATCCTCTATCACAGCCGGGGCATCATCCGCAGAAAAGAGGAATACTACCGGAACCTTACGGCGGTGACCTCGCGACAGGACTGGGAGACGTGGATACTCTACATTCTTGAAATCATCGAGGAATCCGCCCGCTGGACTTACCGGAAGATCGAAGAGATCCGGCAACTGCGTAGCACTACGAAAACCCGGCTCAAAGAAGATCATGCCAACATCTACTCCGCAGAGCTGCTCGACGTGCTCTTCCACCAGCCATATTGCCGGATCGCGGATTTGGTAAGTGCGGGAATCGCAAAACGCCAGGCAGCCTCAACCTATCTGAGACAACTGGTCGATGCCGGTCTGCTCGCAGAGGAAAAAATCGGACGGGAGAAACTTTTCATCCACCAGGCGTTTCTGAAACTGTTGCTCGACGAGAGCGATCATAGCGACGAACGATCACGAGACCATCCGGGGAGCAAGCACTGACGAACTCGACAAATCCACGACCGTGCCCTATCCTGCCCGGACGGAAGTTTCCGCGATCAAACGGCCTTTGAAATCGGAGGGAATTCCCCCGCTGATCGAGTATCCCGAGGAGGCGATGGAGATTTTCGCGGAAATCCTCAAGCGGGGAGCCGTCCTTCCAGGCGGCAGCGAAGCACGGAGACCAACGCACCACAGCCGCCTGGAAGGACGGCTTTCCATTCTGTAAAATGCCCTTCCACCCCTTCACTCCCGCGCATTTCATCACTCTCGCCATCGGCTTTGCGCTGACGGCAGGTCTGATCCCCGAACACACCTCTCGACAAGGCGGCTCGCACACCCTATTTTTCATGGATGGAAAATCACTGATGTTGGGAAAGCCGTCCTTCCAGGCGGCAGCGAAGCACAGAGACCACCACACCGCTGCCGCCTGGAAGGACGGCTTTCCATGTCCCTTTTTTACGATCCTGAACGGCCTTCCCAAACGGGGAAGCACAACCTCCCCCACTGGCAGCAGGGGGAAGTCCCCGTATTCGTTACCTTCCGCCTCGCCGACTCATTGCCGAAAAGTCAGCTCGAAAGGTGGAAACGAGAAATGGAGGAGTTCAAGGAGCTCCATCCGGAACCTTGGGACGATGAAATCCGTATCGAGTACCGGAAGCGATTCACCGACGAGGTCGAAACTTGGCTCGACCGTGGTCACGGTGGGTGCGAGCTTCGCCTGCCGCAGGTGCGCGCCATCGTCGTTGGCGCGTTCTCCCACTTCGATAACAAGCGCTACCGGATCCTTGCCTACGTGATCATGCCAAACCACGTCCACATCCTCTTCGAGCCGATCCGTCCGCATACTCTCCCGGAGATTCTCCACAGCCTAAAATCGTTCACCTCGAACGGCATCAACAAACTGCTTGGTCGCACCGGGCCTTTCTGGATGCGGGACTATCACGACCGTCTCATACGCTCGGAAAAGCACTTGTTCTGGGCGAGGAAATATATTGAGAACAATCCGAAGAATCTCTCCGCCGATACGTTCGCCCTCTGGAAACCGTAGGGAAAGCCGTCCTTCCAGGCGGCAGCGAAGCACGGAGACCAACGCACCGCTGCCGCCTGAAAGGACGGCTTTCCATTCCGTAAAATGCCCTTCCATCCATTCACTCCCGCGCATTTCATCACTCTCGCCATAGGCTTTGCGCTGACGGCCGGCCTGATCGGTTTTGCGAAACGCTCGGAGAAAAACCAGCGTTTCACCACCGTCTTTCTCGCCGTCATCAATCTTGTGGCCTACCCGTTCGCGTTGTTCGCGTGGCGGGACCATCCGCGCGCGCTCGATAACGTGCTGCCCTTCCATCTTTGTGATCTGGCGGCCATCGTCGCCGGGTTCGCGCTGTTCACGCGCAAGCCCGTCCTGCTCACCCTCACCTATTTCTGGGGAATCGCGGCGACGACCCAGGCGCTGCTCACACCGGCGATCACCATCGGCCCGCCGCATCTGCCGTTCATCCATTTTTTCGTGCAGCACTTCGCCATCGTCGCCGCCGCGCTGTATATTCCCATCGTGCTGAAATGGAGGCCCGAGGCCCCTTGGTGGAAATCTCCGCTGCTGGTTTTCGGCATTTCCCTCGGCTACCAGATGTGCGCGCTGCTGATCAACACCATCCTGAAAACCAATTTCGCCTTCGCCTCCCACAGGCCGGACAACCCCTCGTTGATCGACCACCTCGGACCGTGGCCGCTCTATCTGTTCGCCATGCAGGGGCTGGCGCTCGCGCTTTTCCTGCTGCTGGCGCTGCCTTTCAGGAAAGCCCTGTGAGCACGAATTACCACTTGCGGGAATTACCTTTTCCGGTAAGATTCCGGAGTGATCAAGAGCTTTGGCGATACGGAAACGAGGAAGGTTTTCGATCTGACTGCTTCGAGGAAACTGCCGGGGGATATCCAGAACCGCGCGAAAGTTAAGCTGGATCAGCTCCATGCCGCCTCCACGCTCGACCATCTCCGGGTGCCTCCCAGCAACCGATTGGAAAAGCTCTCCGGAAAACTCCGGCAATTTCACAGCATACGAATCAACCAGCAATGGCGTGTTATCTTCGTCTGGACAGATACCCACGCCCACCGAGTCCAGATCACCGATTACCATTGAGATCCCATGAAAACCATGCCCCTGCCAAACGCGTTCGCGGAGACGCTTCGTGACACCCTTGACGAATGGCCTCGCACCCAGAAGGACATCGCCGCCGCCACCGGAATCATCGCCTCCCACCTTTCGGAGATGAAGACGGGAAAACGCCGGTGCACCCCGGAATATGATCTCCGGCTCTCGCGCTACTTCGGCATGGAGGAGGGCTTCTGGATGCGCCTTCAGCTCCATTACGAAATGCAGCGGACCCGTATCGAACTCGGGAATCGCATCGAGGCGGAAGTCCACCCGGCCGCTTGAAAATTTTTATCGCAACACCGGATCATGCGGGGAATATCCTTTCCCATGATCTCCAAACGCCCACCCGGAACCGAAATCCTCCGCCTAGCCGCGACCGTCCTGCTTGGTTCGGCCCTTTTGTCCTCCGCGCTCCCGGAAGGCGATTCCGGGAAAATCGAAGGGACGGCCAACCCCGATCCCGCGCCCATCGTCGATCCCGACAAGGCCCTGCTTTCCACGATCAAATTTCCCGAAGGCATGGTGGCGGAGGTGTTCGCCAGCGAGCCGGACGTGCAGAACCCGACGGCCATTTGCTTCGATGACAAGAACCGGCTCTACATCGCGGAGACCCACCGCTTCGACCGCGGGATCGAGGACAACCGGCGCTCCCTGCATTCGGTGCGGGAGGATTTCGCGCTGAAATCGACGGCGGAGAGGCTGGAGATGTACAAGCGCCATACCGATGTGAAACCGATGTCCTATTTCACGAAATACGCGGAGAAGATCCGGGTGATCGAGGATACCGACGGGGACGGGAAATGCGACAAATCCACCATCTACGCGGACGGTTTCAACGATCCGCTCGATGGCACCGCGGCGGGCATCCTGGCCTTGGACGGGAAAGTATATCTGGCCAGCATCCCGCATGTCTGGATGCTGGAGGACACCGACGGGGATCTCGTCTCGGACACCCGCGAGTCCTTGCAGGAAGGCTACGGGATCAGTGTCAGCCTCAGCGGCCACGATCTGAACGGGTTCGCGCTCGGCCCGGACGGCAGGATCTGGTTCACCATCGGCGACCGCGCCTACAACCTGAAAACGAAGGAGGGAAAACACCTGTACAGCCAGTATGAGGGAGCCGTTTTCCGGATGGAGCGCGATGGCAGCGGGCTGGAGGTGGTGCATACCGGATTGCGGAATCCGAAGGAGATCGCCTTCGACCGATTCGGAAACGCTTTCTCGGTGGATAACAACGCGGACATGGGCGACAAGGCGCGGGTGGTGGACATCGTGGAGGGCGGCTTCTCCGGCTGGCACCGGGGCAACCAGGGTTTCAAGAACTTCCGTGACCATATCGATGTCACACCGCGCCACAAGATCCCGTGGATGGAGGAGCACCAGTGGGAAAAATCCGGGGAAAACCGTCCCGCCGCGATGCTGCCACCCGCCGGATTCGTTTCCAACGGTCCTTCCGGGCTGGCCTTCAATCCCGGCACCGGGCTGGCGGAAAAATGGGACGACCACTTCTTCATCTGCGACTACAGGGGCGGGAAAAGCGCGGTGATCGCCTTCCGCATGGCCCCCGACGGTGCCGGTTTCAAGGTGGAGCGGCAGGAAGATTTCATCTCCGGATTTCTCAATACCGATATCGAGTTCGGCTACGACGGGAAGGTATATGTCACGGACTATGTCGGAAACTGGTCCACCTATGGATTCGGAAACGTGTTCACTTTCGAGAATCCCGTGGAAACGGCGAAACCGGAATCCAGGGAGATCAAAGGCATTTTCGCCGGAGGTTTCGACAAGCTGAAACCCGCCCGACTCGCGGAACTTCTCCGCCATCCGGACATGCGGGTGCGGCTGCGGGCACAGCTCGAACTGGCGGAAGACGCTGCCAACCGGGCCGCCTTCGTTTCCGCCACGGCGACGGCCGAACCCGTCACCACCCGGCTCCACGGAGTGTGGGGACTGGGAAATCTCGCACGGATGAAGGGCGATCCCGCTTCGGGAAATACGCTGGTGGGACTGTGTGCGGATGCGGATGAGAAGGTGCGCGGCCAGTCGATCCAGGCTCTCGGCGACGCCGGTTTCAAACCCGCCTTGGAGTCCGCCGTCGCGCTGCTCGAGGACGATTCTCCGCGGGTGCGGATGCTCGCCGCCATCACCACCGGAAAGCTCGGCGGGAAGCAGCAGGTCGGCGTGCTGATGGATCTCGCGAAACGCAACGACGACAAGGACGCTTACGTCCGCCACGCTGCGGTGGACGGGCTTTTCCGGATCGGCGACGCGGATGCCGTTTTCACCTACGCGGACGACGCGTCGCCGGCCGTGCGCCGCGCCATGGTGCTCGCCCTCCGCCGTTTCTCGGATCCACGAATCGCGCGTTTCCTGAAAGACGGAGAACGGTCCGTCGCCGTCGAGGCCGCGCAGGCGATCAACGACACCTATATCGAAGGCGCGCGCGGGCAGCTCGCCGCCGCCACACACCTGCTCGGGAAAATTTCCTGGATGATCGATGTCCGCATCCTCAACTCCATGCTGCGCGCCGGAGGGGATGAAAACGTCAGCCGCCTGCTCACGGTCGCGGCCGATCCATCACAGTCCGTAAACGTCAGGACCGAGGCCCTTTTTCTGCTTGAGCGCTGGGAAAATCCTCCACCCGTCGACCCGACCACCGGGAAACACCGCCCGCTCGTGGGCGACCGCGGCCTTGCGAAAATGACCCCGCGGATCCGCTCCGGCCTCGTCGCTCTGCTCGGAAACGCCTCGGGCGATCTGCTCGTCGAGGCCCTCGGTGCCGCGGGAAAATTCGGCGTGGAGATCCCCCCGGAGGTGTTGCTCGGCCACTTGGCGAACCCGAAAAACCAGGCCTCCGTCCGCTCCGCCGCGCTCGAACGGCTCGAAGCCGAACAGCCCGGGGGTTTCACCGAAGTCCTCGTGAACCTTACCTCTGACAACAACGCCAAGCTGCGGGGCCGGGCATTGCAAACGCTCGGGCGCGTCTCCCCGGAAAAAGCCATGGAGGTCGTCGGAAAAATCCTCTCTTCGGGAAAAATTTCCGACCAACAGAACGCGATCGCATTGCTGGGAACCATCGTTCATCCGTCCGCGGCGGGAATTTTGTCAGAACGCCTGGAAAAACTCGGATCCCAGCCGCCGGAACTCCGGCTCGATGTGATCGAAGCCGCCTCCCGGCGCGGCGAAGCTTCGCTCAAAAATGCCGTGACCGCCTACGAATCCTCCCTCGACAGCACCGATCCGCTGGGCGCATTCCGCCCCGCCCTTGCCGGAGGAAGCGCCGCGCGCGGGAAGGAAATCATCTTCAACCACGGCGCCGCCCTCTGCACCCAGTGCCACAAGATCGGGAAAACCGGTGGTGACGCCGGACCCAACCTCGCCGGCATAGGCGCGCGCCACGACGCGGAATACATCCTGGAATCCATCGTCCTCCCGAATGCGAAACTCGCCGCCGGATACTCGCCCGTCGCCGTCACCATGAAGGACGGCAGCATCGTCGCCGGGATGCTGATGGAGGAAACGGAAACGAAGGTCGTGGTGCGGAATCCGGAGACGAAAAAGGACACCGTCTGCAAGCGGGAGGACATCGCCACCATGCCCGCCCCCATGTCCACCATGCCGCCGATGGGACTGATCCTGAAAAAGCCCGAGATCCGCGATCTGGTGGCCTACCTTTCCGGCTTGAGGAAATAGGGTGAACGGCGGCTTGCAACATACTTCGAAACCGCCATATTGCAGCCATGCCTTCCGTTGAAGAAAAACCGTCCATCAAGGAAGCGGCGGCCCGTCTGGTTCACGAGTTGCCGGAAGCCGCCGGTTGGGACGATCTGATGTATGAAATTTTCGTCCGTCAGAAGATCGAGGCCGGACTTGCCGACTTGCAGGCCGGGCGCAAGCACGACCACTCATCCGTCCGTCGTGAGTTCGGCGTGGCATGACCGTGGTTTGGTCAGCGCAAGCCCGTCGCGATCTTTTCGCCATCCGGGACTTTATCGGACGCGATTCGGAACGATATGCGCAGGTGCAGGTGGAGCGCCTGATATCCCGGGTCGAGCGCACGGCTCAAATGCCAACCCGGGGACATCCCGTCCACGAATTCGCCGAGTTCGGCTTGCGAGAGGTTCACGAAGGTGCCTACAGAATCATTTACCGTGCCCAAAACGAGGAGTTGCAGGTCGTGACCATCGTCCATATGCAACAGTTGCTACAACGCGATCGTCTCCCTTGAACGGTCTTCCATTTCATGTCGCTTGAATTCCAGTGTTTCCTAACCCCATGCCAGCACCCGCGAAAAAACGCCCCCGCGTCAACGTCCGCCGCCCGGATGTGATGGAACTCGTCTCCGCGGAGGTGGCCGTCCATTACCAGTCCTCGCTGGTTGAGAAAATCAAGGACCAGGGAGGAAAGATCACGCGGGGCAATACCACCTTGTTGCTCGCCCAGGATTTCGGCTTCTGCTACGGGGTCGAGCGCGCCATTGATCTCGCCTACGCTTCGCGGAAAGTTTTCCCGGAGAACCGCATCTTCCTCATCGGGGAAATCATCCACAACCCGGAGGTGAACCGGCAGCTCCGGGACATGGACATCGTCTCGCTGCCTTGGAAGGAAATCGACGCGACCTATGACGATCTCCAGCCGGAGGACGTGGTCATCGTCCCGGCTTTCGGAGCGCCGACCTCGTTCATGAAAAAGATCGAGGAGCGCGGCTGCTACACGGTGGATACCACCTGCGGCGATGTCATGAAAGTCTGGCGGCGGGTCCGCGGCTACGCGAAGGACGGCATCACTTCCATCATCCACGGAAAGGAAAACCACGAGGAGACCCGAGCCACCTCTTCGCGTGCGCTCGGGGAAGGCGGAGACGGGCATTTCCTCGTCATCCTCACCCTGGCGGACACCGATTTCGTCTGCGAATACATCCGGGGAAACGGGGACAGGCAGGCATTTCTCGACCGGTTCGAGGGTTCCTATCCGCCCGGGTTCGATCCCGATCTCCATCTGGAGAAAATCGGGGTAGCCAACCAAACGACCATGCTGAAGAGCGAGACGCAGGAGATCCAGAACCGCCTCGCGAAAGCCGTTTCCGACCGCGACGGATCACCGGAGAATTTCACCGTGTTCGATACGATCTGCGGAGCTACCCAGGAGCGTCAGGATGCGCTTTTTGAAATGCTGAAAACGAAGATGGACCTGCTACTCGTGGTCGGTGGCTACAATTCTTCAAATACTGCGCATCTAGTGGAAATCGGCGAGAAAGAGCTTCCCACCTTCTTCATCCGCGATGCCTCGCAGATCACGTCCTTGGGCTTGATCGTACATTACGACCTACACCACCAGAAGGAAACCACCTCGGACTACGCGGAGGTTTTCCAAGGCGACAAGCCGGTCACCATCGGCCTCACGGCCGGTGCCTCGTGCCCGAACAACCTCATCGAAGCGGCGGTGCGGAAGGTCTTCGAGCTGCGGGGGGAGAAGCTGGAGTAACGTTTGCCTTCCAAGGAAATCCCTCCGGTGGGAATGAGGATCAGAGGGCGGACAATGCCGTCCAGTGAGGCTTTGGAAGAAATCACCTTGCTCACAATGCAAGTCGGATCGGCTTTCAAACAGATCAGGAAGCTTACAAAACAGATCAGAAAGCTCGAAAAACAAAAGCTTTTGCCTTACAAAAATTTTTCAAGGCAAGCGCGTTTGTTTTCTTGGCAAGAGTGACGGCATTTTGAGCGAGTGTGATGTCTGGATGGGGACGCGCATCGTCAATGTAGGCAAGTGTGACGCCGATTATTGGCAAGTGACGCTCAAGGAAAGCCGTCCTTCCAGGCGGCTTCTTTCCCCTGACCACCGCAGCCGCCTGGAAGGACGGCGTTCCTACGCCAGGTCCATGACCATCACCTTCGCCCACATCTCTTTGTTGGGGCCGGAGAAGGCGTTGTGGACGGGATCGTTCTTCTGGTATTGCTCGTGGGCTTCCATGGTGGCGAAGTGGAAGGAAATCCCGTAGTCCCAGGAATGATCGGTGACGGGGCGCTTCTCGGTCGGGGCGGGTGACCCCCAGTGGCCGCTGGAGATGTTCGTGGATTTCGCAAGCTCCGTCAGGGCGGCTTCCATGCGGGCGCGGCCCGCTTCGTTCTTGAATTCGTCTTTCAGCCAGAAGTACACGTGATGTTCCATGCGCGGGACTCTGCCAGCCACCGCGCCAGTGGCAACCCAAAATGGAACGCCGAAATGGAAAGCCGTCCTTCCAGGCGGCTCTTCCGGGGGTGGATGGGGAAGCCGCCTGGAAGGACGGCTTTCCGCTGCTGATGGGGGGCCGCCCGGAGGGACGGCTTTCCGAAGTTCACAGGTACTTGATGAACGCCGTGTAAACCTCGGAGGGGATGTCCAGCAGCCCGTAGTCTTTCGAGGAAACGAAGAGCAGGCTCTGCTGGCCTTTTCCGAGAAGCTGTCCTTCGTCGCCGAAGATCTGATGTTCCAAGGTGCAGAATTTCCGGTTCGTTTCCTTTACCTTGATCTTCACCGTGATCGTGTCGAACTCGCGCGTCTCGCGCACGAACTTGTGCTCGAAGGAGCGGGTGAGGATGTAGAACTTCGTCGTCTTCAGGTCGAAATCGGGCATGGCCGCATTGAAGAAAAGCTCCCGGGTCTTTCCTACATACATCGGATACATTCCGAAATAGACGTTCCCCACCGAGTTCGTGTCCTGATAGGTGGCGATCATGGAATAGACGAACCATTTCCCTTCGAAATGCCCGGCCAAGTCGTGAGTGCCGCCCGAGACAGGAGCCGCCACCTCGCTGCGGGCGGGTTGCTCGGTTTTCGCGATGGCCTTGATGGCCGGGATCTCTGCGGCGGCATCCATCACCTCACCGGCTTTTTCCGTGACGAGGCGGAGCAAATCCGTGGTCGTCACCAGCCACACCACGTAGGCGAGAGGCAGCAGGGAGCCGAGATACATGAGCACGTTCAGATCAGCCATGTAGCCGAAAGCGAAGATGACCAGGCACAGGCACGCCATCGAAAACATGCGGATCTGGGGCAGTGGTTGCTGGGAGTTCGGGACGAAGCACCGGGCGATCGCCAAGGCCGCGTAGCCCACGAAAAACGAAGCGAAGAACACCATGAAGTATTCCAGTTCGAATTTCGCGAAATACCCGACAAGAGTGACCACGGCGATCAGGAAAAAGGTCGGGATGGGCGAGGCGACGATCTGTTTCGGGATGATGGAAAGCAGCATGTTCTCGCTGGTATCCACGTTTTTCCCGAGGAACCATTTGAGCGCCACATAGCCGCTGTCCAGAGTTGTCAGCACGCAGATGCAGAGGAAAGCGAAGTAGGCGGAAGGCACCCAGGAATTCCCTTCGTAGGCGCGGCTGAAGTATTGCACCACGATGTCATGCGCGTAGGCGAGACCGTCCAGCCCGGTATGCACCGCGGTGAAACCTTCCCCCGCGTTGCCCATCACCCACATCGCCAAGGAGCCGTGGAACATGAGCATGAGGAAGAAAATGAGCCCGCCGAACACGTAGCTCAGGCGGATCGAAGTCTTCTCCCGATGGATCTGTATGGCCCGCTGCCAGTGCTGGAGATCCAACCATGGCCCAACCAGGAGCCCGACGACCAATGGTACTGCCAGGCCCCAGAAGCGGGTGCCGTCGTAACCGTTTTCCCCGCCTCTGCCGCTAGCGCCCTCGCCCAGTGATGCGGGACTGAGACTGAAAAGGATGATCACCACGCATAGCGCCAGCAGTCCGCCGAGCAACGCGTGGCCCGCCTTGATCTTCCTGATGCCGAACTCCTCTCCGAACAGGCATCCCGCCGCCAGCAGCACGAAAACGACCATGCACATCGCCAGTGCCAGGATCGCCGCCCCGCCCATGTCCATCTGGCTCAGAAGCGGGAAAAACAGGTATCGCACCAGGCCGAAAACCGTCAGCGAGAGCGCGACGATCTGGTAAATGTAGAAAATCAGCCGGAAAGGCTTCGAGAATTTATCGAAAAACAGTGCCAGCGATTCCTGCCCGCCCTGATGCCGTTTCGCCACGATCTCCGTCAGGAAACCGAACAGCATCAGCCCGAGCGCGTTGGGGATCGCGAACATCAGCAGCCCGTCCATCCCGAACATGAAGGAGATCTGCACGCTGAAAAACAGACCCAGCCCCCACATCCACGCGAGCGCGACGGAGTTCCCCCACAGCAAAGCATTCAACCAGCGCAAATTCATGCCCGCACCATCCCCGCGATTCCGTCCCGCCGCAAGCCATTCGTGGCGACACGTTGCATCCGCGGCCCCCATCCGCTACCCTCCCCCCATGCTCCCCTTCGTCACGCTCATCTTCCTAACAGGAATCGCTGCCGCCCAGCCCCTCGCCACCCCGCGCCTCTCCTGCGAAGTGGAGAACACCCTGGAGTCAACCATCCTCACCGCGACAGTGAAAGGCGACGGAAATCCCGTGAAATTCCGCATCGACTGGCTCACAGGCGCTGAAAACCCGGAAAACTTCAAAGTCCTCCCGACAGAGGCCGACCGCGTCACCACCACCCACCAGCTCGGAAAAACCACCCTGACCCGCACCATCCTTGCCAGCGCCGAGTCCGATTGCGTTTTCATCCACATCCACGCGGATCAGCCCGGGGCCGTCCATTTCACCGCACGCTTCCTTTCCGAAGACCCCGTGGAAATCCGCGACCGCCGCCAGCTTGTCCTCAGCGGGAAGGAAACCCGCGCCCACGCCTGGATCATCCCCTACGAGTCCGATGTCAGCGACGACGGCCAATCCACCATCACCCTCGCCGGTGAAGGCGAAGCTCTCATCATCCTCAACCTCACCGCGGATCCCGCGAAACATCCCATCTCCGATACCCTCACCCGCCTCGGCAGAAAACACGACCCCGGCCACACCCCTCCCAGCCCGCATCTGATCTGGGAAGGTGTGGTGGAAGAGATCGGGGATTGAGGATCGGGGATCGGGGGGAAAACGCGCCGCGGCGTGCCCGTCCGCCGTGGAGGATCCCGGAGGAGCTCACGCCCTCCGGAGTCCCGCAAAGCACCCCGCCCCCGAACAAAACCAGACAAGCACCGCAAACCCCAAACCTCTTCCTTTCCGTGTATTCCGTCTTTTTTGAGGAATATAGGTAGAGAAAGTCAGTTCCTCCATGTCCGCTGCGCTCCCGTTGTGGTCAAAAATCTTCCCCGCTAGCATTGGGGACCGGGCTGGAGCAGTCTTCTCACTTCTCACTCGGCACTTACGACTTGGCGATTCTTTGAAATTTAGAGTTTAAAGTTCAAAGTTTCCCCCTTTTACTGCCCGACCACCGCGCCATGATCGAACACCTTCGCAAATACACCGGACTCATCATCGTCCTCTTCGTCCTCGTCATCATCGGATTCGTCTTCATGGACACCAGCACCATGCGCGCGTCCCGAGGCGGAGCCCCCTACATCAAAGTGGACGGGCGGAACTACACGGACCGCGAATTCACCAATCTCGGCGCCTCCGCCTACGAGCTGACCCAGTCCCTCGCCCAGGCCGGGGATTTCCAACTCTACACCTTCCTCTTCACTCTCGCCGGAGACGCCCGCTCGCAGGATCAGGCGCAGGAAAACTTCTTCGCCAACCGCATCATCCTCCGCAAGGCGCAGGACGAGTTCGGCATCTACCCCGGCGATGAGGAAATCGATTCCTTCATCCGCCAGCTGCGCGCCTTCACCGGCCCGGATGGTGCGTTTTCCAAGGAAGCATACCGGAATTTCATCGAAAAGGGCATCGGCCGCCTCGGCCTTACCGAAAGTGACGTGCGCGCGCTCGCTTCCGATGTCATCGCCCAGAAAAAGCTTACTGACATCCTCGGCTCCGGTCTCACCACCCCTGCCTCCGTCATCACCAAGCGCAACGCGCTCGACGGCCAGCGCATCCGCACCAACGTCGCCCGCATCGACATCGACCCCATCGAGGAAAAAATCGAAGTCACCGAAGAAGAGATCAAAACCTACTGGGAAACCGTGCGCGACGCCTTCAAGACCCCGGAAAAACGGAAATTCACCTACTTCATCGCCAAGCCTGAAATGCCCGCCGACTCCGCCGAAATCACCGCACCTGCCGCGGATGCCACTGACGAAGCCAAAGCCGAGTTCGAAAAAGCGCAAGCTGCCCGCACTGCGAAAATCGCCGATGACCGCCGCATGGCCCAGCTCGGCGCGGATGAGAAAGTCGATGACTTCCTCTACAAACTGGAGAGCCAGAAGGACCTCTCCTTCGAGGAACTCGCCAAAAAAGACGGCTGGGACCTGAAAACCACCGAGCTCTTCTCCGCCAGCGAGCCACCCGCCGATCTCAAAGCGACCCTGCGCTCCTCCAGCTCCCAAGGCACCGCCGCCGACGAACTCTTCCGCATGACTGTCACCGCCGATCCTTTCTCGAAAATCTCCCCCGCCATCGCGATCGGCGAGAACGAATGGATCGTCGCCCGCCTCGAGGAAACCGAAGAAAGCCGGGTCCAGACATTCGAAGAAGCCCGCGACGAAGCCCGCGCCCGTCTGATCGCGGAGAAAGCCACCGCCGCCCTCGCCAAGGCAGCCGACGAGGCCTCCGCCGCCATCAAAACCTCGCTCGCCACCGGCAAAACCTTCGCCGAGGCCGCGAAAGCCGCAGGGATCGAAAATACCACCGAGAACCTTCCTGAAGTCACCGCCGGCTATCAGGGCGATACCACCAAAGTCCCTTCCAACCTCTTCGATGCGGCCAAATACACCGACCCCGGCAACCTCGCCGACCCTGTCATAGAGTCCGACCGCGCCTTCATCATCCACGTCGAAAGTCGCGAGGTCCTGAAAAACGACGAAGCTTCCGCCGACATCGACACACAGGTCGCGCAAGCCGCCGAGGCCAACAAGATCGCCGCTTTCACCGCCTGGCTCAACGCACGCGCCGAAGCCGCCGACATCCAGCAGCTCTACAAGCAGTAGGAGCATGGGTTTTCAACCCGCGCCTTTACCGGGAATCGAGAAATTTTGAGCACCGACCTCCAGGAAACCTTCGACGAAGCCAACGGCCATCTCGCCATCGGCGAGCTCGAGGAAGCCACCGCCCTCTATCGCAGATGCGTCGAGATCGCTCCCGGAGACTTCGATTCCTGGCACGCCCTCTCCATGGCTCTCCTCAAGACCGACCACCTGAAAGAGGCGCTCGGAGCCTCCCTGCAAGCCACCTCGCTCCAGCCCAACGACCTGCTCGCCTGGACAGCCCTCTCCCAGATCTACGTCCGCCTCGAAGACATCCCCAACGCCGAGGCGGCCAAACAAAACGCCACCATCCTCTCCCTGGGTGGAAAAGTCGTCCGCGACTGACCTCTTCCTTGAAAGTTGGGATTTGAAATTCGAAATCTATGTTCTTCCTCACCACCGCCATCGATTACACCAACGGCTCCCCCCACATCGGCCACGCCTACGAAAAAGTCCTCGCGGATGTGATCGCCCGCTACCGTCGCCTCGCCGGGGAGGATGTCTATTTTCTCACCGGGGTCGACCAATACGGACAAAAGGTCCAGCAGACGGCGGAAAAGGAGGGTGTCTCGCCAGCCGAGTATGTGAAAACCGTCACCTCGCGTTTCTCCTCTTTCTGGGAAAAAATCGGCGTGGAATACGATGGCTGGGCGGAGACCACGGATCCCCGCCACGTCGCCTGCGTGCAGTCCATCCTCGCCGATCTGTATTCGAAGGATCAGATCTACAAAAAGAACTACAGCGGCTTCTACTCCGTCCGCCAGGAGCAGTTTCTCACCGACCGCGACCGCAACGAGGCCGGTGAATTCGGAGAAGAATGGGGTGAGGTCACGGAGATCGAGGAGGAAAACTATTACTTCAAGCTCTCCGCCCACACCCCGTGGCTGCGCGATTTCCTGGAGAAATCCGATGACACCATCCTGCCCGCCTTCCGCAAGGCGGAGCTCGTCAACGCGCTGGAGAGAAACACCGGGGCGGATCTTTGTATCTCCCGCCCGAAGGAACGCCTCACCTGGGGCATCGAGCTGCCCTTCGATCCGGATTTCGTCACCTACGTCTGGTTCGACGCGCTCATCAACTACATCTCTTTCGCGGGCTACAAACCGGACGCTTCCCTGCCGGAATTCGAGAGCATCTGGACGGAACGCCCGGTCCACATCATCGGCAAGGACATCCTTGTCCCCGCTCACGGCATCTACTGGCTCGCCATGCTGCATGCCCTCGGTTTCTCGGATGGGAAAATGCCGCAACTGCTCGTCCACGGCTTCTGGAACGGCATCAGCGGGGTGAAAATGTCCAAGTCCACCGGCAACACCGTGGATCCTAGCGAACTCGCCGATAAATTCGGCGTGGACGCCGTCCGCTACTACCTGATGCGGGATATCCACACCGGCCGGGACGCGAATTTCGACGTCGAGCGCCTGGTCATGCTTTTCAATACCGAGCTGGCCAACGAACTCGGCAATCTCTGCAACCGTGCCCTCAACATGAGCGTGCGCTTCACCGCAGGCATCATCTCGCCCGGCGGACCGCTCACCAAGGACGACGAAGCCCTTCGGAAATCCCTTGAGGAAAACACCGCCGCCTACGCGAAAGCCATGGCCAACCATGAAGTCTCCATGGGCCTTGAAGCGCTCAACCGCCACGTCGTGCATTGCAACCAGTATGCGGAGAAGATGAAACCGTGGGAGCTGAACAAGAACCTCGAGAACAAGGAGCGCCTCGCCACCGTGCTTCATCATCTCGCGGAATCCGTCGCCCACTGCGCCGTCCTGCTCTCCCCCGTTCTGCCCGAGGCTGCCACCAAACTCGCCGCCCAACTCAAGCTCCCGGAACTCGACGACCTGAAACTCGCGGATCTGAAATGGGGCCTCATCCCCGACGGCCACGAGATCGAAAAACCCTCCCCGGTTTTCCCGAGGATCGACATCAAGGAGAAGCAAGAGGAACGCGGACTTTAGTCCTGTGGGGACCACACGCGCCTCGCGTGTCCCGGGCTGCGCCGCCGCTGCCCGGCGGGTGGTGCGGAGGGTTGGGGTCCACTCCGGGATCCGGGTCCGAATCATCCCGAATCACCACCCGTGATTTCCGCGAGGGCGCGTAGACCGTTTGCCAAAAGTCCGTTCGTAAAAAACTGAATTTCTCGCTTGTACTTTTTTGAACACCTACTTTGATGGTACATCGGTCGCACGCGTCATCATCCCAATCCTGAAAACTGCTCCATCCAGGAGTTGCGGCTGGCTATCGGCTGTCGTCCCGATCAAAAGGCGCAGAAAAGACTCAATGCCATCCTCCTGTTGCTTTGCGGCGGGAGCATCGAGCTGACCATTGCCCACGCCGGAGTCTCGATCCGTTGCCTACAGCTCTGGATCAGGCATTTCAACCAATCCGGCATCAACGGAATAACCTAGAGCCTGTCCCATAGCGCGAGCACTTTGTTGCGTATGGCTTAGCGGCTGTTAGAAAAGAGGCATGAGAGACTAATTTGTCTCCCATGCCCGAAATTCAGGGTCTATAAATTGGTTTACCACAACTAATCCAAGAACCTCGAACCGTGCCCAGCTTCACCTACCAGCCTTCCCTTCGTCCAGATCTTCCTCATATTTTCGGTCCTAAAGAGTATCGGGAGGAGCGGGCGCTCTTCATCCGCATCGATGAAATCCTCAGCAACTCGGGCTTGGAGGACGAATTTATCACGCTCGCCATGGAACATCAGGGGCTGGATTTGACAAAGGAAAGCACGAAAGAAATCGAAAATTTCTGCCGCAACAGCATCCTCGCCCTGCGCACCAACATCGCCCGTCACTTCAAGCGCATGGGGCATCGCGAATTTTGCATCCGCCTCGCCGACAGTCCGCTTCTCCAGTGGTTTTTGCAAGTCAACCGCGTCGACAAGGTCAAGGTTTTCGCCAAAAGCACCAGCGACCGTTTCTCCCGCTGGATCGACGAAAGCGGGCTGCGTAAAATCAACAATATGCTCACCGCCCTGCTCGCCGGCTCCGGCAGCGAAACGGACCACGCCCCTTTCAATCTGAAAAATCCGGTCAGTTTCGACGACATTTACTTCGACAGCACTTGTCTGAAAGCGCCCATCCACTTCCCTGTCGACTGGGTGCTCCTGCGCGATGTCACACGCACCCTTATGAAAGCCACGGTGCTTATCCGCCAGGCCGGACTGCGTCACCGCATGCCCCAGGAACCGCTGGCATTCCTCAGCGACATGAACACCCTGTGTATGAAAATGACCGCCAAAAACCGAACCAAAGACGGCAGCAAACATCGCAAAGCCGTCCTTCGGGAAATGAAAACCCTTTCCAAGCGCATCGCGAAACACGCCGGGAACCACCTCGAAATTCTCACCCCCCGCAGCCACGAAACAAACCTGACACCTGGCCAGCTCGATCAAATCAGCCAACGCATCCAAAGCATCCTAAGCCAGCTTCCCGCCGCCATCAAGCAAGCCCACGAACGCATCATCGGCGGGCGCAAACTGCCGAACAAAGACAAAATCCTCAGCCTCTACGATCCCGATGTCCAAGTCATCGTGCGCGGCAAAAGCAACGCCGAAGTGGAGTTCGGCAACAACCTCTGGCTCGGGGAAACCTGTGAAGGATTCATCGCCGACTACCTCCTGGAGAAAAAGAAAACCAGTGACGCAAAACAGATGGAACCCGCCATTTCGCGACTTGTCAGTGAACAGCATCTCCCCGTGCGCAACGCCTGGGGCGACCGCGCACTGCACAGCGCGGCGAACGAAGAATTTCTGAAAAGCCATGAGATCCGCAGCGGACTGTGTCCACGCAACGTCATCGATCTAACAGATCGTTTGGAGAACGAGCCGGGCATGCGCGAAGGACTCAAACGTCGTGCCGGAACCGAAGCCCGGATCAGTATCCTGATTCGTGACTTCATGGGCAAACCTGCCCGTGCGAAAGGCTTTGAACATCGCGAACTGATGGTGGGATGGGCAGTCCTGAGCCACAATCTCTGGGTCTTGGCCCGGCTTGAGCAGCGGAGCGTGTCGAAGGAAATCGAGCAACAGGTACCCGAAGCGGCCTGACCGCCCACCAGATAAATCCGATCTCACGAATAAAAAACATCGGTCAGAGAGACCGAAGCCTTGCCATGTCTACCAGTGAGAGAAAAGCCGCCGGGACGCACAGCAGAGCGGACAATTTCATCAAAACCACAGTCAATGAAAGCCGATTCCAAGTCCGTCAGGCTCAAGAAAAAATCGGCAGACCCTCGCTCTGAAATCTCCAGATTTTGGGACAAGCTCTAACCTACCGACCCAGGTCCGGAAGACCCAGGCTGATGGGCGCGGAAGAGATCGGTGAAAAAATCCTTCATGCCGTGGATCATCCGCAGGAGGCCGACCGGCACCATTGGACCGCTGTAGCCCTCTGCGGCTGGCTGAAGGAAAACAAGGAGCTTGCGATCAGTTACCGCACCCTTGTCCGCTATCTTCACGAGCAGGACTACGCCCGGCGCATTCCCCGGCCAGTGCCCGAACCGCCCGACCGGGACAAGTGGATCAGGCAGCGCGAAGAATTCGTGCCCGAACTGGCCAAGTTGATCGGAGACGAGCGGGTGGAACTGTTTTTCGGAGATGAGGCTGGCTTTGAAGGGGATCCAAGACCCCGTCAGCGCTGGGTGAAACGCGGCTCGCGACCGACCCAGGGATACTACGGCGGACATGTGCGCGAGAACATAGTGGGTGCGGTCAATCCGGCCACAGGCCAGTTGGTGAGCCTGATCGTGCCCCATTGCGACACGGAGGTTTTCCAAGCGTTCCTGGACACCATGGCAAACGAAACTGTATCGGCGAAGCAAGAAGGCCGTCGCGTCTGCCTGGTTCTCGACAACGCGAGCTGGCACAAGACCAAACGGCTCGTCTGGCACCATATCGAACCGGTTTACCTCCCGCCCTACAGCCCGGACTTCAATCCCATTGAAAGAATCTGGCAATATCTCAAAGGACACGGGATGGCAGGATACCTGACCAGAAACGGAGATGAACTAGGCGAAAAACTCTTCCAAGAGGTTAAACTTCTTCTCAATGACACCGACACGGTTCGGTCGGTGAGTGCGTTCAAGCTCGCATAGACGAACGGACTTTTGGCAAATGGTCTAAAACCACACCCGACGGCGGGTGTGCTCCCCGCTCAATACTCGATCCACACCGTTTCCCGCAGCACCTCCCACTGCAGAAGCACTCCCGGGACGATCAGCGAAATAACAAACAGCACCGGCACCACCAGGACCACGCAGAACGAGGTGACCCAACTCCACCGCCGTCCCGTCCGTATCGCCCACCGGAGTAGGAAGCGGTGAACCACCGCAACGGCGATCAGAAACGCACCCAGCCCCGGTCCCCATGTGGCCGTGCTCCAGGAAATCGCGGGGACGTTTTCCCGTAAAAAAGCCACGAATCCGAACAGCAGGTGGTAGATCACGAGGAAGTTCCCCGAACGTGAATCCGAGTAAACCAGAAGCAGCCACAAGACGATCACCAGGATGATCCCCACAGCCATGAACCAGAGCAGGAAATCGAGGGCAGCTCTTGTCTTACTCACGCTTTCCCTCTTTCACAGCCCCAATGATTTCCGGAAACATCTTCGCATGTAGCGTTTTCACCGATCCATCGCCGTAGCCGACCACTATTTTCGTCCCGGCTCTGAGAAGCGGCGAAACGATCAGGGGGTCTTCATCCAAAGCGATGTCCGTGGAACCGGGGCGGAGCAGGACAAACGGTTCGGGAGCGTTTCCCTGACCCGCTCTTACCCATGCCAGTCGCCCGAAATCAGGGACGATCTCATCGAGCTGATCGAAATCCGTCGGATACCTTCCGTTTTCCGAGTGGTATTCCATCAACGCGAGCAACAGTTGCCTGCCATTGTTGGACGCCATCACCAAATCCGCCCTCCGGTTGCTCTCGATTACCTTTCCCAGCCCAGCCAAAACGCCTGATGCACCACCCCGCTCATCGCGATCGCCGCACCGCTACAAAGAAGAAGCAGCGAAAACATCGCGACCGTATGCCTCATTTTCCAAGTTAGGTAGGGACGTTTCTTTTCCGCCCATCTGATGATGAACCGGTTCGAAAGTAAAACGGCAAGTACGAGACACCCCAGAGGCAACACCCCCTCACGCCATTTTTCAAGAAAAGGAGGAATGGCTTTCCAAGCATGAAACGCCCAACCGCAAACCAAGTGGTAAGGCACCTCCAGAATGAATTGAGAGGGGGCAAGCAGAACTACGAAAACGAACAAGGCCAGGATCGTGAGTAGAAACCCGCGAAGAAGCCCTTCTGATCCCCTGCCCTGCCGCTGTGTTTTTTCCTTCTCCACTCACTTCTCCAGCCTCCGGTCCAGTTCCCTCTTCAAATCCCCTTCCGATCTGTCCTCGATCCCGCCATCCGCCAGCAGCACGAACCTCCGCCCACCCGCCGCCGATGGTTCGTAAACCAGGATTTCCCTCCCCACCCCCGGCTTCACCCCGGGAATGAGGCAATACAACCCGCCGTCCGCGAAGCTCCAGAGTTCCCGATCCACCTCTCCGCCGAACGGCCCGGATGGCGCTCTTCCTCCGTTGTTTTCCGCGAAATCCCAAATCGCGTCCTTCAGAGACTTCATCGCTCTCCGCCGCTCCTGTTTCGAGAGTCCCGTCGTCGCCTGTCCCCGCAGCCGATACCCGCTGCCCTGCTTTTCCCAAGCTCCGGGAGTCAGCAATTCACGCGCTCCGGAGATCATTGTCAGAACCACGTAAAACAGCAGCCCGGTCACGAAAACCACCCCGAGCGCCTCCCGGTATTTCAGTCTTGGAAGCGCCGCGAACGACTTCGCGAGCTGGTTCCAGATCAGTTTCACCACCCATGAAATGACGAAATAGGTGAACAGGAAAAACGACAACGCGTCGATCCGCGCCTCCGCGACATCTGTTAGGGTCACGACCGTCATCCCCGCGGAAGCGCTACCCGCCAGGGAAACCCAAAAAACAAAGATGGAAATAACACGCGGAGAACTCATCACTTTACGGACGACAACCATATGCCCGAAATCGGGAGGCTCCCGCAAGCAGGAACGCGGACTTTAGTCCGCAGCAAAAGCACCGTTCCCTCCAACCGGCACGCGCCCCTCCTCCTCACCGCCGTCCTCTGCTTCCAGCCGGTCCAAAATTTTTTCGCAGACTCACACGGCTCCAGGCGGTAGCGTCCCGCTTGAAATGAAGAGCGCATGGAAATGGATCGTCACGGGAATTTTTCTGATCGCACTCGTGGCGACCGTCGTGCGATTGCGAAACTCCGACGACGCTCCGGAACCTCCCTCGACATCGTCCGGAGCCATTTCCCGGAAACCCCCGCAACCCGCCCGTCCCGGAAAAGGAGCGCGGGATGATCCCGGGTTCCGGGACGACACGAACGCGGAGGCACTGGTGGTGCCGGAGGAAATCGCCACCTGGCTGCGGCGGCTCAGAGAAAACCCGTCCGGAACCATCGCAAGAATTCTCGCCATGGATGATTCCTACGAGCGCGACAACCTGCTGAATTCCCTCATGGGGCAGTGGTTCGATGCGGACCGGGAGAACATGATCACATGGGCGGAGGAAGAGCTTCCCAAGCTCGATGACGAGAACGCGAAACCCGTCCGTAGCGCCATCCTCACCGCCTGGTCGGAACGCGAACCGCAGGAAGCCCTCTCCTGGACCCGGACCCACATCCCGGAGGAATTCCTCGCCGAAGCCGAGCGTATTCTCGCCGCAGCCTGGGGTTCCAGCGATCCGGACGGTCTCGCGGATTACGTGGATGACGCCGATCCGGAGTCTCTTTCACCCCTCTGGCAGGAAGAGGCCATCCACGCCCTCATCCCCCACGATCCCGCCGCCGCCATCTCCCGCGCCGAGCGAATCCAAAACCCCGACCTCCGCGAATCCGCTCTCAGCGCGTGGTCCATGTCCGATCCCGAAGGACTCGAAGAATGGCTTACCCAGCATTCCGGAGAGGAGGTGGAACCGGACAGATCTTTCGATGAGATGGAAGAACCGGAAGATCCGTAGCAAGTCGGCTACTTTTCCAAGCCCAGAATCACCCGCGTTTCCCTACGTTTTTCCGCAGCGAGACGAGATTCGTATTGCCCGAAATCCGCGGCATCCGGATCGGGGTTGTGGAGGGTGTCTTGCGCCAGCCAGTTTTCCTCGGAATCCCGGTAGACCGGCAGCATGAGTGAGGAGAGAATCGTCGCGACCGCATAGGCCGGGAGCAGCGCCATGGACGTTGCCGCGAGAGAAATCCGGGACGCGGCGTTCGCCACAAACGACTGGAGCACGCTCCAGCAGATCGCGACCAGGCAGCAGGCCGGAACCGCGGCGAGAGCTTTCATTACCAGCGGGGTCGGTCCGAATTTCAAAACCACCGGATAGGCGACGAACGGCAGCGCCAGCACGGCAAGCCCCGCGAGTCCTGACAGGAGTCCGGGACGGCACGGGATGCCAAGCGCGACAGACCGTCTCGAAAGCCTCCGACGCACCAGGAAAACAGGAGCGAAAAGCATCAGCAAAAGCAGTGTGGTGAGATGAGTGCCGGGAAATAGATAGAGAAAATGATCCACCGCCCACTCGCGGCCGCCCGAAACGGTGAGACGCTGAAGTGCAAGGACGCCGAAAAAAGGCAGAACCGTCCCGAAACCGATAACGATGCACCAGTCGCCCGGACGCAGGAGATCGAGCATCCGATCGGCGGTCTTTCGCAACACCGGTGGAAAAACGAAGCGGAACAGGAAAACGAGAAGGCAAGCCAGGATAAGGACAGCCGTGATGGCGGCGAGACCGGCACGCATCACAAGTGCATGGTCCGCATAGCGCACGGGAGCGAGCTGGTCTACCGTGATGGGCGGTGGTGATTCCACGACACCTGCTATGCTCACGATCACCGGATCGATCAGAGAGGAGCCACGTTCGGTCACCCCGGAATCGTCGACGCTTCGCATACGAATTTTCCGCGCGGCATTCGAGTCACGAAACGCGCTGTATTGCTCCAGATAGGTCTGGGACATCTTCTCCAAACCAAGCCTCTTTGCCCCATGGTAGAAATACTCCGCGGTGAGGGCGGTGGTGGATGCGAAAATGATCTCGCCCAGTATCGAGAGGTCGGAGCTGCCTGCGACGAGAGCCGTGAGCCTATCCCTCGTCCCGGCAAGCGCCACAAACCCGTCCACATCCCCAGCGCGGGAGAGCTGTTGGGCGCGTGCGCTCAAAACACTCATGGTGTTCAGCAGCGTCCCCGAACCACTCGTCCCCGCCAGCTCTACGACAACGATTTTGTCTACCAGTTCCGCGTAGGTTCCCTTGCGGGGCAGAACCCTCCAGCGAGCCCTCCGCATGTTGTCCCGGTAGCTCTCATATTCAGGCAGGGCCGAGGCTTTCTCCAAGAGTTCGAGGCATTTCCCGAAAGCTGCCTGATCCAGGATTTCGAGCTCCTCCTTCAACCGGCCCCGCATTCTCCGGCGCCCCCTCGTTCTTACCAGTTTTCGATTCGGCGGGGGTAGCGGCAAAGGGTTTCTGCTCGAGTATGCCTTTCCCTGCCACACCGGCGGCGAAACAAAGGAAAAACGAATTGTCCGGATCAATGCGCGAAACGGTCTCGGAAAAACCGTCGGGCAGGTTCCCGAATTCCATCCGATGGGCGTTGGCGTATTCCGAGAAATAGGCGGGGTTACCCGGATCACTCAGATACAACGCCTCCTTCTGTTCGAATTTCGAGTTCGAAGGATCACCGAGAAGCAGCGTCTCGGCGGCGTTCAGTCCCTCCGAAAATCGCGGTTCGGGGAAATTCCAGCTCTCGAAACTATCCCGGTATCGCCAGGCCTGCTTCAGATCCGGGACTTGATAGGCCACCATCGGGATCGCGATCAGGATGGCGGCGACAAACAGGCAGAGCTTCCGATCAAGGGATTTCCCGACCGCATCAACCCTCTCCCAACGGGCGATGCTCTTCGTTGCTTCCGGGTGATTCGGATCCGCCGTTTCCGCGAGGATGGAGATGGCGGTGAGCCTTTGCTCCGCGTTTTCCGCAAGGGGCTTCACGGCAGCCTCGACGAGCGCGTTCAATGCCGACGGAGAACCGGGAATCAGAGAGCTGTGCGGTTCATTTCGCATCGGGTCGTTCGCGGTTGCATTTTTTGACGAATCGTCCGGTTTCGCCCTAGACCGTTTGCCAAAGGTGCGTGCGCATATCATCGTGGCTGGAGCATCTTGCTCCAGGCCGTTCCGGGGGAATCCTGCCCCCGGAATTCAAATTGAAGGCCGGACTTTTGGCAAACGGTTTAACTTGGCTGAATCCCTCCGCGATCTACCGCGTGATCCCCCGCTGGGACTTCTCGATGAAGTGGATGAGATGCTCCACGTGCGGATTGGCCGCCGCGGATGTCGCTTTGAGCGAACTCAGACCGTTGGCAATGCTGATGTCTTTTTTCAGAAAGGCCCGCTTGTAGGCGGATTTCAGATCGCGGATATCGCCTTCCGTAAATCCACGGCGTTGGAGCCCCACCAGATTGAGCCCCCGCGTTACCGCCGGATTCCCATCCACGATCATGAAAGGAGGGATGTCCTGCACGACTTTGGAGAGGCCACCGACAATCGAATGCTTGCCGATGCGGCAGAACTGATGCGCCGCGGCCAGACCCGACACGATGGCATAGTCCTCGACCGTGACATGTCCCGCGAGACTCCCGTTGTTCGACAGGATGATATGATCGCCCAACTGGCAGTCGTGCGCGACATGCGAGTAGCAAAGGAAAAGATTGTGAGAGCCGATCCGGGTGGGCAACTCCTCGTGGGTACCGCGGTGGATCGTGCAGTTCTCGCGGAAGGTATTGTGATCTCCCACTTCCAGCCCTGTGGGCATCCCCGATGTATTTCAAATCCTGGCTCTTCCCTCCCACTACGGCGAAGGGAAAGAACTCGTTGGACTTTCCGAAGCTCGAGTTCGCCTCCAGGACAACGTGGGAATGCAACACGCAATCGTCTCCGAGAACGACTCCCGGGCCGACAATACAGAACGGGCCGATACGGACGTTTTTCCCGAGCTCGGCTTTCGGGGATATGATGGCGGTGGGGTGGATCACCCGGCGAGTGTCGGATGGGGCGAAGGCCTGTGACGAGCCTATTTTGCCCACCGGGCAGCTTGCCCCGGCTTATCCGGAAGCTGACTTTGGTTCACGATGGATCCGGTTGTTGCGCCTTTCATCGTGTCTGCGGTCCCCCGTTTCCGCTTCGGAAAACCCGCCTTCAACACAAAAACACAACCACCTTTAGTGGTCATCGCACCCGCATCCGCCAAATCTCGAACCACCCCGCAAACCTCCCTGAAATGGTCCCCACCGACCCTGTCCTAACTATCGCATCCCGACGAAGCTGCCCCTCCACCCCACCTCCGAATTCCATTTTTCACGGTCAATCGACCAATCTCTCTCTTCGGAAAACATACCCGCATAGTCCCGTTCATCAGACTTTACGGATATCCCGAAAAAGCGATATGCCGTAACATTACCATCAGCTCTTACGCAAAACCCAACTTCTTAAATTCGTTTACTTACAGCCCATCGAAACCAAATCTCCTACAATCAAGACGAACATTGACATCTACCTGCCGTCTCTCCATCCTTCCAACCGAACTCACCAACCCGCATATCGCCAATCGGTGCAACTAATACCACTGTTCTGCAAGAAATGAAACTTCGCTCGGGCATCAAACTTCACGCAGAGATTGAAGGGTATGGCGAACCGATTCGTGACAACGATCGATATGATGCCGTCCTCAAGTTCTATCAAAACCGAGGTGATCCGCTTACGATGAAGACCGTACGCACAGAGCCAATTCCAAAGGCTGTTATGCACGATGGTGAGCTACGAATCGAGTGGGATCCGCCAGAGATTGTAGAGAGTCATATCGTCGCCGAGCGGAATCGCGCTCTGTCACGCGGCGCTGACCTCTTACCCGGGATTTACTACACAATGCTCGGAATGCGCACCGGAGGATACAGAAGCGTAAGCATCCCGCCCCATCTTTTTGCACACAGCATGCATGAGACTATGGAGATTGAGAGAGAGTCGGTTATCAAGCTAGAATGTTTCCTGATCTGCATTCGCTAACAAATAACGAAGAAGCAGAACAAGGCGGAGATGGCGACGCCGAGGAAGCCGTCTGATTAAATTCGGGCTTTACCCCGGCGCGCCATTCCTATAACGTTATGCCAAGAATCGAAGAGGCATTTCGCACGGACTTGATATTTCCGAGTCGCGGAATTGGCACCGTGCGAGGCTTCCGGCTCAGCCATCGGTGTCCGAGATCGGGTCGCACCGTTCGATTGATTCGGCGTATGTTGCCACAGTTGGTTTAAGCGTGGTTTTCACTTCGCCGCCACTGGCGAGGGTTGCCGAAGACGAAGCGAAGAAGACGAATTGCTGAAGACGAAGCGCGGAAGACCAGTTGCTGAAGATCAGACCGGCACGAGCGTAAGATCAGACGGATTCTTCGCGAAGATCTTTGAATCGGGCAGTCAGGGTAAGTTGGAATAGAAGAGGCATAACAAGGCGGAGATGGCGACGCCGATGAAGCCGTCTGATGAAATTCGGGCTTCCCCCCGGCGCGCCATTCCTCTAACGTTCTGCAAAGAAATAGCCGTTGCACCTATGAACGAACTAATCCGCGTCCTTCTCCTTTTTTCCATCCCGTTGGCGCTTATTGCATTTCTTCCGATAGGCTGGTTAAGGTCGTACAGCGTATTCCTAGCGGTCGGCGTTTTTTATTACCTCGCCGTTGCAGCACTATTTTTCTCTGCTGCAGCTGCATCAGGTCTGGCCGCCGGATCTGGCGGAGGCGGATCCGAACACGTTGAACCAACGACACCGCTTATCCTCTGGGGAATTTGGGGCAGTATTTTGATATTCTTCGGTATACTAGTCCGTCCGAACAAGAAGGAAGAAGCGTCCAAGAACCATGCGGATAAGCCTAGACTTAGGACGCTCAGAGAGGCGCAAACCGAAAAACAAAAGAAGCAGAACAAGGCGGAGATGGCGACGCCGAGGAAGCCGTCTGATTAATTTTAAGCTTTACCCCGGCGCGCCATTCCTATGACGTTCTGCAAAGAGATGAAGATCCTGAACGCACTCGCATATAGCACAGTGCTTGCGATCCAGAGCTGCACGATCGCCGACTACAAGACTTCCCACGATGACACCAAGAGAATCAGATCGCTAGTCAAGGAGGGAGACAACATCCGTGAAGCGAGAGAATTGCTCATTGAGAACGGTTTTACGCCTTCTGAGATACGAAAGAATACCGCCAGTGAGAGTTCGTATTCATTCACATTAACACTCACGGAACCCACCGAACTAGACTACTTGAGTGAGGGATTTGATTTGAACCTCAACCCTTGGCGTAACGGAATAGAACACTGGATCGCCTTCAAGGCTGGAATCGACGAAGCAATCTTTAGAATTTACACTGATTAATCAAAGAGGCAGAATCGGGTCCCGGGGAGTGATTAGCTCCCCGGTCCCACACCACTCTGCGTACGGCTCCGTACAGGGCGGTTCCAATCAGACTCGGGCATCCTGCCCGTAGTGAAGAACGATCCAGATGGCTTTCATGTCGGGGACACCTTGTTCCTCCAGCCAACGGTTGTTCAGTGCGAACCGCACAATCTTCACTGAAATCCACCTCGAAAAGCGGACCCAGTATCTGTGCGATGGCTTGCTGGATCACACGATCCAGAACCGTCGGTATCCCCAGCGGGCGTTTCGACCCGTCGGGCTTCGGAACCCATGCCCGTCGGACGGGCGCGGGTCGGTATCTTCCTTCCATGATCGCTTCGGAAAACCTCGGCCAGTGCTCCCGCGAGAACGCGGGGAAGTCCGCGACGGTCATGCCGTCGATCCCCGGAGCACCTTTGTTCGACCTCACGCGTTTCCACGCTAGGGCGACGTTGTCCGGTTCAAGGATATCCTTGATCATGGTTCGTTCCTGAGGGGTTCCATGCTTCTTACCGCCACGGCTCTCAAGTTCGCCTCGCCGTCTGGCGTTTTCGGTTGGCTTGTCCGTGGCGGGGTCGACCCCCTCCTCATTGGTTCGATCCTTCATCGGGTGAGTCTCTCCGGCAACTTTGCCGTGCGATTCCGCACTCCGGCTCGTTTCCTCGATTACTATGATCTCTGCTGACTTCTCATCCGCTTGCGCGGGTGAGATCTCCCCAGGTAATTGCACGTTGCTCCGCTGCACTGCCGCCGAATTTACCTCCACGGGCATACCAGACGATTTCGCTGTGTTGTGCCAGCTCATCGCGCCATGTCGGCCTTCTATTCGGTTCTTGTCCATCGGCTCGCAGCTTTCCCATAGCCTTCCTTCACGCGGTCGGTCGCCCTTCCGCGCTTGGCCTCTGGTGGTAGTTTCTTCATTTTTCATGTTCTGGTATTTCTACAGGGTGACCGGGCACCGTGTGCTTGAACCCCATTTACAACGTACCCATGCTGGGCACACACAAGTCGGAGATGGCGACGCCGAGGAAGCCGTCTGATTAAATTCGGGCTTTACACCGGCGCGCCATTCCTATGACGTTAGGCAAAGAAATGAAGACAGATGACACTCCCCAATTCGAGTAGCGCGGTCGTTGATATCGAGAAGCTTCGCGATTACTGCCTTGATTCCGAGCATCCGCGCGGGAAGCACAAAGCCCGCGTCTTTGAGTCTGCGTTGGGAATGAATCAAGCAGATGCCGATGCATTGCGGGATCTCATTCTCGCCAGCATTTCCGAAGCTGAATGCGCGCGGGGTGTGGCTGATCAGTATGGCGAGAGATACCTCGCTGACTTCGTTATTTCCCATCACGGGCGTTCCTCGAAGATCCGAACAGCTTGGATCGTTCTTCGAGCAGAGAATTTTCCGAGATTGACCACCTGCTACCTATGCTAGATAATATCACCATGAGCGAAGAATTTTCCTTGCTAGATCCGGTTGCCCTGAAGGTCGGAATTCCAGAACACGGTCTTGTAGTCGGACAAGTCGGCACCATTGTAGAGAAGCTCGACCGGACTGTTTTCGAGGTCGAATTCTCAGACGATAACGGGATTGCCTACGCCATGGCAGCACTTTCAGCGGATTCCCTCATCGCACTTCACTATAGTCCGGTTGCAGCATAATGAAGAGGCAGAACAAGTCGGAGATGGCGACGCCGAGGAAGCCGTCTGATTGATTTCGGGCTTTACACCGGCGCGCCATTCCTATGACGTTCTCCAAGAAATGAAATGCATCACTGAAAGCCAGATCGACGATTGGCTGCAGCAGCGATCTATCCACAAAGACCCGTATCACGGCGATGCTTCACCCACCTTCTACCTTCAATTTCACGCACCCTCGAATCATCGCAGGATCGATGCGTTTGTTCGCCACTACCACGACAGGATCGTGCCCGAAGCAGATTCTCTGATCCACATGACCGATTGGGTAATTAACCACCAGAGCGAAACGATAGCGATTGTCGGTATTCGTTCGAATCTTGGCGAAGATCGGATGCTTATTGATGCACCAGGACACATCCTCACGTCCGGAGAGAAGGAGATTGGGATTTCGCTCTTCAGTCTTTCTACTTCGCTCGGTTGGAGTTCTTACCTTTATTCTTCACGAGATCACTCGACTTTATTCAACTGGGAGGGCGAGATTTTCGACTTCTGGACGGATAGTACGCAAGCTATGTCGGAGATGAAGCTCATATTGAACCAATTCGAACTCACCGAAACAAAAAAAGAAGGAGAACCAGTCGGAGATGGCGACGCCGAGGAAGCCGTCTGACTAAATTCGAGCTTTACTCCGGTGCGCCAATTCTATGACGTTCACCTCAAATTTTCTAAGAATACTAAAACACCTATGGAGAAAGCAATTATTGTCGCAGTCGATTTGGCACGAGGCGGAAAAGAGGACGCTAAAAGAGAAGCACAAGAAGAAGCTCTTGCAGAATTGAACAGTTTTCTCGCTGATGGATGGTCAGTTAAGACGAGCGCAGCTATGGGAGGCACCGACGGCTTTAGATCCGCATGCATTGTGATACTCCATAAAGAATAAGATGACACAGATCTAACTTAACCTATAAGAAACCAATGGCGAACAAGTTGGATATGGCGACGCCGAGGAAGCCGTCTGATTAAATTCGGGCTTTACAGCGGCGCGCCACTACTATTACGTTTTGAATAGCAATTCATAATGAGAAAGATGATAGTTAGGAGCGCAATAGCCTTCATGGGTCTTATGGCCTTGATCGCCATCTGCTGTATCGTCTTTTTTGCAGGTGATAAGAATCATTACGAAGAACTCGATTTGCTCGCCGCTCAATTTGATGCCGACCCATCGGAACCGCACATGAGAGATCTTCTGAACTATCCAGCGGACGGCGCTTATTCGTATTACAAGATGGCTCTCACCGGGGTCGCCTTCGCCAAGAATCCCGACACATTGCGGCGAATCTATCTCGATCCTCATACAGCTACGGAGCGGGAAGCTATCGAACAGCTCGGATCACTGGAAGCAAGGGTCTTCGAATGCTATCCAACCCTAAAGCCGTCACATTTCGAAGAGCGCTTGGGTGAGCAAGAATGGCTGGTCAACAACAAGCAGAACAAATCGGAGATGGCGACGCCGAGGAAGCCGTCTGACTAAATTGGGAGTTTACTCCGGCGCCGCCATTCCTTAGACGTTCGAGAAATGAGTCGTTGCAAGCCAATCCCTGAAGCGATCAATCTGGTCAGGCGCAATCTCTTCTGCTACATCAAGGATTTTGCGGACATAGGGATGCAGAATCGGCGATGGCTCGACCACACAGAAACGGTTCCGTATTACTCGTTCGCGGAATGCATGTGTCACTATTTTGATGAAGCAGTCACAGACGGCGGCTTGCACGAGATGCTTGAGGACGGATTCATTAGCGAAGACGAACTTGCTGCAACACAGCCATTTCATGACCTTGCAGACGTTTACGATTCACCAACCGACGATTACGATCATGCATGTATTTTGCGGGATCCCGCGTGGCATCGAGTTCAATTTGAGGCGAAGAATTGCTGTGATAGGCTTTTGGCAGTAGTTGACGATGACTACGAGGTGGCAGCACTCACTCAAGACGACAAGACGAACAAGATGCTGCGGAGATGGTGACGCCGAGGAAGCTGTCTGATCAAATCCGGCTCTTTCCCGGCGCGTTATTGCTATAACCTTTCATAGAAAAAATGAATATACCTGGAATCGTCGCCAAGTGGATGATCTGGCTATTGGGGATTGCTTTATGGATTGCTCATCCCTTTATAATGATCAGCTACTATGAGGTGACCCAGCGGCTAGGATGGTATTCACCGGAGGCAGATTCGATAGGCATACCAATTATCGGCTCTTGCAGGAGATCAAGGAGTCTCCGTTTTACGAATACCAACTTCCCACTATCATTCGTATGGCATTATCGGCAGGCTGGATCACATTTTGGGTCTTGATCAGGAGTTGCTTTGCCACACCAAAACAGGACGAGCAAGGCGGAGATGGCGACTCCGGGGAAGCCACCTGATCAAATTCGATCTTCACCTCGGAGCCGCACTTTTATGACGTTTGGAAGTGATTCTCCGCCCGGTCCCACACCACCGGTTTTCGCGAAGCTACCGCGCCGAGCAATCGACCTTGAAAGGAAGATGACAAACCACGGAATACACGGAAAATGAAGAGGTTATGATTTTTTGGCATTCAACTATCCGATGACCCAAGGCTTCACCTCAACTCTCTTACTTTCTGTGTGTTCCGCGTGTTCCGTGGTTCCTACTTCTGTTTTTGGGGTCAAACCTTCTGGATTTCCCCCGTCAGATCAGTGGCAGGAGCTTGGAGGCGATGAGGGTGACGGCGAGGCCGGAGAGGGAGATGAGGGTGAGCATGACGGAGAAGGATTTGAGGGTTTCCCTCTCGGTCATGCCGCTGAGGCGGGAGACGACCCAGAAGCCGCTGTCGTTCATCCAGGAGGCGGCGAAGGAGGCGAAGCCGATGCCGAGGTAGATATAGATGGGATTGTAGGCGAGGTCGCCACCCATCAGAGGCAGCATGATGGCGGAACCGGTGATCATGGACACGGTGGCGGAACCTTGGGCGACGCGCACGACGAAGGTGATGACGTAGGCGAGCAGGATGAGATTCGTGCCTCCGTCACCCGACATTTTCGCGACCGCGCCGCCGACTCCGGCGTTGCGGATCATGTAGCCGAAGGCACCCCCGGCGGAGGTGATGAGGATGATGATGCCGGCGGTCTCAAGCGGGCCCGCGAGCGCTTTGCCGATGACCGGGAAACTCCAGCCTTTCGACTTCGCGACGAGGTAGATGGCGAAGAAAGTGCCGATGAAGAGGGCGATGTTCTTGTCGCCCACGAAATCGAGGATTTCCCGGAACACGGGCCCCGATGGAGCGATACCGGCGATGGCCGGCATGGTCTGCTCGGCGACTTTCAGAAAGGAGGAAATCATGATCAGCACGATGGGGAGGATCACGGGAACGAAGGAGGCGCCGAGTGATGGCAGCTCGGAAAGCGGTTTGCCGATGGTGGCTTCCAGGTCCTCGCGTTTTCCGGCGGGAGTCTCGCGCAGCGGCACGGTCATGCGGCCGTTCATGAGCCGGGCGATCCCGTAACCGATGGCGGCGGGGATGATCCCGCAAAGGATGCCTGCCAGGATGGAAAAGCCGACATCAAGGCCCAGGGTCTCGACCGCGGCGATGGGGCCGGGGTGCGGGATGGTGAGGGAGTGGGTGATCACGGCCCCGGCGCAGACACACAGGATATATAGCAGGTAGTTTTTCCCGGTGCGCAGGTAAAGTGCCTGGGCGAGTGGGGCCATGAGCAGGAACATGGTGTCGAAAAAGATGGGGATGGAGAGGATGTATGAGCTGACGACCAGAGCGATCCCGGCCCGTGCCTCGCCGAAGACTCCGAGGAACCAGCGGACCACGCGATCCGCCCCGCCACTCTCCATCAGGCAGTAACCGATGACCGAGGCTAGGCCGATGGAGATGGCGACTCCGCCGGCGGTATTGCCCAGTCCGGCAAGAGTGAGCTTGATGACATCGCCAAGGGAGGAAATGGCCGGGATGCCGGCGACCTCGGTGGAACCCGGTATGAACCGCGCCAGGATGCCTACGAAGAGCGCGGCGAGGATGAGGGCGAGGAAGGGGTGGAGCTTGAGCTTTCCGATGGCCAGCATGATGAAGCCGACACTGGCGACGAGTACCATGAAGGGCCAGAAATCGACGAAGGTCATGGCGGCAAGGTGGGTTTGCATACAGGAGGCTGTCAGACGGGCGGCAAGGGTGGGAAGGGCGAATCCGTGTCGGGGCGGATTTTCCCTCTATTTCCGACAAGTTACGGGATGGAAATTTCCCGGAGATCATGAAAGCTAACGCGTGTTTCCCGATTTCTTCCTCCGTTTCCCCCCTCCCCTCGCAGTCACGATGACCGCGGGCGACTGGTCGATCCTTGCCGCATTCTTCGCAATCACCTTCGCGGTGGGGTTGTGGTGCTCACGCTCGGCAGGGCGAAATTCCGACGAGTTTTTCCTATCCGGGCGGAACATGCCGTGGTGGCTGCTGGGTATTTCCATGGTTGCGACGACGTTCTCGGCGGACACTCCCAATGTGGTGACGCTCTTCGTCCGCAACGACGGGGTGGCGGGAAACTGGCGCTGGTGGGCGTTTCTCTCCACCGGGATGCTCACGGTATTCGTCTACGCGAAGCTCTGGCGTCGCTCCGGGGTGATGACGGATGTGGAGTTCTACGAGCTGCGCTACGGGGGGAAACCGGCGGCGTTCCTGCGCGCTTTCCGGGCACTATACCTCGGGGTGGTCTTCAATCTGGCGGTGATGTCCGGGGTGACCCTGGCCGCGATCAAGATGGAGCTATCCTCTTCGGCCTTCCGCCGTGGCAATCGGTGACGATGGTGCTCGTCGTGACCTCGGTATTCACCTCAATGGGTGGGTTCAAGGGAGTGGTGCTGACGGATTTCCTGCTTTTCATCCTGGCGATGGCAGGGTCGGCGGCGGCGGCGTGGTTCGCGCTGGCGGATCCGGCGGTGGGCGGACTTTCCGGGCTGCTCTCCCATGAGGTGGTGAAAACGAAGCTCGATTTCATCCCGAAAGTCGATTGGAGCGATACGGCCTCGCGCAACCTGATGCTGGATATTTTCATCATCCCGCTGGCGGTGCAGTGGTGGGCCGCGTGGTATCCGGGATCCGAGCCGGGTGGCGGCGGCTACATGGCCCAGCGTATGCTCGCGGCGAAAAACGAGAATCACGCCATCGGCTCGGTGCTGCTTTTCCAAGTGGCCCACTACGCGCTGAGGCCGTGGCCGTGGATTATCGTGGCTTTGGCCTCGCTGGTGGTTTACCCGGATCTCGCATCCATCGAGGCGGCGTTCCCGGCGGTCGCGAAGGATAAGCTCGGCGAGGATCTGGCTTACTCCGCAATGCTCGGACGGGTGCCTCCCATCTGGCTGGGAATCGTGGTGACGAGCCTGGCGGCAGCTTTCATGTCCACCATTTCAACCCACCTGAACTGGGGCTCCTCCTATCTGGTGAATGATTTCTGGAAACGTTTCATCAATCCGGAAGCGAAGGAAAAGGAACTGGTTCTCGTCGGCCGGATCTCGACGATGATGCTGATCGTGCTGACCGCGATATTCAGCCTGATCCTGACGGATGCGGGCCAGATTTTCAGCATCCTGATCCAGATGGGAGCGGGTACGGGGCTGCTATTCATCCTGCGCTGGTTCTGGTGGCGCATCAATGTCGCGAGCGAGGTCACGGCGATGGTCGTGTCGTTCCTCTGCGCGGTGGCGGTGCAGTTCCTCCCGTATTTCGCAGGGGCGGCGGAGTGGCAGAAATTCGTTTTCGTGGTCGCGGCGACGACTCCGGCCTGGCTGATCGCGACATTCCTGACACCGGCGGCGCCCTTGTCGAAGCTCAAGGAATTCATCGAACGCACGAATCCCGGTGGTCGTGGCTGGATGCCGGTGGTGAAAAGGCTCGCGGATGAGGGGGAAACTCCGGTCTACCGTCACGCGCAGGTGAATCTGCCGCTGGGTCTGCTGGCGGCGTTGGCGGGAGTGGTGATGGTCTACGCCATGCTGTTCGGCACCGGATTTTTCCTCTACGGAAATATCACGGGAGGCGTGATCGCTCTCGCGGTGGCGACCGGCGCGGGCCTGGGAATACTGAAGCTCTGGCCGGCGCTGCGGGAATGATCACTCCCCGGGGAGGACATTCACCAATGCCGGTTGGGCTTCGCGATATTCTTTCACCACCACCTTTTCCTCCATCTTCGGAGGTATCGCAGTATAGCCGGCCATCGCTTTTTCGATCTCGGTGCGCTGCGCCAGACTGAGAAGGGTGAGGGATAGGATCGTGCAGGTCATCGCTCCGGAAATGCCGAACAACCACCATCTGTGCTTTCCGCGATGTGGCTCCGCGATGCCCGGCTCGGAATTTCCGAGCCGACCTTTCAAAGTCGGGGCCGCGGGTGTCCTGACGGGGGCTGCTTCCTCGACGGAAGCCACTGTTTCCCGGCGTGCGAATTCCCGGAAGGGTGAGGCGACAGGCAACGCCCAACCGGCGTAATCGTCTTCCGAAGAGGAAAGAACCATGTCCTCCGGTTTGACGTAGGTACGCTCATAGGGGCCTTTCGAGATGACGGCGAGAACCAGGGATTCATCGACGAATCCCTCGGTTTGCACTCGCTGGTAGCCTTTTGAAGCTTCGGAGCGTTCGGATGGCAGGGTGGTGAGGGGCAGTGTTTCCATGGATCTCGGACTTTGAATTTCGCTGATCATGATTAATTTTCAATAAAGCTCAACCTTTAATTTACCTTAACCAATTTCCCTTTGCCGTCGATACTCGGGGTTGCAATCCATGATCCTCTCATCCAGATTCGGCTTCCGATGGCAGACGCAGAAGACTCCGAAAATCCCCAGAACCTCAGCATACGTTGCCCGAACTGCCGCCAACGGTTCAGTGTGGAAAGCGGGTTGAAGGACAGGATGGTGGAATGCGGAGGCTGCGAAAGCCGCTTCCGGATCAACGAGGATGTGATCATTCGATCGAAAAAATTCTATCCCGGTGAGCGCAAGGTTCCGGAGCTTGATCATTTCCAGCGAGTCCCGCTATCGGTCGGGGCGGTGCCGGAAGGCCTCCAGACGATGAGGTATCAGGATTTCAGCCATCCGGAGCGACTCGGCCCGGCATCTCCACAGCGAATCATCGCGGGCGTGGCGGGCGTGGCACTGATGGTGATGATCGCACTCGTCTTCATTTTTTCCAACGGCCCCGGTTCCGCATTCAGCGCGATGCCCGTCACGAGCAAACTCATTATCGCGGGGTTCGTTTCCCTGCTAGGCTCCAGTCTTCTGATTTACGCGAATCCCAACGGTCGGAAAAAGGCGGTGTTTCTCGCTCTGCTATTTTCCGCCGGTCTGATCTCCCTGCCCTATTTTTTCAAAGGCGGCCAAGAGATCGACGAGGCGGCTCCCGTTGCGGACAGCTTCGACGAACCTCCCCTGTTTCCAGAAATGCAGGAAGATCCGATCAAGAAACTCAGAGAACGTTTCAGCACGAAACCGCTGGAGGACGAGCAGGAACGGCTTTCGGAAAGGGGTGGCGACCGCAAGGCATACGGGATTTTCCTCACCAATCTCGTCCAGCGAAACATTTATACGGCCCGTGATTTCCTGATCCGGGACACCAAGGCAGGTCCGTCCTCCCATCCGTTTCCCCGCGACGGGGGCGACTATCTGATGATTCTCACCGAGGTGGAGATGCCTTTCGCAAAGGTAGCGGAAATCGCGGAAAAGCTCGGCGAGGTGGAGGAAACTCACGAGGAAATCGGTATCGTGGTGGTGCGGGTGGACAATGCGCAATTCCTCGCGGGATCCGCCGACAAACTCAACAACAAGAAAGATCCGGCTTACTATGAGCTGAACATGTACGAGCTCCAGAGCATCGATCTGGATCGTGTGCAACGCGCGGTGGAACGCCTCACGGATACGGAGCCGACCATCTACCGCACGGACATCACCGGCATCCTCACGGAGCTGATGACCAAGCCGGGAGTGACCTTCCACGAGGATATCGCGCGAGTGCTTCTCGTCTGGGCGGAGGATCCGATTCCGGCGGGTGAGGCAGCGCTCGAAGTGGTGAACAGATATGTGGCGGAGGATGTCCGGGTGCCGGAAGCACTCGGCGAACTCGCGGCGCGGAGCGGTACCCCGGATGCGGCGGTGGCCCTCGTAGCGCTCTGGACGAAAACCCCCACCCTCTGGGACAAGCATCTCGCGAGGTTCGGCCCCGCGATCGAGCCGGTCCTGGTGGAGAAACTCGATTCCGACAACGCACCTCTGAAGCGCTCCGCCATCCGCTTGCTCGGAGAGGTCGGCACACAGACCAGCCTTCCCAGATTGCGGGAAATGACCCGCTCCGGAGATCCGGAAGTCCGACTGCTCGCGGAACGCGCAGCTGCCGCGATTTCAGCCCGTTGACGAAGCACGACGGGAGATTGCCACAGATTCTACCTTGCACCCCGTCGCGCAAAACGCTTCCTTGCCTTCAGTCCGTTTAACCAAATTTTTTCCCATTTATCATGTCTGAATACGCACGCGGCCTCGAAGGGGTCATCGCCAACGAATCCTCTCTTAGCAACGTCATCGGAAATATCGGTGAACTGAGCTACGCCGGCTACCACATTGACGATCTGGTGGAAAATTGCAGCTACGAGGAAGTCATCTTCCTGCTTCATCACAACCGCCTGCCGAACACCACCGAGCTTGCGGATTTTGAAAAAAGCCTGCGTGAAGACCGCAACCTGCCGGCCCAAGTCATCGATTTCCTGAGATCCGCTCCCAAGGACGCCTCCCCTATGGACGTGCTCCGCACCGCCGTCTCCATGCTCGGCCTCTACGACGAGCGCGCTGCCATCGGTGAGCCCGATATCGAGGCAAACGCCGCCATCGCGCTTTCCCTTTGTGCGAAAACCGCGACCATCGTCGCCGCCTTCCACCGTTTCCGCAACGGCATGGAGCTACCTCCCGTGCGCGAGGATCTCAGCGAGGCTCAGCATTTCCTTTACCTCGTCAATGGCGAGGTCCCCTCCGATACCGCCGCCCGCATCCTGGATGTTGCCCTGATCCTGCACGCGGACCACGGCATGAACGCATCCACCTTCTCCGCCCGTGTGACTGTCGCCACCCTTTCGGACATGTATTCCGCGATCACCGCTGCGATCGGAACACTCAAAGGCCCGCTACACGGCGGTGCCAACGAAGGCGTCATCCACATGCTCCAGGAAATCGGAGACCTCGACAAAGTCGATGCGTGGGTGGAAGGCAAACTGGAGCGGAAAGAGAAGATCATGGGCATCGGCCACCGCGTTTACAAAGTGCTCGATCCACGTGCGCCACATCTGCGCCGCCTCGCTATCCAACTGACCGAGGAACTCGGCGAGCCGAAATGGATCAAGATGTCCGAACGCATCGCAGAAATCATGCGCGAGCGCAAGAAACTCGAAGCCAACGTCGATTTCTACTCTGCCACCGTCTATTATTCGCTCGGTATCCCGACGGATCTTTTCACACCGATCTTCGCGATTTCCCGCACCTCGGGCTGGACGGCACATGTGCTCGAGCAGCTCCGCGACAACCGCCTCTACCGTCCGCTCACCCTCTACACCGGACCGAAGTCGCTCAGTCCTGTCCCTCCCATCGAATCCCGATGATTCCCGTTTTGAAACAAACCCTCGTCCTTCTGGCTTTTCCCCTCGTGCTCCTATCCTGTGCGAGTCGGGAGAAAACGCCCGCGATCGAGGGCTTCTCCATCGAGGAGTTCATGAAAAACCGGAATAGGAAACCGGATACCGAGTCGCAGCCGGCCGAGCAGGTCGCCAGCCCCCGCATGCCTACCGATCCGAACGACGGCCTACGTCTACCCGAGGACATGCTCTCTCTTCCCGGCGACGAGCAACTCCGCTCCGCCCCCACGGATGGCGATGGTGACGCGACGGTCATCACCCGTCCTCCGAGAGAGGAATAGGGGCCGTTCGGCGACGAAACCGCCACACAAAACAGATTCCGATCCGGATTATTCCGGACAGCTTGGCGATGTTCTATCCAAGCCGGAATGTCTCCCCTGCGTCCCTATCTCTTGTCGGGTGTCTTTTTTGCCACCGCCGTCCTCTCCGCTCAAACAACCGGTTTCGGTTCCGTGTCCGCGGATACCGCGGACGGGCTGCGGCGAAACCATCGGCGGAGTCGGCTCCGCTATCGAGTTCCTTGAAAACGGGAAATTCGTCACGTTGAGCGATCGAGGTCCGGGCGACGGCACCGTTGACTACCGGCCCAGGCTTCTGTTTTTCGAAATCAGAAACGGAGGAGGTCAGATGGAAATCACTCTGGAGCGAACCCTGCTCCTGACCGATTCCGATGGAAATCCATATACCGGACTTTTCCCGGCACCCGGTCCGGCCGCACCACCAAAGCACGAGGACGGCAGGGAATGTCTCGATCCGGAAGGCCTCGCGGTCACTCCGGACGGCAGGTTTTTCATCTCCGAGGAATACGGCCCCGCGATCCTGGAATTTTCCGCAGAAGGGAAATGCCTGCGTCGCTTCACCACACCCGACGAGTGTCTGCCGATGGGAACGGGCGGGGTCGACTTCGGTGAGGCGGACGAAAACAACCTGGAATCCGGACGCGAGCCGAACCGGGGATTCGAAGGTCTCACGCTTCTTCCGGACGGAAATCTCTCGCAGCGATCCTTCAGAGCGGCCTGCTTCAGGATGGCGGGCGCAAGGCGGGTGCGAGCCGGATGTATGTCTTCGATCTGGAAAGCGGTATGGCAAGAGCCGCCTACGCCGTCCCTTTCGCTGATCCTGAAGATCTCAATTCTTCCACTCCTCCCGGGAAGGAAATCAAAGCGAAGCATCTGGTCTTCTCCAGCCTCTCCGCACTGCCCGACGGTCGGCTACTCGCTCTGGAACGCGAGAATTTCGGGGAAGACGGCACGGGAAAACATGATGCGGCACGCTACAAGGCGGTCCTGGTCCTGGATCCCGCGGGCGCGGAGAACATCCTCGGCAGAAAGCTTTGCGAAGGTGCCCAAGTCTCCCGCACCACGCTTGTGAACTTCGCCGCTCTGGGCAAGGAAGTCACCGGTGTGGAACGTGAGGAGCTGCCGGCGAAATGGGAAGGAATCGCCCTGACCGGCATCCACGGTGACACCGCCTCGCTGATCGTTTCCTCCGATAACGATTTCCTGACCCCCAGGCTCATGCTCGAGCGCGGCGGAGTCCGGCCCGTCGAATTTCCCAAAACCCTCCGCCCCCAGCCGACGCGCTTCGTAGGCCTGGACGTGAATCTACCGAAGCGCGCCGAATCCACAACTCCAGCACTATGAAACAGAATCTCACATCCACCCGTCTCCGTCACCTCCCGGCCTTCACCCTGATGGAGCTGCTCGTCGTCATCGCCATCGTCGGCGTGCTCGGCGCGGTCAGCTTCTCGGTGGGGAAAAACGCGCTCGCCTCCGCCCGTAAGGTCGGAGCGATCAACCAGATCCGCCAGACCAGCAGCCTTGCCGTCTCCCACGCGTTTGAAAACAACGGCATACTCGCGGACGAAGGTGGTGAGGGCGTTCAAAGCTTCAGTGCGTTGAGAACCAAGCCTCTCGCCTGGTACAACGTGCTACCCGCCGCAGCAAACATGACCATCGGCGCGGACTACCGCCGTGACCCGAAAACGTTCTACGAAACCGGAAGCTTGTTTTATCTGAAATCCGCGAAGTATCCGAAGTCAAAGCTCAACCGCGCCTACTTCGCGTATGGGATGAATTCCCAGCTCGTGGTTTCCCAGAGGCCCGTCGCCCGTCTCAACGACATCCCGGAACCGGCGCGCACGGCCCTCTTCGCGGAAGCCGCCCTTCCCGATGAGATAGACCTGCTTCCCGCAGGCGGATCGACCAACGATCTCGGCCAGCCCAAGGTCCGCGACAAGCGGTTCGTAGGTCGCTACAATGGCTCGGGCATCATCGGCTTCGCGGACGGACATGCGGAAGTGATCCCCGTCAGCCGTGCGAACGCCGCCAGTACCCCGGCCGTTTTCTGGGAAATCCCCGAACCTACGAACTGAGAAAATGAGACTCCTGCCCCTCCTGCCCGCCATCGCCGCCATCGGCGCCACCCTGCTTCCCGCGCTTCACGCAGCTCCCGTTCTCCGCATCACGGAGGTCATGAGTTCCAGCGGCACGGGCGGCACCGAGGACTGGTTTGAAATCACCAACGTCGGCGACGCACCCGCCGATCTCACCGGCTATAAGATCGATGACAACTCGTTCAGCGCCGCCGGCGCTGTCGCCCTGGTCGGGGTGGGTATGCTCGAAGCGGGTGAATCCGCCGTTTTCACCGAGGTCGATGACGATGCGGGAATCGCCGCCTTCCGGACATTCTGGGCCGCCGACGAACTCGCGGGGATCAAGGTCGGACGCTACGGTGGCTCCGGTGTCGGACTCAGCTCCGGCGGGGATGGCGTGGCTGTCTACACACCGGGCAACGCGGAAGTCGCGCGGGTGAGTTTCACCGCGGCGACGAAGGGCAGCAGCTTTTACTACGTTTATAATAGTTCAGGAACCTTGCTTTCGACAGGCAGTCCGATCAGCTCCGCCGGCTCGCTCGGTGCGTTCGTCTCCGCAAGTGCCGTCGCCGATGTCGCTTCACCGGGAAGCGCTGCCTCCAGCTTGGACCTATCCTTCAGCAGCGGTCTGAAAAAATTCGCAACCACTGGTCAGCTCTACTCTTCTCCTGTCTCGTTTCTGAAAAAGTCCGGCTCAGATGTGGCCACACTCTCCATCGTTTCCGGCCCGCCATGGCTTTCCCTCACGAATGTGACGCAGAGCGGCGGAACCCTCACCGGCATACCGGCAACTACCCAGACCGGCCCGCTCTCCGTGACCCTGCGCCTCTCCGTCCCCGGCCAGCCGCAGGTGGAACTCACCGCTCCCATCACGGTTTTCTCCGCGCAGCCACGCATCGTCCTGAACGAATTCAACGCGGTCGGCGGCTCCGATCTCCACACCAGTCTCGACGGCGATCTGCGGCTCGGGCGCATCGAAGGGAACGGCGGTGACTGGTTCGAGCTGGTCGTCACCGGCGCGGGCTTCGGCACCACTCTCGACATGCGCGGATGGCGGATCGATGTCTCGCAGATCTCAGACGGCACCCGGCTCACCGATACGGTCACACTCTCAACGGATGTATTCTGGGCCGCTGTCCCTGCCGGGACGATCCTCACTTTCACCGAGGACAACGCGGAGGAAGGCGGATACGACACCGCACTCGACGCGGAAAACAATCTGGCCACCTCCCGCTACGCATGGAGCAACATCTGGCTCGGCGATACGCGACTCGTAGCATCCGTCGCCGGTGACTCGGAAGCGGGGATCGTCGTCAGCAAGGATGACACGCAGGTATCTGTCAGAAACTCGACCGGGGGCTATGAATTCGGACCGGCGGGCGAAGGCACCTGGCGTTTCCCGGAAATCGATTCCAAGTCATGCTTCTACCTAGCGGCGGATCCGGCCAGCGGGATCGATCCCAGCCGGGTCCGGAGCGACCCCCGCTTCTCCGCTCTCTATTTCGGGAAAGAGCCTGTGACTCCATCCACCTTCGGACTCCCGAACATTTCCGCCGATGGCATCCAGCCGCTTTTCGGAGTGCGCCCGCCGTATTTCGCATCCCGGCCCCACCGCCTTTCCAGGGAGGGTGAGCTGACATTCGCCGGGGTCGATTACCGGCAGAACGACAACCATAGTCTCACCTTTGCACTGCGGATGAAGGGAGGAGGCGCGGCACCAGCGTGGATCACGGTTTCCGCCAGCGGATTCTTCGCGGATATCGATCTCGAGCCATCGTCCGGAGATGCCGGGATCTACGAGTTGGAAATGGTTCTCACCGACAATGTCACAAACGCCCAGACCACCGAGCCATACGCACTCATCGTCCTTCCCGCCACCAGCGAGGTGATCCTGAACGAATACAACGCCGTTTCGGGATCGAAATTTCTCAACGACGGCGTCATCGATCCGGAAACCGGGGACGGCACGGATACGTTTTTCGGAACCGTCGCCGGGAACGGCGGCGATTGGTTCGAACTCGTCGTCGTCGGAAACGGCTCCGCCTCCACCGTGGACATGCGCGGCTGGAAAATCGAGATCGACGATGCGGCCGGAAATGTTTTCCAACCTGACGACACGCTGGTCCTTTCCCAGGATAGCTACTGGGCGGCTGTCCCGGCTGGCACCGTCCTGACTTTCACAGAGAATACCACTGCGGATGGCGGCTCGGACACATGGATCAACCGGACCAACCGCCTGGGTCGACCCGGCGGATCGGATCCCGGAGACGGGGCATACGCCTGGAGCAATATCCACCTCGCGGACGGAGTCTATATCGATCAAGCGGCAAGCAGCTATGGCGACGGCATCGCGATCAGCAGCACCCGCACCCAGTTCAGGATTCTCAAATCGAACAACGCCGTAGTGAACGGACCGGTCGGCGAAGGTATCTGGCCCTTGGGCGGGATCAGCAATGTGGATGTGATGGAACTTGAGGCGGATCCCACGCCGGATGTTTCGCCCTACGTGGAGCCGGGAACGACATTCGTGGATTTCGGATACGATGATGGGAAGGGAAGCACTTTCGGCTCTCCGAACCTTCACGAAGGCGGAACGGTCGCGCAGGACTTCAGCCCGTACATCAGGACGAACAGCGCGCCGGTATTCTCCAATTCCCCACTCCGTGGATTGGGCGAGGGAGAAGCATATTCCTTTTCCGCTGAAACTACGGATGCGGAAAACCAGGTGGTGACGGTCAGCGTGGTCACGAAGCCCGCCTGGCTCACGCTTTCCGCCGGAGTCCTCAGCGGAACCGCGCCCTCCGGCTCCGCAGGGACGGTCCTAGTGGAACTCCGCGCCACAGACAGCGCGGGCGGTTTCACCTCCCTGAAATTCAATCTCACTGTCACCTCGATGGGAGGGTTCGGCCCTTGGTCCATGGGTGCGTCAAGGGACTCCGATGCGGATGGAAACGGCTTTCCCGCGCTGCTGGAATACGCGTTCGGTGCGGCGGCTCCCGGCGGGACATTCGAGAAACCGACCCACGGATTCGCGACCATCGCCAATATTGATTACCTGATTCTCACCGCTGTCGTCCGCACGGACGATCCCGCGATCACCGTCAGAGCCCAGTCCTCGACAACACTCGGGCCGGCACCTTCCCCGTGGTCGGACGCGGATGTGCAATCGGCGGTCTCCGCGAACCAAGCGGCGGTCCCGGCAGGAGCGGAACGCAGGGTTTTCCGAACGCCTAGAAACGGAGCAGGAAGGAAATTTCTAAGGATAGAAGTCAGGTAGCGGGAGAACCGTCGTCGGGAGCCTCAATAGACCGGACCGTCTCCGCTGAAATCCGGCGCGTCCCCGGCATCTCCGCCATAGGCGTCGGGAGCGTCGTAGCTCTCGGCCGGAGCTTCTTCGATATAGTCCTTGTAGGTGCTGTTTCCCCCCGCGCTGATCGCTGGGGCCTGGCCGAAGCCCTCGTCCCGCGCGATATATCCCACCGCCAGTCCCGCCGCGCCGATCGCGACCGGCACGCAGGATACCATGGAAATACAGCAGACAGCAGAACCTGCCGCGACCAGAAGGCGGGAGGTCTGTCGTCCGAGATTGATGTAATCCATTGTAAGCGTCTTCCGCGTTCCCGAAGAAGGGAGTCCCGAAGGGGTTAGACCAGAAGGAAAAGGATCATTCGGCTTTGGTGATCGGGTTCCGCACCCGGTAGCCCTCGTCGTGGGCGACGTAACCGGCCGCCGCCCCCGCCGCCAGTGGCAGGCACGATGACAGACCGGACAGACACAGGCAGGCAACGCCGAAAAGAAGGAACTGACGTGATGAAGGTTTCGATTTCATGGTGGGGAAAATACGATTTTTCGCAATAACTCGCAACGGGGATTTCCGAAAAATCACTCTTCCAGCGCCTTGTCGATGGCAGAGGTGATCTCCGCGCTTCCCGGTTTCGTGCCGGGCTCGAATCTAGCCACGGGCTTTCCGTCTTTTCCGATCAAGATTTTGCCGAAGTTCCATTTCGTATCACCCGGGAAAGCTCCCCGCTTGCCGGTCAGAGCCTTGTAAAGTTTGTGCTGGTCGTCACCTTTCACGCTGATCTTCTCCATGATGGGAAAACTAACGTCATACTTGGATTTGCAGAATTTCTGGATCTCCTCGATCGTGCCCGGCTCTTGTCCGCCGAAATCGTTGCAAGGGAAAGCGAGGATCACCAGACCCGCGTCCTTCTTCTCCTGATAGAGTTTCTCGAGACCCTCATACTGCGGTGTGTTCCCGCACTTCGAGGCGACGTTCACCAGCAGCACGGCTTTTCCCTCGTAGGCGGCGAGGTTCGTCTTCTCCCCGGCGGCTGTTTCGAAAGGAATCTTGGCAAGATCCGCGGCAAAGGCGGTGGCGGACAGGACGATGGATACTAGTGCGGTTTTCAGGATCATTCGCAGACTCTAAACCCCAAGCGCCGGGTGACAAGGTGGGAAATCCGGCCAAGGGAGAAAACCGGGGGTCCCGGAGTCCTTGGTTCCGACACCTCCGGGCCCTTTGGGGGGCGTTTGTGCGATCCCTAAAACAGTGATGTCTATATTCCGCAGTTCCCGGCTTTCCCACACCGTGATCGCGTGGGGTCGGGGATTGACAATCATTCCCGGGACGCTTGGCTACCTTCCGTGCGTGTGTTGAAAGTGCCCGAGACCGGAGCGAAACGAAAACTGCTGGATGCCGCAGAGCGGCTGGTGGTCGAAAACGGCTTCGAGTCCGTCTCGGTCCGCGATGTCACCGGCGCGGTCGGGGCGAACGTCGCTGCCGTGAATTATCATTTCGGCAGTCGCGAGGGCCTGATGGATCTCGTGATGATGCGCGTGCTCGACCCTCTTTGCCAGGAACGCCTCCGCACGCTCGGAAGCGCTGAAAAACAGCATTCCGGAAAAATGACATCACCTCTGGAATGCATCTCCGCCTACGTCAATGCTCTCGCCGCCACCTCCGCACGGATCGGGATGGATCACGGATTTTTCCTGAAACTCGCCGGAAAAACCCTCGTCCTCCCGGAGGATATCCTGGCCCCGGTCCTCGCCATGGCCCGCGCTTCCGTAACCGAGCGCTACCTAGGCGCACTCGCGCGCGCCTGCCCGACCGTAGGCGCGAAGGACCTCGCCGCGCGCTGGCGTTTTTTCGACGCGGGCCTCAGTCAGGCGATCCAATCCCTGGCTCCGGACGAAATGGATACCCCGGACGTGTGGATCGAGTTCGGAGTGAAGGGCTTTGGCTCCGGCCTCCCTGCCGCCGAAAAAGCCGAGGACGACGCGCAGGGAATGCTCTTTGATTTCTAAAGCCGCCCTCCATGAAAATTCTCTCCGCAATACTGCTCGCCGCCTACCTGCCCGCCACCGCCTCGATTCTCGAGGTCGAGGCCGGCGACCACGACCGCGTGGATACCGTCGTTTCGTTTCCCCAACCTGAGAATCCGCCGGCTTTTCCCGCCCTTCGATCACCAGACGGTAAAGTTCTCCCGGTTCAGCTTTCCGACGATGGCACCGGAACCTTCATACTCCCGAAGCTTCCTGCCAAAGCCTCGGCCACCTTCGAACTCGTTTCTCTCGTGAAGCCCATGCCGGACAACGTCGTTACCGTGGAAAACGAGGATGGCGGCGTTTCCTTTTCCCTGGATGGGAAACCGGTCGCGACTTTCCGGGGGAGAACCAGCTCCCTGCCACGCGGCGACATCGACCCTGTCTATCAGCGTGGCGGATACCTGCATCCCCTCGTCACTCCCGGCGGAAAAACTCTCACCGACGATTATCCCGCGAACCATCTCCACCATCACGGCGTATGGACCGCTTGGACGAAAGTCGTTTTCCAAGATCGGGAAACGGATTTCTGGAACATGGGAAAAGGGAACGGAAAGGTCGATTGCAAGCGGCTTGTCTCCTCCTGGAGCGGCCCCGTATTCGGGGGGATCGAAGCGGAAAACGAGTTCACCGATCTCACTTCCGGGAAACCCGTGATCGCGCTGGATGAAAAGTGGACCGTGAAGATTTTCGCCATCCCCGCCGGAGAAAAGTCCTATCACCTCATCGAGCTTGCCTCGGTCCAGGAAACGGCCGGAGAATCCACGCTCGTATTACCGGAGTATCACTACGGTGGAATCGGCATCCGCGGTCTCGGAGCATGGGATGGCGCGAAAAACGCCTCGTTCGTCACCTCGGAAAACGTCACCGACCGGGACAAAGCGAACGCAAACCCCGCCTCATGGATCGCCATGTCCGGCCCGCCGGAGTCCGGCTCCGGCACCATCTCCATCCTCGGTTCCCCGGAAAATTTCCGCGCCCCCCAGCCCGTCCGCGTCCACCCGACGGAACCTTTCGTCTCCTTCGCCCCACAGATCGCCGGGCCGATGGAGATCACTCCCGGCACGAGCTACCGCTCCGCCTACCGCTTCGTCCTCACCGATGAAAAACCCGATCCTGAGCTACTCGAACGCCTCGCCAAAGACTTTGCCGAGCCGCCTGCGACTTCATGGAAATAAACAGGTCCACGCGCACATTCGCTTGACCTGGTCGCTGGGAACCTCCAGTAAAATCATCGCATGACCTCGAAATCCCTCGCAATCCCCGCCGTTGCCTTGCTCGCCCTCGTGTCAGCCCGCTCCGCGGACGCCGCTCTCGTCGGGATCACGGGTGTCACCACCAACAACGGAAACCCCGCGACTATCACTGCTGCGGGAACGACCTTGATGAGCTTCACCGTCGCATCCGGGACATATTCCGGAGTTTCAGGCTCCGCTTCCAGCACTGTTGCGGGTTCGACATCCGTCCGGGCGGTGGGAAGCGCTCCCAACCTCGCATCCTCCACGATCACCGATCTCGACCTATCAAACGGGCTGGCAAACCCAGGCACTTTCGATGTGATCTTCGGAGGCTCTTTCACCGCTGCGGGCGTGGCTGGGGCAAGCAACGACATCTTCGTTTTCGAGCTGGGTACTGATAGTAGCTTAGGCACACCCGGAGACGACTCGGTAACTATTCAAGGGATCGATTCCGGTAACAACCTGATCGGGTTGGCACTCCCTGTGGCGGTTAGCGCATGGGGCGACACCGGAAAAGATGTCACCATCACTACCAATGGTTCCAACTCACTCACTCGTAATATCGCGGGGATTGCTTTCGACGTTTCCGATCTCAATGGCGGAGCCGCACTTCCCGGAATTGTCGGAATTCGCATCACCACGGCCTCCGATCTCGATCCCCTCTCCATCGGCTACACGGTCGTCCCCGAGCCGTCCGCCGCTGTTCTTTCCATTCTCGGATTGCTGGGCCTCGCAGCCCGCCGCAAGCGCTGATCCGAATTCGGATTCGTTCTACCCACATCCCCGCGCGGTCCGTCCGCCGGGGATGTTTTCGTCTAGGATTCGCACAAATCAGCCCTAGGGCTTGGAGCCCACGGCTCCAATACGGAGAAGCGTGCTTCCAGCCGCTAGCGAAGGATCAGCACGCTAACCCGGTCCTCCCCTAGCGGCTGGAAGCACGCTTCTCCGTATTCTTTAGGCGTAGGCAAAGGGAAACCGAGCCACTCCCGATAGATCCTTCCGCACCTCGATCTCACGGAAACCGGCATCCCTCAGCAGCACCTCCACCGCATTTCCCTGGTCATAACCGATCTCCAGCGCCAGCAACCCTTCCGGTTTCATATGATCGAAAGCCGCCGGGATAAATTTCCGCAGCAGATCCATCCCATCTTCGCCGGAAAACAAAGCCAGAGCGGGATCATGGGAAAGCTCTTTCGCCATCGTCGCGGCCTCCCCGGAGGCGACGTAAGGCAGATTCGCCACGATGAGATCGAACTCACCCGGAATTTTCGTAAACAAGTCGCTCTCCGCATATGCGATGTTCCCGAGTCCCAGTTTTTCCGCGTTCTCGCGCGAGAGGGAAATCGCCTCGGGAGAGATATCCGCGAGAGTCACGCGGCATTCCGGACGCTCCGCCGCCAAGGTCAGTCCGAGCACGCCGGATCCGCAACCCATGTCCAGCACGTGCATCGGCTTCTGCGGAGCTTTTGCCAAAATCATCTCCGCCAGCTCCTCGGTCTCCGGCCTTGGGATCAGCCCGCGTCTGTCGCAGATGAAATCCCTGCCGAAAAAACCTACCTCGCCCAATATGTGCTGCAGCGGCACTCCTTCCCCGCGCTTCCGCAACGATTCTCTCAGTGGCACCAGATTCTCCTCTTCCAGCGGCCTGTCGAACTGTGTGTAAAGCTGCATGCGCCCGCAGCCCAGCTCGTGAGCCAGCAGGTACTCCATATTCCGCCTGGGATCCTCGATCCCCTTCTTCTTCAGATACTCGGCTCCCCCGTTGATCGTTTCCAGAACCGACTTCATCGCTACGGCCTGTATGCGGTATCGGCGCCGGATGGCAAAGCGCGAAAAGCCACCGAATCCCGATTTCAGGGTTGCCGTCCCCGCCAAGCTTGCTACCGGAAGGGATCGCTTCTCCGCTTTCCATCACCGGCATCGGCGCATTGTCAGCGCTCGGGCATGATCCCGACTCCCATTTCGAATCCATCGTTTCGGGAAAGACCGCGTTTCGCACGCTCGCCGGACTGCTCGGAGAGAGCAGCCCGCACGCCTCGGTCCCGGCCGCATGGATCACCCCCAGGGAAATTCTCACCCACCGGAAATGGAGTCCCGCTTCGATGGCCGCACTCCACGTCGCCCGCCAAGCCATCGCCTCCTCCGGCTGGACACCCGCTGAACTGGAAGACACCGCGCTCATCGTCGGTACCAGTCGGGGTAACGCCGCCGGCTGGCTCGGCCCGTGGCCAGGCCGACGTCCCTTCCGCCTGATGGCTGCCAGCAACACCATCCATAGCGAACCCGCGACCGCCGTCTCCATCGAACTCGGAATCCTCGGGCCGAACCATGTGCTCGCCAGCGGTTGCTCCGCAGGGCTCGACGCTCTCGGCCTCGCGAAACTCATGCTCGATTCCGGTCAGGCATCCCGCGCCCTGGTCATCGCCGTGGACCTCCCGCTCGTCCCCCTGCTTCTCGATAACTACGCAAGCTCCGGGCTGCTCTCATCCCGGGAGAAACTCGATCCTTTTTCCGAAACGACAGACGGCTTCATCCCTGCGGAGGGCGCCGCAGCCATCGCCCTGCAGTCGGAACCCGCGGGTAAGACCCGCCTCTCGTTTTTCTCGAACAACTCGGATGGCAGAGACCCCGTGGGCGTGCCACGCGATGGCGGACGCTCCCGCCTACTGATCGGAAAGGCCCGCGCCCTCGTCGGTGATCCGGCGGCAGTCTGCCCGCACGCCACCGGCACACGGATCCAGGCCCGCGCCGAGCGCACGATCTACGGGGAGTTGCCGCCAGCCACCCTTCACCTCCTGAAGCCTTTTCTCGGCCACACGATCGGAGCCAGCGGACTGCTCGAAAGCGCGATCCTCTTGAATTTCATGGAGAAATCCGTGCTCCCGCCCAACCCCACCGGAACGACCGCGCCACCCGGGTGGGCCACTCCGGAAGCCCCCCTGCCCTGCTCCGGCCCGGTCTTCAAACTTGCCCATGGCATGGGCGGGCACAATGCTCTCGCGGTATTCCAATCAGCCGAATGAGCAAATCAATCCATCTCGAAGTTTCCCTTCGACCGTCAGACACTCGACCTATCCATCGGCGGCAGACACGTCCGGACCTTTCCTGTCTCCACCTCGGAAAAGGGCATGGGGTTCACCGAGGGCAGCCTCCGCACACCCACCGGAAAGTTCCGCGTTTCAGAAAAGATCGGCGCGGGTGAGCCTATATATACCAAGTTTGTCGCACGGGTCCCCGTCGGTGCCTGGGAGCCGTCCGATACCACGGAGGACGATCTCATACTTACCCGCATCCTCCGCCTCGAAGGACTCGATGCCGAAAACGCGAATACCCTCGATCGTTACATTTATATCCATGGCACCAACCGCGAGGATCTGATCGGTCGCCCGGCCAGTCATGGTTGCGTCCGCCTCGCCAACAGTGACATGTCGGAGCTGTTCGATGCGGTCGAAACTGGGGCGGAAATGACAATCTCCCCTCTAACTTCCTCCGATACCAAGCTGCTTTTTATCGATTGTGATTCAACCTTGTCGCAAATAGAGGGTATCGACGAACTTGCCCGCCTCTCGGACCCTGCAATCTTTGCAGAAGTCGTTAATCTAACGGACGCCGCGATGAACGGCGAAATACCACTCGCCGAGGTATTCAGGAGGAGGATGGATATCATCAAACCCGACCGGGAGCTGGTCGAACGGGTCGGGCGGCAGTACGTGGAAACCATCGTGCCCGGAGTGGAGGATTTCCTCGCGGAGGCGCGCACCCTAGGCTGGTTGCCAGTCATCATATCCGGCGGATTCGCACCCGCCATCCTCCCCCTGGCAAAGTTCCTGGACATCTGTCACGTAGAGGCTGTCCCCTTGTATTTCAACGCCTTGGGAGAATATTCCGGATACGGAGACACCTATCCGAGCACCCGCAACCTGGGTAAAAACGAAATCATCCGGGAGTGGAAGCAAGCCATGCTTCCATCCCGGACCATCATGATCGGAGATGGCATATCCGACCTCGAAACCAAGCCCGATGTCGACCTCATGATCGCCTTCGGTGGAGTGGTCGCCAGAGAGAAAGTGATGGATGGAGCTGGCTTCCAAGCGACCCGTTTCGATGACATCACAGAGAGACTACGGGAACTCGCTTAGTAATTACTAACACACCGGTGTAACAATTCTACTTGCTAGCGCATTCCTCCGCGTTAGTTTCGCCCCGCAATGAGTACATCAAACAAGAAAGATGCCGTCCGCGGCAAACGTTACAAACCCGAGGAGAAAGCCAAAGTCGTGGAATATGTCTCCGACTACAATGCTTCGAACGGCCGTGGTGGCCAGAGTTCCGCAGCTAAGAAGTTCGGAATTTCCCAACTCACCATCGCCTCTTGGCTTAAGAACGCAGGCGTATCCGGCAAACCGGGAAAATCCGGTGGCAAGGGCAGCATGCAAAACAAGCTCAGCACCATGCTGACCCTCGGGCAGGACATCGAGAAACTCGAACGCGAACTTGAAACCAAGCGCACTAAGTTCGAGTCACTCAAGTCCTCACTCTGATCAACGGGATCCCCCCGCCCCCGGCCGCCTTCCGACATCGTCGGAAGGCGGTTTTTTCATATCTTCGGAACGAGGACGAAAATTAGGAACGGAATTTTCAAAAAACGTATTGATCTTTCGTAGTTTCAGTATTAACTGAAACTTATGAACGCAACGAAAGATCGCCTGACCGAGGCCCGGGATGAATTCATCGCCCAATGGGGAGCGCTCGGGACCCAGTGGGGAATCAACCGGACGATGGCCCAGATCCACGCCTTGCTGATGACCTCGCCCAACGCGTTGTGTACCGGACGAAGTGATGGCGGCTCTGGAGGTAAGCCGGGGCAATGCCCACACGAACCTCAAGGAACTGGTCAACTGGGGGCTGATCCGGATGATCGTCATCAAGGGCGACCGCAGGGATTACTACGAAGCGGAAAAGGACGTGTGGCAGATTTTCACGATCATCGCGCGTGAGCGCAAACGCCGCGAGATCGAGCCGGCACTCGCGCTCCTGAACAAATGCGCGGAGGATACGAAAGGCATGAAGAGTGCGGAGGCGAAAGCGTTTCACGACCAAGTTAAGGAGCTGGGCGAGTTCGTCGGTTTCGTCTCCAAGATGTCAGACCGTGTCTCCTCCATGAAACACGGCCTAGCCCTCCAACTCGCCAGCAAACTGCTCGGCTGATCCTTTTTTCACCCACTTTATCTCATGAATCCCACAGTAGTCATTTTCGGAGCGAACGGATTTCTCGGTCGCTACCTTTGTCGCCATTTCGCCCGGACGGGGCGGGAAGTCGTCGCCATCGCACGCAGCCGGAAGGGCTGGAGCGGAGACGGTATGTTCCTGGAATGGGACGGCAGAACCCAAGGTCCGTGGGCGCTTGCCCTCGAGGGCGCGGAGCTGGTCATCAACCTCGCCGGCAGCAGCGTCAACTGCCGCTACACCCCCGCCAACCGGGAGGAAATCGTCCGCAGCCGCACCGAAAGCACGACCGCCATCGGAACGGCGATCGCCGCCTGCCGGGTGCCTCCCGGACTCTGGCTGAACTCGAGCACCGCCACCTGGTACCGGCACGCGGAGGATGGTCCGCAGGATGAATGGGACGGAGAGCCCGGGACCGGATTCTCGTGTGAAGTCGCGACGAAATGGGAGGACGCGTTCTTCGCCGCACGGATACCGCCGGAAACACGCAAGATCGCCCTGCGCACCGGCATGGTCCTGGCGAACGAGCCGGATACGGTTTACGACGTTCTGACCAGCCTCACCAACCGAGCGCTCGGAGGGGCCATGGGAACCGGGAAGCAACGCGTGAGCTGGATCCACATGGAGGATTTCCTCCGCGCTATCGACTTCATCGCCCGCGATCCGTTCATGGAAGGCATCATCAACATGACCGCACCTGATTTCCCGACGAACCGCCAGCTGATGCGTTACTTCCGTGAAACGGTCGGCATGCCCATCGGACTACCGGCGACGGAGTGGATGCTGGAGATCGGTGCCGCCTTCATGGACACGGAAACGGAACTGGTCACAAAAAGCCGCTGGGCACAACCCCTGCGCCTCCGTGAAGCCGGCTTCCGCTGGAGATACGCGACGGCCGCCGAGGCGATCGAGGACCTGGAGCACCGCAAAGGCCTCGCAGGCTTTTTCAAGGAGCGCGAGCAACGCAGCGTCGGCGCGAGAGTGTGGCTGCCTGCGGCGACACGTTGACAGAAAAACGCCCGGCCACCTTTCGGCAGCCGGGCGTCCATTGAAAATCCGGAGACTATTTGGAAGAGGAAACGTAGCTCGCTTGGCTGGCTCCCTTTTTCATCTTGGTCTGCTTGATCCAGCTCATGGTGGAGCGGAGTTTCGCACCGACTTTTTCGATCGGATGTTGCTCACCTTCCTTGCGGAGAGCGTTGAAGTTCTTGGAGCCGGAGAGGTATTCCTTGGTCCACTCTTTGGCGAACTTGCCGTCCTCGATGATCTTGAGTTGCTTCTCCATGCGCTTTTTCACGGAGGCGTCGATGATCTTCGGCCCAACGGAAACGTCGCCGTATTCGGCGGTCTCGGAGATGGAGAAACGCATGCCGGCGATGCCGGACTCGTTCATGAGATCTACGATGAGCTTGAGCTCGTGGAGGCACTCGAAGTAGGCCATTTCCGGCTGGTATCCAGCCTCTACGAGGACTTCGAAACCGGCTTTCACCAGGGCGGAAGCACCGCCGCAGAGCACGACCTGCTCACCGAAGAGGTCGGTATTGGTCTCTTCACGGAAATTCGTTTCGAACACGCCGGCACGGGTGCAGCCGACTCCTCGCGCCCATGCGAGCGCGGTGGTCTTCGCTTTTCCGGAAACGTCCTGATGCACGGCGATGAGACCGGGAACGCCTTTTCCGTCCACGAACTGCGAACGCACGGTATGGCCGGGGCCTTTTGGTGCGACGAGGATCACATCCACGAAGTCAGGCACTTCGATGGTCTTGAAATGCACGGCGAAACCATGGGAGAAAAGCAGGGTCTTGCCCTTGGTAAGGTGCTCCGCGATGTCGTTGTTGTAGACCTCGGGAATCACGGTATCCGGAGTGGCGACGAAGATCACGTCGGCAGCTTTCACAGCCTCCGCGGTGTCCATGACCTCGAAGCCGAGCTTCTTGGCGACCTCGCGGGACTTGGATTTCTTATAGAGACCGATGATGACATTCAGTCCGCTGTCTTTCAAGTTCAGCGCGTGGGCGTGGCCTTGCGAGCCAAAGCCGATCACGGCGAGCGTCTTCTTCTTGAGCGAAGTAAGATTCGCGTCCTTGTTTGTGTAAATCTTCGCAGCCATACCTAATCGATTTGTGAGTTCGTGTGTGCCGCCGGGATGCCACCAAGGCAGCGACGGGGCGCACAAACTGCATATCCTCCTACCTGCGGTCAAGCCTCCTCTTGCGGCAATGTGTTGCCAGCAATGGAACGCGGACCGATAGTGCCTCCCGTTTCCGAACATGAAATCCGATCTGATCGAACTGATACGCACCGAACTCCGCAGTCGTCTGGACCGACTCGCACGCGCTGCGATGGCGGCGCACGCCGCCGCCACCGATCCCGGCTCCAAGGCCGAGAGCAAATACGACACCCGCAGCCTGGAGGAATCCTATCTCGCCACCGGCCAGGCAAGGCAGGTCACGGAGCTGGCTGCGACTTTGCGAGCTTTCGAAAATCTAAAACTCCGCGACTTTTCTCCGAAAGACGAGATCGAGGCGGGTGCTCTCGTAGAAGCGAAGCGGACAGGCTCACGCGAAAAGCTCGCATTCCTCCTCGCGCCGGCATCGGGTGGATTGGAAATCGATTTCAAAGGGCTGGAGGTGACCTTGCTCAGCCCGGAAAGCCCGCTGTATCTAAAACTGCTCGGCCTGAAAAAAGGAGACTCCCTGGAGCAGCCACCACTCACGATAACCGCCGTGAAATGACCGGCGGTGGCCGGGGAATCCCGCCTGAAGTAAAATTTTTCGTTCGTAAGCGGGGTTCAGATGCCGGCCTCGTCCAACGCGAGAGCGGCCGCACCGACCGTGCCCGCCTCGTGTCCGAATGCCGCGGGAAGGATCGCAAGCTTGTCTTTGAACGGCCCGGAAAGCTGACGCAGCAAATGCTCGCGGAAGGGGGCGAAAATCAGATCACCCGCACGGGCCACACCGCCACCGATGACGAGGGCCTCGGGGTTGAGCAACCAGCAGGTATTCATCATCGCCGTCGCCAGCATGCGCCCGATCTGGTTCCAACGTCCGAGCGCGATCTCATCGCCGTGCCTTGCCGCCTCCGCCAGTGCGGCCGGAGTGCAGTCCTCGATTCCTTTGGAAATTCCCGCGGATTTGTAGGCGAGCATCGCGTCACTGGCGATCTCGTTGTTACCGATATAGTCCTCGAGCGCGCCGAGATTCCCGTAATGACCTTGCCGACCTTCGAAATCGATCGACGTCTGACCGATTTCTCCCGCCCCGAAGTTCGCACCCCGGACCATGGCTCCGTTCACGACGACTCCGCCACCCACGCCGGTTCCGAGAGCGGCGCAGACGATATGTGAAAACCCTTTTCCGGAACCCAGCTTCCACTCGGCATATGCCATGCAGTTGGCGTCGTTGTCGGCGGCGACAGGCAGGGAGATCTTTTCCTCCAGTATTTCTTTGAGCGGAATGTCCTGCCAGCCCCGGACGTTGGTGAGATTCAGCACCACTCCTTTTCCGAAATCCACGAATCCGGGCATCCCGATCCCGACAGCGCGGATATCCTTATGGCGTCTCCGCAAATCTTCCACCGCACGCACCATGGTCTCGATCAGCTCCGCGGGAGTCGCGAAGTCCTGGGTGGCGATGGGGGGTGCGTGATCGATGATCTCACAGCCGCGGACGACACCTGTTTTCACGCTGGTGCCGCCGAAGTCTATGCCGATTGCCAAAGGTCTGTTGCTCATAACCGCGCTTTGCCTAGTGGGTCGGGGAGGAAATATCTACATAAAAACATTCCGGGAAACGGATTTATATGAATACCCGCGCGGCCACGAGACGCAGACCTTCCAGTGTCAGGTCCGGAGCCACGAGATCGATTTCCGCAAGCCCTCTCGCGGCGAATTCCGCACCTCCGCCGGTCGCCACGACTGTTGGACGGCCTCCCGCTTCCAGTGCGAGCTCCCGCAGGATTTCCCTGACCATCCCGCGCTGACCGATCACCGCACCGGATCGGATCGCCTCGACGGTGGTCTTGCCAATCGCCTGCGCTGGCACGACGGGGATTACGGAAGGGAGCTTCGCGGTTCGCTCGTTCAGATATGCGGTCATCGCGTCCATTCCCGGAGCGATCGCTCCTCCCGCGAAATTTCCGGATACGGAAAGCACGCTGAAGGTGACCGCCGTCCCGAAATCGATCGCGATACCCGGCTCACCGCGCCCGGTTTTCAGTGCGGCCACGTTCGCGAGACGGTCGCTCCCGATCTGCTCCGGGTGCTCGAGATCGAATCCATATCCCAGCGGACTTTCATGTGAAATCTCGTGGAAGGCTGTGCTTTCTCCGAAAAATCTCCGGATCATCCCTGCCTTTTCCGGCACTACGGACGCCAGCACCACTCCGTCAATTTCTTCTCCCGGCAGATGATCACGTAAAAAATCGCCACTGAGATCCACCGTGGGAATTATAACCGTCCACTCCAGAAGCCCGTCCCCGTCCCCGAGCCGGAGCTTCGTCCTGGAGTTCGAGTTGTCGATCAGAAGCCAAGCCATGACGCGTCCCAGTTGTCGGATCTGAAAACAGCGGTTCCCTTGTCATCCGTTTCCGGCATCCCGGAGTTCGTTTTCACGGCGAGCGTCCCATCGTTGATTTTCAATACCATCGTGCCGTGGAGATCCGCTTCCTCCAGCCAGAACTTGAACCAGAGATCTGTGAAACCGTTTTCAGGACTGCCTGCGAAGGTCGTGTCCGCAGGGACATGCTCCACCCCGTCCCCGGTGACAAGCCGCACCGGTTTGCGAAGATCGTGCTCTTCTCCTCCGGATTTTTTCAGATGCACATCCACCCAGTAGTAAGCCTTGACCTTGTCCTTCGTGATCATCGCCCCCTCGATCTCCATCCGGGCCGCCGGGTCGGGTTCGCGCGAGTAGTCCGCCGCCCACAGCTTCGCCGCGATCGCGGTCAACGCCACGAGAACCACCGCGAGGAAGATTCTGATCATCTGTCGTTTCATCCGGGTGAAATTGGTAGCGGAACGCGCCATCCGGGCAAACGAAAACGGGCGACCTTATGAAAGGCCGCCCGTTTTGTGAAAACTCAGGGAGTCGGATTACGCGTGGCTGTCCGTGTAAGCGGGCGAACCGTGCTCGGCGACGTCGAGGCCTTCTTCTTCTTCCTGCGCGTCAACCCGGACACCGGTGGTGACTTTGAGGATGAGGAAGAGAATCAGGGAGCAGACAAAGGCGAAGACCGAGATGGAAACCGTTCCGGTCAGCTGGGCCATCAGGGAGATTTTCTCTCCTGCGAGCTCTTCTTTTCCGAAAATGCCTACCGCGAGCGTTCCCCAGACACCGCACACGCCGTGGACGGAGATCGCACCGACCGGATCGTCGATCTTGATCTTGTCGAAGAAGAGCACGGAGACCACTACCAGCGCACCGGCGATAGCACCGACGATGACCGCACCCCATGGAGTGATGGCACCGGCACCTGCGGTGATACCTACGAGACCTGCGAGCATTCCGTTGAGGCCCATGGAAAGGTCAGGCTTTTTGAGAACGATCCACGAGGTGAAGATGGCTGCGAGACCGCCGCCGAATCCGGCCATGGCCGTGGTGACGAACACGCGGGAGACGCCTTGCGGGTCGGCGCTGAGAACCGAGCCACCGTTGAACCCGAACCATCCGAGGAAAAGAAGGAAGACACCGATCGCAGCAAGCGGAAGGCTGTGGGGGAGGATGGGCCTCACACCGTCCTTGGTGTATTTGCCACGGCGGGGGCCGAGAACGATGACAGCGGCAAGGGCTGCGAATCCACCGAACGCGTGGACCAGGGAGGAACCGGCGAAGTCGATGAACTGTCCGGTGTTTTCGGCATTTTCACCACCGAAAGCATTGAGCCAGCCACCGCCCCATTCCCAGGAACCGGTGATCGGGTAGATGAAGGTCACGAGCACAGCCGCGTAGATCATGAACGGAGCGAGCTTCACACGCTCCGCGACAGCACCGGAAACGATGGTGGCGGCGGTGGCGGCGAACATCGCCTGGAAGATGAAGTCGGACCAGTAGGTGTAGGACGCGTATTCGCCGGTCATGTTGGCGAAGACCTGGTTCACGTTTTCCACGTCAGGCTTGTCGTAGAACGTGTTTGTGAGTCCCGAACCGATCTTGAAGAAATTACTGATCGTCCATTCATCGCCCGGATACATCGCGTTGAAGCCGTAGGCCATGTAGCCGAGGGCACCGATGCAGACGATAAACACGTTTTTGAAGAGGATGTTGACCGTGTTCTTCTTCTGGCAGAGACCGGACTCAACCGTGGAAAAGCCGAGGTGCATGATGAACACGAGCGCGGCGGATATCAGGATCCACAGGTTGTTCACCGTGAACATGGCGGCATCGGGCCCTGCCATGAATGCCTCGTACGTCCCGGGAGCAGGCGCGTCTTCGGCCGGGGCGGCTTCTTCGACCGCAGCTGGGGTGGCCACTTCCTCGGTAGGAGCGGGGGCCGCTTCGTCCTGGCCGTATCCGGCCGTGGGAAGGAGGGGCACTGCGAAGCAAGCCACCGCCGCTAGGGCTAGTGCTCGCAATTTCATTGGATGTCGTCTGGTCATGTTGGTCGGGGTTGTCGGATATTTAGCTGCCTGGCCCGCCAGTTCTTTCGAGACGGGAGCAGCGGAACCCGGCAAAGCAAACCCCGTGCCAAAACTCGAAGACCCGCCACAACCCAACGAATCCGGCCTCTGCAACCCCTCCGGCCCTCTTATCGAATTTGCTAAAAAAATCTTGCCTCCCGGGCGGTCGCTTCCTACACATCCGCCGTGCGGGTCATTCCGTGCTACGTTTTTTCCCTCGACAACTACTTCGGATTTGCTAAATATCTCCGGAGTGACGCGTGCCGGGTGATCCACGAAGCATCCGGGACAGTCCACACCGCTCCTTCTCTGCGCTTTAAACAGGCACAGGCGGGGACGATTCCAGCAACCGAAACCAACAACAACACTATGCAAAACTACTGCAAACTAATTGGCGCCATGGCCGCTGCCTCCGCCCTCGTGGCTGGCACCGCCTCGGCTGAAGTCGAATACGAACTCCACACCGGCTACGCGTCCCAGTACGTGTTCCGTGGTCAGGACACCGGCGACAACCTTACCGAAGTCGGCCTTGACGCCGCCTACGATTACAACGGCGTGCAACTCAGCGCTGGCGTTTGGGCAGCTGTGTTCAACAACAGCCCAGCCAACACCGGAAACCAGATCGACAGCGAAGTGGACACCTATGGTGAAGCCGCTTACGACTTCGGTTACTTCACCGGTGCGATCGGCTACATCTACTACTGGAACCTCGGCCGTCTCGGCTTTGACCAGCAGGAAGTGTATCTCTCCGCATCCAAGGAGTTCTACGGCTTCGAAACTTCCTTCACCTACTTCTGGGATGTCGCAGGCAATGCAAGCGACAACAACGGTTACAGCGAGCTTTACTTCGGTAAAGGCTTCGAGCTTAGCCCGTGCCTTACGCTCAACACGGGCGTGACCACCGGTTACCTCTTCGAGCGCACCACCGTTTCCCACATCCAGGCGAAAGTCGCTCTTGACTGGGCAGCCTTCGAAAACGCAACCATCTCCCCGTTCATCTCCCACTCGTGGGGCATCGCGGATAACGATCGCCTCGACTACGACAACGAGTTCATCGCAGGCAGCATCCTTGCTGTCAGCTTCTAAGACTCGTTTCTTTAGTTGAAACAATCTGAGAGCGGTTGCCTACGGGCAGCCGCTCTTTTTTTGTGCCATTCGATCCGTTTCATGCTTGAACGGATCGCGATTCCCCAAAAACTCCTGCCATGTTCCTCGGACTCGATTCCTCCACCCAGTCTCTCAGCGCGCTCTTGATCGATCCCGCTTCCGGCAGCGTTGTCACCACCGTATCTGTCAATTTCGGAAAGGATCTGCCGGAGTACAAGGCACCCAGCGGGTTCATCCCCGGCGGACAGAACGGTGAGGTGCATGCCGATCCGCTGATGTGGTTGGACGCACTCGATCTGGTCTTCGAAAAACTCTCTGCTGAAACGGATCTATCCGGCATCACACATATCGCGGGCTCCGGCCAGCAACACGGCTCCGTCTATCTGAACGCGGCTTTTGAGGAAACACTAAGCAATCTCGACCCCGCGAAATCCCTTTCCCAGCAGATCTCCCCCACCCTTTCGAGGAAATCCTCACCCATCTGGATGGACACCTCCACCGGTGAGGAGTGCGCCGAAATTACCGCCGCTCTTGGAAGCCCCACCGAGGTCTGCGCCCGCTCGGGCTCCGTCGCCATCGAGCGTTTCACTGGTCCGCAGATCCGCCGTTTTTTTAAAAACGATCCCGAGGCCTACCGGGAAACGGCACGTATCCATCTGGTGAGTTCATTCATCGCGTCCGTGCTCGCAGGCAAATCGATTCCCATCGATTACGGAGACGGAGCGGGTATGAACTTGCTGAACCTCTCCGCACGCGCCTGGGATGCGGATCTTCTCGAAGCAACCGCTCCCGGCCTCGGGGAAAAGCTTCTTCCGCCGTCCCCTTGCCTGGAGCCCCAGGGCACGGTTTCCGCGTATTTCACCACGAAATACGGTCTTCCTAGTAATTGCGAGGTCTGTCCTTTCACGGGCGACAACCCAGCTTCGCTGGTAGGCATGGGCGCCACGATTCCAGGCCAGATCGTGATCTCACTCGGCACCAGCGATACCTTTTTCGCCGCGATGCCCGCGCCGAAAACCGACCCGCAAGGGTTCGGCCACGTGTTCGGAAATCCGGCGGGCGTCTACATGTCCCTCATCTGCTTCCGCAACGGATCGCTCGCCCGGGAAGCTCTCCGCGACGAACTCGGCACGGATTGGGACGCGTTCGGCAAAACGGCACTTTCAGAGACCGCCTCCTCCGCCGGGAAGAACCTGACACTCCCCTTCTACGGCGCGGAGATCACACCACGCTTCGATTTCACCACCCCGGTCACCCAGTTTTCCCAAGACGGAACGCCGGCTCTCCGTATCCGCTCACTGCTTGAAGGCCAGTTTCTCAACATGAAACTCCACTCGGAATGGATGGAAGTGCCTGCCGAACGCATCCGCCTGACGGGTGGCGCGGCGCAGAACGACGGCATCGCCCAGGTCGTCGCCGACGTATTCCAAGCACCTGTCGAACGTTTCGAAGTCTCGAACTCCGCCGCCCTCGGAGCCGCGCTGATCGCCGCGACAGCCGCAGGTCACGATCTGGTTTCACTTCAGAAAAATTTCTGCAAAGCGTCGCCCGGTTCCACACTGGAACCGGACGCGTCGCTCGCCGGGAATTACTCGACCGCCCTTCAGGAATACACCAAGCTGCTCACCAGCACCACACGCCCCTAGAAAATTTCAAGACCATGCAGTTCAAAGACAAGATCGTCGTCGTCACCGGAGCCGGTAGAGGTATCGGCCAGGAAATCGCCCGCAGTTTCGCCTCGCAAGGCGCGAAGGTCGCGCTCGTCAGCCGCAGTGAATCGAGCTGTGGAGGCGCGGCGAAAGAGATCAACGAAACCTTCCCCGGTTCCTGCTCCGCGTACGCCGTGGATGTCTCGGATCACGATGCCGTCCAGGATCTTGCGAAAAAAATCGGTGACGAACTCGGCCCCGTGAATATTCTCGTCAACAACGCCGGAGTCACCCGCGACGGCCTGCTTATGCGGATGAAGGAGACCGACTGGGATACCGTGCTCGACACCAACCTCAAGGGAGCGTTCAACACGGTGAAAGCCTTCATGCGCCCGCTTATGAAAGGTGAGAATTCACGAATCATCAACATCGCCTCGGTCATCGGTCTGATCGGAAACGCCGGACAAGCCAATTACTCCGCCAGCAAGGCCGGCCTCATCGGTTTCACGAAAGCCGTTGCCCGTGAACTCGCCGGCCGCGCCGTGACCTGCAACGCCATCGCCCCAGGCTTCATCACCACCGACATGACTGACGAACTCGCGGACAACGTGAAGGAAGCCGTGATCGGAAAAATCCCCTTGGCCTCTTTCGGTACCACCACGGACATCGCCGATACCGTGGCATTCCTCGCCAGCCCCTCCGCCCGCTACATCACCGGCCAAGTCATCGCCGTGGATGGCGGGATGACGATGTAGCCATCGCCTGGTTTCCAGGTTTCACGAATACAGTCCCCCAAGCCGCCTTCACCAAAATGCAACTGCTCCTCCTCCGTCATGGCAAAGCTGAAGACCACGGTCTTCAGGGGCGAACGGATTATTCGCGGGAACTGGTAGAGAAAGGAATCGAGCAAGCGCGAAATGTCGCCCGCATTCTCGCCGCGTCCGAAATGCTTCCCGATCTGGTGCTGTGCAGCCCCCTGCGCCGCACTTGTCAGACAGCGGATGAATTCACCCGGGCCGCTGGCATCCCGGGCGCGATCACCGAGCCCTGGATCGCCTGCGGAATGTCCCCCGGCACCGCTCTCATGGAGCTCGCCGCTTTCAATGATTTCGAGCGCGTGATGATCGTAGGTCATGAGCCGGACCTCTCCCAGCTCATCCAGCACTGCCTCGGATCGCCGGGAAATTCCATCGAAGTCCGGAAGGGTTCCCTCACCTGCCTCGAGCTACGCCCGCCCTCGCATCGCGCCACCCTGCGTTTCCTCATCCCTCACAAGCTCGCGAAACACCTCGAATAGCGGTCTTTTTCGTCGGTTTTCCGAAGCGAATCAGAATTTAAAATTTAAAGTTTCATGTCATCCACCTTCGGAAACGTTTTCCGCATCCACACCTACGGCGAGTCACACGGTGGCGGAGTCGGCGTCATCATCGACGGCTGCCCGCCAAACATCCCCGTTTCACTCGAAAACATCCAGACGGAGCTCGACCGCCGCCGTCCCGGCCAATCCGAAATCGTAACCCCTCGCAAAGAAGCGGACACCGCCGAGATTCTTTCCGGCATCCACGAGGGTAGAACACTCGGCACACCCATCTCCATCATGGTGAGAAACACAGACCAGCGTCCCTCCGCCTACCAGGACATGGCCGTGAAATACCGACCCTCCCACGCGGACTACACCTACGACGCGAAATACGGCATCCGCGCTCCCTCGGGTGGTGGGCGCGCCTCCGCTCGTGAAACCATCGGGCGAGTCGCCGCAGCAGCCGTCGGCAGACAGGTCCTCGAATCCCTCGCGCCTGGTATCGAGATCCTCGCCTGGGTCAGCACCATCCAGCACATCCACGCGAACGTGGATCCCGCCACCGTGACCTCGAAAGAGATCGAATCAAATATCGTTCGAACCGCGGATCCCGCGGTGGTCGAAATGATGATCGATCACATCAAAAAGATCCGTTCCGAGGGAAATTCCGTCGGAGGTATCGTCGAATGTGTCGTGCGCAACTGTCCACCCGGTCTCGGCGAACCGATTTTCGACAAACTGGAGGCAGAGCTGGCGAAAGCCATGCTGTCCATCCCCGCCACCAAAGGATTTGAGATCGGCTCCGGCTTTTCCGGCACTCTCCTCACCGGAAAGCAACACAACGATCCCTTCGTGATGCGCGAGGGCAAAGTCCGCACCACCACCAACCATTCCGGTGGTGTGCAAGGCGGGATTTCCAATGGGGAGAACATCTTCTTCCGCGTCGCATTCAAGCCCACCGCCACCATCATCTCCACCCAGGACACCGTCACCGAGGAAGGCGAACCCACCACTCTCCAAGGAAAAGGCCGCCACGATGCCTGCGTCCTCCCACGCGCCGTCCCCATCGTCGAAGCCATGGCCACCCTGGTCCTCACCGACCACTTCCTCCGCCAACGCGCCATGCGGGGTTAGTTCAGCATTTCAGCATTTCAGCTTTTCAGCGTTTCAGCATTTACCCCTTCGTGGAAACCCTTCCGGAAATCTCACTGGGCACCGCTGCCCTGATCATCTTCGGATGCTGTGCGGTCTACATGCTGATCCGGGGAATCGCCCGCACCTTCGTCAACACGCTCTTTCTTGTCATAAGCGCATGGGTTGGCTTCCGCGTCTGGCAGGAAGCTCCCTCGCTCGCCTTGGATTGGACCGGGAAGACCTCCTCACTCATTACCACCGGCCTACCGGTTCTCGCGTTTCTCGCAACCCTGGTCATCCTGCGGAAAATTATCGGCTTTTTCCGCAAACCTATCGCGCCGATGGCCGAAGAAGTCGCCCCTCGCTCGAAAGGACAGCTGCTTTTCCGGCTCGTTGCCACGGTCGTTCCCGCGGCCCTGATCTGTCTCACCGGAGCCACGTTCATCCATCACGTCAGCTCCATCGCCGAGATCCGGGATTCCGCGGAAAAGGTGACCAGCTCCACCCCAGCCAGCAGTCTGGCCGAGCGCCTGAAAAACGCCATGTCCGTCGCCATCCCCGCAGACCTCATGGACAAGCTCGATCCACTGACCACCGCCCCCCGCCTCAAACTCGCGAAAATGATCGCGGCGGGTTCCGAAAAACCTCTCGAACCCGTCATCAATCCGGAAACGGGTCGCCCCTACCCCCGCGCCATCATCGTCGATGACCCGGAGCTGGTCGAACTCGCCAGAGAAGGTAGGTTCAGCACCCTCCTGCGCCATCCCCGCCTCACCGAAGCCCTGGAGGACCCCGGGGTCCGCAAGCTCCTCGGCGTCGAATAGGATGCGGAAAAATCCGCCCTCGAACTGAAATTTTTTGATGGGCAGAGCCTCCGTGCGGGGCGAGGATTTCCCCGATTCGTTTCACTTTTAGAAAACTCCTATGAAAGCATTGATCCCCGCAAGTCTGGTGGGCGCGCTCGCCTTGTGCGTCGTCGCCTACAATCCCGCTGAAGAACAGGCACCCGCCGGTGCCAAGGAAAAGATCGAGGCCGCGCTGCCGTCCGAAGCTTACGCGAAGCCTGAGAAACCCCGCAAGCTGCTGGTCTTTTCCCGCACCAACGGTTTCCGCCACGCCTCCATCGCCACCGGCAAAATCGCCCTTACGGAACTCGGCGAAAAGACCGGTGCCTACGAAGCGGTCGTCAGCGAGGACATGGCCAATTTCGAAAAGGACAAGCTGGCGCAGTTCGATGCCGTCTGTTTCCTCAGCACCACTCAGAACCCGTTCTCCCCTTTCAAAGAAGACTTCGAGAAGATGTCTGACGATGAGAAAAAGTCGGCCAAGGAGTATGAAATGACTCTCAAGGACAACCTCATGTCTTTCGTCAAAGGCGGTGGCGGCTTCATCGGCATCCACGCGGCGACCGATACTTTCTATGAATGGGCGGAATACGGCCAGATGATCAACGGCTTTTTCGACGGTCATCCGTGGGGTGCCGGCACGAAGGTCAGCATCAAGGTGGAGCCGGGCCAGGAGGATCATCCGCTGGCGAAAATGTTCGGCGGCGAGAACATGGAGTTCAAAGAGGAGATCTATCAGCTCAAGGATCCGTATGATTCCAGCAAGGTCCACATGCTGCTCCGCCTCGATCCGGAAAAATCCGACATGAATGTCAACGGCCTCAAGCGCGAGGACAAGGACTGGGGCGTCGCCTGGGCACGGAACTGGGAGGAAGGAAAAGTCTTCTACTGCTCCATCGGCCACAACCATGAGATGTATTGGAATCCGAAAATCCTTAAACACTACCTCGCCGGTATCCAGTGGGCGCTCGGCGACTACAAGGTCGAGCTGGACAAAGGCAAATAAGCTGCGGCAAACCACTCCGTCTCCATGGACTTCATACTCGACAACATCGTCTGGGTCATCGCGGCTGCCGCCGGGCTGGTCCAATGGTGGAAATCGACCCAGGAGGCGAAGGCGGAGCGCCAGCTCGCGGAGGAAATCCGCCGCCGGAGGCTTGAGGTAGGGACGGATGACTACGAGGAAGAGCCGCAATACCCGCGGCCCGGACCGCGCCCGGCGGTACCACCACCCATACCCTCCCAGCCTTCCGGGCCTCCCGCGATCCCGCAGGTGCGAAAGGCGACGCATTCCGTGCCGGAAGGAATTCCCGCACCATTTCCCAATTCATCCCAAGAGCTCGCCCGCCAGCAAACTCTCGCCGATCAAGTGCGGGAACTGAAGAAGACGAAGCGTGCGCGGAAAACCGGCGGACTGCTGGGATCGCGTTCCAAACCCTCCCCAGCGACTGGTCCACCCCCGTCTTCCCTGCGTGGCCGGCTCCGCAACAAGCGGGAACTGCGCCAGGCTTTCGTCTTGAAGGAAATTCTCGACAAGCCTGTCGGCCTCCGGTGAACGGTGATGTCGGGCGGGGAGCAGAAACCAGGGCGACTGCGCGTGGATCTTTTCCCGCGAGCGGAAAGCGCCATCCGTAGTGGTCACCCGTGGATCTACGCGGAAAGCATTCGTGGCCTGAACCGGGAGGGTGCCACCGGCGAACTGGCGGTCATGTACGACAAGCGCGACCGGTTCCTGGCCGTCGGCCTGTATGAGGCGGAATCGCCGATCCGGCTGCGGATTCTACATCATGGGAAACCCACGACCCTCGACCGCTCGTGGTGGCTCGAAAAAGCGCGGGCCTGCCTGGCACGACGAGAAGAAGATGTCCTGAAACCCGGCACCGATGGCGCGCGCCTGATCAATGGCGAGAGCGAAGGCTTCCCCGGAATTGTCGCCGACAAGTATGCCGACACTCTGGTCGTGAAAATCTACGCGGCAGGGTGGTTGGCGATGTGGGACGAGATCGAGAGCGTTTTCCGTGAGGTATTTTCCCCGCATCATCTGGTTCTGCGGATGAGTCGGAATGTCGCCGAGCGCGCGGAAGACTTCGGGATCGAAGAGGGATTTCGCGGCGAAGCGGGCAATGAGACTGTGGTGTTTTCGGAAAACGGGATTCGTTTCGAATCCGCCGTGCTGCATGGCCAGAAGACGGGGTTTTTCCTCGACCAGCGGGACAACCGCGCTCGAGTGGAATCGCTGGCCCGCGGGCGCGACGTGCTGAACGTGTTCAGCTTCTCCGGGGGATTTTCTCTTTACGCGGCACGCGGCGGAGCGAAATCGGTGACGGATCTCGATATCAGCTCCCACGCTCTCGAAAGCGCTTCGAGAAATTTTTCACTCAACTCCGATGATGCCCGGATCGCCGAGGCAGAACGCCATTCCGTGCAAGCGGATGCGTTCCGCTGGATGGAGGAGGATACGGGAAAATACGATCTGATCATCGTCGATCCCCCCAGTCTCGCGAAGCGCGCCTCGGAGCGGGAAGGTGCCCTCCGCGCCTACCGCAGCCTCAACATCCGCGCGATGGCCAAGCTACGCCCGGGCGGTATCCTGCTCGCCGCTTCCTGCTCCGCCCACGTCCCGAAAGAGGATTTTTTCGAAATGATCTCAGAAATCGGAAACGGCTGGGAGGAGCTTTGGAAAAGCGGCCACGCGCCCGATCATCCGGCCGATTTCCGTGAGGCGGAATATCTCAAAGCCGTGTGCCTGCGGCGGACGTGATAGGGGGGAAGGGTTTGTCATTCCTTTCACAAGCCGGGTCGTTGTCCCAGTCCTCTGCAGAGGAGTTCCAAACTCCTTCTCCATATTTCTCACTGCCCCAGGTTCGAGATCGTCTGGAAGATGGCGGTGATCATCAGGTAGGCGAACGAGCCGATCAGCAGCGCCATCAGGATCAGGACCGCCGGCATGATGAGCGCCATGATGCGTTGCAGATCCTTGTCGAGCTCCTTGTCGTAGCGCTCCGCCGCCCGCCGCAGCGATTGGTCGATTTTCCCTGTCTGCTCGCCCACAGAGATCATGTCGATCAGCAGCGGCGGGAAACTGTTGGAGCGGATCATCGCCTTGGAAAAAGATCGCCCGTCCCCCACCTGGTCGATCACCCCGTTGAGGTGACGGCGTAGGGAAAGATTCTGCGTGGCGTCCCGCGACAACTCCAAAGCCCGTAACAAGGGCAGGCCGTTGCCGACGAGGTTCGCCATCGTTTCGAGGAACTGGACATAGAAACGCGAGGAAATCACCGGCCCGACGAGCGGCATTCCCAATTTCATCTCATCCCATTTCGGCTTGTTCACCTCGTTGTCCTTCCATGCCTTGAAAAACAGAAAGGCTCCGATGAGCGCGAGGGTGATCACGATCCACCAGCTTTTGATGAAATCGGCGAAGCCCATCATCACCGAGATCGCAAAAGGGATTTTCCCGCCCGGCGTGCTCTTGATCAGCTCGGTGAGCTGCGGAATCAGGGTGGTGACGAAAACCACGCCCACGCCGATGCCTACGAGGATCAGGAAGGCCGGATAAATCATCGCGAGGATGAGCCGGCTCTGGAGTTCCGAAATGGTTTTCAGGTAATGGGCCTGGCGCTTGAGAATCGTATCCAACGCGCCGGAGGCCTCTCCTGCCGCGGCGAGCGAACAATAGAGCGGGCCGAAGCTGGGGCTGACTTTTCTCAAGGCCGTGGAGAAATTCACCCCGTCGCGCACGATGGTCCGGATGCGCTGGGAAACCTCTTTGAGACTACCGAGCTCCTGCCGGTTCTCCATGGATTTCAAAGCGGGCTCCAGCTGCAAACCGGCGCCAAGCATGTCGGAAAGCTCCTCGGTAAACAGGATCACCTCCGCGCGTTTCAGTTTCAACGGGCCGTCAGGAAGGACCTCCTCCCTCTCCGAGCTCCGCTCCTTGGGTCGCGGAGCCGCCTCTTTTTTCTTCGCCGCCTTCACTGGCACCGCTTTCGCGGATTCCTTCAGGTTCACCGGTTGCAGCCCCCTCTTGTCCAAAGCGCGCAACGCTTCCGGCCGATCGGAAGCCTCGATCTCACCGGTCGCGACGGTGCCGTTGGTGGCGAGTGCTTTGTAGGAAAAGTGGGGCATGGGATGGGTCGCGGGGAAAGTTTAGGTGCAGCCGATGAAAATGTAAGCCTGGGTTTTCCCGGAATCGGTGATGAGACTGGAAAACCAATGGTCCCGGCTGTCGGACCACTTGTATTGTTTCGCTCCTTTCCAATCCTCGTAACTCGGACTGCCGGGCAAACGAGCCCATCCTGAATAGGAAGAATTCTCGAACGACTCGTCTTCTGTCAGCTTCATTTCGCGGATGAGGCGATCAATTTCGGTGGATGTGGTCTTGAAATAATAGGTGTCGCCGAAGTCCGTTAGTCCTCCCCCGGTGAACCTCGTCTTGAGATCCTCGACCTGACGGGGAAATTCGGCTTTTGCCAGACGCTCGAAACGTCTCTCCGGGGTTGGAGGCGATGAAAGCAAACTGAAGAGCGACAGCAGACACATCAGAATCGAAGGGCCGAGCATCCACAACGTTCGCCGTTTCTGACTCGTCCTCTTCCGGTAGCAGAAATGAACGATCAGCGCCCAAGGGATCAGGTAGATCGCCGCGGCGACACAAAAAACAGCCATATGAAACAGACCGTTGCGCAGTCCGTCCCAGTGATTCGTCCACCTTATCGTCTGCTCCACCGCATATCCCGCTCCGAACAGTGGGAGTGAAAGCAAAAACGCCACTACCAGTGGCATGGGTCTGGCCGATTCAGTTTCGTCTAACGCTTTTGTTTCCGAACTCATTGTTCACAGGATCTCGTTTCCCACCGACTTTCCGAACTCGATCTCAGGATGTATGTTTTCCGGAGTGATGCGGCCGATGAGAGCATCAAGCTTTTGGTCTTTGGTCAGAAACTCGATAGCTTGAATCAAGCTCAACGTTGCTTTTTCGATGGTTTCACCTTGCCCGTTCGTGCCCGGAACCTCCGGACATGTCGCCCAGAACCCGCCCTCATCAGCGGCATGGATTTCGGCGGTGTATCCGGGTTTCATAGACTTCTATTCATTCCGCCCCCCCGATGTCCGAGGAGGTCACGGAAATCACTTCCTCGATCGTCGTTTCCCCCTGCATCACCTTGTGCCAGCCGTAGGTCCGCATCGGGATGTAGCCGTCCTTGAGAGCCTGCGCTTTCATCTCCGCGAGTGGGCGGGAGTGGGCGACGAGCTCCTGCATAGCGTGGGTCAGGATCACCACCTCGTAGATCGCGAGCCGCCCGGAGAAGCCGGTCATGCGGCAACGGTCGCAGCCTTTCGGAGCGAAGATCGTGCCGGGGATGTCGGTCGGAATTTCCAGGTCGATCAAATCCTGCGGAGAAATTTCCCGGGGCACCTTGCAGTGCGGACACAAGCGGCGCACCAGGCGCTGGGCGAGAAAGGCGCGGACGGCGGCCGAAACGAGGAACGGCTCCACGCCCATATCGACCAGCCGCGAGATGCCTCCCATCGCATCGTTCGTATGCAGGGTGGAGAACACGAGGTGCCCGGTGAGGGAGGCGCGGATGGCGATTTCCGCCGTCTCCAGGTCCCGGATTTCTCCGATCATGACTACGTTCGGATCGGCCCGGAGGATGGAACGCAGGGCGGCCGCGAAGGTCAGGCCGATCTCCGCTTTCACCGCGATCTGCATCACTCCCGAGAGCTTGTTCTCCACCGGATCCTCCACCGTGACGATGCGCTGGTCCGGGCTGTTCACCTCGCTCAGGAAGGAATACAGGCTTGTCGATTTTCCCGATCCGGTGGGTCCGGTGATGAGGATGATCCCGTTCGGAAGGTGTAACAGGGTCTCGATTTTTTTCCGGACGAACGGTTCCAGACCCAGCTTGTCCAAGTTGAACTTCTCTTGGTTCAGAAGCCGCAGGGAAACGCTTTCTCCCTCCACGGTCGGCACGGTGGCGACCCGGACGTCGATGGTGCGACCTTCGAACTGAAGGTTGATCCGGCCATCCTGCGGCACCCGGCGCTCCGCGATGTCCAGGCGGGACATGATTTTCAGGCGGGCGATCACCGAGCTTTGCAGCGCTTTGATGTTTTCCGGAACGGCGATTTCCAGCAACTTGCCGTCGATGCGGTAGCGGATGCGGAGATTGTTTGCCAACGGCTCCACGTGAATATCCGTCGCCCGCTGGTCGAGAGCTTCCCGGATGATCTGGTTCACGAATTTCACCACGCTGGCCTCCTCGTCCTCATCCGCGTCGATCACGTTCGCCTCGTCCTCGGAATCGGAAAGCTGGTCGTAATCAAGATCGCGCCCCTCAAGGATCTGCTCGAATGTATCCGCACCTACCCCGTAGAGGTGTCGGAGATGCTCGTGGATGCGTTTCCGCGAGGCCATGCACCACTCGAAAGGCATCTCCAGCTCCTGCGCGGCCGCTTGATGGGCAACCAGGTTGAAGGGATCGAACGTGGCGAGCAGGAGTTTCCGATCGTCTCCCTCACCCTCGATCGAAACGGGAAGCAGCCGATGCTTCAGCGCGATCCGCGGCCCGCAGGCTTCGCGCAGCGGCATGGTGTTTTCCTCCGCTGGAATCGCGGCGAGCCATGGCAGATCGAGATCGGCGGCAAGCTCACGCAGGTAATTTTCCTCATCCACGATGTTCGCGTCCAGCAGGTCGTCGATGGGAGAGCGCTGGCGTTGCGCGGCCTCTTTCAGCACCTCGCCTAGCGCAGGGAGATCTTCGCAGCCGGAGCGGCGGGCGGGTTCTAGTAGAAGTTGGGTCATCCGTTCGGGCGCAGTCTCATCTGAAATGCCTGGTGATGGCAACATTGTCGGTGAAATGGCATCCCTTTCCTGCAAACCTGTCCCGAAAGAAACATTCCCATCCAAACGTTCCTTATCCGTTCCGTGCTTCGCTTCCTTTCCATTATCCTACTGCTGCCCTCCGCTTCCCACGCGGATGATTTCACAGCGGTTGCCCAGCCTTTGCTGGAAAAGCACTGCTACGAATGCCACGGCAGCAAAACCCAGGAAGGCGGCATCCAGGTCACCCAGCTGAAAACCACCACCGATGCCTTTAAGTATCACCGGTTTCTGGAAAACATCGCCCACGAGGTCGAGACCGGCGCGATGCCCCCGAAGGACGAGATTCCCGAGGAGGAACTGCCCACCGCCGCCGAACGCGCCCAACTCATCGCCGAGATCGCTTCCGTCCGCAAAAAGCTAGAAAAAGGCGATTTCCCCCGCAACCCCGGCCGTCCCGCCATCCGCCGCCTCAACCGCAACGAATACAACTACACGGTCCGCGATCTTTTCGGAGTCAATTACTACCCTGGCCAGAATTTCCCCGCCGACGGTGCCGGTGGCGAGGGCTTCGACAACGTCGGCGACGCCCTTTTCGTCCCGCCCGTCCTGATGGAGAAATACCTCGCCGCCTCCAAAAAAATCATCGAGGACACCTACGCGGATCCGAATCTCGTCTCCCGCCTGCTTGTCGTCATACCTTCGGAAAAAATCTCCCCGCGAGATGCTGCGAAAGCCGTCCTGAATTACAACGCCAGCCTAGCCTTCCGCCGCAACGCCACCGACGAGGATATCGCGTCCCTGCTCGCCCTCGCGGAGAAAAACCTCTCCGAAGGTCGACCCTTCGAGGATGCCCTCAAAGCCCCGCTCCAGTCTCTCCTGCTTCATCCCTCTTTCCTATTCCGTATCGAAAACGATCAGCCGGACAAAGCGAACTGGCAGATCAGCGATTTCGAGCTCGCGACCCGTCTCTCGTTTTTCCTCTGGTCCTCCTCCCCCGACCGAGAACTGCTCCGTCTCGCCTCCGAGGGGAAACTCTCAGATCCCGCCACCCTCCGCCAACAGACCGAGCGCCTGCTCGACGACCCGCGCTCCGAAGCCCTCGCCCGCCACTTCGCCGGCCAATGGCTGGGTTTCGACGAGATCCGCGAAGTCGCCGATCCGGATACCACGCGCTTCCCCACCTTCACGCCCTCCCTTCGCGCCGCCATGTATCGGGAGTCCGTCGAGTTTTTCGATCACCTCGTGCGCGAAAACCGCCCCGTTACCGACCTCATCGACGCGAACTATACCTACGCCAACGAAGAGCTCGCCCGCCATTACGGCATCCCCGGAGTCAATGGAGGAAAATTGCGGAAAGTCCCGCTCACGGACCGCCATCGCGGAGGAGTCATCGGCCAGGCCTCCATTCTTGTTACCACCTCGGTCCCGCTCCGCACCAGCCCGGTAAAGCGCGGAATATGGATCTTGGACAACCTGCTCGGCACCCCGCCTCCCCCACCGCCACCCGACGCCGGTGTCCTGCCCGGCGATGACCAATCCCCCGAGGGCCTCTCCTTCCGCCAGCAACTCGAAGCCCACCGTCAGAAAAAGGAATGCGCCGGCTGCCATGCGAAAATCGATCCGCTCGGCTTCGGTCTTGAAAACTTCGATGCCATCGGCCGCTGGCGCGAAAAGGACGCCAACGGCAACCCCGTCGATTCCAAAGCCACCCTGCCCGGAGATATCGTCTTCTCCACCCCCGCCGAACTCAAAAAAATCCTACTCGGAGCCGACGAACTCTTCCTTCGCAACCTCGCCGGGAAAATGCTAGCCTACTCGCTGGGTAGATCGCTCGAATACTACGATGAACCCGTCATTTCCGAACTCGTCGCCGACCTCCGCGGAAACAAGCTCCAAATCCGCCCCCTCATCCAAGCCATCACCACCTCCGATCCTTTCCAAAACCGCTCTGCGAAAAGATAGGCAACCCCGGTCTTCCCTGACCCCTGAAAACTCCCACCCGACAAACTCATGGCCAACATCCAACGCAACCGCTGGCAGATCGAACGCCGCACCTTCCTCCGGGGCCTCGGCGCGACCCTCGCCCTCCCCGCTCTCGAAGCCATGCGCCCGCTGATGGCGCAGGGAGTCGCCTCGGATTTCCCCGTCCGCATGGCCATGCTCTACATGCCCAACGGAGTCCGTCAGGATCGCTGGACACCCGAAGGCACCGGCGGGGATTTCAAACTCTCTCCCATTCTTTCCCCGCTCGAAGCCCATCGCGAGGATCTGCTCGTCCTCACAGGCCTGCAAAACAAAGCCTCGTTCAGCGGAGACGGCCACTACGTGAAAACCGGCGGCTGGCTCACCGGCACCACCATCTCGAAAACCACCGGCTCCGATATCAACTCCGGAGGCATGTCCATGGACCAAATCGCCGCGCAGAAAATCGGCCAAGACTGCAAACTCCCCTCCCTTGAGCTCGGCACCGAGCGCGTCGCCACCGGCATCGATACGAACGTCAACTACACCCGCCTCTACGCCTCTCACATTTCCTGGAAAACCCCCACCTCCCCGCTTCCCTGCGAGATCAATCCCCGCGTCGCCTTCGACCGCCTCTTCCGCACCCGTTCGAAACTGGGAGAGAAACAGGCAGCCGATCAGAAATCCGTGCTCGATCTCGTCAGCACCGATGCGAAACGCCTCCAGAAAAACCTCGGCGTGTCCGACCGCCAGAAAATGGAGCAATACCTCGATGCCGTCCGCGAAGTCGAACGCCGCATCGAGAACGAGGCGAACTCCCTCGGAGCCGGAGAAAATCTCGCCCCGGAACTCGCCAGAAACATGGCCGAGCTCGACCAACGTATTTCGAAAGCCATGGGCAAAGCCTCACGCGAAGAAGAACTCGCCTCCCTCCCCCGTTTCGACCACGGCGAGCATTCCCGCATCATGATGGACCTCATCGTGCTCGGCTTCTGGTCGGACTCCACCCGTGTCTCCACTTTCATGTTCGGAAACGATGTGACAGGCCGGAATTTCTCCTTCCTCGAAGGTGTCAACGGCGGTCACCACGACCTGTCCCACCACTCCAACGACACCTCAAAGCTCGACCAATACGAAAAGATCAACCGCTGGCACACCGAGCAATACGCTTACATGCTTACCCGCATGAAAGGCATCAGGGAAGGTGACGGCACCCTGCTCGACCACTCCATGGTCGCCTTCGGCTCCCCCATCCGCGACGGAAATTCCCACAACCCGCGCAACGTCCCCATCGTCCTCGCCGGGAAAGCCAACGGCCAGCTAAAGACCGGCCAGCATCTCCAGTTCGAAGACGGCACCCCGCTCTGCTCCCTCTGGCTCTCCATGCTCGAAAAAGCCGGAGCAAAAACCCCGGAGCTTGCCGACGCCAGCAAGGAACTGAGGGGAGTGTAGGAACGCGAGGGCGATCTTCGGTCGCCCCCCGAATTCAAAATGAATCCAGACAAGTTCCTAAAAAATGACCTTCGATTCCAACCGCGACATCGTCCTGCCCGACGCCACCCATACCCGTTTCGAGAGACTTTGCGAAGGCATAGGAGTGGATGAAGGAATCGCATCGAACGCCTGGGAAAAACTGGCAGCACACTATTCCGAAAACCACCGTCACTATCACAATCTAACCCACATCGGGGGCATGCTCGGGCACCTCGACCGTGTGGCTCCGGGGGACGGCACCCTCGAACTCGCCATCTGGTTCCACGATGCCATCTACGACCCCTCGGCAAGTAACAACGAAATCCAAAGCGCCGCCCTTTTCACGGAATATCTGGGAACCCGCTTGCACTCCTCCCTCACGGATGACGTCGAGCGACTGATACTCGCCACCGACCCGAAGCTCACGAGGTCCGGGCAGGACGACGAGAATCTCCTCATCGATATCGACCTGAGCATACTCGGTGCCACAGCCGACGAATACGACCGATACCGCCTCGCGATCCGGAAAGAGTATTCCATCGTACCTGAAGCGGCCTTCAAGAACGGTAGGATCGCCGTCTTGGAAAAAATCCTGAGCGGTCGAATTTTCGCAACCCCGGCGTTCACCGGACTCGAACCGCAAGCACGCTCCAATCTCGGCCGCGAAATAGATCTCCTACGTTCCTAGTATTTACGATGACTTCTCCGGCAACCGATTCTTTTTCGAGCAGCCTTCGCGCATACTCGGCAGAATCTCCCGAATTCCTATGAAAACCCAACTCGCCCTTTTCCTCGCCACCCTGCTGCCGGTCACCGCGGCGGAAATCAAGCTCACCATCCCCAACCAACTCGGGCACGAGTGGCCGGGCGAGCTTGTTTCCTTTGATCTAGAAAAAGTCCCTTCCGGCGATCTCTCCATGGAAGTCCAGGGCACCACCCGCCCGGCGCAGGTTGATTCCGAAGGCCGCGTGTGGAGCTACGTGACCATCTCCGGAGAAAGCGAGGAAATCGCCACCGTCCCCGCCGTCCTCAATCAGGAAAAAGCCCGGCCCGGCATCACTTTTAAAAAGCAGGACGGCTTCTACCTCATCGACAACGGTACCTACCAATTCAAGCTCCGCGACTACAGCGGCGATCTCGATACGCCAACTACTCTCGGGAAATTTCCCCACTGGTGCGGCGGGATGAAATCCAAGGGGCAGGAGAAATGGGACGGAGCCGGTTGGTTCGAGAGCAACGCTACTGTCACCGGAGCCACCACCGAACTCATCAACAGCGGCCCGGTGTTTCTCGATTTCAGAATCACCTACCGTTTCGAGGGCGAAGCGGACGGGGAAACCGAATCCATGCCGCTTGCTCTCGGAAAACAGGCACACCTTTTCAAGCCCAACGTCCTCCCCCGCGAGACCATCCCCAAGCTGGAAAACAGCTACGTCCTGCTCGTCCGTTTCGTCATGGACGATATCTGGATCGACGTGAACGAGCGCTTCCATTTTCCGAAAGATGAAAAAGCCAGCGATTACGGAATCACCCACTATTACCTCGGCTGGGGCGAACACATGCCTGTCGATACCGTGAGCTGGGTGCGCTGGTTCGAATACGATTCCTTCGGCGGAAACACCGATCAGAAATACGTTGCTGCCGAACCGCGCCCCGCGCAAAAAGGCCGTCCCTTCGCACTCCTCCGCCCGCGCTGGAACCAGGGTGGCGGCGGCGCTCAGGATTTCGTCCTCACCAGCGGCGGCCCACCTCCCAATAAAAAAACAGAAGCGGGAAAAGGATACTCGCCGGAGAATCCCGCCGTCGGTGTGATCGCCGCATACGCCAGCAAATGGGTCGGTCCCTACGCGAACTATATCCCGGTCTATGCCCTCGGCGGCAACAGCGGCAAAGCCCGTTTCCCCATGACCGATGGCGAGCGCTCCGGCCTCCACTACGGGCAGCGCGCCTACGGACTACTCGTAGGCCCGCGCTCCCTCATGACCGATCTCAACGGCATCGTCCGCCGCCATACCGACTGGACACTCACCGCCCAGGTGAACAAATACATCCTCGAATGGAAACGCGATCCCAAGAAGGCAGGCCCGAACATCCTCCTCAGCCGCAAACGCCTCGCCGAGCTCCAGGCGGATTTCAAAGCCGGTAAGGACACCCCCGTGAACGAGGCTCTGAAAGCGAAAGCCGAAGAATGGCAGCCCCTCATGGACGAGCGCGACAAGCTCCTTTCCGAATTCGAGAAACGCGATCTCGTCCTCGCCGACAAGCTCGATGCCATGCGCCCGAAAGCAAGGGAACGCGACGCGTCCAAGGAACTCAAAGAGGAATTCAAAACGCTCGAAAACGAGCGCAAGGCCCTTTCCAACGGATGGAAATCCAACAAGCGCATGAAGGAGCTTTCCAACAAACTCAAGGGCACGGATTTCGATCTCTACCAGCTCATCACCACGGGAAAATCCGGTAGTGTGAAAATGCCCGATTCCGGCCTCTGGCGTGCCCGCCGCTATCAGGACGATTTTCTCAACCCCACCTCCCGGCCCACCCGCCAGCTCCCGGAATTCGCCACTGCGGATCTCTTTGCAAACGGTCAGCCGCTCGGCGGAGCCAGCCAAGCCGCGATGGGTTACATCGCGACAGATCTCGACGCATGGCCGGGCTATCACCAGGGCTGGGAGCCGGGAAATCCGAATTTCCATACCGACAAATACATGGCCGCCATCTTCGTCGGCGGCTCCATGCTCGACCATCCGCACTCCAAGGAATGGCTCGATTTCGGCCTCCAGAATTTCAAGGAAGACACCGAAAAAGTCCTGCTCGCACCGGACGGCGTCGGAGCGGAGTGCCCGGGCTACGCCGGCTACGCGACGAAACTCCAGATGGAAATCGCCCGCATCCTGATGAACACCGGCGAGGGCAACCTGCTCGCGGAAAATCCCCTCGTGAAAGCCACCGGCATCTGGCACCGCAAGCTTATCACCCCCTATGACATCCGCATCAACCGCCGCCACGAGGCACCCATAGGCGATACCCACCGCTGGGACTCCGGCCTGTATCCCGAAGGCTTCGCCAAGCTCGCCGCCTTCTTCAAGGAAAGCGACCCCGCCTTCGCCGCCGAGATGATGGGCACGTACGAGTCCTGAAAAAGAGCAAGAACACGGAAGTCAAAAGTGCCAAGGAAATCGACCTCAAAGAGGCCGTCGTCTCCATCGACGGCACCATCCCGCGCGCTGAGCCTGCGAAAATGGACTGGGCCAGCCAAGCCTTCAGCGGCTTCGGCGCGGTCATGCGCGACGGCTTCGGGACCAAGGGCGAAAGCTTCCTGAGCTTCAAAGCGGGACGCGCACGCGGCCACTATCACAACGACGAGAACTCCTACCATTTCTATTCCGACGGAACCCCGGTCTCGCTCGATTACAACTGCTCCTACACTCCGCGCGGAGACCACGCCGCCCTCCACAACAGCATGACCTTCGGGAATTTTTCCCAACTGAAACACAACGGCGACGGGCGCTCCATCGACGCCCAGGAGGAAATCATCAGCAGCTCGAAAGTCCTCAGCTTCGCCACCACACCTGTTGCCGATCTCATCGTCGCGGAGCGCACTGTGGACTCTGTCATCCTGCGCCCCGTCTATCCCCGCGACAACGAGTTCGGCCGCGACTATCCCTCCCGCGCAGTCGCCCCCATCACCCACCGTCGCGAGTTGCTATTCGTGAAAAACACCGGTGGCAGCCCTCTCGGCGACTACCTCGTCGTCCGCGATACCACCACCTCCACCGAGCCGCAGCAGCTCAACATCCATCTACTCGCCCGGGAGGTTTCTCAAGATGGAAACCTCTTCACCGCCTCCGGCCAATGGGACAAGGACATGCTCGTTTTCCTCGCCGACGCCACCGATCCCAAAACCACAATCGGCGGCTGGCACTTTGGCGATGAGTACATGCTCGGCCCCGACCAATACACCCTCCGGGAAAACGAAACCCAGGCGCAATGGAAAGACCGCATGGCCGCACTGATGAAGACGAACAACGTGAAAACCCTTCCTCTCCCCGGCTGGAAACCCCAATGGCTCGATCCCAAAGACGAGACACAGAAAAAATGGCAGGCCACCCTCAAAGCCACCAAAGGCGAAGCCATGATGCCCCCACCGTTCTGGAACGAGAGCTGGTTGTACGGCGAATACCAGAAATGGCTACGCATCGAAACCAAGCCCGGCACCCCGACCACCTGGGTTCTCTACCCCTACGAAAAAGGCAGCCAACCACCCGCCCTCGAGCGCACAGATTCCGGGGTGAAAATTTCCTCCGCCAAATCCACCGACGAAGTCACCTTCACCGCAGACGGCACCGCCATCCTGACCAGGGACGGGAAGGTGACGGAGCTGAAATAGCTCTGCGAAACGGCGCAAGAACAACCAGGGAATAAGGAGAAGCGTGCATCTTGCCGCTAGCGGAGGACTGGTGAAGCGTGCTGGATTCTTCGCTAGCGGCAAGATGCGCGCTTCTCCTTATACCAAACAAAAATAACTTCTAGATTTTTTTATTCATGGTATGCTTCGGCATGGCAAGAAAGACACTGAAACTTGGCCGACCTGAGGTCGCGGCCGTCATTGATGGGAAGCACAAGGCCGAAAAGACCGGGTGGAGGAAAGACCGGCTGTTGGCGATCAAGCTTGCTGCCAAAGGAGCGAACACCAGCCAGGAGATTGCCGATCTTTGCGGGCTTTCACGCGCCAAAATCTTCGAACTCGTCAGGGATGTCCGCAACGGTGGTTTGGAGGCCGTGTGGAACAAAGACCCGGGAGGACGACCGGAGGGATGGCGCAAAGGCGTCGGCCCGCAGGTCACCAAAGAGTTCGAGGCGAAGTTGGAAGCCAACGATTTTGTCACCCTTCAGGATGCCCGGCGCTGGCTGAAGAAGGTCCACAACATAGAGGCCTCCTACAACCGGGTCTGGTATTGGGCAAAAAAGCTCAACGGAGTGCTTCTGGTGCCGCGCCCGAGCCACTCCAAAAAAGATCCTGCGGCGAGTGAAGCCTTCCGAAGAGAGCTGCCGGGCAAACTGGAAGCCCTCAACCTACCTTCCGGAACGCAGGCCAAAGTCTGGGTTATGGACGAGGCGCGCTTCGGCCTCCACACCATGCTCCGCAAGGTCTGGAGCAAAAAGGCGAAACGCCCTGTCGTTGACTGCCAGATCAAATGCGAGTGGGACTATCTTTACGGTTCAATGGAGGTCACCGGTGGTGGCGCCCATTTCAACGGGATATCGGGAGTGAATCTGGACTGGGACCAGGCCTAACTTCGCGATCTGGCCAAGCAGTAACCCGGGACGGTTCATATCCTCATCAGGGACCAGGCTGGCTTTCATCTGCGCGATGGAGACCCGAGGTTGCCGGAAAACGTCCGTATCATCGACCTGCCTCCATACAGCCCCGAACTCAATCCCTGCGAGCAGCTATGGGATCTGATCAAGGATGGGTTAGGCAACCGGGTGTTCAAGACCATCACAGCCCTGCGCCGTGCCCTGAAGCCGATCCTACGGGCTCTGGTGGGAAAATCCGGAACGTGTCCTGTCGTTGGTCGGTCGTCCATGGCTACAGGATGAAGCAAACGTTTTGTATCCAAACTAAAAGTCCAAATGTAAGTTTTGTTTGGTATTGGTGCGATTCATATTTTAGACCGTTTGCCAGAAGTGCGTGCGCATATCATCGTGGCTGGAGCATCTTGCCAGTTGTGTTCGGCATCCTATCTGCTTCCCAGGCCAAGGGTGCTTTGTGACAAAACTGTCACTTGTACTATGCCTTCCGTACTGGCACAACCTTCCTGGTGCCACGCAAGTCCAAGACCGTCATTTCGGATGCATCCCAGCTTCAGGGGTTCAAGCTTCTCGAACGCTTCCGCGAAGTCTTCGCCCGGCTTGACGCGCGCCGGACCAAATCCCCCCGCGAACTCGACACCCGGCGGAAGTTCGATGCCGCCGATTATTACTCGATGGTGCTCTTCACCCTCCTCAATCCGGTCATCGACTCGATGCGCGGGCGCTGCGCCGCTTCGAAACTCGAGGAATACAAAACCAGGACCGGCCTGCCTCCCGTCAGCCTGGGAAGTTTCTCGGAAGCCCAAAGCGTCTTTGATCCGGAGCTGCTTTGCGCAGTGCTGCGCGAGCTGATGGAGGAGATGGCAGGAGACCCTCCCGAATCGCTCGCCAAGGCCATGGGAGGGAAAAAACTTGAGGCCATCGACAGCAGCCTGTGGGAAGTGCTCCCAAGGATGGGCTGGGCACGTTGGCGCGAGCAGTATTCCACCAGTCAGAACGCGGTCCGCCTGCACCTGCGTTGGCGGCTGTTCGAGCCGGGCACGGGCGGAGCCAGGCTGGTGGCGGCGCGGGAGTGCGAGCGCTCGGTATTGCGCCACGGACTACTGGAGCCCGGTGTCGTCTATGTGGGCGACCGCAACTACTCCGGGGACTACGAACTGCTGCGGCGCATGGACGAGGTCGGCGCCTCCTTCGTCGTCCGGCTGCAGGACAAGGCGGTGATCGAGGAGATCGAGAAAATCCCAGTGTCTGAAAATGACAGGAAGAGGGGCGTCACCCATCACCAGCGCGTCGCGCTGGGATTCCGCGACGCGAAGGACGAGGGCTGGCGCCTTGTCCGGCTGGTTCCCGGCCCGGGACGCGACCACATCGTGATCCTCACCAATCTTCCCGTGGAAGAGGCCGGTGCCTGGGAACTCTGCGAGATCTACAAGCTGCGCTGGACCATCGAGCTATTCTTCCGGTGGTTGAAATGCCTGCTGCCTTGCCGTCACTGGTTGGCGGAGAGCGAGGATGGTGTGGCCACACAGGTCTACTGCGCGCTGATCGCCGCGCTGCTTCTTTCGCGGCACGGCGGCAAGCTTCCGACCAAGCGGATGATGGAAACGCTGCGTTTCTGGATGATGGGCTGGGCGAGCGACGAGGAGCTGGCCGCGGCGCTGAGTCCCGCGAAAAAACGGAACTGACCCATCAGGGCGGAGCGAGCGCCCGGAAAGGGGCGCCGCGGAGCTGTGTCCGCGAACCGGAGACGAACCGCCGGACATGCCCGGAAGCGGAGCCGATCAACCGATTCGGAGACAACAGATCAGTTTCGAGCGGGAAAAACGGGGTAAGCTCTTTGTGTGCCGAACACAACTGGCATCTTGCTCCAGGCCGTTCTTGGGGAATCCTGCCCCCGGAATTCAAATTGACGGACGGACTTTTGGCAAACGGTCTAATTTGAGTCCATTTTTTAAATTAGGAGTTCTCCCAGATTTAAAAAACCGGCACCCCTTTCGGAGTGCCGGTTTGATGAGCAGGAGGAAAAACGGGTTGAAAACCCCTTCTCCATTAAACGAGGGGGGTGGTGGTCTCTTCGACCGGACCGTTGGCTTCGGCTTCTTTTGCTTTTTCGTCGCGGAGCCAGGCGCGGCGTGACATTTTCACGCGGCCTTTTTCGTCAACGCCGAGGCATTTCGCGGTGAGCATCTCGCCTTTCTTGACGACGTCTTCCGCTTGCTCCACGCGGCCTTCGGCCAGTTCGGAGATGTGGACGAGCCCGTCTTTGCCAGGAAGCACTTCCATGAACACACCGAACTTGGTGATGGAAACGACGCGGCCCGTGTAGGTCTGGCCGACTTCGATTTCCTGGAACATGCGGTCGATCATCTGCTTGGCGCGCTCGAGGCCTTCCTGCTTGGAGGCGTAGATGTGCACGGTGCCGTCGTCCTCGATGTTCAGCTCCGCGCCGGACTCCGCCTGGATGGCTTTGATGTTCTTGCCGCCAGGCCCGATGAGTTCGCCGATGCGATCCTGCGGGATTTTCACGGAAACGATACGTGGCGCATGGGCGCTGAGTTCCTTCGGATCGGTGATGGATTCGGCCATCTTGTCGATAACTTTCATACGGCCGTCCTTGGCGATCTTGATCGCTTCCTCGAGCATGGCGAGAGGCAGGCCGGGGAGCTTGAGGTCAAGCTGATAACCGGTAACACCTTCGCTGGTGCCGCAGAGTTTGAAGTCCATATCGCCGTAGAAATCCTCGGAGCCGATGATGTCCAAGAGCATTTTGTGGGATTTCAGGGAGCCGTCATCGTTCTGCTCGGTGACGAGACCGACGGAGATACCACCGACAGGGCGGATGAGCGGGACACCGGCATCGAGGAGAGCCATGGTGCCTGCGCAAACGGATGCCATGGAGGTGGAGCCGTTGGATTCCATCACCTCGGAGGACACCCGCATGGCGTATGGAAAATCCTCTTCGGAAGGGATGACGGGTTCGATGGAGCGCTCGGCGAGGGAGCCGTGGCCGATTTCCCGGCGGTTGATGCCGCCCATGCGTCCGCATTCGCCGACGGAGAAGGGAGGGAAGTTGTAGTGTAGGATGAAGCGCTTCTTGTCCACACCACCTGCGTAGTTGTCGAAATGTTGTTTTTCGTCAGCCGGTGCGAGAGTGGCTATGCCGAGGGCCTGTGTTTCACCGCGGGAGAAAATCGCGGAACCGTGGACGCGTGGCAGGGTGCCGACTTCGCCGTAAAGCTCGCGGAGATCGCCGATCTGGCGGCCGTCCGCACGCACGCCTTTTTCCATGATGGAAATGCGGAACGCTTTTTTCTGGAGGTATTCAAAGGCTTGCTCGACATCGAAATCGGTGGCCTCGGGAGCGCGCTCCTTGATGGCTTTTTCGACTTCGTCGCGCAGTGCGCCGACTTTCTTGGCACGCTCGGTTTTGGAAGGCGCGTAGATGGCGGCTTCGATGCGGTCGCCGGCGATTTCGTAGGCGATTTCGAGGAGGTTCTCTTTGGCGAGGGTGAGTTCGTATTCACGCTTCTCCTTGCCGCATTTCGCGGCGAGTTCTTCCTGGGCGATGACGAGTTTGGTCACCGCTTCCTGTGCGAAGTGGAGGGATTTGATGAATTCCTCTTCCGGAAGCTCGTGGGCTTGGCCTTCGATCATGATCACGTCCTGCTTGTTGCCGACGTAGATGAGGTCGAGATCGCTTTCTGCGCGCTCGTCGTGGGTCGGGTTGATGACGAAACTGCCATCAACGCGGCCGACACGCACGGCTCCGATGGGGCCTGCGAAGGGGATATCGGAAATGGCGAGAGCGGCGGAAGCACCGTTCATCGCGAGGATGTCGGAATCGTTGACACCGTCCGCACTGAGCAGGATGGCGACGATCTGGGTCTCGTAGAGGTAGCCTTTCGGGAAGAGCGGGCGCAGCGGGCGGTCCGTCATGCGGCAGGTGAGGATTTCCTTCTCGGTAGGACGGCCTTCACGCTTGAAGTAGCCTCCCGGGAAGACACCGGCGGCGGTGGCTTTCTCCTTGTACTCTACGGAAAGCGGGAACCAGGTCTGACCGGGACGCACTTTGGTTTGGGAGACGGCGGTGACGAGGATGATGGTTTCCCCGCAGCGAACGGTGACCGCACCGTCCGCGAGTTTGGCAAGTTTGCCGGTTTCGATCGTGATCGGGTTGCTCCCGACATCGACCGTAGTGGAATGGATGTTCATTTCTTGTTGTTCTTCTTTTTACTAACGTCAAAGCCAGACCGCCGTGTGCGGCCCGTGCTATCAGGGTTTTCCGGGAAATTTCCCGAGGGTGTGCAGAATCGCGCACCCCTTTTGCAAGACAGCCACGGGAGAAACTCCCGTGGCTGTGTTTGCGAAACTTGTTTTTAGCGGCGGAGTCCGAGGTCTCCGATGAGCTTCTGGTAGTTTTCCTCGCTCTTGCCCTTGACATAATCAAGCAGCTTGCGGCGCTGGGAAACCATTTTCAGAAGTCCGCGGCGTGATGCGAAATCCTTTTTGTGGATCAGAAGATGATCCGTGAGTTCGAAGATACGCTTCGTGAGGAGAGCCACTTGGTAAGTTGCGCTGCCAGTATCTTTTTCGTTCTGCTTGTACGACTTGAGGTCGATTTCCTGTTTTTCTGCTTTTACGCTCATTTTGTATAAGGGATGGGGCCAGCGCTCATCGCCGACCCGTCCTAGGTGGGCGGAATGAAGCGGGGAACCGGGTGGAATGCAAGGACATTCACGAGGGACTGTTCTCGAAATATCCCCCTGTTACTCCTCTTCTTCCATTTCTTCCGGAGAGACGATTTCGGATTCGGTTTTGGAAAGCACGATGCGGAAACCGTAGTAGGAACTGTGGGCGGTGGAGGGTACCGGATTGCGCCAACCGACGAGCAGGTTTTCGCGAAGGTAGGTGTTCCAGCCGCCGCCGCGGACGACTCCGAGCGAGCTGGAAACGGTGGTGGACATGTCGTCGGAAACCCATTCGTGGGCGTTTCCGCTGAGATCCTGGAGTCCCAGTTCGTTCGGGGGGAAGGAGCCGACCGGGGAAGTGCGGGCGAAGCCGTCGTTGTAGTCGGATATGATGCGCTCGGGCGTGATGCCGGGGAGCTGCGCGGCGGCGGAGTCCGCGTAGTTGGCGAAGGCGTTGGCGGGCGGCCATTTCGTGCCCCACGGGAAGAGGGTGGGCTTGTTGGCATCCCGCTGGCCGGGACCCTCGCCCAGCTCGAAATCCAGCCCGGCCATGCGACTCCATTCCTGATCGGTGGGCAGCCGGTAGCGGTGGGTCCGGGCGATGCGTTCCTCCTTCCGTTCCCGCTCGGTGAGCCATTCACAGAAGGCATCCGCATCCTCACGGGAAACGTAGATCACCGGATGATCGGGACCCTGCTCGAAATCCGGGCGACGCGGACGCTGGTATTTCGCACGATTGGCGAACATCTCGTAGTCCTTGACACGCGTTTCCCAGACGGAAGCCATGAGATCCGTGCCGATGGGCTCGAACTTCATACCCATGCCGTTTTGCCAGGATTTCCCGAACACCACTCCCTGGTTTTTTTCCAAAACGGCGGTGAGCGGCAAGCTTTCCCCGGCTTTGACCCGCGCGTGGAGTATCAGCTCTTTGTAGCCCTCCAGGATGACTCGAAGCTCCGTAGGACCGGGCCGGACCTTGGAAACGAGCAAGGTCTTGCCGGTGGTGCCGACGAATTGCCCGTTCATGTAAACATCCGCTCCTATCGGATCGCTGGTGAGCTGCACCCCGCCATACGTGTATTCCCGCACAACGATGCGGAACGGCCGGAGGTTTTCCCGGCGCGCCCGGTCGCTCAGTCCGGAGGTATCGAAGGAGGTATCCACCTGGCCGAAAACCTCGTTGTCTGCCGTGAGAAATCCATCCCGGATGCCGCCACCACGCAGCCAATCAGCGAATGCGATGATATCCGGCTGCTGGGCCAGCACGACTTCGCTGGATTTTCCGTTCTGGGAAATCTTGGCGAATTCCACCGTCTTCTGGGGGCGCTTGGACGATTTCAGGAAATCCTGCCAGACGCGCTTTCCGATGTAGTTCGCGCTGACGTGGCTGTCCCCTTCCGGCAGGTAGCTGATGCCCTTGTGATCGTCCCATGTTTCTCCGACGTTCGGAGGGGAAAAGTTCTGAAGCTCGCCGAAGAGCAGCATCGGCTCCTCGATGGCACCCTTGGTGATCGTGGCTGCCAGCTCCAGCGAGCGATAACCTTTTTTCCGGATCACATATTCCACCTCGCTACCGATTTCCGCGCGAATGGTGGAGGTGGGTGTGAGGCCCACGAGAGTGCCGTCCGGGGTGTAGACCTCAGCCCCTTCGGGAGTGGTGACGACGCGCAAAAGCCCCTCGGCGGCGATCGCTTTTGGCGGAGGAGGCTCGTTCCAAGGCAGCCAGTCACTGTCTTTCAGAGCCTGCCAGGAGGCCCAGCCCGCGAAAGCGAATAGCAGGACCGTAGTGCCCCAGATCGACACTCCACGGCGGCGGCGGCGCTTCCCGCGCTGGAGGGCGTGGAGCGCGGAGGCGAGATCCCCGGCGGTGGCGATCTTGCGCTTGCTGATGCGTGGCTTGCAGACATCGCAGATGATCTTGTTCAGCTCCAGCCAGCGCTTCCGCTCCAGCCCGGTCGGCAGCTCGTCGGGTAGCTCGGGGAAATCGAGCCTATCCTTTCCGGTGGCGATTTCATAGAGCACTTTTCCCAAGGAATATACGTCCGCCTGGGCGGAGCCGGGCCCCTCGGGAGGTACGAAACCCTCGGTGCCGACAAAGGTGCGCTGGCCGCGCGCGGCAACCAAACCGATGTCCGCGAGTTTGGCCTTCCCGTTCACGAAAATGACGTTGGAGGGCTTCACATCGCGGTGGGCGAGATCGCGCTCGTGGAGATGGTGGAGCGCCTCCGCCAAGCGCACTCCGACATCGATGCACAGCCCGGTTTCCAAGCGGACACCGGCTTTCCCGTCCGCCCGGAGGGTGCGGGCTTCGTATTCGATGGGGTTGATCTCCTGGCCGTTGTGGACATCGTCCCCCAGCTCCATCACGTAGTAGTAGAAGGAAACTCCATCGGGGCTGCGACCGACGTGCAGGATGTTTACCAGACCCGGATGATCCCGGAAATGGGCTCGAACTTCAGGATCCCCTCGAACTCCCGCTCGAAAGTGCGCTCGTCATCGAAATCCTCCCGCCAGACGACTTTCACCGCCCGCATCGCCCCGGTCACCCCGCGCGCCATCCACACCTCGCCATAGGCTCCGCCGCCGATCTTTCGCAGAACGTCGTGGTCCGGGATGTTCGGGTGGGTGCGCTCGGCCATCGGGTCCAATGATCAACTTTCAACTATCAATTTTCAAGGAAGAGCCGTGGGTTCGGATGTTTCCCATGGAGGGTTCGCCGTTTGCCTCTCCATTGAAAATTGATAGTTGAGAATTGAAAGTTTCACTCGGCCTCGTCCTCCAGCTTCGCCAGCTCCTTTTTCAGAACGGCCCCGACGCGGTGTTTCGCCAGATAGACCTGCGCCATGCTGACGTTGAGCTTTTCCTGCACTTTTCCGGCGTCCCACTGGCGGACGACGTAGTAGTCGAAAATCTGGTATTGTTTCGGGGAGACCTGGGCCTTGACCTTGGCCAGGGCCGCATCGGCGATGCCTTTTTTCCACTCCACGTCCCAGAGGCGCTCCAGCACATCGCCGTTGGGGTCCTCGATGCGGTCGATGATGGCGGTCTTGCGGTCGTCGTCCCAGCCGCCACCGGTCATGGCGGTGTCTTTCTTGCGCTTGCGGAACTGGTCGTTGATGCGCCAGCGCGTCATGTTCATGAGCCAGGTCTTGAAGGAGCCCTGCTCGGGATCGTAGAGCTTCTTCTTGCTCTGTTTCGCGATGGAAAGAATGGTTTCCTGGACACAATCGAAGGCTTCCTCGGGACGCAGGCCGGCCTTGATCGCCACCGAGTAGATGAGCCTCCAGTAAGTCTGGTAGAACTCGTCCCAGGTGCGCTGGTCCTCCCAGTTGTCGAGGCGGGCGATGAGGCTCTTGCGGGTTTTCGCGTAAGCCTGCTGGATCACGGCGTCTTCTTTCTTGGCGGGTTTTGTTTCCTCGTCGTCTTCAGACATCGGAAAGGATGTAGCACTCCCGTCGGGGATCTGGAACGCCAAAAAATCGCTTTTCCGGAAATATGTCTTCAGATCACGGAAATATCTCTCAAGAGACGAAACCGACCGTCTGCTGCTCGCGCATGGTCCTCTCCCAGAAATACCGGCGGAAAATCACTTTCACCGCGGCGGAAAGCGGAACGGCAAGCAACGCCCCCACGAACCCACCTAGAACCAGCGACCAGAACAGCATGGAGAAAATGACGGTGAGCGGATGCAAGCCCACGCTGTCGCCCACGATTTTCGGCGCGGTGACGAGGGAGTTGATCTGCTGCACGCCGGCGAAGATCAGCACCACGGAGCCGACATACGGCCATGGCTCCAGATTGAACGGCGTTTCCACCGTCTGCGCGTGCAGGTAGGCGATGATGCAGGCCGGGATCAGGCACAGGATGTTCCCGATGTATGGGATGACCCCGAGTATGGCCATGAACACGCCGATGAGCAGGGCGTAGGGCAGATCGAAGAAAAACAGGGCGATACCGACCAGGATGCCGTCGATCACGCCGACAACGACCTGCCCGCGGAAGAACGAGATCAGGTAGCCGTTGATTTCCTGGAGCGTGGAGACGAGCTCGGTCTTGAAACGGGAAGCGCGCAGCGGCACGTATTCGTGCCAGTGGTCCTGGATGGATACCGAGTCTTTCAGGAAGAAAAACAGGTAGACGGGCACCATGATCATGCCGAGGACGAGGCCGAGAAAGCCGAAGATTTTTGTCGAGCCGGCCGAGAGCCACTTCTTGCCGGTTCCGAAGATCTCCCCTTTGTAGTTGAAAAGCATGCGCCCGGCGCGGGTGCGCCAGAAGAAATCCAAGGATTCCGGGGGTCCCGAGCCATTCGCGGTACTCGATGGGTTCCCCGCCGTCTGTCGTCTCGGTGAGAAGCCAGCCGATCGGCCCGTCCTTGTATTTCGTGCGCAGGCCGTAAAGCGAGCGGGCGAGAGCGGGCGAGAGGTCGGGTTGCGGCTGCGGGCTCAGCACGGTTTCCTCCGTTTCGGGTGCATCGCCGACTTCCTCACCCTCGGCAGGGACAGGTGCCGGATCGGCGATTTCCGCCACCGCCTTGCCCGAATCACTGGCGACTTTCTCCACATCCACCTGTTTCGTGAAAAAACCTTTTACGACCGAGCGCCCCTGCTGGATACCGGGCAGGATGGAGAAAACCAACAAAGTGATCGCCACAAGCGTGGCCATGAACACGGTGACGACCGCCCATAGACGGCTCATTCCCCGTCTTTCCAGAATCCGCACCACAGGATCCAGCACGTAGGCGATGATGCCCGCGACGATGATGGGAACCAGCACCGGCTGGAGAAATCCGAAGATCTGCCCGATCAACCAGACCAGCCCGACAAGCAGCGTGCCGAGCGTAAGCATCGCAACACCGGTCGCGGCGCTCCAAAGAGTCTTTTGCTGGAATCGGGTCGGATATTTCATTGCCGCGCATTTCCTACAGGTACGGCGGGAAATCGACAATCTTTCTTATCGGTAGACCGTTGGCGGCAGCTTGTCGCTTCCCGGGTGTATGAGGTCGTCAATACCCACTGTCGTCAGCTTTCCAGCCCGTCGATGTGCGGCTTGGTGCTGGTGGCGAAGCTTTCGATTTCCACTCCCATGCGTTGGGCGACGGGGATGAAGAGGTTGGAGAGAGGGGTGTCGTCCTTCGGATCGTGGGCGACGTAGCCGCCGTGCTTGAAGCCGCCGCCGGCCAGGATGATGGGCAGGTTGCGCCAATCGTGGGCGGAGGCGTTGCCAAGGTTGGAGCCGAAGATGACAGAGGTGCTGTCGAGCAGGCTGCCGCCGTTTTCGCGGATCGATTTGAGCTTTGCGAGAAAGCGGTTGAAGGCGATGAATTCCGCCTCCTCTACGATTTTCAGCTCGCTGATTTTCTTCTCGTCCTTGCCGTGGTGGGAAAGGCCGTGCCAATCGGAATCCACTCCGTTCAGGTGCGAGGGGGGCGCGTTGAGCGCGGAAAGGTGGAAGGTAATGGCACGGGTGGAATCGCTCTGGATCGCGAGCGCCATCATGTCGTACATCAGTTCCTGCTTTCCGATGGCGTCGTTCCTGTCCTCGATATCGGTGGGGATTTTCGCGTCGGTTTTCGGTTTCGGTCTGGTGACCCAGCCCTCGGATTGCTGGAGGCGCAGCTCGAGATCGCGGACGGAGGTGAGGTATTCGTCGAGCTTTTCGCGGTCGCGCTCGCCGAGGTCCGTGCCGAGGCGTTTCGCTTGGCCGAGGACGGTATCGAGGATGCTGCGGCCTTTTCTGATATCGCCCATTTCCTTTTTCACTTCGTCCTCGGTGCCGTCGATGAACATGGCTTTGAAGATGGCGGACGGCGAGTTCTCCGATGGGATGGAGACTCCGCTGGCGGACCAGGAAATCGAGCCTCCGCCACTGCTGAGGGCGAGATACGGGTAGCGGGTTTCCAGGCCGATTTTTTCAACGATGAGCTGATCGAGCGAGATCGTGTTGCGGAATCCCGCGAGGCCCGGGCGGATGGCGCCGGTGAGCCAGGTCATTTCCGAGGCGTGGCCGTCGCTGCCCTGCTGGTCCACATGGGAAAGCCCGGAGAACAGGGTGAAATCCTCGCGATGGTCTTTCAGGAGATCCAGATAGGGGGTGGACTTGTAGTCGCGTCCCGGCTTTTCCGGGAAAAGATACGGACCGTGGAAACCGAGCGAGGCACAGATCGCGACGAAGCGCCGCGGGTTGCCGGTTTCCGCTCCCCGCGCGAAGGCGGGCACCATTGCGTCCATGAACGGAAGCGAGATCGCCGTGCCGATTCCTTTCAGAAACCGGCGGCGGTGCATGGCGGGAAGGTGGGAGAAATGCGGGTTGTTCATTTTGTCAGGAAGATGGGGGATTCGGTCACCAGCAGGATCAGATCGCGGACACGGTGCCCGCCGGGCCGGGAGGCGGCGACGATACGTTCGATTTCCGGCCTGTCGGAAAAGCCCATTTCCCGGCCGGTGGAAAAGGTGAGGAACTTGGTGACGAGGCTGCGCGCCAGCGTGTCGTCATCCTCGGCGATCATGTCGCGGAACTGGAGGAAATTTTCAAATGTCCGCCCGTCGGCAAGCTCGCCGCTCGCATCGACCGGAGCGCCGATGTAGGTATTATGGACGCGACCGTCGTGCGCCACCTTCACCTGTTTGCCTCCGCCACGGACGCGGAAATTCTCGCGGAAGGTTCCCACGGGATCGAAGCTTTCCAGGGCGAAGCCGGGCGGGTCGATCTTGCTGTGGCAGGAATTGCAGGAAGTGGAATCGCGGTGCTTCGCGAGCATATCGCGGAGGGTGGTGGAGCCGCGTATATCCGGCTCGATGCCCGGGGTCCCCGGCGGTGGAGGAGCGGGAGTGAAGCCGAGAATGCGCTCCAGCACCCACACGCCGCGCTTCACCGGAGAAGTATTGGTGCCGTTCGCGGAAACTTTCAGAACGCTCGCCTGGCTCAGGAATCCGCCGCGCACGGAACCGGCGGGGAGTCTCACTTTCGACAGCTCCGGGCTCTCGACGCCGGCGATCCCGTAGTGCTCGGCGAGGCGGCTGTTGAGGAAGGTGAAATCCGCCTTCACCACATTCCGCACCGGCAGGTTTTCGCGGACGAGATTTCCGAAAAACTCGCGTGATTCCCGGATGATGGAGTCCTGGAGGAAGCGGTCGTATTCGAAATACAGGTTCCCGTCCGGCGAGGTGGCATCGATATCGCGCAGGTTCAGCCAGGATTCGGTGAAATCCGTCACGAAGCGCTCGAAGCGGGGGCCGGCCATCAGACGCTCCGCCTGTTCGCGGGTTTGCCCGGAGAGTTTCCCTGCCGCGGCGAGGTCCAGCAGCTCCGTGTCCGGCGAGCTGCGGTTGAGAAAATAGGAGAGGCGGCTGGCGATCGCGTAGTCATCCAATTTGCCGGGCCTTTCCCGCAGGAAGAGGAAATCCGGGGAGGTGAAAATCGCCATCGTCGCCGTGCGCAACGCGTCCTCGTAGCTCGTTCCGCCTTCCAGCTCCGCTTTGAAAAGATCCGCGTAGGGCGCGATTTCCGATGTCTCCACCGGGCGACGGAAGGCGACCGTGGCGATGCGGTTCAGCACCGGCAGGACATCTTCCGGCTTGTTTTCTATCGCGAACTTCGGCTTGTACCAGGACTTGGTCTTCTCCTTCGGGTTCGCCGGCTCGATCTCCTTGCGGTCCAAGCCGTCGAAAATCAGGTGGTGCCCGCGGCTCGGCCATTCATCGAGCAGCGGTCCCTCCACTTTCACGTCGAGGATGGCGACCCCCGGCCCCTTGTAGTTTTTCGCGGTCAGCTTTTTCAGCTCGTTGTCCTGGTCAACCAAGCCCCAGGGCTCGATCGCGACCATGTCGCCTTCCTTGATATCGGTCTCGATCGTTATCGTCGAGGGCCCGCCCATGGGGAACGAGCGGAAGGCATAGAGCGGCTGGGGGGTGCCCTTGTTCCACGAGGCTCCGCCGATGGAAAAGGTCACCGGCTTGTCGCTCTGGTAATTGTAGCCCGTCACCTTGATCCGGTAACGTCCGCTTTGCTTCACGTCGCTACTCCGCAGCCAGCCCTTCGGATATCCTTGCTGTTTGAAGAAGACCACCGCCTTGTCCTCGGTGTAGCCCCAGACCTTGTCGATGAACACCCTCTTCGCCTCCGGGTGGGTGTCGTAGCGCGGATTGAGCACTTCCAGCTCCGGGCGCTCCGCCGTCTTCGCCACCGCCGTATCGATCACTTTCCCTACCGCTTTCAGGTAGCTTTGCATCTGCACCACGGAAACCCCGAGAGCATCCCCCACCGTATCGAACTCCCCTGATCTCCCGTCCGGCGGCAGGATCTCCGCCAGCGGCAGATGGGTCCCGAAAATGTCGTTCAGCGTGTTCTCGTATTCGATCCGGTTGAGCCGCCGGAGCACCGTGCCCTTGTGCGCCGCATGAGCCTGGGTCAGGGCAGGGGCCAGGGTTCCGCGGAATTTCGCCAGCTCGCCCGCCTCCGGCCTGTCTTTCTTTTCCGGAGGCATCTCCCCTGCCATGACCCGGTCGAGCACGTACTCCCATTTCGCGAAAGCCGCCTCGTCGTCGAGATCCGTGTCCAGTTTCTGGAGATCGAGTCCACCCTTTTTCACCCCATCCCCATGGCAATCGTAACAATGGAATTCCACGAAATCCTCCAGCCCCTCCCGGAACGGGCTGGCGGAGAGAGAAACCGGGATAAGGAAAAGGAAAAGAAGTTTAAATCTCAATGGATACGGAAAGGTTTGATGGAATAGCGATACCGAGGAGGAAATTTCTCCCTGAAATGATCGATCCCCTCGGCGGTTGTGACATTTCAGCGGCAATTTACCATGGAAAAACCGCCAAGTCCAAACACTCAAGCCTCCAGCCCCTCGACGTGCGGCTTGGTGCTGGTGCCGAAGCTTTCGATCTCCACTCCCATGCGCTGGGCGAGGGGGACGAAGAGATTGGCGAAGGGGGTGTTGCTCTCGGGATCATGGGCGACATACGCGCCGTGCCGGTAACCGCCGCCAGCGAGGATCACGGGCAGGTTCCGCCAATCGTGCGCGGAGGCGTTGCCGAGGTTCGATCCGAAGAGGACCGCGGTGCTGTCGAGCAGGTTGCGCCCGCCTTCGTTCACGGATTTCAGCTTGGTGAGGAAATTGTTGAAAGCGATGAATTCCGCCTCCTCGACGATCCTCAGTTCCTCGATCTTTTTCTCATCCTTGCCGTGGTGGGAGAGGTTGTGCCAGTCGTTGCTCACGCCGGGAAGATTCGAGGGGGCGGCGCTGAGGGCGGAGAGCTGCATGGTGATCGAGCGGGTGGAGTCCGTCTGCAGCGCGAGAGCCATCATGTCATACATGAGGGTCTGGCGGGCGATCGCGTCATTCTGGTCGGTGACATCCTCAGGCTGGGGCACATCGACCTTTGGCTTGGGCCGTTTCACCCAGTCCTCGGATTGCTGGAGGCGCAGCTCGAGATCGCGCACCGAGACGAGGTATTCGTCGAGTTTTTCCTGGTCGCGCTTTCCGAGATCCGACTCGAGGCGCTTCGCCTGGCCGAGCACCGTATCCAGGATGCTGCGGCCGGAGCGGATCTCGCTCATTTCGTAGGCGATCTCGTATTCGTTGCCGTCGATGAAAAGGGCTTTGAAAATCGTGGAGGGGGAATTTTGCGCCGGGATGGATACGCCGCTCGCGGACCAGGACATCGAGGATCCGCCGCTGCTCAGGGCGAGGTATGGATAGCGTGTCCGGAGGCCGACGTGGTTGGCCACGAGCTGATCGAGGGAGATGGAATTTTTAAAACCGGCGAGACCTGGGCGGATCGCGGAGGTGAGCCAGGTCATTTCCGAAGAATGCCCGTCGATGCCCTGCTGTTCCGGATGGGAAAGGCCGGAGAAAAGCGTGAACTGCTCGCGGTGGTCCTTGATCAGATCAAGGTAGGGCGTGGATTTGTAGTCGCGGCCCGGCTTTTCGGGAAACAGGTAGGGCGCATGGAAGCCGAGGCTGGCGCAGATCGCCACGAAGCGCGGCGGCGGCGAGACTTCCGCACCGCGGGCGAAGGCGGGAACCATGGCATCGAGGAAAGGAAGCGACAGGGTGGTGCCGAGTCCCTTGAGGAAGCGGCGGCGGTCCATGGCCTTGAGGTGGGAGAAGTGCGGATGGTTCATTTCGTGAGGAAAACAGGGGATTGGGTGACGAGGAGAATGAGATCGCGCACGCGGTGGCCGCCGGGCTTGGACGCAGCGACGATGCGCTCGATTTCGGGGCGGTCGGAAAAACCCATTTCCCGACCGGTGGCAAAGGTGAGCAGTTTCACGGCCAGGGCGCGGGCCAGAGTGTCGTCATCCGCGGCGAGCATGTCTCGGAATTCGGTGAAATTCGCGAAGCCGCGCCCGTCGGCGAACTCGCCGCTGGCATCGACCGCCGGGCCTGTCCAGTAGCGGAACCAGCGATTGTCGCGCTGCACGTTGACTTCCTTTCCGCTGCCTCCGGGGACGCGGAAAGTCTCGCGGTAGGCACCTATCGGATCGAAACTTTCCAGAGCGAATCCCGGTGGATCGATCTTGCTGTGGCAGGAGTTGCAGGAAGTGGAATCGCGGTGCTTCGCGAGCAGTTCGCGCAGGGTGCTGGCGCCTCGTATGTCCGGCTCCACGCCGGGGGTGCCGGGTGGCGGCGGGGCGGGAGTCTGGCCGAGGATGCGCTCGAGGATGAAGACTCCCCGCCTCACGGGAGAGGTGTTGGTGCCGTTTGCGGAAACTTTCAGGATGCTGGCCTGGGTGATGATCCCCCCGCGCAACGAGTCCGCGGGCAGGGGCGTTTTCCTCACCTCCGGACCCTGGACGGGAGGCAGGCCGTAGTGCTCCGCGAGGCGGTCGTTGAGAAAGGCGAAATCGGATTTCACGATGTTGCTGACCGGAAGGTTTTCGCTGACGAGCTGGCGGAAGTAGCCTCGCGTTTCCCGCAGCATCGAATCCTGGAGATAGCCGTCGTATTCGAAATACAGGTTCTCATCGGGCGCGGTGGCATCGATGGAGCGGAGGTTGAGCCAGGAGTCGGTAAAATCGGTGACGAATCGTTCCAAGCGCTCATCAGCCAGCAAGCGCTCGGTCTGGGCGGAGATTTCCCCGGAGAGTTTCCCCTCATCCGCCAAGCCGCGCAGGGTCTCGTCCGGCGCGGTGCGGGAGAGGAAATACGAGAGGCGGGAGGCCAGCGCGTGATCGTCCAGCTTTCCGGGCCTTTCTCGCAGATAGAGGAAATCCGGGGATGTGAGAATCGCGATGGTGGCCGAGCGCAGAGCTTTCCCGAACTCCAATCCCGATGCCATCTCCGATTTGAAAAGATCGAGATACGGGGCGAGTTCGGACTCCGCGACCGGGCGCCGGAAGGCGCGCGAGGCGATGCGATTAAGCACCGGAACCACGTCTTCCGGTGGATTGGAGATGGCAAAGCGCGGCTGATACCACTCGCTCTCCTTGTCCTTGGGATTTCCCGGCTCGATCTCTTTCCGGTCAAGTCCGTCGAAGATCAGGTGGTGACCTTTTGAAGGCCACTCATCGTGCAGCGGGCCTTCGATTTTCACATCGAGAATCGCCAGGCCCGGCCCTTTGTAGTTCGCGGTGCCGTTGTTGTGGATTTCGTTGTCCTTGTCGCCGATGCCCCATGGCTCGATAGTGACCATGTCGTCCTTGCGGATCGTGGTGAGGATCTCGACCGTCGAGGGGCCGCCCATGGGAAACGTGTGGAATCCGTAGATCGGTTTGGGCGCGCCCTTGTTCCAGGAAATGCCGCCCACCGAGAAGGTCACCGGTGTCTCGCTCTGGAAATTGTAGCCCGTTACGCGGATGCGGTAACGACCGGTTTCCTTCACCTCGCTCCCGCGCAGCAGGCCGGTCGGGTAGGCGCTTTGTTTGAAAAACACCACGGCCTTGTCGGGATTGTGGCCCCAGACTTTTCCAAGCAAGCTGTCTTTCGCCTCGTCGTTCCCGTCGTAGCGTGGATTGATCGTATCGGGAACGGGAGGGTAGCTGGTGCGGGCGGTCGCCGCATCCACGACCATGCCGGCGGCCTCCAGGTAGCGCTGCATCTGCACCACGGAAATCCCCAGCGCGGATCCGACGGTGTCGAACTCGCCCGAGCGCCCGTCCTCCGGCAGGATTTCCGCGATGGGCAGATCCGTCCCGAACATGTCGTTGAGCGTGTTCTCGTATTCGAGGCGGTTGAGACGACGCAACACCGTCCCCTTGTGCGCCGCATGCGCCCCGGTGAGTGCCGGAGCCAGGGTTTCCTGAAACTTCGCCAACTCCTCAGCCTCCGGCCTGTCTTTTTTCTTCGGCGGCATTTCCCCGGCAAGCACCCTGTCATACACCTGCTCCCATTTGGCCAGCGCCGCCTCGTCATCCAGGTCCGTCCCCAGCTTCTGGAGATCGAACCCGCCCTTTTTCACCCCATCCCCGTGGCAATCATAACAGTGGAATTCCACGAAATCCTCCAAACCTTCCCGGAAAGGACTGGCTGAAAGGGAAACGGGAATGAGGAAAACGGCGAGAGTTCTCAAGTGGAGGCGGGGATGGGATGGGAAAAACGTGGCGATATGCCGAATACGCTCTTACCTCTGGCATCTTTCAAGCTCCGGCCCGCACACGGAAACCAGCTACTTCACGAAAGCTTTTTGCCATCCGAAGCCTTCCCGTATACCATGGGCCGATCCATGAAACGGCTTTTCATCACCTTTGCCTGCTTCACATGCCTTCACGCGGCGGAGCCGGGCGTGATTCCTAACGCGAAGATCACGACCGTGACCGGTCAGGAGATCGCACTACCCTCGCCCGGGTCCAACGCGGTAGTGTTGGTTTTCCTATCCACCACCTGCCCGATCTGCAACAAATACGCCCCGGAACTCAAGCGCCTCGACGCGGATTTTTCCGGAAAAGGCGTGCGCATGATCCTGGTGCAGATCGAAAGCGATCTCACCCGAAAAGCCGCCGCCGCGCATGCGAAGGAATACGGCCTGCCTTCCCCCGTGGCGCTCGATCCCGAGCACAAGCTCGCGAAACTAACCGGGGCGAAAACCACCCCCGAGGCCGTCGTCCTCTCGCCCGCCGGGAAAATCCTCTACCGCGGCCGCATCGACGACCGCTTCCGCGAGCTCGGCACCGATTCTCTCAACGCCCGCCGTACGGATCTGCGCGACGCCCTGGCGGAAATCCTCGCCGGAAAACCTGTCTCCACCCCTGAAACCAAATCCGTCGGCTGCTTCATCGAATGAAAATCCTGCTACTTATCCCAGCCCTCCTCGCCATCGCCCGCGCGGAGACCGTTACCTTCAACAAGGACATCGCGCCGGTCCTTTTTGAAAACTGCTCAAGCTGCCACCGCCCCGGCGAGATCGGCCCCTTCTCCTTGCTGACCTACGCGGACACGAAAAAACGCGCCCGCCAGATCGCTCGCGTCACAGAGCAGAAGATCATGCCGCCATGGAAGCCCGTGGCCGGTCACGGAGAGTTCCGCGATCCCCGCGTGCTCACGACCGGCCAGATCGCCCTTTTCCGGAAATGGCTCGATGCCGGCCGCCCCGAGGGCGATCCCGCCGACCTGCCTCCGATGCCGGATTTCCCCGAGGGCTGGCACGCGGGCGAGCCGGATCTCATCCTCAAGGTCGCCAAGCCATTCACCATCCCCGCCGAAGGGCCGGACATCTACGTGCATTTCGTTCTCCCGCTGGAGCTGACCGAAGACAGGTACGTCGTCGCCGCACAAGTCCGCCCCACCGACCGCAGCGTCGCCCACCACGGGGTCATCATGCTCGATGGCAGCGGAAAAGCCCGGAAGCTCGCCGCGGAACACGGCGGCGACCATTACTCGAACTTCGGCGGACCCGGCTTCGCCCCGCGCGGTTTCCTCCCCGGCTACGCCCCCGGCATGGTCACCCGCCTGGACAAGAACAAGAACCATGACGTCTGCATGACCCTACCCGAAGGCATGGATGTCGTGCTCCAGATGCACTACCACCCCACGGGAAAGGAGACCACCGACCAGCCGCAGATCGGCATCTATTTCACCGACAAAAAACCCGCGCGCAACCCCGCCATCGTGCTCATGGGGAACAACGATATCGACATCCCCGCCGGTGAGAAAAACTACAGCCGGGTGGATACCTTCAAGCTGCCCGTCGATTTCGAAGTCCGCGACATCTGGGGCCACATGCACATGATTGGCAAAAAAATCGGCGTGAAAGCCACCCTGCCCACCGGTGAGAAAAAAGACCTGCTGCTCATCGACGACTGGGATTTCAACTGGCAGGACAGTTACATCTACAAACAGCCCTTCGTGCTGCCACGCGGCACGGTGATCCGCACCGAATGGACCTGGGACAACACCGCTGACAATCCCCGCAACCCGAATCACCCGCCCGCCCGCGTCGTCCTCGGCGAGCAAAGCACTGACGAGATGACCGGCCTCATCATCGGCGGCATCACCAGAAACCCCGGCTGGGAGGAAGGCGTGCACTGGCTCAAAGTCCTCGCCCATTACTTCGAGATCGAAAAAGCCGCGAAGGAGGCGGAGAAGCGGAGGAAATAGCCCGCTCCGAACTCCGTCTCCGCCGTGGATTCGACACGGAAACAAGATTTACGAAAATTTTTGTCCAAAAATCCGCTTGCCGGACTCATTACTGTATCCGGGCCTGTTTCCCGGCACCGCCAACAGAAAACCATGAAACCAAACATCATCACACCAGCGCTCGCATCGTTGGCATGCTCGCTCGCGACAGTCTCCGTTTCCAGCGCCGCCGCGATCATCTACGACACCGCAGGCTCCGTCTATTCGCAGAATTTCAACTCCATCCCCGGACGCTCGGGTGCTACGGACAATGTGAACACCACCCCTGGCTGGACGAACGGGACAACCTTGACCGGGTGGCACGGGACTCAGATCGCGATCCGCAACAATCAGATCGAAACCTCCAACGGCCAGTCCTCCACATTGACCAGCGGTGCGGGAACACTCACAAGCATGGGCACGAACGGCAGCAGCGATTCGGCGCTTGGCTTCCAGAACGGCAACAATGGCACTCCGCTCTTCCTCGCAGGGCAGCTTCAGAACACCACCGGCTCCACCCTCAACCAGTTTACCCTCGGGGTGACCGCGGAGCAATGGCGCAGGATCAATGTGGTCAGCGGCACCGCGGAGGGCCAGCTTACCGCCACCTTCGATTACCAGGTGTTCGCCTCGGGCGCCGGTAGCCTGAACGCCGCGTCCGGCTGGACGACCGCTCCGGCTCTGAACTTCAGCAGCGTCTCCACCGCGGGCAGCAACACGGGCATCGACGGGAACGCGTCCGGAAACCGGACCGTCATAGCCCCGCAAACAGTGGCCCTCTCATGGGGCGATACTCAGGAACTCTGGGTCCGCTGGACTTACGCCAGTCTGAACTCCAATCCTCCCACCCGCCAGATGGTCGGCATCGACGATCTTACTTTCACCGCCGCCGTTCCGGAGCCGGCAGCCTGATGATTTCCATCGCAGGACTCGCAATGCTCGCGCTCCGTCGCAAGCGCTAGGTCCGCCAGCCGCCGCTTTCCAACTGGCACCGGTCGTTCCCCGACCCTTTGTCGTCTGGAACGTTCGGATTTCATCTAGTGTTCCTCGGCAAGTTCGCTCAAGAAAAATCCCGGCTGATTTTGTCGAAGATCCGCTGGTCGGTCAACAGACCGAAGAACCGTTCTATCTGGTTGAGCCAGGATGCCCCGGCCGAGGTGAAATGAAAGTGGAAGCGCGGGTGTTTTGCCCACCACTTGCGGATATGCGGCGTGTTGTGGGTCGCGTAGTTGTCCATGGTGAGGTGGAGGGTTTCCCCTTCCCGCTCGGGGTGACTCGCATCGACGAGCTTGAGGAACTTCAGGAATTCCTGGTGCCGGTGTCTGCCGTGGCACTGTCCGAGGACTTTCCCGCTCGCCACTTCCAGCGAGGCGAATAGCGAGGTGGTCCCGTGGCGGATGCAATCATGGGTCTGGCGTTCGGGTTTGCCAATGCCCATCGGCAGGACAGGGGTCAGCCGCTGCGGGGTGCGTCCAAAAGGCTTCCGATCCTGTTCCGCAGGAAACGGTTGCGCCATTTGGCGACGGTTCACGGGGTGACCCCGACCGCTTCGGCCGCCTCCTTGTTGGAATCGCCCGAGGCACAACGCAGGATGATGCGGGCGCGTTCGGCATCCCGGCGGAGAGATTTCGGGCGCGAAGCGATAATTTCCAGTTTTGAGGTTTCAGGCTCGGACAACTTGATGGGAGGGGCGATTCCGGGCATCCTTTGAAATACTAACGATATAGTGCTTCGCAAGAAAAACGTGTTGCGAACTTACCGCTCTGGATACTAGCTTGATAGTAGTCGCCCCTTGACGAGACGAAGATTTACGACCCTTTCCTTCGGAGTTCACTTGTCGAGCATTTCGGGGGGGCAAAGGACTACGCTCCAGACGCAGTGGGTGGGCCCGTTCTCAATGCGGACGAGAATGTCGTTGTAGCCTTGGCGGAAACGCACTTTGCGATAACCTTCGCCGAGCTGCCACGGTGATTGACCGAAATCCTGCCAGATGATACTGCCGTTGAGCCAGACAATTGAGGCATCGTCCGATGCCACGGCGATGAGCATGTCACGGGCTTTTTCAAACCAGACGTCCGTATAGGCGTAGTAGGTGGATGCACCATATACGGCGGGAGGCTGGCAGCGAACCTGGTCGGACTGATAGAACTCCCATTTGAGGGTTTCATAAGGATGGCCGGGGCGGTCTGAAAATTTCCCGTCGTAGTATTTCGCATCGAAGTCCATTCCGAACTCCGGGGGATGCTTGACGGTGTAATCGACTTTGGAAGCATTTTCCCATGGCCCTATGACATACCAGGTATCGAGGTAGAGCCAGCCTTTGCGTAGGCTTGACTCGGTGAATCGGCGGCCTGGCATGGCGGCTTTGATGATCTCTCCCTCATCGAGGTTCAGGGTTCCGAGAGTGGGGGAGCCGGACATTGCTGCGCCATCGCCGGATCTATCTTCGCGCATCTCACTGGAATTTCCTTCGTTTCCCTGATCGGAAAATTTCGTCATGTCGACCACCTGGCCGAAATTACCGGTCATTCCAGCGGCGGACGACATTGCGGCTCCGGACGCGAAGGACGATGCCGAAAGGTTTTTTTGAACGCTTCCGCCTAGCGCCGCTTCGGCGCGGGCGTTCATGTCCTGCATCTCGTTTTCGGCGCGGCTGAGGTTTTCGCGGAATTCGTTCAGTTCGCCTACTGTCCCTGGGAGATCACTACGGAGAGCAGAGGCCAGATCGGGACGGGGGGGCGTGCTATCCATCGCCTTTCGCCTGGCCACAGTGTATGAAGTGTTCTGTGAGACAGCTTCACTGGCGGCATCCATATCCGCTTTTGCTGCGGCGATCTGTTTCTCAAGTCCCTCCGCCTCTTCATACATTTCCGAGGCTGCGTCCTTGTTTCCATCCGCGCGGATCTGGGGTTGGGCCTCATCCGCTTTTGCGGTGCCAGTGTCATTCATCTCTTTGATTTGCGTCTTGGCGTCGAGGCCGGCGATGATCTCCCGCATCGCCCGGACGTCCGTTTCCGCCTCCCGCATCTTGGTCTGGAGATCGTAGTTCTCTTTTTCCTTATCGAGTTCCTTGGCAATTTCAGCGCTTACCTTGTCGAGTTGTGCGATCATCTCCGGTGCTTTGGCGGGATCGAGTTCCCCTTTCGTCAGACTGTCCATGGTTTCATCCACCATTGCCTTGAACTTGCGCAGGTCGGGTGCCCTGGTATTGAAATTTTCCGCAAGTTTAGCCTCAGGCAGCTTCATTTCCTTCCCATCGATATAGATGCGAACCTGTTCCGCCGCAACGTCCACGGAGACAACCACCCTTGTCCATCTGCCATACTCAAAGGAGCCGGAAGCGGTGGGAAAGTCGCCCACCCTGCCCCCGTTTCCTGTAGTCCGGAAGATGACTTTCCCCTCGCCTTCCTTGCCGGAAACGAGGAGGCGTATGGAGCGGTTGTCATTCCCGGGGTAATTGTTGGTGAGAACGATTTGCTCACCTTCCGTCCCGCTCCGAAGGTTGAGCGAGATGGCGATGGTAAACTTTTGCCCGTATTCCACGGGGCCCATTTCGGCCAATGCCATGGGGGCATTCGCATCAAGAGCGGATCCCCTCCCATCCTCGCGAGCCGTGATCCTGGCATCATCGCGCAGATTGACTCCGTACCCGCTGAAAGCCTCTTTCGCACCGTTGTCAAAATTCCACAGATAGTCCGGGACAACGGGCTTCTCGGTTTCTGCGGAAATCTCTTCATCCGGCCAGACCCGCCGGGAAATTCTGAGATCATCGAGAAGTCCGTTCACCCCGCCACCGTTTCTCTCCGGGTAAGCTGCCAAAACGGTATCGGTGCGTCGTGCCGCATCGTTGGCACCACTGGCATGGTTTTTTACTTCGCTTGCGATCTTATCCAGTTTCGTTTTTTCACGGGCCAGGATGTCATGCTCTCCGCGTTCATGGAAGCGTTCCAGTTCCACTTCGCGACGTTGCATAATTTCATCACGTTTCTCACGGAGGTTCTTCACCTGTTGTTCGATCTCTTCTTTTTTCCGAAACTCCGCCTCGCGTTTGAGGATCATTGCGGTTTTCTCATCGAGTCTCTGCTTCTCTCGGCGGAGTCTGTCCTGCTCCTTGCGCTCGGCCTCACGTTTTTTCACCTCCTCGGTTCGTTGAGCCTCCTGCCGCCCGTCAAGCGCCATGCGGGTTTTGAGGGCAGGTGCAAGGATGGCGACCAGAATGCTGTGGATGATCAGAGAGATCAGGATAATTTTTTTCATATTCACGGCAAGGTTCCACTATCTGGTGTTGTAGCCGTCGCGGTGGGTTCGGATGCTCACGTTGATTGGGCTTTGCAAGCGGCAGAGCGCAGAGATCCAGAATCTCCACTGGTTGTTAGTTGTCGCGTGGAGATGTGATATAACCTGATACGGCTCGTCTTAATGCTGTTTTCTATCAGGCACCAAAACATGCGATTCTTCTGATCCGCATCTGGATTTTTCGAACAACCAGTCTGCAAGTCCCGGCTCCGTGAACGCTTGTTCGGAGCATTGATCGTGTGTCGCTGATTTGTATTCCGTGTAAGTGAAATTCTGGGCTTCCACCGCTTTGAGAGCTGCCGCCATCGTCCTTGTCCTTGCAACCGGGATAATCTCATCCGCGTTTCCGTGAAACGCCCAGATGGGAAGTTTCTTCAGCGCCTGCGCCTGCGCCGGGTCCCCGCCCCCGCAGACGGCAATGGCGGCGGCAAACAGGTCGGGCCTGCGGGATGCGAGATCCCATACGCCGAAAGCTCCCATACTTTGCCCGACAAGATAGATTCGATCCGGATCAACTGGCAGCTTTCGGGTGAGATTTTCCGTGAGGTCCAAGACCGCAGCGGCGTTTGGCGCAGGACTTGCGGACATGGGTGTGACTTTCCTCCAGTCACCCAGTTCCCAGTGACTTCCGCCGCTCCATGGCACGAGGACGTAGCACGGGTGTTCGGAATTTAGCCACCGACCTATGCTTTCGGGATTCACAGTCAGCACGGAAGCCAGATCGCGTTCCGCACCCGCATGATGCAAGACCACCACGAGGGGGAATTTCGCATTCCTCATTCCGCTCGCCGCTTCCGGAGAAAAGAGGTAGTAGCGGAGGAGCATTTCGCCGTCGCGGCTACCACGGAATGTAGCGAGCTGATGATCGGTTCTCTGGGGGATGTCACGGAGCTTTTGGAGTTGATCCCCGGCGTGGAGAAAACCGCAGCTGCCGAACGAAAGTAGCGCGAGATGAATCACAATACGGTGTATCACGGGACTCGACTATTTTTTTGGTTGCTCTCCTCCGGCCAACTGCCCTTCGGCAAATACCAGGATTTTCGGAGCGAGCGTTTCGCTGTCCGCGAGGCCGATCCGCGACCAATCGTCCGCCGCATTCCAATTTTCCGAAGAAAGCTTGAGGCGAACCGAACGGTGGTTGGTTTCCGGGGTGCCGGGATAGACATCGGCATCGGAGAACACCACCTCGGCAAATCCCTTTTCGGAATCCACAGTCGCCGTGGCACCCTGCGCGTTAGACACGCTGGCGGTCACCGGCTCTTCTTGGGTGAAATAGTAGCGGAACGAGGGTGCGTGAAGGATGCGCGCCGGCCACCTGCTACGGTTCCAAAGCGTGGCTTCGATTTCCGTAAAACCGGCTTCCTCGCCGACTATCCTGGCGGATACGAATATCTCACGGTCGGTGGTGAGCAGATCCAGGGAATTATCGCGAACAACTTTAGGAGGAAACCTGTCATCCGGGATAGCTTTTCCCTTACCCATATCGTTCGCGCACAGCCACGCGAGGTTCGCGGTGAACCCCGCGTTGTAGTCCAGTGCCACCTCATTGTATTGGCTGTCCATCACGTCCTGGATGGGCTGGTCGGCCTTGTCAAAAACGTAGCCTTCCTTTCTCACCGGTTCCTTGCGGTTGGGAAATTGGTAGAAAAAGTCCCGCTCTTCGCCTTTTCCGGTGAGCAGATACGGGCGGTTGTCCTTGCCGCAGAGGAACACGTCATTGTGGTCGGGACCGGCGATGAGCGCCCCATAGAGAATATGCCGTGACGTCTCGCGTTTCTCCGGTTTTCCCGGGATGAAATGATCGAAGCCAGCCCACGCACCGTAAGCTCCGCGATGGTGGGGATGGTTGAAAGGCTTGTTGCCGAAGCCGACCAAGTAGCTGCGCCCGTAGGGATTGGCCCCCAGCGCATAGTCCACCTGGCGCCTGGCGGTGGTGATGTAGAGCTGCTTCAGTTCGGCGTTCGTTTTTCCCGCTTTCCACCATGTGTTTCCGGAAATGGCGGGCGCCTGATCGACGAGGTCGGAGTAATAGAGGGCGATCGCCGCAGCGTTGTTCGCGTGGCGCAGGCTGCCGTATTCATGAGAGAACCATTCCCGCATCCGCAGGCCGCCGGGTGTGACCGGATAGTCGGCGAAACGAGTGCAGTAGTACTGAAGTTCGGCATGGTATTTCTCCGTATCCGGGGCGAGGTGAATGAGGTTCATGACCGCGATGCGTCCGGGATTGGTCAGGCCGGAATCCATCCACCAGTCCTGGTAGTTCTCGCTCTTGTAGGGGCCGTCGTAGATTTCCTCCGCCTGCTTTTGCCATGAAAGTTTCTGATCCGCATCCTTTTCAGCCCGTGCTAGCCAGCTCAAGGCGGAAAGCACGTGGGGGACCGGAGAGCTGCGGTAGCCGATTTCGACGATCTTTCCATCGCTCCTTAGCGCCTTGTTGCGCTGCATCATGATCGCTTCTCTTTTCCCGGCATCCATACCTTCCGTGAGCGCCGGTCCCATGTTCGCCACGGCGAACTCGGTGAGCATGACGGCACGATCCACAAGCTCGTCAGCGAGTTTTTCGGCGTTGAGATCCTCGAATCCTTTTTTCCCGTCCAGAACATCGCCATGCTCACGGAGGAGCATCGCGGTGGCGGTCATCGCACCTGCCATTGCCGCCGGAATGTCTCCGCCCGGAGCCTTCTTATTCAGGATGAAAGTGGGTCTGTCAGTCATGATGCCCGCCAGCTCTGCCCCCGCCCACATGGAATGAACGTTGCGGGGCTCCACTCCCTCACGCCCGCCGGAACCGATTGCCACCTCCAGATCGTGGGCGGGATCTTTCACTTCCGGGTTGAGCACACAGCGGGAGAAATAATCCGTCACGTGGATCAGGGATTCCAATAGCTCGTCCATCTGTCCGGGGCCGGACCAGCCTTCGGGCCGTTCGAGAGCGCTGTAGGCCATCATGGTCGCCGCATAGGACATGGAAAGATTCGCGGTCCAGTGATCCCCCGCATCGAACCAGCCACCAGCCAGATTGTGACCGATGTCCTTTCCGTCCCCCAGGCAGGAATCGCCGCGCCAGGCGACGCGGTTGTTGGGTGAGAGTTTTCCATTCTGCTGGGCCTCGTAAAAATACAGCGATTTCTGCAGCGCTTCGGCATAATTGAAATCGGGGGCAGCGTGGCAGACAGTGGCCTGGATCACGGCGAAGGAGCAGATTAGTTGATGGTGTTTCATGAATTGATGGAGAGGGAAACGGGTTGGAACGGCGGGAAGCTCACCCGCACCGGCGGTCATGGCAAACACGCGGATGCTAAACACGTTTTGCGGGCTTGTCAGTCGCATAGGAAAGCGCAAACTCGCGGTGTGAAAAAACCGGTGTCCCTCCAGCAAATCGCGGATGAGGCAGGCGTGAGCAAAGGGACTGTTTCACTCGCCCTACGCAATCATCCACGTATTCCGGAAGCGACCCGAAAACGCATCTCAGAGGTGGCGGACAAAATGGGCTACCGCCCGAATCCGGTTGTCTCCGCCTGGATGTCCCACCGCCGCCAACTGGCACCCGCAGCGAAGGGGTCATGCATTGCGTTCATCAATCTGTGGCCCGACCGGAAGGCATGGGACGCGGCTCCATGGTTCACCCGTTTCACAGCCGGTGCGAGGGAGCGGGCGGAATACCTCGGCTACTCATTCGAAGAGTTCCGCCTGCACGATCCGGGTATGAGCGAGAAACGCATCACTTCCATTCTACGGGCAAGGGGAATCAGGGGGATGATCGTCGGATCACTTCCGGAAGGTTCCGCAAACCCCGATCTTGCGTGGTCGGATTTTGCGGCTGTCGCTCAGAGCAATTCACTGAGTTCCCCGGAACTTTCGAGATCGGTGTGTGATTATGCCCACGGGATGCGAACCGCCTTGGAAAACCTTACCTCCCTCGGCTACCGGCGGATCGGCTACGCTTCACCACCCACGGTTGAGGAAAGAACCGATTTTCTCAACATCGGTGCCTACCTGGCATTTCAGGAATCGTTGCCGAAGAGCCGGAGGATACCCGTTCTTGATTGGCTTCAAAATGATCGGGAATCTTTGGGGAAATGGATTTTGCGGTACAAGCCGGATGCGATTCTATCCCACGACTTGGAGATGGGCGACATGCTTGGAGGACTCGGCTTGAAAGTTCCCGATGATATTGCGGTCGCCGCCTTGTGTCTCCATCCGGGGCAGGATCGTCAGATCGCAGGTTACGATCAGAAGCTCGAGCATTGCGGTGAGGTGGCGGTGGAATTACTTGTCGAGAGGATGAACCGCAACGAAGCCGGACCTCCCGAATATCCTGTGATCGCGCTCACCCGTGGGACTTGGCACCATGGCAAGACAGTGTAGGGGGGTAAATACTGCCACGCATGAAGCTTCGCGAAGCCCAAGATTCTAGAAAAAACCAGCGAGCTTTCCGCGCGGCACTGGATCGCGCCATGTGGTGGAACCAACGAACAAAAAACGGCTCTCCCAGAAAAATGGGAGAGCCGTTTGAGATTGATGAAGCTGAGCTTCGTGAGAATCGCTTAACGGCGACGCCGGGTGAAAGTCATGGCCGTAAAACCTAGTCCGAGCAATGCAACTGACGAAGGCTCAGGAATCGCATCGGCGAAGATAGTGGCGAATCGGACATCATCAAATGTCACCAGCTTGTCGCCCGAAAAAGATGCCAACGCAATGCGATCAAAGCCTGCGAAATCAATTCCAGTGACCTCGGAGAATGAATTTCCTGCTTCCCCCTGCAAACTTGTCGGATTCACGAATAGCCGGATGTTGTCCGAGTTGGACGCTGCGGATAGATCCAGTGCAACCACGAAACGATTAACGCTTGTGTTTAGAGTTGTGGTGCTCACAGCCCTGCTTGCGTTGCTGTCGTTTGCCCGGAAGCCAAAGGTTGTCGCGGCGGTCGCGAAATCGTCTGCTCCCGATCCGACCTGCAGCGTTCTACTCCCGCCGTTGTATAGCTCGAATGTCCGGTAACCAGCCCCATCCGTTGCGAGCTGGAAGAGGAAACTCAGATAGATCGTCCCGGCGAACGTGCTGCTGGCCGATGCTCCCGAAGTGAGTCCGTGGAAAGCGCGTCCGTTGGTGGCGCCGGCAGAACCGGGAGCACCAGTGTTCGCAGCACCTGCAAGATCCGAGTTCTGGACGGTGAAGCCACTGCCAAACTCTTCCGTCCACGCTCCGGTGAAACCTGACAAACTGCCGGGAGTCGCAGAAGGATTTTGGCCGGTCAATCCGCCGACGGTGTATGGTGGAACAGAAAAGGTATCTTCTGCAAGAACGGCGGCAGACGCGATGGATGGGAGTCCAACGATGAGTGCGGCGGTCGCGGGGCCGACAGCATGATGCATTTTTAGTTTCATTATTTTTTTTGGTTTGTTTGGGAGAAAGTATCGGTAGGCGCTCGAGAAGGTTAGTTTCCGGCTAGGCGGGAGGTCTAGGACGTGTGTCCGCAGCAATGAGGTCTTTAAAGTTCGTTTCCGTCAATCGGCAGCTCGCAAAACACGTTTTGCAGTCAGAGTGCTACTTTTGGGCACACCGTTTTCTTATTCATGAGCCTCCTGTTCTAGGGCTACTACCCGCCTGTCCTCGACGATGAATTTGAAATCCACCGGTCCCTGTGTCTGATCTGCGGAAGAGGAGAGGAAAACGAGTGACCGGAGTTCCTCGCGGTGTTCCCAGACGGCGGAATAAATCGCGCTCTTAGGATTTTCCGGCAGATAAACTTTTACCTCCATGTTCCTGGTGGAGCCGCCCGGACGGACGTCAACGGGTTTCCAGTTTTTCGGAAGCTCGATGAATTTTTTCTCCCAGGTGAATACCAGTTCACGGCCTGTCGTATTCACCAGCCGGATACTCCCCCAAGGAAAAGTGGAAACATCATCGGAAATGACAAGTGGTCGGACGCCCGTTGGGTGCTTCAGATCCGGCAGGAGCAGAAGCAGCGCGCGCTTCATCTTCGGGGGGAAAATCAATGGAACGGATGCGGGTTTGCCGTCTTTGTCCCGCTTGGCCATGGCGAGTACCACTGGAGGCGTTTCCCCGCCTGTGGATACCTCGAACTCACGCGAGCGCTGAAAAGGATGGAGGTCATCGAGTTTCTCCGTTCCCTTGGGATGGGTCAGCGCCAGATCGAGCGCAGCGACCGAATCATCCCATGCCAGCACTCGCACGGGGAGGCACATGCCGGAGGAAACGGGAAGGAGTAAGAGAAGGGTGTGGAGTATCAGGGATTTCATCAGGGGCACGGGGAAAGGGTCAGAGGCCGACCTCGGAGTTGTCGAGATAGCGGAAGGATACGATGGTGAATTTCCTGCCGAAGGTCTGGTTGGCGGGTTTGGTCTCGGCGATGGGAGTGTGTGGAGGATCGGTGGAATCCACAAATTCCGGGACACGCTGGACGATCATCTCGCAGCGCGCGATGGCGGCAATCCCGCCCTCCTTGTCCCTTGCTTCCCCATACCCACGGATGGTGAAAGTATCCGAGCGCACCGTCATGGCCGGGGCGATGGACTGGAGTACGTCAGCCTGGGTCAGATAACCGGGAATACCGACCCCGGTGTTGGCAGGGGAAATGTTATCCTTGCTCTCGGCCTTGTATTTGGAAGTGCTGAAGCTGTCGAACATCGCGCTCTGGTTGAAGTCGGTGACATCGATCGCCGCCTGGATCGCACCTTTCGTGCCCAGATCCGAGTCCTCCACCCTCCGGTTCACGAATTCCGCCAGGGAAAGGAAAGGCCCGCGCTTGCGGACTTCCGCAACGATGTTTGTGGCAAGAGTTTTCACTTGGTCATCGGAGAGGGCGCGGAACCCGTTCCAGACGTCCGAGTCGCTTCCGGAAGGGTGCCGGAAGCGCGGGAACGAGGTGGAATCACCGGACTGAGCCGCGCCACCTTCCACATCGAACAACTGCCCCCGCATCCCGCCAAGAAATGCCGTCCATGCTTCCACGCTGGTGGAATTTACATTGAAGGATCCGTCGTAGAGAAGGTGGCCGGCAATACGTGCCGCGCCTTCGGGTCGTTTGAGAGCATCCGTCAGCTCCTGCCCGGTGAGGGTGCCACGATGCAATCTCATGCGCGGATTCCTCAGTGGAAACTCATCGGGATTTTTTACGAAATCCTCAACAACCTGTGAAGCGCTCCGGTTGACATTTGCGACGGTAGATGCCCAGACCGCATTGCTGCCTCCCGAGCTGGCGGGTGTGACGGTCGATGCCGCGCCGCTGAAAAAGAAGCCGTCCCAGAGCGCTTCGTTGGCCAGATACACAGTATCGGTATTGAGGTTCCCATCGGATGCCTTGTCGCGGCGGACATAGGCACTGGCCCAACTGTTGGCAAACTGGTGGGCGGGCGAAAACGGTGTGGCTGTTAGATCGGCATTTTGGAAAGCAGCCAGCGACAGCGGGGCGGCACGGGGAACTTCAAAAAACGGCAGATGGGTGCGTCCGCTCCCTGAGCTTTGCGTCGCGCCGTAGAATGCGTTCCGCCCCCCGTTCTCCGTTTGCATCACGCCATTGAAGGAAGACGCGGGCCGCATCCGCACGTGATACTGCGGACCGGTGGTGAAACCGGTATCGGTGATGTAACTTGTCATCCAGCCTTGCCGGGGATTTCCCGTATAAACGAGATCCGAGATCTGGGCGTCGGTTCCGGATTTTGCGACGCGGTGATATGTTTCCACCACCCCGATCGGAACCGGCTCGGTCTTGAGCTGGGCATAGGTGAACTGTGGTGAAACCAACGACTGGATGGTGCCGGTCTGGGAAAAGAAACGGGACAGGACATCGGCGATGACTTTCCCGCCGTCATTGATCGAGGGTGAACCGCCCTTCGCCAGATTCGCATCCTCCAGCCCGATGAAAAACGGATAGTCCTCCCCGCCGTTCGGGTTGAACGAAACGGATACCTTTTCCCCTGTTTTCATCACACGTGTGAAGCCGATGTTCCTCACCGGATTGCGCATGGGAATGTTCAAGCCGCCCTTGGTATTCAGTTGCGAGATGTCACTGACCGGACGCAGAAACACGGTGCGCTGGCGTATCCCAGCGTTCACTACAAATTCGGTGCGGGTGTTGCTGGCGGGAGTGAACAGGCGCACCTCGCCCGGTTGGAAACGGATGGGGGCGGGGCTGCCGGAGATTGCGGAGCCATCGGCAGTGATCGCCGCGTAGAAGAATGGATTTACGCTGCGTCCGTGCCCCTGCTCGCGGAACTGTTCTCCCATGATGCCCGAGAGATACATGTTTCTGTTTCCTTCCGCCGTGCCTACCGCGTTGATGAATCTCCAGTCCATGGTGAAAGGAAGATCCACCCAAGGATAGGCGACGGCTCCCTCGATTTCCAGAGCTACATTGTAGGGGTTCCAGAGTGTGACAAGAGGTGTGCATACCAGGCGCACCTCGTCGTTCGCACCCAGACCCACACTCAACAGAAACACCACCCTATCCATCACCGGCATGTATCCCGCCTGTGTCGCGGTTCCGTCCGGGTATTTTGATGGTGGCGGAAAACTGCCACCCGGAACCGAGGATTTCTTCAAGGAGATATTGTCCCAGGAGCGTTGGAAAACTGTCGGGCCATCCGCTGTCTGATAGAGATGAAAGGGAGTCCGGTAGAAAGACCGTAGGGTCTCAAAGGTCGGTGCCGCCTTTACCGGGAAATCGAAACGGACATTGGCTGGCGAGAAATTGAGATCAGCCTGAAAGGTTCCCGTCGGCGAAACGGGAGCGAACAGAGGGAGCTGGTTCCCGTATGCAGCAGGAACCAGAATCGGCGCGTTCTCGGAATGAAACGGGTTCTCCACCGTGCCCCACTCGCTCAGGGCGAAGTCCGCGTCGGACATTTCAAAGCCCAGACTCAGGTCGGTCTTCAGTCCGCCGCGGACCACATCGGAAAGAACTCCGTATCCCTGCGCAGTGAAGTCCGCTCCTCCCTTTACCGACTCCCCGTCAATCCAAAGAGCGGGATCGAGCTCCGCTTGGGAAATGCTCACGACCTTTGCCGCCCGCTCGTTCCAGTCTCCGGCGGGCTGATTGAACCTGTCTGTCAGCTCCAGGGTCGGGCGGGTTTGTGCCTGGAGCCCGTCGTTGGCGATGCGCTGGTTTTCCTCCGGCCCGGAGACATTGATCTTGGCCTTGGTCGCCGCCTGCGAGACCGCCCAAGCGTAAGATCCAGTCACCTCGTTTCTTGCTTTTATGGTCACCTTCGATGCCCGTAGCCGAAAGCCGTCGGTATCTGTCGCGAAGAGATCCACGGGGGCGGAAAGAGAGCCGGATTTCGCCCAGTCCGCTTTCCTCAGCTCCTCAGGCGCGGGTGAAGAAACAAGCCACTGGAGAAACCCGCTAGTGGCAGCCGAAAGATCCGTGCCGGTTTGTGTCTTTGGAGAAACATATTCCGGCGTGGCTCCGGTAGGATTCTCCGCCAACCGGGGAGACCATGATTTCCATACACCTACCGCGTTGGGATGGGCCGCTCCGGTGTAAATGGAACCGTCCGCTGTGACGCGGCGGTCGTCTCCGGAAGCAAGCTGGAGTTCCCCAAGAGCAAGCATCATAGCCATGCGCGCGTTGGCACGTGCGATCTCCATGGGCTCGGAGGCAGATGTGGCGCGCAGGGAGACCGTACTCAGGGACAGCATTCCGATGGCAAGGATGGAGAGCAGCACCATCAGGGTGAGGGTGACAACGAGGGCGAAGCCGCGTTTCCGGAATTGGTTTTTCACGTTCAAAAAAATCTTATGTGCTTACGAGGTAACTACCTTCCATGGGGAGGCGGAATGATCAATTCCAGTCGCGCAAAACACGTTTTGCTAAGGCTCAGAAAAGAAAAAACGCCACCCTGTTGTGAGTGGCGTCCATGATATGAAGTTGCCGGTAACTCGCTGGGGCGCAGGCCGGCTATATGAACCGGACGCAGGCTGCTCATGCCCGCTTTCTGCGCAGCAAAAGGAGACCCGATCCCAGCAGAGCGGAAAGCGCGGAAGTCGGCTCCGGGACGGATTCGGCAGAAAACGCGAAAACCGTGCGGTTGTTGCCGCCACCGCCTGTGGATTCGAACTCGATCCTGTCCAAGGTTTTCCCGGCGTAGATGCCGCCGGCAACCGTCGCGTAGTTATAATTGAACTGCTGGATGCTCAGTCCTCCGCCGGCGGAGCTTCCATCATTGCTGCTCACGCGCCCCGCGTTGGTCGCGGCAATCCCGGCAGTGCCATTGCTGGCGCTCGGATTGAGGCTGAACCAATCGTCGAATGTCTGGCCGTCATAAACTCCACGTGCGAAGTGCCCGCTTCCCTCGAAATCGGGATTGCCGTTACTTGTGTTCGTGCCATCAGTGAAGAAGAGCACAAAGCTGAAGTTAGACGGTCCACCCGCGCCGAGACCCAGGAAACTGAAGTTGCTATAGACTCCATCGGTCACGTCCAAGGTTTCGAATTTGTTGAGACCGCTACCCTCACCGAAAAGCAGGGCGTTGTTGGAGGTGTAGGATTGGAATTGAAACTGGGTACCATCCAGCTCGCTGGTGATCAACCCGCTTGACGGGATTCCGGAGCCGAATGGCATGGTGGCCAGTCCGGTTTCAAACAACGCGGTGTCTTCGTTCGTGAACTTTCCGTTGCCGCTGCCCGTGGCACCTACTTCATAAACGACATCATAGTTCCAGCCAGTTGCTGCGATGGGCGATATTGTTGCCGCTCCCGCAACGCTGGTTATCGACACGGATACCATCGTTATGATGACGGAATTTGAATTGATATATTTGTTCAGTCTTTTCTGTTTCATGACAGTCCGATTTTTTGTTCTTTTAAATTTATCGTCAACGAGTTCTTTGCAAAACACGTTTTGCAATTCGGAGACAGGCAAATGATCCATGTTCCTATTCATGTGCCTGTCGTCAACGGACTCGCTGCACAACACGTTTTGCGGCGTGGCCTTTCCAAAAAAAAGCCGTCCGGGGAGCCGGACGGCGGGCGGAGTGCCTGGAGCAAGTCATGCCTCGCGGCGGCGAACCAATGCCAGCAGTCCTGCGCCGAGGCCGAGTAGTGCTGCACCGGATGGCTCGGGTACTTGGATGAGCTGGATGCCATTGAGGGCATAGCCCTTCGATCCGGAGGCAGTGCCTGTCCCGACACCCGGTGTGGAGCCTGTGAATTGGGTCATTTCAATGCTGAAGGCATTATCCGCGCCCGGATCAATATCCGTCCAGCGGGCTACGAAGCCCTGAGCTGCGCCGTTGTTCGCTCCTGCCCAGAGGGCGATCTGAGTAGGGGAAATGATGATTGCTCCGTTACCGGCGGTAGGAGCCGCGGTGGCGGAGTCTGCACCAACCAAAGTGACGAGTGTCCAGCGGTCGTCGTAGGTCACACCGCTGTTCCCCCGGACAGCCGTCCCCGCGAATGAATAAAGGCTCGCCGGGGTGAACGAAAGACCGGTGAACGCATAGGTAATCGTGTTCGCCGTGGTGAACTCGATGGTTCTTTTCGTGCCGTCATTGTTGGTGGAGGCCGTGTATCCGACGAAACCGTAGAAGGTATTGAAGGCATCGGTTCCCGTAGCGAAGGAGCCGCCCTATTCCGCAAAGGTCGCGGTGGTTCCGCTCACGGTAAGGGTGGCCGCGACGTTTGCGCCGGTGGTGATGTCCTTGAGTGTCCCCGACCCGCCGACTGCGGAGCCATTGGCTCCATAGCTGGTAGTGTTTGGGCTGGCTGCGCCGATGTTTCCGAAGAAATCATTATAGGCGATGAAGGATGCGCCGTTGGCGGAGGTGAGGCTGAGTCCCGCTCCGAGTGAGAGGAGGACTAGGGCTTGGCTGGTGGTGATCTGAAGTTTCATTCTAAAATTTTTCTGTATCCTGGATCAAAGGCGACGGCGGCGGGGAACAAGCATCCCGCCAGCTAACGCGGCGAGGCTAAAAGTGGACGGTTCAGGAACGGCGACGGCGGAAAGCGACGAGGCCGAGACCAAAAATTGAAAGGGCGAATCCCGACGGCTCGGGGATGGCGGAGACGGTGAAGTTGTCCACGCGTCCGGTGAAAGCGGTGTTATTCGCAGTGCTTCCGAAGAATCCGGCGAGATTGGTCGCTCCCGTAGCGGAGAAAGCCGTTGTGCTGAAACTGGATGTGACGTCCGTTCCGTTGTATATCACGTTGGCCAGCCCGCCAGTGCTGGTATTGATCTCGTAGTTCAGATTGTAGAACGTCGATGTGCTGAACGTTCCGACGAACGTGTAACCCCCGGCGGCGGTTGTGCCGTTCTCGATCAGCGTGAGGTTGCCGTTCGGCTTAATCTGCAAACCGGTGAAACCGATGTTGGGTTCGTTATTTCCATTTGCAGGGACGGTGGAATAGAATCCCAACGCCACACCACGGAATGTGGTGCCGCCAGTGACAATCGTATTCATCTGCAGATCAGCACTGATACCCAACTGCGTCGGCTTGGTGTACCGATCCTCCGCTCGCAAGCGAGATTCCGGTGCCGCTGCCGTAACCAGTCCTGGCGGATGAGGCGGGATTTCCGGTCGAAGTATCATACTGCCCGAAGGTGAAAGACCCCGCGCCGTTGAAGCCCCGGTCCTGGGCGACATATGTCCTTGAGAGTCCCGTGTTATCCGTTGATGGAGCCTTGCCGTTGAGGGTTACTCCATTGGTGCCCCCGCTAAAGTTATCGGAAAAGATGATGGTCGCGGCGTTAGCGGTGGTGAGGAAGACGGCGAAGGATAATAAGCTACCAAGTGATGTTTTCATTTTCATAATTGTAGAGTTCTCGAAACAAGGCTTGGTTTATGCATTGCGGCGACGGATAAGCATAAGGATTCCCGCACCGAAGCCGAGCAAAGCCGCGCCAGAGGGTTCAGGAACGGCGATTGCAGCGATCTCAGCGAGGCCAGCGTAGCCGTTTTCAGGGCTGGTGTTCAGGTTGAAGCGCAGATTGGTGATGAGTGCGCCACCTGCGAGAGGGCCGGCGTCATCGGTAAAAGTCACTTGGATTGCGGACTGGCGGCCTCCGGTGATGGTGGGGTTGAAATCCACGCTGCCGAGCGGGGTGTATGTAGAGCCGTTCGTGGAGTAATCGACGCTATATTTCTGCTGATCGCGTCCGTTGTCATTCCAACCGCCCATCACGATCAGCGAGGAAAGCTGGGTGGCGGAAAAACTGTAGATCAACAATGTGCCCGAGCTGTTCCCGCCACCGTAGGTCGCGAGGGTGGGATGGGGCAGTGGGCTGCCGGTACTAGCTCCGCCAAGAGTTCCAAAAGTGCCGTCGGTAAGCACGGAGGTTCCGCCGGAGGATTCCAGCGTGAAACTTCCGGTGGCCGTTGTGGGAGTCAGTCCGGCCAGAACATTGCCGGAAGGGACAGTGTAGCTGGGGGTGAATGACGACTGGGTGGCTGGCGCGAATTCATTGCTGGAGGAAACGACGGTCGCGGCATTCGAGGCGGCTACCGAGAATACAAGCGAGGAGATCGTGACTGCGGTGATGGAATTGTGTTTTTTCATAGCGTCGGATTGGTTTCTGAGGTTGGGTCGATGGTTTTGATACGGAAGTTCGCGACCGCAGGACGGCACGAGCCGGAAGAGTGTGGAAAAATTGTCGATTCTCCGCATCGTCCGAAAGGACTAGTTGGCTGGGCCGTTCCTTGATTCCTCAAGGAACGTGGTTTTGTAGAATCCGCGCCCGTTGAGGCCGACGATGAGGGTGCCGTCGGTGGGGTGGAAGGCGAGGGTCATGCCGCGCAGCATTGGGAGGCCGGTGTTCTGTTGTTTCCAGACGGGGGTTTCGTCCAAGGCGTTTTCCGTCATCCACACGCCGGTGGCTTGGGAAATTTCCACTCCGGGGTTGTGGTTCGTGACCATCACCACGCGGTTGGGGTTCTGTGGATCGACGGCGACATCGGCCGCGTATTCGTCGGTGTTGATGCGGGTGAGTTTCCCCTCGTCGTAACGGTAGATGCCGGCGTGCCATTGGTTGTAGCGGTGGGATGCCATGTAGAAACGGCCTTTCTTGCTGGGATCGAGCGAGATCCGCATCGATTCGGAATGCTCGACGCTTGCGATTTTCTCGAAAACGTTGGAAGAATCGCCTTTGTAAACGCCGTTTTTCGCGGCGAGGTAAATGGTGGTCCCGCCATCGCCCACGATCTGCGTGAGTTCGGAGTTTCCATCCACATCGATTTCTTTCCAGGATTCCCCGGAATCGGTGGAATGATAAAGGCGTCCGCCGCGGATGAACCAGACCTTGGATGTATCGTCCGGGAGGGTGTGGATGCTGGCGGAGTAGCCGCTTCCGGCATTGGTGAGGTAGGTCCATGTGAGGCCGCCGTCGTCGGAGCGGGCGGGCGGTTCGCCATCAGGATCCTGGCCGAGCGATGCGTAGATGGTGCGTCCTTCCGGGCCTCCGAAAGAGACGTCGTTGCCGCCATGCCACTGGTTCAAGGTTGAGCCGTGCATGCGCCAGTTTTTCATGTCGTCCGTGCTCTGCATGAACTTGCCGTCGTCCATTGCTTGAAGGACGACTTGGTCGGGGTCGAGAGGGTTCCATTTGGCGCGGATGGCCACGTAACCGCTGTAGCCACGACCCTGCCACAGGCCGGGTGCGTCGCCGGTTTTTGATGAGACATCGGCCCATGTCGTCCCGGCGTCCGTACTTTTGAAAATGGTGACCGAGTTGCAGGTATAGACGGTTTGCGGATCATTGGGATCTTGTGCGATCCAGTGGCCTTGGAATCCGAGGCCGGTAGGGGTCTCAGGGCGATTGTCGGAAATGTTGATCCAATTGGCTCCTCCATCGGGTACTTTTGAAAAGGTGCTGCCAGCTTCCGTTCGCGACATACAAAATGTCCGGCGCGGATGGCACGACGGTGATCTGATAGTATGAATGGGTATGGGCGGGATCTGCCGTGAGACCCTCTCCGGAAAAAGTCCAGGATTCCGCTCCATCGGTGCTTTTGAATACGGCGCGCTGACCCATCCCACTCCACCAGAGGACGTCCGGCTCGGTCGGGTGGATTGCGATCCAATCACCGTTGGGAGCGGGAAGGCCGGAGTTTTTCGCGGTCCAAGTGGAGCCACCGTCAGTGCTTTTGAAAACCCCTCCCTTGGGTAGGACGGCGTAGAGGACGGTGGAACTTCCGGGGGCGAAGTGGGCGTGGTTGACAGAGCCACCCATGCCGCTGCCGTTGTCGGCGATGGTGCCTTTTCGCTTCCAGGATTCCCCGGAATCGAGGCTTTCCCAGACGGCTCCGTAGGCAGCTTTGGCGTGGCCATTGTTGATCCAGCCGCGCCGTGATCCGCCTAAGGCGAGGAGGCGGGAACTATCGTTCGGATCGAAGAGGATTTTCTGGATGGGGACGTTGTAACCCCAGTAGGTCTCGGGGGCGGGCATTCCGGTGCGTTTTGCGATCCAGTTTTTTCCTCCGTCGGTGCTCTTGAAGGGGCCGCCCATGGTGGCAAGCCAGACCTCGGAGGTTGAGCCGGGCTTCCAGGTGGAGTCCGCGCATTCCCAGTTGGTGAGGCCGAAGGTATCGTGCCAGGTTTCCCCGCCATCTTCCGAATACGTGGGGCCGAGCATGTCGCCGCCGACGAGGATTTTCTGGGAATCGGCAGGGCAGACCTGGATGGATGTAACGGCGCCGCCGACTCCGGGCTCGCCGACGGCGGACCACTGGAGATCGGTGCCGTGGAGGGGGCTTAGGGAAAGCGTCAAGAGCGCGAACGAGGTGATGGATCTGATCATAGGTGTGTGTGATATTTCAGGTGTGGGTACGGACTCACTGGTTTTCCTTTTCCTGGCGGAAATCGGTAAAGCTCATGATGCGCGGGGTGCGGGTGCCTGCCTCGGGGAGGACGAACATGACGATGCGGGCGTCGGGATTGTGCCGCCATTTGGTTTCGCAGAGCGGCCAGACTTCCTCTTCGCCGGGCATCTGGTAGTAGATGTCCACGGGGTAGTCTTTGCGTCCGTCGGCGGGGGCGGGACTGATTTTTTTGGAGTCCGGCTCAAGGGCGAGTGTCTCGGTGCCGAGTTTCCCACCGACACGGTTGGGGGTGAGATTGAACCAGAGCAGGCTGCCTTCGCGGAAGCCGTCCGTGTTCGCGTCGATGGACTGCATGAGGAGGGTTTCCCCGGCGGGATCGGTGCTGATGAGGAGGTAAAAATCGGTAACGGAATCGCGCAGGGCGAGACTGGGGGCGCTGGCTGGGATGTCTTCGGGTTTTTCAGGAGCTTTTTCCAGAAGTCTTAGAACGATGTCTCCGGAAGCGAGTTCATAGACGGGGGAGAAATTCATTCTGGGCAATTCGATGGGGCGGGAGGTGGTACCGTCGAAGAGCTGGAGTTCGCGCGGGGCATGGGTGGGAGCGCCGAGAAAGAGGACGCGGCAAGTGCGCGGCGCGGCACTGGCGTTGATTGTGATTAGGAGCGTGAGGCAGGTGATGAGGAGGCGCATAAACTTTAAACTCCAGTGAAGACGTGCGGATGGGTATCGGGTGATATGGAGAAGTGCGCATCCTGCCGCTAGCGGAGGACTGGTGAAGTTTGCTGGATTCTTCGTTAGTGGCAGGATGCGAGCTTCACCATGGCCGGCCAATCGGCTCGCAGCAGGCTGCGTTGCCAAAAGCGGCAGCAGGCTGCCGGCAGTCACAGGTCTTCGACTATTGGCGGAATCGCGATTCATTGATGGGGCTGCTTAGATTTCGTTGGGGTTGAGCCAGTGGAAGGAGATGATTTCAAAGCGGCGACCGAAGATGCGGTTGGTGGGGGAGGATGGGTAGGTGGCGAGATCGGCGGGGTCTGCCGGATCGACGTAGTCGCGGGTGCGGCGGACGGTGGCTTCGCAGACGGCGGTGGCGAGGATGTTGTTGTTTCTATCGCGGGCATCCCCGTATGCGCGGATGGTGAACGTGTCGTCCCGGACGCTGAGGATGGGAGCGAGTGGGCGGAGGATGTCCGCCTGGCGAGTCCAGCCGGGAAGGCCGTAGGAACTTTCCCCGACGGCCGCAGCGGGGAAGGCATATTCTGCGGAGCCTCCTGTGGGCGAGGCGGAGGCGGGACGCGAGATCACGGAGGTGATGCCTTTGTATGGATTGGTTTCGGATTTTTTCGCGATCTCATCAAGGGCGGACTGGAGTGCGCCGGAAAGGGCGAGATTCCCCGAAGAAAGCTGGCGGTTGACGAATTCCGAGAGGGAGAGGAAGGGGCCGCGCTGGCGCACTTGGTTGACGATTTCCACGGCGAGCGCGTCGATCATTTCCTCATCGAGGATGCGGTATCCGGTGAATTCATTGGCTCCTGGGAAGGCACCGGAGGAGCCGGCGGAGGATGTGTCGGTATCGCCTGCGACGCTGAAGCGGGTGGTGGCGTGATCGGTTTCACCGGAGAGGGAAATGCTGAAGACGCTGCCGCTTTCCGTGATGTAGGGAATTTTCCGGTTGCGGGCGTGGCCGAGGATGGCGCGCCATGCGGGGATTGAGGTGGAGTTGACATTGAACATGCCCTCGACCTCCAAGCGGGAGGCGATGGTTTTCCATGAATCCGGGGGATCGACTTTTTCGGTGAAGAGTTTGTTAGCGTCGCCGCCGGAATCCTCGGTGATGGGAAGATAGGAGTGATTGGGGAGGCGGGAGATTCCGCTGATGTGGTCGGTGAAAACGGTTTTCAGATCCCGGCCGGAGGTTCCGAAATTCGTGGGATCGGGGGCGATGGAGGAGAGGAACCAGTCGTCGAAGAGGAGGTGGTTGGCGCAGTAGGAATCATCGTGCTGGAGGTTTACGCCATCGGAGTAATCACCAATTACGGAGTCGGGCGCGATGAGGGGCGTGGCGTCGCTGTTTCCGATGAGGTTGAAGGCGAAGGGCGGGACGGGGTTTTCGTAACGCAGATCCCAGTGCTGGAGCTCGGCGAGGGACTGGAGCGGACGGGTGGGCAGCCCGGCGATGACGCAGCGGGAGAGGCCGTCGGCCTTGTTGAAGCCGGTGACGATGTAGCCGCGCTGTGAGGATACGTCCTCGCCGGGCGCGTTGCTATCGTTGGCGGTGATGGCTTTGAAGCTGTAGTCGAAGGGGGAGTTCACGGGGTGGCCGGAGCCGCGGTAGTGGCGGCGGATCGTGGTTTCCGACACGTCCTTTCCGCCCATGGCGGTGTAGTTCACCAGAGGGCTGGACTGGACGAAACCTTTGGCAGGGATGTGGGTGCGGCTGGCCATGCGCGCTCCGAAGACCGTGGTGAGGAAAGGCTCGGGGCTGTTTACCAGACCGCTGAGCTGGGAGGAGGTGGCGAGATCCGAGATGGGCGGGTAGATGGCGGCGGCGACTTCAGGTTTGTAAACCATGCGGTAGGCAAGCAGTTGGCGGCCTCCTGAGGACATGTCGAGAAATATGCCCACGCCCGGGGTGTTGTCGAAGTAGGCGGTATCGAAGACCGCCTCAACGTGGATCGTGGAAGTGGCGGCAGTCCGGATCTGTGAGCCATCGTCCTTTTTCAGGGGAAAATAATTTCCTCCGCCGCTGCGGTAGCCCGCCGCGAGATCGAGATTGATGCCGGAGTTTCCGTTTTGCGGGACTGCGGAGGCGGGACTGAAGATCCGTGTTTCACCCGGCTTCAGCGTGAAGGACGAGGGGATGCGGTAGTTCATGCTGCCGGTGGTGGACAGGGACGGGTTGCGGTTGCTGCTCCCGGAGGTGATGCTGTTGTAATTGCTATTTGAATCCGTGCCGACGCGGTATCTCAGTGCGCTGGGAATGGGCCTGTGGATTCCGAAATTGATGGGCTGCGAGGCGAGTTCCACGTTGTAGGGATTCCACATGGTGATCACGGGAGTGAGTAGCAGGCGGGGTCGTAGGTGACCGGATCCGTGGCTGGTGAGACCTGGCCGGCGCTGTGGGAATAGACCCACTGGACACGCGCGATGACGGGGAGAACGCGGACTTTGTGGAGGAAGTTGAATTTGTCTCCGAAGATGTCGGTAGCCTCGATGGGCATGGTTTTTCCATCGTTGCCGGTTTTTTTGTAGAGGCGGGCGTAGTCGATGAGGTTGTTCCAACTTGCCACGGCGGGATGCTGGTAGATGGGGATGTCGCCGGTGTTTCCACGGTAATTCGACCACGGGTAGAAAACGGATTTCGTGCCGCGGATGTTCCCGGTGGTGCCGAGGTTGGTGACGCTGTCCTCCTCCGGCTTCAGGCGGAAAAGGGGGAGATTGTTGCCGCTTGCTCCCGATTTTTCCGTGAAAAGCGAGAGGTCTTTTTTCCATCCTCCGGTGGCGGCATTGGTGAGCAGACCCACGGATGAGACGGAGAGATCGTGAAAGAATTTTTTCGAAACGGGAAGGGCGGCGGTGCTGATCAGATCGATCTGGCTGCGGGTGATGGATTTGTCCGCGAGTTCCGGTTGGGTGAGAAGTTTGTCCACGGTGAAAGGGGCGGGATCGGCAGTGGCGTGGGATTTCACGTGAGTAGCCCACTGGCCGGGTGTCTCTGAGGCGGGATCGTGCGGGCGGGGGAGGCGGGCCTTGAGATTTTCCCCGCCGATCCACCATGCGTAGCCTCCGTTTTTGCCGGGCTTGTCCACCGGAACGATGGGGAGGTGGATTTCTGTTTCAGGGACGCCGCTCCCCACCGATCCAGGGCCGACCAGCTTTGCCTTGTCGTTTCCCGCTAAAGTGTCGGGCAAGGTCGTGGAATTTCCCGAAACAAGCCAGGCGAGGAAGCGGCTTTCTTTTTCGAATTTGTAATCACCTGGCGAAATAGGTCTGCCTGCGGATGCTCCCGATGTCTCGTGGTCGGTGCCTTCCCAGCTTTTCCAAACACCGAGCACGGGCGGATTTTCCTCGGCAAGAATATCGGCGGGAGCGGTGATGCGGGTGTCCGGTCCGGCGTGGGTTTGGAGTTCGGAAACGGCGAGCATCAGCGCGAGGCGGGCGTTGGCCTGCGCGATCTGGCGGGGAGCGCCGGCATCTGCAGAGCGCAGGGAAATCGTGCTGAGGCTGAGAAGCCCGAGTGCGAGGATGGAAAGCAGCACCATCAGCGTGAGGGTCACGACGAGCGCGAAACCGCGTGGGCGTGGGTTGCTCTTCTTGAGTTTCATAAACGTAGCCGACACCTCCTGCGGGATAAATCGGTCTGCACATTGTGACCACAAACCTACCCTGTCGCATCGTCCGAATGGACTACCGAAGACCCGTTGCAGTAAGTCAGATTTGGATCAATCCCCGCTGGAGCGCGAGAGTAGCTGCTTCCGTCCTCGCCTCCACGCCGAGCTTGCCGAGTATGCTGCGAACGTGGGCTTTCACCGTGAACTCGCTTGAACCCAACAGGCGCGAGATTTCCTTGTTGGCCATTCCTTTTGCGACGAGAACCAGCACTTCAAGTTCCTTTTTTGTGAGTTCCTCGTAGGAGGCTCGCTCCGCGAGACGTTCCTTCACTGCGGCGGAGAGGAAACGGCGGCCCTCATGCACAGCGGTTAGAGCCTCGATCAACTGGGAGCTGGGCACGCTTTTCAAGAGGTAGCCGCTGGCTCCCTTTGACATGGCGCGGTGGATGTCCCCGTCGCCATCGTATGTGGTGAGCATGAGGATGCGCGCGGATGGATCTTTCGTGAGAATTTGCTCCATCGCTTCGATTCCCGTGCCATCCGGCAGACGCACGTCCATGAGGGTCACATCCGGGCGGACACGGGCATGGCTTTCCACGGCAGTGGCAACGGTTCCCGCCTCCGCCACGATCTCGCATTCAGGCCGGAGTTCGAGAACAGCTCTGAGTCCCTCGCGGAAAATTTCGTGATCATCAACAAGCAGGATTCGGATGGGATCGGTCATGGTTTCTGGGGTGGGCGTAGGTGCGGTGCGGGCAGGCGGAGCTCAACGACGGTTCCGCCCCCCGGTGAGGAAATGATTTCGAGTTTCCCACCAATGGAGGCGACCCGCTCCCGCATTCCCTGGAGGCCGAAGTGCGGCTCCCCGTCAGAGTGAGTCAGGGAAACGTCGAACCCCACGCCATCATCCGCGATCCGGAGCAAAACGGTCCCGGCATCCTCATTGCCGAAAAATAGTTCCAACCGGGTGGATTCCGAATGCTTCAGGACGTTCGTGACCGCTTCTTGGGCGATCCGAAGCAGCTCCCCCTCCACGGAGGGATCGAATCCACAGACCAGACTTTCGATTTCAAGCGATGTTTCGATACCGGTGTCATCCGTCAGGAGATGAACGGATTCCCCGAGGGCTTCGGCAAACGACTGCTTTTCCAGAGCCAACGCGCGCAGGCCCCATACAGTCCGCCGGACCTCCGCCTGGCTCCGCCTGAGAAGCGCCCCCGCCCTTTCCAACTGGGAACGGGATGCGGCAGCCTCCTCCGGCATCTGATCCCTCGCGGCCTCAAGGCGCAACGCCGTCCCGGCAAGTGTCTGCTCCAGGGAATCGTGGAGATCCCTCGCGACCCGGACCCTCTCGGCAGTCACCGCCGCATAATCGGAGAACTCGTCGCGCCGTGCCGCAAGCTGCGCCTGCAACTGGTCCGTCCTGACTTCCACACGGCGGGCGAGGCGGTCTTTCGCGGCGGTCAGGTCTCCTTCCGCCCTCCTGAGTCGGCGGTTCTTCGCGGTGATGATTCCTGTCGCGCCCAGAGCGACGATCAGCGCCGAGCACGCCACCCCCAGCGCCACGGCAAGTCTGAGCGGAGTCCACCACGGAGCCTCCCGGATGACATTCACATCCGCGATACTCCGCAGCCTGAGCACGAAGCCCCGGGCTTTCGGAAAGCCTGCGTCCTGCCATTCCATGCCGACGGAAACCTCGCATACTCCGATCAGGTCGATCAGAAGCTCCCTCCTCCGCATCCAGCTGTCCCGCTGGCAGGGTAAAAGGGAATTCCGCCTCGAACAATTCACCGTGCCGGTCCACCAGCAGACGGGCGGGAGGCACCTCTGTCCTTGCTTTCACCAGCCTCCCCGTGATGCGTATCAGCCTCCCGTCATGAGTCATCGCTTCCTTCGTGGAGTTCACCCCCAGGGGTTCCGGATGCTCTTTCGGCTCATCCGGGATGCGGAAACTCCCGTCCTCCAAAATGGGACTGAGCCTCCCGGGGACGGGAAATCCGATGACTTCCACCACATCCCCGATGTCCGGCAGATTCTCGTCAATACCCAGCGTCATCACCCTCACGCCCCGCGATCCGTTCTGGATCTGGACCCATTCCCGGAAACGGACTGCTGTGACAGTCCCCCTGGTCTTCACTCTGTGTCCGGGCTGGCTTGATGGCGGAAAGACAAGGAGCTGATCCAAAGGAGTCACTCCAAGATCTTCAATTGGTTGCGGGGGGACCATTACTTCGAAGGAGCCGACTCCGCTCGCCCTGAGCATCGCGTTCACGATCTGACCGGAGGCGTTCACCGTGTTCGTGCTGATCCCCGTAACCCTGACCTTCGCGTCGATCAGATTGGACAGAGCCGCTCCGTCCTCCGCCGACAAGAGCACCCGCACCCTTATCCCGCCGGAATCCAGATGGGCCATCGTGAACTCCGATCCCGGCCCCGGCCAATCCGCAACCGTCCTCACGATCCCCTCCACGCTCACCCGCAAACAATCATATTCCGGCCCGTAAAGCATTGCACCTTCCAGCCGCACCGGCCTGGGAAGATCCGTGTTTCCGGAAATCCTGAGAAACTCCACACTCAGAAGATTCCCAACACTCCCCTTCTGTAGGACTCCGCCCAGCTCCACCGAGGTACCCGGGTGCAGATCCTCGGCTTCAGGATTATTGGCCCAGATCGCGCCGGAGCCGTCTTGGATGGAGAAAGAACCTTTTCCCACCCACGTCACCGTGCCGGAAAGCTCCACCTGCCGTACGGCTCCGGGCGCATCCAGATCCCGCGTTCTCACCGCCGCGATGTCCTCAGTCAGCGCGACGCAATTGGCGGCGCCTACCAGAAGCGTAGTAATTGCAAGAGTTCGGAACATGATGCCAGTCGACGGGAAAGTGTGCTTGGATCGCACGCCCGCAGCAATAGTCACTTCGGACGATGCAGAGAGCGGCGGACTACTGGACTATAACCCGCATCTGGCACAATCGACAAACCCCTACATCTCACCCAATTATCGTTACCACAATGAAACCGATCCTTTTCCTCGCCCCATTCCTTTTCGGCTCCCTCCACTCAGCGGAACTCCAAAATCCGCAAATGACAGCCGGCACGGAAAAGCCAGCCGGCTGGAGGCAGGAATGGACCGGAAAAGGCGAAATCCAAATCTCCCGCGATACAGCCACCTACCACTCCGCCCCCGCATCCCTTAGCGTAAGATCCGTGGACGGAGCCGCCAAAGGGCAGACCGCCCAAACGATCCCCGCGGAAGCAGGGGACGTTCTCGATGTTTCCGGCTATGTCCGTGCGGATGGAGATGCCAGTGCGCTGCTCGGTGTCATGGCATACGATGAAAACTGGAAAGCCCTCGGTTTCACCGCCATCGGAAACGCCCTAAGCGGCTTCGGTTGGGTCAGGGCGGGAGGAAAAGTCACCCTGCCCGACAACACGGCCCGTGCGGGCATCGTCCTCCAGATCGAGGGCAACGGCACCGCCTGGCTTGACGACGTCTCCATTGACGGAACGGACGCGGGTCGGGACGCGGAGCCGAAGAACGCTCCTTCCGCTCCCGTCCCTCCCAAACCCGAAGGTCCGCGCAAACCCACCTCTGCCACCGACCCCGCCGAAGGATTCTGGCAGGACTACCCGGACGCATGGAAAAAGACGTTCCAGAACCAGCTCGACCTTGCGAAAAAACAGGACATCCCCCTTCTTTTCCTCGGCGACTCACTTACCCAGGCATGGCCGGACCAGCCAGCGTGGAAACCATTCGAAGAAAAAGGAGCGGTCAGTTTCGGCATCGGCGGCGACGGCACTTCGCAAATCCTCTACCGTCTCGACAACGGATTGCTCGATGACATCAAGCCAAAAACCATCGTTCTTCAGATCGGAGTCAACAACCTCTGGCCCGGCTTTGATGCGGAAGATACCATCAAAGGTATCCGGGCCATCCTTGACCGTCTCCAGGAAAAAGCCCCGCAGGCGAAAATCGTCCTCTGCTCTAACACTTTCTACTTCGACAAAGGCGATGGCAAAGGCCGCGACCGCGTCAACACGATCAACGCGGCTCAGGCTAACATGGCGGACGGAACGAAAATCATCTTCGTCGATTTCAGCGGCAAATTCATCGATGGAAACGGAGATCTCAAAATGGAACTTTTCAACGACGACAAGCTCCACCTCAAGCCAGCCGCCTACGAGATATGGGCCGCTGCCATCGAACTGCACATTTGAATCGGCTAAGAGGTCGGGCGCTCAGCTCGCACGAAGTCCCAGCGATTCCCGATCATGGGGAATCGGCCATGGTTGCCGGATCCAAAGCATCACGGAGTTGATCCGGGGAAATGTTAAGCTCGTCCAGTTTTTCCTCGCAAAGCTGCCGCACGGTTTTCCCGGTGGCCATCGATTCCTTCGCGATGCCTGCCGCTTTTTCATAACCGATCACCGGCACCAGCGAGGTGACCATGGAAAGGGAAAGCTCGATGAGTTCCTCGCAGCGGGCTTCGTTCGCGGTTATGCCATCCACGCATTTCTCCGCGAAAACGGCGGTGGCCGACGCGAGCAGGCGGGTGGATTCCAGCACGGTCTGGCCGAGCAGGGGCATGAAGGTGTTCAGCTCGAACTGGCCGTTGGCACCGCAGAAGGTGACGGTGGTCTGGTTTCCGAACACACGCGCGGCAACCATGGTCAGCGCCTCGCAAAGCACGGGGTTGACCTTGCCCGGCATGATGGAGGAGCCGGGCTGGATCGCCGGCAGGGAAATTTCCCCGATGGAGCAGCGCGGCCCGGAACCGAGCAGGCGGATGTCGTTGGCAATCTTGAAAAGCGAGGTGGCGATGGCATTGAGCTGGCCATGGGCTTCGATCAGGGCGTCGCGTGCGGCCTGAGCTTCGAAGGGATTTTCCGCACGGTGGCATTCGAGGCCGGTGCGCTCGTTGAAAAAAGCGATGGTTGTTTCGGAAAATTTCTCGTGGCGGTTCAGCCCGGTGCCGATCGCGGTGCCGCCGAGCGGGAGTTCGAGCAGGGCCTTGATCGCTTTGTGACAGCGATCGATGCCGCGCTCCGCCTGTTTCGCGTAGCCGGAGAATTCCTGGCCGAGCCGCATCGGCACCGCGTCCATAAGGTGGGTGCGTCCGATTTTCAGAACGTCGTGGAAATCCTCTGATTTTTTCTCCAGGGATTTCCGGAGAATTTCCAAAGCCGGAATCAGCGTGTCGCGAAGCTGCAGGCAGGTGGCGAGGTGGAGGGCGGTGGGGAAAGTGTCGTTGGAGGATTGGCCGAGATTCACGTGGTCGTTCGGATGGACCTCGGTTCCGCCTTGCCGGCAAAGGGTGGCGATGACCTCGTTCGCGTTCATGTTCGTGGAGGTGCCGGAGCCGGTCTGATAGACATCCACGGGGAAATGGCTGTCGTGTTTCCCCTCGGAAACCTCGCGCGCTGCGGCGGCGATGCTTTCCGCGAGATCCTCCGGCAGTTCACCGAGCTTCGCGTTCGCACGGGCCGCGGCTTCCTTGATCAGTCCGTAGGCGTGAATGATGGCGGGGTCCATGGTCTGGCCGGAGATGGGGAAATTCTCCACCGCACGCTGGGTGGAGGCTCCGTAGAGGGCGGCGGCGGGGACGGCGAGATCGCCCATGGAATCGTGTTCGAGTCGGGTGGTTGGCATCCTTGAGCTTCAGCTCCTCGGGCTGGGATTTCAACTTGGAAGATGGTGCCGGGGGGCAGGCCCGGATCTGGCGAAGCGTTTTGAAAACCCGAACCAGAAACATCCTCGATCTACTCTTGTCCTATCACCGCAGCTTCTTGCCCGCCTCATTCTGATTTGTTATCCATGTGATCAGCTTGATGAATCCGATGAGATAAATCCCAGTGTCTACAAACCAGAGTAACGTGGTTCCCGTCCAAATAGCCGCATAGGTCGATTCATCCTGGACTCGCCGCAATAAGAGCGTTTCCGCCAGTATCGTGAAGTCTGCAAGGCCCGCTGAAATACCAAGAAGCAGGAGGGCGGCGATCCGTAGTTTCTTGAATGCAGACAGGCAGACAACGGCTACGACCAGGTTTGCCGCAAAAGTGAAAGCATAATTGAATGATTCAAGCGACTCGTATCCGGTCATTTCCTGGTAAAAATAGGGGAATGAACCACTAGCGAGAAGCCCGAATTTGATCACGCCGATTCTCCAATGTCGCCACCTCCACCTAGTAAGACCCACTTGATGCTTTCAGCTCATATCGCTCTTATTCGCGATCCAGATGACCGTGCTGAGTATCCCCAGCACTGCAATTGTAAAGAATCCGAGTCCGATGGTAAAGTGTCCGACCAAGACAACTATCCCGATCAAAAGGACTGAGACCGGAAGCTTACGATTATGATTGATGAGGCTAATGACCACTCCAGCCAGCCAGGCTCCGAAGACGATGAAAAACATGGATTGATTGTTCCTGGTGTGATTTTTCCGCAATCGCCCGATCAATTCGCATTGTGCTCATTTCCTTGATCAACCATCATCAAACGCACCGGCGGACGATACGCGCGGTGTCACTTCCAGGCGGAGATTCGGATGACCTGGTTGTTTTTGTCAACATAGGATCGGGATTGCGGGGATATATCAAGGGTGCTCTGGGACCGGAAATCCAGAATCGCCGGAAGTGCTGGAAGTCCGTCCGAAACAACGAAGCGAAACCAACCGTGGACACCACGGAGCACGGGGGTGCCCACGTTCCGGTGTCGGCTATTTCAAGCTGGAGAGGTAGGCGACGAGATCCCGGATTTCGCGGGGGGAGAGGATGGCAGCCATGGGAGGCATGGTGGACATGGGCTCGGTGCGGGAGGCGATATCGGTCTTGTTGACGTCTACCTCGGATTTGTCGGGGAGGACCAGGGTGAGGATTTTGTCGTCCTCTTTGAGGATACTGCCTGCGACTGTGATGCCTTTGTTGGTGGTAAGGCTCATCAAGCCGTAACCCGGGGCGAGCTTGGCACCGGGGGCTACGAGGGATTCGAGGATGTACTCCCGGCCCTTCTTCCCGACTTGGGTGAGCGGCGGGCCGACTTCGCTGCCCTCGTCCCCGATGCGGTGGCAGGCGGTGCAGTTGGCGGCGAGGTTTTCGTTGAAAACGTTTTCACCGAGTGTGGGATTGCCGCCCTCGAGGGAGGCGACGGGGGCGAGTTTGGTGGCGGTGGAAGGAAGGGCCTCGGTGAGTTCCAGGAGGATGGCTGATTCGGCGGCTGGATCTTTTCCGGCGCGGATGGCAAGCGCTCCGAGCAGCTTTTTCGCCGCGGGGTCTTTCATTTTTCCGAGCATGACGACGGCTTGCTGGCGCTCGGAGACATCGTTGGATCTCAAGAGCGCCTGCTTGGCGTATCCGATGACGGTGGCGGGATCTTTCTCCGCTAGCAGTGAGGCGGCGTGTGAGCGGACTTCCGCGGAGCTATCTTTCAGGAGACCTGGCAATGTCTTGGCGAACACATCGGGCTTGGCGGACTCCAAGGCTTCGAGCGAGCGGATGCGGACGGCGGGATCCAGCTTAGCGTCGAGTGTCTGTTTCACGAGGTCGTCCGCGCTTGCGACGATGCCGAGGTTCTTGGCTACCCGGGCGGCGGCCTTCAAAAGATCCTTGCTCCCGGCGCTGTGCTCGATGGCGGCGGCTACGGGGAGGTAGGCTGGTTTCGCGAAGGCGGCATCGGCGGGCTCCAGAGGATCCCAGCGGCCGTCCACGGGATTGAGTTCCGAGGTTTCCGTCCATGAGGCGAGGGCCTCGAGGGCGGCGATGCGGAGGTCCTCCGGGTGGGAGGAATCTCCGGCGAAGGTGGCGAGGCGGGAGGCGGATTTCGCGTCGGCGAGGTAGCGGTTGGCGGTGATGGAGCGGCGGATAGCGGGTGGCTGGGCGCGCGGATCGGTGCGGATGAGATCGGCGAGCGCGGGGTAGGCTTCCGTGATCGCCGGATCATCGAAGATGGCGCGGGCGGCTTCGGAAACGACTTTCGGATCGCGGTCGGCCAAGAGACGCGTGGCAAGCGGAGAGGAAAGGCGGCGATAGGCAACGGCGGCGGCGAGGCGGACGGCGGGGGAGGCGTGGCCGGTGGTCGCTTCCGCGATTTCCTCGGCGGAAGAGGCGGTGAGGGCCATGACTCCCGCGTGGCGTAGGTAGGCATCCTGGTCGTTGTTTTCCGCGAGCATCGTGATCACGTCGTCGATCGCGGATTTGATTTCGAGTTTCCAAACGGCCATGGCGGCGAAGTAGCGGACCCGCGGGCTATCGTCCTTGAGCATCGGCGGAACGGGTTTGAAGAGCAGCTGGGCAAGCTCCGGAACGTAGCGCAGGCTGTCGGCACCGTAGCGTAGGGCCTGGGCGCGGAACTCGGGGTTGTCGCTTTTCGAAAGTTTCTCGAAAAGTCCTAGGTCGAACGCCTTCATCTGGGTGAGGCCCCAGAGGGCGTGGATGACGGTCATCTCATCGGCATCCGCGGCGGAGGCGGCGGCGAGGAGGGCGGTTTTGGCTTCGCTTTTGGCCGGATCCGCTTGTGCTCCGGGGCGAGCTGAAGCCTCGCGGTCCACAAGTTCCCATTGGGCGTCGAGGCGGATGCGTTGGTCGGGGTGGGAGAGCCGTTCTACCAGGTCCATAGTAGGGACTTTCGCGGGGCCGGTTTTCAGCATTTCCGCGACTTCCTTGCGGATGGCGGTGCCGGCGACCGAGGGGTCGTCGAGCTTCCAGATGGCTCCCTTGTCGTTGAGCGGGTAGCCGCCGCCCCAGTCGGCGGAGTAAAGGGCGCCATCCGGGCCGAAGTTGATACCGACGTTCATGGGGCCTTCGACCACGGCGTGGTCATCGGTCATCTCGAAGGTGGCTCCCCTGGGTTTCACTTTGAAGGAGCGGAGCGCGCCTTTGGGGAACTCGGAGACGAAGAAGGCGTTCCTGTATTTCTCGTTGAGGGCGGTGCCGGGGTTGAAGGCGAAGCCGGCGGGGCCGTCCGAGTAATTCAGGTTCGTGGGGGTGATGTAGGCGGGCTGGAACTCGCCGGAAGGCTCCCAGATCTGTTCCGCCATCCAGGGATTGTAGGCGGGCGTACGATATTGGTAGTAGTTTCTCCATCCGGTATCCGACCCTTCGGTGATGTGGAGGAAACGCTCGCGCTCGCCCTTGCGGTCGGAATCGTTGTCCACCGAGAAGAGGTTTCCGTATTGGTCGAAGGCGATTTCCTGGGGGTTGCGCAGGCCGCGGGCGAAGATCTCGAAGCCGCTGCCATCCGGGTAGCAGCGGAGGACGGCGCCCTCGTGGGGTGCGAAGAAGTTCTTCCCTTCCCTGGAGGTGACGTTCACCCCTTTGTCCCCGATGGACCAGTAGATGCGTCCGTCCGGGCCGAGGGTGAGGCCGTGCATGTCGTGGCCGGCGTAGGCGATGTGGACGCCGAAGCCGTGCGCGATGGATTCGCGTTTATCGGCTTTCCCGTCACCGGTGGTATCGCGCAATTTCCAGACATCCGGGGCGATGGTGGCGTAGACGTCGCCGCGCCATGCGAGGGTGCCGGCGGCGATGCCTGTGACCTCCGTGTTGAAATCCTCGGCGAAGGTGTTGGAGGTATCGTATTTCCCATCGCCGTCCCTGTCGGTGACGCGGATGATTTTTTCGGTGATGGCGGTGAGATCCTCGACATCGATCCTGCCGTCCTTGTTGTGGTCCTTGAGGGCGGTTTTGGGAAATTTGTTCTTCCCGTCGAGCTGCTCCCGGAAGAAGGCGAGCTTGTCCTCGACGGAGGTATGGGAGACGTCTTTCGGGACCCAGCCATAGTTATAGAAATCGCGGATATCGAGATCGGCGGCTTTGCGGCGGGCGGTCTCGGTGACATAGATGGTGCCGTCCACGTCCATGGATACGGAGACGGGGTTCCGGAGCAGTGGCTGCTCGGCGACGAGCGAGCGTTCAAGTCCGTTGGCGGCGGGGAAGGTTTGGGAAAAAGCTGAAATGCTGAAAAGCTGAAAAGCTGAAATCAAGTGGGTTTTGCGCATGGAGGAAGGGTTGCTTGGAAACGGGCGGGTGTAAATCGGACATTTTCGCCAAGTTGCCCGGATATGCTTTACCGGGTGGCGGTGAAATGCTGCGCTACCGAAAAGAGAATTTTGGAGAATCCGTTTCACATTCTAGTCGTCGAGGGGGATATCGCGGTCCGTGGCAAGATCACGGAATTGCTGGAGAAGGATACCGAGTTCAACCTCACCCGGGTGAGCAACGGGAGAGCGGCGCTGGAGGCGGTGAGGAACGGGGAAGTGGATTGCGTGCTGCTGGGCGGGAGTCTGGCGGATATGGACGGTTACGAATTTCTCGCGGCGGCGCACAGCGATGGCTCCGTACCTGCCTGCCCGGTGGTGGTATTGACGGCTGAGGATGAGGAAAACAGTGCCGCTTTCATCCGTGCGGGGGCGGAGGATACGGTGGTGCTGGAATGGATCAGCGCCGCAGGCCTGAGGCGCAGCGTTTCCAATGCGATCACACGCCACTCGGTGGAGGGCGACAGTCTGCGGGCCCAGAGCAGGCTGGTGGAGGACAGACGTTTCCTGAAGCGGGTGCTGGACAATCTGTATGCGTTCGTTGGAGTGATGCTGCCGGATGGGACGCTGATCGAGGCGAACGAGGCGCCGCTCGTTGCCGCCGGACTCAGTCCCGAAGATGTCATCGGGAAAAAATTCTGGGATTGCTTCTGGTGGAGCTATTCGCCGGAAGCACAGCAGCAGCTGAAAAAGGCCTGTCGATGGGCGTCGAGAGGCGATCTCGTCCGCTACGATGTGCCCGTACGGGTGGCGGGTGAGGAACGGCTGTGGATCGATTTCCAGCTGGCACCGCTTTTCGGGGAAAACGGGGAGGTAACGCATCTGATCCCGTCCGGGATGGATATCAGCGAGCGCCTGAAGGATCAGGAGGATCTGCGTGAGTCCGAACGGAAGTTGCGGGCCGTGTATGACGGGACCCAGGAATTCATCGGCCTGATCGACCGGAACGGGGTGGTGATCGAGGCGAACCCCTCGGCTCTTTCGTTTTCCGAGATGAAGCCGTCCGACATCGCCGGAGTGAACTTCTGGGAGTGCGGATGGTTCAAATACACGGAAGGCATGGGGGAGATCGTGAAAGGCGCGGTGGCGATGGCTGCGACCGGAAAAGTGATGCGGGAGGAGGTCCGCATCCGGAACCACAAGGGGGAGTGGAAAATCTTCGATATGTGGCTTTCCCCGGTGATCGGGGTGGATGGAAGGGTGGAACTCATCGTGCCGGTGGGACGTGATATCACGGATCTGAAACGCGAGTCCACGGCCCGGCGAGCGAGCGAGCGACGCTTCAGCTCCACCTTCGAGAACGTGGCGATCGGGATGTCCCATGTGGGGCTGGACGGGCGGTGGCTACGTTTCAACAGCAAGCTCACGGAAATCACCGGCTACCCGCCGGATGAGCTGGCGGCCCTGACTTTCATCGATGTCACGTATCCGGAGGATCTCGAAAAGGACATCGAGCAACTGAATCTTCTGACCGCGGGCGAAATCGAGACATACTCGATGGAGAAACGCTACATCCGCAAGAACGGCTCCGTCGTGTGGGTGAACATCACGGTTTCCGCATTGCGGGACGAGGAGGGAGAGCTGCAATACTACATCGCCTCCGTGGAGGATATTTCCAAACGGGTCGAGGCTCTTGCGGAGCTGGACCGGCAGAAGGAATTCGTGGAGCGGCTGACGGCGGTGATGCCGAGCGTGCTGTATGTATTCGATCTCGAGCGCGGGCGGAACGTCTGGATCAACCGGCAGGTGACCGAAATCCTGGGATACCGCGAGCAGGAAATCCAGGAGATGGGAGAGGATTTCATGATCCGGCTGACGCATCCGGAAGATCTGCCACGCATGACGGATTTCATCGAGAAGATGAAGGCGGCGGCGGATGGGGAAACGCTGCAGGTGGAGTACCGGATGTTGCATCGGGACGGGTCCTGGAGGTGGTTCCGGGGCAACGACACTCCCTTCCGCCGGGGGCCGGACGGGCGGGCGGTGGAGATGATCGGCACGGCGACGGATATCACTCGCGAGAAATTCGATGCGGAGGCGATGCAGGAGAGCGAGCAGCGGCTCTCGCTCGGTGTGAAGGTGGCGGGCCTGGCGCTGGTGGAGATTGATTTCATGGGTGGGACGAACCGCTTCTCGAAGGAGGCGGCGGCGCTTTTCGGCCTCGGGGAGGAGGAATGCGTGCTACCATCCGATGCTTTCCACGCGACATTCCATCCGGAGGACGATGGCAAGATCCGGGATGCGATTTCCGCGTGCATGAATCCGGTAGGTGACGGGTGGTCGTCTCTGGAGCACCGGGTGGTGCTGGATGACGGACAGGTGCGCTGGGTGAAGGTGCGGACCCAGGTTTTTTTCCAGGAAACGGATGGCCGGACGGTGCCTGCGAGGGCGGTGCTTGCGGCGCTGGATGTGACGGCGGAGAAGCGGGCCGCAGAGAAGATCCTCAACGGCGAGGAGCGCTTCCGGCAGGTTTTCGAATACGCCGGGACGGGCATTACGATCACGGATCACACGGGGCGCTTGGAGCGGGCGAATCCGGCTTTTTGCAAGCTTCTCGGATACTCGGAAAAGGAGCTGCGGAAGATCGTCCCGGCGGATCTGGTGCATCCGGAGGACAGGGACCGCTACCGGATGGAGATCGAGCGGCTTCTGGACCGGGAGTCCGATTATTTCGAGGTGGAGAACCGCTATCTCCCTAGGAACGGCGATGTGGTATGGGTGAGAAAATTCGTTTCCTGGATGCGCGGACCGGGCGGGGCCGGGCATCTCGTGGCCCTGGTGACGGATGTGACGGACCGCCGCCGCACCGAGCAGGAACTCAGGGAAGTTTCCCAACGGAAAGACGAGTTCCTGGCGATGCTTGGCCATGAGCTGCGAAACCCTCTCGGCGCGATCCGGCATGCGGTCCAGCTCTGCAAGGACTCGCCCGGGGACGAGGATACCTACGAGTGGTCCCACGAGGTGATCGACAGGCAGAGCTCGCAACTCTCCACCATGGTGGACGATCTTCTGGACGTGGCGCGGATCAAGCGGGGCAGGATCGACCTGCGGCTCCGGACGGTGGATGTGAGCGAGGTGCTAGACCGAGTGATCACCACGATGCGGACCCAGCTCGCGCAGCGTGGGCAGATTTTCCAAGATGAGACCGTAGCTGCGGGGATTTGGGTGAGCGCGGATCCGGTGCGGCTGGAGCAGATTTTCGGAAATCTCCTGAGCAATGCGGTGAAATACACTCCGGAAGGCGGTACGGTGCGGCTCTCTTCCCGCCATGAGGGTGAAGAGGTGGTGGTAACCGTGAAGGACAGCGGCGTGGGAATCCGGAAGGAAACACTGCCCCATCTTTTCGACCTTTTCCGGCAGGAGGAAACCACTCTGGATCGCTCGCAGGGCGGACTGGGGATCGGTCTGACCGTGGTGAAGTCGCTCGTGGATCTGCATGGCGGATCGGTGCGGGCGGCGAGTGAGGGAGTGGGAAAAGGCAGCGAATTCACCGTCAGACTACCCGCCGTCGAGCCGGATGAAGCGGGTGCTCCCCAGGTAGCCGACTCGTTCCCGCAGGATGGGGACCGGGGCAGACGGGTCCTGGTGGTAGACGATCACGAGGATGCGGCGGACGGCTTGGCGAGGATACTCAGGCGCAGGGGACACCAGGTGGAAGTCCGCTACGACGGGGCCGGGGCGCTCTCCGCCGCCGACGGGTTTTCACCGGAAATTTTCCTACTGGATCTGGGGCTGCCCGGGATGGATGGCTACGAGCTCGCGCAGGCTCTCAGGAAGCATCCGGAACACTCCGGAGCGCTTCTTGTGGCCATCTCCGGGTACGCGCAGGAGAGTGATCGTTCACGGTCCGCCGCTGCCGGCTTCGACCATCATTTCTCGAAACCGATCAGCATGGACGCGCTGCTGGAAGTGCTTGATGAAAAGTGATTTCCGAAAGTCGATTAGATTGACAGGAAGTCGGATTCCGTTAGGCTCCGCTGCCGTGGTAGAACGGTTAGAGAAATCTTGAAATGTCGGACAACAGACCCGCCCGGGAGGGATTAAGTGAAGAGAGATCGGCACGATTGGTCAGGCGCTTCGGTCATGACGTGAGGAACAATCTCAATGCGGTGGAGATGGATGCGTGCCATCTCGATCTGCTGATCAAGGACACGGAGGCGAAGGAATCGCTGCAGCGGATACGGAAGCAACTCTCGCAAGTGGAGCGGCGCCTCCGTGCCATGACGATTCGGTTCATCTCTCCCGAAACAGGCGATTTCCCCGCGGGGGACCTGTTCACGATGTGGCACTCGCGAGCGATGGGACTCCAGCCCGGTGCCTCCACCGAGTGGAGAAACGAACTGAAATCCGAAATGATTTCCGGCGACCTGCGCATCGTCGCGGATGCGCTCGGTGAGATGCTGACCTTTTATAAAACTCCGCCAACCGTCGCGATATCCGAGGTAAAGGATGGCGCGGTGGAGTTCCGGCTGGAGTGGAACTTTTCCGAACAAAGCGGGGAAAAGAAGAACGGTGTCCGCCTACCGGAGTTCGCTCACGTGATCGAGCGGAACGGTGGAATTTTCACTGAGACGGAAGCTGACATGGAAAACAGTGCCGTGTGCAGATGCCGGTTTCCGCTGATCTAGACAGCCTGTCTCCCGGCATCAGAGAGACACCAGGAACCAGATCGAGGCGATCAGCGCCATGCCTCCGACCGTCACGGAAAACGCCATGATACGGAAGATCTTCCTCGACATCAGGATCACGTGGTTGCCTGTGCGTTCGTCCAGAAGCCGGTCGGCACGACGCTCCGCAAGCCAGATGAGCAGGATTCCCAACAGGATGAATAACGTCGCGATACATTTCGGCACCCAGGTTGGTTCAGCGGTTTTGAAGAGCGCCTGGAAACCGAGGCCCAGACCGATCGAGGCGAACGCGGTCCGCCCCCAACCGGCGAACGTGCGCTCGTTCGCAAGCAGCGTTCGATCTTCGGCGAAATCCGTGCGCTCCCCTGCCTTTTCCGTCCGTTCTTCGGCGAGGTCTCCGGACGACCTCTTTCCTCCGTCTTTCACGCGGACCTCCTGACCGACCCGAAGAAGCTCTTCGTTGAGATGATCACCGTGGAGGACCGAGATATCCCCTGTTGTTTCCAGCACCACCGCCCGCACCTGCGAGAAGTCCAGGACGTTGGCTTCCCGCAATTTGGCCAGCAAATCGGATTTCGTGACCCTGGTTTTGTTCATGGTTTCCTCGTCCATCACGCCCTCGCGCATCAGAACGATGGGTTCGTTCTCGACCACACGTAGCCATTTCACGGACCTCACTCTCAGCTCCGCGATACCCGCCTGGGCCGCTAGCAGTGCCAGCATCGCACCGTTCGCGATGAAGAAACCCGTCCAGCTGCCGGCCGCTGCGGCGTTACCCAGAAGCGAGCCTGTCGCCACCGTGGTAATGAAGTCGAAGGCGGTCATTTTCGAGAAAGAGCGCAGCCCGATCAGTCTCACCACCCACGCGATCCATAGCAATGACAGGGGTCCGAGGACGAGGATTCGAAGCAGGGTATCGGGAAAGGTCTGGTCTAGGAACATAGGAACCGGTCGTCGCAGTCCGCATACCGTCATCCGATTGCCAGCCCCACGGGTCCGAAAACGGGACCGGCCGGTTCACCCGACTGCATTGTGCATCCTCTCCGGCCCATTTGCAACGGTGTTTCCGGGTAGGAATTGTTAGAAACCTTATGATTGCTAAGCCGGGGCGAAGGCATCCCCACTGCTATGTGATCGGAGAAACCCGGAGCATGGACGCTCCGATACCATCAACTGAAAAACAACATCATGAGCACAGATAACACACCAGATAGAAATGAAGATCCGATCACAGGCGAGCCGGGTTCCCACCCCGTGGGAGTCGGCGTAGGGACGGCGGGCGGCGCGGCCGCAGGTGCGGCGGTAGGTTCCGTCGGAGGCCCGATCGGCACGGTCGTCGGAGCGGTTGTCGGCGGAGTCGCGGGAGCGGCGGCGGGCAAAGGGGTGGCCGAGAAAATCGATCCGACAGAAGAAGCCGCCTACTGGCGCGAGAATCACGATCGCCAGGAGTGGGCCACCGGAGACACGACCTATGATGATTACGAACCCGCTTACAGAATGGGTTACGAGCGTCGGGCCGCACAGGGCGACGCGCGTTATGAAGAGAAGGAAAGTGATTTCGAAAAAGACTGGGAAAGCTTCAAAGGCAAATCGCGGCTGAAGTGGGACCAGGCAAAGCACGCCACGCGGGCCGGATGGCATCGCGTTGAGGACCGTTTGCCCGGTGACGCGGATCACGACGGACACTGATCCGATCATCAAGCGGGCATCATCCTCTGATGCCCGCTTTTTTATTTCTGTGGCTGCTAGCGGATCAGTCCTTCCTCGTCAGCTCCACGAAAACGTCCTCCAAAGTCGCCTCGTGACGGAAAAGCGAGCGCAGTGGCCAGGCATTCTCCGCCGCGATGGCGCTGATGGTCTGGCGGGTATCCGAGCCCGAGTCCGACCACACGGTGTAACGTTCCCAAGTCTCGTCAAGCGGCTCGCTGGTGACTTTTTTCACGTTCGGCAGATTCGTGAGAATGGGGGACGCCACATCACCGGCTGCCTGGATCTCGCACTGCACTCGACCGGCGGCACGCATATCGGAAATGAGGTTCTGCGGGGTATCCGCGGCTTTGATCTTGCCGTTGTCTATGATGATCACCCGGTTCGCGATCATTTCCACCTCACTGAGGATATGCGTGGAGATCAGGACCGTATGGTTCAGGGACAGGTGTTTGATCAGCTCCCGGATCTGGCGGATCTGGATGGGGTCGAGCCCGTTTGTCGGCTCGTCGAGAATGAGTAGATCCGGCTGGTGGACGAGCGCGTCCGCGAGGCCGACCCGCTGCCTGTAGCCCTTTGAAAGCGTCTTGATCATCTTGCGGCGCACGCCCTCCAGTCCGCAGGTATCGATCACATGGGAAACGCGGCGGCGGGCATCGGAGTTGGACAGACCTTTGATCCGGGCGCGGAACGAAAGATACTCGCGCACACGCATGTCATCGTAGAGCGGCACGTTCTCCGGCATGTAACCGATACGTTTCCTAGCCTCGATGGACTGCCGGAAAATATCGAAATCGGCGATCGTCGCGGAGCCACCGGAGGGCGGCAGATACCCGGTGAGCATACGGATCGTGGTGGTTTTCCCGGCTCCGTTCGGGCCGAGAAATCCGACGATTTCCCCCTTCGCTACGGAAAAGGAAATGTCGCGCACGGCCATGTGGCGACCGTATCGTTTGGAGAGGTTGTTGACTTCGATCATGCTAAGCTCGGGAGAACGATATTTTCAGAGCGCAATGGTTGACGCAAGCCCGCTACACCTTTAACTAACCCGGGCGCGGAACCGGCGGGGTCATTTATGGCTTTTGGCACGGCTCCCGTGAAACAAAAAGCTCATGAACTCAACGGTTTCGGCGCGACTCAACGCGGACTTGCTAGATGAAAAATACGCGCGGTGGTGCGAGGATCCCCAGTCCGTGGAGGCTACCTGGTCGTCGTTCTTCGAGGGATTCGAGCTAGGCTCGGCCCAAGCGAAGAAGAAAGAAGAAGCTGGCGGACAAGCGCAAGCGGTCGCGACTCCAGCTCCCGCGGCAGGCGGAGAAGACCTCGAGTTCAACGGAAAAGTGGTCGGCCTGGTATACAATTACCGCACGCTCGGCCACACCCAGGCACAGATCAACCCGCTCGATGACGAGCCGGAGATCAACCCGCGCCTTTCCCTGAGCGAATACAAGTTCACCGAAGCGGAAATGTCCCGCGAGGCTTCCAATCCGTTCTTTTTCAATGGTGAGAAGATGAAGCTGCGCAACATGGTCGCGGCCCTCAAGACGACTTACTCGGGCAAAATCGGCTTCGAGTTCATGCACATCCACAACACCACGGTGCGTCACTGGGTGCGGGAGCGCATCGAGCAGCATGGATCGAAAGGCGCTGCGAAAACGATGGACCTTCAGGTAAAATCGCTGCGCTGGCTGCTGGAGGCGGAGACTTTCGAGAATTTTCTGGCGAAAAAATTCCTCGGCGAGAAGCGGTTCTCCCTGGAGGGCGGAGAAGGCACCATGGTCGTGCTCAACGCCCTTTTGGAAAACTGCCCGAAGCAGGACGTGCTGGAGATCGAGATGGGGATGGCCCACCGCGGCCGCCTCAACGTGCTGGCTAATTTCGTCCGGAAATCCCTCACCACGCTGCTCTACGAGTTCACCCCGAACTACGAGCCCGGCCTCGTCGCCGGAGATGGCGATGTGAAATACCACCTCGGCTACGAGAGCGTCCGCGAGTTTCCCGAAGGCAACGTCCGCGTCAGCCTCGCCGCGAACCCCTCCCACCTGGAGGCCGTCAATCCTGTCGTGGAAGGAAAAGCCCGCGCCCGCCAACGCGTGCTCGGCGATGATGGCGTGGCCACCGATCGCAAACGCGTGCTGCCCATCCTGCTCCACGGAGACGCCGCCTTCGCCGGCCAGGGCTTCGTCGCGGAGGTGCTGAACCTTTCCCAGCTCCCCGGCTACCGCACCGGCGGCACCATCCACCTCATCATCAACAACCAGATCGGCTTCACCACCATGCCGGCCGACGCCCGCTCCTCCTCCTACGCGACGGACGTTGCGAAGATGATCGAGGCGCCCATCCTCCATGTGAACGGCGAGGAGCCGATGGAGCTTTACTGGGCCGCGCAGTTCGCCCTCGAGTTCCGCCAGAAATTCGGACGGGATGTCATCATCGACATGTATTGCTACCGCCGCCAGGGCCACAACGAAGCGGATCAGGCAGCTTTCACCCAGCCGCTCGTCGCCAAGGAAATCGCCGCGCGCGAGACCTTCGGCCAGGTATACAAACGCCATCTGGTGTCCACCGACGTGCTGTCCCAGGAAGATGCGGATGCGCTTGAACAAGCCATCTGGGACCGCCTCGAAGAAGGTCACCGGAAAATGGTCGAGCTCAGCGAAGCGGGCGACCGCACCGTATTCAGCGGCTCCACCGCCATCGTCCAGCCCTCCTACTCGCACGACCAGGTGCCGACCGGGATCGCCCGCGACCGCCTCCAGCACATCGGGAAAGTCCTCACGACCACCCCGGACACCTTCTCGCTCAACCCGACTCTGGAGAAACGTTTCCTCCCCCGTCGCGTCGACGCACTTGCAAACGGGGGACCCATCGACTGGGCCTTCGCCGAATCGCTCGCATTCGGAGCACTTCTCATGGAGGGTTCGCCCGTCCGTCTTTCCGGCCAGGACTGCCGCCGGGGCACCTTCTCCCAGCGCCACGCGGTTTTCTACGATTACAATACCCGCGAGCGTTACATTCCACTGGAAAACCTCTCCCCGGATCAGGCGAAATTCTGCGTTTACAACTCGTTGCTCTCCGAGTTCGCCGTGCTCGGGTTCGACTACGGTTACTCGCTGTCCTATCCCAGCATGCTGCTCATGTGGGAGGCGCAGTTCGGAGATTTCTCCAACGGCGCCCAGGTCATCATCGACCAGTTCATCTCCTCCGCGGAATCGAAATGGCAGACTCCGTCGGATCTCGTCATGCTCCTTCCCCACGGCTACGAAGGCATGGGACCGGAGCACTCCAGCGCCAGGCTCGAGCGTTTCCTCCAGCTCTGCGCGGAAGATAACCTGATCGTCGGAAACTTCACCACCCCCGCCAACTACTTCCACGCCCTGCGCCGCCAGAAGCACCGCGATTTCCGCAAACCTCTCATCCTGATGACCCCGAAAAGCCTGCTTGGCAGACCGGAAGCGGTTTCCCAGGAAGCGGATTTCCTCGAAGGCACCTGCTTCCAGGAAATTCTCGGCGACCCGATGGTTTTCGAAAATCCCGCCAACGTGAAGCGCGTGATTTTCTGCTCGGGCAAGGTCTATTACGACCTCGTCGCGCATCGGAAGGAGCACAGCATCGAGGATGCCGCGATCATCCGCATCGAGCAGCTCTATCCTTTCCACGGAGAAATGGTCACACGCATCATCGGCCAGTATCCGAACGCCACCCGCACCGTCTGGTGCCAGGAGGAGCCGAAGAACATGGGAGCCTGGACCTACGTCGCACCGCGCCTCGAGGAAACCCTCGGCGCATGGCCGGTCTACGCGGGTCGCAAACCAGGCTCCAGCCCTGCCGCCGGCTCAAAAGCCATGCACTACCGGGAGCAGAAAGCGCTTCTCGATAAAGCTTTCACCATCTGATCCCTTTTTTTCACACACACCTCCTTCCCAAATGGCCATCGATATCAAAGTCCCCGCCGCCGGCGAGTCCATCACCTCCGCGAACATCGCGAAATGGTACAAGAACAACGGCGACTCCGTGAAAAAAGGCGAACCCCTCGTCAGCTTGGAAACCGACAAGGTCTCCAACGAACTCGAAGCCGAGGCCGACGGCGTGCTCAGCATCACAGTCAACGAAGGCGAGGAAGTCGCCATCGGCACCGTGATCGGAAGCCTGGATACGGACGGAGCCTCCGGTGACTCCGCACCTGGGTCCAAGCCGGAACCCGCACCTGCCGCCGAGCCGAAACAGGAGGAAAAACCTTCCGGCGAACCGGTCGACCTCAAGGTCCCTGCCGCCGGCGAGTCCATCACCTCAGCCAACGTCGCCGAATGGCGCAGAAAGGACGGGGAAACCGTCGAGAAGGGTGAAATCCTCGTTACGCTCGAGACCGACAAGGTTTCCAACGAGCTAGAAGCGCCGATCGCAGGCGTGCTCAAAATTCTCGTTCCAGAGGGCGAGGAAGTCTCGATCGGGAAAATCATCGCCAACATCACACCGGGAGGCACGCCTTCCGCGAAACCAGCCGCGGCCGAACCAGCGCCTGCCCGGAAGCACCCCGAGCCTAGCCCGGCACCCGCTGCCGCGAAACCGGAGACAGCCCCCAACAAGCCGGATCTCTCCGTCGTGCCCTCGTCGTCCGAGCGTGAGAAACCTTCCGAGACCCGGGAAGGCCGCACCACCCGCAAGAAGATGTCGATGCTGCGCCGCAAGATCGCGACCCATCTCGTCAACGCCCAGCAGACCGCCGCCATCCTCACAACCTTCAACGAAGTGGACATGTCCGCCGTCATGGATCTGAGGAAAAGCGTGCAGGAGGATTTCGTGAAAAAGCACGGGGTCAAACTCGGCTTCATGTCGTTTTTCATCAAAGCCGTCACCCAGGCCCTCAAAGACGTGCCGTCCATCAACGGACGCATCGAAGGCACCGATGTCATCGAGAACCATTTCTACGACATCGGAGTCGCCATCGGCACCGAGAAAGGCCTCATCGTCCCGGTCCTCCGGGATTGTGACCAAAAGTCGTTCGCCGAGATCGAGAAAGGCATCATCGACTACGCGAACAAAGGCAAGGAAGGCAAGATCACCATCGAGGATCTCACCGGCGGAGTCTTCACCATTTCCAACGGCGGCACCTACGGCTCCCTGCTCAGCACCCCCATCCTGAATCCTCCGCAAAGCGGGATTCTCGGAATGCACACCATCCAGAAGCGTCCCGTCGCCATCAACGACCAGGTCGTCATCCGCCCGATGATGTATCTCGCCCTCAGCTACGATCACCGCCTCGTCGATGGCAAGGAAGCCGTCACCTTCCTCATCCGCATCAAAGACGCCCTCGAAGCCCCGCATCGGTTGTTGCTGGACCTTTGATTTTTCGGTTCACGGGAAATCGGGAGAATTCCCCCACCACATTCCCTGCTTGCCCACGATGGGCGGGTGGAAAAGACTCTCCGCCTAGCGTTTGAAGAAGTTTCTCCCATACTACCGGCACCTCTGGCAGGTGAAGTGGCACTTCCTGGTCGGCTTGATCGCCGGCCTGGTTTTCGCGGCGGCCACCGGGGCGGGCCTGCCATTGATGAGCAAGGTGGTGTTTCCCATCCTTTTTGAAAGCGATGCGGAAACGAGCGAATGGTATGTGACCTGGCTCACCTCGAAGATCGGCGACGTCTCTCGCAACGAGCTGCTGATCTACACCTGCATGTGGATCCCCGCGGTATTCCTGATCCGCGCGATCTCCGCTTTCACCAATGCCTACTTCATCCAGTATTCCGGGACAAAAGTGGTGGAGCTGATCCGCACCGATCTTTTCGAAAAACTCCAGTCGCTCCCCCTCGCCTATTTCAAGCGCAACAAATCCGGCGATCTGCTGGCGCGTGTCATGTACGATACCGCGATGCTCCAGAACGTCGTGGCACAGGCATCGAGCGATCTGATCAAACAACCGGCGACACTGATCTCCGCTCTCAGCGTGGTCATCTATCTTTCGATCACGGATGAGAAATTTTTCATCGCTGTGATCGCGCTGCTCACCGTGCCCGTCTGCGTGATTCTCATCCGTCAGGCGGGCAAGAAACTCGCGGGGCGCGCCCGCACCCTCCAGGCACGCGGCGGCGATCTCTCCGCCTCCCTTTCGGAAAGCCTCCAGTCCGCCTTGGAAATACGCGCCTACAATCTCCAGGCCTCGCAGATCTCCGCATTCAAAGTGCGGGTCACGGAGATTTTCAAGCTCTCGATGAAAGTGGTGAAATACCGCCAGATCATCTCCCCGTCCATCGAGGTCGTGGCAGCCACAGGATTCGCCGCCGCACTTTACTTCGGGGTGAAGGCAGGGATGACCCTTCCCGGCTTCATGACGCTGGGGACCGCGCTCTACATGTCCTACGAGCCGATCAAGAAACTCGGCGGCATCCACTCCGTTTTCCAGCAGGGCAAGGCGTCGGTGGACAGGATCGAATACATCCTTCATTCCGATGACACGATCCCCAATCCCACCGACCCGACTCCCTGCCCGGTGCCGGTCGAAGGCATTTCTTTCCACGGCGTCACCTTCGCTTACAACGAGCTACCCGTTCTCCACGAGGTGGATCTGGAAATTCCCGCCGGCCAGGTCGTCGCACTGGTCGGGCCCAGTGGTGCGGGGAAAACGACTTTCGCCCACCTCGTCCCGCGCCTCTACGACCCACAGGAAGGAGAGATCCGCCTCGATGGCGTGCCCTTACCCCGTTTCTTGAAGAACGACCTCCGCAACCACATCGCCGTGGTCCCTCAAACTCCTGCTCTCTTCCTCGGCTCCCTCGAGGAAAACATCCGTATAGGGAAGCCGGACGCGACACGCGGGCAGATCGAAGCGGCTGCGAAGAAGGCCTTCGCCCACGATTTCATCAGCGCCCTGCCGGATGGCTACGAAACATCCGTCGGCGAGCGTGGCGACCTGCTTTCCGGTGGCCAGCGACAGCGTATCGCCATCGCCCGCGCCTTCTTGAAAGACGCGCCCATCCTCATCCTCGACGAGGCGACCAGCGCCTTGGACACCGAGAGCGAGGCGATGGTCCAGCAGGCTCTCGGCGAACTCGTGAAAGGCCGCACCACCCTGATCATCGCCCACCGCTTCAGCACCATCCGCATCGCCGACAGGATCCTCGTTTTCAAAAAAGGCCGTATCGTCAGCGACGGCAGCCACGAGGAACTCCACGATCTCGACCCCACCTACCAGGCGATGATGGGTGGCGAGCTGCGCTGATCCGGAGAAGCTCTTGTCGCCGGCCTGTCGGATCGATAGATCTCAGGGATGCTCCGCCCGATCGTTCCCGTCTCACTGGCATGTTTCGTCCTTACAGCGCCATCCACCGCCGTCGCAGAGGAACAGAAGACGGCGGAAGAGGTCCGTTTCATCTCGGATGGGAAAACGAAGCTCGGGGTGGATCTGAGTTCGGGCGGATCGGTGTTCTGGCTGAGTGAAATGCCTGACGGAGCGAACCTTCTGAATCACGCGGACCGGGGACGTTTCATCCAGCAGTCCTACTACGGCAGCCCGGACGGATCGCTGTGGGTGGACAAACCGTGGGTGTGGAATCCGGTGCAGGGCGGCAACTACCTCGGCAAGCCGGCGGTCATGCTGGAGGAGGAAATCGGTGAGGATTCCCTCCACATCGCGAGCACGCCGGTCCACTGGGTCACCGGGGAAATCCTCGATGATTGCCGGATGGACCAGTGGATCGGTTTTGAGAACGGAGCGGTGAACATCCGCTACCGTTTCGAATACAAAGGAGAGACGGAGCATCCTGCGAAGCATCAGGAACTGCCTGCCGTGTTTGTCGATTACTCGCTGGATACCCTGGTTTTCGAAAGGGACGGAAAGCTGGCGAGGATCGTTCCGGGCTGGCCGAACGAGCGCCACAGGACACCTGAGAACTGGGCGGCATACGTCGGCGGGGATGACCGGGGCGTGGGCGTGTCTTTTCCCGGCACGGATGAAATCACCAGCTACCGATTCAAGGGGCAGCCGGGACCAAGGGGCGGAGGTTGCTCGTATTTCGCACCCATCCGGACGATCGCGATCGGGCCCGGCTTCGTGATGGATTACAAGATCCGGCTGATGATCGGCAGTGTGGAGGAAATCCGGAAAGAGTTTCATCAGGTAGAATGAAACCGGCGTCTGCTCCGGGTAACCTCAAAAAATCGGATTGGATTACATACGATTTCGGTGATCCTAGGAGGATGCTCCGTGTGCCCGCGATAATTCGAACGCTTCTCATCCTTCTGGTAGCGGCATCCCCCACCCCGCTTCTCGCGGAAGAGAATGAGAAATCAGTGATTCCCGTGGATCTCGATCCGCTGCTGTCGACTCCTGGAAACTGGCAGATGACTCCACAGGATTTTTCCGACCGTTACCGCGAAGGAGAGAACGCGTATTTCGTCTGGCTCACGAAGGATCACACGCGCGCGAAGCTCAGTCGGAAGCTCTACGCGGACGCCTCCCTCGACCTCAACGCCTTCGCGGGCAAGGTCCCGGTGGAGGAGGTGATCGTGGATTTCGCCACGGGGAAACTCAATCTCGTCACTCTCTCGATCTACAACCGCGGCGATGGGGGCGGGATCTCAGGAGAAGAGTTTTCCGAGCGTTTCAAATCTACGGGGAAAGCGATGGGGGAAAACTTCAAAGTCGCTCCGCGTCAGAGGAAGGCGGATCCGAACGACGGCCTGCTGACGGAGGGGTTCAGCTGGTATTCGCGGAAAACGGGCCTCGCACTTCTGGAGCACAACGAGGGCGCCATGGACTCCGGGAAGCGCGAGTTCCTGCGCCTGAGGGTCGCCCGGCCGGATGCGAAAGGCGCTCTTGCGAAATCCATGTCCCACTCACGCGGCGGGGCGGCCCTGCGGCTGGACGACCTGCCCCGCAACGTGGCGGAGGAGAAAAACGGAGACGTCTACGTGGGGGGGCTGCCGATGGTGGATCAGGGCACCAAGGGCTATTGCGTGGTCGCGGCGGCGCAACGGATGTTCGAGTATCTGGGCATCGGCGCGGACATGCACCAGATCGCGCAGATCGCGGATTCGGATCCCGAGAAAGGAACGAACATCATCGATATGGCGATGAAACTCGGGAAGATCGACTACCGCTTCAAAACCCGTATGGACGTGGTCTGCCTCGGACCGCCGGGACGAATGACGGAAGTCGAGATCGAGGAGGGCGGGTACTACCCGGGCCGCGCGTTCGAGCAGCGGAAATTTCTCAAAGAGATTCACAACAGCATCGATGACGGAGTGCCCTTGCTCTGGGCGCTGGAGCTGGGGCTTTTTCCTGAAAAACCGGAACTCCACGAACAGGTGCGCGGCGGTCACATGCGCATGATCATCGGCTACAATGACAAAGCCGGAGAAATACTTTTCTCCGATTCGTGGGGTGCGGGCCATGAGCTGAAACGCATGAAGATGGAGCATGCCTACGCCGCCAGTGTCGGGCTTTTCATACTCAAGCCCACCGTGCACTGACGATTGTTTTCTGGTAGGACCACCCGAGTTCCATGGCCATTTTCATCCAATCCGTCCACGCCGCGTCCGGTTCGGTGACGCCGGGAGAACGCCGTTTCGGGCAGCGTCTCAACAGCCATCTGGAGGACGATTACCTGGTATGGTTCAACGTGCCGGTGGGCCGGACCCGGAGATATCCGGATTATGTGGTCCTCCATCCCCGCCGCGGGCTACTCGTGCTCGAGGTGAAGGATTGGAAAATGAGCAACCTGAAAACTCTCGATAAGGTGAGATGGGAAACGGAGCTGGGAGGGAAACGCAAGACCGTGGCGAGTCCTCTGGAACAAGCCCGCGCATATATGCTGGAGATCGTCAACCTGCTGGCCCGGGATCCGCAGCTACGGCAGGGAGAAGGGAACTACGAGGGGAACCTCGCGTTTCCCTACGGCTGGGGCGTCGTTTTTCCGAACATCACTCGCAAGCAATGGGACGGCGCCGTGTCCGCCGAAGTGCAGGAACTGATACTCCCTGCCCACCGTCTCATCTGTCAGGACGAAATGCTTGAATCCACCGACCCTCTCGCATTTCAGGAAAAGCTGTGGGGCATGTTCGAGTATGATTTCAGGCGCACCATGTCGCTCCCGCAAATCGACCGCGTGCGCTGGCACATGTTCCCCGAGGTGAGGATCGATGAGACCCGGCAGACCGAACTTTTCGAGGAAGAGGAAATCGCCCCGGACATCATCAGAGTCCTCGATATGCAGCAGGAGCAGCTCGCCCGGAATCTAGGAAAAGGCCACCGGGTCATCCACGGGGTTGCCGGCTCCGGGAAAACTCTCATCCTCGGCTACCGTTGCGTGCAGCTCGCCGATACCTTCTCCCTCCCTGTCCTCGTTCTCTGCTACAACGTCTCTCTCGCAGCACGCCTGAAACGGTTCATCGAAACGAAAGGTCTCTCCGAAAAAGTCCATGTCCGCAATTTTCACGAATGGTGCGGCGAAATGCTGCGCGCGTATCATGTCCCGACGAAGGAAGGCGGTGGGGAGCATTGGGAGCGCCAGGTGGAGTCCGTCATCGAAGGCGTGGAAAACGGCTTCATCCCCCGCGCCCAGTACGGGGCGGTGATGATAGACGAAGGCCATGATTTCGAACCGCAGTGGCTCAAGCTCGTCGTCCAGATGGTCGATCCGGCGACGGATTCCTTCCTCCTGCTTTACGATGACGCGCAATCCATCTACCGGAAGAAAAACGGCCTCGGCTTCACCCTCTCCAGCGTCGGAGTGAAAGCCGCGGGCCGCACCACCATCCTGCGCCTCAACTACCGCAACAGCCGCGAGATCCTGAAATTCGCCTACGATTTCGCCAAAGGCAGCCTCGATCCCTCCAACGCGGACGAGGATCACATCCCGCTCATCGAGCCGGAGTCCGCGGGAATCTCAGGAACAAGACCCGCTTTCAAGATGCTGGCACACTTCAATGACGAATGCAGCTATGCTTTCCGCTGTGTGAAAACATGGTTGGCTAAAGGGGTCCCGCCGAATGAGATCGCGGTCATCTGTTTCCAAAAATGGCAAGGCGAGGCTGTTTCCGCGCAGCTCGCGAACCACCGCATCGCCCACCACTGGACCGGTATACCCGGCGGGAAAAAGTCCTACGATCCCGCTGCTGAAAAAATCACCATCATCACCGCGCAGAGCAGCAAGGGCCTTGAATTCCAGTCCGTCGTCATTCTCGGCACAGGGACGCTCCGGGACGACGAAGAATCCAGCCACCGACCAAACCCGCCTGCTCTATGTCGCCATGACCCGCGCGAAACGTCAGCTCGCCCTTTGCGCCTCATCCGACAACCGCTTCACCCGCAAGCTGGAGGAATTGGATGAATCCAAAGCCACCGCGTGATACTGCCAGAATCGCTCACACTTACTATGAGCGGCATTTCCGACACATCACAGGATTAGGCTTCCCCTCGGGTTGACGCCTGATGCACACTTCCGCCAGATCCATGTCCAATCCTTTCCGCGAAGACCTAGTTTCCCGCAACCGCCCGGAGCCATGCACGGTGGTCATTTTCGGCGCCACCGGTGACCTCACCCACCGCAAGCTCATCCCCGCGCTCTACAATCTCGCCGTCGACGGCGAGCTGCCGACCGGCGTGAACATCATCGGCTTCGCACGCCGCGACAAGTCCGACGAAGAATTCCGCAGCGGCTTGGAAGAGCTGAACAAGAAGGTCTCCCGCTCCGGCCACGACGAGGAAGTCTGGGGGAAATTCATCGAAAGCGTCACCTATCACAAATCGGAGTTCAATGATCAGGACGGCTACAAGTCCCTCGCCAAGCGCCTCGACGAGATCGATGCCGGACGCGGCGGAAAAGGCAACCGCCTGTTCTACATCGCCTCCGCGCCCGAGTTTTTCGATGACATCCTGCTTCATCTCAAAGACGCCGGGCTGAACGAAGCCGCAGACGGCTGCTGGGCCACGGGTGATCGTCGAAAAACCCTTCGGCACCGACCTCAAGACCGCCAAGCACCTCAACCAGGTGGTCAACGAGACCTTCGACGAGAAGGACACCTACCGGATCGACCACTACCTCGGCAAGGAAACCGCGCAGAACCTCATGGTCCTGCGCTTCGCCAACGCCATCTTCGAGCCGCTCTGGAACAGCAAATACATCGGCCACATCCAGATCACCTGCGCGGAAAACCTCGGTATGGAAGGCGGCCGCGGCGGTTATTACGAGAAGTCCGGTGCCCTCCGCGACATGGTGCAGAACCACCTTCTCCAGCTCCTCAGCCTCGTAGCCATGGAGCCGCCGACCGATCTTTCCGCAGACGGCGTGCGCGATGAGAAAGTCAAAGTCATCCGCTCGCTGCGCCAGTGGGACACGCCGGAAAAGGTCGCTGAAAACGTGGTCCGCGCCCAATACACCGCCGGCCATGTCGATGGAAATCCCGTCCCCGGCTACCGCGAGGAAGACCGCGTTTCCCCGGAGTCCGAGACCGAAGCCTACGTCGCCGTGCGCCTGCTCATCGATACCTGGCGCTGGAGCGGAGTCCCCTTCTACATCCGCATGGGCAAACGTCTGCCGAAAAAATCCACCGAGATCTCCGTGCATTTCAAGGACGCCCCCTCGGTCCTTTTCGAGCGCCTCCCCGGTGGCGTTCCCGGCGGCAACGTGCTGGTCATCCGCATCCAGCCGGACGAAGGCATCTCGCTGCGCATGGTCTCGAAAATCCCCGGAACCTCCCTCCGCCTGGAGCCGGTGAAAATGGATTTCCATTACGCCACCAGCTTCGGAAAAGGCAGCCCGGAAGCCTACGAGCGCCTCATCCTCGATGCCATCGCCGGCGACGCCACGCTCTTCGCCCGCCGCGACGAGGTGGAGGAGGCCTGGAAATTCATCGATCACATCGAGCACGCCTGGCACGAGTCCGACAACAAGCCGCCGATGGCCGAGTTCGTCGCCGGCTCCTGGGGCCCGAAAGAAGCCGATGACATGATCAAACGCGACGGCAACACCTGGCGCAGGCTGTGACTTCCGGCGGCTTGCGCCGAGGCGCTTTTCCCACTACGATAACTTTATGAGTACGCAGTTTGTCACCGATGCCAACGGCAGGAAAGTCGCAGCCCTCATCCCAATGGAGGAGTATGAGGAGATGATGGAAGATCTGATCGACCTTGCAGCATCGTCGGGAGACGTGAGACGAAGAGACGATTCCCTGGGAACAGGTCAAAAAAGAACTCGATATCAAAACCAAAGGCCTTGTACCAAGTTGAATATACAAAGGCTTCCCGCAAGGATCTCAAAAAGCTGGATCAAACGCTGAAGGACAGGATAGGGGCGGCCACAGACGCGCTGGCGTCAGATCCTCATCCACCCGGCTCCAGAAAAATGGTCGGCTCAGAAGCTCTTTACCGAATCAGGGTCGGTGATTATCGGATCATCTACGAGTGCAAAACAAGGTACTGACAGTCTTCGTCATCCGCATCGGCCACCGCAAAGACATTTACCGCTAGAAATCATGACAGCCACCCTCCCCGAAATCTGCCCCGAGCTGGGCATCGAAGTTCCCGTTTCTCAGATCGACCGCGAGCTGCGCAAGCTCTGGGAGCAGGACGACGCGCGCACTAACGCCTCCCTGATGAATCTCGTGGTCTATACGGAGAAAGCCGAACGGCCTGGTGGAGAATTCGCGTATCATCAACGACCTCACCCGGGAAAACGCCTGCCGTGCCATCCTGGTCGAGATCGCCCGCGAAGAGGAGGCCTCGCTCCGCGCCTGGATCACCGCCCACTGCCACCTTTCCCACGGCCAGAAATCCGTCTGCTGCGAGCAGATCTCCTTCCGCCTCACCGGGCGCGTCACCGGCCGCTTCCGCAACACCGTTTTCTCCCACCTGAACTCCGACCTGCCGCTCGTCTTCTGGTGGCAGGGCGAGCTTTCCGATGTCTTCACCGAGCGCCTCGCCAGCGTGATGGACCGCCTCATCGTGGACAGCTCCACCTGGGCGGATCCGCGAAAGGCGGATTCGCCCGCATCAGCGAGGCGGTCGATGGCAACTACCGCGCTCGTCGTGCAGGATCTCGCCTGGACGCGCTGCTGGCAGTTCCGCGTCGGCATCGCCGGGCTTTTCGATGACACGGTCGCGCAGACCATCCTCGGCAAGATCGAAAAGGTCCACATCCGGCACAGTCCCGGGAATCGCAACACCGCTCTCCAGATCCTCGCTTGGCTCGCCGTGCAAGCAGGCTGGAAACGGACCGGCGGACTCGCGTTCGAAACCAAGGAGGGACAGCCGATCGGAGGTGGAGATCGAGATGCAGCGAGGACTCCGCGCCTCTCGGCCTCGTCGAGCTCTCCTCCGGAGAAACCGTCGTCCGCATCGTCCGGGAAAAGGGCTCCGACCCACCTTCTCCGCGAGATCGTTTCCGGGGACTACCACGTCAGCTCACTCTCTCCGGCCGATCCGGAGACCCCCGATGGCCTCGTCGCCCAGCAACTTTCCCGCGGCGGCAAGAACTCGCTTTTTCTGAAGATCCTCCCGGTATTTCTGGACCTGATCGGGTAATTTCCGGTCAGGGGGCTTCTTCAGGCGGGAACAGGACCTCGCCGATCACACGATAGTCGATTCGATCGGGCTTTTCGGGAACTGTGTAGAAAAAGACGTAGAACCGCTCCTTCGGGGCGGCCGGCCAGCGGGTGGAGCTGAACATCTTCGTGCCGTCTCCCTCCCGTTTTGCAAAGCGGACTTCGTAGTATCGGTCTTCCACTAGGCCCGTCGGTCGCACGAACTTCGCCTCGCCGGGCGTGAGGGTGAACCGTGCGCTACCCAGTAGTCCTAGCAAGCTGGCCTCCGTCGAGTTGTAAGCGTATACGTCCCCGCCCTTGAACTTGCTGCGGTTGTCCGGAATCACGATCACTTCTGCCTTCCTGTCTTTTCCGGTGACCAGAAGGACCACGAATCCGGATCCCTTCTCGGGTAGCTTCACCGTGGCGAATTCCTTGTCCGCGCCCTCCGCACTCAGAGCGAAGACGCGACCCGGAGCCTTCAGCGGCTCGGTCAGCCGCTGGGTAGAAATTCTGAAAGGGGCGGTTACGGTTTCTCCGAGAATCATCACGACCTCGGGCATTTCAGGAGGGAGAGCTTGCGCTGCGAAGCGCACGGTCACCGCAGAGCTATCCTGTGCATGAGCGGAGACGAGAAATCCGGCGAGGAGAAGCGGTATGATCAGAAGTCGTGCGGTCATAATGGTGGACAGGATTCAGACTTCGTCTGGATGAAGCCAGCGGAAAGAGCGGATCATGAACTTTCTGCCGAAGATCTTGTTCGCGTCCTTGGTCAGGGCGTTGATCTGAGTCTCCGGTTTGTCCGCGGGATCCACGAACGACCGGTCGCGCTCGACACGCGCCTCGCACCATGCCTTGGCCGTCACCTTCCCGCTGCCGTCCACCGCCTCGCCATAAGCTCTGACAAGGAAGCTGTCGGACCGGACGGAAATGAAAGGGGCGATCGGAGTGAGAATGTCCGCCTGTTTCACGATTCCGGGAATTCCGTCACTTTTGAGTTTCTCCTCGGCTTCGGGAAATGCGAAACGGTCCGCCACATCACTGTCCACCACTGCGTCTCCATCGCGGAAGGCGTCGTTCAGGTCCGCGCCACCTTCGTCGAGAGCACGGGCGATGACACCGGCGACTTTCTCACGCTGACTACCACTGCCAGGCCTGCGATTGACGAAATCCGCCAACGATAGGAACGGACCCGACAGACGGACCTCCCGGGTAATCGCTCTCGCCAAAGTGTCGATCTGCCCGTCAGTGAGTTCCCTCCTGCCCATCCAGGCGGCGCGGTCACCCGGATCACCAGCCACTTCGTCCAAGGGATTGAGAAGTCCGGTGATGGGGGTCGTTTCCGTTGTCGCCGCAACCGTCTTGGCAGTCCCGTTGTCTCCGATGGCACCGACGGTTTCCTCTCGCAAACCGGAAAGCACGGATTTCCATGCATCGACGGAGGTCGAATTCACGTTGAACATTCCTTCCACGCGGAGCAATGCGGCGGCGATATCCTTCGCTTCCGCCCGGGGGACTGCGGCATCGAAGAGCTTGTTGACTGCTTCGGTAGAAGTAAGCGATCCGAGATCCGCGACGTAGCGGCGGTTCGGAAGCTCCCCTGTCCCTTCGAAAAACTCTGTCGCCAACTCGTTCTGGGTTTTTCCTGAAAAGAAATTCCCTGCAGGCATCGGCGCGATCGAGGAAAGGAACCAGTCATCCCATAACCCCCGGTTGGCCAGGTAGGAATGGTCCGCCAGCGGGCGACCGCTTCCGTCGTTCATAATCGCGAAAGTATCTTCTGGAGGGATCACAGCGCATGCCTCCGAATTTCCGATCGCGTGGCTGATCTGCGGGTTGAGCGGATCCCGGGTGTTGAGCGTGCCGAAACCGTTGCCGGGGGTTTCTTTCGCCTGTTGAAATAGGAAGCCGTTGGCCATGGAATGCTGAAACGCTCCGAGCGAGATCAACGGCTCGCGAGGGACCGAGTGAGTGACGATCGATGTCTGCCCCTCGCCACTGATCCATGAAGGACCGAAGAATGCTCGCCCGTTATTCGATTCCAATACTCGGGAACCTAGCAAATTTTCCAGGAACAGCACGTAAACTTCAAAAGGCATCCTATCCCGCTCCTCCTCGCTGTATGTGTAGAAGTCGTTCAGAAAGACCTTCGGGTTGAAACGGGGGAGCCAACTCGTGCCGGTTCCCGCGATACCGCTGCTGCCGCCGAAGCCAGCCTCCGTCTTCGCGCGAAACGACATCGCAGCGAAATACTCCTTCCTTACAGCGATTTCATTTACAGTCGTTATTTTCGGCCCTTTGGAAGCAAAGTGAGAAAGGAGTTTGTTAAATACCTGATCCGTAGCATGTAGCCGGCTCCCGCTTTTGTTGCCCGGCGTGGACGAGATCCGCAGACTGTTCTTCGCTTGCTGGCGTGTCAGCCTGACTTTGCTCAGGCCCCAGTCCACATAGGAGCCGCCGATCGGAAGACTCTTTTTCGAGGGATTCTTTTCGTCCAGCCTGTCACGACCAAGATAGATCTCGTTATGCATCAGGGAATACCAGCGCGAGTGTTTGCCCATCTCGGATGTGCCGAGTCACCTCCGTTGGTCCAGGAATTCGGCTCCAAGGAGATTTTAATCGAATCACCAGCTTGCAAAACAAGAGGTTTCCCGCCTTTGGCCACGCTATTGTCCTCATACCAGAGGGGAGTACTGAATCCGTTGGCGAAATCGAAGCCGGGACCTCCGGAAACCTCGTGTCGTCCGTCCGTCCGGTCCTCTCTGGTAGTCTGTGAAATCATGATCACCTCCCCCGGCTTGAACGCCAGCGGAGTGCCCGACAAGGTCAGATCAAGGGACATGTAGTTGTGATCACCTTTCTTTTCCAAGTCGGCTTCCGGATACGCGTTTCCAAGGGACGGCTGCAAAGGACATTTGTAGGTTTTTGTCGCGGTTCCTGAGTCCACTTCCAGAATCAGATTGAAAGGAAACGTCCAGAATTTCACGGACGGCACGGATGCGGACGGAATACTTACCGGCACATCGAGCGGATTCCACATGATCACGACAGGATCAAGCACGATGCGGATCTGATACTTCTGCTTCTCGGAATCTGATGCGGGTGTGCCCTGCGCCCGAGCCTCAAGGGAGAAGAAAGAATCGTAGGCGATCGGCATCGGCTGTTTGAAAAGATGGAAGTAATCATCCCGGCATTTGCTCGGGTCGTCTTTGAACTTGAGCATCTTCGCGGACGAGGGTATGGAACCTCCCGTCGTATAGCTTCCGCTGCCGTCAACGAGCTGGGTCCGGAGTTTGTAATAAGCAGCCAGCTCTTCCATGTTGATACCTGGTTCCTTTGTAGGACCGTTCTGGGCAGGGACGGTGTAGAGAACGTCGGCCGCAAGTTCGTCTCGCTGGGCATCGGTGTCGCTATTCTCCAAGTACATCGAGAGATCTTTCCGGAAGCCCCCTTTCCGGACGTTTGTCATCAGCCCGCTGGTCGCCAGGGCGACGTCATGGAAAAGCTCTTCGGAAACCGTCTCGGCTTTTCCGGTGATGTGAGTCACTTGGGAGTAGTTGGAAAGAGCGGCCAGTTTGTCGCTGCTGAAATCGACCGAATCGAATGGCTTGGTTGCGCCTTCTCCGAGCGTTTTGAAACCAGCGGCGGTGACCGATTGCATGGCCAGACGCGCGTCTCCCGCCTGAGTGGGGGTCGGCTGTTCCTTGATCGAAATCGACGATTTCAGGCCTTGGTCGCCTACCCACCATGCCATGTTGCCCACGAGTTCGGTTCCTTCTTTCACGGGAACCTTCCCGGCATCCACACGGTTTTCGGGGGCCGATCCCGCCGTCCCGGCTCCGACCAACTCGACGGGGTCCGTGAGAGAGGCGGATGATTTCGCGTCGTCCCGATTGGTCATGCCCGGCGGCGAGACGAGCCATCCGAGAAAACGCTTCTGCCCGTCGGCCGTGTTTCCCGCTGGGTCGGGCCGTGATGTCCACGCGGATGCATCGGTCGAGAGATCCGGTTCCCACGATTTGTAAACCCCCGTCCAGTGTTGCCTCCCTTCGGATGCTTCGGTGGTGCTACCGTCCGAGCCGGAAGGCGCGATCTGATCGGCAGCGATCGTGATCCTGCGATCGTCTCCCATCGTGCGCTGCATTTCACCGATGGCCATCGCCAGGGCGGTCCGTGCGTTGGCACGAGCGACAGCCGCTCCGTTGCCTCCTTGCGAGGATCTCAGCGCGATGGAGGAAAGGGATAGTAGACCCAGAGCCAGAATCGAGAGCAGGACCATGAGTGTCAAAGTGACCACGAGAGCGAAGCCGCTGGGCCGGACGGAGGCAGAGGGAGTTTTCATTGGGTTCGGAAATCAGTGATTTTCAGGCAAAAGGATCTGACTAAAGTCTTCACCCGGGAGTTACTTTGTAAAGACGAAAAATCACCCGAATTAGTGGAGACAGCGATCCGGGCACTTCCGGAAACATTTCGCTTCCCCGGCGGGATGACTTAGGATCGCTCCGATGAAACCTTCCGAGGAAGAGCAATTGAAGCAGGAAATCAGCCGCCTCCGGGAGCAACTTCATTACATCGAGGAGCGGCACGCCTCCGCGCTGGAGAGCATCCGTTCGCGCATCGCCGCCATCGAGTGCAAATTTTCCGGAGAAAAACCCGACATCGCGCAAGCGCCGGTCAAGCCCGTCCTTCCTGAACGACGCAAGAATCCCGCCGTCACCACGCCACCACCCCTTCCTCCCGAGCCAGCGAAGCAACCTTCGCATCCGGAGGAATCTCCCGCCCTCCCCGACTCTCCCTCACCCGCTCCTCTTCCAAAGCCGGAAGCTTCGTTCGAGTTGGATTTCGGGAAAGTCTGGTTCGTCCGCATCGGTATCGTGATCCTGCTCACCGGCCTCGTGTTCCTGGGAAATTTCGCCTATCAGAACTGGATCCGCGACATGTCCAACGGCACCCGCCTCGCCGCCCTGTTCGCCTGCGCCATCGGCCTGGTGGAAACCGGAAGACGGCTCGCCGCGAAGGAAAACCTCAACCGCTTCGGCGAGGTCCTGCTGGCCGGCGGGATGGCCTTTTTCTACTACTGCACCTTCGCCGCCCACCACGTCGGACGGTTGAAAGTGATCGAAAGCCCGGTGCTTGCCGCCGTGTTGCTTTTCGCAGCCGCCGGAGCCATCGCAGTCGTTTCCTGGCTGCGGCAGGCGAAGGCGACCGCCACCCTCGGTTTCGTCCTGGCCGCCTACTCCACCATGCTCCAACCCATCGGCTGGATGTCCTGCGTCTCCAGCATCCTGCTCGGTGCGATGGGGCTTTTTTTCATGCTCAGGCCGGGCTGGTCCGGCCCCGGCTGGGCCTCCATGCTCGGCAGTTACGGCGCGTTCTTCGGCTGGCAGATCATGGGTGCCACGGGAAAGACACTCCGCACCGACGATCCCGCCAGCCTCTGGTTTCTCCCGCCCCTATGGGTGATGTTCGCCATTCCCGGCGTGCTCGGGCGACTTCCGCGAAAGTCTCCCGGACCGCGCACGCGCTTGGTTCACCGGCGTGAACAACGCCCTTTTCCTCCTCCTTTTCTCCGGCATCTGGATCGCGAGAAATGGTGATGCGGACTACTGGGTGGTCGCCGCGGTTTTCGGCTCCGTGCTCATCGCTCTCGGCATCCCCGGCCGCCGCCAAAGCACCACCGCGGGGGGTGTCAACATCTCCCAAGGCCTCACCATCGCCACCTTCGCGATCATTCTCAAACTCGACGGGCATACCCTCGCGCTCGTGCTTGCCTTCGAGTCGCTCGCTCTGGCCACCGCTTCGTGGAAATTCCGTGGGAAAAGCGAAGCCGTGTTCTCGCTGCTGGCAGGGCTGGGAAGCACCGGAATCGTGATCTACGATAGCGTGAACAGCGCCATCCTATCAGGGACCGAGCAACCTCCGGTATGGAACATAGCGCTCGTAGCCCTGTTCCTTCTCGCTGCTTCCCGGATGATCATGCGCTCGGAAACTTCCAATACCATTCTCACCGTTTTCCTACGCGCCGCCGCTGCCATCCTATTCACCTGCGCGGCGGCCATCACCACCCATCTCTGCCTCGATCGTCTCGAGGCAGCCTCCGGACTTCTCACCGCCAGTATCCTTTCGCTGGCGTTTTCCCTCGCAGTCATCTACTTCGACAGGAAGCGGAAACAGCCGGAACTCGCCATCGGCTCGATCTGGTTCCTTCTACTCTCCGCCTTCCTCGGCGCCGACTCAGAACTCACGTGGCCATTGGCCACCGCTGCCGTCATTTCACTCGCATCCTGCTGGATCTGGCACCGCCAGGCGGAAGTGGAAATCACCGATTCCACCCATAGACTCGCCAGACTCCCCGCGATCTCCGCATGGCTGTTTTCGCTGGCCGTTCCATTTTTCGTTTTCACCGTGCTCGCCGAAATCGGAAGCGGACACCTCAGCATGCTGAATTTCCACGAACTCGCGGCACTCGTGATCGCGGCCTGCGGCATCGGGCTGCGATGTAAACGCCTCCCGGTCACCGCATCCGGCATGTCCCTACTCGCTCTGCTTTCGTATTTGCCGATCCAGGGAAGCGCTTTCATCCCGCTCTTTCTCACCACCCTCATCGCCATCATCTCCGCCACCACGATTCAACTTCCATGGAGCCGGAAAAACATGGATCACCCCCACCGGGACATCTCATCGTGGGGTTTCCGCGCCACCGCCTTCATCGCCTACTGCGCGGCTTTCCAACGATTCGCACCGGACACATGGTCGGACTGGCTGGCACTCACTTCCATCGCGCTGACTCTGATCGCCTTCTTCCTGAAACGGAAACTTTTCGCAGAATCCCCGGGCCTCATCTGTGTCGCTCTCGCCGCGTTTTTCTTCGCCACTGCCAACTCGCCGTGGCACCTCAGCCCTGAGGAAACGAGTTGGCGCGGGATCACCGTGGTCCTGGCCCTTCTATCGCTGGTCCTCACCTACCGGCAGCGCCCGGCGCTTATCGCGGATCATGAAAAACGCGCCCGGGCCATCGCCTGGATCGCAGGCTTGGCGTGCGCGGTCACCACCGTCTGGGCCACGCAGATGCTGGTCTGGAGATTCGGTTGGAAACCCTCCGCCATACTCTGGACCCTGCTCGGATTCGGCTTCGTGAGCGCCGGCCTGTGGCAGCGGCTCCACATCCTCCGCCTCTCCGGTTTCCTGCTGCTCATCGTCTCTTTCGTGAAACTTTTCGCGGCCGATGTCTGGGATTTCACCGCCTTCATGCGCGTCGTCTCGTTCATCGTGCTCGGAGCCGCCCTCATCCTGCTGGGGCTGTTCTACAACAAGTTCGCCGGCGCCATCAAAAGCTTGCTTGATGACGAGAGAGGATCCGGCAGCATCCGGGATTGATATTCACTCACCCGCGGCAGCACCGAAGCGTGGCGACCATATTCCCTCGCGAACCACCGGCGTTTTTCCTGATTTCGGAAAAGTCGTCCTCACCGCGTCGGCAAGTTTCCCGGAAAGTTCGGAAACGGTTTCCGCGGACGCGGGATCCTCGGCGAGGTTGGTACATTTCGCCGGGATCGTCTTCGTGATCGTAGAGTTCCCGCCCGGCCTTTCCGCCGTCCCATTCCGTATAGCGGTAGCGTGGAGTCCGCAGGCTGTAGCCGGAGACCTTGCCGCGAGCCATCTGACTCAGCGCCCAGCCGCGTCCCGGCTCGGACGGATCTTTCAGCATCGGGACCAGGCTCTGGCCCTGGAGATTTTCCGGAGCAGTCACGTCGCATAGCTCGGCCAGGGTCGGGAAGATATCGATCATCCCTACAGGTGAGGAGGCGATTTTTCCAACGGCAGGCGACGCCCGGCCCCGCGATGATCAGAGGCACCCGCGCGCTCTCCTCGAAAAGGCTCTGCTTCTTCCACAGGCCGTGCTCGCCCATGTGGTAACCGTGGTCGCTGGTGAAAACTATGACCGTAGTATCCGTGAGACCGAGCCGGTCGAGCGCATCCAGCGTGGCACCGAGCTGCGCGTCCATGAAGCTGATGCTCGCGCTGTAGGCCTGCCGCGCCTCGCGGCGGAGGGCGTCGGTGAGTTTTTTCTCCTCGGGCTTCCTGCTGGCGAGGGCCATGACCGGGATGTCCTTCTGGTCTTCCTCTACTCCCGTGACCACCGGCATTTTCTCCAAGGAATGCATCCCGAAATATCTCTCCGGAGCAGTGAACGGCGTGTGCGGGCGGAAGAATCCGAGGGCGAGGAAAAACGGTCTGTCCTTCTCTTTCGCGCAGCGCTCCAGCACCCACTCCGCCTCGCGCGCCAGCATCCCGTCCGTGTGCATGGCATCGGGTCTGGGCGACGAATACCAGCTCAGGACACCGCCATACTGGCCTTTTTTCAGAGTGAACGTGTCGGGTTCCTCGATGGTGTGGTCGCAGCCGGCGGGATTCATTTCCAGCTCCCAGGAGGCGGGATCGTCGTGCCCGTCCGTTCCGATCGCGTTCGGCACATCGTAGTGATACATTTTCCCCAGGCGCGCGGAGAAATATCCCGCATGGCGGAAGGCCTGCGGCAGGCTCGGTTGGTCCGGGATGGTCTGGCGGAAGATCCGTGAGTTTCCGTAGATCCCCGTCGAGTTCGGATACAGTCCGGTGAGGAACGAGTTCCGGCTCGGCCCGCAGAGCGGATACTGGCAGTAGGCTCTTTCGAAAAGGACGCCACGCGCGGCGAGGCGGTCGAGGTTTGGAGTCTTCGCCAGTGGATCGCCGTAGGCACCGACGAGGGTGTTGAGATCGTCGGAAACGATGAAGAGGACGTTGGGCGGCTGTTTCGAGAACGAAGTCGCGGTGAGCAAGAGGAGAAAACAGAAATGGAGTCGCATGGTTTCCCTCAATGTTTTTGTTTTCCTCCCGCCTTGCAAGGTGGAACGATTTCCGTTCTTTTCAGGAAGCACCGGCATGCTCGCCTGAGGAGCGATCTTCCGTCACCGCTTCGCGATTTCGTCCCGACACTTCCTATAAAATCCTCTCCATCTGCGTCCATCCTGCCCATCCGCGGATAATTACCTCTTCTTTCGGCACTGACGTTGCAAACGTAGATGCCCAGCACGGGGCAGGGCGACTTGCCCTGGTGCGGGAAAAAGTCCAGCGTTCGAATCTGTCACAGATGCGCTTCCTTGCCTCCATCTTCCTTTCACTGGCACTTCCCGTCTGCGCGGAGACCTCCACGACGGCCGCGTCCGTCCGCTCGCTCAAGCGCGATGATGCCGCCTCACATCATCCGGTCAGTATGGAAAAAACCGTCATTTTTCGCCAGAGCGGGGAGAGCGGGGCCTTTGGTGAGACGGTTCGCGCTATCGAGCACGGTGTCTAACAGGCTAGTCTTCGCTCTGGTCGCGCGGCGGCGCTCGGCTACGGAGTTGCCATCGTCCGGCTCGAAGAGTTTCCGGCACACATCGGCGAGTGTGTTCGTGCTCGGCAGGGCTACCCCGTTGGGAGAATACACGCAGACCATGCGCTTCGCGCTTTTCAACGGTGCCGTGGCGGCAAACCCCGGCATCATCGAATCGAGCAACGGCAAGGCCGACATGGCGCCGATACCGCGCAGGAATCCACGTATTGGCAGATCTGCCAATACGTGTGATCAGATACCCCGCATCATCCCGGCCATCGACCTAGTCATCATTTTCCGGACGATGGGGATGTGCCGGGAAGTACGAAATCCGTAGTAGCGGAATGGAGCGATGAATTCGTAGTCCGACTGGAAAACAGGCGTCAGCCAACGGGTGGCGAGCTGGTAGTAGCGCAGCACCGGGCCGCGCCTGCGGGAGTATTCCGGCAGGGCTTTCTCCGGAGACATTTCCGAAAGGCATGCTGCGAGGCAACTCGCATCCGCCAGCGCGAGGTTCACCCCTTGGCCGAGCTGGGGGCTCATCGCGTGACCCGCGTCTCCGAGAAAAACCAGCCTGTCCCCATGCCATTTCCGCATCCGCACATCGCCATATCTGGCGGTCAGAACCTGCTCCCAACCACCGATCTGGCCCAACAGGTCGTCCGCCATCGGGCAGAGGGCCAGGATCTCGTCCTTCCATGTCCCGAGCGGCTGGCGGCGGATGTCCGCATCCCTGCCCACCTCGATGCTCCAGAAAAGGCTGACCAGATCCTCTCCTCCCGCCTGCTCGCGACCGGTTGGAAGAAACCCCGCGAGCTGGCGGGTTCCGTTTACCACCTGATGCAGATCGCCCTGCGGAAAGACCCCGTTGTTTTTCCCGATGAACCAATGCGCCCCCCAGCCATAGCCTTTGTCATAGCCCTCCCCGAGCAAGGCCCGCCGCATCGCCGAGCGCGCCCCGTCCGCGACCAGAAGCAGATCGAATTTCTCCCCCTCCACCTCCCAGCCATCCGGAAGCTTGCGCGCGCCCTCCACCCGGCAGCCCCAACGGATCGGGGTCCCCTCGTTTTCGACCAGTCCGATCAACGCCCTTATGACCACCGGCCTATGCAGGCCCGCTCCGAAAAGCCCCTCGCCCAGCTCTCCGTAGTGCAGTTCCATCAGATCCCGTCCGTCCTTTTCCAGGACATGCAGCCGCCGAACCTTGGAGGCGTGGGAGACGACCTGCTCGTAGATCCCGAGCTTCCCGCAGCACCTCCATCCCGCTCGGCTGCAACAGGAAACCCGCCCCAACCGCCCGGCATTCCGGAGCCTGCTCGAACATCACCACCTCATGCCCCGCGCGCTTCAGGAGAACAGCCGCCGCCGCGCCCGCCGCCCCGCAACCCACCACCGCCACCTTCAATCCTCCGGTCATCTCCAGCCACGATAGCATCCGTCCGGCGGGACGTGGAAGCCCGAATGATTCGCCCCTCCGCAGATTGGCATATACCGGTTTGACTCCAGAAACATCCTATCGATCCACCGTCCTCCTCCTCGGCGACATCACAAATTGTGAGACGGGTTCCCCAATCTCCGCCGGCTGGGCGTACGGAGCGGAGCGCGGGTCTTCAGCCCGCCCCGTTGCCACCTTCTTTCCTACGGCCCTCCGGACATCACGAAGCGGACCTGTCGTCTCTGTCATTCGGGTTTGGTCGACCTGATGGAAACCTCGCCATCACTCTCCACCCAGAGCGATCCATGCACCGCCTGCGGCAACGTTTCCCAAGCATGACTCCCGGCAGAGTCCAGCGGAAATCCACACCCACCCCGTCAGTAAGGGTTTTGTGAATTCCGTGCGCCCCGCCCACGGACTCTTGCTTGAAGTTTGAAATTTAAAATTTAGGGTGTCCCAGACATGCGCTGCTTCTACTCACAGGCCTTCGAGCTCGATCTGCCCGCCGGCCATCCGTTTCCCATGGATAAATTCCGGATATCCAAGGAAATGCTGATCCAGGAAAACATCCTCCGCCCGGAGGAGATTTCCGGGGTGAAAGCTGCCGATTTCCACCACATCCTTCGTGTCCACGACCGCTCGTATGTGGAGAAAATCCAGTCCGCCGCACTCGGCCGCAAGGAGCAGCTCCTGCTCGGCCTGCCCTCCTCACCGAGTCTTTTCTCCCGCTCCGCCACCGAGGTGGAGGCCACCCGCCTCGCCTGCAACGCGGCTCTGGACGAAGGCGTCGGCGTCTGCCTCGCCGGCGGCACCCACCACGCCTTCCGCGAGCATGGTGAGGGATACTGCGTTTTCAACGACATCGCCATCGCCATCCGCGATCTGCAGGACAAGCGTCCCGGAATCAGGATCATGGTCGTCGATACGGACGCCCACCAGGGCAACGGCACCGCCTCCCTTCTCGCGGACGATCCGAAAGTTTTCACCTACTCCATCCACGTCGGCAAAAACTACCCCACCAAAAAAATCGCCTCCACGCTTGATGTGGAAACGGTCCGCTACGTGGAGGGCGAGATGTATCTCCAGCAGCTCTTCAAAACCCTGGCAGACGCTCTCGATTCGTTTTCCCCAGACCTCGTCATCTGGATCTCCGGAGCCGACAACCACCGCAACGACCGCTTCGGCCAGATGCACCTTTCCCTCAAGGAAATCCAGCGCCGCGACGAGGTCCTGCTGCGCGCCATGATCAAAAACCATATCCCGGTCGCCGTCCTCTACGGCGGCGGCTACAACCGCCAGCCGGAGTTCACCGCGAAGCTCCACCGCAACACCATCGCTACAGCGAAGCGGCTGGCTGCGGAGTACCGGGGGCTGTGAAGGGAAAGGCGGAAATTCGGACCCCTATTCATTTCCTCCATTCATAAGCAGCGCAGACTCACTGGAGAACTCCTGGGAGCGCTGTGGAAACAAACGGGTTCGAGAGAATTGGAATAACAGCCGGATTATCTGCGCTTTCTAAGAAACACAGCGAGGCCGAGACCCAGACCACCGAGCAATGCGGCTGAAGGCTCGGGCACGGAGTCAATAATACGAACTTGGGAGATGGTGATGTCAGTCACCGTGTCGTTGTAACTTCCCGCAATCCTAAAACCGAAAAGCCCGCCGGAATCATAATTCACGATACCGTCTTTGGTGTTCTGGGTGAAACCCGGATTTTGGGTGAAAGGAACCGTGATCGTTGTAAACCCGGGGGTGCCAACTCCACTTAGGCTGAGGGAATAGAAATGGGTTTCCTGGCCAGCGGTAGGAGCGAGATCGGTATCCTCTAACGCCAGAAAGACGGGAGTGGATGCACCATGTGCTGTGTTGAATTGGATATCGACTTCCGCAAAAGTGGTTGCCTGGTTTTGAATCGTCAACGTTGACGGAAATGTGTAAGTGCGCCCATATCGGGAAAGGGGCGCCTCAATCCGAAGGGTGGTTCCAATCACGGTCTGCGTGCTATCGCCATAGCCATTCTGGATCTGGGATCCATTGATGGTGGCAAGGGTGGCAGCTTGGGAGTTTCCGACTGCAAACGTGAGGACGAATAGGAAAAGCGGCACGGGGAGATTTTTTATAATCAACATACTTTCAGCTACTTAAGCTGGAATTTTTCGTCAAGCGCAAAAATTCGTATTGATAGCTCCTCATGATTCCCAATTGACCCTCAGAATGGATCTGAGAGGCTGCTGGCGCCCCCTGAATACTCCGCCCAAATGCCGGCATCCGACCAGCTTTTTCCAGAAAACTTAAATGATCCCTCCGCAGAAAAATCCTGGCCTCGTAGCCATGGCTCCGGGCGGCGATTCCCGCAGGGATGAACCCCGCTGTAAAATGCAACGACAACGTGCCATCATCGCTACAGCGAAGCGGCTGGCCGCAGAGTACCGGGGGCTGTGAACCGGAGGGGGAGGGAGGGTGACCCATGTGTTTCCGGATCTCCGATCACTCGGCACTCTTCCTGCTATTTCCCCGCTCACGATCCATGAGTTCAAAAGAGAAAAAAGGCCTCGCCATCATGACCTCCGGCGGAGACTCCGCAGGCATGAATCCCGCCGTGAAATGCGCTGCCGAATACGCCTCGCAGCGCGGCTACACGCCGTTCCTCGTCTACGACGGACTCCGGGGACTCGTCGCCGATAGAATCGTCCCCGCGAACAAGGATCTGCTCTCCGGCATCATGCATAAGGGCGGCACCGTCCTGCGCTCCTCCCGCTCCCCGGAGTTTTTCGATATCACCACCAGGGAAAAAGCCCACGCGAACCTGAAAGCCCACGGGATTGGGAAACTCATCGTCATCGGAGGAGACGGCTCCTTTCGTGCCCTGAACCAGTTTTACGCGGATTTCAAAATCCCTTTCGCCGGCATCCCGGCCACCATCGACAACGATATCGCCGGCACGGACTATTGCCTCGGCGTGGACACGGCGCTCAACGTCATCCGCCAGTCGATCGACTCCATCCGCGATACCGCCTCCTCGTTTTCGCGGGCTTTCGTCGTGGAAGTCATGGGCCGCCATTGCGGCTACCTCGCCGCCACCACCGCGCTTTCCTGCGGAGCGGAAATCTGCCTCATTCCGGAGATAGAATACAATCTCGACACCATAGGCGCACGCATCAAGGCGGACATCGCGGACGGGCGCGGCTACGTCATCGCCGTCGTCGCGGAAGGCACCAAGATGGCGGAATACGTCACCCGTTTCATAAACGACTCCATCGGTATGGAAGCCCGGCTCACTACCCTCGGCCACGTCCAGCGCGGCGGCTCGCCCACCGTCCATGACCGGATCATGGCCTACAAGTTCGCCGTCGCCGCCGTGGATGCCCTTGAAGCCGGAGAAACGAATTCCATCATGATCTACAAGGACGGCAGCTACGGCCAGCTCCCCATCGACCAGGTCGCGGACGCGAGATACAAGATGGATACCCACATCCTGGAACTTGTCGCCCCACTCTGCCACTAACCGGAACGCTGTCGTGAGGCGGCGTGCCTTCCGTGGAGAAAAAAAGCCTACCCGGCCCGCATTTTCCCGTACATCTTCGGGAAATGAAAAATGCCTTTTTCCTTCTACTGGCTCTCAACGTCGCACATGCGAAAGAGTTGCCGGAAACCGCAGTCCTCAAGCACGCCCTGCATTCCTTCGCCGCCGAGCGGGTGCAATCCGGCGAGCTTGCCGGCATCATCACCGAAGTAGGCGACAACACCGGAGTCCTCGCCACCTCACTCGCCGGATTCGCGGACATGGAATCCAAGCAGCCTGTCGCCCCCGACTCCCTTTTCTGGATCGCCTCCATGTCGAAACCGATCTGCGGCACCGCCGTCATGATGGCGGTCGAAAAGGATCTCATCAAAATCTCCGACCCCGTTTCCAAATACCTTCCGGAGTTCGAAAAGCTCACCGGCCCCGATGGCAAGCCCGCAACCATCACCATCGCCCAGTGCATGTCACACACCAGCGGACTGCAGGATTTCACCCCGGAGGAAAACGCAGCCACCACGGACCTCGCTGAACTCACCGCCCTCGTCTCCTCAAAGCCCTTGAAATTCGAACCCGGTGTCAAATGGTCCTACTGCCAGACCGGCATCAGCACCGCCGCCCGCGTCCTCGAAGTCGTTTCAGGAAAATCCTATCCGGAATACCTTTCCGAAAATCTCTTCCAACCCCTGGGTATGACGGATACCACCTTCTACCCCACCGAAGCCCAGCTGAAACGCCTTGCACTGTCCTACGAGAAAACCGATGACGGCCTCAAACCAGTCGAAATTTTCATTCTCTCCGGAAAATCTCCGACCGATACCACCCGTTTCCCCGCCGCAGGCGGAGGACTCTTCTCCACCGCGCACGACTACGGAACATTCGCGCGCATGATCCTCAATGGCGGCGAACTCAACGGAAAACGCTACCTGAAACCCGGATCCATCGCTGAAATGACCCGCTCCCACACCGGCGATCTCGAGGCCGGCTTCGTCCCCGGCAGCAACTACGGCGTCGGCTGGATCCGTGTCGCCGAACCCGTGGGCGTCACCACCCCGCTCTCCGCGGGAAGCTACGGCCACGGCGGAGCCTACGGCACCCAGGCATGGATCGATCCCTTGAAAAACCGCTACACCATCATGATGATCCAGCGCGCCAAAATGGGCAACGGGGACGCCTCCGAGACCCGCCGCCTCTTCCAACAAGCCGCCGCGAAATAGGAATTTTCCCACGCGGATCGCGGAGGATCATCAAGCAACACCCGACGAACCTCAGCCAAGAACCCGATACGCGGTTCATCCTCGGCGGAGAAAAACACCGCCCCATTAGGACCTTGACACCCGGAGCGTTTCCGCCATCTTCCCCGCCCCACGCGTTGGACCGTGTGGAAACCAACACACCTATATGAAAAAGGAACTTCATCCACAGTACAATCCGGTCGTCTTCGTTGACATGACCACCGGCGCGCGGTTCGTCACCCGCTCCACCAAGACCTCCGACAAGAAGGAAACCATCGATGATGTCGAGTATTCCGTCATCTCCTGCGGCATCACTTCCGATTCCCATCCCTTCTTCACCGGACAGAAACAGTTCGTCGATACCGAAGGCCGCATCGACAAGTTCCAAAAGCGTTTCGGCGCGGTCCGTCGCGTCAGCAAGCCGAAGCTCAGCTGAGGCCACGAACGAATTTCAATTCGTTCTTTTCAAAAACGGCGTCCCGCAAGGGCCGCCGTTTTTTCGTGGAGCACGGACTTTTAGTCCGTGTCCTACCGCCTACCCGAGCCGTCCACCCATAATCGGCGCCAGAGGTGAAAGCACCACATTCCGGAAAATTTCCGACAAAGCAACCTCGCACCCCGCTGACTCCAGCTTCAAAACCGCATCATCCCCCTCATGGGCCTGGTAGATCCAGTGGTTCCCCTGCTTGCGGAAAATCTCCACCAACCTCTGATTCTGGGATACCAGCACGTATTCCTTGAGGCTGGGCACGGTCTGGTAGAGACGAAATTTTCTGCCCCTGTTATAGGCTTCCGTGCCATCCGACAGGATTTCGATGATAAACTCCGGGTTCCGGCAAATGTGGTCACGGCCGTCATGCGGCTCGAACTCCCCGCACAAGCCCACTAGATCCGGATAGAAATAAGCATCCGCAATTTCCACACGGACTTGCGTGTCAGAAGAAAAAACATCGCAGCCACGTCCTTTCAGTCCGATCCCGATCTTACGGCTGAGATTGGAGGAAATCCGATTATGCGCCAGGCTGGCACCCGCCATCGCAAGAATTTCTCCTCCGATGAACTCGCTCTTCTCAAAAGCATCCGCTTCCCGTTCCAAGTATTCTTCCCCGGTCGGAAATCTTTTTTCAGCAATAGCGATGGGCTGAAATTACCCCCACTCTCTCCCGAGGACAACGCCCGAAACCTCCCTTTCTTCATTGAAGTTTGAAGTTTTAAATTTGAAGTTCCCACCGTGCTAGCCAAACGAATCATCCCCTGTCTCGACGTGACCGACGGCCGCGTGGTCAAAGGAGTCAATTTCACCGACCTCATCGATGCCGGAGATCCCGTCGAGTGTGCCATCGCCTACAACGCGCAGGAGGCCGACGAATTGGTTTTCCTCGACATCACCGCCTCTTCGGACGCCCGGGAAACCATGGTCGATGTCGTCCGCCGCACCGCCGGGCAATGCTTCATCCCCCTCACCGTCGGCGGTGGCATCCGGTCCGTGGAAAACATGCATACCATGCTCCAGGCGGGCGCGGACAAAGTAGGCATCAACACCTCCGCCGTCACCAGTCCCGGCCTCGTCGATGAGGGCGCTAAGGCCTTCGGCAGCCAGTGCATCGTCGTCGCCATCGATGCGAAACGCGAAGGCCCCGGCAGGTGGGGCGTCTACACTCACGGCGGCCGCACTCCCGTTGGCCTCGATGCCGTCGAGTGGGCGAAAGAAGTCTGGCGCCGTGGGGCCGGGGAAATCCTCCTCACTTCCATGGACGCGGACGGAACCCAGGCCGGCTACGATTGCGAACTCACGGCCGCCGTTTCCTCCGCCATCGGCATCCCGGTCATCGCATCCGGCGGCGCGGGGAACCTGGATCACATGGTCGAGGTTCTCGAAGAAGGGAAGGCTAATGCCGTGCTCGCCGCCTCCATCTTCCATTTCGGCACCCATACCGTCGGCGAGGCGAAAGAGCATTTCGCCAGACACGGAGTTCCCGTCCGCCCCAGCTTCAAGCGCGGTTGAGCATGCGCCGCACTGGCTCGACCGATGCCTGCCCGTCGCACCCGCGCGACCGGACGACTCCCCGCGCGGGAAACTCATGAGTTGATCCACCAGGTAGGGCCGCCCGCTGGAGGCAGGTCCGATCATCACCGATCGGGCTGAGCATTAGCCCGTTCGCCAAAAGTGCGAGCGCATATCATCGTGGCTGGATCATCTTGCTCCAGCCCGTTCCGGGGGAATCCCGCCCCCCGGAATTCAAACTGACGGACGGACTTTCGGCAAACTGTCTACCACGTTCGGCTCCCGGTTCCGGCATCCCCCCGCCCTTCAACCTTTCGAAAAATCTTTCCTCCTATTTTCCTTGTTTTCAGTATTTTCTGAAACTACGTTCTTTCCGAAAGGAAAAACATCATGAACGAAACGGTCACCACCTACGCCATCTACCTCGCCATCGCGATCCCTGTCACCATCTGGGTCGCCCGCACCCTTCACAAGAACGGAAGAATCTTCCTTGTCACTTGCTTCAAGGAAAACGAGGAACTCGCCGACAGCGTCAACCACCTGCTGCTCGTCGGCTTCTACCTGGTCAACCTCGGGTTCGTCATCCTCTATCTGAAGATCGACAACGCGGTGAGCGGCACCACCGGAGTTTTCGAAGCGCTCAGTACGAAGATCGGCACCGTGCTGCTGGTGCTCGGCGGGATGCACTTTTTCAACATGCTCATCTTTAGCAAACTCCGCGAAAGGGGAAGGCAGGCACCAGCGACGACCACCCCGCCACCGGTTCCCCCCGCCCTCCCGGGCATGGCCGCTGCGAAACAAGCCGCAGTCCCCGCTCCCGAACAGTAGTCGCCTCAAACCCGAAGCACCGGCCCCTCCGAAGGACCGGTGCTTTCATTTGTTCAAAAAAACTTGAACAAATTTTATGTATCCGATAGTCAATGCCTGTGGATTCGCCCCCCCCAGATCTCGAACCCGGCACCATCGGCCTCACCCCGCTCCAGCAGCAGGTGGTGGATTTTTTCGTGGACGGTGTCCGCGTTCTCGGACTTCCCCGCTCCATCGGTGAGATCTACGGATTGCTCTACATTACTCCCGAGCCACTTTCCCTCGATGATCTGGTCCGCCTGTTGGGCATTTCAAAAGGCTCTGCCAGCCAAGGTCTCCGCACCCTCAGGACCCTCGGAGCCGTCCGCGAAGCCGCTCGCGACGGCGACCGGAAAACATATTACGAACCCGCCATCGAACTGAAACCTCTGGTCGGAGGCTTCATCCGCGAGCAGATCCGCCCCCACCTGGACAGTGGGAAATCCAAGATCCTCCAACTCTCGGAGTCCGCTGAAACCACCAGCGATCCAGTGGAACGCGAATTTCTTTCCGAACGGATCAAACAGCTCGAATCCTGGATGAACCGTGGCGGAAAAGTCCTCCCCGTCCTTCAGAAACTACTCGGCCAATGACTCCGGAACCAGATCGATCGCCCCAATGGTTCTGCGTCCGCACGCAGACGAAGCGCGAACACATCGCCGCCAAGCACCTGCGCGAGATCGAGGAAATCGAGGTGTTCTGCCCCCGGATCAAATATCGGAAAGCCACCCGCCGTGGCAAAATCTGGTGGCTGGAACCGCTTTTCCCCGGATACATCCTCGCGAAATTCGATCTCCTCGAAATGGAACGCGCCGTCACCTTCTGCCAGGGAGTCCGTGGCCTCGTCCGTTTCGGATCGGAAATTCCGCACGTCCCCGAGGATTTTGTCACCGCCCTCGTCCGCCAGGTCGCGGATCAGGCCGGAGAGGACGAATGCATCACCGTCTCTCCATCCGTTTCCGTGGGCGACGAAGTGGAGGTCGCGAACGGTCCTTTCCAAGGCATGAAAGGAATGATCCAATCCGTCGCCCCGGCCAACGATCGCGTGAAAGTCCTTCTCGAATTCCTTGGCCAGGTCCAGCCAGTCAATCTCGACCTGTTCTCGATCCTTCTTCCTAAAAAACCACTGCCGAATCTATAGTATCCGGACGCGATGCAACTTTGTTCATTTTTGATTGAACAGACGACCCACCTGCCTCTCCATTCACCCCTCACCACCGCGACGGTGGAAAATCCTACTTCCGCAAATCCAACCCAATGGTTTTCTCCCCCCGAAAAGGGAGATCCGACCAAGGGCGGCAGCGTGTCACGGCACTCCCCCTCTTTTCCTCCATCGCGGTCCGGAAACTGGAATTTAAAATTACCATGCGGTTTTTGATCATCGGAGCCGGATTTTCAGGACTGGTCGCCGCGCACCAACTCTCGAACGCAGGCCACACCTGCACCATCGTCGACCGCCGACCGCACCTCGCCGGAAACGCGCACGACTCCCACGATAAGGCCGGAGTCCTCATCCACAACTACGGCCCGCACTACTTCCGCACGAATTCCCAGCGAATCCTCGACTATCTCTCCGCCTTCACCGAGTGGCATCCGGTCGATTACACGATCAAGTCCCACACGGAAGGTCGCTACTGGTCGTTTCCCATCAATCTCAATACCTTCGAGGAACTCATCGGAAAACCAGCGACCACGGAGGATTTCGAACGATATCTGGCGGAAAACCGTCTGAATATCCCGGCCCCGAAAAACTCTGAAGAAGTCATCCTCTCCAAAGTCGGAACCCGCCTCTACGAACTTTTTTTCGAGGGCTATACGCTGAAACAATGGAAGCGTCATCCGCGCGAGCTTGATCCGTCGGTCTGCGCCAGGATCCCCATCCGCACCAATCGCGACGACCGCTACCTATCCGAAGAATTCCAGGCACTTCCGAAAAACGGATACACGGCCCTGCTCGAGAACATCCTCGCAGACTCCCCCGGCACCACTCTCCACCTCAATTCGGATTTCACCGAAGCCCGCGAGAAATTCCCCCACGACCACCTTGTTTTCACCGGGGCAGTCGACGAATACTTCGGCCGCAGGTTCGGCCCCCTCCCCTACCGCTCCCTCCGTTTCGAGCACGAATCCTTCTCCGCCTCAGAACTTATCCCACGGGAGAAAATTTCCGGCAAGCCCGGCTTCTGGCAGCCGGCCATGCAGGTGAATTACCCGGGAAAAGAAGTTCCCTTCACCCGCATCGTCGAGATCAAACACGCCACCGGCCAGAAAACCACGGCGTCCACCATCGTCCGCGAGTTTCCAGCCGACTGGGACCTTTCCAAAGAAGCCTACTACCCGGTCCCCGCCCCCGACGCCACGGCCGCATACAAGAAATACGCGACCCTCGCCGCAGCCGAAACTGATACCACCTTCATCGGCCGCCTCGCCACCTACCGCTACTACAACATGGACCAAGTCACCGGAATGGCTCTCGCCGCCTCGGAAAAACTGATCCGACGGTTTGCCTGACGATTTCAACATTTCAGCATCTATCCCATGAAAACCTTTATCTCCGGCCACCGCGGCATGGTTGGCTCCGCTCTTGTCCGCAAAGCCGAATCGCTCGGCCAGGACGTCCTCACTGCCACCCGCGCCGAAGTGGATCTCACTTCCCAGCCCGCCGTCTTCGAGTTTCTTGATCAGCGTAAGCCGGATACGGTCATCATCGCCGCGGCCAAAGTCGGTGGTATCCACGCGAACTCCACCTACCCGGCGGATTTCATCTACGAGAATCTGGCCATCGCCTCCAACCTCATCGAAGGCTCCCGCCGCGCCGGCATCCCGCGCGTCCTGTTCCTCGGCTCCTCCTGCATCTATCCGAAAATGGCTCCCCAGCCCATGCCGGAAGACTGCCTGCTCACCTCCCCTCTCGAGGTAACCAACGAAGCCTACGCCATCGCCAAGATCGCCGGGCTGAAAATGTGCCAGCACTACCGCGCCCAGCACGGACTGCTCTACCACTCGGCCATGCCGACCAATCTCTACGGCCCCGGAGACAACTACCACGCGGAAAATTCCCACGTCATCCCCGCTCTCATCCGCCGTTTCCACGAAGCGAAGGAAGCCGGCGCACCCTCCGTCACCATCTGGGGCACCGGCACTCCCTGCCGCGAGTTCCTCCATACCGATGACCTGGCGGAAGCCTGCTTCCACCTCCTTTCCCTCGAAAATCCGCCCGACTGGGTCAACGTCGGAACCGGCTCGGATCTCACCATTCTCGATCTCGCGATAACCATCGCGAAAACCGTCGGTTACCGGGGCGAAATTCTCACCGACCCGTCCAAACCCGACGGCACCCCGAAAAAGCTTCTCGATATTTCCCTCATTCAATCAACCGGCTGGTCGCCGAAAACCCCCTTCGAGCAAGGCCTGGACGGTGCCTACAAGGATTTCCTGACCTCTCTGGAGAGCGGAGAAGCCAGGCTCTAGCTTAAGGAAATCCATGGCCGCGGGACGTAATCGATACCTCGCTCGCGCCGCAGCTTTCGGATTCATCGCCTTCCTGATCGCAGCGGTTGTCATCGCGGATCACGGACAAGGCGCTCAGTGGTGGCCGTTCATCAATCGCATTTCCTTCGGGGACAAACTAGGCCACCTCGGGCTTTTCGGAACCCTCGGATTTCTCTGCAATCTAGCTTTCCCCAGCCAGCGGGTCCGATACATCCGCTTCATCACCGAGAACAACTCTCGTCCTTCTGGTGATCGTAACGATCGAAGAACTCTCCCAAGCCTTCATCCCTTCCCGGACATGTGATTTTCTCGACTGGACAGCTGATCTCGTCGGACTCTCCCTCGGACAACTCTGCGCCTCGTCCCTACTCCGGATTCTTAGGAGAAAACAGGCAGGACATGCGCCTCCCGCCTCTAGTTGAGAAACTGAACGACTTCGTTGCCGCTCTCGGCCTTGGGACCACTGGTTCCGGTAGGAATCCATCTCACTGGGGAGCAGTCGCACTTCTCTACGGATGGCGCCCGGTGACGGCAAGCCCCCCCTCCGAATGTCTCGTCCGGGACGGAAACTTTCCCGAAGACGGCCACTCGCCCCGAATTCTCAACAAACACTCTGAGCTAACATGAAAAAAGCACTCATCACCGGTATCACCGGCCAAGACGGATCCTATCTCGCCGAGTTTCTCCTGGAGAAAGGTTACGAAGTCCACGGCATCAAACGCCGGGCTTCGCTCTTCAACACCCAGCGCGTCGACCATATCTACGAGGATCCACACGTGGAGCACAACCGCTTCATCCTCCACTACGGCGATCTCACCGACTCCTCGAACCTCACCCGCATCATTTCCGAAATCCAACCGGACGAGGTCTACAACCTGGGAGCACAGTCTCACGTAGCTGTCTCCTTCGAGGCACCCGAATACACCGCGGACGTCGATGCCATGGGCACCCTCCGCCTGCTCGAAGCCATCCGCTTCCTCGGCCTCGAGAAAAAAACCCGTTTCTACCAGGCTTCCACCTCGGAGCTTTACGGTCTTGTCCAGGAAATCCCGCAGAAGGAAACCACGCCCTTCTACCCGCGCTCTCCGTATGCCGTGGCGAAAATGTACGCCTACTGGATCACCGTGAATTATCGCGAATCCTACGGCATGTACGCCTGCAACGGTATCCTCTTCAACCACGAGTCACCCCGCCGTGGCGAAACCTTCGTGACCCGCAAGATCACCCGTGCCCTCGCAAACATCGCCCAAGGCCTCGAAGAATGCCTCTACCTCGGCAATATGGATGCCTTGCGCGACTGGGGCCACGCCAAAGACTACGTACGCATGCAGTGGATGATGCTCCAGCAGGACGCCCCGGATGATTTCGTGATCGCCACCGGCAAGCAGATCTCCGTCCGCGAGTTCGTCCGCATGTCCGCGGAAAACGCCGGAATCAAACTCGAATTCTCCGGTGAGGGACTCGATGAGATCGCCACCGTGATCTCCGTCGATGAATCCCTCGCGCCTTCCGTCAAATCCGGTGATGTCATCGTCCGTGTCGATCCACGCTACTTCCGCCCCGCCGAAGTCGAGACCCTCCTCGGCGACCCTTCCAAAGCGAAGGAAAAACTCGGATGGACCCCGGAAATCACCGTCGAGGAAATGTGCGCGGAAATGGTCGCCTCGGATCTTGATACCGCGAAACGCCACGCCTTGCTCAACGCCCACGGCCACCACGTTTCCGTCTCCAAGGAGTAACTTCGCCGGCTTCTCGCAACTTCGATCCCCTTCCCATCAGACAACCGGATAGTGAGGAAAGTTTTCGTCTCAGGCTGCTATGATATTCTTCATGCGGGCCACCTCCAGTTTTTCGAGGAGGCCCGCGCCCTCGGCGACTACCTGATCGTATCTTTCGCATCGGCCGAGGTCCTTTGGCATCACAAACGCCGCAAGCCCTCCATCCCGGATGATCACAAGCGCTGTCTGCTGCAAGGACTCCGCATGGTGGACGAGGTCGTGATCACCCACGGGCACAAGGAAGGCCTGGATTTCGAGGAAGATTTCCTCCGCATCCGCCCGGATTTCCTGATCGTCACGGAGGACGACAAATATGGGGAGGCCAAACGCTCGCTCTGCGCGAAAACCGGCGCCCGCTACACCCTCTTACCGAAAACACCTCCGAGATTCGACCCGGTCTCCACAAGCTCCATCGTCAGCTGGGTCCAGGCTCCTACCGAAGCACCGCTCCGCGTCGATTTCGCAGGTGGCTGGCTCGATGTCCCCCGGTTTTCCCGTCCCGGTTCCTTCATCGTGAACTGCGCCATCTCTCCTCTCGTATCTCTGCGGGAGTGGCCTTATGAAAAACAAGCCGGTCTCGGCGGAAGCGGTGCCTGGGCCCTGCTCAACGGACGTGACGGAGTCGATTCCGAAATCGATCTCGGAGTCGGCTGGCAGGATCCCGCCGTGATCCGTGAAACCGGACTCTGCGTCTGGCGCTCCGGCAAATCTCCGGTTCTCGATTTCAAACGCAACCCCGATTTTCTCAACGGCCGGATGGCCATCCTCTGGACCGGCAGTCCTCACGACACCCCCGGCTCTGTCGAAATCCCACGGGACTACGACCGCATCTCCCGCTCCGGGGAAATCGCAAGCGAAGCCGCCGTCAATGCGGACATCCCGGGCCTCTGCGAGGCCATCGACCTCTACCACCGGACCCAGCTCGAGGAAGGCATGGCTCCCCTCCCGGAAATCCCTTCTTCCATGACCCGCAAATACTGCGGCGGTGGCCATGGCGGCTACGCACTCTACCTTTTCCCCTCCGCCATGGATCGCGACAGAGCCGTCGCATCCATCCCGGAACTCCGGGAGATCGAGCCCTTCTACCGTCCCTGAATCGTCACCCCCCCTTGCGCAATCTTCCAGTCATCGGACTCTCCGTCGCCGCCACGGACTACCAAAGCGCGGTTTCTTGGATTCTCGAGAAAGCGGATCTCGCAGACCGTCCTTACGCGGTAGAAGCCGCCAACACCCACGTGGCCGCACTCTCCCGCCACGATGCCGAATTCGGCGCCACGATGGAAAAGTTCGACCTCACTACGCCGGATGGCATGCCCCTCGTCTGGTCGGTGAACGCACAGCTTCCACCACCGGAAAAGCTCACCGACCGCGTCTATGGCCCGACTTTGATGCTTAGGACCATCGCAGCCACCGACAGCCCCTCGTCAACCCACAGCCACTTCCTCCTCGGGGGGAAACAAAGCACCCTCGACACGCTCACCAGGAAATTTTCCACGGAGCACCCCGATGCGAAAATCGCGGGAACCTACTCCCCGCCCTTCGGTGAATGGCCGCCGGACGAGACCGGAAACATCATTCGCCAGATCCTCGAATCAGGAGCCGACCTCGTCTGGGTCGGCCTCGGCTGCCCGAAGCAGGAACACTGGATCGCCCGCAACAAACACCTTCTCCCTCCCGCCGTATATTTCGGAATCGGAGCCGCCTTCGCCTTCCACGCCGGTGAAGTGAAACAAGCCCCCGCGTTCTTCCAGAATGCCGGCCTCGAGTGGGCATACCGCCTCGCCATGGAACCCCGCCGTCTGTTCAAACGCTATTTCACCTACAACTCCCTCTTCCTCTATTACTCCCTCCACGACCGCATCCGCGACTGATCCGGTCCGTCTTGCAATCTGAAGTCTTATGAAAATCTCCTCCATCTGCTGCCTCGGCGCCGGCTACGTCGGCGGTCCCACCATGGCCATGATCGCCGCCAAATGCCCGGACATCCAGGTCACAGTCTGTGACATGAACCAAGCCAGGATCGATGCCTGGAATTCCGACACCCTCCCCGTCTATGAACCAGGCCTTCAGGAAGTCGTAGAATCCGCGCGCGGGAGAAACCTTCATTTCTCCACGGAAATCAAACCCTCCATCGCCGCTGCGGATCTCATCTTCGTTTGCGTCGGCACCCCTACGAAATCCTACGGAATCGGAGCCGGACGCGCCGCTGACCTTCGCTACATCGAATCCGCCGCCCGCCTCATCGCCGAGGTTTCCGAAGGCAACAAGATCATCGTCGAGAAATCAACCATCCCGGTCAAGACCGCCACCGCGATCCAGACCATCCTTGCCGCGAACAACAGCAGCAACGCCACCTTCCAAGTCCTTTCCAACCCCGAATTCCTCGCCGAAGGAACCGCCGTCGCGGATATGGAAAACCCCGACCGCATCCTCATCGGTGGCGAGCAAACTCCCGAAGGCCAGGAAGCTCTCGAAGCCCTCGTCTCCGTCTACGCGAACTGGGTGTCCCGCGACAAGATCATCACCACCAACCTCTGGTCGTCCGAGCTCTCCAAGCTCGTTGCCAACGCCTTCCTCGCCCAGCGCATCTCCTCCATCAACTCCATCTCCGCCCTCTGCGAAGCCACCGGCGCGGATGTCGATGAAGTCGCCCGCGCCATCGGCAGCGACTCCAGAATCGGCCCGAAATTCCTCAAATCCTCCGTCGGCTTCGGAGGCTCCTGCTTCCAGAAAGACATCCTCAACCTCGTCTATCTCTGCGAATCCTTCGGCCTCCCGGAAGCCGCCGCCTACTGGCGCTCCGTCGTCACCATGAACGACTGGCAGAAGTCCCGTTTCGTGGAAAAAATCGTCCGCACCCTGTTCAACACCGTCTCAGGAAAACGCATCGCCATCCTCGGTTTCGCCTTTAAAAAAGACACCAACGACACCCGCGAGTCCGCCGCTATCAACATCGTCCGCGATCTCGTCGCCGAAAACGCCCACGTCGTCATCTACGATCCCCGGGTCGACAAGGAAACCATCCACCGCGACCTTCTCGAAGTCGGCGTCCCCCAGGATATCATCAACTTCAATATCGAAATCGCAGCAGATCCTTACGAGGCGGCCAAGGGCGCGCACGCCCTCGCCACCCTCACCGAGTGGGACGAATTCCGCTCCCTCGATCTCCCCCGCATCCACAACCTGATGCTCAAACCCGCCTTCGTCTTCGACGGCCGCGCCATCCTCCCCGTCGATGCCCTCGCCAAACACGGCTTCGAAGCCTTCATCATCGGAAAAGGAGGGTGAGGGGTAAAAGCTGAAACGCTGAAAACTGAAACGCTGAAATAAGACGATGCGACTTTCAGCCGATCTACGGAACCGTACCAAGCGCTTTGCGTCCTCCATCATCCGCATTTTCATTTCCCTTCCGAGACAACGCGAAGAAGTGCGGGTCTTGGCGAAACAGATGGTCCGCTCCGGCACGTCCGTAGCCGCCCATGCCCGCGAGGCATCCCGAGCAAGTTCCGACTCAGAGCTTTGTTCGAAACCGGACGGCCTATTGCAGGAAGCCGATGAAACCCAACTCTGGCTCGAACTCCTGATCGAGGATTGTGAAATCAAAGACCCGCTCCTACCCACAGCTCACCGCGAAGCCGACGAAATCCTAGCAATCTTCCCAACCATCGTCTCCAAAGTCAGGCGTAGCCTCTGATCCGCTTTCAGCTTTTCAGTATTTCAGCTTTCAGCATTTACCCCATGAACATCCACACAGAGCATCACCGTTTCCTCAAACGTCACGACAAGGAAACACTCCTCAAACAGAAAGGCCTCGCCATCTGGATGTGCGGCCTTTCCGGCTCCGGTAAATCCACCATAGCCAACGCCGCCGAGCGAGTCCTGCACCAGCAAGGCCGTTTCACCATCATCCTCGATGGCGACAACCTGCGCGCCGGCCTCAACACCAATCTCGGCTTCTCCGATGAAGACCGGCTCGAAAACATCCGCCGCATCGCCGAACTCGCCAAAGTCCTCGTCCAAAACGGTGTCATCGTCTTCATCTCCGCCATCACCCCGAAAGGTGAACTCCGGGATATGGCCCGCGGCATCGTCGGCGAGGAAAATCTTTTCGAAGTATATGTCAAAGCATCCTTCGAAGCCTGCGAGGAACGCGATGTCAAAGGCCTCTACGCGAAAGCCGCGAAAGGCGAAATTCCCGACTTCACCGGACAGGCCAGCTCCTTCGAGCCTCCCCAGGATCCCGATCTCATTATCGATACCGAATCGCTCTCCGTCGAGGATGCCGCCATCGAACTCATCGAAGCCGTCCTCCCCCGCGCAACGCACGCGTAAACGTAGCTGGCGAATCTTGCGCCAGGCCGTTCGGGGGGACGGTGTGCCCCACGGGGTATTCCAGCCCCCCGAGCACCCAGTCAAAAACGCACCCACCCATCCCAGCGCCCCACCTTTACCTTAGTAATCCACTCAAGAAACTAATTATTTCTTGACCCAACTTCGATTTCCCCCCATCTCACCCCCGTCCGAACGAAAAACCGTTCAGCATCTCAGCCTTTCAGCATTTACCTACCAATGCCTAACTACAATCTCTCCCACCTCGACCAACTCGAAGCCGAGGCAATCTTCATCCTCCGGGAAACCGCCGCCCAGTTCCAGAACCCCGCCCTGCTCTTTTCCGGCGGTAAGGACTCCATCGTCATGGCCTGGCTTGCGAAAAAAGCTTTCTGGCCCGCACGTCCACCGTTTCCTCTGGTTCATGTCGATACCGGCCACAATTTCGACGAAACCATGCATTACCGTGATGAGTTCGTGAAACTGCTCCGCGCCCAGCTCGTCGTCGGCTCCGTCCAGGAATCCATCGATACCGGCCGCGTCACCGAAGAAACCGGACCCACCGCCTCACGCAACAAGCTCCAGACCGTCACACTGCTCGATACTCTCGAAAAGCACCAGTACGATGCCGCTCTCGGCGGTGGCCGTCGCGACGAGGAAAAAGCCCGTGCTAAGGAGCGTTTCTTCTCCCACCGCGACGATTTCGGCCAATGGGATCCGAAAAACCAGCGCCCGGAACTCTGGAACCTCTTCAACGGTCGTAAGAACGAAGGCGAGCACTTCCGCGTATTCCCTCTGTCCAATTTCACCGAAATGGACATCTGGATGTATATCAAGCGCGAGGAAATCCCCCTCCCATCCATCTACTTCGCCCACGAACGCGAAATCTTCGAGCGCAACGGCACCCTGCTCGCCGTCACCGATTTCCTGAAACCCCAGGACCACGAACCTGTCACCAAGGAAATCGTCCGCTTCCGCACCATCGGAGACGCCACCTGCACCGGAGCCGTCCGCTCCGACGCCGCAACCCTCGATGACATCATCGCCGAGGTCGCCGCCGCCCGCCAGACCGAACGCGGCACCCGCTCCGACGACAAACGCTCCGAAACCGCCATGGAAGACCGCAAGAAGGAAGGCTATTTCTGAACGTCGCGAAGCGACGGGGACCACACGCGCCGCCGCGTGTCGATTTCGGCGCCCACGCCGAAATCAATGCCCGTCCTACCAGCAACGTCAGCCTCACCATTCCAATCCCGACCAACCCACCACCCCAGCCATGCGTCCGGATCCGAAACAGACCGCCATCTGGAAGCGCATGACACTGACCGAGAAATACAACCTTCTCGCCGCCACCATCCGCCAAGCCCGCCAACTCAAGCGTATCGGCCTGCGCATGAAATCCCCCACCGCCTCGCCCGAAGAAATCGAAACCGAACTCGCCCGCGTCTGGCTGCATACAAGACCCTGACTTCATCACCCTGTTCGTCTCCCCGCTCGAAAAAGCGGGAATTCGCTACATGATCGCCGGCATGATCGAACAACAGGAACTCGACCAAAACTTCCTCAACCACCAACTCGAGAAACTCCACCTCACCGAAGAATTCCAAGCCGCCCTCGCCCTAACGATGAGGTAAAAGCTGAAAACTGAAATGCTGAAACACTGAAATTTTCAGCCGATACATCGCAGTTTCCCTCAATTGTCTTCCCTCTTCATTTCACATTTCAGCCTTTCAGTTTTCAGCCTTTCAGCTTCTACCTCTTAATTCCTTTCAGCATTTACCCCAAAATGGACCTCCTAAGATTCACTACCGCCGGCTCCGTCGATGACGGAAAATCCACCCTAATCGGCCGCCTTCTGTACGATTCCAAATCCATCTTCGAAGACCAGCTCGAAGCCATGGAAGTCTCCTCCCGCAAACGCGGCGACGAGAACGTCAACCTCGCCCTCCTCACCGACGGCCTCAAAGCCGAGCGCGAGCAAGGCATCACCATCGATGTCGCCTACCGCTACTTCGCCACGCCGAAGCGCAAGTTCATCATCGCGGACACCCCGGGCCACACCCAATACACCCGCAACATGGTCACCGGCGCCTCCACCGCCAACGTCGCCATCATCCTCATCGACGCCCGCAAAGGCGTGATCGAGCAGACCAAGCGTCACTCCTTCATCGCCAACCTGCTCCGCATCCAGCATCTCGTCGTCGCCGTCAACAAGATGGATCTCGTCGATTATTCGGAAGAAGTCTTCGACAAAATCGTCGAGGATTACCGCGAATTCGCCTCCCGCCTCGACAACATCGTCGAGATCACAGCCATCCCGATATCCGCCCTCAACGGAGACAATGTAGTCGATAAATCCAAAAACATGGATTGGTACGAAGGCCCGACCTTCCTTTACCACCTTGAAAACGTCTACGTCGGCGGAGAAGAAAACCATGTCGACGCACGTTTCCCCGTGCAGTGGGTCGTCCGCCCGATGTCCGACGAGTGGCACGACTTCCGCGGCTACGCCGGTCGCGTCGCCGGCGGCGTGTTCAAACCCGGCGATGATGTCACGGTCCTGCCGTCCGGCTTCACCACCAAGATCAAAGCCATCACCACCGAAGCCGGCGATCTTGAGGAAGCATACGCCCCCCAATCCATCTGCATGACCCTCACCGATGAGATCGACATCTCCCGAGGCGATACCCTGGTGAAATCCAACAACCCGCCCCGGGTTTCCCAAGACATCGAAGCCATGGTCTGCTGGTTCTCCAACAAGTCCATGCCCGCCAAGGCGAAACTCATCATCCGCCACACCACCCAGGAAACCAAAGCGATCATCCAGGAGGTGAAATACCAAGTCGATGTGAACACCCTCCGCAAGATCGAGAACATCGATACCCTCGCGATCAACGACATCGGGAAAATCACCCTGCGCACCGCCGTCCCACTCGTCCACGACGCCTACCGTCGAAACCGTTCCACCGGCTCCTTCATCCTCGTCGACCCCGGCACCAACGAAACCGTAGCCGCCGGCATGATCGTCTGATGGGTAGACGCTGAAATTCTAAAGCGCTGAAAAGCTGAAAAAGTAGCTGGCCTGTCTCGGGGCAGGCCGTGAAAGCGGCGTCCCGGCACTAATCAAGCTGTGGCTGGCGAATCCTGCGCCAGAACGTACATAGGCATTCCAGACCCTAAAACTCAGAGGGCGGCTGTTGGAGTCTCGCAGCAAGCCCCCCCAGGTGGGTCTTACATGAGTCACAAGCTCTCTGCGCGCTGACCTTCAGCATAACACCGTGCCAGTCATCGAAGCCTTCGCAACAATGACAACTCCGCCACTCTGGCAAAAACCGATTTCTCCGGTTCATCGGACACTCAATTTCTGCCCTCGGCCCTTTCCTGGAACTTCCCGAACCAACTCCGGAACTTCCTGCGGGATCATCTCAACATCCACCGCTCGATCCTCTTGACTAATGGTAACCATGGCGCCCGCCATTCAGCCCCCTTGGAATGGCATGGCCTATTCATGTTGCTCTGTGCCTGGCTTGTCCTCACGGGTTGGACTCTCTCGTTCTTTGGTTGGCTGAATATTACGGGATATTCCATCTCCATCGCTATCGCTCTTTCACTTTTGATGGTTTTTCGGAAGAACCTCATCCCTTCATTTGGCAAACCACGACTTTCCAAACTTCGTCGCAGATTCGGGCACCTTCCTTCCTTCCTTTACCTGTTTGTATTCTGCCTCGCGCTCCTCGGAGGTCTCATTTACGCGCCTTCCAATTACGACGCGCTCAGTTACCGTCTTCCCAGGATACTCCAGTGGATCTCCGAAGGCGGCTGGCATTGGATCCACACCAACCAGGCAAGCCTCAATACACGGACCGCGGCGACCGAGTGGATTACTCTTCCCATACTTCTGTTCAGCTCCTCCGACAGGCTGCTGTTTCTGCCAAACATCGTCTCTTTCGCGCTCTTGCCTGGCTTGGTTTTTGGGATACTGACACGCCTCAACGTATCGCCCCGCGTCGCTGCCCAGTGGATGTGGATTTTCCCTTCCGGTTACTGCTTTGCCCTCCAGGCGGGCAGCATTGGAAACGATCTCATCGGTGCCAGCTTGTTTCTCGGCGGTATCTTCTATGCGCTCAAAGCCCGGAAAAGCCTCGCTTGGAGTGATTTCGCCCTCGCCTGTATCGGAATGGCTCTCGCAACCGGATCAAAAACCAGCAACGTCCCTTTAGGATTGGTATGGCTGCTCGCGTTGCTGCCGGCAATCCCGTTACTATGGCGGTTTCCGCTTCGCTCCCTCGCGCTTGCCCCGGTTCTCGTGATCATCTCGTTCCTCCCGAACGCCTGGCTCAACCATAAATACTCCGGCGACTGGACAGGGTTGGCCGCTGAACCCGTTCTTCTGCGCGGCGGGGATCCGTTGCTTTATGTTTCGTGGAACATCCCCTATCTACTGGTTCAAAACCTCACACCCCCTGTCTTTCCTTTCAATAACACGCTGAACAAGGCGATCGCGGAAAGGATTCCTCCGGATATCAACGAACGACTCGAAAGAAATTTTGAGCCAAACGCATCCAAATTGGCGACACCCGAAACGATGATGGAAGAAAACGGCCCTCTCGGTCTGGGAGTCGTAGGATTGCTGGTCATGGGAAGCATCGGGGGATATGTTGTCCATCGCCGTTCACCCCCCCCCCCTGACACCGTACAGAACAATGGCTTGGCTTGGCTGATCTTCGCTGGGGCGGTTGTTTCAATACTGCCTATTTTGGTAAAATCAGGCCTTGCAGGCAGCGGGCGTTACCTGGCTCCTCATTACCTCCTTCTCATCCTGCCCTTTCTTATCACCCCCGGGATTGCCGTTTTCTTGCGATCCAAGCTATGGAAGACAGGGGTTCTGTTCTGCTTTCTCGCTCTCATGACAGCCATGGTGATCAGTGCGGCCCGTCCTCTCTGGCCCGCCATTACAATCCTCGGTTCCATCAATGCGGAGCAATCTTCAAACCGCCTCCTTAAGCGTGCGTGGGATGTCTATACTGTTTACCGGAAACGCCCTAACGCTTTCGAGCCGATCTGCAATCTGCTCCCGGAGGAAACCACACGCATAGGACTTTTGTCAGCAAGCACCCCGGAATCGTCGCTCTGGAAACCATTTGGCAAACGACAAGTTATTCAAATTCTTGAAACCGATACATTACAATCCATCCACCAACGCAAGATCGAATACATTGTTACCGGGAAACGGACGATGCGGGAAAGCGGCTTCCCTGATCTCGAAGAATGGTGCTCCAGCAACAACGCCACCATTCTCGCCGAAGTCCGATTCCCCATTTTGGTTCAGAAGGGCATGGACTCTTGGTATTTGTTGAAAATCAATCCTGCCACTAACGACAACGTCACTGCCCCCACCGATCCTTGATCTGGAAACGTGGAGTCCGTCATTCCACTCCCATGCGCTCTAGCTTCTCCTTTTTCTGTGCCTCCAACTTTTTCTTAAGCGAATGAACCACGACGACCCCTAGCACGATCAAAGCGATCCCGCTGATCATAGGCATGAAATTCGCTCCCGCGATTCCTGAGCTACTCAGCACCACCCCGCAGGCCATCACACCGTTGCAAAGCACCGAAACGGGCAGATACAGCCGGAACGGAACCCGCAGGAAGCCAAGGATATAGTTTTGCAGGAACAGCGGAAATCCCGGAACCAGCCTGAGAATCAGTATCACCCGCAAATCACTCTCCCGCCTGAAATCCGGCAGTCCGCGTCCGGCCAGTTTGAAAAGCCTCACAACCACCCCCCTGCCTATCCCGCTTGCCAGCCAATACGTCCATGTCATGTTCAACGCGATAGCCGACATGCAGATCACACATGCCATCACCGGCTGATTTTTCCAAACCACCCCAGCGATCACCAGCAGCGCGGTGGTTGGAAACGGCAGTCCAGGCAACACGACCAACGCCCAGAAAATCGCCCAGGGATTCCGCGTGAGAAACTCGTCAAGACCTTCCCACGCCGACTTCAAATCTGAAATGCCCCAGCCTGAAATCCAGAAAAAGATCACAGCAAGGAACAACCCTCCCAAAATAGCGCAAATTGCCCGACTCCGCCACCCTGGCTCCTGCTTCACCTTGTGCTTCATACGGACTGCACTCTCCAAGACGCTTCGCTTTTGACAAGGCCATATCAGCAATTCGCACCCCGATCCTCCACACCATGAAAAAAAACATTGCCATCATTCTTCCCGCTTACAACGAGGAACTCACTATCGTGGCTACCATGAAGGATTTCTTCGCGATCTGCCCGGAGGCGGAAATCTACGTGATCGATAACGCTTCGACAGACCGCACCAATGAGTTGGTCCGTGCCGCCTATTCGGAAATGGGATGCAAAGGCCGCCTGTTGGAGGAACCCCGCAAAGGCAAGGCCGCTGCTGTGAGAAAGGCCTTTTTTGAGATCAACGCGGACATTTATGTCATGGCTGACGCGGATATGACCTATCCCGCCAGCGATCTGAAAAGCCTGCTCGAACCGGTTGTCCAAGGCCGTGCCGACATCGTCTGCGGAAACCGTCATTCCTCCGGGGTGTATGCCCGCGAGAACAAGCGCCCGCTGCACAATCTTGGCAACAAGCTTGTCAGATTCCTCATCAACCGTCTGTTCCGCGGCAGACTGGAGGACATCCTCACCGGCTACAGGGTCATGTCGAAACGGTTCGTGAAAAATTTCCCCGTCCTTTCCGCCGGCTTCGAGCTGGAGACGGAAATGAGCATCCACGCCCTGGACAAAGGCTACGCCATCGTCGAGATCCCCACGGACTACCGGGACAGGCCGGAAGGATCCATTTCAAAGCTCAATACGATTGGCGATGGCATCCGGGTGATGAGAACGATCTTTTCAATTTTCGTAAAATACCGACCACTGATGTTCTTTAGCATCTGCGCCCTACTCCTCGCGTTTTCAGCGGCGGTCGTAGGTGCATTTCCTGTTATCGAGTATTTTCAAACCGGCAAGATCCTACATATCCCCTTGGCGATTCTTGCCACCGGGCTTTCCATCCTCGCGACGTTGAGCTTCTCGATCGCGGTGATTCTGGACGGGCTGGCAGCCGGACAAAAGTTCAACCACGCCCTGCAGCTCCTTCATTGGGGAGACCGCTGAACGGAATTTTCCAACCTTCAGGATCATGACAACACTCCGTCCCAACAGGATATCCCTTGCCGCCCTTTGGATACTGCTGTGCGCGGTTCTCAACGCCATCGGCTGGATTCTTTCCGCAATTGGATGGCTCAATTTCACCGGCTATGCCATCTCCCTGCTTGCCGCTGCAGCAGTGTGCGTGGCCTGGTGGATAAAGTCACGACCCACGCTCACCTCAGGTTTCCGCCTGAGCAGATTTTTCAAACCGCTACCCTTGGCGTTCGCTGCCGTCGCTTTCCTCGCCATACTCGGCGGAATCATCCATCCGCCGGCCAATTACGACGCCCTGGCATACCGGACACCAAGGGTCTTGCACTGGCTTGTTGAGCAGAAATGGCACTGGATCCATACGGATTTCCACAGGTTGAACACACGCGGAACCGGCTTCGAGTGGCTCACGGCTCCCCTGATTGTATTCACCCGCACCGACCGGCTGTTCTTTCTGATCAACGCAGTCTCCCTGCTCCTACTACCGGGATTCACCTTCAGTATCCTCTCACAGCTCGGGGTGCGGCCGAGAGTCGCCTGGCACTGGATGTGGCTATTGCCCGCAGGCTATTGCTTCCTGCTCCAGGCGGGAAGCATCGGCAACGATCTGTTCGGAGCCGCGATCGCGATGGCGGCCTTCGATTTCGCCCTTAGAGCCTCGGGGCGGAAATGTGTGAAAGCAGCATGGATCGCGATTCTTGCAGGCGGACTAATGACCGCCGGAAAGGGGTTCAACCTCCTTTTGTTCCTTCCACTTGGCCTCGCCATCATTCCTGCCATCCCTGTAATCCTCTCCCGGCCCCTTCCTCTGATCGCGGTCGCCATGGCAGGATTGCTTATCTCCCTTTTGCCTACCGCTCTGCTGAACCAGAAATTCAGCGGTGATTGGAAAGGACTGAAAGCCGAAAGTGTGAATTTGGGAACCGGGGAGCCTGGGATGCACCTGGCATGGAACGGCATGCTAATCGTGGTGCAGAATCTGACTCCGACCTTCTTCCCGATCTCGGGCGTGTGGAACCGGACGATTCCTCCAATGATTCCCGAAAATTTCTCTAACCGTCTCCACGGTCACTTCGAGAAAGCCGGAGCTGAGATAACTCTGGGTGAAATCCAGATGGAGGAATCCGCCGGTCTGGGATTCGGAGTCAGTCTCTTGCTCCTCTGTGTCGTTGTCCGGCAGTGCCTGCCGGGGAAAAGCAAGCTCGACTCGCCCCTCAAAAAACCAGGATTGTGGGAACGCCTGGTCGCTCCTGCTTTTATGGTTCCGGCGGGTGCGTTGGTCGCGGTGACCATCCTGCTTACCCAATCAGGTCTTGGCTGCCCGGCACGATACCTGGCTCCTTTCTACATCCTGCTTCTCGCACCCCTTCTTCGACTGCCTTCGGCCTCACTGCTGCTGAGGAGAAAGTGGTGGCGGCTCGCCGCCCTGGCCACGCTTCCTCTGGCGGCCGTGCTCCTGATTGTGACACCACCGCGCCCACTTTGGCCGGCTCTGACCATCCTCAAGGCGATGGGTGCCGACAAAAGCGACAAGCAACTCGTGAAGCGCGCGTGGACGGTCTATTCTGTATATGCCGACCGCTCGGATGGCTTCGCACCAGTCCGGCCTCTGTTGCCACCGGATCTCAAAATCCTTGGTTTTGTCGGCTTCGACGATCCCGAAACCTCGCTCTGGCGCCCCTTTGGAAGCCGCAGGATCATTCATATCACGCAGAAGGACAATGCGGAGGTTCTGAAGGAAAAGCACATTACCCATGTCCTGATCCACGAGTCATACATCGTGGATGTGAGCGGGGAGCCTCTCGATCACTGGCTCGGACGATGCAACGGGAGGATCGTGAAAAGCCTTGATCTTTCGCTCCGCGCCTCGGTGGGGCCCACACTATGGCATCTTGTGGAGATCGAAAACTGATTCCCGCCAAACTCTAAAACCGAATTCCCCTCTATCATGCCCAGCCTACTCCAGGAACCGTCGCTAACCCATCTCAAGGTGGGTTCTCCCGAGTTTTTTCAACGTCAGAAAGAGCTGATCCAGGAGCGACCACTGCTTCGCTCCTGCTATGCCGAGTGGTATGGCAAGCTCCTGGATGATGTCCGTTCCGTCCCGACCCAAGGCCTTCTGCTTGAGCTAGGCAGCGGAGGCAGCGGATTGAAAGAACTCGAACCCGCCTTCATCACGTCAGATGTCGTCCCGGATGTCGCCGAACGGGTTATAGACGGCTGCGATCTCCCTTTCGAGGATTCTTCGCTTCAAGCGATCGCACTCACGCATGTTCTCCACCACATCCCGGATCTTGAAGCGTTCTTCCGCGAGGCTGCCCGGACGCTTGTTCCCGGCGGAGTGATCACAATGATCGATGTCGCGCACACGCCCTTCGCCCGCTTCTTTTTCAGCAATTTCCACCCGGAACCCTACGACGACTCTAGGACGGAATGGAATTTCGGGCAGGAGGATTCGATGATGGATTCCAACCAGGCATTGTCCTGGATGGTGTTCGTAAGGGATAGGAAGCGTTTTGAAAAACTGTTTCCGGAACTGGTCATTGAGGAATTCAACTTCATGCCTTGGCTGACCTACCTCATCTCGGGGGGCGTGACGAAAAGAAATCTCGTCCCCCGTTTCATCGTGCCCTTCATCCAGGCCATGGATTGGCTTTGCATCCCACTTCGCCCGCTTTTCGCCCTCCACTGGCATATCAGGCTCAGGCGCAATGCCTGAGCCGAATCGATCCACACGGGGACGCTATCGCCATGACTTCGGAAAAACCACGGTACCTGGTGATCGGCTCGGGGCCAGCGGCGCTTGCCGCAACCAAAGCCCTGGTGGACGCAGGCCACCACGTCACCATCGCCGATGCCGGAAACCTGCTTGAGCCGGAAATCGAAACCATCGTGGACAGGATGGCGCAAACCACGCCGGAGCATTGGGACGCGGCGGATGTGGAAAACGTCGTCGGAACCCGCAAAGCAAGCCGTGAAGCCGTTCATTCAAAACTTTCCTACGGCTCGTCATACGCATTCGCCCCTCCCCGCTCGGAACCGGACGTGAGATGGAAGGAAAAAGCCGGCGGCTTTTACCACTCCCTCGCGAAGGGCGGACTTAGCAATATCTGGGGTTCCTCCCTACTGCCTTACCGGGACGAAGACATCCGCGACTGGCCCATTGGAACAGCCGATCTCGCAGCCCACTACAAGGCCGTCATGGGCTTTGTCCCGTCCACCGCTGTGAATGATGGCCTCGCGGAAATCCTTCCCCACTACTCGGCAAAACCCCACACACTGAAGCCATCCCGGCAGGGGTGCGAACTGCTTGGCGATCTCGAATCCAACCAGCGGAACTTGCAGTCTGCCGGTGTGTATTTCGGAAAAAGCCGCCTCGCGATCAGTGCCGACGGGGACGGAAACCATAAACCCTGCCAGTATTGTGCGCTTTGCCTGACGGGTTGCCCCTACCGCATCATCTACTCCTCCGCCCACACTCTCGATGAATTGACTTCCTCTGGAAAAGTCACCTATCTGCCTAACCATCTGGTGGATCGCTTCCACCAGGAGAGAGATGAAGTGATTGTTTCAGGAAATAAGGGGAACTCCCCGTTCAACCTCAAAGCCGACAGAGTCTTCGTCGCGGCTGGTGTCCTGCCTACTGCCTCCATCGTCTTGAAATCCATAGGCTCGCGGGGCGATACCGTCCGCCTGGTGGACAGCCAGTATTTCATCTATCCCATTCTGCGTTTCCGCCGGGTTCTGGATGTCGAGACGGAACGGATGCACACCTCCTCCCAGGTCTTTTTGGAAATCGATGACGATGCCGTCAGTCCGCACTTGGTTCATTTGCAGCTCTACGGGTTCAGCCGCTTCCTGCTTTCCGAACTCGAACGCACCTTCCTGCGTATCCCGTTGCGCAATTCGTTTTTCCGGAAACATTTCCTAGGTCGGCTCATGATCGTGCAAGGATTCCTACACTCAAACGATTCCGGCCACATCGATATCCAACTCAAAACTTCCGGAGAAAATTTCTCAACCCACCTTGAAATGGAGAGCAGTCGTCCGTTCTCAACCTTGTTATCCGTTCTAAAAGTGGGTTTAAAGCTCACCGCACAGACATTCAAGTTGCGCGCCATTCCTATTTTTCCCGGGCTGAAAATCCCATCGCCCGGCAGCGGCTATCACAGCGGCGGAACTTTCCCCATGAGTAAAATCCCGGGCAAACATGAAACCGATACCCTCGGGCGCTTCACCGACTACGACCGTGTCCACGTCGTCGATTCCTCCATCCTTCCCAGTATACCCGCCACATCCATCACCATGAGCGTGATGGCGAATTCCCACCGCATCGCCTCGGTCGCCGCAAGTCTCGATTCCCCATGAAAGTTGCAGTCACCGGAGCATCGGGCTATGTCGGATCGAAAATAGCGGAGTGCTACCGTAAGGGAGGTGATTTCGTTCTTTCGCTGAGCCGCCGAGAATGCCCGGGGCCGTGGCTGCCTTGGAGCCTTTCCAGCGACGCGGCCAGTTTGCCGTTCAAAGGGATCGAAGTCCTTGTTCACGCCGCCCACGATTTCACCGCTCGCGGCACCATTGCGAACCAGGCACTCAATTTTCAGCCTAGTCTCGCATTGATGAAAGCCGCCAGTGCCGCCGGTGTTCGGCGTATCATCTACATCAGTTCGATGAGCGCATACGAGGGATGCAAGTCCGATTACGGGAAAGTAAAACTTAGGCTCGAACACGAAGCGCTCAGTCTGGGAGCCTCGGTGATTCGTCCCGGTCTGGTGTGGGGCGGGAATCCGGGCGGAGTCATGGGCGCTCTTTCAAAGGTCGTACGGAGGTTTTCGATCGTTCCTTATCCATATTCGAGATGCGGTCTGACACAGCGCCTTGTTCATGAGGACGATCTCTGTGATTATCTTTTCAACGTGTCGAGAGAGGACTCCACCGGAATATTTGAGGCAGCCCATCCATTCGGAATCCCCCTTCTGACGATCCTGAAATGCCACAAGGATCATGGTTTGCACAGGATGTTTGTCCCCGTCCCCTGGCAGTTGGTGATGGGCGTTCTCTCGATCCTCGAATCCATCGGCCTAAGGCCGCCGTTTCGCAAAGATAGTCTGGTAGGCCTCGTGCATGGAGTGCACAACTACCCGGCAGGCGGCTTGCGAGCCTGTCCCGGCACGTTTCCATTTCGTAGGTTTCCCGCTTCCGGGCCATCGCTCCTCAATGCTGCAGGTTCATCCCCGCACACCCGCTGACCTTCTTCCTATCCAATGAATTCCAACGTAATCAGTAGAACCATCATTCTTGTCGGCGGCCTGTTTCTCGGAATGGTCATGGCCAACATGGCCGTGACGGACAGGGGATCCAGTCTGCTGTGGTTCGGAGTGGCTGCGGTGGTTTTCACCGGTGTGGCCCTCGGAAGGAACATCTGGATGCTCATACCGGTCGCTTACGGTCTCAGCCTCACGCTCCTTATTCCAGGCAGACCCACGACGATAATCTTGGGAAGCGGGATCTTCCTCGCCTTCGCTTCCCTCATGGTCCTCATGAGGCGCCTCCCGTGGAGAGGATCCTTGCGGGAAATGGACCTCCTGATCATTCTTGTCGGTCTCACGATTCTTCAAGTGTACCTTCGCAATCCTGTGGGATTCAACCTCCTGGGTGGCAGCTCGGTGGGTGGCCGCCCCTACGTGCTGATTGCCATCGGCTTTGTAACCTATTTTTTCCTAGCGAATTATATTGTTCCGCCCCATCAGCTCAAGCTCATCCTGAAACTCACTGTCGTGGGTGCCGTAATCAACTTCATCCTGTCGGGAATCGGATATTTTGTTCCCGGACTTGGCATGTGGTATGGTGCCGCCAGCGTTTCCAGCAACCCGAACGAATCCACGAACGGGACGAGCGAGGGAGTTGCTGTCACCGGGATCGGAAGTGCGACCCGCGTGACATTCCTAGCTTCTGTTTCTGCCAATCTCGCCCTCACCGTCGCGGCATTCCGCTCCCCATTGACGGCGATCCTCCACCCCGCCTGGGGACTGGGCGTGATTGCTTCCATCGCCATGGCCGCTGTCAGCGGATTTCGCAACTCCATCATTGCCGTCGGTATGACTTATCTCGTCGCAATCGCCTATCGCAGCGGTTTCGCCGGTCTTGTCGTATCAAGTGTCTGCGTCGCGCTCGGTCTGGGCGTTCTTACCGTCGCGAATACCATTCATCCACTTCCGTCCAATGTCCAGCGCTCGTTAAGCTTCCTTCCCGGGAACTGGAGTGAGGACATCATGAAGGACGCGAACGGCTCTACCGAGTGGCGTGTGGAAATCTGGAAGGAAGTCATGCTTACTGATCGCTGGATTCGCAACAAGTACTTTGGCGATGGACTAGGATTCAGTGCGCAGGAATTGGCAATGCAAAAAGACATCTCATATAAGATCATGAGCGGTCAATCCCACGGGGCCAGCCTATCAGGTTTTGACTTCCACCGGGATGCGATTCTTGCAAATGGCGACTATCACAGCGGCCCCATCCAGACAATCCGTGTCGTAGGGTATTTCGGACTTCTGATCCTGCTTATTACCCAGTTCCGGCTCGCCGTACACGCGCACCGGCAGATCAAGCGCTGCCGGGGCACCGAATTTTACCCATTGGCTCTCTTTGTGGGTATTCCGCTGATATATTCTCCCGTATTCTTTATCACAGTATTTGGTTCCTTTGAGCTAGCATGCGGCATTATATTCCTAGGCGCAGCATACGTCAAGATCATGGAGAACAACCTGCCATTAAATCATTACGGTATGCGTTCAACGCCGGCCGACCATGACAAAATCATGTTAGCCGAGCGTTCGTAGAACCCGGATAACCGGTCCATGATCCCAATCCGCGTATCGGGATGTTCCCAATTGCAATAGAGACTAATGAGCCGCACCAAGCGTTTCGCATACGGCCTAGTTTCAAGCTACGCGGCCATCGGAATCAACACTTTTTACACATTGGCCTCCGTTCCGCTGGCTCTCTATTATCTGAACAAAACGGAGTTCGGCATTTGGGCACTCGTCACCCAGCTCGCAGGCTATCTAATACTGCTAGAGTTCGGAATGAGCGGCTCGGTCGCTCGTAGTCTTTCTGACCACAAGGACGACATGTCCGACGGCATCTACGGGAGCATTCTAAAGACAGGTGCGAGAATCTTCGCGATCCAAGGCCTTGTCATCCTGGCTATCGGCGCCCTACTTTCCCAGATACTGCCCTCGCTCCTTGATCTACCTGCGGAGAGTCGTGGCGTCTTCTCGATCCTGCTGTTCCTTCAAGCACTGTTCTCCGCGGTCAGGATCGCTTCCGCAGCCATCTCATCCCCCCTGTGGTGCCATCAGAGGCTTGATCTCAGCAACCTTGCCAGCTCCATTTCACTGGTCACATCCTTCGCACTTCTTTGGATCGGATTCCGGATCGGATGGGGGCTTTACAGTTTGGTTCTGGCCACGGGACTGTCCTCATCTTTATCAATTTTCATTTCATGGGGATTCTGCCGCAAACTCGGCTATTATCCGCGGAAGGAATATCGAGGCAAATATGACGGCAGGATTTTCAGGGAACTGTTTGTGTTCGGTCGCGATATCTTTATCCTGAGTCTTGGCGCACAACTTGCCAATGCCAGCCAAGTGATCGTGATCAGCCGCATCATCGGAGTGGAAACCGCGGCGATCTGGGCAGTGGCCACGAAGATCTTTGGTATGGCGCAGCTTCTCGTCGGAAAAATTTTTGAATCCTCGGCCGGTGGCCTTGCGGAAATGGTAGTTCGCAGGGAGCAAAATCTTCTTCTCAAACGTTTCAGGGACATCGTGCGTCTTTCGGCAGTGGTGGCGGTGGTCACCGGATCTGGAATCGCTCTCCTAAACGGACCGTTCATCGAAGTCTGGACCTCCGGAAAGGTGAGCTGGCCGATTTGGAACAACCTTCTGCTAGGCGGCCTCCTGGTCGCCAGCGGGATCAACCGCTGCCATATCAACCTGGTTGGAGTGTCCAAAAAGATCAAAGGCATGAAATACGTGTATCTTACGGAAGGTTTTTCCTTCGTCCTTCTTTCCATCTATCTGGGTAAGCAGTTCGGCATCACCGGAATTCTCGCGGCCGCCTTGGGTTGCAACATCCTCGTTTCCGGCATCTACGGCATCGCAAACACCGCAGGTTATTTTGGAGTCGGCAAACTGCAGGTTGCCATGTGGCCGGCACGTCCCAGCGCGACCTTGCTCGTCACGGCAGGCCTCTTCGCATCAATCTCAGTCCCTGCGTTCACGCGTATGGATTCCCCTATGCGCCTTGGCATCGGGGCATTCCTTTTCACTTGTGTGATCCTCCCTGCTGTTTGGTTTCTTTCGTTTGATTCCATGCTACGGGCTACCATTCGGAGTCTTACAGCAAAAGCATTCCACCGGGCACGTATCGCCCTCGGAATGAACTGACCTATCAAATCGTTACCTATATCTAACCATGTCAAATAAGACACTACAACTCGCCACCAGACTTCTGAAAATAGCGGCTAGGAAACCTTCCGATCTCAAACACGTGCTCGGCATTGCCAACTGGGCCGCCGGCGAGATCGAAAACACCGGGAGTGACACCCGCATGTTTCAAAGCGTCAACGTCCTGGACATTTGCACCGGGACGCAACGATATGCCCTGCAGACCTTCCCGCGTGTTGGCGCATCCGTCTCGCCAATGGAATCCCTTGCTCTGGCAGCCCTGTCGCAGCATTGCAACGCGAAACGAATCTTTGAATTCGGAACGTATAAAGGCGTCTCCACAACCCAGCTCGCGCTGAACGTCGGCCCCGAGGGGATTGTCTTTACACTGGATCTGCCTGAAGACCATCCTGCCTACAGTCTCCCCATCCCCAAACCCGAGGAACGGGAGATCGCCAGCGAAAGAGGCAAGGGCATCCTCATACCTGCGGATCTTTTGGACCGGGTGAGCTTTTTACGCTCGGATTCAGCCTCCTTCGATACGGGACCATACCTCAATTCCATGGATCTTGTTTTCGTGGACGCGGCCCACAGCTACGAATATGTGAAAAACGACTCGGAGAAAGGCTGGGAGATGCTGCGCACCGGGGGAGTGCTGGCGTGGCACGATTGCAACGCGAACCATCCCGATGTGGTCCGCTATCTCAAGGACTCCGGCCACCGGGTCAGCCTTGTCACCGGAACCGCCCTCGCCTTCACTAGAAAACCCTAGATCTGGAACCATGGGACTCAATATTGATGCCGCCAGATTCCTTCTGGCCGAGAAAAAACGGGGTATCCAATTTGGCCGCACGGTCACGCTTGGGCAACAGGGAGTGTATATGGAAACCCGGGACTATGCCGAAGTCGTGCGAGCCGTGGGAGGCGTCGTGAACAATGCAAAATACGCCGGGGACTTTCTGGAAGGACTCGGTGCTTCGCCTCTCATCGCTATGGATTTTTCCGACTATGAGGGCGCGGAGATCATCCACGATGCAAACGAACCGGTCGCCGCCGAACTGCGCGGCAGCTTCGATACCCTAATCGACGGGGGAACCTTGGAGCATGTCTTCAATTTTCCCGTGGCCATAAAAAATTGTATGGATTTGGTCAAGGTCGGGGGGCGGGTAATTCTCCTGACTCCTTGGCATAATTTCTCAGGACACGGATTTTACGAGTTCAGTCCCGAACTCCTGTGGAACGTGTTTTCGTTCGAAAACGGTTTTGAAGTGGAACGGATGATGTTCGTCGCTGAAGGGCACTGGTATGAAGTCAAAAGCCCTGCAATCATTCAAAGGCGAATAGAAATACGCACCGAGGACGAAATCCTGTCGTTTATGACCGCTCGTAAGACGGCGGATATAGCAGTCTTTACCCAGTGGCCTCAGCAATCCGATTACCATGCTGCCTGGGAGCGGGGAAGTTACTCGACCGCAGCTCCCCACAGGAGTCCTGCGTTGAAGAAATTCCTGCTGGAAAAGATTCCCGCATTGGCGCACCTCCAGCAGAAACGGCGGCAGGCGAGGAAGGTAAAAGCACTGCGACCATCCAATAATCCAGGATTTATGAAAATCTGCCCCGCCGGATTTGTCCCGTCATCACCTCCTGTCAAACTGTTTTGAAAATACTCATCGCGACATTCACTTTCCCTCCAAACAAGGACGGTGTCTCGGAAGCTGCCAGCCTGATGGCGAAAGGATTTCTGGAAAAGGGTTGGGAAGTGCATGTGGCCACCAGCCCCACAAGCCCGCCCCGCTCGGCAAGCATCTTTGAAGGAGCGCATATCCATGAGTTTTCCATTCGCGGCTCAGGACACCCGAAAGCGCCCTATTCCGGCCAGATCGTGGAATACCGGGATCTTCTGAAATCGGGCGGATGGGATGCGGTTGTTATCCATGCCTATGTCGAGTCTCTTGATTTGGCTCTAGGGATTCTTGATGAAATCCCGTCAAAAAAAATCCTGGTCAGTCATGGATACGCGGCTTTGCAATGGGTGCGTATGGGCTGCTTCCCGTGGGGTCTGGGCACATGGGGACTGAACGCATCGAAAGCGGTGAAAATGTGCCGTTGGATTCACAAGTTTGATCGTGTCGTCTATCTGAGTGAAAAGGCTGATTTTTTCGGTTTTCTGGATCACCGCATTGCGAAGACAGTCGGCTACCCGGGCAGAACGGTGATTCCCAACGGGGTCGATCCGCAAGTCCGGGGTCTCGATCCGCATTCGTTCCGTATTCGACATGGGATACCTGATGACAGTTTCCTGTTCCTGTGCGTTGCGAACTACAGCCGGAGAAAAGACCAGGGCTTCGCTGCGAGAGCGTTCCGCATGACCCGGATGCGTGGCGCTTGGCTTGTGTTTATAGGCAGCGAATTCAACCAACACTCCGAAACCTTCAAATCCGAAGATGAGTCTCTTGCGCCCACCGGCACGACAGGAACCATCACCTGGCTGGAAAACGTGTCGAAGGAGGACACGCTCAACGCATACGCGGCGTGCGATGCCTTCGTGCTTTCCGCGAATCACGAAGCGCAGCCCATCGTGCTGCTCGAAGCCATGCGCGAATCGAAGCCATGGATCGCAAGGAACGCGGGTTGCATATCAGAAATGCCCGGTGGAATCACGGTCTCAACCGAATCCGAAATGGCGGAAAAAATGGAGATAATATCGGGCGACGAAAAGCTCCAAGGTTTGCTGGGGGGGGCGGGAAGGAAGGCCGTGGAAACGGTCTATAACCACGGGGCATACAAGGAGTCTTATGTCAGTTTGATGGAAAAAACGATCAATGAGTAAATTCACCCATATCAGATCTGCTCTACTGACCGCGTTCTTCGGACACTGGATTGTTTTCAAGGAGCGGTTCAAGTTGCGCAAGCGCCCGACCAGCAGAGTGATGCACGCCGGGATGGATCACGCGGTGAGCCGCTACTCCCGCATTTGCAAAACACTGCTAGACAACATCCCGGACAGGAGTCTGCTGGAGGGAGCCGTCGCGGCGGAGATCGGACTCGGGGATTGTTTCGCCTCGGCGGACATGATGCTGGGTCTTGGAGCAAAACATGTGCATCTTGTCGAGTTCCTGCCTCTGAACCTCACCGGTGAAAACCGGGAAGCACTGCGCCTGCTTGCGGAGGATCCTGATCTTCCGAACTGCGGGGAGCTCATGCATGACGGTGAGCCGGTCGCGCTTGATCCCGCCAAAGCCACATACCACCAAGGCTATTTGGAAAACCTGGAAGTCGTTGAGAAAGTGGATTTTCTGTATTCCTTTGATGTTCTTGAGCATGTGGAGGATCTGGACGGATTTTTTTCCTATTGCGAGCGGGCGGTGAAACAGGGCGGCACAATGCTCCACAAATTCGATCTCAGCGGCCACGGTCTATTCGAGGATCCGATGCCGCCTCTCGATTTCCAAGTGTTTCCGAAATGGCTGTTCGATCTCATTTTCGTGAAATACCAGCGGGCGGTCGGACATTTTGAGGACGACTTCCGCAGTGCAATGGAATCACACGGCTTCACCGTTGAGAAGGTGATCCCGATACGGGTGGCGGAAGAAGAATACGTGGATGAAATCTGGCCGCATCTGCGGAAGGAAGCCCGCCAGCGTGACAAGGACAAAGTGGCGATTCTCGACGTGGTTTTCATTGCCCGGCGCAACGGATAACAACATTGGTTCCCGGCCTACATCAGACCTTTACGATCCCACTCTGAACAACCCACCATCCTCTAACGAAAAATGATCAAGAAGATACTCAGATACCTGCAAGGAAAACGCCGGCACCGGCAAAGCGAACAAGCGAAAGCCGCCCTTCTCTCCGGGGCAGGGAACGCGGTGGCGGGCACTCCAGGATTCCGTGCAAGCCTGGAAGATCCGACCTCCTTCTACGAGGCGACGTTCATCGGCTTCCACAGAAGCCTCCCGGATGCTTTGCGCAAACACCGCGAATACTTCAAACAGGAGAAAAGGGGTTTCGGAGAGGATGCCTTCCATGTGATGTGGTGGCGGCTTTTTGAAGTGTTCCGCCCCAAGTCCTTTCTAGAAATCGGGGTGTATCGCGGCCAGGTTCTCAGCCTTGTCTCACTGATCTCCAAGGTCGAGCAATCCCCCTGCAGGGTCGTCGGTATCTCGCCGTTCAGCTCCGTAGGTGATACGGTGTCGAAATACAGGACGGATCTGGACTACCGCTGCGACACTTTGTCAAATTTCGAGCATTTTTCACTGCCAGCGCCAGAGCTGCTGAAGGCCTACTCCACGGACCCCGAGGCGGTGGAACTGATCAGATCCACCGAATGGGACATGATCTACATTGATGGAAACCACGACTATGAGGTCGTGCGGAAGGACTGGGAGGTATGCGCTGCATCGGTCAAGCCGGGCGGGATCATCATCCTTGACGATTCCGGCCTGAGCACATCTTACCGTCCTCCCACTTTCGCGACCGGGGGACACCCGGGACCTTCAAGGCTCGCGTCCGAGATCGATTCCTCCCATTTCAGGGAAATTCTTCAGGTGGGACACAACCGCGTGTTTCAAAAATCCGCCCATTAAACAGTGCGCGTCATCCAGATAACCACGGACAGCCGGGAGCATTTCAAGGAATACACCGAGGCGACTCCGTATTTCGGCACCGCTCCGCAGGGGCTGTTCGACGGGTTCACCGAGTTTCCGGACGCGGAAATCCATGTCATCTCCTGCACCAAGCGCGGGATGAACGCACCGGAAAAGCTCGCGCCCAACATCTGGTTCCACCAGCCGCTGATTTCCCCGATGGGCTGGGGGAAAACACTTTTTTCAGGAAGCGTCCGGGCGGTGCGGAAGCTGGTGAAGGGGATTGATCCGGACATCGTTCACGGACAGGGTACGGAGCGTGACTGCGCGATCGCCGCGGTTCTTTCCGGTCGCCCGAACGTTCTCACCATCCACGGCAACATGCGTGTGCACGCGAAACGCCCGGAGAACAGACACCTGCACTATTACAAACTCGCCTCGGCCTTGGAAAGCGTTTGCCTGCGTCGTACCGATGGAGTGGTCGCCATTTCCCGATATACGGAGGAGCTTGTAAAACCGGTCTGTCCAAGGACATGGTTGCTGCCCAACGCGGTGGACAGGCGGTTTTTCGATGTCACGCCGGTCCCGCCGGAGATCCCGAGATTCCTGGTTGTCGGATCCATCAACGAACGCAAGAACCCTCTGAGATTGATCGACGCCTGTGAAAAAATGCTGCGCGCAGGGCAATGCGGCATCGCCTTCGCCGGAGACGGGCAGGAAAACAGCGAATACTTCGGAACATTCCTCAAAAAACTGAAAACCATTCCGAATCTGGAGCTACTGGGCTTTCTGGATCGGGACGAACTCGCGGGGGAATTCTCACGCAGCACCGCAGTGGTGCTGCCCACCTTCGAGGACAATTGCCCCATGGTTGTATTGGAAGGCATGGCTGCGGGTCTGCCGGTGGCCGCATCGAGGGTCGGCGGAGTGCCCGATCTGATCGAACACGATCTTGACGGCCTGATGTTCGATCCGCACCGGCCCGCTGACATGGGAGCAGCGCTCGAAGCCCTTGCCACGGACTCCGGGCTGCGCGAGAGACTTGGCGCGAAGGCGCGGGAAACCGCGACCCGGAGGTTCCACCCCCGCGTGATCGCCGGGGAACACCTCCGAATCTACCGCGACGTCCTTTCACGCTGAACCCATATCCACCACGCCATGCGCATCCACCTGATCAGCTTTGCGACCCCGCGTTTCCGGATGCGCCAGATCCTCCTCGGACTCTCCGCGCGGGTGAACCGTATCGCGGATACTGTCACCGCCTTTTCCCCGGAAAGCTTGCGGAAGGCGGGTTTCCAGGAACGGATGAAAGGGATTTCCCTTGCCGAGCGAGGTTCAGGATTCTGGGCCTGGAAGCCGTTTCTCATCGATCGGAAGCTGGCAGAGGTTCCGGAAGGGGACATCGTCTTCTACTGCGATGTGGGCCGGCTCTATCCTTTCAAACTCCTTCATCAGCCGGTCACTCCTTTCGTTCACTGGATGACGGCGAACCGTCAGCAAATGATGCCAGGCGTGAGGATTCCCTGGTCCGGACCGAACGGACAGTGGATCAAGAGGGAGGCTTTGGTGGATTTGGGGATGGATCGCCCGGAAGTTCACCTGGCCAGTCCGGTCCAGGCGAGTTTCTCGTTATGGAAAGTAGGTCCGGAGAGCCGCTCCTTCGTATCCGAATGGCTGGATCTCTGCTCCCGGCGTGAGCTGGTGAGTGACGATCCAAGCCGGGCGGGACTGGTGGAGTTGCCGGAATTCCGCGGCCACCGCCATGACCAGGCGCTTCTCAGCCTGCTTTGCATGCGCCACGGACTCAAAGCGATGGAGCTGGGCGAGGAACATCCGGGTTTCGATACCCGTCACCCTTCCCTGGTTTCCAAATCACGCTTCGGCAGGAAAACCGGCTGCCCCTCTTTTGTAGGAAAAACGCTACGCATAATCGCATGGCCCGTGGAGAAGGCCGAGGAGATGATACGCGGGAACATACGGTTCGGCAAACCCATCAACGAATGACCTTTTTCTATCAGAATCTCCATCTTTCACGCCACACGACCATGGATAAGCGATTGTTACATTACCTACTGAAACGCCCCTCCACTTGGTTCGCCTGCGCTCAGGTCGCGATCGCGAGAGCGCGCAACAGGCATACCGTCACGGTCTGGCGGCAGGGTCTGCGAGTGCATACCGGAACAGGGAACGGCGAGGGACTTTTCTGCGCCTTGGCCGGGACGGAGTATGAGGCGGAAATGGAATGGTTCCTTGACCGGATGAAACCGGGACAGACCTTCGTGGATGTCGGGGCGAACATCGGGATCTACAGTCTCCATGCCTCCAAACGACTGGGCTGCAACGGCGCCGTCCACGCATTCGAACCCACCATGGAAACCTTCTCGATTCTCGAAGGGAACATCGCCAGGAACCGCCTCACGAATATCCGTGCCAACAGACTGGCTCTCGCTGAAAAGAGCGGAACTCTGGTTCTGGTCGCGGAGGGCCGCCCTGCGAGCAACAGCACCTCCGCAGATGTTGACCAATCCCCGGATGCGGTCCGCATCGAAGCAACCACTCTTGACGAATACACGGGATCCAATCCAGGAATGAAAGTGGATCTAATCAAAGTGGATATCGAAGGCGGCGAACGGGCGTTTTTCGAGGGCGCGCGCAAGACTTTTCTCAGTGACAAACCGTTGATTCTCTTCGAGAGCGAACACACGGGTCCGGATTTCCCCGAGCGCGCCGTTCTGCGGGACATCGGTTACAAGCTCCATCTTTTAGAGAACGGGGAACTTGTCGAAGTCCCACACGGTTCCCAAGTCCGATCGAATTTAATCGCCATTTTTTCAAGACCACATTCCCAATAGGCTGCATCACCATGAAACAAACTGCCATACGTAGATTCGCACTGTCATTTTTACGGAAGACGATAAACTGGCCGCCCCCGCCGATGACCAACGCTCAGAAGCACGAGGTCATGCGTTCCTTCGCAGGCCGCCATCCTGATGCCGCATTCATCGAGTCGGGCACCTTCCGGGGCGATACGGTTGCCGCGATGCGCCCGCACTTCCAGAAGTTGATCTCCATCGAGCTTTTCGACGAACTATTCCAGGCCGCGCAAAAGCGGTTCGAGACCGATAGCGCCATTACCATCGTCAGGGGCGACAGCGGAAAGCTTCTTCCGGAAATCCTCAAAGACGTGTCAGTCCCTTCAGTCTATTGGCTCGACGGCCACTTTTCGGGAGAAGGCACCGCGCTGGCCAGCGACACGCAATGTCCCATAATCGCGGAACTTGAGGCGATCGCGCAGCACGGGAACACGGATGACATCTTGCTTATTGATGATGCCCGCCTATTCGGCTGGCGCTCAGGTTATCCTAGTAAATCAACGGTCCAAGCGTTCGTGAACGCCCGATTTCCAAATCACAGGATGGAAATCATCAAAGACATCATCGCCATCCACCCGTCTTGGATAGATCCCCGATGAAGCTCCTTCTTTCCACATGCGCATGCACACCCTTCGGAGGATCCGAAGGCATTTACGGCTGGTATGTCGTGAGCGCGCTGGCGAAGGAGCACGAGTGTTTCGTTCTGACATCCAAGCGACATCAGCCAAGTATTGAAAAGGCTGCGGAAAAGGGAATGATCCCCTCTTCCCTTCACTTCCGCTACATCGGCACGGACAAGCCGTGGCCGGGAAACCGCCTGCGGGCGCGTATCCTCAGTTGGCTCGATTACCGGAAGTTTTCCGAGGCGAGCCTTGGAGCGGCGAGGGAGTGGCACCAGGAGATCGGCTTCGATCTGGCGCAGCTCGTGACCTACACCACCTGGCGGGTGCCGTCCCCGTTGTGGAGGCTGGGCATTCCGTTCATCTGGGGACCGATAAGCGGGACGGAGGTTTTCCCTTCCGTCTGCTTCAGTAGCCTGAGTTTCCAAGCCAAGACCTTCGAGCTGATGAGGAACATCCAGACCGGTCTGGCAAAACGGAACAGGGCGGTGCGGGATTGCGCCGCAGAGGCGTTCCACATTCCGGTTCCCCACCGGCAGGCCGTGGATTTCCTCTCCAATCTCCGAAGGAAACCCGGAGGCGTGGCCCTTTGCCATAATTTCTTTTTCCCGACGGAGCGGATGGATTGGCTCTTCAGGGAACGTCCTCCGGTGGATCGGGCAAAGCCTTTGCGTGCATTCGGTGCGGGAAATCTTGAGGGCAGGAAGGGTGTCTCCATCGCCTTGCGTGCCATAGCTCTCGCGAAGGAGAAGGGCGTGCGCGTGGAGTATCACGTCACCAGCCGTGGCCCGGAGCTGGCATACTTGCAAAAACTGTCAACGGGACTCGCAATTGACGACAGGGTCATCCTGGGAGAAAAATTCGAGGAGGGTGATTTCGCGGCAGCTCTTGCTACCTTTGATGTCTGTCTGCTCCCCTCCCTGAGAGATGGAGCCGGACTTTCCATCATGGAGGCGATGCTGGCCGGTTGCGTCCCCATCGTGGCCGATTGGTGCGGCCCGGCGGAATTCGTCACATCGCAGTGTGGGTTCAAGGTGCCAGTCGCGCGTCCCGACCGAATGGCGGCTGACATCTGTGAAATCCTCCTCGCGCTCGACAAGGACAGAGAAAAGGCACGCCAGCTAGGACAGGCCGCACGGGAACGCATCCGCGAGGCCTACAACGAGAAACAGTTTCTGGATACGATGAGTGACATCTACGGCTCCGCCCAAGTAGGCGGTTCCACATCCCGGCAGTGAACAATCCGATGGCAACCGAACCCGAAAACCCCCGGATCAGAATCGTCATCCCGGTTTACAATCCGCCGGAATCCCTGTCAGAAACACTGGCATTGGTAGCGCAACGAGTTCCGGGTGGAATCAATGCGATCATTCTTGTGGACGACCGGTCGACAAACGGAGCGATAAGTTGCATCCGAATGGCGCATCCGGCTTTGAAAATCCTTGGCGGAGATGGCAATCTCTGGTGGTGCGGGGGAATGCGGCTGGGAATGGAAGCCGCGTTGGAGGAAAACGCGGATGTAGTCGTCTGGTTGAATCACGACTGCATGCCGGATCCAGGCACCATCCAGAAGCTCGCAAACAAAGCCGCGCAGGCGGGAATGGGCGCGATATCCGCCTGGTGTTACTGCGAGGGGGACAACGCGTTTCCCGTGAATCCGGGCTTCCGCGATTTCCAGGAAATCCCCGTGGCCGGGCTGATTGCGGGCGGCTTTGTACGGACGGACGGGGTCAATGGCAACTGCGTGGCCATTTCGGCGGCAGCAATACGCGACGTGGGTCTGCCCGATGCGAAAAGACACCCGCACTACGGCGACGGGCCCTACACATGGCGGCTCCACCGGGCAGGCTATACCGTTGGCGTCCTTCCGGAGGCCAGGGCCGCGCTCGTCAGGGAATTTGAGAGGTGTGTTGATGAGGCTGACCATTCCTCGCTGTGGCATGCTCCGCTCACGGAAAAAATCGGTTACTACCTTTTCTCCATGCGCTCAAAATTCCACCTGGCCAACAAATTCAGGGATCTCCAGGTTTTCCGCGGGAGGTTCAGGGCATTGTGGTATCTGCCGTTTTCGGAGGCCAGGCTGATTCTAAATGTGTTAAATGGGCATTTTCGGCTCAAGCGCAGTTCCGAAGAAAAGATTTCTGAAATACTCGCAAGATACCGGGGACGGTTTCCTGAAAAGGAGCTGCGCGCTTCGCTTGAAAAGCTGGACGGCAAATCGCACGGGGAACCCCGCCAGACACCATCCCAATGAACAGGATTTCCGTCATCACCCCCAGCTTCCGGCAGGTAGGAAAGTTGAAATGCTGCGCTGCGAGTGTCGCGGACCAGGCGGGCGCCTTCGAGGTGGAGCACCTCATCCAGGACGGTGCCACCGGTCCGGATTTCGATCAATGGGCTGCTTCCCAGACTTTTGCGATATGCGACAGTCGGGAGGATTCCGGCATGTATGAGGCGATCAACCGGGGCTTCCGCAAAGCTACAGGGAACATCATCGCCTGGTTGAACTCCGACGAACAATACCTACCGGACGCACTCGCAAAGGTTTCCGCATACTTCGACGCGAATCCGGATGTGGACATCCTGTTCGGCGATGTGGTGCTGACTGATGAGAGCGGACGCGCCCTCGCCTACCGGCAGGCCACCGTGCCTTCCCTTGCCCATGTCCGCAGCTGCCACCTGGCCACCTTCTCTGCGGCCACTTTCGTGAGATCGAAGATCCTCGGGGACGGAATTTATCTGGATGAGCGCTGGAAAATCATTGCTGACGCCGTATGGATCGAGCGTATCCTTGCCTGCGGATACGAGGCGGGGACACTCAACGCACCTCTGGCCGCTTTCTCGATGCTGGGTACCAACCTCGGCCAATCGCCCAAGCTCCACCAGGAGAGGAGGGAGTGGGAATCGGAAAACGGCAGCACGGGAGGCGGGCAGCGCGACATTTCACGTGCGCGCCACCGGATGACGAAGCTTCTGAAAGGCGCATACCTCCGGAGACGGGTGAGTGTCCCGTTGTATCTGGATGGCTCTCTGGTACGCTCTCCTCAGGAACGCATGCTCGGGGGGAAATGGTCAGAGGCACGGAGAGCCGCCGGGGAGGGAAAGCTGAAGCGCGACGGGGAGTTCACCGGTTTCCACACCAACACACCGCTGCCGAACGCCGTCCTGATCCCCTTCTGTGTGGCAGCCGCAGCCCTGGTCGTGTTCCTCGATTACCGCGCAAAAGGCGTTGTTCTCTCCCCTTTTCTACTATCCATGCTTCTGCTGGTGGTTTCCTTCCGCTGCAACAGCCGCCAGACCGCAATGGTGGCGGTTGTTTTCGGAACGGTAGTCTGCTGGTCCCTGACCAACATGCCACTCTATTCCTTTGAGAGATTCATCGTCCGCTTCCTCAGCTTCGCCATCACCTCGATCATGGCCGTCCTTTGGACAATGACCCGTATCAACGGGGAGGAATGGGCGCGCAGATCGATCGCTTTCATCCGGCACCTTCCATCGCCATTACTGCTCCTTGATTCGCACGGTAGGATCATGATGGTGAATACCATATGCGGAACCTGGCCGGGGCTTGCGGAGAAAGACTACTTGGAAAAAGCCATAGACATATTCCTTCCACGGGACTTTCCGCCATTCGATACTTGGGGCATGCGCCCTCCTGACGAGACATTCCCGATTTCCTTAGGCGATCCCGCGTTAGACGCAATCGCGGCAAAGGTGTTCGTGGTGGGAGGTGGCAAACGTCAGATTTTTGGAATCCAGCTAAGTCACCCGTCGCATTCCGCGGATGTGTCCGCCCCTGTGCCAAAGGTGCATACCCCACATACCATGGTATCTTCACCGGCCCCATTCATCGCGGCCATTCTCAATGCCTACGACCACAGGAACCTGGGTGACAGGGCTATCATAGAAACCCAGATCGCATGGCTTGAAACCAAACATCGCAACCTGCGGCCGCTTGTCTTTTCAGCGGCGTGGAAAGAGAACGCGGAAATTTTCGGCACCTCCGTATCCTATCCGCTACCCCTCGCGCAGGGCGGAAAATGGGGGGTAGCCACACCCGTCATCGAGGGGCTGAGGGCACTTGCAGGGATTAGGAAAGATACCCCCTGGCTGGCCTTCCTTTCCGCTGACGCATACTTTCTCTGCGGTGGAGGCTACTTTTACTCATCTCCCAACAAGCTCGGCAGCAGGCAACTCTGGCTCCATATCGCGAATTCCTGGCTCGCGCTCCGTAGCGGTAGGACAGTCATGCAGTTCCCACAGTCGTGGGCGCCGTTCCACAAACGGATCGACACCTGGATGGCGCGGAAACTTGCGGAAAAACTGCCCTCCGTCTCATGTAGGGGGAAGGAATCTCTTGCGCTCATGGAGAGCTGGAAGCTTGCCCGGAAGTCGATGAACACCCCCGATATCGTCCTCGCCCTGAGGGCTTTGCGACCCGACCTCGTGCGTAGGCAGCCCCAAGGGGACGGCCGCCTCGCCATCGCTCCGGTCGATTTCCGTTTCGCGATCTCATGCGACGAAACGACTGTGACCGATTACATAAGCAAGCTCGCCGACGTGGGCGCCGGATACGCCCGGGCGACCGGAGGCGGCATCACGGTCTTTACCCAGGTCTCCGTGGAAGCCCGCGACGACGACCATTGGGTCTCGGAACGATTGTACGGAGAGCTGCTGCGGAGAGGTGTGGATTCCCGCCTGCTGGGGAAACGACCATGGGAAGAATACTGGAATCTGATGTCCCGCTCCTCCGTGTTCATGGGGTGCCGCATGCATTCCTGTATCTTCGCGCTCGTCTCCGGCGTCCCAACCGCAGGCATCTCCTACCAGCCGAAGTTCCAGGCGCTTTTTGCAGAGTTGGACATGTCCGACCGCTGTTTTGACATCAGAGATTTCAAGCCCGACAAGGTGGTGGCCCGCCTTCTGGATCTGGCAACGGTGGAGGAACGGAGCCATGTGGCCGACGCAGTGGACATCGCTGCGGAAAGGATTCTCGCCGATCTCGGGAAGTCATGGGAGAAGAACCAACCCGTGGCAAGATATTGAAGGATATGGATGTTCACACACCAGAGATAGGAAAACACACGGTCCTCCTCGTCGGCCAGACCCCTCCGCCATGGCACGGCCAGGCTGTGGCCACCAAAATCCTTTTCGACCACGATTGGCCGGAATACGAAGTCCCCCGGCTGCGTTTGGACTACAGCGACGACCTCGACGATGTAGGGCGATTTCAATTCAAAAAGCTCTACCGCCTTTACCGCCTCATAATTGCCACACGCGAACTTCTCTCAAGTAGCAAGGGGAGCATTCTCTTCTATCCTCCGGCCAGCGCGAGATGGATACCGTTCATACGCGATGTATTCTTCCTTATCCTGGTTCGCGGCAAGGCATCCAAAACGGTTTTCATTTTCCACGCCAGCGGACTTGCGGATTTCACCCGGCGGAACCCGATGACCCGATGGCTGGCCGATCTGGCATACGGAAATGCCGATATGGCTCTGGAAGTAGCCGAAGAGAAAGTATCTCCCCACGAAACCTTTGAATCGAAAGCATTCCAATGGTGCCCGTGCGGGATCGAAGCGCCCGCCATGGTTCGCCATCCGAGGGAACCGGGGACAGCGGTTGAAATCCTATTCGTCGGAAGCCTGCAAGAGGGGAAGGGCATATTGGAGATTCTGAAAACCGCTGAAATTCTTCTCCGCTCACCCCTGCAAAAAAACTTTCACATCAGGATTGTCGGACGGTGGATGGATACCGAGTTTAAAAGGCGCGCTCTCGCGATGCACGCCAACTTCGGCCTTCAGGATGTCGTTACGTTTCCAGGCCAGCTTACCGGAAACGCCAAATGGGACTCCTACAGGGACTCCGACATATTCTTTTTCCCCTCCCACTATCATTCCGAAGCGAGCCCACTCGTTCTCATGGAAGCTCTTGCGGCGGGACTTCCCGTTGTCACTACCGCTTGGAACGGAATACCCGCACTGATGAAGGGCTGCCCCACCGCCATCTTACTCCCCGTCAAATCTCCCGATCTGTTCGCCGAAGCAATTGTCAGACTGGCAGGGGACGATGCGAAACGCGAACGTGCGGCTTCGGCTTCGCGGAAATTCTACGACGACAACTTCCGTCCCGAATGTTTTGTTGAAAGGGTGTCGGGCGCTCTCAAAGTCGTCGCCGATTCCCTGCCCCCCCGTCGGTCGGACGCTGGTGCGGACAATGGCGGGAATTCAGGCGGGAAACTGAATCTCGCAGTTTACCTGGCGGATCAAAATCCCGGATACGACAGAAGCATGGGGATTTCTAGAATGTCCGAGGTCGTTCTTGGCACGATGGCGAAACAGGATGATTTGTCTCTGCATATCGTCTCTTCCCGCACGTCACAACAAGGTCCTTCGGAAGGAGCCACGCTTCAGATTCTTCCGTGGAGTACGCGCTCAAAACTGGCGCGCGTTGTTACAGACCATCTTCACCCGGTTCTCTCATGGCTGCGGTCTCCGGCCGATGTGTGGTATTTTCCAAAGGGTTTCCTTCCGAGGTTCGGTCTGATCAACGCGCCGGTCGTCGTCACCGTCCATGATACGATAATCCAACATTATTGGGACAACTACCCCGGATGGCGCAAATCATCCGAATATTCCTACTGGGCCCAAATGTTGAAATCAACGCTGACCCAGGCCGACGGAATTTTCACGGTTTCCGAGAACTCCAAACAGCAGATCCTAGCCTTCATGGATCGCCACGGAATCGCGGAGAAGGAGATCTTGGTCACATACGAGCCTTGTATCTATGAGAAGTTCCCCCAGCCGACGGAAGTGACAAAGGAGGATTACGCAGTTCACCTAGCTTCACGCGAGCCTCACAAACGAACCGAGGACCTCATCAGGTGGTGGGCTGGGGAGGCGGAACGACATTCCGCGTTGCCGCAGCTCCACCTAATAGGGCTAGCCCCTGAGGCTGTATCCACTATGGTTCGGGAAAACGGAATATTCATCGAACTCCCGTTTCTTTCCGACGAGTCACTTAGGGATGTCGTCAGCCATGCAAAAGCCCTGATTCTGCCCTCCGAGATCGAAGGTTTCGGCCTGCCCGCCATTGAGGCATACTATCTTGGCACACCAGTTTGTTTTAATCTCGGGACATCAATCGAGGAAATTCTTTCCGATGCGACTAGTGCGGGTGGTTTTACGTTGGACGATATGGACAGCCTTCGTAACGCGCTGAAGGAAGTGCTGGCAATGCGTTCTGATGAAATTCATCATATCGGCATGAACCTGCGGAAACGTTATGCTTCGGAGCGGATCGTCGGACGGATGGTCGATGGTTTTCGCAAGGTCGCGGAATCGGGCGGATTTTGACGGAGAAATAGGATTGATGCGACAATCAGGCGCATGCTCGCAAGCGCAACTCAAAAATGATACACGCCGTGATGCTAGGGAGAACGGGCAACAACCTGTTCCAATATGCGGCGGGGAGGGCGCTCGCGCTGAAACACGGGAAGGGTCTGGCGTTAAACGGTTCCTGGTTCGCACCGGCTGATTGGGAGGCTGTGCGGAAAATCTCCGTGCTGCCTATCGAAGCGGAGTTGGTGCGCGGATGGTCTTTCGGAGCCAAGGTTCTCAAGCGGTCAACCGACAGGCACTACTTGGAATTTTCCGGGAAACCTGTGTATCGGGAAAAGTCCGGGGACACATCCTTCGATCCATATGTGCTTTCTCTGCCGGACGGTTCCGTGCTGATGGGTTATTTCCAGAGCCACCTTTATTTCCGCCATATCGAGGAAAAAATCCGCACCGAGCTTTCTTTTACAAATCGGACTTTCAACACCGGATCCGCCCGGCTCGCGGATAGCATTTCCCGCGACAAAACCGTCGCCATCCATGTCAGGAGGACGGACTACATCGGGAATCCAAACACCGAGATCTGCGGTGAAAGCTACTATGCAAACGCCGTAGAGGAGCTGCGGAAAAGCGAAACGGGGCTGCGCTTCTTCGTATTCTCGGACGATCCCGCATGGTGCCGCGCAATGTTTCCCGGAGATGGTTTCACTATCACGGATTGCACAGCATCCGCCCACGATCCTCTCAACGACCTGCATCTCATGAGCCTCGCCAGCCATCACATCATCGCTAACAGCAGCTACTCCTGGTGGGGCGCGTGGCTAGGCAAGAAGCCCGGCCAACGCGTGCTGATGCCGGATATCTGGTTCCATGGGATAATCAGCCCCATAGAGGAGAAACGCTGCGAAGGCTGGGAGCTGATCCAAACACGAACATGAACCTCGAACGCCTCATCCCCCCCGCCCTTGCATGGCGGCTGAATCGGAAAAAGCGCGAAGCCGCGGAAACCGCCCTGTTCCGCGATTTCTACCATGCCTTCCTCAAGCCGGGCGACCTGTGCTTTGATGTCGGGGCGAATCTCGGCAGCCGTGTCCGGGGCTTCCGTGCGCTCGATTGCAAGGTGGTGGCATTGGAGCCACAGAGCTCGTGCTTCCGGTCACTCGAAAAAGAATTCGGGAACGATGCCATGGTCGTCCTTGTGAATGAGGCGGTGGGAAGCGCGCCGGGGGAGATGGAACTCCACGTTTCCCCTGATCACGTCCTGTCCTCTTTCTCCGAGGATTTCATCCGCCGCACATCCGAGTCCGGTCGCTTCGCCGCGAGCAAATGGAACCGCCAGGAAACCTGCCGGGTGACTACGCTGGACAGGCTCATCGCGGAGCACGGTATGCCGGGGTTCATCAAGATAGATGTCGAGGGTTTCGAACCCGAAGTTCTAGCCGGGCTGTCAGTAGCGGCGCCGGCTCTCTCGATCGAATGGACTCCGGAGCTACCGGACAACGCCCGCGACTGCATCCGGCATCTCTCCACACTCGGCGAATACGAGTTCAATGTCAGTCTTGGGGAGAGTATGAAATTTTCCCGCAAGGAATGGCGCGGCGTTGATTCCATTCTCAATTTTATCATGGAATTCAGCGAGGAAACCACACTCTTCGGGGACATCTACGCGCGCCTGAAACCTTCGCTTTCCTCACGATAATGATCCGCCTCTCCCACCCCACCCCGCCCTACGATCCCCGCGCCGAAAAGATGCTCCCGGCCGTGGGAGGCTTTCCACCATCGGACCGGGAAATTTTCCTCTCCGGCTACAGCGAGCTTTGCAAGGAAGACCTGAGCGGAAAAACCGCGTTGGAAATTTGCGGTGGCTTTGGGAAACTTGCGGGGCTTCTCGCCGAGACGTTTCCCTGGGCAAAAGTCATCGGGCTGGATCTCTACGCCGCCTCCGGCCAGGAGATCGAGGAGCGGCTGGCACGGCTTCCGGGGCTTTCCTACGTGGCCGGAGACGCGTTCGACATGTCGGGTTTCGAGGACAACTCACTCGACCTTATCTGGGGCCAGGCCGCGCTGCACCATCTCGCCCACGATCCGGAGGGCATCGCAAAAGCCGCGCTGCGGGTGCTGAAGCCGGGAGGTCGGCTCGTGTTCATTTTCGAACCGATGGGACACAACCTTCCCGTCGCGGCAATCCGTGCGGTGCGCATGGCCCGGCATGAATTGGGCGATGAAAGCAACCTCTACATCTCACAGTTCGAGCGGATGCTGGCTACGGGATATAGCGACTGTGAAGTGCGGATGTTCAATCTCCTCGGCTATCCCATGAAGGCGCTTTCCGACCGGCTGCGCTTTGTCTCCTCCGCAATCCGCAAACTGGACGCCAAGCTTTTCGAGCGTTTCCCGAAACTCCGCCGCTACGGCGCGAACTGCAATCTGGTTTTCACCAAATAGCCGACATAGACACTCCCATTGAGATTTAGAGTTTAAAATTTAAAGTTTCCCTCTCATGCGCTGGTTCACTTGCACACCCGTCGCCTTCGGAGGCGGGGCTGATTTTTTCGCGCGGGACAGCGGGCTCCTGAGCCGGGGCTTCCGCATGGTCGGAGTAGAGTCCATGGCAGTGATGCCAGGTGAGCGTAAACCGGAAGACGAAGCCGACCTAATCCGCACGGATTTCGGGAATCTGGAGTCTGCAGAGTGGTGGAAAAGCCATGGACTGGACGGCGTGGTTCTTTACGCCTGGGGCGCACCGCGGTTCCGCCACGTCGCCCGTGCGATTCGTGAGTCCGGCGCGATTCTCATCCTGAACCAGGACAGCAGTGGGGTGATCAGCCCCCTGTGCGGAGTCTCCGCATGGATGGCCGAGCAGTGGACGATACGGGGTGGCGGCACCTCGCCTTCCTCCACCCTTCGCGCGGTGGCCGGCATCATCATGGGTGCGAGCGTCGGGCTGCTCCGGACGGATCCCCTTCGCGCCGCCCATCTGACGCAAGGCCACCACATCGCCGCCCTACATCCCGCAGCGGCGGAGAATTACCGGAAGCTCTGCCAGATCTACGGCGGGCGAGACCTCGCCAATCGTGTCGTGATCTTACCCCACGCGGTTTCTCCCGACCTTGGGTTTGTCGAAAATTTCCCGAAAATACAGAACCGCATCATCGCCATCGGCAGGTGGGATGATGCAATCCAAAAACGGCCGGGCCTTCTCATGGAGACGCTCGGCCTTTTGCTTTCCAGGGAGGAAGGCGTGGAAGTCGATATCGTCGGCGGTGGGAGCGAAGTCTTCACGCCTTGGCTGGCCCGGCTACCGGCGGATCAGACGGCCAGGGTGAAAGTCCACGGAAGGCTCCCCCATAGCGGGATCAGGGATCTGCTCCGCACCGCAAGCGTTTACTACTGCCCCTCCGCCTACGAGAGTTTCAACATCGCCGCCGCCGAGGCCCTGTGTTGCGGTTGCTCCGTAGTCTCCGCAGATATTCCCACCATGGCAAGTTTCCGATGGTTCGCCGGCACCGACTCAGGCACGCTCGCCCGACTGGACGACGCGCAGAGTCACGCCGCAGCCATTTCGCAGGAACTCGCCCATTGGCACTCTGGAAACCGAATTCCTGAAAAAATCTCCACGCATTGGTCCAACATCCTCCACGCCGATATGGTGGCTTCGAAAATACTCGAATTGACCAAACGAAGCCCATGAAGCCACTTTCCTTACCATCCTCACACAGGGATTTGAGGGTCTGAGGTTTTACAAACGCAGTGCCTACCAATCCCGCTCACCACACGAACACGGAAACATCGCAAACATAGTCCGCACGGCACAACAAATCCGCCTCTTTCAGCATCGTCACATTTACGGCCACCGGAGCATAATAGTGCCAGCAGATCCGAATCGTCCCGGCCTCCGATGCTGCGGGAGAAAATGTTCGCGTTGCTGACGATCAAACCGTGTTTCGAGTGGCGTATCCACTTTTCAAAATAGATATCCTGCACCTTCGCGGAGAGTTCCGTGAAAGCGTAGTTTGAAACGAGAGTGAAGTCCCCCTCGGGATTTCCCGCTCTGTCCAGAAACCCGCCCAATCCGTTTTCCTCCAGCATACGCGCTGCCAGCCCTTCCACCTGCGGCAGATCCAGCGGCACCGTGCTTGCCCCGGAAACGACCGCGTTCATCGCGGCCAGTCCACCGAAACCCACACCGATTTCCACCACTTTTCCGCCATTGGAAACGATTCCCTTTTCCCGCATCCAGAGTGCGGTGGCAAGATAGCGCAGGGTCGTAGGGCTGAACGCGCGCGGCGTTCCGAGCAGGAATCCCGGCCAGCGCACGGGATTCCCCCATAGATCCACCTTCGCCACCTTTTCATCGGAGAGAAATTCCGCGCCCAGCTTCCTGATCAGCCCGGCATAGGTGGCACCGTCTCCTGGCGGCACCGTTTCCACGATGTCCATCACCGGGATCAGACGCCGCAGATCCGTAGTGGAAATCTTCCCTTCCCCCGCCTCCCCGGCTATTTCCACCCATCCGGACGATGCCGAAATGCTCGATGCGCTGCCGGTCGCATCCGAACCACCTCCGGAAATTTCGCTTCCCGAAGACCTCCATTCCAGTCCCGCCAACCGTTTCACCAGCCTAACGTAGGCCACGTTCTGGATTCTCCGGAAAAGGGGGTTGCTTGTCATGGCGGGGATGCGGGAGGCTGCTCCTCATTCCCGCCCGCTGTCAAGAACCGCCATGGACTTCACCATCATCACCCCCTCGCTCAACCAGGGGAGCTACATCGCGGACTGCCTTGCCAGCGTGGCAGGGCAGCAAGGTGTGGAGCTGGAGCACCTGGTCATCGACGGGCTTTCCTCCGACGGCAGCGCGGAGGTCGCCGCCCGGTTTCCGCACATCACCTGGACTTCGGAAAAGGACGGCGGCATGTCCGAGGCCATCAACAAAGGCTTCGCACGGGCGAAAGGCGATTGGGTGATGTGGCTCAATGCCGATGATTTTCTCCAACCCGACATCCTGGAGCAGCTTCTGGAAACCCTGAAGGAAACGGCGGCGGATGTTGTTTACGGCGACATTTTTTTTATCAACAAGGACGGGAAAAAAATCCGCCGCCTGCACTCCGCGCCGTGGGACATGTTCGTCCACGTCCACCACGCCTGCTATGTGCAGTCCACCGCCGCATTCTACCGCCGCTTAACGGTCATCGCGGAAAACTTCCGGCTGCGCGAGGATTTCCACTACGTGATGGACGGCGAGTTCTACGCCCGCCTCGCCGCAACGGGGAAAAAATTCCAGCACGTCCGCCAAGTCATCGCCTCCTTCCGCCTCCACGGGGAAAACGCCTCCCAGCGCCATCTTGGAAAACCCGCGGACATGGACGCGGCGCTCGCCGCCGAGCGCCAGCACATCGAGTCCCGCGCGATCCGCCGCATCCACGGGTTCACGTTTTTCACCGATCCATATCTCAATGGCCTCGCCGACGGCCTCCTGTGGATCGCTGCGGCAGTCTGGAAAAAAATTCTCAAGGCCCGCGAACGCCTACTGCCATGAACCTGGATTTCCCCGACATCGCCGTGGTCTTCGCCACCATGAACCGCAGCCATGTCGCGGTCGCCTGCGTAAAATCCCTCGCCGCCCAAACCCGCCCACCGCAACGCGCCATTGTTGCGGACAATGTGTCTAACGACGGCACCGCGGATGATCTCGACGCACTCCCGGATCTGCCCTTTCCCCTCACCGTGCTACGAATGCCCGAGAACGAAGGCAATGCCGGCGGAGTTCGCGCCGCCATGGATCTGGCATTTTCCGAAGGCGCGGACGCCGTCTGGATTCTCGATGACGACTCATGGCCCCGACCGGATGCCTTGGAAAAAATCCTCGATCTGCCCTGGGACGCATCTCTCGTCCGCCATCCGCTTCAGATCGATCCGACGACCGGGAAATTTTCCTGGCCCATGCTCACCCGCAGGGATGACGGCCCGTGGTATCTCGCGAACTCACTGGAGGAACTCGGCCCCGGCCCCACCAGCCCCAACCATACCTCGTGGACCGGATCGCTGCTGCCGAGGGAAGTTTATGGAAAGGTCGGTCCGGTCAACGGAGAGCTTTTCATTCGCGGCGAGGACGAAGAATATCCTTGGCGTATCAGGCAGGCTGGTTTCCAAATGGAGGCGGTGCATGCTGCGGTGATGGATCACCCGGGCCCCCAGAACATGGTGGAAATCAGTTTCCTCGGGAAACGGCTGTTTTTTGAAAAGTACCTCCCGGATTGGAAATTCCACTACAAAGTCCGCAATATGGTCTGGCTCAAGCGGCAGCAGTCCGGCGCGGTGAAAGCCGTTCTCACCGCGCTTTCCTACGCCGTGGTTTCGCTGTATTTCGACGGCCCTTCCCGCCTCCCGCTCACGTGGAAGGCATCCGTGGAGGGTTGGAAGGGAAAGCTTGGGCGTATTTCCTGACCCGCGATTGCGCTTTCCATCCGTAGTCCTTCCGCATAGCCTTTCTCCCCTTTTCCACGCCCCCAAATTCAACCCATGGCAGCCAGCCGCAAAGATTCCTTCACCATCCAGGTCCTCCAGATCTCCGACGCGTTTCTCGTCTGGGTGGCCTTCTGGCTCGCCAGTCTCCTGCGGGAAAACATCCTGCCGCTCGTATCCAGACGCCCGCCCGGAGACGACAGTCTCGCGGCGATGGCATGGGTCCTCTACATCGCGGTACCATTCACTCCACTCGTCCTCGAGCGCTTCGGATTCTATGAACGCCTGGCCCGCAAATCCACCCGCGCCGCAGCATGGCAGCTTACCCAGGGAATTTTCATCATCAGCGTGATCATCTCGCTCTTCGCCGTCTTCGCACAGCTCGGGGGCACCCGTCGGCTCATCCTCGGCGTCGGCGCGATCCTGATTTTCATCATCCTTTTCATCCGGGACCGCCTGACCAAGTCCTGGCTTTCGAACCGCAGGAAACGCGAGGCAGGGGGCGAGCGCGTGGTCATCGCTGGCTCGGAATCCGAAGTCTCCGATCTGCTCTCCGATCTGGATCCCGAGGCCGTGGCGGACTGGGAAGTCATCGAACACTTCGATCTCTCCAGCCGGACGACCGCGGATCTGTTCCAACTTCTCAAAAAGGAATCCGTCGGGCGTGTGGTTTTCGCTACGAAAAACACCCCTTTCGAAAAGGTCGCGGAAGCCGTTGAAGTCTGTGAGCTGCAGGGCGTGGAGGCATGGATCGCAGCCTCCTTCATCCGCACCCAGATCGCACGGCCGGTCTTCGATTCAATCGGTTCGAAACCCATGCTCGTGCTCCGTTCCACCCCGGAGCTTTCCTGGGAACTGATGTGCAAGGAACTGATGGATAAAATAGGTTCCTTCATAGTGATCGTGGCGAGTTTACCACTGTGGATAGTTGCTGCCATCGGGATCAGAATAGCCAGTCCCGGCGCACCCGTGATGTTTTCCCAGATGCGAGCCGGTCGCTATGGCAAGCCGTTCCGAATGTGGAAATTCCGGACCATGGTGGCCAATGCGGAGGAACTGTTGGAGCAGACGAAACAAGATCATGGTAATCAGATGGACGGGCCGGTTTTCAAGCTGGACCGGGATCCTCGAATTTTCCCTTTCGGTGCGTTTCTGAGAAAACTCAGTATCGACGAACTACCTCAGCTTCTGAATGTTTTGATGGGCGATATGAGCCTTGTCGGCCCAAGGCCGCTTCCACTCTATGAGGTCGAAGCGTTTTGTGAAATCTCGCACAGACGCCGCCTCAGCGTGAAGCCCGGCATCACTTGCGAGTGGCAGGCCGGAGGGCGCAACAAGATCACGAGTTTCGACGATTGGGTGGAAATGGATCTGCGTTATATTGACAACTGGTCACTCTGGCTTGATTTCCAGATCATTCTCAAGACCATCCCCGCTGTGCTTTTCGCCAGGGGAGCGCGGTGAATCTGCAACAACTTTCATATGGCCTCAATTGTTTCGGTGCTTTGGATTGCCGGGTTCGTCTTGTCCTTCACTCTGGCACCCCAACTGCGTATCTGGTCGTGGGGTCCGGCAATGGCGTGCATTGGTCTCGCCACCCTCTTCGCGATTCCGGTTCTTTGGCGGGAAAGGGTAGCGAAAACGGATTTTCTGGTGATTCTCTCGGGTTTATTGATTTCCGCATGGATCGTGATCAGAGCGGTCACGACTCCGGTGCCGGAACTGGCCCAGTCCGATCTGCTACTGACCGCGATGGCAGTGGCAACATTCCTTTGCTTCCGGGCGATTTCCGCACATCAAATGGCGTCGAGATTGCTAATCGCCGGCCTGGGATTGGTCCTCGTTGCCAGCGTTTGGGTCATCGGGAAGCAGGTGATCGATCCGACTTATTCCCCTATTTTCCCCCGAGCTGAAGCTGAAGGTCGGCCTCCTGCTGGATTTTTCGCCCATTACAGCTACGGAGCCTCACTGCTGATTCCAGTCTCCTTGTTTTGCGCCGCGTTCGCCATTTTTTCAAGACAGCACTGTATCGTCAGAGTCATCCTCGGAGTAATCGCAGTCGCCGGAATGGCGGCGGTCTATTTCACGAAATCGAGAGGTGGCTTCATCGGGATGGGGACCGGGGTAGCGGCTCTGGGACTCATGTGCGTTTTAAGCGCAAGGAAGAAGAAGGCGTTTCCCCTTCTTGTTATCGGTTACCCGTTCCTACTCCTGATTTTCGCAGCTTACTTCATTCACGCGCTCTCAGGTGTGCAGGAAGCGAGATCCGGAGATGGTGATCTAACCAGTATGCTCGACAACTCGATCCGGTTCTTCCTTCTGGGAATGGCCGTTTCATGCGTTGCGCTCCATCCATGGATCGGAGGAGGAAGTCGCAGTTTCAGTTGGGAATGCTACCGTTTCTGGGATGTGTCCGCAATGGGTCCGGGCGGAAACAAACCGGAGCATGTTCACAATGAGCTTCTCCAGACCGCGGCGGATTACGGAATCATAGGGGCAGGACTGCTGATTTTGTTCTGTGCGACTGTGATGATCGTCGCTGTCGTCAGGATCTTTACGAGGGATGGTCTTTCTCCTACGGCCAATGCGGCCCGCATTGCGGGTGTCTGCGGGTTCCTCGGACTCTTCGCCCAGTCGAACTTCGAAGGGATTCTCAGACTTCCTTCGGGGGCCATACTCTTGGGACTTTGCCTTGCGGCAGCTGCCACCCCCAAATTTTCGGAGGATCAAAAGAAATCCGCCCGCACGTTGTTTTCAAATTCCGTGCTCTCCCTATCCGGATGCGCGTCCCTGTTAGCGCTCTGTTTTTTCGGTTGGAAGGGCTCGCTCGTTTCCCGGGAAGTGTGGCCCGTCTATTTTTCGAAAATTCCACTTCCTACCGAAACCCGGCTGGATCGTCTCGCTACCGCCATCGGGATCTGGCCGTTGGAAAGTCTCTACTCACTGCGGGCCGCCACCTACCAGAATCTTGCGGTCGATGCCGAACCGGATCGAAGGAACGAACTATCCGCTCTCGCACTCGCAGACTATCGCGCCGCCGCCAAGCTGCATCCCTTCGCGCCTGAAATCGCGGTGAATGCCGCATTGGTGGCTGCAACCCTCGGCAACGAGACGGAAGCCGAAACCGAATTTAACCGCGCGATCAACCTTGAGGGAGAGATGGAAGCTGCGTTCAACGCCCGCTTTCACTACGCGCGCTACCTTTTCCTGAAAGGAATGCGCAACTATGACAAGGAGAACGCATTGCCCGCCCTTGATCTCTTCCAGCTTTCCGCAAACCAGCTCGAAGAAATCGTGAAACTCCACGGAAACATCTGGGGTCCTGGTAGAAAAGAACTGCGGGTGACCGTGCATGAAAGCCTTGGACGGACCTACGAAGATCTGGAGGATTTTGAAAAAGCGCTGGAAGAATACGACTTCGCCGCCTCGCTTCCGATGGGCAGCAGCGCGCACTATCGCGCCGGTACGCTCTTGGGAAAACGCGCGGCCGTTGCGTGGTATGATAGGAAAAGCTCAACCGCTCTCCGTCTGTTCATCGAAGCAAATATCCGCATCAGCATGAGCCGGAGCCTACCGGAAGGTGTGGATCAGGATGACCGCTCGGAGTATCTGAAATACCTTCAGAGCACGATCAAGTATATGGAGTCAGCAAAAATTCGCCCTTCGTCGCAAATCGACCTGTAAGCGAGCATGCGCTCAAGGGGCCACCTGATCCCAGTTGATCTGGTTCTCGGAAAAAAGCGCTACGAAATTGGTTAGTTTCCTGTCCACCTCTTCCTCCGTGACCACCGTGTCCTTGATCCAAGGCATTTCACCATACCACATTGATGTGGAAATATACGCCCAGCGCTGGTCCATGCCTTTCAGCAGGCGGTCTTTCATGTCAACCAAGGTCCGACCGAGGTGGTCGTTGGTGATCTCGTCGTGCCCTACGAAAAAGTAATAGGTCACGCAATTCAGTTCGAGAAACTCCGTCTGCTCCTCGTTGGTCGGGATGCGCTGCACGCTTTTCAAACGTTTCACCTCCACGGATCTCCCGTTTGCCAGCTCCACCGTCCTGTCCTCCGAACTGACGATGTTGTGTCCCTGAGCCGGCATGCAGCGTTCAGGGCGGTGGATGGAATTGTTGATATCAGCCCCGGATAAGACGATCGAAAGGTCCACGCGGTCCGGAACAATCCGCCCCTCCGCATCGAACTCCCCTTCCCTTGGCCTTAGACAAACAGCCTTCGAGAATTCCGTGTCTTTCGAGAGAGTGGTGATCTCCACCTCGGACGCGGGAATCTTGTTGAACTGCCAGGTGCCGAATCCTGCCGGGAGATCCATCTCCACGGCCGATTGCGCGATCTCGCCTGCGGACGGCAGGAAATAAATCGAGGCCAGAGAAATCCCGAGAAACACGGGTAAGATGATAGCGCGCTTTTTCATGATCCTGCTTGGAAGACATCCGTTGATTCAGATTTTGCCACCATCTTCCGGTTGACCCGGCGTTTCTTCCCTTTTTTCCAAGGCAAACCACCCTCGAACAACGAGTGCAGAACCAGTAGAAGGAAAAGCGAGAACGGATAGAACAGCAGCAGTCCGGACCAATCGTGCCAGGTCGTCGCCGCCCATTTCGCATCTCCGTATTCCGCGATCACGAAAATCGAAGTCACCCGCAACGCGTTTCCAATGATTGCCAGCGGCAGCGCGGACGCGAACAGAAGCACCTTCTGCCACATTTTGATCTTGGCCACATAGGCCCACGCGGCGGAAATCATCAACAGTGCCATCAGCGAGCGGATTCCGCTGCAACCGGTGGCGATATCAAGCGGCTCCCAATCCCCATGGACCGGCAGGATCGTCGTGCCGACAACTCTCGTATCCACTCCGAACAGGCTTGATCCGTGATGTGCCAAGGATGTCGCGATCAGCTGCAGATGAGTGGTCGCTTGTTGGAAACTTGGCAATGGCACCGCCAGCCAGAAGAAAAACAGGGGAAAGGCCAGGATACGGGCCACCCGCCAGCCCCATAGGAAATAGCATCCGCCCCAAAGCAGGAACGGCAGCGCCCCCGCCGCGATCCGCGGCTGGAGAGTCCGGTAGGAAGCGGCGAAAAGCAGGGCACCCACAAACACCGCGATCAACCCGACCCAGCTTCCTTTTCCTGCAGCCGACCGAAGACTTTTGAACTGGTAGACGATCAGGCCGAGGATCACGAAGGGAAAAAGAATCCCGTGCTCGTAATCGGTTTCCCCGTTCCAAGCACCATTGAGCCACTGGAAAGTGGACATGGAGCGATCTGCCGCGAATCGGGGGACGATCGCGTAGAACCAGATCACGATGCCTAATGAAAGGATCGCGGAGATCAATACGATGGGATCCAACCGCGGACGGGTTGGTTGCGGATTGTCCGCTGGAGGGGTTTGGTTCAAATCGGTAACAGCTTAAATTCGACTCTGCGCCCGCAAAGTATTGCCGTCACCCGGCAATCTGTCAACAATCCGCCCGTTCATGAAAATCATCAGTGGAACAGCCCACCGCGAGCTTGCCGAAAAAATCGCCGAGTCTGTCGGCCAGCCCCTTGCCAACGTAGAGGTCACCGCCTTTCCGGATGGTGAAACGGCCGTGAAAATCAACGAAAACGTGCGGGGAGCGGATGTGTTCATCATCCAGCCCTCCTGCCCGCCGACGAATCACAATATCATGGAGCTGCTCATTCTCGTGGATGCGGCCCGCCGCGCCTCCGCCGAGCGCATCACTGCTGTGATGCCGTTCTTCGGATACGCCCGCCAGGATAGGAAAGACCAGCCCCGCGTGCCCATCACCGCCAAGCTGGTCGCGAACCTCCTCACCTCCGCCGGAGTGAACCGCGTCCTCACCATGGACCTCCACGCCCCGCAGATCCAAGGCTTCTTCGACATCCCCGTGGATCACCTCTACGCCAAACCCGCTCTGATCAACTATCTGCGCGAGCGCCATCCGGATACTTCGAACCTCACCGTCGTCTCTCCGGATGTGGGCGGAGTGAAAATGGCCCGTGCCTACGCCGATGCGTTGGGAGCAGAACTCGCCATCGTCGCGAAACACCGGATCTCCGCCACCCGCGTCGAGGCTATGAACGTCATTGGTGAGGTGGAAGGTCGCGATGTCATCCTCGTCGATGACATGACAGAAACCGCCGGCACACTCACCGCCGCTGCGGAAATTCTTCACAAACACGGCGCGAAACGCATCTTCGCCGGTGTTTCCCACGCCATCATCAGCGAGCTTGCCCACGAGCGGCTCGAAGCCTCCGCCATCGAGGAACTCATCACCACTGATTCCGTGCCCCAGGCCCACGGCCCGAAAGTGCGGGCGGTCACCATCGCCCCCCTCATGGCGGAAGCCATCCGCCGCATCCATGGAGGCCAGTCGGTCACATCGCTTTTTTCCGTATGAACGAAAAAAGAGTAGCTGGGGATTCCAGCCCCAGGCCGTTTGAGGAGGCATCCTGCCTCCTTGCAACACCTTCGCACAGGGGGCTGGAATCCAGTTGTGTTCGGCACACAAAGAGCTTACCCCGTTTTTCCCGCTCGAAACTGATCTGTTGTCTCCGAATCGGTTGATCGGCTCCGCTTCCGGGCATGTCCGGCGGTTCGTCTCCGGTTCGCGGACACAGCTCCGCGGCGCCCCTTTCCGGGCGCTCGCTCCGCCCTGATGGGTCAGTTCCGTTTTTTCGCGGGACTCAGCGCCGCGGCCAGCTCCTCGTCGCTCGCCCAGCCCATCATCCAGAAACGCAGCGTTTCCATCATCCGCTTGGTCGGAAGCTTGCCGCCGTGCCGCGAAAGAAGCAGCGCGGCGATCAGCGCGCAGTAGACCTGTGTGGCCACACCATCCTCGCTCTCCGCCAACCAGTGACGGCAAGGCAGCAGGCATTTCAACCACCGGAAGAATAGCTCGATGGTCCAGCGCAGCTTGTAGATCTCGCAGAGTTCCCAGGCACCGGCCTCTTCCACGGGAAGATTGGTGAGGATCACGATGTGGTCGCGTCCCGGGCCGGGAACCAGCCGGACAAGGCGCCAGCCCTCGTCCTTCGCGTCGCGGAATCCCAGCGCGACGCGCTGGTGATGGGTGACGCCCCTCTTCCTGTCATTTTCAGACACTGGGATTTTCTCGATCTCCTCGATCACCGCCTTGTCCTGCAGCCGGACGACGAAGGAGGCGCCGACCTCGTCCATGCGCCGCAGCAGTTCGTAGTCCCCGGAGTAGTTGCGGTCGCCCACATAGACGACACCGGGCTCCAGTAGTCCGTGGCGCAATACCGAGCGCTCGCACTCCCGCGCCGCCACCAGCCTGGCTCCGCCCGTGCCCGGCTCGAACAGCCGCCAACGCAGGTGCAGGCGGACCGCGTTCTGACTGGTGGAATACTGCTCGCGCCAACGTGCCCAGCCCATCCTTGGGAGCACTTCCCACAGGCTGCTGTCGATGGCCTCAAGTTTTTTCCCTCCCATGGCCTTGGCGAGCGATTCGGGAGGGTCTCCTGCCATCTCCTCCATCAGCTCGCGCAGCACTGCGCAAAGCAGCTCCGGATCAAAGACGCTTTGGGCTTCCGAGAAACTTCCCAGGCTGACGGGAGGCAGGCCGGTCCTGGTTTTGTATTCCTCGAGTTTCGAAGCGGCGCAGAGCCCGCGCATCGAGTCGATGACCGGATTGAGGAGGGTGAAGAGCACCATCGAGTAATAATCGGCGGCATCGAACTTCCGCCGGGTGTCGAGTTCGCGGGGGGATTTGGTCCGGCGCGCGTCAAGCCGGGCGAAGACTTCGCGGAAGCGTTCGAGAAGCTTGAACCCCTGAAGCTGGGATGCATCCGAAATGACGGTCTTGGACTTGCGTGGCACCAGGAAGGTTGTGCCAGTACGGAAGGCATAGTACAAGTGACAGTTTTGTCACAAAGCACCCTTGGCCTGGGAAGCAGATAGGATGCCGAACACAACTGGCTGGAATCCCCCTGAACAGACTGGCGCAAGATTCGCCAGCTACGATAAAAGCGCGGCAACCTCCCGAGGTTCCCGCGCTTTTTCATTTCCCCCGCCTCCCGGCCCACCACATGCTTTCTCCGTAGCAAGATTCTTCCTTCGGGATGGAATTCTCAAATTTGAAATTTTCCATGACACCCACCCGCGAACAACTCCGCGTCGAAGGCTTCGGCCTCATCGACGAACGCCTGTCCTATCTACTCGGCTGCCTTGAGGACGCCCTCTCCAGCGCCGGGGAGACCGAATTGATCAACTACATGCCGTGGTCCGGAAAAGCACCGACTTCCGGCTCCACCCCTCCGGAGGCCCTGCCGAAACTCTATTCCATCGGCTTCCAGCTCCTCAATATGATCGAGGAACGCGTTGCCGCAGAGATCCGCCGGGAGCGGGAAAAAGCCCTCGGGGCAGATTCCATCCGCGGGCTCTGGCCGCAGGCGCTGCGCGACCTCAAGGACATCGGGCTGAACCCGGAACAAATTCTCGCCGTTCTGGAAGACGTGAATGTCGAGCCAGTCCTAACCGCCCACCCCACCGAGGCGAAACGCGAATCCGTCCGCGCCCGCCAACGCAGCCTCTACGAAGAGCTCGTCCGCAACGAATACCCGAAATACACGGACCGGGAAAAACGCCGCATCCGCGAACGTGTAGTCGCCACCTTGGAAACGCTATGGCTGACAGCGGAAATCCACCTCGTGCGTCCGGACATCAGCTCGGAGCTACGCAACGCCGTCCACTATCTACGCGATCTTTTCCCTACCGCGATCAACCGCCTGGACCTCCATTTCACCGAAGCGTGGCGAGATGCCGGGCTGCCGCTGGAGATGCTGCGCTCCGCCGGAAACATCCCGCGCCTCTCCTTCGGCTCATGGATCGGCGGTGACCGCGACGGGCACCCTCTGGTTACTCCACCCGTCACCGAGCACAGCTTGGGCGAGTTGCGCCTCGCCGCCTTCCAGCTACTGGAACGGGAGCTGCTCGGCCTCGCCTCCCAACTCACCGTTTCCCGCCAACTCACGGATGTTCCCGAGGACCTGCAGGACCGCATCGATGAGCTGAGTTTCGTCATCTCCGCCGAGACCGAGGTGAAAGTGATCCTCGACCGCCAGTCCGAGGAACCTTGGCGCCAGCTCGCCAGCCTCATGGCGCTGCGCTTGCGCGAACAGATCTCCGGGAAACCTGGTTACACTTCCCCGGACGAACTCACCGCGGATCTCAATCTGATTTCCCGCACCCTCGCCGCCTCCGGTTGCCACCTTCTGGAGGAGCAGGCGATCCGCCCGGTACGCCACAAGATCGAAATCTTCGGGTTCCACCTCGCCACCCTGGATGTCCGGCAGAATTCCGAATTCCACGACAACGCCATCGCGGAAATCCTCACTGCGGCAGGAATCGAGGACGGAGGAAATTTCCCGAAATGGCCGGAGGAGAAACGCCTGGAATTTCTCAACGCCGAGCTGCTTTCCAACCGTCCTTTCCTCCACGACGGCACACGCATCGGCGAGCACGCGGACAACGTTCTCGACACCTACCGGGTCCTCGTCCGTCATCGCGCGGAATGGGGCGGTGCGGGTCTCGGCTCCCTCATCATCTCGATGACGCGCCAGCTCTCCGATCTGCTCGCCGTCTATCTGCTCGCCCGTGAGGCGGGCCTGATGGACCAGTCTCCGGACGGAATGGTCTGCCCGCTTCCCGTCGTCCCGCTTTTCGAAACGATGGACGACCTGGACAACTCGCCCGGCATTCTCGGGGCGTTTCTCGACCATCCGCTCACCGCCCGCTCGCTCGCCTCCCGCGAAAAACCCGAGCAACAGATCATGCTCGGCTACTCGGATTCCAACAAGGATTGCGGCATCCTGGCCGCACAGGTCGCTCTCGAGCGCGCCCAGACCGCCCTCACCCGGGTCGGCAGGGAAAAGGACGTGAGACTCTGCTTTTTCCACGGTCGCGGCGGCACCATCTCGCGCGGAGCCGGCCCGACCCACTGGTTCATGGCGGCCCTCCCGCACGGAGCGATGTCCGGCGCGTTCCGCATGACAGAGCAGGGTGAGACCATCGCACAGAAATACGCGAACCTCGCCGCCGCCACCTACAATCTGGAGCTGTTGCTCGCCGGTGCCGCTATCAATACCGCGAAACACCGCCACCTCCCGGAGGTGAAAGATCCAGCCGAGCGTTTCCTGGACACCCTCTCCTCCTCCAGCCAGAAAGCCTATCAGAGCCTTCTGAAATCCGAGGGATTCATCGGCTTCTACCGCCAGGCCACGCCGATCGACGCATTGGAAAACGCCCGCATCGGCTCGCGCCCCGCACGCCGCACCGGCAAAAAATCCCACTCCATCTCGGATCTCCGCGCCATCCCGTGGGTCTTCTCATGGACGCAGGCCCGCTACTACCTTCCGGGTTGGTTCGGAGTCGGCACCGCGCTTTCCGAGCTGAAAACCGTCTCACCGACAGATTTCACGGAGCTCGAAAGAGGCTCTGGGGAAATCCGTTTTCCTCTCCTACGTCCTCACCAACGTCGAGACCAACCTCGCCTCCGCGAACCTCGATCTCATGAAAGCCTACGCCGGCCTGGTCACCGACAAAGCTACCCGCTCCACCTTCATGAAACGCATCACCGATGAGTTCGAACTCACGGGAAAACTGCTGACCGAGCTTTTCGAAGGCTCGATGTCCGAGCGCCGCCCCCGCATGGCCAAGACCCTGGAGATCCGCGAAGCTCCGCTGAAAATCCTTCATTATCAGCAGATCGATCTGCTCAAGGAATGGCGCGGCCACATGGACAAAGAGAACCACACCGCCGCAGACGCCCTGCTGCCGAAACTCCTGCTCTCCATCAACGCCATCGCTTCCGGCCTGCGGACGACGGGGTGATGCTGAACCTTTGGCTGCCGCGATGGCCCTCTCGGTCGACTGTCATCTACCGTGAAGGATATGATCATATTCGGCGTGCGCTTGAGCAATATAGTCATCGAGCCTTCCATCGCGAAGATCAGACTCGATTCCGGCATCCCAGTCCGTCCAAAGCTCGTCTGCGGACTCGTGCAGCAGTTTCCACCTTTCGCCCTCGGGCAAGCTCCGAAGGGCAGCTGAAATCTATGTAACACCACTCATTTGTCCGAAATTCAGTCAAATTCCGTGAAGTCGCAAGCTTGGATCTGACGCTGGCGCAAGACCCACCTCAAGACCCGACTCGAGGTCAAGGGTCGGAAGGCCATATTAGTGGCGACCCCTAACCTCGAAGCCAATGTCCCGTCCTGCATACTTCGTTTTCAAACGCCTGCCAGCAGAAAGGCGACAATGCATAGGGGAAATTCTTTTGAGAAAACCTCACACCTGCGGAGGGATGATCAGCTCGTCGCCCGCTTGAGGCTCGACCGAACCGAAGCCGGGCATCGGACTGGCGATCCCACCTTCGGCGGTGATATCCGTCACCTTCACCTGACCGAGAACGCCGGTGTTGCGACGGATCGCGAGGACCGTGCCGACCTGGACGTGTTCCGGGAGCACGATCTGAATGGTCGCGAAACCACCGTAGTCCGCATCAACCACATATTCCGTGATCCGTCCGATCAGCAGCGCATCGCGTATCATTCGGGCGCGGCGGAGTTCGTTGTCGTTTTTCTCAAGGTCGCGTCCGCCGATGAAGCCGGCCTCGTCCCGATAAGTCTCGGCTTTCTTATCCGAGAGATCCTTCTCCGCCTGAAGCGCGTCTTTCTCCGCCTCGATGGCAGCGAGCTGGGCTTTCATGGCCTCCACTTCCGAGGCGGCGGGAGATGGTGCCGGGGCGGCGGGAGCGGGACTCGCCTGCACCTGCTGGATCTGTCTCTGGAGATCCAGCCGATCTTGCTCCAGACGCAACTGGTCGAGCTGGCTCCGCAGCCTGGCGATCTCGTCCGCAGGCGCGTTGCGCACCCCTTCATTCATTCCGTTGAAAGAAAGCACCACCGCCGCGAGAAGCAGCGCGAAGGTAGCTCCCAGTAAAATCGTCATTGTGTTCACCCGGCGAAAATGTCTTGCCGCCCCGGCAATGTCAACGAATGTCCATCTCCCGAAATCTTTCCGAGATTCCGTGTTCAATGTTGGACGTTCGATGCCCGATGTTCAATCTTCCCCCCGGTGGATCTCTTCTCAGACATTCCGAAAAAGGAAACCAAGGCACTTTCCGTAACGCAGCTCGTCCGGAAGATGAAGCGCGCCATCGAGTCGGAAGTGGGGCGGCTATGGATCGAGGGCGAGGTCTCGAACCTCAAGAAACAAGGCAGCGGCCACTGGTACTTTTCCCTGAAAGACGATTCCTCGCAAATCCAGTGCGCCATGTTCGGGGCCAGGAACAAGCAGGGATCGGAAGCGCTTCAGGACGGCACCAAGGTGAAAGTCTTCGCAGAGTCCACGGTCTATGCGGCCCGCGGCCAGCTCCAGCTCATCGTCGACCGTGTCGAGGTCTCCGGCCAAGGCGATCTCCAGGCACGCTTCGAGGCACTCAAGAAAAAACTGAATGCCGAGGGTCTGTTCGATTCCTCCCGGAAAAAGCCCATCCCGTCCTTTCCCCGGACCATCGGCCTGGTCACCTCCCCTACCGGCGCCGCGCTCCAGGACATCCTGAACATCCTCCGCCGCCGCGCGCCATGGATCCAGCCCGTGCTGTTCCCGGTTCGGGTCCAGGGAAGAGGAGTCGAAGCGGAAATTTCGCGCGCGATCTCACGCCTCAACTCACCCGAGCGCTTCGGATTCCCGAAATGCGACCTGCTCATCGTCGGTCGCGGCGGAGGCTCCATAGAAGATCTCTGGTGCTTCAACGAGGAATCCGTCGCCCGCGCCATCGCCGGCTCGGAAATCCCCGTGATCTCCGCCGTCGGACACGAGATCGATTTCACTATCGCGGATTTCGTAGCGGATCTGCGCGCCCCCACCCCGAGCGCCGCCGCCGAGATCGCAGCGCCAGATGCCGCGGAGCTGCGTGCCCATCTGGAAAGCTCGCGCAACCGCCTGAACCGATCCCTCCGCACCGCGCTCCGGGAACCCACCCAGCGGATCGATTCCCTCTCCGACCAGCTCGCCCGCGCCATTTCCGGGACCATCGATTCTCGCTCCCGCACCCTGCGCGAGCTTTCCCTGCGCCACCTCGCCCTGCATCCGCGGTTGATCCTTGAGAGGAGGCAGGAAAACGTCGATTCACTGAAAAAAGACCTACTTCTCAATACGGCCCGCCGTCTCACCACCGAGACCGCCCGCCTCGAACGCCTGACCACCCTCATCCGCACCCTCGGCCCGGAATCCGCCTTCAAGCGCGGATTTTCCATCACCCTGGCGGATGACGGATCCATCCTTCGCTCGAAAAAGCAGGCCGCATCCGGCCAGAAAATCGTCACAAGGTTGATCGATGGCGAAATTTCCTCCACAGTCCGCTAAAGAATCCACCGCAGCAAACCCACCGCCTCCATGCCCACCGAAACCGCTTCCCAGTTCCCGCTCGCCATTACCATCCTGGCCTATGTCGCCACCATCTCGCTGGTTCTGATCCTGCTGCTCCTCCTCCGCCTCAGCGGCCAGATAAACGCGCTCGCCATCCGCCTCACGAAATCCACCCGCTCCACGAGGCTCGCGGAACCCGAGGAAAAACCGAACATCGCCGAATCAGAACCCGGCACCCCGTTCGACGAATTTCTAAAAGAAGATTCTCAGCGCCGCACCCTTTCCAAGAAGGAGCAGTTCAAGGCATACCGCAAATGGCGCGCGGAAAAAGGGCTGAACTGGGTCGCGCCGACCGGTTCCGAATGATTTTTCCCTAGCACCTCCCATCCTACAGGCTAAACTCACCGCAAGCATATGAATCTCACCCTGAAAGTCTGGCGCCAGACTGGCCCGCGTTCCAAAGGCAGCATCCATACCTACCCGGCCGATGGTATCCCCGAGGAAGCATCCTTTTTGGAAATGCTCGATATCGTCAACGAGCGCATCATCGGCGATGGCGACGATCCCATCCACTTCGATCACGATTGCCGCGAGGGCATCTGCGGATCCTGCGATCTCACCATCAACGGCGTCCCCCATTCGAAGGAAAAGGGAATCACCACCTGCCAGGTCCACATGCGCAAATTCCGAGAGGGAGACACCATCTGGATCGAGCCTTTCCGTGCAAATCCCTTCCCCGTCATCAAGGACCTCATCGTAGACCGCTCCTCCTTCGACCGCATCATCGCCGCCGGCGGTTACGTCGATATCCGCACCGGCTCCGCCGTCGACGCGAACTCCATCCCCATTTCCAAGAGCGACGCGGACGATGCCTTCGATGCCGCCGCCTGCATCGGTTGCGGCGCCTGCGTCGCCGCTTGCCCGAACGCCTCCGCCATGCTTTTCACTGCCGCGAAAGTCTCCCACCTCGGTCACCTCCCGCAAGGCCAGCCGGAGCGCGAGAAACGTGCTCTCGCCATGGTCCGCCAGATGGATGCCGAAGGCTTCGGCAACTGCACCAACCACTACGAGTGCGAGGCTGCCTGTCCGAAGGAGATTTCCGTCGATCACATCGCCCGCATGAACCGGGATTACGGGAAAAGCATGCTGAAAGAACAATTCGCGTAAGCGGTCGTCTCCCATCCCATCCGGTATGAAGAAAACCGTAACCATCATTTTCGCCGGGTTCGCGGCTATGTCCGCGTTAACCCACGCCCAAGAGAAAAAACAGGAAAAAGCCATGGAAATTCTTGAGAAAGCACCCGCAGAACCGACTGGAATCGTCGAGAAAACCGATGAGGAATGGAAAAAGATCCTCACCCCGGAACAATACCGCATCCTCCGTGAATCCGGCACCGAGCGCGCCAACGGCGAGGTTTACAAACAGTTCAACGAGCAAGGTGAAGGAGCCTATCACTGCGCCGGATGTGGTGCCCTGCTCTTTTCCTCCAAGGAAAAGTTCGATTCCCACTGCGGCTGGCCGTCCTTCTACGATCCGGCGAAAGCCGAGAACGTCACCACCAGGCGCGACGAATCCGGCGGCATGCTCCGCATCGAGGTGAACTGCGCCAAATGCGGCGGCCACCTCGGGCACGTCTTCGAAGGCGAAGGCTTCGACACCCCCACCGACCAACGCTACTGCATCAACGGAGTAGGCCTGAAATTCGTCCCGAAAGAAAAACCGTAGCCGCCGCGTCTCGCGGCAGGCCGTGAAACCCCCGTCCCGGGGTTTGCGAGGCGTACCCGGGGGTTCCGGCCCCAGACCGTTCAGGAGAATTCCTGCCCCCTGAACAACTCGCCAATTTTTCACCGTTTCTCAAAATCTCCCTTGGAATTTAAAGTTTAAAATTTAAATTTTCGCCCTTGCTCCCCACCCGAACCTCGGAAACCATCATCCCTATCGGCGGCTTGGCGGAATTGGTAGACGCGCTCGACTCAAAATCGAGTTCCTTGTGAGTGTGGGTTCGATTCCCACAGCCGCTACTTTCTCTTCTCCTTTCTGGTAACGCAGCATGTCCACCCCGCGCAGCATTGGCATCATCGCAGGCAGCGGCATGTATCCGGAAACCTTCGTGAAAGCCGCGCGCAAAGCGGAACCTTCCGCCAAACTGATCGTCGTCGGCTTCGACAACGAAACCCGCCCGGACCTCGCGCCACAAGTGGAAGCTTTCCGCTCCGTCCGCGTCGGCCAGCTCTCCAAGCTGATCAAATTTTTCTTGGAACACGGAGTCACCGAGGCCGTCATGATGGGCCAGATTTCGCCAAGCAACCTCTTCGAACTCCGCCCGGACCTGCGCATACTCATGATGCTCGCCCGGGTGAAAAAGCGCAACGCGGAGACACTCTTCGGAGCGATCGCGGACGAGTTGGCGAAGGACGGCATCACCCTGCTTTCCGCCGTCACCTTCCTCGAAGACCATCTGCCATCCGCCGGTCACGTCATCGGCCCGGTTCTCAAGCCCCGCACTCTGGAGGATATCGAGTACGGATTCGACATCGCGAAGAAGACTTCCGCTCTCGATATCGGCCAATCCGTTGTCGTCCGCCACGGCACCGTCCTTGCCGTGGAAGCGTTCGAAGGCACCAACGCCTGCATCCGCCGGGGCGGAGAATTAGGGAAAAACAAAGATAGCGTCCTTGTGAAAGTTTCCAAACCAAACCAGGATTTCCGCTTCGACGTCCCGGTCATCGGCCCGCAGACCATCGAAAACTGCGCCGCCGCCGGTCTCATCGCCATCGGCATCGAAGCCGGTAAAACCCTGCTCTTGGAAAAGGAAACCGTGCAAAGCCTCTGCACCCAACACAAGATCACCATCCAAGCACTCTAGCCGAAACGTGGCAACGGATTGAAATTTAAAATTTGAAGCTTCTCACCCCGATGCCCTCGTTTCCCTCCCTTCGATCTGCCATGCGGGGCCTCCAGTGTTCGGCATTTCTGTTGCTCTCCACCGCACCACAAGCCGCTGAGAAAAACCCGACTCCCGTCACCCGGGAAAAAATCACCGAATCCATCACCCGGGGGATCGATTTCCTGATCACCGATCAGAACAAGAACGGCTCCTGGGGCAGCGCCACCCGTACCAAAGACATAAACATCTACGCTCCCCTTCCCGGCGCGCACCATGCCTACCGCGCCGGCTGCACCGGCCTCGCCCTCTCGGGTATCATGGATTCCGGAGACACTCGCCCGGAAACCACCGCCACCATCGAAAAATGCGCCGTGTGGTCCGTGGAAAACCTCCCGAAACTCCGCCGCGCCGACCAGACCTCCACATACAACATCTGGGGCCATGCCTACGGCCTGCGTTCCCTTGTCCGCCTCCACAAGCGTGAGACCGACCCGGAAAAGAAAGCGCTTTATGTAAAGCTGGCCCAACAGCAGGTCGACCTCGCCAACCGCTACGAAGACATCAACGGAGGCTGGGGATATCTCGACGTGTTCGATGATTTCACCTCGCGGAAACCCACGGGCATCACCACCTCCTTCAGCTCCGCGACCGTCCTGCTCGCGATGCACGAAGGTCGGGAAAACCTAGGCCTGACCTTGGACGAAAAGGTGGTGGAAACTTCGCTGGATTCGATCAAGCGCCAGCAGTTCCCGGACAAATCCTATGCCTACTCCCACGATCACCGGCTTCGCCCCCGCGCCGGTATCAACCGCCCCGCCGGCTCGCTAGCCCGCTCCCAGGCATGCAACGCCGCCCTCCGGGTTCTCGGTCGCGATGGCATCACGGATGAGGTCATCATCGAGTGGGCCGACCGTTTCCTCGCCCGCGAGGGATGGCTCTCCATCGCCCGGAAACGCCCCATGCCGCATGACATCCACTTCCAGATCTCCGGTTATTTCTACTATTACGGTATCTACTATTTCACCGAGTCCGTCCGTCTCCTGCCCTTGGAAAAACAGAAACCCTACGCGCAAAAACTCGCCGCACTCATCCTTTCAAAACAGGAAAAAGACGGCTCCTGGTGGGATTACCCGCTCTACGACTACCACCAACCCTACGGCACCGGCTACTGTCTCATGGCCCTGGCATGGTGCAGGGAAACCATGTGACGGCACTTCACGCTCGCCTTCACCCGCCCTTCCGATTGATAGACCTCACACTCCGTCCGCAAATTTGCATCAAGAAAAGCTTGCATTCGGCAGATCGTTTGCAGATTTTTCAATGGATGAAATTGATTTTCCGCAGCTTACCCCTCGCTTTCTGTCTTCCTCTTTCGGCTGCCATCGTCGCGAATGATACCTTCGATGTCGCCGGCTCCACCGGCGTGGACGACGGCGCTACCGATCCTCTCGACCTCGGATGGACGGCCTCGAATGACGGAACCCTCACTGTCGGCAACCGACCAGCTTTCGGCGGTAGCAATGCCATGAAAAATCAGGGAGGAGCCCCCTACAGGAGAAATCAGGCTGATCTTCTCAGTACGGTGAGTCTCGCCAACGTCGGCGAATCGATTTTTCTCAGCCTCGATTTGGAGACGAATAACGCGGCAGGGCTTCCCGACGCTCAGCAAGGTTACAGCCTTGGACTGAGCGATGGGACAAACGGCGGCTATTTCTTCTGGATCGCATCCGGAACCAGCGGTGGTCTGACGATCGTGAAAGATGACGGGAGTGGTCCGTTCGCCAACGGTGCGGGTGAAATGAATCTCGCCACCGGCGGAACGGGCTCCATCAACACGAACGCTACCGCCTACACCCTGACCCTCGGGCTGACCCGCACCGTCAACGGAATCATGATCGATGCTGATTTCGAAGGTCTGAGCAACATCACTTTTGAAGATACTTCGGGAATATTCACGGAATTCTCCACCATTCACAACGGGACCGGAAACCATTCCATCGACTGGTATGTCGACAATGCCGTGGTAAATGTCGTTCCGGAACCTAGTGCCGTCGGACTCCTTGGTCTGGGTATCCTCGCCGGCCTCGCCCGCCGCAGGCGGTAGACCGGATGGCACCTACCATTACCAAGGGAGCTTGAAAGGTTCCACTTCGGACACCGTTTCCGCCACGCTCAGAGTGCGGTTGGACGGATCGAAAACAAACGGCCTGCCAGTCAGCGGGTCGGGAGCGAGAGAGTCGGCCGATGCCGCGTCGAGAACGACCCCGGATTGCTCCAGAACGAGCAGATCCATCGCGGTTTCCGACTGTCTGACGATCGTCGCGGCCCTCACGTATCCCCGGCTCCACGCCTTGCTCCCGACCAGGAAAATCTCCGCGATCTCCCGGCTCTCTTCGGTGAGATCGGCAAATCGTTCCGAGGACCACTCTCCATCCATACGGAGGAAATTTTTCATATCCATTCCCTTGGTCTCGATCACCCGAGAGCTGAACTCCTCGGTGAAGGCGCGGGCGAGAGCCTTTCCGTCCCTGAGAGCGGACACGTCTTCAGTGTTGAGAACGTAGGGGAAGAGATAGAACCGGGCGGAGGTTTCCCATTCGTTGCGTAAGATTTTGGAGAAAGCGGCCGGGGTGTAAGCGGGTCCCGGCATGGCTCTCTTCCAAACGGACAGATCGGCATCCGGGCCGAGGGCTGGGAGGACGTTTTTAAAAATCATGTCTCTCGCACCGAGATCGATGAGGATGGCGATGGTTTCGCAGAGAAGGGTTCCCCCATCCGGTCCCCGGTAGTGATCAGCAATGCGGAAGGCGGCGCGGACGCAGTAGAGCGCGGCGGCCTCATCCTTCGCCTCGGCGGCGAGACGGGCTTTCATCAATAGGATTTCGGCTGAGTGTTTCCCTGCTCTCGCACTGACAAATCCAACATACTCCGGAGGCATGCGCGCGGATGAGCTGTCCGTCATCGCGCCGATGCGTTCGATCCTCCCGACCAGTTCGAAGTGATTCTCCAGCTCTTCAAGTGCCTTTTCCGAATTCCAGGGCGCCTGGCCGTTCAGGATATCCGATAGCTCGTCGCTGATCACCGGTCCGGTATGGTGAGGCGGCCCACCCAGCAGATAGAGCTGGAGGAAGCCGTTCTCGTCATCCGGGACGGAACGATGCGACCGGTCCAGCGCGGGATACTCCTCCATGAAACGTGCAACAAGCCGGTTTGCCGCAAGCTTGGATTCCGCCGAGGCCTGCTGATCGAAGCCACGGAATCCCTCCGGCCCGGGGAGAATCAGTTCGTAAAACGAAAGCTTCGCGCGGTCTTCGAGCGAAGCCGAGCTCGCTTTCTGCCAAGCCCACGCACCGGTCCCCCCGACGAGCAGCAAAGGGACCATGCAGGCGATGAACAAACGGGACGGGACGTATTTCACGAAGATTCCCGTAGTGTGAATCAAATCCGAGGTAAATCCGAATCTTCGAATCCGGATTTCTCATCCGTTTGACGAAGCGCGAAGCCTCGTTGCCAAAGTCAGATCACAGCCATCCACCGGGTATATCGAAGCGCACCACGGCCTGTGAAAACGAGGTTTGACAACCTAGGGGTATTCCGTGTCCTCTATCCCCGCATTCAACCCCGTCGGGCTTATGTTGGTATTTTTCCATCCTTGATCATCCGCGTGAGGCAAGCCGCTTTCGGCCTGCCCCGGTGATTGGCGCGCGCGCTTCCCAGTGAGGAGCCGCGCCCTCGTTCCGCGATCAGAAGAAAACCGCCCTCGGGGGAGCGGCAATTTCCCCCTCCCATTTCATATGAATCCCGATCTTGCCCGGGAAGTGATCGCATGCCTGCCTTGCGGGCGCACTCTCTTCCATTATTCGAAAGACGACTACGCGCTGTTCCTGCTCCGACATCTGGGCGGAGAGGACAGGCGCGTGCAGTCCATCCGCCGCAGCCCGGCCGGAAAGCTGTTGGAGAAGCCTGTCATGAAACCGTATCTGGCTGCTTGCCCGGACGGATTCCTGGATCCCGGGCTGCTGCCGGAGCGTCAGTATCATCCGGCGGGCCGGACCTACCGGCTCTCCCTGGATGTCTGGGGCGATGGCGGCCGCGACTGGCAATGGCGGCAGATATCGCGGAAAGGCGTGAGCCTCGTGCTCCAACTAAATCTCAACAGAACTCTCACCGAAACCCTCCGTGCCTGCTATGAGAGTGATGGCTCGGACCCGTTCGAGAACTACTCTCATCCTGCACGGAGTGGCGATTTCCCGACTCTCGCATGGGCGAGGCTGGACTTGGATCTGGATACGGGCGAAGCGCTGATCGAGGAACTGCAGACTGATCTGCTACGGGATCTGCAGTCTCTGAGCGAATGCGCTACCCGCGCGGAAAAGGAGGGCAAGGAGTCCTTCCGTCGTTACAGGGCGGACTTCCGGACGGAGCGTGTCACCGCTGCCTGGGAAGAAGGCTTCGCAATGGAACGCAAGCACTGGCATGAAGCGATGCTCAGTGCCGCTCTGTGGTTTCTCGTATCCGAAATGGGACTGCGAATTATCTACTACCACACCGAGGAAACCGGTAGCTATCTCAAGCGGATCAAGGGCACCAGGCCACCGAGATCGCTCTACACGGATCTACCGAAAAAATTCTGTTTCGAAGAAACGCGGGAAGCTCCGAAGATGCTATCGGAAGGAAGACGTTGGGGAAACCGGGTGAAAGCATGCCGGGAGCCGATGAAGTTCTTCCGGATGGCTGTATGATGCGGAGGATTTCAACCACGTCCTCAGATGACACGGATTCTTCGAAGCCATCCGGAATAACGGAATACTCCACGAGCTTCGTGACTCATAACGACAATGTTCCGCTATGTTCCCTACTACATGATTGCTATCGCCAGCATCACCCTCCTCTCCGCGGAGGAACCGACGCTACCGCAATTTCTCGAAATCCTAGACCAGGAAACCAGGACCGCCGCGATCCAACGTCTTGATAACAATTGGTCGGATGGACTCGCTGGTCCGCTCCTTGAGGTCCTGAGTTATGAAGGAGATCCGGAAATCTCCAATGCTGCCTTCGGTCTCATCGAGCGCAAGGCGGGTCGGAAATTCAAGCGGGATACCGACAAGGCATACCGTTGGCTCTGGTCCCAGGACACCAGGCCACCAGCTTGGTATGCCGATTTCAAAGTCCTGCTCTATTCCAACATCGACAAGCGCTTCGCCGAGTATTTTTCGGACGATCCGAAAAATACGATCCGCTTGGATGAGATCCGCTGGGGCGGTGTGAAGAGAGATGGCATCCCACCGCTGGACCACCCGAAAATGCGATCCGCCACCGATGCGAAATACCTCGCGGACTCAGATGTCGTCTTCGGAGTCAGCATCGATGGCGAAGCCCGCGCCTACCCGAAGCGTATCCTCGCTTGGCACGAGATGATCAAAGACAGGATCGCCGGGCGCGAATTCAACGGAGTCTATTGCACCCTCTGCGGCACCATGATCCTCTACGATCCCAGGTTCGAAGGCACCCTCCATGAGCTTGGCACCAGCGGTTTCCTCTACCGTTCCAACAAACTCATGTATGATCACGCTACGAAATCCCTGTGGTCCACCACTGAGGGAATCCCCGTAGTAGGCTCACTCGTAGGCAGAGGAATCCGACTGGCAGCACACCCCGTGGTCACCACCACGTGGGGGGAATGGCGGAAACTCCACCCGAAAACCAAAGTTATCGCACTCTCCACCGGCTACGAGCGCGACTACGGGGAAGGGGTCGCCTACAGGGAATATTTTTCCACGGACGAACTCATGTTCACCGTCCCGCGAACAGACAAGCGCCTCGAGAACAAGGATGAGATCCTTGCCCTCCGCTTCGGGGCGGAGAAATCGAGACCCACCGCGGTTTCCACCGAATTCCTCTCCGAAAATCCCGTCTACCATGGCGAGCTTGGAAAAACATCCTACATCATCCTGACCACTCCGTCTGGAGCGAACCGGGTCTACTCCTCAGGGAAGATTCGGTTCTCCTCCCTGGAGGATACCACGGCAGTTGCCCACGACGGTACGCGATGGGAAGTCTCCGAGGCTGCCATCACCTCCCCGGATGGGGAAAAGCTACCCAGACTCCCCGCCCACCGGGCCTTCTGGTTCGGGTGGTTCTCCGCCCATCCGGATACCGTTCTGATTAAAAACTGAGATCGCGACGTGGGACGAGGGAGATCCATGTCCGTGGATTGAGAGAGGCATCGCAGTCCTCTCCTCCCGAAGAAATTGGTTCCGCTCTGCGCCGCACCTTAATGCGAAAGTGGATTGTCTCCCGAGGCATCTCCGAGATGGGCCTCCTCGGTGGGCAGGAATTTCTTGAACCGGGTCTTGTCGATGGCCTTCATGTAGGCCTCCGCCGGGGAGATCATGCCTTCGCGAAGCTTGGACCAGATGGACTCGTCCATAAACTGCATGCCTTCGCTTTTGCCGCCGGTGATCACGTCGTAGAGTTTCTGTGTCGCGCCCTCACGGATGATGGCGGCGACAGCCGGCGTCCCGAACATGATCTCATGCACCGCCACCCGACCGGGTTTGTCCACGCGTTTGCACAGAAGCTGGGCGACCACTCCACGCAGCGAGGCGGAAAGCATGGTCCGCACCTGGGACTGCTGGTTTGCGGGGAAAACGTCGATGATACGGTCGACCGTCTTACGAGCGTTGTTCGTATGTAGCGTTCCGAACACCAGCAATCCCGTCTCCGCCGCGGTGAGCGCGAGCGAGATGGTTTCCAGGTCCCGCATTTCTCCAACCAGAACGATATCCGCATCTTGCCGGAGCGCGGCGCGAAGACCGTCCGCGAAGGAGGGAGTCTGGATCGGCACCTCCCGTTGCGTGAGGATGGATTTCTTGTTTCTGTGGACGAACTCGATCGGTTCTTCGACAGTGATGATGTGGCGGGAAAAGTTCGAGTTGATGTAATCGAGCAAGGCCGCGAGCGTGGTGGATTTTCCGGAACCCGTGGGACCGGTGACGAGCACGAGACCTGAACGCATGTGCCCGAATTCCTTGACCACTTCCGGCACGCCGAGCGACTCCAAGGACATGATCTCGGTAGGGATCAGCCGGAAAACGGCTGCCAGCCCGTTCTGCTGCTGGAGATAGTTGCAGCGGAAACGTGAGTCTTCATCCATCTCATAGGCGAAGTCGAGATCGCCGTTCTCAAGATACTTCGCGAAGGCCCGCTCGTCGCAGATTTCCGCGAGCAGCTCCTTGAAGGAATCACCTTCGAGAGTGTCTTCCCCCTCGATCTCGCTGACAGCGCCATGAACGCGGATTTTCGGCGGTTGGCCCTCCGAAAGATGGAGGTCGGACCCTTTGCTTTCGATGAGGATCTTAAATAGGCGGTCAATTCTGGCCATGACTGGAAATGGGTTTCTGGTGGTTGGAAAAGGTTTTGAGAAAGGATCAGGACTGGAGGAACGAGCGGATGTTCGCCTTGTCCTCCGAGCGGAAAAGAAGCTCGTCCTGGGAGATCAGTCCTTTCACGTAGAGCTTCTTCAGGGACTCGTCCATCGTGATCATCCCGACGTGTTTGCCGGTCTGCATCACGCCGGGGAGCATGTAGGTTTTGCCTTCCCGGATGCAGTTCGCCACGGCGGGCGTATTGACGAGAAGCTCCGTGGCCAGCACGCGTCCTTCGCCATCGATGGTGGGCACGAGCTGCTGGGACAGAACCCCCCGCAGAGATTCGGAAACCATGATTCGGATCTGGTCGCGTTGGTCGGTCGGGAACACATCGAGCACCCGGTCGAGCGTTCGCGGAGCGTTGCCCGTGTGCAGCGTGCCGAGAACCAAGTGCCCGGTTTCCGCCGCGGTAAGGGCGAGCTGAATGGTCTCCAGGTCTCGCATTTCCCCGACCATGATCACATCCGGATCTTCCCGCAGCGCACCCCGTAGCGCCCGTGCGAAGGATTCCGTATGCGTATGGACCTCGCGCTGATTGACGTGGCAACCCTTGGACTCGAAAACATACTCGATCGGATCTTCCAATGTGAGGATGTGATCCTCGCGGTCCTCATTGATGAAGTCGACGATGGAGGCGAGTGTCGTCGACTTTCCCGACCCCACGGAGCCCGTGATCAGGATCAGTCCGTTCTGATAGCGGGTCAGCGGGATGATGCTGTCGATAGGCAGGCCGATTTCCTTCATCGGACGCAAACGGCTGTTGATGACACGGAAAGCCATGTCGTATCCGAGCCGCTGCTTCACCACGGAGGCGCGATAGCGACCGTCCGATCCGATGTATGCGAAATCGATATCGCCTTTTTCCTGAAGACGATTCCATTCTTCATCACCAAGGAACGATCGGGCGAGCTTTTCGGTTTCTTCGGGCAAAAGCGGGTCGTGGTCCGGCCAGATCGGTGAGAGCTGTCCGTAGCGGCGCCAGGCGGGTGGGTAGGCGGTGGCGATGTGGAGGTCGGAGCAATCATACTCCCGACCCAGCTTCAGGTATTCATCGACATGATCCAGGACTGTGTGTTCGGACATTTTCTGTCAGTATTGGGTTGTTAGAAATTTTTAGAAAACCGGGATCGGAGCCGGATTGCCCGCCACTCGGAGCGGACTAACGGAGTTACGCAGGATTGCGGAACCATGTCAATATGGAGAGCGTCCCCCCGAGGATCCCGGGCGGCGGGCGACTCCGGTTTGCATCTGGTTGCGGAAATAGTCCTTGACCAGTTTCGTCGCGTAGAACTTCGCGACCGGCTTAGCGACCGCCATGCCGAGAGCAAGGATCCCGAAGAGGAAATTTCTCTCCTTCTTGACCTCTTGAACCCGTTTCGAGCGATCGAAGCTCTCAGGCTTGGCCTTTTTCTTACGGAAAAAGATCTTTTTGAGCAGATACCCTCCTAGAACGGTTCCCCCGACCAGTTTCACCGGTTCCGAGGTGACCGCTTCCCGCATCCTGCCAGCGACGTCGAGCTTGTTCCTCAACTCCAGGCGAGCTTCGGTGATCGTCTCCCTGGCTTTCTCGCTCCGCTCGATTAACTTTTGGATGTCGACTTTGTCTTGATTCTTGTGAGCCATTTGCGGTCTTTTTCGAATTCTGCGCGGGTGATGGGAAATACCGGATTGGACTTTCTGGTGATCAGGTGGAACGCGATGGCCACCGCAAGCAGGAAGACCGATGCGACAATCAGCGTCACGTAAAACCAAGCCAGTCCCGTGAGGCTTGATATCAAGCCGATAAGTCCGGTAATGAGGAGCAACAGGAACAGCGTCGCGCAGCATGCGGCGATGATCGCCCAGATCACCTTCGAGGACACGACGGCGGTAGCATGTCTCGCCTCCGAGGACATGATCGCGATGCGGGCTGACAACAACGACGTAACCGCTGATGGCAGCCTTCCCATCGCACTGTCCGGTTTCGCGGAGGATTCGTCCGCGTCCTCGGCGATTGCCTCGGCAGCGGACGCTATGCCTGATTCAGATGTCATCAAGTTGAGAACCTAAGGGGATCCAGGAACGGAGCAAATGCGAGAGCATCACTTTCTCGTAATCAGCCCGATCAGAAATCCTACGCCAAGTGCTCCCAGCACAGCTTTGGTCGGATTCTGGCGGATGTAATCTTCCGCAGTTACTTGAAGCTCTTTTGCTTTCGCGCGAGACTCGTCCCACTGCTGTTGCGCGGTCTCTTTCGCGTGCTGCGCTTTTTCAGTGGCAACAGCCTTGTAGTGATCCGCCTTTTCAGTGGCGACAGTCTTGTAATGGTCGGCCTTTTCGGTTGCGACGGCTTTGTAGTGATCCGCTTTCTCCGCCGCATTCGCCTTGAGCGCTTGTGCGGTTTCGACGGCTCTGTCTTTCAATTTCGATGCCTGCGCGCCAGTCGTGTCCGTGAAATCGTCGGCGGCTGCACGGAGATCGCCGGCGGCTGAGGATACGGAAGGAGTCGGCTCGAGTTCGGCAGCGTTGGAAAATGGATTATCGTTCATGATGGATAGTTGGTTGAGAGTAGCACCGAGTGGATAGCATGTGCCGTTCCAAGGCCATCCTACAGTTCGACATCCTTGGAGCAAGTAGACATTCCGGGAACTTCTTCCGAAAATTGGAGGCCCCAAGTTCCATACCTGTTGCAATTCGCAAGACGGGTGTTGCAGCCTGCCCTACACCGCATGGAGGCCGGATTGCCTCCACGTGGTGCGAAAGCTAGATCATTCATCCTCGAAGATCAGGACCCCCAGCGTTTCTTCAATGTGATCGTTGTCGGAGTCAGCAACGTCGTCCTCCTCCACTGCCACTGTGACGTAATTGCCGTTGATCGGGTTTGGATTCACGGTCACCGCCCAACCTCCGTTTCCGCCGACCATCTGCTGCATCCCAGTGAGTGCGCTGGAAATCCCCGAAAACCCGGATGAACTCAGATCCAATGCTCCCGGACCGTTGACCTGATCGATTTCCGCGATCGTAGCTCCGGTGTGCTCGGCGTAGGCCGCGCGTCCGTCGATACTCAGCGCTCCGCGCTCCACGACCAGGTAGTTGAGTATCGCTGCAGGGCGGACTGTTGAGGTATCTTCGCCCACGTGGTGTCCGACAAAGGCGCTCGATCCGGTGGCCCGGTCGCCTCTTGCCAACAGTCCGTTGTCGTCGCGAGCGGTCCAGAAGACACTCCAGTCCGGTTCGGTCCCGGCTGGAACGACGACTTGCCCGAAGACCAGCGGATCGGTGTATGGATTCTGGAATTGGACGCGCTGTCCTATCCACGAGTCGTTTTGATCGACTCCGGCTGCGGCTACGCTTCCGGCCTCCCAGCCAATGTATGCGCCGGCATCCATCACAAGCACAGTGACAGCATATTCCGCCGTAGGTTGTGGATTGAGAGCAGCCTGCTTGACCTTGATTTCGTAACGATCATTTGAGCCGGCGACGGGACGCACCATCGCCACCGCTGCGGGTTGTCCCGGCGTGGCCGCAAGATTCGCGAGGATCACCGGATCGGAATATCCAGTCGGCAACGCACCGCTGGTCACCCAGCCGTCCGCGGGGGAGAGCGAGTTGGCGCCATCCCAGACATTGATCGTCAGCTTTGGTCCTGGCGGTGGGCCACCTCCGCTCGGGTTGCCGCTAGGTATCGCCACTCCGTCCACCGCTCCTTGGATGGCTAGGTCGATGGTCGTGTCACCCAGCTTGCCGATGCCGATCCCGTTGTAGAACCCGGTGCCCCAGAGATAGAGGCGGAATTCGACCTCGTCGGAACCATCGAGCTGGTCGAGTCCGGCGATTCCCGCCAGCGAGCCGCTGGCCGCGATCCCGGCGGTGCGCCAAAGTCCGGTGCCCGGTTGGCCGTTCAATCCATCCGGCCCGAGCGCGACGCGCTGATAGGTCCCTGCGAAATTTCCGGGATTGGCGCTGACCCGCAACTCATAGTTGAAAGTCGAATTCGTCACCTGCTCGAAGATTCCGAGGGTGATCGAATCGAGAGAGACCACCCGCCCGGCCGCTGGCGAAAGCTTCCAGGAAATGTAGTCGTTCCCGCTCACCGCCCCCGCCAGCGAGGTCGCGTTGGCACGGGTAGTAGCGAAGGCATCGTGGGCGTAGTGGGTGTTGTCATTGCCGTTGTATAGGCCCGCTCCGATATTGATCGTACTGCCAACGGCGATCGCCTCGTCCCGTCCGGTCGGCGGCACGCTGCCCGGGGTTTTCGGTCCGTCGGCGAATTCCCACGTCAGCAAAGTGGCGGGAACAAGGTCCGGGCCGAGATTGCCGTTCTCATCGCGCCCGTCGAGCTGGAGCAACCAACTGACGAGATCGTCGCGATCCGCCTGAGGAAGCGCGGTCACCTGGCGGTGGGGATTGGCGGTCGCCAAGATATCGGAGTTTCCGACGATGATCGCATCCAGTTCCAGATCGGCACCTCCGGTCTTTGTGATTTCGATCACGTTTCCGGTGCCGGTGTTGAGCGTGATATCCGCCTGAATCCAGCGCCACCCGGTCACCATCCAGCCGGTATCCGGACTCTGACGTTTCAGGGCCAATGTCTGGTCGATTCCGTTCACCCGCAATCTGGCAGTGCCGTCGCCGTAGCGCACCACGTAGCGCAGAGCGAGCTGGGCCGATCCTCCGGAGCCACCATCGATGCCGGTGAAGCGAACCCCGGTGGGATAGGTATCAATGACTCCGTTGCCGTTGACATCGGAATTTTCCTGATCGGTTTTGACCTCCAGCCATTTCCCACCGAGAGGACCGCGGGAATAGCCTCCGCCGCCTTCGTTGACGGGCTCGGTCTTGACGCTGACTCTGTCGTTCAGTGTCCAGATTTGTTCGCCGTCTTCGGCTTGGTGAAGTTCACCGCCGACATAGTTGAAGACCTGGTCCACCGATGCGGCCAAGCCGTTGTGAAGGAACGTGCGCCCGGCGTGCAGGCCGAGCAGGCTGGGCGTATCGATGCCAGGCAAGGCGCCAGCCCCCAACCGTTCGCCACTGAGCTCCGACAGCGTGCCTACGTCGTGGAGCGAAATACTAGATACATCGGAGTTGGGACTGTCCGTGAAATCCTCGCCGGAGTGGCAGGTCGCGCAGTTCATCGAGTCGAAGACCTGCTTTCCGCTCACTGCCGAAGCGGTCAGAGCGCCATTGGTCTCGCGGTGCGGACTGCGTGGAATCGATTCCGTTCCCAGCGAGGAAACGTAGGCTGCCAAGGCATCGAGTTCGGGGCTCAGGCCGGCTTTCGTCGAGCCGGGTCCCGGGTGCTGGACGGCGAAATCCCCGGCATTCAACGGGAGAAATCCGGTCCCACCGAAAGGCCCGCGCATGTCGTGCTCAAAGTCCTGGATTTCATCGAAATTTCCGCTCCAGTGCACATTTCCGTGGCCGGTGCCGGAACGCCCGCGCAGATCGGTCGTTCGGCGGAAGCCTTCGCCCCGGCCGGTGAAATCCCAGGTGCGACCGTCATGGCCACCGTCGAGATGGCAGGTCGCACAGCTGATGTAGCCCTCCGCGCTCATGCGCTCGTCAGCCGCGTTGTAGAAGATACGTTTGCCCTCGAGAACCGCCGGGGCCAGGAGTTCAGCGGCCACCGTCGAAATTTCCGCCAAGGTTGGGACGCTGGTCTGATTCCGCTCGAGCAGGGGTTCGGCATCGAAGATCCGCACCTCGCGGTCCATGAAATCCTGGGTGAAGATTCGGTCGGTGAGAGGATCGACCAGCACACCCCGTGGAGCCATCCCAGTGGCCGCATCGATGGTCAACTGGGCGGTGACATTGACATCGGCGTGCAGATCGAGAGTGTCGAAGCCGACCAACCGGTTGTTGCCGCGCAAGGTCACCAAGGCGATATCGCCGAGCGGGGTGAAGGTCACCGCCGACGGTCCCTCGCTGTCGTCAAAATCACGGCGACCCCCGGGCCGCTCCTGGTTTGAGGTGAGGTCAATCACCGAGACGATGGCCCGGGTGGTGGTCTCGTGCGTGAGATCGCCGACACCAAACGCCTCGCCGCGAGCGATATTGTCCTGCTTCGAGGTCACCAAGGCATACTTGCCATCGGGTGAAATCGCGATCCCGGTCAGGTAGTTCGGCACGCCGGCCGCGCGGTCGCCGCCATCCGGCACCCGCGAGTATCCGAGCAGGATTTTCCGCTTGTAGGTGAATCCACTGGCATTCGAAAGATACTCCCCGACCTGCCCCTCCCCATCGCTTGAGATGAAACGCGTGGCGAAGACACGTGTTCCGTCGCCGCTCACTGCCAAGGCGCGCGGAGTCGGCACGCTATTCACGAAATCGGGAGCAAGGGGATCGCCCACCGCAAAGCGCACCAGCATCGCGCGATTCTGATAGCCGACATAGACAAACTGGCCGTCCGGGCTCGCGCATACTCCGAACGGCCCCGAACCGTAGCCGACATCGAGCACCTCGTGGGCCACGACCCCGCCGGTGCCACCGTCCCATTCGAGAATCCAGATCTCGTCGGATTCGAAACAGCTCACCCAGTAACGCCCGTTCGCGTCCCGAGCGATATTTTGAGGATTTTTACCCACGGCAAACTCGGTCACCTTGGTCCCCGATGCTGCGTCCAGAACGGCCACGCTGTTGGCATCGGGATTGACCACCCACAGGTGCCGGTCGCCCGAGTCCGTGCCCACCGCCATGGTCGAGCTTTGCGTGCCCGGCGAACCGGTCGGCACATCGAGCACCACAAGTCGCACCGAGCCGGTGGTCACGTAGCCGGAGTCATCGCGTGCTTGCACCAGCACCCGCTCGCGGCCCTCGCCGGTGTAGGTGTGGGCGGCGTGATTGCTAGAACCCCACGGACCCCAGGTGCCATCGAAGTTGAAACGGAACTCCGGGTTCGCCACGGTTGTCGCGGCCACCGTCACGGTGATCGCTTGATTCGGTGCCGGGTGGTGATCGGTGGAAACGACGGAAGTGATGGTCGGGGCCGGGTCACCTGCGACTCCGGAGCCCGTCGAGAAGCGGAACGAATAGGGCTCGATGTAATTCCCGGACGCATCGGTGAAGCCTTTGTTGTGGGTCGGGTCAGCGATGAAATCGACCTGATAGGTCGCATCCGCATCAAGCCCCGTATCGGGCGTGAAGGTCAGCACACCGCTCATGTCAAAAATGGTGTGGCCGGTCACCGATGTGCCAAGCGTATCCCCTGCGCCGACCTTGCGGACGAGGAAATCCTCTCCGGCGATGGGGCCGCCATCGCGGGGCACCTCGTGGATAAGGAAACTCAGCGGGGCAAAGCGCGGGTAGTTTGCCCGGCCGGACTGGGGGATATGGAAAGCCACCTTGGGCTTGGTGGTATCCGGAGCTTTCTGCTGCACCCAGACGCTCATTCCCTGCGAGCGCGATCCGTGCTGATAGCCTCCCGTGAGCCACAGATTTCCCAGCGGCAATGACATCTGGGTGGTATCGGCGTTGTTGGCGGTTTCATCCAGCTCCAGCACCACCGGATTCGGATCTCCGGCGATGAATTTGTTCATGTCGAACTTCTTGTTGTGAATGAATCCGTACTGGTCCTGATAGACCGGATATTGCGCGTTGCTTAGCGGAGTGACCAACTCCGGAAGCTTGATGATTTCATCGCTGCCACCCGGTTCGGACGCGGCGGTGATATCCGCCCCCATCAGCAGACCCGAGGCAGCGTTGACCACGTAGAGACTCTGCCCGTCCCCGTAAAAGGTCGGCCAGTAGCCCTGGAAGCGGGCATCCAGGGTCGTCACGAACTGCGGCGTGATCGACATGTTCTGGGGATCGTCAAAATCGTTGTAAATCATCCGATAGATGACGATCCCGTCGCGATCTGCCGCGCCGGAGCGGGCGTAAACCAGCAGATCCCCGAAGAACATGGGATGCCAGTCGCCACCGCCGAAATTGCCGCTGTGATCGAAGGTCGCCAAGAGCTTGCTGGTGAAGCCGTTTCCTGCCGGGATGCTTTTGCGGATCTCATACATCGAGTCGGCGGAGCCATACCATTTCATCGTCGCCAACCACGCGCCAGCTTGGGCCGAACGGTTCCATCCACCAAAAGGAGAGCCGTTGTGGGCGTGCGGTATGCCATTGGTTCCGCCGCGTTCGGGGGTGCCGCCCCATTGATTCACCCGTATCGTTTGTGGAAACAGATCGTTTTTGACTTGGGCCGAGCCGTGGGCGTTCCAACCGTAGTTTCCCTGTTGCCAATCACTGTAGCTGAGGCCGAAATCCGAGGGCAGTTTCCGGACAGGCTGATCCGGATTGGAAATGTCGTAAACCCGCATTTTCAGATCCGAGTTCGGTCGCGATCCCGGTGCTTCACCTCCGATCATGACCCAACCTCGCAGATACTGGACGGTCGTGGTCCGCCCGATGTCCGCCGAGTCGTTGTCGTCCGGGTGACTGAGCAGAGTTCCGGGATTCTCGGTGCGCGCCAGATTCAAAAATCCGGAGGTAGTCGATTGCGCGACCACCGGCGAACAGAGCGCGGCGAATGCCAGGGCTAGTCCGGATATCGTCGGTAAAAAGACGGTTGGGCGAGCTGCATCGGCACTTGGCAGGTGCGATGAAAAGGTTTTTTTCGTTTTCATGGGTTTTGGAATGATAAGGTTCCGGTCGGCGGATCGCCGACCCTCGACCAAAGACACGGAGTCTCCGATCCGGCTGCCAGTAAGGGGTCCCATCACAATCAACGGATCCATCACGACAACAGTCACCCTCTAACCGATAGATTTAGCCAACTGCTCACAAGTGAAAACTCGGACTTCAAATTGGGACCCGTCCCAGAAAGAGTCACCCCTAGTGCAAAGAAGTAGGCGGGAGCAATTCCCGTCACGTCGTCAAAACGCAGATAGGACCATCCAAGATCGCAAGCTTGGATGGCCTTTCCGAGAATCCACAATCAATCGAATCAGCGCCTGAGCTGTGATTCGATGCGCTCGATGCGCTCTCTGAGACCGGGTTGCTTGTCGAGCTCCGCGGTGACTTTCTTGCACGCGTGGATGACGGTTCCGTGGTCTCTGCCTCCGAAGGATTCGCCGATCTCCATGAGTGAATTGTGCGTCATGGAGCGGCTTAGATACATGGCGATCTGGCGGGGAAACGCGATGCTGGCGGGGCGGCGTCGCGAGATCATGTCCGCGAGCCTGACGTCGAAAGTCTCGGCGACAGCACGCTGGATGCCGTCGATCGTGACCTGGCGGCTGGCTTCCTCCTGAATGAAATCACGCAGCAGATACTCTACTTTCTCGACCGTCACGCTTTCCCCGGCGAGTGAGGCGAAGGTAGCCACGCGGACGAGCGCTCCTTCGAGACGGCGGACGTTCGAGCGGATTTTCTCGGCCAGGAAATCGAGCACCGAGTCGTCCACGGTAACTTTCCACTCGATGGTTTTTTTCCGCAGGATGGCCATGCGGGTCTCGATCTGCGGAGGCTGTAGCTCGACCGCCAGCCCGCATTCGAAACGGGAGATGAGCCGTGGTTCGAGGTTCTTGATCTCGCAGGCCGGGCGGTCGCTGGTGAGGATCACCTGGTTGCGACCGTCGAGCAGGGTATTGAAGGTGTGGAAAAATTCTTCCTGGGAGCGCTCCTTTCCGGCGAGGAACTGTACGTCGTCGATCATCAGGACATCCGAGCTGCGGTAGCGGCGGCGGAATTTCTCGATGTCCCCTTTGCGAATGGCCTCGATGAATTCGTTGATGAATTTCTCGCAGGTCAGGTAGATGACACGGGTGTCCGGGCGGCGGCGCAGGATCTCCTGGCCGATGGCGTGCATCAGGTGGGTTTTGCCGAGACCGGGACCGCCGTGGATGAACAGCGGGTTGTAGCCGACGGAGGATTTCGTGGCCACTGCCTGGCACGCGGCGTGGGCGAACTGGCTGTTGCTACCTACGACGAAATTTTTAAAAGTGAAGCTGGTGTTCAGTCCGGCGGCTTTGACCCGTTTCTCGAGGATTTCGCCCGGCATCTCGGTGCGCAGCGCCACGGCAGGAGCGGTCCCGCCCGCGGATTGCGCCACGGAAGCGGCCGCAACCGCAACCTCGATCCTCACCTTGCGCAGGCCCTCGTGAACGGTTCCGACCGCAAGCAGAACCTCGGGCATGTAATTTGTCTCGATCCATACCTGATGGATCTCACCGGGCACCTCCACCACCGCCTGATCTTCCACCACTCCGGCCCATGTCGCACCGCCGAACCAGCGCTGGAAAGCGTCCGCTCCGATGGCCTTGCAGATGGATGCCGAAATCGTGTCCCATTCCTCCGAAGCACGTGTATCCGGCTGACCGGATACCTCCACGCGCCCCTCCATCGGGACCAATTCTTCCGCTTCCATCGTGACTCTTTTCATATTTGCTGCTCTCTCCGTCCGCCTCCGAAAGCGCCCTCCATGGGCACCTCGCAGACAACGGTCCGCAGAGATTGGACGAGGATTTCCTGGGGCGGAATTTTATTCAGCAAGGCACTAACAGGGAGAAGTTTTTCGCGACTTTCCACAAGCGTTCCACAGGATCATTTTTTAAAAACTTGACCGGAAGTTTGATTAGGTTTTCTGAACTAATCGCGCTACCTATCAGTTGGAATTTTCGCAATCCGTTGAAAATCAACGGACCCGGAGGTGACGAACTCGTAACACTCCGCAGTGACTCTGAAAACCTAGCGGAGGGTGAGCCGGACACGCAGGCCGTTCCTCATTCGCAGAGTGATCGCCGGCTCCGGCTCGATGTCTTGACCCGGCTCCGCGATGATCCGGAAGCGCCGGAGGATCATCGGCAGGATCACCCTTGCCTCCGCGAGAGCGAATTCGCTACCGATGCAGAAGCGCTGACCGGCACCGAAGGGGAGATAGGCGGGGTGATCGCGTTTTTCGAAACGCTCTGGCATGAACTTCTCCGGCATTTCCCAGAAATCAGGGTGCCGATGGAGTGTGTAGGGACTGATGATGACGCCGGAGCCGCGCGGGATGCGGAAACCGGCGATTTCGTCCTCGGCGATCACCCGGCGCTCCATCGCCCAGATCGGGGGGAACAAGCGGTTGCTTTCCTCGAAGACGTGGAGGGCGTGGGTCAGATTCGGGAGATCCTCCATGGTGGGCGATGCGTCACCGCAGACTTCCGTGAACTGGTTGGCGATTTCGTTTGCATACTCCGGATGCTGGCAAAGCAGATGGGCGGACCAGGCGAGCGCGTTGGCGGTGGTCTCGTGGCCGGCGAGGAGGAAGGCGACGGCCTCGTTGCGGATTTCGCCGTCCGGGACGGGCGCTCCGGTTTCCGCGTCTTTCCCGTCCATCAGCATGGTCAGAAGATCCGGAGCATCGGGGCGCACCGCACGATGTCCCGCGATCAGGCGGGAGACGATTTCGTCGATATCGGCGAGGGCCGCAAGGAAACGCATGTTCCCGGGCGTGGGCCAGCCGGAAGGAGGATTTAGTATGCTTTTCCAGCGTTTGAACGTATGGGAAACAAGCACGTGCATGGATTTCTCCACGGCCAACGCCTCGCGCTCCAGCTCCTCGCCGAACAGACATTTCCCGACGATGCGAAAGGTCAGCTTCATCATCTCGGAGGAGATTTCCACGGATTCTCCGCGAGCGTTTTTCACCTGCCACTCGTCCAGCATCGCCGCGGTGGAGGTGGCGATGGTGCTGACGAATCCCTCGACGGCCCGGTGGTGGAACATGGGCTGTATCATGCGCCGTTTCCGCCGCCAGGTGGGGCCGTTCGCTGTGAGCAGGCTTTCCCCGCAGATAAGGCGGAGATTCGCGGAACTGCGGGACTGTTTGTCGTAGTTCTCGCGGTTCGTTTTCAGCACGTGGGCGACGTGGTCCGGGTGGTTCACCTGATGCAGGACCAGCGGGCCGACTCGGTAACGGACGACATCGCCACACTTCGCGGTCGCTTCGGTCATCAGCCCGAGCACGTCCTCACGCAGTCTTTTGAGATGACCTGTCAGGAAAGGGGCGGGGAGTGATGGAGCGGTGCGGGACATGGAGTGGTTCAGTCGATTTCGTATCCCCAGCGGCGATAGTGATGGCCCCATTGCTCGCGGAGTAGGTGGCGTTCCCCTTCGGTCAGGGGCGGGAGGCTGTTTTTTTCATAACCTCTGAGAGCCGCGATATAAGCTTCCGTTTTTGGCAACGCGTTTTCAATCCCCGGCAGATTCAGTTTTCCATAAATATCCCGGATCGTGGAAACGGGATTCTCTTCAAGCTCGGTGAATGCGACCTCGTGGAAATTCCCCTCCGGAACGAGTTGGCGATCCTCGAAAAACGAGTCGAACAGCTCCCGGTAGCGACGGATGATGCGCTGGTCGAAATCCGTTTCCACCGGCCGCTGGAGATAGGTGAACCAGGCCGTGGTATCATAGTAATGCCGGAATGACTGGAATACCTCGGCGGGGTGACGGTGGATGTGGATGAACTTCGCATCGGGGAACATCTCCAGCAGTAAAGCGATGCGGGCGGTGTGGGCAGGTGATTTCAGCAACAGCCTCCGCCCGTAGCCTGTAGGTGAGTTTTTTCAGAAACCATCCGAACGAGCGTTTCCACTCTGTCCTTTCCTCATCCGAAGCATCCTTGAACGAGAGAAACCGCTCGTATTCGCTCTCGTGGCGGGGAAAAGTAATCCCCAGATAAGGAGAGAGCAGGCAATCAAGCAGTGGCGCGAACTCGTCCTCCTGAGGGGATTGGAAGTTCAGGGCCACATTGTCCATCGGGCGTTTGGGCGGCACCATCCACGCGAAACGACGCGAATTTTTTTCCTCCGTGGAGAGGAACGTGTGCGGATTGACCACTTGGTAGGTGTTCGCGAAGGCAAAATTCCTTCCATCCTGAGCGAGCAGATTATGCAGGTGCGTGGTGCCGCTACGCCAGTGGCCGAGGATGAAGACGGGAGGCTCAGTGATTTCCGTCCCCTCCACTTTTTCCCCGAAATTTTTCCCCTCCCGCCATCTGCTCCAGGAATTGAAAACGCCGAGCAACGAGATCACCGCGGCCCGGTGCAGGTAGGTTGCGTCCACCTGCCAGCGGTTCTGACACAGCAGTCGCAGCCAGTCACCCGTGGTGATTCCGGCGAGGTAGTTGTGGGAAATGCTCCACCGATGTTTCGGACTGGTTTTCAACTGCCTAGGATATTTTTTTCCGCCTCGGGAAATCTGGTGAACTGCCTACGCCTGAATTGCGGTCTTCCATTCGGCATGCTCATCGCGGATTCGATCGGGGCGACCGGGGCATCATACGGGAAGCAGTGCGGCTAAAGCCGGTTCAGCAGCTCGGTCTTCTTGCTGTCGAACTCCTGGTCGGTGAGGACGCCGGAGTCGCGCAGTTTCCCGAGATTTCCGAGAAGCTCCATGATTTCGGAGGAGTTTTGCCTGGATTGCGGGGAAGACCGTTGCACGGAGGATGGATTTGAAAAACCGGACGATTGGCTTTGCTGACCGCTCGAGGATGACTGCTGCTGGTTCGATCCGGAACTGTTGTAGTTCTGCGGTTCGGCGAAATTGGTGGGTTGCGGTTTGGCGGAGGGGACGGCCGGGCCTTCGACGAGCGGGAGATTCAGCGTGGAGATTGTCCCGAACTGGCTGGTGAAGGTGAGCGAGGTGTTGCCGCCCTGCTGCTGGCTGACGCCGTTGATGTTGTGGTTGAGAGTGTTGAAAACGGTGACATCGCCGGCGCGCTCCACGACGAGCCGCTGGGCCTGCGGGAAAAACGCGTAGCGGATGTTGTTCTGCGAGCCGCTGCTGGAGGGGCTGCCGAAATCGCCGGGCCACCAGTTGTTGCCGGAGCCTCCGTGCTTCGCGGGAGGAAACATCTGGTTGTTCGCCAAGGCACTCGCGAGCTCGCCACACAGATTGTTCACCGTGTTTTTCAGGCCGTGGTTGAACATGTCGCCGACCATGGTCATGCCCCCGCGCATCCACTGCCCGCTACCCAGCTCAGGGCAACTGAATTGCGCCATGGAGCCTCCACCCCGATTGACCGCGGCGAGCATGCTGACGGTGGAACTGAAGCTGAGATTGTATCGGCTGGAGATGTCGTTCACGATGTTCTGGCCTACTGGGGTGAGTTCTTGCATATGCGTTGGAGATTCCGGTGAGCGGGCATCTATCCCGGCGTTTCACTAAAAGCAATTTATTACTGGAAGCTCTCTCCATACGGGGTTTCCTCAGACGATTCGAAAATCTTGAGAAACCGAGCAGTCATGATCGCGCCAGTTCTTGTCACCGCGTTCGGCCCGTTCGGCGGTCGATCGGAAAACGCTTCCTCGCTGGTTCTGAAAGAGCTTCGGAAAGTCCGCCCCGGGATCCGCACACGCATCCTGCCGGTAGATGCCGTGATCGCTCCTTCCCGCCTGAAGCAGGCGATCCGTTCGCTGCGACCGAGTGCGTTGGTCATGCTCGGTGAGGCCTCGGGAAGCACCGGGATACGATTGGAGACGACGGCCTGGAATCTGAGGGATTTCAGAATCCCGGACATCGCCGGGAGAAAGCAGATAGGAGTTCCGGTTTTCAAGGGGGCGGCCGATTCCTTGCCTTCCACGCTGCCGCTGCAGGCGATCCATGACCGGCTGATTGCATTGGGGCACGAGGTTTCCCTATCGGATGATCCGGGGCGCTACCTCTGCAACCAGGTTTTTTTCACGGCTCTCGCTTTCATGAAAACGAACGCTCCCCGCACGCCGACCGGTTTCATCCACCTGCCTCTGGAAACGGTTTGTCCGACTGACTTCGCGGTCCGGGCGGTCCGCGAGGTAATCCAGCTGGTCTCTCAAGAGAAACTGGCTACCGTCGGAAAGATATGAATCCGCTTTCATCCACCACCTACGAATCCCCCATCGGTCTCATCACACTGGTCGCGAGTGACAGGGGTCTGTGCGGACTGTTTAACGAAGGGCAGAAACATTGGCCGGAGGACTCAGACGCCTGGAGCCGCAGTGACAACCCCGTTTTCGTTCCCGCGCGGAAATGGCTGGACGGGTATTTCCGCGGGAAAAACCCAAGAAACCGACCGGAAATCGCTTTCACAAAAGGAACGGAATTTCAGAAGAAAGTCTGGACCGAATTGTTAGCGATCCCGCCGGGAAAAACGATTTCCTATGGGGAGCTTGCCAGGAGAATAGGGAAACCGGAGGCAGTCCGGGCAGTAGGAGCCGCAGTGGGCCGGAATCCGATCTCAATTATCGTCCCGTGCCACCGGGTGCTCGGCGCAGGAGGAAAGCTCACCGGCTACGCGGGTGGACTGGAAAGGAAAAAGTGGCTACTGGCGTTCGAAGCCGGCGCACGACCGATCACTTCCCCATCGCTCCAGCCCACATGACCGGATGACGCAGGGGGAGGTTCCGCAGCACTTCGAAAGTCTTGGGATCGGCTTCGAGTTTACTCCAGGTTTCCAGCCAATCGGGACGGTCGAATTTCAACCCGCCGAGCAGAAGCGCGGGATGGCGGACCGGCCATTCGTCCCAGAACAGCACGTCGGGTTCGAGCGGCCAGGCGGACCTGTCCTTGATAAACGGGGCGATGTAGGAGACGCCGAGCTCCATGCACCGGCCGTCCTCGCGACGAAATCTCCAAAGGTCGTTCTCCGAGTCCGAAGCGAAAGTGGCGACTCCTGCCATGGCATCGATGACAAAAAGGGAATAGCCGTAGGGTTTCGTCCGGGCGGGCTCCTCGGGGAAGGAACCGTCGGCATCCATCATGCGCCCGAGGTAGTCTTTCCGGAAGCGTTCGCGGATCCACTCCAGCGTTTTCTCATCGCCGGTGAGCTTGGCGAAAGCGGCTGCCTGAAGCGACCAGCAGACGCCGTGGTTGTTCTTGTATTTTTTCTCCTCAAGACCGTACGGATGGGTGTTGAGCCAGAGCAGGTATTCGGAAAACCAGGCCTTGATTGCGGCGCTGTCCTCTTCCGGAAATGCTTCGGAATCCTGGAGGATGCGGATCGCCTCCGCGACTTCCGCCAGGTGAATGGTATCGATCACGCCTATGCTCCGCCCACTGACTTTTCCGGAAATCGCCTGCCCGTAGAGTAGACCGGGATTCATTTTCGTTTCCTCATCCACGAACCATGCCTTGAAATGACGCAGGGCGGCGGCGGCGTATTCGTCATCTTTCGTGAGCAGCCAAGCGGAGGCCATCGTGCCCGAAATATCGCTCAGGCGCACCATGGATTCGCGGTGGGCGAGGAAATTGTCCGGGTTCGTCTCACCATCGCGGCGAATGTAGGGGCCATCGGGATTTTTTGGATCGGGCCACCAGTAATCACCCTCCGAATAGAAATCGTGTTTGCCTCCTTTGCTGCGCGGGCAAGTGTCCGCCGTCACGGTGCGCGGCTCGCTATCGAGATATCCGGCCGCTTTTTCCATGATGCGGGGTTGCTCGATCGACTTCAGATCGAAGGATTGTTCCGCTGCGTTCAGAAGGCTTGGGAAAAACAGGAGGGAGGGTATGAGGAGGATTTTCATAAGGGTTGAGCCTAAGTCACCCACGCACTCCGGCAAGGTGGAACACGACGGTGTCGACCGGAGATCCCGAAAAACGACGAATCCGACGGAGCCCGGTGTGAAAGGTATCCTCACAGCCCTCTATCCGCATCAGTGGAAATACTCCGGGAACACCCTATCCGATCTCACCTACCCCTCTGTGCGCGGAAAGTTGAAACTCACTGCCTGCGAGCGTTTTTCCACCACCGTCCCCATTCACGGAGTCCTACCCATGCTTCCCGCCACGGGCATCCGCGACCAAGACCGCATGCGCGCCTACCTCATGGAAGAGGCCGGGAAACCCCCTGCCGATTTCGCCGATACCTATTGGGACGGGAATTTTTCGGTCGCCTCGCCACCCTCAGCGGAGTTGCCGGGATGGCGGGCGAGGAGGATCTCCGGAAAATTTTCACAGACGAGATCAAGCGCCGGCTAGAAGACTGGTTCATCGCCTCCCCGGGTGAAAAAGAAGAAAAGCAAGAAGTAGCCCTCAGCGTTACCGTCCCGCTCCGGCTCCCGAAATCCGCTTCCGGTAGACCGTGGGAGTACAGGACTGGTTGCGTTTGAACTGGCGCTGGAAGTTCGCCATCGAGTCGAAACCGCAGGCGAAGGCGATCTCGCTCACAGTGCCATCCGTCTCGGCGAGAAGGCGGCAGACCCTGGCGATGCGGATCTCGTTGAGGTAGGTGGGAAACGTTTTTCCGGTCCGGGTGCGGAAGTAGCGGCTGAAGGTGACCTCCGTCATGCCCACATGCGCGGCTACATCCGCGAGGTAGAGTGGTTGGTCGATCTGGTCCTGGATAAAAGCCGAAATCTTCCCCATGCGCTCGTTGTCTGAAAACGGCAGCTCCGGCGTGAAACCCGTGGAAGAAATCGCCACCAGATCCTCGGAATTCTCCAGCTCACGGAAGATTTCCAGCAGAAGTATGAGTCGCTGGAGGCCGTGCGCTTCCAAGCAGTCCAGCATCAGCTCCTCCACCCGGTCCCGGGTCTTCCCGATAATCTGGAGACCGGTGGAAGCGCGATCAAATAGCTTTTTCAGCGAGATCATCTCCGCGTGCTCCAGCCAGTCCCCGCCAAGGAAACGGGGATGGAACTGGATGTTCACGGCATCGACATCCTCGGTGTTCCCGCCGCTTGCCCGGTCGTTCCGGTAATCGTGAGGGAGGTTCGTCCCGACGAAAGTCATGTCCCCCTTGAGCAGCGGCGAAATCTTGTCGCCGATCCAGCGATGGGTGCCGCCGGAGCGGACAAGCGTGATCTCCAGCTCCGGATGGAAGTGCCACGTGCAGCCGAAATCCGCGCCACGGATGTGCCTGCACGCGACGACCTCAGGGGCACTGCGCGGGGCGAGTTGTTCGCGGACTGGTTTCATTTTTCAGAAAACGGACGGGCGACCGATGGTGGCCTCGTATTCGGAATTCACAAGATATTGATCCCCGAGAGCCTCTGCCAACGGATCTTTCTCCTCCGTGGAAAACCCCAGATGAAGATGACGCCACCATCCCTCCGCCATGGAAAATTTCCCGGAAAGCCGTCCCATTTCCGCCGCATGTTCGTCCATGGAGACAAGGTAATCGTCCATGCCCTGGGTGGAATCCAGCCACGCTTGCTGGCTCCTGTGGGCGGCCAGTGCCTCGCGGGCACTGGCGTGCACGCCTGTCGTATCGGTGAAAATCCCTGGCATGACCCGTTGACGCAAGGGAGTCCGGGCACCATGTGGCATGCAGTGATATACGGTGACATCACCCGTATATGGGGGAGTCGGCGGATCCGTCTCGTAGTTCGGAATGCCGTGAGCGAAAGCCGCGCTGGTCGCGAGCCGCGCGGCATTCGTATGGTCCTCCATGTAGTCTTCGAACGGATGGGTCAGCACCACGGACGCCTTCACCACACGGATGAGCGCGGCGACTTTTTTCAGCAGGGATTTCTCGTAGAAAATCCCGAAATCCTCCGTGATCGGCGGGTGCCAGGTCGCCCCCAACAGGGTCGCAGCCCGCTCCGCTTCCACGCGGCGGATGTCTGCGGTTTCCTCCGCATCGTGATCGAGACTGCCTCCGTGACCGTTGGCAAGATTGCAGTAATGTATGTCCCAACCGCGCCGCTTGAGAAGCAACAGCGTGCCCGCCATCTTGAGTTCGATGTCGTCCGGGTGGGCTGCGATGGCGATTGCGGTTGGCATGGTCACGTGATTCTCCAGAAATCCTGCGAAAGGAACATCCGGAATTCCAGGTTTTCTTCCCTCCTCGCTTGCATCCCCCTCGCTCCGGACAGCTTCTGAACCGTACGGATGATCTCCCCGCCACACATCAACCGTCTCCGCCCGACCAGGCGCTCGCTACTCCACCTCAAGACCTTCGATCATGTTTTTGACCGGACGTTTGAGCACATAGTTTTCCTCCACTACCCTTCCTCCGCTCGTCGTCGTACGCTTGGTGAGACACGAAGTGAAGCCGAGTGCACAGATGGAGATCGTGCAAATCACACAGAAGGGTTTCACCGGAAATTCTGACATGGGCGGAGCATGATCCGCGGCTCATCCCTGTCGAGCAGGATTCCCGACGGGCGGCGGAGCCCACCCGCCCCCGATATGACGGTTGACCCGCTCTTGCCACGCATCATTCTGGCTCCGTTTCACCCGCCCCGCCCGATGCATATCGCCGCCCTCCCTTCTTTCAACCTCGCCATTGTCATCCTGTTTCTCGGGAAATTCCTCAGTGAGCGCATCCCGATCCTACGGAAATACAATATTCCGGAGCCGGTCAGCAGCGGACTACTGATCTGTCTGCTCACCTGGTTCGTGTTCGGGGTCTCCGGCGTGGAAATTTCTTTCGATCTGAGAGCGCGCGATGTGCTGCTGGTATACTTCTTCGCAGGCATCGGCCTGAATTCGGATTTCCGCTCGTTGCTTGCGGGCGGCTTGCCGCTCGTCATCCTGATCGGCATCACAGTCGTGTACATGTTCCTCCAGAATTTCACCGGTGTCGGTGTCGCGAGCTTGTTCGGTCTCGATTCTGCGATCGGAGTCCTGGGCGGGACGACCTCGCTCATCGGCGGCCACGGCACCGCGATCGCCTGGACCCCGACTTTCAGGGACGAGTACCGGTATCGCGAACGCGAGTGAAATCGGTATCGCCTGCGCCACCTTCGGCCTTGTGCTCGCTTCCCTCATGGGTGGCCCGATCGCCAGCTACCTCATCAAGCGCGACAAGCTCGAACCCAAAGTCATCTCCCAGCCCGGCGTCGGACTGGCCCACGAGCAGCAGCACTCGCAGGTGGACGTGTATTCCTTCCTCAGCGCATGGCTGGTTCTGAACATCAGCCTCACCATCGGGGGCCTCATCCAGGAAGGACTTGAAGCCGCCGGCTTGAAATTACCTCTGTTCGTCTGCTGTCTGTTTGCCGCGATCCTTCTCACCAACATCGTTCCAAGGCTCTTGCCGAAACTCAAATGGCCTGCCGATTCCCGGTCGTTGGCGCTGATTTCCGACGTATCACTCGGAATGTTTCTTACCATGTCCTTGATGAGTCTCCAGCTCTGGACCCTCGCGGAACTGGCCGGCCCCATCGCCGCCATCCTCGGAATGCAGTTCATCGTCGCCTGCGGTTTCACCTTGCTGGTCGTCTTCCGCCTGATGGGCCGGGACTACGAAGCTGCCGTCATCTGTTCCGGCTTCGGCGGGATCTCACTCGGCTCCACTCCCACCGCCATGGCCAACATGACCGCCGTCACCAAAAAATACGGAGCCGCCCAGAAGGCCTTCATCATCGTCCCGCTCGTCTGCGGCTTTTTCGTGGATCTCGCCAACGCGGTCATCATCAAGACCTTCCTGCATTGGTTCGGATAAAGACCCGTCGCTTACCCGTCCGGTATCTTTTTGAAAATTCGCTGGCACGGGAACCAACCCGTTGTTGATTGGAGAATGGTCGATATTTTCACCCCGGAGAAACGCTCCGAGGTGATGTCGCGCATCCGAGACAAAAACACAAAACCGGAACTAGCCGTCCGCTCCATGCTCCACCGCCTCGGCTACCGTTTCACCGTGAGCGGACCGAAGAACAGGAAGCTCCCCGGCAGACCGGACATCGTCCTCCCGAAGCATCGCGCGGTCATCTTCGTCCACGGCTGCTTCTGGCACGGACACGAAGGATGCAAAGACTTCCGCCTCCCGAAATCCCGCGTCGAATTCTGGGAAAACAAGATCACCACCAACCGATCCCGCGACCAGCGCAACCGGGTCGACCTCCGGGTCATGGGCTGGAAAGTCATCACCATCTGGGCCTGCGAAATGAAAACCCTTTCCGCGAAATCCGATCTCATCGCCAGGCTGCCCGCACTGATCGAACTCGAGCAAACCACCTACGCCATATACAAGGATGCACCGATCCCCATGGCCGCCGAAGAAGCGGTGGAATACGGTCGGAAAATCATCCCACAGGACGTCGGCAACTAAATCCAACTCCCGACACAGCGATCCGGTCGACAGCCAGATTCACCGTGGATTGCAAAATTGACTGCGCACCGTGCCATTTGCGCCCTTCCCAACCCATTGAATCGGCTAAAATCACTTCCGGGTTTCCGTGAAAGCCCGCGCGATCAAGCAGTTGCGGATAATTTCAGAACCGTCCGTTAGCTGGAACAGGGATTGCGATAGCACCGGCATGCAGAACGAAAAAGTAGTAGAATGCCTCAACGACCTTCTCACCAAAGCCTATGACGCGGAGGAAGGATTCAAACAAGCCGCGGAACGAGCCGAGGGCCATCCCGGTCTGATCAGTTTCTTCAGGAAACAAAGCGAGCTGCGTCTCTCCTTCGGTCACGAGATCAAGCAGATGATCGCCCAATACGGCGGCGAGCCGGACAAAGGGAGCAGTGTTGCAGCAAAGGCGCATCAGGTCTGGATCTCCGTCAAAGATACCTTGAGTCCGGATCACGATGGCGAGGCCATCCTCGAAGAATGCGTGCGGGGCGAAAAAGCCGCGCTTGAGGAATACGACGAGAAACTCAAATGCAACGAAACCCCGGCGGACGTCAGAGCGCTCATGACCAAGCAACGCTCCGCCATCGCCGCCTCCCTGGCTGCCAACGAAGCCAAGGAACGCGCCGCTGACTGACCTACCCGATTCATCTCGGAAACGCCTCGCCGGAATCTCCGGCGAGGCGTATTTCTCTCCCGGCCCCTCGCGTAACAGCGAGATCCACGAAAATTCCGCTGTGATCGCTAAGTCTGAATCCGTCCGGTCGCATCCTTTCCCATTCATCCACATTCAAAACCCTTCCCACCAGGGACTCATCCAGACAGAGATGACAGACTGTATGGCGTTTCTCCAGTTTCCCCGCCACCCCGAAAGTCCGGTTTACGCATCATCGAACGAATCCGCGTTCACGTAGTGGCGCTCTCCCCCTCGTCTGTTAGATCTTGGGAAATGAACGCGCCGCTCTGTTTCCTTCTTCTCATTCTTCCTGCCAGTTTCGCAGCCGCCCAATCTCCGGGCGTCGCGCCAGAACTTCTCGGCGAAGCGTTTAAATCCAGCTTCACCGACCTGAAGCCCGTCCCGGGGAACGATAGGCGCGCGGTCATCTCCTACGCTACGCAGGTAATGAGAAGGCTTGTCACCATCCGCGATGACGGCACTGCCGCGACGACCCATCATATCGGAGGAAGCAAAACACACATAGAATGGCGGGGCCTTCGCCTAGCGTCCCTCCGCCCGGGCCAAGTGACTCCTGTCGACCGTAGTAACGGAATATCACGCAAATCTCATGTCGCCCTCGCGTGCGACACGCACCGTACGTGGAACCGCACCACCAGCCGTTGGAGCGAGTGGCGGTCCGGCGGCTACGTCCTTTTTCCCTCCACACTTCTCATTCAGGAAAGAAACGGACACATGGAGGTGGGGACGAAATTCCACGGCACGTTCGGCCGGGGTCCAGGCTCTCCCGTAGCAATTCAGTCAGTAAAACCCGATCCAACTCCCGCGCCGCCGTCGAAAAAACACCGGCACATGCCACCCGACATCAAGCGATCTATCAGGCCAGCGCCGGAATCGCTGCCGGAGCCAGAAATTGCTTCCAAGCCGACCCGCCGGGTGAACCTGTTCGAACTACTCGGCATAATCTCAATACCAGGCTTCATCGGCGCTGTTTTCATCATCGGCACGCTGGTTTTGGTGAAAATCTCCGGCCATCCGAAGTCCAAAGGCTGGCTCGGAGAGCGCCGGGTTCGTCGCATTCTCAGAACGCTCGATCCCACCAGCTACCGCTCCCACCACGATCTGTATATCCCCCGGCACGACAGCGAAGATCTAACCCAGATCGACCACGTAGTCATCTCTCCCTCCGGCATCTTCGTCATCGAGACGAAAAACTACACTGGCTGGATCTTCGGCTCGGAAAAACAGCGTGAATGGACCCAGCAGATCTACCGCAAGAAATCCCGTTTCAGCAACCCCCTCCACCAGAACAACCTCCACGTGAACTCCCTCGCCGCCTACCTGGGGCTGGCCAAGAACCGCTTTCATTCGCTCGTCTTCTTCGCCGGCGATGCCACCCTGAAATCCCCCATGCCGGACAATGTCATCCATCAAGGCCTCGCCCGATGGATCCTCTCTCGCAACAAAATGCTGCTCACCCCGCCCGAGTTGGAAACCGCCCGCGCGAAACTCGCCGAACTGGATCGTTGCACGGACCGAAGGGCATCCACCATCACCCACGAAGCCGCCATCCAGGCTCGCCATTGCTGAATCGCACAGGCGCATAGGTCCTGCGATCAGCGATGTGCTTGATCGTCCCATGCACTTTGCCCCGCGACAAAATCTCCGGAAATCATCCGTGAAACAGGTAGGGCCGGTGGGGTTTGAACCCACGACCAAAGGATTATGAGTCCCCTGCTCTAACCACTGAGCTACAGCCCCTATAAGGATCTCCGACGATTTGAGTTGCGCAGTGCATACCTTGAGTGCATACTCTCAACCGAACAAAATGCGACGCCATGCCACAAATTAAACAATTTAAGAAATCCACGGTTGCTTGCCTTCTTCGTCATCGGAGTGGCAAATACTACGCAAGCGCGAAGGTCTCAGGCAAGGTCATTCGTCGCTGTCTTGACACAGACGATTGCAACGTGGCCAAAAATAGACTGGATGACGCGCTCGCTGATATGAGGGGCGCGAAAAAAGCAGTCATGGCCAACACTCTACTTGAAGCCGTTCAGGAAGAGGCCAGCCGAGTGATACCCGACGGTGAGGATTCCACTCAGCATTACTACGAGCAGGTGGCGGTCGCCCTCGAAAAGGTTGCCGCCAGTCTAGAAAAGAATCCACTTACACAGCCGATCTCCAAAGTCACGTTCTTGGAATTGAGGAAACTCATGGATAAGTTCGCGGCGCAGTATTGCGCGACCCGCTACAATGGCGGGCTGGCACTGCTGCGCAGAACATTTGAGCAAGCTATCGAAGAGGGATACGTGGCGAAAAACGCCGCAAAGGATCTGAAGCGGAGAACGCCAGAACAAAAAGAGTATGATTTACCCACTGCGGAAGATTTTGCCAAGGTTGTGGCGAGCATTCTTTCCCAGAAAAAGTCGCACAGTAAAGCCTCCGCCATGGCTGTAGAATTCATGGGATACACCGGCCTGCGAATATCGGAAGCGCAGAAAATCCGATGGAGGAACATTAAGGAAGATTGGATGACAGCTCGGAATGCTAAAAATGGGCTCATAAGACAAATTCCACTAATTCCTGCGGCTCAAGACTTGTTGAATCGTTTAAGGTCAGCCGGAGTGCCTACCGGTCCGAATGATCCTGTTATGCTGGTTAAATCTCCTCGCATATCGCTCGATAACGCATGTGAGCGTCTTGATTTTGACCACCTCCGGATTCACGATCTCAGGCATATTTTCGCGACCAGATGCATCGAAGCCGGGGTGGATTTTGCCACGCTTGCAGGTTGGCTCGGGCATCAGGACGGAGGTATCTTGTGTGCCAAAACGTATGGGCATCTCTGCAAAAAGCACTCTAGCGAAATGGCAAAACTGGTGAAGGCATGATTATTTTAAACGTAGTGGAGGCAATTTTAGAGAAAAGTTTCGCGACATTGCAGGCCGAGTGCCAGGTGGGGTCAAACAAAGCAGCGCGGGCAATGGCGAATTCCGGTGCGCGATGTGCGGAACTTCTCGCGGAGCTGCTTCAATTGGACGACGGCTCGCCTGGAAAGGTGGCGGTTGAGAATGCTGCCAAGAAGGCACAAGCTTGGCTAATATCCTATCCCGCCCTTGATGACGGAAGACCCAATCGCATCGCAGACCAGATACCCGCAGGACTGAAGGTCAGTTTGAAGATTTCTACTAGAGCGCTGAGGGCCACAGGAAAACCTCGCCCGGAACGCCCGGGAGTGAAAACATTTCTTGAGGAAGGTATCGATCAACTGGATGAATCCGTAGGGATAGGAATTCAAAGCATACTAGCCAAAGGAGCGATCATGGGGGCTTTGATCATGCTACGCAGGGAATGCGCTAAGGGAGATGTTCAAGCCGTTTTGATCGTGGCAAATGCAGGAGTAAAGTTTGCTGACTTTCTGGCAGAGATGAATGGCAGTCCGCGAGGCTCAGTAGAAAAACTCGTCGTTACGTCTGCAGCCAGAGAGTGTCCAGAATGGCCAGTCGCCCTTTGCTACCGTTCAAATTTGGGTCTGATACATCGATTGGTTCCTCCAATGCTCGGTAGAGGCTCAGCAATCCGCATCAAGAAGTATCCAGGCACGAAAGCAGATCGGTTTTTCAATATCGATAGCAGAGTCGGGTTTGCTAACCATTTTCTGGAAGAGCTTCCAAGAAGGCAGGCGTCTTGCGCGGAAATACGACGATGGAGACACTGCAAACCTCTTAGAGATGATCGAGCGATCTAAAATTGCTCATTCCGCTATTGGGAAAAAAGGGTTTCAAATTGATCCGAAGATTTATTCGTCTGTACATCGCGATACATTGGACGAGCTGATCCTAGCCCAAGGAACCCTGGTTCCCTGCGGATATGAAAAAAATTGGAAAGAGTGGAAGCACCTCCCGATTTTTAGCGAGAAGAATCTCGAACGCTGGATCGTTGCGGCATTGAACTTAGCCGATGCCATCTGCGATGGAAAATGGGATCAGTACCCGTGGCCATCCAGTCTGATCTCTGAAGGCAAGCAGAGGCAGAAAAATACCGGAGCAAAGCTTGCCACTGGTTGCAAAGCTGCAGTCAAAAGCTGGATCAACGAGGGCTTCGAGAACCTGCTGAAAGACGCAAGACCATAAGGCTACCAATCAGCCTCAGGTCAATCTTCTCATTGCCAAAGGCCATATCTACCTTCATTGATGATCAGTTTTCCGGGCTTCTTGAGGGTTTGTACGAAAGAGTGTGCCGCTCGGCATCTTTCCGCTACGCCATTTCTGTGGGATCTATTTCCCCATGAAATTTGACGACGAAAATAATGATCGTGGAAAACGGCGGGCATACACGCTTGCCGAGGTTGCCCGGATGGTTGGCAAGGATCGATCGTGGGCTTATCGCCAGGTCAAGAAAAAGCGAATCACGACCATCACTGGTTTCGGAGCAACGCTGGTTGCGCGCCAAGAGATAGAGCGAATCCTAGGTGAATTCGGAGACTAGGGACGCATTCAATAAAATTTGGAAAATCATTGAGCTACGTAACTACCATGGAAATACATATTCAAGGCCAAGTATTATCAGTACCCACGCGAACCCCAATCGCTCCGAGACAAAATGGAAGAAAAGTCTCTTTCCTAGAGACTCCGCCAAGCGGTCAGGAAATGTCTGGGCATAAAGGATTAACATCTGAATATTTTAACTCCGAGATAGCGGTGTGCTAGTTCTCTACTGACTTACAAACAAATAAAAATATGAATGATAATGAATTGAGCCGATTGCTACAAATCGATCCAGAGAATACGATTAAACATAATGCCGCCGAGTTTGATGTAAATCAACGGGATCGTTGTTGCGTCAATTGGCCCACCTGGATGCTGGAATGGGCCTCTGAATCTCTTACTCCGTTGCAGTTTGCTTACTGTTGCCAGCGCGATGCCAGAATGGCACTGGACTGGTTCGGCAACCGTCTTGAGCCGCAACTGTTTGACGCATGTATCGAAGCGGATCCAGAGTCCGCTCTTAGTCGAGTGCTGGATCTGCTCTCTGATGCACAGTTCGGAGGTTGCATCCGAAGTTGCCCTTCAGCGGCCATTTTTAATCCTGACGCGGTATCCAGAATGACATGGCAGCAGTTTGATTATTGTATCCGTAGTGCGCCAGAAGACGCGCTCCGATTTGTGCCGTGGCTACTCACGAACCAGCAACTAGATTTCTGTTGTCGCTATTATCCTTGCGAGGCGGTGAGGCTGGCTGCGTCCTACCTAACAGTGAAGCAGGTGGCATATTTTTACGAGCAGGAACCCCAAGCGACCATAGAGCATGCGGGTCATAGACTTCCTTTTGATTTGCAACGCGACGCCTGTAGGAAGTTTCCTGAATTATCCCTCCGTCACATCGGCTGGCGGTTATCAGACATCCAGAGGATGCACTGTATTTCCAGAGCGCCATGGAGTATTCTTGAAGACTATATTGATGTACTCAAAACCAATGAACTCCTAATGCTTGTTTCCGACTATCGCATTGAAGTGAGAGATTTGATCGAGCAATCTCCCTGGCATGAAATCGTGGCACTACTGCAACCCCATACAAAGCTCCTTGACCAAAAAACGGCGTGTGAAGTAGCAAATGCCCAAGAATACCGGCGTCAACAAACGGATGGTCGGTTTTAAGGTCGAAGCTGCCTTTCTGCAATCCCTTCGGCCACGGGCAACGATCCCACTGGCCATGGGAGAAAGCGATGCAGGAGACATCCTGCTGAGGGTGGCGCGACTCGGGTGTGTAGGGGGGCTTTACATCGGCCGAACATCTGAAGGGGGGGTTGTGGCTGTGGCTATTTTTTGATTTTTCACTTCCGTGGTAGGAAGAAATCTGAGATTTTTTTCTGTTAGCACGCGAAGATTGCTTAGATATCTTGTCTCGCACTTGCACAAGTCATTTCCCGCAAGGGAAATGAAATTACCTCTACCGCCCACTCTCTATATGACTCAAGAATGGATAGTTCCGCTCCGGATTTCTGTTTCCTTAGGTAACCTGGTGCTAGGCGTCTTTGTTCCTTCGAGACAGGATCCGAATCCATCTCCACTGATGCTCGACGATGCGGGTGCCACCGACGAAAGCGCAAAAGCGGCCGATTTCCCCTATCTTGACAAGTTCAACGTCCACTCGCTTTTGAAAACCGGCTTTGACTGGGCGACATCGCTTTCCGGTAGTGTAAACCGTCATTCGTGGGTTGGATTCCCACCTCCGCCTCCATCCTTTTTCCTTTAGTTTAAAGGGATGAAAGGTCTAAAAGGAGTTTTTCTTTCCAAGGCAATTACGACAGGGAACGCCATAAAACACCGTTCTCCTACATGGTTACCAAGCCTTTGCCAAGTCCTTTGGTTTTGGCTTTCCCGCTCGGGAGCCGCATAAAAATTTTGGTTCTACAGCCAAGATTGGGAGATCGGGCGTCCTCAATTGTTTTTCTTATTTGGGTTATCCGCATTGGGCGATGATGTGCCGGCGGTTATCGACGTTTCTGAAGCTGCAAGCCCGGCGTTAAATGAACTTCATCTTGCGATGGAAGCCTTCGGTGATGTCGTGTTTCTTGGGAAGCGTGCCACATGCGGGCGATTTCGTCCTGTCAGCTTTCAAGGGTTTTAGCCAAAGTTACGAGAGGTGCAAGGCCGCTCCGTGTGAGTTGCCGATATATTGAAGAAGCTGGGAGCGAGCGACCGGCATTGCCGTGCATTCTGGTGGCGCACTCGCATCACTGATGCAGAGGCACGCTTGATCGGCACCTGACAAATCCCGTAATTGGGAAATATTTTGAAGAAAATTCAAGGGGAGGGGCGTCTTAGGGGGTATATCATGTTAGAAACTGACGCCGCCGGAGTAATGTTCCGTGTGGGGAAACGACGCAATATCCTTACGAAATCAAGATTATGAACGACTCCGAGTTAGACAAACTGCTCCGATCCGCTGGAAACGAACTGCCGTTACCGGTTTCTTTCAAGCGTACCGTGTGGCAACGCATCGAAAGCTCTGCCTCTGAGAGCTTTGGCTTTAGGAGCTGGTTGGAGCGTGTTTCCTTTCAACTCACGAAACCGCTTGCTGCGACGACCGCCGTAGTTGTAATGACGGCTCTGGGATTAGGACTCGGAGCAGGCTCCGCTTCACATCCGGAAAATCTCAAAACAGCCTATGTCCAGTCGGTAAGTCCTTTCATGTCATCCCACGAATAATGAAGAAGCTTTTTGCAGTGGTTGCGCTCGCGATAGTGGCCGGGGTTTGTGCATTCGCATTGATGCGTTCGCACCGGATTTCCGATCATCATGGTACCACGCTGATAGAAACAATGCCGGAGTTGCAGTGGCTCAAGAAGGAACTCAATCTTACTGATGAACAGTTCACGCGGGTCGGAAAACTCCATGCAGCCTACCTGCCCGAGTGTGCGAAAATGTGCGAGAGGATCGCGGAGGCACACGAACGGCTCGATGAGGCATCCAGAGGGAAGGATGAAGTCACACCGGAGTTGAAAGCGGCCATCGAGGGCCACGCGGGTATCCATGCGGAGTGTCAGGAGAAAATGCTTGCCCATCTTTATGAGACTGCACGGATTTTGAAGCCTCATCAAAAAAAGCGATACCTTGAGGTGATGCTTCCCTACGCATTGGACTTCAGTCACAGCGAGCCAGACGATGTCCATGTCAAGTGATGCGCCAAGTCATGGAAGCGTGATCGAAATATCGGATTCGGAGCTTATGACACGGCTGGCCGATGGGGACGACCTGGCGCTCAATGCCCTGATGGAAAGGTGGGGGGCACGGGTCAATTCCTTCCTTTTCAAAATGGTAGGCCAACAGGAAGTTGCGGTCGATCTTGCCCAGGAA